>CAVQRA010000011.1:0-1145401 GCA_963715075.1 uncultured Actinomycetes bacterium | reverse complement strand
CAGGGGATGGGCTCCATCGGGGCCAAGCGGCCAATCTATTTTCCCATCGAGACGATCATTCATTGCGAGGTTGGCGTGCATCCGAGCACGATAGACACCACCATAGTCCTTGCTCATGTGGAAGGCGTCTTCAAGGTTGTAGAGGTCGCGTACCTCCAAGTCGCGGTTGACCTGGTCAAACTGCTTCAGCTGCAAGATCACATTCTTGATCTCGGGGCGGCCTATCCGCTCGATGCGGACCGGGAGCTTGCCGGCGACCACCGTCTCGCCGACCACTCCTAACAGTGGCCCGCGGCCGTTGCGCAGCCACGGCTGGCAGTCAGCCTCGACGACGATGCTTAGAACGTTGAAGCCGACCGCGGCATTGGTCCCGACCTCTTTGAAGGCAAGCCGCCCAGTCTTTTGCGACTCTATGAGTCCCTGCACATCTATGAAGAATGGTTCCGCTCTGAGCCCGGCAAATACGCGGAGGCCGTCGCTGCTCGCCCCTTGCTCATCGTTAACACGGAAACGTGTTGTTTCTCCGGACGGCGTCACGCACCAGCCTTCCTGCACCGGCGCCACACCGGCTCCGCCTTGCCGCGGAGCCTCGAAGTGACAGCTGAAGACCAACTCTTGGTCCTCCCCGGCGAAAGGAAAGGCCGCGGCTGGTCCGACGCCTCCTATGGTGACCGGTCGCAGCCTGAAGCGATGGACGATCGCCTCGGAGAAGTGCGAATCGGCTGGGGCATTTGGCAGCACGTCCAGCACGAGCACGATGTGGCCGGGACGCTCAGGGCTTGGGAATGCATAGAGATCACAGATGTCGCCGGCCGGACCTGCGATCGCGCGAGGTCCGGAGAAATGATCTGACATGTGCCTACTCTACTCCTTGAACCTATGTAGCCCAGGTCACCCGGCCGCCTGCTCTAGCAGCGGTTTCAGGGCTGGATGTTGGAGCGCTTCCTGGGCTGCAGGGTCGTCGAGCACTTGCTGGAAGGCCTGCTGCAGGCTCTGGGCCTTCTTGATCTGCGGCACCGTTAGATCGCTCAGCGCGTTGAAGTACGTGGTCGCTGGGGTCTGTATCTTCTGAATGAGCGCCTTGAGCTGGACGCCGGCCGGCTTCACTTTCTCCGCGAAAGCGGGGTCATTTTGGTCAAGGTCCTTGACAAGTGACTTCACCGATGCCACAAGTTCCTCGGCCTCTACCGTATGCTGCATCCAGTCCAGGAAATGTTGAATGCCAACGACCAGAATGGCATCGTCGACGTACGGATCCCAGTCAGTCTCGAAGCCAGAGGCGAACATGAGTCGCCGACCGTTATCGAAATTCACCAACCGCGCGTCGCGCAGACCGGTCTTCGCAATGTTCTTCCAGTCTGATTTCTTCAGCATCTCGCCGAAGCGGCGAGCAAGCCGCGCGCGCCTCCTCCTCGTGGCCTGGCATGACGGTCATGTACGCGGACACCTCCGAGACGACCCCGTGGTTGTTACCCTTGCCCGACTTTTTGGTAATCTGGCTCATTTTTTTCCTTTCACCTTTAATTCAGAAAAGTTTTGATTCATTTTTAATTTTAGGTCATCCTGCTATTTAGGAATTTTCCTCTCATATTTCCCCACTGAATATTCTAGCGTGTGTATTAGTTAGTAATTAGTAGTTAGTTAGTAATTGCAAATGATTCAAAATTTGGTCTTGGGGAGCATATGGACACAGAATTTAGACAAAGCAGAAAGGTTATCGTCAATGGGTTCAATCAGGAATAGTTCCGTCCTAATGTAGTAGTTCCAGATCCTCGAGCATCATTTGGAGGAGTAAAGAGTAGTGGATTTGGTAGAGAATTATCCGGATGCGGAATGCTTGAGTTTGTAAATATAAAGTCTGTACGTTTATTAATTAATTTACGAGCATTATGTGGAGTAAACTGATACAACCACCTACTATGACAAGCACATTTATCAAAAACCAATAATATTGATAATATCAAGTATGTCAGACACTATTGAGAATGTTCTAATACTTCAAGGCGGAGGATCTTTAGGTGCTTTTGGATGTGGAGTCCTCAAAGCCCTTGCAAGCAGCAATATAAAAATTGATATAATTGCAGGTACTTCGATTGGAGGACTAAATGCTTCTGTAATAGCAGGTAGTAAAGAAAAAGACCATCCTGAAAAGGCCTTAGAGCAATTTTGGTTGGAACTAGCAGAAGGAAGCAGCAGCGGTAATCCAAACTTCAATTTTTTTCCATTTATGAAACCGTTATCATCTGCAAGGGAACATCCAATGTCAACTAATGGCACATCTACTTCGTCTTCTTCATCAGCAGATCATTCTGCACTAACCCATATTTCACAGCTTAAATCATTGATATCATTTTATAGTGCAGCAATCTATGGAAATAAAAAAGTCTTTATTCCCAGATGGAGACCGGAATTTGCTGTTACTGATCCAGAGTACTTTGTGCCTCATGAATGGACTTATTTATATGACCATTCTCCATTAGTAAACAACCTCGAAAAATATATCGATTATAACAAGTTACAACCTAACGGTATGCCTAACGCACGTCTGATAATAACTGCTGTAAACGTATTGACTTCAGAGCCACTAATTTTTGATAGTAGCAAACAACGAATAACCTCGAAGCATATACTAGCAACAACTGGCTATCCAAGATACTACTTTAGATGGGTGGAAGTGGAAAAAGGGATCTACGCTTGGGATGGCAGTTTGCTAAGTAATACCCCATTAAGAGAAGTAATAGATGCTTCACCAGCTAAAGACAAAAGAGTTTTTCTTGTAGAAAATTATCCTAGATTTTCTGAGAGACTGCCAGCTAACCTGTTAGAGGTAGAGCATAGGATAAGAGATATAATGTTCTGTGATAAAACTCTACATAACAAAAAACTGGCTAAAACTTTTACCTATTACCTTAGATTCATAGATGAACTCTATCATGTCATTGAAAATCGTTTTGATTTAGAAAATGCTCAGGACAAAGAGCAATTTGAAAAGATTAAAGCAAAATACAAGAAAATATCAGAGCGTGGTGCAGAGGTTAAAGGTCTATATTATATATCCAGAGACGAGCCATTCCCGGATCTTTATGAGAATGCAGATTTTTCAATAGATACTATAAAGGATTCTATAAGAGATGGAGAGTTAAAAACTAAGCAAGTACTAGATGGCTATTATCACAATCAGGGAAACGCTTTATAGATAACAAGGCTATTCACTAGTTTCGGTAGAAATAGTTTAGAATCAATATTATTTTTACGTTCGGCGCGGAAAACAGTCCTATACTGAACTGTAAGGTTTTCAATTTCTCGATTTTTTAATTGCGAAAGTGACAGATCGAGTGTTTCAGTTTGATCGTTAGCGGAACAGAAACCCATGCTTTAATTGCATATTTGTCAACGTGTCATAATTTGAAACTTTCGCTCTTCCTACACTTTATCTTACTTTTTTGTAGAAGATATACAATACGGTTTAATTCGTTATTTTTTCAGAACAAGAATAACAAATATTTCTGGCTTAGACTTGTTAGACAAGTTAGAAAGTGACTGGAGGCTTTGGTTCTAGTCTTTTGTGGCAAAGTCTTTTTTAGAAATGTTGAAAATAATGTCCTAAGGATCAGACGTTCTCTGTTGGGAGCTAAGGGTTAAAGATCTGTAGCAAAAGTTCCGTTATCCAATGAAATAACCTTGCCTCTGTCAGTTCATTGCTTTAGTAACTGCTCACTCGCCCTGAGTGCATCCGTTTTTGCGGTTAGTGTACGTGTCGTATTCTTTCGAGAGTTTGATTTTGAATATGATTTGGATAAAACATAGATTCGCCGGCGTCGCCTGCTCCTGGGTGGCTGGTTCCCTGTTGCCCATTGGCGGAGCTGGGGGGTAGATCCGCGCGCCTTTAGGCCGATTGCACGACCGCCGCGTCTCGTAGTGACGCAGGAGGCCCGCCGGGGCGGGCCTCCTTGTCCGGAGGGCGTCCAGTGTTGGGACGCCTGTCCGTCTTCCTGGGTGCTAGCGGCAGACGCCGTTGTTCCAGTAGTCGAGTGCTCCTGCGAGCGTGATCATCGTGCCGCGGTCGTCACTTGCGAGCGCGGCGCTCACGGCCGTCTTGAGGGCTGCAACAGAGGCGTATGGGCCAAACGCCGTCCCGTACTTCGCCTCGTTCAGGAGCGCGGCAACAGCCTGCTTGAGCAGGATCTGCTCGGCTCCTGCCACGCCGCTTCCGCCTCCGAACGCCAACGCTTGCGCGAGGGTCGACGTCGAGAAGCCGCTGCCGGTGAAGTAGGTTCCGACGGTCTGGCTGGGCAGATAGCCAGCCGGCCACGACGTGGTGTGGTTCTTCCAGTAGCCGTGGCTGCACCCCGACCAGGTCACGTTGAGGTGCGTCCAGTCCGGGTATCCGGAGCCGGTTGTGTACGTGATCGTCGCGTCCGGGTAGAACGCGAAGTAGCCGGCGGGGATGTTCACCTCGGTGAACTTCCACGTGCCACTTGAGAGCCAGAGGTACTTCGGCGTGCTCTCCCTGATCGTGAAGGTCGTCTTCAGCGTGGCACCCTTGTACATGTCCACGGTGAAGACCGTGTTGTTGGAGAACGCTCCGAAGTTCGGGTAGGCACCATCGTTGTACAAGCCGACGTCCTTGCGGAGCACGAACGCGTACAGCGTGTAGGTGGCTGTGTTGTTGGCCGCGTTCGTGTCGCCGCCGAAGATCGGCCCGCCCTCATAGGCGGGAGCGAGATCATCGGCTTCGTCGGCGACGACCGTGGCCGTGTTGGTGAGCGACCACGGGTAGCCGGCGTTGAACACGCCCGGCCAACTCCGCGTCGTCGTGCACTTGAACGTCCACGTCTCCGTCGACTGGATCTTCCCGTCGGCCGACTCGTGTCGCCGCTGAAGTACGTGACGGGCGAGCACTTGTTGTCGGTCACGACCGGCGTGACAGCGGCAGGGCCGCTGTTCGTGACGGTGTACGTGTAGATGACGGCACTACCGCCGTATGCCCATTCAGGGCCGGACTTCGCGATAGCCAGGTCGAAGTCGCTGCCGTTGATGAACGAGTTGTCCCGCCAACTATCAGCAAGGTTCACGTTCCAGGTGTCGCGACCGTCGAACACGCGATACCCGGCCGGCGGCGTCCGCTCCTTCAGTTGCCATGTTCCTGGAGCCATCCACATGTACAAGGGGTCGTTGACCGAGACCGTCTCCGTCCCCATGGTCGTGCCGCTCTCCTTCACGTCAACCGTGAAGTTGACGTTCGCAGCACCCGGATCAGCAATGCCGACGTTGTAGTTCCAGAAGATGAACACCGCCTTCCGCAACGCGACCGCCTTCAACGTGAAGGTGTCGTCATCCGTGAACGTGATGCCCTGGTAGATCTCCCACCCGGGCGGCGTGGCGACGTCGCCGTCACCTCGGCCTTGTTCGTCGACGACAGCACCCGGGTTGACCCAGGCTGGCGCGGTTGTCGTGCAGGTGTAGATCCACTTCTCCGCCGGCAGCGCCGTTCAGCGCGCCCGTACGGCGCGAGCGTGTCGCCGATGTTGTAGCCGTTCGCCCGCTGGCGGCGAGCACCGGTGTCACCGGCGAGCACTTGTCGTCCTCACCGTAACGTTGACGAAGCGGTCGTTACCGGTGACCTCGTAGCGGAACGTGATCGAGTCGCCCGGCTCGTAGTAGCCGGGCTGCGCCGTCTGCAACATCTTGTCGATGGTGATGACGGGAGTTCCGTCCGCCCGCGCGAAGGCTGGCAGGACAGACGCGACACATAACACCAGCAGTGTCGCGAGACCGAGTCTGCGAGCGAGTCTCAACGATCTCGCCTCCTCTAGTTGAGCCGAGCGCAGCCAGAGCATCGAGCGGACAACCGCGCGCGATCTCGTCAGCCGGCGTAGCACGTCCGGTCGGAGCGATCAGACGCGGCCCACCAAGAGGACATCCCCCAAGACCGCAGACACTCCTGCCACCTCAGCCTCTCCTGGCGATTGGTGCCAGTCATCAGGAGTCTCGCACGGCTTCGGGAGGCTGCCATCCGAACAAACCACGCATAGTCACGTAGGCGAAGCCGGCTGCGAGCAGCACCAAGCGGGCACGCCGCTCGGCGAGGGGTTCAGGTGGTGATCGAGGCGTCTCGGTGACCGCCATTTCGACCCGTTTTGTTGCCCCGTCTGTTGCCCCCTCGCCCGTCGGTGAGGGCTCCGGCCCGCGATCCCGCATGAATCCTCATGGGCCGTGCTGGGATCGAACCAGCGACCTTGGGATTAAAAGTCCCCTGCTCTACCAGCTGAGCTAACGGCCCGCGCCCGCAGTGTAGGGACGGGTACCGTCGGTCGGCGACCCCTCGCGGGGCCTCAGACGCGCCCTCTCGACGTGTCGCAGCTCTGCGGGCCCGATGCCTCGATCCCGCGGACGAACCAGCTCTGCCGCTGCTCCGCCGAGCCGTGCGTCCACGACTCCGGCGTGACGCGTCCCTGCGCCGCCTCCTGGATGCGATCGTCGCCGACCGCGGCCGCTGCGTCGAGCGCATCGGCGACGTCCTGCCGCGTGATGTCCTCGACGAACCCGGTGTCGAGCGCGTTGCGCGACCCAGAGGCCGGCGTAGCAGTCGGCCTGGAGCTCGACCCGCACCTGCCCGCCCTGCGGGCCGGTGTCGCGGTCGGCGCGAGCGCAGGACGCCGGTGAGGTTCTGGACGTGGTGGCCGTACTCGTGCGCGAGCACGTACGCCTCTGCGAGCGGCCCGCCCCGCGCGCCGAGTCTGCGACTGCAGCTGCTCGAAGAAGCCGAGGTCGATGTAGACGTAGCGGTCGTTCGGGCAGTAGAAGGGCCCGCTGGCGGAGGTCGCTCGCGCCGCAGCCCGTGTCTGATCGCGCCCGTGAAGAACCGCGTCCGCGCGGGCTCGTACCCGCGGAGCGTGCTTCGCCCAGTACGCCTGGACGCTGTTGACCACGGCGACGATGCGGCAGTCCTCGCGCTCGTTCGCGTCCGCCCCGGTCTGGCAGTCGGTCGGCGAGCGCCGTCGACGGCGTCCCTGGTCCGACCGTCTGCCCGGCGAGGTCGCCGAGGTCGGACCCCGGCCCGCCGCCGAGCGGGTTGCCGCCGAGGAGGATGATCGCCAGGAGCACGACGACCCCGATCAGCCCTCCGCCGCCGAGGGCGAGCGGGGCAGCCCGCGGGGCCGCGCCGACCGCGGTAGTCCTCGACCTGGGACGTGTCGAGCCGGGCGTCCTTGCGGAAGCGCACCCGACAAGCGTAGGGATCCCGCGCCGCGACCGTCGCGGGACCGACCGCACCTCTCGTTCTCGTGCGACAATTCGGGGGTGCAGCACGTCGAGCGCCCCCGCCTCCGCGGCGTCTTCCACTGGTCGCGTTCGTCGGCGCGATCGTGGCCGGCGTCGTTCTCGCGGTCCTCGCCGACGGCGGTCTTGCGACGTTCTCCGCGTGGGTGTACGCGCTCGCGCTGGCCGCGATGTTCGGAGCGAGCGCGCTCTACCACCGCTTCCCGTGGCGCAGCGATTCCGGTCGCCGGTGGGCGCGTCGCGCCGACCACTCGGCGATCTTCCTGTTCATCGCCGGCACGTACACGCCGTTCGCCCTGCTCGCGTTCGAGGGGCCGACCCGGTGGATCGTGCTCGCGTTCGCCTGGGGAGGAGCGCTGCTCGGCCTCGCGCTCAACATGGCCTGGATCGAAGGACCGCGGTGGCTGACCACCGCCGCCTACATCGCCGTCGGCTGGGTCGGCGTGATCGCCGTCCCGCAGATGGTCGCGAACGTCGGCGTCGCCGGGACGATCCTCGTGATCGTCGGCGGGGTGCTCTACTCGCTCGGCGCGGTCGCCTACGCGACCAAGCGCCCGAACCCGTTCCCGCAGTGGATGGGGTTCCACGAGGTGTTCCACCTCCTCGTGGTAGCCGCCGCAGCCGTCCAGTTCGTCGCCGTCTCCCTCATCGTCCTGTGACCGAGCGCGTCGAGCTCACCGACGAGGAGTGGCGGGCCCGGCTCACCGCCGAGCAGTACGCCGTGCTCCGTCGACAGGCGACGGAGCGCGCGTGGACGGGTCCCTACCTCGACGAGAAGAGCCCCGGCGTCTATCGCTGCGCAGGGTGCGGCGCCGAGCTCTTCCGCAGCGACGCCAAGTTCGACTCGGGGTCGGGCTGGCCGAGCTTCGTCGAGCCGGCCGGGAACGCCGCGGTCGAGGTGCGTCTCGACCTGAGCCACGGGATGCGCCGCGAGGAGGTCGTCTGCGCGCGCTGTGGCGGACACCTCGGCCACGTCTTCCCCGACGGCCCGGGGCCGACCGGGATGCGCTACTGCATCAACGGCTGTGCGCTCGACCTCGAGCGTCACGACGATCGCGTCGCGTAGCGGTCGCTCCTCGAGCGACCTGCTCGGACCGTGGCCCGGAAGCGATCGTGCCGCCGATCGGGCGGCCTGGAGGAGTTCTCGACTGGCGTATGATCGCCGCACCACACGCCCAAGGAGGAAGCGATGGATCATGCCGCCACGATGCGACGCCTGTACGAGCTGATCAACGACGGGGATGTCGACGGCTTCGGCGACGCGCTCGCCGACGACTTCGTCGAACACGAGGAGCTGCCCGGTCTCCAGCCGACGAAGGAGGGGGTCCAGGCCTTCTTCCGGATGTACCTCGCGGCGTTCCCCGACCTGAGGATGGACGCGGAGGACGTCCTCGCGAGCGGTGACAAGGTCGTCGCGCGCGTGCGGGCGACCGGCACCCACCAGGGCGAGTTCATGGGGATGCCGGCGACGGGCAAGTCCGTCGACGTCCAGCTCATCGACATCATCCGCTTCGGCGACGACGGGCTCGCGCGCGAGCACTGGGGAGTCATGGACGCGATGACGATGATGCAGCAGCTCGGTGCCGTGCCCGACGGCCCATCCGCCTGACGCGTCCGCGTTCGGGCCACGGGTGCGCCAGACGCTCGCCCTGAGGAACGATGATGATGATGCCCCCAACGGGATTCGAACCCGTGCAGCCACCTTGAAAGGGTGGTGACCTGGACCGCTAGTCGATGGGGGCGGCCAGGCGAGGATACCCGCGTCCGCGGGCTACGCCGTCGCGTTGATCAGGCGATGACGCGGGCCTCGGTGCGCTCGAGCCGCTGCAGCCGCCAGTCCATCTGCGCGGCGATCTTCTCGAGGTGCCCGAGCATGTCCTTGCGCTGGTCGTAGGCGGCGCGCTCGGCGTGCTCGACGCGCTGCATGAGTCCGTCGACGTCGACGCCGAGGAGCGCGTCCCCCGACCCCGGAGCACCCGCGGCGACGCTCCCCGAGGCGATCGCCTGCTGGAGGCGGTCGAGGCGGCTGGTCAGCTCGTCCAGCCGGGTGGTGAGCCGTCCTCCACCCATCTCGGCGACGGTCTTCTCGTGGTAGGCGAGGCGCATCCGCATGCCCTCGAGTCCGATGCGGAGGCGGTCGAGCTCCTGTGATGCGTCCCCGAGCTCGCCGCTCGCGACGCCGCTCGCCGTGCCGGCGTCCATCGGGCCGGTGACGATCCGCGCCGCCAGCTCGGCCACGCGCTCGTGCAGCGCGGCGCGCTCGGTGGCCCAGCTCTCGGTCGCGCGGCTCAGCTCGCCCATCACGCTGTCGCGGTCGTTCTCCATCGACGCGACGCGCGCCGCGAGCTCCACCAGCTCCTGAGCCTCTGCAGGCCCTGCGGGCGCTTCGGACGCCTGTGAGAGCTTGATCAGCCCGTACTCGACCCGGGCGGCGAGCGTCCCGAGGCTCTTGCGCCAGCCGTCGGCCAGCGAGGCGATGTCCGCGACGGACTCTCGCTCGCGCTCGAGCCGGTCGAGGCGGATCACGAGCTCGTGGACGAGCCGTTCGGCGTCCTCGCCCGGGGGGAGGCCCTCCGCCGAGAACGTGATCTGCTCGAGCCGTGTCTGGAGCGCCTCGCGCTCGTCGCGCCAGGCCGTCTCGGCCTCGGCGAGCTGCTCGGCGACGACCTGGCGGTCGGCATCGATCCGCTCGAGCTTGGCCTGAAGCTCGTGCAGCACCGGGCCGGGATCCGGCAGCTCGCGCTCCAGCGCCTCGTGGGCGACGGCGGAGACGAGCTCGATGTCGCTTGCGAGGCGCTCGTGGCTGGTGGCGAGCTCCGAGACGCGTGACGTGAGATCGGCACGAAGAGCGAGCTGGTCGGTCGCGAGCTCCTCGACCGAACCGGTGAGCTCCGTCCTCAGTCGCTGCTGGTGGTCGGCGAGCTCCTGCTGCCCGGCCGAGAGCGCCGAGACCGACTCCGCGACCTCGGTGCGCATCTCCTCGTGCTGCGCGTCGAGCGCGGTGACGGACTCGGTGACGTCCGTGCGCAACGCCTGCTGCGCCGCGGCCAGCTCCCGGTGGTCGCCGGCGAGTGCTGCCACGTCCGACGCCAGCACCTCCTGCTCCTGGCCGATCCGCTCCTGGCCGGCTGCGAGCTCACCGACGGCGGCTGTCACCTGCTCGCGCAGGGCCGCCCCGTCGGTCTCGAGCGCATCGACCCGCGCCGTGAGCGCCTCGTGCAGCGCGCCGTCGACCTCGTCCGCCTCGCCGGCGAGAGCGTCGACCCGCGCGGTCAGGGCCTGGAGCGACTCGGCAAGCGGCGCGATCTCTCCTGCCGCATGGGGCGTGACCCCGGCGGCCTCGACGACCGTGATCGCCCGCCGCTGTCGCAGCTCGAGCCGGATCGTCTCCACGCTCCCGTTGAGGGCCGTCAGCCGCTCGTCGAGCGCGGCGGTGAGCTCCTCGCGTGCCGCCAGGCGTCCGGCGCTCTCACGGACGATGCCGGAGATCGTCTCGATGCGGTCGCCCAGCGCGTCGACCGAGCCGGCCAGTCGCTTCGTCTGGTCGTCCGCGGCCGGGTTCGCGGCGACGTGCTTGTGCAGCCGTCCGATCTCCCGCTCGAGCGCCATCAGTGCCGACTGCGTCTCGGCTGTCCGGCGCTCGAGCGCTCCCTCGAGGCCGGTGACCTTCTCGGCGACGCGCGTCTGCTCGCCGCGTGTCGCGACCAGCTCGCCTGCGGTCTGGCGCACGGTGCCGGAGAGGTCGTCGACGCGATCGCCGAGCGCGTCGATCCGGCCGCCGAGGCGCTCGTCCGACGCTGCGACGGGACGCACCGCTGCGGCAGCCACCCGAGTGGCCAGTGCAGCGATCTCCCGGCGGACGTCGGCGAGCGCCTCGTCGACCCTGACCCCCTCCTCGGTGAGCGCGCTGCGAACGGCCGCGAGACCGCCCTCCCGCGCTGCGAGCTGTCCCGTGTTCTCGGCGACCATGTCGGACAGGGTCCGAACACGGTCGGCGAGCACGCCGAGCTCCTCGGCCTGCATCTCGCCACGAGGGGCGGTCGGCGCGGCCGGAGGGCGGCGGCGGAGATCTGCGAGCTCGTCCTGGACACGGCGGAGGGCCTGGCCGACGGCTGCGACCTCGTCGGAGCGGTGGCGCTTCGACCGGGCGAGCTCGCCCTGGACGGCAGTGACCGAGCCCGACGCCTCGCGCACGATCGCGGCGAGCTCGTCGACCCGAGCTGCGAGCGCGTCGACGTCGCCCCGGAAGGGCGGCACGGATCCGTCGTCGTGGCGGCGCCTAGACAGCATGGGCGGCGAGGTCCGGGTGCACTGGGCCGTGGCGTCTCTCGACGCCGGTTGCCGCAGGACAGACCGGTACAACGCCGCACGACACCCGGGGGTCAGAGACGGGGTGTCGGATGCCCGAGAGCATGGTTCCTTATCGCACACCCGACCTGTGTTCCGCGTCGCTCGTTCGAGGGTTTCTTCTGTCTTGCGTCGGGCGTCGCCGTGGACGAGGCGACGCCAGGTGCTCGTAGGGCGGCCTCCCGGCTGCCGGGCTCGGCTGCGGCCCGGGTACGATCCCGTCCCTGGGCGGTTAGCTCAGCTGGTAGAGCACCTCGTTTACACCGAGGGGGTCGGCGGTTCGAGCCCGTCACCGCCCATGCTTGCCCGCAGATCGAGGATCCGCAGGAGCGGATCCTCGATCGCGAGGATCCCTGAAGGCGGCGGCTGTCGCCGCGGCGTGTGTTGTGGATGAGGTGTTCGCGGGGGTGGCGCTTCGGTGGCGACGATCCGCGAGGCGTTTCCGCAGATCGGGCTCGCAGGAGCGGATCCTCGATCGCGACGATCCCTGAAGCGCGGCGGCGTTGCCGCCGCGGCGTGTTGTGGATGAGGCGTCCGCGGCCGGGTCGGTTCGGTGCGAGGACCGCACGCGCGGCGACTCGAAGCCGGGCGGCGGGGCGACGTAGACGCGTGCCTGCAGGCCGCGGAACCGGTCGGAGAAGCGTTCGTCGCGTCACCGTCACGGCCCGATCCTCGCCGAGCACGCGCAGGCTGCGGAGGCCAGGGCCGAGCGCCGGGACGATGATCGTCGCGCCGACGCGGGCGAAGGTGGGGTTGACCGCGATCACGTACGTCGCCCCGTTGTGGACGCGCCCTCCGGCGAGGACGCGGCTGGGGGCGACGACGCTGACCGGCGTCTCGGCTGCGAGCAGCGCGGGCGCGAGGGCGCGGATCTCGCGGTTCAGGCGCGTGATCTCGGCGCGGATCGTGGGCCGCCAGTTCTCGGGGAAGTAGCCGATCGCACGCGCCCCGCCCGCGATCGCGAGCCACGTCTCGGCCCGCACGATCGCGCGGGCTGGGATCGAGGCCGGCGCAGACGCCCATCGGATCGGCCTCGATCCACTGGAACGTCGGCTTGCCCGCCGCGAGCGCGACGAGCTCGCGCTGCGCGGCGTACACCGCCCCGAGCACGTCCTTCCGGCAGAACGACCTGCAGCGGGTAGATGTCGACGCCCACGACCTCGGCGCGCGCGACGAGCGCGGGATAGAGCTTCGCCTTGCCCGGCAGCTGCGCTGCACCCGACCAGACGTGGTTCGAGAGCGTGAGGAACGTCGTGCGCCCCGTGCGCGACGACGGTGGCAGCGACGGGAGCTGCCTCGCCCGGTCGAGACGAGCATGTCGGCCTCGTCGAGCTGGTGCCAGCCGATCACTCCGGCCCCGTCGGCGCGGGAGGCGACGTCCGGCACGAGCAGCGCCTTTCCGGCGAGCGCCGTCATCGAGAGTCGCGGCGGCCCGCAGGCCGTGCCCATGAACACGTTGATCCCGGCCGCGATGCTGGAGGGGAAGGCCGACGGGCACTGTCTGAAGACCATGCGCGGGAGGAAGGGCGCGTGTTGACCTTGAGGGCGGTCGGCGTCGCGCGCGACTTCGCCACGACGGGCATCGGGCCGGTGCGCGACGGTCGCGACGCTCCCGGAGCGCGCCGTGCCGGCGAGGGCACGATCTCGGCGCGTAGTCGGTCGCCGGCTCGAGCGGCGTGAGTGTGGTCGAGTAGCGCCCGGCGCGAGGCGCGGTCACGATCTTCGACCAGACGGCAGGCTCCGTGCCGGAGCCGAAGGCGACGACGATCCGGGCCGGCCGGTCGACGTCCCAGTCGACCCTCGCCGTGAAGGCCGTGGCCTGAACGGCAGCGCACCGCGACCTGCGGCGTCGTGCTGCGCGCGCCCGCCGTGGTGACGGCGGAGAGGAGCGCCGTGAAGGCGATGGCCGTCGCGCACGCGACCAGGGGAGCAACGGCGCGGGGCACGATCGAGCCGACGTACCCGGCCGAGTGTTGGCAGAGCGTTACGGGCCCGGGCGCAGCGCTCCGGGTGCACGTCGCGGCCAGCCGTGCCTGCACCTCGAACGGGTTGCGCCGGTACCCGGCGAGCGGGTACGAGGCGATCAGCGCCAGCGGCCGGTGCTGGAGCTGCCAGACGTGGCACAGCTCGTGCGTGACGAGGTCGTCCGAGACGTCGTGAGCCGCAGCAGGATCAGCCGCGGCCACGTGTAGCCGTCGAACCGCCTGACGTACGGGAAGGCGGAAGAACCAGGGCGCGACGACGACGCGCACGCGGTCGATCCGCACCGGCGTCGGGTACCAGTCGAGACGGTCGAGGCGCGCCTTCGCGCGGACGAGCCGCGGATCGGGCGCCACGAGGCTCAGCTGGTCGTGACGACCGGGCTGAGGACCAGCACCGCCGACCCGTCCTGCGCCTGCTGGTACTCGTACTGGTACAGGTGCGGTCGCGTGAGGCGGTTGATCGTCCCGAGCTCGCGGCCCTTGAGCTGGGCCATCGTGGGAGTCGTCGGCTCGAGCGTCTTGGGCAAGGGATCGCCGAGCTCCTGCTTGAGGTCGCTGCGCCGGAGGAAGACGGCGTTCGGCGGCGCCGCACCGTCCGGCCGGGGCGGGAGGAAGACGGTCACGTTGTCGATCGAGGGGACGTACTTGAACGTGTACAGCGCGAGCTCCACGGCCTCGCGCCGGAGTAGCGCGTGCCGCTCCTCGGAGGGCTGTCCCGATGCGATCGAGCAGTTCGTCCCGAGGCCGCACAGGATGTACTGGTGGCTTCCGTCGGCCCCGATGATCGAGATGTCGCTCTCCTCCGCCTGTCCGGTCGACGTGTCGGGTCGCACGGCGATCGCCCGGACGGGGATGTCACCCGTCCCGCCCGTCGCCGCCGGCGGTCACGGTCGGCGGCCCCGAGAGCGCGATCGCGAGCTGCTGGCCGTTGTCGAGCCGGTATCCCTTCGCCACGCGGTCGGCGATCTGCTTCGTCCGCGCGGAGTCGGATCCGCTCGGCTCCCAGGCCGACCACTTCGGGCTCGGCGCGGCGTCGGGTCGCGCAACGAGGACGACGAGTGCGCCGATCCCGACAGCCCGCGACCAGGGCGAGCGCGACATAGACGATCGCGAACCGGGAGCGGTACCCCGCGGATCGCGCCCGGTCGGCCCGCGCCTCCGCGCGCGTCGGCTCGGGCGTGGTGGTCGTGGCTCCGGGCACGTCGGGCGCCGACGGTCTGGATGGGGTGCTCGTTCATGCCGGACCCTCCAGGCCTGACGTAGACGCGGGTGTGTCGGGATCCGTCTCCGGGGGGCGCTGCCTGCCACCGGGAGCGAGCTCGGGACGCATCCCCGTGCCCATCGCGGAGAACTCGACCGGCGGCCACGCGTCCTCGTCGCCCAGATCGAACTCCGGCATCCGCAGACCGACCGAGTCGAGCAGCTCGAGCAGCTCGTCGCCCATGATCTCGAGCCGCTGCTCGAGCACCTCGGCGATGCGCTCGATCGCCGCTCGGTTTGTCTGCGCGAGGTTGTGCGCCGTCACGTAGCCCTGCCCGAGGATCTGGGCCGCGAGCGCGCGCTTGGAGGGATCGCCGAGCACGCCCGCGACGGGATTCGAGTCGAACGGGCCACCACCGCTGGTGCGGTTCATGATCTGCAGCCCGATCCGCTCGAAGCGGCGCAGGACCTCCTCACGCGCCTGCTCCTCCGTCTGTCCGTCACGCGGGGTGACGTGGAACGGCTGCGGGCCCATCGCGGCCCCGCCGACCATGCGGGCGGTGCGCCAGGTCACGCTCATCACGTCGCCGCCGACGCCGCTCGTGTTCTCGCCGTAGAACACCCGCTCGGCCGCCATGGCGCCGAGCGTGTGCACGACGTCCGCGAACATCTCGTGCTGGAACTCGAACATCCGGTCTTCCTTCTGGATCATCCAGTGGTGACCGCCGGTCTCGCCGCGCTTCTTGATCGTCAGGCGAGCGGACTCGGAGCCCTTCACGTAGAGGTGCCCGGCGGCGGCATGCCCCGCCTCGTGGATCGCCACGGCCCGCTTCTCGATGCCGACGTGCTCCGAGCCGATGGCCGTCCCCGCGTCCAGCGTGGTGAGCGCCTCGACGAGGTCGTCCCAGCCGAACGCCATCCGTCCGTCGTGGTGGGCGAGCGTGAGCGCCATCGAGGTCGCCTGCTCGATCATCGCGGGGGAGTAGCCGCTCATGATGCGTGCGATCTCGTCACGACGCTTCGGCGAGTCGAGGTCGGCGTCGTGCGAGACCTTGCCGATGTAGAGGTCGAGGATGTCGAGACGGTCGTCCTTCGTCGGCGTCCGGAACCAGACGTGGCGGCCCATGCGGCCGGGGCGGATCAGGGCCGGATCGAGCCGATCGATGGGGACGTTGGTCGCACCGATGAAGTAGATCTGCTCCTTGCGCGGGCGGGCTGCCGGGATGCGGAGGCGCCGGCCGCCGACGCGGCGTGGGACGATGAACATCGCGTCCAGCGTCTTGTTCACGGTGCTGGTGATGTGACGGCGGAAGAACGGCGGGTTGTCGATCCCGTCCATCACGACGAGGAGCTGGTTGAGCGCGAGGCCGCCGCCCATGCCGCCCATCCCGCCGGGGAACATGAACCAGTTGACCGCCTGGTTGAAGCGCGCGTAGAAGCCGCTCGGCGGCCGTACGACGAGGTCGAGCGCTGCGCGAACAGCCGGTCGCGCCACGCCTGGGTCTCGACGATGAGATCGCCGGACGGGTTGCGCGCCGCCCACGGCCCGAAGAACAGGTCGTCCTCCGTGTCGAGGCCGTTCGACAGCGGGCGCGTACGACCTGCGCGCCCGTCCGAGCGACGGCGGCGCATGCCGACGGCGTCGATCTCGTCGATGAAGACGATGCACTGGCCGCCCCACTTGCGCGCGAGGCGCTTCGCCTTGCGAGCGAGCAGCCGCACGATGATCGCGTCGATGCCGATGAACGTGGCGGCGAAGCCGGAGCCCGGCATCGAGATGAACGGGGAGTTGAAGCCGGTCGCGATCGCCTTCGCGAGCATCGTCTTGCCGGTTCCCGGCGCGCCGAAGAGGAGCAGACCGCGCTCGCGCTTGCCACCTGCCCGCTCGAACTGCTCGCCCGACTGCCAGATGTCCACGACGCGGCTGACCTCGTCCTTCGCCTCGGTCTGGCCGCGGACGTCGGCGATCTTCACGCCCCACTCGGCGTCGCCCGGCTCGAACGACTGCATCTGCGAGAGGTTCATCAGCAGCAGCGGGCCGAAGAGGATCGCGAAGTTCGCGAAGAAGAGGAAGAACACGAAGACCATCTGCGTCCACAGCGTCGGCGAGCTCAGGATCGTCTTGACCTGCTCCCACATGTACGACGGGCGTCTCCAGCCACGTGCCGCCGTGGAAGAGCCAGACGACGGTCGTCGTGATCACGAGGAGGACGGCGATCTTGAACCAGAACCGCCAGAACCAGGCGCGTCTCCGGCCGATCACGTCCTCCTCCCGGAGGTCCTCGCTCTCGACGCCGAACAGGCTCGGCCAGGGGATCAGCTTGCGAAAGAGGAGCTCCGCGAACCCGCGGAAGACGACGACGATCCCGAGGCTGGCGAGCAACGCCTGCCACCAGGGCCAGTCGTTCTGCTGGCTGAACCAGACGAAGAGCGCGGGCGCGGTCATGACGGCGACGACCGTCGCGACGCGCGTCAGCTTGCGCCAGCTGCGCGCGAGCTCCTGGGATGCCTCGCCGTGAGCGATCATCCCCGGCATCGGTGTCTCCGCCGTCGCCATCGCCGCAGTCTACGCAGCGCTTTGGTGGCGTCGATGTTGGCACGGCGTTAAGCGCGGACGGGTCCGGGTGCGGCGCTCGCTGGCCGGTCGTGCGATAGCGTCGCGGCATGACACGCGCGACGCTTCACACCAGCGAAGGACCCGTCGAGCTCGAGCTCTATCCGGGCGAGGCGCCGAAGACGGTCGAGAACTTCACGACGCTTGTCGGCTCGGGCTTCTACGACGGGCTGATCTTCCACCGGGTGATCCCGGACTTCATGATCCAGGGGGGCTGCCCCAGCGGCACCGGCACCGGGGGGCCGGGGTACCAGTTCGAGGACGAGTTCAACGAGCACCACGTGAGCCGCGGCGCGCTCGCGATGGCGAACGCCGGGCCCGAACACGAACGGCTCGCAGTTCTTCATCGTCACCGCCGAGGCGTGCCCCTGGCTCGACGGGAAGCACACCGTGTTCGGGCGGGTGACGGAGGGCATGGACGTCGTCGACCGGATCTCCCACGCGGATCGTGACGGCCGAGACAAGCCCCTCGTCCCGATCACGATCGACCGGGTCGAGCTGATGGACGACTGACCGTCGGCGGGCCCTGCGCCGCGGTCGTGCCGCGCAGGGCTCGTCGGGCGCCCTCGATGCCGACGTACCAGTGTCTGACACCGCGTAGCGACATGTGTCGGAAGTGCGTCGGCTGGCTCGCAGGGCGGGCGGCCGTCGAACGGCATGGATCCTGGCAGGCGTCCGGCCAGGCTGTTGATCGACCGGAACGCATCCGGAGCGATTTCGCTTGACACGCCTCCGATGTCTTACACCGCCTTCTCGCACCGCCTGCTCGTCTCGCTTGCCGTGACGTGCGCACTCGGTCTCGTCGACACCGGGGGGTGGAGTACGCTGCCGCGATGGAGCTCGCGGGCAAGACGGCGATCGTCACGGGCGCGTCGTCGGGGATCGGGGCGGCGACGACACGGCAGCTGCGTGAGGCCGGCGTCCGCGTGGTGGGAGGCGCCCGGCGTGTCGAGCGCATCGACGCGGACGTCGCGCTTCCTCTCGACGTCACCGACACCGCGAGCTGTGAGAGGTTCGTCGAGGAAGCCGTCGCCTCGCTCGGGGGCGTGGACATCCTGTTCAACAACGCCGGTCTGGCGTTGCGCAGGGTGCCGTTCGACGAGTCGACCGAGTCGGACGAGGCGACCGTGCTCCACACGAACGTCGACGGCGTGCTGCGGATGACGCGGCTCGACGCTCCCGCACCTGCGCGACGGAGGGCACATCGTCTTCATGGGATCGATCGCCGGGCGCCAGGCGTACCCCCACGGTGCCTCGTACGTCGCTTCGAAGTTCGCGGTCCGCGGGTTCGTCTACGCGCTGCGCGAGGACCTCCTCGGCCGGCCGATCAGGATCACGACCGTCGACGCCGGCCTGGTCGAGACGGAGTTCTCGCTCGTGCGCTTCGGCGGGGACGAGGGGCAGGCGAAGGCGGTGTACGAGGGGGTCGACCCGATCACCCCGGACGAGGTCGCCGACTGCGTGCTGTTCGCGCTCACCCGGCCGCTCCACGTCAACGTGGACGAGATCGTGATCAAGGCACTGGCCCAGTCCTCCGGCTCGCGGGTCGTGCGGTCGGTCGGGCCGTCATAGCCCTGCGGGCTGCGAGCGCGCTCGCGTGAGCTTCTCGACGCCTTGAGCCTCCGGTCGCCGTACGACGGGGAGATCTTCCGGCTGGCGCTCCCTGCGCTCGGCGCTCTGGCGGCAGAGCCGCTCTACATCCTCGTGGACACCGCGATCGTGGGGCATCTCGGCCGCGAGCCTCTGGCGGCGCTCGGGGCTGCCGCGACCGTGCTCGGGGTGCTCGGCGATGTTCAACTTCCTCCAGTACGGGACGACCGCGCAGGTCGCGAGAGCCGGTGGCGCGGGAGAGCGCGCGACGGCCAGGCGGCTCGGAGCCCAGGCGGCCTGGCTCTCCCTCGCGATCGGCATCGGCCTCGCGGTCGTCTTCGCAGCGTTCGCCGGTCCGATCGTCGCGCTCGTCGGCGTCGAGGGCGAGACGGCCAGTCTCGGGGAGACGTACCTGCGGATCGTCGCCATCGGGATCCCGTCGGTGTTCCTCGCACTGGGAGCGCAAGGGTTCCTTCGTGGCACCGCAGACCTGACCACGCCGCTCGTGATCCTCGTGGCGGGGAACGTCCTCAACGTCGTCCTCGAGCTCGTGCTCGTCTACGGGCTCGATCTCGGGATCGTGGGGTCGGCCTGGGGCACCGCGGTCGCGCAGACCGCGATGGGCATCGGCTTCGCCGTGCTGCTGGCGCGGCGGATTCGACCCTCCGAGCGCCGCCTCGTGCTCGCCCTCGCCCGGCGTCTCCTTGCGTTCGGGAAGTACGTGTTCATCCGCACGGCTGCCCTGATCTGCTCGTTCCTGCTGGCCGGGGCGGCGGTGGGCCGGATGGGCGACGCGCAGCTCGGCGCGTACCAGATCTCCTTTCAGATCTGGGTCTTCCTCGCGCTCGTCCTCGACGCGGTCGCGATCGCCGGGCAGATCATCGTCGGCCGGGAGCTCGGTGCTGCGCGCGCCGATCGCGCGTACTCGGCGAGCGCTCGCATGATCGGGCTCTCGGTGGCGGTCGGTGCCGTCTTCGCGGTTGGGCTGCTCGCGTTCGGCAGCGTGATCCCGCGACTGTTCACCTCCGATCCCGCCGTCCTCGAGCAGTGCGCGCTGCTCTGGCCCGTGCTCGCGCTGATGCAGCCGCTCAACGGTGCCGTCTTCGCGCTCGACGGGATCCTCATCGGCGCGAGCGACGGGCGCTACATCGCGGGGTCGATGGTCGTCGCCTTCGTCGTGTTTGCCGTCACGCTCTTCGGCGTCGTCGAGGCCGACCTCGGCATCCGCGGCGTCTGGGCCGCGCTGACGGTGCTGATCCTCGTGCGACTCTGCGCGATGGGCGGGCGGTTCCTGCAGCGCGGCTGGCTGGTGACGGGCTGGTCGTGACGGCGTAGGCTTCCGACGTGGAGGCTGGCCTCAACGTCCTCGGTGAGCCGCTGGAGCCGTGCTCGTTCGATCCGCTCACGGGCTTCCACCGCGACGGCTGCTGCCGCACCGGAGGAGCGGACTCCGGCGTCCACGCGGTCTGCGCTGTGATGACCGAGGAGTTCCTCGCGTTCAGCCGCTCCGCGGGCAACGACCTGTCGACGCCGGAGCCCGGCTGGGGGTTTCCGGGGCTCGTGCCGGGCGACCGCTGGTGCCTGTGCGCCTCCCGATGGGCGGAGGCCCTCGCAGCGGACGTCGCGCCACCGATCGTGCTCGAGGCGACCCATGTCGCAGCGCTCGAGTTCGCCTCACGCGACGATCTGCTGGCGCACGCCCTGGGGGCGTGACGGTCGCGTCCGCCGGTGCCGGACGGAGCAGGGCCGTAGACTCGTTGCAGAACGAAGTCTTGTGCCGGCAGAACGCGCTGCGCGCGCACGCTGCTTCGTCCTCGGTCGCGCCAATAGCGCTGCTGTTGGCGCTTCCTGCGTCCTGGCAGCGCACGCGCTCACCGCGCCCACGGCGAACCTTCATCCTGCAACGAGCTCTTACACGTCGTAGGGCATCTCCCGGCCGTGCGTCGGTGCCGGTGAGCGCATGCGGTGGTGGACGACGAACCGCTCCCGAAAGCCGAAGCGGATGATGTTGCGATACGAGCTGCTCGGCCGATCGGGGATCTGCTCTCCCGTCTCGGTCACGAGAACGGAGCACCCGAGCTCGCGCGCCCGCTCGATCCTCGCTGCGAAGAGCGCACCCTGGCCGCCCTTGCCACGATGCTCCGGCATCGTTCCGGCGAACCCGAGGTAGCCGACGGCGCCCTCGGTCCAGAGCGCGCCGGCCGCGGCGGGCTCGTCGCCGTCGAGCGCGAGCCAGCACGTCCAGCCCGGTCGCTCGACCGCTGTCGCGGTCACGGGGACGACCGTCTCCGGAAGCCCGTACGCCGTCACGACGACGCGTGCCCAGCGCTCGGCGTCGGCGGCGCCGACTTCGACGACCCGGAGGCTGGTCGTCGGCGTGGCAGGCGGTGAAGCGTCGCGCTCGAAGAGCATCCAGCCCCAGCCGGGCTCGAGCCCGCGCGCCTCGAGGCGCTGCCCCAGGTCGGAGGGTGAGGCGAACGGTGAGATCGCAACGTAGTACGTCACACCTTCCATCACGGCGAGGGCCGCGTCGATGTCCTCTTCGGTCGCCGCCTCGGCCAGTCCCAGCCCGACGACCCGGTTGAGCATCGGCGAAGCTGCCGCCTCGTCGATGCGGAAGCAGGTCGCCCCGCCCATCTCGACGGCCCGCTCGCCGTAGAACTGCCTGTACGCGGTGTGGGAGACGATCTCGAGCTCGTGCACGCCGGGATGGTTGCACCCCTCGGCAGCGATGTCTACGTGGGGGGAGATCCGGGACGACCCTCGGCGTCGCGGCGCTTGCGCCAGTACCGCTCGAGGCCGCGGAACGCGTGCCAGGCGGGGACGACCTCCAGGTAGTGATCCACCAGCGCGGGGTCGCTCGCCGCGATGTCGGTGGTGATCGCCGCCGCGAAGGACGGCTCGTCGAGCCCGGCCTCGCTCCAGGCCGACCAGCGCTCGAGGGTCGCCCGCAGCCGCCCGAGGTGGTCGGCCACGTCCTCGAACACGCCGAAGTGGATCAGCGCGAGGCGGTCGGGCGCACGCCGCTCCATCTCGTCGATGCTTCGCTCCCAGGCGTCGAGGTCGACCTCCGGGGGAGGCAGCGGCGGCAGCACGAACCGACCCGGGGCGAAGCGGACGCCGGCCACGTCACCGCTGTAGAGCGTCCCGTCCGCGTGAAGGTAGGAGACGTGGTGCGCTGCGTGGCCGGGCGTCGGAAAGCACGCCAGCCCGAGCACGTCGTCGCCGACGACGTGGACGTTCGCCGCGGGGACCGGCTGCAGCGCGCCCCAGAGCCGGTCGAAGTCCGTGCCGTACAGGCGCCGTGCGCTCGCCTCGAGACGCTCGGGCGCGATCACGTGCGGGGCGCCGATCGCCGAGACGTGCACCTGGATGTGAGGATGGTCGCAGACGATCGCGCCGGCCGCTCCAGCGTGGTCGAGGTGGATGTGTGAGAGCAGGATGTGGCGCACGTCGTCGAGCGAGAGCCCGCGCGACGCGAGCCCTTCCCGCAGGCGCTGCAGGCACGTCGCCGGCCCGCAGTCGAACAGCGCGAGCCCGTCGTCGGTCTGGACGACGTAGGCGCCGATCGCCCTCGAGATCCCGACGTGCTGCAGGTCGAGAGGCTCCTGCGCAACACTTCCCGGTGCGCCACGCACGAGCGTCGACGCTACACGAGGAGGGGCTGCCATGCTGATCGTCACGACGAACGACGTCCCGGGCCGCGTCGTCGAGGAGGTGCTCGGCGAGGTCTTCGGTCTCACGGTGCGCTCACGCCACATCGGCTCCCAGATCGGCGCGTCGTTGAAGTCGCTTGTCGGCGGCGAGCTCGGAGGCATGACGAAGATGCTCGCCGAGGGTCGACAGGAGGCTCTTGGTCGCCTCGTCGTCGAGGCCGAGCTGAAGGGTGCGAACGCGATCCTCGCGATGCGGTTCGACACCTCCGAGCTGGGAGCGACGTGGACCGAGATCTGCGCCTACGGGACGGCGGTCCGCCTCAAGCGCTGAGGTCGCGGCGCCGCGCGCGTCTCCACTGTCCGAGGACAGCCGGAGGGAGGACGTCTAGGCGCGCGCGGGTGTCGCAGCGAGCGCGCGGTCGAGGTCGGCCACGAGGTCGCCGGCCGACTCGATCCCGACGGAGAGCCGCACGAGGTTGCGCGGCGAGGCGAACGGGCCTGCCGCAGTCGCCGCGTGCGTCATGCGGTACGGGTGCTCGATCAGGCTCTCGACGCCACCCAGGCTCTCCGCGAGCGTCCAGACCTCGGTGTGGGCGACGAGCTCGACGGCTTCGTCCTCGGTCGCGACCGTGAAGGAGACCATCCCGCCGAAGTCGCGCATCTGCCGGGCGGCGATCCCGTGTCCGGGGTGCTCCGTCAGGCCCGGGTAGTACACGTGCTCGACCCGGGGATGCTCGCGGAGGAACGCCACGACCTCACGTGCGTTCGCGCAGTGCCTGTCCATCCGGACGGCGAGCGTCTTGAGGCCGCGCAGCACGAGCCAGGCGTCGAACGGCCCAGGCACCGCGCCGAGCGACTTCTGGAGGAACCGCAAGCGCTCCGCGATCGTCGGGTCGTTCGTCCCCACGAACCCGCCGACCACGTCGGAGTGGCCGCCGAGGTACTTCGTCGTGGAGTGGACGACGATGTCGGCGTCGAGGTCGAGCGGCGTCTGCAGGTAGGGCGTCGCGAACGTGTTGTCGACGACGAGCAGCGCGCCCGCGGCACGGGCCGCCACGGCGACAGCGGCGATGTCCACGACGTTGAGGAGGGGATTCGTCGGGGACTCGATCCATACGAGCCGTGTTCCCTCGAACGCGCCCGGCGCGAGCAGCTCGTCGGGCGCGAGGTAGGCGAAGCGGTAGCCCTTCGGCTCGTAGACCTGGGCGAACATCCGGTACATCCCGCCGTACACGTCGTTCACGCAGACGACCCGGTCGCCGGGGTCGACGAGGTGCATGATCGTCGTCGCAGCGCCGAGGCCGGAGGAGAACGCCAGCCCGTGATCGGCGTTCTCGAGGGCGGCGAGGCACTCCTCGAGCGCCGTGCGCGTCGGGTTCCCGACCCGCGCGTAGTCGTAGCCCTTGTGCACCCCGACCGCCTCCTGGGCGAAGGTGGAGGTCTGGTAGATCGGGGTGGTGACGGCGCCGGTGGCGGGGTCGGGCTCCTGGCCGACGTGGATCGCGCGGGTCTCGAAGTCCATGAGTGCGGATCCTAGACGGTCGCTCCAGAGGTGCAGGCGCCCGCCCGGCGACTCCTCCCCGCTACGCGGCGGCGGGCACGGCGTCGACCGCGAAGATCCGCCACTCGCCGGGGATCCCCTTCAGCTCGACGGGTGGGCGCTCGTGGAAGGTGATGCCCGAGCCCGCGACGAGGTCCTTGACCGTGCTCGACACGAGCACCTCGCCCGGGCCGCGCCTGCGCCGCGACGCGCGCGCCGATGTGCACGGCGATGCCCGCCGACCTTGCCGTCGATCTGCTCGCACTCGCCGGTGTGGACGCCGGCCCGGATCTCGAGGCCGAGCTCGCGGACGCTCTCGCGATCGCGCGCGCGCAGCGAGATCGCCCGCGCGGGGCCGTCGAAGGTGCGCGAAGAAGCCGTCGCCGGCGGTGTCGAGCTCGCTGCCGCGGAACCGAGCCAGCTCGCGCCGGACGAGCGCGTGGTGGCGCTCGAGCGAGCTCGTGCCAGCCGCGCGTCGCCGAGCTCGGCCGCCTTCGGCGGTCGAGCCGACGATGTCGGTGAACAGGACGGTGGCCAGCATCGCGGTCCGGCACGGCGGTCGCCCGCGACCGCTCGGCCCAGGCCTCCGTCGAGGAAGCGCTCGATCTCGGCCAGGGAGCGCGTCGGTGTCTCCTGCCCAGATCACGTGATCGACGCCGTCGAGCTCGACGAGGCGCGCACCGGGAATGTGTGCGGCGAGGTAGCCGGAGCCACCCCGGATCTTCTCCGAGTCGCCCCGGCGGTTCAGCACGAGCGTCGGTGACATGCACCGAGGGCAGGATCGCGCGGACGTCGATCTCGCGGTTCATGCGCGCGCAGCGCCTGCCGCGCCCCGGGGCTCGCAGCCAGGCGGATGGCCCTCGCGAGCGGCACCCAGGTCTCGTCGTCCTCGCTGGGCGTCAGGTGCTTCGCAGACTCGAGCGAGTCTCCGGGCGTGCCCCACTCCCGCTCGATCTCGTCCACCTCGCGGCGAAGGACCTCGTCGGGCTGTCCCCACGGGTAGTCGGCGCCCACCGCCGGCAGCCGTAGCTGCGAGATCAGCCCGAGCGCCGCCGATCCGCTCGGGGTAGGTCGCGGCGAAGAGGACGCCCATCGCCCCCCTTCGGACACCCCGCATGACGGCCGCCCGCCGCGAGCCCGCCGCGTCCATCACCGCGCGGACGTCGTCCATCCGGGTCTCGAGCGTCGGTGCGCCGCCGACGCGGTCGGACATGCCGGTGCCGCGCTTGTCGAACCGGATCAGCCGCCCATACGACGGAGAGGCGGCGGTAGTAGGCAGCGCGAAGCTTCGGGATCGCCCACTGGAGCTCGACGTGCGAGACGAAGCCGGGGACGAAGACGAGGTCGACGGCCCCTCGCCGACGACCTGGTAGGCGATGTTGACGTCGCCGCTCCGGGCGTAGCGCGTCTCGGGGACCTCGTCGGGTCACAGTGTCATGCTCGCACGGCGACCGTGCTTCAGCGGAGCACGTCGTCGAGTCCGACGACGCGGCGAAGGCGGTCGAGCGCTCCGTCGAGAGCGTCGTCGAAGCCGGCTGACGCGCGCACCGCCGCCTCGCGGTGGACTGCCTTCGCGACCAGGACTCCGGCTTCGCGATCGGACTTGAGGTCGACCCGCCCCACGATCCGATCGCCTCGCAGGAACGGGAGCACGTAGTAGCCGTACTGCCGCTGCGGGGCGGGCTTGTAGACCTCGATCAGATGGTCGAAGCCGAGCACCCGGCGAGCGAACGGGCGATCCCAGAGCAGGTTGTCGAAGGGGGAGAGGAGCACGGCTGCGGTAGGGGCGGGAGGATCGAGGTCGGTCCCGGCGGGGACGACGACGGGAGCGCCGCCGTCGTCGACCGCGAGCCGCTCGAGCAGACCCTCTCCGACGAGCTCGTCGATCACGGGCCTGACCCGCGCGACCCCACCTCTCAGGCGCCAGTGCTCGACGATGCCGGCGTCCGTGAGCGCGCCGCGCGCGCGCACCGCGTCGAGCGCGAGCCTGCGCAGACGCTCCCGCGCCGGCACGCTCGGGGCATCGAGCAGCTCGGGCGGCAGAACGCGCTCGGGGAGGTCGTACAGCCGCTGGAACCCCTGCCGGTCGGCGACGACGAGCTCGCCGTGGTTCCAGAGCAGCTCCAGCATTCGCTTCGCGGGCTTCCAGCCCCACATCTCGCCCTGGCGGGCGGCGCCCTCGAAGTGCCGGGAGCCGAGCGGGCCGCGGTCGCGGATCTCGGCGAGCACCTGCTCGCGAAGGTGCGGGTGCGTCTGCTCCACCTCGCCGTACCAGCGCCTGCCGCCCTCGTGCATCTGCGCGGTGAACAGCGGCCAGCGCTCGATCGGGAGGAGGCAGGCCTCGTGCGCCCAGTACTCGAAGATCCTCCCCGTCCGCAGGAGCCGGGAGACGGCATCCCGCGGGTGCTCGCCGATGCGCGACCCGAGCGTGATGCGATGGCTCCGCTCGACCGTCGAGATCGAGTCGAGCTGCACGCACGAGAGCCGCGTGATCGCCTCGCTCACCTCGCGGCGCGTTCCGGCCCGCGAGCGCGAGGCGTACCCCTGGGCGTGCACCGCGATCCGGCGAAGCGCGATGAGCGAGATGGCGCGCACGCGGGGGTTCTAGCGCACGCGCCGCGTGGTCGCTCACGGTCGAGGCGCGGTGGAGCCCCGCGCGACCCGGCGGGGAGAGCGCGGGGACAGGCCTGACGCGGCAGTCGTTGCCGTGCTCCCCGGCCGAATAGTGGGGCGCCCGGCAGCGACGGCGTTCGCTCGCTCCGGGGGCGCGGTGTGGCCCGGTCCCATCCCAAGCCCCCACCCACCCGCGGGGTCGTCATCCTTGCACTGAACGGCGCGCGTGTCCGTGCCGGCTTCGTCGCGGGATCGCGACGACGGCGCCGTACGGGGCCTTGCTCGCCGATCGCCGACGGCAGTGCGTGCCGCCTGGCCCGCGGCGGCGAGCCCGCGCAGCGCGCGTCGCGAAGCCGACGGCCCGAGAAGGCCGCGCCGTCGCCGTCGCCCTCACCGGCTCGGGAAGACGCTAGTGCAGGGGGCGTGCGACCCAGGTCGTTCGGCCGGCCGGATCGCGGCTCAGGAGCCACGCGGCCGATCGCAGGACGGCTGCGACGAGGCACGCGGCGACACCGATGAACAGGAGCGCCCGCAGCAGGGAGATCAGCCCGAGCGACGCCGGCAGAGCGGCGAACGCGACGAACACGGTGACGGCGAGCAGCAGCGAGAGTGACGCGGAGCGCATCGGAGTCGGACTCCTTCTGGTTCGAGTGGGGGTGTTCACACCCCTCACTACAGCAGTCGAAATACGATTCGTAAAACGCGTGTTGCTGGACAGAGCAATCACAAAACGTGATCGGTCAACCCCCGGTCGAGATGGCCGTCGGCACGGATCTCCCCGGGGCGCGTCGAGCCCACCGAGGAGGCCGTGCCACAGCACCTGGCTCGTGGGCGGTTCGGTCAAGGAGACGGTTCAGCCGCCCCTCGAGCTCGACGCGCGAACGCTCTCGCTCACTCGGCGGTCTCGCCCGGAGTCCCTCCCGCCTCGCCCGGTCGGTCGTCGGCGTCGTCCCACCGGTCGGACGGCGTCGAGAGGGGAAGCACGTACCAGGCGAAGGCGAAGCAGGCCCCGGACGCGACGGTGACCAAGGCCGGCCAGACCCCGTCCAGCACCTCCGCGCAGACGAGGTAGACCGACGCGGTCATCGCCACGGCGACACATCCCATGCCTGCGATCGCCAACCCGTTCGAGGTCCGGAGCATCCGCTCGCGGTTGCGCTCCCGCCAGCGCAAGCGGTGATACGCGCTCGGCGCGATCAGCAGCACCGTCCCGAGCACGGTCGCGAGCAGCGCTACGAGGTAGGCGGCACGCTGGTCGTCGCCGATCGCCTCCCACCGCGCGCTGAACGGCGCGATCAGGAGGAAGGCGAAGAGCACCTGCACCCCGGGGAGCGCCACCCGCAGCTCGTTCAGGAGCTCGATCAGCTCGTGGTCGCGCTTCTTGCGGAGCTGCGTGTCGTCCACCCAGGGACCGTAGCGCGCCCGAGGGCGTGCTCCAACGCCTCTCCGCGTCAGTCGGGTGTGGAGCCGCCGAGGATCGTCGCCAGACGCACGGCGTCGATGTTGCCGCCGGAGACGATGCAGACGACGCGCTGCCCGTCGAACCGACCACCGAGCGCGGCCGCGAGCGCGAGCGCACCGGCGCCCTCGGCGACCACTCGGGCCCGCGTGGCGAGCATCCGGACCGCTGCTGCCGTGTCGTCGAGGGTCACCGCGACAGCCTCGTCGACGAGGGCGGTGGCCCGCTCCCACATCGGCCCGAGGAGCGCCTTCGAGCCCGAGCCGTCGACGAACGACGCGGCGTAGGGCACCTCGACCGGACGACCCGCCGCCAGCGACGCGGTCAGCGCGCGCTCCGGTCTCGGGCTCGCAGACGACGACGCGCGTCGTCCGAGCCGAGCCCTTGCAGCCCGCTCGCGATGCCGGTCGTCAGCCCGCCGCCGCCCCAGGGGACGAGGACGGCGTCGAACGTCGCCGAGCTGCTCGACGAGCTCCAGGCCGATCGTCCCGTTGCCGGCCATCACGCGCTCGTCGAGCACGGGGTGGACGAAGAGGCCCGTCGAGCCCCGGGAACGTCCCGCTCGACATCGACTCCCACCAGCGTCTCGTACGGGACGAGCATCGTCCGGCCGCCGAGCCGCTCGATCGCCTCGAGCTTCGCGGCGGGCGCGTGCTCGGGTGCGACGACGGTGCACTCCACCCCGAGGTCGCGCGCGACCCACGCGACGCCCTGCGCCATGTTCCCGCGCTGGTCGTCCACACGCCACCGCGCCAGGTCTCCGGCGCGGACTGCCGGATCGCGCTCGCGGCACCGCGCAGCTTGAACGACCCGATCGGCTGGAGGCACTCGAGCTTGAGCCAGATCTCGACGTCCGCGTCGACCTGGAGTCGGACGAGCGGCGTGCGTGATCACGTCGTCGGCGATCACCTCGCGGGCGCGCTGGATGTCGCGCGAGCGGGATCAGAACGCCACCTCGACGCCGATCCCGACGCTCCCTCGCGCGCGCCACCGCGAGCTCGGCGGCGGCGAGGTCCTCCACCGCGAGCCCGAGGGACTTGAAGAGGGTCAGCTCGTCGTCGGAGCGTCGCCCGGGGTGCGCGCCGATCAGCAGCTCGCCGAGCTCGGCCAGGATGTGGTCGGGGCCGATCCCCCTCTCGGCGACCGCGCCCAGGTAGTCGCCCGACTCGTTCACCGTCGACTCGCGACGGTCGACGAAGAGCGACGCGGCGGCGACGACGTCCGCGTCGAGCTCCCGCGCCCAGATGCCCGACGAGCCGACGGCGTTCACGTGGGCGCCGGGGGCGAGCAGCGGCAGATGCCGCTCGAGCACGACCGGTGTCGGTGACGAGGTGCAGGTGCAGACGACGTCGGCGCCGTCGACCGCCTCCTCGAGGCTGGTGCAGGGTCGACCGTGGGCCTCGAGCGCGAGCGCCTCGACGTTCGCGAGGTTCGGGCTCCAGATCCGGAGCTCGGCCGCCGGGGAGCACCTCCCGCATCGCGACGGCGTGCGAGCGGCCCTGGACGCCCGAGCCGACGATCGCGACGCGCCGGCGCGTCCGGGCGGGCGAGCAAGCGTCGTGGCGACGGCCGAGACCGCCGCCGTCCGGATCTCGGTGATCGGCGACGCGTTGACGACCGCGAGCAGTGCACCGTCGTCCCGTCGTGCAGGAGCACCGAGCCCTGGTGGGGGTCGAGGCCGCGGGCGGGGTTGGACGGGACGACGACGATCTCCTTCAGCGAGAACAGCGGTGTGTCGCCGCCCGGTGCGCCGGCATCGCGCCGAGCCATCGTCTCGCCCGGGGACGCGGACGACCATCCGCAGCGGCATCGACAGCTCCCCGCGAGCGAGGCCCGCGAGGGCGCGTCTCCATCGCCTCGATGCACGACGCCATGTCGAGCGTCGCGCGGACGTCGTCCTCGCCCAGACCAGGACGAGTCGACGCTCACCGGAAGAGCGCTCCCAGGTCGTCGCGCTCCGCGTCGGTCAGCCGCACCCCGAGCGCCTCGCGCACCGGGTCGAGGTGGGCCGCGCGGCTGGGGCCGACGACGATCGCCGTCACCTCGGGCACGTGCAGCAGCCACGCCAGCGCGAGGCCCGCCATCGAGACGCGAGTGCCAGGCGGCGCGGTCGGCGAGCGCGTCGAGCGCGTCGAACATGCGGTCGCTCATCAGCTTCCGCAGCGCCTCGCCGCGCAGCTCGAGCCGTGAGCCGGGCGGCACGGCGCCGTCGCGGGCGTACTTCCCCGTGAGCAGGCCGCCGGCGAGCGGGCTGTACGGCGTGAAGCCCGAGCCCGTGCTCGTGCACGAGCGGGAACACGGTCTGTCGGGCCGCTGCTCGGCGAGCGAGAACGCACTCCTGCGCCCACTCGTAGCGTGTGAGCCGTTCGAGCGCGCGATCTCGAGCGCCTCCGCGAGCTGCTCGGCGGTGAAGTTCGACGCGCCGACCGCGCCGACGAGCCCCTCGCGGACGAGGTCGTCGAACGACCTGCGAGCGTCTCCTCCTGCGGCGTGTCCGGATCGAAGTCGTGCGCCATGTACAGCGTCACGCGCTCGAGCCCGAGCCGCTCGAGGCTCGCTGTGGAGCTGTCTGCGGACGCGGGCGCGGCGAGAGGCCCTGGTCGCCGCCCTCGTCCATCGGGTTGAACGTCTTCGTCGTCACGACCACGGCTCGCGCACGTCGGCGCCTGCCGCCGCAGCCACTCGCCGACGATCGTCTCGCTGCGGCCGCCCCCGTACGCATCCGCCGTGTCGAGCGTGGTGATCCCCATCGCCCACGCGTCGTCGAGCAGGTCGAGAGCATCCTCGCGCGAGGTCCCCATCCCGAAGAACGCCGGAGCCGAGCCGATCCCGCCGAAGTTGCCGCACCCGAGGATGACGCGCGACACGCTGCACGCCCGTGCCGCCGAGGGGGACGTGCTCCATCGCGACGATCGTACGCGGCTCGGTGGCACGGCGCGCTGGTAGAACGGCTGCGATGGAGCACCGGCGCCTCGGAGCGAGCGACCTCGGTCGTCTCGGAGATCGCACTCGGCTCGTGGCTGACCGTCGGCGGTCGGGATCACGCAGCGCGAGGCGGCGACGGCGATCGTCGACCGCGCCTTCGACCTCGGCGTCAACTTCGTCGACACGGCGAACGTGTACGGCCGCGGTGCCGCCGAGGAGCTCCTCGGCGAGATCCTCGCGGGTCGCCCGCGCGACTCCTACGTGCTCGCGACGAAGCTCTACTTCCCGATGGACGACGACGAACCGCGGGCTCTCGGCCGCAGCAGGTGGCGAAGCAGATCGACGGCTCGCTCCGACGGCTCCGGGTCGACCACGTCGACCTCTACCAGTGCCACCGCTACGACGAGGACACGCCGCTCGAGGAGACGATGGACGCGCTCACCGAGGTCGTCCGCTCGGGCAAGGCGCGCTACCTCGGGTTCAGCGAGTGGAAGGCCCCGCAGATCGAGGCGGCGCTGGCGCTCCCCGGGGTCGAGCGGTTCGTGTCGAGCCAGCCGCAGTACTCGCTGCTGCACCGCGTGCCCGAGCGCGACGTCATCCCGCTCTGCGCGGCCAACGGGATCGGCCAGATCGTCTTGTCGCCGCTCGCCCAGGGCGTGCTCACCGGCAAGTACCTCCCCGGGGCGCCGTTGCCCGACGACACGCGGGCCTCGTCGGAGACGATGGGCTGGGCGATGGGCCGCTTCCTGAACGACGACACGCTCGGCGCCGTGCAGAGGCTGGTGCCGATCGCGGACGGGCTCGGGCTCTCGCTCGCACAGCTCGCGCTCGCCTGGGTGCTGCGCGAGCCGAGCGTCGCGTCGGCGATCGTGGGCGCGTCTCGTCCAGGCCAGCTCGACGACAACGTCGCCGCGGTCGGGGTCAGGCTCGACGAGCGGACGCTTGCGGCGATCGACGACGCGCTCGCCGGCGTCGTCAATCGGGGCTGACCGGCCTCCCGCCCGTGCTCGACGACGCGAGGTGCGCCTCGACGACGCGCTCGGCGTTGACCACGACCTGGGGGTGCCCCGTGACCGCCTCGAGGAACGCCTCCTTTCCGAGCGCGTAGAGCACGCAGTCCGTGAGGGCCGTGACCGTCGCCGTGCGTGGGACGTCGCGCAGGAGCGCGATCTCGCCGAACCCGGCTCCTCGCTCGAGCAGCGCGAGCGGCTGCCCGTCCCTCGTGACCTCGCAGCTGCCCGTCGCTGACCGCGTACCAGCGGTCGCCGTCGGCGCCTTCGCGGATCACGGCGGTGCCGGCAGCGACCTCGACCAGCTCGAGCTGGCGCGCGATGCTCTCGAGCGTCGGCGGTGAGAGAGGGCTGAACAGGGGAAGCGAGCGCAGGAGGCCGATCTCGACGATCGGAACCGTGGCGGTGCGGTCGATGCCACGGAGCTGGCGGCCGGTGACCACGAGCGCGACCGGGAGGATCGCGGCCGCGCCGATCAGCGCGGCCGTCGTCCCGCCGAGCGCGACGAAGAGCGGGACGAGGATGGATCCCAGCGCGAGACCGGCGTTCGATACGCCCTCGAGCATGCCGAAGACGCGCGAGACGAGGTCGCCCGGCGCCGCGCGCTGGAGGAGCGTTCGCCCGGCGATGTCGACGAGCATCCAGGCGACGCCGGCGAACGCGAGGAGCACGAGCGCGCTCGCCTTGGTGGGGACGATCGCGAGCGTCACGAGCGACGCTGCCCAGAGGCCGATCGCCGCGAGCAGCGGAGGGAGGAGATGCCTGCGCCCGACGAGCGACACCGTGACCGCGATGCCGATAGCGCCTCCCGCCCCGAAGGCCGCGTTCAGGTAGCCGGCCCAGCCGTCGCCTGCCTCGAGCGCGCCGATCGCAAGCTGCGCGTAGAGGACGTCCAGCGCGCCGATCCCGACGAACAGCGCCCCGAGCAGGATGATGAGCGTCCTCGGCTCTCGCTCCGCCCGGATCAGGCGGAGTCCGTCGAGCATCTCCGCAAGCGCCGACGTCGGCTCGCCGTCGCCGCTCGGCGGCGGTCCCGTCACGGGCCGCACCAGCAGGAACGCGGCGAGGCCGAGCGTGCCGAGCACGAGCAGCGCGAGCGCCGGGCCCGAGAGCCCGAGGAGGACGCCGGTGACCGCCGGTGCGACCAGGACGGTCACGCTCTCGACCCACCCGGTGGTCACGTTCGCGGCCGTCAGCTCGTACGGCGTCCTCGCGAGCGTCGGGACGAGCGCGTAGAGCGGCGGCCGGATCAGGGAGCAGGCGGTCGCCGACGAGGCGGCGAGCGCATAGACGACGAGCGGGTCGGCGTCGAGGAGGAGGGCGGCGGCCGTCGCGAGCACCGCCGCGCCGTTCGCGAGGTAGGCCAGGGCGAGCACGCGTCCCGGCCGATGCCGGTCGCCGAGGACCGAGGCCAGCGGCGAGAGCAGCATCGCGGGGATGAGCTGCACGAAGGCGACGACCCCCGCCGTGGTCGCGCCGCCGCGGTTGTAGGCGTACACGATGATCGTGATCCAGGTGCCCCACTCGAGCGCGATGAACGCCGCATACGCGAGCATCACCCGACGCAGGTCACGGTTGCGGAACACGATCCCGAGCACCGACGGGATGCGCGCGAGGTACGCCCTGAGCCTGCCGGACGAGCCGTTCATCGCACCGGACGGCGCTCGGCGAAGCGAGCGCGCACCTCGCTGTCGAGCGGTGGCGCGAGCTGCGGCGGCGACCGGTGCATGGTCCCGCCGCGCACGAGCGGACGGGGTTGACGGCTGACAGGATCCACGCGGGCGATCATCGCAGGCCAGGGCACCACCGCTCCTACCTCAGCTCGCGCCGCCACACGAGGCGCAGCGCCGACCAGGTCGCGTCGATCGCGCAGACCTTGGTGTCGACGAGCCCGAGCGGGAGGGCGAGCTCGCGCACGACGTCCTCCGTCACGTCGGTCTCGACTCCCGAGCTTCGCTTCGGCCACGCGACCCAGAGCATCCGGTCGGGTCTGATCGCCTGTCCGAGCGCCTCGATCTCGGCCGCGAGCTCCGCCCGGCTCACCGTGAAGGCCACGGTCAGCTCGGCCGTCGCCGGGTCGGCGTCGAGCGAGGCGCCCGGGGGAAGCGGCTCGAGCAGCGCCTCGAAGCCGTCCGGCGTCCGCAGCAGGGCGACGTGCGAGCCCTCGGCGATCCCGAGCTTGCGCGGGAGCGGCGTGCCCGAGTACCCGGCCGTCGTCATTCCCGCGATCCTATGCGCCTCCCGCGTAGGATCCGGCGATGGAGATCGTGCGGTGGAGCGAGGAGCCGATCGAGCAGCTGTCCCCCGGCATCGGTCGGCAGATGCTCAACGCGGAGAACCTGACGGTCGCGACCATCCATCTCGCTGCCGGCGCGGTCGTCCCGAGGCATCGGCACCACAACGAGCAGGTCGCGAACGTGCTCTCCGGGAGCGCCCGGTTCGTCGTCGGCGAGGAGGAGGCGGTCGTCTCGGCAGGCGAGAGCATCGTGCTGCCTCCCGACGTCCCCCACGAGGTCGTCGCCCTCGAGGACACGGTCGTGATCGACGTGTTCGCGCCGCGCCGCGAGGACTGGATCGCGGGCGACGACGCCTACCTCCGCGGCTGACGCCTGACTGCGAGCGCCGAGGAGACGGTCAGGTCAGGCGCTTGACGGACGCGACCACGCGACCCAGGCCGACGTCGGGGAGGCTCGGCCCGGTGCCGACCACCTTGATCCCGGGCGGGCCCAGGCAGCGCCAGACGACCGTCCCGGTCGCGTCGACGTAGACCCTGTTCCCGCCCATCTGCAGGGTCCGTGCCTTCCCCGTGGCGCATGTGCCGGCGAACCGGCGGACGGTGACGGTCAACGCGTGGGTCGCGTCGCCGGGGAACCGCTCGTCCCGAAACCGCTCGACGACGGTGCCGGTGCGCGCGTCGTAGCGCCAGCCGACGAACGCCGTCCGCAACGGCAGGCGCGTCGGGACCGCCGCGAGCTCGGGGTGCGCCCGCACCAGCCGGGCCTGTGCCGTCGCGGGCACTGCGGGGGGCGCGGCCGTCGCAGTGCCGACGCCGACCGCCGAGGTCACGACCGCGAGCGCGAGACGCATGCGCATCTGCCCACCGTACGCCGCGAATGTCAGCGATCCGTGAGCGTGCGGGTCACCGCAGGCGCTAGAGCCTGCTGCGGCCGAGCGCGCGACGCCCGACGACCGCTCCCAGCGCACCCGCGAGCAGCACGGCGAGCGCCGCGGAGCCGAGCGGGCCGACCGCCCCGCCCGCAGCAGTGCCGACGACGAGCGCGATCCCCGTCCCCCACAGCGCCCAGAGCACGGCGCCGAGCGCGTTCGCGGGCGCGAAGCGCCGCAGCGGCATCGCGTTCGTCCCGGCGAGGACGCCTCCGAGATGGCGGAGCACGGGGAAGAGGCGTGCGACGACGACGGTGGTGACTCCGTGCCGTGCCCAGAACAGCTCTGCGCGGCGGAGGCCTTCGGACCCGGTGCTGCTGCCAGCGACCGCTCCGGGTCAGCGCCCACCGGCCGCCGCGTGCTCCTGCGAGATAGCCCAGGTGTCCGCCGAGGATCGCGCCGACCACCGCGCAGGCGAAGAGCACAGGGAGGAGAACGCCGCCCTCGCGCGTGAGCGCGACCGCCGCGATCAGCGTCGTCGTGCCGGGAAGCGGCAGAGCGGCCGACTTGCCGAGCGCCACGGCGAAGACCACCGGGTAGACGAGCTCCGGGGGAACACCAGAAACGAAGGCAATGAAATTCACGAATCAGAGTGTAGTCATATAGGAGCCCTGCGCGAGGCTGTGCCGCGCCCCGTCTCCGCGTGGGGCAGGGCGAACCACCCGCGATCAGGCTGGACGCGAACCGGGTCGAGGGCCGCGGGCGCGGCCGCTCGTTGGCCGAGCCCCGGCTCAACCGGGACGGTACGGTTGCGGACGATGGATCACACCGCGGTCGAGCAGATCCTCAGCCTCCTCGCGTTCGTCGGCCTCGTCGGGGTTGCGCTGACCTGGATCGGAGCGCTCGCCGAGCGTCTCGGCGTCGGCAGGCTCGGGAGCGGGATCGCCGGGACGGTGGACGGGGCGGAGGTCTGGCTCGCCTGGCTCGTCGCGCTCGTCGCGGTCTCCGGCAGCCTCTACTTCAGCGAGTCGGTGGGCTACATCCCGTGCGTCCTCTGCTGGTACCAGCGCATCGCGATGTACCCGTTCGTCGTGCTGCTGCTCGTCGCGATCGTGCGCCGCGAGCGGGTGATCGCGCCGTACGCGCTCTTCCTGGCGCGCGGCCGGCCTCGTCGTCTCGATCTACCACTACCAGCTCGAGTGGTTCCCGGAGCAGGCGTCGATCTGCTCCACGACGGCGACCGTCCCGTGCCACGTCGTGTGGTTCAAGCACTTCGGCGTGAGCACGATCCCCTTCCTGGCGGGCAGCGGGTTCCTGATGATCGGCACGCTGATGGCAATCGCCTGGCGGAACGACCGTCGCGCGCTCGCGGCGGATGCCGACGGCGGTGACGCCGACGGCGCTGTCGAAGGCGCGGCCGTCGGCGAAGCCGACGAGATCCCGACCGTCCAGGAGGAGGAGCAGGCCGGCTCTTCGCGAGGGCTGCTGCTCGGAGCCGTCGCCCTGATCGCCGTCGCCCTCGTCGGCGCGGTCGTCGCCTTCGCCGCGCTCGGTGACGACGACAGCGGCAGCGCCACGACGACGGAGACGCAGACCACGATCCCTCTCGCCGGCGACCCTGTCAACGGCAAGGTCGTCGTTCGCCGCGACCGGCTGCGGCGGCTGCCACTCGTTCACCCCTGCCGGAGCGAGTGGGAAGGCGGCGCCGTACGCTCGACGCGACGTCGCTGAGCGAGGCGCAGATCGCAGCGGTGATCGCAGGTCGGCCAGGGAGCGATGCCGGGGTACTCCGGTGATCTCTCCCCGCAGGAGATCGCCGATCTGGCGGCGTTCGTCCACGCCGGGGCGTCCTGACCCCCTGGAGGAGGGGACGCCGCGGCCGGCCGCGAATCCGCCAGCGTGACCGCCGACGACCGCGGGGGCAGCCGCAGCGACGCACGAGCCGAGGCCGCGCCCATGGCGCTCCTCGCCGCCGGAAGCCTCGTCGGGCTGGCCCTCCTCAGCCGCGCGAACGGCTGGCAGCTGCTCGGAGCCACGCACGACTGGTGGCTCTGGCTCGTCGTGGCCGTGCCGGTCGCGCTCCTCGCGGCAGCGCTGCTGGAGGCGCCACGCGCCGACCGTCCTGCAGCGACGAACCGTCGGATCGCGATCCTGCTGATCGCCCTGTCCCTCGCCTGCAGCCTGGCGGCGCTCGGGCTCCTGCTCGCGACGCTCGTCCGGCGGGGCGATCAGCGCAGCCCCTCAGCTCCTCGTGACGGCGTTCGTCCTTGCTGCTCACGAACGTCGCCGTGTTCGGCATCGCCCTGTGGGAGCTCGACGGGGGCGGGCCGACCGCGCGAGCGCACGCCACGAAGCGGGCGAGGCCCGATCTCCAGTTCCCGCAGGACGAGAACGCCGAGGCTCGCCCGTCCGGGTTGGTCGCCGCACGCCGTCGACTACCTCTACGTGTCGCTGACGAACTCCATCGCGTTCAGCCCGACCGACACGATGCCGCTGACTCGCCGCGCGAAGGGGCTGATGGGCCGTCGAGTCCGTCGTCTCCGCGGTGACCTCCTGCTCGTCGCGGCACGCGCCGTCAACGTCTTCGGTCGACGTGGCGCTATCCGCGCGGGCGCCGTCGGCGTCTGCGCGGAGCGTCCGCAGCACGTCGGCGAGCGTCTCGAGCGTCCGTCGTCGAGCGGTGAGGTGGCGAATCGCTCGTCGTTGAGAAGCGTGCTGGCCCGCTCGGCGCGCTCACGCCCCGCGGGGTGAGCGTCGCGAGCGTCTGGCGACGGTCGCGCTCGGACGGCTCGCGTCGGACGAGACCGAGCCGCTCGAGCCCGTCGATCGTGTTCGTGACGCTCGTCGGGTGCACCTGCAGGCGCTCGCCGATCTTGCCGAGCGGCAGGGCGGCCGGTTCGGCTGAAGAGCAGCAGCATCAGGGCCTCGTAGCGGGGGAACGTCAGGCCGAGCGGGCGCAGCAGCTCGTTCAGCCGCCCCATCAGGATCTGCTGTGCGCGCATGAGCGGCGGTGACGGCGACCATCGAGGGCACGGGGTCGCTGCCGAAGCTCTCGCTCCAGTGGCGGCCGCCTCGGCGATCGGGATCGAACGTCGGCCCTCCGCGGTGCTCGCTCACATGCTCCTCCGGTACTCGCCGCCGACGGCGTAGAGCGCGGCCGCGATCTCGCCGAGCGTCGCGACCTTGACCGACGTCGAGCAGCGCGTCGAAGACGTTCCCGCGCGCGCGGGCGACCTCCTGCAGCCGGGCGAGCGCGGCGGGGCGCTCGGCCGCGTGCGGGCCGGAGAACGCGCGCGCGGAGCGCGATCTGCGCCTGCTTCTCGGCGTCCGTCGAGCGCATCAGCTCGAGCGCCTCCGGCGCCTCCGGCGCCGCGCCGGCGCGGAAGGAACGTGTTCACGCCGACGATCGGCAGCGAGCCGTCGTGCTTGCGCGTCTCGTAGAGCAGGCTCTCGTCCTGGATGCGTCCGCGCTGGTACATCGTGTCCATCGCGCCGAGCACGCCGCCGCGCTCCGAGAGCCGCTCGAACTCGGCGTAGACCGCCTCCTCGACGAGGTCGGTGAGCTCGTCGACGAGTGAACGAGCCCTGCAGCGGGTTCTCGCACACGTTCAGGCCGAGCTCGCGGTTGATGATCAGCTGGATCGCGACCGCCCGGCGCACCGACTCCTCGGTCGGCGTCGTGATCGCCTCGTCGTAGGCGTTCGTGTGGAGGCTGTTGCAGTTGTCGAAGATCGCGGTACAGCGCCTGCAGCGTCGTGCGGATGTCGTTGAACGCGATCTCCTGCGCGTGCAGGCTCCGACCCGAGGTCTGGATGTGGTACTTGAGCATCTGGCTGCGCGGCGCGCGCGCCGTAGCGCTCGCGCATCGCGCGCGCCCAGATCCGCCGCGCGACGCGGCCGATCACGGTGTACTCGGCGATCCATCCCGTTCGAGAAGAAGAAGCTCAGGTTCGGCGCGAAGTCGTCGATCGCCATCCCGCGCGCGAGGTAGTACTCGACGATCGTGAACCCGTTCGCGAGCGTGAAGGCGAGCTGGGTGATCGGGTTCGCCCCCGCCTCGGCGATGTGGTACCCGCTGATCGAGACGCTGTAGAAGTTGCGGACCTCGTGCGGCGACGAAGGTCTCCTGGACGTCGCCCATCATCTTCAGCGCGAACTCGGTCGAGAAGATGCAGGTGTTCTGGGCCTGGTCCTCCTTGAGGATGTCGGCCTGCACCGTGCCGCGCACGCGTGCGCAGCGTGTCGGCGCTGGATCCGCGCGTAGCGTCTCGCGCGTCGACGACCTGCGTCGCCGGAGATCCCGAGCAGCCCGAGCCCGAGCCCGTCGTTGCCCTCGGGCAGCGTCGCCGTCGTAGACGGGGCAGCGTGCGCCGGGTGACGCCGGCGAGGCGCCGCGCGCGCCTCGTCCAGCGCGCCCGTCGCGCGCAGGTGCTGCTCGACCTGCTGGTCGATCGCCGCGTTGAGGAAGAAGGCGAGGATGATCGGCGCCGGCCCGTTGATCGTCATCGAGACCGACGTCGACGGCGCGCAGAGGTCGAAGCCCGAGTAGAGCTTCTTCGCGTCGTCGACGGTGGCGATCGAGACGCCCGAGTTGCCGACCTTGCCGTAGATGTCCGGCCGCGCGTGCGGGTCGTCGCCGTACAGCGTCACCGAGTCGAACGCCGTCGAGAGCCGCGCCGCCGGCTGCCCGGCCGAGAGGTAGTGGAAGCGCCGGTTCGTCCGCTCCGGCGTCCCCTCGCCGGCGAACATCCGGATCGGGTCCTCGCCCTCGCGGCGGTACGGGTAGACGCCCGCCGTGTACGGGTAGGCGCCGGGGAGGTTCTCGCTCTGCAGGAAGCGCAGCCGGTCGCCCCAGCCGTCGAGGCGCGGCGGCGCGATCTTCGGGATCGCGCAGCCCGCTCTGCGTCTCGCGGTAGTTCTCGCCCCCTCGACGAGCCGGCCGCGCACCTCGTACGCGTACGTCTCCGCGGTCGATCGCCGTGCGAGCCGCTCGGGCCAGGCTGCGCAGCAGCTCGACGCGCCTCCGCGCCGAGCGCCGCCAGCGCGGCGGCGTAGCGCGGCGCGGAGCGCGGCGACTCGCCTCGTCGACGGCGCCGCGGCGCGTGAGCACGGCTCGAGCGGCGCCGGGAGCGCCGGGGTCGCCCGAGCGGCCGCGAGCGCCTCGTAGCAGTGCTCGGCCGTCGGCCGCAGCCGCGGCGCGCGCCTCGATCGCGGCGCGCTGCGTCGCGTCCCTGCTCGGCGATCTCGCCCAGGTAGCCGCTCGCGCGCCGGCCGGGATCAGCGCCGCCGGCGGCGGGCGCGCGGCAGCGTCGCGACGCCGAGCGCTGCGGGTCGAACCGCGCGCCGAGCCGCGCCCGCACGGCAGCCCGGCAGAGCGCCGCGAACACGCCGCGTCACCCCGGGGTCGTCGAACTGGCTCGCGATCGTCGGGAGCACCGGGACCTCGTCGTCGGGGACGTCGAAGGCGACGTGGTTGCGCCGCCACTGCGTGCGCACGTCGCGCAGCGCGTCCTCGCTGCCGCGTCGGTCGAACTTGTTGAGCACGACGCAGCGCCGCGAGGTCGAGCATGTCGATCTTCTCGAGCTGGCTCGCCGGCGCCGTACTCGGCGCGTCATCACGTAGACCGGGCACGTCGACGAGATCGACGATCTCCGAGTCGCTCTGGCCGATCCCCGCCGTCTCGACGACCACCAGGTCGAAGCCCTGCCGTGCGCAGGAACGCGACGGCGTCGCCGAGCATCGGCGCTCGTCGCCAGGTGGCGGCGGCGCGTCGCGAGCGAGCGCATGAAGACCCGCTCGTCGCCGAGGCTGTTCATGCGGATCCGGTCGCCGAGCAGCGCGCCGCCCGTGCGGCGCCGCGTCGGGTCGACCGCGAGCACCGCGATGCGCACGCTCCGGGAAGTGCAGCAGGAACCGCCGCAGCGAGCTCGTCGGTGACCGTGCTCTTGCCCGCCCCGCCGGTGCCGGTGATCCCGACGACCGGGCGCGCCGGCCGAGCGTCGCCCACCCGTCGCGGAGCCGCGCGAGCTCGTCCGCCGCGATCACCCCGTCCTCGAGCGCGGAGAGCATCCGCGCCGATCGCCGAGGTCGTCGTCCGCTCGTCGGCGCGTCGGCACGCGCGGACGGCGAGCCGGCCGACGCGCGGTCCGCGTCGACGAGGTCGTCGATCATCCCCGCAGACCGAGCGCGAGCCCGTCGTCGGGGTGGTAGATGCGCTCGACGCCCGTCGCGCCTCGCAGCTCGGCGATCTCCGCGCGCGTGATCGTCCCGCCGCCGCCGCCGAAGACCCGGATGTGCCCGGCGCCGTGCTCGCGCAGCATGTCGACGAGGTAGCGGAAGAACTCGAGGTGCCCGCCCTGGTACGAGCTGACGGCGATCGCGTCGGCGTCCTCCTGGATCGCGGCGCGGACGATGTCGGCCACGCTGCGGTTGTGCCCGAGGTGGATCGACCTCGGCGCCGCGTCGCCTGGATCAGGCGGCGCATCACGTTGATCGCCGCGTCGTGGCCGTCGAAGAGCGACGCGGCGGTGACGACGCGCAGCGGCGGCTCGGGACGGCTCGACGAGCTCGGCAGCCGGTCGTGCTCGCCGCCTGCGGCGGCGGTGGTCACGCGAGCGCCGCCAGCGGCGACGGAGCGCTGCTCCTCGAGCATCTCGCGCGCGATCACGAGCCGCTGGATCTCCTGCGTGCCCTCGTAGATCTGCGTGATCTTCGCGTCGCGCATGAAGCGCTCGACCGGGTACTCCTTGACGTAGCCGTAGCCGCCCGAGGATCTGCACCGCCTCGATCGCGCACGCCATCGCGACGTCCCCGCACTTGAGCTTCGCCATCGCCGACGCCTTGGTCAGCTCGTGCGTCGGGCGCGCCCTCGTCGACCATGCGCCCGTAGCCGGTAGAGCAGGCCCGCGTGCCGCCTCGCACTCGGTCTCCATGTCGGCGAGCTTCGCGGCGATCAGCTGGTGCTGCGCGATCGGCCGGCCCATCGTCTCCGCGTGCGGGCGTACTCGAGCGCGACGTCGGTCGCCCCCTGGGCGATGCCGAGCGCCTGGGCCGCGACGCCCGGCCGCGACCGGTCGAGGATGCGCATCGCGAGCCTGAAGCCCGGAGCCCTCCTCGCCGAGCCGGTTCGCCGCGCTGACGCGAACGCCCTCGAGCAGCGAGCTCGCCGGTCGTCGAGCCGGCGATCCCGAGCTTCTCCTCGAGGCGCGTGACCTCGAATCCGGGGCGTGTCGGCCTCGACGAGGAAGGCGGAGATCCCGGCGTGGCCGGCCTCCGGGTCGGTCTTCGCGAAGACGGTGTAGAGCCCGGCGACGCCGGCGTTCGTGATGAACCGCTTGGTCCCGTCGATCACCCACACGTCGCCGTCGCGCCGGGCCGTCGCTGCGCAGCGCGGCGGAGTCGGAGCCCGACCCGGCCTCGGTGAGCGCGTAGGCGGCGAGCACCTCCCCCGCAGCGAGCCGCGGCAGCCACGTCGCGCGCTGCTCCGGCGTCCCCGCGAGCTTCAGCCCGAGCGAGCCGAGCTCCTGGACGGCGAGGATCAGCCCGGACGTCGCGCAGACCTTCGAGATCTCCTCGATCGCGACGAGGGCGAGCAGCGCTCCCGTGCCGAGCCCGCCGTCGGCCTCGTCGAAGAGCAGTCCGAAGATGCCGTGCTCGCGGTAGAGCTCGACGACGTCCCAGGGGAACGCGTGCGAGGCGTCGATCTCGGCGGCGCGCGGCGCGATGCGCTCGCGCGCCAGCGTGCGGACCAGCTCGCGCAGCTCACGCTGCTCGTCGGTCAGGGTGTCCCAGGGCACCGATCGCCTCCTCTCTGCCGAATCGGTCTACATCACGATAGTCGGAACAGCGAGCTTCTCCAGTGCGTCACGTCTCCTCCCGACAGGCAGCCTGGGTGGGTGAGCTCGCCGTTCTTCGTCGACACGCACTCCCACGTCGTCCCGTCGGAGCGACGACGGCGAGCGCGACGGTGGAGGAGGCGCTCGACTCTGTGCGCCTCGGCCGCCGCGTCCGGGACGCGCGTGCTCTTCGCGACGCCGCACGTCCACGCGCCTGGGACAGCTACCCGTGGAGCGACCGGCGTGCCGCCGGTCTTCGCCGAGAGCTTCCCGCTCGTCCGTGAGGGGGCTGCGTGCTCTCGGGCTGGAGCTGCGCCGCGGGTTCGAGCTGTTCCCCTCGGAGGCGCTGACCGCTGACGTCGCAGGGTCTCCGGCTCGAGGGCACCGAGGCCGTCCTCGTCGAGTTCCCCGGGTCGTGGCTCGACTTCGACGGGTCAGCTCGCCCTGGTCGTGCGCGCGGCCCGGTGCATCGCCGCCGAGGGGCTCGTGCCGGTGCTCGCCCACCCGGAGCGCTGTCGCGAGGTCGCGGACGATCCGCAGGCGCTCTCGGCGCTGGTCGAGCGAGGCTGGCTGCTCTGCCTGAACGGCCCGTCGCTCGTCGGAGGCCACGGGACGACCGCCGAGCGGGTCGGCTGGGAGCTCGCCGAGTCGGGGCTCGCGGGGCTCGTCGCGTCGGACGGGCACCGCGCGCACCGGCCGCCGACGCTCGACGTCTCCTACGCGGCGTGCGTCGAGCGGCTCGGCCCGGAGCGGGCGCGCGCGCTGTTCGACGGGAGCGCCCTCGGGGCGTTCTGAGGGCGCCGATTCCGGCGCGCGCGGCAGCCTGGGGTCTGGGGTCGCGGAGCGAGCCCTGATCCCGCGAGGCCGGCGGCTGGGGTGTGCGAGCGCTCGGGTCTTCGCGGGCGCGCGGGGGTCAGGCTTCCGGCTTGCGCCGGACGCCAGACCCCGCCTCCGCGTCAGGCCCTGCCGTCAGCGCCGCGCGTCGTGCGTGCCCCAGAGATCGCGCAGCACCGTGCAGATCTCGCCGACGGTGCAGCGGGCGCGGAGCGCGTCACGCATGGCGGGGAGGAGGTTCGCGTCCGTCTGCGCGACGCCGGCGGATCTCGGCGAGCGCCGCGGCAGCGGTCTCGGCGCTCCGGTCTGCGCGGACGCGCGCCGTGCGCTCCCGCTGCCGCTCCTCGACGGCGGGATCGACCCGGTGGAGGTCGATGGGTCTCGCCGACGTCGGTCTGGAACCGGTTGACGCCGACGATCACGCGACTGCCGTCCTCGACCTGCTGCTGGTAGCGGAAGGCGGCCTCCTCGATCTCGCCCTGCGTGAACCCGGCCTCGATCGCCGCCACGGCTCCGCCGAGCGCGTCGATCCGCTCGATCAGCGTCGTCGCCTCCTGCTCGAGCTCCGTGGTCAGCGCCTCGATCAGCCAGGAGCCGCCGAGCGGGTCGGCGGTCTCCGTGGTGCCGGCCTCGTGCATCAGCACCTGCTGCGTCCGCAGCGCGATCGTGGCGGCGTGCTCGGTGGGCAGCGCGAGCGCCTCGTCGAAGCGAGTTGGTGTGCAGGGACTGCGTGCCGCCGCAGACGGCGGCGAGCGCCTGGATCGCGACGCGCACGATGTTGCTCTCGGGCTGCTGGGCGGTGAGCGTCGAGCCGCCGGTCTGGGTGTGGAACCGGAGCGCCTGGGCCTTGGGGCTCGTCGCGCCGAACCGGTCGCGCATGACGGTCGCCCAGAGCCTGCCGGGCGGCGCGGAACTTCGCGACCTCGACGAAGAAGTCGTTGTGCGCGTTGAAGAAGAACGAGAGCCGCGCGCCGAAGTCGTCCGGCGAGAGCCCGGCCGCGACGGCCGCGTCGCAGTAGGCGATCCCGTGCGCGAGCGTGAACGCGAGCTCCTGCGCCGCCGTCGAGCCGGCCTCCCGGATGTGGTAGCCGGAGATCGAGATCGTGTTCCAGTGCGGGATCTCCTCCGCGCAGAAGGCGAACACGTCGGTCGTGAGCCGCATCGAGGGTCGGGGCGGGAAGATGTAGTTCCCGCGGGCGACGTACTCCTTGAGGATGTCGTTCTGGACGGTGCCGCGCAGGGCGGTCCCCGGGCACGCCCTGCGCCCTCCGCGACGAGCTGGTAGAGCAGGAGCAGCAGGGCTGCCGGCGCGTTGATCGTCATCGACGTCGACACGCGGTCGAGCGGGATCCCGGCGAGGAGCACCTCCATGTCGGCGAGCGAGTCGATCGCGACGCCGGTGCGGCCGACCTCGCCCTCGCGCGAGCGGGTCGTCCGAGTCGAGCCCGAGCTGGGTCGGCAGGTCGAAGGCGATCGAGAGGCCCGGTCTGGCCCTGGTCGAGCAGCATCCGGTAGCGCTCGTTCGACTCCTCGGCCGTCGCGAAGCCGGCGTACTGGCGGATCGTCCACGGCCGCCCCCGGTACATGTCGGGGTACGGGCCGCGCGTGAACGGGAACGCGCCCGGGCGCCTCCTGCGGCGCGCTCGCCGCGTCCTCGGGGCCGTAGACCGGCTTGCGCTCGCTCACGGCGCTCGACTCCAGCGCGGGCGGGCGACGCTCGAGGAACGCGGCGAGACCCTCCTGTCCCTCCGGCGCCCGTGCGCGCCCGGCGATCAGCCGCTCCGTCTCGGGGCCGTCGGGCTGGTCGAGAGCGATGCGCTTCGCGGCCCGCGCGCGGCCGACGGCGCGGCCGACGAGCAGCTCGGTCAGCACGCCGCGCCGACCGCGGCGTCGAGGTCGTCGACGACCTCGTGCACGAGCCCGATGCGGTGCGCGGTCTCCGCGTCGAAGCGCTCGCCCGTGACGAACGAGCCGGCGCGCCTGGCGCTCGCCGATCGCGCGCAGGACGAACGGCGAGATCACCGCGGGCACGATCCCGAGCCTCACCTCCGAGAACCCGAACACGGTGTCGCGGTGGGCGAGCGCGACGTCCGCGCAGGCGACGAGCCCTGCGCCGCCGCCGAGCGCGTGGCCGTGGGCAGCGACGACGACCGGCGCCGGGCAGCCGTCGATCGCCTCGAACATCACCCGCATCCGCGCCGCGCTCGCGAGGTTCTCGTCGTACGAGAGCGCGCCCGTGCGTCGCATCCAGTCGACGTCCGCGCCCGCCGAGAAGCTCGCGCCCTCGCCGCGCAGCACGACCGCACGCGCGTCGTCGACGTCTGCGAAGGCAGTCGTCAGCTCGTCTGCGGTGAGGTCGTCGAACGCGTTCCGCGTCTCCGGGCGGGTGAGGGTGACGTGGAGGACGGCGCCGTCGCGCTGTCGTGCTCGTCGCGGCCACGCCGTCACGCTACATCCGGAAGACGCCGAACGTGGTCGGTTCGGCGCGGCGCTCCCGCGGCCGCCTCGAGGCCCATCGCCAGCACGCGCCGCGTGTCGAGCGGATCGATGATCCCGTCGTCCCAGAGTCGCGCGGTGGAGTGGTACGGGCTCCCCTCGGCGTCGTACTGCGCCCGGATCGCGTCGGGATCGGCGTCGCCGACCATCGAGAGCACCATCGCCGCCTGCTCGCCGCCCATCACGCTGATCCGCGCGTTCGGCCACATCCAGAGCTGGCGCGGCCCGTACGCCCGCCCGCACATCGCGTAGTTGCCCGCGCCGAACGAGCCGCCGATCACGACGGTCAGCTTCGGCACGTTCGCGCAGGCCACGGCGGTGACGAGCTTCGCGCCGTCGCGGGCGATGCCCGCCTCCTCGGCCTCCTTTCCGACCATGAAGCCGGTGATGTTCTGGAGGAAGACGAGCGGGATTCCCCGTGCGCAGGCGAGCTCGACGAAGTGCGCGCCCTTCCTGGCCGAGTCGCCGAACAGGATCCCCCGGTTGGCGAGGATCGCCACCGGATGGCCCTCCAGGTGCGCGAAGCCGCACACGAGGGTGTCGCCGTAGAGCGCCTTGAACTCGTGGAAGCGGCTGCCGTCGACGATCCGCGCGATCACCTCGAGCGGGTCGAGCTCGTGGCGGAAGTCCTCGGGGACGAGCCCGTAGAGGTCGCCGGGATCGACCACGGGCGCCTCCGGGCGGACGATCTCCCAGGGGGCGCTGCGCCGCGGTCCGAGGTGGCGGACGATCTGCCGGGCGAGGCCGAGCGCGTGCTCGTCGGAGGTCGCGTAGTGGTCGGCGACGCCGGAGCGGCGCGCGTGCACGTCGGCGCCGCCGAGCTCCTCCGCGGTCACGTCCTCGCCGGTCGCGGCCTTCACGAGCGGGGGGCCGCCGAGGAAGATCGTCCCCGTCCCGCGCACGATCACCGTCTCGTCGCTCATCGCCGGGACGTAGGCCCCGCCGGCGGTGCACGAGCCCATCACGACCGCGATCTGCGGGATCCCGGCCGCGGAGAGCCGCGCCTGGTTGTAGAAGATCCGCCCGAAGTGGTCACGGTCGGGGAACACCTCGTCCTGCAGCGGGAGGAACGCGCCGCCCGAGTCGACGAGGTAGACGCACGGGCAGCTGCGTTCTGCGCCGCGACCTCCTGCGCCCGGAGGTGCTTCTTCACGGTGAGGGGGAAGTACGTCCCGCCCTTGACCGTCGCGTCGTTGGCGACGATCGCGCAGTGGCGGCCCTCGACCACGCCGATCCCCGTGACGATGCCCGCGGAGGGGACGTCGCCGCCGTAGAGGTCCCAGGCGGCGAGCGCGCCCGAGCTCGAGGAACGCGCTGCCCGGGTCGACCAGCCGGTCGATCCGCTCGCGCGCCGTGAGCTTCCCGCGCTCGCGATGCCGCTCGAGCGCCCGCTCGCCGCCGCCGCGCGCCACGGTCGCCGTTCGCTCGCGGAGCTCCGCGACGAGCGCCTCCATCCGCGCCCGGCGGGCCGCGAAGGTCGCGTCGTGCGCCACGAACGTCCCCAGCACCGTCATCCTCCCGCCTCCTCGTCGCCCAGCTCGACCAGTATCGCGTCCGCGCCCACGGCGTCGCCGACGGCGGCCCTCGACGGAGACGACCACGCCGTCGAAGGGGCGCCAGCAGCGCGTGCTCCATCTTCATCGCCTCGACCACGACGAGCGGCCGCCGCGCCTCGACGCGGTCGCCCACCGCGACGTGCACCGCGACCACCGTCCCCGGCATCGGCGCCCGGAGCACGCCGTCGCCGCCTTCGACGTGCGCGGCGTGCGCGCCGCGGCGTCGACGGACGGCGCAGGCGCGGGCGCGGGCGGGCGAGGTTCAGCCGCCAGCCGCCCGCGAACGCCCGGCCCGGGAGCGGACGGGGCGGGGCCGAGAGCGGGCGGGTGCTCGTCGAGGAACGCCGTCGTCGCCGTCGCCGGCCCGCACGACGGGGTGCGCCGACGAGCCAGCGGAGCAGCGGCAGGTTCGTGCGCACGCCGTCGACGTGCGGTGTCGGCGAGCGCGTCGGCGAGCCGCTCGAGCGCCTGCTCCCGGTCGGCGCCGTGCGCGATCAGCTTCGCGATCAGCGGGTCGTAGCAGCCCCGACCTCGTCGCCCTCCTCGACCCCGGTGTCGACCCGGATGCCCTCGGGGAGCCGGAGCTCCTCGATCCGCCCGGGCTGCGGGAGGAAGGTGCGCGGATCCTCCGCGTAGAGCCGCGCCTCGACCGCGTGTCCGACGACCGGGGGAGCCGTCGGGTCGAGCGCCTCGCCGCCGGCGATCCGCAGCTGGAGCTCGACGAGGTCGAGCCCGTGACCGCCTCCGTGACGGGGTGCTCGACCTGGATGCGGCCGTTCAGCTCGAGGAAGAGCACGTCCTCGCCCGTCGACGAGGAACTCGGCGGTGCCGGCGCCGCGGTAGCCGATCGCACGCGCGAAGGCGACCGCATGTCGGGCGATCGTCGGAGCGCACCGCGTCGGCAGGCCCGGGCGCGGGCGCCTCCTCCAGCACCTTCTGATGCCGCCGCTGGATCGAGCAGTCGCGCTCGCCGAGCGCGAGCACCGTCCCGTGGGCGTCGGCGAGCAGCTGCACCTCGACGTGCCGCGGGCGCGCCAGCCACCGCTCGCAGAAGACGGTCCCGTCGCCGAACGCCGCCTCGGCCTCGCGCGCGGCGGCCGTGAGCGCCTCCTCGAGCTCCGTCCGCGGCCGTCACGACCCGCATGCCCGCGGCCGCCGCCGCCCGCAGCGGCCTTGACGAGCAGCGGCAGCCCGATCTCGGCCGGCGAGCCCGTCGCGAGCGTCGGCACCCCGCCGCCGCCGGCGGCGCGCTTCGCCGCGAGCTTGTCGCCGCCGAGGCGCAGCGCCGCGGGCGGAGGGCCGATCCAGGTGAGCCCGGCCGCCTCGACCGCCTCGGCGAGCACCGGGCTCTCGGCGAGGAACCCGTAGCCCGGGTGCACGGCGTCCGCGCCCGCCGCGCCGGGCCGCGGCGACGAGCGCGGCCGCGTCGAGGTACGAGCCGACGCGCTCGAGCGCGTGGCCGGCGCGGGCGTGCAGCGAGCCCTCGTCGTCCGGCGCGACGACGAGCACCGGCTCGATGCCGAGCGCGACGCACGTCCGTGCGATGCGAAGCGCGATCTCGCCGCGATTCGCGACGAGCACGCGGTGCGGCAGGCTCACGGCGCGTCCGCGCGGGTGGCATTTGACAGTCCTCCATCGCCCCTGCAGGCTCTTCTATCACGGTGCGGCGCCGCGGCGCGGTCGCAGGCCGGCCCTCGACGATCCTCGTGAGCAGCCCCCCGATCATCTGGCAGCCGACGCCCGACGAGGTCGAACGTGCGACCATCACCCGGTTCGCGCGCTGGGTCGAGGAGCGTCGTGGGCTCTCGCTGCCCGACTACGACGCGCTGTGGCGCTGGTCGGTCGACGACCTCGAGGCCTTCTGGAGCGACGTCGCGGAGTTCGTCGAGATCCCCTTCGCGACGCCTGCCGGCGCGCGTGCTCGGCGGCGAGACGATGCCCGGCGCCGAGTGGTTCCCCGGCGCCACGCTCAACTTCGCCTCGGCCGTCCTCGGCCGGGACGTGCCGGACGACCGCGTCGCGATGCGGCACCTCTCGGAGCTCCGTCCCGCTCGGCACGACGACGCGCGGCGAGCTGCGCGCCTCGGTCGCGCGGATCGCGGCGCGGCTGCGCGCGCTCGGCGTGGGGGAGGGCGACCGCGTCGTCGCGGTGCTGCCGAACGTGCCCGAGGCCGTCGCGGCGTCGCTCGCGGTCGCCTCGCTCGGTGCGATCTGGTCGTCGGCGGCGCCGGAGTTCGGCGCGCAGCGCGATCGCCGACCGCTTCGCGCAGATCGAGCCGGTCGTGCTCCTCGCGGCCGACGGCTACCGCTACGGCGGCAAGGACGTCGACCGGATGGACGCTCCTCGACGGCCTCCTCGACGAGCTGCCGACGGTGCGCCACTCCGTGCTCCTGCCGTACCTCGACCCGGACGCCGACCCGGGGCGCCTGCGTGGCGGGATGCCCTGGAGCGAGCTCGACGACGGCGGCGAGCCGCCTCCGCTCGAGACGACCCCGTCCCGTTCGCGCACCCGCTCTGGATCCTCTACTCCTCGGGCACCACCGGGCTGCCCAAGCCGATCGTGCACGGCCACGGCGGCGCGACGCTCGAGCTTGCGAAGGTGCTGCGCCTCCACGTCGACATGCAGGCGCGACGACCGCCTGCTGTGGTTCACGACGACCGGCTGGATGATGTGGAACTTCCTCGTCGCCGGGCTGCTCACCGACGGCGAGATCGTGCTCTACGACGGCAACCCGGGTCATCCCGGACACGGGGGCGCTGTGGGACGTCGCGGCCGACGACCGGCGTGCACGATCTTCGGCACGAGCGCCGCCTACATCGGCGCCTGCGCCAAGGCCGGCGTCCACCCGCGCGAGCGCGGCGATCTCTCCGCGCTCCGGGCCGTCGGCTCGACCGGGCTCGCCGCTCTCGCCCGAGGGGTTCGACTGGGTCGCGCACGGGAGCTCGGCGACCTGTGGCTCTTCTCGACGTCGGGCGGCACCGACGTGTGCACGGCCTTCGTCGGCGGGGTGCCGACGCTGCCGGTCAACCGCGGCGAGCTGCAGGCCCGCTCGCTCGGCGCGGCGATCGAGTCGTGGAGCCCGGCGGGCACGCCGCTCGTCGGCGAGGTGGGCGAGCTGGTCGTCACGCGAGCCGATGCCCTCGATGCCGGTCGTTCTTCTGGGGCGACCCGGACGGCGAGCGCTACCGCTCGAGCTACTTCGAGACGTGGCCGGGGATCTGGCGGCACGGCGACTGGATCGAGATCAGCGAGCGCGGCACGGCGGTGATCTCGGGACGCAGCGACGCGACCATCAACCGCGGCGGCGTCCGCATCGGCACGAGCGAGATCTACCGCGTGGTGCTCGAGCGCAGGACGAGGTGGTCGACGCGCTCGTCGTCGACGTGCCGCTGCCCGGGACGGCGGGGTACATGCCGCTGTTCGTCGTGCTCCGACCGGGCGCCGAGCTCGACGACGACCTGGTGGCGCGCCTGCGCGCGGCGATCCGCGAGCGCTGCTCGCCCCGGCACGTGCCCGACGAGATCGTCGCGCGCTGCCGGCCGTGCCCCGCACCCTCTCCGGCAAGACGCTCGAGATCCCCGTCAAGCGGATCCTCATGGGCGAGAAGGTCGAGCGAGCCGCGAGCCGCGACGCTCTCGCCGATCCTGCCGCGCTCGACTGGTACGTGCGCTACGCGGGCGAGCTCGGCGCGCGTCGCGTCGAGCCGTAGGGCGCGTCTGCCTCAGACGGCGTCGCCGCGGTAGGTCTGCACGGCCGCGAGCGAGCGGGCTGCCGCGGCGAGCGGGTCGTCGCCGGGCTCGTCCTGCTCGACGACGAGCCAGCGCACGCGCACGCCGCCGCGAGCGGGGCGACGCAGCGCCGTAGCCGACCTCGCCGTCGCCGACCGGGCAGTCGGGCGTCCCGGTCCGTCGTGCAGGTGATCCTTCACGTGCACGAGCGGCACGCGCCCCGCGTTAGGCCTCGCAGCAGGTCTAGCCGGGCTCTCGCCCGCGACCCACGCCCAGCCGAGATCGAGCTCGAAGGTCGAGCTCGTCAGCGCGACGAGCGCCTCCCACGGGCGGTGCCCGTCGTCGTCGCGGCGGAGCTCGGTGGCGTGGTTGTGGAAGACCGGCTCGAGCCCGAGCGCGCGAGCCGGAGCGCGCGCGCGTGCAGGCGCTCGACCGGCCCGTCGCCCTCGTCCGCCGGCAGGGTCGGGAACACGATCGCGTCGAGACCGAGGGTCGCGGAGCTCGCGCGCGACCGTCTCGGGCGACGCGGCGAAGCGCTCGCGCCGACGTGCGCGCCCGCGATCGCGAGGCCGGTCTCCGCGCTCGCGAGCGCGACGGCGATCGCGTCGTGCCCGTGGAGGCCAGCGAGCTCGACGCCCTCGTAGCCCAGCTCGCCGACCCGCGGATCGTGTCGAGCAGGTCGACCGCGGTGGCACCCGGAGCGTGTAGAGCTGCAGGGCGATCTGCGGTGCGGTCGCGCCGGAGCTCATGCCTCGGGCGTCCGCGCGCCGACCTGCGTCGCGGCGTCGCCGTGTGCGCGAGCCCGCGCTCGCCGGCGATGATGTCGCGATACCGCGTAGAAGCTCGCCTTCGGGATCGCGCTCGAGGGTCGGGAAGTCGACGTAGACGAGGCCGAAGCGCCTGGCGTAGCCCTCGGCCCACTCGAAGTTGTCGAGCAGCGACCAGACGAAGTAGCCCGCGACGGGCACGCCGGCCGCGATCGCGCGCCGCAGCGCGTCGACGTGCGCTGCGACGTAGGCGCGTCGCGCTCGGGGTCGTCGACGCGGCCGTCGTGGGCGCGCGCGTCGCCGAACGCGGCGCCGTTCTCGGTGACCACGATCGACGGCGGCGCGTAGTCGTCGCGAAGGCGCACGAGCAGGTCGAAGAGCCCGTCCGGCGACACCTCCCAGCCCATGTCCGTGTGCGGAGCGTCCGGCTGGTAGACGAGGCCGTCGAGCCGCCGTCGGGCGCCCGGCTGCGACGACGCGCCGCTGGTAGTAGTTGATGCCGAGGAAGTCGATCGGCGCCGCGATCGCCGCCATGTCGCCGTCCCGGATCGGGCGGAGCGATCCGGACGCCAGGCGCTCGAGCACGTCCTCCGGGTACGTGCCGCGGAAGATCGGGATCGAGGAACCAGCGGTTGCGCTCGCCGTCGAACTCGCGGGCGGCCGCGACGTCGTCGAGGGTCGTCGCTCGCGGGTACGTGTCGGCTCGAGGTCGACCGTCACGCCGACCGTCGAGCCGGGCGACTCGCGCCGGAGGATCGTCCGTGGCGCGCCCGTGCGAGAGCAGCACGTGATGGGCCGCGGCGATCGCGTCGGCCGGCGACGTCTGCCCGGCGCGTGGACGCCGTAGCCGTAGCCGAGCCACGCGATGACCCACGGCTCGTTCTGCGTGAGCCAGAGGTCGACCCGGTCGCCGAGCCGTCCGGCCACCGACCTCCGTGTAGCTCGCAGAACGCGTCGACGGTGCTGCGCTCGGGCCACCCTCCCGCGTCCTCGAGCGCGACCGGGAGGTCCCAGTGGTAGAGCGTGACGAGCGGCTCGGATCCCGTTCTCGAGCAGCTCGTCGACCACCCGGTCGTAGAAGTCGAGGCCCGCCTGGTTCACCCGGCCGCGTCCCTCCGGGAGGATCCGGGGCCACGACGACCGAGAGGCGGAACGTGGTCGAGCCCGAGCTCGCGCATCAGGCGCGATGTCCTCGCGGATAGCGGTGGTAGAAGTCGCACGCGACCTCGCCGTTCTCGCCGTTGCGCACCGTGCCGGGCGTCGCGCAGAAGCGGTCCCAGATGCACGCGCCGCGCCCGTCGGCTCGGGCGGCGCCTTCGATCTGGTAGGCGGCCGTCCCGACGCCCCAGAGGAACTCGTGAGGGAAGCGCGCGAGGGCTGGGGGTGCAGGTCGGTCATGCTTAACCGTTCAAGCAAATCACAATTCCGACGTGCTCTGCCACGGGGTGCGGGACAGGCCCGGAAGCGGTATGGTGAGGAACCGGTTCAGTGACGCCGGGCAACAGGGCAGCCCGCTTTGGGAAGGTCGGGCTGAGAGCGGCGACGCAGGCCAGCGAACAGCAACCGCGCAGGGCGACGATCAGGGACATCGCGCGAGCGCGCCGGCGTCTCGAAGGGCGCCGTCTCGTACGCGCTCAACGGCCGACCCGGCGTCTCCGACGAGACGCGCGACCGGATCCTCGCGATCGCAGACGAGCTCGGCTGGTACCCGAATCGCGCGGCGCGTGCGCTCTCGGCGTCGCGCGCGGACGCGCTGCGGTCTCGTGCTCGCCCGTCCGGCCGACGACGATCGCGCTCGAGCCGTTCTTCATGGAGTTCATCGCCGGCGTCGAGACGCAGCTCTCGGCCCGCTCGATCGGCCTGACCCTGCAGCTCGTCCGCTCCGTCGAGGAGGAGATCGAGGTCTACCGTCGCTGGTTCGGCGAGCACCGCGTCGACGGCGTCTTCCTCGTGGACCTGCGGCGCGACGACCCGCGCGTCGACGCGCTCGAGGAGCTCGGGCTGCCCGGCGGTCGTGATCGGCGGGCCCGCTCGAGGGACGCCGCTCCCGTCGGTCTGGCACGACGAGGCGCTCGGCGGTCGTGGAGGCGGTCCAGCTACCTCGCCGCGCTCGGACACCGCAGGATCGCCCGGGTCGCGGGCGTCGCCGAGTTCATGCACACCGACGAGCGCACGCAGGCCTTCGGGGCGCGGTGCGCGAGCTCGGCCTCGACGGCGCAGGTCGTCGCGACGGACTACACGCGCGAAGAGCGGTGCGCGGGCCACGCGTCGGCTGCTCTCGTCGGCCGAGCCGCCGACCGCGATCATCTTCGACAGCGACCTGCTCGCGGTCACCGGCCTCGGCGTCGCCCAGCAGATGGGCTTCGCCGTCCCCGACGACCTCTCGATCGTCGGATGGGACGACTCGCTGATCAGCCAGGTCGTGCATCCGCCGCTGACGGCGATCACGCGCGACATCGAGCGCGTACGGCGCGTCCGCCGCGACCCACCTGCTCGGGATCGTCGACGGGTCCGCGTCGGGCGACGTCGAGGTTCCGCGCGGCGAGCTGACGCCCGCGGGGCAGCACCGCTCCGCCGCGCCCGGATGAGCCCGCGCCGGCGTCGCCTCGCCGCAGTGCGCTCGAGCGGCGCCGGACGGCGCCTGACCGCTAACCGCTGTCGGCAGCGTGCGTCTCAGAGGATGGAGAACCTGTGCGTGCGAATGCTGTTGACACTGAACCGGATAAGTGATCAACTAGCAACCAGCCGGTGTCGAGGTGCTTCGACGGCAAGCGTGCCGCCGGGTCGCGATCGATGGAGCCCGGCGCCGGGACACGGAGGGCGGTGCGAGCTCTGACCCCCTCGCACATTCGACACCGAACCGTTCTGCATCGGAAGGAGGATCGGAGGATCATGCCAAGCCGGAAGAGACTGACTGTTGGCCTCGGGGCCATGGTCGCGGTGGTCGACGGCGCTCGTCGCGTCGCTGACCGCCGGCGGCGCGGGTGCGCAGCAGCAGTCGTCGCTCGCGCTTCCGCGGACCGCAGACGCTCTACACGTCGGGCATCGGCGTGGGGGCCGTTCGCCAGCTTCAACCCGCTTCGCAACGGCAACGCGACCGGCATCGCTCGGTCTGCTCTACGAGACGCCGTTCCGCTACGACCCGCTCAAGGACAAGTACATCCCGTGGCTCGCGACCGAGCGGCAAGTGGGTCGGCCGCACCTACGTCATGACGATCCGTCCGGGCGTCAAGTGGAACGACGGCAAGCCCTTCACCGGCGCGGACGTGAAGTTCACGTTCGAGACCGGCAAGCTCGCGGGCTCGCGAGTTCTCGACGATGTGGAAGACCGGTCTGACCAAGATCGTGGTCAAGGGCAACACGGTCAGCTTCGTCTTCAAGAGCACGCCCGAACTACCTCGACTGGCAGACCAACATCTACACGATCGCCGATCGTGCCGAAGCACATCTGGTCGAGCTACAGCGCGACCGAGATCACGACGGGCAACACCGACGACGTGTAGAAGATGGTCGGCACCGGCCCGTTCACCTACGGCGCCGGCAAGGGCACGTCGGGCACGCTGCAGTGGAACCGGCGTGACAACTGGTGGGCGACGAAGGCGCTTCGGCATGAAGATGCCGATGCAGTACATCGTCGACATCCACAACACCGCAGAACACCGCGTCGCTGCAGAACTTCCTGAAGAACGACATCGACCTCAGCAACAACTTCTTCCCGGGGATCGACAAGCTGATCGGCGGCAAGAAGATCCAGACGTACTACCCGAAGGCGCCGTACATGCTCTCGGCGAACACGGCCTGGCTCGTGCCGAACACCACGCAAGGCACCGCTGAACGATCGGGCCTTCCGCGCGCGCGCTGGCGATGTCGATCAACATCGACCAGATCGTGACGGCCGACTACGGCAACATCGTCCAGAAGGCGAACCCGACCGGCCTGCTGCCGACCTGGAACAAGTGGATCGACAAGGCCCAGGCCGCCAAGCTGGGCTTCAAGTACAACGTCGCCGGGGCGAAGGCGCTGCTCGCCGCCAACGGCTACAAGGACACGAACGGTGACGGCTACGTCGAGAACAAGGCCGGGCAGGACGGTCAACCTCAGGCTGATCGTCCCGAACGGCTGGTCGGACTGGATGACCGCCATCCAGATCATCGCCGCCAGCGCGAAGGACGCCGGGCATCAAGATCACCCCGGCGTACCCGGACTACAACGGGCTCGTCGACGAGCGCAACTCGGGCAAGTTCGACCTCGTGATCAACAACGACAAGCAGCTCGGCCCGACGCCGTACACGTACTACGACTACCTCTTCCACCTGCCGATCGCGGACTCGCAGACCTTCGCGAACTACTCCCGCTTCACCGCAGGCAGGCCCGAAGCCGTGGGCGCTGACGCTCGCGCTCAACAAGGTGCAGCCGACCAACGTGGCGAAGGCGAAGGCGATCCACTCGAAGATCCAGAAGTACATCCTCGAGGAGCTTCCCTGCCATCCCGCTCTGGTACAACGGCATGTGGTCGCAGTACAACACGACGTACTGGAAGAACTTCCCGACGTCCACGGTCAAGGGGATGCAGAACACCCACGTCGTGTGGAACGGGTACCTCAACATGACGGCGATCGACGCGCTCGCCAAGCTGCAAGCCGGCGAAGTAGCGATCGACGCGACCGACTGAACGACCGGTACGGGTGGTGCTCCCCTCGGGGGGCACCACCCGGTTCGCCGGCCCGTCCGACCTACCGACACTCGATGATCGACCTCGAGACCGCGTGACCCGCTACCTCGCCCGCAAGAGCCTTCTCTACCTCCTGACGTTCTTCGTCGCGGTCTCGATCGACTGGGCGATCCCGCGTCTGATGCCGGGCGACCCGATCGACGGGCTGATCAGCAGGCTCCAGGCCGACTCGACCGCCTCGCAGGAGCTCCACGGGCTACTTCACCGAGTCCTTCGGGCTCGACCAGCCGCTCTGGAAGCAGTACCTGAACTTCTGGCGTGGCCTCCTCCACGGCGACCTCGGGCCGAGCATCGCCTACGTCGGCTCGTCGGTCAGCGAGCTGATCTGGGCCGCGCTGCCGTACACGCTCGCGCTGCTCGTCCCGGCGATCGTGCTCAGCTACATCGCCGGGAACCGGGTCGGCGCCATGGCGGCGCGGCGGAAGGTGCTCGACAACACGGCGCTCCCGGTCGCCTACGTGCTGACGGCGACGCCGTACATGTGGCTCGCCATCGTGCTCGTCTACTTCCTCGCCTTCAAGTGGGGGCTCTTCCCCGTCTCGGGCGCCTACGACTTCTCGATGCAGCCCGCCTGGACGTGGGAGTTCGCGCGCAGCTTCCTCAGCCACTGGTTCCTGCCGTTCCTGACGCTGTTCCTCGTCTCGTTCGGCGGGTGGGCGATCGGCATGCGGAACCTGATCATCTACGAGCTCGAGTCCGAGTACTCCAACTACCTCCAGGCGCTCGGCGCGCCGAGCAAGCTCGTCCGCAAGTACGCGTACGGCAACGCCGTGCTGCCGCAGATGTCGGGCCTCGCGCTCGCGCTCGGCGCCGTCGTCGGCGGCGCGCTCGTCACCGAGATCGTGTTCGGCTACCCGGGCATCGGCACCCTGATCATCACCGCGCTCCAGAACCGCGACTACTTCCTGCTCCAGGGGCTGTTCCTCTTCATCATCATCGGCGTCCTGATCGCGAACTTCATCGTCGACATCGCCTACGTGATCGTCGACCCGCGAACCCGCGCGGGGATCCAGGGGTCGTAGATGCGGCACGTCGAGCTCCAAGGCCGACCTCGTCGCCACGCCGGAGCTCGCCCTCACGGTCGACGGCGGCGAGCCCGAGCTCGTCGGCCCCGCGGAAGCGCTTCGAGATCGCTCTACTTCGCCTTCCACAACCGCAAGCTCGTCATCGGGCTCACGGTCGTCGCTGTTCTTCCTCGTGCTCGCGATCGTCGGCCCGCTCTTCACCAACGGCGACCCGTTCGACTTCGACGCCCCGCTCGGCGAGCCGCCGTCGTCCGAGTACTGGCTCGGCACCACCTCGTCCGGCCAGGACGTCTACGCGCAGTTCGTGTACGGGCTGCGCGCGAGCTTCATCGTCGGGCGCGCTCGCAGCGCTCGTCGCGGGCCTGCTCGGCATGACGATCGGGTTCGTCGGCGGCTACTTCGGCGGCGTCGTCGACGACGTCCTGAGCATGGTCGACGAACATCGTCCTCGTGATCCCGACGCTCGCCGTCCTGATCATCGTCGCCGCCTACCTCGAACGTCGGCAGCCTGATGTCGGAGGCGGTGCTGATCGGGCTCACCTCGTGGCCGTGGGCGGCCCGCGCGATCCGTGCGCAGACGTTCTCGCTCGCGTCGCGCGACTTCGTCAGCCTCGCGCGCCTGTCCGGGCGCGGCACCGTCGCGCGTGATCGTCAACGAGATCGCGCCGAACATGAGCTCGTACCTCTTCCTCACGTTCATCCTGCTCTTCGGCGGCTCGGTCCTCACCGCGGCGACGCTCGACTTCCTCGGACTCGGCCCGTCGCAGGTGATGTCGCTCGGTCTGATGATGAACACCGCTGTCTCGAACGCGGCGCTGCAGCTCGGGATGTGGTGGTGGTTCATCCCGCCCGGGATCGCGATCACCGGCGATCGTCGGCGGCCTCTACGTGATGAACGTCGGCCTCGACGAGGTCTTCAACCCGAGGCTGCGCCGGACATGAGCCTCGCCGTCGACGACCTGCGCGTCTACTACCGCACCCTCAAGGGCGACGTCCGTGCGCTCGACGGCGTCACCTTCACCGTCGCCGACGGCGAGATCATGGGGCTCGCCGGCGAGTCGGGCTGCGGCAAGACGACGCTCGGCAAGAGCCTGATCCGGCTCGACGGGCGGATGCGCGTGATCGACGGGACGGTCACGCTCGACGGCGTCGAGCTGCCGCTCGAGGACGACAACGCGATGAACGCGTTCCGCTACCGCGAGGTCTCGATCGTCCCGCAGTACGCGATGAGCGCCATGAACCCGATCCGGAAGATCGGGCGGATGATCTCCGAGCTGCTCGGCTCGCGCGGCGTCTCCTACGACGAGACGCTGCCCGAGCTCAGCCGCCGGCTCGCGCTCGTCGGCCTCGACGACGAGCGTCCTCGACCGCTACCCGATCGAGCTCTCGGGCGGGATGAAGCAGCGCGTCGTGATGGTGCTCTCGACGCTGCTCGACCCCTCGCTCCTGATCGCCGACGAGCTCACCTCCGCGCTCGACGTCTCGACGCAGAAGGCGGTCGCCGAGATGCTCGTCGAGTTCCGCGACCGCGGCTTCGTGAAGAGCACCATCGTGATCACCCACGACCTCTCGATCCTCTACCAGATCGCCGACACGATCCTCGTGATGTACGCCGGCAAGCTCGTCGAGAAGGCGTCTGCGGCGCACATCACGAGCGACCCGCGTGCACCCCTACACGCAGCTCCTGCTCGGGTCGCTGCCCGAGGTCGGCGTGCGCTTCGCCGAGCAAGCGGCTCAGCGGCATCCCCGGCCGGCCGCCGTCGCTCCTCGACCCGCCGACCGGCTGCCGGTTCCGCGCCCGCTGCCCGCTGGCGACCGAGAAGTGCGCCGAGGAGCCGCCCTTCGTCGAGATCGAGCCGGGACGGTTCGCCGCCTGCTGGAAGGTGGGCGCCTGATGCTCGAGCTCGACGGCGTCACGAAGGTCTTCAAGACCGGGATGTTCGGGAAGGAGCACACGACGGCCGTCTCCGACGTCGAGCTTCACCGTGCGAGCCGGGCGAGGTCGTCTCCCTGATCGGCGAGAGCGGCAGCGGCAAGACCACCGTCGGCCGGATGATCCTGCGCCTGACGCGATCCGACGGCGGGCGCGATCACGTTCGAGGGCCGCGACGTCGCCGGCCTCGGCCGCGGTGACCTGCGTCGCTACTACGCGCACGTCCAGGGCGTCTTCCAGGACCCGTTCAGCTCGTACAACCCCGTGTACAAGGTCGACCGCGTGCTCGGGATGATCCGCACGAGCTACCTCCCCGGGCTGAGCGCGAGCGACTGGAGCAAGAAGCTGCGCTCGTCGCTCGAGGCGGTGTCGCTCGAGCCGGCCGACGTGCTCGGCAAGTACCCGCACCAGCTGAGCGGCGGTCAGCTGCAGCGCCTGATGATCGCGCGCGCGCTGCTCCTCGACATCAAGCTCCTCGTCGCCGACGAGATCATCAGCATGCTCGACGCCTCGACCCGGATCGACGTCCTCAACCTGCTCGGCGACCTCAAGGAGCGCGGCCTCGGCGTCCTCTTCATCACGCACGACCTCTCGCTCGGCAACTACATCAGCGACAAGACCGTGATCCTGCGCCGCGGGCGTCGTGGTCGAGATGGGCGCCACGCCGAAGGTCTTCGGCAACCCGCTCCATCCGTACACCGCAGACGCTGCTCGCGGCGGTCCCGCAGCTCCACGGCCGCTGGACGTCCGGTCCGGGCGGCTCCGGAGGCCGAGGACGGCACAGGCCCGCTCGTCGAGGCCGAGCCGGAGCACTTCGTCGCCTCCGTCACCGAGGCCGACCGTCAGGCGGCCGGCCGCAAGGCGTCGTCCCTCTCCCTGCAGACCACGGAGCGTGTCCCATGAGCACCAACGCCGAGCCCCGCGTGGCCGATGTCCACGACACCCCGCCCGCCGGCATCCCGTGGGAGGATCGGCGCGCCGGGCTGCACCGAGACGCTCTGGCGCTCGACGCCGCAACCCGATCATCCCCGCGACCACCTGCCGCGCTCGAACAGCATCTTCAACTCCGCGGTCGTGCCATTCGGCGACGGCTTCGCCGGCGTGTTCCGCGTCGACGACAGGCACGCGCACGATGAACGTCCACGCCGGCCGCAGCGCCGACGGCGTCACCTGGGAGATCGACGAGGAGCCGATCCGTTCGTCGCGACCGACGACCGGGTCGCCGAGATCCAGGCAGTCGTTCGAGCACGCCTACGACCCGCGCGTCACGTGGCTGGAGGACCGGTACTACGTGACCTGGTGCAACGGGTACCACGGCCCGACGATCGGCGATCGCGTACACGCACGACTTCGAGACGTTCCACCAGCTCGACAACGCGTACCTCCCCTTCAACCGCAACGGCGTGCTCTTCCCGCGCCGGATCGGCGGCGCGCTACGCCATGCTCAGCCGGCCGAGCGACAACGGGCACACCCCGTTCGGCGACATCTTCTACTCGGAGAGCCCCGACCTCATCCACTGGGGCCGGCATCGCCACGTGCTGGGGACGCGGTCGTGGACGCTGGGAGTCGACCAAGATCGGCGCCGGGCCGATCCCGATCGAGACCGACGCCGGATGGCTGGCTCGTGCTCTACCACGGCGTGCTCACCTCCTGCAACGGCTTCGTCTACTCGATGGGCGCCGCGCTCCTCGACCTCGACGAGCCATGGCGCGTCCTCGGGCGCGCGCGGCGACTACCTCCTCTCACCGCAGGTGCCGCTACGAGCAGGTCGGCGACGTCCCGAACGTCGTCTTCCCCTGCGCCGCGCTCGTCGATCGAGCGTCGGACCGGCTGACGATCTACTACGGCGGCGCCGACACCGTCGTCTGCCTGGCGCACGGGCACCTCTCGGAGCTCGTCGCGTTCGCGCTGGCCTGACGGCCGCCGGCCGAGGCGGCCGCGAGCATCCCCGGCCGGCGCCCGATCAGGCGAGCCGGTCGGGCGCCGACGCCTTGGTAGTGTCGGCGTCCGTGCCGCGCTCCTCCTCCACGCTCGCGGCGCTCGCGAGAGACCGCGCGCTTCGCCGCGTCTCCCTCGCCCTCGGCCTCTACAGGCTCGCGGAGTTCGGCCCGTGGGTGGCGATGCTGGTGTTCGCCTACGACCAGGGCGGTGCCACGGCGACCGGCCTCGTCTCGCTCGGGCTGCTCCTGCCGACGGCGCTCTTCGCACCGTTCGCGGGGCCGCTGATCGACCGCTTCGGCGCGAGCCGGGTGCTCGTCGGGGCGTACACGGCGCAGGCGCGTCGCGATGGGATCGACCGCTCTCGCCCTGCTCGCGGGGGCGCCCGTCGGCGCTCGTCTACGCGCTCGGGGCGCTGACCGCGATGGCGCTCACCGTCACGCACCCGGCCCACGCCGTGGTCTCGCCGGGCGTGGCGCGCGCGACCGAGCAGCTCGTCGCGCTGAACGCCGTGACCGGCTGGATCCTGAGCATCGGCCTCGTCGCCGCACCGGCCCTCGCCGGCGTCGCTGCTCGGGATCGCGAGCCCCGGCGCCGTGTACGCGGCAGGCGCGGCATGCCTCGTGCTCGCCGCGCTCCTCGTCCTGCCGCTGCGGAACCTCGTGCCGCCGCTCGCCCGCGACGAGGCGACGCCCGGCGCGCTTCGTCAGCTGGACGAGGGCGCGCGCGCCCTCGTCCACGCGAGCGCGCCGCGCGAGGTCGTGATCGTGCTCGCGGCGACGTTCCTGATGGTCGGCGCGTTCGACGTGCTCGCGGTGGTGCTCGCGGTGGGCACGCTCGACATCGGCGGCTCGGGGGCCGGCTACCTCACGGCGGCCCACGGCGTAGGGGCCGTCGTCGGCGCCGTCGGCGTCGCTCGCGCTGGTCGGCCGCTCGCGGCTCGTGCCGGTCATGCTCGGAGCGGCGTTCGCGGCGGGTGTCGCCTTCGTCGCTCCTCGGGATCGCGACGACGCTGGCAGTCGCCTTCGTCGTCGCAGCCGTCTCGGGCGTGTCGCGCAGCCTGCTCGAGGTGTCGGGCCAGACGCTCCTGCAGCGCGTCACCTCGACCGAGATGCTCGCCCGGGTCTTCGCGTTCAAGGAAGGGCTTGCGATGGCGGCGTGGGGGGTGGGCTCCGCCGTCGTCCCGCTGGCGATCGCCGTCGCCGGGACGACCGGCGCGCTCGTCGCTCACCGGCGCGCTCGTTCCCGGTGCTGATGCTCGTCCGCCTGCGACGGCTCCTCGCGGTCGACTCCGCGGTCGAGGTCCCCGCGGTCGTCATCGCACTGCTCCGCGTCGCTGCGCGTGTTCCGGGCGCTGCCGGTGCCCGCGCTCGAGGGCGTCGCGCACACGGCGCCGAGGAGCTCGACCGTCGCGCGCGGGGACGACGGTGGTCAGCAAGGGCGAGCACGGTGACCGCTACTTCGCCATCGCCGACGGCGAGCTGGAGGTGCGCGACGGCGACGCGCGGGTGGCGCTCCTCGGCCGGGGCGAGGGCTTCGGCGAGATCGCCCTCCTGCACGACGGCATCCGCACTGCGACGGTCGTCGCGACGACGGACGTGAGGCTCGTGGCGATCGCCAGGGAGCCGTTCCTCGTCGCCGTGACCGGGCACGGCGAGACGCACGCTCGCGTCGTCCGACGTCGTCGCCGAGCGCCTCGGCGAGCACGCCGCTTCCGCCCGTGACGGCGTCTGACGCGCGGACGGAGACCGGCCGCGACTGCCCGGCCTTGACCGGGCGGTCAGGAGCGTCAGGCTGCGCGCATCTGATCGTCGTCGAGGGGAGAGGGACATGGGTTCGACACGGGCGGAGCTCCTGCGCAACGGCGCCGCGGCCGCGCTTGCGCTGGGCATCGGCTCCAACGCGCTGCTCCGGCCGGCCGGAGCGCGGGCCGGCGGCGCGCCGTACGGGCCGCTCGGGCCGGCCGACGCGAACGGCGTCCGCCTGCCGGCCGGGTTCAGCGCGCGGCTGATCGCGATGACGGGCAGCGAGGTGGGCTCGACCGGGCTGGTCTGGCCGCTTGCCCCCGACGGGGCCGCGACGTTGCCGACGTCCGCGAGAGGCTGGCTGATGGTCGTGAACTCCGAGGACAACGGTCAGCAGGGCGGTTCGTACGTGCTTCGGTTCTCGTCGGACGGCACGCCGCACCGCGGCTACCGGATCCTCTCGGGCACGAAGTGGAACTGCGCCGGCGGCCTGACCCCGTGGGGCACGTGGCTCTCGTGCGAGGAGTACCGCAACGGCCTCGTCTGGGAGTGCGACCCGTACCGGCCCGGGCAGGGCGATCGCCCGTCCCGCGCTCGGCTCGTTCGTCCACGAGGCAGCACCCGTCGACCCGGTGACGGGGTGGGTCTACCTCACCGAGGACTCGTACGACGCGCGGCTGTACCGCTTCAAGCCGACGCGCTTCGGCGACCTCAGCGCGGGGCAGCTGCAGGCCGCGAGGGTCTCCGGCACGGGGGCCGTGTCCTGGGTGGACGTCTCGTCGAGCTCCCCGTACCGAGGCAAGGAGACGACCGTCTTCTCGCGGCCCGAGGGGGCATGGATCCATCAGCGCGTCGTCTACTTCGCGACGACCGGTGACCGGCGCGTCTGGGCCTCGACGTGGCGACGCAGCGGCTGAGCGTCGATCTACGACGCCGTCGCGGTCGACGGCCCGCTCAACGGGCCGGACAACGTCACGGTCGCACGCGCGCACGGGCGACCTGTTCGTGGCCGAGGACGCCTCGACTATGCGGCTCGTGCAGCTCTACCAGCCGGCGGTCGGGGCCGAGTGGGAGGCGTCGCCGTTCGTCCAGTTCGAGGGGCATGACCGCTCCGAGGTCGCCGGGCCGACGTTCACGCCCGACGGGGCCGCCTCTACGTGAGCTCGCAGCGGGGCAGGGACGGGAAGACCGGGATGACGTTCGAGATCACCGGCCCGTTCCACCGCTGATGAGGCCACACACGCGCCGTCTCGTCGCCGTGGCCGCGGCCGGTCTGGTGCTGGCGGCGGTCACCTCGGCCGCCGTCGCGTCCACCGCGCCGCGACCCGCTCGCCCGCTCGGCGGTGGTCTCGTTCAACGTGCTCGCGCCGATCTGGGCGGCGCCGAAGTGGTATCCCGACGAGGTCGACCCCGCGCTGCTCGAGACCGCGTTCCGGCGCGCCCGCATCAGCGCGCTGCTTCAGCGCCTCTCGGCCGAGACCGACGTCTTCTGCCTCCAGGAAGTCCAGGTCGTCCGAGCTGGCCGCGTTCCTGCAGGCGCTCGGCCCCGGGTTCGAGGGCAGCGATGTCCGACGAACGCGCCCGACTGGTGGTCGAGCTGCCTCGTCCCCGAGGTTCCCTGGCAGCCGAACGGCACCGCTGTGATCGCCAGGCGCTCCTCTCTTGCCACCACCTCGATGCGCGACATCGCGCTCGGCGACGACGGAAACCACGCGCTGGTGTGGGAGGGGCACCCAGCGTGGCTCGGGCAGCAGGCTCCGGGTGGCGTCGATCCATCTCGACAGCGACCGGAGCGCGAACCGGGTGAAGGAGGCCCGCTCGCTCCTCGCGCAGCTGCACGCGCACCCGGGGGACGACTGACGTCGTCTGCGGCGACGTGAACGAGGACACGGTCGTCGGGCCGGTCGGCGGCGTCCTCGCGAGGGACGGCTTCGCCGACGTCCTCGCCTCGCTCGGGAACCGGGAGCCGACGCACCCCTGGAGCACGACCTACAACGGCTCCCAGAAGTGGGCGATCATCGACCACGTGCTGCAGCGCGGCGGGTCGTCGCTCGCGGGCGACGTGCTCGACCTCGGCGTCTGGTCGATCCCCGACGAGGTGTCGAGGATCGAGGCCAACCTCCGCAACACGGGGTCGGATCACTTCCCGGTCGTCGCCTCGGTCGGGGTCGCCGCGCCGGGCTAGCGCCCGGCCGCGGGTCGCTTGCGGTGCCTGACCGCTCGCCGCGCCGTCGCTCAGTCCGCGGAGCCGAGCAGCTCGCGTCCGCGCTCGTCGAGGCGCACGCGTGGGTCGAGTCGCGCGACGATCAGATCGGCGACCAGGTTGCCGACGATCACCGCCGTCCCCACGACGAGGACGATCCCCACGATCACGGGCCGGTCGAAGCCGACGTCCCCCTGCACCGCGACGAGGAAGAGGCGGCCGAGCCCCGGCAGCCGGAAGACGACCTCGACGTACAGCGCGACGCCGAGGATGGCGCCGATGTCGGTCGCAAGGCTCGTCACGACCGGAGGCAGCGCGTTCGGCATGACGTGGTGGCGGAGCACCGCGCGCTCGGGCACGCCCTTCGCCCTGGCGACTGCGACATGGGGCTCCGCGAGGACGGTCAGAGCGGATGCGCGCATCTGCCGCAGATGGAGGGCGAGCAGGAGCGCTGCGAACGTGATCCAGGGGAGCAGGAGGTGGGAGGCCCAGTCGGCGAGCCCGCCGCAGGCAGGCTCGTCGACGAACGGATCGCTCGACCCAGGCGTCGTCCCCCACAGGGGGCAGTAGCCGTACTCTGGCACCCACCCGAGCCGTTCGCCGAACACGAGCTGGAGGACGTTCCCCAGCACGAGCGGATGGGTGGACAGTGCCGCGAGCGCGAGCAGGAGCGCGGTGCGGTCGGCCCACGTCCCCGAGCGTGCCGCGAGCAGCGTCCCCCGGGGATCGCGACGAAGCCGAGCAGCAAGGCCCCGCCGAGCACGAGCGATGCGGTGACGCCGGTCGCCCTCAGCACGATCGGGCCGACCGGGTCGGCCAGGAATCCCTCCTGGCGATTGAGCTCGGCCGTCTCCCACGAGACGCCGAGGTCGCCGTGGAGCAGTCCGACGAGAAAGTCGCCGTACTGGACGACCGCGGGCCGGTCGCTGCCGAGCAGGTGCTCGGCCTGCTCGCGCTGCTCGCGCGTCGGGTGGGGGATGTCGCGGAGGAGGTACGAGCCTGGGTCGTAGGGGATCGCCTGGTCGATCCAGAACGTGATGCTCGCGAGGCAGAAGAGCAGTCCGACCGCCAGGGCGATCCGCCGCAGCGTGAAGGCGCCGGCGCCGCTCATCGCTGCCGCTCCACCACGAGCGCGCGTTGCAGCGCCTCGCCGACCTCGTAGATCGCGACGACCGTGATCAGCATCGCGAGGCTGGTGAACACGGTCGGCCAGATCGACATGAACGCCGGGTCGAACCGCGAGGGCAGGAGCGGCGAGCCCCAGGTGTCGACGAGCAGCCGTCCCCAGCTCGAGGTCGGCTGGCGGACGCCCGCGTTGAGGAACGACACCCCGATCTCGAAGAGGATCGCGATCGCGACGCCTGTCGTCGCCCACGCCGCGAGGGCCGGGACGAGGTGCGGGACGAGGTGTCGGCGGAAGATCCGCCAGCGGCCGGAGCCGGCGACGATCGCGGCGTCGACGAACTCACGGCGGCGGAGCTGGATGATCTGCACCCGCACGAGGCGAGCCGGGTAGAACCACGTGAAGAGCCCGATCAGCAGGGCGACCGCCAGCACCCCCTGGTTGAAGATCCCGAGCGTGAGATCCTGGAGGCTCTCGCCGACCGCGCTCGTCCCGACGAGGACGAGCAGGAACAGGACCGGCAGCGACATCGCGAGCTCCGTGAGGCGTGACACTGTCCCGTCGACGGCGCCCCCGAGCATCCCGGCGGCACCTCCTGCCGCGACGCCGATCAGGAGGGCGATCGCGACCGCGAGCAGCGCGATCTCGATGGAGACGACGCCGCCGTAGAGGATTCGCAGCAGCAGGTCGCGGCCGAGCGGGCCGTCCCCTCCGAGCACGAGCAGCGTCGTCGGCGAGCCGGTCGGATCGACGAGCTCGCCGTAGTCGTCCACCAACGCGCTCGTGACCGCGGGAACCCGCGTCCAGGGGCCGACGGGGCGATTGCTGGAGTCGACGGCGTACGGCAGCGGGTCGTTCGGCCCGTGGCCGAGCGCTCGCGTGAGCAGAGGGCCGCCGACGAAGCACGCGAGCAGGATGCCCACGGCCAGTGCGATCGCAGCCATCCCGACCCGGTCGCGGCGCAGTCGCGCGACCGCGAGCTCACGGGGTGAGCGCGCCACGACGCCGGGTGCGACGTCGCTCGCGCTCTCGCCCACCGCTGCCGGAGTGGTCGTCATGTCCCCATTGTCACCCGTCGGGACTCGCAGCGGGGCCGGTTGCGACGCTACGACTCGGGCGGTGCGCCGCCCTCGGCGGTGCGCCGCGCGACGAACTCGTCGAGCTCCTCCGCGATCGCGTCGTCCAGCGGCGGCGGCTCGAACTCCGCGAGCACGCGCTTCCACGTCTCGTTCGCCCGCGTCGTCGCGTCGCGCGAGCCGGCCTCCGTCCACTGGCCGAAGTTCGACCAGTCGGAGACGAGCGGCTCGTAGAAGGCGGTGCGGTAGCGCTCGAGGGTGTGGGCGCCGCCGAAGAAGTGCCCGCCCGGCGCCGGTCGCGCGATCGCGTCGAGAGCGATCTCCGCGTCGTCGACGACGAGCGGCTGGAACGTCTCGGCGACCATCTGCAGCACCTCGACGTCGAGGATCGAGCTTCTCCTTCGACGCCGTCAGCCCGCCCTCGAGCCAGCCCGCCGAATGGATGCAGCAGGTTGCCGCCGCCGAGCAGCGCGCCGAAGAGGCTCATCATCGTCTCGTACATCGCCTGTGCGTCGACGGCGTTCGAGGCGTTCGGCGCCGAGGTGCGATAGGGGAGGCCGACGTGGCGGGCGAGCTGCCCGCCCGCGATCGCGGCCTTGAAGTACTCGGGCGTGCCGAACGCGGGCGCGCCCGAGCGCATGTCGACGTTCGAGGTGAACGCGCCGTACACGACGGGAGCGCCGGGCCGCACGAGCTGCGCGAGCACGACGCCCGCGAGCGCCTCGGCGTGCTGCAGCGTCAGCGCACCTGCGAGCGAGACGGGCGCCATCGCGCCCGGCCAGCGTGAACGGCGTGATCACCGAGAGCTGCCCGGCGCGGCGCGAAGTCGATGATCCCCATGCACATCGGGATGTCGAGCTGACGCGGCGAGTTGCGTGTTGATCACCGTGTACGAGCGAGGAGCGGACTCGAACGTCTCGCGATCGATCCCGTAGCCGATCCGGAACATCTCGAACCCGTCGGCGACCTGGCCACGGCCTCGGGCGTAGACGTACGGCACCTTGTCGGTGAGGGTCAGGTACGCCGAGCAGGTCTCGTAGTGGCGGACGGGGAGCGGGCACGTCCTGCGGCTCGACGCATGGGCCGGTGACGTGGAGGACGTCGAACGCCTGCGTCAGGCGGACGAGGTCGCGGAAGTCCGCGAGGTTGCCGGGACGCTTGCCGCCGTCGAGGTCGCTCACGGCGGGCGGGCTGCTGACGGGGACGAAGGCGACGTGGCGCCCTCCGAGCGTGACGCGTGCGCTCGGGCGAGCGGCCGATCAGCTCGAACCGGGAGGGTGCCGTCCCGAGCGCGTGCTCGACGAGCTCGGGGTCGAAGTGGACGAGCTGCGTCTCCTCGTCGACGATCGCGCCTCCCTCCCGGAAGAGCTGCCGTGCGTCCTCGAGCAGGACCTTGATCGCCGTGGTCGCGCAGGAGCGTGAGCGAGGACTCGTGGATCTGCGCGACCTGCTCCGGGCGGAGGAGCTCGATCGGCGGGAACGGGTTCTCGAGCCTGCGGTAGACGCGCGAGCGCGTCGGCGGCGGGGCCGCGTCGGCACCCGCGCCGCGGCGGCCGCGGCGTCGCCCGGTGTGCTCCGGCGCCGGCGCGGAGCGGCGTCGTCCGGCTCGGGCTCGCGCTCGCCCAGCGCGGCCATCCCACGCCGCAACACGCCTCCGGCGAGTGCGGATCGCCGGGGGTGGGCGTGGCTTCAGCCGTGCCCCTCGCCCTCGTGGCTCGACCGTGCGTCAGCCGGCCGCGGTGTCGACGACCGGCGCGCCGAGCGCGTCGACGTCGACCTCGATCCCGAGGCCCGGGCCGTCCGGCGGAGCGCTGGGTGCCCTGCACGCTCGGCGGGCAGCCCCGTGCCGTGGTCGACGCTGACCCAGCGGTGGAAGTCGACCATGTGCGCACGGTGTCGCTCCGGCGTCCCGAGCCCGAGGTGCACGAACGCCGCGGTCGCGAGGCTGGAGCCGCCCGCGTCCTCGATCGTCACGTCGAGTCCGTGCTCGACCGCGACGTCGCGCATGAGCCGGGCGCGCGAGACGCCGCCGATCCGCTGGAGCTTGAGCGTCACCCCGTCGGCGACCCGCTCGCGTGCGGCCCGCAGCAGGTCGTCGAGCGTCACGATCGACTCGTCCAGCACGAGTGGTCGTCCGCAGTCGCCACGCAGCGCCGCGCACTCGGCGTACGTGCGGCACGGCTGCTCGAGGACGTACTCGAGGTCGCGCGTGGCGCGCAGGAACCGTCGGGCGTCCGAGGTCGTGAACGCCCCGTTCGCGTCGGCGTACAGCACGACGTCGGAGCCGACGAGGTCGCGCACGGCGGCGAGCCGCTCGGCGTCGACCAGCGGGTCCGTCCCGACCTTGACCTGGATCCGCCGGTAGCCCTCGTCGAGCGAGCTCGCGGGCAAGCGCGACGGCCTCGTCGACCGGACGAGACGATCACGACGTTGTAGAGCGCGACCCCGTGGCCGTGGCGTGCGCCGAGCTCGTGCCAGAGCGGGCGCCCCGCTGCCTGCGCCTTCGCGTCCCAGCAGGCCATGTCGATCGCGGACTTGACGTAGGGATGCCCGCGCAGCGCGCCGTCGAGCAGCGCCGCGACGGCTGCCCGGCTGCGTCGGGTCCGCGCCGATCAGCAGCGGCGCGAGCTCGGCGACGCCCGCCCGTGCCCCCGCCGCGAACGCGTCGGCGTAGACGGGGTTGATCGTGCTGGTCTCGCCGTGCGCCGCGATCCCCTCGTCGGTGTCGAGGCGCGACGACGAGCGACTCGAACCCGACCGACGCGCTCGAGCCCATCGCGGTAGCCGCCACGCCGGAACGGCTGCACCTGGCGGTAGGCGCGTACGCGCGTGATCCGCATGCGCACGATTGTAGGGCCGGGGACGTCGCCGCCCGGCCCGCTGTCACCCCGCGCGGCCCGGCATGCGCCGGCCTGTCGACCCGCGTCGGCGCGCGCGATGCTCCGCCTCCAGGGCACGGGCGCGTGCGGGCGGGCCGACGACAGGCGCGTCGGCGTCCCTGGTCGACCAGCCCTCCGTCGCCGTGTTGCGGTCGCCCCGCCGGGGCGTCGACTGGCAGCGTGTGCCTGCCCGGTGTGCCGGCGTCGCCCCCGCGACGGCGACGACCGCATAGTGTTCGACCGTGCGTTCCGCCCTGGTCACCGGCGCTGCGAGCGGCATCGGCCTCGCGATCGCCGAGCGCCTCGTCGCGGACGGCTGGCGCGTGCTCGCCGTCGACGTCGACCCGATCGCGGCCGCGCCGGGCGAGCGGTTCACGGCGGACCTGACCACGCGTGAGGGCAACCGGGACGCCGTCGCCGAGGCGCTCTCGCGCTTCGGGCGTCTCGACGCGGTGGTCCCGAACGCCGGCTTCCAGCACGTCTCGCCCGTGGAGTCCTTCGACGAGGACCGCTGGGACGCGCTCCTCGCGATCCTCCTCACGAGCCCGTTCCTGCTCGCGAAGCACGCCTGGCCGGCGCTGCGGGCGAGCGGCGACGGGCGGATCGTCGTCGTCGCGTCCGTCCACGGGCTCGTCGCGTCGCCGTACAAGGCCGGCTACGTGGCCGCGAAGCACGGCGTGCTCGGCCTCGTGAAGACGCTGGCGCTCGAGGGAGCGGTCTGACGGGATCGGCGTCTCGGCGGTCTGCCCCGGGTACGTCCGGACGCCCCTGGTCGAGAACCAGATCGCCGCGCAGGCGCGGACGCACGGCGTCGCCGAGGAGCGGGTGCTCGAGGACGTGCTCCTCGTGCCGCAGGCGGTCAAGGAGATGCATCGAGCCCGCCGAGGTCGCCGACGCGGTCGCCTGGTCCTGCTCGGACCGGCCGGGCGGTTCGCGACGGGCACCCCGCTCGTGCTGGACGGCGGCTGGATCGCACGCTGACTGGCGTTCCGCGAGGTCGCGAGGGCTTGGGCTGAGCGAGGAGGCGGGCGGCGGCGCCCCGGTCGTCGGCGGGACGCCGCCTGCAGCGCCGGCTACGCGTCGCCGGGCGGGCGATAGGCGCCCATCGCGCCGATCGCCTGGTCGACCTCGTCGGCGGTCAGCAGCTTGACGGTGCTCACCGATGCGACGCCGGACGAGCCCACGGCGAGGCTCGCGGCCGTGACGGCACGGTCGTCGGGCGCGTCGAGCACGACGTAGGCGTCGTAGTCGCCGAGCGCGAAGTGGAACGACTCGACGGTGCCGCCGACCGACGCCGCGAAGTCGGAGATGTAGCCCACGCGGTTCGCCGCGCCCTCCTTGGTCAGACCCTTCAGGCCGGTCGACGTGTAGTTGACGCGAAGCAGGTACTTGCCCACTCGTTGCTCCTCTCGATCGGACAGCGGGGAGGGGAGCATAGAACGGCGCGCGTCGCGAGAGGGCCCGCGACGACGCAAGTGCTCACGGTCGCAGGCAGCCCGGGATGTTGCCGCGGCAGACCACGGATGTGGAGTGCTCGCTCGCGCGCGAGACTGACAGGGAGGGCGCCGAGCCAGACGAGCTCGCTGCGCGTCTCTGGGCGCCACGACGGAGAGGAGGAATCGTGATCGACCACGTGATCATCGGCGTCGAGGACGTTGACGCCAGCAGGGCGTTCTACGAGCGCGCGCTCGCTCCGCTCGGGCTGGAGGTCGTGATGGCGATGCCCGGTGGCGCGGGGTTCGGCCGTGAGGGCAAGCCTGCGTTCTGGGTCGCCGACCGCGAGCGATCCGGACCGGTGCACATCGCGTTCGTGAGCCCTGACCGTGCCACGGTGGACGCGTTCCACGCCGCCGCGCTGGCGGCGGGCGGTGAGGACAACGGCGCCCCCGGAGTGCGGCCGGACTACCACCCCTCCTACTACGGAGCGTTCGTCCTCGACCCCGACGGCAACAACATCGAGGCCGTCTGCCACGGGCCCTCCTGAGAGGACCGGCCGGGGTCTGGCCCGCGAAGCGCGGACCGGGCGCGGCGGGCATCCTCGCGCCAGGTCGGGACGACAGAAGCCCCCTCACGCGCTGTCGACGATCGTGAGCCCGAGGGCCAGCGCGAGGGTTGGCGCGTTCGCGAGCACGTCGTCGATGGTGATCCGGGTGCCGGCGAGGCGCTCCAGGCCCGACGCGCCGAGCAGATCGCACCCTGCGATCTCGACGCGGGTCGCGGAGGCGACCGAGAGGACCGCGCCGGTCATCCGGCAACGCTCGAAGCGGACGTCCTTCAGCGCCGCCCCGGCGAGGTCGAGCTCGTCGAGGATGCAGTCGCGGAAGCAGACGCGCTCGAGCCGTGCGTGTCGTAGCCCGACGAGGTCGAGGCGACAGTCCGCGAAGGTGACGTCGACGAGGGTCGACTCGCCGAGCTCCGAGCCTGTGAGCCGGCACTGGCGCAGCTCGGAGCGCAACGCGGAGAGGCGGCGCGCGCTCGTGTTCGCCCAGTCGCGGTCGTGCACGGATGCGTCGACGAGACCGTGGACGTCGGCGACCGCTTCTGCGTCGGGGTCGGGATCGGGTGGGTAGGGGGTCTTCGCGGGCTCAGAGAGGGGCATGAACCGACACTAGTGGCTCACCTGGTCGCTCGAGAGGCGGCCACGACAGTGATCGGCGCCGGCGTCCGTCGATCAGTCGGTGGACGCGGCCGCGCGCACCAGGGCGAGCATCAGCGCGATCGCGTCGTCGTCCGTGCACCCCTGCGCGCGGAGCGCCTGCCAGCTGCGGAAGTCGAGGGCGAGGCCGATCGCGACGCGCTGGCGCGTGAGCATCTTCCTCCTGGCCGGCCACCCGACGAGCAGGAGATCGCGCAGCTGCTCGAGGTAGCGGACGCGGTCGGCGTCGATCTCACGGACGATCGGCAGCACGGGCTTGTCGCGGAGGACGTTCTCGAGCAGGGGCTCGAGCCGGTCGTAGTAGGCGTAGAGCGCGGCGAGCGCCGCGTGGAGCCGCTCGGCGGGATCGCCGATCGAGATCCAGGGCGCGACGTCCGGCAGTGGGACGTTCTCGCGGACGTGGCCGGAGCACGCTCGGAACAGCGCGTCCGCGTCGGGAAAGTGGGCGTACACGGTCGGCCGCGTCACGCCTGCGCGCTGCGCGATCGCCGCCACCGTCGTGCGCGCCGGGCCGACCGTCGTGTGCAGCTCGACGGTCGCCTCGACGATCCGTCGCCGCGTCTCGTCCTGGCGCTCGGCGCGCCGCTTCAGCTCGTAGGTTCGCGAGGCCCTCATTTCACTTGACACAACTGTAGTGCATGGAGTAGGTTCCTAAATCACTTGACAAAATAGTAAAACGAAAGGAGAGCACCATGTTCGCAGTCCAGCTCGAAGATCGTGACCTGATCGAAGTCGGCTCGGCGACCGACGAGAGCCGGCGGATCCGGTTCGACTTCCCCCTGTCGAGCATCGTCGGCTCGGCCAGCACGGCCGTCGTCTACTTCGAGCTCGAGCCGGGAGCGCACACCGGGATGCACACCGACAGCGCCGAGGAGGTCGTCCTGATCCTCTCGGGGACCGCCGAGGCGGTGGTCGGCGACGAGCGGGGGGTGCTCACGGTGGGCGGGATCGGTCTCGTGCCCGCCCTCGTCCCGCACGACGTCCGCAACGTCGGCGACGACACGGTGCGGGTGGCCGGCTTCTTCTCGAGCTCGACCGTGGTGAGCGTCTTCGACGAGCCGTTCACGCCGATCGGCAGGCGTGTGGTCGGGACGCCGGTGCCGGACGACATCCCGGCTCCCTCCCTCGCCGGCGCGCTCTGAGCGCACGACGACGTCACCGCGAGGAGGGCCCCGTCGGCGGCCCTCCTCGCGCGTCGCGAGCCGACGGCGTCCGGGCGTGCGGCTCCTCCGGCACGGAGGGCATCTACGCGAGCAGCGGTCCCCGGGTGTCCTCGCGGCGCGTCAGCGTGTGCAGTGGCGCGCGGTTCAGGACTTTCCCCGATGACAATCGTGTGCTGAGGTGGTGGAGTGTGGGACGAAAGGGGGATGTTCGGGATGCGCGCCATCTTGGCACGCAGGGTCGCACTCGCAGCCGCGGTCGTGATCCCGCTCGCGTCGGTGGTGATCGCAAACGCCGCGACGAGCGAGGTCGCCGACTGGGCGACCCCCGTGGGTCCTCTGCCCGCTCGGGTTGAGGGAACCACGAAGAAGGCACGCGAGCGCAAGGAGGCGCCGATGCCCTCCTGCTCGGTCGGGCAGGGCGTCGTGTGGTACTCGACGAGCGCCCCGCGGCAGGGGCCGATGCTCGCGACGGTGAGGGCACAGGGCGACAGCGACGCGGCTCTCGTCGTCGTCCGCGTCGTCCGCTCGAAGCGCACGGAGGTCGTGTGCACGCGAACCGACGACGACGGCTTTGCCGCCGCCCCGTGGTATGCCCACCCGGGCCAAACGTTCTTGATCGGCGTTGCGCGTGTGGCGAGCTCGCCGGCCGGGCCCTTTGTGCTCACGGTCGCGTCGCGGGAGGCGCTGCCGACGCCGCCGGGCATGGCGCTGCCCGCCGGCGGGGTCGCATCCACCGTCACGGCGTTTCTCGACGCCGCCGACGCGTGGGCGGTGCCCATGCGCCGCGGGGTCTCCTACAAGGTCAACCTGGCCTCGCTACGGGCGTGCGTCCGGCTCGACGTCTATCGGCCGGGCAGCTACCGGTTCGTCGAGTCGAACCTGGCTGACCGAGGCTCGCTCACCTGCGGGGGCTACCTGCTCTTCACGCCGGGTGTCGACGGTGGCGGCACGTACAGCCTGGTGGTCCGTGCAGCGGGAACGAAGCCCGTTCCGCAGCAGTACAGGCTCAGCGTCGCGCCAGCGGGTGCGGACGACACGGCGCCGGGTGTCGCGTTGACGAACGGCGACCCCGTATCGGGCTCGCTGGACAGCGCGTCGCTCGACGTCGTGGACCTCTACTCGTTCACGGTGCCGTACACAGGCTCGCTCACGACGATCGAGTTCCGACCCGGCCCGAAGCTGCGGTACGACCTGCTCGTCCTCGGCGAGACCGGCGGACGCATCGTGGGCGTGACTCGAGGCTACGGCAAGCAGTCGCTCGAGGAGAAGATCCCCGCGGGCCGGTACTTCCTCTCCGTTCGGGCTGTGCGGCAGACGGGCGGTGACTACCGCCTCACCGTCCTGACGCGCGAGGTCACCTCGACGTCGATGGCGGCCAACGGCTCACGCTACGTCGTCACCAACCCGGGGGCGTCGGTCTCGATGCAGGTGCTCGTCCGGGGAGCGAATCACGGTGGGCTCGTCGAGATCGAGATCGACCGCTTCGATCCGCTCTTCGGCTGGCAGTTCTCGACGGTCGTGTCCGGCGACGTCGACTCTTCAGGGCGCTTCAGCCGCTCGTGGCTGCCGCCGTGGCCCGGTCACTGGCGGGCGTTGGCCCGATTCCCCGGCAACGTCTACAGCACTCCGAGCAAGAGCGACTACGTGCGGATCCACGTCGCCGCGCCGCTCGCCTGACCGTCGAAGGAAGCCAGCGAAGGGGCGTCTTCCGCCTGACGCGCTTCCGCGCATCGCTGACGACGCGCGCTCCGCCGCTGCCCGAGCCGGGTCGTGCTCCCGCCCGAGGCTCAGCCGGTCGCCTTGCGCTCGGCGAGCGTGCTCATGCTGATGCTCGGCTCGCCCTCGACGCCTGCCCGGGCCATGGCCTCGGGCAGGCTCGGGTCGCGGGTGAACGCCTCGGCGTCGGCGGGCGTCGGGAAGTCGTTGTGGACGACGAGCCGGAGAGGGTCGTCGAACGCGTGGTAGAGCCGGTGCTCCAGCGCGCCGTGGCTGCGCCGGACGGGCTCGTGCTCGTCGAAGACTGCCTTCCACGCCTCGTAGTCGCGAACCTGGTGGTGCACGGCGGCCGTGACGCCGGCGTCCCCGTCCGCGTAGTGCTTCTGCTCGATCGGCACGACGAGGCCGAGCCAGGGCTCGTCGGTCACTCCTGCGCGCTCCATTGCAGGCGGCAGGCTCGGGTCGGCCATGAAGCCTCGGGCTGCGTCTTCGCTTCGGAAGTCGACGTGGACGACGACCCGGTTGGCATCGTCGAGGCCGCGATACACCCGCTGCTCGGTCTGCCCGTGCTCGAGGCGCACGGGCTCGTGCTCGTCGAACACCGCCTTCCACGTGTCGTAGTCACGGACGTGGTGGAAGATGACGAGCGTGATCATGGTGTCTCCTCGATCGATGCTGGGCCGGGGCGAACCGCTGCGCGGCGACTCTACACCGATCGCGGTTGCTTCTTCGAGGCGTCGCGCGCCCGCCAGGCGACGGTCGCGCGGAGGTCAGGGGTGACGATCGCGAAGCCTCGCGCGAAGGCCGCGAGCAGCGCGACCACTCGGCCGAGCACCTGCGGGTCGCCGTCGACCGTGACCTCCGTCGCCGATCGCGGCCTCGAGCTCGACCTGGCCCGTGACGAGACCGATCAACGCCTGTCGCGTCGAGGCGAGGGTCGCCACCGTCCGGTGTCGGAGCCACCACCCGATGGTTGAGCACCCCGTGACGAGGTGGTGCCACCAGATGTGATGAATCCCGTACCACGGCCACGACGATCGTCACACGGCCGTGAGGATCTACCGTCTCGGCTCGTCCTGCGTGGCCGGAAATCATCGGGCCGCCCTCGCGGACGGCCCGATGATCGAGATGCGAACATCCGGTTGTGCGCATCGCGGACACCGCGATGCGCGCAACCACGTCGTCAGTCATCAGCTGCAGCCGGTGTTCGTGCCGCAGTCGCGGCACGTGTAGCAGCTGCCGGTTCGCACCATGCGGCCGCCGCACTTGGAGCACTCGACGGCGTCCTCCCACTGGTTGAAGAGCGCCGTCTGGCCCGGAGGCGCCGACTCCATCGCGGCAGCGGCGAGGCCGGCGCCGGGGTTCGTCGGTGTAGGCGGCGGCGAGCCGCGCCTTCACCTCGGCGGTCAGGATCCCGGCCTCCTCCTGCTGGTCGGCGGTGAGGAACTTCTTGCCCATCCAGCGGAAGATGTAGTCGACGATCGACTTCGCGACGCGGATGTCCGGCGTCGTTCGTCATCCCGCTCGGCTCGAAGCGCATGTGGCTGAACTTCGAGACGTACACCTCGAGCGGCACGCCGTACTGGAGGCCGAGCGAGACCGAGATCATGAACGAGTTCATCAGGCCGGCGAGCGTCGTGCCCTCCTTCGCGATGTCCACGAAGATGTCGCCCGGCGTCCCGTCCTCGAAGAGGCCGACGTGGATGTAGCCCTCGTACTCGCCGACCTTGAACTTGCGGCCGACCTCGGTGCGGTCGTCCGGCAGACGGCGGCGCTGCGGTGCGCGACGACGCCGCGAGGCGTCGATCGGGCGATCGGCACCTCCGCGGACTTGTCCTTCGAGCCCGAGAGCGGCTGCGCGACCTTGCAGTTGTCGCGGTAGATCGCGATCGCCTTGACGCCGAGCTGCCACGCCTCGATGAACAGCTGCGCGACCTCGTCGACCGACGTCGACTCGGGCAGGTTGACCGTCTTCGAGATCGCGCCCGAGATGAACGGCTGCACGGCGCCCATCATCTTCACGTGGCCCATGTAGTGGATCGCGCGCTCGCCGATCGCGCAGTCGAACACCGGGTAGTGCTCGTGCTTCAGGTGCGGTGCCCCGATCGACGCTGCCGCGCTCGTCGATGTACGCGACGATCTCCTCGACCTCCGCGGCGTGTAGCCGAGCTCGCCGAGCGCCATCGGCACCGTCTTGTTGACGATCGTGAGCTCGCCGCCGCCGACGAGCTTCTTCGACTTGACGAGCGAGAAGTCGGGCTCGACGCCGGTCGTGTCGCAGTCCATCATGAAGCTGATCGTCCCGGTCGGCGCGAGCACCGTCGCCTGCGCGTTGCGGAAGCCGTGCACCTCGCCGAGGTCGAGCGCGTCGTCCCAGGCGCGGCGGGCCGCCGTCAGCATGTCGGCCGGCACCGAGTCGGTGTGCTGGATGTTGCCGACCGCCGCGCGGTGCTTCGAGATCACGCCGAGCATCGCCGCGCGGTTCTCCGCGTAGCCCGCGTGCGGGCCCATCCGCTTCGCGATCTCGGCCGACTTGCGGTAGGCGCGGCCGGTCATGATCGCCGTGATCGCCGCCGCGTAGGCGCGGCCCTCGTCGGAGTCGTACGGCAGGCCGCGGGCCATCAGCAGCGCGCCGAGGTTCGCGTAGCCGAGGCCGAGCTGGCGGAACTTGAGCGCGTTGCGGCCGATCTCGGGCGTCGGGTACGACGAGTAGCCGACGATGATCTCCTGCGCGAGGAACATCACGTCGACCGCGTGCTCGAACATCGGCACGTCGAACTCGCCGTCCTCCTTGCGGAACTTCATCAGGTTGAGCGACGAGAGGTTGCAGGCCGAGTCGTCGACGTGCATGTACTCGGAGCACGGGTTCGACGCGTTGATGCGGCCCGTGTTCGGGCTCGTGTGCCACGCGTTGATCGTCGTGTCGTACTGCACGCCCGGGTCGGCGCACTGCCAGGAGGCCTCGGCGATGTCCTTCAGCAGCTCGCGCGCGTCGACCGACTGGACGACGGAGCCGTCGGTGCGGGCGGTCAGGTTCCACTCCTTGCCCTCGACGACCGCCTGCATGAAGGCGTCCGTGACGCGCACCGAGTTGTTCGCGTTCTGGTACTGGATCGAGGCCCAGTCGGGCGAGTCGAGCGACATGTCGTAGCCCGCCTGCTCGAGCACGCGCGCCTTGCGCTCCTCCTTCGCCTTGCACCAGATGAACTCCTCGACGTCCGGATGGTCGATGTCGAGCACGACCATCTTCGCCGCGCGGCGCGTCTTGCCGCCCGACTTGATCGTGCCCGCCGACGCGTCGGCGCCGCGCATGAACGAGACCGGGCCGGAGGCGTAGCCGCCCTTCGAGAGCTGCTCCTGCGAGGAGCGCAGGCGCGAGAGGTTGATGCCCGAGCCCGAGCCGCCGCGGAAGATGACGCCCTCGCGGCGGATCCAGTCGAGGATCGAGTCCATCGAGTCCTCGATCGAGAGGATGAAGCAGGCCGAGCACTGCGGCGTCTCCTCGAAGCCGACGTTGAACCACACCGGCGAGTTGAACGACGCGATCTGGTTGACGAGGATCGCCTTCAGCTCGGCCTCGAACGTGTCGGCCTCCTCGTCGGTCGCGAAGTAGCCGCCCTGGCGGCCCCAGCCGGCGATCGTGTCGACGACCCGGCCGATCATCTGCTTGACGGAGCGCTCGCGCTCGGGGGAGGCCATGCGGCCGCGGAAGTACTTCTGCGCGACGATGTTCGTCGCGGTCTGCGACCAGAACTTCGGGAACTCGACGTCGTTCTGCTCGAACGCCGGGCCGTCCTTGCCCGGGATCAGAGCGTCGCGCAGCTCCCACTCGATCTCGTCGAACGGGTCGCGGCCGGCGATCGTGAAGAAGCGCCGCGGGGTGACGCTCGCCTCCTCGTCGAGCACCGTGTTGACGTACTCCTCGGTGGTGGTCTCGACATCGGGGGTCGCCTGCTTCACGGTCGCCATGCTGTCCTCCATCGGCCGTCGGTGCGGAAAATGCTTTCGTCCGCGTCGGTTCGGACTGACCTGCGAGCGGACTCGGGATGCTAGGACGGTGCGTCGGACGGACACCTGCGGAACGGCGCAAAAAGCCCGCAAATTGCGCAAAAACGGCGTGCCGTTCACGTCCTGATCCTACCGGGCCGAGGACAGGGTCAGGCGCGGGCGCGGCGCGGTCGCGCGGGCTAGAGCCGGCGGGGTCGTCGGGGCCGTCGCCGCTGCGCGAGCTGGGCCCGGCGGTTCAGGTAGCCGGCCGCGCCGGCCGCGAGCAGGAGAAGCGCGAGACCACCGAGCACGAGCAGCGGGACCGGCACCGACGACGGGCCGGACGTGTCGACGTCTGCCGGGGCCGGCGACCGTCTCGGAACCGGTGTCGTCGGGCTCGTCGGTCGACGTGCCGTCCCGGCGTGACGGGCCGTTCGTCGGGGTCGTGTCGTCGTGTCCCCGACGCCCGTCTTGCTGCCGCCGTCGTCTGCCGCCGCCCGCGCCCGCGTCGCCGGGGTCGGGCTCTGCCCTGCTTCGCGAACGAGAGCGCGCGGAGGATGTCCTCCTTCGCGTTCGAGTAGTCGAGGACGTCGACCGGGAGCGAGCGGATCGCATCGGTGTAGCAGTGGAGCGGATAGATCTGGTCGACGCGCCCGTCGCCGTACCAGTCGGCCACCACCGCATCCGCACAGCTCGCGTTCGAGGCGGCCGCGGCTCTTCCCGGGTTCAGCAGCGCCAGCAGCAGCAGCGCGCGGCCGAGCAGGAGAAGGGCCGCCGTCCGTCGGCGGTGGGGAAGAAGCGTGTGTCACGACTGTGGATCGCAACGGGACGTCCAACCAGAGTGTCCCGCGAAGCGTGAGGTGAGGATCAAGGAAGGGTAAACGAAGTGTGGGACATTCGTGCGTCTGAGGGTCGATCTCTCTCGGTTCGTTCGGCGAATCCGCGCCGGATGCCTTCCTCTTGGCAGGGCGCTTCTCGGGGCACCGTGCTAGCGTGGCCGCCGATGGAAGCGGCAGCGCGACCCGCTCTCGAGCCGGGGCGCGCGGGCCTCGTCCTCCTCGGCTCGGCCGCCGTGGCACTCGGCCTCGCGATGCTCTGGGGCGGGGGCTCGGCGGGCTGTCCCGCTGCGGGTCGCGATCCCGGCCGTGCTGATCGCCGCGATCGCCGGCGGGCTCGCGCTGCGCGGCACGCTGCGCGTGCCGGTGCTCGACCGTCCCGGCACGGCTCGTCGTCTCGGGCGTGGTCGCGCTGACCGTGTGGGCAGGGCTGTCGATCGTCTGGTCGATCGCCGGCGACCGCTCCTGGGAGGAGCTCAACCGAGGGCTCGTCCTCTGCTCGTTGCTCGCGCTCGGGCTGCTGCTCGGCGCCCTTCCCGGCGGTGTGCGGGCGCTCGCGCTCGTCGTCTCCGGGCTCGTGGGCGTGACGATCGGCTGGGCGCTGCTCGGCGTGGTCGTCCCGTCGCTCGCACCCGACGGGGACCGGGTGGCACGCCTGCGCGAGCCGGTCGGGTACTGGAACGCCCTCGCGCTGCTCGCCGACGCCGGCCTCGCGCTCGGGCTCTGGCTCGTGCTCGAGCGGCGCCGATCGCTGCGCGTGCCGTGGCGGCCTGCTCGTCTTCGGTGCCGTCGTCGTGCTCCTCCTCACCCAGTCGCGCGCCGGCGTCGTCGCCGCGGCCGTCGTGCTCGCGTTCGTGCTCCACCGCAGCAGGCGGCGGCTCGAGGTCGCGTTGCTCGGACTCGTCGCAGGGGCTGCCCGGGGCTGCCGTCGCCGCGTGGGCGTTCACCCGCCCGGCGCTCGTCGAGGACGGTGCCGGCCGTGCCGCGCGCGTCGACGACGCCCGCCTGTTCGGCGTCGCGCTCGTTCTCGGTGGTTCGCTCGCTGTGGCCGGGGTGCTCCTCCTGCCCGCGGGGCGCCTGGTCGAGCAGCACGGACGCCCGCTCGCCCGGCTGCTCGCGGCCGCCGCCGGGCTGCTGGCGATCGTGGGAGTCGCCGCGCTCGTCGCCGGCGTCGGGAACCCCGTGTCCTGGGGGGCGGATCAGGTCGGTGGCGGCGAGTGCACGAACGACCCGGGGAGGCTCACCGAGCTCTGCGACAACAACCGGATCGCCTGGTGGGGCGATGCGCTCGAGATCGCCCGCGACCATCCCGTCCTCGGGACCGGCGCGGGCACCTTCGCGCATCGCGCGGCTGCGCGTCCGCGACGACGCCACGCCGGTCGCCGAGCCGCACAGCGTGCCGCTCCAGCTGCTCGCCGATCTCGGCGTCGTCGGCCTCCTGCTCGGGCCTGCTGTCGGCCGCCGGGGGGCTCGTCGGCGTCCGCGCCGCGTTGCGCCGGCTCGACGGCGCGGGCGGCCCGGAGGCCGTCGCGCTCGCCGCGCTCCCGCTCGCGTGGGTCGTGCACGCGCTCGTCGACTACGACCTCGACTTCGTCGCGGTCACCGGACCGGCGGTGCTCGTGACGGGCGCGCTCCTGGCGGCGGGACGGCCTGCTGCGACGTCTGTCGGGAGGGCTTCCTGGTCTGCTCGTCCTCGCCGCCGTCGCCGTCACGGTGGTCGGGCTCGTCGCTCTCCCACCGCTCGCCCAGCGGTCGGTCGACAGGGTCTACGCGGCTCCGGATCTCGCCGCGGCCGCCGCCGCGCGCGTCCCGTGCCCGCTCGCTCGACCCGCTCTCGCTCGATCCGGTGATCGCACAGGCGTACGTCGCAGAGCGCGCCGGTGATCCGGAGCGGGCGCAGGAGCTGCTCGAGGAGGCGACGCGGATGCAGCCCGGAACCCCGATCCCTGGCTCGAGCTGGCGCGCTTCCACTACGCCGCCGAGCCCTCCGACCACTGCGCCGCGTACGAGGCGTTCAACGAGGCCTACACGCTCGATCCGCGGAGCAGCCGCTGGGTGCCCGGCGGCCCGCTCGACGTCTCCCGCGACGAGGTCAACGCCGGCGCCTGCGAGTCGTGACCGCCGCGTGACGTCGACTCCCGCCTTCCCGGTTACAGGCTCTCGCATGTCGCGGCTCGTCGCGGAGTCGTCGGCGGCCCGGCCCGTGACGAGCCGTGAGAGCAGCGCCGGCTCGAGGAGGGGCTCAGCCGCCGAGGATGAGGACGGCGTGCGCGCCGTGGAGCTGCGTCGGGCGCATCCCGTCGAGCGGGCCGACGACCCCGACGCCGAGGTCGCGCGCCAGACGTCGCCCCTCGGACGCGAAGCCCGGGCCGGTACATCACGATCGAGCGCGGGATAGTCCGCGCTCGGCGCGTTCGCGACGGCGCGGATGCGGTAGCCGCGGCCCGAGGCCCGCGCGGCGATCGCGCCGGCGGCGCCCTGGCGGCCGTTGCCGTTGAGGACGACGATCCCCACCTTGCGTCGGGGAAGCGATGCGGTCGGCCGCCGCGGCCCGGGCGTTGCGTGGTTCTCGTTGTCGACGTGGCCGCCGCCCGGGTCGAGGTGGGCTTGCGGACGGCGACGCCCGGAGCGTGCCGTCGGCCTTCGCGAGGAGCGCGCCGCCTGCCACGCACCAGGAGGACGAGCTCGACGGCGGCGATCCCGGCCAGCGCGAGCACGGCGGCCCGCCAGGGGCGGACGGCCAGGTCGGTGCGATCGAGGCGGAAGGGATGATCCACGGCCCTGACGGGTTCGCGCGCGGACCGGCCTACTCCTTCCGGAGCCACTCCCAGGTCGCTGCGAGCCCGTCCGGAGCGGTCGTCGCGGGACGCCAACCGAGTCGTTCCGCCGCGAGCGCGACGCGTCGAGCACGCTGCGCTGGATCTCGCCCAGGCGCGCCTCGGCCGGAACGGCCTGCGAGCGGCGTGCCGACCGTCGCGCAGCAGGCCTCCCAGAGCTCCACGACGGACGTCTCGCTGCCCGGTGCCGACGTTGAACACGCCGCCGTCTCGCCGTCCAGCGCGGCGAGCGCGGCGCGAGGCGACGTCGCCGACGTAGACGTAGTCGCGGGTCTGGAGCCCGTCGCCGTAGATCGTCGCGGGCAGGCCGTCGCGCAGGCGCTGGAGGAAGATCGCGACGACGCCGGCCTCGCCGTGCGGATCCTGGCGCGGCCCGTAGACGTTGCCGAGCCGCAGCGCGACGTGGCGGGTGCCGTAGAGGCGGTTCCACGTGCGCGAGGTACTCCTCGCCCGCGAGCTTCGACGTCCCGTACGGCGAGAGCGGCCGCCGGTCGGACGTCCTCGCGCGGCGGGCCCGTCGCACTCGCCGTAGATCGCGCCGCCGGTCGAGGCGAAGACGACCGGCGCGCCGTGCGGCCGCGCCGCCTCGAGCACGTTGATCGTGCCGACGACGTTGGAGCGGCGTCGGCGACCGGGTCGGCGACCGAGACGCGCACGTCGATCTGGGCCGCGAGGTGGACGATCGCCTCGGGCCGGATCTCGCCGAACGAGCGCGTCGAGCGGCTCGCGGACGTCGCGCGACGTGGAGCGTCGCGGCAGCCGGGGACGTTCTCGCGCCGGCCGCGCGAGAGGTCGTCGACGACGTGCACCTCGTCGCCGCGCGCGACCAGCGCCTCGACGACGTGCGAGCCGATGAAGCCGGCCCCGCCGGTGACGACGACGCGCATCGCCGTATCCTAGTCGGCGATGTTCGTCTCGTTCGAGGGAATCGACGGCTCCGGCAAGTCGACGCAGGCGCGCCTGCTCGCCGCCCGGCTGCGGAGGCCGGGGCGCGAGGTCGTGCTCACGCGCGAGCCGGGCGGCACGCCGCTCGGCGAGGCGGTCCGCGACCTGCTCCTGCACGGCGGCGACGTCGCGCCGTGGGCCGAGGCGGCGCTGTTCGCCGCCTCCCGCGCGCAGCACGTCGAGCAGCTGATCCGGCCGGCGCTCGCGCGCGGCGCCGTCGTCGTCTGCGACCGCTACGTCGACTCGTCGGTCGCCTACCAGGGCATCGCGCGCGGGCTCGGGCTCGACGCCGTGCTCGAGCTCAACCTGGCCGCGGTCGGCGGGCTCATGCCCGACCGTCACGTTCCTGCTCGCGCTCGACGCCGCGAGGCGGCCGCGGCGCGCATGGGCGTCGACGCCCGACCGGATCGAGCGCGAGGACGACAGCGTTCCGCGAGCCGCGTCGACGCCGCCTACCGCGAGCTCGCGGAGCGCTTCCCGGAGCGGATCGTGATCCTCGACGGCGCCGCGGCCGCCGGGCGAGCTCGCGCGAGGAGGTCGATCGATGCCCTTCGCGAGCGTTCCTGAGCAGCCCGAGGCGAAGCGGCTGCTGGAGGCGGCGCTCGGCGGACGACCCGCGCACGCGTTCCTCTTCCACGGCCCGGCCGGGCGTCGGCAAGAGGGCGGCGGCGTTCGCGTTCGCGGGCGCGCTGCTCGGCGACGCCCGCCGGGTCGAGGGAGCGCACGCATCCCGACCTGCGCGTCCTCGAGGCCGCTCGGCGACATGATCCGGATCGACGCGATCCGCGAGCTCCACCACGACCTCCACATGCGGCCGTTCGAGGCCGACCGCCGCGTGTACCTCCTGCTCGACGCCCACCTGCTCAACCCGGACGCGGCCGACGCGCTGCTCAAGGACCTCGAGGAGCCGCCGCCGTACGCGACGATCGTGCTCGTCGCCGACGAGCTCGGCCCGCTCCCGCAGACGATCCGCTCGCGCTGCCAGCTGGTGCCGTTCCGGCGGCTGTCCGAGCGGGCCGTGCGCGCTGGATCGCCGCAGAGCGCTCCAGAGGTCGGCGAGGCCGAGGCCCTGGCCGTCGCGCGGGTCGCCGCCGGGCGGCTCGACCGAGCGCGAGCGGCTGCTCGACCCCGCAGCGCGCGTGCGCGGCGGAGGCGCTGATCGCGGCCGCGCGGGCCGTGTACCTCGACGACGCGTTCGATCCGGCGGCGGCCGCGAAGGCCGTGCTCGACGTCGATGTCCGCCCGCGGGGCAGCGGCCGCGGAGCGGGAGGAGAGCGCGCGTCGCGGAGCTCGACCTGCCGGCCCGCGAAGCCGAGCAGCGGGTCAAGCGCGCTCAGCGCGGAGCCGAGCGCGAGGAGCTCCTCGCCCAGCTCGAGGAGCTCGCGGCCTGGTACCGCGACCTCGTGGTCGTCGGCGCCGGCGCCGAGAGCGCGGTCGACCCACGCCGACCGGCTCGACGACCTGCGGGCCGACGTCGCGCGTCGCCTCGGCCGAGGGCGCCGGAGCGGCGGCCGAGGCTGGTGCGCGAGGCGTGGCGCGTCGGCGAGGAGTTCAACGTCAACCCGGGCCTCTGGCTCGACGCGCTGTTCGTCGACGCGCGACGGGCCCTCGGTCGACCCTGAGCGACCTCGATCTCAGCGGATGAGCGTCGCCGCGAAGTCCGGCACGTAGCGCATCGTCGAGCGATCCGGTCGGACGTACCCCTCGTCGGGCTGTCGCGCGGGAAGCTCGATCCCGTCCGGAGGCGTCACCTCGTACGGGATCGAAGAGAGCAGGTGCGCGATGCAGTTGAGACGGGCATTCCGCTTCTCGTCGGCCTCGACCACCTGCCAGGGGGCGATGTCCGTGTCGGTGTGGACGAACATCTCGTCCTTGGCCCGCGAGAAGTCGACGAACCGCCGTCGTGACTCGAGATCCATGCCGCTCAGCTTCCACCGCCGGGACGGGTCCTCGATCCGGGCGCGGAACCGTCGCTCCTGCTCCTCGTCGCTCACGGAGAACCAGTACTTGAGCAGCACGATGCCGTCCTCGACCAGCATCCGCTCGAACTGGGGGCACTGGCGCAGGAAGCGCCGGTGCTCCTCGGGGGTGCAGAACCCGAGCACCTTCTCGACCCCCGCGCGGTTGTACCAGCTGCGGTCGAAGAGCACGATCTCGCCGGCCGCGGGGAGCTGCGCGATGTACCGCTGGAAGTACCACTGGCTCTTCTCGCGCTCGGTGGGCGCGGGGAGCGCCGCGATCCGGCAGTAGCGAGGGTTCAGCCGTTCCTGGATGCGCTTGATCGCACCACCCTTGCCGGCTGCGTCGCGGCCCTCGAAGAGCACGGCGACCCGCACCCCGCTGTCGCGCACCCAGTCGAGCATCAGAGCGAGCTCGATCTGCATGCGCTGCAGCTCCTGCTCGTACAGCGCCGCGCGTGACGCGCACGGGGCGGGCTCTCTCTTCCGGATCGGCAGCGATGCGGGGAGGCTACCGCAGGGTGGAGATCGAGTCGACGTCGCGTCGGGGGGATGCGGAACCCTCGTCCGCTCGGCGCTCGCGCCCGGCTCCGGCGGCGCTCGCCGGGCCTCGACACCAGGCGCGAGGGCACGGCAGGTGGCCGTGCTCTCTCGCCGCAGCGGCGGTACACTTCGGCGCCTCGCCGACGTAGCTCAGCTGGTAGAGCACTTCACTCGTAATGAAGGGGTCCGCGGTTCGAGTCCGCGCGTCGGCTTGAAGGAAACGCCCGCACATGCAGGCGTTTCCTGTCTTTGGAGGATGCTGGGTTGGGCCGGTCAGGCGCCTGGCTGCAAACGAGCTGCAGACGCAGGGCCGGTGCCGTCAGTCGGTGTCCGGACGAGACGTCGTCTGCCCGGCCACGCACCGCCACGTGCCTTCTTGTCTGACGTAGACGAACAGAGAACGGTAATCGCCCTCGACCACCGTGCCGGACCACGCCGCACGGTCGTGCACGGCCACGGTCACGACGGCGGCGTCACCGTAGACGCGGACGCGCAGCTCTGAGGGCTCCTGGGCCAGCCAGGTCAGGTCGGCCGAAGTCACGTACGCCGCGAGGTAGCCTTCGCGGTCGCACGTGGCGCCGCTGGCGTTCGTGTAGGTGAAGTCCGGCGCCAGGATCTCTCGCATGCGATCGACGTCCCCGTGCACCAGGGCATCGGTGCGGGCACACACCAAGGCGGCTACGACTTCCTCATCTGCATCCACTCGGACATTCTGGCGAATGTGCAGCGTCGTCCTGACGAACACCCGGTGCTTCTTCAGGGGCAAGCACAGCTTCGCCCGTGATGTTCGCAGGCGTCGCCGAACCCGACGAGATCGAGGCCGTGGCCGCCACGCTCAACAGCCGACCCCGAAGGACCTTCGCCTGGAAGACACCGGCGGAAGCACTGAGAGCGAGCGTTCACCATCAGGCCAACAAACCGGTGTTGCGACGACCGGTTGAGTCCGGTCAGAGCGCTCCACTCGTGATGACGGGGGCTGTGTCGAGTCCGCGCGCCGGCTTCCAGGGCGGACGGGGTCGCGTCGTCCCGCCAGCTCGGGTGCCGCGCGCGCCCCGCTGTGGCCTCATCCGTGGCCAGTCCGGCCGACTCGACCGGACGGCGCGCCCGACCCGGGACACGGCGGTCGTCGCGCCGAGACGCGCGCCGCGCCGTGTCTCGGACGCGGCTACCGCGCCCCAGCCGCTTTCGTCGCGAGCAGCCGCGCGCGGACGCGATGCAGGTGCGGCATGAGGCCGTAGATCACGATCGGCACGGCGATCGTGGCGAGCACGAACGTGCGCAGGATGGGCGAGAGACCGCCCAGCCAGTCGCCGAGCACGAGGTTGAGGGCGGTGAGCGTCGGGAAGACGCAGAGCCAGATCATCAGGGCGAGCTGGTGCTTGCCCGGCGGCGGGATGCGTCTCGCCGCCTCCGGATCCGACGTCGGTGCGGTGGTGGGGGCTTTCAGCATGGTGTCCTTTCCGTTCGTCATGGGTCGAGCTCTCATCCCTTCGGGGAGGTCAGCATCGCGATCCGGACGTCCTCTTCCACCAGGTCGGCGTTCATCGCGATCGCGGCCGCAGACCCCTCGCCGGCGGCGGTGATCACCTGTGCACGGGGGTTGACGACGTTCCCGGCAGCCCAGACGCCGGGAACGCTCGTGAGCCCCGCGGCCCCGGTGATCGCCCAGCCGTCGTCGTCGCGATCGCAGCCGAGCCGGACGAGCAGGTCGTCGTTCGGCACGAATCGCGGCGGCACGAAGAGCGCGTCGCACGGAACCACCCGACCGTCGGTGAGCGCGACGCCCTCCAGGCGATCGTCGTGCACGGTGACGCGCTGCACGTCACCCTCGACGATCACGATCGCCCGTGCCGCCAGTCGCTCGCGGTCGGCGGCGCTCAGGCTCCCGGGCGGCGTGAGGTACGTGAGCTCGTCGCTCCACTGCCGCACGATCAGCGCGTACTGCGCTGCGGCCGCCGAGCCGCCGAGCACTGCGAGCTTTGCGCCTCTGACCTCGAAGCCGTGGCAGTAGGGGCAGTGAAGGACGTCGCGGGCCCAGCGATCCCAGAGCCCGGTGACGTCCGGGATCTCGTCGTGAAGTCCCGTCGCGACGAGCAGTCGGCGCGAGCGGACGGGGTCGCCGTCGCGCAGCACGACCCGGAAGCCCAACGCTCCCTCGTTCACGACGTCGGTGACCGCGTCGGGGAGGATGGTGCCGCCGTACCGCTCGACCTCGTCCCGTCCGATCGCGAGGAGCTCCCGCGGCGGCATCCCGTCGCGCGAGAGGAACCCGTGCATGTGCGCTGCAGGCTCGTTGCGCGGCGTCCCCGAGTCGATCACCAGGACGCTGCGGCCGGCACGTGTCAGGACGAGCGCTGCCGAGAGGCCTGCTGCGCCGCCGCCGATGACGATCACGTCGAGGTCGGTCATGGAGCGACCATGCCTGGTCGACACCCCCGCTGACAACACGTGTTGCTATTTCTGGGAACCGGGTCGACAATCGCATGATGGACGACATGACGAGGATCGAGGCGGTGCTCGCCGACATCGGTCCGCGGCTGAGGCGACTCCGCAACCAGCGCGGTGTCACCCTCACCGCGCTGGCGGCGGCGACCGGGATCTCGAAGAGCACCCTCTCACGGCTCGAGTCTGGTCAGCGCAAGCCCAGCCTGGAGCTGCTCCTGCCCATCGCCCAGGTCCACCGGGTTCCCCTCGACGACCTGGTCGGGTCGACGGAGATCGGCGATCCCCGGATGCGAGTGAGGCCCCGCTCCCGCAACGGCCGCCTGGTCTTCCCGTTGTCGCAGCAGGCGGGCGGGCATGCGTGGAAGGTGGTGATCCCCCCCGAGACGGGCGAGCCCGCCCTTCGCACCCACCACGGCTACGAGTGGCTGTACGTCCTCTCCGGGCACCTGCGGCTGATCCTGGGAGAGCACGACATCACCATGCGACCGGGCGAGGCAGCCGAGTTCGACACACGGCTTCCGCACTGGTTCGGACCGGCCGACGACGAGCCGGTGGAGATCCTGAGCGTGCACGGCAGTCGAGGCAAGCGGATGCGGCTGCGGGTCTCACCCCGTGACGAGGGCTCCGAGAGCTGACCCTGTGTGCGGGCGGGCCGTCGCGCGGGCGCGGGCGTGGCGCCTCGTGCGTCCTCCATCCCTTGGGCTACTGTCGCTCATGGCGTTCGAGCAGCCAGCGGCTCGCCGCTGCCGACGATTCCCGGGAACGGCAACAGATCTTGTCGCCGGCGACGCGGGGGCCACATGCTCGCCGCGTGCACCTCGACCGTCGATCTGACCGCCTCGCCGCGCCGGGTCGCAGCCCCACCGCACCGGCGTCGGCTCAACTGGAGCTCTCAGCGAGGGATCGCGGCCCGGGGTGAATCGTGCATCGTCAACTCGGCCCGGTGCTCCGGGCCAGGGAGGGAGTGACCAATGACTGGAGACCAGAGGACCGCCCGGATCTTCGGCGTGCTGTTCATCGTCACGTTCATCACGTCGATCCCGGCTCTTGCCCTCTTCCAGCCCGTGCTCGATGACCCGGCCGGCTACATCGCCGGTGGTGGGGAGGACGGCCAGATCCACCTCGGAGTGCTGCTCGAGCTCCTGCTCATCATCGCGAACATCGGGACGGCCGTCGTCCTGTACCCGATCGTGAGGCGGCAGAACGAGGCCCTTGCCCTTGGCTACGTCACCGCTCGGCTGATGGAGTGCGTGTTCATCGCAGCCGGCATTGTCTTCGTGCTCGGAGTCGTGAGCCTCGGCCAGGACGATCCCGACGCCTCGACGCTCGCCGTCTCGCTCGCCGCGCTCAAGGACTGGACGTTCCAGCTCGGCCCCGGTTTCGTCGTCGGCTGGGGGAACGGGCTGATCCTGGGCTACCTGATGTACACCTCGCGCCTGGTGCCACGGCGAATGGCGCTGCTGGGACTCATCGGAGGGCCGCTGATCTTCCTCTCGGGGATCGGCGTGCTGTTCGACGTCTGGGACGCTGGCGGCACGGTGCAGGCGCTCGCGACGATCCCGGAGTTCCTCTGGGAGCTGTCGCTCGGCGTCTACTGCGCCGTGTGGGGGTTCCGGAAGGACTCGCCGATCCTCTCGCAGCCGGCAGTCGGCGCCTGAGAGAGACCGTCGTCGCCCATGCCCCATGCCCCGGGGCTTGGGCGACGACGTGCCATCAGGGTCGGTGTCCATCCGGCCTCGCAGGACGACCCGGCCGAGAACGACGGGCTGCGGTCGCCGCCGGAGGGCGTCGTCAGGTCGCCCTGCCGGACACGGTCGGCCGGCGCGGTCGGTCACGAGGTGATCCGCTGCCGTGGAGGGCCGTGGTCGGCCAAGCTCATGGCCGCGTCGCCTCGGGCGGTTCGCTGCCATGAGCGGCGGGTGATCCCTCCGCGGTCACCGCGATGGCGGATCCGATGCCGTCGCCACCTCCGTCCGCGCCCGGGCGGGCCGCGTCGTGCCCCCGAAGTGGGGGCGCGGGGCCGTGGTCGATCCCGTCCGCCCGGGAGTCGATCCGCTCGCGGTCGCGTCGTCTCAGCCGCATGAACCGCCGCTCGATCATGTGCCACGACAGCGCGCCCATGAGGATGCTGAGCCCGACCTCCACGACCGGGGGAAAGCGCGCGATCGCGAAGACGATCACCTGCTGCCAGAGGTAGATGCCGTACGAGATCGTGCCGAGGTAGACGAGGGGTCTGATGCTGAGCGTCCGGCTCAGCAGGGACGCGGGGTCGAGCACGGCGCACACGACCAGGGCGGTCGCCGCGACGCCGACGAGCGTGAGAGGGCCGAGGTAGAGCCAGCGATCGACGATCTCGACGTGCAGGATCGTGACCCCGAGCGTCGCGACTGCGGCGCCCGTGAGCAGGTTGCGAGGAAGCGGTCGCCTCAGCAGCCGTGGCAGGCTGTCCTCCGCGAAGGCGATCCCGGCGATGCAGCCGACGAAGACGACGTCGATGTTCGAGTCGGGGCCGAAGTACACGCGGGGGATCGGAGCGCCTCCGAGGACGAGCCTGATCCGGTTCAGGATCACCAGCCCGATCACCGCGACGCCGACGCCGATCAGCCGCCGGGTGGTCGCCCCTCGGCGGAGCAGGACGAGCAGCAGCGGAGGCCAGAGGAGGTAGAACTGCTCGAGGGTGTCGAGGCTCCAGAGGTGGGTGAGGGCGGGCGGGACGTTGTCCCCTGTCGCCGCAGCCAGGTTGACGGAGTGGAGCGCCGCGAACATCGTCCCCCACAGCGCCCGCCGGACGAGGTCCGGCTGGGGCGTCGATCCGAAGGCCGTGATGAGCGCGACCCAGACGAGATAGCCGACGAGCAGCGCGACGAGCGCCGGATACAGGCGCAGCAGGCGGCGAAGGTAGAAGTGCCCGAGCGCGATGGTGCCGTTGCGCGCCCACTCCTTCAACAGGAGCGACGTGATGAGGAACCCGCTGAGCGCGAAGAACACGACGACGCCGACGAATGCACCCGGGACGTGTGCGATGTGACCCGCGAGCACGATGAGCACCGCGATCGCTCGGAGCCCGTCGAGCTGCGGCATGTACGGCAGCCTGCGGGTGCGCTCCGGCGCTGGTGAGGTCTGTACGCCCGTCATCGGCCCGTGCAGTCTGACGAAGACGAGTCGCAGGCGATGACCGCAGCCGATGCCCCCCGACAGCCGGCGAGCCGGCGTCAATCGCACGGCCGCGAAGCGTCGCGGCGGTCGACCCTCGTCCCGAGGCGGTCGACCCTCGTCCCGAGGAGCCCATCGCGGATCGGCGCCCTTCCCCGCGTCGTCTCCGGAGTCTCGAGGACGACCGACCCGTGTCCGGTCGTGATCTCAGCGGGTTGCAGACTTCGGCTTCACGGTCCTCGCGACGACCGTGAACGTGCTCTTGCCGAGCATCGAGCCGTACTTCACCGCCCGACGGTCGCCGTAGCCCGGCCACACGAACCAGGAGTAGGTCCCTGGAGCCAGCGTGCGGCCGACCCTGTCGAACACCCACTTCGAGGTGAGCTGCAGCCGGGCGGCCGAAGGCCAGGCGGAGAGCACCTTCGTCTTGCCCCGGAAGAGCTGGACGTTGAAGTAGGACGCCTCGCGAACCGGTGCCCACCGGAGCAGAGGCGGTGTCGCGACCCGTGTGCCCGGTCGTGGCAGCGCGAGGAGCGCCGCGCGGGGCGTGGCCTGGATGACCACGCCGCGCGAGCGGTTCCCTGCCTTGTCGATCGCGACCACGAGGAACCGGTGCTGGACGTCGTTGCGCAGCCGCGCGATCGCGGCTCGCGGGCCGAGTCCGCGGAACACCACGCGCTGACCAGGCCCGTCCGCCACCGACATCTGCACCTCGACCGTGGCGAGGTCGGACGCCCGCGGTGCCGTCCACGTCAGCGTGACGACGTGGTCTCCGGCGGTGGCCTTGAGCTGCCGGACGTCGCCGGGCGGGTCGAGATCGGGCGGCGGTGGCGCCTCCTTCCCAAGGGCCAGAACGGTCACGCGCACCGACCGGCTCGCGTTGTTGCCAGCCGCGTCGACCGCAGTGACCCTGAGGGCCGTGACGCCGACCGGGAACAGGTCCGGCGCATCGGTCGTGACGACGACCGACGGTGAGACGAGGTCAGTGGCTCGCAGGCTGCGGAGGAACGCCGCCATCGCGGCGTCCGTCCTCCTGATCCCGGCCTCCGAGGTCGCCGCGACGGTCACGTCCGCCACGCTCAGCGTCGGTGGCTGGGTATCGCGCACGACGATCGAGAAGGTCGCGGTGCCCTGATTGCCGAGAGCGTCGACCGCCTGGCACGTGACGGTCGTCGTTCCGAGGGGGAAGAGCGATCCGGACGGTGGAGTGCAGCTGAGCGAGCCGGGGAGCAGCGGCACCCCGTCGTCGGCTGCGGTGACCTGGTAGGCGACCGTCGACCCGGTCGGCCCGTTGGCCTCCACGGTCAGCACCCCGGGAGTGGTGAAGGTCGGGGGGGACGTGTCGATCGTCCACTGGCGCGTCGCAGTCGTGGCGTTGCCGGCTCCGTCGACGGCCCTGACCCTGAACGTGTGCGGTCCGTCGGTGAGCCCGGCGATGCTCGTGGGCGAGCTGCAGGCCTGGAAGCCGTCGCCGTCGAGGGCGCACGTGAGCACGCCGTCGCCGGCCGAGAACGCGAAGGTCGCCGAGTCGCTCGCGACCGTTCCGGACGGGCCCGACCCGATCGAGACCGTCGGTGGAGTCGTGTCCTGCACCTTGACGGTGAACGTCCCGGTCGTCCCGTTGCCGGCCGCGTCGGTGACGCTGCAGGACACCGTCGTCGTCCCCAGCGAGAAGGACGAGCCGGACGACGGGGAGCAGGTCGGCGTCAGCGGGGTCGCTCCGTCGAGACCGGAGACCGAGTACGTCACCGTGGCCGAGGGGGCGCCGTCGATGCTCACGGTCTGGTTCGCGGGGAGCGTGAGGGACGGTGGGGTGGTGTCGCGGACGGTGACGTCGAACCCTGCCGAGCCCGTGTTCCCGGCGCCGTCGGTGGCCGAGCACGTGACGGTGGTCGAGCCGAGCGGGAAGGCGGAGCCCGACGGGGGCACGCACGACGGGGTCCCGTCCGAGGAGGTGACGGAGAACGACACGACCGCAGACGTGACACCGTTGACGCTCACGAGGATGTTCGCGGGCGGCGTGACCACGGGCGGCGTCACGTCCTGCACCGTCACGCCGAAGGAGCCCGTCGAGGTGTTCCCGAGCCCGTCGGTGGCCGTGCATCCGACGGTGGTGGTGCCGAGCGCGAACACGGAACCCGAGGCAGGCGTGCAGGTCACGCTGACCGGGCCGTGCGGGTCGGTCGCGCCGACGGTGTAGGAGACAGGGGCGCTCGTGACCTTGTCCACGTTCTCGGTCACCGAGGGGAGCGAGAGCGAGGGCCCGGTCGCGTCGACGGTGAAGCTGCGGCTGTCCGTCCCGGTCTCTGCGCCCGTGTTGGTCGCCCGCACGGCAAAGGTGTGGTCCCCGTCGGAGAGCCCGGAGTAGGACACGCCCGACGAGCAGCCGGAGAAGCCGGCGCCGTCGAGCGCGCACTCGACCGTGGCGTCGGGATCGTCGACCGTGAACGTGAAGGTCGCTGAGGTCGAGGTTCCAAGGCCGCTCGGACCGGAGGTGATCGAGACGGCAGGCGGGTTCGCGGACGCGAGCGGGACGAGCCCGAGAGCGAGCGCGCCGCCGAGGGCGAGGACCGCGACGATGGAGCGTCCGGCACGCACTAGCCGAGCCCCTGCGTCATCAGGGGGACGACGACGCCCAGGAGGATCCCGAGGGCGACTGCTGCGAGCACGACGCGGGCGCCGACCACCTTGCGGCCGACACCGCCCGTGCGGGCGGGACGCGCGGGCGCGAGCACGACCACGAGGAGCGCTCCGGCGACGGCCAGGAGGGCGACCAGCAGCCACGACGTCCGGGCGCCGGAGTCCGACACGGCGGTGTCCGCGACCACGACCGCTGCCGCCGTCGGTGGGGTGAGCACGCTCTGGACGGGCTCCGGCGTCGGTGCGGGCTTGGGCTTGGGCTTGGGCTTGGGCTTGGGCTTGGGCTTCGGCTTCGGCTTCGGCTGCGGCGTGGACGCGGGCGGCGGTTGCTGCTGCGCCCCCGTCTTCGCGCCGGCGGAGGTCGAGGTGGGCGTCGGCGTGGGAGCCGTGCTCGCGCTCGATCCTGCCGAGGACTGCGACGAGGTCGTCGACGAGGTCGCACTCGAGTCGGACGACCCACTCCCCACCGGCGCGCTCGGCTTGGGGGCGGCTCGGCGTCGGCTTCGGCTTGGGGGTCGGCTTCGGAGGCGCGGGCGCCGGCGTCGTCGCCACGGGCGCAGGGTCGGGGAGTGGATCGTCTGCGCGCGCGGTCCCCACGCCGACGAGCAGCGCTGCAAGCGCACACGCGACCACAAGGCGTCCGACCCGCGACGGCCGGCGAGCTCCCCTGCTCACCATGCCACGATCCTCCCCGAATTGCTCCCTGATCAGGTCTGAGTGTAGTCCGCATTCCCTCCGTTCGCACCCGGGGGCAGACGGGCCGACGTCGGATCCGGGGAAGCTCGGCACGGACGATCGGCCGGTTGGCCGCCCGCCGGGGTACGGCTTCCCGCACGGCCCGCAGGACTGCACGCTGACAGGCTCGGAGTCGTTCGCCGTTGTCCCCTGAGAGGAACGAGACGAGATGACCGAGCTCACCCAGACCACGTCCCGAGGCACCGGTTCCGCCTCACCCGAGATCATGATCTTTCCGGGCGACCATCGCTACGACCTGGCCCGCCAGGCGTGGAACCTCGCGGTCGACCAGCGGCCTCCCCTGGTCGCGATGCCCCGCACGACGGCCGAGGTGGGGGCGGTCGTGGACTACGCGCGCCTGCTCGATCTGCGGCTCGCGATCCAGGGCACGGGTCACGGCGCCGCCGCCCGCCAGGACCTCACGGGGACGGTGCTCGTGAACATGAGCGGCATGAAGGGCGTCGAGATCGACCCGGTCGCGCGGGTCGCCCGCGTCAAGGCGGGCACGATCTGGGCGGACGTCGTCGAGGCGGCTGCAGCTCACGGCCTCGCTGCCCTGCACGGGTCGGCGCCTGACGTCGGAGTGGTCGGCTACTCGCTCGGTGGCGGCATCGGCTGGCTGGCACGGCGCTACGGGCTCTCGTCGTCGAGCGTGCTCGCCGTCGAGGTCGTGACCCCGGCCGGCGAGGTCATCCGCGCCGACGCGGCGTCGAACCCGGATCTCTTCTGGGCGCTGCGCGGGGGCGGTGGGAGCTTCGGGATCGTCACCGAGATCGAGATCGCCCTCTATCCCGTCTCGGAGGCGTTCGCCGGCTGGCTGATCTGGCCGATCGATCGGGCAGCGGACGTCCTCTGCGCGTGGGCGGAGTGGACGCGCACGGTGCCGGACGAGGTGACCTCCGTCGGGCGGATCCTGCAGATCCCGCCGATCGAGGAGATGCCGGAGCTGCTTCGCGGCCGTCAGGTCGTCGTCGTCGAGGCGGCCGTCCTCGGCTCGGAGGGCGAAGGGCGGGCGCTCCTGCAGCCGCTGCTCGAGCTCGAGCCCGAGATCGACACGTTCGCGACGATCCCTGCTGCGAAGCTCGCCCAGCTCCACCAGGACCCGCCGCATCCCGTGCCGGGTGTCGGCAACGGCTGGCTGCTCGACTCGTTCGACCTCGACGCCGCCGAGTCCCTGGTCGCTGCGGCGGGGATGGACGGGACATCGCCACTGCTCTCCGTCGAGGTCAGGCACCTCCAGGGCGCGCTCGGTCGCCCGGATCCCAGAGGTGGAGCGCTCTCGCACCTCGACGCCCCCTACGTCCTGTACGCCGTCGGCGCCCCACTGGGCCCCGTGACCGCGGATGCGATCGACTCGGCCGTCGACGACCTCGCGTGGAGGCTCGCCCCGTGGTCGTCGGGAGGCTCGTTCCTCAACCTGACCGACCGGCCGACCGCGGCAGGGGCGTTCTTCCCCGCCGACGTCCTTCAGCGACTGACGTCGATTCGCGACGCGGTCGACCCAGAGCGCCGGCTCCGCCCGAACCACGGCGTCTGAGCATCCATGCCGGGGCTCCGCGCAGCGCGGAGCCCCGGCACTCGGCCACCGGGCTCAGGAGCCCGTCTGCACGGGCAGGCCCGCTGCCTCCCACGCGACGATGCCGCCAGCGACGTCGTTCACGTCTGTGAATCCCTCCTGCGCCATGAGCGCCGTCGCCTGGCCGCTGCGGTTGCCCGAGCGGCAGTACACGACCCACGTCGCGTTCTCGTCGAGGCCCGCGAGCCCTGCGGCGAAGCCCGGCGCGTTCCAGTCGAGCAGCTGCGCGCCCGCGATGTGGCCCTCGGCGTACTCCTCCGGCGTCCGGACGTCGAGCAGCTTCACTCCGGGCTCGGCGATGAGCGCGGACGCGTCGCCGGGCGACACCTGCTGGACGGCGCCGGACCCGGTCGCGATGGTGACGTCCGGGGCGGTGGGCGCCTCGGCGTCCGCTGACGACCCTCCGCATGCCGGCAGGACGATCAACGCCGCCGCGACGCAGGTCGCACCGGCGATGTGCCGCAGTCTCCGTAGGGACGAGTCCTTCGTCATCGCGGTCTCCTTGGGTTCGAGTGATCAGCCGGAAGGCCAGGTCAGCGGCTCGGCGAACGGGCGCCGCCAGATCGTGTGGAAGGCCGGCCCCTCGGGGCCGGCGCCGAAGGCGAGTGGGTCGACACCGGGAAAGCCGGCGTATTGTGCCTCGCCCCAGCGCCCCTCGAACTGCATCCACGAGGGACGCGTCGACGTCACCGTGACGACCGCGGGACGGACCCGTCGACCTGGCGCGGCGACGTCCTGTGGGACGATCCCGAGCGCCTGGAGGACGGGTCGGGCGACGTCGGGCCAGCACCCGGGCTGCTGGCGCATCGGGCCTGCGCGGAGCTGGTTTGCGTGCGAGCCGAGCGCGACGTAGACGAGCGGGTGGCTCCCGCTCCTCGTGACCCGCGACCAGGCGCGTCGCACGCCGCCGCAGTGCCGGGAGAGCCCGAGCAGCACGGGGCGCTCGCGGGTGTCGAGGAGCACCGTCACCACCTCCCAGTCGCCCTCGTGCGCGCGCCACACCTCACCCTTCGCTCCGATCTGCGCCCAGACGTCGTAGGGATAGAAGAGCCAGTACTGGAGGGCCGTCCCGGACGCGCCGCGGAACGCGGCCCCGTATGTCGTCGGGGGAGAGGGGTGGGCTGCCTGGGAGGCTGCGTAGCAGCTCCGCGACGCGGGGCCGTCCGCCGCCCGGCACGACCGCTGGTCGAGGCGGAGCTCGGCCCCGCCCGCCGGCGGAGGTCCCGGCTGCGGTGCCCAGGTGCCGTCGGCCGTCTTGCCGGTCACGTCGCTGTCGGCCAGGAATCCGTCGACCGGCACGGGCGCGAAGGGATCGTCCGGATGCAGCACGAGAACCGGGGCGTGGCGCGTGAGGAGGCGCAGCGCGTCCGGGCGCTGCGCTGCGGGCGCGGGACCGGAGAGCAGTCCGATGCTCAGCCCAACGCCGAGCGTGAGCGCGACCAACCGCATCTCACCGCTCCCGCACCCGCCCGAACGCGGCGAGCGCCCGCTCGAGATGCTCCGGCTCGTGAGCGGCGGAGATCTGCACGCGGATCCGGGCGGTGCCCTCGGGCACGACGGGGAACCCGAAGCCGGTGACGAAGACGCCCTCGTCGAGGAGTCGCTCCGAGAGCCGGATCGCCTCGGCGGTCTCGCCGACGATCACGGGGACGATCGCGGCGTCACCGGGCAGCGGGGACCAGCCCGTGTCCGTCAGCGCCGCCCGGAAGCGAGCGACGTTCGCCCGCTGGCGTGCGAGCAGCGTCGGGTCGCCGAGCATGAGCTCGATCGCCCGTCGCGCGCTGCACGCGACCGTCGGCGGCAGGGCGTTCGAGAAGAGCTGCGGGCGAGAGCGCTGGGCGAGCAGCTCGCACACCGCCTGGGAGGACGCCACGTAGCCACCCGCGGCGCCGCCGAGCGCCTTCCCGAGCGTGCCCGTGACCACGTCGATCTCCCCGAGCAGGCCGAAGTGCTCGGCCGTGCCGCGACCCGTCTCGCCGAGGACGCCGACCGCGTGCGAGTCGTCCACGACCACGATCGCGTCATGGGCGCGCGCGAGCTCGACGATGTCGGGCAGTGGCGCCACGTCGCCCTCCATCGAGAAGACGCCGTCGGTGACGATCAGCTTGCGCGCGTCCGCCGGCGCGGCCATGAGCCCTTCCCGCAGCGCGCCCACGTCGGCGTGCGGATAGATGACCTTCGCCGCGGGGCGCGAGAGCCGGATCGCGTCGACGATGCTCGCGTGGTTGAGCGCATCCGAGAGGATCACCGTCCGCTCGTCGGTGAGCGAGGGGATGAGCGCCTCGTTGGCGTTCCAGCAGGACACGTAGGTCAGAGCAGCCTCGGTGCCGGAGAGCTCGGCGAGCGCCCGCTCGAGCGCGTGGTGCGGGGCGAACGTGCCGCAGATGAAGCGCACCGACGCCGTGCCCGCGCCGTAGCGCTCTAGCCCTTCGATCCCGGCCCGGACGACGTCGGGGTGACCGGCCAGGCCGAGGTAGTCGTTCGACGAGAGCACGACGACCTCGCCGCGGCCCTCCATCTCGACGACGGGGCCTTGCGGGGAGAGCAGCGTGTTGAAGCGCTTCAGCGTCCGTGTCGTGCGGAGCGCTTCGAGCTCGGCCGCGGCGTCCACGCGGAGACGCTCGTTCATGCCGGCCCGTCCGGGCGGAGGACGATCTTGCACGCCTCGCCCGACTCGAGGAGCGCGAACGCCTCGTCGAAGTCCTCGAGCGGGAGCTGGGTGGTCAGCAACGGGCGGAGATCGATCACGCCGTGCTCGAGCAGCCAACGCGTCGTATACCAGGTCTCCCAGATCCGGCGGCCGTTGACGGCCGTGACAGTGAGGTTCTTGAAGATCAGCGACCGCGCGATGTCGATCTCGACCGGCTCGGACGGGATCCCGAAGAGCACGACATGTCCGCCGTGCCGCACGATCTCGAACGCGTCGTGCACGGCGCCGAGCGCACCCGACATCTCCAGGACGACGTCCAGGCCCTCGCCCTCGTTGCGCTCGTGGAACCAGCCGGCCGTGTCGCCGATCTCGTCGACGTTCGCCACGGCGTCCGCTCCGAGTCGCTCCGCGAGCTCGATGCGGAAGGGGACGTGGTCGCTCGCGAGCAGACGCCCCGCGCCGAACGCGCGGGCGATCGCGACCGTGAACAGCCCGACCGGACCGCAGCCGAGCACCGCGACGGTGCGGCCGGCGAGCTCCTGCGTGCTGGTCGCGAAGACGGCGTTGCCGAAGGGCTCCTGCAGGCACGCGATCTCCGGCGGGAGCTTGGCGCGATCGTTGAGCCACACCACCGACGCGGGGATCGCGACGTAGTCGGCGAACCCCCCGTCCCGGTCGACGCCGAGGATCCGCGTGCTCTCGCACATGTGCGCGTGCCCGGTTCGGCAGTGGAAGCAGCGTCCGCACGTGACGTGGCTCTCCGCCGACACGTAGGCGCCCTCCTCGACGCCGGTGACGCCGCGGCCCAGCGCGACGACGGTGCCGCAGAGCTCGTGCCCGAGCGTCAGCGGCGGCGTGACGCGGCCCGCCGCCCACGCGTCGTAGCGATGGATGTGCAGATCGGTGCCGCAGACGCTCGCCGCCTCGACCCGCACCAGCACCTCGCCTTCCCCGGGAGTCGGCACGGGCACCTCGTCGAGGACGAGCCCCGGCTCTCGGTCGAGCTTGCGAACCGCGCGCATCGTCTCCACCCCCGGATGATGCGCGATGGCCTGCATCCCGTGCATCGTGGCGCCACCCGAGCCGGCGTGCGGGAAGCCCGCACGTGGGCCGACCGTCAAGGGCCGATGAGGCCGGCGTGCCGGGCGGCGTGGACTCGAGCCCCGTTGGTACCCTTCGGCGCATGAGCGGACTCGGTCTCTACTTCGTCTTCCTGATCCCGCCGATGGTCCTCGGCCTGTGGATCCAGCACCGGCTCAAGAAGACCGTCGCGCAGCAGATGGAGGTCGCAGCGGCGAGCGGCATGACGGGCGCCCAGGTCGCGCGCACGATCCTCGACCGCAACGGCCTCGACGGCGTGCCGGTCACGACCGCCCCGGGCGGGCCTCTCTCCGATCACTACGACCCGCGCAAGAAGTCCGTTCACCTCTCCGATCCCGTCTACAACGGGAGCGCGGTCGCCTCGATCGCGATCGCGGCCCACGAGGTCGGGCACGCGATCCAGCACGAGAAGGGCTACAGCATGTTCAAGGTGCGCTCTGCGATGTACCCGGCGGTCGCCTTCGCCTCGAGCGCGTGGCTCTTCATCCTCCTGATCGGCGCGTTCACGCAGGCGCTCGGGATGGTGCAGCTCGCGCTCGTGCTGTTCGCGGTCGTCGTGCTCTTCCAGCTCGTGACGCTGCCGGTCGAGTTCGACGCGTCGAAGCGGGCGATGGAGCAGCTCCGCGGCACCGGCCTCGTCTCGTCGAGCGAGGCGGCGGGCGCGAAGAAGGTGCTCAGCGCGGCTGCGATGACCTACGTCGCCGCTGCGCTCGCCGCGCTCACGCAGCTCGCCTACTACGCGCTGATCTTCCTCGGCAACCGCAACTAGAGGGTTGCTGTCGTGAGGACCGTCGCGCTGATCGTGCGCGCGGGCGCCCTCGTGGCGCTCGTCGTCGTCGGCGTCGGCCTGCTCGTCGACGGCGCCCCGCGCCCTGCGGCGGCCCTTGCGGCTGCGCCGGCCACAGGCGCTCCGTCCGAGGGCGTACCGCCGAAGAAGACGCGCGCCGTGGTCGTCCCGAAACGGCAGGCGCCGACCGCGCTCGTCACGGTCGCGGCGACGGGCGACATCGTGATGGGCTCGACGCCGAACCTCCCGCCCGACGGTGGTCGCTCCTTCTTCTCCGACGTGCAGGCCGATCTTGCGGGCGACGTGGTGATCGGCAACCTCGAGGGAACGCTCTCGACCGGCGGGGGGTCGAAGTGCGGTCCCTCCAGCACCAACTGCTACGCGTTCCAGACACCGCCGTCCTACACGCGGTGGCTCTCCCGGGCGGGCTTCACCGTGATGAACATGGCGAACAACCACGCGTACGACTTCGGGCCGAGCGGCATGCGACAGACGATCGCAGCGCTCGATCGCGCCGGGCTGGCGCACACCGGGCGGCCCGGGCAGATCGCGCTCCAGAACGTGGACGGGGTCGAGGTCGCCGTCGTCGGCTTCGCGCCCTATCCGTGGGCTGCCTCGCTCACCGACATCCCCGCCGCCAAGCGCCTCGTCGCGAAGGCCGCGAAGCTGGCCGACATCGTGATCGTCACGATGCACGCCGGTGCGGAGGGCTCGGACCAGCAGCACGTCCGCCCCGGCACCGAGGTCTACCTCGGCGAGAACCGCGGCGACGTCGTCCGCTTCTCGCGCGCGGTCGTCGACGCCGGAGCCGATCTCGTGATCGGCCACGGCCCGCACGTGCTGCGCGGGATGGAGTGGTATCGCGGCCGCCTGATCGCCTACTCGCTCGGCAACTTCGGCGGCTACCGCGTCTTCGCGCTCGGCGGGCCGCTCTCGACCAGCGGGATACTTCGGGTGACGCTCCGCGGCGACGGGACCTTCGAGACGGGAACCCTGGTGCCGACGCGGCTCGTCGGGCCGGGCGTTCCCGCACTCGACCCGGCCGAGACGGCGCACGGCGTCGTGCGCACGCTGTCGAAGGAGGACTTCGGCAAGAAGCGGGCGGTGAAGGTCGACCCGAACGGGGTGCTCTCGCGGTAGCTGGCTTCGGGCGACGACGGACGACGACCTGGGAGGCGGAGCAGTGGAGACGTTCGACGTGGTGGTGGTCGGTGCGGGCGCAGCGGGTGAGGTGACCGCCGGACGGCTGGCGGAGCGCGGCGTGTCGGTCGCGATCGTCGAGGAGCACCTCGTCGGCGGCTCGTGCTCGTTCTACGCCTGCATGCCGTCCAAGGCGCTGCTCCGTCCCGTCGAGCTCGCCGCCGAGGCGGCCCGCGTCCCCGGCGTCCCGACCGGACCGCTCGACGTCGCTGCGGTCCTCGCGCGTCGTGACGAGGTGATCGCCGGGCTGGACGACGCCGGCCAGGTGCCGTGGCTCGAGCAGCGTGGCGTCACCCTGATCCGCGGCCGCGGGCGGATCGTCCGCGAGCGCGTCGTCGCCGTCGGCGAGCGTGAGCTCGAGGCCCGGCTGGCGGTGGTCGTCGCGACGGGGAGCAGACCGGCCATCCCGCCGATCACCGGTCTGCGCGAGTCGCGGCCGTGGACGAACGTCGAGGCGGCGACCGCGGAAGAGCCGCCGGGTCGGCTGATCGTGCTGGGCGGCGGCGTCGTGGGCGTCGAGATGGCGCAGGCCTGGGCCGCACTCGGGTCGCAGGTGACGATCGTCCACCGGGGCTCGCGTCTGCTCGAGCGCGAGGAGCCCTTCGCCGGCGAGCAGGTCGGGGCATCGCTCCGGGAGGCGGGCGTCGTGGTGATGCTCGACACGAGCGTCGCCACGGTCGAGCGTGGTGCGACGGTGACGCTGACCCTCTCCGACGGACGCCTCCTCGAGGCTGACGAGGTGCTGGCTGCGCTCGGGCGAACGCCCGGGACGGCGGACATCGGGCTCGAGAGCGTCGGGTTGGACGCCGAGGGAGGCCCGCTCGAGGTGGGTGACGACCTCCGGGTCGCGGGCCACGACTGGCTCTACGCGGTCGGCGACGTCAACGGGCGCGCGCTGCTCACGCACATGGGCAAGTACCAGGGGAGGCTCTGCGCGGACCGCATCCTCGGGCACGACGTGCAGCTGCGCGTGGACGGCATCGCGTCTCCCCGCGTCGTCTTCACCGATCCCCAGGTCGGCGCCGTCGGGCTGACGCTCGCCGCCGCGGAGCAGCGCGGGCTCCGGGTGCGGGCGGTCGACGTCGCGACCGGCGGCAACGCCGGGGGCTCCTTCGTCGGGCGCGGCGCGGCAGGCACCGCCAGGATCGTCGTCGACGAGGATCGCGGCGTGCTCGTCGGCGCGACGATCACCGGTCCGGAGGTCGCGGAGGCGATCCATGCCGCGACCATCGCCGTGGCCGGAGAGGTGCCGCTGACCACGCTCTGGCACGCCGTTCCGTCCTTCCCGACGCGGTCGGAGCTCTGGCTCCGCCTGCTGGAGGCCTACGGGCTGTGAGCGGGCACCGGCTCGCGCAGGTCAACGTCTCGCGTCTGCTCGCCCCGCTCGACGACCCGCGGCTCGCCCCGTTCGTCGAGGCGCTGGAGCCGGTCAACGCGAGGGCGGACGCCGCGCCGGGGTTCGTCTGGCGGCTGCAGGGCGAAGGCGGCGACGCCACGTCGATCCGTGCGTTCCCGGATCCGAACGTGATCGTCAACCTGTCCGTGTGGGAGTCCATCGAGGCGCTCGAGGCCTTCACCTTCGGCGACCCGGCGCACCGTGCCGTGCTGCGCGGCAGGCGCGCCTGGTTCGAGCGTCACGCCGAGGCCGACACCGCGCTCTGGTGGATCGCCCGACGACACGCTGCCGAGCGTCGAGGACGCGGCCGAGCGGCTCGCGCATCTCCGCCGGCACGGGCCGACGGCGTTCGCCTTCACGTTCCGCCAGCGCTTCGCGCCGGGCGCAGCTACCGCTTCGTGAACACCCAGTCGTTCGCCTTCGCCTGCATGTGACAGCTCGAGCAGAGCGAGCCCTGAGCCAGCACGGCGTAGCTCGAGCCGTCGCGCTGGTACTCGATCCACTGCCACTTGCCGGCGACCTTCCGCATGGCGGCGACCTGGAACGGGAGGCCCTTCGCTCCGGGCTCCGCGATCGACTTCACGATCACCGTCCCGTTGGGGAAGCGCCGGTTCGCGCCTCGGGGCTTCGACGCGTAGACGTTCTTGACGCCGTTGTGGGCGCCGGGCGTGGTGATCGGCTTCGCGTTCAACCGCTTCCACTTCGTGTAGCCGTTGGTGTACCGGGGCAGGCCGTTCGCGGCTGTCTGACCGACGGCGACGACGGCCGTGAGCCCGGCAAGGGCGACGACGAGGGCGAGGACGGTCGCTCGTGCGCGCATCGCGTCATGCTGCACACCCGGGTGACGGGAGGCAAGGGGGAGGACATGAACATTTCGTTACCCTCGGGCCGTGCGCGTGGCGATCACCGGCGGCGCCGGCTTCCTCGGCCTCCACCTCGCCCGACGCCTGCTCGCCGACGGCGCGGAGGTGCGGACGCTCGACGTCGCGCCGCTCGACGACGCCGTGCTCGAGCGCGAGGTCGAGGAGCTCCATGGCGACGTCCGCGTGGAGAGCGACGTCGGGCGCCTCGTCGCGGACGTCGACGTCCTCGTCCACGCGGCCGCGGCGCTCCCGATCCAGGAGTCGCGGCGGGCGATCCGCTCGGTGAACGTCGAGGGCACCGCCGTGACGCTCGCTGCGGCGCTCGAGGCGGGCGTCCGACGCGTGGTGCTGATCTCGTCGACCGCCGTCTACGGCGTTCCGGAGCGACACCCGATCCACGAGGGCGATCCTCTCGTCGGCGTCGGCGCGTACGGCGAGTCGAAGATCGACGCGGAGCGGCTGTGTGCGGCCTTCGGCCGGCGTGGGCTCGAGACCGTCGTGATCCGCCCGAAGACGTTCGTCGGGCCGGAGCGGCTCGGGGTCTTCGAGATCCTCTTCGACTGGATCCGTGAGGGCCGTCGCATCCCGATCCTCGGGTCAGGCGAGAACCGCTACCAGCTGCTCGCCGTCGAGGATCTCGTCGACGCAGTCGTGAGGTCGTTCGAGGCGCCGGTGGCCGGGCAGGCGCTGAACGTCGGCGCCGGCGAGTTCGGCACCGTGCGAGACGACCTCCAGGCGCTGATCGACCACGCGGGCTCGGGCTCGCGGCTGCTGCCGGTGCCGGCGAGGCCGGCGGAGATCGCGCTGCGCGGTCTCGAGCTCGCCCATCTCTCCCCGCTCGCGGAGTGGCACTACCGGACGGCGCACAGGGACTCGTTCGTCTCGATCGAGCTCGCACGGGAGTCGCTCGGGTGGGAGCCGCGGCTCTCCAACGCCGAGACGCTCTGCGCGACGTACGACTGGTACCTCGCCCATCTCGCCGAGATGCGCTCGGCCGGGATCACCCACCGGGTGCCATGGGATCAGCAGGCGCTCGGGCTGCTCAAGCGGCTCAGCTGACCGGGCGTCGCGACCGCGCGGCCGTCACCGAGGCGGCAACCCACCGCGGCTCGCGCGCGTCGTACGCCCCGAACAGCCAGTCGCGCCCGAGGGCCGTCGCTGCGTCGAGCGCCGCGAGCGGCGGGTTGTACGCGTGGGTGCGCTCGAGTCCCGCGGCAAGGCCCTCCTCCAGGTCCGGCTCGACCAGGCGGAGCGCGTACGTGGTTCCCAAGGCCAGACCGACGACGACGCCGCTCGCCGGATCGGCCAGCGAGGGACAGCCGAGGACGACGCAGCGCGCGTCGGGGTCGAGCATCGCCCCGAGCTGGCCCCAGACGCGCTCGACGACGTCGGGATGGCTCCCGAGCTGGAGGTCGGGGTCGGCGATGGCGCAGGGCGGCACGACCAGCCCCCACGGGACCTCGGCCCGCGCGCGGAGGTAGGCGAGCACGCGCGCGTTCTCCGGCCGGTCCGGATCGACGAAGGGCCCGCTCACGGCTCGAGCACCAGGGCTCCACGAACGTCGCCGGAGCGCAGCCGTGCGAGCGCCTCGTTCGCCTGCTCGAGCGGGATCGCCTCGACCTCGGTGCGCACTCCCACCCGGGGCGCGAGCGCCAGGAACTCCTCTCCGTCTCTGCGCGTCAGGTTGGCGACCGACCGGACGACGCGCTCTCCCCAGAGGAGCGCGTAGGGGAACGAGGGGATGTCGCTCATGTGGATCCCCGCGCAGACCACGACGCCGCCCTTTCGCACGAGCTCGAGCGAGCGGGGGACGAGCTCGCCGCTCGGCGCGAACACGATCGCGGCGTCGAGCTCCGGGATCTCCTCGTCGGTGCCGCCGGCCCACGACGCGCCCAGCGTCTGCGCGAACTCCTGCGCGGCCGTGTCCCCCGGCCGCGTCAAGGCGACGACGTCCCGACCTTCGTGCACCGCGACCTGGCAGACGATGTGCGCGGCGGCGCCGAACCCGACGAGCCCCAGCCGTCGCGCATCGCCGGTCATCCGGAGCGCCCGGTACCCGATCAGCCCTGCGCACAGGAGCGGGGCGGCCTGGAGATCGGGGTAGCCGTCGGGGATCGTGAAGCAGAAGCGCTCGTCCGCCACGCACAGCTCGGCATAGCCGCCGTCGAGGTCGTAGCCTGTGAACCTCGCAGCGTCGCACAGGTTCTCGGCGCCGCCCGTGCAGAAGGCGCAGGTGTCGCAGGTCGACCCGAGCCACGGCACTCCGACCCGGGCGCCCGGCACGAAGCGTCCGGCGGAGCTCAGCACCTCGCCCACCACCTGGTGCCCAGGGACGAGCGGGAGCTTCGGATGCTCGAGCTCGCCGTCGACGACATGGAGGTCGGTCCGGCAGATCCCGCAGGCGAGGACTCGAAGCAGCGCCTGGCCCTGCCGCGGGACGGGCTCGGGCAGGTCACTCGCGCGCAGCGGGACTCCCGGGGCGTCGAGCACCATCGCCCTCATGGCGCCGCCCCTTCACCGTGCTCGATCGTCGGTCGCGTCGCTCTCACCTGTCCAGGCGGGCTCTCGTCCTCTCCGCCGTCCGATCATGCCTCATCCGGACGTGCCCGATCGGTCGGCGCGACGCGCGGCGCATCGCTCGTTTGCAGCGAGAACGGGTCGGTGCCCACCGGCGCACGTCGGCAGTCGGTGTCAGACACCGCATGCTCGCGTCCATGTCCGCTTCGGCGGTCGCTGTTACCGTCGAGTGATGGCGCGACCGCTTCGGTCGAGGATCGGCTGGAGCGGGCGGGGAGCTCGGTCGTGATCGACGACATCGCGGGGCTCAGGGCCGCGATCGACGAGGACGACGTCGACCGGGTACGCCTGCTCATGCAGCGGAACCCGGCTCTGCACGAGGCGCCGCTCGGCTACGCGGGTGACGGCCCGCTGACGTGGGCGGCGGAGTGTCGCGTGCCCCGCCGCGCACCGACCACCGCCCGGCTCGAGCTCGTGGAGTGGATGATCGCGAACGGATCCGACGTCCACCAGGGTGGCGACGCACCGCTCATGCGCGCCGCCCTCGACGACGAGCGCGTCCCGATGCTGGAGCTCCTGGTCGAGCGCGGCGCCGATGTCAACGCGGCGCGGCACGGCGAGTACCCGATCGTGTTCGCCCCATGCGAGACCCTCGCCGTCGAGGCGCTGCGCCGACTGCTCGACCACGGCGCCGACCCGAACTGCGGTGACGAGGCGGGCTGGACGGCACTTGGGCGCCCACACCCGGGCACGGCGCTCGACTTCCTCGACGGCGTGGAGCTTGACGACCCGTTCAGGCGGCAGGCCTGCGTCGAGGCGCTGCTCCGGGTGGGAGGGGCGAGGCTGACGCCACGGCCGTAAGGTCACGAGCGGGAGGGGCCGTGGCTTCGGCGTCGCCTCATCGCCACGCCGGCGCTCACCCGAACCGGCACGAGTACGCTGCCCGGATGCGCGAGCTCCTCGACTATCGCTCCGAGTTCCCGATCCTCGAGCACTCGACGTACCTGATCAACCATTCGCTCGCGGCGATGCCGCGCGGGGCCGAGGACCGGCTCGCCGAGTACGCCGCGGATGTGGCGGGAGCGCGGGATCCGCGCGTGGGGCGAAGGCTGGTGGGAGATGCCGATGCTCGTCGGCGACCAGGTCGGCAGGATCGTCGGCGCGCCGGCCGGGCTCGACGGTGATGCACCAGAACGTCGCCGTCGCGGAGGCCGTCGTCCTCAGCTGCTTCCTCCCGATCGACCCGACGCGCAACCGCGTCGTCTACGAGCGCGGCAACTTCCCGTCGGTGCGCTACCTCTACCAGGCCCAGCCCGGGCTCGAGGTCGTCGTGTGCGAGGACGAGCGAGGCGATCGTCGACGCGATCGACGAGCGCACGCTGCTCGTCCCGATCAGCCACGTGCTCTTCAAGACCGGCCGAGATCCAGGACGTCGAGCCGATCGTCCGGCGCGCGCACGAGGTCGGCGCCCACGTGATCCTCGACTGCTACCAGTCGGCCGGGATCGTGCCCGCTCGACGTCGACCGCGCTCGGCGTCGACTTCGCGGTCGGCGGCTCGGTCAAGTGGCTGTGCGGCGGCCCGGGGAACGGCTGGCTCTACGTCCGCCCCGACCTCGCCGAGCGGCTCGAGCCGACCTTCACCGGCTGGCAGGCCCACGAGCCGCCGTTCGGCTTCGAGGAGGAGATGCGCTACGCGAGCGGGGCCGCCCGCTTCCTCACCGGCACCCCGAACGTCCCGGCGCACTTCGCCGCGACCGCGGGCTACGACCTGATCGAGGAGATCGGCGTCGACCGGATCCGCGACGAACTCGCTGCGGCAGACCCAGCTGCTGATCGATCTCGCCGACGCGGCGGGGTTCGAGGTGCGCAGCCCGCGCGACGCCGCCACGGCGCGGCGGCACCGTCACGGTCCACGTGCCGCGACTTCCCCGGCCGTCCACGGGAGCTGACCGAGCGCGAGATCCTCTGCGACTTCCGCCCGACGCCGGCATCCGGCTCGGCCCGCACTACTTCACGACCGACGACGAGCTCCGCTTCGCGCATCGACCAGATCGGCGAGATCCTCGAGACGGGCGCGCACGAGCGGCACCGCGGCGTCCGTCGCCCGCCACTGACCGCGCGGCCCTCAGCGACCCGGCGCCCCCCGCCCGGCCGAGCCGCGCCCAGCGACGCGTCGCCGTCGTCGGGTTCCTGCTCGGCGCGTTCGGGATGTTCGCGTCGATGTACTCGACGCAGGCGATCCTGCCCGAGATCTCGCGAGACTTCGACGTGTCGCCGTCGCACGCGCCGGGCTGACCGTCTCCGCGCTCGTGCTCGCGCTCGGGCTCTGCTGCGTGGATGTGGGGCCCGCTCTCCGACCGGATCGGACGCCCACGGTCCATGCGCCTGGCGAGCCTGCTGCTCGTCGTGCCGACGCTGCTCGTCGCGCTCGCGCCGACCTTCGAGGTGCTCCTCGGCGCACGCGATCCTGCAAGGCGCGCTGCATGCCGGGCCTGCTCGTCGTCGGTGCGCCGTACGTCGTCGAGGTGCTCGTGCCGCGGATCGGAGCGCGGGCGATGGGGTGGTACGTCGTCGACGCTCGTGCTCGGCGGGCTGGTCGGGCGGGTCGGGCGTGGCGCTCGTCACCGGCGCGTCGGGCTGGCGGTGGCGCGACCGCGATCCTCACCGTGCTGCCGGCGCTCGCGGCGAGCTCGCGATGCGCGGCCTGCCCTCGTCCGCAGCGCCGACCGGCCCGCAGCACCGGGCCGCTGCGGCGGATCGTGACGCTCCCGCCTCGTGGCCGTGACGGTGGTCGGGCTGCGCGCTGTTCTTCGTCTACGTCGGGACGTTCACGTACGTGCCCTACCGGCTCGAGGCGCAGCCGTTCGACCTCTCCGGTCTCCGACCGCCGGTCTCGTCTTCCTGCTGCTGGCGATCGGGTTCCTCGGGCCGATCTTCGGACGGATCGCGGAGCGGGTCGGCTGGCGGCGGCTCGCGGACGGCGCTCGTGCTCTCCGCGGTACGGCGGTGCTCGTCACCACCGCCGAGCGACTGCCGGTGCTCGTCGTCGGGCTCGCGCTCGTCGCGGGCGGCATGTTCGCGGGCTACACCGCGGCCCAGCTCGGCGTGGGGGACGTCGCGCGCACCGACCGCGGCGCGGCGAGCGCGTTCTACTTCAGCATCTACTACGCGACCGGCGCGGTCGGCGCCTACGTCCCGGGCCTCGCCTGGGAGTCGACGGCTGGCGTGGCGTCGTGGCCTCCTCGGCTCGCGCGCTCGTGGTGGCCGGCGCGGCCTCGTCGCGCTGCGGCGCCTCGCCGCGCTTCGAGTCGCCCGGTGGACGCGGGCGCGTAGGCGCCTACGCTCTCGCGGCGATGACCCGCCGCGGAATCGCGAAGACCACGTCCTCTCGCCGGATCATCTCGACGGTCGGCTCGTCGCTCGAGCTCGACGACGTGCTGGCCGCCGTCGTGCGAGCTGCTCTCGGACGCGAGCGCCGTCCGCGCGTGCTTCGTCTACCTCGTCGACGAGACGCGGCGAGCGGCTCGTCCTGCGCGCCGCGGGCGAGCCGTACGCGCACCTCGTCGGCTCCGTCGCGTTCGGCCGCGGCGAGAGCCTCGCGTGGTGGTCGCTCGAGCACCGTGAGCCGGCGTTCATCCGCGAGCGCGCGCTCGAGGACCCGCGGACGAAGGAGGTGCCCGAGTTCGAGGAGGACCGCTTCCAGTCGCTCGCTGGCCGTGCCCGTGCTCTCACGGGCCGGCGCGGAGATCGGGGCGATCACGGCGCACACCGAGGCCCCGCGCGAGTTCACGGACGATGAGGTCGCGTTCCTCGTCACGGTCGCAAGGCTCGTGGCAGGAGCGATCGAGAACGCCCGGCTCTACGAGGAGACCAGGCGCAGGGTGGCAGAGCTCGAGCGCCTGACGGCAGCTCGCCGAGGAGATCGCACAGGCGACCCACCCTCGAGACGCTCCTCCCGGTCGTCGCCCGTCGCGCTCGCGAGCTCCTCGGGGCGAGCGCGTGCCACGTGTACCTGCTCGAAGGCAGGCACAGAGGAGCTCGAGCTGCAGGCCTCGGATCCGTCGGCGAGCGAGGCCCGCACCACGCTCGGTCTCGCCGAGCTCGGCCCCGAGCTCGCCCGCGGGGGCAGGGCGACGAGGCTCGCCGTGCCGCTCGTCGCGGGCGACGAGCTCGTCGGCCTCCTCGTCGCCCGCGACACGGCTGCGATCGACCTCGCCCGAGCGGTCGCGAGCCAGGCGGCCGTCGGGGTGCGGAAGCTCCAGCTGATCGAGCGGCTCACCGAGCGCAACCTGATCAAGGAGTTCTTCGACGAGCTCGCCGGCGGGCGCGTGCGCGGCGACCTCGACGGGTCGCGCGACGCGGCTCGGCTGCGATCTCGACCGGCCCCACGTCGTCCTCGCCGCTGCGCCTGCGAACGACGAGCTCGAGCGCGACGCTGACGGCGGCGTTCGCCGGCGCGCTGCTCGACCGCAAGGACGACGAGCTCCGTTCGCGCGCTCGTGCCGATCCCGCCGGGCGGCCCCGAGCGGGTCGACGGCGTTCGGTCAGGGCGGTTCACGCGGCTCTCGGCGGAGCCCGTCGCGATCGGCGCTCTCGGGCCCCTGCGCCGGGGCGGCGTCGTTCGCGGAGGGCTTCGAGCGAGGCCCGCCAGGCTCGGCTCGGCTCGGCCGTGCTGCAGCCGCACGCCGGCAGTCGTCCCGTTCGACGAGCTCGGCGCGTACAAGTACCTGCTCGCGGATCGCGGTCGACCGCGACTGCGAGCGACCCGACGATGGCGGCGATCGAGCGGCTCGTCCGGTACGACGAGCAGCGATCGGCGGCGCTGCTGCCCACGCTCGAGGAGTTCCTCCGGCGTCACGGCTCGATCAGCGCCACCGCCGAGGCGCTGCACGTGCACCAGAACACGCTGCGCCAGCGGCTGCGGCGCATCCAGGAGGTCTCCGGCCTCGACCTGCGTCGTGAGGACTGGCTGATGGTCGAGATCGCCGCTCGGCTCGTGCATCTGCGCCAGGCGCTCGGCACGGCGACACCTGACACCTCCGAGCCGTAGACGCTGGAGGATCCCTCCATCGCACGCGCGCGCGCGGGATGATATGACCGTCCCCTCCCACCGACGAGGAGGAGCACATGGCGATCGGACGCAGCGACAGCTCGACGCGATCCGCGAGGAGATCGCGGACCGCGGGATCGAGTTCATCTTCGCCCAGTTCGTCGACATGTACGGCCGGCCGAGCGCCAAGCTCATCCCGGCCGCCGAGCTCGACGGCCTCGTCGCGGACGGCGCGGGCTTCGCCGGCTTCGCGGCCGGCGAGATCGGCCAGCGTGCCGAGCGACCCGGACATCGCCGCCATCCCCGACCTGGACAGCTTCACGCCCGTTCCGTGGCAGCCGAACCTCGCTCGCTTCGCCTGCGACGTGACGGTCGAGGGCGAGGCCTGGCCGTACTGCCCGCGCACGATCCTGCGCAACGTGATCGCGAAGGCGGCCGAGCAGGGCTACACGTTCAAGATCGGGCGTCGAGCTCGAGTACTTCCTCGTGCACCTGGGCGCCGACGGCTCGATCGAGATCGCCGACAAGTACGACACGCTCGAGAAGCCCTGCTACGACATCGCCGGCCTCACGCGGCAGTACGACTTCCTGACGCGGGTCTCGAGGTACTGCAACGAGCTCGGCTGGGGCAACTACGCGAACGACCACGAGGACGCGAACGGCCAGTTCGAGCAGAACTTCCACTACGACGAGGCGCTCGCGACGCTGCGACCGCGCGATCTTCTTCCGCTACATGGTGCACACGCTCGCGGAGCAGCACGGCAAGCATCGCGACGTTCATGCCGAAGCCGTTCACGCACCTGACGGGCAACGGCTGCCACTTCCACATGTCGCTCTGGAAGGGCGACGACGAACGTCTTCCTCGACGAGGCCGACCCGCGCGGGCTCGGCCTCTCGGCCGACGCCTACCACTTCGTCGGCGGCCTCAAGGCGCACGCCCGCGCGTACAGCGCCCTCACCGCGCCCACGGTCAACTCGTACAAGCGGCTCAAGGCCGGGCACGACCTCGAGCGGGGCGACGTGGTCGCCCGTCTGGATCTCGTACGGCTACAACAACCGCACCCAGATGCTCCGCATCCCCGGGCCGGGCCGCATCGAGGACCGCACGGTCGACGGCTCGTGCAACCCGTATCTGGCTGCGGCGGCGATCCTCGCCTCCGGTCTCGACGGGATGGCGCAAGGGCCTCGACGCGGGGGAGCCGAACTCCGAGAACCTCTACGACTACTCCTACGAGGAGCTCACGGCGCGCGGCCTGCGCGCGCTGCCGGCGAACCTGCTCGACGCGGTCGGCGAGCTCGAGCGCGGACGACGTGCTGCGCGCGGCGCTCGGCCGCGACGCGCGAGGACGAGGACTACGTCGACTACTACGTCGGCGTCAAGCGCGACGAGTGGTTCCGCTTCCACGAGCAGGTGACACCCTGGGAGCTGCGGGAGTACCTGACGCGGTTCTAGACCCAGCGTGGGCACGTTGTGGAGGAAACCTCCACAACGTGCCAGGGAAAAGCGGGAAATCGGCCGATTCGGCGGTCTTCCCCTGGCACTATCCTCCACCGTAGGTGGGGGATAGTGCCCACGCCGACCTCGAACGGAAGGGCGTACCGAGCTGTGTGTGGGATCGTCGGGTTGTTCGCGAAGACGCCCGAGATCGAGGAGCGCCTCGGGCGCGCACCTCTCGGCGATGCTCGTGCAGATGTCCGACCGCGGGCCCGACAGCGCCGGCGTCGCGGTCTACCGCGACCCGGCGCCCGACGGGCTGGTCGAAGCTCACGCTCTACTCGCCCGACCGGCACGAGCACTGGGGTGAGCTGGCCGACGAGCTGCGCGACGCGCTCGGCGGCGTGCGACGAGCCGCAGATCCGGGCGAGCCACGCGGTCGTGTCGGTCGGCGCCGAGGCCGGCGAGGCCGAGGCGTGGATCCGGGCGAACCGCCCCGGCGTCCGCGTGATGAGCGCGGGCCGCGTGATCGAGATCTACAAGGAGGTCGGTCTGCCGACGGCGTTCGCGCGAGGAGTTCCACCTCACCGACTTCCACGGCACGCACGCGCCTCGGCCACACGCGGATGGCGACGGAGAGCCGCGTCACGACCGAGGGCTCGCACCCGTTCTCGACCGGGCTCGACCTCTGCCTCGTCCACAACGGGTCGCTCTCGAACCACAACCGGCTGCGCCAGAGCCTGCGCCGTGAGGGGATCGAGTTCCAGACCGAGAACGACACCGAGGTCGCGGCCGGGTACCTCGCCTGGCGCATGCGCGAGGGCGCGTCGCTGCAGGAGGCGCTCGAGGGCTGCCTCGACGACCTCGACGGCTTCTACACCTTCCTCGTCGGCACGGCCGACGGGTTCGCGGTGCTGCGCGACCCGATCGCGTGCAAGCCGGCCGTGCTCGCCGAGACGCGACGACTGGGTCGCGATGGCCTCCGAGTGGCGCGCGATCGCCGTGCTCCCCGGTGCCGCGGACGCGCGGATGTGGGAGCCCGAGCCGGGCGTCGTCTACGCGTGGGAGAAGGAGGCGGTCGCGTGAGCGGTCGACGCCGCCGTCGGCGGTCGAGGTCGTCGATCTCGCCGACGACCTCGCTGCGCGAGCTCAACCAGCGGCTGCACGACCTCGCCGGCAGCGCCGACGGCCCGCGCCACTGGCGGGTCCTCAACCCGAACGGCGCGCACGCGATCGCCTGCGGTCTCGACGCCGACGCTCGAGGTCGAGATCGAGGGTCACGCGGGCTACTACTGCGCCGGGATGAACAAGCACGCGACCGTGCGCGTGCGCGGCAACGCGGGCACCGGCGCTCGCCGAGAACATGATGTCGGGCACCGTCGTGGTCGACGGGAACGCGAGCCAGTCGGCGGGCGCGACCGGGCGCGGCGGGCTCCTCGTCGTCCACGGCGACGCCGTCGGCGCGCTGCGGGATCTCGATGAAGGGCATCGACATCGTCGTCCGCGGCTCGGTCGGCCACCTCAGCGCGTTCATGGCCCAGACCGGCTGTCTCGTCGTCTGCGGCGACGCCGGCGACGCGCTCGGCGACTCGATCTACGAGGCGCGGGTGTACGTCGCGCGGCGCCGTCGCACGGGCTCGGAGCCGACTGCATCGAGAAGGAGATGCGCCCCGAGCACGTCGAGCAGGTGCGCGGGCTGCTCGAGCGGGCCGGGATCGCCGACGTCGACCCGGCCTCGTTCCGGCGCTACGGCTCGGCGCGGCAGCTCTACACCTTCACGATCGACAACGCGAGCGCGTACTGATGAGCGACGGAGGAGCACCCATGCAGGCGCAGTGGCAGCCGGGGCTGCGCGAGTCGTACCTCTACGACCGCAACGTGATCGCGGAGATCCACCGCGCCGCCCGCGAGGGCATCTACGACATCCGCGGCTTCGGCGCGAAGCGGCGGCTCCCGCACTTCGACGACCTGCTCTTCCTCGGGGCGAGCGTCTCGCGCTACCCGCTCGAGGGCTACCGCGAGCGCTGCGCGACCGACGTCGATGCTCGGCACCCGGTTCGCGCGCAAGCCGCTGCACCTGAAGATCCCGATCACGATCGCCGGGATGAGCTTCGGCGCGCTCTCGGCGCCGGCGAAGGAGGCGCTCGGCCGCGGCGCGACCGAGATGGGCACCTCGACGACGACCGGCGACGGCGGGATGACGCCCGAGGAGCGGGAGCACTCGGAGATGCTCGTCTACCAGCTGCTGCCCGTCCCGCTACGGGATGAACCCCGACGACCTGCGCCGGGCGGACGCGATCGAGGTCGTCGTCGGCCAGGGCGCGAAGCCCGGCGGCGGCGGGATGCTGCTCGGCCACAAGATCTCCGACCGCGTCGCCGCGATGCGCGACCTGCCCAAGGGCATCGACCAGCGCAGCGCCTGCCGCCACCCGGACTGGACGGGCCCGGACGACCTCGAGATCAAGATCGGCGAGCTGCGCGAGATCACCGACTGGGAGAAGCCGATCTTCGTCAAGGTCGGCGCGACGCGGACCTACTACGACGTCCAGCTCGCGGTGAAGGCCGGCGCGGACGTGATCGTCGCTCGACGGCATGCAGGGCGGCACCGCCGCGACCCAGGACGTCTTCATCGAGCACGTCGGGATCCCGACGCTGGCCGCGATCCCGCTCGCCGTCGCAGGCGCTGCAGGAGCTCGGGATGCACCGCGAGGTGCAGCTGATCGTCTCGGGCGGCATCCGCACCGGCGCCGACGTCGCCAAGGCGCTCGCCCTCGGCGCCGACGCCGTCGTCGATCGGCACGGCCGCGCTCATCGCGATGGGCGACAACAGCCCCGAGCTACGAGGCGGCCTACCGCAGCATCGGCAGCTCGGCGGGCTTCTACGACGACTGGCAGGCCGGGCTGCGACCCGGTCGGGCATCTCGACGCAGGACGACGACGCTCGCCGCGCGCTTCGACCCGGTGCTCGGCGGCCGCAAGGCTGGCGAACTACCTCCGCGTGCTGACGCTCGAGACGCAGACGCTCGCGCGGGCCTGCGGGAAGTCCCACGTCCACAACCTCGAGCCGGAGGACCTCGTCGCGCTCACGATCGAGGCGTCGCTGATGACCGGCGTCCCGCTCGCCGGGATGCAGCGCGGTCTGCTCGACGAGATCGCGGAGCGCGTCGCCCAGCGTCTCGGTCAGCCGTAGACGCGCGGATCGAGCGACTCTGACGGCCGGCCCGGTGGGGACGTGCGTGGGGTCAGGGCTTCGCTGCGCGGCCCCAGTACCGATCGACCATCTGGCTCACGGAGCGCGCTCGCGACGCTCCGGACCTCGGCCCTGGGACGTCAGCGGTCAGGGCCGGTGTCGCGAGCGTCCGGGGTCTGGCGTCCGGCGCAAGCCGGAGGCCTGACGCCGTGCGCGCTCTGCCGCTACTTGGCGAGCAGACCGGGCACCGGCGCGTCCCAGCCGAGCGCGGTCGAGATCGCCCGCGTGCGCTCGAGCAGCGGGCCGACGGCCGCGCGCACCTCCGCCCGCCCGAACCGGACGGACGGTCCCTGGAGCGCGACGATCGCGGCGACCGCCCCGGCGTTCGACCAGACCGGCGCCGCCACGGCGTTGAGCCCGGGCTCGCGCTCCTCGAACGCCTCGGCGTAGCCCTGCCGGCGCACGCGCTCGATCTCGGCGTGGAGCGCCGGGCGGCTCGTGATCGTCCGCGGCGTGAACGCCCGGAGCGGGCCGGCCGGGATCTGGCGGTCGGTGAACGCGAGCATCACCTTGCCGGCCGAGGTCGCGTGGGCGATCGACGGCCGTCCGAGCTGGGTCACGTGCTGGACGTAGTGGGCGCTCGGGACGAAGTCGACGGTGACGGCGTCCTCCTCGCCGGGCACGTGCAGCGTGGCTGTCTCACCGGTGACGCGCACGAGCTCCTCCAGGTGCGGGCGCGCCACGCGGCGCACGTCGAGCCGGGCGAGCACGGCGTTCGCCAGCCGGACGATCCTGATCCCGAGCCGGTAGCGGCCGGAGTCGGGATCGTGCTCGACCAGACCGGTCGAGGCGAGGGTGCCGAGCTGGCGCGAGACCGTGCTCGGGGGAAGCCCCGTGCGGCGGGCGATCTCGTTCGTCCCGAGCTCGCCGCCGTCGGCGAGAGCGTCGAGCACCACGACCGCGCGCTGCGCGGCCTCGATCCGGCGCTGGGACGGTTGACGTCGGGCTGTCACGGTTGTAGTCTGCGCGTCGCGGTAGTGGAGACGCTATTGCGCCTGACGCAACGGACACTATCACCGATGTCGCTCCTCGTCACCTGCCCGAACTGCGGCCCTCGTGAGATCCACGAGCTGCGCTGCGCGGGCGAGTCGACCACGCGCCCGAAGCAGACGCCGACGCGTGCGCGAGCTGAACGAGTACGTCTACTTCCGCCAGGGCGAGTGGGGCGTGCAGCGGGAGTGGTGGTTCTGCCGCGTCGTGCGAGGACTGGTTCCTCGCCGAGCGCCACACGTACACCAACGAGGTGCAGCGCACGTGGCGCCCGGAGCGCCCAGAGGCACTTCCTGCGAAGCAGGAAGTGCCAGAGGAGCCGGTGGGATGAGGCTCGACGCCCGTTCCGGCGAGCGGATCGACCGCTCGCAGCCGATCGCCTTCACGTTCCACGGGCAAGCCGGTTCCGCGCCTTCGAGGGGGACACGATCGGCTCCGCGCTCTACGCCGCGGGCCAGCGCGTCTTCTCGCGGTCGTTCAAGTACCACCGCCCGCGCGGGCTCCAGTGCTGCGTCGGGCACTGCGCCAACTGCCAGATGACGGTGGACGGCATCCCGAACGTGCGCGTCTGCACGACCCCCGCCACGGACGGCGCCGTCGTCGCCGGGCAGAACTTCCGCGGCTCGCTCGAGCGCGACCTGATGCAGGTCACCGACAAGCTCGGCGGCCCGTTCACGCCGCCCGGCTTCTACTACAAGACCTTCATCCGGCCGCGCAAGGCGTGGCCGCTCTACGAGAAGTTCCTCCGCTGCGCCGCCGGGCTCGGGCCGCTCGACCCGAAGGGCGAGCGCGACTAGCGCGTCGACGTCGAGAACCGCCACGTCGACGTCCTCGTGATCGGCGGCGGCCAGGCGGGTCTCGCGGCCGCGATCGAGCACGCGAGCCAGGGCAAGCACGTGACCGTCGTCGACGAGGGCCCCGAGGCCGGTGGCTCGTCGCTCGCCGACCCCGGCGCCTCGGCCGTCGTCGCGCGAGCTCCGCGAGCGCGCCGCGGCTGCCGGCGTCGAGGTGATCGCCCCCGCGATCGCGATCGGGCTCTTCGAGTACGACTTCGTCCCGGTCGCCGTCGGCAACCTCCTGCTCAAGTTCCGCGCGACCACGGTCGTCGTCGCGAGCGGGGTCGTCGAGCAGCCGCTCGTCTTCCCCGGCAACGACCTGATCGGCGTCGTCCTCCCCGAGGCCGCACGACGACTCGTCAACTACTGGTCGATCAAGCCGGCCGAGCGCGCCGTCGTGATCACGGCCGACGACCGCGGGCTCGCCGCGGCGGACGATCTCCGCGCAGCCGGCGTCGAGGTGCCGCTCGTCCTCGACCTGCGCGACGGGCAGCCGCCGAACATCGAGGCGCACGGCCACAAGGGCCGCGTCCGAGACGTCTCCGTCAACGGCACGGTGACCAAGTGCGACATGCTCGTGATGAGCGGCAGCCCGCAGCCGAACTACAAGCTCCTCGCCCAGGCCGGCGCGCGCGTCGAGTACGACCCGGCGCGCGGGATCTTCGTCCCCGTCAGCCTCCCGGCGAACGTCGAGGCCGTCGGCGCCGTCGCCGGCGACGTCGGCGAGCCCGCGGTGCCGCTGCCCGTCCTCGGCCACCACGGCGACAAGTGCTTCGTCTGCTTCTGCGAGGACCAGACGACGAAGGACCTCAAGTACGCGATCGACGAGGGCTTCGACTCGATCGAGCTCTCGAAGCGCTACACGACCGTGACGATGGGGCCCGTGCCAGGGGCGGCTCTGCTCGACGAACTCGATCCGCGTCTACGCGAAGACGAAGGGCGTCGACGAGAACACGATCGGGACGACCACCTCGCGGCCGCCGTACACCCCGGTGACGATGGGGCTCGTCGCCGGCTACCCGCAGGAGCCGGGCAAGCGCACCTCGCTGCACCACCGCCACAAGGATCTCGGCGGGAAGATGATGTGGACGGGCGCGTGGCGTCGCCCGCACTCGTACTCCGCGGACGCAGGCGACGAGGCGCAGAACGTCCACGAGAACGTCGGCCTGATCGACGTCTCCACGCTCGGGAAGATCCTCGTCACGGGCCCCGACGCCGGCGCGTTCCTCGACCGCGTCTACCCGAACCGCTTCTCCGACCTCAAGGTCGGGCGGGTCCGGTACGGCGTGCTCACCGGCGACGCCGGGCGGATCATGGACGACGGCACCGTCGGCCGGCTCGACGACGAGACGTTCTACGTGACGACGAGCTCGACCGGAGCGGACGGCGTCTACCAGTGGTTCACGTGGTGGAACGCGGTCTGGTTCATGGACGTCCAGTTCGCCCAGCTGACCGGTGCGCTCGCCGCGATCAACGTCGCAGGCCCGAAGGCCCGAGAGCTGATGCAGCGCCTCTCCGACGACGACTTCTCGAACGAGGGGCTCGTCGTACCTCGACGCGAAGCACGTGACGGTCGCCGGCGTCCCGACGCTCGCGCTGCGCATCGGCTTCGTCGGCGAGCTCGGCTACGAGCTCCACCTCCCGAGCTCGCTCGCCGAGCACGTCTGGGACGCGCTCCTCGAGCACGGCGAGGATCTCGGCGTCGCGCCCTTCGGGCTCGAGCCGCAGCGCATCCTCCGCCTCGAGAAGGGCCACGTGATCGTCAGCCAGGACACCGACTCGGAGTCCAACCTCCACGAGTCGGCGATGCCCTGGCTCGTGAAGAACGACAAGGACTTCGAGTGGGTCGGCAAGTGGGCGACCCAGCAGGTCGCCGACCGCGGCCTCCGGTGGATGCTGGTCGGCTTCGTCAGTCCGAGCGGCGAGATCCCGGTCGAGGGCGGCCAGGTCGTCGTCGACGGGCGCTCGGCAGGGCGCATCACGAGCGTGCGGCACTCCAAGGAGCTCGACCAGGTGATCGGCCTGGCGATCGTGCCGCACGAGCTCGCCGTCGAGGGCGGGCAGTTCGACGTCCGGATCGACGGGCGCAACGTGCGGATGGACGTCCACATGGGCGCGTTCTTCGACCCCGCGGGCGAGAGGCTGAAGGCGTGATGGGCGTGTCCGACCGCGTCAGGTCTCCCTTCCGGCCGTGTCCGAACCCGGTCAGTCCGGTGTCTGACACCGCGGACCGTCGAGGGCAGTCCTGTGCCGAGTGCGTGCCGATCGTCCCACGGGGTGGCGGCGTGAGCGCGCTCGGCTTCCTCTCTCCCGCGGGCGCGGCCGACGCCAAGGGCTTCCACCCGGTCAACCGCTCGTCGATGGATCGACGTCAGCGAGAGGCCGGTGCGACCTTCGAGGAGCGCGACGGCTGGCTCGTCCCCGTCGCGATCCCCGGCGAGGCCGACCGCGTCGCGATCGCGGGCGTGGCCGACCTCTCACACGTCCGCGTCACGGAGGTGCGCCCGTCCGACCCCGTCCTCCAGGGCGAGGGGATCGTCTGGTACCGCATCTCCGACCGGCGCTCGCTCGTGTTCAGCGACGCCGCCGGTGCTGCGGCCGTCCAGGCGGATGCCGGCGATCGCTTCACCCTCGACCTCTCGGGTGCGCTCGGCATCATCGCCGTCTGCGGCGAGGAGGCCGACACGATCGTCCGGCGGCTGACCCACCTGCATCACTTCCCCGCGAGCGGGGAGGTCGCGCACATCAACGCGCACGTCCTCAAGCCGGGCGACGCGTACTGGATCGTGTTCGCGCAGGAGTTCGGCCACTACCTCTGGGACGTCGTCGTCGACCGCGCAGCCGCGCTCGGCGGCGGCCCGATCGGCGTCGACGCGCTGCCGAAGGGGGCGCTCGCGTGAAGGAGATCTTCTTCCCGAAGCCGATCATCACCCGGCCGGGGCCGCTCAAGCAGCCACTACGACGTCGTGATCATCGGCGGCGGCTCGCACGGCCTGGCGACGGCCTACTACCTCGCGAAGCACCACGGGATCAAGGACATCGCGATCATCGAGAAGAGCTACATCGGCTCGGGGGCCGCGGGTCGCAACACGACGATCATCCGCGCGAACTACCGGACGCCCGAGGGCGCGGCGTTCTACAAGGAGAGCGTCAAGCTCTACGAGCATCTCTCGCAGGATCTCAACTTCAACCTGATGTTCTCGCAGCACGGGCACTTCACGCTCGCGCACTCCGACCGCTCGCTCGTCGTCCAGAACGAGCGCGCCGAGGTGAACAAGCTGCTCGGGATCGACAGCCGCGTGATCGACCGCGACGAGGTCAAGCAGCTCTGCCCGCAGATCCACGTGGGCGACGACGTGACGTGGCCGATCCAGGGGGCGCTCTACCACCCGCCGGGCGGGATCATCCGCCACGACGCCGTCGTGTGGGGCTACGCCAAGCAGGTCTGCCGGGCCGGCATCGAGATCCACCAGGGCGTCGAGGTCACGGGCTTCGACGTGCGCGGGGGACGCTGCCACGGCGTGAAGACCACGCAGGGCGACGTCTCGGCCGGGGTCGTGCTCAGCGCGACGGCGGGCTGGTCGAGCCCGGTCGCGAAGATGGCCGGCGTGCCGCTCCCGCTCACCACGAGCATCCTGCAGGCCTTCGTGACCGAGCCGGTGAAGCCGTTCCTCGACAAGATCATCGTCTCGGCGCAGATGCACATCTACTGCTCCCAGACCGACCGGGGCGAGTTCCTGATCGGCGCCGAGGTCGAGCCGTACCCGACGTACTCGAACAAGGGCACGTTCCCGTTCATCGAGTACGCGACCCGCCACGTGCTCGAGCTGTTCCCGCAGCTCCACGCGACGCGGATCCTCCGACACTGGACGGGGCTCTGCGACATGAGCCCCGACTACAGCCCGATCATGGGCCTCACCGAGCTCGACGGCTTCCTCGTCGACTGCGGTTGGGGCACCTACGGGTTCAAGGCGGCCCCGATCACCGGCGTCACGCTCGCCGAGCTGATCGCCACCGGCAAGACCCCGGAGCTGATCGAGCCCTTCAAGCTCGACCGCTTCTACACCGACACGCTCGTCTCCGAGCTCGCGGCCGCCGCCGTGAGCCACTGACCTCACGAAAGGGTTGACCATGCTTTCGAGCCTGGAGATCGCGCAGGCTGCGACCCTGCGCCCAATCGCCGAGATCGCCGAGGAGGTGGGGATCCTTCCCGAGGAGCTCGAGCTCCACGGCCGGTACAAGGCCAAGGTCGACCTCTCGATCCTCGACCGCCTCGCAGACCGCCCCGACGCGAAGCTCATCAACGTCACGGCGATCACCCCGACCCCGGCCGGCGAGGGCAAGACGACCACGTCCGTCGCACTGACCCAGGGCCTCGCGAAGATCGGCCGCCGCCCGATGCTGGCGCTGCGCGAGCCGTCGCTCGGCCCCGTGTTCGGCGTGAAGGGCGGCGCGGCCGGCGGCGGCTACGCCCAGGTCGTGCCGATGGAGGACATCAACCTCCACTTCACCGGCGACATCCACGCGATCACCGCCGCGAACAACCTGCTCTCGGCGCTCGTGGACGCGCACATCTTCCACGGGCACGAGCCTGCGATCGAGACCGTCACGTGGCGTCGCGCGATCGACGTCACCGACCGCTCGCTGCGGAACATCGTCACGGGCCTCGGCGGCCGGAAGAACGGCGTCCCGGCCGAGTCGGGGTTCGACATCACCGCTGCCAGCGAGGTCATGGCGATCCTCGCGCTCGCTACCGACGTGAAGGACCTGCGCCGCCGCCTCGGCGCGATCACCGTCGGCTACACGTCGAGCGGTGAGCCCGTCACCGCGGAGCAGGTGCAGGCGGCCGGCGCGATGGCCGTCCTCCTCAAGGAGGCGATCAAGCCGAACCTCGTGCAGACGCTCGAGGGGCAGCTGTGCCTGATGCACGCGGGGCCGTTCGCGAACATCGCGCACGGGAACAACTCGATCATCGCCGATCGCGTCGGGCTCAAGCTCGGCGAGTACCTCATCACCGAGTCGGGCTTCGCCGCGGACCTCGGGATGGAGAAGTTCATGGACATCGTCTGTCGCGTCGGCGGCCTGAAGCCGCACGTCGTGGTCGTCGTCGCGACCGTCCGCGCGCTGCGCCATCACGGCGGCGGGGACTACAAGACCAAGGCAGACATGGCGCAGATGCGCGCCGAGGTCGAGACCGGGATGGCGAACCTCGCGAAGCACATCGAGAACGTCCGCGCCTTCGGCATCCAGCCGGTCGTGGCGATCAACACCCGCCCGGACGACGAGCCGGAGCTCCTCGAGCTGATCAAGGAGCGCTCGCTCGAGGCCGGTGCGTTCGGCGCGGCGATCCACGACGGATTCGGCGCGGGTGGGGAGGGCACGATCGAGCTTGCCGAGGCGGTCGTCGCCGCGGCGGACGCCCCGTCCGACTTCGCGATGCTCTACGCCGACGACGAGCCGATCGCCACGAAGATCGAGAGGATCGCGAAGACCGTGTACGGGGCGGACGGGATCGACCTCGCCCCCGCGGCGCGCGACTCGATCGCCCGCTACGAGAAGCAGGGGCTCGCACACCTGCCGATCTGCATGGCGAAGACGCACCTCTCGCTGTCGCACGACCCGACGCAGCGCAACCGCCCGTCGGGGTTCACCGTGCCGATCCGGGACATCCGGGTCTACTCCGGGGCCGGGATGCTCGTGCCGCTCTGCGGGGACATGCTGCAGATGCCTGGCTTCGGTGCCCAGCCTGCCGCGTTCGCGATCGACCTCGGCGACGACGGGGAGACTGTCGGGCTCTTCTAGCTTGCGAGGATCGGGGACCTCCGCATGTCAGCGGATCCCACGATCCGCAGGTATCCGCCGCGGTCCCGCCTGCGCGCGGGACGCGGGGCAGATCCCTGAAGTGGCCTGCTGCCTGGGGCAGCGGCCAGGGCGTGAGAGCGGGGCGCACGCGGCAGGTATCCCTCGGGTCTCGCTGCGCGGGACGCGGGGCGGATCCCTGAAGTGGCCTGCTGCCTGGGGCAGCGGCCAGGAGCTTGTTGCGTCGCGTGGGGTGGGGTCTGGCGCCGGCGGAGCCGGAGCCTGACCCCGTCAGGCCCTCCTGCGACGAGCACGGCGAGCCGGTCGTCCGCGACCGCAGCGCGGACGACCGGCTCGCCGCGCCGCTAATGGACGATCAGGACGTCGCAGTGCGCGTGCCGGGAGACGGCGGCGCTGACGCTCTGACCGAGCATGCGCTGCATGAAGCCGAGCTCGCGGGTGCCGACGACGATCAGGTCGGCCGACCGCTGCTCGGCGAGGGTCACGATCGCCTCGGCCGGGTCGCCGACGGCGATCACCGTCTCGACGGTCACGCCCTCCGCGGTGAGGGCGTCGGCGGCGTGCTGGAGCTCGGCGGCGTGCTCCTCGGGCGGGTCGACCGGATCGACCGCGCCTCCTCCGCGTGGTCCCGATGCACCGACCGGCGCGACGCTCGTGACGACGACGGTGGAGCCGAACGCCTTCGCGAGCATGGCCGCGCGCGCGAGCGCACGCTTCGCCGCGTCGCTCTCGTCGTACCCGACGACGATCGTGGAGCTTTCTTCACTGGCTATGTCGGTTCCTCCTCTGCGTCGGTTGAGCCTTCCCTGCAGCTCCGGCGCACGGGCTCACGTCCGCCTGCCGCGTTGATCGTCTCGCACTGGGAGTCTCAAGGCAAGTCGCGAAGGGACTCGAGTGGCGCGACAGGCCCCTCGAGCCCCTTCGACGGCTCGATCTCACCAGGGGCCGATGTACGACCCCTCGGCTCCGGAGAGGAGGAGGACGACGACGATCACGATGCAGATGAGGGAGAGCGCCAGCATGAACGGCGCCACCCGCTTGTCGTTCGTCTGCTCGGGTGGGAACTCGATCTGCTTCTCGGCCATGGTCGGCTCCTACTCGCTCGTCGTTGTCGTTGGCGTCGAGGGTCGCATGCGCGCGAGCATCCCGTCCTTCCGGAGTCGTGCCTGCTGCTCGTTCATCCTCTTGGATTCCTGCCGGACGAAGCCGATCAGCGACAGGACCATCAGGGTCAGCGCGAGCGCCGTCATGATGTAGGTGCCGGTCGAGTTCGCCCCGCCGAACGCCCAGAAGTCGGCGACCTCAGGGCCCCACGCGTCATAGGGAAATGCGTCGAACATGGTCGGCTCCTCTCTAGCCCTCGGCGCCGGCGCCGACAGGCGCCTTGCCGTAGGACGACCTGTCGTAGGCGTCGATCAGGATCGGGATCGCTTCCTCGCTCTCGCCGTCCGGGCTGATGATCCGCTCGGGCACCATCCCGAACTCGGGGAAGAAGTCCTGATGGAACTCGGCCATGTCGAGCCCTTCGAGCTCGACCTCGGGCGGCACCCGCAGGAGGTTCAGCTTCTTCAGCGCGAGGCTCGCGAAGTACCCCGGCAGGAACGCCAGGGGGATGAAGGTCATGATCCCGATCAGCTGGCCGCCGAGGGACGTCTCGATGTTGTTGATCCCGGTCGGGTACCCGCCCGCGAAGATCCCGACGAGGAGCACGCCGTAGAAGCCGCAGACGCCGTGGACGGCCACCGCCCCGACCGCATCGTCGAGCCGGAGCCGCTCCTCGATGTACTTGCCCGCGTAGACGGCGACGATGGCGCCGGAGAACGAGAGCAGGTACGCGAGCGACGGGTGGTAGACGTCCGCGCCCGCTGACACCGCGATCACCCCGGCCAGTCCGCCCGAGAGCGTCCAGAACGGGTCGCCCTTGCTCGCGAACCACCCACCCGTGAACCCGCCCGCGAAGCCGATCGTGATCACCATCGCGATCGCCCCGAGCGTCGTCGGCGAGAGGTAGATGTTGAGCCAGCCGGGAAACACCGTCGACTGGATCACGAGGCAGGCGGCGTAGAAGCCGTAGAAGCCGGTGAAGATGAGCATCAGCCCCAGCAGCGTGAGGTGCTGGTTGTGGCCTCTGAACGTCCTTGCTCGGCCTCTGATGTCGTACTTCCCGATCCGTGGCCCCAGATTGATCAGCACGCCCAGCGTGAAGATGCCGGCGACGCCGTGCACGACGCCGGAGGCGATCGCGTCGTGGAAGCCGAAGCGGGTGGTGAGCCAACCGCCCGCGCTCCAGCCCCACGCCGCGTCGAGGATCCACACGAACGAGCCGAGCAGCGCGGTCAGGATCAGGTAGGCCGAGAGCCGGATCCGCTCGATCAGGGCGCCGGACATGATCGAGCCGGTCGTCCAGGAGAACAGGAGGAACGCCAGGAAGAAGACGCCGCTGATGTGGTCGGTCAGGTTCGGCCCGCTCGCCGCGCTCCAGGGCGCCGTCAGCCCGCAGAAGCCCGGGAAGGCGTCAGGGCTCGCGTGGCCGCTCTTCGGCCACCCCTCCTCCATGCAGCCGTACACGTACCAGCCGAAGTAGTAGAAGGTCGGCGTCACCACGGCGATCGTGAGGATGTTCTTCATCGCCGTCGACATCACGTTCTTGCGGCGTGCCGCGCCGGCCTCGTAGGCCATGAAGCCCGCATGGATCAGCCACATCACGACGACGGTCCAGAAGTAGAACGTCTCGGCGAGGATCTGCGAGTCGAGCTTCACCTGCTCCTGCAGCGCCTTGATGTCAGCCGCGGTATCAGCCAGCAGGTTGAACACGGACATGAGCATGGACGCCTCCTACGCCGAAGGGCACGGTGGCGAGAGAGTACGAGGCGGTGAGTCGTCCTTCCATGTCGCACATTGCTGGAATTGCACACCAAGATGTGTGCGATTGCTACATGTCGGCTCAGCGGCCGTCGTCGACGATCTTCCCCGTCTCGGCGTCGACGAGGATCGTCTGGGAGGTGATCGGCTTCCGCGGCGGCCCCGTGTAGAACGACACGATCCACGTCCCGCGTGGCGGGATCCCCTGGTTCAGATAGCGCACGAGGAAGCTCTCGTCCTCGACGATCGCCACCGCACGCGCGGCGTCGACCGCCTCCTCCCGGGTCAGGGCGTCCTTGCCCCCTCCCCCACACGAGCGCGCAGAGAGACCCGCGATCGCGAGGACGACGACGAGGATCACGACGCGCCCGAAGGTGCTGTCGCGGAGGTCGCGGCTACGCGGCGGTGGCTCGTCGTTGCCGGATGAAGGAGTAGACACGGAGAGCGAGGTAGCCGACGAAGTGCGTCATGAAGACGAGGAGGAGCCACCAGCTCCACCAGAGGAAGTGTGGCCTCGGCTCCATCTGGCGCAGCTCGATCACGGTCAGATAGAGCGCGACGGCCAGCGTCAGGAGCATCAGCAGCGGGGTATGACCGAGCAGGAGGAGGATCAGCACGCGATCATCCTCGGGCACCCGGCGGCGCGGTGCAAGTCGCGAGGGCTCCGCACCACGCCCTCTCGGCCGACTCCACCTCCCACCCGACGCACCGTCGGGTAGGAGGTGAGGTCAGCGGGGGAGCCTTGCGGCTCCCCCGCTGCGCCTTACGACCAGGGGTAGGGCGAGTTCGAGACCGGGTGGAGGTCGCCGGTCGCGAAGCGCTCGAACCGGAACGGATACAGCAGGCTCGAGTGGTCGCCGCAGAGGACGCTCGCGACCTCCTTGCCGACGCCGAGCATCTTGTAGCCGTGGTTCGAGTCGAGGATGCAGTAGACGTTCGGCCTGATGTGGTCGAACACCGGGAAGTTGTCCACCGTGAAGGCTCCCATCCCGCCGGACCGGGCCTGCTTGTAGCTCGCCCGGCAGCCCTCGAAGCGACTCATCGCGTGCGACAGAGCTGCGCACCACATGTCGGGGAAGTCGGGGTCGACGTCGGTCGTCTGGGGGTACGGATCGATCGACGCATCCGGGCCGACCTTCGTCGGCGATGCGCCGCCCTGCACGCCGTGCCGGTCCTGCTTGTAGTAGATGCCCCACAGCTCGTCGGTCACGAGCACGCCGTCGTCCGTGTAGAGCGGAGCGTCGGTGTCGAGGTGGATCACCGGCGGCATCGAGCCGTCGGGCAGCGAGAAGAGGGTGGGGTCGACCTTGATCTCGCCCTCCTGCAGGTTCCAGTACGTCCACATCGGCTGGTCCTTCGCGACGTCGCCCGTCGGCGTGTGGACGTCGATCGTGTCGGGCATGCCCAGCATCGTCCAGAACGTCTTCGCCCAGGGGCCGGGAGCGACGACGACCTGCTCACCGACCTCGATCGTGCCCTGGCTCGTCTCGACCGCGCTGACGGAGTCGTCGTCGCGGAACGTGAAGCCCGTCACCTCGACACCCGAGAGGACGCGCACCCACTTCGACTGGCACTTCGCGACGAGCCCGTTGATCGAGTCGACGTTGAACGCGAACCCTCCCTTGTGCTCGTGCAGGCAGACGGTGACGCCCTTGGCCCTCCAGTCGGGGAACATCGCCTTCATGTGCGCGTCGACCTCCGCCTCGCCGAGGATCAGCTCGGACGCGTACCCGATGCGCTGCTGGCGCTCGAAGACCTCGGTGAGGTCCGACTCCTGCACCTGCGCGCCGAGCGCGATGTAGCCGACGGAGTTGTAGGCGTACGCGACCGGGTCGGACTCCCACACCTCGACGTTCGCGGCCATCAGCTCGCTCATCGCCGGCTGGAAGTAGTTGTTGCGCACCACGCCGCACGCGATGCCGGACGCGCCGGCGCCGGGAGAGTGCTTGTCGAGGACGACGATGTCGGAGCCCGCGCCGAGGCCACGGGCCTCGAGCTCGAGCGCGAGGTGGTAGGCGGTGGAGAGGCCGTGGATGCCGGCTCCGATGACGACGTAGGCGGACGAGGACGGGAGCGTCATGTGTCTTGCCTCCTGGGCAATACCGTTGCAAACAGAGTAGGATCGAGCGTACCATGACCGACGGCGAGGGCAGGAGTCGCGCGGGGGCGCGCCGCATCGGGGCCGTCGAGCGCGCGCTCCTCGTGCTCGACGGGCTGGGCGAGGCCGACGGCGAGATCGGCACCAACGAGCTCGCACGGCGCACGGGCATCAACGCGTCGTCCGTCTCACGTCTGCTCGCGACGCTGGTCGACGCCGGGTACGCGGAGCTCACCCCCTCTGGCCGCTATCGGCTCGGTCTGCGCGTCCTCCAGCTCGGGAGCAGGGCGCTCGACGGTCTCGACCTGCGTGCGCTCGCCCGCCCGGCCCTCGAGGCGCTCGCAGCGGAGACGGGGGAGACGGCCACGCTCTCCGTCTCCGGCGGGCGTGATGCCGTGACGCTGGACTTCGCCCACAGCCCGCAGGCGGTGCAGAGCGTCGCGCAGCTCGGCCGGCCGAGCGTCGCACATGCGACCGCGACCGGAAAGGTCATGCTCGCGTTCGGCGACGTGGCTCTCCCGGCCGGCCGGCTCACGCGCTACACCGAGCGGACGATCGTCGATCCTACGACGCTCGAGCGCGAGGTACGGCGGTGTCGTGAGCTCGGCTGGGCGGCTGCGGTCGGAGAGCGCGAGCCCGACCTCGCTGCAGTGGCGGCTCCCGTGTTCGGATCGAGGGGCGAGCTCGCGGCGATCCTCGGCGTGCAGGGTCCGTCGGGTCGGTTCGACGAGGCGGCGCGCCGGGTCGCGGTCGTCGCCCTCGCCCGCGCCGCGGCCGACCTCTCGGCTCGGCTCGGCTGGTCGGGCACCGCCTGAGCCGCCGTCAGGGCCACACGAGGCAGGTCGTCCTCTCGCGGACCGCCCGCAACGCCTTGCCGTGCTGGCGGCGGCGCATCCGGTCGGGATCCGCTCCGAGCACCACCAGCCCCGGGGCGCGCTCGGCGACCAGCTCCACCAGCGCCTCGACCGGGCGTGGCGTGAGGACGCGGAGACGCTCCGCCACGACGCCGAGCGAGGCCGCGAGCCGCGCCGGCGCTCGGAGCGACGCCTCGACGTCTTCGCGGACGATCGCCTCGGGGAGCGGCATCCCGGGCATCGGGTAGTAGCGTCCGCCGATCACGTTCGCGATCAGCAGGGGCTGGCCGTTCTCGACGGCTGCGTCCACCGCGAGCTCCGCGGCGTGATCGAGGAGAGGGACGTCGAACGTGACGAGCAGGACGGGACGGGCGCCCGGACCCGGCGCCCGGAGGCCGGCGAGCGGTCGGTCGGTCCCGGCACGCGAGCTCATCGGGTCGGGTCAGCGCATCCTCTCGTGCCGGCCGTCACTCGGCCTCGAGCTTCCAGCGCGCGCTGATCTCGGTGACCCGTCGGCTGGCACGCTCTCGGATCTTCGGGAGCACGAGGAGCCCGTAGGCCATCACGGCGACGAACAGGAGGAACGCATAGCGCACGTCGCCGACGACCGCCGCGGGCACCAGGATCGCCGCCAGGAGGAGCGGGGGGCCGATCGTGAGCCACTTGTAGCGGCGGACGCCGGCGAGCAACGCGCCGTACTCGTCGGCCGGGATCTTCGCGGTGTCGTAGGTCTTCCCACACGTCGGGCACGTCCAGCGCTCTCGGTACGCGATGGAGATCCGCGTCCCGCAGTCGCACGTGATCGTGATCGGAGGCGCGGGCACGACGCGATTCTACGCCCGGATCCGTGTTGCCCGTGGCGCAACGGGGATTGTGTCCCGACCGGCTTCCCTGTTAGGTTCGCGCCACGGCCGACGGCAGGCCGGCGCCCCGCACACACGGAGGATTCCCTTGGCAGTTGCAGAGGTCGAGGAACGACAGCTCCTCAAGACACTACGGTGGTACGACGGCTTCGTGATCGCGCTCGCGAACCCGGGCTTCCTGCTGGCGTCGCTCGGCTACTCGGTCGGCGATCTCGGCGGTTGGGGTGCTGCGATCCTCTGGGGGATCTCGGCCATCGTCGCGGTGTTCATCAACACGATCTACTCCGAGCTCGCGACCATGTTCCCGGACAAGTCCGGAGGGCTCGCCCTCTACGCGCACGAGGCGTGGCGCAAGTACACGACGCTGATCGGGCCGATCGCGACCTTCGGGTACTGGATCGGCTGGTCGGTCGTGCTCTCGGTCAACGGCCTCTTCATCGGCTCGATCATCCAGGGCGCCTGGTTCTCCGGCGAGCCGGGCGGCAGCTACCTCGCCGCCGACGGGTACTTCTCCGTGTTCGGGCTGACCGAGTTCGGGCTTCCCGCGGCGATCGCGATCGTCCTGATCCTCGCCGTCTGGCTCTTCAACGTCTACGGCGCGAGGGTCGGGGTCACGTTCGGATACGCGGCCGGCGTCCTGCTGATGGTGCCGCTGTTCGTGATGATGATCCTGCCGTTCCTCAACGGCAGCTTCGACAGCGCGAACCTCCAGAACAACCTCAACAACGACGGTCTCGCCTGGGGCGGGATGCAGCTCGCGCTGGTCTGGCTCTGGCTGATGTGCTGGTCGGCGTGGGGCGTCGACGTCTGCGCGACGTTCGCGCCGGAGTACAAGGACACCGTCCGCGACACGAAGCTCGCGCTGCGGTCGGCGGCGCTGTTCTCGATGGTCGTCTACATCGTGCTCCCGATCGCCTTCGTCGGCGGTGCGGGCGCGGAGGCAGTCGCGAGCTACGACTACGTCGGCGGGATGATGTCGATCATCGGGTCGGACTCGGAGGTGCTCAAGGACTTCCTCGTCCTCTGCCTCGTCTTCAGCTTCCTGATCACGATGAACACGGCGACCGCCGACGGCGGACGTGCGCTGTACGGGATCTCGAAGGACGGGATGACGGTCAAGCAGCTCGCGACCCTCAACAAGTACAACGTCCCGGGGAACGCGATGACCGTGGACATGGTCATCAACATCCTCTTCGTGCTCCTCGTCGGCAACATCTTCGGGGTGCTCGCCGCGAGCAACCTGGGCTACGTGCTGGCGCACATGTTCGCGCTCTCGGGCTTCGTGCTCCTGCGCAAGGACAGGCCGAACTGGCCCCGGCCGATCAAGCTGTCGGGGATCTGGGTGCCGATCGCCGGTCTGCTCGCCGTCTGGTGCCTGATCCTCACGATCGTCGGCTTCGGCTGGTTCCAGACCGCAGCAGGTGGCTACGGCGGGACGAAGGAGAAGGTGATCGGGGTGGGCGTGCTCCTGATCGGCCTGCTGCTCTTCTTCTTCCGGCGGATCGTCCAGGACAAGGAGGCCCCTCACTGGCGCGAGGAGACGCCGACGATGCCGTAGCGCTCCCTGGTCGAGCGTGCATGCCCGGAAGGCGGCCCGACGGCCGCCTTCCGGCGTTCTCGGGCCAGGTCGAAGTCGTGATGATTCCGTGAGCATCGCCCGCGGGCGCCGTCCGGACTGGCACACTGGGAGCGGCTGGTGATCCGGCACGTCGCCCTCGAAGGCGCGTGGAGCGGGCCGCCACCATCTGCGGGCGACGTCGCCCTGCCGGCAGGGCAGGCGGACGAACCCTGCCGATCCAGACGAACGACCGAGGAGCGACCCGATGATCAGCGCGAGAGACGACTACACGCTGCGCTTGCTGGTCGAGCGCCTTCAGCGCGAGGAAGCGTCGGAGAGCACGATCGAGCGGGCGATCCAGGCGGCCCTCCGCCCGGAGGCGCCCCGCGACCGGCCGAGACGTGCCGTGCGGCGGCTGCGGCCGTCGCGGCGCCCCGCCTGACGCGACCCGCGCACGGCCGAGGCGTGCCCCGAGTGGGCAGGACGAGGGGGCGGCGCGACCTGCTCCCTCGTCGTCTCGTGGTACCTCGGGTGCGCGGTCCAGGGGGTCAGGGCCCGCCTGGCGGCGACCCCAGACCCCCGCCGGGATGCGGCGTGTGGGGCACTGAGAAGGGCTGCAGCCCTTCTCAGTGCCCCACGGGGCGCTCCCAGCCCTCGAGGACGGGCGGCGCCCAGTCGGTGCCGACCGTCCGTGAGTCATCGACCCAGGGGCCGAGCTCGGGCTGGGGGAACTTGCAGTGGATCTCCTTCAGCTGGATCCCGTAGGAGCTGCCGGACTGCAGGTGCTTCATCAGCACCTTCCGCGCGACGTCGTCCTCCTGGCCCTCCGGGATCGGGAAGTAGATCTTGATGAACGAGTTCGAGTACCGGTCGAAGACCGCCGGCACGCCGTCCTCTTCGAGCAGGTGGATGTCCTCGAGCCAGTTGATGTCCTCGCCCGGGGTCGACGCCATGAGGTCGACGTCGGCGATCAGGGCGGGATCCTCCTGGTACGGGGCCCGGTGCCCGGAGAGGAACTCCGAGTCGATCGACTTGATCTTCTCGGGCTCCGCATACGCGAGCTCGTGGCTGTGGGGCTGCTCTGCCATCTCTACCTCTCCACCGTGCGCAGGTGCTCGACGTTCTCGTGGTGGTGCGTCCCGAGATCGGCCTCGGCATTGTGCGCCAGGAGCCGACGGACGTCGGCGAGGATCTCGTTCTCCGTCACGCCCACCGTGTAGTTCGTGCCGGCGAGCGGCACCTTCGCCATCGCAGAGGCGGCCGGCGTGAGCGCGGCGAGGTCCTCGGGCTCCAGCGAGTGGACGTTGGTCTTGCCGCAGGCCCGGGCGAGCATCTGCAGCTCCATGGTCATCGTCGTCAGGAAGTTGTAGACGCGCAGCGACGCATCCTCGACGACGAGCCGCTTGCGGAGCTCCGGGTCCTGCGTCGCCACCCCGACGGGGCAGCGGCCGGTGTGGCAGTGGTAGCACTTGCCGGCCTTGACGCCGATCGTCCCCTCGTAGTCGGTGACGCCCTCGATCTCCTTGTTGCAGTTGAGGGCCATCAGTGCCGAGTGGCCGATCGCGACCGCGTCCGCACCGAGCGCGATCGCCTTCGCGACGTCCGCACCGTTGCGGATCCCGCCTGCGACGACGAGGTCGATCTCGTCGGCGAGGCCGACGTCCTCCAGCGCGCGTCGCGCCTCGGGGATCGCGGACATCAGCGGGATGCCCGTCTCCTCGGTGGCGATGTGCGGGCCTGCGCCCGTACCACCCTCGGCGCCGTCCAGGTAGATGATGTCCGGGCCGCACTTCGCGGCCATGCGGACGTCGTCGTACACCCGTGAGGCACCCAGCTTCAGCTGGATCGGGATCTGGTAGTCGGTCGCCTCGCGGATCTCCTGCACCTTCAGCGAGAGATCGTCCGGGCCGAGCCAGTCGGGATGCCGTGCAGGGGAGCGCTGGTCGATGCCGGCCGGGAGGGAGCGCATCTCGGCGACCTGCTCGGTCACCTTCTGGCCCATCAGGTGACCGCCCAGGCCCACCTTGCAGCCCTGCCCGATGAAGAACTCGACCGCGTCCGCGAGCATCAGATGGTGCGGGTTGAACCCGTACCGGCTCTGGATGCACTGGTAGTACCACTTGGTCGAGTAGTCCCGCTCCGGCGGGATCATCCCGCCCTCGCCCGAGCACGTCGCTGTGCCCGCCATCGAGGCGCCCTTCGCCAGCGCCATCTTCGCCTCGAGCGAGAGGGCGCCGAACGACATCCCGGTGATGTAGATCGGGATGTCCAGCTCGATCGGCTTCTTCGCGAACCGCGCGCCGAGCACGGTCTTCGTCTCGCACTTCTCGCGGTAGCCCTCGATCACGAAGCGCGTGAGGGTGCCCGGCAGGAACACGAGCTCGTCCCAGTGCGGGATCGGCTTGAAGATCGAGAAGCCGCGCATCCGGTAGCGTCCGAGCTCGGCCTTCATGTGGATGTCGTTGATGACCTCCGGTGTGAAGATCTTGCTCGAGCCGAGGATGGTCTTCTCGCTGGGTGCTGTCTCGTCGGCCATCAGATCACCAGCTTTCGTTCGGCGGGCTCGAGGCTGTCGTAGTTGTAGAGCTGCTTGCCGCAGACGTACTTCTGGAACTCGGGCGGCGAGCCGAGGCCGTGGATGCGGAACTTCCGCTCGATCAGCTCGGTGTCCGCCTCGGTCCACTCGCCGGGGACGCAGTCGATGCCGAGCGACTTCACCTTGCCGGCGACGTAGAGGTCCCCGTCGTACATCGAGTCTCCGAGCCCCGGACCGACGTTGCCGCAGATGATCTGGCGGCCGCGCTGCATCATGAAGCCGTTCATCGAGCCGGCGTCGCCGAGCACGATGATCGTCCCGCCCTTCTGGTCGATGCCCGTGCGGGCTCCGACCCGACCCTTGACCACGAGGTCGCCGCCGCGGAACGCCGCGCCCGTGAGCGAGCCGGCGTTGCCGTTGACGGTGACGACGCCGCTCATCATGTTCTCGCACGCGGACCAGCCGACGCGGCCGTTGATCGTGATCTCGGGCCCGTCGATGATCCCGCAGGCGAAGTAGCCGAGGCTCCCCTCGAACGTGATCTTGCACCGGGTCAGGATCCCGACGCCGAGCGAGTGACGCCCTGCGGGGTTCTGGATGACGACCTCCTTGATGCCCTCCTCGTAGACGAGGCGGCGGAGCTCGAGGTTGATCGTCCTTGTGGTCAGATCCTTCGCGTCGAAGGTCGCAACGCCGTCCTCGACGACCGCTGTGCGCGGCGCCTCGGCGATCGGCTCGGCCAGACCTCGGGCGTCGTAGTTGATCTGACGCTCGCCTACCGCTGCCACACCAGCACCTCCCGCTCGAACGGATCGTAGGTCTCGATCTCGTGGTCGACGATCTGACGGATCGCGATCTCCTCGGAGGCGAGCGCGACCAGGTTGTCGGATTCGTAGAGCACGAGAGGCTTCGCTGCGAGCTCGTCCTTCGCGACCCCGAGCTCGTCCTTGGTCACCGCGATGTACGTGAACACGCCGTCGAGCTCGTCGAGCGACTTGTCCATCGCGTCCTTCAGGGACAGGCCTTCGCTCATCTCCTGCGCGAGGTAGACCGCGATCACCTCGGAGTCGCAGTGCGACATGAACCGGCGGCCCTCGCGCTCGAGGCGTCGCCGCCACATGAAGTAGTTCGTGAGCTGCCCGTTGTGGACGACAGCGACGTCCGAGTAGGGATAGGCCCAGTACGGGTGCGCGCCGGCGATGTCGACCTCGGACTCCGTCGCCATGCGGACGTGCCCGATCGCGTGCGTGCCGTCGAAGGCCTCGAGCCCGTAGGTGTCGTGCACCGATGCTGCGTCGCCCAGATCCTTGATGATCTCGAGCGACGACCCGAGCGAGAGCACCTCGGCGTCGGGGATGTCCTCGACCAGGTCGGCCAGGAGCTTCAGGTCGCCGTCGTAGTCGAACGACACGCGGAACGCGTAGTTGGTCTCCTCGTCGACCTCGTGCACCTTCGCTCCGAGCGCGGCGAGCCGCGACTCGACCTCGAAGCGGTGCCTGCGCAGCCTGTCCTCGAACTCGAAGTCACGCGGCGTGTTCGCGTCCGCGAGCTTGTAGCGCATCACCAGGTTGCCCTTCGTCGGCGTGCCGTAGAGGGCGTACCCGGTGGAGTCGGGCCCGCGGTGCTTCATCGACTGGAGCATCCGCGTCATCTCCTCGCCGATCGGGTGCTGTGCACCGTCCCGGTAGATGATTCCTGCGATTCCGCACATCCGATTGGTCTCCTACTGTCCGGTTCCGTGCGCCCTCGAGCGGCCGCTCGAGGGCGATTCCCCGCCTCGACGGGATCCTACGTCGCGCCGGGTCGGCCTCTGCGGCAGACCCGGCGCGCTCTTGCCGTTCTACGGGAGGACGTCGAGGTACTCGCTCACGTCCCAGTCGGTCACGGTCGCGCAGTGCCGCTCCCACTCGTCCCGCTTGTAGTGCATGAAGACGCGGTACATGTCGCCGGGCATGGCGCTCTTGACGACCTCGTCGCGCTCGAGCGCGTCGAGCGCTTCGCCGAACGTCATCGGGATCTTCTTGACCTCCTTGCCCTCCGACATCGCGTCGTAGATGTTCCGCTCCTCGGGCGCGCCCGGATCGAGCTTGCGGGTGATGCCGTCCTGCATCGCGGCGATCAGCACCGCCAGCGACAGGTACGGGTTGACCGCCGAGTCGACCGACCGGTACTCGAAGCGGCCCGGCGCCGACACGCGCAGCGCGGTCGTCCGGTTCTGGAAGCCCCAGTCGGCGAAGACCGGCGCCCAGAAGCCCGTGTCCCACAGCCGGCGGTAGGAGTTCACGGTCGACGCCGTCACGGCAGTGAGCGCGCCGATGTGCTCGAGGATGCCGCCGATCGCGTAGAGGCCGATCTTGCTCGGCATCTGGAGGTCCTTGCCCTCCGGCATGAAGACGTTCGTGTTGCCCTTCCACAGCGAGATGTTGTGATGGCAGCCGTTGGCCGAGACGCCCATGAACGGCTTGGGCATGAAGCACGGGAACGCGCCCATCTCGCGCCCGACCTGCTTGCAGATCTGCCGGTACGTCGAGAGGTTGTCCGCCGTCTTCTCCGCGCGGTCGAAGTTGAAGTTCAGCTCCAGCTGGCCCGGCGCGTCCTCGTGGTCGCCCTGGATCATGTCGAGGCCGAGGCCCTCGGCGTACTCCATCACCTTGTGGATCAGCGGCTGGAACTCGCTGAACTGGTCGATGTGGTAGCAGTACGGCTTGGACATGCCCTCGACCGAGGGCGTTCCGTCCGGGTTCTGCTTGAGCCACATCATCTCGGGCTCGGTGCCGGCGCGCAGGTGCAGCCCCGTCTCCGCCTCGAAGGCGGCCTGGATGCGATGGAGGTTGCCGCGGCAGTCCGAGCTGAGGAAGGCGCCGGGGTCCTCGCGCTCCTCGCGGTTGCGGAAGAGCGTGCACCACACGCGTGCGACCTTGGGGTCCCACGGGAGCTGGGCGAACGTCTCGGGCTCGGGGATGCCGACGAGCTCCGGAGCCTCGGGGCCGTAGCCGATGTACTCCCCGTGCCGGTCGGTGAAGAGGTTCGCGGTCGCGCCGTAGACGAGCTGGAAGCCCTTCTGCGCGATCGACTCCCAGTGCTTGGCCGGGACGCCCTTGCCCATGATGCGGCCGGTCACGGACGGGAACTGGTAGTAGATGTACTCGACCCCGGAGGCGTTGATCTGCCTGCGGACGTCACGGACCTTCGCGGCCCGTCCGGCGGCCGCGACGAAGTTCTCGAGATCGGTCTTCTTCGTCGCCCGCGTCCGCGGGGCGGCCTTGGCGGCGACGCGGGACCGGGTGGTTCTCTCAGCCACGGAAGTCCTCCTGGAGGGTATGGGCGTGCACAGCCGTCGAAGGCGCGTGCGAGCGCAGGCTGGCGTGTGTCATCCGAGCACGAGCATCGGGAGCCCCCCGGTTCTACGTCCGCGGTGCAGGGGGTGTCAAGCGATCGTTGCGTTCCTGGCAATGGCTTCGCGCTGTGTGGTTCACCTCCCGGTCCTCGTGGCCGCGCCTCGCGCCGGAATCGCTAGCCTCCTGCCATGAGCGAGACACGATCGGACGTCCTCACCGCCGAGCAGAAGGCCGCGCTCGAGGCCGAGCTCGCAGAGCTCGAAGGGCCGCGGCGTGCAGCCGCCATCGAGGCGATAGCCACGGCCCGCGCCTTCGGCGACCTCTCGGAGAACTTCGAGTACCACGCGGCGAAGAACGAGCAGGGTCTGCTCGAGGCGCGGATCACGAAGCTGCGCGAGCGGCTCCGGACGGCAGTCGTCGTCGAGCACGACACCGACGACCACGTCGGGCCGGGCTCGGTGGTCGAGATCGAGGACGGCGACGGCGAGGTGATGGAGGTCACGATCTCCGCGATCGGCGGCGTGTCGACCGACTCGCCGCTCGGGCGTGCCCTCATGGGCAAGGCGGTCGGTGACGTCGTCTCCGTCGAGGCGCCGCGTGGCGCCTGGAGCGCGACCGTGCGCTCGATCCGTCGCGCCTAGGCCGACACCCTGCGCCAGACCTCCCTCGCGCAGTGGTGGGCCCGGTTCGCGCCGTCCTGGGCGTGGGCGGGGTCTGGGGTCGCGCAGCGAGCCCCGGGGGACTCGGATCGCGGAGCGAGCCCTGACCGGGGACTCTGCCTCGGCCTCGATGCCCGCCGTCTCGTAGGATCGCTCCATGCGGGGCGCGATCGTCACCGGGGCGGGGACCGGCATCGGTGCGGCGTGCGCGCGTCGTCTCGCGGAGGACGGGTTCGGGGTCGTCCTCTCCGGGCGCCGTGAGGCGCCGCTACGGACGGTCGCGGGCGTCATCGGCGCTGCGGCGGTCGTCATGCCCGGCGACGTCGGTGATCCGGCTCACGCTGACGCTCTCGCAACGGCGGCTGGAGAGACGTTCGGCGGGATCGACGCCGTCGTCCTCAACGCGGGGATCGGCGAGTCGCGCCCCGTGGGTGACGAGACGCTGGAGAGCTGGGACGCCGTCCTGCGCACCAACCTCACCGGCGCCTTCCTCGTCGCCCGGGCTTCGCTGCCCGGTCTCGTCGAGCGGAGCGGCGCGCTCGTCGCGGTCGCGTCGGTCAACGCCTGGCGTGCCGGCCCGGGCTGGGCCTCCTACTGCACGTCCAAGGCAGGCCTCGTGATGCTCGTCCAGTCGATCGCCCGTGACTACGGCCCGAAGGGCGTGCGCGCGAACGCCGTGCTCCCCGGCTGGGTGCGCACCCCGATGGGCGACGAGGACATGGACGCCCTCGCGGCGCGGGACGGGCTCGATCGCGACGGTGCCTATGACCTCACGCACCGGCACGTCCCGGCCCGGCGTCCCGCCGAGGCCCGGGAGATCGCGGACGTCGTGGCGTTCCTGCTCTCGGACGCCGCCGGCTACGTCAGCGGCGCCGCGCTCCCCGTCGACGGCGGCGCCTCGGTCGTCGACGTCTCCTCCACCGCCTGGGACGCGGCATGACGGTGCACCAGAGGCTCCCCGCGCTGATGCGGCGGGAGGAGGAGCGCTTCGTCGCCTCGCATCCCGGCTCGGCCGCGCTCGCGGCGCGCGCCCACGAGCACCTGCTCGCCGGCGTGCCGATGCACTGGATGCGGAAGTGGGCGGGCGGCTTTCCGCTCTTCGTCGCGGAGGCGAGCGGGAGCCACTTCGTCGACGTGGACGGCCACGAGTACGTCGACCTCTGTCTCGGCGACACCGGCGCGATGAGCGGCCACGCGCCTGCTCCGACGCTGCGGGCGATCGGCGAGCAGTCGGCCCGCGGGATCACGACGATGCTGCCGACCGAGGACGCGCTGTGGGTCGGCGCCGAGCTCGCACGGCGCTTCGGGCTGCCCCGCTGGCAGTTCGCGCTCACCGCGACCGACGCGAACCGTTTCGTGATCCGGCTCGCGCGACACGTCACCGGACGTCCGAAGGTGCTCGTCTTCAACTGGTGCTACCACGGGACGGTCGACGAGACGTTCGCCACGCTCGCCGACGGTGTCGTCGGGCCGCGACGCGGCAACCTGGGGCCGCCCGTCGACCCAGCGCTCACGACGCGCGTGGTCGAGTTCAACGACGTCGAGGCGCTCGAGGCCGCGCTCGCGCCGCGTGACGTCGCGCTCGTGCTCGCCGAGCCTGCGTTGACGAACATCGGCATCGTCCATGCCGATCCCGGCTTTCACGACGCCCTGCGCGCGCTCACGCGCGAGACCGGCACGCTCCTCGCGATCGACGAGACCCACACGATCTGCTGCGGCCCCGGCGGGTACACGGCCGCGCACGGCCTCTCGCCCGATCTCCTGACGATCGGCAAGCCGATCGCCGGCGGCGTCCCCGCCTCCGCGTACGGGTTCAGCGCCGACCTCGCCGACCTCGTTGCCGCCTCGATCGAGCTGGAGGACGTGGACGTCGGCGGCGTCGGGGGCACGCTCGCCGCGAACGCGCTGTCGCTCGCCGCCATGCGCGCGACGCTCGGCGAGGTGCTGACCGACGAGGCCTTCGTGCGGATGGAGGCGCTCGCGGTGCGGTGGACGGAGGGGGTCGAGGCGGGGATCGCGGAGAGCGGCCTCCCGTGGCACGTCACGCGTCTCGGCTGTCGCGCGGAGTACCTGTTCGGGCCGGATCGGCCGCGCAACGGCACGGAGGCGCACGACGCAGGAGACTTCGCGCTCGAGCGCTACATGCACCTGCACGCGCTCAACCGGGGGATCCTGTTGACGCCGTTCCACAACATGGCGCTGATGTCCCCCGCGACGAGCGAGGACGACGTCGACCTGCACACGCGGGTCTTTCGCGAGGCCGTGCTCGAGCTCGCAGGGCGGAGCGCGTGAGCGCCCGCCCGGGCGTCGTCGTCTACGCGAAGGACGTCGCCGCAGTGGCCGCGTTCTACGAGAGCGTTGTCGATCTCGCCGTGGCGGAGGTCGCGGACGGCCACGTGGCGCTCGCCTCGGACGAGGTCGAGCTCGTCGTCGTGCGCATCCCCGTCGAGCTGGCCGGCTCGATCGAGATCGCCCGCCCTCCCCGGAGGCGCGAGGGAACGCCGATCAAGCCGGTGCTCCCGGTCGCGAGCCTCGCGCTCGCCCGTGAGCGGGCGCTGTCCGTCGGGGGTGTCCTCGACGGGGCGGAGCGCGAGTGGCGCTGGGGAGGAACGCTCGTCTGCGACGGCCACGATCCGGAGGGGAACGTCTTCCAGCTGCGAGAGACGGTTCCGCCCGCCTGTCCGGCACCCGTCGTCCCGGATCGTTGATCGGTGAGTCGGGTGTCCTGAGAGAAGGCCCCGCACTGACCAGCGTGGAACCGATGCGTGGCGTGCGGGCCTCACTCGGGGGCGCCGGGATCACCGATCAGCCGGCGAGCTCAGCCGCCGGTGGAGGCTGCGGCTCCGAGCCGTCGATTCACCGTGAGCGCGGCGTGGGGCGCGTGCGGCTCGTCGCCGTGGCGGAAGTACGCGAACGTCTCGACGCCGCGCACGGCCAGGGCCTGCAGGCGTCCGGCGATCGCGTCGAGCCCCTGGTCGTCGTACACGAGCTCGCGAAAGCGAAGGTACGCCCAGCCGGAGAGACCGCTGTCGTCGTCGACGCGAGCGGCGCGGTGCTCGGCGAGGAGCGGCTCGACCCCGTCCCACGAGGGGTCACGCAGGTCGAGCGCGTAGCGCACGCCGGGGTCGGACGTCCGGAGCAGGAGCTCCAAGAGCCCGTCGTCGCGTGGTGTCTCGACGACGACGCGCACGCAGCCGAGGCGGTCGCCGAGCGCGCGCACGCGCTGCTCGAACGCGTCGATGCGCGCCTCGACGCGCGGAGGCGCCTTCACCGCGAAGCGGAACGCGTCCGGAACCTGGCTCGCCCAGCTGCGGAACTGCTCCTCCGCCGGGAGACGGTACTTCGTCGCGTTCAGCTCGACGGTGGGGAGCACGCTCGCGTAGTGGCGCAGGAAGTCGCCGGGCGCGAAGCCTGCGGGGTAGAAGGCCGGCCGCCACGTCGCGTACGACCAGCCGCTCGTCCCGACGAGGGTCGCGCTCACGCGGGGCGGCGACGATACGTCGCGAACGCGTACGGCGTGCCGTCGTCTGCGACGCGCTCGACGCGCTCGACTTCCTCGAAGTCGGCGCGATCCCAGCCCGGGAAGCGCACGTCGCCCTCGACGTCGACGTCGAGCTCCGTCAGCTCGAGCGCATCCGCGAGCGGAAGCGCCGCCGCGTAGAGCTCCGCGCCGCCGATCACCGCGACCTCCTCGTCACCGGCGAGCGCCAGCGCATCCTCGAGCGACGCGGCGCTCTCGGCGCCCTTTGCGGCCCAGCCCTCCTGCCGCGTCACCACGACGTTGCGACGGCCGGGCAGCGGCCGAAACCGGTCGGGCAGCGAGTCCCAGGTGCGTCGGCCCATCACCACGGTCCGCCCGAGCGTCAGCACGCGAAACCGGGCCATGTCCTCCGGAAGGTGCCACGGGATCCCGCCGTCACGGCCGATCACGCCATTCCGCGCGACGGCGGCGACGAGCGTCGGCCCGCGCCCGCTCACACCGCGACCGGGGCGCGGATCGCCGGGTGGTGCCGGTAGTCGCTGACCTCGAAGTCCTCGAACGCGTAGTCGAAGATCGAGTCGGGCCGCCGACGCAGCGCGAGCGTGGGGTAGGGGAACGGCGAGCGCGAGAGCTGCTCGGCCACCTGCTCGCGGTGGTTGTCGTAGACGTGGCAGTCACCACCCGTCCAGATCAGCTCGCCGACCTCGAGGTCGGACTGCTGGGCCAGCATGTGGGTGAGCAGCGCGTAGCTCGCGATGTTGAACGGGACGCCGAGGAACACGTCGGCGCTGCGCTGGTAGACCTGGCAGCTCAGCTTGCCGTCCGCGACATGGAGCTGGAAGAACGCGTGGCACGGCATGAGCGCCATCTCGGGCAGGTCGGCGACGTTCCAGGCGCTCACGACGATGCGGCGCGACTCCGGCTCCTCGCGCAGCAGGCGCACGACCTCGGCGATCTGGTCGACGTGACCGCCGTCCGGGGTGGGCCAGCTCCGCCACTGCACGCCGTACACGGGGCCGAGGTCGCCGTCCGGCGATGCCCACTCGTCCCAGATCGTGACACCGTGCTCCTGGAGCCAGCGCACGTTCCCGTCACCGCGGAGGAACCAGAGCAGCTCGTAGGCGATCGACGGGAAGTGCACCTTCTTGGTGGTCACGAGCGGGAACCCCTCGCGGAGGTCGAACCGCATCTGGTACCCGAACAGGCTCACGGTGCCGGTGCCGGTGCGATCTCCCTTGGGCACGCCGTGGGAGATCACGTGGCGGGCGAAGTCCTCGTACTGGTGAGGAGCGGCCTGGGCGGGATGCTCGTCTCGCATCGCGCTCGACGATAGCGCGGCCGCGGCGGCGACGCCCGGGATTCCCCGACCTGCACCCGTGGTAGGGTCGCCGCGTGGTGCAGGAGCGGCAAGCGGCTGCCGATGAGCGATCGCGCTGATCGCCTTGCCCAACCTTTCGCCCCATGATCCGCCTGCACCCCCGACGCTCCAGAAGCGGGTCTCCGATCGGAGCTTCGGCCTCCTGCTCGCGGGGGCCCTGCTCGTCGCGACGGTCTTCCCGCTCGTGCGCGGCCGGGACGCTCGCCTCTGGCTTCTTCCCCTCGTCGGCATCCTCCTGCTCGTCGCGGTCGCCGCTCCCCGCGTCCTCGCCACCCCTCACCGCCTCTGGCTCCTCGGCGCGCGACTCGTCGCGGCTGTGCTCCACCCCCTGATCATCGGCATCGTCTTCTTCCTGACGATCACGCCCATCGCCTTCGTCCTACGGCTCGCCGGACGCGACGAGCTCGAGCGACGCCTCGATCCGGAGGCGCCGTCATACTGGGCGCCGCGGGACGCGCGGCCCGCCGATCACATGCGGAACCAGTTCTGATGCGATCGATCCTCGGGGAGCTCTGGGCATTTCTCAGGGCGCGTCGCAAGGTGTGGATGTTCCCGGTGATCGTGTGGATGGCGATCCTGATCGGACTTGTGATCGTCGCCCAGGGAACCGCGCTCGGCCCGTACCTCTACAGCTTCTTCTAGATGTACGTCCTCGGGATCTCCGCCTTCTACCACGACAGCGCAGCTGCGCTCGTCCACGACGGGGTCGTCGTCAGCGCGGCGCAGGAGGAGCGGTTCACCCGGATCAGGCACGACCCTGCGTTCCCGGCGAACGCGATCGCCTCCTGCCTCGCGTGCAAGGGGATCGAGCTCGACGACGTCGACCTGGTCGTCTTCTACGAGAAGCCCTTCCTGAAGTTCGAGCGCCTGCTCGAGACCTACCTCGCGATCGCGCCGAAGGGCTTTCGCTCGTTCCGGATCGCGATGCCGCTGTGGCTGAAGGACAAGCTGATGCAGAAGCGATCTCTCGCGCGACAGCTCCGGGTTCTGGGGGCGACCTTCGGTGAGGAGCGGATTCACTTCGCCGAGCACCACCAGAGCCACGCCGCGAGCGCGTTCTTCCCGTCGCCCTTCGAGGAAGCGGCGGTGCTGACGATCGACGGCGTCGGCGAGTGGGCGACCACGGTCGCCGGTCACGGACGAGCCAACACGCTCGAGCTGAGCCGCGAGATCTTGTTCCCGCACTCGCTGGGGCTGCTCTACTCGGCGTTCACCTACTACCTCGGCTTTCGCGTCAACTCCGGCGAGTACAAGGTCATGGGGCTCGCGCCGTACGGCGAGCCCCGCTTCGCGCCGTTGATCCTCGACCACCTCATCGACCTCAAGCAAGACGGGTCCTTCCGACTCGACCTGTCGTACTTCGACTACCTCGGGGGCGACCGGATGACCAGCGAGCGATTCCACGACCTGTTCGGCGGGCCACCGTTGCCGCTCGACACGCCGCCGACCCACCGCGAGATGGACATCGCGGCCTCGATCCAGGATGTCACGGAGGAGGTGGTGCTGCGGCTCACCCGGGCGCTCGCGGACGAGACGGGATCGCAGAACCTCTGCCTCGCGGGAGGCGTCGCGCTGAACTGCGTCGCCAACGGGCACGTGTTGCGTGACGGCCGTTTCCGGGAGATCTGGGTGCAGCCTGCATCCGGCGACGCAGGCGGCGCGGTCGGCGCCGCTCTCGCCGCCTACCACGAGCTGTGCGCCGGCCCGCGCACACCGATCCGTCCGGACGGCATGTCCGGCGCGCTCCTCGGGCCGGCGTTCTCCGACGACGAGGTCGAGGCACGACTGCGTGGTGCCGGCGCCGTGCTCGAGCGACTCGACCGCGCGGACATGCTCGAGCGCACCGCCCAGGCGCTCGCCGACGGCGAGGTCGTCGGGCTGGTTCCAGGGTCGGATGGAGTTCGGTCCACGGGCGCTCGGGGCCCGGTCGATCCTGGCCGATCCCCGCTCCCCGGAGATGCAGTCGAAGCTCAACCTCAAGGTCAAGCGGCGAGAGTCCTTTCGGCCGTTCGCCCCGTCCGTGACGCGCGAGTCGGTGGCGGAGTGGTTCGACCTCGACGCCGACAGCCCTTACATGCTGCTCGTCGCCGAGGTCCGATCGGCCCGTCGTCTCCCGACCACGCCGGAGCAGGATCGGCTCACCGGGATCGCCCGCCTGCAGGTCCCGCGTTCGGAGATCCCGGCCGTGACCCATGTCGATCACTCCGCTCGCATCCAGACGGTGGATCGGGCGACCGATCCCCTCTACCACGCCCTTCTCTGCGCGTTCGAGCGGATCACCGGCTGCCCCGTGCTCGTCAACACCAGCTTCAACGTGCGCGGCGAGCCGATCGTCTGCACGCCGGAGGATGCCCTGCGCTGCTTCCTGACGACCTCGCTCGACCGACTGGTGGTGGGCGGGTGCATGCTCTCCAAGGAGTCGCAGCCCCTGGAGCTCGCAGCCTCCTTCCAGGCGGCTGGAGGGCTCGATTGAGCGAGGAGCCTGACGAGGCCGTCGGAGACGGGACGGGTGCGGCGCCCGGCGCGGGGCGACGCACGCTGCGGATCACGTGGGTCGTGTTCACCAACGTCGTGATCCTGATCGCCCTCTTGCTCTTCACGAACCTCCTGAGCGCGATCGTGATGTCCAACCAGGAGACCGTGCGTCGTGTGCTGCGCGTCGTCGGCGCTGAGCGCCTGCCGCCCCTCTCCACCTATGTCGACCTCCCCGTCTACGCCGACAAGGATGAAGCGCGCCTGATCTGGAAGGAGTTCGCGGAGGCGGACGAGGTCGGCTACGTGCCGTTCCTCGAGTGGCGGCGCAAGCCGTACACCGGCCAGACGATCACGATCGGAGCGGATGGCGACCGGATCTGGCCGGGCGCGCCGAAGCACCCCTCAGACGCCCCGGTCGTGCGGATGTTCGGCGGATCGTCGCTGTGGGGGACCGGCGTGACGGATGCGCAGACGATTCCGGCCGCTCTGCAGGACCTGCGACCCGCTCTACGCGTGCTCAACCACGGCGAGAGCGAGCACAACTCCCGACAGGGACTCGAGCGCGTCGTCAACGTGCTCTCCCGCGACCAGCCTGTGGACGTCGCGGTGCTCTACGAGGGATTCAACGACGTCCTCACGCTCTGCCGCGACGACGTCGACCTCAACGGCCACGGTGAGCAAGTGAGGATGCGAGCGGTCCTCGACCGTGCCGGCACGCCCGGCTACCTCCTGCTCGGCAAGACGATGGAGCTGATGGCGAACGTCTTCGCGTCGAGCGAGACAGCGTTCACGTGTGACACCGATCCTGCCCGGGCCAGGGCGGTTGCCCGGGTGGTCGTCAATCAGTGGCAGCTCGCCCGCACCCTGCTCCAGGCGCGCGGAGCCGAGACGCTGGCCGTGCTCCAGCCGGTCGCCGAGATCGGAACCCCGGAGCTCGGCTACTTCGACGACGTCGAGACGCCTGGTGAGCCGTCGAACGGCTCGCTCGCCCGGCAGCTCCGTGCCGTGTATCCCCACATCCAGTCGCTCGCGCGTCGGCCGGGCAACGAATGGATCCACGACTTCAGCGCGCTGTTCGACGACGCAGGGCCGACGTACCTCGACCATGTGCACCTGTCCGCAGAGGGCAACGCACTGGTCGCCCGCCGGCTCGCGCCGCTCGTGGACGCCGCGCTCGCGCGTCGCGGCGCGACCGCTCGCTAGACGGCCGGTCGGCAGTCCGCGCGCTGGTCGAGATCCGGACCGTGCGGGCCGTCACGCGATCTCCGAAGCATCTAGACGGCGTCGGTCCGAAGCACCACGGTGTCGTCGGAGCTGCGTGTGACGACCCAGCCCGAGAAGTCGCCGAGGCGGTAGGGCGCGTTGAGGCGGACGACGGTCTCCGACCCGCTGGTCACGAACGAGCCGCAGGACTCCGTGCGCACGCCGCCCCGGGTGAGCCAGAGCTCGTACGTCTTCCCGCCGGGGAGCGCGGGGAGACGCGTCGTGGTGAGCTCCATCGGCCAGTTGCCGGCGGCGTCCTGCTCGAAGACCGCGAGCGTCGCGGAGGCCTCGTCGGTCCCCTTCATCGAGACCTTCTGGACGGGTGCCCTCCGGCCGTCGCCTCCGGCGATGACGTATCCCGCACCGAAGAGGCAGAGCGCAAGCGCCACGGCCGCCGCGACGGCGGTGTAGCGGTATCGCCGCGGGAGAGGCACGACCGAGGCCCGCGGCGGTGCGGGTGGCTGCAGCAGCGCGGGCGGCAGCTCCGGTGGCGCGCCCGCGGCGAGCAGCCGCGCGTGCGCGAGGCGCAGCCCGTCGCGCTCCGCGTCGTCCGCTCCGTCGAGGAGCTCGTCGAGTCGGGGGTCCGTCACTGGAGCTCCTTCTCGAGCGCGTGGGCGAGCCGTCCCAGGGCCGCGCGCGTCCGCGTCTTCACCGTTCCGAGAGGGAGGCCGAGATAGGCGGCGATCTCGCTCTGCGAGAGGCCACCCCAGTAGGCGAGCTCGACGAGAGGTCGCTCGGTGTCGGACAGGCCTTCGACGGCGCGATGCACCTGCCAGGCCTCCCAGTCCGCCTCCACGCGCTGATCCGGCCCGGCCTCGGCGCTGGCCTCCTCGCGCTCGACGTCGACCGCCACCTCGGGTGTCCTGCGCAGCACGTCGGTCACGGCGTTGCGCGCGACGACGAAGAGCCACGGCGCTCCCGCGCCGCGCGCAGGGTCGTACTTGGCCGCAGAGCGCCACAGCGCGACGAACGTCTCCTGGGTCGCGTCCTCCGCCCTCCCGCGGTCGCGGATCCGGCGCAACGCGAGGCCGAAGACCGCCCGTGCGTAGCGCCGGTGGAGCTCGGCGAACGCCGTCCGGTCGCCTTCCGCGACGCGGGCGATCAGATCGGCGTCGCTCGGGGTGGGGGCCCCCCGGGGGCTCGGCAGCTGGGTGGACATGGGATGCGTCCTGATTGGCCCGAGGGCGATGGCTGCCGCGTTGCCCACCCTCTGCACTACGGGCTTCGGGCTGCAGCGGATTGGCCGGGAGACGTCCTCCTGCGACGTCCCCCGGCCGATCCACTACCCGCGCGCAGCGGCCAGCTTCGCGCCCACGGCCTCCCAGCTGACGACGTTCCACCAGGCGGCGAGATAGTCCGGACGCCGGTTCTGGTAGTTGAGGTAGTACGCGTGCTCCCACACGTCGACGCCGAGGATCGGCGTGCGGCCCTCCATCAGCGGCGAGTCCTGATTCGGCGTCGACTCGACGGCGAGCCCGCTCCCGTTCCAGACGAGCCAGCTCCACCCGGAGCCGAACCGCTTGACGCCGGCGTCGTTGACGGCGGCCTTGAGCGCGTCGACCGATCCGAATGCCTCGTCGATCGCCGCCGCCAGGTCGCCCTCGGGAGCGCCGCCGCCCGGGCCCATGATCTCCCAGAACAGCGTGTGGTTCGCGTGACCTCCGCCGTTGTTGCGGACCGCTGTCCTCTTGTCCTCCGGCACCTGGCCGAGGTCGGCGATCAGCTGCTCGATCGGCTGGCCGTCGAGCCCCGTCCCCTCGAGGGCGGCGTTGAGGTTGGTCACGTACGCGGCGTGATGCTTGTCGTGGTGGATCTCCATCGTGCGCGCGTCGATGTGCGGTTCGAGCGCATCGAACCCGTAGGTCAGATCCGGCACGGAATACGCCATTCCTGGCTCCTCTCGTCGATCGTTACGTCTCTCGTCACAAGGATATGCTCATACCCCATCCGTCCCGCGTCGATCCAGGAGCACCGATGACCGACCTCGTCGAGATCGCACCTCGCCCGCTCGATCCACGACTGCTCACGCTCCGCGGGATCTCGCGGACGTCGATCGAAGCGCATCACAGGCTGTACCAGGGCTACGTCGCGAAGCGCAACGAGATCCTCCGGCTGCTGGCGACGGCCGATCGCGGGTCCGCCAACCAGGTCTCGTCGGAGCTGCGGGCGCTGAAGGTCGAGCTCTCGTTCGCCCTCGGCGGGATCAAGAACCACGAGGTCTACTTCGCCCACCTCGGTGGAGAGGGTGGCGACCCGACCGGTGCGTTCCGGACGCTCGTGAACCGCGACTTCGGCTCGATCGCCGCCTGGCGCGACGACCTGCGCGCCACCGCGCTCGCGGCACGGGGCTGGGCGTGGACAGCCTACGACTGGGACGAGGGCCGTCTGTTCACGTTCATCGGCGACGCCCAGAACACGTACCCCGTGTGGAGCTCGACGCCGCTGATCGCGCTCGACGTGTACGAGCACGCGTACTTCCTCGACTACCAGACCGATCGAGCGGCCTACGTCGACGCGTTCCTCGACAACCTCGACTGGGATGTCGTCAACGGCTGGATCGCCGCCTACGCGATCCCCACCCAGAGCGCGTGACCGTTCGGCGCGGCTGACGGTCGGCCGTCGTGAGGCGTAGTCTCAGCGCGTGCCGACCGACGCCCTGATCGTCGCCGCCGCGTACCTGCTGGGGTCGATCCCGTTCGGCTACCTCGTGCCCCGGCTCGTGCGCGGTGAGGACATCCGCAAGCAGGGAAGCGGGAACGTCGGGGCGAGCAACGTCTTCCGCGCGTACGGGAAGTGGCTCGCCATCCCGGTGGCGGTGCTGGACGTCGCGAAGGGCTTCGTCCCCGCGCTGGTCGGCGTGAAGGTCGGGGGCGAGTGGGTCGGGGTGCTCGCCGGCGCGGCAGCGATGCTCGGTCATGCCCGGCCAGTGTGGCTCGGCTTCTCGAAGGGGGGCAAGATGGTCGCGACCGGAGGGGGGGTGACGCTCGCCCTTGCGCCCCTCGCGGCGCTCGTCTGCCTCGGGGTCTTCGTCGTCACGTTCGCCCTCACGCGCTACGCGTCGGTCGCCTCGCTCGTCACGGCGATCACGCTGCCGTTCGCCTGCGTCGTCCTCGGCGAGGGCTGGCCGGTGGTCGCGTTCGCTGCCGTCGCGGCGCTCGCCGTCGTCTTCCTTCACCGACAGAACCTCGCTCGCCTGCGGGCCGGCACCGAGCCGCGCTTCCGCCGTCGACCGAGACCAGCGTCCGACGGCGCCTGACCGGCGCGGAGATCGGCGCTGGGAGCGCGTGACGCGGGGGTCGTGCGCGGGCCGGTCGCGGCGGCCCGGGGCCGAGCGGCTACAGCGTCAGCCAGGCCTCGAGCGTCGTCTGACGCTCGACCGGTGCTCCGCCTGCGAGCTCGCTCCGCAGCTCGCCGACGGTGCCCCACCGCTCTGCGACCACGTCGTGGTCGTGGATCGTCTCGAGGTTGACCTGGCGCGAGAGCACGAAGTCGCCGTCCTCGAGGGCGGGCGTGCCCTCGATGATCTCCTTCAGCGCCACGCGAACCGAGTCCTCGACGAAGCGTGGCTGCAGGTGCGCGTGCTCGACCACGAAGAGCTCGTCGGGGCGCTTGAGCAGCTCGAACACCGGAGCGCTCATCGAGCGCTCGACCACGGCGACGAGGTTCTCCGCGTCGAGCTCGACCTTCGAGCCGACGAGCAGCGTCCCCCGGCCGCGCTGGTTGTGCGTCGCGATCGGCACGAGATCGAGGATCCGCTCCACCTCGTCCTCGGGATAGCCCGCATCGGCGAGGCGCTCGGCCGCCCGGTCGCGCACGAGGCCCTGCGCGCACGGGCACGCGTTGATCCCCGTCGCCTCGACGCCCACGACGCGGCGAGAGCCGGCCTCGGTCGCGGCCGCGATCCCGATCAACGAGACCATCTCCTGGGTCGCGAGGTCGGTCACGGGCGTGCGACGGCGCATCGGCCAGCGTGCGCTGATGTGCACCTCGGCGCGTAGCGCGCGCTGCCGCTCGACGATCTCGCGGGCGATCCGCTCGGCGAGCGCCTCCACGAGCTCGCCTTCGCCGAGGACGACGTCCTCGATCGACTCGTCGAAGAGCTCCGGGAACCGCGACATGTGGACGCCCTTCTGGCTCCGATCGAGATCGACCGTGCAGTCGATCGTCGCCGCCATCAGCATCTCCTGGTCGCCGCGTCGGATGCGGATCGCCTTCTGGACGCTCGTGACGCCTGCGCGCGAGAGCGCGATCCCGACCGGAGGCGCGGAGGCCTGCATGTCGTCGATACGCGGCCTGAGGTCGCTCATCAGGCCACGCTAGCACGCTGCCGCGAGCCTCCCCGCGCCGAGACGGGGCATGCCGGCGGCCGGAAAGGCAGGTCGGACGACAGGTTGACCGAGCGGTCAGGGTGCGCCAGGATCGGGGGATGGCCGACGCAGCTCCAGAGACCTCGGGCGCTTCCTCCGGCCCGGGCGCGCCCGTCCGCCGCGGCCGTGCCGCGCGCTCCGCCGGGTCCGGGGGCGCCTACCTCCCGGCACCCGCCCCGGGGTACACGGGCGGCGCCTTCCGCCCGCTGTCCACGCGGGAGATCGAGCGGATCTTCGAGACCGCGCTCGACGTGCTGGAGCGGATCGGGATCGGTGAGCCGATCCCCGAGATCCTCGATGTGGCGCTCCCACGGGGATGCTCGCTCGACGACCGCGGTCGTCTGCTGTTCCCGCGAGGGCTCGTCGAGGACGTCGTCGAGCACGCCTGCCGGAGCTACGTGCGCTACGGCGTCGACCCGGCTCTCGATCAGGAGATCTCCGGCGAGCGCGTGTACTTCGCGACCTCGGGGGAGGCGGTGACGATCCTCGACTACGCGACCCAGACCTTCCGACCCTCGACGCTGGTCGACCTCTACGACACTGCGCGGCTCGTCGACCGTCTGGACAACGTCCATGGCTACGGCCAGCCCTTCGTCGCGACCGAGCACAGCAGCGAGCTCCTCGTGCACGATCTCAACGTGGCGTACGCCGCGCTCGCGGGAACCCGCAAGCCGTTCGCGCTGAGCACGGCGAACGTCGACCACGTCGAGCCGCTGATCTCGCTGTTCGACATGGTCGCCGGGGGCGACGGCGCGTTCCTCGAGCGCCCGTTCGCGAGCATCGGCGGCTGCCCGATCGTGTCGCCGCTTCGCTTCGGCCGCGAGAACGCCGAGGTGCTCGTGAAGGTGGCGAGCCTCGGTCTCGTCGCGGACATCGCGATCGCGCCGCAGGCCGGCGCCACGGCCCCCGCCGCGCTGGCAGGAGCCCTCGTCCAGAGCCTGGCCGAGACGCTCGCCTGCCTCTGCGTCGTCAACCTCGTGCGGCCCGGCTCACCGTTCGACTTCGGCATGTGGCCGTTCGTCTCCGACCTCCGCACGGGCGCCTTCACGGGCGGTGGCGGAGAGGAGGCGCTGCTGATGGCGGCGAGCGCCCAGATCGCGAACCACCTCGGCCTGACGTCGAGCGTCGCCGCGGGCATGACCGACGCGAAGACGATCGACGCCCAGGCCGGCTACGAGAAGGGAGTGACGGTCACGGCGGCCGCGCTGGCGGGCGCCAACCTCGTCTCCGCCTACCCCGGCATCGTCGGCAGCCTGATGGGCCAGTCGTTCGAGGGGCTCGTGATCGACAACGACCTGCTCGGCTCGGTCCAGCGCCTCGTGCGCGGGATCGAGGTCTCCGACGAGACGCTCTCGTTCGACGTGATCGCCCACGCGGTGGCGGGGATCGGGCACTTCCTCGGCAGCGAGCAGACGGTCGAGCTGATGCGCTCGGAGTTCGTCTACCCGGAGCTCGCGGACCGCACCTCCCCCGGCGCATGGGAGGAGGAGGGAAGCAGGAGCGTCTACGAGCGGGCGCACGAGCGGGTGCGCGAGATCCTCGCGTCGCACTACCCCGCCTACCTCGAGCCCGCCCTCGACGCGCGGATCCGCGATCGCTTCCCCATCCGGATCGACCCGGCTGACATGCGGCCGGGCAACGGTCGCTGGTAGTCGGCGTCAGCGCAGCAGGCGGGACAGGCGCCTGTCCTTCAGCACCCGCCCGCCGGTCTGGCAGGTCGCGCAGTAGGTGATGGTGTGCTCCTCGAAGTCGACCCGGCGGAGGACGTCGCCGCACCGGGGACAGGGCGTGCCGAAGCGACCGTGCACGAGGTACACGGCGGCATCGCCCTTGCCCGCGATCCGCAGGTCGAGCGCGCGGGTGAGGTCCTCGTCGATCGCCGCGGCGAGCGCTCGGATCTCCGTCTCGTCGAGATCCGTCGACATCCGGAACGGGGAGAGCCGCGCCCGCCAGAGGATCTCGTTGGCGTGCGCGCGGCCGATCCCCGTGAGCGCGCGCTGGTCGCGCAGCAGCGGGTGCAGCTGGCGCCGCGCCGCCCGGAGGACGGGACGCAGGGCGGCGGCGTCGAGCCCGAGGGCGTCGGGGCCGAGGTGGCCGAGCTCGGCCTCGAGGGCGTCCGGCCGCAGCAGCCACACCCCCGCGCGCCGGTGCTTGCCGGCCTCCGTCAGGACGAGCTGGCCGCCGTCGGCGAAGCGCACGCGGAACATCGAGGTCTTCGGTGGCTTGCCTCCGGGCGCGTGGTAGCGCAGGCGGCCGGAGCTCATCAGATGGACTCGCAGCGTCAGGTCGCCGGTGTCCGTCGGGAGGAGCAGGTTCTTGCCGCGCCGGTGGGCGCCGCCGAGCAGGCGCCCCTCGAGAGCCGAGGGTGGAGGGTCGAACGACTTGAGCGTGGCGATGTGCTCCGCGCGGGCGCTCTCCACGGGGGCCAGCCCGACGAGGGGGTCGAGCTCGCGCACCCACGCCTCGACCTCGGGCAGCTCGGGCATGGGGCAAGCCTAGAGGTCGATCGACAGGGCACCTGCCCTGCGTCGGGCCGGCCGTCGGACGAGATACGACCTTCGACGACCCGGCGGCCCTGGCGCTACCCTCGGGCCGTGGAGCCGATCGTCGTCGAGGTCGTGCGGGCCGGCGTCGTCGAGGCCGCGCACCGCGTCCACGCGGTCGCGGTGCGCGACGGGGTCGACGAGCTCGTCGCCGGCGATCCCGACCGGGTCGCCTTCCTGCGCTCGTCGGCGAAGCCGATCCAGGCGCTCCCGGTCGCCCGCTCGTGCCCCGACCTCGACGACGAGCAGATCGTCCTGTGCTGCGCATCGCATCTTGCGAGCCCGGAGCAGATCGCGATCGTCGAGCGGACGCTCGTCGGCGTCGGCCTCGGTCCCGAGGACCTCGAGTGCGGTGAGGAGCCGACCAGGCTCTGCCACAACTGCTCGGGCAAGCACGCGGGGTTCCTCGCGCTGTGCGTGGCCCGAGGCTGGGACGTGCGCGGGTATCGGCTGGCGGGCCATCCGTGCCAGGAGGCGATGCGGCGAGAGGTCGCCGCGGCGACGGGGGTCGCTGCCGAATCGCTGCCGGTCGGGATCGACGGCTGCGGTGTGCTCACCTATGCCGTCCCCCTGCGGGTCGCGGCCGGGACGTTCGTTCGCCTGCGTGACCTCGACGGCGCCGACCGCGTGGTCGCGGCGATGCAGCGTCGCCCGGCCCTCCTCCGTGGCCCGGTCGCGGCGGATGCGGTGCTGATGACCCACCTCGACGGCTGGGTCGCCAAGGGCGGAGCCGAAGGGCTGCTCTGCGCGAGCTCCGCCGACGGGCTCGGCGTCGCGCTCAAGGTCGAGGACGGCGCCTACCGAGCGATCCGCCCCGCGTTCGCTTCGGTCGCGAGGCTGCTCGGCATTCCGGCGGAGGGGATCGCCGACCCGGTCCTGCGCAACAGCAGGGGTGAGGAGGTGGGGGAGATCCGGGTGCGGGGCGCGGCGAGCTGACGCTCCGTGGGTGATCTCCGCAACCGACCCTTCCCAAATGCCGAAGCCGTCTATACGATGCGCCGCCTGATGGGTCTGGGGCCGGGGCCGGGGAGGCTCGGTTCCTCGCAGTTCGGTGGTTCATTCCGTCAACCGCGAAGGAGAAAGAGAGGTCCATGCTCTCCGTTGACATCGCCCTTCCGGACGTCGAGGAGCTGCACAAGCTCGTCGAGCAAGGGCAGGAGAAGGGATTTCTGACCTACGACGAGATCGCGACCTCGCTCGAGGACGTCGATCTCACGAAGGAGCAGATCGAGGACTTCACGGCCTACCTCGTCGATCAGTCGATCGAGCTCGTCGAGGGGGAGCAGCACAAGGCTCTGCACTTCGAACAGACCGCCGCGGCTCCCACCGAGGAGGAGGCCAAGGCGGCGGCGGCCCCAAAGCTCGACCTGTCGGTCGAGCCGTCGCTCGACTCGCTCAGGCTCTATCTGCGCGAGATCGGGAAGGTGCCGCTGCTCACCGCCGACCAGGAGGTCGCGCTCGCGAAGCGCATCGAGCGTGGCGACATGGCGGCGAAGCAGCACATGACCGAGGCGAACCTGCGTCTCGTCGTGTCCATCGCGAAGGGGTATCTGGGTCGAGGGCTGTCGTTCCTCGATCTCATCCAGGAGGGGTCGCTGGGGTTGATCCGGGCAGTCGAGAAGTTCGACTATCGGAGGGGCTACAAGTTCTCGACGTACGCCACGTGGTGGATCCGTCAGGCCGTGACGCGCGCGATCGCGGACAAGGCCCGGACGATCCGGATCCCGGTGCACATGGTCGAGAAGCTCAACAAGGTCGTCCACATCGAGCGCCAGCTGATCCAGCGTCTGGGGCGCGAGCCCCGACCCGAGGAGATCGCCGAGGAGCTGGACATGAGCATCGAGGAGGTGCGCGACATCCTCCGGATGGCCCAGCTCCCGATCTCGCTCGAGAAGCCGATCGGCGAGGAGGACGACTCCTCGCTCGGCGACTTCGTCCAGGACGACCGGGCCGAGTCGCCGTTCGACACGACGTCGGTCTCGCTCCGCCGCGAGGACATCGAGCTCGCGCTCGCCTCGCTCCCGGAGCGTGACCGCATGGTGATCGAGCTGCGGTACGGCCTGAACGGCGATCCGCCGCGCACGCTGGAGGAGGTCGGTCGGGCCTTCGGCGTCACCCGCGAGCGGATCCGCCAGATCGAGAACAACACGCTCAAGCGGCTGGAGTCTCTGCCCGAGGCCCAGTCGTTGCGCGACTGCGTGTAGCCGACGCGCACGTCGGGGTGAGGGCCGCTGTGTGGGGCCCTCACCCCGAGCGTGCGGCGATCGTCACCGCCGCGGTCGATCGGCGGCGCGTCCCCTGGCTCGGCAGCGCTGACGCAGAGCCAGGCCCCGACGCTGTCGGAGCGTGCTGTGCGCCCTCGTCGTCGGTCGTGCGGAGGGAGGCGGTGTCGGCGCTCCCCGCGCCTCGCGGCACTCAGGCATCGGCGCGGCCCGGCGACGAGTCGTCGTTCCGATGAGCTCCTCGACGCGGCTGTGATCCAGACGGGCACCGCCACCGTATCTTGGACATAAGTTCGACAATTCGAACACGTCCACGCTCGGAAGGAGCACGCACGATGCGCAAGATCATCCTCACCCTCGCAGTCGCCGCCCTCGCGGTCGCCGCGATCGTCGCCCCCGCGACGGCCAAGCCCACGAAGAAGTCCGACCAGATGGGCAACATCGTCCAGGTCGCCGTCGGCGCCGGCTCGTTCAAGACGCTGACCGCGCTCGTCAAGCAGGCCGGTCTCGCCGGCGCCCTCTCGAAGCCCGGCGCGAACCTGACCGTGTTCGCCCCGACCGATGCGGCGTTCGCGAAGGTGCCGAAGGCCACGCTCGCCGCGCTCGGCAAGGACAAGAAGGCGCTTCAGAGCGTCCTGCTCTACCACGTCGTCAAGGGCAAGGTGCCGGCCTCGACCGTCGTCACGCTCAACGGCAAGAGCGTCAAGACCCTGAACGGCGCACCGGTGAAGATCTCCGTCCGCGGCGGCTCGGTCTTCATCAACGGCTCGACCAAGGTCGTGAAGACCGACGTGAAGGCCTCGAACGGCATCATCCACGTCGTCAACAAGGTGCTCCTCCCGCCCGCCAAGTAGCGGCCGAGAGCGACGATCGAGTGACGGAGGGTCGCCCCGCGGGCGGCCCTCCGTCGTTCAGGGGAGCAGCTCCGCGTCGCGGAGCCTGCGCAGACCGGTCGCCCGAAGCTCGCTCTCGATCCCGGCGACGTCCGCATCGAGCGGGGTGTACGCGGTCACGGTGAGCAGCGTCGTCGAGCCGGACACGTCGCTGACGAGCACACGCGGTGCGTCGATCGTCCCGGGCACGCTCCGGGCGCCGGCCTCGAGCAGCTCGATCGCCTCCTCCAGCGGGGCGTCGAGCCTCACCGGAAGCGTGACCGATGCGACGCGACGCGGATCGCGGATCGTCCGGTTGACGATCGGGCCGGCGGTCAGCTGGCTGTTGGGCACGAACACCCGCCGGTCGTCGTCCGTGCGGAGCGTCGTGAACAGGAGCGACATCTCCTCGACGTAGCCCGTCTGCTGGGCGATCGTCACCCGGTCGCCGAGCCGCAGAGGCTGGCTGAACGCGACGAGCAGGCCGGAGCCGAGGTTCGAGAGTGGCGTGCTGAGCGCGAGGCCCGCGAGCAGGGCGAGCACGGCGCTCGAGGCCAGCATCGCCCTGGCGAGCTCCGTCGTGGCCGGAAAGACCGAGAGGACGTTCCAGAGGCCGAGGAGCGCGAGGACGGCGACGACGAGGCGCTGCAGCAGGCTGAACATCGTGCGTCGGCGTGCGATCTGGTCGGGCGAGCGGTCGACGATCCGCGCCTCGTAGTGGTCGTAGGCCCGACGGAGAGCCCAGCGCACGATCGACGACGACGATCAGCCAGATGAGCCCGATTGCGAGCGCCTTCGCCATGCGATGGTCCATGGCTGCCTTGTTCGGCGGCGTCCCGCCTGTGCCTGCCACGGGCAGCGCGCGGCTCGACTACGGTTCCGCCGTGTCCACGGCCCGTGATCTCGCAGTCAGCGCTCGCCTCTACGCGCGCAGCGCCGCACGCGTCGCGGGCCGTCGCCGCCGTCTCGGGCGGGAGGAGCGACTCGTCTTCGTCGTCGGCTCTCCGCGCTCCGGAACGACGTTCACCGGCTCGGCCCTGGGATCGCTTCCGGGCTTCGTCGATCTCGACGAGGTGCAGCCCTGGAAGGCTGCGATCCCGTCGCTCATGGGCCTCCCGGAGGACGACGTCGCGCGGCAGCTGCGGACGATCCTGGAGCGCGTCCGCACGCTGGGACTGGCACGTGGGCTCCGCGGCGTGGAGCAGACGCCGGAGACGAGCTTCGTGCTCCCGGCCGTGCTGCGCGCCTACCCGCAGGCCGTGGCAGTCCACGTCGTGCGCGACGGCAGGGACGTCGTGACGTCGCTGCTCGAGCGCGGCTGGCTCAGCGCCGGTCGCGAGGGCGGAGACGACGCTCGTCTCGCCTTCGGTCCTCATGCCCGGTTCTGGGTCGAGCCCGGACGGGAGGACGAGTTCCGCTCCGTCAGCGACGCGACGCGCTGCGCCTGGGCGTGGCGTCGCTACGTGAGCGCGGCCCGGGCCGTTCCGGAGCGCACGGTCGAGCTGCGCTACGAGGATCTCGTCGCCGATCCGGCCGCGGTCGCCGTTCCGGTCGCGGAGCGGCTCGGCGTGCCTCCGGCCGACGTGGCCACGGTGCTCTCTACGGTGCACGACCGCTCGGCCGGGCGCTGGCGGCGCGACCTCACGGAGGAGCAGGTCGCCGACGTGGAACGCGAGGCCGGAGAGCAGCTCGTCGCGCTCGGGTCAGCGCTGAGCAGCGCGGGCTCACCGGCCCCCGCGCTGGAGCCGGAGCGTGGGCGCCTCGGCGTGCGCTCCGCTTCGGCCGCCTCAGGCGTCGCCTGCCCAGCGAGACCGCGCCGCACGAGCTCGTCGAGGACGAGCGCGACGCTGGCCTGCGGCTCCTGCCCGACCGTGTCCACGATCACCTCGGCGTCGTCGGGCGGCTCGTACGGGTCGTCGACCCCTGTGAACTGGGTGATCTCCCCTGCGAACGCCTTGGCGTAGAGGCCCTTCACGTCCCGGCGGACGCACTCCTCGAGCGGTGTCCGCACCCACACCTCGACGAACGGCCCGTGCTCCTCCACCGTCGAGCGGACGAGCTTCCGGGTGGTGTCGTACGGCGAGATCGCCGCGACGATCACCGCCGCACCGTGCCGTGTCAGGCGGGATGCGACCCACCCGATCCGCTCGATGTTCGTGTCCCGATCCTCGCGCGAGAACCCGAGCCCTCTCGAGAGATGGGCACGGACGATGTCGCCGTCGAGCACCTCGACCGCCCGGCCGCGCCGCTCCAGCGCCTCGGCGAGACCGTGCCCGATCGTGCTCTTCCCGGCTCCGGAGAGGCCGGTGAGCCACACGGTGAAGCCGGTGTCGGTGCTCGTGGTCACGGGGGGAAGTGGTAGCAGACGTCCGGCGAGCGGTCGACGCACCCGCGGGTGCCCGGGAGCGTCAGGCCGTCAGGCCGACGGCCGGCCGGCCCAGCGACCGAGAGCCGCCGTCACGTCGAGGGTCTCGGCGGCGCTCAGCGCCTTCCATGTCCTCGCGCTGGTATCGCGTCCGAACGCACCGCTGATCACCCACCGGCGGGCGACGCGTCCCATCCGCCCCGAGCTCGCTGCCGGATCCGGCTGCTTGCGCGCGTTGAGGTAGAGATCGACCGCGAGCCGCTTGACGAGGACAGGGTCGGCCGGCACACCGGTCTGCTGCTCGAGCCGGTACGCGACGAGCGCGGCGATCACCTGCAGCTCACGGACGCCCGTCCTGCACCGCGACGCCGAGGGACACCACCGTCGAGGTGACCATCACCCACGGGACGCGGGTGAACCTCGCGCCCCGCGCGAGCGTGCGGGCGACGGGAACGGCGAGCACGACGACCTTCTGGATCCTGTCGGTGAGCTCCTCGACGTCGGCCGCGCCTTCGAGCAGCCTGCGTCCCTCCGCCGCCGAGGAGACCCGCTCGCCCGTCAGGAGCACGCGGTCGAGAGCCTGGTCGACGAGGCCGCCTGCGGCAGCTCCGAGCTCCTCCGCCGCCCGACCGGCCCCGAGGCGGACGCGGTCGAGCGCCCGGCCCGGGCCGACGTCGTGCTCGTCGTAGCCCTCCGTCACGGTGCCCCTCGCGGAGAGCCGTCGTGGGTCACGCGGGCTCGCTCGGCGGCGACGTTCGGACCGCTCGGTCGGGTAGCCATGGCCGTGATGGTACGAGAATCGCTCGAGCGGGCCGCTCCCGAAGACCGTGCGGCGGGCCGTTGGCGAGGTGGGACCGAGGTGGGCGCGCCACTACGCTTCACCCATGATCGCACCGTCAGCGGCGGCCTTCCGGGCCGCCGTCGAGTCCCACAGCCTCGATCCGATCGAGATCGACCAGGCCGCGTGGATGGCTGCCCGGGCGTCCCTGGACGAGGCGGGTCTGCTCGTGATCGGTGAGCCGCACGGCGTCCGCGAGACGTCCAACGTCCTCTACCACCTCGCCCGGGAGCTCGGGGCGAGGGCGATCGCCTTCGAGTGGTCATACGAGGAGATGGACGCGCCGCTGAGCGAGCTGCTCGACCACGGAGCGGTCGACTTCGGCACGCTCTGGGAGCTGCCTCCCACGGCCGAGCTCTTCTGCGGCGACGGGCGGATCACCGCGGGGCACTTCGCAGCGCTCCTGCACCTGCGTGAGGAAGGGCTGCTCGACCAGGTGATCGCGTTCGACCAGCTCGACCCCGACCCGCCCCCGGATCCGCCCACCGACTGGCGCGTTCGTGACCGCGACATGGCGGAGCGTCTCGTCCGGGAGTGGGATTCGCGACATCCCCTGCTCGTGCTCACGGGGACGTTCCACACCCAGCTCGCCAGTGACGACGGCTCTACGATGGCGATGCTCCTCGCGCGGGAACGACCTGTTCAGCCGGTGATGCTCGACTACGCAGAGGGTGGGTTCTGGTCGGGCGGCAAGGTCCACGACGTGTCGAGGGCCGCACGCCCCGCGCCGATCCGGTTCGCGCTGCCGCTCGCGACGCCCGCCGTCGTCCCGGGCAAGACCCCGACCTGAGGCGCCATGGGCGAGGCGGGGGTGATCCACGCTGGATCCTTCTTGGCGTAGCGGCCGGTCCGGAGTCTTGAGGGAGGGTTCCCCGGGGAACCGCAGGTTCCCAGCTTCAGGGGTTCTCGCGTTCGGGGATCTCCGCTCGGAGATCCCCGAACTGCGGGCCAGTGGAGCGTGCCGGGATCGAACCGGCGACCTCCGCCTTGCAAAGGCGGCGCTCTCCCAGCTGAGCTAACGCCCCGTGCGCTCCGAAGTGTAGAGGCTGTCCGAGGTCGCTACGCGGTCAGGCCGGGCGCCGCCGGTCTCGACGGCAGCCCGGACGCGGGCGTCCTGCCGGCGCGCGATCGCAAGCACGTCAGCGACGCTCAGGCGACCGGCGACGCCGGCCACCGCGACGTTGGAGAGGGTGCCCGCAGTGCGCCAGACGACGGTGTAGAGCACGACCGTGACGCCGTCCTGTGCGAATCGGGTCTCCCACAGCCGCGCCGCGTCCCCCAGGCGCGCCGGAAGCGCGCGGGAGACGTAGCGCGGCGTCCTCGTCCGGTGACCCGCTCGACCGAGGCGCGGTAGGCCTTCGCGAGGCCCTTCGCCGTGCGGTACGTGCTCGCCGCGGCGCTGACGGTGGCGGCTCCGCGCGGCGGGGAGGCGGGATCGACCGAGCGGCCGTACTCGGCCTGGAACCCGTCGATCCGACCCCAGCCGACCAGCGTCGCCAGGGGCACGCCCGTCTCCATTGCGACGGTCGCGTTGGGTCGGGACCGACGGCTCGTCGTGGTGAAGCCCGGTGGCAGGTCGCCGAGCTGGACGACCATCCGGGAAGGATCGCCAGGGTTCGGGAAGCGCTCGCCGCCTGCGTGACACCGCCGAGCGTCAGCACGGCCAGCGCGATCGCCGCGAGCCGCGTCACGACGCTCTCCCGCGCGTCCCCTCCTGCTCGAGTCGTCGGAAGCCGCCGCTGAAGCCCTGCTGCTCGGCGGCGGGGGTGGCGCGCTGCGTCTCGAGTCGGCGGAGGCGCGCCTCGAGCTCGCTGACGTCCCCGCCCGCCGGAAGCGCGTTGGACTCGTGCAGCTCCCGCTCCCGCTCGGCGACGAGGCGCTCGCGGGCCGTGACCGCCTCGGCGCGGGCTGCTAGCTCCTCGCGGGTGCGCATGAACGCCTTCTCCGCGGCGCGCAGCTCGTCGAGCCGCGCATCGAGGTCCGCGCCGGGGGCAGCCGGCAGGGCCGCGGCGGCCCGGGCGCGGATCTCCGCCTCGCGCCGGTCAAGCTCGGCGGCTCTCTGGTCGAGGGCGGCGCTGCGATGCTCCAGCTCCTCACCGCTCCGCGCCAGCGGATCGTCCGCCGCCGCGGAGCGGCGAGCGAGCTCCGCCTCGCGCGCTGCGAGGGTCGCGGCGAGCTGATCCAACGAGCGCTCGCGGGCAGCGAGCTCTCTCGCTCTCGCGTCGTCCTGCGCGGGCGCAGGGGGGAGTGCGAAGTCGAGCTCGGCGGTGCCTCCGCTCCGCGCCGTCACCAGCGCCGCCCGGAGCTCGGCCTCGCGCTCCTGCACCGCGGCGACACGCTCCGCGAGCTGCTCCTTCAGCGCCTCCAGCGCACGACGCTGTTCGAAGAGCGCCTGGCGCTCCTCGTCGACCGACCCTGGGACGTCGTCTCGCTTGCGTCGCACGTCGAGAGTGTACGGCGGGGACGTGGCAAGCCCTGCCACGTCCCCGCGACGCATCGGTCAGGCTGCGCGCTCGAGCCGCTCTTCCTGTCGGGCGCGGCGGACGATCTCCTGCCGCTCGCCGAACCGGATCCGGGCCCGTTCGGCGCGGATCGCCTGCCAGAGCGACTCGAGCTTTGCGTCGAGAGCCTTGATCTCCGCCATCGCGGCCGGGTCACGGCCGTCCGAGAGCGAGTTCCACAGGTTCACGCGACGCTCGCTCAGCTGGTCGATCTCCTCGTGGATGCTCAGAATGATGTTCATGCCCGCTCCAACGCGGGACCGAGTCTGGACATTCCCGTGACAGACTTCGCCATTCGCTCGACGGCGAGGCCCGGACGTCGGTCAGTCGCGGCGGCTGAAGAGGAACACGAGGACGACCGCGACTCCGACGACGAGCGCGGCCCACGTGACGATCTGCAGCGCGGTGCCGCTCACCCGTAGCCGAGCTCCTCGAGCCGCTCCTCGTCGAGCCCGATCGCATGGCCCAGCTCATGGAGCACGGTGATGCGGATCTCCTCGCGCAGCTCGTCAGGGTCGGTGAAGTCCTCGGTCAGCGGGCGGCGGTACACCGCGATCCTGTTCGGGAGGTCGCCTGGCTGCGGCCCGCCCTCGACCAGCGGGATGCCCTCGAACAGCCCGTAGATGTCGGGGTCGTCAGGGTTCTCCTCCTCGACGACGAGCGCCACGTTCTCGAGCGCCCGCGAGAACGCGGGTGGCAGCTCGTCGAGTGCGGAGCGGACGACGTCCTCGAAGGTCACGACCTCAGGATACGGAGGGTGGCGTCGAGACACATCGCCGACGCGAGACGGTCAGAGCGGTTCCGGCACGCTCTCGGCGATCGGGGCCGGAAGGGAGTCGTCCGACGTCGGAGTCGGAACACGCATGAGTCGCCTGCAGAGATCGAGCACGAGGCCATAGGGACGGCCGGAGACGAGGATCACGGCAGTCGCGGCCACCGAGGACGCGGCGATCTGGCGCAGGCTCGCACCGGCGAAGGCGAGGATCGCCCAGTAGATCGGGAGCTGGAACGAGAGGAACGCGAGCGTGTCGGCCGTGGTGCGCCGCAGTCGGGTGGCGCCTTCACCCGCGCGCAGACGGCGCATCATGCGGTCACGGTAGAGCCCGTACGGGCGCGCCGTGACGATGATCACGGGGATCGCGATCAGCCGGGCGTGCACCGACTGGCTCGCGGAGAGGCCGGCGATCACGATCTCGGTGAAGAGCGCGGCGAACGTCGAGAAGACGAGCAGCGCGATGGTGTCGGCCGTGTAGCGACGCACGGCATCAGTCTCGCAGGGCCACGCGCCTCACCCGGGCCTCGTGCTCTACTGCACGACGAGCGCGAGCACGGCCTTCTGCGTGTGCAGCCGGTTCTCCGCCTGGTCGAACACGAGCGACCGCGGCCCGTAGAGGACATCCTCCGTGATCTCCTCTCCGACGTGCGCCGGCAGGCAGTGGAGGACGATCGCCTCGGGGTCGGCGAGGCCGACGAGGGTGTCGTCGATGCGATACGGATCGAGGTCGCGCAGGCGACGGTCGCGCTCGTCGTCCTGGCCCATGCTCGTCCAGACGTCCGTGTAGAGGACGTGCGCACCGGATGCGGCGGCGCGTGGATCCGCGGTCAGCGTGACGCTCCCGCCGAGCGCCTCCGCATCGCGCCTGGCGGCTCCGACAGCGTCCTCGGGTGGCTCGTAGCCGGGAGGCGTCGCGACGACCGCGTGCATCCCGAACCGGCCGGCGATCCGCAGCAGCGAGGCGCACACGTTGTTGCCGTCGCCGACGTAGGCGAGGCGCACGCCGGCGAGCGCTCCGAAGCGCTCCCGGATCGTCATCGCGTCCGCCAGGGCCTGCATCGGGTGGGCCTCGTCGGTGAGCCCGTTCACGATCGGGATCGTCGCATGCTCCGCGAGCTCGTCGACCTCGGCCTGCGCGTACGTCCTGATCAGGATCGCGCTCAGGAACCGGGACAGGACGAGCGCGGTGTCGCGGGTCGACTCGCCGCGGGAGAGCTGCAGGTCGGCGGCGGGGACGTACAGCGCAGTGCCGCCGAGCTCGACGATCCCGACCTCGGAGCTGATCCGGGTGCGCGTCGAGGGCTTGCGGAAGATGAGGCCTACCGTCCGGCCGGGAAGCACCCGCAGCTCCTTGCGTCGCAGACGCTCGACCTTGAGCTCGTCGGCCAGGTCGAGCGCGAGCGCGAGCTCCTCGCGCGACCAGTCGCCGACCCGCGTGAAGTCGCGCCCCTTCAGCGTCAGCGGGATCCCGGCCATGGGCGTAACCCTAGCGCTGTTCTGACTTGACACTGTACGACTAAGGTTTCATACTCTAATTAACAGTAAGAACGATCCGCAAGGAGGATGACGATGACGACACTCGTCCGCTGGGATCCGCTGCGCGACCTCGCGACGCTCCAGAGCGAGATGAGCCGGATGATGAACGGCCTCTTCGACGGCCCCGGTCGAGCCACCCAGAGCTGGGTCCCCCCGCTCGACGTGTGGGAGACCGAGAGCGAGCTCGTCTACGCGGTCGATCTCCCGGGCATCCCCGAGAAGGACATCGCGATCGAGGTGCAGGACGACACGCTGACCGTGACCGCCACGCGGGAGCGCCAGGCCGAGGAGTCCGGCGAGCGCTTCTACCGCTTCGAGCGACGCAGCGGCACGTTCAGCCGCGCGGTCGGTCTTCCGTCCGGCGTCGACGAGAGCCGCATCCGCGCGACGTACGTCGACGGCGTGCTCGAGGTGCGCGTTCCGAAGCCGGTCGAGGCGCAGCCGCGTCGGATCGAGCTCGCCACGTCCCCACCCGACCTCGAGGCGTGACACGGAACACCGCCACGTGGTGAGGGCCCGCACGACGGGCCCTCACCACGTCGGGGTCGTCCGCCGCAGTAGGATGGCGCCATGTCCCGGTTCACGAACGCCCTCAACGAGCAGATCGCCTACGAGTTCGCGGCCTCCCAGCAGTACGTCGCGATCGCCGTCCACTACGACGCCCAGACCCTCCCGCAGCTCGCCGCCCACTTCTACCGGCAGGCGGTGGAGGAGCGAAACCACGCGATGATGATGGTGCAGTACCTCCTCGATGCCGACGGCGAGGTGATCGTCCCCGCGGTCGCCGGTCCCCAGATCTCGTTCCCCGACGTCGTCGCACCGGTCGCGCTGGCGCTCGAGCAGGAGAAGCGCGTGACGTCGCAGATCGCAGAGCTCGCGCGGGTGGCCCGGGAGGAGAACGACCTCGTCGGCGAGCAGTTCATGCACTGGTTCCTCCAGGAGCAGCGCGAGGAGGTCGCCTCCATGTCCGACCTGCTCAACGTCGTCGAGCGGTCGAAGGACACGATCATGCACGTGGAGGACTTCCTCGCCCGTGAGTCGGGCGGCGAGAACGCGCTCGAGCAAGGCGCCCCACCCGCAGCCGGCGGCGCGCTCTAGACCCGTGCGCACCTTCGTCCTGCGGACGGAGCGGCAGAGCCAGCTCGTCGACATCAGCGCTCAGGTTCGCGCGGTCGTCGAGGGGCAGCGCGGCTCTGCCGTCCTCGTCTACGTGCCGCACACGACCGCCGGGGTGACGATCAACGAGCACGCCGACCCGATGGTCGCACGGGACTTCGAGATGGCGCTCGAGCGGATCGTCCCCGGCGACTGGAGCTGGCAGCACGTCGAGGAAGGGGAGGAGAACGCCCCGACCCACATCAGGGCAGCCTTCATGGGGCCGTCGGTGCTCGTGCCGTTGACGGAGGACGGGTCGCTGGCGCTCGGCACGTGGCAGGGCATCTTCTTCTGCGAGTTCGACGGCCCGCGCGAGCGGTCCGTGCACGTCAGCGTGCTGGCGTAGCCGCGGCGCGCACGCCGCTCAGGCGGTGACGTCCCTGCGCTCGAAGAGCAGGACCCCGACGGCTGTCGCCGCGATCGCGACCGCGACGAGGAAGAGCATGTGCCAGGGCGCGACCCCGCGCCGGAGCGCGTCGCCCGTCGCGTAGTGGTAGAACGGCGAGATCTTCTGGAGCGGGCCGAGCGCCTCCACCAGCGAGGCGAGCGAGTTCACGAGATAGGCCACGACGGCCGCCGCGATGGAGACGCCGATCGCGAGCCCTTTCCTGCCGGTCGCCGCGCCGAGCATGAACGCGATGGCTCCGTAGGCGATCGCCAGCAAGACGGAGCCGGCCGTGGCGGCCGCGAGGTTCGCGCCGGAGATCTGCATCGAGAAGACCTGTGCGCCGATCCAGAGCGCCAGCCAGAGCACGACACCGAGAGCAGCGACCTCGACCACCATCGCCGCGAGCTTCTCGAGCGCGACGCGCCACCTCGGGATCGGCATCGCGAGCAGCAGGTCGAGCGTACCGCGGTCCTCCTCACCGGCGAGCGACGACGCACCGTTTCCGACGGCGGCGACGAGGAACAGGAGCGGGACCATGAACGAGAACAGCTCGCCGCCGAGGTAGCCCGCGGCCGAGGTGAAGTCGAGCTGCCCCCCGAACGCGAAGAACGCCTTCAGCGCTTCCGGGTACTGGTCGATCAGCTGCTCCATCTCGTCGTTGTCGCGGACCGTCGGGTACACGGCGGCGATCATCGCGACGTATGCGACCAGCCCGAGCGCCCACCACGCGAAGCCGCGTCGGAGGTCGCCGAGGGTCTTCCGGAGGACGCTACCCGGCATGGTCGTGCCCCCGGTAGAGCTCGAGGAAGGCGTCCTCGAGATCGGCCTCGTGGATGTCGAGCGCGTGAACGTCGAACCGGGCGAGGGTCTTGACGAGGGGATCGACGCTCCCTTCGAGCGTCAGCCGGACGGTCGACCCGTGCCGCTCGAGCTCACGCACGCCGGCGAGGCGCGCGAAGACGTCGGTGGACGGCGGCGACGCGAAGGTGACCTCGACACGGGAGCGGGCCCGCGAGCGAAGGCCTTCGATCGTCTCGGTGAGCTCGAGGCGTCCTTCCCGGATCAATCCGACCCGGTCGGCGATGTGCTGCACTTCCGAGAGGACGTGCGAGGAGACGAACACCGTGCTCCCGCCGTCGGTCGCCTCTCGCACGAGCGCGTAGACGACCTGCTGGACGAGTGGATCGAGGCCGGAGGTCGGCTCGTCGAGGACCAGAAGCGGCGGGCGGTGCATCAGGGCGAGGACGAGCCCGACCTTCTGGCGATTCCCCTTCGAGAGCGCGCGCACCGGCCGGTCGAGCTCGAGCTCGAGCCGCCGGGCGACGACCTCGCCGTCCCCGGGGCCGTCCATCCCGCGGAGCGCTGTGGCGTAGCGCAGGTGCTCCCGGGCGGTGAGCCGGTCGTAGAGGCGGAGGTCGCCCGGGAGGTAGCCGACTCGTCCCCGCAGCTCGCTGCCGTGGCGATGAGCGTCGCGGCCGAACAGCTCCATGCGGCCCGTGCTCGGCCTGATCAGATCGAGCATCAGGCGGATCGTGGTGGTCTTCCCTGCACCGTTCGAGCCGAGGAATCCGAAGACCTCGCCCTGGTCGACCGTGAACGTCAGCTCTGTGACGCCGCGGGCCTTCCCGTAGCTCTTGGTCAGCTCGTGTGCTGCGACGACCGGTGTGTCCATGACCACCGATCAGGGTACGTCCGGCATCGGATCCGGACTACGGGTGTCTTCCGCAGGCCTGACGGCCCGCGCGCCCCACGGCTACGCTCCTGCGGTGGCCGCCCCCGTTCGCAAGGGTGAGGAGGTCGAGGTCAGGATCGACTCCCTCGCCTACGGCGGCAACGGAGTGGGACGCCTCGACGGCTTCGTCGTGTTCGTCCGCGGAGGGCTCCCGGGCGACCTCGTCCGGGCACGCGCGACCAGGGTCAAGCGCGGGTTCGCCGAGGCGACGCGCACGGCGCTGCTGGAGCCGGGCCCGGATCGCGTCGAGCCGGTCTGCGCGCACTTCGGCGTGTGCGGAGGCTGCCGGTTCCAGGATCTCGCCTACGAGCAGCAGGTCGCCGCGAAGCACGCCCAGGTGCGGGACTCGCTCGTCCGGATCGGCGGCTTCGTCGATCCGCCGCTCGAGCCGATCGTTCCCGCCCGCTCGCAGTACGGGTACCGCAACAAGCTCGAGTACTCCTTCGCGGCCGACGAAGGCGGCGAGCTCGTGCTCGGGTTCCATCGCGCGGGGCGCTGGGACGAGATCGTCGACGTCGAGACCTGCCACCTCACGACGCCGGTCGGCAACGCGATCCGGGACGCCGTGCGCACGTGGGCCCGCGAGGAGCGGATCGCCCCCTACGACCAGGAGACGCAGAAGGGCTACCTCCGCCACCTCGTGGTGCGCGAGGGCCGCAACACCGGCCAGGCGCTCGTGCTCCTCGTCACCGCGCCGGGCGAGCACTTCGACGCCGACTACCTCGTCGAGACGTTGCGCCGCGTTCCGGAGGTCGCCTCGATCCACTGGGCGATCAACGATCGCCCCGCGGAGGTGACGAGCCTGCCGACGAAGCTGCTCTGGGGCAGCGCCTGGATCGAGGAGGAGCTGCTCGGGCTGCGCTACCGGGTCCGGCCGACCGCGTTCCTCCAGACGAACACCGAGATGGCCGAGACGCTCTACGAGCTCGCCCGTGACGCAGCGGGTCTGACCGGCGCCGAGACGGTCTACGACCTCTACTGCGGGACAGGGACGATCGGGCTGGCGCTTGCCTCCGGGGCGGGCAGCGTGTGGGGCGTGGAGATCTCCGAGGAGGCCGTCGCCTGCGCTATCGAGAACGCCGAGGCGAACGGCATCACCAACACGTCGTTCTTCGCGGGCAACGTCGGTCAGTCGATCGAGGAGCTGCGGGAGCGCTCCGGCCCGCCCGACGTCGTGGTCGTCGACCCGCCCCGCGCGGGGCTCGCGGGCAAGGCGCTGAGGCGGACGGGCGCGCTGGAGGCGCACAGGATCGTGTACGTCTCCTGCAACCCGACGACGCTCGCCTCCGACCTCGCGGTGCTGCGCGACGAGTACGGCTACAGCCTCCTGCGCTGCACGCCCGTGGACATGTTCCCGCACACCCCGCACATCGAGTCGGTCTCGCTGCTCGAGCGCTCGGTCTAGGTCGCCCACGGGATGTCCGCCGGCGCAGCGCAGCGCCCGCCCGACGCGTGAAGCGCGTTCGACGTAGGATCGTAGGACGGAGGCCGCAGCTCGAGCCCCGCGGACTCTGCATTCGGAAGGAGGACGATCTCATGAGAGCTCGGAACCTGGCGCTGCTTCCTCTCGTCGTGCTGGTGCTGGTCGCGGCGGGATGCGGGGGCAGTGAGGAGAGCTCGGCGGACTCGACCACTGCGACCGAGGAGCTCTCGACGGAAGCGACCGAGACCACCGGTGGCGAGAGCACGTCGACGGACGAGTCCACGATCACGGCGATCGGCGATCTCTCCGAGGAGTGCCTCTCGCTCGCCGGCGTCGGTGCGAAGTACGCGCAGGCGCTTCAGGAGGCCGGCGGTGCGAGCGCGGACGGCGACGTCTCGAAGTACGCCGACGCCTTCGACGCGTTCGCGTCCGAGGCTCCAGAGGCGATCCGTGACGACCTCCAGACGATCGCGAAGAACTTCGAAGCGTATGCGAAGGCGTTCCAGGGTCTCGACCTCTCGAGCGGTGCGGTTCCGTCCGCAGACCAGCTGCAGAAGCTCCAGGAGCTCTCGAAGACCATCGACCAGACCGAGCTGCAGAAGGCCTCGGACAACATCGAAGCGTGGGTGCAGGACAACTGCGCGAAGTGACGGCGACGGCCCTTTGCGACGTGACAGGGGGTGTGCTCGGGCGCTCGTCGGCCTGAGCCGCCCCCGGTTCTCACCCGGGCGCCGGTCCTCGTCGGAACCGGGCGGCGCGCCAGAGCAGGTCGAGGTTGGGGAGGAGGAAGCCGACCGCGATCGCCGGCAGCGCGGGGAGCCCTCCGAGATCGAAGACGTACGTCGCGACGAGCGTCAGCGTGAGCGCCGACGTCATCGCGATCCACGTCCAGCCGACGCGGAGCCCGAATCGCCTGGTGCTCGCCAGGAAGAGCGCGAAGAACAGCACGTCCGGCGGCCCGAGCCGGGCGCCGGAGGCCTCCCCGGGGAGCCGGAACGCCGATCGAGATCTGCTCGAAGAGGCCAGGCTTCTGCTCGACGACGACCTTGGTCGGACCCCGGTAGACGGAGAGCACGTCGACCCACGGGATCACGCAGGCGACGAGGACGATCCAGCTCAGCGCCTCGAAGAGCGACAGGAACCAGAACCCGGCGAGCGTCAGCGCGCACAGCTTGGCGACGTTGAAGAGCGCACCGGCGCCCACGAGCCAGGCGCCGAGCGCGAGGAGCCCGAGCACGAGGGCGAGCGGCCCTGCAGCCCTCGTCGCGGCGAGCGGCAGGAGAAGCCAGACGACGGCGAACGTCGCCGGGATGAGGACGATCGCAGTGAGACCGACGTCCCAGTCGTCGGAGAGCGCGGGGAGCGCTCCCGCGGCGGCATCCCAGGCGACCAGGGTCGTGAGCAGCGCGGCGAGCGCGACGAGCCGCCGGGTGCTCAGTACGGAGGCAGCTTCGCCCACCACGGCGCCCAGCGCCGTGAACGCGTTCCAGAACGCGGTCTTGGCGTCGGTCTCGTCGAGCGCATACGTCGATGTCCGGCGTCACGATCGCCTCGATCGTCGGCGTGAAGCGCTGCAGATCTCGCCCTCGGCGCTCGCTCTCGAGCGGCTGTCGGCGAGCGGGAACGCGAGGTCGTTCGAGGAACTCGACCGCGTCGTCGCCCATCACGACCACGAGCTTCGGCTGCACGATGTGGAGCTCCCGCGTCAGCCAGGTGGCGGCCTGGCTCGGCGCTCCTCCGTGCCGAACTTGAGGCAGTTCGTGCCGTAGATCGCGAGGGGTCGACGCTCGAGGCGCTGCAGCGACTTGAGCAGCGCGTTGCCGGCGCGGCCGAAGAACGCGACGCCCTCGGCGATCTCGGCCGGCAGCGGAGCGTGCTTGAGCAGGAAGACGTCGGCCAGCGGATGCCCGGACCCGAGCACGGGACGTGCGTCTCGTCGGCGAGCGCGAGGAGCTCGTGCTGCAGCTCGTTGATCTCGCTGATCGCCTTGCGGAGATAGCGTTCGTAGAGCTCGTCGGTGGGCACGGTCGCAGTAGGCACAGGGTCCCGATCAACTTCTGCTCTAGCGGACCTTCTCCTTGACCTGGGCGACCCACTTGAGCGACTGCAGGTAGGCGAGCGACTTCGGTCGCCGCAGCACCTCGGCGGTGCGCAGCGAGAGCAGGAACTCCTCGGGGCCGTCGAACCGGCGCATCCGCAGCGCCCCCGTGCCGACGCCCTGGAGCACGTGCGCGTCGGAGCCGGCGCCCGCGAGGAGGCCGTACTTGCGCTGGAACCGCAGCGCCTCGTCGTTGTACGCCTCGAACAGCAGCCGCGCGTTGTAGACCTCGAGCACGTCGATGTCGGGGAGGTGGCGGTGGAGCGTCGCGGGCGACGGGATCGCGTGCATCCGGTCGAACGGGTGCGGGACGTAGACGATCCCGTCCTGCTCCCGGATCGCGGCGATCGTCTCCGCGAACGTCATCCCGCGCGGGATCTCCTCCCGAGGAAGAGGCCGATCACCTCGCCCTGGTCGTCGGTCTTGACCTCCTCGCCGGGGATCACGATCAGCTTCCGCGTGCCGGGCGAGCTCGACGACCTCGAGCGCGCCGCCGAAGACGTTGTGGTCGGTGACGGCGATCGCCCGAGCCCTTCGGCCTCGGCGTGGTCGACGAGCGCCTGCGGCTCGATCGAGCAGTCGTGCGACCAGTTCGTGTGCATGTGGAGGTCGACGACGATCCAGTCGCGGTCGCCGAGCGGGTCGCCGCCGGGATGCGCGGCGGCGCTGCCGGCCGACGCGTCCGGTGCCCTCCCGTAGACGCGACTCGAGCTGCTCGGCGAGCCGCTGCGAAATCTCGTCGACATCGGCCTGCGCGCGGCACTCGCTCCCGCCGGCGCGCGCGACGCCTCGTCCTCGGCGAGTCGCGCGCACCGCGGCCGCCGCCAGCTCGGGCTGGTCGGCGAGCCCGGCAGGCTCGGCGATCGCGCAGCCGCTCGCTCTGCGCCTCGAGCGCGCAGGCGGGCGCTGCCGCCGGGCGCCGGGACGAAGATCGCGCGCCTCGGCGAGCGGCCGCTGCGTCGTGCGTCCGGCTTCACGAGCGACCGCGTCCGCGCCCGGTCGCGGAGCGCCGCCGGGATCGTCGGGCCGGCGCGTCAGCGGCGCCGTTCGCGCGAGCACGAGCCTCCCAGTCCGGGGAGCGAGGGCAGCAGCCGGAGCACCGCTCGGGCGATCCGCGCTCTGGCCGGGCGCGAGCTCCACGACGATCAGCTTCGCGCTTCGCCGGCCGGGGCGAACGCCGCGGTGTCGACGCCGAGCGGGACGTCTCGTAGTCGCCGGGGAAGCGCTCGGACGCGCTCGTCGCGATCGCGTCGCTCGACGTGCCGAGCAGCACGTCGACGCGGGCGAGGAGCTGTCGCGCGCTGGTTCTTGCGCGGCGGAACGGCGATCCGCTCCGTGGCGAAGAACGTGGCCGCCGTCGTCGACTCGCGCCTCGAGCAGCGCGGCCGAGCGAGAGGCTCGGGAGGCCGGGCTCGAAGCCGTGCACGACGTCGAACGCGCCGAGCGCGAGGGCGGTCGCGAGGTTCGCGCGGACGCCCACGGCAGGGCCACGACGCTCGCGACAGGCGAGGTCGGGACGCGCGGCGCCGATCGCGACGACGTCGCCGACCGCTGCCCCGCTGCAGTGCGCGCCGACCCTCGAGCAGATCGGCGGCCCGCGACGAGGGCGCGACGACCGTCACCGATGTGACCGCGCCGCCGCAGCGCCGCCGCGACGCCGTCGACGTGCTCGTTGACGTCGTGCGGCTGCGACCACGAGAACGGCGTCACGAGACAGATGCGCAGGCTCATCGGCCGGGGATTCTAGCCTCGGCCGGCGTATCGGCCGGTAGAGTCGTCGCGATGACCGACGTCACGATCCAGGTGCGCGAGAACGGGCCCCTCAAGGTCACCGGCCCGATCACCATCGTCGACGCCGAGGGCGTGCCGTTCGAGCTCCCGCCCGGAAGCTCGATCGTGCTCTGCCGCTGCGGGCACTCGAAGAACAAGCCGTTCTGCGACACGACGCACCGCGAGCTCGGCTTCGTCGCGGACGACACGGCACCCCGCGTCTCGACCTGAGGCTCACCGGCGTTCCCGCGGACAGGCCTCGGGAACGCGGGCGGCCACCCGGAGGTGGCCGTTCACGTCGAACGTCGGCGTGAGTCGGTCAGGCCTTGCGGCGGCCTTCGCCTTCTTCTCCGCCTTGAGGCCGTACTGCTTGATGAACCTCTCGCGTGTTCTCGCGCGCCTCGTCGTCGACGATCTGGACGGGCGGCGACTTCATCAGGTAGCTCGACGGGGCCTCGAGCGCAGCCCGAGATGCCGTTGTTGAGTGCGAGCTTCGCCATCCGGACGGCGTCGATCACGATGCCGGCCGAGTTCGGCGAGTCCCAGACCTCGAGCTTCAGCTCCAGGTTGAGCGGCACGTCGCCGAAGGCCGTGCCCTCCATGCGGATGTACGCCCACTTGCGGTCGGTCAGCCACGGCACGTAGTCCGACGGCCCGACGTGGACGTTGCCCTCGCCGAGGTCGTAGTCGAGCATCGACGTGACGGCGTTCGTCTTCGAGATCTTCTTCGACTCGAGGCGCTCGCGCTCGAGCATGTTGCGGAAGTCCGAGTTGCCGCCGACGTTCAGCTGCATCGTGCGGTCGAGGTGCACGCCGCGCTCGCGGAAGAGGCTCGTCAGGACGCGATGCGAGATCGTCGCGCCGACCTGCGACTTGATGTCGTCGCCGATGATCGGCACGCCGGCCTGCTCGAAGCGCTTCTGCCAGTAGTGCTCGCGGGCGATGAAGACGGGCATGCAGTTGACCATCGCGCACGCCGGCCTCGAGGATCTGCTCGGCGTACCACTTGGCGGCAGCCTCGGAGCCGACCGGGAGGTAGTTGACGACGACGTCGGTGCCGGTCTCCTTGAGGATCCTGACGATGTCGGCGGTCTCGCCCGGCGCCTTCTCGACGACCTCGCGAGAGGTACTTGCCGATGCCGTCGTGCGTCATGCCGCGCGAGACCGTGATGCCGGTCTTCGGGACGTCGGAGAACTTGATCGTGTCGTTCGGGTGCGCCCAGATCGCGTCGGCGAGGTCGACGCCGACCTTGCCCTTGACGACGTCGAAGGCGGCCGTGAACTCGATGTCCGAGATGTGGTAGCCGCCGAGATCGACGTGCATGAGGCCGGGAACCGAACGCGTCCGGCTTCGGCGTCCTTGTAGTACTCGACGCCCTGGAGCAGCGAGTTGGCGCAGTTGCCGACGCCGATGATGGCGACGCGCACCTTGTCCTTGAGCGGGTCTGCCGTTCTTCGAGCCGTTGGTAGCGGCCATGGGTGTGGTTCCTTTCCGCGGCCGCCCCCGAATGGCGTCGGACCGCGCGGTTCGATGAATCGCGGGGGACGCCGAGCTCGTCGCGAGAGCGAGGCGAGGATGACGTCGTTCGTGTTGGACGACCGCGGCGCAATGCCTCGGCCTGGATCTCGTCCTTCAGCTCCTCCGGCATGCGCAGCAGCACGACCGGGCTCGAGCCCGGGAGCGGGCTGCGACGCTCTGTCGGGGTGTAGTCGACTGCCGAAGATCGTCGGCGACGATCCCGACGGCGACGTCGTTGAGGCTGGCGCCACGACGTGCGGTCTCGCGGACGAGCGCGGCCTTGAGAGAGGTCGGCATCCGGACGAGGACGCTCTTGCGTGAGAGTGCTAGCAGCCAAAGTGCTAGCAGTATAGCGGACACGCGTGGCGAAGTCATCCCGCCCGCGAGCTGCCGAGCCGTCGCCCGGTCGAGTCGTCGCGCGCCTACGTCGACGGCGTGGACGCCTGCTCGGCGATCTCGCGGAGCTGGCGCCGGACGAAGAGCATCCGCTGCACCACCGTGATCCACGCCATGGCGGCGAGGAGGTAGATCGGCCACTGCAGCAGCCCCCACGGTGCGAGGCCGAGCCCGACCGAGATCAGATCACGACGCGCTCGACCCGCGACCCGAAGCCGACGTCGCCGCGCAGGCCGAGCATCTCCGCCTTCGCGCGCGTGTAGCTGACGAGCAACGAGCCGATCACCGCGAGCGAAGGTCGCGACCAGCGCGACCTCGTTGCCGTCTCGCATGAACACGAGGCCGATCGCCGTCGAGCATCGCGGCCTCGCCGAGCCGGTCGAAGGTCGAGTCGAGGAAGGCGCCGAACACCGTTCCCTTCCTCGCCGCGCGGGCGAGGGCGCCGTCGAGGATGTCGGCGATCGAGCCGACGATGAAGAGGATGCCGCCGAGCCAGAAGAAGAGCTTCTCGTTGCGCTCCTCGAAGCCGACGAGGACGGCGCCGACGACGCAGAGCGCGACGCCCGCGATCGAGAGCATGTCGGGCGTCAGCTTCGTCTTGGCGACGCCCTGCATCGAGCGGCGCAGGATCTCGCGTGCAGCCGGCGGTGTACTCCGCCTTGACCCTGTCGAGCTCGCTGACCTTCGGGCCGTCGCTCACGTGCCTACCGTCGCGGCGCGCACGGTCGAGCGGAAGCGGCTGCGCAGCAGGAGGGCGCCGGTGACGAGCGCGATCGTCATGCCGACCGCGCAGTCGAGCCAGAAGTGGTTGCCGGTGCCCATCACGGCGAAGCAGACCCAGACCGGCCAGAGCAGCCAGAGGAGGCGCGTCAGGGGCCTGCGCATCAGCGAGGCCATCACGAGGGCGACGATGAGCGCGTCCATCGCGTGGAGGCTGGGCATCGCCGCGAACGGGTTGGCGGCGAACGCCACGGTCGACTGGCTGACGGCGGAGTGCTGCTCGAGCGTGTCGGTGAAGCCCCACTCGGGGAACATCCGCGGCGGCGCGGTCGGCATCAGGACGTAGCCGACCAGACCGACGAGGTTCGCTGCGATCAGCCAGTTCCGGTAGTCGGCGAAGCGCTCGTGGTGGCGGAAGTAGACCCAGAGCAAGGTGAGGCCGACCACCGCGAACTGCGAGAGCCAGTACGTGACCGACGTCGCCGTGATGAGGAGGCTCGAGCTCTCGACGAACCGTTGCAGGGAGGGCTCGAACAGGAGGCCGAGCCTGTTCTGCGCCTCGATCACGAGCGTCCCGTTCCAGAACGCAGCGGCGACGCTGCCGCGGTCGGCCGCGCCTCGCGCCGCCTGGTAGGCGACGTAGAACCCCATCCAGATGGCGAACTGGAGCGCGAGGTGGCCCCAACCGCGCGGCAGCAGACGCTGCTCGGATTGCTCCGCGTAGCCCGTCACGCTTCCAAGTCTAGTCTCCCGGCCCGTCGTCCACGGGCATGGCCGTTCAGACGCGCTGGCGGGCGCTGTAGGTCGTCAGCGCGCGCATGTACTGGGCGCGCTCGAAGGCGGCCGGATCGGGGCACGCCGCCTGGCTCAGGCTCCCACGGGCCTGGTCGACCGAGGCGTACTCGTGCTCGGCGAGCCACGCCGCGAGGCCGCCGACCACCGAGGTGAGGTGCGCAGGCCCGTGTCGCAGCAGCGAGGAGGCGAGCATCACCGTGTCTGCGCCGGCGAGGATCAGCTTGATCGCGTCCTCGGCCTTATGGACGCCGCCCGTGCCTGCGAGGTCGACGGCGACGCGGCCGCGGAGGATGGCGATCCAGCGCAACGGCAGGCGGAGCTCGTCGGGGGTCGAGAGTCGCACGCCCGCCTGCACCGCGAGCGTCTCGAGATCGATGTCCGGGCCGAGGAATCGGTTGAAGCAGACGATCCCGTCGGCACCGGCCTCCCCGAGCCGTCGCGCGACGTTCGCGAACGCCGAGTAGAACGGCCCCACCTTCACGGCGAGCGGGATCGAGACCGCCGCTCGCACCTGCCCCACGAGCTGGAGCAGGTCGTGCTCGACGTGGTGCCCTTCCTTGGCGGGGTCGGCCTCGACCGCGTAGGTGTTGAGCTCGATCGCGTCGGCTCCGGCCTCCTCGGCGAGGCGCGCGTACCGAACCCACCCGCCGGCGGAGGAGCCGTTGAGGCTTGCGATCACCGGGATGCGGAGCGCCTCCTTCGCGGCGGTGAGGTGCTCGAGGTACGTCGTCGGGCCGGTTGCGATGTCGTCGAGGTCGGGGAGGTACGTGAGCGCCTCGCCGAAGCTGTGCGCACCCTGCTCGAGTGCCTCGTGCAGCTCCAGCTCCTCGTGCTCTATCTGCTCCTCGAAGAGCGACGGGAGCACGACGGCTCCTGCGCCCGCGGCCTCGAGCGCGCGGAGCGTGTCGAGGTCTCCGGTGAGAGGTGAGGCAGACGCGACGACGGGGTTGCGAAGCTCGAGTCCGAGGTAGACGGTGGAGAGATCAGGTGCCATCGGGAGCCTCCTCGGACGTGGTGGCGGTCTCGGACTCGTGCTCGTGCTCGACCTCCGCCAGCTGCTCGTACACCAGCCGGCGCTCCTCGACGTCGTGCCGTGAGAGAGCGGCGAGGCGCTCGGCCTCCTGGGGTCGCGACCGGGCGAGCACGGCGAACCGGGTCTCGCGGTCGGTGAAGTCCGAGAGGGGGATCTTCGGGGCCTTTGCGTCGAGGTGGAACGGATGCTCGCCCGGGCCGGCGTTCCGCGGGTCGTAGCGCCACAGGGGCCAGTAGCCGCTGTCGACGGCCCGCTTCTGCTGATCCATCCCCTTCGCCATGTCGATCCCGTGCGCGATGCAGTGGCTGTAGGCGATCACGAGCGATGGCCCGTGCCAGGCCTCGGCCTCCGCGAGCGCCTTCACGGTCTGGACGTTGTCGGCGCCGAGCGCGATCTGCGCGACGTAGACGTGGCCGTACGCGGACGCGATCTGCCCCAGGTCCTTCTTCCTGGTCTGCTTGCCGCCCGCCGCGAACTTCGCGACGGCTCCGCGCGGGGTCGCCTTGGAGGCCTGGCCGCCGGTGTTCGAGTAGACCTCGGTGTCGAGCACGAGGACGTTCACGTCGGCTCCCGAGGCGAGCACGTGGTCGAGCCCGCCGAAGCCGATGTCGTAGGCCCAGCCGTCGCCGCCGACGATCCAGACGCTCGTGCGGACGAGGGTCCGGGCGAGCGCCTCGAGCCGTCGCGCCTCCGGGGAGTCGATCCCGGCGACCCGCGCGAGCAGGGCCTCGACGCGCTCGCGCTGCTCGGCGATCGCCGCCTCGGTCGACTGGTCTGCACCGACGAGCCCGGCCGCGAGATCGGGGGCCAGCGCGACAGTCAGCGCCTCCGCCTGCTCCCGCTGCGCGTCGAGCGCGAGACGCATGCCAAGCCCGAACTCGGCGTTGTCCTCGAAGAGCGAGTTCGACCACGCCGGCCCTCGCCCGCGCGCGTCGGTCGTCCACGGCGTCGTCGGCAGGTTGCCGCCGTAGATCGACGAGCACCCGGTCGCGTTGGCGACCAGCATGCGATCGCCGAACAGCTGCGTGAGGATCTTGAGGTACGGCGTCTCGCCGCAGCCTTCGCAGGCGCCGGAGTACTCGAAGAGCGGCTGCAGGGCCTGCGAGCCCTTCACGGTGGCAGGGTCGACGCTCGTGCGCGCCAGCTCGGGGAGGTCGAGGAAGAAGCGGTAGTGGTCGCGCTCGGCCTCGAGGTGCTCCAGCTTCGGCTCGAGGTTGATCGAGCGGTGCTTGACCTCCTCCTTGCTGTGCGCCGGGCACGTCTCGACGCAGATCCCGCAGCCGGTGCAGTCGTCGGGCGCGACCTGGATCGTCATGCGCATGCCGGGGAGGTGGCGATCGCGCCACTCCTTCGACTGGAACCCCTCGGGCGCTCCGTCGAGCGCCTCGGGTGCGAACACCTTCATCCTGATCGCCGCGTGCGGGCACACGATCGCGCACTTCGCGCAGTCGATGCAGATCGACGGATCCCAGACGGGGATCTCCTCCGCGATCGAGCGCTTCTCGACGCGGCTGGTACCGCTCGGGAACGTGCCGTCTGCGGGCAGCGCGCTCACGGAGAGCGTGTCGCCGCGCCCGGCGAGCATCACGGCGGTGACGTCGTGGACGAACGCGGACTCGCCCTCGAGCGCGAGCCCCGAGCCAACGCTTGTCACGGCGGGCGAATCCGTCGCGGCCGGAATCGAGACCTCGTGCATCCGCTCGATCGCGTGGTCGATCGCGGCGAGGTTCCGTGCGATCACCGCCTCGCCGCGCTTGCCGTAGGTCGTGCGGGTCGCCTCCTTGACGGCGTCGATCGCCTCGTCGAGCGGGAGCACGCCGGAGAGCGCGAAGAAGCACGTCTGCAGGACGGTGTTCACCCGTCGGCCGAGCCCGGCCTCGCGGGCGACCAGAGAGGCGTCGACGACGAAGAGGCGCAGGCTCTTCTCCCGGATCTGCTCCTGCACGATCACCGGAAGGTGCTCCCACACCGCGTCCGGCCCGTACGGCGCGTTGAGGAGCACGGTCGCGCCGGGCTCGGCGACGGAGAGCACGTCGAGCTTCTCGAGCAGCCCGAACTGGTGGCAGGCGACGAAGCCGGCACGCTCGATGAGGTACGTGGAGCGGATCGGGCGTGGCCCGAACCGGAGATGGGAGACGGTCGTCGATCCCGACTTCTTCGAGTCGTAGACGAAGTAGCCCTGGGCGTGCAGGCCGGTGCGCTCGCCGATGATCGAGATCGAGCTGCGGTTGGCGCTCACGGTCCCGTCGGCGCCGAGCCCGAAGAAGACGGCCCGGACGACGTCGTCCGGCTCGGTCGAGAAGTCCGGGTCGACATCGAGCGACAGGTGCGTGACGTCGTCGTCGATCCCGACCGTGAAGCGGGGCCTGGGAGACTCGCTGCGGAGCTCGTCGAGGGCGGCGCGCGCCATCGCCGGCGTGAACTCCTTCGAGGCCAGGCCGTAGCGACCACCGATGATCCTCGGCATGGGCTCGTCCCGCTCGGCGAGGGCGGTGACGACGTCCTGGAACAGCGGCTCACCGAGGGCTCCCGGCTCCTTCGTGCGGTCGAGCACCGCGATCGCCTTGACCGTCGAAGGGAGCGCCGCGACGAAGGCGTCGGCCGAGAAGGGCCGGAAGAGCCGGACGATCGCGACGCCGACGCGCTCGCCGCGCGCGCACAGCGCGTCGCACGCCTCGATCGCCGCCTGCGCGCCCGAGCCCATCAGCACGAGCACGCGGTCGGCGTCTGGGTCGCCGTGGTAGTCGAAGAGGCGATAGCTGCGACCGGTCCGCTCCGCGAGCGCCGCCATGTGACGCTGGACTGCGGCGGGCACGGCGTCGTGGAACGGGTTCGCGGCCTCGCGCATCTGGAAGAAGACGTCCGGGTTCTGCGCCGTGCCGCGCACGACGGGCGCGTCGGGGTGCAGCGCCCGCGCTCGGTGCGAGCGCACGAGCGCCTCGTCGAGGAGCTTGCGGACGTCGTCCTCGACAAGGCGGTCGATCGACGCGAGCTCGTGCGAGGTCCGGAAGCCGTCGAAGAAGTGGAGGAAGGGGATCCTGGTCTCGAGCGTCGCGGCGTGCGCGACGAGCGCCAGATCCTGCGCCTCCTGCACCGACGAGGCGCAGAGCTGCGCCCAGCCGGTCGTGCGCGCTGCCATCACGTCGGAGTGGTCGCCGAAGATCGAGAGGCCGTGCGTCGCGATCGCTCGCGCGGCGACGTGGATCACCGCCGGCGTCAGCTCGCCCGCGATCTTGAACATGTTCGGGAGCATCAGCAGCAGCCCCTGGGACGACGTGAACGTCGTCGCCAGCGACCCGGCCTGCAGCGCCCCGTGGACGGCCCCGGCGGCACCGCCCTCGCTCTGCATCTCGACGATCCGCGGAACTGCGCCCCAGGCGTTGCGCACGCCGTGCGCCGACCAGGTGTCGGAGAGCTCTCCCATCGGGGAGGCTGGTGTGATCGGGTAGATCGCGATCACCTCGCTGGCGCGGTACGCGACCCACGCCGCGGCCTCGTTTCCGTCTATCACTGCGCGGTCTGCCATGGTGCCACCCTCGCCGAGGACCTCCGGCCCAGCATCGGGGGTGCCGCCGAACTCGCGTACGGGCTTCCCGCAGACGGCCGTACCATGACCCCGATGTCGCGCGCCGCCCGTCGTCTCGCCGTGCCCGTGCTTCTGGCGGTGCTCGCGCTCACGGGCTGCGCCGACCGTGAGGACGACGTGGCCGGAGGGATCGGGCTCTCTGCGGACGAGGCGGCCTGGGTCGGGGGGTTCTCGTCGTGGTCGGACGACCTCGCCGAGGCAGCGCAGGAGGAGGCCCGCGTGCGGCTCGCCGTGCCGGCCACGCCGGACCGGTACCGGGCCGCGACGCGGTGGCTGAGGGAGTGCGCAGCGCACCTCGAGGAGGACGTCGGTCGCGGGCCGACCGCCAGGACGGACGCGATCGCCGCCCGGCTTCGGAGCCTCTGCAGCTCGCTCGAGCGGACGGTCACGCGCGTCGGGGACGCCTTCGCCTCGGGCGACGACCCGGTCGGCGCGATGGTCGATGGCGGGGCTTCGCTGGAAAGGGCGGGCGGCGAGCTCGTCGAGATCCGCGAGGCGCTCGAGGGGTTCTCGCTCGCTCGCCGTCCGCTTCCCTCGCTCCGCTGGCCCGCGGATCGAAGCCACCGTGATCGGATCCTCGAGGCCGCCGCCGAGCGTGACATCGAAGGCTTCGACACGGAGGTTCGCTGTTGGAGCGACGCCGAGTGGCCGGAGATGATCGACGAGGAGCGGGCGCTCTCGAACGGCGAGATCACCGTCGACTCGACCGGCGCCTTTGCCAACCCGACCACGCTCCAGATCAACATGCAGCAGACCGACTGCGCACAGCTCGGCCGCGCTCACGCGGAGAGCCGGTGGTGGCCCTCCTCGCTGGAGGAGCGACTCGACCTGGCGTGGGCGCTCGCGGTGCTCGCCCACGAGGCGCAGCACATCGCCGGAGCCTTCGACGAGGCGGAGACGGAGTGCCGCGGCCAGCAGCGGGTCGCTGACGTCGCCGTCGCGCTCGGCGCGCCCGTCGAGCGTGCCCGCCGGCTCGCCGAGCTGGGCTGGGAGGAGCAGTATCCCGAGCTCGATCCCGAGTACGTCTCCGACCTCTGTCGCGACGGCGGCCCGTACGACCTCCGCCCCGGCACCGCAGGTCGGTGGCCCTGGGGCTGAGCTTGCTTGCGAGATCGGGATCCGCAGAAGCGGATCCCGATCCGCAGGTATCCCTCGGGCCCGGCTGGCGCCGGGCGCGAGGGCAGATCCCTGAAGTCGCCTGCTGCTGTCGCAGCGGCGAGGGGTGTGGGGACAGGCGCGGGGTGGTTTGTCTGCTCGTGCTTGCGAGCGTGCGTTCCGCGTTCGCAGAACGGACGCCGCAGGTATTGCTCGGGCCCGGCTGGCGCCGGGCGCGAGGGCAGATCCCTGAAGTCGCCTGCTGCTGTCGCAGCGGCGAGGGGTGGGTGACACGCGTGGGCGTGGGGTCTGGCGCCGGCGGAGCCGGAGCCTGACCCCGATCGTGCGGGCGGCTTGACCCGCGGGGCGCGCGGGCGTCAGCCGCCGATGTAGGACATCTCGATGCGGCGCATGCCATCGGTCGCCGCGCTGCGCAGCTCCGAGTAGCGGTCTTCCCTGGCCGACCACACCGCTCCGACCGCATCCGCGAGCTCGGCGTCGTCCGCGCCGGAGCGCAGCAGCGCGCGCAGGTCGGTGCCGCGCGTCGCGAAGAGGCAGGTGTACAGCTTGCCCTCGGCCGAGATCCGGGCCCGGGTGCAGTCGCCGCAGAACGGCTGCGTGACCGACGCGATCACGCCGATCTCGCCCTCGCCGTCGGCATAGCGCCACCGCCGGGCCACCTCGCCGCGGTAGGCGGCCTCGACCGGCTCGAGCGGGAAGACCGCGGAGACACGCTGGACGATCTCCGCTGCGGGCACGACGTCGTCGAGGCGCCAGCCGTTCGTGGCGCCCACGTCCATGTACTCGATGAACCGCAGGACGTGCGGCGTTCCGCGGAAGTGCCTCGCCATCTCCACGATCCCGTGGTCGTTGACGCCGCGCTTCACGACGGCGTTCACCTTGACCGGGATCCCGACCGCGTTCGCGGCGGCGATCCCGTCCAGGACGCGCGTGACGGGGAAGTCGACGTCGTTCATGCGCCGGAACGTCTCGTCGTCGAGGCTGTCGAGGCTGACGTTGATGCGGCGGAGTCCCGCCTCGGCGAGCGCCGGCGCCTTCCGCTCGAGCAACGACGCGTTGGTGGTGAGTGTGAGGTCCACGCCCGGGAGCGCTGCGAGGCGCTCGACGAGGCTCTCGAGGTCGCGACGGAGCAGGGGCTCCCCTCCGGTGATGCGGATCTTCTCGACGCCGTTCTGCACGAATGCCTGCGCGACCCGCTCCAGCTCCTCGAACGTGAGAAGCTCCTTGCGATCCATGAAGCGGTAGTCGTGACCGAAGACCGACCGGGGCATGCAGTACTGGCAGCGGAAGTTGCACCGGTCGGTGACCGAGATCCGCAGATCGCGCACCGGTCGGCCGAGGGTGTCGAGCGGGGCCATCAGGTGAGGGTACCCCGTCGCGGGCGGCCATCCGAGTAGCCTGCGCGGATGCGTCGGAGCGGAAGCCTTCCGGTACTCGCGCTCGTCGGCGTCACGGCTATCTGGGGCTACACGTTCGTGCCGGTACAGAACGCCGTGGCGGTGTTCCCGTTGTTCGGCTTCCTGGCGATCCGGTTCGCCGTGTCCGCTGCGGTGCTCGCGCCGTTCGCGCTCGGGGCCTTGCGGCGGACGCCGCGTGCCGGCGCGGTCGCGGGGATCGTCGCCGGCACGCTGCTGGCGATCGCCTACGCGCTGCAGACGGCGGGGCTGGAGCTGACGACCGTCTCGAGCACGGGGTTCATCACGGGGCTGTACGTGGTCCTCACACCCCTTCTCGCCCTGGCGCTGTTCCGCACGCCGGTGCCCGCGGCGTTGTGGGCCGGGGTGGTGCTCTCGCTCGTCGGGCTGCTCCTGTTGAGCGGGATCCCGGGCGGCTCCGTCGCGGGGAACGTGCTCGTGCTCGGCAACGCGGTGGCGCAGGCGTTCCAGATCACGCTGATGGAGAGGTTCGCGCCGCGCTACGACGCCCGGGTGCTCACGTTCCTCCAGATGTCGGTCGCCTGCGTCGGCTTCACCGCGGTGGCGCTCGCGCTCGGCGACCTCTCGCTGCCGACGAGCGGCACGGTCTGGTACGGGGTGATCGCGAGCGGCGTCTTCGCCGGTGCGCTCGGCTACCTCGTCGCGACGTGGGTGCAGTCACGGACGACGGCCGCCCGCGCGGCGCTCGTGTTCACGCTCGAGGCGCCGTTCGCGGCGCTCTTCGGGATCCTGCTCGCATCGGAGCGGCTCGGCCTCGTCGGCTGGATCGGGTGCGCAGTGATGCTCGCTGGGATCGTGCTCGCCGAGCCGACGGCCGCCTCGACGCTGCGACGCCTCGCCGGGCCGCGTCAGGCCGTCTGATGGATGCGGTCATCCTCGCGCTGTGCTCGGCGTTCCTGTTCGGCGCGATGACGGTCGCGTTGCGGGGGCCGACCTCCCGCGGGGGCGACCCGCTCGTCGGCGCCCTCCTCACAGTCCTCCCGGCGCTCGCGGTCTCGCTCGTCGCAGCAGGCGTTCGGGGAGGCTGGGCGATCGCAGGGCTCTGGCCGTTCGTCCTGGCCGGCGTGCTCGCCCCCGGGATCTCCCAGACGCTCTTCACCTTCGCGGTGCGGGACGCCGGCCCGTCGCGCACCTCTGCGACCGTCGGGATGGCCCCGCTCGCGGCGGTCACCTTCGCTGTCGTCCTGCTCGGCGAGTCCGCGAGCGGAGGCGTGATCCTGGGCGCGATCCTCGTCGTCGCCGGTGGCGTGCTCCTCGCGAGCGAGCGCACGCGGCCCGCGCACGTCAAGCGCGTAGGGCTCGCGCTCGCATTTCTCGCGATGGTCGTGTTCGCGCTGCGCGACACGCTCGTCCGCTGGCTCTCGGTCGACACCGACGTCGCGCCGGAGCTCGCCGCCGTGACGACGCTCGGCGCAGGGGCCTTCACGATCCTCGTCACCATCCTCGCGCTGCAGCGGCCGCTGTCGGTGCGAACGGCCAAGTGGTTCGTCACACCGGGCCTCCTCTTCGGACTGTCCTACGTGTGCCTGTTCGAGGCGCTGTATCGGGGCAAGCTCAGCGTCGTCGCTCCGCTGATCGCGACGGAATCGCTCTGGGGCGTGCTCCTCTCGGCGCTGCTGCTGCGCCGCCACGAGCAGGTCGGGCCGCGCCTCGCCGCGGGGGCGGCGTTCGTCGTCCTCGGCGGCGTGCTGATCGGCGTCTTCCGGTAGGCGTCGACCGTCCCCGCTCGTGCGACGACGCCTTGCCCCGGTCATCGGGAGCGAGGCGGCGGCCACTCGAGCCTCCCGCTCTCCGTCTCTCAAGAATCTGATATTGTCTGACTCAGATTTCTCGTATCGTTCGACTCAACAGGGAGACAGACCAGCACATGGCCAAGACCATCGGCATCGACCTCGGTACCACGAACAGCTGCATGGCGGTTCTCGAGGGCGGCGAGCCCACCGTGATCCCGAACGCCGAGGGCGGGCGCACGACCCCGTCCGTCGTCGCGTTCACGAAGGACGGGCAGCGCCTCGTCGGCGCTCCAGCCCGCCGGCAGCAGGTGACCAACCCCGAGAACACGATCTTCTCGATCAAGCGCTTCGTCGGCCGCAAGTGGGACGAGGTCTCCGAGGAGATGACGATCGTCCCGTACGCCGTCGAGAAGGGCGAGAACGGCGACGCGCGGGTCACCGCGGACGGCAAGCAGTACGCGCCGCCGGAGATCAGCGCGATGATCCTCCAGAAGCTGAAGGCCGACGCCGAGGCGTTCCTCGGCGAGTCCGTCGCCGACGCGGTGATCACGGTGCCGGCCTACTTCAACAACGCGCAGCGCGAGGCGACGAAGGACGCCGGCAAGATCGCCGGCCTCAACGTCCTGCGGATCGTGAACGAGCCGACCGCGGCGGCGCTCGCGTACGGGCTCGACAAGGAGGGCGAGGACCAGGTGATCCTCGTGTTCGACCTCGGCGGGGGAACGTTCGACGTGTCCGTGCTCGAGATCGCAGACGGGGTGTTCGAGGTGAAGTCGACGAACGGCGACAACCACCTCGGCGGCGACAACTTCGACAAGGCGATCGTCGACTGGATGGTCGCCGAGTTCAAGAAGGACCAGGGCATCGACCTCGGCGCCGACAAGATGGCGCTGCAGCGGCTCTACGAGGCCGCGGAGAAGGCGAAGATCGAGCTGTCGTCGACGATGACGACGCAGATCAACCTGCCCTTCGTGACCGCGACGCCGGAGGGGCCGAAGCACCTCGACCTCCAGCTGACGCGCGCGAAGCTCCAGGAGCTGACGCACGCGCTGCTCGAGCGGACGGTCGGCCCGACGAAGCAGGCGCTCGACGGACGCAGGCCTCGACGCCTCGGCGATCGACCACGTCGTCCTCGTCGGCGGCATGACCCGCATGCCCGCCGTCGTCGAGAAGGTCAAGGAGCTGATCGGCAAGGACCCGCACAAGGGCGTCAACCCCGACGAGGTCGTCGCCGTCGGCGCCGCGATCCAGGCCGGCGTGCTCAAGGGCGAGGTCAAGGACGTGCTCCTGCTCGACGTGACCCCGCTCTCGCTCGGGATCGAGACGAAGGGCGGCGTCTTCACGAAGCTGATCGAGCGGAACACCACCATCCCGACCCGCAAGGCGGAGACGTTCTCCACCGCCGACGACAACCAGCCGTCGGTCGAGATCCACGTCCTGCAGGGCGAGTCCGAGATGGCGTCGTTCAACAAGACGCTCGGCAAGTTCCAGCTCGTCGGCATCCCGCCGGCGCCGCGCGGCATGCCGCAGATCGAGGTCTCGTTCGACATCGACGCGAACGGGATCATCCACGTCGCCGCGAAGGACCACGGGACGGGCAACGAGCAGCAGATCAAGATCGAGGGCGGCTCGGGCCTCTCCGAGGACGAGGTGCAGCGGATGATCAAGGACGCCGAGGCGCACGCCGAGGAGGCGCATCGCCTGCGCGAGCTGGCCGACGCGAAGAACCTCGCCGAGACGCTCGCCTACCAGACGGAGAAGAGCCTCGCGGAGCACCGCGACAAGCTCGACGAGGCGGCTGCCGCCACCATCGAGGGCCGTGTGATGGAGCTCCGGCAGGCGCTCGACGGCAGCGACGTCGGCGACATCCGCGCCCGCACCGAGGCGCTCAGCCAGGCGGCCCAGCCGCTCGCCGAGGCGCTGTACGCGCAGGCGCAGACTGCGCCTCCCTCGGCTGACGGCGGTGCCGTCGACGACGAGATCGTCGAGGACGCCGACTACGAGGTGATCGACGAGGACGAGGCGGCGAAGACGTCGTGAGCGACGAGCCGCGCATCGAGGAGGGGGCGGGGTCACCCGTCCCCTCCGAGCCTGCTCCCTCGGAGCTCGCGGCCGAGGCGGTGGAGCACGACCTCGCCGACGCGCGCCACGACGTCGAGGAGCTGCTCGCGCGGCTGCAGGACGCCGAGGCCGGCCGCGAGGAGCTGCTCGGCGACCTGCGGCGCGTGGCGGCCGACTTCGACAACTACCGGAAGCGAACCGCGCGGCGAGCACGAGCGACTCGTGCAGCGGGCGGGCGAGCGCATCGTCGCGCGTCTGCTGCCGGTGCTCGACGATCTCGGCCGCGCGCTCGAGGCCGCCGAGCACCACGAGGAGGCCAGGGTGCTCGAAGGCGTGCGGATGACGCCGCGACCAGCTCGCGGCGCTGCTCGCCTCGGAAGGGGTGGAGGAGATCGCGACCGACGGGCCGTTCGATCCCCACGTCCACGAGGCGCTGGCGGCCCAGCCCGGCGGCGAGGGCGTCGAGAGCGGCGCGATCGCTGCACGTCGTGCAGCGGGGCTACCGGATGGGCGACACGGTCGTCCGGCCTGCCCGCGTGGTCGTGGCCGAGTAGCGAACGATGCCCGCGCGCAACCCGTACGAGGTGCTCGGCGTCGAGAAGACCGCCTCCGACGACGAGATCAAGAAGGCCTACCGCAAGCTCGCGCCGGGAGCTGCACCCCGACCGCAACCCCGACGATCCCTCCGTCGGAGGAGCGGTTCAAGGACGTCCAGGCCGCCTACGACATCCTCTCGGACACCGAGAAGCGCGCAGCCTACGACCGGTTCGGCGAGGCCGGCGCCGGCGGGTTCCCGGCGGCCAGGGGCGCTGGGAGACGGTCGACCTCGGCGATCTCTCGGACATCCTCGGCAGCTTCGGCTCGATCTTCGGGCGCGGCGGCGGGCGGCAGGCGTCGCTCCAGGCCGCAGCCGGAGCGCGGCGCCGACGTCGAGGCGCGTGTCCGCGTCTCCTTCGACGAGGCGCTCGCGGGCGCGCAGGTGCGCGTGCCCGTCGAGGTCGAGACTGCGTGCAGCGCCTGCGGCGGCACCGGGGCCGAGCCGGGGACGAGTCCGGTGACGTGCCCGGACTGCCAGGGCGCCGGCGTGACGTCGGACAGCCACGGCCTCTTCGCCCTCTCCCAGCCGTGCCGGCGCTGTCGCGGGAACGGCTCGATCATCGAGAAGCCGTGTCGCACGTGCCTCGGCTCCGGCCGGGAGCGGGTCACCCGCCGCTACTCGGTCAAGGTGCCGGCAGGGGCGAAGGACGGCACCCGCATCCGGCTCAAGGGCAAGGGTGGGCCCGGGCGGTCGGGCGGCCCGAGCGGCGATCTCTTCGTGCGCGTCGACGTCGAGCCCTCAGCCCTCTACGAGCGCCGCGGCGCGGACCTCGTGCTCGACGTGCCGGTCACGTTCCCCGAGGCCGCGCTGGGCGCGACCGTCGAGATCCCGACCCCCGACGGGCCCGTCGGGCTGAAGGTCCCCGCCGGGACGCAGGCAGGCAGGTTGCTTCGCGTCAAGGGGCGGGGCGCACCGCGCCTCGGGACCGCGGGCGAACGGGGCGATCTGCTCGCGCGGGTCCGGGTGACGGTGCCCGACTCGCTCACGAAGTCCGAGCGCGATGCGCTCGAGGCCTACGGCAAGGTCTCGCGCGAGCAACCGCGCGAGACGTTCGCGAGGAGCAAGCCGTGAACGACCGTCCTCTCTACATGATCTCCGTCGCGGCCGAGCTCGCGGGTCTCCATCCGCAGACGCTGCGGATGTACGAGGCTCGGGGCCTCGTCCGGCCGGCGCGCACCCCGGGCGGCACCCGCGTGTACTCCGAGGCTGACGTCGAGCGGCTCCGGCTGATCCAGCGCCTCACGACCGAGCTCGGTCTCAACCTCGCCGGCGTCGAGCACGTGCTCCGGCTCGAGGACGAGCTGCGCCGGCTGCGGCTGCGGATGGAGCACCTCGAGCGGGAGCTCCGCGAGGAGATCCGCACCACCCATCGCCAGTACCGGCGCGACGTCGTGCTCTACCGGGCGGCCCAGCCCCCCGCACCCAGGAATCCGTAGACCCACCGGAAGACGAGAAGGAACAGAGATGGACTTCAACAAGCTGACCGTGAAGAGCGGCGAGGCGGTCGCCGGAGCCCAGGAGCTCGCCCGCCGCCTCGGCAATCCGGAGGTGACGCCTGACCACCTCGTGCTCGCCCTCCTCGATCAGGAGCTCCCGCGCACGCTGGTGGAGCGCGCCGGCGGGGAGCCGGCCACCACGCGCGCAGAGGCCGAGGCCCGTCTGCGGCAGCAGCCGGCCGTCTCGGGCGCGACGGGTCTGCCACAGGCAGGGTCACGTCTGCGGCAGGTGCTCGATCGCGCCTTCCAGGAGGCCACCTCGCTCGGCGACGAGTTCGTCTCGGTCGAGCACCTGCTGCTCGCGCTCGAGCTGCTGCCGCGCGACGCTCTCCTCGGGGCGCTGCAGCAGGTGCGCGGCGGACAGCGGGTCACCTCGCAGGATCCCGGAGGGGAGCTACCAGGCGCTCGAGAAGTACGGGCGCGACCTCACCGTCCCTTGCCGAGCAGGGCAAGCTCGACCCGGTGATCGGACGCGACGAGGAGATCCGCCGGACGATCCAGGTGCTCTCGCGGCGCACGAAGAACAACCCGGTGCTGATCGGCGAGCCGGGCGTCGGCAAGACCGCGATCGCCGAGGGGCTCGCCCAGCGGATCGTGGCCGGCGACGTGCCGTCGGGGCTCGAGGGCAAGCGCGTCTGGGCGCTCGACGTCGGTGCGCTCATCGCGGGCGCGAAGTACCGCGGCGAGTTCGAGGAGCGGCTCAAGGCGGTGCTCCAGGAGATCACCGCCGCCGAGGGCGAGATCGTCCTCTTCATCGACGAGCTGCACACGATCGTCGGCGCTGGCGCCGCCGAGGGCGCCGTCTCGGCGGGCAACCTCCTGAAGCCGATGCTCGCGCGCGGCGAGCTGCGTGCCGTCGGCGCGACGACGCTCGACGAGTACCGCTCCCACATCGAGAAGGACGCCGCGCTCGAGCGGCGGTTCCAGCCCGTGCTCGTGGGCGAGCCGTCGGTGGCCGACACGATCGGGATCCTGCGCGGTCTGAAGGAGCGCTACGAGGCGCACCACGGCGTGCGGATCCGCGACGCGGCGCTCGTCTCCGCGGCGGTCCTCTCCGATCGCTACATCGCCGACCGCTTCCTCCCCGACAAGGCGATCGACCTGGTCGACGAGGCGGCGTCGCGACTGCGGATGGAGATCGACAGCTCGCCGGTCGAGCTCGACGAGGCCGAGCGGCGGGTGCGCCAGCTCGAGATCGAGCTCGCGGCCCTCGCCAAGGAGACCCCGGAGCGGCGGGAGCCGATCGAGCGCGACCTCGCCGAGGCGAAGGCGCGACGCGACGAGCTCGCAGCCCGCTGGGCCGGGGAGAAGGACATCCTCGACCGGATCAAGGAGATCACGCGGCTGATCGACGAGCTGCGGATGGAGGCCGAGCGCGCCGAGCGGCAGGGCGACCTCCAGCGCGTCGCCGAGATCCGCTACGGCGAGCTCCCCGCGCTCGAGTCCGAGCTGGCCGAGCGCGGCGAGGTGGCCGAGGCGACCCCGCGGATGGTGAAGGAGGAGGTCGACGAGGACGACGTCGCCGGGGTGGTCGCGCAGTGGACGGGGATCCCGGTCGACCGGCTGCTCGAGGGCGAGGTCGAGAAGCTCGTCCACATGGAGGAGCGCCTGCACGAGCGGGTCGTCGGCCAGGAGGCGGCGATCGAGGCGGTCTCGAACGCGCTCCGGCGGGCGCGCTCGGGCCTGCAGGATCCCGAACCGGCCGATCGGGTCGTTCGTGTTCCTCGGCCCGACGGGGGTCGGGAAGACCGAGCTCGCGAAGGCGCTCGCCGCGTTCATGTTCGACGACGAGCGCGCGATCGTGCGGCTCGACATGTCGGAGTACCAGGAGAAGCACACGGTCTCCCGGCTCGTCGGCGCGCCGCCGGGCTACGTCGGCTACGAGGAGGGCGGGCAGCTGACCGAGGCGGTGCGACGGCGCCCGTACTCGGTGCTCCTGCTCGACGAGATCGAGAAGGCGCACGCCGAGGTCTTCGACGTGCTCCTGCAGCTGCTCGACGACGGGCGGCTCACCGACGGCCACGGCCGCACCGTCGACTTCCGCAACACCGTCGTGATCATGACCTCGAACATCCGCTCCGAGGAGCAGCTGGCGGAGAGGTTCCGTCCCGAGTTCCTGAACCGGATCGACGAGATCGTGGTGTTCGATGCGCTCACGAAGGACCAGCTCGGTGCGATCGTGCAGCTGCAGCTCGAGCGTCTCAACGAGCGGCTCGGCGAGCGCGGGATCACGCTCGAGCTGACCGACGGCGCACGGGAGCTGATCACCGAGGCGGGCTGGGATCCCGCCTACGGCGCGAGGCCGTTGAAGCGAGCGATCCAGCGGCTGCTCGAGAACCCGCTCGCGCTGCGGCTCCTCGAAGGGGAGTTCGGGGAGGGTGACGTCGTGCGCGCGTACGCCGAGCTCGGCGAGATCCGGTTCGCGCGGGCCGACGCCGTCGACGAGGATGGCGAGCAGCCCGAGCCGGTCAGCGCCGAGCGCTGAGCGCGCGGAGAGGCCTTGCGACCCACCGCGACGGGGGTCAGACGCGCGCGCGGCGGCTAGCGGCTTCCTGCTCGGGTCTCGGCTCCTTCGGCCATCCGGGATGCTGGTCGGACCAGTCGGCCCCGGAGTGGGGTCGGCCGGCGAGCGTCGCGCCCACGAGGCGGACGAGGCACGGTAGGCGCGCTCGACGGAGCGACGGCGCAGTGCGCGGATCGCCCCTTCTCTGGCCGTGCGGATAGCGCGGTCGCGTTCGACATAGGATCGTCCCGTGTCCGGTGTCCTCCTCGTGGCCGCAACGGCGGTCGAGCTCTGCGGGCACGAGGGCCTCGTGTGCGGGGTCGGCCCCGTCGAGGCGGCGGCGACCACCGCGCGGGCTCTTGCTCTGCGGCCCGTCGAGGCCGTGCTCCATGTCGGGATCGCAGGCGCGCGGAGGGACGGCGCCGTCGCGGTCGGCGCGATCGTGGTCGGGTCCGAGGCCGTCTACGAGGATCGACCGGCGACCTTCCGACTCGGGCCACGCTCGGCCGGCGCCGATCCTGCGCTCCTCGGAGCCGTCACGGCGCATCTCGGTGTGGAACCGATCGTGATCGGGACGACTGCGGCGGTCGGCGGAACGAGGGAGTGCGCGGTCGAGGCGATGGAGGGGTTCGCGGTGCTGCGGGCGTGCGAGCTGGCGGGTGTTCCTGCGGTGGAGCTGCGAGCGATCTCGAACCACGTCGAGGACGATCGCGACGACTGGAGGGTCGAGCACGCGCTGGCCGTGCTTGCAGAGGCTCTCCCCGCTCTCGTCACGGTGGCCGAGTCCTTCGTCGCCCGCGGGTCATGATCCCTCGAGGGTCGTCCGTGGCGTGCGGCGGGACGGCCAGCGCTCTGGTGAACGCACCGCCGTGAGCAGCGCCTGACCGCGGGTAGCGTTCGGCCATGGCCCGCACCCGCTACCCGAGGCACACAGGCCCGCCGCCGCCCGCGTTGCCACCCGTGGCGCGGACGGTCGGCCAGGTCATCGCCGAGACGTTCAAGCTCTACGGATCCCGGTTCTGGTCGTGCCTCGCGCTGGGCATTCCGATCGCGATCGCCGATCCGCTCGCGTTCGACCGGCCGCTGGCCGAGCGAACCGCGGTGCTGATCGCCCTCTCGCCGCTGTTCGCGCTCGCCTACGCCGAGGCGTGCACGATCGAGGGAGAGAGCAGGCCGCCACGGCGCGCGTGGCTCGCCGCGGTCGTGCTCGGGACGCTCGTGTTCGTGCCGGCCGCCGCGACGCTCGGCTGGTTCGTGCTGCTCGGGATCGCCTGGCTCGGGGTGATCGGGTGGGTCGTCCCCGTCGTGATGCACGAGGAGCTCGGCTTCGCCGCTGCTCTCCGACGTGCGCTGCAGCTGTCGCGCGCCGACCTCGTCCACGCGATCGGCAGCATCGCCGCGCTGGTGCTCGTGTTCGGGCTGACGCGGAACGCCCTCGCGTGGGTGCTGCGCGAGCAGGCCGACAACACGGTCAAGGTCTCCGTCTTCCTCTCGGATCTCGTGATCTCGCCGGTGATCTTCCTCGGCTCCGCCATCGTCTACCGCGACCTCGTCGCCCGGGTCGGCACGAGCAGGGCGGACAGGCTGCGCGCACGGGCTGAGGCGATCGCCGCGCGGGCCGAGTAGAGTCGGCCCCGAACCGTCCCCGGAGGAGACGCGATGCCGACGTACCTGATGCTGACCACCCTCACCGAGAAGGGCACCCAGACACTCAACTCCAACCCGGCGCGGCTGCGCGAGGTGAACGCGGACGTCGAGGAGCTCGGCGCCCACATCCTCCATCAGTGGGCCTGCCTCGGCGAGTACGACTTCGTCTCGATCGTCGAGGTGCCCGACGACGTCTCGATGGCGCGTCTCTCGGTGAAGCTCGGAGCCCGGGGCAGCGTGAAGTTCGAGACGCTCCCGCTCGTCTCCGTGGACGCGCTGCTCGACGCGCTCGCCTGAGGGCGTTCTGCGGGCCGCGCTCAGGCCGGCGCGAAGCCCGTCGGCCGGGCCTCCACGCGCATCGGGCTCGTGGGCAGCCCCGCGGTCGGCTCGGTGGCGTTGAAGCCCGTGGGGGCGACGTCGTTCGGCGTCTCAGGGTGGAACAGCGCCGCGAGGAGCTGGATCTGCCCACGACCGACGCCGAGCTCGAACTGACCTCCGCCGTACGCGGAGATCCCGCGTGCTGCGCAGTGGTCGTAGGCGGCGAAGAGCCGCTCCACGCTTCCGAAGCGGGAGGGCTTCACGTTGACGGTGCGCGGCGGCCAGCGCAGGGCCTCGATGTCGGCGACGCTGTGGATGGGCGCATCCCACGTCACGCGCTGCGCGAACGGATCGAGTGCCGCCTCCGTCTCGGGCGTCAGCGCAGGATCCTCGAGCCACGCCTCTGGCAGGCCCGTGATCACCCGCTCGTAGAGCGCGACATCGGGGACCGTGTCGACCGCGGTGCCGCGGTACTGCCCCTTGAAGTCGACCGAGTCGACGCAGCCGAGCATCGCGAGCTCGGCGACGAGCTCGTCGCTCCAATCGGGTGTCGCGTCGAGCTTGAAGCGGAGTCCCGGGTAGAGCTCGAGCCAGGCTGCGACGCGCTCAGTCGTCGGCTCGTCCCCGAGGCGCGTGGAGACGACGAAGTGGAGCGGCGCCACGGGACGGTCGACGACGTCGGCCAGCGAGCGTCCCGCCTGGCGCAGCGCCAGGTCGAGGGCGGCGCTCTCGTAGGCCCAGCGCCGGTAGTCGAGGTAGGCGTGCTGCTCGGGCTCGTGGTCGAAGAGCGGCAGCGTGGCGAGGTGCTCGCGAGAAGCCGTCCAGCGTCCAGTCGCCCGCGAGCGGCAGGTCCGTGCCTCGCTCGGCCGACCGATCGTGCTCTGCGCCGTCGTAGGTCACGTCCTCGCCGACGCCCTCCTCGCCCTTCCCGCGGAGGGTGACGAGCGTCGTCTGGCGGAGGAAGCCGCTGGAGACGTTCGCGGAGAGCCCGGCGAGCTCGTAGCCCTCGACCACGAGCGGGAGGTCGCGGACACGGTCGTAGAGGCTCATCGCGCCAGCCTCGCATGTGCGACCGCGATCTCGCCGGCGAGTCCTGCGTTCGCGACGATCAGGTCGCGGTTGACCCGTCGGGTCTCGCCGTCCGACCGCTCGTGCAGCGCGCCGAGGACGTAGGGCGTGACCGCCTGCCCCGTGACCCCGAGCGCCTGCGCCTCGGCGACGACCTCCTCGATCAGCGCCGCGACCTCGAGGCTCTCGTCGGGAGGACGACCGACCACGATGCCGCCGCCGCCGAGACGCCAGTGTCCGTCGGCGATCCGGGCGATCTCGTCGGCCGTCTCGACCCTGGCGCTCACGGGCGGGCCGCCGGAGGCCTGGTAGAAGAGCGGAACGGTGTCGACGCGGTAGCCGATCACCGGCACGCCGAGCGTCTCCAGGAGCTCCATCGTGGCCGGGACGTCCAGCAGCGACTTGACGCCCGAGGAGGCGACCACGACCGGCAGCCGCGCGCACGCTCCCAGGTCGGCAGAGACGTCGGGCGGCTCGGGGAAGCCGCGGTGGACGCCGCCGAGACCCCCCGTTCCCATGAAGCGGATGCCGGCGGCTGCCGCGACGACGAGCGTGCCGCCGACGGTCGTCGCACCGACCGCTCCCTGCGCCGCGCACGCCGCGAGGTCACGCGGGCCGAGCTTGCGCGCGTCGGGCGTGAACCGCTCGAGCTGGTCGACCTCGATCCCGACGACGATCCGACCGTCGAGGACGCCGACCGTCGCGGGAACCGCGCCGGCCGCGCGGACGGAGCTCTCGCTCGCGAGTCCGACCTCGACCCCGGCGGGCGCCGGGAAGCCGTGCGCGACCAGCGTCGTCTCGAGCGCGACGACAGGCGTCCCCTCGGCGAGTGCCGTGGCGACCTCGTCGGCGATCAGGAGCAGGGAGTCCATCGCTCGAGCCTACCGACGCCGTCGACATGGGTCAGGTGGTCGTCGGTGGCCGCCTGCGCGGTCGCGGCGACGCGGTCACGGATCGATCGCGGGCTCGTCCCCGGATCGGTCTGGCTCGAGGAGCATTCGCTGCAGCGAGGACGACAGGACGCTCATCCTGTCGACGCCGCCGCCGTTCGCGAGCGCCGCGAAGCCGAGACCCAGGTCGGGGAGCCGCACGAGCTTTGCCGTCGTCTCGTCCCAGCCCCCGCCGTGGCTCTCGATCCGCGTCCCATCCTCGTGCGCGACCCGCACTCCCCACGCGTACTCGAGCGGAGCGCCGTCGTCGAGCGCGCCCGGGTTGTGGAGCGTGGCTGCGATCCCGAGGTTGTCGGCGAGCATCGCGTCGTTCCAGCGAATCAGGTCGCACACCGTCGTCCAGAGGCCTCCGTCGCCCAGCGAGAGCGGCGTCGGCGAGGTCGCGGGCGGCGCGAGAGACGCCCCCGGCGGAGAGGCGCCGGGGCCGGACCAGAAGCAGGTCGAGCTCATCCCGAGAGGGTCGAAGAGGCGGCGCCGTGCGACCCCGTCCAGGGAGTCGCCGGACAGCAGCTCGACGATCCGCGCCAGGCAGATGTAACCGACGTTCGAGTAGGCGAAGGCGCTGCCCGGCCGGCGCTCGAGCGTAGGGATCGACGAGAGCGCGGCGAGCGCGCCGTCCGACGTCCAGTCACGCTCGCCGTCGCCGACCATCTGCTCCCAGACGGCCTCCGTCGTCGGCAGCGCGGCGGTGTGGTGGATGAGATGTCGGACGCGGACCTCGGTCGCCCAGGAAGGGAGGTCGGACACGAGCTCCGCGACCGGGGTCTCGACGTCGAGGGCTCCGTCCCGAAGGAGGAGCGCGGCGCACGCGGCGGTGATCTGCTTGGCGAGCGAGCCGGCGTAGCCGAGCGCGTGGCCGGCAGAGTCTGCGTAGGCCTCGCAGCCCGCCTCCGAGACGACGACCGTGTCCGGGGCCGCGCGGACCCCGACGACCACTGCTGTCGCCGCGTCGAAGCCCGCTGAGGCGATCATCCGCTCGATGGTCGTCGCGTCGAGCATCACGGACGCAGCGTAGAGCGCAGTGCGGGGAGGCGGCGCGGGCGCAGAGGACGCGGCGGTGCTCTGCGCGGTCGCCCAACTGCCCCCAGGGGCACCCGCGGTGCCCCTGGAGCCAAGCTAGCGGCCGGCGGCGCAGAGGGGAGTGACTCGATTGTGACGGCTTCGCGTTCAGCCGCCCCGCCGCGTCCGGGTGCGTCCGCCGACGCCCTCGCCGGTCGCGGTTGGGACACGAGGGTCAGGGCATCGCACCGGCGTGGGCGACGCAGCGGGCAGCGGCCTGGAGCGCCAGCTCTGAACCGCCGAGGAGCCATCCGGCAGCCAGCGCGTCGCCGGCTCCCGTCGTGTCCACGACTTCGACCGGAAGCGCGCCCCGCGCCACACCGTCGAACACGCACCCGGCTGCGCCCCGCTTCACGATCCAGACGGGTCCGTCCCACGGGCCACCGACGATCTCGAGCTCCTGCTCGTTCGCGAAGACCGTGGACGCCTCGAGCGAGCGGACGGTCTCGCGGAAGCTCGCCGGCCCGGCGTCGCGGATCCCGCTCCACGAGGACAGATCGACGCTGACGTCGGCGCCTGCGGCACGCGCGAGCCGCGCGGCCTCGATCGCGGTCTCCCGCAGCGGCGAGACGAGCAGCGCGTACCCGGAGACGTGGAGTCGGTCGCACGCCAGCCAGGACGGGTCGAGCTCCGACGGCGCGAACGTCACCGACGCGCCCCGGTCGGGGCACATCGACCGCTCCCCGTCCCGCTCGACGAGCGAGACGATCACGCCGGTGCCCACGCGCTCGACCGGCCCCGCGAGCTCGACCCCGAGGCGCGTCAGCGCCGACGCGGCCAGTCTCCCCGCCTCGTCGTCCCCGCGCTTGCCGAGCCAGCGTGCCGTGCCGCCGAGCGCCGCAACCCAGGCTGCGACGTTCGCCGCCTGGCCGCCGGTCGAGAGGGTCACCTCCGACGTCGCGTCCGCCCCCCGGGCGAGCGGCTGCTGGAGCCGGACGACGACGTCCAGCACCAGATCTCCGAGGCAGACGACCAGCATCGCCTACGATCGTCGCATGTCCGGGGCGCCGCGGTGACCGAGCGAGGAGAGGGGAGCCGCCGCCGGGCGCGGTCATTCGTGCTCGGCGGGATCGTCGGGGCCTCGGCGGTCGCGGCAGGGATGCGGCGCCGTCGACGCAGGTCGGGTCGGCGGCCACAGGGGCTCGCTGCCTTCGAGGACGCGCCCTGCTATCGGGAGTTGGGCGACTCGGAGCGCCGCGACGCCCCGTAGCCTCGCTCGACCCGGGCGGCGCGCTCGACCGTCCCCATGTTGATGTCGACGTCGCCGATGCCGAGCGAGCGGCCGACGACCATGGCGCGGGCTGCGTGGTAGAGGTACGAACGAGAGCTGACCGTCGGCTCGCGGGTGCGGACGACGAGGAACGGCCCGAACGCGCGAGACTCGAACGCCGCCGTCGGCGTCGGGAGGCGCTGCTCGATCTCGAGCCGTGCCTTCACGTTGTTCCGCTCGCTCGCGTCGAACACCCACACACCTCGACCGAGAGGGGCGCTGCGCTCCAGCGTGCGGAGGGCGAGCGTCGCGTCCGCGCGGGGGACGACGGTCGTCGGGAAGTCCCGATCGCGCTCCCAGGCGCCGAGGTAGAGCGGCTCGTAGCCGAACAGGACGTCGCTCGGGCGGCTGGTCGCCGCGAGCCACGCCTCGGCCTGCGCGCGGGTCGCCTGGCGCTTGTCGGGCTCCCACTCGAACAGCGGGCTCGTGCGGTGCCACGCCCAGGAGACCTCGGCGACGAGGAGCAGCGCGACTGCGACGACGGCGAGCGGAGGCATCCGGCGCGTCGCCGCGACGATGCCGCGCGCGGTCGCGAGAGAGAGCAGCGGCGCGACGAAGATCAGGTGCCGCGACTCCGGAGCGGCGGCGCCTCCCATGCGGGCGAGCAGGAACGCCGCGGTGGGCGCTGCGACCATCGCGACGACGAGAAGTGCGGCCTCGCGCTCCATCCGGATCAGCCCGAGGGCGGCCAGCGCGAGGACGACGAGCGTCACCGGCCACCACCCGGCGCTGGCGTCGCCGGCGGCAGCCCAGAGGTACAGCCCGACCGAGCCCGGACCGCCCAGCTTCGCGCCGCCGCCCCCGACCCCGACCTCGAAGCGGCTCGCGAGCACGACGTCGGTGATCCAGAACGGGATGCCGAGCACGAGGACCGCGCCGAGCGACCAGGCAGCCTCGCGCAGTCGATCTCGGCGCGCGAGCAGCACGAACAGCAGATGGCCGCCGAGCAGGAGGATCCCGTAGGGATGTGTCGCGACGGTGAGCGAGCGATCGCGGCGACCCACAGCCCCCAGGCGCGACGACCACCTCGCGCGACGGCGCGCGAGCAGCGCCAGCGTGGTCAGGAGCGAGAGGAGCAGGAACACGCCGTACATCCGCGCGTAGATGCCGTGGAAGAGGAACAGCCACGACCCCGCGAGCAGCGCGGTTCCGAGCAGAGCCGCCCGGCGCCCGACGAGTCGCTCGCCGAGCGCGGCCGCGAGCGGGAGCGACGCCACGGCGGCTGCCGCCGACACGAGACGGAGTCCGCCCAGGCCGAAGCCGAGATGGGCGACGGCCCACGAGAGGACGAAGTGGAGAGGCGCGCCGCCCCGCTCTCGCGTCACGTGCGTCGATGACGCCGGGCAGCGAGTCGCGGCCGACGAACAGCGCGAGCGTCTCGTCCTCGTGCGGCGGCCAGGCCATCAGCTGATGGAGGAGGAACGCGGCCGCGGTCGCCGTGATCGCCCCGACCCCGAGCCAGAACCGGTTTGCGCCGAGCCATGAGCGCACGCCGATCCCCGCGTCGTCGCGGTGCTCGAGAGCTCTGTCGGCGGTAGGGGTCGGCTCCATCGTCCCTGCTAGATTGGCCCGCGATGCCGATCTACGAGTACCGTTGCCCGAACGGACACACCTTCGAGATGTTCCAGCGGATGGCGGACCCGCCCGCCGAGACGTGCGAGACGTGTGGCGCGGCGCCGGTCGAGAAGGTCCTGTTCCCGGTTGCTGTGCACTTCAAGGGCTCCGGCTTCTACAGCACGGACTACGGTCGTGGCTCCCGCAAGGCAGCGCAAGGACGGTGGTGAGCGCGGGCGGCTCGGGCGACAAGAAGGACAGCTCGGGTGGCGACTCGTCGGGATCGAGACACGAAGGCTCGTCCGACACGACGTCCTCCTCGTCCTCGTCGCTCGAGCACGAGCGATTGAGCGCTCACCGCGACGCCCCGACCCTGCAGCCCGGCGCGTAGGGCAGCCCCTTGGGGGGCGGCAGCGGCGCCGCCCGGCCCGTGAACATCGCGACCGCCTCGACGTTGTCCTCCGAGGGCAGGATCACCGACTCGCCGCCGACGGTCGCCGGATCGCCGCCGAGACGGCAATGCACGGCGGCGCCCGCGTCGGCGCGGAACGACACCCAGCCGAGCTGGAGGAGCTCCCAGGTGGAGAGGTCGGTCGCGAGCGGCTTGCACCAGCTCGTCGCCGGCGAACGGGAGCCGGAGCGCGGTGCCGACGCTCGTCGCCTTGTCGAGCGTGGCCTGGACGACCTGCTGCTGACGGCGCGTGCGGTCGAAGTCCGTCTCGGCGGGGTCGAGCTCGTTGACGCGGATGCGCGAGTAGACCAGCGCCCGCCTGCCCGTCCATCGTCTGCGTGCCCCTTCGCGAATCGCCAGCCGTGCCACGTCGCGCACTTCGCCGCCGTGCGTACGGACAGTCGAACCGCTTCGACCGGATCGGCGCAGGGACGTCGACCTCGATGCCGCCGACGCGCGTCGATCACCTCCTTGAACCGGTCGAAGTCGACGATCACGACGTGGTTGATCGGCAGTCCGGTCACGTCCTTCACCGTCCGGAGCGCAAGCGGCGGGCCCGCCGACCTGTGACGCGGCGTTGATCTTCGCGACGCCGTAGTCCGGGATCGACGACCTGCAGGTCGCGCGGGATCGAGAGGTACGAGACCCGCTTGCGGCCGGGGTCGGTGCGGACGAGCATGATCGAGTCCGATCGTTGCGGCGCCGCGCCCTCGCGACGCCGCCGTCGGTGCCGAGGACGAGCAGCGTGCGTCGAGGGTGTCGAGAGGAGCAGCCCGTCACGCTCGGCGAGCTGCGCCGTGACGCCGCCGGGCACCCGCGTCGTTCGCCTCGCTCGACGCCGCGTCGAGACCGCCAGCGACGCGAGAGCACGCCCCAGACGGCCGACGAGGACGAGAAGCGACGACGAGCGTGCGCGACGATCCAGCGCTCGCGATCCGGCGGCGGCGCGGCGCTTCGGCCGCGCGCTGACGGTCGAGCCTCGCGGTCGGGCCCGGCCCGGTCGCGCCGGCTGCGCCCGGGCTCGGCGGGATCTGCCGCTGGAGCGGGACACGGCCCTTCGACCGACCGCCCTTGTACACGCGGTACGGCTTGCCGTCCGTGGCCATGAGGCCGGGTATGGTAGCCGCCTGATGGCGCCGGACACCGCGATCGGCGTCGACCTCGGGGGGACGAAGATCCTCGCGGGCGTCGTCGCGCGCGACGGCACGATCGGACGCACGATCGAGGTGCCGACCCCGGACGGTCCCGGCGAGTCGATCCTCGCCGAGATCGACGGTCTCGTCGGCGGACCTGCTCGGCGACGGTGCGGCGTCCGTCGGCATCGGCGTGCCGATGAACCTCGACCCGCGTCACCGGGGTCGCGTTCCGGGCGACGAACCTCCCGCTCGACGACGTCGACATCGCCGGGCGCATCGCGTGAGCGGTTCGGCGTCCCGGTCGGCATCGAGAACGACGCCAACGCGGCCGCGCTCGCCGAGTGGAGGCTCGGCGCCGGCGCGGGGACGCGCGCACCTCGTCGCCTTCACGCTCGGGACCGGGGTCGGTGGGGGCATCGTCCTCGACGGCCGCCTCTACCGCGGCTGGGCCGAGCTCGGGCACATCGTCGTCGACGCCGACGGCGCGCCCTGCCAGGGGAGCTGCCACGGTCGCGGCCACCTCGAGGCGGTCGCGTCGGGCCTCGCCGCCGATCGCGCGGCGCGCGAGCTCTACGGCGCAGGACGCCGACGCCCACCTGCTCGTCCGGCGCGCGCACGCGAGGGCGACGTCGCGAGGCGATCGGCGGCCGATCGAGCGCATCGGCCACTTCCTCGGGATCGGCGATCGGCTCGCTCGCGAACATCTTCGACCCGGAGGTGTTCGTGGTCGGCGGCGGCTTCGGCGCGGCGGCGGGCGAGCTCCTCCTGCGCCGGCGCGCGAGACGGCGTCGTCGGGAGGCGATCGCGCCGGCGGACGAGCGGTTGCGGATCGTGCCCGCGGCGCTCGGGGAGGACGCCGGTCTCGTCGGCGCGGCGCTCGTCGGGTTCGAGGCGCTCGACGGAGAGCGTTGACGGCGTGCCGCTCGGCGGTCTGCGCGACGCCGATCGGCAACCTCGACGACGTCACGCCTGCGGGTGCTCGCGGAGCTGCGCGAGGCCGACGTCGTCCTCTGCGAGGACACGCGGCACACGCGGATCCTGCTCGAGCGTCACGGCGTCCGCGCGCGCTCGCTCCTCAGCTATCACCAGCACAACGAGGCGCAGCGCGTCGCGGAGCTCGTGCCACGGCTCGTGGCGGGCGAGCGCGTCGCGCTCGTCTCGGACGCCGGGCTGCCCGGGGTCAACGATCCCGGCGCGCGGCTGGTGGCGGCGGCGCTCGCGGCCGGCGTGCCGGTGACCGTGCTGCCCGGGCCGTCGGCGGTCGAGACGGCGCTCGTCGCGAGCGGGCTCGTGGGCGAGCAGTACCGGTTCCTCGGATACCTGCCGCGGCGGGACGCGGAGCGCGCCGCTCTCTGGGCCGAGATCGGCGGCTGGCCGCATCCGGTCGGTCGCGTTCGAGTCTCCGCGGCGGCTGCCGTCGTCGCTGGCGAGTCGCTCGCTGCGGCGCTGCCGGCGCGCCGGGTCGCCGTCTGCCGGGAGCTGACGAAGCGCTTCGAGGAGGTCGTGCGCGGGGCAGCTCGACGGAGCTCGCTGATGCGGTTCGCCGGAGCCCCCGAAGGGAGAGATCACGCTCGTGATCGGCGCCGGCAAGCGTCGATGTGGATCCGCCGGCGCGGCCTCGCAGAGGCGTTGCGAGGCTGTCGTCGAGCTCCGTGACGCCGGCTCCTCCCGGCGCGCCGCCGTCGACGTCGTCGCCCGTCTCTCGGCGTGTCGCGAGGCGAGCTCTACGACGCGTCGCTCTGACGGCCGTTGTCTTCGTTGACGACGTCCGAAGCCCTCGCTATCGTGTCTCTGCCGCGTTGCCCGCGCAGTGAACGAAGGAGGTGTCGCAGATGCGTCGCCTTGTTGGGTGCTTCGCAACCGCGCTCGTGGCCGCGCTCGGCGTCGCAGGTCCGGCGGGCGCCTGGACGTGGCCGTTGCACGGGGAGGTGCTCCGTCCGTTCTCGCTCGGAGCCGATGCGTACGCCGCCGGGCCAGCATCGAGGGATCGACGTCGCCGGCTCGGCGGACGAGGACGTCGTCGCGCCGATCGACGGGACGGTGACGCTTCGTCGGAGTCGTGCCGACCCATGGGCGTGTGGTCTCGCATCCAGACGGAGGACGGGCTCTCGGTGACCATCGCCCACCTCGGCTCGTCGCTCGTCGCACGTGGCGCCCGGGTCGCCGAAGGCGACGTCGTCGGCAGGGCCGGACCGAGCGGCGAGAGCGAGCACTCGGTCCCGTACGTGCATCTGGGCGTCCGTCGAGCGAGCATCGCAGAGGGGTACCTCGATCCGCTCCGGTTTCTTCCACCGCGCGTGGCTGACGGCGCTGATCGCATGCCGGCACAGCCTGTGGTCGCGCCTGACGTCGCTCCCGACGCAGTCCCGGAGGAGGTGTCCCCCGCGGTGCCGGAGGCACCCGGGCCGACTGTCGGGTCGCCGTCGGCCGTGCCCGGCCAGCCGGCATCGACGCCCGGCAGGGTCGGCAGCGCGCTCGGGGGCAGGATCGGCCCCGGCGCGTCGGTGCGATCGGCCCCGCCCGTCGTCCCGTCCCGACGCTCGGCGCCGGCGAGCGTCGGCGCGACGCACGTCGCCATCGCGAGCGCCACGCGCATCACCACACGTCGGCCCCAGCGGCAGGGACGGCGTTCGGGTCGCAGCGTCCGTGGGATCCGTGGACCCTCCAGGCGTCGACGCGGCGCGCCACACGCGTGGGCCGATGCGCGACCGGGCAGCCCCGACCGCGGATGAGGCCCCCCGCCGGGGGGATGTCGGCCGGCCAACGGACGGGGCCGTGCGGCATCGGGACGCGCTCTCGGTGCTCGACTCGACCATGCCGCTCGAGCCCGTTCGGACGGCTTCGGGCCGACACGACGTCCCGGAGCCGACCATCGCCGCCGCTCGAGCCCGCCTCGACATCCGGGTCTGCTTGCCGCTGCTCCTGGCCGGTGCTGCGTGCGCTCTGCTTCTGACGGTGGCTGCCAGGAGGGCAGCCACCGTCAGGCCGGAAGGGGCGACGGGCACGCGTACACTGGGGCGCCATGGAGCGCAGGAAGATCCTCGTCGCGGTCGCCTGGCCGTACGCGAACGGCCCACGCCACATCGGTCACGTGGCCGGCTTCGGCGTGCCGTCGGACATCTTCGCCCGCTACCACCGGCTCGCCGGGAGCGACGTCCTGATGGTCAGCGGGACGGACGAGCACGGAACGCCGATCATGGTGGCCGCCGACCAGGAGGGTGTCTCGCCGCGTGAGCTCGTCGACCGCAACAGCGCGCATCATCCGCGAGGACCTGCAGACGCCTCGGTCTCTCCTACGACCTCTTCACCCGCACGACGACGCCGAACCACCACACGGTCGTCCGCGATCTGTTCCGCACGCTCTGGGAGAACGGCTACATCGTCGAGCAGGTCTCGCTGGGCGCGTTCTCGGCGGCGACCGGGCAGAACGCTGCCCGACCGCTACATCGAGGGCACGTGCCCGCATCTGCGGGTTCGAGGACGCGCGTGGCGACCAGTGCGACAACTGCGGCAACCAGCTCGATCCCGTCGACCTGATCGAACCCGCGTTCGAAGGTCGACGGCGAGCCGCCGGTGTTCCGGGAGACCGCGCACCTCTTCCTCGACCTGCCGGCGTTCGCGGACAGGCTCGCCGAGTGGATCGAGCGCGCAGCAGCACTGGCGCTCCGAACGTGCAAGCGCTTCTCGCTCGAGCTGCGTCAAGGACCTCCGGCCGCAGGCCGGTGACCCGCGACCTCGACTGGGGCGTTCGCATCCCCGTGCCCGGCTACGAGGAGCGGGACGACAAGCGGATCTACGTCTGGATCGACGCGGTGATCGGCTACCTCTCGGCGTCGGTCGAGTGGGCTGCGAACCGCGGTACGCCCGATGCCTGGCGCGAGTGGTGGCAGAACCCCGACGCGCGCCACTTCTACTTCATGGGCAAGGACAACATCGTCTTCCACAGCGTCATCTGGCCGAGCCAGCTGATGGGCTACGGCGAGGGCGGCGAGCTCGGCGCCGGCCGGGGGACGCTCGAGCTCCCCTACGACATCGTCTCGAGCGAGTTCCTGACGATGGAGGGCAAGCAGTTCTCGACGAGCCGGAGCGTCGTGATCTACGTCGGCGACTTCCTCGACCGCTACGACGCCGACGCGCTCCGCTACTTCCTCACCGCCGCCGGGCCCGAGACGCAGGACAGCGACTTCACCTGGGCGGAGTTCGTGCGCCGCAACAACGACGAGCTCGCTCGCGAACTGGGGCAACCTCGTCAACCGCGTCCTCACGAGCGCGTACAAGAACTTCGGCGTGGTGCCGCGCGCCGGGTGAGCTCACCGACGGCGACCGCGACGTGATCGCCGCCGTCGAGGGCGGCTTCGCCACCGTCGGGCGAGCTGATCGAGCAGGCGCGCTTCAAGGCGGCGCTCGCGCGAGGCGATGCACCTCGCCGCGCGCGTCAACCAGTACGTCAGCGACGAGGCGCCGTGGGCCGTGCTCAAGGTCGACCGCGAGCGTGCGGGCACGATCCTCTACGTCGCGCTCCGCTGCATCGACAACCTCAAGATCGCTCTTCACGCCGTTCCTGCCGTTCTCGTCGCAGCGGCTGCACGAGCTGCTCGGCCACGAAGGGCTGCTCGCCGGCCCGCTCGAGATCCGCGAGGTCGCCGAGGCCGACGGCGTCGACCCACGAGGTGCTCACGGGCGACTACGCATCGTGGGTCGGCCGCTGGGAGCCGTCGCGACTCGCGCGCGGGTCAGGCGCTGCGCGAGCCGGCGGCCGCTCTTCGCGAAGCTCGACCCGGAGGCGGTCGTCGCCGACGAGCTCGCGCGGATGGAGGCGCGGGCCGCCGACGGCGTGATCGACACGCACGCGCACCTCGACGCGTGCGACGGGCCGGTCGCGGACGCTCGTCGACGCGCGCGCGAGCGGCCGGCGTGACGCGGATCGTCACGATCGGCACCGGGCATCGACTCGTGCCGCGCGGCGCTCGGCGATCGCCGAGCTGCACGACGGGCGTCTTCGCGGCGCTCGGGATCGACCCGCACCAGGCCGCGACGCGCCGAGGCCGGCCGCGTCGACGAGCTGCGCGCCCTGCTCGACGCATCCGCTCGCGGTCGCGGTCGGGGAGACGGGGCTCGACGGCTTCCACACCTTCGCGACGCTCGACGAGCAGCAGCGCGCTCTTCGACGCGCCAGCTCGCGCTCGCGGAGGAGCTCGGGCTTCCGGTCGTGATCCACAGCCGCGAGGCGGACGAGGAGACGGCCGCCGCGCTCGCGCCCGTTCGCCGGGCACCGTGATCCTCCACTGCTTCTCGTCGCCGGGGCTGCTCGAGACGGCGGTCGAGCGCGGCTACTACGTCTCGTTCGCCGGCAACGTCACGTACCCGAAGGCGGCCGAGCTCCGGCTGCTGCGTCCCGCTCGTCCCGCGCGACCGCCTCCTCGTCGAGACCGACAGCCCGTACCTCGCGCCGCAGCCCGTGCGCGGCCGGCGGAACGAGCCGGCGAACGTCGTGCACACGCTCGACGTGCTCGCCGAGGCGCGCGGCGAGGAGCCCGCGACGCTCGGCGCGGCGATCGACGCGAACGCGACGCGGGCGTTCGGCCTCCCGTGAGCGCTCACGCGCCGAAGAAGGCGCTCGGGCAGCACTTCCTCGTCGACGGAACATCCTCGACGTGATCGGGCGCCTCGCCGACGCTCGGCGCCGGACGACGTCGTGCTCGAGATCGGGCCGGGCCTCGGCGTCCTCACCGCGTACCTCGCCGACCGCGTCGCGCTCGTCCACGCCGTCGAGCTCGACCGGTCGCTCGAGCCGCCCTCTGCGAGCAGCGCTCGCCGGCGGCCGAACGTCCGGCTCGTCTTCGGCGACGCGCTCCGGCTCGACCTCGCCGGCGCTCGAGCCCCGCGCCGACGAAGCTCGTCGCGAACCTCCCCTACAACGTCGCGACGCCGATCGTCGTCGAGACGCCTCGACGGGCCTGCCCGCGGTCGCCGCCTGGTGCGTGATGGTGCAGCGAGAGGTCGCCGACCGCTTCTTCGCCGAGCCGTCGACGAAGGCGTACGGCGCGGTCTCGGTGCTCGTGCAGCTTGCTCGCGCGTCGCACCGGCTTCCACCCGGTCGTCGCGCACCGTCTTCCGGCCGCCCCCGAACGTCGACTCGGCGCTCGTCGCCTTCGAGCGCATCGAGTCGCCGCCCGAGCATCGCCGGGCATCCGGCGCGTCGTCGAGGCGGCGTTCGCGCATCGCCGGAAGACGCTCGCCGAACGCCGCTCGCGCTCGCGGGCGTCGCGACGCGCGAGCGAGGCGGTCGCGGCGCTCGACGCGCTCGGCCTCGACCCGCGGATCCGGGCGGAGGCGCTCGAGCCGGCGGCGTTCGTCGCGCTCGCGGAAGGCCCTCGGATGAGCCCGCCGACGACCGTCACCGCCCGGCGCCGGCGAAGATCAACCTCGCGCTCGTCGTCGGCCCGACTCGCGCCGGACGGCAAGCACGAGGTCGTGACCGTCCTGCAGCGCGCTCGACCTCGCCGATCGCGTCACGCTCGCGCCCGCCGACCGGCGTCGACGTCGACGGGCTTCGCCGGACGACACGCTCGTCGCGCCGAGCGCTCGACGGCGCTCGCGCGAGCGGCACGGGTGAGGCCCGTTCGCCGCCGACGATCGACAAGCGAGATCCCGGTCGCGGCGGGGCTCGGCGGCGGCAGCTCCGACGCCGCGACCGCGCTCCGCGCTCGCGAACGAGCTGCTCGGCGACGCCGCTCGCGCCTGCCGCTCTGCACGCGCTCGCGGCGAGGCTCGGTGCCGACGTCCCGTTCTTCCTCGCGGACGGTGCCGCAGCTCGGCCGGGCGACGGGTCGGCGCTGGAGCCGCTCGACCTGCCGCAGGACTACGTCGTGCTCCTGGCGCTGCCCGCGCGGCGCGGCGAAGACGTCGACGGCGCGACGGTCTACGCGGCCTTCGACGAGCGGGCGGGCGCGGCATGGCTTCGACGAGCGGCGCGGGCGTCGCTCGAGGCCCTCGCTCGCCGCGCGTCCGCGTCGGCGCGATCTGGCGCTGCTGCCCCCGAACGACCTCGCCTCCTCGCCGCTCGCCGACCGCCTGCTGAGCGGCTCGGCGCCTTCCGCGCCGACGTGTCGGGCGCCGGGCCCGGTCGTCTACGGCCTCTTCGCCGTCACCGGGAAGCCGCGAAGGCGGCCGCAGCGACGCCGACCGAAGAGGTCTCGCCGCACGTGGATCACGGCGCCGCGTTGGTACCGTTGAGCGCATGAGCTCGAACGTCGTCCTCGAGCACCGCGCGACGCGCCTCGGCGACGTCGTCTCGCCCGCGATCGCATCCGGATCGCGCTCGGGGATCGCTGCGCGTCGAGGGCGTGCTCGTGCTCGTCGGCGCGATCGAGCTGGTGGATCGTCGTGCTGCTCGCGGCCGGAGCGGTCGCGTTCTACTGGCTCGTCGGTCGCGACCACGGTCGCGCCGACGTGCGAACCGCGTCGTGGATCGCCGCGGTCTCGCAGCTGACGGTCGTGCTCGTGCCCGCTCGCCGCGGTCACTGCCGTCGTCGTGGCTCGCGCTCGTCGTGCGTGCTCGCTCGCCGTCGGTGCGCTCGTCGTGCTCCTCCTCGACCGCCGCTGACGACGGTGGCCGCGACTGCCTGCCGACCGGTCGACTACACTCGGCGTCCCGATTCGATGGGGCGTGGCCAAGCGGTAAGGCAACGGGTTTTGGTCCCGTGATCCCAGGTTCGAATCCTGGCGCCCCAGCCAACGTGACGCCGTGACATCGATCGACACTCGCAGCCGTCGTGATGGCCGGAGGGCGCGGCACGCGCATGCGCTCGGCCGTGCCCAAGCACCTGCATCCGATCCTCGGCCGGCGGATGGTCGACTGGGTGGTCGAGGCGGCGCGGCCGCTCGGCGCCGACCCGCTCGTCGTGGTCGCCTCGCCCGACACGGCGGACGCGTTCGACGGGCCTGACGGTCGCCGTCCAGGAGCGAGCCGCTCGGCACCGGCGACGCGGTCCGCTCGGCGCGCGACGCGCGTCGGCGACGCCGACGAGGTGCTCGTCCTCTCCGGCGACACGCCGCTCCTCACGACCGCGCTCCTCGAGGCGCTCGTCGAGCACGCACCGGCGCGAGCGCGGCCGGCGCGACCGTCCTCTCGTTCGTCCCCGCCGACATCCGCAGCTACGGCCGCGTCGTCCGCGACGCCGACGGCGACCTCGAGGCGATCGTCGAGGCCGCCGACGCGACGCCGGAGCAGCTCGCGATCGGCGAGGCGAACTCGTCGATCTACGTCTTCCGCGGCGACCTGCTCTGGCCCGCGCTCGAGCGGCTCACAGCCCGCCAACGCGCAGGGCGAGCTCTACCTGACCGACGCCGTGCGCGACCTCGTCGACGCCGGGCACAGCGCGTCGCCGTCCACGTCGCGCCCGACCCGGCACGAGACCGAGGGCGTGAACACGCGCGTCGAGCTCGCCGCCGCCGCCGCCACGCTCCGCGACCGGATCAACGACGGCGCACATGCTCGCCGGGCGTCACCATCGTCGACCCCGCGACGACGTGGATCGAGCCGGGCGTCGACGCTCGAGCCGAGGACGTCGTCGTGCACCCGTTCACCATGCTCCGCGGAGCGACCGCGCGTCGCCGACCGGCGCCGAGATCGGCCCGCACGCCGTCGTGGTCGACGCCGAGATCGGCGAGCGGCGCCCTGGTCGGCCCGTTCTGTTACCTTCGCCCGGGAACCGTGCTCGGGGCGCGAGCGAAGGCCGGCACGTTCGTCGAGCTGAAGAACTCGCGCCGTCGGCGAGGGCGCGAAGGTGCCGCATCTCTCCTACGTCGGCGACGCGGAGATCGGCGAGGGACGAACGTCGGCGCGGGCATCGATCACCGCGAACTTCGACCACCGCCCGGGCGTGCCGAAGGGGCGCACGGTGATCGGCGACGAACGCGCGGATCGGGCGTCGACACGATGTTCGTCGCTCCCGTCACGCGTCGGCGACGATGTGTGGACGGCGGCGGGTACGGTCGTCACCGACGATGTCCCGGACAACGCCCTCGTCGGGCTTCCCGCCGCGGCAGACGATCAAGGAGGGTCGGGGTGGAAAGCGGGACGGTTGAGCAGACGCTGCCGGGGCTCGGGCACCACGCGCCGACCGGCAGCCTCCGGTCGGCCGCGCGATCGGGCTGACGCCCGAGAAGCGGCTCACGCTCGTCGCCGGGCCGCTCGAACCCCGAGCTCGCCGACCAGATCGCGGAGCAGCTCGGCTGCGAGCTCGGCGACGTGACGCTGAAGACCTTCGCGAACGGCGAGACGTACTGCCGCTACGAGGACTCGATCCGCGGCGCCGACATCTTCATCGTCCAGACCGCCGCGCTGCCGGTCGACCAGCACCTGATGGAGCTCCTGATCATGGTCAACGCCGCGAAGCTCGCCTCGGCGAAGCGGATCACCGCCGTCATCCCCTGGTACTTCTACGTCCGCCAGGACAAGAAGTCGCGGCCGCGCGAGCCGATCACGGCGAAGCTCGTCGCCGACCTGCTCCAGACGGCCGGCGTCGACCGCGTCCTGACGATGGACCTCCACGCCGGTCAGGTGCAGGGCTTCTTCGAGATCCCGGTCGACCACATGACCGCCGTGCCGATGTTCGCCCAGTACGTCCGCGACCTCAACCTCGGACGACGCCGCTCGCCGTCGTCTCGCCCGACACCGGCCGCGCGAAGCTCGCGGGCAAGTTCGCCGAGATGATCGGCGGGCGACCTCGTCATCCTCAACAAGGTGCGGCCCGGCCACAACGAGGCCAAGGTCACGACCGTGATCGGTGACGTCGAGGGCAAGGTCGCGGTGATGAGCGACGACATCATCGACACCGCGGGGACGCTCGTCGCCGGCGCGCGAGGCGCTGAAGGAGGCGGGCGCGACGCAAGGTCTACGCCTGCGCCACGCACGGGCTGTTCAACGGGCCGGCGCTCGAGCGGATCGCCGACGAGCGACATCGACAAGCTCGTCGTCACCGACACCGTGCCGGTCGACCCGCTGACGCAGCCGGACAACATCGAGGTGCTCTCGATCGCGGCATCCTCGCCGAGACGATCCAGAACGTCTTCTCCGACGACTCGGTCTCCGCGATCTTCGCCGGCGAGAACCAGCTCTTCTAGCCGGCCGCCCGACGCTTCCCTGCGCGGAGCCTCTCGAGTGGGGCGTCCGCCGACGATCCGATCGAGCCGAGCGACGGCACGAGCGATCCGAGCGTCGTCTCCGATGCTCGTCGCGTGCCCGGCAGTCCCCGCGCGACTGACCGGCACGCGTGCAGCGAATCGCGGGTCCACGGAGCCGTCCGCGGATGCTGTCGCGTGGAACCGCGGCACCGCAGCGGGCCCCGTCGCTCCTTCCTTCCTCCTTCCGCCGGCGCCATCGGCTCCCGCCGTGACCTCGGCCCGCGCGTGCGACGCGTCGGCCTGGGGGTCTTCTTCGTCTCCCTCGCGATCAACGCGGCGCTCGGGATCGGCGCCGTGCTGGCGCCCGACTTCGGCCACACAGCCGTCACGCATCCTTCAGACGTCCCTCCTCGTCACGGCGTTCCTGCTCGCCTGCCTGGCGGCCGAGCCGGCGTGGGAGCGGCGCCGGCATGGGAGCCGTGCCCCCGATGACGGCGCTGCTCGCGGCGCTGACCGTCGGTCTCGGCGTGCTGCTCGTGTGGGATCTCGTCGAGCGCGGCACGCGGCTCGCGGGCACCGGCGCACGTGCTCACGTCCGGCGGCGTGCTCGTCTCGCTGCTCGGTCTCGCGCGGCTGCGCAAGGGGCTGGTCTGGGTCGTGCCGGTGGACGTGGTGCTCGCCGCGTTGCTCGGTGCGCTGATGATCGGGTCGATCTGGTTCGAGCCGTCGAGCTCGGTCTACGAGCGACTGACTCGGCGTGTCCATGATCGCGCTCGCCGCATTCGTGGTCGCGACGCCGGTGCTGCACTGGGTCAGCCGGGGCGCGCTCGCGGTCGCGGAGGTGACGACCGAGCGCGTGCGGTTCTGCCCGTTCTGCGGCTTCGCGCTGCCGGAGTCCGAGTCCGGCCCGCTCTCGGTGTGCGGGCGCTGCGAGCACCGGTTCGAGGTCGACGTGCGCGACGGGTAGTCGCGCAGGTCCCGTGGCTCGCCGGCGATCCGGCGAGGCTAGGCTGTGGCCCGATGGAGGGGCTGCGCGCCGACCCGCCCTACGCGATCCGCACCGAGCGGCTCCTGCTGCGCTGCTGGGAGCCCGCCGACGCGCCGCAGCTCGCCGACGCGGTCGTGCTCGAGCATCGACCACCTGCGCCCGTGGATGCCGTGGGTGCACGCCGAGCCCACGTCGCTCGACGAGAAGGTCGCGCTCCTGCGGCGCTTCCGGGGTGCCTTCGACCTCGGGCAGGACTTCGTCTACGGCGTCTTCTCCGCTGACGGCACGCGCGTCGTGGGCGGTGCGGGGCTGCACCCACGCGCCGAGCCCGGAACCCTCGAGATCGGCTACTGGATCCGCGCCGACAGCGTCCGGCAGGGCTACGCGACCGAGCTCACCGCCGCACTCGCCCGGGTCGCGCTCGTGCATCTGCGGCGCCGCCCGCGTCGACGTCAAGGTCGACCCGGCCAACACGGCGAGCCTGGCCGTGCCACGGCGCCTCGGCTTCGTCGAGGAGGCGACGCTGCGCGCCCGGCTCGAGCCCGGCCCCGACGGGATCCGGCGCGACGCCGTGCTCTTCACCCTGCTCCCGGAGCGAGCTCGAGGGGACGCCGGTCGGTCGCGGTCCGGCCACCCACGTGCCTTCGATGCCGCCGGGCGCGTCGTCCCGCTCGAGCCGCGGGATCAGGCTAGCGCGCCGCTGCCGCGGGCGACGACGTCCGCCACGATCTCGTCGAACCGGGCCACCGCCAGCGACAGATGACCGGCGTCGGCCTCGAGCCGCGGCCACGGCCCCGGGGACGTGGGCCGCGAGCCAGGCGCCGTGGGCGAGCGGCACCATCCGGTCCTCGCCGCCCTGCCAGACGGTGACCGGGCAGGCGAATCGGCCAGGCGGAACCCCCAGTCGCGCGTGAACGCGAGGTCGTCGTCGACCCAGCCGTGCGGGCCGTGCTCGACCGCACGACGGAAGCGCGTGGCGACGATCTCGGCGTAGTCGTCCTCGAGCGACGCGCGATCGACGGGCGAGACGAGGCCACGCAGCTCGGCGGCGACCTCCTCCGGGTCACGAGCCCGAGCGCCTCGACCGACGGCTCGAGCCAGCGGGCGAGCGCCGTCCTCCCCGCCAGCGCGGCGCCGAACTCCTGCGACGTTCTCCGGGGCCATCCCGTCGAGCCAGTCGAGCCCCTCCGCCCCCCAGGGACGCGACGCCTGCGACGAGCGCGCACGACGCGACGAGGTCGGGCAGCAGCGCAGCGCAGGCGAGAGCGTGCGGGCCCCCGCCGGAGTGGCCCACCACGTGCAGGCGTCTCGAGACCGAGCGTCTCGCGCGACGATGCGGACGTCCGCAGCGACGTCCGCGACCGAACGGCCGGGGTGCCGGGTCGAGCTGCCGTAGCCGGGCCGGGAGAGCAGCGACGTAGCCGACGCCGACGGCGACTGCCGCAGCATGCTCCGCGGGTGACGGGGCGACGCCGCACGGCGTGCCGATGAGCAGCAGGAGCGCGACCCGATCCGCCCGGAGGGCTCGCCCAGGCCTCGAGCACGCGGCCGTCGGCGTCACTCGATCTCATGGAGTCGCGGGCGCATCGGGTCGATCGTACGGCGGGCGTGCATCCTTCGCTACAATCCGCCGCCGATGTCCACCGATCGCGTCACGCTCGCAGGTCACCACGCGCGCTGCCGACCAGCTGGGTCGCGCAACGTGCGGCGCCTGCGCGTCGAGGGCCTGATTCCCGGCGTGCTCTACGGCAAGAAGAGCCGGCTCGTTCGCCGTTCGTCGTCCCGGAGCGCGATCTCCGCACCGCGCTCGGTGGCGCCTCGGGCGTCCACACGGTCGTCGACGTCGTGCTCGACGGGCGCCTCGCGCAGCGCCGTCGTCAAGGACGTGCAGCGGCACCCGGTGCGCGGCACGCTGACGCACATCGACTTCCACGAGGTGCGCCTCGACCAGCGCGATCCAGGCGACCGTCCAGATCGTCCTCGTCGGCGAGTCGGTCGGGAGCGCGTCAGGGCGGCCTCGTGCAGCCGCTCGCGCGCGAGGTGCGCATCGAGGCGCTTCCGACGTCGATCCCCGAGGAGATCGAGGTCAGCATCGACCCCGCTCGAGCTCGGCGGGCCGTCCGGCTCGCCGACGCGACGGTCTTGCCGGGCGTCACGATCCTCGACGACCCCGAGACGGCGGTCGCACGTGCGTCGTGCCGCGCGGCGTCGAGGAGACCGAGGCCGAGGAGCTCGCCGAGGGCGAGGCTGCAGCGGCGAGGGCGGCGACGACGCCAGCGGCGACGACTCCTCCGACGAGTGAGTCGTGCGCCTCTTCCGCCGGGAAGAGGCAGGTGACCCGATGGACTACCTCGTCGCAGGTCTCGGCAACCCGGGCTCGGAGTACGCCCGTGACCGTCACAACGTGGGGTGGATGGTCGTCGACGAGCTCGCCCGGCGGCACGGCGCGTCGTTCAAGTCGAAGTTCAGAGGGAAGCTCGCCGAGGTGCGGGTCGACGGCGCGAGCCTCGGGCTGCTGAAGCCCGAGACGTACATGAACGAGTCCGGCTCGGCGATCCAGGCGGCGGCCGCGTTCTACAAGGTCGACCTGGAGCGACTGCTCGTCGTGCACGACGACGTCGACCTGCCGACCGCGCGGCTCCAGGCGCGGCTGGGAGGAGGGCTCGCGGGCCACAACGGGCTCCGCTCGATCGCCCAGCGGCTCGGAACGCAGGACTTCCTGCGCCTGCGGATCGGCGTCGGCCGGCCCGAGCGGGGCGATCCTCGGCCCGTCGCCGACTACGTCCTCTCCGCCTTCGACCCGGCGGACGACGTCGAGGCGATCGTCGCGCGCTCGGCAGACGCCGTCGAGGTCATCGTCACCCTCGGGCTCGACGAGGCACAGCGGCGCTACCACTGAGGGATCCCCGCGCGGCTCGCGCGTCGGGCGGGTCGGGGCGTTCCCCCGCCGGAGCCGTGGCGCGGTGCGGATCTCGACACCGGATCGGCACGATCACGTGCGAGACGTCCGGGTAGCCTGAGATCAGGGGGCGTCAGTCCCCCCTGGGGGTCGTGCGCCGGCGTTCCGTCCGAGCGCCCGGGTGTGTAGCGCCCCCGCGCACCTCCGTTGCACGGTCCGTCCGTCGACGGAGACGCCGACACGGCCCTGCGCCCGTCACCCTCCTCTCGCCGTGCGCGTCGAGCCCGTCGCCTGCCGGCCGGTCGAGTCCGACACGACTACGATGACCCCCGCGGGCGGGAGTCCCGCCCGACGTATGGACCAGCCGACCGACCAGACGACGCTCAGCTCGCTCGTCGACGCGTTGCGCTCGAGCGAGCGCTTCGTGGCGTTCGTCCGCGCGTTCCCGGTGCGGGCACGCGTGTCGGAGCCTGCGCTCCCGCTGCTGCTCGCCGCGCTGCACGCGGAGCTCGGACGGGCGCTGCTCGTCGCGCTCCCCGAGGACGCCGATGCGCGCGACGCGGCGGAGGGCGCGTCGTGGTACCTCCGCGAAGCGAGGGTCGCGTTCCTGCCGAGCAGAGGCGTCGCCGTCGGCTCCGGCCTCGAGCCGCCGCCACACCTCGTCGGTGAGCGGTTCCGTGCGCTCGACGTGCTCGCGCAGGGCGGTCTCGTCTGCGTCTCGGCGGTCGCGCTCGCCGAGGGGATGCCGCCCGCGGCCGAGCGGCCGGAGGCGCTCTCGCTGCGCGTCGGTGACGAGCCCGGCGTCGACGGGATCGCGACGGCGCTCGCGCGAGCCGGGTACGACCGGGTCGACCGTGTCGAGGAGCGTGGGCAGTTCGCCGTCCGAGGCGGGATCGTCGACGTCTTCCCGACCACCGGGCGCGAGCCGCTCCGCGTCGAGCTCTTCGGAGACGAGATCGAGCAGGTTCGGGCCTTCTCGCCGTTCACGCAGCGCGCCCTGCACCCGTTGGAGCAGGCGCTGGTGCAGCCGGCGATCGAGCGCCTGCGGGACGCGGTGCCGTGGCTCCCGCCCGATCCGTGGGACGAGCCAGTCACGCCCGTCCACGCCACCGTGCCGGTGTGCGAGCGAACCCCGGACATCGTCTGGCAACCCGACGACGTGCGCAGGGTCTGGGACGAGGAGAGGCTCCCCGAGGTCTCGCTGGACGGTGCTGCTGAGCTCGATCCGTTCCCCCACGGGCAGGCCCACCAGTTCGAGGCCCAGCGCCCGGCGCTCGCCGCGCGCGGCCTGGCCGAGGCGGAGAACGAGCTCGCGGGCTTCGTGCGGGCCGGCAACCGCGTCGTCGTGGCGTTCGCGCACCGCGGCGAGGCGATGCGGCAGAGCTCGCTCCTGCGCAAGGTCACGCCGGTCGCGCTCGAGCCCGGTGACGCCCTCGCCCAGGAGCCCGAGCTTCGCTTCGCGGTCGCGCCGGTCAGGCGTGGGTTCGTGTGGCGCGAGCTCGGCGTCGTCCTCCTCCCCGAGACGCAGGTCTTCCGGAAGCGCCCTGCGCGCGCCGACGCGCGGCTCGGGCGGGCGCTCGCCAGCTTCGCCGATCTGCGGGTCGGGGACTACGTGGTGCACGAGGATCAGGGTGTCGGGAAGCTGCTCGGCTTCGAGACCAAGGAGGTCGCGGGAGTCACGCGCGACTACCTGCACCTCGCGTTCAAGGGCGAGGATCGCCTCTTCGTCCCGCACGAGCAGCTCGGGAAGCTCTCGAAGTACATCGGCGCAGATGCGCGGGCGCCGGTGCTCTCGAAGCTCGGCGGCAAGGCGTGGCAGAACCTCAAGGCGCGCGCCCGCGAGTCGGTGCGCGAGCTCGCGGGCGAGCTGCTGCTCCTCTACGCCCAACGGCAGCGATCCGAGGGGACGGCGTACGACCTCTCCTCGGACTGGATCGAGCGGCTCGAGGAGACCTTCCCGTTCCGCGAGACCGACGACCAGCGGCGTGCGATCGACGCCGTCACCGACGATCTCGCGTCCGAGCAGGCCGATGGACAGGCTCGTCTGCGGTGACGTCGGCTTCGGCAAGACCGAGGTGGCCGTCCGCGCTGCCTTCGCGGTCGCCGTGAACGGGCGCCAGGTGCTCGTGCTGTGCCCGACCACGATCCTCGCCGAGCAGCACTGGAACACGTTCCGCGAGCGCTACCGCGACTTCCCGGTCCGGGTCGAGATGGTGTCCCGCTTCCGCCGCCCCGCCGAGGTGAAGGCCGTGCTCCGCGAGTTCCAGGACGGGAAGGTCGAGGTCCTCGTCGGCACGCACCGGATCCTCTCCCGTGACGTGATCCCGAAGCAGCTCGGGCTCGTCGTCGTGGACGAGGAGCAGCGCTTCGGCGTCGCGCAGAAGGAGCTCCTGCGCGCGCTCCGCCTGGAGGTCGACGTGCTCGCGATGTCGGCGACGCCCATCCCGCGCACCCTGCACATGTCGCTCTCCGGGCTTCGCGACATCTCGATCATCGAGACGCCGCCCGAGGGCCGCCGTCCGATCCGCACGACGGTCGGCGAGTACGACGAGGAGCTCGTCAGGGGCGCGCTCGAGCGCGAGAAGGCGCGCGAGGGCCAGGCGTTCTACCTCCACAACCGCGTCGAGACGATCGAGGAGACGGCCGAGAAGCTCCGCCAGCTCTGTCCGGGCCTTCGCTTCATCGTCGCCCACGGGCAGATGTCCGAGCGCGAGCTCGAGGAGCGGATGCACGCGTTCCTCCGCGGCGACGCGGACGTGCTCGTCTCGACCACGATCATCGAGTCGGGGATCGACATCCCCCAGGCGAACACCCTCGTCATCGAGCGCGCGGACGCGCTCGGGCTCGCCCAGCTCTACCAGATCCGCGGCCGGGTCGGCCGCTCCGACGTGACGGCCCACGCGTACCTTCTCTACCCGGACGCGAGCGAGCTGACCGCCGAGGCGCGGGCGCGCCTCTCGACCCTTGCCGACCACACCGAGCTCGGAGCAGGCTTCCAGATCGCGATGCGCGATCTCGAGATCCGCGGTGCGGGCGACCTTCTCGGCGCGGAGCAGTCGGGCCACGTCGCCGCGCTCGGCTTCGAGCTCTACGTCGAGATGCTCAACGAGGCGGTCGCGGAGCTCTCCGGCCAGGCGCGGGTCGCGGTTCGCCCGGTGCGGATCGACGCCCGGGTGGACGCGTTCATCCCGGCCGCCTTCATCCAGTCGGAGGCCCTGAAGATCGACCTCCATCGGCGGCTCGCCCTGGTGGAGCACGACGACGAGCTGCGCGAGCTCCGCGCCGCGACCGAGGATCGCTACGGGCCGTTGCCGGAGCCGGTGGAGAGCCTGTTCCGGATCCAGGAAGCACGCCTGCGGGTCGCGCTGCTCGGAGCCGACTACCTCGTCTTCCGTGCGGGTCGCGTCACGATCGGCCCGATCGGCGCTCACCGGCGATGAGCTGCGAGCGTTCCGGGCGATCGCGGACACGGCGGTCTACACCTCCGCCCGCCGTGAGATCACGGCGCGTTGCGAAGGGCTCGAGGGAGCGCTGGCCCTGACCGATGCTATCGTTGCCGCTCGCCGGGCCGCCTGAGCGAGGCCCTGTGGCGCGCGCGCGCCGAACCTTTCCCGAACACTCCGTAACCCGGGCGCAACCGCCGCTCGTCTACAAAAAGGGCGTCATGAAGATCTCACGCATCCTCCCCTCCCTCGCCGTCGCGCTCGTCGCGCTCACGGCCCTCGTCGCCGCCGGGTGCGGTGGCAAGGACGACGTCCCTGCCGACGCGGTCGCTGTCGTCGACGGAACCGTCATCACGAAGACACAGCTCGCAGGACCTCCTCGCGCGCGCCGAGAAGTCGTACCAGTCGCAGAAGCGCGCATTCCCCAAGGCCGGCACCTCCGAGTACACCGCGCTCCAGAACCAGGCCGTCGCGTACCTGGTGCAGCGTGAGGAGTACGTCAAGGAGGCCGACAAGCTCGGCGTCGAGGTGACCCCCGCGCAGATCGACAAGCGCGTCGACGAGGTCACGAAGCAGTACTTCGGCGGCGACAAGGCCAAGCTCCAGGCGCAGCTCAAGCAGCAGGGCTACACCGACGCCGCGTTCCGCGAGGACATCGAGGCGCAGCTCCTCTCCGAGGCGATCGTCGCGAAGGTCACCGCCGACGCCGCGGTGACCGACGCGGACGTCAAGCAGTACTACGACGAGAACAAGGCGCAGTTCACGGTCGCGCAGTCCCGCGACGTGCGTCACATCCTCGTCAAGACGAAGGCCGAGGCCGACGCGGTCGAGCGCCGTCTCGCCGCCGGTGAGGACTTCGCCGCGATCGCGAAGGAGCTCTCCCAGGATCCCGGGATCGGCGTCGAGCGGCGGGAAGCTGACGATCCAGAAGGGGCAGACCGTCGCCCCGTTCGAGAAGTCGTCGTTCTCCCTGAAGGTCGACGAGATCTCGCAGCCCATCAAGACCGAGTTCGGGTACCACGTGATCCAGGCGCTCGGCCCGATCAAGGCGGCGACGACCACGCCCCTCGCGGCGGCGGACGCGCAGATCCGGGCCCAGCTGGCGCAGTCGAAGAAGGACACGGCTGTCCAGGAGTGGAGCAAGGATCTCGAGAAGCGCTACAAGGACAAGGTCACCTACACCACGGGTTACGCTCCCCCGGCGGCGGCGACGGACACGAGCACCAACGGCTGACGATCCCCGTTCCGACGCCCTCGGGCGCGCGCTCCTCGAGCTCCAGGAGCTGACCCGGCGGCTGCGGGCAGAGTGCCCCTGGGATCGCGAGCAGACGGCGCGCACGATCGTCCCGCACACGGTCGAGGAGGCCTACGAGGTCGCGGAGGCGGCGCTCGCGGACGACCCGGCCAAGCTCGTCGACGAGCTCGGTGACCTGCTCTTCCAGACGTACTTCCTCGCCCTGCTCCTCGAGGAGCAGGGCGAGGGGGATCTCGAGACCGTCGCGCGCGGCGTCCACGCGAAGCTCGTGCGTCGGCATCCGCACGTGTTCGGCGACGCCGAGGCCGCGACCGCAGGGCGGGTGCGCGAGCGCTGGGAGGCGATCAAGACGGAGCAGGAAGGCCGTGAGGGGATCTTCCACGACGTGCCCGCCGTCGCTTCCGGGGCTCCTGCACGCGCGGAAGGTGCAACGCCGGGCCGCTGCGGCCGGGTACGACTGGCCGGGTCTCGAGGGGCCGATCGCGAAGGTGCACGAGGAGCTCGACGAGCTGCTCGCCGAGGTCGGGCGCGCCGGGCGGCCCGCCCCCGAGACCGAGCCCGATCCCGCCGTCGTCGGCGGAGATCGGCGACCTCCTCTTCACCGTCGTCAACGTGGCCCGCTTCGTGAACGTCGACCCGGAGCTCGCCGTGCGGTCGACCTCGGCGCGCTTCGTGGCGCGCGTGGAGCGCGCCGAGCCGCTCGCCGAGGAGGCCGGTGAGGCGTGGCGCCGGACTCGACCTCGAGGCGAAGGAGCGTTGGTACCAGGTGCGCGAAGGACGACCTCGCCCGGACGGGCGACGGTACCCCCTAGGGCGCCCAGGACCCCTCGATAGTCTTCGGACCGTCGAAGAGGAGGAAGTCGTGGGAACGATCGTTCACGTGCACGGCCGTCAGGTTGTCGACTCGCGGGGAAATCCGACGGTGGAGGTCGAGGTCGGCCTGGAGTCCGGTGCGCTCGGCATGGCGCTCGTCCCGTCCGGCGCCTCCACCGGGGAGCACGAGGCGGTCGAGCTCCGCGACGGTGGCGCCGCCTGGCTCGGGAAGGGCGTCACGCGGGCGGTCGGTCACGTCGACGGCGAGATCGCCGACGCGCTGATCGGCCTCGACGCAGACGACCAGCGCGCGATCGACCGTCTGCTCGTCGAGCTCGACGGCACGCCCACCAAGTCCCGCCTCGGCGCGAACGCCATCCTCGGCGCCTCGCTGGCGGTCGCGAAGGCGGCGGCGGGCGAGTCCGGCGTTCCGCTCTACCGGTGGGTGGGTGGGACGAACGCGCACGTGCTGCCCGTGCCGCTGATGAACGTGATCAACGGTGGAGCGCATGCGCAGAACGCCCTCGACTTCCAGGAGTTCATGCTCGTCCCCGCCGGCGCCGAGACGTTCTCGGAGGCGCTGCGGATCGGCGCCGAGACATACCACCATCTCAAGAGCCTCCTCAGGGAGCGCGGTCTCGGCACGGGAGTCGGCGACGAGGGCGGGTTCGCGCCCGACATCGGCGGCGCCGCCGACGCGTGCGAGGCGATCCTCGAGGCGGCCGAGCGGGCCGGGCATCGCGACAAGGTCGCGCTCGCGCTCGACCCGGCTACGAGCGAGCTGCACCGCGACGGGGTCTACCGGCTCGAACGGCAGGGCGGCGAGCTCGACACGGCCGGGATGATCGACCTCTGGGCCGATCTCTGCGAGCGGTTCCCGATCGTCTCGATCGAGGACGGGCTCGGCGAGGAGGACTGGAGCGGGTGGGCGACGCTCACGCAGCGGCTCGGTGGTGGGTGCCAGCTCGTCGGAGACGACATCTTCGTCACCAACACCTCGTTCCTGCGCCGGGGGATCGACGAGGGCGTCGGGAACGCGATCCTGGTGAAGGTCAACCAGATCGGGACGCTGACCGAGACGCTCGACGCGGTCGAGCTCGCTCATCGCAACGGCTATCGCGTGGTCATGTCGCACCGCTCGGGAGAGACGGAGGACACGACGATCGCCGATCTCGCGGTCGCGACGAACTGCGGGCAGATCAAGACCGGTGCGCCGCACCGCTCGGACCGGGTGGCGAAGTACAACCAGCTCCTGCGGATCGAGGAGGAGCTGGGCGACGACGCGGTCTACCCGGGCTGGAGCGCTTTCCCCCGCGCAGCGCGCTGACCGGGCGTCGGGCTCGGGGGGTCAGGTCTCGCTGCGCGACCCCAGACCCCAGATCGTCTTCCGTGCGGGCCTGGGTTCGTGCCCCTCTGGGACTCCGCGCAGCGGAGTCCCTACGCGATGTCGACGCGGATCACGTTCGTCGAGCCGGGGATGTTCACCGCGGTTCCGGCGGTGATCACGACCCGATCGCCGCTGCTCACGACGCCCGCGTCGCGCGCCGCTGCGACCGAGCGATCCCAGAGGTCGGCGACGTCGTCGGTCTCGGGGATGTCGAGCGGGATCACGCCCCACTCGAGCGCCATGTGACGGAGCGAGTCGATCTTGTGCGTGAGCGCGACGATCGGGCGGCGCGGGCGGAGCCGGGCGACGCCCGATGCGGTGCGGCCGGTGAAGGTGGGGACGAGGATCGCCTTCGCGGCGAGGGCCTCGGCGATGTCGCAGGCGGCGTTCGACATCGCCTGGCCGATCGTCGGCTGGTCGCTCGCCACGGGGATCTCGTGGCGGTAGTCGAGGCTCGGCTCGACCGCCGCCGCGATGCGCGCCATCACCTGGATCGCCTCGACCGGATACTCGCCGACGGCGGTCTCACCCGAGAGCATCACGGCAGAGGTGCCGTCGAGGATCGCGTTCGCGACGTCGGACGCCTCGGCGCGCGTCGGGCCGGGTGAGTGGATCATCGACTCGAGCATCTGCGTCGCGGTGATCACGGGCTTCCCGCGCTCCAGCGCACGGGTGATGATCCGCTTCTGGAGGAGCGGCACCTCGGCGGCGCCGATCTCGACGCCGAGGTCGCCACGGGCGACCATCACGGCGTGCGTCTCCGCGAGGATCTCGTCGAGGGCGGCGATCGCCTCGGCCTTCTCGATCTTCGCGATCACGTGCGCGTGCGAGCCGCGCGCCTCGATCAGCGTGCGGAGGGCCTGGACGTCCGACGCGGAGCGGACGAACGACAGCGCCACGAAGTCCACGCCGAGGTCCAGCGCGAAGTCGAGGTCGGCGAGGTCCTTGCGCGTGAGCGACGGGATCGGCAGCGGGACGCCGGGCAGGTTGACGCCCTTGTGCGAGGAGACCTCGCCCCCGACCACGACGAGGCATTCCGCCCGTCCGCGCTCGACGCGCTCGACGTGCAGGCGGACGTTCCCGTCGTCGATCAGGACGTCGTGCCCGCGCTGCAGGACGAGACCGAGAACGGACGGGCTGACGGGGATGTCGTCTCCCTGGGCCGTGTCCTCGCCGGCGATCACCACGTGCGAGCCGCGCTCGAGCACGATCGGGGCGGGCAGCGTGCAGACCCGCAGCTTCGGCCCCTGGAGATCGGCGATCAGCGCGATCGGGCGCCCGCTCGCTGCCTCGGCCTCGCGGACGACCCCGGCGCGCGTCGCATGGTCGTCCTGCGTCCCGTGCGACATGTTCAGGCGGGCGCCGTCCATCCCGGCCTCGATCAGGGCGCGCACGGCGTCGACGGAGGAGGAGGCAGGCCCGATGGTGGCGACGATCTTCGTGCGGCGGATGTGCGTCACGCAGGGCAGCCTAGCGGGCGGAGGGGAGTTTGTTCGACGTCCGTCCGAACTCCGGCGCCGGTCGCGCACCCTGGTCGACCAGACGGAGGGGAAGGACACCTGCGGCTCGCGGCGAAGCCAGGGGTCGTGAGCCCGTCCCCCTCGCGATCTCGCGCGCGTCGCCCTGCGGCCCAGAAGCAGCGCCCGACGCGTCGACGACGTCTCCTGCCGTCGCGTCCCGGCCTCGTGCTGGGGATCGCGGTGCTCGGCGTCGTCGCCTTCCTGTATGCGCGCCCGATCGCGTCCTACACGCAGACGCGAGACGAGCTCGCCGCCCGTCGGGCCGAGGTCGACGTGCTCCGGACGGAGAAGGCGCGCGTCGCGGCCCGGCTCGAGCAGGCGTCCAGCGTCGAGGTGCTTGCCCGTGACGCGCGGAGGATCGGTCAGGTCAGGCCGGGCGAGCAGCTCTTCATCGTGAAGGGACTCGATGCGTGGCGTCGGCAGCACGCTGCCGACGCCAGGTGACGTACCGTCCCGGCGTGGACGATCGCGAGACCGTGACCCGACAGCTCGGCCGCCCTCCACGGGCGTTTCGGCGGGTGGCTGCCCGCTGCCCGTTCGGGATGCCGGCAGTGACGGAGCAGGAGCCGTACCTGCCGGACGGCGAGCCGTTCCCGACGACGTACTACCTCACGTGTCGTCACCTGGTCGCCGGCGTCTCGCGGATCGAGGCTGCAGGCGGCGTCGAGCGCTGGAGCGCGACGGTCGCCGCCGACCCGGGCCTCCGGGCCGACCTGGAGCGGGCGACCGCCGAGCAGGCGCGGATCCGCCGTGAGCTCGCAGCGGGGCGCACCGGGCGCGACGGGGGCGCCTCGCTCGACACCGGGATCGGGGGGTCACGGAGCCCGCTCCAGCTCAAGTGCCTGCACGCGCACGTCGCCTACGCCCTCGCCTGTCCCGGGCACGTGCTCGGCGAGCGGATCATCGACGAGCTCCCCGAGCGCTGGCCGGCCCGCTGCTGCAGCGTCGCCGCAGGCCCCGACGGCTGAGCGGTCGGGCAGTCGCGTCCGCGATCTACGATCGTCCCGATGACCACCGTCGAGAGCGCGCGCAGGGACTGGGAGGAGGGCCATCGACGGTTTCTGGTCGAGGCGCGCGATCCGTCCCGCGCGGAGATCCTGCACGTCCAGCTCGAGGTGCTGACCGAGGAGATCCGGCGCAGGGTCGGGCAGACCTTCGCGTTGCGCGACCTTGCGCGCGCCTACGCGGAGAGCGAGGCATGGGCCAGGGAGGCGGTCGGCGAGCGCGCGCCGACGCCGCGCTGGGTCGTCACCCTCACGCTCGCGATCGACGAGGCCTTCCACCGCTACAGCCGCGGCGCCGTGGACTACGCACCGTGAGCATCCAGGCCGATCCATCGCGTCGGCGCCGGGAGAAGCGCCGGGGACGAGCCTGGCCGCGCGTGGCGGCCGCGCTCGCGGCGGCCGTCGTGCTCCTGCTCGTCGGGATCGCCCTGGGCAAGGCGCTCTCCGATCGGCCGAGCCCCGGCGGTGAGCAGACGATCGTCCGGACGCTCGAGCCCCTGCCTCAGCAGGCCCCGTAGGGGGATCGCAGGCGCTACAGCTCTTCGGAGGCCTGGAGGAGGCCGGCCGCGAGCACACCGATCGCGGATGCCAGCGCGATCCAGAGCCCGATGCCGCGGCTCGCGAAGAAGAAGTCGTCCGGGATCGAGATCACGCGGATGAGCACGAAGATGACGGCGAGCGCCCCGAGGACGATCAGGATCAGGCTCTCGGGCACTGCCGCGGGAGGCCGGACGCCGAGCTCGCGGAGCACGAGCACGAGCACGACTGCGAGCCCGACGAACAGCACGAGCTTGCCGAGCGTGCCGGTGTTCCAGCCGAGGACCGAGATCGTCACGCCTTCCCCTTCACCCGTGTACCAGCCGGTGAACGACGAGACGGCGAGGACGAGCCCGGAGACGATCCCGAGTCGTTCGCCGAGCCCCGTCGGCGCGAACACTCCTCTGTCCTGGAAGACCATGCCTGCGAGAGGATACTCCGCAACGCGCGCGCAGGCCACGGTTCGTATGCTTCCAGCGTGGTCGAGCGGCAGCCCACACCCACGACCCCCGATGCGCCACCGGTCGACCCGGACGCGATCCGGCGGGAGTACCGACGCCATCGTGCGCGGCGGAAGGCGCGCGTCGAGCGGCAGAAGCGGGCGAAGCGCGCCGGCGCCCGGTTCTGGGTCGTGCTGATCCTGCTCCTCGCGGTGGCGGCGGTGCTGGTGCTCTCGACGTGGCGTCAGATCGGCCAGCTGTTCGGGCTCTGACGGACACGGCCCCTCTTCTCCGCACGCTGTGCGTCGTCGCCGTGGTCGCAGTCGCCGTCGCGACCCCGGGGATCCTGATCGTGAACGGGCTGCGCGTGACCGCGCACGACTGGATCGTCACCTTCGAGTACGGGAGAGACGGGTTTCCCGCCGATCGGCAAGGCCTCGCCCGGGCCGATCGCACCGCGCTCGCGCTGACCGGGCTCGCCGCGATCAGACCGGGGACGGCCGGGATGGAGCTCCTCCGCCGGGCGTCGCTTCCCGACGGGTCGCCTGCCTTCAACGAGCGCGAGGTCGCGCACATGGACGACGTCCGCGCCGTGTTCGCGCGGCTCCTCCGCGCCCAGCTCGTCTCGGTCGTCCTCGTCCTGGCTCTCGCCGCCGGCCTCTGGCGGGGCCGGGGTCGCTGGGTCGTCCCGACGGGTCTGCTCGCCGGATCGCTCGCCACGCTCGCCATCGCGGCTCTTGCGATCCCCGTCGTCCTGCTCGGCTTCGAGGGGTTCTTCGAGCGCCTCCACGGCGTGTTCTTCGCTGGGGACTCGTGGCGCTTCCCGACCAGCGACACTCTGATCCGGCTGTATCCCGACCGCTTCTGGGAGGATGTCTCGCAGATCGTGGCCGCGCTGACCCTGCTCCAGGCTGCGGTGATCGCCCCGCTCGCGTGGCTGTGGCTGCGTCGCGTCCGCAGAACGGGGGTGGACGCGTGATCGACCTCCGTCGCCCGGCGGGGCGCGGGCCGATCCGGATCGGCCACCGGGGCGCCGCCCACCTCGCTCCCGAGAACACCCTCCGCGGGTTCCGCGAGGCGGTTCGCCACGGCTGCGAGCTCATCGAGTTCGACGTCCTCGACCTGCTTCGGGGTCCGCTCGTGCTCGCGCACTCGGATCACCTCGACGAGGTCAGCCACGGGCGTGCGCAGGGGACGGTGCGCGACCGGACGCTCGAGGAGCTCCGTGACGTCGCGCCCGAGCTTCCCACCCTGGACGAGGCCCTGGCGTTCTTCGTCGACGAGGCCCCTGCGCGTAGGGCTGCACGTCGATCTCAAGCTCCGCACCCGGCTCGACGAGCTGGTGGCGGCGCTCGCCCGTCACGGACTCGAGCAGCGAACGGTCGTCTCGGGCGTCCACGTCCCGAGCCTGCACGCGCTGGCCCGACGCACGCGCGACGTCCGGATCGGGCTGACCTACCCGGACGACCGGCTCGGCATCTCGCGCCGCCCTGTGCTCTGGCCGGTGGTCTCGCTCGGGCTCTCGAGCATGCGGGCGTCGGTGCCCCACCGCATCCGGCGGATGACCGAGCGAGCCGGCGCCCGCGCGCTCATGCTCCAGCACCGGCTCGTGACCGGGCGTGCCGTGGCACGAGCTCATGCGCTCGGGCTCCCGGTCGTGGCGTGGACGGTCGACGACCGAGAGGAGCTCGACCGTCTCGCAGCGTGCGGCGTCGACGCCGTCGTGTCGAACGACCCGCGCATCTTCGGTCGCTCCGCGTAACGAACGCTTCATCGGAGCGCGCCGAGCGCCAGTCGGGCCATGGCTACACTGGCCGCGTGGTCAGGATGGCGCGCGTCAGCCTGCTCGGTCTGGCCTGCGTTGCAGGGGTTCTCGCCGCGGTCCTCCTGAGCGCGCCGATCGCAGGCGCGGACGACGGGACGACGACGGCGCCGACCGACACGACGCCGACGGTCACGACCCCGACCGACACCACGCCCACGACGCCGACGGCGCCCGAGCCCCGGACGATCGCTCCGGGCGTGACGATCGCCGGACAGGACGTCGGCGACCTGACGGCCGCGCAGGCGCGAGCCGCCGTCGAGAGGCGCTTCGCCCGCTCGTTCCCGCTCGTGATCTCGAAGGGCTGGTCGAAGCGCGTGACGCCCGCGCAGCTCGGAGCCCGAGCGCGGGCAGGCAAGGCGGTCGAGGCCGCGCTCCGCGCCCGACGAGCAGTGGCCGTTCCGCTCTCGGTCGAGGTCGACGACGGAGTGCTGCGACGGTTTCTCGCGAAGCTCGGACGCGACACGCTGCGCGAGCCGGTCGGCACGACGCTGAAGCTCGTCCACCTTTCTCCGGTCTGGACGTCGTCGACTCCGGGTCGCCGGCTGCGCGAGGTCGTGGCGTTCTACGACCTCCGGCTCGCGCTCCGCAAGCACGTGCGCGACCCGTTCGCGCTGCCGTTCGAGGCGACGCAGCCCGAGGCGACCGAGGAGGCCGTCGGCAAGGTCATCGTCATCCGCCGCGGCTCGAACGAGCTGCGGCTCTACGCGGGCGCGAAGCTCAAGCGGGTGTTCCGCGTCGCGACGGGGCGCTCGTCGTACCCGACGCCGCTCGGGCGCTACGAGATCGTGAACAAGCAGCGCAACCCGTGGTGGTACCCGCCGCAGACCTCGGCGTGGGCGCAGGGCCAGGAGCCCGTCCCACCGGGCGCCGGCAACCCGCTCGGGACGCGCTGGATGGGGCTGTCGGCCCCGCTCGTCGGCATCCACGGCACCCCGGACGCCGCCTCGATCGGGTACTCGGCCTCGCACGGCTGCATCCGGATGCTGATCCCGCAGGTCGAGTGGCTCTTCGAGCGGGTCGAGATCGGCACGCCGGTCTTCATCGTCGCCGCATGAGCGGCCGGGTGCAGCGGGTCGCGCAGGCGATCGCGCTCGTCGGCGTCGCCGCGCTGCTCGGCCTGCTCGTGTGGAAGGTCGTCGTCGCCGACGAGGGCGGTGCGGCAGGCGATCTCGCACAGGGCAAGACCGTGGCGGCGCCCGACTTCACGCTCGACCGCCTCGACACGGAGGGGCAGACGCTGACGCTCTCCGAGCTGCGCGGCAAGCCGCTGGTCGTCAACTTCTGGGCGTCCTGGTGCATCCCGTGCAAGGACGAGGCGCCGGTCCTGCAGAAGACCTGGGAGCGGTACCGCAAGCAGGGGCTCGTCGTCGTCGGCGTCGACTCGCAGGACTTCCGCAAGGACGCGCGCCGGTTCATGCGCCGCTTCGGCGTCACCTACCCCGTGGTCTACGACGGCAAGGGATCGACGCTCGGGAAGTGGGGCGTCACCGGGTTCCCCGAGACCTTCTTCGTCGACCGCTCGGGCAACCTGGTCGGCGAGCGGATCACCGGAGCGGTCGACATCGAGCGGAACCGGGAGGCGTACGAGCGGGGCATCGAGCTCGCGCTCGGCTCGAAGTGAGACGGGCGCTCCTGCTGGCCGTCGCGGTCTGCGCGATGGCCGTCGGCCCCTCTGCGCTCGCCGGTGGGTCGACCGCCGCGGATCTCGAGGCGGAGCTCGTCTGCCCGACGTGCAAGACGACGCTCGACCAGTCGGACGCGCCGATCGCTCGGCGGATGAAGGCGATCATCCGGGAGCGGCTCGCAGCCGGCGTGAGCGCCGACGCGATCAAGGCCGAGCTCGTCGACCAGTTCGGCCCGGCCGTCCTCGCCGAGCCGCCGAAGCGGGGGTTCGACCTGCTCGCGTGGCTGCTGCCGCTCGTCGGGATCGCGGTGGGCGTCGTGTTCGTGGCGATCGTCGCCGTGGCCTGGAGTCGTCAGCGGCGGGGCGCCGGCGGGGAGGACGAGCCTCCGCTCGACCCCGATCTCGACCGACGCGTGGACGACGAGCTCGCACGGTACGACGTGTGACCGTCAGCCAGCTCGTCACGGCGCTGCTCGCAGGCTTCGTCTCGTTCCTCGCGCCGTGCGTGCTCCCCCTCGTGCCGGGGTACCTCTCGGCGGTCTCGGCGGTATCGGCCGACCGGCTCGGAGAGCCGGGCGTCGCACGCCGGGTCGTCACGTCGAGCGTGCCGTTCGTCCTCGGCTTCAGCGCGTTCTTCGTCGCGCTCGGCGTCGGCGCTGCCCTGCTCGGAGGCAGCCTGCTCCGCGACCAGTTCCTGCTCGAGAAGATCGCCGGGTTCGTCCTCGTCGTGTTCGGCCTCGCGTTCATGGGGCTCCTCCCGTGGCCGCAGCGACTCGTCGGCGCCGGGCTCGTGCAGGGAGCGCGGGGGAGCGGGTCGCGGTTCCTGCTCGGGGGCGCGTTCGCCGTCTGCGCCGCCCCGTGCATCGGCCCCGTCCTCGCCGCGATCCTCGTCCTCGCCGGGTCGTCGGGGACGGCGCTGCAGGGCGCGGTGCTGCTCGGCGTGTACTCGCTCGGGCTCGCGATCCCCTTCGTCCTGGTCGGTGCGGCGTTCACGCGGATGATGGGCGCGTTCCGCTGGCTCCGCGACCACTACCTCGCGCTGCAGTTCGCGGGCGGGCTCGTGATGGTGCTGCTCGGGCTCCTGCTCTTCTTCGAGCGGTTCTACGTGCTGCGGGTGTATCTCAACCGCTTCCTGGAGTGGCTCGGGCTCGAGCCGTCGTTCTGAGCCTTCCGCCGCGCTCTCACGGCGCGATCGGCCGTGAGCGGAGCCGCTCGACCGTCTCGGCGTCGGCCACCTGCATGCGTGACGGCCCGCGTCCGGCGAGGATCGACTCGAGGTCGTCGGCGACCATCTCCCCGACCGTCTGCCAGATCTCGGGGACGTTGCCCGCGCGATGGGCCGAGAGGATCGTGTTCGGTGTCCGTCGTGCCCGCTCGAGCGGAGGGATCGGCTCCTCCGGGAACACGTCGATCGCGGCGCGGATCCGACCGGACTCCGCGGCGTCGAGCAGCGCCTCCCAGTCGACGACCGGAGCTCGCGAGACGAGGACGACGACCGACCCGCGCGCCAGCTCCCCGAGCTGCCGCGAGCCGATCATCCCGGCGTTCTCGGTCGTGGGCGGCGCGAGCACGAACACGACGCGCGAGCGCCGGAAGAGATCGTCCAACCCGACCGGCTCCACGCCCTGCCGTGTGACCTCCGCCGCCGGGAGCCACGGGTCGTGGGCGAGGATCGGCCCGCCGAACGGCCGGAGCAGCGGGAGGAGCGAGCGACCGAGGTTCCCGAGCCCGACCAGCCCGATCGTCTTGCCGGTGAGGAGGAACGCGCGCTCGTTGTCTCCGCCGAAGAGCTCCTCCCGGCCGCGTCTGACGTCCGCGTCCGCCGACGGGATCTCGCGAGCGGCCGAGAGCGCGAGTCCGAGCGCGAGCTCCGCGACCGGCGGTCCGAACACCGGGGCGGCGCAGAGCACCGGCACGCCGCGCTCCGCGCACGCGCGGTAGTCGACGTTCGGCAGGAAGTTGCCCTCGACGTTGAGCACCGCGCGCAGCCCTGGGGCCCGGGCGAGGCGCTCGCTCGAGAGCGCCGTCTGGCCGATCACGGCGATCGCCGTCGGCAGAGCGGCCTCGACCGCCGCGTCGGCCAGCGGCGGGCCGTCGTGCCAGAGGACCTCGCCGAGCGCCTCGAGCCGCGCCCGAGTCGCCGGTGCGAAGATCTGCGCGAGCGTGCGCGGATACGGGTCGACGAGGATCGTCCCGTGGCCGTCCATCAGATGCGCACCGGGAGCAGGTCGAGGAGGCCGACGTCGACTCGCGCCCTCGCCGCCACGACCTGGCCCAGGATCCGATCGACGGCGACGCCTCGATGCTCCGGGCCGTAGGGAGCAAGGCGGCGGAGCGGCCTTCTCCAGCTGTCCCGCCGCTCCGCGCGCGTTCCCCCGGGACGCGTGATGCCAGGCGACGGTGACGTGCACGAGTCCCTGCAGGAAGTCGCGCTCGTCCGCGGGCGCGACGCGCCAGTCCTTCTCCAGCTCCTCGTGCGCGTCGTACCAGCGGCCGGCGCGCATCAGCTCGAGTCCCTCGTCGAGGCCCACGGCGGAAGTATCGCGGTGTCGGGTCACCGTGCTATACCCAGCCGATGGCAACGATCCTGCTGGTCGGGGTCGACCTCATGTTCCGCTCGCGGCTCGAGGGGCTGCTCGCCGACCACCGCCTCGTCACGAGCGACACCGTCGCCGCGCCCGACCTCGTGATCTGCGACATCGCCCGCGTGGACACGGAGGACGTCGCGGAGGCATGGCCGGACGTGCCGATCGTGGGGTTCACGAACCACACGGACACGCTCGGCCTCCAGCGGGCGCACACCGCCGGGTTCGACCAGGTGATCGTCAAGTCGGCGCTCGTCGAGCGCGCGCCGACGGTGATCGCCGAGCTGCTGCGCAGCGACGACTGACCCCGTCTCGCCGGCCCGCACACGTCCCCGGAGAACCGTTCGGCGCGTCGGAGGGCGCTGCTAGGCTCGGCGTCCTATGACGTACATCATCAGCGAGCCCTGCATCGACATCAAGGACAAGTCGTGCGTCGACGTCTGCCCGGTCGACTGCATCCACGAGTTCGACCGGATGCTGATCATCGACCCGGACGAGTGCATCGACTGCGGCGCCTGCGAGCCCGAGTGCCCCGTGGAGGCGATCTTCCCGGAGGACGCGCTGCCCGACAAGTGGGAGCCGTTCGTGAAGATCAACTACGCCTATCCCGAAGGGCCTGGCGTCGTGAACCCTCTGGTCGAGCAGTACGCCAACGAGCACAACGTCCAGAACACCCCGCTCGACGAGCGCTGAGCCGCCGGTCGACCCGCGTCGGGTCGTCGGGCACAGGGCGGCAGCGCGGGGCTAGAGCACCGCGGCGGTCGGGGGAACCGCGACGCGGATCACCGTTCGGTCGCCCTCGCGGCCGGCCACGAACGTGGCGTTCAGCTCGGCGGCTCGCTCTGACAGGCCGTCCAGCACCGCCTGGCGGCGCTCGGGCGCGCCGTCGTCCTCGATCGTGAGGTCGATGCCTCCCGTGCGCCCCGCCGAGACGGCGACGCGGACGCTGTGCGGCGGGCCCCGCCGCATGGCCTGGTCGAGCGCCTCCCGGGCGATCTGGAACAGACCGGAGGCGGTGGCGGCTCCGACCTCGGGGGCGTCTGCGACGTCGAGCTCGAGTCGGGCGCCGCGCCGTCCGGTCGTCCGCTGGGCGAGCTCGCTCAGCGCCCCGACGAAGCCCGAGCTCGTCGAGGCTGACGGGCTCGAGCCCCGTGACGACGTCGCGAAGCTCGACCCGCGGCGTCGCGTGCGACCTCGAGCGCGCGGCGCGGCGATCGGCAGGGCGCCTTCGTAGTCCTCGGCGTCGAGCGCCTGGACCACGGCGTCGACCATCTGGGTCAGCGCCGCGACGTGCTGGACGGGGCCGTCGTGGATCGCCTCGGCGATGCGCCGGCGCTCGTCGCGCTCGGCCAGAAGCCGCTCCCGCAGGGCGTCGTCGCCGGTCAATCGATCATCGACTCACGAAGCGCGATCGCCACCGCCTGGGTGCGCGTCTCGGCCTCGAGCTTCGTGAGGATGTGGCGCACGTGGCTCTTGACCGTCTCCTGGGAGATCACGAGCTGCTGCGCGACGTCCGCGTTCGACATCCCGTCCGCGAGCAGCTGCAGGATCTCGCGCTCGCGCTGCGTGAGGATGTCCTGCCCGTTGCGATCGGTCGCGAGCGACGGGATCAGCGCGGGGTCGACGAACGTCTCGCCCGCTGCGACGCGTCTCGATCGCCCGCAGCAGCGTCTCGTGCGGAGGCCTCCTTGAGGACGTAGCCGCTGCGCGCCGGACTCGAGACCGCGCTGGAGCAGCGCCCGCTCGCCGTACGCGGTGAAGATCAGCACCTTGCGCCTCGGGCACGCACGCGCAGGAGCTCCTCGGTCGCCTCGATCCCGTCCATCTTCGGCATGCGCAGGTCCATCACGACGACGTCGGGCCGACGGCGCTCCGTGAGCGCGACCGCCGTCTCGCCGTCGGCCGCCTCGCCGACGACGCGGATGTGCGCCGAGCGCAGCAGCGCGAGCCGGAGGCCCTCGCGGACGACCTCGTGGTCGTCCGCGAGCAGGACGGTGATCTCGGGCGTCTCCGTCATCGAGCGGCGATGATACGGGCGCCGCGCGACGGCACGGACGTGCGAGCGTCCGCGCCGCCGTGCGGCCGCGAGGGCATGCTCCGGTCGTCTACATTCTCGGTGATGGATCAGGTCCGACGCAACGTCGATCCGACGGCCACGACGACTGCGACCACCACGACCGCCGGAGGTCGCGACGCGGGCCGCCTCGCGGTTCGTCGCCCGCGTCTTCCTCTGGATGGGCGGCGGGTCTCGTCGTCAGCGCCGCACGGCCGCGTACGTCGGCACGAACGACAGCCTCTACGAGCAGCTCTGGCTGAACGGCGGGTGCGCTGCAGCTGGGTGGTGCTGTTCGCCCCCATCGGGATCATCCTCGTGCTCGGGCTTCATGATGCAGCGGCTCAGCCTCGCTCTCGATGGCCGCGCTCTACCTCGCGTTCACCTTCACGCAGGGCCTCTCGCTCGCCTTCATCTTCCAGGCGTACTCCGACGCCGCGATCGCGCAGGCGTTCGGCGCGGCGAGCGCGGCGTTCATCGGCGCCGGCGCGATCGGCTACGTCACCAAGCGCGACCTCTCGCGGCTGCGGATGGTGCTGCTCGTCGGTCTGATCGGGCTGCTCGCGGCCTCGCTCGTCAACCTGTTCTGGGCGAGCTCCACGCTCTACTGGCTCGTCACCTACGGCGGCGTGCTGCTGTTCACGGCGCTCACCGCCTACGACGTGTGGTGGGCGAAGAAGATCGGCGAGGGGGTCGAGGAAGGCGAGACGAAGCAGAAGCTCGCGCTCTGGGGAGCGATCTCGCTCTACCTCGACTTCGTCAACCTGATGCTCTTCTTCCTGCGGATCTTCGGCGGCAGGGGCTAGCCAGAGCGAGGCGGTCAGGGCGCGGCACCACCGCGGGTCGTGCGCTAGGCCTCGGCGGAGACGACCATGCCGGCGGCGACCGTGTCGTTCGTCGCCTCGTCCGTGAGGATGAACGCGCCCGTGGCGCGGTTCTCCGCGTAGGTGTCGACCATCAGCGGCGACGAGAGGCGGAGCCGGACGGTGCGCGATGTCGTTCAGCTCGATGCCGTCGGTCGGCACGCTGCTCGAGCGTCGTCGATGTCGAGCTTCGACTCGATCCCGTCGACGATCGCGCGCGACCAGCGCGTCGTGTGCTTGACGCCGAAGCGCGCGCCGGGCCTGCGTGGGCCGCTCGCTCATCCAGCAGACGGTCGCCGTCGAGCGCGCGCGCGCAGATCGGCTGGTCGTCGGGCGCGACGAGCATCTCGCCGCGCGGGACGTCGAGCTCGTCCTCGAGCCGGATCGATCACCGACATGCCCTGGCACCGCCTCGTCGATCGGGCCGTCGTGCGTCTCGACCGCCGCGACGCGCGTGCGGAGGCCGGACGGCAGCACGACGACCTCGTCGCCTGCGCGCCAGACGCCGCCCGCGACCTGGCCCGCGTAGCCGCGGTAGTCGTGGTGCTCGTCCGACATCGGCCGGATCACCCACTGCACCGGGAAGCGGCGGTGCGACGACGTTGCGGTCGGCGTGCGGTCTCGATCGCCTCGAGGTGCGCGAGGAGCGTGCCGCCGTGCCACCACGGCATCGCGCTCGGACGCGCTCGACGACGTTGTCGCCGGGAGCGCGGCGACCGGGAACGCGACCTCGTCGCGTGACGCCGACGAGTCGACGGCGAGCTCGTCGAGCTCGACCTCGATCTCGCGGAAGCGCTCCTCGTCGTAGTCGACGAGGTCCATCTTGTTGACCGCGAAGACGACGTGGGGGACGCCGAGCAGCGACACGATCGACGTGTGGCGTCGCGTCTGCTCGATCACGCCCTTGCGCGCGTCGACGAGGACGACGGCGACGTCGGCCGTCGAGGCGCCCGTGACCATGTTGCGCGTGTACTGCACGTGGCCGGGAGCGTCGGCGAGCTGGAAGCGGCGCCGCTCGGTGACGAAGCCAGCGGTAGGCGACGTCGATCGTGATCCCCTGCTCGCGCTCGGCGCGGAGGCCGTCGGTGAGGAGCGCCAGGTTGACGTAGCCGTCGCCGCGTCGCTCGCTCGTCTCCTCGACGTGCTCCATCTGGTCGACGAAGACCTGCTTCGTGTCGAACAGCAGCCGGCCGATCAGGGTCGACTTGCCGTCGTCGACCGAGCCGCAGGTGACGATGCGGAGCAGATCGCCTCGGCGCCTCTCCGGTCAGCAGCGCGCCAGGTCGGTCGGGGCGCTCTCGCCGCGGCGAACGTCGGAGGATCCCTCAGAAGTACCCGACACGCTTGCGGTCCTCCATCGCGGCCTCGCGAGACCTTGTCGTCGGCGCGCGTCTCGCCGCGCTCGGTGACGCGGGTCGCGGCGATCTCGGCGACGACGTCGGGGATCGTCGTGGCGTGCGAGCGCACGCCTCCGGTGCACGTCATGTCGCCGACCGTGCGGAAGCGCACCCACTCGGTGAACGGCACCTCGTCGTCGTAGCGCTCGACGAACTCCGAGGTGGCGTAGAGCATCCCGTCGCGCTCGAACACCTCGCGCTCGTGCGCGAAGTAGATCGACGGCAGCTCGAGGCGCTCGCGTGCGACGTACTGCCAGACGTCGAGCTCCGTCCAGTTCGAGATCGGGAACACGCGCACCTGCTCGCCCTTGCGGATCCGGCCGTTGTAGAGGTTCCAGAGCTCGGGGCGCTGGGCGCGCGGGTCCCACTGGCCGAAGTCGTCGCGGAAGCAGAAGATGCGCTCCTTCGCGCGCGAACGCTCCTCGTCCCGGCGGGCGCCGCCGATCGCGGCGTCGAAGCCGTTCTCCTCCATCGCGTCGAGCAGCGTCGTCGTCTGGAGCTGGTTGCGCGAGGCGCGCGGTCCCGTCTGCTCGACGACGCGGCCGCGGTCGATCGACTCCTGCACCGAGGCGACGATCAGGCGCTCGCCGAGCTCCGCGACGCGACGGTCGCGGTACTCGATCACCTCCGGGAAGTTGTGACCCGTGTCGACGTGCATCAGCGGGAACGGGAAGCGTCCCGGGCGGAACGCCTTCTCGGCGAGGCGCAGCAGCACGATCGAGTCCTTGCCGCCGGAGAACAGCAGCACGGGCCGCTCGAGCTCGGCGGCGACCTCCCGCATGATGTGGATCGCCTCGGCCTCGAGCGCGTCGAGGTGGGTGAACCGGCGCGGCTCATGCGTGCAGTCCGCACTCCGTCTTGTCGTTCCCGACCCAGCGGCCCTCGCGCCCGTCCCCGGGCGTGGTGCAGTGGGTGCAGCCGATCGACGCGTAGCCGCGGTCGTGCAGGGCGTTCACCGGCAGGTCGTGCTCGCTGATGTAGGCCCAGACGTCCTCGTCGCTCCAGTCGGCGAGCGGGTTCGCCTTCCAGAGCTCGTGACGCTCGTCCCAGCCGAGCTTCGGCGCGTCCGCGCGGGTGGGGGACTGGTCGCGGCGCATGCCGGTGATCCAGCCGTCGAGGCCGGCGAGCGCCTCCGCGAGCGGGGCGACCTTGCGGATCGAGCAGCAGAGCGTCGGGTTGCGCTCCCAGAGCGCATCGCCGTGGGCCGCGGCCTGGCGGCCGAGCGACGGGCCCTGGTACACCTCGACCTGGATGCCGTAGCGCTGCTCGACCGCGCGCCAGACCTCGTACGTCTCCGGGAAGAGGACGTGCGTGTCGAGCGCGAACACGCGGGCCTGTCGGCTCGCGCGTCGAGCAGCATGTCGAGGAGGACGCTCTCCTCCTTCTGGAACGAGCAGGCGAGCGCGACGTTCGGGTGGAGGCGCTCGAGCACGGTCTCGACGACCTGCTCCGCGCTCATCCTCTCGACGTCGGCGTCGCCGACGAGCTCGTCCACCGCGTGCTCCACGGCCGGAACGGTATCACTCATGACGAGATCCTTATTCGTTCGGATTAGATCGTCTTGCACTAGCTCGGAGGGCGGGTAGGGTGGCCGGTGGAGCCAGCTCCCCGCAGGGATCCGGCGCGTGACGCTGCCGCTGCCGACCCGCCCCGGTCACGTCCACGCCTACCTGCTGCCGGGCGCGGACGGCTGGACGATCGTCGACACCGGCCTCGGGCTGCCCGACGCCGCGGGAGCGCTGGAGCGAGGTGCTGCGCGACGTCGGGCCGGTCGCCCGGATCTTCGTGACCCACTTCCACCCCGACCACGTCGGCGCCGCCGCCGACGTGCGCGACCTCACCGGCGCGCCCGTGCTCCAGGGGGAGCTCGACCTCGAGCAGTGTCGGCTCGTGTGGGGAGCGGATGCGTCCGACCGACCGTCTCGTGGCGTGGTTCGCCCGGGCGGGCGTTCCCTGAGGTCGTCACGCGAGAGCTCGTCGAGCAGGGCTCGTGGTGGGCGGCCGTTCATCCGGTACGCGGACGACGCGACGCGTCGTCGAGGCCGGCGACCAGGTCGACGGCTGGGAGCTCGTCGCGGCGCCGGGGCACGCCGACGGCCAGCTGACGCTGCTGCGCGACGGCGTCCTGATCGGCGCCGACCACGTGCTCGATCCGATCACGCCGGCGGTCGGGCTCTGGCCGGAGTCCGGCCCGACCCGCTCGGGGACTACCTCGGGGCGCTCGCAGACCGTCGTCGAGCTCGCGCCGCGGATCGTGCTACCGCGGGCACGGCGAGCCGATCGTCGATCCCGCACGTCGCGCCGCGGCGATCGTCGCCCATCATCGACGAGCGGCTGGACGGCGACCGCGGTCGCGCTCTCGGCGACGGGCCGCGCACGGGCTACGAGGTCTCGTTCGCGCTCTTCGGCGGCGGAGCTCGCTCCCGCTGCCCGCGCGCTTCGCCGTCGCCGAGACGCTGTCCCACCTCGAGCGACTCGTCCTGGAGGGCGGTGCCGAGCGCGCGCGAGGACGTCGGCGTCGTCACCTATACTGCGCGCCTGAGTTGGACGGCGAGCTACCGCCCAGTACCCGCGCCCCGGACTGCGGGGCGCCCCTTCCTGCCGCATCCTGACGTCCGATGAGCGACGTCGGCCGGATCGCTGGCCCTCCTCGCGCTCGTGCTCGGGAACGCGGTCTTCGTGGCTGCGGAGTACGCGCTCGTCACCGCCCGCCGCTCGCCGCCTCGAGGAGCGCGCGGACGAGCGGCAGCCGGGCGGCGCGGACGGCGCTGGAGCTGATGGACGAGCCCGTCCGCTTCATCTCGACCGTGCAGGTCGGGATCACGGTCTTCGGGATCGCCCTCGGTGCGGTCGGCGAGCCGCTCTCTCGCGCTACCTCGACTTCCTGCCGCGTGGCGTCGCGTTCGCGATCGTCGTTCGCGCGTGCTGACCTACCTCAGCGTCGTGCTCGGCGAGCTCGTCCCGAAGGCGATCGCGCTGCAGAAGGCGGAGCGGCTCGCGCTCGCGCTCGCCGCTGCCGCTCGACGTCCTCTCGCGGATCCTCGCACCCGCTCGTGTGGGTGCTCCAGCACTCGTCCGAACGCCGTCCTGCGCGTCTGTCGGGGTCAAGCCCGCGCCGGCCGGGATGATCGCCTTCACGCGCGAGGACATCCGCCAGTCGGTCGCCGCCGCCGAGGACTCGGGCGAGATCCAGACGGCCGAGGAGGAGATGCTCTACAAGGTCTTCGACTTCGCCGAGAAGGAGGCGTCCGACGTGATGGTGCGCGCGGCCCGACGTGATCGGGATCTCGATCGAGCTCCCACCCGAGGAGGCGCTGCGGCGCGTCCTCGAGTCGCCGTACACGCGCTATCCGGTCTACCGCGAGTCGCTCGACGACATCGTCGGCGTCCTGCACGTGCGCGACCTCGTCTCGGCGCTGCAACGACGCGAGCATCGCCGACGTCGAGCTCGCGGAGCTCCTGCGCACCGCCGTACGTCGTGCCGGAGACGAAGGACCTCGGCGCGCTGCTCGGCGAGTTCCGCCGCACGAACCAGCACATGGCGATCGTCGTGGACGAGTACGGCGCGACGATGGGCATCGTCACGCTCGAGGACGTGCTCGAGGAGATCGTCGGCGACATCGAGGACGAGTTCGACCTCCCCGACGAGTCCGTCGAGCGCGTCGACGAGCGGACGATCCGCATCGACGGCACGTTCACGATCGACGACTTCAACGAGGAGTTCGGCGACCGACGCTCGACGACGAGGACTTCCACACCGTCGCGGGGATCGTCTTCGGTCACCTCGGCGCGCGGCCGCGGCCCGGCGACGAGGTCGTCGACGGACGAGCTCCGCTTCACCGTGCTCGAGACGAGCGGCTCGCGCATCCAGCGGCTCGAGGTCGAGTTCCTCCCGAGCAGCACGCCCGCGGACGAGCCGACGCGAGACGGTGTAAGCGGCGATCGACGCCCTGACGGCGCGTCGACGCCCCGCTCCGCCACCGCGACTTCGTCCTTCTGCTCGGTCCGCTCGCGACGCGCTCGCGATCGAGATGTCGTTCGTGGCGATCGGGTGGCAGGTCTACGCGATCAACGGCGACCCGCTCGATCTCGGGCTCGTCGGGCTGGCGATGTTCCTCCCGCTGCCGCTCCTCGCGCTGCCGGCCGGTCACCTCGCCGACCGCTTCCCGCGGCGCACGCTGCTACGCGCTCGGCACGTCGCGCTCGACGCGCGTCGTCGCTCGTCGGCCTGCTCGCGGTCACGCGCCGCGGCGCCGACGCAGACGTGGCCGTTCTTCGCGCTCGCGTTCGCGACCGGCGTCGCATCGGCCCTCGGCGCGCCCGCGGCCCGGTGCGCTCGTCGCCGTCGCTCGTCCCGGCCGAGATCATCCCGCGGGCGCTGGCGCAGCGCTCCGTCGTCTTCCAGCGGCCTCCGTGATCGTCGGCCCGGCGATCGGCGGGCTCCTGTTCGCGCTCCACCCGAGCTCGTCTACGGCGTGGCCGCTGCGCTTTCGCTCGCCCGCTCGGCGTGCGTCGCTCGTCCCTGCGCGGCGCGGTCCGGCCGCGAGCGTGGCCGGCGCGCCCGTCCTGCGCGAGCGTGCTCGGCGGCGTGCGCGCTCGTCCGGCGGACGCCGGTCCTGCTCGGCGCGATCTCGCTCGACCTGTTCGCCGTGCTCTTCGGCGGTGCGGTCGCGCTGCTGCCGATCTTCGCGAAGGACATCCTCGACGTCGGGCCGGTCGGGCTCGGCGTGCTGCGCAGCGCGCCCGGCGGTCGGCGCGCTGGTCGCTGCCGATCGTGCTCACGCGGCGGCCGGTGCAGCGAGCGCGTGCGGGCGGACGCTGCTGCTCGTCGTGGCGCTCGTACGGCGTCTCGATCATCGTCTTCGGCCTCTCGCAGTCGATGTGGCTCTCGCTGCTCGCGCTTGCCGTGGGAGGCGCGGTGGACATGGTCAGCGTCGTCCTGCGCCGACGATCCTGCCGCTCGTCACCCCGGACGAGCTCCGCGGTCGCGTGAACGCCGTCGAGATGGTCTTCATCAGCGCCTCGAACGAGCTCGGCGCCTTCGAGTCGGGCGTCGCGGCGGCGCTGGTCGGCGCGGTGCCCGCCGTCGTGATCGGCGGCGTGGCGACCGTCGTCGTCGCGTTGCTGTGGGCGCGGTTCTTCCCGGGGCTCGCCCGGGTCGATCGGCTCTCCGAGCTCAGGCCGGTCGAGGCCGCGGGCTGAGCGCGCGTCGCCGACGCGCGGCGGCACGTCGCAGCTCGTCGGCGCCCCACACGATCACCGGGAACGTCGCGAGCACGGCGAGCTCGGTCGGCAGCCGAGCGCCGCCGTGCCGAAGACCGCCTGGAGCGAGCGGCACGTAGACGATCGCGGCGGTGAACACGAGCTCGAAGGCGATGCCCCAGAGCAGCAGCCGGTTCGTGAAGACGCCGACCGACGCGCAGCGAGGCGTGCTCGGTGCGGGCGGCGAACGCGGTGCCGACCTGGCAGGCGACGATGCCGGCGAAGGTCATCGTCGTCGCCTGCGAGGTACGGCGTCGTGCAGCGGGCGACCCGGCGGCGACGTCGTCGCCCGGGTGCCCAGCCGCCCGCGAGCAGGACGCAGAAGAACCCGGCGAGGACGAGCGCCGCCTCGATCAGGCCGAGGAAGACCCAGGCGCGCACGAGCATCGCGCGGCGGATCACGCCCTCGGGCGGCGGCCGCGGCGGCCGGTCCATGAGGCCGGGCTCGGCCGGCTCGCGGCCGAGCGCGAGCGCGGGCAGGATCTCGGTGCCGAGGTCGATCGCGAGGATCTGGAGCACGGTCAGCGGCAGCGGGATCGCGCCGCCGGAGAGCGCGAAGACGAGGAACGGGACGACCTCGGGCGTCGCGTGGGCGAAGATGTAGACGATGAACTTGCGGACGTTGTCGTAGACCCGGCGGCCCGCCTCGACCGCGCGCGACGATCGTCGCGAAGTTGTCGTCGGTGAGCACCATCGTCGCCGCCTCGCGCGCCACGTCGGTGCCGGTCAGGCCCATCGCGACGCCGATGTCCGCCCGCCGCAGCGCCGGCGCGTCGTTGACGCCGTCGCCGGTCATCGCGACGACCTGCGCCGTCCGCGCGCAGCGCGTCGGCGATGCGCAGCTTCGCCTCGGGCGAGCTGCGCGCGAAGATCGAGCTCCGCGGCCGTCGGCGAGCAGGAGGTCGAGCTCGCGCTCGCTCATCGCCTCGAGCTCGTCGCCGGTGACGACCGGCGGCCCGTCGCGTCGACGATGCCGACCCGGCGGGCGATCTCGGCGGCGGTCGGGCCGTAGTCGCCGGTGACGACGATGACCCGGATCCCCGCCGCGTGGCAGCGCGCCACCGCCTCGGCCACCTCGGGCCGCGGCGGGTCGAACAGCGCGACCAGGCCGAGGAAGCAGAGCCCGTGCTCGGCGTCCTCGCGGCGCTTCGGAACGGGCTCGCGCCGTCGGCGAGCGACCGCCGTGGCGACCGCGAGCACGCGCAGGCCCCGGCGCGGCGTAGGCGTCGACCGGTCGAGCCTCGATCGCGGCGCGACTCGGTCGAGCGGTCCGTCGGATCCGTCGGCCAGCACGATCGTGTCGCAGCGCGCGAGCACCTCCTCGGGCGCGCCCTTCGTGTGCGACGGTGACGGCGCCGTCGTCCGCTCGTCGACGGTCGTCATCAGCCGGAGCGTCGGGATCGAAGCGGAAGAGCCGCGCGGCGATGTCGCTCGCGTCGCGCGACGCTCGACGTCGGCACCGAGCCGCTCGGCCGCCGTCGAGCAGCCCGACCTCGGTCGCCTCGCCGCGCGACTTCCCGGCGCGGGCGCGGTCGACGCTCGGCGGTGGTGCACGCCGCCATCGCTCGGCCGAGGAGCCCGAGCGCCCGGTCGCGCCGCGACGGCGCCGGCGAGGTCATCGCGCCTGCTCGAGGTCGAGCTCGCCGTCCGCCGTCCAGACGCGCACCGCGCGCATGCGGTTCTCGGTCAGCGTCCCGGTCTTGTCGGTGCAGATGACGGTCGGTCGAGCCGAGCGTCTCGACCGCGCTCAGCCGCTTGACCAGCGCGCCGCGCCGCGCGAGCGCGCGCGACGCCGACGGCGAGCGCGAGCGTGATCGTCGGCAGCAGGCCCTTCGGGCACGTTGGCGACGATCAGCCCGATCGCGAACGCTGAGCGCGTCGCCGAGCGGCAGACCCGGCGACGAGCCAGCCGATCGGGAGGAAGGCGAGCCCGGCGCCGACGGCGACGAGGGCGATCAGCCAGGCGACGCGCCGCACCTGCGCGCTCGAGCGGGCTCGGCTCGCTGCTCGACGCGCTCGGAGAGCGCCGCGATGCGCCCGAGCTCGGTCTGCATGCCGGTCGCGAACACGAGCGCCTTCGCGTCGCCGCCGACGCAGCGTCGTGCCGCTGAAGACGAGGTCGCGCGCCTCGAGCAGCGGCCCGGCCGTGTCGGCGAACTCCGCGCGAGCGATAGCACGGGCTGCGACTCGCCGGTCAGGGTCGACAGGTCGACCTCGACGCGCGCCCTCGAGCAGGCGCGCGTCGGCCGAGATCCGGTCGCCCTCCTCGAGCAGCGAGCACGTCGCCCGGGAACGAGCTCGCGCTGCGTCGACCGTCGGCGCGCCGCCCGTCGCGGAGCACCGAGCGCCTGCTGCGGCAGGTACGCGCTGCAGCGCCTCGACCGCGCGCTCCGCCTGGCGCTCCTGCGACGAACGCGAAGACCGCGTTGAGCGACGATGACGGCGACGATCGCGACCGCCGAGCGCCGGCGATCCCCGCGACGAAGGCGAGCGCGGCGGCGACCCAGAGCAGCAGCGCGAGCGGGTGCGTGATCTGCTGCACGAGCTGGCGCGGCCAGCGTCGGCCGCCTCGTCGCACGAGCTCGTTCGGCCCGTAGGCGACGAGCCGGCGCTCGGCCTCGCGGGTCGACAGCCCGCCGGGGTGCGCCGCGCTCATCGCGCAGCAGGCGCGCCGATCCGCTCTCGCGGGTCGCGTGTCTCGCCGACCGTCGAGGTGGGCGTGGACAACTGACCTCCCACCACAGGGTGGCAGGCGCATCGCGCCCGCGCATCGGCGCACGCGCGCATTGCGGCGGCGGTCGAGTACGGATGGCGCGTGGAGCCTGTGGTCTAGTCGAGGTCGCGCAGGAGCCCTGCGTCGACCGCTGCGACGAGTCCGGCGACGACGCCGCAGCGCGTCGCGAACGTCGCCGTCTCGACGTACTCGTCCGGCCCGTGGTCGAGGCCGCCGACGGGCCCGAGGCCGTCGAGGGTGGGGATCCGGGCGTGCGCAGTCCAGGAGCCGTCGGAGACGCCGCCGGTGAGCGCCTCGCCGAACACGTGGCCGAGCTCCCCGCCGAGCGTGATCGCGGCGGCTGCGAGCGCCGCCACGGCCGGCGTCCTCTCGAGCGGCGGAGGGCCGCCGAGATCCTCGAAGGCGAGCCCGACGCCGGTGTGGTCGGCCCAGGCCTGCACCTGCTCGCGCCCCCAGGCCAGGTCGGTGCCGCTGATCGCCCGCATGTCGCCGGTCAGCGCTGCCGCGCTCGGGACCGTGTTCAGGCCCTCGCCGCCCTCGAGGCCCGTGATCTGCACGGTGAGCCCCGGGCGCGCGTGGTGGAGCGACGCGATCCTCGCCGCCTCTCGCGCGATCGCGTGAACCGCGTTGCGGCCCGTGTCGGGCTCGACCCCGGCGTGGGCGGGATGGCCGGTCGCGTGGATGCGGAACCAGCCTGCGCCCTTCCGCGCGGACACGACCTCTCCGTCGGGCCTGCCGCACTCGAGGCACAGCACGGCGTCGAAGTCGCGCAGCCGGTCGAGCGTCGCCGGAGCGGTCGGGCGGGACTCCTCGTCGGGGCAGGAGATCAGCTCGAGCCGTGCGAACGGTCGCGGCCCTCGTGCCAGCAGGCCTGCCGCATGAGCCGCGACGACCAGGCCGCCCTTCATGTCCGCGACACCGGGCCCGTAGCAGCGGCTCGCGTCGCGAGAGAAGGGCCTGGCGGCGGCGGTGCCCGCGGGGAACACCGTGTCGTGGTGGCCGATGAGCGCGACGCGCGCGCTCCCGTCTCCCTCCAGGGTGGCGTGGAGGTAGAGGCCCCGGTCGCCGGCGGGGACGAGCTCCGGATGGAGCCCGAGCTCCTCGAGCCGGTGGGCGATCAGCGCGGCCATCCGGTCGACGGCGCTGCCGTCGCCTCCCGGCGAGTCCGTGTTCACCCAGGCCGCGAGGTCGGCGAGGATGGTCTCCAGGTCGGCCTCGGCGGCGTCCCTGGCCCTTCGCGCCTCGGTCAGGGCCAGCGGGTGCAGTGCCGTCATGGGGTCGAGCCTAGCTCTCGTCCTGCGACGGGGCTGCGAGGTCGGGTTCCGTCGGGTGGTGCCGCTGCAGACGCCCGGCGTGGCTCAGCGTCGGGCACCGCGCAACAGCGTCCCCGCGTCGACGCCACGGAGAGAGGCGTCCAGGAGCTCGACCGGGTGCAGGGCGGCGAGCGTCGTGCCGCGGCCGTCGCGGGCGAGGGCCTTCGCGACCTGGACGAGGCAGCCGGGGTTGGCGCTCGCGAGCACGTCGGCGCCCGTCGCTCGGACGTGCGCTGCCTTGCGGTCGCCGAGCGCGCGCGCGGCCGCGGGCTGCGTGACGTTGTAGGTGCCGGCCGAGCCGCAGCACACGTCCTGCTCGGCGGGCTCGACGACGTGGAGCCCGGGGATCCGCTCGAGCACCGGTCGCCAGGCGCCGGGGAGGCGCTGTGCGTGGCGCATGTGGCATGAGTCCTGGTAGGCGACGGTGAGCTCGAGCGGGTGGAGCGTCGGAAGCTCGGCGTCGGCGAGCGCCTCGGTCACGTCGAGCGCGGGAAGGCCCTTCTCCTTGAGGTGCGAGCCGCAGCCCGACGAGTTCACGACGATCGTCTCGAGGTCGGAGAAGGCCGCGCGAAGCGCCTCGGTGAAGCGCGCCGCCTCGTCGCTGCGGCCGGCGTGGGCCGACAGCGCACCGCAACAGCCCTGCCGGGGCGCGACGACCTCGTATCCGGCCGCCGCCATCACCCGCGCGGTCGCGGCGTTGACGTCGCCGAACATCACCTGCTGGACGCAGCCCGTGAGCAGGCCGACGCGCCCGCGGCTCGTCCCCGTGGCCGCGGTGTGGGCGGGCGCCTGCGCGTGGGAGCGCCACCCGACCGCGAGATCGAGCATCGGCTCCGCCCACCTCGGCGAGGGCAGCAGTCGTCCGAGCGGAGCGAGGCGCAGCGCAGCGCGCATCCGGCGGGGGTGGGGGAGCGTCGCGAAGAGGATGCGGCGCTGCATCCGCTCGCCCCGCGAGCGGGGATGCTCTCGCTCGACGCGGGATCGCGTCTCCTCGATCAGGAGGTCGTAGCGGACACCCGACGGGCAGGACGAGACGCACGCGAGGCAGCCGAGGCAGCGGTCGAAGTGCTCGACCACCGTCGGGCTCAGCGTGAGCGTTCCGTCGAGCTGCTTCTCCATCAGCTGGATCCGGCCGCGCGGCGAGTCCATCTCCTCCTGCCAGAGGACGTAGGTCGGGCAGCTCGGCAGGCAGAAGCCGCAGTGGACGCAGTCCCTCGTCAGCTCGGGGATCACGCGAAGACCCCCGCCGGGTCGAAGCGCTCCTTCAGCGCCCGTCGCAGGCGCTCGACCCCCGGATCGACCTCCGGCTCGACCGGGTGCGGCACGTAGGCGACGCCGACGGACGGCCGGACGATCGCCTCGGGCTCGACGCCGAGCACGTCTTCGAGGTCGCGCGGTGCGAACGCGAGAGCGCCCTCGGCCGCCGCCTGCCGGCGACGGCTCTCCTCCCAGACCGCGGGCTCCGCCTCGTCACCGCCCAGCCGTTCGCGCGCGGCCGTGAGCTGCGCGTCGACCGCAGCGGCAGAGCCCTCGAACAGCACCGCGACGCGTCCGGGATGGAGCACGTCGAGCGCGCTCGGCTGGAGGCTCGACGCCTCCAGGGCGACGACGATCTGCGCCGGGTCGTCGCGTCTCGACGACCAGCGTCGCCGAGGCCGCGGGAACGGGGTGGAGGCGGAGCGCGACCCGCCCGATCAGGCCCGAGCGCCCCTCGCGACCCGCAGACCAGCTTGCCGAGGTCGTAGCCCGCCACGTTCTTCACGACCGTCCCACCGCTCGACGCGATCGCGCCGTCGCCGAGCACGAGGGTGACGCCGAGCACGAGATCGCGTGGCGCGCCGAAGCGGTGTCTGAGGGGCCCGGAGAGGTTCGCGGCGACGCAGGCGCCGATGGTCGGATCGCCCGGCGGATCGAGGGAGAGCCGCTGCCCGTGGGCCTCGACCGCCGCGTGGAGCTCCGAGAGCCGGACGCCCGCCTCGACCGTGCAGGTGAGGTCGCCCGGCGCGTGGTGGAGGATGCGCGCCATCCGGTCGAGACGGAGGTCGTCGCCGATCCGCAGCGTGCGCCCTCTGCCGCAGCCTCGCGAGACCAGCGCGGATGCCTCCTCCAGCGACGCCGGCAGGAACGCCTCAGAAGCGGTCTGCGACACCGGCGCGCTCCAGTGGGTGGATGCGGTACGGCCCGGGCACCTCGCCGCAGAGACGGGGCGTCGGGATCACCTTTCCGGGGTTCGCCAGGCCGTGCGGGTCGAACGCCAGCCGCAGGCGCTCGAACGCCTCGAGGTCGCGCTCGGAGAACATCTGCGGCATCGAGCACGCCTTGTCCACGCCGACCCCGTGCTCGCCGGTCAGGGAGCCGCCGGCCTCGACGCAGGCGCTGAGGATCCGCTCGGCGAGCTCCTTGGCACGGTCTGCCTCGCCCGGCGTCGAGCCGTCGTACAGGACGAGCGGGTGGAGGTTGCCGTCACCAGCGTGGAAGACGTTGCCGACGCGCAGGCCGGCCTCGTCGGCCAGCGTCTCGATCCGCCGGAGCACCTCACCGAGCCGAGTGCGCGGCACGACGCCGTCCTGGACGTAGTAGTCGGGCGAGATGCGGCCCATCGCCGGGAAGGCGCCCTTGCGGCCCTTCCAGAGCACGGCTCGCTCGGCGTCGTCGTGCGCGATCCGCACCTCGAACGCGCCGGCCGCGCGGCAGAGCCGGTCGACCTCGACCCTGTCCTCCGCGACCTGGGCGGCGACGCCGTCGAGCTCGACGAGGAGCACCGAGGCCGCGCCCTCCGGATAGCCGGGATGGAACGCGGCCTCTGCGGCCTCGATCGTCAGCCTGTCCATCATCTCGATCGCCGCCGGGACGATCCCCGCGGCGATCACCGCCGCCACCGCCTCGCCGCCCGCCTCGAGGGTGCGGAAGGCGGCGAGCATCGTCGTGACGACCTCCGGCACGCGCTGGACGCGCAGCGTCACCTCCACGGCGATCCCGAGCGTCCCCTCGGATCCGACGAACACCCCGAGCAGGTCGGCGCCGTCCTGATGGAGGCTCTTCCCGCCGAGCTCGACGAGCTCACCGTCGGGAAGCACCACCCTGGCACCCGTGACGTGGTTGACCGTGAAGCCGTTCTTGAGGCAGTGCGCTCCGCCGGAGTTCTCGGCGACGTTCCCGCCGATCGTGCAGACCTGCTGGCTCGACGGGTCGGGTGCGTAGAAGAGGCCGTAGGGGGCGACCGCGCGGGTGACGTCGAGGTTCGCCACGCCCGGCTCGACGACGACCCGCCGGCTCTCGACGTCGATCTCGACGATCCGGTTCATCCGCGTCAGCGCGATGACGACCCCGTCGGCGACGGGGAGGCTTCCCCCGGAGAGCCCTGTCCCGGCACCCCGGGCCACGAACGGGATGCCTGCAGCCGCGCAGGAGCGGACGACCGCCTGCACCTCGTCCGCGCTGCCGGGGAGCACGACCGCGGCGGGGATCGCCCGCCAGCCGGTCAGCCCGTCGCAGTCGTACGTCGCCAGCTCCTCGGGCGCCGTCAGCACGTTCGCCGCTCCGACGGCCCGGCGCAGACCGTCGAGGGATCCCGCGGGCAGGGCCATGGTCCGAGTCTATCCCGCTATCGATCATCGATGATCTGGCAGCGCTGTTAGGGTCTGCGCATGATCCCGATCCCGCGTCCCGGCAAGATCGTCTGCGTCGGGCTCAACTACAAGGACCACGCGGAGGAGCAGGGCGTCGAGCTTCCTGCCGCCCCGCTCTTCTTCGCGAAGTTCACGACGTCGCTGATCGGTCCCGGCGACCCCATCGTCATCCCGTCGGTCGTCCAGAAGTGCGACTACGAGGCGGAGCTCGGCGTCGTCATGGGGGCGACCGTCTCCCGCATCGGGCGCGAGAGCGCCATGGAGGCGATCGCCGGCTACGTCGTCGCGAACGACGTCTCGGCTCGTGACCTGCAGTTCGCCGACGGCCAGTGGACCCGCGGCAAGTCGCCGGACACGTTCTGCCCGGTCGGCCCGCTGGTGCCGGCCTCGGAGGTGCCCGATCCTCACGCGCTCGGCATCCGGGCGCGGTTGAACGGCGAGACCGTGCAGGACTCGACGACGGCGAACCTGATCTTCCAGATCGACGAGGTGATCAGCTACCTCTCGCAGACCTCGACCCTCGAGGCCGGCGATCTGATCCTGACGGGAACGCCGGCCGGCGTCGGCGTCTTCAGGACGCCCCAGCTGCTGCTGCAACCGGGCGACGAGATCACGATCGAGATCGACGGGCTCGGCTCGATCACGAACCCGGTCGTCGCCGGGTAGGGCGGCCAGCCGCACGAGATGCACCGATCTCGGGAGAAGACGGCGCGGTGAGCTCGGTCTCGAGGACGGTGCTCCGGGAGCAGGTGAAGGACGTCCTCCTCCACCGGATCGTCACGGGCGAGCTCAAGCCCGGGGAGCGGCTCGTCGAGACGCGGATCGCGCAGGAGCTCGGGACGAGCCAGGCCCCGGTGCGGGAGGCGCTGCGCGATCTCGAGCTGCTGCGGCTCGTCGAGTCGGAGCCGTTCAAGGGCACGCGCGTGCGCGAGTTCGGCGATCAGGAGATGGTCGAGGTCTATCCGGTCCGGGCGGCCCTCGAGGAGGTCGCGGCCCGCGCTGCCGCGAAGAACCTCGCCGGCGACGTGTCCGCGCTCGAGGCGGAGGTCGAGGCGATGCGCGCGGCGGCCCGGCGGGGAGACATCCAGGGGCTCGCCGAGCACGACATCGCCTTCCACCGCCTCCTCGTCGAGGCCGCCGGGATGGACATCCTGACCCAGTGCTGGAAGCTGCTCGGGGTCGAGGGGCGGATCACGCTCACGCTCTATCAGACCTTCGTCGAGCCGGAGGACGCCGCCGAGCTCCACTGCCCGATCGTCGAGGCGGTGCGGTCGCAGAAGCCCGCGAAGGCAGGTCGGGAGGCGCGGAAGCACGTCGAGTACTTCGCCCGGCTGGTGGGCGGCCGCCGCCGACCCTCCCGCTGAGGCGGCGCGGTGGGCGACCTGAAGGCGATCGGCGAACCACGGTGAGGCAGCCACGCCATGCCGCTCTCATCGGTCTCTTCCTCGCAGCGCTGACGCTGCGCCCCCAGATCGTCGGGGTCGGACCGCTCTTCCCGGCGATCGAGGCAGACCTCGACGCGCCACACGTCGTCGTGGGGATGCTCGGCACGATCCCGGTGCTGTGCATGGGGCTCTTCGCACCGGTCGCGGCGTACCTCGGCCGCGCGGATCGGGACGCGCCGTGCCATGACGCTCGGGCTGTTGCTGATCGGTACGTTCGGCGTCCTCCGTGCGCTTGCGCCGGGAGCCTGGGTGGTCGTGCTGCTCACGTGGGGGGTGGGGATCGGGATGGGCCTGGGGAACGCCCTCGCGCCGATCGCCGTGCGCGAGGTCGTGCCCGAGCGGCCGGCGAGCGGCACCGGGGTGTACACGGGCGGCATCCAGATCGGGTCGACCGCCGCCGCCGCGCTCGCCGTCCCGCTCGCTGCGCGCGCTCGGAGGCTGGCGTGCAGCGCTCGTCGCGATCTCGCTCGTCGCCCTGGCGCTCGCGCTGGCGTGGAGCGTGCTCAGCCGTGGCGCCGCGCCTCACGTCCGCCCGCACGTCCTCATGCCGCGGCTGCCGCTCCGCTCGCCCGTGTCGTGGCTGCTCGTCGCGATCTTCGGCTCGATGGCGTGCGCCTACTACGGCCTCAACGCGTGGCTTCCCGACGCCTACGGGGAGCGCGGCTGGAGCGAGCAGTCCGCGGGCGCTCTCCTCGCGGCGATGAACCTGACGGCGATCGCCGCGTCGTTCGCGATCCCCTGGCTGTCGGAGCGCTACGGAGGGCGACCACCGTGGCTGCTCGGGCTGAGCCTGGTCTTCGTGACCGCGGCCGTCGGGCTGGTCGCGCTGCCCGCGCTCGGGTTCGGGTGGGCGCTGCTCGCGGGGGTCGCGCAGGGCGGGATGTTCGCGCTCGTGATGATCCTCCCGCTCGACCTCGAGGCCCGGCCCGAGCGCGTCCGGGCCCTGGTCGCGATGATGCTCGGGTTCGGCTACACCATCGGCGCGATGGCGCCGTTCGCGCTGGGTGCGATCCGTGACGCGACAGGCTCGTTCGACGCTGTCCTCTGGACGTGCGCGGGCTTCCTGTGCGGGCTCGTCGTCGCGGTCGTCGCGTTGACCCGCGTCACGGCCAGAGCGGCGTCGCCCGCCTGAGCAGCCCGGGGCTCAGCGCCGAGGGTAGACGGTCGCGGCGTAGTCCTCGACCATCCGTGCCGCCGAGAAGCGTGGCCCGTTCGTCTTCAACGACGCCTTCATCCGCTCGAGCCACCGGTGCGGGATCCCGTCCTCGCCGCGGTCGTAGAAGAGCGGGATCACCTCGTGCTCGAGCAGGTCGTACAGCGCGCTGCGCGTGACGGTCGTCCTGCTCGGCCTCGCCCTCGCCGGCATGCCCGCCGTCGATCGCCCAGCCGTTCGAGCCGTCGTAGCCCTCGGCCCACCAGCCGTCCAGGACCGAGAGGTTGAGGCCTCCGTTCGCCGCCGACTTCATGCCGCTCGTGCCGGACGCCTCCATCGGGGGGCGCGGGACGTTGAGCCACACGTCGCAGCCGCCGACGATCGGCGCGGCGACGGAGAGGTCGTAGTTCTCGAGGAACGTGATGCGCGCGGCAAGGCCTGCTGCCTTCCGCAGCCCGAACACGTCCTGCAGCATCCGCTTGGCGTTGTCGTCGAGCGGATGGGCCTTGCCGGCGATCACCATCTGCACGGGCGGGCCGTCGCCGCCGAAGATGCGCTGCACCCGGTCGGGGTCGCGCGTGAGGAGGAAGAGCCGCTTGTAGGTCGCGATCCGCCGCGCGAACCCGAGCGTCAGCACGTTCGGATCGAACGCCTCGGCGGCCAGCTTGACGTAGGAGGGATCCTCGCCCCGCAGCAGGCGATCCTGGACGGTCTTGTTGCGGACGAACTCGATCAGGCCCTCGCGCGTCGCCCGGCGGGCCGCCCAGAGCTCGGCGTTCGGGATGTCGTCGACCGGCTCCCACGTCGCCGGGTCCGAGGCGCGCACGAGCCAGCCCTCGCCGAGGTAGCGGTCGAGCAGCTCGCGCATCGGCGTGGCGAGGAAGGTGGGGAGGTGGACGCCGTTCGTGACGTGCCCGATCGGCACGTCCTCGGCCGGCACGTCGTTGAAGAGCGGGCGCCACATCTCGCGGGCGACCTCGCCGTGGAGGCGGCTCACGCCGTTCGCATGGCGCGACAGGCGCAGCGCGAGCGGCGTCATGCCGGGCCACTCGTCCGTGCCGGGGCGAGACGCTGCAGAGATCCAGGAACCGCGACTCGTCGAGGCCGACGCGCTCGGCGAGGTCTGCGAACCCGCCCAGGATGCAGCTCCGGCTCGTACGCCTCGTTGCCGGCGGGCACCGGGGTGTGCGTCGTGAACACGCAGCGCGACCGCGCCGCGGCGAGCGCGTCCTCGAGCGGGACGCCGTCCGCGACTGCGTCGGCGGTGAGCTCGAGCGCCGCGAGCGCGGGGTGTCCCTCGTTGAAGTGGTAGACCCCCGGCTCGATCCCGAGCGCGCGCAGCGCCCGCACCGTCCCCATCCCGAGCAGCCCGTACTGGCCGAGACGCGTGAGCGGATTGCCCTCGTAGAGCCGTGACGTGATCCAGCGATCGAAGGGATCGTTCTCGTCGAGCTCGGTGTCGAGGAGGTAGAGAGGGATGCGGCCGATCGACGCGCGCCAGACGTGGAACGCGACCTCGCGTCGACCGAGCGGGAACGTGAGGCGCAGCGGCTCGCCGTCCTCGCCGAGGATCTGCACGGTCGGCAGGTGCTCGGGGACGCTCTGCGTCCAGTACTCGTGCTGGAGGCCTGTGCGGTCGACGCGCTGCTGGAAGTAGCCCTTGCGGTAGAGCAGCCCGACGCCGACCATCGGCAGCGCGAGGTCGCTCGCCTGCTTGAGGATGTCGCCTGCCAGCGCGCCGAGGCCGCCGGAGTAGATCGGGAGCGATGAGTGGATCCCGAACTCGGCGCAGACGAAGGCGACCGGCGCCTCGAGCGTCTCGATCGGCGTCTCCGGCACGCGCGAGGTCGTCGTCGAGCGTCCCGCCGAGGACGTCGATCGCGTCGAGGACTGCCGGGTCGGCGGCGGCCGCCGCCGAGGCGTGTGGTGCGAGATCCTCCAGCTGGCGCACGGGGTTCCGCCCGTTCAGCTCCCACGCATGTGGGTCGAGCGAGCGGAACAGCTCCGGGCCGCCCGGCTCCCACGACCAGCGGTAGTTCAGCGCGATCCGCGCGAGCGGCGCCAGCTCCGGCGGGAGCCGCCAGGCGAGGCGCTCGGCCCGCTCGCGCTCCTCGGCGGCACCGGGAAGCGCGTTGATGTCGACCATGCGTGGCTCGTTCACGGGCGCGAAACCTAGCGGACGCGACCGGACGTCCGGCGCAGGCGCCTCAGCCGGCCGTGAGCCACGCGTCGAGGCGCTCGACCGCCTCGCGGGTGCTCGCGCGCCCGAAGCCGACCCGGACATGGCCCGGCTCGCCGTAGACATCGCCGGGCAGGAGCAGCACGCCGCACTCGGCCACCGCGCGCTCGCAGAGCGGCCGCGTGTCCGCCGTCCGCGACCAGCGCGGGAACCCGATCGGGCCCGCGTCGGGCCGCGTCCAGCCGAGGAGGTCGGAGTGGCGCTCGAGGAGCCCGTCGACGTGAGGAAGGCCGCGTGCGACGACTGCGCGGCACTCCTCGATCAGCGTCGCGTGGTGACGCACGGCGATGGCCACGAGGAGCTCGCTGGGTGCGCTCGAGCAGATCGTGGTGTAGAGCTTCAGCGCGCGGATCGCGTCCCGGAGCTCTGCGTCGCGCGTGGCGAGCCAGCCGAGCCGCAGTCCGGGGAGTCCGTACGCCTTGGAGACGGTGCCGAGGGAGATCCCCCGCCGCAGCACGTCGCAGGCGGCGGGCAGGCGGGACGCCGGCGTCGTGCTCGAGCCCGCGATAGACCTCGTCCGAGAAGAGGACGACCTCCCGCTCGGCGCAGAGCTCGACGACCCGTGCGAAGGCCGCCCGAGGCATCGCGATCCCCGTCGGGTTGTGCGGCGAGTTGACGTAGAGCGCTCGCGCTCCGCCTGCGAGCAGCCCGCTCGAGCGCGTCGAGGTCGTGCGCCCACCCGTCCTGCCGCACGCCGCTGCCAGGGGATCACCTCCGCGCCGGTGCTCCGTGCGAGCTCGAGCGCCGAGCCGTAGCACGGCGTCTCCACGACCACGCGGTCGCCTGGCCGCAGCAGTGCGTGCCAGGCCAGGAAGATCCCCTCCTCGGCGGCGGCGACGACGAGGACGTCGTCGGGCTCGACCGTGTCGTAGGTCGCGGCGATCGCCTCGCGCAGCTCGGGCGATCCGGGCACCTCGGTGTAGCCGAGCCGCAGCGACGTGAGCCGCTCGAGCGCGTCCGGCTCGAGCGCGAGCAGGTCGGCGACGGCCCGGGTCTCGCAGTCGCTCGAGGAGAGCGTCAGCTCCGCGCGTGAACTCGTACCGCTCGTACCACTCCTCGATCACGAACGGCTCGACGTGCACGCGCTCTCAGCCCTGGCGGCGGAAGTGCGCGATCGTCGCCGCGACGCCGTCGGAGAGCGACGTCCGCGGGAACGGCCCGATCTCCCGCTCGAACCCGACGGACTCGAGCTCGGCCGGGAACGGGAGCGAACCGCCGACCGCCGTCACCTCGGCGTCCGGCACGACCGCTCGGATCGCGTCGATCACGTCGTCGACCGAGGCGAGCGCGCCCGGGACGTTGAACACGCGTGCGCCGTCGAGCGGCGTCGAGGCGGCGGTCACGAAGGCGCGGGCGACGTCGGGCGCGAAGTCGTACTGGGCGCTGCCCGTGAAGGCGATCTCGTACGGCTCGCCGCGCACGGCCGCGAGCATCGCGGCGGTCGGACCCGAGGTCATCCCCTGGTCTCGTCCCGGCCCGTACACGACGTACGGGCGCAGGCCTACCGACGGCAGACCGGCATCGGCCGCGTAGACCCGCGCCATCCCCTCGTCGGCGAGCTTGGAGACGCCGTAGAGCGTCCCCGGTGCGACGCCGCCGCGCTCGGGTGCGGGGGACGGATCGTCCGGGTTGTAGACCGCGGTCGACGAGGCGTACGCGACACAGGGGATCCGATCGAGCCGGCGGGAGACGGCCTCGAGCACGTTGACGGTCCCGGCGACGTTCACGCGCATGCCGAGCGGCGGGTTGGCCCGCACGAACGGCACCTGCAGGGCGGCGAGGTGCACGACCCGGGTGATCTCTCGTTCGTCGAGCGTCGCCTCGAGCTGGTCGAGATCGGTGATGTCGCCACGGACGAGCGCGACACGTGAAGCGTCCTCCCCGAGGACGAGCCTCAGGCGGGCGTCGTCCGTCCCGAGGTCGTAGCCGACGACCGCGTGCCCGTCGTCGAGCGCCGCCCGCGCGACCCACGCGCCGAGGCACCCGAGCACCCCCGTGACGAGGAGGCGCTCGCTCACGACTGGCGCGGGGTGGAGGGCAACGGCCGCACAGAGCGACCCTAGTCGATCGCCTCGGCGAAGGCGGCGGGAGCGTGCACGCGCCGGGGCCGGAGCGAGTACGTTCTCGATGTCCGCCCCGCGTCCCCGGAGGAGAGCCATGGCCCGTCCCGTCACCCTGTTCACCGGCCAGTGGGCCGACCTGCCGCTCGCGGATCTCGCCGCCAGGTGTGGCGCCTGGGGCTTCGACGGGCTGGAGCTCGCCTGCTGGGGCGACCACTTCGAGGTCGATCGCGCGCTCGCGGACGAGTCGTACTGTCGCGAGAAGCGCAGCCTCCTCGAGCAGCACGGCCTCGGCTGCTGGGCGCTCGGCGCGCATCTCGTCGGCCAGGCGGTCTGCGACCGCATCGACGCCCGCCACCGCGCGATCCTTCCGCCCGAGGTCTGGGGCGACGGGGAGCCGGACGGCGTGCGGGGGCGCGCGGCCGAGCGGATGAAGGACACGGCGCGCGCCGCGGCACGGCTCGGAGTCACACAGGTGAACGGGTTCACCGGATCATCGATCTGGCATCTTCTCTACTCGTTCCCGCCGAACGACTTCGCGGAGATCGAGCACGCGTACGAGCAGTTCGCCGAGGCGTGGGGCCCGATCATGGACGTCTTCGACCAGGAGGGCGTGCGCTTCGGGCTCGAGGTTCACCCGACCGAGATCGCGTACGACTTCGTGACGACGCGCAAGGCGCTCGGCGCGATCGGGAACCGCGAGGCGTTCGGGATCAACCTCGATCCGAGCCACTTCTCGCACCAGTTCCTCGACACGGCGCAGTTCGCGCTCGAGTTCGCGGATCGGATCTACCACGTGCACGTCAAGGACTCGAAGCGGCGTCTCGACGGGCGTCGCTCGATCCTCTCCTCGCATCTCAACTTCGGCGAGGAGGCCCGCGGCTGGGACTTCGTGTCGCCGGGGCACGGGGACGTCGACTTCGAGGACTTCTTCCGGGCGCTGAACAGGATCGGCTACCAGGGGCCGCTCTCGATCGAGTGGGAGGACAGCGGGATGGATCGCGACTGGGGAGCGCCCGACGCGCTCGCGTTCGTGCGCTCGACCGACTTCGCCCCCTCCGACCTTGCCTTCGACGCCGCGATGCAAAGGAGCGAGTGATGAGCGAGAAGCAGACGGGAATCGGTGCAGCGCCCGAGGTGGCCGAGGCCGGAGACGTCCCGGAGATCGGCGTCGGGATGCTCGGCTACGCGTTCATGGGCAAGGCCCACTCGAACGCCTTCCGCAAGATCGCCCTACATGGCCTGGCCGCCGCCGCTGGTGCCGCGGCTCGTCGCGATCGCCGGGCGCAACGAGGCGGCCGTGGCGGAAGCCGCGCAGCGGTACGGCTACGAGCGCTGGACGACCGACTGGCGCGACATCGTCTCCGACCCGGCGATCGGGCTCTTCGACAACGGCGGCCCGAACTCGCTCCACGCCGAGCCGACGATCGCCGCGGCCGAGGCGGGCAAGCACGTCCTCTGCGAGAAGCCGCTCGGCCGCGACGCGGACGAGAGCTACGAGATCTGGCAGCGCGTCGCCGCGACCGGCGTCAAGCACCTCTGCGCGTTCAACTACCGCTTCGTGCCCGCCGTCCGGCTCGCCCGGGAGCTGATCGAGGCCGGCGAGCTCGGCGAGATCCGCCACTTCCGCGGCCGCTACCTGCAGGACTGGGGCGACGACCCGACGCTCGACACCTGGCGCTTCCAGCCGGACGAGGCGGGCTCGGGCGCGCTCGGCGACCTCGGCACGCACGTGATCGACCTCGCCCGCTTCCTCGTCGGCGAGATCGCGACGCGTCTCGGCGCTCGTCAGACGTTCGTCCCGGGCCGCGCAGGTCGACGACGCGATCGAGGCCGCGGTCGAGTTCGAGAGCGGCGCCGTCGGCACGATCGAGGCGACGCGTCTCGCGCTCGGCCGGCGGAACGCCTTCCAGTGGGAGATCAACGGCTCGAAGGGCTCGCTCGCGTTCGACATGGAGCGCCTGAACGAGCTCCAGGTCTTCCGCGCCGACGGCGACCGGGCGCGCGGCTTCAAGACGGTGCTCGTCTCCGAGGCCGACCATCCGTTCTGGGACTTCTGGTGGCCGCCCGGGCACATCATCGGCTGGGGCGAGACCTTCGTGCACGAGATCCACCACCTGCTGCGCGCGATCGCGGAGGACAGCGACGTCGCGCCCTACGGAGCGACGTTCGAGGACGGCTACCGCGCCTCCGAGGTGTGCGACGCGATCGTCCGCTCCTCGCAGAGCCGTGCGCAGGAGGACGTCACCTATCGCTGAGCGTCCTCGCTCGGCCGGGCCGCGCGCATGTCGGCCCGGCCGAGCGAGGTGCGGGTGTCCGCCGTCGGGAGCACCCGCTCAGCCGAGCGGGGCATCCTGGTAGACGGTCACCGTCTCGGTGTAGAACTCCATCGCCGCGCGTCCCTGCTCGTGCGGCCCCCAGGCGCTCCCCTTGAGACCACCGAACGGCACATGGACGTCGGCGCCTGCGGTCTGCGAGTTCACGTGGAGGATCCCCGCCTGGAGCTCGTTGGAGAAGCGCTGCACCGCGTGGAGGTCGCGCGTGTAGATCGCAGCGGAGAGCCCGAACTCGACGGCGTTCGCCCGCTGCAGGGCCTCGTCGAGCGTCTCGAAGGAGAACAGGCTGGTGACGGGCCCGAACACCTCGTTGCACGTCAGGTACGACCCGTCGGGAACGCCCTCGAGCAGGGTGGGCGGGATGAGGTAGCCCTCGTCGTCGGCCCGGACTCCGCCCGCGAGGACGGTGCCGCCGTCCGACACCCCGCGCGCGACCGCTGCGAGGATCTCGTCCAGCGAGCCCTCGTTCACCACCGGGCCGACCTCGGTCTCGGGATCGGCAGGATCGCCGACCTTCGCGGCGGCGATGCGCGCGAGCAGCCTCTCGCGGAAGGCGTCGAGCACCGAGGCGTGGACGTAGACGCGTCGCGTGGCGGTGCACTTCTGCCCGGCCGACCAGAACGCCCCGGCGAACGTCCCCTCCACCGCACGGTCGAGCTCGGCGTCGGCGGTCACGATCAGCGGGTTGTGCCCCCCGAGCTCGAGCTGCACCCTGCAGCTGCGCGCAGTCGCCTCGTTGCGAACGGCCTGGCCCACCTCCACCGAGCCTGTGAACGAGATCGCGCGGACGCCGGGGTTCGAGACGAGCTCCGCGCCGACCTTCGAGCCGGCGCCGGTGAGGACGTTGAGCACGCCGGCCGGCAACCCGGCCTCGACGAAGCACTCGGCGATGTGCAGGCCCGTGCGAGGCGCCTCGTAGCCCACCTTCAGCACCACGGTGTTCCCGTAGATCAGCGCCGGGGCGAGCTTCCAGACGGGGATCGCGACCGGGAAGTTCCACGGTGTGATCAGGCCCACGACCCCGATGGGGCGGCGTCGCGTGTACAGCGTCTGCCCGCCCACCGACGGCTCGAACACCTCGCCTGCGGGCCGGAAGGCCTCGCCGGCCGAGTAGCGGAGGATCGCCGCGGCCCGCGCCGCCTCCATGCGCGCCTCGCGGAGCGGCTTGCCCATCTCGGCGGTCATGTCCTGCGCGATCTGCTCGACGCGCCGCTCGACCGCGTCGGCTGCCTTGAAGAAGAACGCCGCGCGTGCCGGAGCCGGGAGGCCGGCCCAGCCGGGAAGCGCCGCGGCGGCCGCGTCGATCGCCTCGCGCGCGTCCTCTGCGCCGGAGGCCTGGAAGCTCCCGGTCACGGTGGAGGGACGCCAGGGGTTGCGCTTCTCGTAGACGTCGCCCGTGTGCGCCGAGCGCCAGGCGCCGCCGACGAGGTTCTCCGCAGGGGCTCCGGACATCGCGAACGGCTCCTCTCTCGCTCTCAGACGAGCAGGGTCGAGGCCGACACGACGGGGTTCGAGAGCGTCCCGATCTGCGGGACGTGGATCTCGACGACGTGGCCGGCACGAAGGGTGAAATCGTCGGGGGGCACGAGACCAGTCCCCGTCAGCAGGATGCTCCCGGCGGGAACGGGGTTGTCGCGGACGAGCCAGCCGGCGAGCTCCTCGAACGACTCTGACCATCGCGCCGTCGAGGTGGCGTCCGCGTAGATCTCCGTCCCGTCCTCGAGCACGCGGAGCCGGATCTCGAAGGGGCCCTGGACGCCGTCGGCCTCGAGCACGGCCGGGCCGATCGCGCACGCCCCGGCGTACACCTTCGCCTGCGCGAGGTAGAGCGGGTTCGCGCCCTCGATGTCCCGCGAGGAGACGTCGTTGCCGATCGTGTAGCCCACGATCGCCCCGCGCTCGCCGAGCACGAGCCCGATCTCGGGCTCCGGGACGTTCCAGTGCGAGTCCTCGCGGATGCCGATCGGGTCGCCCGGCCCGACCGTCCGCCGGCACGCGGCGTCCTTGAGGAAGAGCTCCGGGCGCTCGGCGTCGTACACGAGCGCGTAGACGTCCTTGACCGTGCTCTCCTCCATGCGCGCGTCACGGCTGCGCGCGTACGTCACGCCGGAGCACCACACCTCCGGCGGGTCGACGGGGCGGACGAGGACGGCCCCCTCCGGGATGGCCGTCTCGAGGGCGCCTCCGTCCGGGGCGACTGCCTCGTCGATCGCGCCGTCGCGTGTGCGGAAGCGGATCCTTCGCATCAGTACACCGCCCTGCCGCCGGAGATGTCGTACGTCGCACCGGTCGAGAACGAGCACTCCTCGCTCGCGAGCCAGCACGCGAGCGCCGCGACCTCGTCGGCTCTCCCCATCCGGCCCATGGGGACGCGCTCGACCATGTAGTCGATGTGCTCCTGCGACATGCCGGCCAGGATCGGGGTCTCGATCACGGCGGGGGCGATGCAGTTGACGAGCACGCCGGCGCGCGCGACGTCCTTCCCGATCGCCTTCGTCAGCGCGATCACCGCGGCCTTGGAGGACGAGTAGGCCGCGGCCATCGGATTCCCCTCCTTGCCGGCGATCGAGGCGACGTTGACGATCCTTCCGTAGCCGCGCTCGACCATGCCCGGCAGCACCGCCCGGTTGCACCAGAACACGCCGTCCGTGTTGATCGAGAGCACCCTGCGCCACTCCTCGTCGCTCACGTCCACCGTCCTCAGCGAGCGGCCCGGGATCCCGGCAGAGCAGACGAGGACGTCGATCGGCCCGAGCTCCGCCTCGACGCGCGCGACGACGTCGTTCACCTGCTGCGAGTCGGTCACGTCGGCGGCGCACGCGAGGACGCCGTCGGGTGCGGTGGCCTGGAGGTCGAGCGACGCGACGCGTGCTCCCTCGGCCAGAAGGCGGCCGGCGACGGCCGCGCCGATCCCGCTGGAGGCACCTGTCACCAGCGCGATCCGGTTGGAGAATCGATGATCGTTTGTCACGGCCGCAACCCTATCCCGTACAGTCCGGACGTGGGCTTCGACCCGGTCACCGACTACCCCCTCGGGACGCGGCGACCCGACCTCGTCGCGACGCCCGGCGGGGTCCCGCTCGCGGAGGTCACGCTCGAGTCCGCCCGGAGCGGACGGCTTCGCGCCGACGACACGCGCGCCACGCCCGAGACGCTGCGGCGGCAGTCGGAGGTCGCGCGGGCCGCGGGACGGGCCCAGCTCGCGGACAACCTCGCGCGCGCGGCCGAGCTGACCGCCGTGCCCGACGACGAGCTCCTCGAGATCTACACGGCGCTTCGCCCGGGCCGCTCGACGGGTGACGCGCTCGAGGCGCACGCCACCCGTCTCGACGCGCTCGGAGCCACGCGCACCGCTGCCTTCGTCCGCGAGGCGGCGCGGGTCTACGCCGAGCGAGGGCTGCTCGCGTGACCACGGGTCGGTCCGGCCGGTTCGCGTCGCGCGAGCAGAAGGAGCTCCGCAAGGAGCTCCTCGTGGAGCCGTGGGCCGAGCTCGGGCTCGTCGCCTCGGACGGGCCCGCCGACCCACCGGCGGAGCTCGTCGTCGAGGAGGGCGCGGTCGTGCGGATGGACGGCCGCTCCGCCGAGGACTTCGACGTGATCGACAGGTTCCTGGTCGCGCACGGGCTCGATCTCGAGATCGCGCTCGAGGCGATGCCGCTCCCGGAGCTGGAGCTCGCGCGGATGCTCGTCGACGTCGACGTCCCCCGCAGCGAGCTCGTGCGCATCGGGCGAGGGCTGACGCCGGCCAAGCTCGCCCGGGTGATCGCGCTGCTCGACCCGGTCGAGCTGATGTTCGCGATGCGCAAGCTGCGGGCGCGGCGCGACCCCGGCAACCAGGCGCACGTCACGAACCTGAAGGAGAACCCGGCGCTCCTCGCCGCTGACGCGGCGGAGGCGGCGCGGCGGGGCTTCGACGAGATGGAGACGACCGTCGGCGTCGCGCGCTACGCGCCGCTGAACGCGCTCGCGCTGCTCGTCGGCTCGCAGGCCGGGCGGCCGGGCGTGATGACGCAGTGCGCGGTCGAGGAGCGGCGGAACCTCGAGCTCGCGATCCGGGGGCTCGTCACGTACGCCGAGACGCTCTCGGTCTACGGCACCGAGCCGGTCTTCGTCGACGGCGACGACACGCCCTGGTCGAAGTCCTTCCTCGGCGCCGCCTACGCGTCGCGCGGCGTCAAGGTGCGGTTCACCTCGGGCACCGGCTCCGAGGCGCTGATGGGCCACGCGCAGGGGATGTCGATGCTCTACCTCGAGGCCCGGTGCGTCTCGGTCGTGCGCGCGGCCGGCTCGCAGGGCGTCCAGAACGGCTCGATCTCGTGCGTCGCGCTCGCGCTGTCGGTGCCGGGCGGCACCCGGGCGATCCTCGCCGAGAACGTCCTCGCCGCCTGGCTCGACCTCGAGGTCGCGTCGGGGAACGACGCGATCGCGTCGCACTCCGCGATCCGCAAGACCGCGAAGCTCATGGGCCAGCTCCTCCCCGGCACCGACTTCGTCACGTCCGGCTACTCGGTGATGCCGCGGCACGACAACACCTTCGGCGGAGGCAACTTCGACGCCGACGACATCGACGAGTGGCTGACGGTGCAGCGCGACTGGCAGGTCGACGGCGGGATCGAGCCGGTCGCCGAGGACGAGGTGCTGCGCGTGCGCGAGCGCGGCGCCCGCGCGGTGCAGGCCGTCTTCGAGGAGCTCGGGCTCCCCGCCGTCACCGCCGAGGAGATCGCCTCGGCGACGTCGGGCTACGACTCGGACGACCTGCCCGACCGCGACCGCGCGGCCGACGTCGAGGCCGCAGACGACCTTCTCGCCCGGCGCGTCTCGGCCCTCGACGTGGCGCTCGCGCTCGACCGGCGAGGCTTCGCGGCCGAGGCCGAGGGCGTCGTCGGGATGCTGCGTCAGCGCGTCGCGGGCGACTACCTCCAGACCTCGGCGGTGATCGAGCCGGACGGGCTCGTGCGCTCGGCCGTCAACGACCCGAACACCTACCTCGGGCCGGGCACGGGCTACAGGCTCGAGGGCGAGCGCTGGGAGCTCCTGCAGTCGCTGCCGCACGTCGTCGATCCGCGCACGCTCGGCGGCGGCCCGTCCGACGGCACGCCGGTCGTCTCCGAGGCGGGCCCGGCGCGACGCGGCGACGATGCCGCCGAGGTCGTGATCGCCGTCGGGCCGGCCTTCGCGGACGAGATCCGCGAGACGATCAACGGGCTCCCGCACGGCGACGTGCTCGCGGCGCTCGTCGACGGCGTCCGCGAGGCGGGAGGCGCACCCCGGATCGTCCGCGTCCGGCGCGTGGCGGACGTCGCCTTCATCGCCCACGACGGCGCCCGGCTCTCGGGGTCGGGGATCGCGCTCGGGCTCCAGTCGAAGGGGACGGCGGTGATCCATCGCGCCGACCTCCAGCCGCTCGACAACCTCGAGCTGTTCGGGATGAGCCCGCTCTACGGGCTCGAGAGCTACCGCGCGATGGGCCGGAACGCCGCCGGGTACGCGCTCGGCGAGCGCGTCGGGCCGGTGCCGACCCGGCTCGACAACTTCGCCCGCGCGAAGCTGATCGTCCGCACGACGCTCCTGCACGCGCGCGAGACGAGAGCGGTGCAGCCCGACGCCGCAGCCGGTCGAGCTCGTGCTCGTCCTGGCCCCTCTAGGGCGGCCGGCGTAGCCGGACGCCCTAGCCGGTCGCGACGCCGAACAGGAGCCCGACGCCGTAGGTGACGCCGGCGGCGGCCAGGCCGAAGCCGAGCTGGCGCAGCCCTGACCGCATCACGCTGCGACCCGTGAGCAGGGTGATCGCCGCGCCGATCAGGAAGAGGCCGACGACCGCCGCGACGAGCGCCGTGACGATGGCGGCAGTGCCCTCGAGGAAGATGAACGGGATCACCGGCACGATCGCGCCGACGACGAAGAGCGCGAACGAGGTGCCCGCCGCGACCCAGGGAGACCCCCCGAGCTCCTCGGGGTCGATGCCCAGCTCCTCGCGGGCGTGGGTGTCGAGCGCCGTCTCGGGATCGGCCATCAGCGACGCGGCGACGTCCTTCGCCTGCTCGGGGTGCAGGCCCTTCTGCTCGTAGACGAGCGCGAGCTCGGCCTGCTCGCTGGAGGGATCCGTCGCGATGTGGCCTCGCTCGACCGAGAGCTCCCGCTCGTGCAGCTCACGGGAGCTCTGCACAGAGATCCACTCGCCCATCGCCATCGAGCACGCCCCCGCGATCAGGCCGGCCACGCCGGTGATGAGGATGTCGCTCGACGCGACGCCCGCGCCCGCGACGCCCATCACGAGCGAGAGGTTCGAGACGAGCCCGTCGTTGACGCCGAGCACGGCCGCACGGAGCGCGTTCCCGCCGTCGCCGCGGCCGCGCTGGAGACGCGCGAGCGCTCGGCCGATCGGCTCGCCGCGCGTCTCGCCCACGAGGGACGCGAGCAGCTGGGCGTGCTTCTGCTCGTCCGCGGACAGCTCCGGCGCATCTCCCTCGGCCGCGTACGCCTCGGTGGACTGGCGTTCGCGGTCGCGCATGATCGGGAGGACGACGGTGTCGCCGAACTGCGGCGCGAGCCGGCAGAGGAGCCTGGCGCGCTGCCCCGGCTGGAGAGCGCCCGGGTCGACGCCCGCCTCGCGCAGACGGGCGCTCCAGTAGGCGACGTGGCGCTCCTCGTCGTCGGCGAGCGCCGAGAGCACGCCGCGTCGCGACGGATCGTCGGCCGCCTCGGCGAGCGCCCGGTAGATCGCGACGGCGTCCACCTCGCCCGCGAGCGCCAGGCGCCAGCGGTCGAGCGTCTCGGCGTCGCGTGGTGTCACGTCGTCAGACTACGCCCGGGCCTCCGGCCCCGGCGGCATCGCCTCGACCGGCCACGGCTTCCCGCCGACACCCCAGTTCCTCGGGTCGTGGCCCTCGACGATCACCCAGGTGTGGTCGCGCAGGCCGGGATGGACGGCCTCGCAGAGCGCGTCCGTCAGCTTCTCGATCAGCGCTGCGCTGACCTCGGGCGTGACGCGGTAGTCGAACAGCTCGACACGGACGAGCGGCATGGTGGCTCCTCTCTCGTTCTCGGACGGGGAGCCGATCGTACGACGATCTCAGCGCGCGGAGAAGCCGCCGTCGACCGGCAGCACGACGCCCGTCACGTACCGGGCGTCGTCGGAGAGCAGGAAGGCGATCACGTCGGCCACGTCCTCGGGTGCGCCCCACCGCCCGGCGGGGATGCGCTCGTCGATCTGCCGCCGACGCCACGCCTCGAGGCTGTCGGTCATCTCGGTCGCGATGTAGCCGGGCGCGACCGCGTTCACCCGCACCCCGGCGCCCGCGAGCTCGTTCGAGAGCGCCTTCGCGAGCTGGGCGACGCCGCCCTTCGCGGCGGCGTACGCGGAGACGTTCAGCCCGCCGGTGAGCGACATCATCGAGCCGAGCAGCACGATCGACCCGCCTCCCTGCTCGACCATGCGCGCTGCCGCAGCCTGGGCCAGCACGAACACCGACCGGAGGTTGAGGCCGACGACCCGGTCGAAGTCGTCGAGCGAGTGCTCGTGGACTCCCTTGCGCACGATCGTGCCGGCGTTCGCCACGAGCGCGTCGATCCGCTCGAGGCGCTCGACCGCCGCCGGGCGGCGTCGGCGTCGAGGAGGTCGACCCCGCTCGCGCGCTCGGCCGTCTCGACGTGCCACCCGTCGCGGCGCAGGCGCTCCGCGGTCGCGAGCCCGATCCCACGCGAGGCGCCGGTCACCAGCGCCACGCGCGTCGCGGTCACCCTCGGCTACCGCTCGACGTGGAGCGAGCCGTCGAGGTCGCCGAGCACGAGGTCGCGCTCCCGATCGCCGATGTGGTCGAGCGGCACCGGGCCGAGCGCCTCGATGAAGGTGACCCCACCGGCGGAGTGGAGCTCGTGCTCGACGCCGCGGTTGACGACGCAGACGTCTCCCGGGCCGAGCGTGCGCGAGGCGTCGCCGATCGTCATCTCGACCGGCCCCGTCGAGGACGAGCATCACCTGCTCGGTGTGCTCGTGGCTGTGCCGGGCGACCGTCGTCCCCGGCTCGTAGGTGACGCGGCCGAGGAAGACCTGGTCGCCGGCGATCGCGTGGAGCCCCACCCCCGGGAAGATGGGGAAGGGCTCCACGCCGTTGAAGGTGCGAAACGGCGCCGCTCACGCCGCGTTGAACGCGATCGCGCCGTCCGAGACGGTGTTCACGGAGAGCTCGCTGTCGAACACGACCACCTTGCCGTCGCGCTTCGGCTCGCCGGTCCCGTCCGCCTTCGCCTCGAGCGCGCGGAGCACGCGCTCCGGCGTGATCGGGAGCTCCGTCACCCACACGCCGACCGCGTCGTACACGGCCGCCGCGATCGCGGGTGGCTGGCTGTTGTTCGCCATCTCGCCGATCCCCTTCGCCCCGTACGGCCCGTCGGCCGAGGGGTTCTCGATCAGGATCGTGTCGATCCTCGGCATGTCCTCCATCCCGGGGACGAGATAGGAGCCGAACTGCGGGCCCCGGTGGTCGACCGACGGGTAGTACGGGTAGCAGTTCTCGAGCACGCCCAGCCCGAGCCCCTGGATCGCGCCACCCTCGATCTGGCCCTCGACGAGCGTCGGGTTGATCGCCAGGCCGACGTCGTACACCTGCACGAGCCGCGTGACGGTGACGTTCCCCGTCTCGTCGTCGACCTCGACCTCGGCTGCGCAGGCGGCGTACGAGATCGCGGAGTGCGGTGGCAGGTCGACCTCGCCCGTGGACGGGTCGACGATCGCGGCGTACGGCTTCAGCTGGGCACCGGTGCCGGTGATCAGCTCGCCGTGCCCCCAGGTCGCGGCGGCGGCGACGTCCGGGACGGAGATCTTCGTCTGCGGCGCGCCCTTCGCGATCACCTCGCCGTCGACGATCTCGAGGTCGGCCGGGTCGATCTCGAGCTCCTTGCCGGCGATCTCGAGGATCTTCTCGCGCACCTTCACCGCAGCCTTCTCGGCCGCCTTGCCCGCGACGAACGTCGCGCGCGAGGCGAACGTCCCCGTGCAGACGGGCGACGAGTCGGTGTTCGAGTTGTCGTAGGTGACCCAGTCGTACGGCACGCCGATCGTCTCGGCGACGATCTGCGACTGGATCGTCTTCGACCCGTTCCCGATGTCCGACGTCCCGGCGAAGACGTCGACGCGTCCGTCCGGCTTGACCTTGATCCAGGCCTGCGACGGGTCGCCGTTCTGGTTCATGCCCGTCGGGTACTCGATCGCCGCGATCCCGCGGCCCGTGTGCTTCCCCATGATCAGTGATCCTCCGGGTTTCCGAGCTGGCCGACGAGATGCTCGGGCAGCAGGTCGCCCGAGCGCTGGTCGCGGGTCATGGCGGCGTACTCCGGTGCGAGAGTCACGTCCATCCCGCCCGCGAGCGCCTTCACCACCGGCACGGTCGACGGGTCGGTGTAGACCACGCGGTTCGGCGAGGTGTCTCCGATCCGGTTCGCGTTCTTGAGCCGCACCTCGTACGGGTCGAGCCCGAGCTCGTGCGCGATCCGGCTCAGGTGCGTCTCGGTCGCGAACGAGATCGAGGTCACGCCGAACCCGCGCATCGCGGTCGTCGGCGTGCGGTTCGTGAACACGACGTAGCCGTCGAACTCGAGGTTCGGGATCGTGTACGCGCCGGTGTGGTGGAACGAGTGCTTGGTGAGGCCGTACGGGGAGAAGCGCGCATAGGCCCCCGAGTCGTGGAGGGTGAGCATCTTCCGGCCCAGGATCCAGCCGTCCTTCGTGACGGCGTCGGCGACCTCCATGTGCCACGGAGCCCGCGTCGACGAGCAGAGGAACTCCTCCTCACGCGTCCAGCGCCACTTCACGGGCCGCCCCGACTTCTGTGCGAGGAGCGAGCACATCGTCTCGGTCGCCGTGTCGACCTTGCCGCCGAAGCCGCCGCCGACGGTGCCTCCGACGACCTTGAGCTTGTTCAGCGGGACCTGCAGGTGCGCGGCGACGACGCCCAGCGAGAAGTACAGCGCCTGGGTGCACGAGTAGATCGTCAGCCGTCCGTTCGCCTCGGGGACGACCAGGCACACCTGCGTCTCGATGGGGGCGTGCTCGATCGCGGCGGGGCGGTAGACGCCCTGGACGATCAGGTCCGCGGCGTCGAACGCTGCGTCGATGTCGCCCTTGCGGATCTGGCGGCGGTCCATCTCGCCCTCGAAGTGCGGGTACCAGTTGCCCCACTGGTGGATCCGCGGTGCGTCCGCGTCGAACGCCTTGCGGACGTCGAAGAGGGCGGGGCGCTCCTCGAACGACACCTCGATCGCGGCGACCGCGGCCAGCGCGGTGTCCTCGTCGACCGCGGCCACGACCGCGATCGGCTGGCCCTCGTACCTGACCTCGTCCTTCGCGAGCAGCGGCTCGTCCGCGGGGATGCCGAGCGCGGAGAGGTGCCCGTACTCGAGCAGCGGGACGTCCTTCCAGGTCACGACCGCGTGGACGCCGGGCATGGCCTCGGCCTTCGACGTGTCCAGACCCGTGATCGCCGCGTGTGCGACCGGCGAGCGGAGGGCCTTCACCGTCAGAGCGTGCCGGGAACCCTCACGTCGTCGACGAAGACGGTTCGACCCGTGACGTGCGCGATCCCGTCGTAGCGCGGGACGCGTGCTCCTACGGCCTTCACTGCACACCTCCCAGGTTCGTCATGCCGGCGCTCGCGGCGGTCACGGTGATGTCGAACTCGTCACCCCGGGCCGTCGCCGCGACGGCGTCGATGATCTTCACGTAGCCGGTGCACCGGCAGACGTGCCCGGCGAGCGCCTCCTGGATCGCCTCCGGGTCGTCGGTTCCGCCCGCGTCGACGTACGCCTGCGCCGCCATCATCATCCCGGAGGTGCAGAACCCGCACTGGGCTGCGTAGTGGTGCGTGAACGCCTGCTGGACCGGCGCGAGGTCGTCGGCGGCGCCGAGCCCCTCGACCGTCGTGACCTCCGCGCCGTCGACCATGGCGACGGGGAGGAGGCACGAGCGCCTGGCCTCGCCGTCGACGACGACCGTGCACGCGCCGCAGCCGCCCTGCTCGCAGCCGGCCTTCGGGCTCGTGATCCCGAGCTCCTCCCGCAGGACGTCGAGCAGTGACGTCAGCGGGGCGCTCGCGATCGTGTGCGAGGTGCCGTTGACCGTGAGGTTCATGCGGACTCCTTCAGCTCGGTGAGGCAGCGACGCACGAGCACCGGAAGGGTCTTCCCGCGGTACCACGCGGAGGCCAGCGCGTCGTCGTGGAGGGACACGTCGGCGAGCGCCGCCTCGCCCGCGGCGGCGGGGTCGTCGGCTGCCGACTCGGCCGACGGCAGGCGGACGCCGTGCCAGCCGGCTCCGGTGGCGGCGACGCGGATCGATGCCGTCGGCCGCTCGTGCGGCGGAGACCGCCAGCGCGGTGTAGTCGTGCGTGTGCGGCCTGTCGAGCGCGACGAACGCGCCGGCGGCAGGCTCGTCGTACGAGACGTCGAGGATCAGCCGCTCGCGCCGCTTCGGCAGGAACGTCTCGAGCGACTCCTCGGTCGATGCCGCCGACCCCGGCCGAGCGCACCGTCGCGGCGACCGCGAGCAGGGCGCCCTGGAGGTCGCCCCGCGGCGCGTCGGGGCCTTCCCCCGCGCAGAGGTTGCCGCCGACCGTCGCCCTGTCCGCGGATCTCCCCGTCGGCGACGTTCGCGGCGCACGGGCCCACGGGAGCGCCGAGCGAGACGAGCTCCGAGACCGGGGTCGTCGCCCCGATCGTGATCCGGGTGCCCTCGCGCGAGATCCCCGCGAGCCCGGCCCGACCCAGCATCAGCGTCCTGGTGGGCGCCCTGCGCCCTGCGGTGATGTCGGGCACGACGATCGTGCCGCCCCCGATCACCGTGACTCCGTCCCCGTCCCCGAACAGCGCGACGGCCTCGTCGGCCGACGCCGGGGATGAGGACCTCGGTGGCTTGTGTCATCGACCTTCCTTCACTCGGAGGTGCGCCAACGCCGCGAGTCTACTCCGGCGCTCGCGGAGAATCGATTATCGGTCATCCGGGCCGCGCGTGCTTCGCTCGCGCAGGTCCGGGACCCGGCGGTCAGGACTGCTGCTGCCCCGCGATGCCCCAGTGCTTCGGATCGACGCCCGTGATCACGACCTGGATGTGCTCCTTCGCCGCTCCGCTCGACTCGGCGAGCGCGTCCGTCAGCGCGCTCGATCATCTTCGGCACGGACTCCTCGGTGACACGACGGTCGTACAGCTTGACCTCGATCGAGCGGCATCGCTCGTCCTCCTTGGCTCGGGTGCCGGGCCGGAGTGTTACACATGCGTAACAGGAGCGCTATCGTCCGAATCCGTGAAGGACGAGGCCTTCGAGATCCGGGTCGTCGAGGGCGCCCGCAGCGCCGTCGAGCGCTACGGCTGGCAGCGCGCGACGCTCGAGCGGATCGCCCGCGAGGCCGGCGTCTCGCGGATGACGCTCCACCGGCACGGCCTCGGCCGAGAGGAGATCTTCGCGCTCCTCGGGAACGGCCTACGAGGAGGACATGCGGGCGACCGTCGCGCGCGCCTGCGACGTCGACCTCCCGGCTTCCGAGCGGCTCCGCCGGGGTCTCGCGGCGGTCTGTGCGGCGACCGAGCGGCACCTCGCCTTCCTCCACGGGCTCGACGAGGACGCCGACACGCGGCTCTTCCACGTCGGCGGGCGCTCGCGGGCGGGCTACGTCTCGCCGATCGAGGACGTGCTCCGCTCCGGCGTCGACGACGGGTCGTTCCGGCAGCGTGCCCGTCGCCGAGACGGCGACGCTCCTCGTCAACGCCGCGGACAGGACGTATCGCCACCTCCGCGGCGCGCACGGCTGGACGCCGCCGCGCGCGCGTGGAGCGATCGACCTGCTCGTGCGCGGACTCGCCGCGGAGAGGCACGTCCCCCGCGGCTGAGCGCGGCTCGCTGATCACGGCCTGTGGCGAGGCCAGACTTCTCGGGTCGCGGGACGTCTCATTCCGGACATGGCGATCGACTGGCAGCACGACGAGCTGATGACTCCGGCGGAGATGCGGCACCTGCAGGAGCGCGATCTCTCCTCGCAGCATCGGCTCGCCGTGGCCGAGCACGCGCTGGTGGCGGAGGCCTGTGTCGTCGGGCGCGCGTTCGCCGAGGTCGGCATCGCGTTCGACCCGTCACGTTCGTGGCGCTCCGCGTGCTCGAGGGGAGCGTCGGCATCGCCGATCCCGTCGAGAGCCTCGACGCGTTCGCGCAGATCGGGCTCGTCTCCCGGTCGGCGGAGCGTGCGCGGGAGCTGCTGGACGACGCGGCGTAGCCCTCGCCCGAGCGCCTTCCGGTGACGGCGCCGGACACCCGGCTCCGCAGCGCGCGCCTGTACGCTCAGACCGTGAAGTTCGCGTCCATCGATGCTCTCGAGGAGGCCCTGCGCGGCGCCGACTACCTGCCGGATCGGGGGCTCTCGACGGCGCTCTATCTGTCGCTGGCGCTCGAGAAGCCCCTGCTGCTGGAGGGCGAGGCCGGGCGTCGGCAAGACCGAGGCGGCGAAGTCGCTCGCCGCCGCCACGGAGCGCCGGTTGATCCGGCTGCAGTGCTACGAGGGGCTCGACGTCGCCCACGCCGTGTACGAGTGGAACTACCCGCGCCAGCTGCTCCACATCCGCGCGGCACAGGAGGGAACGGTCTCGGAGGACGAGCTCTTCGGCCCGGAGTTCCTGATCCGACGGCCGCTGCTCGAGGCGATCGAGAGCGAGGAGCCGGTCGTGCTCCTGATCGACGAGATCGACCGTGCGGACGAGGAGTTCGAGGCGTTCCTCCTGGAGGTGCTCTCCGACTTCCAGATCACGGTTCCGGAGCTCGGGACGATCAAGGCCGTCCGGCGACCGGCGGTGATCCTCACGTCGAACCGCACGCGAGAGCTCCACGACGCGCTCAAGCGACGGGCGCTCTTCCACTGGATCGGGCATCCGGCGATCGAGCGCGAGATCGAGATCGTGCGGATCCGGGTGCCGGGCGTCCCGGAGCGCCTCGCGGCAGAGGCCGCCGCGTTCGTCCGCGAGCTCCGCGGGCTCGACCTCGCGAAGCCGCCCGGGGTCGCGGAGACGATCGACTGGGCGATGGCCCTCAACGCGCTCGGACGGCGGGAGATCGACGCCGAGGTCGTTCAGCAGACGCTGGGCTCCGTGCTGAAGTACCGCGAGGACATCGAGGCGGTCCAGGACGAGACGCTCTCACGGCTGGTCGAGAGCGCGCGCGCCCAGGCGTCGCGCTGAGGCGGGGCATGGCGAGCGGAGACGCCCTCGTCGGGCACGTCGTCACCTTCGGGCGCGTCCTGCGCGAGGCGGGCCTCGAGATCGGTCCCGGCCGGGTGATCGACGCGCTCAAGGCGCTCGACGCGGTGGATCTCACGCGCCAGGAGGACGTCTACTTCTCCCTCCGCCAGACGTTCGTCTCCCGCCACGACGAGCTCGAGCTGTTCGACCGGGCGTTCAGCGCGTGGTTCCTGCGCGCACCCGTGCTCCCGCCGGTGCGCAACCGCCCCGCTGCTCAGCCCGTGACCCGAGCGGTCGAGGCCGCGCTCGAGCGACCGCGCGCGAGCGACGTCGAGGAGGAGGCGGCAGGCGACCCGATCGAGCTGGGCGCGTCGGCCCACGAGCTGCTGCGCGACAAGGACTTCGCCGAGATGACCGGCGACGAGATGCGTCGCGTCAGGGAGCTGATCCGGCGCATCGCGCGCCAGCGCCCCCAGCGCTCCTCGCGCCGCCGGGCGGCGGATCCCCGGGGCGACACGCTCGATCTGCGACGGCTGATCCGGAGGTCGCTGCGCACCGGCGGTGACCCCGTCGACCGGCCGTACCGCGCTCGCAAGGAGGTTCCGCGGAAGCTCGTGGTGCTGTGCGACGTCTCCGGCTCGATGGACAGCTATGCCCGCGCGCTGCTCCTCTTCCTCCACGCGGTCGTCGGCAGCGGACGGGGGGTGGAGGCGTTCGCCTTCGGCACCCGCCTCTCACGGCTCACCCCGGACCTCGCGACACGTGACCCCGAGGCCGCCCTCGCGCGCTGCACCGAGGCGGTGCTCGACTGGGGGAGCGGCACGCGGATCGGGGCGTCGCTGCGCGAGTTCAACGACGTCTACGGCCGGCGGGCCCTCTCGCGCGGCGCGGTCGTCGTGATCGTCTCCGACGGGTGGGAGCGCTCCGACCCCGAGCTCGTCGGTCACGAGATGGCGCGGCTTGCGCGTGCGGCGTACGCGGTGGTCTGGGTCAACCCCCTGAAGGGAAACCCGGAGTACCAGCCGCTCGCAGGAGGGATGCGCGCCGCGCTCCCCTTCGTCGACCGGTTCGTCCCCGGTCATAATCTGAGAAGTCTCGAGGAGCTGGCGACCGTGCTCGCCGGCATCGAAAGGAGGCACGCCGCATGAAGGAGATCCTGGAGGAGATCGAGCGCTGGCGATCCGACGGCGAGCGCGTGGTCGTCGCGACGGTGGTCGCGACGCGTCGCTCGGCGCCACGCCCGGTCGGGACGAGCCTCGCGGTCTCGGAGTCGGGGAAGATCTGCGGCTCGGTGTCGGGGGGCTGCGTCGAGAGCGACGTGTTCGAGAACGCGATGGAGGTGCTGCGCCTCGGGCGAGCCGAAGCTCCTGTCCTACGGGATCACGGACGACATGGCCTGGTCCGTCGGCCTGCCCTGCGGTGGGGAGATCGACGTGTTCGTGGAGCCCGTCGAGTGAGGCTCCTCGAGCGTCTGGCCGAGCTCCGCAGCGGCGACGGCCGGGGGGTCCTCTTCACTGTCGTCGAGGGTGAGGGCGTCGGGGCGAAGGCGCTCGCCGTCGAGGGCGACGACCCGATCGGGGACGGCGTCCCGGTCTGGGCGCTCGAGCAGTTCGACGAGCTCGTGCGCAGGGGGCGCAACCGCCTGCTCGAGTCCGACGGGGTCAAGGTCTTCGCCGAGTGGTACGGGCCGCCGCCGCGCCTCGTCGTGTACGGAGCCGTCGACACCGCCGAGTCGCTGTGCCGGGGTGCGAAGCTGCTGGGGTGGACGGCGATCGTGGCGGACGCGCGCGGGATGTTCCTGACGCCCGAGCGGATGCCCTCCGCCGACCGTCTGATCGCGGCCTGGCCCAAGGAGGCGCTCGCGGAGATCGCACCCGACCACCAGACCGCCGTCGTGGTGCTGACCCACGACGACAAGTTCGACGAGCCCGCGCTGATGGCCGCGCTCGAGAGCGAGGCGTTCTACGTCGGCGCGCTCGGCTCGCGCCGGACGACGGCGCGCCGCCGCGAGCGCCTCCTCGAGGCGGGCGTCGACGAGGCCGCTCTCGATCGGATCATGGGGCCGTGCGGACTCGACATCGGCGCGGACACGCAGGAGGAGACGGCGCTCTCGATCCTCGCGGAGATCCTCGCGGTGCGGGCGGGCCGCTCGGGCGGTCCGCTCCGCGACTCGAAGCACCGCATCCACGTCGAGACGTCGTGAGGTGTGGGGAGCGCTGCTCCCCTCACCTCCGCCGGCTCGACGGACGGCGTGGCCTCGGCCGCGCCCATCGGCTCGGTGCTCGTCGCCGAGGTAGGCGCCGCTCGCTCAGGCCCAGCGGGGTCATGCCCCGGCGGGGGTCAGCGCTCGCTTCGCGACCCCAGACCCCGTCGGCAGGCGCGCGGCGGGAACTCCACCCCGTTCGAGCTCGCCCGACCCTCGTTGCAGGTCGGCACCTCCCCTAGGGACTGGGGTCGCGAAGCGAGCCCTGACCCCGCTCACGGCGCGGCGAGCGGGCGCGGCTGACGCCGCGCCCGGGGTCGTGGCCCGAGCGTCTTGCCCGGTGGGCACGCGTCGCCACGCAGGCAGAGGGCTGGGATCGCGAAGCGAGCCCAGCCCACTGCGAATCGATGATCGATGAGCGCGTCACAGACGTGTTAGCGTCGAGCCGACATCACCGTCAGGAAAGGGGAATCGCAGTGTCGGGTATCGACGCCAAGTCTGACGCGATCTACGAGCTCGTCGAGGAAGGCTCGGCCGTCGAGCAGCTCGCGACGGGCTTCACCTTCACCGAGGGGCCGATCTGGCACCCCGGCGAGCAGGTTCTCTACTTCTCGGACATGCCGGGCGACGTGCGGCGCAAGGTCACGCTCGACGGAACCGTCACCGAGGTGCGCCGGCCGTCGTTCAAGTGCAACGGGATGACGCTCGACGCCGACCTCAACCTGCTCGTCTGCGAGCACGTGACGAGCTCGCTCGTGCGCGAGCGCACCGACGGCGTCCGGGAGACGCTCGCCTTCCACTTCGAGGGGCAGTACCTGAACAGCCCGAACGACGTGACCGTGCGCTCCGACGGGACGATCTACTTCTCCGACCCCTGGTACGGGCGCTTCCCAGGCTTCGGGATCGAGCGGGCCCGCGAGCTCGGCTGGCAGGGCGTGTTCCGCATCCCCCCGGGAGGAGGCCAGGACGAGCTCGACCTCGCCGTCGCAAAGGACGAGTTCGAGATGCCGAACGGCCTGTGCTTCTCGCCGGACGAGTCGCTCCTCTACATCAACGACACGCCCGGCGCGTACATCAAGGTCTTCGACGTGAACGCCGACGGGACGCTCTCGAACGGCCGCATGTTCTTCGACGGCGTCGGCACCGGCGTGATCGAGGAGGGCATCCCGGACGGGATGAAGTGCGACGAGCGCGGCAACATCTGGGTGACCGGGCCCGGAGGCGTGTGGGTGATCTCGTCGGAGGGCGAGCACCTCGGCACGGTCCTCGTCCCCGAGAACGTGGGCAACCACGCCTGGGGCGGGCCCGACTGGCACACGCTGTTCATCCCGTCGACCTCGTCCGTCTACACCATCCGCACGCTCGTCGGGCCACGCCGCGAGCCGTACATGCGCTAGGAGGAGCCGATGCCCGACTACACGCTCGAAGCAGGGCGCTGTGCCCTGATCATCCAGGACCTCCAGAACGACGTGATCATGGACGGCGGCGCGTTCGCCGAGTCCGGCTCGCCGCAGCACGCGAAGGATCAGGACGTCGTCGAGCACGTCAAGGACCTCGCCGCGTTCTGCCGGGGCAAGGGGATCCCCGTGATCCACGTCTGGTACGTCGTCGAGGAGGGCGCGCCCGGGCTGAAGCTCAACGCGCCGCTCTTCAACGGCGTCAAGGACACGGGCGCGCTCGTCCGCGGCACGTGGGGTGCCGCTCCCGTGGACGGTCTCGAGGCCCAGCCCGGCGACTTCGTGGTGGAGAAGACGCGGATGTCCGGCTGGCAGGGGACGAAGCTCGAGAACATCCTCGCCGGCACGGGTCGCGACACGATCATCGTCACCGGCGCCTGGACCAACATGTCGATCGAGCACACCTCGCGGACGGGGGCCGACAAGGGCTTCTATCGTCGTCGTGCCCGAGGACGGGTGCTCGACGATGAACGCGGAGTGGCACCACGCCTCGATCGACTTCGCGCTCCAGAACGTCTCCACGGTCACCACCTGCACCGACGTCAAGGCCGCCCTCGGCGGCTGAGCGAGAGCGGGGTCTGCTCCCCGTTCGGGAGCAGACCCCGTCCTGCCGATGAAGACCACAGCAGCCCTCTTCCACGCCGTCGGCCGTCCGCTCGAGGTGGTCGAGATCGACCTCGCGGAGCCGGGGTCGCACGATGTCGTCGTCCGGATGCACGCCGTCGGGATCTGCGGAACCGACCTGCACCAGATCAAAGGCGAGTTCCGCCGACCGACGCCGATGGTGCTGGGGCACGAGGGCGCCGGGATCGTGGAGGAGGTCGGCGGCGCCGTCACGTCCGTCCGTCCCGGCGACGCCGTCGTGCTCTCGTGGGCCCCGGGGTGCGGGGAGTGCGTCGGCTGCCGTCGGGGGCGTCCGGCGACCTGCCGCGTGCTCAACGCCGCCATCCCGAACGGGACCCTGCCCGACGGCACGACAGGGATGAGCTACCGGGGCGAGACGGTCTACCGCGGCACGGCGACGGGGTGCCTCGCCGAGCGGGTCGTCGTGTCCGATCGCGCCGTGCTGCCCCTGCGGGATGGGATCCCGCTCGACCAGGCGGCACTGCTCGGGTGTGCGGCTCTCACCGGCGTCGGCGCGGTCCTCTTCGCCGCCGAGGTCGACGCGGGAGCGACCGTCCTGGTGCTTGGCGCAGGAGGGGTCGGGCAGTTCGTCGTCCAGGGAGCGCGCATCGCGGGAGCGTCCGCGATCGTCGTCGCAGACCCGGTCGAGGGCCGCCGGGCGCAGGCGCTTCGGCTCGGCGCGACCCACGCGTTCGATCCGGAGGAGCTCGCGCCGCGTCTGGACGAGGTGCTGCCCGACGGCGCCGACGTCGCGTTCGACGCGGTCGGCGACCCGGCGACCTCCGCCACTGCGCTGCGGCACACGCGGGACGGGGGCACGACGGTCATCGTCGGCCTGCCGGCCGCCGGGCTCCGGCTCGACCTCGACCCGTTCGAGCTGATCCGCCGCGAGAAGCGGCTGACGGGGACGCTGTACGGCTCCGCCGACCCCGCGGTGGCTCTACCCGTCCTGCTCGACCACGTCGCCGCGGGGACCCTCGAGCTCGCGTCGCTGCTCGGCCCTTCGTTCCCGCTCGCCGACGTGCAGGCCGCCGTCGACGCCAGCCTCGCAGGCTCCGCGGGCCGCGTCCTCGTCGTGCCCTAGGCGATCAGCCGTTCTTCGGATCGGTGCCGGTCGCCGGCTCGTCCCAGCGAGCCAGGTAGTCCTCCCGCACCGGCTGGAACACGTCGATCACGGTCGCCCCTTCGGGCCCGCAGTAGGCGGAGTGCTCCACGCCGCCCGGGAGGACGTAGCCCTCCATCGGCCCGAGCTCCCGCGCGACGCCGTCCACGACGAGCGCCTGCATCCCTCGCAGCACGATCCCGAGCTGCTCGTGGGGATGGCTGTGGAGCGGCACCGTCGCGCCCGGGGCGAACTCGATCAGGTTCAGCATCGCGCCGGCGCCGAACAGGGGGGTGCCGGAGACGCCAGGGGCGAGCTCGAAGGCCGGTGTCTCGTCGAAGCGGATGAACTGCGGCGGCACCCGTTGGACAATAGCGCCGCGACTCGCCATGATCGATGATCGATCAAGGATGTCGTCAGCGACGGGGCCCGTTGGCCGGGCCCGAGAGGAGCATGAACCCCGGTGATCGTCGAGCAGCGTGACTACCACGTCCACACGGGCAGGCTTCCGGAGCTCGTCCGCCTGTACGAGACGGAGGGGATCGCGATCCAGCAGGAGGTCCTCGGGGGCTTCGTCGGTGCGTTCACGACCGACGTCGGGGCGCTCTCGACCTACACCTCGATGTGGGGCTACCCGGACTACGCGGCACGCGAGGAGCGACGGGCGGCGCTGCAGGCGCGCGACGACTGGAAGGCGTTCCTGGTGTCGATCCAGCCGCTGATCCACACGCAGCAGAACCGCATCCTCGTCCCCACGGCGTTCTCGCCGATCCGCTGAGGAGGCACGACATGGGCCAGCTCAACGGCAAGGTCGCGCTCGTCACCGGCGCGGCGCAGGGCATCGGCAAGGCGATCGCCGACGGCCTCGCGGCCGAGGGCGCCCGGATCGTGGTCGCCGACCTCCGTGGAGCGGACGAGGCCGCCGGCGCCTACCCGGGTGGGGTCGGCCTCACCGCCGACGTCGCGGACGAGGCCGCCGTGCGAGCGGATGGTCGACGAGACCGTCGAGCACTGCGGCTCGCTCGACGTGCTCGTCAACAACGCCGGTCTGTACGCGTCGCTCGCGATGCGTCCCTTCACGGAGATCCCGCTCGACGAGTGGCGCCGGGTGATGGACGTGAACGTCGCCTCGATGTTCCTCACGTGTCGCGCCGCCGTCCCGGTGATGCGCGCGCAGGGCGGCGGCACGATCGTGAACATCTCGTCGGGCACGCCGTTTCGCGGCGTGCCGTTCCTCCTGCACTACGTGACGAGCAAGGGCGCGATCGTCGCCTTCACCCGCGCGCTCGCGAAGGAGCTCGGGAAGGACGGCGTCCGCGTCAACTGCGTCGCGCCCGGGCTTCACGATGTCGCAGGGCGTCCTCGACAACCCCGAGGTCGTCGAGAAGCTGCGCGACGTCTCGGTCTCGGCACGCACCCTCCAGCGCGATCAGGAGCCGGAGGACGTCGTCGGCGCCGTCGTCTACCTCGCGGGCCCGGGCTCGAGCTTCGTCACGGGCCAGACGATCGTGATCGACGGCGGGCAGTACTTCCATTGAGGCTCTCCCTGTACGAGTTCGACGAGGGCGTCGAGACGATCGGCGGGAACCGGGTCGTCTACGACATCGCGGGCGGCGCCGCCTTCTTCGGCGCGGCCTCGGTCGCGGGACGTGCGCTCGTCTGGCAGCTCGACGACGACGAGCACGACGCCGAGGGTGCGCTCCTCTCCGCCCGGGTGCAGCTCGACCCCTTCGCGGACTGGATCGTGCGCTGCGACCGCATCGACTTCCCGCTCGGCGGGATCGCCTACCGCCACACGCATCCGGGGCCCGGGATCCGCTACCTGCTCCACGGCGAGCTCGAGATCGAGACGGAAGGGCACAGCCGGCACTACGGCCCGGGTGGGGCCTGGTTCGAGAGCGGGCCCGACCCCGTGCTCGCGCGCGCGTCGCTCCACCAGGAGACGGCGTTCGTCCGCGTGCTGCTGCTGCCGGCGGAGTGGGAGGGGAAGCGGACGATCCGGTACGTCGATCCCGCGGACGACGACCTCCCGCGGCTGCAGCAGGCCACGGTCTACTTCGACCACGCGATCACCCTGGCGTCCTGATGGCCCGCACCGGGCGGCAGGATCCTCGTCGACCAGCTCGCGCTCCACGGCGTCGATCTCGCCTTCGGCGTCCCGGGCGAGAGCTACCTCGCCGTGCTCGACGCGCTCGTCGACGCCCCGTCCGCTTCGTCACGTGCCGCCACGAGGGCGGCGCGGCGAACATGGCCGACGCCTACGGCAAGCTCACGGGCCGACCCGGGATCTGCATGGTCACGCGCGGCCCGGGCGCCACGCAGGCCTCGGTCGGCGTCCACACCGCCTTCCAGGACTCGACGCCGCTGATCCTCCTGATCGGCCAGGTGGCGCGCGAGCATGCTCGAGCGCGAGGCGTTCCAGGAGATCGACTACCGCCAGATGTTCGGGCCGATGGCGAAGTGGGTCGCCCAGATCGACCACGCCGAGCGGATCCCCGAGCTGCGTCGCGCGCGCCTTCCGGACGGCGACGTCCGGGCGGCCGGGGCCCGTCGTGCTCGCGCTGCCGGAGGACATGCTCGTCGAGGAGGTCGACGTCGCCGGACGCCCGGCCCTACGTGCCCGGCCCAGGCCGTCCCCGGCCGAGGCGGAGATCGAGGCGGCTGCGGGAGCTCCTCGACGCGCGCGGAGCGGCCGCTCGTGGTCGTCGGCGGGGTGCCGTGGAGCGGCGGAGGCGCACGACGCGCTCGGCGCCTGGTGCGCGGCGAGCGCGCGTGCCCGTCGCCGCGGCCTGGCGCTGCCAGGACTACGTCGACAACGACTCGCCCTGCCTACGCCGGGCACCTCGGCGCTCGGCCCCGACCCGGCGCTCGTCGCAGCGCGTCCGCGACGCCGACGTGCTGCTCGTGATCGGCGCGCGCCTCGGCGAGATCGACGACGCGGCGGCTACACGCTCGATCGAGCCGCCCGGCGTCGGGCGCAGACGCTCGTCCACGTCCACGCCGACCCCGACGAGCTCGGGCGCGTCTACGAGCCGACGCTCGGGATCGTCGCCGCTCGGCCGACGCTTCGCCGTCGCGCTCGCCGCGACGCCGCCGCTCGACCCGGAGCCGCGCGTCGCGCGGAGCTCGCGGAGCGCCCGCGCGCGACTACCTCGCGAACCTCGTCGGCCGGCCGCTGCCGGGCGAGCGTCGACGCGGCCGCGACGGTGATGGCGATCCTGCGCGAGCGGCTCGCCGACGACGCGATCGTCACGAACGGCGCGGGCAACTTCACGGTCTGGGTGCACCGCTTCTACGAGTTCCGCCGCTACCGCACGCAGCTCGCGCCGACGAGCGGCGCGATGGGCTACGGCGTCCCGGCCGCGGTCGCCGCGAAGCTCCTCGCACCCGGAGCGCCAGGTCGTCTGCGTGGCGGGCGACGGCGACTTCCTGATGACCGGGAACGAGCTCGCGACCGCCGTGCAGTACGAGGCGCCGCGATCGTCGTCGCTCGTCGTCAACAACGGCATGTACGGGACGATCCGCATGCACCAGGAGCGCCACTACCCGGGGCGCGTCTCGCGGCACCGACCTCGTCAACCCCGACTTCGCCGCGCTGCGCCGAGGCGTTCGGCGCGCGGCGAGGCGCGTCGTCGAGCGACAGAGGACGTCCCGGCCGCGCTCGACGCGGCGCTCGCCGCCGACGTGCCGCCGTGCTCGCAGCTGCGCGTCGACCCCGAGGCGATCACGCCGCGCGCGACGCTCGACGGAGATCCGCGCGGCGGCGCGAGGCGGCCCGATGACGGCCGCGCGTCGACGGCGTGCGCCGCGGCACGCCGGCGGAGCCGCCGGACACTCGACCACCCAACCCACAGGAGGAGCAGATGGCAAGTTCGTACGCAAGCACGGTGATCGGCGCCCCGGCCGACGAGGTCTGGGCGCGCATCCGCGACTTCAACGGTCTCGCGACCTGGCACAGCGGCCTCGTCGCGCAGAGCGAGATCGAGGACGGCAAGGCCGGCGATCAGGTCGGCGGCGTCCGGAGCTTCACGCTCACCGACGGCACCCACATCCGCGAGCAGCTGCTCGCGCACTCCGACCTCGAGCGGTCGTACACGTACAACTTCGAGAAGACGCCGTTCGACGTCGACAACTACTGCGCGACGATCCGCGTGACCCCGGTGACCGACGGCGGCGGCAGCTTCGTCGAGTGGTGGACGACTTCGACTGCAACCGCGACCAGCAGGCGCACTGGACGGACTTCTTCGCCTCCCAGGTCTTCCAGGGCGGCTTCGACGCGCTCAAGGAGCACTATTCCTAGCGCGAACGCCCGGATCCGCAGAAGCGGATCCGGGCGCGCTGATCCCTCGGGCCCGGCCGGCGCCGGACTCGAGGGCAGATCCCTGAAGGTGCCGGCTTCGCCGGCGCACGGTGGTGCTGACGCCGAGGGGATGTCCGACCTGCGATAGTCGCGTCATGGTCGAGCGTCGTGAGCTCCGGGTCGCCGGGCAGGCCGAGCCGATCTCGCACTTCACGGACGCGGTCGACGCCGGCGATTTGCTGTTCGTCTGCGGCATCGTCCCCGTCGACGAGCGGCGCGAGCTCGTCGGCGGCGACGACGTCGTCGCGCAGGCGCGCCAGGTGTTCGAGAACATGCGCGACGTCCTCGCGGCGGGCGGGTGCACGTTCGCCGACGTCGTCAAGGTCACCGTCTACCTGACCGACGTGGCCGACCGGCCGCTGGTCAACCCGGTGCGGCAGGAGGTGTTCGGCGACACGCGGCCGGCCTCGACGCTCGTCGAGATCTCCGCCCTCGTGATCCCGGGCGCGAAGATCGAGGTCGAGTCCGTCGCGCTGATCCCGGGAGCCGACACGCCGTGAGCGAGCTGCCGGACGCCGTCGGTCCCGGAGGGCCGGCGGCGAACGCCGTGATCACCTGGCTCGACGAGCCGCTCGCCGGCGCCCCGGTCGGCCCGCTCGCGGGCAGGACGCTGCTCGTCAAGGATCTCGATCGACATCGCCGGGCGTGCCGCACGACCTACGGCTCGGCCTCTACCGCGATCACGTCCCCGACCGGCACGGCGACGCGTCGTGCAGCGCGCTCTCGCCGCGGGTGCGACGGTCGTCGGCAAGGCGAACCTGCGCGGAGTTCGCGTGGGGCGTGCTCGGGACGAACCAGTGGTACGGGACCGTGCGAAACCCGGCCCGTCCCGGGAAGCACGACGGGCGGCTCGTCGGCGGGCAACGCGGCGGCGATCGCGGCAGGGCTCTGCGACCTCGGCATCGGGACCGACACCGGCTGCTCGATCCGGCTGCCCGCGGCCGCGTGCGACATCGTCGGGCTCAAGTCGCGGTCGGGGCCATCCCGACCGACGGCGTCTTCCCGCTCTGCCCGTCGCTCGACACGGTCGGCCCGATGGGGCGGACGGTCGAGGACGTCGCGCTCGCTCTGGTCGGTGCTCAGCGGGACGGCCGGTGCCCGAGCCGCGCCTCGCACGGGCTCACCGTCGGTCTCCTGCGGCAGGCGCCTGCGCTCGGTGACGGGCGCGAGACCGAGCGCAGCGACGCGGCCGAGCCGTGGGTCGGACGACCTGGAGCGACTCGGTGCGCGCGTCGTCGAGGCCGTCGATCCCGGCGGCGCGAGCGGACATGTGGCCGCGTCTTCCTGCACGAGGCGGCCCGCGTCGCACGCGGAGACGTTCCCTGCGCGCGCCGACGAGTACGGCGATCGTCGATCCGCGCGAAGCTCGAGGCCGCCGCGCGGGTCGCGCCCGAGGCGGTCGCCGCGGGCTACGAGGCGCTCGCTCGTCTGGCGGCTGCTCGAGCCCGAGACGTCGACCTCTTCGTGAGCCCGTGCTTCGCGATCGACTGGCCGGCAGAGGACGCCGACGAGCTCGAGGTGCGGCTCCCGCTCTCGTCGTTCCTGCGCTGGGTCAACCTGATCGGCTGGGCCGGTCTCGCGATCGGGAACATGCAGCTCGTCGGCGCATCCGACGAGACCGTGCTCGCCGCCGGGTCTCGCCTTGGAGCGCGGCTAGACGGCCGCGCGCCGTGCGCACCGTGGCCTCGGTGCGTCATCGCTCCTGGCTGGGCCTCGTCGCGCTCGCCGCGCGGCGGGGCTGCGGCGACGACGAGACGAGCGCTCGACCGCGGTCGAGCAGCTCGCGGCGCTCTGCGAGGAGGCGCGCCTCGACGTCGAGGCGCTCGGCCTGCCGGCGGAGAAGGGGCCGGAGGTGATCGGCGACGGGGGCGAACCGGGGTCGGCGCCTCGCGCGGCGACATCGAAGAAGCTCGCCGGTGCGACGCCCGAGGAGCAGCAGGAGCTCGCGTCGATCTCGCCAGCGGCTCAACGAGTACTACTCCGGGCTGCGACTCGGCGTACATCGTCTACAAGCAGACCGGGAGCTCGCGAGAGCTACGCGCTCGCGCTCGACCGGGCCAAGGCCCGTTCCTCGCGAGGCCGAGGCGCTCGCGACCCGGATGGGCGCGCGCGAGTGCGCGAGCGTCCCTTCGCCGATCTCGAGCCGGGCGGCTGAGCCGCGCAGCGCGGCTGGGGCAGCCGCTCAGTCGCCCGTGAACTCGGGCCGCCGCTTCTCGACGAACGCCTCGACGCCCTCGCGGAAGTCGTGCGTCTGCTGCATCAGCCCGTAGGCGAGCCCTTCGAGCTCGAGCCCGACGTGGAGCGGCCCGTCGTAGACCGTGTTGAGCACGCGCTTCGACATCGCGAGCGAGAGCGGCGCAGTGGCGCGACAGCTCCGTCGACCAGCGACGCGACCGTCCCGTCGAGCTGCTCGGCCGCGACGACCTCGGTCACGAGGCCGATCGCGAGCGCCTCCTCGGCCTCGACCCGGCGGCCGCGCATGATGATGTCCTTCGCCCGGCCGACGCCGATCAGCCGGGCGAGGCGCTGCGTGCCGCCCGAGCCGGGGATCATCCCGATCGTCGCCTCCGGCAGCGCCAGCTGCACGTCGTCGGCCGCGATCCGGAAGTCGCACGCGAGCGCGAGCTCGAGCCCGACGCCGAAGACGTATCCCTGGAGCTTCGCGATCACCGGCTTGGAGCACCGCTCGGGCGCCGCGACGTTCTTCGCGAGCTGGGAGACGACCCACGGCGACTTCGTCGAGGAAGCCGGCGATGTCGCCGCCGGCGGTGAACTGGCCGCCGGCGCCGGTGAGCACGACGAATCGCACGCGACTCGTCGCGGTCGAGCTCGGCGAACACCGCCGAGAGCTGGTCGCGCGCGAGCATCGAGACCCGGTTGAGCTTCCCGGGGACGTCGAGCGTGATCGTCGCGACGCCGCGGTCGTCGTCGCGCTCGACCCTGAACCCGTCGTAGCTCGCTCACCGCTCTCCTTCGCTCTCGTCTCGCAGTGACCCTGCGCAGGATCTTGCCCGATGCGCTCTTCGGAAGCGCCTCGACCCGTCGGTACTCGCGCGGGCGCTTGAAGCGGGCGAGCGGCGAGGCGAGGCAGTGCGCGTCGAGCTCCTCGGCGGTCGCCTCGCCGACGACGACCGCGACGACCCGCTGGCCCCAGCGCTCGTCGGGCACGCCGATCACCGCGACCTCGCGCACTCCCGGGTGCGCCGCGAGGACGTCCTCGACCTCGAGCGGGTGGATGTTCTCGCCGCCGGAGATGATCATGTCGTCGACGCCGGCCGTCGATCCAGAGATCGCCGTCCGTCGTCGAGCCGGCCGGTGTCGCCCGTGTGGTACCAGCCGTCGCGGATCGACCTTCGCGTCGGCGTCGGGGCGGTTCCAGTAGCCCGCGAAGGCCTCGTCGCTCGAGAGGTGGACGCAGATCTCGCCGGCCTCCGTCAGCCGGAGGCGCGTGTTCACCGCCGGGCGTCCGGCGCAGCCCGGCTTCGCGGCCTGGTCGCGTCCGATCGAGAAGGTGTAGATCTCGGTCGAGCCGTAGTGGTTGACGAAGACCTCGGGCGCGAAGACGCTCGACGCACCGCTGCACCATCGTCGAGGTCATCGCCGCGCCTGCGTAGCCGAGCGCCCGCACCGTCGACGTGTCGTGGTCGGCCGAGCTCGCGGGTGCGTGACGAGGTCGTAGAAGAGCGTCGGGGCGAGGTAGAGCGACGTGATCCGCTCCGCCTCGATCAGGCGGAGCGCCTCGCGCGGATCCCAGCGGGCCGAGCGGCACGAAGCACCCGCCGACGAGGTGCATCGCGAGCAGCGAGTGGATCCCCATCGTGTGGTAGAGCGGCATCACGCCGAGCGTGCGATCGCCGCAGCCGTAGCCGTGCTGCAGCGCCTGCGACCAGCCGCCGGCGCGATCGGCCGCGTGGGAGCGGGGGACGCCCTTCGGCCGCCCGGTCGTCCCGGAGGTGTAGAGCAGCAGCGAGATCTCGCGCTCGTCCCGGTCGAGCGCGCCCCGGGTGCTCAGGGCCGTCGGGCAGGGGTCGCCGTCGCGCAGCACGATCGTCGCGCCCGCGTCGCCGACGCAGTAGTCGAGCTCCTCCTCCGTCGAGCCGCCACGAGAGCGGCACCGCGACGAGCCCTGCCCACTGGCAGGCCCAGTAGAGGAGGACCGTCTCGGGCCGGTTGTCGAGGACGATCGCGACGCGCGTCGCCGGGCTCGAGCGCGAGCCCGCCCGCGATCCGGCGCACGCGCGGCGAGCAGCTCGCCGTAGCGGAGCCCGGGCAGCGCCTCCGCTTCGGGGTGCCGCTCGCAGGCGGCGAGCAGCGATACCGCGAGGTTCATCGGCTCCTCTAGCGATCCTGCGACGCAGTCGAGGATCGCGTCGACGATCGGTGCATAGCCGGTGCAGCGGCAGAGATGCCCGGAGAGCAGGTCCTCGACCTCTCCCCGCTCGGGAGCGGCCTCCGCTCGAGGAGCTCGCTCGCCGCCATCAGGATCCCGGGCGTGCAGAACCCGCACTGGAGCGCGTGGTGGCGCTGGAGAACGCCTCCTGCAGCGGCGACAGCGCGCCGTCCGCGGCCAGCGACTCGACCGTCTCGACCGTGCGCCCGTCGGCCTGCACCGCGAGCATGCAGCACCCGCGCACCGCAGCGCCGTCGACGCGGACCGTGCACGCGCCGCAGACGCCGTGCTCGCAGCCGACGTGGGTTCCCGTCAGCCCGAGCCGGTGGCGGAGGAAGTCCGTCAGCAGGAGCCGCGGCTCGACGGTCTCGCGCACTGCCCGGCCGTTGACGGTGAGCGCGATCTCGATCACGCCGTCCTCCGGAGCGCCCGCTCGACGAGCACGCCCGTGAGCGGCGCGGAGGTACCGGGCGGAGGCGTGGAAGCGAGCCGTGCGGCTCGACGAGCCGCTGCGGCGAGCGCGCCGGCGTCGGCCGCGGCCTCTCGCCTCGACGCTCCCGACGAGCAGCGCTTCGACCTCGGCGAGGCGCGTCGGTCGGTCGACGACGGCGCCGACGGCGACGCGTGCCCGCTCGATCACGCCTGCCGTCGAGCGCGCACGACCACGACCGCGACCATCGAGAGGCCGTAGTCGCCGGCGCGCAGGGCGAGCTCCTCGAACGCGGCGCGCTCGCCCTTCGCGGGCGGCGGCCAGACGACGGCCGTGACGAGCTCGCCGGGCGCGAGCGTCGTCGTGTAGTGCGTCACGAAGAGCTCGTCGGCGCGTCGATCGTGCGCGAGCCGGCCGGCCCCGCCGCCTCGACCGCTCCCCTCGAGCGCGCAGAGGCAGAGCGGCAGCTCGGCCGCGCCGTCCGCGTGCGCGATCGAGCCGCCGACGGTGCCACGGTTGCGCGTGCCGACGTGCCCGACGAAAGGGAGCGCCTGGAGGACGAGCGGATGGGCGTCGCCGTGCCGGCCGAGCGCAGCCTGGCGCACGGTGGCGCCGACGCGCAGGCAGCCGTTGACGGTCACCTGGTCGAGGCCGGCGCGCTCGAGGTCGACGAGGAGCGTCGGCCGGACGATGCGCAGGTTGAGCGCCGGCACGAGCGACTGGCCGCCAGCGATCGGCTTCGCGTCGTCTCCGCCCGCGGCGAGCGCCGCGAGCGCCTCGTCGACCGACCGGGCCGCGACGTAGTCGAACGGCGACGGGCTTCACGCCGTCGCCCTCGCCCTCGCGCTCTGCCCGTCGAGCAGCGCCCAGACCCGCGGCGGCGTCAGCGGCAGCTCGACGTCGTCACGTCCGATCGCGTCGGCGACCGCGTTCGCGATCGCGCACGGCGCGCTCATCGTGCTCCCCTCGCCGATCCCCTTCGCGCCGAGCGCGCGTGAAGGGCGACGGCGTCGCGCGGTGGCCGATGCGGATGCGCGGCACGTCGGGCGCGGTCGGAGCGAGGTAGTCCACGAACGACGCGGTCAGCGGGTTGCCCCACTCGTCCCAGCCGTGCCGCTCGTGGAGCGCGACGCGCGGCGCCGTGCGCGAAGCCGCCGAGCACCTGGCCGTCGGCGAGCAGCGGGTTGAGGAGCACGCCGGCATCGTGGACGGTGACGTAGTCGAGCACCTCCACGGCACCGGTCGCCCGGTCGACCTCGACGACGCACACGTCGACGACGAACCCGTGGGCGGCCGAGGAGGCGACGCGGTCGTCGTGGTCGGGTGGATCGAGGTTCGGCGCCGCCCAGTAGCGCGACGGCGGCGAGCCCCGGCTCCATCCCCTCGGGAAGCGACTCCGGGTTCCAGTGCGCCGCGCCGGCGACGCGGCGGAGCGGCAGGTCGGCGTCGCCGAGGTGCGCCCGGATCGCATCGACCTTCGCGCGGAGCCTGCAGCGCCGCCTTCTGAACCGCGCCGACCGTGACCCCGGAGAACCGCGACGAGTACGAGCCCGAGGCGACCGTCCACGGCATCGAGGCGGTGTCCATCGCGGCGAGCACCTCGACGTCCGCCGGATCGCAGCCGAGCGCGTCCGCGACGACCTGGGCGCACACCGTGCGGTGGCCCTGGCCCTGCGGTGCGGTGCCGACGCGGACGTGGATCCCGCCCGCCGGATCGATGGTGACGGACGCGCCCTCGGCGTTGCCCGACTTCGGGAGCGGCCGCCTCGCGCTCGTCGGGCGTCTGCGCGAGGGTGATGTAGCCCATGTTCGAGATCGAGGGCTCGACCACGCACGCGAGGCCGACCCCGACGAGACGGCCCTCCGCCCGTGCCTGCTCCGCCTCTGCGCGGCGCTCGTCCCAGCGGGCGAGCTCGAGGGCGTGGTCGAGGCAGTCGCTCGTAGTCGCCGGAGTCGTAGAGCCCGCCGGACGGGGTCCGGTACGGCATCGCCTCGGCCGGAACGAGGTTGCGGCGCGCGAGCTCGGCCGGGTCGAGGCCGAGGCGGCGCGCAGCGATCGCCATCGTGCGCTCGAGCCCGAAGTAGAGCTGCGGCCCGCCGAACCCACGGTTCAGCCCCGAGGGCAGCGTGTTCGTGAGCACGACCCGGTTGCGCACGGCGACGTTCCGCACCCGGTAGGCGCCGGAGAGCGAGCCGTGCATCCGGTAGAGCGTCGCCGGCTCCGGCGCCCGCACGTAGGCGCCGACGTCCTCGACCGCGTCGTAGCGCAGCGCGATCAGCTCGCCGTCCGCCGTGAAGCCCGCCTCGACGTCGGTCACGCGACCCGTCGCCGCGGCGCTTCCGGTGAGGTGCTCGATCCGGTCCTCCGTCCAGCGGACGGGCACGCCGAGCTTGCGGGCGGCGAGCCCGAGCAGCACGACGTACGCGAAGACCGACGACTTGATCCCGAACGAGCCCCCCGAGTCCGAGCGGCGTGATCAGCCGCAGCTGGTTCCCGCGCAGCCCGAGCGCGGCTGCGGCGACGCCGTGGAGCGTGAACGGGCCCTGGAAGTTCGACCAGGCCGTGAGCTGCCCGAGCGACGGATCCCAGTCCGCGACGACGGCGTAGCACTCGACCGGCGTGCACGAGAAGCGGGGGAAGCGGAACCGCTCGCGCACCACGAGGTCGGCCGCGGCGAGCGCCGCGTCGACGTCGCCGTAGCGGAACGAGCGGTCGTGAACGCACGCGGCCAGGCCCTCGAGCGGATCGACGACCGGCGTCGAGCGGGTCGTAGTCGACCTCCACGAGCTCCGCCGCGTCCTCCGCCACGTAGCGGTCGCGGGCGACGACCACCGCGAGCGGCTCGCCGACGTAGCGAGCCACGTCGATCGCGGCCGCGTACTGCGGCACGCCCGTGTCGATCCCGGCGGGGAAGGGCCGAGAGAGCTCCCGCACGTCGGCGCCGGTGAGGACGCCGATCACGCCCGGCGTGGGCGAGCGCGGCGCTCGGATCGAGCGCGATCCGAGCGTGGGCCAGCTGCGAGCGGACGATCGCCGCGTGGCAGGCGCCCGGGACGGGCGAGAGGTCGTCGAGGAAGCGGCCCTGGCCCCGCAGCAGCGCGCCGTCCTCGACCCGCTGCATCGGTCGGCCGACCCAGCCCTGCGTCGCGGCCGTCGTCACGCCCGCGTCCGTCCCGGCGCTCATCGGCCGCATGCTACGCCCGCCGTGCCCACACGTCGGGGCGACGCTCGGCGGCGCGCCGGACGGTCTCGTCGTCGGGGTAGCCCTCGCGCCAGCGCGCGAAACGCGTCGAGGACGGCGCGGGGGTCGCGTCGATGGCGTCGCGCGGCGAGGGTGAGCGGCTCGCGCACGGCGCCGCCGCAGTGGGCGCAGGGGAAGTGGATCGCGGACATCAGCCTCGCCGCTCGCCCGTCGGGGAACATCCGCAGGATCTCGAGGATCGTCGTCGAGCCTCTGCATCTCGGCCTGTGGGACGTCGCCGGGCGACGTCCCACGGCGCGAGCCAGGCCGGGGATCGACCGCGGACCGCGGTCGGCGGCATCTCACCGTCCCGCGTGCTCGAAGACGTGCGCCTCCGACCCGTCCATCCGCACCGCGTTGCGCGGCAGCTGGTAGCGGGCGAACGGGAGGACGGCGACCTTCGCGTCGGCCCCGTGACGCTCGAACGCCGCCGCGAGCGCGCCGTCGAGCGACGTCGTCGCCTCGAGGCCGATCTCCGCCGCCATCCCGAGGTTCTCCTCGAGGGTCACGATCGTCAGCTGCTTGCGCGTCATCACCTCGTAGATCGGAACCCAGATGCAGCCCGCCCACATCTGGATCGCGCGGGCGTGGATGTCGCGCAGCACCCGCTGGTAGCTCTCGGGCGTCGGCGGCATGTACGGCTTCATCAGGTCCATCAGCGCGAGCCCGGGGAAGTCCCCGATCGCGGTCGAGACGCCCGGCGAGGGGGAGCAGTAGATCAGCGTGCCGCCGTCCTTGACGACGAGATCGGCGGACATGCAGCCCCAGCCCGTGTGGAAGAACAGGTGGTCGGTCGGGGCGAACACGCCGCAGATCGCGATGTCGGCCTGCCCGTGCTCCGGCACGAACGAGTCGTACGCGTAGATCGCGTTGAAGCGGCGGATCGCCTCGCGGTGAGCCTCGGGGTGCGAGCCGAAGATCACGTCGACCACGCGGCCGTGCGTGTCGAGCAGCACGTTCATCGTGCAGTCGAGCCCGCACATCGTCGCGACCTCGTCGATGTCCGAGCGCATCGGGCCGCAGTACGCGCCGTAGTGGGTCTGCGGCGAGGTGACGAAGGCGCAGTGGTTCGACTCGATCGTCTCGTCGGAGACGACGCCCGGGAGGATCAGCTTGCCGCCGCCCCCGGCGCCCCAGTGGTTCGCCTGCGCCTGGCCGATCGTGATCTTCAGGTCGGCCGAGGCGACCTCGTTCAGCAGCCAGACCGGCGTGCCGCCCGACGAGACGCCGACGAACGCGTAGGCTCCGCGTTCTGCGGGTCGTTCTGGCGGAACGACCAGCCGTTGCGCTCCATCCGCGCGAGGTTCTCCGCTGCCGACCTTCTGCTCGGTGTCGGACTCCGACATCGGGAAGACCTTGCCGTTCGCGCAGCACACGCGGACGTCGCCGACTCCTGCGGCCTCGATCGCGTCGAACACCGCCGGCAGCAGCTTCGACGAGGGGGTCGGCCTGAACTGGTTGTCGATCACGACCGCGACGCTCGCCTTCCCGGTGAGCAGCTCCGCGAACGTCGGGCCGTCGACGGGCGAGGCGAGCGCCGCGTGCGCCGCGGCGGTCGTGTCGCGCACCGGCGGCGGCTCGACGGGGCGGACGTCGGCGATCAGGTTGGCGGTGGGGATCTCCACCTCGAGCGTGTCGCGGTGCTTCTTCGACTCGTCGTCGGTCGCGCCGATCGCGAGTGGATCCATCGACTCGTACGGGATCACCACGCGGGTCGTCTGTCATGGCTGCTCCTAGCGTCTCGAGGGCCGTCAGGGTCGAGGCTAGACGATCGCGGCGCCGGAAGGCAGCGCCGATCCGGTTCGTGCCCTTGCACGAAGAATCGATTATCGAGAGTTTGGGATTGAATCCGACGCTTCCGGGTTGGTAGGTTCGTCACGTCTTGCGGATGGATCCAGCACACGTCGACGTCGACGGGTACCCGACCACGCTCTGCCGGGGCCGCTGATGGCTGGCTCCGCGCAGCGCTGGGTGACGCTCGGGGCGAGCATCTCTCCTCTTCGGCGGGATCGCGTTCGCCGCTCCTCTACGTCCTCGTGCTGGCCGAGCCGACGCCCGAGTTCGGCGGCAACTGGCGGACGACGAACTTCGGCTCGGCGCTCGACGACTGGGAGAGCTTCATCGCGCACGCTCCTGAACGGGCTGACCGCCGCCGGGCTGCTGTTCATCGTCGCGAGCGGCTTCTCGCTGATCTTCGGGCTGATGCGGGTCGTGAACATGGCCCACGGCTCCTTCTACCTCCTCGGCGGCTACATCGCCTACGAGGTGCAGCAGGAGATGACCGGGGAGGGCTACTCGATCCTGGGCACGGAGGTCGACGTGACGACCTGGGAGTGGGTGCTTCCCGGCCCTCGTCGCGTGCGCGTCGATCGCCGTCGTCGGCCTCGTCGTCCAGCAGGTCTTCCTCCGCTGGAACCAGGGCCAGGAGCTCCGACAGGCGCTGATCACGATCGCGATCTCCGTGATCATCGCCGACCAGGTGATCGCGCACTTCAACGACGGGATCGCGGTCGAGCGTCACCTGGCCGGGCTGGACGAACCGGCTCGTCGAGCTGCCGCTCCTCGGGATCGACTACTCGCTCGCGCGTCTGATCGTCCTCTTCCTGGGCGCTCGCGGTCGGGTGGCGCTCTGGGCTCTGGCTCTACCGGACGCGGACGGGGATGGTGATCCGCGCCGGGGTCGACGACCAGCAGATGACCTCGGCGCTCGGAGTCAACATCCAGCTGCACGTTCGCGATCGCCTTCGTCGTGGGCTCGGCCCTCGCGGCCTTCGGCGGCGTCGTCGGCGCGTCGCAGGGCGCCGTCGCGGCGGGGCAGGACGGTCAGTGGCTGCTCAACTCGCTGGTCGTCGTGATCATCGGCGGGATGGGCTCGCTGCTCGGCGCGGCGGCGGGCTCGCTGCTCTACGGCCTCGTCTTCGCCTTCTCCGCCGTCTACCTGCCGACGACGGGCAACAACTGCTGCACGCAGTACTCGATCGTCGTCACCTTCGTCCTGCTCGCGCTGGTGCTCGCCTTCCGGCCGCAGGGGCTGTTCGGGAAGGACGGCATGACGAGCGGATCCCAAGCGCACCGTCGAGCGCGCGATCGCGGTCGTCGTGCTCGTCGCTCGTCGCGCTCGGCCCGCTGATCTTCAACGACTACTGGGTCGACGCGATCCTCACGCAGGTCGTTCATCGTCGGGATCGCCGCGGCGAGCCTGATCTTCCTCGCCGCCTACGGCGGGCATGATCTCGCTCGCGCAGACCGCGCTGATGGGCTCGGCCGGCTTCATGATCGGGAACATGGTCACCGTCGGCGGGGCCGGCGGCGAGTCCAAGGGGCTCACGCTCGGCTGGGACCCGACGCTCTCGCTCGTCCTCGCGATCATCGGCACGACGCTGCTCGGCATCGTCTTCGGCGCGGTCGCCTCCCGCAGCTTCGGGATCTACTTCCTGATGATCACGCTGACGTTCTCGGTGATCACGTTCTACTTCGTCGGCCAGGTGACGGTCGTCTCCGGCTTCTCCGGGATCGGCGGCATCAACCGCTACACGCCCGGCTTCATCGGCGACATGGTCAACGACCGCTACCGGCTCTACTACATCGCGCTGCTCGTCGCGCTGTTCGTCTACGCGCTGATCCGCTACATGGTGCGGACGCCCGTTCGGGCATCTCGCTGCAGGGGATCCGCGACGAGCACGTGCGGATGACGTCGCTCGGCTACGTCGTGCCCGTGCACCGGACGCTCGCGTTCGGGTTCGTCGGCGTTCCTCGCCTCGCTCGCCGGGAGTCCTGCTCGTCTGGTGGCAGGGGCAGATCGCGCCCGGCGACGTCGGCCTCGGAGCGACGATCGACCTGCTGATCGTCGCGGTGATCGGTGGGCTCGGCCGGGTCGAAGGCGCCTGGGTCGGCGCGCTCGCGTTCATCGTCATCAACAACTACATCCGCGACAGCTGGCTCACCGACGCTGCTCGACACCGTCCGGATCGGCGGCAGCTTCAACACGATCATCGGCGTCATCTTCCTGCTCATCGTCATCGTCTCGCCCGACGGGCTGATGGGCCTCTGGGACCGCGCGTGGAGTCTTGCGCGCCGGTCGCCGGACCGGCCCCGACGCACCGGTGGCGGCGAGCCCGTCAGCCAGCAGGCCTGACCGAAAGGAGGAGCGGTCGCACGTGTCACGCACGTCACAGATCGTCAGTCACGAGGATCCACCACGACCAAGGAGGAGAAAGCGTATGAGCCGTCTCACGCGGCGATGGAAGCTCGCTCTCCCGCTCGGCGTGCTCGCTGATCGCCGCTTCCGTTGTCGTCTCGACGTCGTTCGCGGCGTCGAGCGCCACGGAGGTCAAGGTCGCGATCATGACCGACTGCAAGGGAGCGTTCGGCTTCGGCTACGAGCCGGACATCGGCGGCGCGCAGGCTGCGTTCGCGCAGTACGCGGGCGGCAAGGTGAAGAACCCGAAGAAGCCGTCGGCCGGCATGACCGGCATCAAGGTCGGCGAACACGAACGTCAGATCGTCGGCTACGGCTGCGGCGACGACACGGTGCCGACGATGGTCAAGGAGACGCGCCGCCTGATGGAGCAGCTCAAGGCGGACGTCATGATCGGCCCGCTGTCGGGTGACGAGGCGGTCTACGCCGCGCGCTACGCGAAGACGCATCCGACGAAGACGTTCGTGATCGGCACGGCCGGCTCGCAGGATCCGACCCTGCAGCTCGCCCAGCCGAACGTGTTCCGCTACCACGGCGACGGCGCGCAGTGGAACGCCGGCACCGGCGTGATCGCGTACAAGAAGCTGAAGTGGCGCAAGGCCGCGATCATCATGGACGACTACAGCTTCGGCTGGACGTCCGCCGCCGGCCTCATCGCCGACTTCTGCGCGATCGGCGGCAAGATCACGAAGCGGGTGTACCCGCCGCTCAACACGACGGACTACTCGTCGTACGTCCAGCAGCTGCCCGCGCCCGACCAGGTCGACGGGTACTTCTGGGTCGTCGGCGGCACCGGGACGGCAGCGAGCCTGACCGCGTTCGAGCAGACCTACGGGCCGCTCAAGCCGAGCCAGCACATCGGGAACCTGTTCTTCGCGTTCCTGGGCGCTGACAAGGTCGTCGCCCCGAAGGTCGTCGGCTCGTACGTCGGCGGCTTCGGCACCGGCCCGGGCCTGAAGACGAAGCAGGCGAAGGGGTACGAGGCCGTCGTCGCCAAGCACTACCCGGGCCTGAACGGCGGCAACTACGCCGACGGCTTCGTCTACAACTACTACAACGCCGCCTGGGGCTTCATCCAGGGCCTCCAGAAGTCGGGCGGCCAGGTCGGAGCGGCGCTCCAGAAGGCGATGCCGCGCTCGATCAAGCCGGGCTACCAGGTCTCCAACAGCGGCGTCCTGAAGCTCGACTCGAACCGGCAGGCGATCCAGGACCAGTACCCGCTGCAGGTCGCGAAGGGCGCGAACGGCATCGGGACGGTCGTGGTGGCGTTCGCCCCGAACGTCGACCAGTCGTTCGGCGGGCTCTTCAAGAAGTCGAGCCCGCCGCCCGGGCGCACGCAGCCACCCTGCGTGAAGAAGTCACTGCCCTGGCAGAACATCGCTCAAGGTCGTCAAGAACGGCGTCATCACCAACCAGGTCGTCAAGTAGCTCTGTGACGGCAGGAACTGCAACCGGCGTCGGGGACGGGCAGCCGCCCGTCCCCGACGCTGCCGCGACGCCGTGCCGGCCCTCCGCTTGCGGGGGGTCGGCCGGCGCTTCGGCGGCGTGCAGGCCGTGCGTGGACGTCGATCTCGACGTCCAGCACGGTGAGCGCCGTGCGATCCTCGGCCCGAACGGGGCCGGGAAGACCACGCTCTTCAACCTCGTCGCCGGAGACTTCCCGCCGAGCACCGGGACGATCGAGGTGCTCGGCACCGACGTCACGCATCTTCCGGCTCGCGTCGCGCCCGACGCTCGGGCTCTCGCGCAGCTACCAGAAGTCCCGCCTCTTCCTCGGGATCACGGTCGCCGACAACCTCTACCTCGCGTTGCGCGGCAAGCGCGGCGGCCGCTATCGGATCTTCCGCTCGAAGGACGTCGAGCTGCGCGAGCGGGCGCGGCATGCGGCCGAGCAGGTCGCGCTCGGAGGCGAGCTCGACACGCTCGTCGGCTCGCTCTCGCACGGCGAGCAGCGGCAGCTCGAGGTCGCGATGGCGCAGGTCACCGATCCCAAGGTGATCATGCTCGACGAGCCTGCCTCGGGCCTCTCGCGAGGCGAGCGCGAGCGGCTCGACGGAGCTCCTGGTCGCGATCCCGCGCGACGTCACGCTGGTCCTGATCGAGCACGACATGGACGTCGCGCTGAACGTCGCCGAGTTCGTGACGATGATGCACGACGGGCACAAGATCGTCGAGGGGACGCCGGCCGAGATCCGCGCCAACCAGCTCGTCCACGACCTCTACCTCGGCTCGGGGCACTACGAATGACGGCACTGCTCGAGATCGAGGGCCTCGACGCGTACTACGGCCAGGCGCAGATCCTCGAGGGCGTCGACCTCCTGATGCAGGAGGAAGGCGTCGCCGTGATCGGCCGCAACGGCATGGGCAAGACGACGCTGTGCCAGGCGATCATGGGGATGATGCCCCGGGCGACCGGCTCGATTCGCTTCAAGGGCGTCGAGCTCCTCGGGAAGCCCTCCTACAAGATCGCGGGGCTGGGGATCGGGTACGTCCCCCAGGGGCGACGCCTGTTCGCGTCGCTCTCGGTCGACGAGCACCTGAAGATGCTCGCGCGCGGCACCCGCGGCAAGCGGTGGACGCCACAGGCGGTCTACGACCTGTTCCCCCGCCTTGCCGAGCGCAAGCGCAACGGCGGCACGCAGCTCTCCGGCGGAGAGCAGCAGATGCTCGCGATCGGACGCGCGCTCCTCGGGAACCCCGAGCTGCTGATCATGGACGAGCCCTCCGAAGGGCTCGCGCCCGACGATCGTCGAGGGGATGGTCACGACCTGCAAGCACCTCGTCGAGGAGGGCATGGCGGTCCTGCTCGTCGAGCAGAACCTCGGCGTCGCGACGTCCGTCGCGGAGCGCCAGCTCGTCATGGTCGCCGGGCGCATCGCGACCGAGACGACCTCGGCGGCCCTCGTCTAGCGACCCCGATGCCCAGCGCCGCTTCCTCGGCGTCGAGCCGCTCGCCGAGTCGGCGTAGGCTTCGGCAAGGAGATCCCGTCCGGCACAGGCCCGCTGCGGACGAACCAGCGAAAGGAGACCTGACGTGCCCACCGTCGTTCTCGTCGGCACGCTCGACACGAAGGGGCGGGAGTACGCGTATCTCGCCGACCGGATCCGCGAGCACGGCGTCGACGTCGTGCTGGTCGATGCCGGCATCGTCGGCGAGCCGCTCACCGCACCCGATGTTCCACGGGAGGAGGTCGCGGCGGCGGTCGGTGCGGACGTCGCGGCGCTTGCGGCCGCGGGTGACCGTGGCGCGGCGGTGGAGACGATGTCGCGTGGCGCGGCCGCGGTCGCGCTTCGGCTCCATGCGGAGGGTCGTCTGGACGCGATCGGCGGCCTGGGTGGCTCGGGCGGGTCGGCGATCGCGACGACTGCGATGCGCGCCCTGCCGATCGGGGTGCCCAAGCTGATGGTCTCGACCGTCGCGTCGGGCGACACGAGCCCGTATGTCGGGTCGGTGGACGTGACGATGATGTACTCGGTCGTCGACATCGCCGGCGTCAACCGGCTGTCGGCGCAGATCATGTGCAACGCGGCCGCAGCGCTGGCCGGGCATGGCCGGCGTGCGAGGTGCCGGTGCTCGGTGAGGAGCGGCCGCTCGTCGTCGCCTCGATGTTCGGTGTGACGACGCCGTGCGTGACCGTGGCGCGTGAGCGTCTCGAGGAGCTCGGGTATGAGGTGCTGGTCTTCCATCAGACGGGTGCCGGCGGTGGCTCGCTGGAGGCGGCGATCGGTGCCGGGTACATCGCGGGGTCGCTCGACGTGACCACGACCGAGTTCTGCGACCTGGTCGCGGGCGGGGTGCTCGCGGCGGTTCCGGAGCGGCTCGAGACCGCGGGACGTCTCGGGATTCCGCAGGTCGTGTCGCTGGGCGCGCTCGACATGGTCAACTTCGGGCCGATGGAGACGGTGCCCGAGCGCTATCCGCGACCGGAACCTCTACGTCCACAACGCGACGATCACGCTGATGCGGACGACCCCGGAGGAGTGCCGTCAGATCGCGGAGATCATCGCTCGCAAGCTCAACGCCGCGACCGGCCCGACCGAGCTGTTCGTGCCCTTGCGGGGGGTGTCGATGATCGCGGTCGAGGGCCAGGTCTTCCACGATCCCGAGGCGGACGCGGCGTTGATCGACACGCTCCGTGCGTCGCTCGACCCGGCGAGGGTCGTCGTCCACGAGCTCGACACCGACGTCAACGACCCGTCGTTCGCGCTGGCGATGGCCGACAGGCTCCACGAGCTGATGAAGGAGGCACGATGACCAGGCAGGAGGCACTCGAACGGCTGCGCGCGCAGGTCGCCGCGGGCGCGCCCATCATCGGCGCGGGCGCCGGCACGGGCCTCTCGGCGAAGTGCGCCGAGGCGGGCGGCACCGATCTGATCATCATCTACAACTCCGGTCGCTACCGGATGGCGGGTCGCGGGTCGCTCTCGGGGCTGCTGCCCTACGGCGACGCCAACGCGATCGTCGTCGACATGGCGCGCGAGGTCCTGCCGATCGTGCAGCACACCCCCGTGCTCGCGGGCGTGTGCGGCACCGATCCGTTCCGGCTGATGGACGTCTTCCTCGACGAGCTGCAGCGGATCGGCTTCAGCGGCGTGCAGAACTTCCCGACCGTCGGGCTCTTCGACGGGACGATCCGCACCAACCTCGAGGAGACGGGGATGGGCTACGGCCTCGAGGTGGACATGATCCGCACCGCCCACGAGAAGGATCTGCTCACGTGTCCGTACGTGTTCACGGCGGACGAGGCGAAGGCGATGGCCGAGGCGGGCGCCGACGTCCTCGTGCCGCACATGGGCCTCACGACAGGCGGCTCGATCGGGGCCGACACGGCGAAGACCCTCGCCGACTGCGTGCCGCTGATCCAGGAGATGCACGACGTCGCCAGGCGGGTGAACCCTGAGATCCTCGTCCTCTGCCACGGAGGCCCGATCGCGGAGCCCGACGACGCCGCCTACGTGATCGCCAACACCGAGGGGATCGTCGGCTTCTTCGGCGCCTCCTCGATGGAGCGGCTGCCCACGGAGGTCGCGATGACGGAGAACATGAAGCGGTTCAAGTCGATCGAGATGGAGAGCAGCATGAACGGGTTCAGACCGGCCGAGGGGATCGAGCGCGTCCAGCACGACTGGGGCGTGTTCGCGCAGATGAGCGGGCCCCGCGACGGGCTCCGCGGGATCGTCACGATCGAGGCGACGTTCCTCCCGGGCAAGTGCCATGCGTTCCACTACCACCCCGGACAGGAGGAGGTCATCTACGTGCTCGACGGGAGCGGTCGAGCAGTGGGTCGAGGGTGAGAAGGCGATGCTGCGGCCGGGGGACGCCGTCGTGATCGGCGCCGACGTCGTGCACGCGACGTTCAACGACACGGCAGAGCCCGCACGGATCCTGGCGATCCTCTCGCCGGCGGTCGAGGGGGACGGCTATGCGGCGGTCGACGTCTCGACCGAGGAGCCCTGGGCGTCGCTTGCGCTGACGCCGGCCGCGGCTCACGCGGCTCCGGCCGGGCGGACGTGAGGCGCTCGCGACGCCGTGCGGCTCTGGTCAGCCGTGCGACGGACGCCCGGAGCGGCTGCTCGTCGACCGAGGCCGCGGTTCGCCCTGCGCGCCGGGGCGGCGTCGTCGGCTCGAGCCAGAGCCGGCCAGACTGGTCGAACGAGGCGCTGTCGTCGGTGAGCGTCCACCACTCGCCGCCCGGCGCCGGCTCCGGCGGGCCCGCCGTCCCAGTAGCCGAGGCAGAGCGACGGCGGGCGGCCGAAGACCGCGACATCGCCGACGACCCCGTCGCGGACGACCCGGATCCCTCGCCGTCGACCGGCGAGACGATCAGGCCGTCGAGCGGCGCGCCGATGGAGCCGGGGGGCTCGGTCCGCGAGGCTGCGTCTAGCACGAGGACGCCCGTCTCGGTCGTCGAGAGCCGTTCGCGACGGCCACCCCGGTCGGCTCGCGAACCTGTGCGGCGAGGCCCTGGTCGAGGCGGTCGTCGGTCGAGCCGGCGGAGCGCAGGCGCGTCGAGTCGAGAGCTCCGTGCTCGTCGCGAAGGTCGAGCAGCGCTGCGAGCCGTGACGGGGGGTGAACATCACGGTGGGCGGGAACCGCTCGAGCGACGTCCCTTCTCGTGCGTCCGGGACGGTCGGATCGACGAAGAGCACGGTGGCGCCGAGCTGCCAGGGCCCGAACAGGCCGTGCCAGAGCGCCGGTCGCGGACCCGCCGGGCGCATCGCACCAGACGACGTCGCCGACGCTCGACGCCGAGCCACTCGTGCAGCGATCCGCCCGGCGGCGAAGACCGCCGCGTGGGCGTGGAGACGGGACGCGGCGCGCCGGTCGACCGGCCGCGCGTGAAGAGGATCAGCGCAGGCTCGTCGGCGGCGGTCTCGCGTGGCGGGGTCGGCGAGCCCGGGCGGACCAGCTGGCCTGCGTCTCGTCGACGGCGATCACGCTGCAGCTCCTGCGCGGCAGCCGCTGCGGTGCCCTCGTCGCCGGACTCGGCGCCGCGGACGATCGACGACCAGCATCGTCGGCTCGACGAGCTCAGCCGGGTGACGAGCCCGTCGAGGTCGTAGCGCCTGCGCCGATCGGCACGGGCATCGCGCCGATCCGCATCGCGCCGAGGATCGCCGCGGCCCAGACCGCGCCCGGCTCGAGCGCGACCAGCACGCGGTCTCCCGGTTCGACGGCGTTCGCCAGGAGGAGCCGCGACCAGCGCGTGGTGTCGCGGACGACGTCGAGGAAGGTGGAGACGGTCGAGCGTCCCGTCCGCGGACACGTGCACGAGCGCGGTCGCGTCGTCCGGATCTGCGCGTGCCCGCGTCGACGATGTCGTGCACCGCGTTGAACCGGCGGGGCACGCCCCACACCGCGTCGTACGGCGCCGAGGCGTCCTCCGCGGGCTCCTGCATCTGCTGTGCCTTGCGACGGAGTGCCACGGCTCGGCTCCTCGGCTCGGATCGGGGTGCTCGCCGGTCGTTCCGGAGTCACGCGCCACGGCGCCGATGCTTGTGTCGCAGCTCGCGGGCGTCGATCCGCGCCACGCCGGGAGCCCCCGTTTGGGTCGCGTTGGTGATCGGGTGGTCTGGTCCGGAGTGTAACGCGGTTTCGCGCCGGCCAGCCCCGCGGCGAGGCGGCAGCGGCTCAGTGCTCGCGCAGGCCGGCTGCCCGCTGCTGCTCGGCCAGGCGCTCCTCCGCCTCGGCCTCCTCGCGGAAGAGGCGCAGCAGCAGCCAGACGATCGCGACGCCGAACACCAGGGCCTGCTCGGTCGACATCAGGATGCCGCCGAGGTTCTGATCCTGGCTCGGCCGAGATCCCCCAGAGTCGAACGGGCAGGCTCTCGTAGGCGTCGTAGACGGGTGGCGCGAACGTCAGGGCCGAGCCCGAGGAACGCGGAGAGGACGAACGCCGCGAACACGTAGGCGAGTCGTCCGACGGTGGAGCACGGAGCGCTGGGCGCGTCGACGAGCACGGGCCACCAGAAGACGAGCCCGATCGCGATGAGAAACGCGTGCTCGAGCGCCAGGAGCAGGGGTTGCGCACGGCCGCGTCGTAGACCGCCCCGAGGTGGACGGCGTACCAGCCGACGACCCACACCGGGAGCGCCACCTGCGGTCGCACGAGCCGCGCGAGCGGCGCGCCTCCGCGCGCGACGAGCGTGTCGCGCATCGCGAGGGTGAGACCGATCAGGAGGAGCGGCGGCGCCCAGTCGCTGATCATCACGTTCTGCAGCAGGTGGAAGAGCACGAGGTACTCGATCGCGATCGTCCCGAGCGGGGAGTTGAGCGCGACGACGACAGAGCGAGGCCCGCGTCGAAGCACGCACGGTCGCCACCGCTCGGCCGGGCTCGGCGCGCCAGGCCCGCACGTAGAGCACGACCGCGACCGCTGCCAGCGCCACGAACGCGCGGCTCGAAGCTCGGCTGCCAGGGAGAGGGCACGTCAGGCGGTCGGCCCGGGTTCGGACGGCGTCTCCGGCGTCGTCGGGCGCTCGCCCTCGCGCCGGTTGAGCCCGACGAGGAGCGCGAACGCGATCCCGAGCGTGAGCGCCTGCTCGACCATCATCACCACGCCGGCGAGCTTCTGGTCGGTCACCGCCGACAGCCCGAACAGGCGCCGTGGCGCGTCGACGTAGGTCTCGTAGAACGGGCTCGCGCTGAAGACCATCACGTATGCCAGCAGCTGCCCGGCCCAGAACAGCAGCGCGACGACGCCGATCCGCTCCCCGACGGTGAGCCGACCCTGCCGGGTGGGATCGACGATCAGCGTCCACACGAGCAGCCCCACGACGACGAACGAGAGGTGCTCGAGCCGATGCACCAGCGGGTTGCGAAGCGCCGCCTCGTACGCGGCGGGGCACGTGCCAGACCAGGAGCACGTACGAGCCAGAGCGGGATGGCAACGCGTGGCCGCAGGAGGAAGCCGAGCAACCCGCGCAGCCGGTGCATCCGGGCAGAGCGGGATCAGGAGGTCGCGCGGCAGGAAGAAGAACGCGAGCGGCCCACGCACCGCGACGAGCGTCAGCGCGATGCCGGCGTCGGCGACGAGCACGTGCTGGAGCATGTGCGCGGACTGCAGGTACTCCTCGGCGATCGCGTCGAGGGGCGAGAGCAGCCCGATCAGCACGAGCACGACGCCACCGACGAAGAGAGGGATCCGCGTGACCGGTGCGAGCTCCGGGCGTCGACGGTGGAGACGTCGCCACCCGTGGAGGAAGAACGCGATCGCGACGACGGCGCCCGTCAGGGCGATCGGGTCCGGCGACCATGCGGTCCAGAGGTCGCCGGGGGCGGTCGCGGCGAGGATGCTGCCCACCGGAGCACCGTAGCGCCCTCGTGCCGTCTACCTCCGGAGGATCGCGCGGGCTGCGTCCTGCCCCGAGCGGATCGCCCCTTCCATGTGCATGTTGCCGACGCCCGCGATGTCCGTGCACGCCCAGTGGAGATCTCCCGAGCGGAGCGCGCAGGTCGGGTCCGAAGCGCGAGAGGCCACCGACGCCGAACGTCGCCGAGTAGGCGCCCCGCGTCCACTCCTCCGCCGACCAGTCGAGCTCGATCACGTCGACCGCGTCCCGCGCCTTCGGACCGAGGAACGCGGCGAACCCCGACAGCACCGCGTCGCGTCGCTCGCTCGCGGCGTCCAGCGGCCCGCCGTGTCGGCGTTCTCGCCCGCGAGGAACGTGACGAGGACGCCGGGTGAGCCCGACGGCGGCGAGTTGTCGTAGATCTCGCGCACGAGCCGGTACGGCGTGAACCCCTGGCCCGAGAGGCCTTCGGCCCGCCAGAACGGCTCCTCGTAGACCGCGAGGACCTTGATCACGTGGCCCTGGCTGAGACGCCCTCCTCGAGGCGCAGCCGCCACGAGGGGAGGGAGGGCGAGAAGCGGATGGCGCCGATGAGGTTGGGCGGCGATCGCGACGACTGCGTGTCGCGCCGTCACCGTCGTGTCCCGGCTGCGACCGCGACGCCGTCCGGGCCGTGGCGGACGTCGCGCACCGGGTGCCCGAGGAGCACGCGCTCGCCGAGGCTCTCCGCGAGTCGCTCCGAGATCACCTGCGAGCCGCCCACGACCCGGTAGGCGAGGCACTGCTCGGGCTCGAACAGCTCGTACGTGCCACCTGCCCCGGCGAGCACCCAGAGCGCCCCGAGCAGCGAGAACGTCGTCGCCGGCTTCGTCATGAACCCCCCTGCCATCCACGACCGCAGCAGGTCGCGCGCGAGGTCGTCGTCGACCTCGGCTCGCAGCCAGGTCTCGAAGGGGATCGCATCGAGCTCCGCTGCGCGCGGGTGGGCCCACGGCGCCTCCGGGTCGAGCATCTTCGCGAGGGCGTCGAGCTTCGCGTCCGCCGCCGCGTAGGCGGCTCCTCTGCTGCCGACCCGAGCGGCGCGTCGTGGCCGACGTACAGCCGCCGCTCGCCCGCGGCGTCGAGGTAGACGTGACTGCCTTCCCGATAGCTCGGGAAGAGCTCGATTCCGAGTCGCGTGAGGAGCGCGTGCGCCTCGGTCTGGTACGGGGCGATCCACTGGCCGCCGAGCTCGTTGGGCTGACCGCCGATCGTCGTGTTGAACGTTCGGCCCCCGACCCGCTCACGGGCCTCCAGCACGACCACCTCGAGGCCGGCGCGCGGAGCTCCGTCGCGGCGGTCAGGCCGGCGAGGCCCGCTCCGACGACGACGACGTCGGCGTCACGTTGTCCCATCGCTCTCCTCCTGAGCTCCTGACTTGTCGGTCAGGATCCTCGCAGACGCCGAACCGCGGCGCAGCGGGTGAGGCGCCATGCTGGCAGGAGGTGGCGCCGTCGAACATCGCTCCGCGAGCGGCGTGCCGATGGTCGAGCGCGTGTCATCGCGGCAACCTGCGAGGATCTCCACCGCATGCGATCACTCTTCGACCCCCGGATGCAGGGCGAGCGAGCCCGTCACGCCGTGTACGACCTCGTCGTGCTCCTCTCCGTCATCGTGGCGCTCCAGTCCGGCCCCACCTCCACCCATCGCATCGGGGCGTACCTCGTGCTCACCCTGATGGGCGTCGCGTTCGCCGAGCTGTACGCGGCCTTCATCGGAGCGACGCTGACGCTGCGGCGGACGCCGACTCGCGAGGAGCGGACGGTGATCGCGGGCGAGGTGCTCGGTGGTCTCGTGCTCTCCTCGGCTGCCGACTGCTGTGGATCGTCCTCGGCGCCCTCGGCGTCGTCTCCCGGGAGGCAGCGCTGGACGCAGCGATGTGGACCGGTGTCGCGCTGCTGGGGATCTACGCGGTCTTCGGTGCCCGGGCGGCGCACCTCTCGATCGCTCGCAGCCTGGTCTGGGGGCTCGCGGTGGGGCTTGGAGGGCTCGCGCTCGTGACGCTCAAGTCGATGCTGCACTAGCGGCGGGAGGACGCCGCGAGCTGTGCGACGAGGAGTGGCCACACGGCGAGCTCGCGTGCGGTGCCGCGCGCAGAGCGTCCCACGGGGGAGCTGGAGCGGACGGCGACGCCGCTGCCGCGGAGCAGCCACCGGAACGCTGTTCTCGCCCGCGGTGCATGCCACGCCGACGTCACCACCACGACCTCCCTCGCCCGTGTCCGTACGATGTCGTCGACGGCGTTCAGCGCGTTGTCGACGGTCGTCCGGGCATCGGGGTCGACCACGACCTCGCGGGCGGCGCCACGCCACGCCGCGCGCATCAGCTCCGCCTCCGATCGACTCCGGCCACCACGCGCCCACCCCGAGAGGACGACGACGTCGTCGGGGAGCGAGATCGACGCCGCATGGTCGAGGCGCGCTGCGCAGACGGGATGAAGTCCCGTGGTCGAGCCGTCCGAGTAGCCGAGGACGACGAGGACGCGCGTCACGCGGTTGGATGCCGCCGACGGCGGAGCACGCGATACGTGAGGAGAAGCCCCGCCACCGTGAGGACCAGCGTCGAGCGCTTTCCGACCACGCAGCTTCGACTCGCCGCTCGCGCGCTCGCGCATGTCCACCGGCACCTCCTCGACCCGGAGTCCGGCGTCGTGGAGGCGGAGCAGCGCCTCGACCTCGGGGGCGCCTGCCTCGTACGGCTCGGCGAGCGCCGGCAGCGCCGACGCGATTCGCGGCGGTCATCCCGCTCGTCGCGTCCCCGAAGGGGCGCCCGAGCGCGGCGCCCATCGCCCGCCTGAGGACGGCGGTTCCGAGCCGCCGCGCGCCGCTCGGGGCGTACCGGTACGGCGCATACCCCTCGCCGGAGACGAACCGCGATCCGATCGCCACGTCGCATGCACCGGAGCGGACGAGCTGGAGGAGCCGCTCGAGCTCGGCGGCCGGGTGCTGGCCGTCCGCGTCGACGCGACCGCAGAACGCATACCCGCCCTCGAGCGCGCTCCGGTAGCCCGCTGCGATGCCGTCGCGCAGTCCTCGGTTCTCGCCGAACGAGAGCACCTCGGCGCCACGCTCCCGGGCGACCTCGGCCGTGCGGTCGGTCGAGCCGTCGTCGACCACGAGCACCGTCACCTCCGGCAGCACCGCGCGGAGCTCGTCGATCACCGCAGGCAGGTTCGCCTCCTCGTTCCAGGCGGGGATGAAGACCATCGGTGTCCGGCTTCGACATGGGAGGGATCCTGCCTGAGGGTCGGAGTCAGGCGCTGCGCTCCACGTCGTCGACGAGGGCCGCCGCGAAGGGATCCGCGGTGTCCGCACGACGGTGGCTCCCTACCGCCCTCCCTCCCCGAGCATCGCGGCGAGCGCCTGGACGACCTCCTCCTGGAGCCACGAGAGCCAGTGGTAGAGGGCGAGCCGCGGTGCCTCCGGCGTCGCTCGGATCGAACCTCGCGTAGGTCTCGTCCGACACGTCGAGCTGCGTGCCGAGCACGAGGCGGAGGCTCTCGATCGCGCCGAGCCAGCACTCCAGCTCCGGCTCCGAGAGGTGCTCGGCGTGCGCCGTGCGCTCGAGCTCGCGGAGCGCCTCGAGCTTGCCGTCGAGCAGGCTCTCGCCCACGAGCCCGTGGTACTCGAGGTTCGCGGCGGGGTCGTCCTGGAACGCAGGCGGGAACAGCCGGTAGACCGACGGCTCGTCCTCGGCGAGCGCGTCCCGCAGCTGCCCCGGCAGCGCGGCGAGCACGGCTCGCTCATCGCGCGGCAGGCGCACGCGGAACCCGCCGCCTCGCGCAGGTCGGATGCCTCGCCTCATCCTCGGGTCACGGTGCCGTCGGTCACGCCCGGGAACGCTACGGCACGCAACAATGGTCGTGTGAGCACCCATTCGACGGAGGCGCCGCTCGGCGTCGAGGAGATCGAGGACGAGGTCGTCGAGCAGCACGATCGTCCCTGGGTCGTGATCGTGTGGAACGACCCGATCAACCTGATGTCCTACGTGACGCTCGTCCTCCAGAAGCTCTTCGGGTACTCGCGGGCCCGGGCGACGCGGCTGATGCTGCAGGTCCACAACGACGGCAAGGCGGTCGTATCGTCGGGCACACGCGAGAAGGCCGAGCTCGACGTCTCGCGGCTCCACGCCCATGGCCTCTGGGCCACGATGCAGCAGGACTGACGGGCGGTCAGGCCGCGTCGTCCGTCTCGCCCGAAGACGTCCCCGGCGGCGGCTCGTCCTGCGGAGTCGGTGACCCCTCCGCATAGATCCGGATGCGGTCGGCGAGCCCCGGGATCGGCTCGTCCGGAGCGGGATCGTCCTCCCACTCGTCTGCGGGAACGGTCCGCTTCGCCGCTCCACGTTGGGCCCTCTCCGCGCGCCGGCGCTCGTCCTCCGCGCGGGCGGCTGCTTCGCGTTGCGCTTTCTCGGCTTGCTTGCGCTCTTCTTCGGCGCGGCGGGCGGCGTCTCGGGCTTCGCGTTCGGCGCGGGCGGCTGCTTCGCGTTGTGCTTTCTCGGCTTGCTTGCGCTCTTCTTCGGCGCGGCGGGCGGCGTCTCGGGCTTCGCGTTCGGCGCGGGCGGCTGCTTCGCGTTGTGCTTTCTCGGCTTGCTTGCGCTCTTCTTCGGCGCGGCGGGCGGCGTCTCGGGCTTCGCGTTCGGCGCGGGCGGCTGCTTCGCGTTGTGCTTTCTCGGCTTGCTTGCGCTCTTCTTCGGCGCGGCGGGCGGCGTCTCGGGCTTCGCGTTCGGCGCGGGCGGCTGCTTCGCGTTGTGCCTTCTCGGCTTGCTTGCGCTCTTCTTCCGCGCGGCGGGCGGCGTCCCGCGCCTCGCGGTCGTCCCTCCCCGCCGCCTGGGCCGCCGCAGCGCGTTCGGCCTCGAGCCGCTCCGCCTCGAGTCGCGCCTCCGCCGCGCGGCGGTCCTCCGCCTCGCGCCGGGCGAGCTCCTGTCGTGCGGTGCGCTCCCGCTCCTCCGCTTCGCGGGCGTGACGGGCGCGAAGCTCCTCCGCCTCACGAAGGCTCTGCCGGTGCTCGGCCTCCGACCGGATGCGGTCGGCCTCGCGCTCCGCGCGGTGCCGCTCCTCCTGGGCCGCGAGCTCTGCTGCTTGCCGGAGCGCCTCCGCCTCTGCCGCCGCCTCTGCCTGGGCCGCGAGCTCCGCGACGACGGCGGCGTGCCGATCCTCCTCGAGCCGGCGAAGCTCGGCGCGGCGCACGCTTCCCGGTCGCGGTGCGCGGCAGCTCGTCGATCACCTCCACCCGACTCGGGACGAGGTGGGGCGACGCCACCGCCGCGACGTGCGCCGCGATCGACGTCGCGAGCTTCGAGGTCTCCGTCTCGGCCCGGGAGGTGACGAACGCCTTGACGACCGATCCGCGCTCCGGATCGGGGCTCGCGACCACGGCGACCTCGATCACCGCCGGATGGGTCGCGACGGCCGCCTCGACCTCGACCGGGCTGATCCGCCGTCCGGCGCTCACGATCACGTCGTCGGCGCGCTCGACGTATCGAAGAGCGCCGCCCTCCTCTCGGACGCAGACGTCGCCCGTGCGGTACCACCCGTCCGCCGCGACCCCGCTCTCCGGCGCGTCGAGGTAGCCCGCGAAGAGCGACGGGGGGCGGCCGCGCACCGCGAGCTCGCCGAGGTCCGCCGCCGGCACGGACTGCCGTCGCCTCGTCGACGACCTCGACGTCGACACCGGGTGCGGCGACGCCGAGGATGCCGGGACGGACGGGCGCGCCCGGCGAGCGTCCCCGCGAGGAGCCCGCACTCGGCCTGGATCAGCCCGTCGCGAAGCGTGGACGCCCGCCTCCTCCCAGTACCGCTCGACGAGCGCTGGCTCCAGCGGCTCCCCGGTCGAGACGGCCTGCCGGACGCGAGGAAGCGCCCCGGGGATCGCGGCGCCGGCTTCGACCAGGGCCCGGTACTCGGTCGGCGACTGGCAGACGACCGTCGCGGCGAGACGCTGGAGGAGATCGAGCCGCTCCTCCGCGTCGAACGCACCGTCGTGAACGACGATCTCGGCGCCTGTCGACCACGGGCCGAACAGCCCGTGCCAGACCCAGGCGGGCCAGCCCGCGGGCGCCGTCGTCCAGACCAGATCGCCGTCCCCGGCTGCCCAGCCAGCTGCTCGGCGACGAACCGGGACGCCCAGAGCGCGGCGTGGGTGTGCACGACCGCCTTGGGCTCGGCGTCCGGCCCGCCGTGTAGAGAAGAGCGCCGGGTCGGCCGTCGCTCGTGTCCTCGGTCGGAGCGCTTCCGCGCGATAGCGCCGCAGCTCGTAGGCTGCGTCGTCGAGGTACAGCACGTCGACGCGGTGTCGAGCGACGCCATGGCCTGGATCTCCCCTTCGGCCGCCGCGCTCCGCGACGACCAGACGGGCGCCGCACCGTCCGCGCGAGCCGGAAGGCGAGCTCTCCGGCCGCGCAGGTCGGCGGGGCACGGGACGACGACGAGCCCGCCCTTGAGCGCACCGAGGGTCGCGAGGTAGGCCTCGGCCGCGTGCCGTGACGACCATCACCGTCTCGCCGGGGTGCGGACCCGGCGCGCAGCGCGTGGGCCCACCGGGCGGCGTCGTCCGCGATCTCCGCGAACGTCCGTCGATCGACGATGCCCTGGGGATCGACGTGGTTACGCGCCCGGCTCGACGGCGAGCGGCCGTGGACCTCGATCACGTCGCGCGTGAAGTTGAACCGCTCGGGCACCTCCCACCCGGGCGCCCAGACGGTGGTCGGCCGACCGTCCTCGCGTTGGCGTCGTCTACGCAGCACCCGGTCTCCCCGTCACCGTGGGTCGCGACTGTCGGCGGGCAGGCTGCGCGCATCGGGCGGATCGGCGTCCCCTCACCATGCTCTGACTGTACTCGGGGAGCGCGACTCCGGGCGAGGGCGAGGATGACGGTTCGTCGGTGGGTATCGTGCGCTCCGTGAGAGACCTCGGCGCCCGACCTCCTGCGGACGCAGGCCTTCGTCGGCGGGCGCTGGATCGAGGCCGACTCCGGCGCGACCTTCCCTGTCCTGAACCCCGCCACGGGAGAGGTGGTCGCGGAGGTGCCACGGCTCGGTGTCGCGGAGACGCGGCGGGCGATCGAGGCGGCGGAGCAGGCGCTGCCCGCCTGGAAGGCTCGGCCGGCGAAGGAGCGCGCCGCAGATCCTCGCGCCGCCTCGCGACGCTGATGGACGAGCGTCGTGACGACCTCGCCGCGCTGATGGTCGTCGAGCAGGGCAAGCCGCTGGCAGAGGCGCTCGTCGAGGTGGAGTACGCGCCGGTCGTTCTACGTCTGGTTCGCCGAGGAGGCGAAGCGGCTCGACGGCCGCGTCTGATCCCGTCCCCGAGGCGGACAAGCGGATCATCGTCACGCGCGAGGCGATCGGCGTCACCGCCGGGATCACGCCCTGGAACTTCCCGGCGGCGATGCCGACGCGCAAGTCCGCGCCGGCGCTCGCGGTCGGCTGCACGATGGTGCTCAAGCCCGCCGAGCAGACACCGCTCACCGCGCTCGCGATCGCCGCGCTCGCCGAGGAGGCCGGCGATGCCCGCCGGGCGTCTTCTCCGTCGTCACCGGCGACGCCGAGGACGCCCCGTCGATCGGCGGCGAGCTGACCGGCAACCCGATCGTGCGCAAGCTCGGCTTCACGGGCTCGACCGAGGTCGGCAAGATGCTGATGCGTCAGTGCGCCGAGCACGTGAAGAAGGTCTCGCTGGAGCTCGGCGGCAACGCGCCGTTCGATCGTGTTCGACGACGCCGACCTCGAGCGTGGCGGTCGCCTCCGCGATCATCTGCAAGTTCCGCAACTCCGGCCAGACCTGCATCTCGGCCAACCGGATGCTCGTCCAGGACGGCATCTACGACGCGTTCGTCGAGCGCTTCTCCGAGCCGCCGTCGCGGCGCTCAAGGTCGCCGACGGGTTCGCCGAGGGCGTCCAGGTCGGCCCGTTGATCGACGTGCCCGCGCTCGAGAAGGTCGAGCGGCACGTCGACGACGCGATCGACGGGCGGTGCCGAGGTCGTGGTCGGCGGCTCGACGATCGACGGGCAGTTCTTCCAGCCCTCCGTGCTCACCGGAGTCACCCCCGAGATGGAGATGAGCTGCGAGGAGACGTTCGGCCCGGTGGCCGCGATCGCGCGGTTCTCGGAGCGGAGGAGGAGGCGATCCGGATCGCGAACGCGACCCCCTACGGGCTCGCGGCGTACTACTTCTCGCAGGACCTCGCGCGAGTCTGGCGCGTCGGGGAGGCGCTCGAGTACGGCATCCTCGGCGTCAACACCGGACTGATCTCGACCGAGGTGGCGCCCTTCGGCGGCGATGAAGGAGTCGGGCATCGGACGCGAGGGCTCGTCCTTCGGCGTCGACGACTGGGTCGAGCTGAAGTACTGGTCGCTCGGCGGCATGGGCTGAGCCCGCTGCCGCCCGGCGCGGGCGGCCGGTCGCGCTCGATGGCCCGCGGGAGGGCCGTTTCGGGCGAACAGACCCTGTTCGACGCCCCGTGTAAGGATCCTGTGACGATCTCCCTATCCGGACCGAACATTGTCGTCTACCATGAGCGGACCGGATCGATGCGCCGGAAAATTCCTGCTCAGCGTGGTGTTCTCGGTCTCCTCTCGCCGCGTCGGCGTGCGCTGGCGCTTGCGGTCGAGTCGACGACGACCGTCCGAAGGCGGGCGGCGTGCAGCTCGACGTGCCCGACGGACTGGGCAAGATCGACCGGGCGAGCGAGCCGCTCGGCTCCGATCCGCGGACGCTGCTCGTCGTCGGGACGAAGGGCGCGCGTCCGATCCCGACGCGCTGCCAGGTCGCGTCGTACCGCGTGCCGGACGACGGCGCCGTCGTCGTCGTGATCGGGTGGAGCTCGCGCCTACCTCGACAAGTCCGAAGCTCGAGCTCACCAAGCTCCGCAAGCCCGACGTTCGCCTGCTTCGACGGTCGTGGCGCGATCGGTCAGGTCACGCGGAAGGGACGTGACTACCAGATCAGCGTCATGGTCGGCGACGACGCCTCCGCGCAGACGATCCGCGAGGCCCTTGCCGTCGCCCGGTCGTTCGACGTCGTCGCTCGCTGAGCTTCTCGGCCCGGTCGGACGACTCCCTGCAGAGGCGCCCGCCGCTGCCGAGTGACGCCGGTGCCGACGTCCGCGGTCGGCAGCAGCTCGCCCGCGCCGCGCGCCTACCGCGCCCACGCCGCCGCTCAGCCCGCGTGGCCATCTCTGGCCCCCGCGCCGACGGGAGCCGTCCGCTCGCGGTACGGTCTCGTCCATGCAGGCGGTTCGGGTCCACGACGGGGGTGTGCTGCGATTCGAGCAGGCGCCTGATCCGCGTCCAGCCGAGGGGGACGTCGTCGTCGAGCTCCGCCGCGCCGCGGTCAACCGCCGCGACCTGCTCGTGCGCAAGGGCGTGTACCCGTTCCCGTTGCCGCTCGTGCCCGGCTCGGACGGCGCCGGCATTCGTCGGGACACGGGCGAGGAGGTCGTCATCCTTCCGTCTCTGCGGTGGGGTGCCGGCGAGGCTGCGCCCGGGCCGGGGTTCGAGATCCTCGGCGGGCCGACCGACGGGACCTACGCCGAGCTCGTCGCGGTGCCCCGCGAGAACGTGCTGGCCCGCCCCGCGCGGCTCTCGTGGGACGAGGCTGCGGCGCTTCCGCTCGCAGGGCTGACGGCGTACCGCGCGCTGTTCTCGCGCGGCGGTCTCCGCGCCGGCGAGACGGTGCTGGTGCTCGGGGCCGGGTCGGGGGTCTCGACCTTCGCGATCCAGCTCGCCGCCCAGGCAGGCGCCCGCGTGCTGGTCACCACGTCCACGCAGGAGAAGCTCGACCGCGCCGTCGCGCTGGGCGCCGACGCCGGTGTCCTGTACCCCCGCGCCGACTGGGCCGCCGCGGCGCGGGAGCTCACCGGCGGTCGGGGGGTCGATCTCGTGCTCGACTCCACCGGGTCGACCTGGCCGGAGTCCGTCAGCGCGGTGTGCCTCGGGGGACGCGTGGTCGTGTTCGGCGCGACGCTCGGCGATCAGGCGACGCTCGCCGTCCGTCCCGTCTACCTCGGACAGGTGTCGCTCCTCGGGACGACGATGGGCAGCCCACGCGACTTCGCCGGGCTCCTCGCCATGCTCGACGAAGGGACGTGGTCCCCCGTCGTCGACACCGCTCTGCCTCTGTCGGACGCCGAGGGCGCGCACGAGCGCATGCTCTCCGGCGAGCAGTTCGGGAAGGTGGTCCTCGAGTGCAGCTGAACGCGGTCGCGTTCGGGCCCGAGAGCGGCCGCCCCGTCGTCGCGCTCCACGGGCTGACGGGGCACGCGGAGCGCTACCGCCGACTGGCCGAGGTCGCGCTCCCGCAGCACCGCGTCGTCGCGCTCGACCTCCGCGGGCACGGCCGCTCGACGTGGCTGCCCCCGTGGGGGGTGGCCCAGCACGTCGACGATCTGATCGAGACGGTCGCCGGCCTCGGTCTCTCCGGGGCAGCGTGGATCGGGCACAGCTTCGGTGGGAGGCTCGTCGCCGAGCTGGCCGCTGTCCGTCCCGAGCTCGTGGAGCGGGCGGTGCTGCTCGATCCCGCGCTGCAGCTCGCCGTCGCCGTCGCCGACGAGCGTGCCGCCCTCGCGATGTCGGACGTCTCGTTCGGCTCCCCGCAGGACTCCGTCGACGCACGTCTCGCCGACGGATCGCTGTTCTCCACCCCGCGCGAGGTCCTCGAGCGCGAGGCGGCAGAGCACCTCGTGCAGGGAGCGGACGATCGCTGGCGCTGGCGGTACCGGCCGGAAGCGGCGATCGTCGCCTGGAGCGAGATGGCGTCCCCGGCGCCGCCGTGGCCGATCTGCCCGACGCTGGTCGTGCTCGGCGAGCGGTCGTGGATCCCGGTCGACGTCAGCCGGTGGAGCCGCGATCGAGGATCGTGCGGGTCCCCGGCGGGCACAGCGTCCTGTGGGACGACTTCGAGGCGACCGCCTCGGCGGTCGCCGCGTTCCTCGCGCGAGAGGGCTGAGAGCCGGGCGCGGGTCGACAAGCGCGCCGCGGCGCCCTGTCGACCGGGAATCCACGACCGTGCGGGCTTCGTCCGGCTCCGAGCCTCAGCAGGACCCGTCGACGACCCGGCCGTCGGGGCCGGCGACGTGTGCGACGGGGCCCGAGCCGACGAGCTGGACGCAGTACGCAGACGCGTCTGCCCGGACGAGGGCGACCCCGGCGGGCATGGGAGCGCCCTCGTAGCTGCCCGTCGCTCGCCGCTGCGCCTCGAGGTTGGTCGCGGCCACGGTGAAGCGCGCCCTGTCGCCCTGCGCGACGAGCGACGTCACGCCGCCCGCGAGCTCCGTCTGGGCCGCCTCCGTGGGCTTGGCCGCCAGTCGCCAGGCGCCGAAGGCGAGCGCCACGGCGACGGCGATGAGCAGCAGCCTCCCGGGCGTCAGCGTCATCCTCTCGTGATCGGCCGGCACCGACGTGGCCGGATCCCCCGAACGGACAGCGTCGCGCCGCGGCGCTACAGCGACTCGCGCAGGAGCAGCCTGTCGTAGGCCGGGACCGTGAGGAACTCCACGTACGCGTGGCGGGTCGCGACCTCGTCGAAGAGAGCGCGCGCGTCGTCGAAGCCGGGACCGAGGTGGTCGGCCTCCTCTGCGATCACCCGCTGGACCTCCTCGAGCGTGACCTTGCCGTGGTGGAGCCACTGCCAGATCTGGCTGCGGCTGATCTCCGCCGTGGCGGCGTCCTCCATGAGGTTGTCGATCGCGACGGCGCCGGCGCCTTCGAGCCATGCGTGCAGGTAGCGGATCCCGACCGACACGTTGTTGCGCAGCCCTTCGCGGGTGATCTCACCGGGCGTCGCGGCTACCGCGAGCAGGTCGTCGGCGGTCACGTGCACGTCGTCGCGCAGACGGTCGATCTGGTTGGGGCGCTCGCCCAGCACCGCGTCGAAGCACTCCTGTGCGACGGGGACGAGGTCGGGGTGGGCGACCCAGGTGCCCGTCGAAGCCCTGCGAGGCCTCCCGCTGCTTGTCCTCCCTCACCTTCGCCAGCGCGACCGCGTTGACCTCGGGGTCGCGGCGCGACGGGATGAAGGCCGCCATGCCGCCCATCGCGAAGGTGCCGCGCCGGTGACAGGTCTGCACGAGCAGCTCGCAGTACGAGCGCATGAACGGCACGGCCATCGTCACGGCCGCCCGGTCCGGCAGCACGAACTCGGGCCGGTGCCCGAGCTTCTTGATCACGCTGAAGATGTAGTCCCAGCGGCCGGCGTTGAGGCCGGCCGAGTGGTCGCGCAGCTCGTACAGGATCTCGTCCATCTCGAACGCGGCGAGGATCGTCTCGATCAGGACCGTCGCCCGGAAGAAGCCGCGCTCGAGGCCGAGGCGATCCTCCGTCCAGGCGAGGACGTCGTTCCAGAGGCGCGCTTCCAGATGGCTCTCGAGCTTCGGGAGGTAGAGGTACCGGCCCCCGCGCGCGTGGTTGCGCAGCGCGTACAGCCCGAAGTCGAAGAGGCTCGCCGACATCGGCCGGCCGTCGACCTCGTGGTGGCGCTCCGCCAGGTGCCAGCCGCGTGGGCGGACGAACAGCACCGCCGGTGCCTCGCCGAGCCGGTACGTGCGGTCCGGGGTGACGAGCTCGATCGTGCGGTCGAGCGCGTCGGACAGGTTCCGTTGACCCTGGATCACGTTCGCCCACGTCGGCGCGTTCGCATCCTCGAAGTCCGCCATGAACACGCGGGCGCCGGAGTTGAGGGCGTTGATCACCATCTTCCGGTCGACAGGCCCCGTGATCTCGACCCGCCTGTCGGCGATCTCCGTCGGCGGCGGCGCCACGAGCCAGTCGCCGTCGCGGACGTTCGCGTCTCCTCGAGGAAGCCGGGGAGCTCACCCTCGCGCAGGCGCTCCGCGCGCTCGGCGCGACGCACGAGCAGCGCGTCGCGCTCTGCCCCGAAGCGCTCCTCGCAGCTCTGCGAGGAAGGCGAGCGCCTCGGTCGTGAGGACGTCGTCGACCCTCACGCGACGGTCTCCTCGAACTGCTGCTCCTCGGTCGAGCCGCTCAGGGCCAACGTCGAGGCCTCGCCGCCCGAGACGACCTGCATCACCTCGTCGAAGTAGCCGGCGCCGACCTCGCGCTGGTGGCGGGTGGCCGTGTAGCCCCTCGTCCTCGAGGCCGAACTCGCGCTCCTGCAGCTGCGACGTAGGCGGTCATCGCCTCCTCACGGTACCCGCGGGCGAGCTCGTACATCGAGAGGTTGAGGGCGTGGAACCCGGCGAGCGTGATGAACTGGAAGCGTAGCCCAGCGCGGCGAGATCGCGCTGGAACGCACGCGATCTGCGCGTCGGTCAGGTTCCGCCGCCAGTTGAACGACGGCGAGCAGTTGTAGGCGAGCAGCCGGTCGGGGTGCCGCTCGCGGATCGCGGCGGCGAACTTCTCCGCCTCGGCCAGGTCGGGCGTCGAGGTCTCGCACCAGATCAGGTCGGCGTAGGGCGCGTAGGCGAGGCCGCGCGCGATCGCAGCGTCGATCCCGTCGCGCACCCGGAAGAACCCCTCGCGCGTGCGCTCGCCGGTGCAGAAGCTCCCGGTCGGCCTCGTCGACGTCGCTGGTCAGGAGGGAGGCCGAGAGCGCGTCGGTGCGGGCGACGAGCACCGTCGGCACGCCGGCGACGTCGGCGGCCAGGCGGGCGGCGACGAGCGTGCGGACGAACTGGCTGGTCGGGACGAGCACCTTGCCGCCGAGGTGGCCGCACTTCTTCTCCGACGAGAGCTGATCCTCGAAGTGCACCGCGGCCGCGCCGGCCTCGATGTAGGCCTTGGTGATCTCGAACGCGTTCAGCGGCCCGCCGAAGCCGGCCTCCGCGTCGGCCACGATCGGCGCGAGCCAGTGGGTCGAGTCGTCGCCCTCGGCGTGCGCGATCTGGTCGGCGCGGAGCAGCGCCGTGTTGATGCGGCGTGCGAGCGCGGGGCCCGAGTTCGCGGGGTACAGGCTCTGGTCGGGATAGGTGCCGGCCGCGAGGTTCGCGTCTGCAGCGACCTGCCAGCCGGAGAGGTAGATCGACTCCAGGCCGGCCCGGACCATCTGGACTGCCTGGCCGCCCGTCAGGCGCCGAGCGCGGGCACCCAGTCGCGCTCGTCCAGCAGCGTGCGGAGTCGCTCTGCGCCGAGTCGTGCCAGCGTGTGCTCGACGTGGACGGATCCGCGCAGGCGGTCGACGTCGGCGGGGGCGTACGGTCGGGTGAGGGCGGGCGCATAGGCCATTGTGGCCGTCCTTTCGGATCCGGAGTCGCTTCTATAGGATCCTAGATGACGATCTAGATGCCATGCAAACGGCATATTCTGGCCTATCTCGGATCCGAAATTAGAGATCTGGGATGCAAGAGGCGTTCGCCGTCTCTACACTGCGCCCAATGGACACGACGGTCTCCACGAAGGCCGACGACCTCGCCCGCGTCCTCGAGGACGAGATCGTCGCCGGTCGTGATCGCGCCGGGGACGGTGCTCCGCCAGGAGCAGCTCTCGGAGCGGTTCGCCGTCAGCCGCACGCCCGTCCGCGAGGCGCTCCGGCGGCTCGCTGCGCTCGGGCTCGTCTCGTTCGAGCCGAACCGCGGCGTCCGCGTGCGTGCGATCTCCCGGGCCGAGCTCCGCGAGGCGTTCCTCGTGCGCGCGGAGCTCGAAGGGCTTGCGACAGAGGTCGCGACCGGCAAGATGACGAGCCACGATCTCGCGGAGCTCGATGCCGTCGAGCGCCGGTTCTCCGCCCTCACGCTGGAGCTCCGGGCGCACGCCCGAGCGGGCGGGGAGCGGGACGAAGGGCTGTTCGCCGAGTGGATGCAGTCCAACTACTCGTTCCACGACGTCATCTACCGCGTCGCCGACATGCCCCTGGTCGAGCGGCTCGCGAAGGGGGCGCGCCGCACCTTCATCGGGGACCGTGTCTGGCAGGCCCGCGCCGAGCTCGACGAGCTCTACGCGCGCAACGACCTCCAGCACCGGGCGATCCGGGACGCGATCGCGGCGGCCAGCCCGGGAGCGGCGCGTCTGCTCGCCCACGACCACGTGCTGTCGTCGTTCGCCCTCACGGAGGTCGTGCTCGAGTCGCTCGGGGCGCCCGAGGGCGGGTAGGGCGTCGAGCCCGTCAGAACGTCCCGAAGCGCTCGAACGCCTCGAGCGGCGTCACGCCGTCGCGAACCGCCGCGCGGATCGCGCTCTCCGTCGTCGCCTTCTCCTCGGCCTCGGCGAGGACCTCTGCCGCGATCGCCTGCGGCACCACGACGACCCCGTCGTCGTCGCCCACGACCCAGTCGCCAGGCTCGATCCGCACGGCCCCGACGACGATCGGCACCTGCGTCTCCGTCACGGTCCACCGCCAGGTGCAGTCCTCGGGCGTGACGTGGCGGGCGAACACGGGAAAGCCTTCGTCGAGGATGAAGCGGGTGTCCCTGCACCCTCCGTCGATCACGCAGCCGGCGACGCCTCGCGTGAGCAGCGACGTCGCCGAGAGCTCGCCGAAGTGGGCCGAGCGCGCGTGGTTGCACTGGTAGACGGCCACGTGCCCTGCGGGAACGGAGCCGAGCATCGCGAGCGTCCGCCGGAGCGAGGCCTCCCAGTCGCCGTGGTCGCCGGGGCGTCCCTCGACGGTGAACGCCTGCCCGGCGAGGCGTGTGCCGGGCGCGAGGGGCCGGATCTCGGGCGGGAGCGTCTGATCGCGCAGCCCGCGCCCGTCGAGGATGTCGGCGAGGGCTGCCGTGTAGATGGCGCCGAAGCGGTCGCGCATGGAGTGGAACCTACAAGGATTCAGAGCGCGTCGTCGAGAGCGGCCTCGGCCGCTACCGGCGACGGCGCGCGAGTGCGCGGGGCGAGCGCGAGCACCGCGAGGCCGAGCAGGACGAGGACAGCGCCGACGGCGGCGACCGCACCGAGCCGCTCGTCGAGGACGAGCACGCCGAGCAGCGTCGCGGTGAGAGGCTCGACCAGCACGATCGTCGTCACCTCCGACGCCGTGAGACGGTCGAGACCGCGAGCGAAGAGCACGTACGCGACGGCGGTCGGCAGCAGTCCGAGGTAGAGGGCGAGCGCAAGCCCACCCGGCTCGGCGAGCCAGGCGGTGTCCCCGACGAGGAGCACCGGGACCAGCAGCACCGCCGCGATCCCGAACGACGCCCCCATCACGCCCGCCGGCTCGTGCCCCGCCCGCAGCAGCCGCTTCGCGACCACCGTGTACCCGGCGTACGAGCAGCCTGCGAGCAGGGCGAGCCCGATCCCCGCGACCGACAAGTCGGCGTCCTCGCGAGAGGCGAGCGTGAGGATCGCGACCCCGGTCGTCGCGAGCGCCGTCGCGACGGCCCACGTCCTGCCCGGCCACGCGCCGTCGAGGAGCCGCTCCAGCAGACCGGCCGCCACCGGCCCGCTCCCGATGGCGACGATCGCGCCCACCGCGACGCCGGTCAGCGCGACGGCCTCGAAGAACGCGAGCTGGTACACGGCGACCCCCGCCCCGGCGAGGAGCAGCGCCCGGACTGACCAGGGGCCGCGGAGGCTGCCGGTCGAGAGCGCGAGCAGCGCGAGCGCCGTCCCTCCGATCACGATGCGGGCCGCCCCGACGGTCAGCGGCGTGAGGCCGTCGGGGCCGAGCGCCTGCGCCGTGCCGGTGGTGCCGAACAGCACCGCCGCGAGCACCACCTGGAGTCGTGCCACGGCGGCTACGCCCAGAAGGCGTCGAACGCCGCAGGATCCGATCGGCAGCGCCAGGGCCTCGCTGGACGCGCCCGTCCACGATGCGGAACAGCAGCACCTGCTCGAGATCGAGGCGTGCGTCCGCGACGGCTGCCCGTCGCCCGGTAGACCGCCGCCGCCCGGTCGTCCGAGGCGAGGACGTCGATCAGGGTCGACCTGTACGTCCCGTCGGTCTCCTTCGGCAGCCGGCCGAGGAAGCGGAAGATCGCCTCGCGCCCGTCGAACGATCCCGGCCATCGTCCCCTCGCCGGGGACGCGCCAGACAGCGTCGTGTGCGAAGACCTCGCGCAGCGCCATCCCCTCGCGACGGGCGAACGCGTCGAAGATCCGCTCGCACGAGCGCCGCGTTGGACTCAGCCGGCGTCACGCTCTGCCTCCCAGCGGTCGATCAGGCCCGCGACGTGACGCCGCTGGGCGTCGCCGAACGTCGCATCCGCGCGAGCACGCGGCGGGCTTCGTCGGGGTCGTCGTTCGCGACGGCCGCCTCGAGTCGCTCACGCTGCGGTGTCGGCTGTCGGAGCTGCCGGCGGAGCCAGCGGAGGAGGCTGACCGTCGCCTGGTCGCCGGGGGTTCGCCATCCCGGAAGGCTAGCCTCGAGATGCGCCGGCGCCGGTCATCCCGGGTGAGGACGAGCCGCGCGAGGGAGGCGCGAGGATCTCCTCGTCGAGGTGGTCTGACGTAGGCTTCCGCGCGTGGACACGTTCCTCGCGATCGCGAGCCGGCGCGACGAGCGACGGACGCTGCCCGAGCCCCGCTGCCGGAGGACGTCGTCGGGCGCATCCTCGACGCCGGCAGGCTCACGGGCTCGTCGCGCAACCGCAGCCGTGGACGTTCGTCGTCCCGACGAGCCCGACCGCGTGTCGAGGCGCTCGCGGCTGCGGTGTCCGTCCCGAGAACGTCCTCGAGCGCGGGGCTCGTCGTCGCGGTCCTCGTCGAAGGCCGCGGGCCGACCCGCTTCGACGCCGGTCGTGCGGCGCAGAGCGATGCTGCTCGCGGCGTGGAACGAAGGGGTGGCGTCGTGCCCGAACGGCGTCGTCGACCAGTCCGCGGCGCAGGCGGCGGCGTCGGCCGGTGCCGACGAGGAGGTCGCGATCGTGCTCTCCTTCGGCATGCCCGAGCGCCCACGGGACCCGCATGCCGCGCACGGCCGCCGAATGGAGCGCCCGGGCGAACCGCAAGCCCCTCGACGAGGTCGTCCGGAGGCTCGCGTGAGCGTCGCCGCGTCGGGGCCGCTCGTGCGGGCCGGGATCGATCTCGGCGGGACGAAGATCCAGGCCGTCATCACCGGACGCGCCGCGCGGGTGCTCGGCGCCGCCCGGCGCAACACCCCGGCTCGCGGAGGCCCGGAGGCCGTCGTCGCCGAGCTCGCCGACACCGTGCGCGACGCGCTCGAGGCGGGCGGGCTCGACGAGTCGAACCTGCGGGGCGTCGGCGTCGGCGCGCCCGGGAGCATCGACCCTGCGACCGGGGTCGTCTTCGAGGCGGTCAACATCGAGGGCTGGGACGGGCCGTTCCCGCTCGCGCCCGGCGCTCTCGGAGGAGCTCGGCGTCCCGGTCGCGCTCGGGAACGACGTCAACGTCGCGGTCGATGCCGAGCGCCGGTACGGCGCGGGGCGCGGCGTGCGGAGCTTCCTCGGCGTCTTCTGGGGCACGGGCGTGGGCGGCGGTCTCGTCGTCGACGGCCGCCTCCTGCTCGGACGGGGATCGGCAGGGGAGATCGGCCACGTCTGCGCGAAGCCGGGTGGGCGCAAGTGCAACTGCGGGCTGCGGGGGTGCGTCGAGGCCTACGCCGGCCGGGGCGCGCTCGAGCAGCGCGCGAGGCGTGAGGCGCGCAAGCGCAGGACCGCGCTGTTCGAGCTCCAGCGCAAGCGCGGCCGCGACAAGCTCACCAGCGGCGTCTGGCTGCGCGCGCTCGATGCGGGGGACGTGGTCGCCCACGACCTGCTCGGCGAGGCGGTCGAGGCGCTCGGGGTGGGGATCGGCTCCGCCGTGACGCTGCTCGACGTCGACCTGGTCGTGATCGGCGGGGGCCTCGGCGAGCGCCTCGGACCCGAGTGGCTCTCCCGCATCGAGAGGGCCGCCCGCAAGCACACGTTCTTCCGCGAGGCGCCCGCGTATCGCCTCGCCGAGCTCGGAGACATGGGCGGCGCGATCGGCGCGAGCCTGCTCGTCCGGTGAGAGCGGTCCTCGTCACCGGGGCCGGGCGCGGGCTCGGCACGGTCGTCGCTCGCCACCTCGCGGGGGAGGGGTACGCCGTCGTCCTCGGGGACGTCGACGTCGCCGCGGTCGAGCGGGCTCGCCGCGGAGCTGCCGGGCGCGTCGGCGGTGCGCCTCGACGTCCGGCGCGCCGACGACTGGGCGCAGGCCGTCGACGAGCTGCGTCGGCAGCGGCGCGCCCTGGGCGCTCGTCTCCTGCGCCGCGAGGACGGTCGTGCGCGATCTCTTCGAGATCACGCCCGAGGAATGGGACGACGTCCTCGCCGTGAACCTGCGCGGGGCCTTCCTCGGGATCCAGGCGCTCGGCCCGGTGCTCCGGGACGGGGGCGGCGGGCGGATCGTGACCGTCTCCTCGGACTCGGCGTACCGGGGACGCGGGGTCACGGGAGCCCACTACGCGTCCTCGAAGGCAGCGCTGCTGACCCTCACCCGGCGTGCCGCCGCGGCGCTCGCCGCCTCCGCGGTGACCGCCAACGCTCTCGTCCCCGGAACGATCGACGGCGAGTCGGTGCGGGAGCTCTCCGACCCCGTCGCCGAGGCGGCGGCGCTCCCGACCGGGAGGCTCGTGTCGCCCGTCGGCCTCGCCTCGCTCGTCGCCTGGCTGCTCTCCGACGCCGCGGCGGACGTCACGGGATCCGTGCTCCGGGTCGACGGCGGCTCCTCGCTCTGACGCGGTTCCCGCACGCACGCCCGCTCGATGTGATGAGGTAGTCACCCGATGGCGGAGGGGACGCTCAGCACGGTCGGCGCGCAGCTGCGCGAATCACGCGCCGCCATCGGCGGCGTCTTCGCGAACCCGGGCCTGCGGAGGATCGAGCTCGCCTGGGCGGCCTCGATCGTCGGCGACTGGGCCAACGCCGTCGCGGCCGCCGTCTACGTCTACACGCAGGCCGGGGCGGCGGGGGTCGGAGCGCTCGCGGTCGTCAGGTACGTCCTCGTCGCGCTGACGGCGCCGTTCGCGGCGACGCTGGCCGACCGGTACCCCCGGCTGCGGGTGATGATCGGCGCCGATCTCGTGCGCTTCGTCCTCGTCGCGACGGCGGCCGGGGTGATCCAGACCGGTGGCTCCGAGTGGATCGTGTACACGCTGGCGGTGCTCGTCTCGATCGCGGGCACGCCCTTCCGCCCGGCCCAGGCGGCGAGCCTCCCGATCCTCGCCCGCGACCCTGCCGAGCTCACGGCCGCGAACGTGGTCTCGAGCACGATCGAGAGCGTCGGCTTCTTCGCGGGCCCGGCGCTCGGCGGTCTCCTGCTCGCGGTCGCGGACATCCCCGTCGTCTACCTCTTCAACTCGCTCACGTTCCTCGTCTCGGCCGCGCTCGTGATCCGCATCCGGATGCCCGGCGTCGAGCGCGACGGCGAGGAGCCGGCGGCCGTGGACGAGGGTGAGAAGGAGGGCTTCCTCCAGGAGGTGAGCGCGGGCTTCCGTGCGATCGGCGCGGATCGTGGCGTGCTGCTGATCGTCGGCGTCTACGCGGCCCAGACGATCGTGGCGGGCGCGTCAGGGGTGTTCGTCGTGGTGCTCGCCCTCGACACCCTCGACCTCGGCCAGTCCGGCGTCGGCGTCCTCGACTCGGTCTTCGGGATCGGTGCGCTCGTAGGGGGCTTCGTCGCGCTCGTGCTCGCGCAGCGAGGGCGCCTCGCGCTCGACTTCGGAGGGGGCGTCGTCCTCTGGGCCCTGCCGCTCCTGCTCGTCGCCGTCTCCCCGACGCTCCCGGTGGCCGTCGTGGCGTTCCTGCTCGTCGGGCTCGGCAACTCGATCGTCGACATCAACGCCTACACGATCCTCCAGCGGGTGGTCCCCGAGGAGGTGATGGGGCGGGTCTTCGGGGCGATGGAGAGCATCCTGATCGCGACGATGGCTCTCGGCGCCCTCGCGATGCCGGCGATGATCAGCCTGTTCGGGATCCGCATCTCCCTCGCGATCCTGGGCGGCGCGATCGGCGTGCTGACGCTGTTCGCGCTGCCGGGGCTCCGCCGCATCGACCTCACGGCGCTCGCGCCCGTGGGCCTTCCGCTCGTCCGCGGCGTGCCGTTCCTGGCGCCGCTTCCCGAGCGGATCCTCGAGCGGCTGGCGCGATCGCTGATCCAGGTCGAGGTGCCGGCCGGCGAGGTCGTCTTCCGCGAGGGCGACCACGGCGACCGCTTCTACATCCTCGAGAGCGGCGAGGTCGAGATCCTCGGGAAGCGGTTCGGGCCGGGCGAGTCGTTCGGCGAGATCGCGCTGCTCCGCGACGTGCCGCGGACGGCGACGGTGACGGCCGTCACGCCGCTCGTGCTCCAGGCGATCGAGCGCGACGTGTTCATCCCGGCGGTCACGGGTCACGGCGAGGCGGTCGAGAGCGTCGAGAACGTGATCGCGACGCGGCTCTCGCTGCGCTAAGGCAGCGCCGCCCGCAGGAGGCGCATGAGGTTTCCCGACCCGACCGCTTCGACGTCCGCGCTCGACCACCCTCGCCGGGCGAGCGCGGCGAGCAGGTTCGGGTAGCCGTCGGACGAGGTGACCCCCTCGATGCCGGCGCCGGGTCGCAGGCCAGGCGGCATGAGCCCGTCCCGCGGCTCGGGCGGGGGCGGGATGACCTCCCACAGCCGGCGGGTGAAGTCGCCGCCGAGGCAGAGCCTGTCGACGCCGATCAGCCCGGCGGCGTGCTCGAGGTGGTCGACGACCCGGTCGAGGCTCCGCTCCACCGGATCGATCGCGAGCGGATGCAGCATCAGCCCGAAGAGCCCGCCGGCGTCGGCGAGCGCCCGCAGCTGGTCGTCGTCCAGGTTCCGCGGCGTGTCGAGGACCGTGCGGCAGCCGCCGTGCGAGCAGAGGAGCGGCGCACCGGCCGCCTGTGCGATCACGTCCGTGAACGTGCCCCGGGACGCATGTGCGAGGTCGAGGATCACCCCGAGGGAGACGAGGCGGTCGACGAGCTCCCGGCCGAGCCGGGACAGACCGCCCCCTTCCTCGGCCGCCCCGTCCGCGTACGCGTTGCGCCGGTTCCACGTCAGCCCCGCCATCCGGACGCCGAGCTCGTGGAAGAGATCGGCGGGCCAGAGCTCGACCCCGAACTGCTCGACGCCCTCGAGGGAGAGCATCAGGCCGATCCGCTCCCCCCGCTCCACGCGATCGAGGTCGGCCGCCGTCGCAGACCTGCACGATCCGCTCGGGGTTCTCCCGCACTGCGTGGTGGAACGACGTCACCTGCCGCAGCGACTCGCGCAGCGAGCCCTCCGGCTGCAGCTCGTGGCCGACGTACACGGGGCACACCTGGAGGCCGACCCCGCCCGCCTCGAGCTCTGGGAGCCACGTCTGCGCGAAGACGTCCGACTCGCCGAGGGCGTGCTCGCGGTAGGAGAGCTCGAGGAGGAGGTCGACGTGCCCGTCGGCGATCACGCGGGCAGGCTAGCGCGTGGTGATCAGGTGGTTGACAGGTGGGTGGGCATTTAGTTTGATCGGGAACCATACAAACCCGACGCCGGGTTGCACCTCGATTCGATGACGAACACCACGCGCCACTCACCGCTCGGCCTGCCGGCCTCGCCCCAGGCGCGCGCCGACCAGACGACGGTCAGGCACGCCAACCTCGGCGTCGTCCTCCGGCACGTCGCCGAGCACGGGCCCTGTTCGCGGGCCGCGGTCGCCACGGGGTCGGGGCTCACCCGCGGGACCGTCTCGAGCCTGGTCGGGGAGCTCATCGACCTCCAGCTCGTGCGTGAGACCGCCGGGCCCGTCGGGCCGCCGCGGATCGGACGTCCGGGTGTCGCGATCGAGCTCGCCGACACGGTTGTCGCGGTCGGGCTCGAGGTGAACGTCGACTACCTCGCGGTGTGCGTCGAGGATCTCAGGGGTGATGTCCGCCACGAGGAGAGGATCGCGCGGGACAACCGCGGGGCCGCATCGGGCCCGATCCTCGATCTGATCGGCCGCATGGCGGCCGACGCCCTGGCCGCCGCCGCCGACGAGGGCCTTCACGTCGTCGGCATCGCCGTCGCCGTCCCCGGGCTCGTCCGGGTCGCCACGGGCACGCTCCTCCGGGCGCCCAACCTCGACTGGCACGACCTCGACGTCGTGGACGAGCTGCGCGAGCGGCTCGGCACCCCGCTCCCGATCCACCTCGACAACGAGGCGAACCTCGCAGCGATCGCCGAGCACTGGCGTGGTGCCGCGCAGGGGCTGCGCAGCTTCGTGCTCGTCTTCGGCGAGGTCGGCGTCGGGGGTGGGATCTTCGTCGACGGGGAGCTCTTCCGCGGGGCGCACGGGTACGGCGGCGAGATCGGCCACGTCACCGTCGATCCGTCGGGGGCGCGCTGCGCCTGCGGCAGCCGTGGCTGCCTCGAGACGCTCGTCGGGCAGGAGGCGATCGCAGCGCGGGCCGGCATCGACCTGCGCTCCGGGCACGGGACGCGCTCGATCACCTGCGAGATCGTGCGACGGGCGACGGAGGGAGACGCCCACACGCTCGACGCGCTCCAGGAGGCCGGGGTCACGCTCGGAACGGCGCTCGCCTCGACGGTCAACCTCTTCGATCTCGAAGGCGTGGTGCTCGGCGGCGCCTACGGCCCGCTCGCTCCGTGGCTCATCGACCCGGTCGGGTGCGCGCTGAGCGAGCACGTGCTCGCCGCCCGCTGGTCGTCGTGCGAGCTGCGCGCGTCCACGCTCGCGGAGGGAGCCGCGGTGCGCGGCGCGGCCGCGCTGACGCTCCGCTCGGTGCTGGCCACCCCCTGGATGGTCGCGGTCGGAGACGGCCGACAGCGTGGGGCTGCCTCGTGAGGGTGACCTTTGGGAGCGACGAGAAGGGAGGGCGCGACGCCGCTGGAGTGTGGTTCGTGTTGAAGGGAGGCCGTTCGGGGTGTAGCGTTGGCCCGCACGGGAGTAGATCAATTCGCCAGGAGGAAAAGTGAAGAAAGCACTCATCGCGCTGCTCGTGGGCGTGCTGGCCGTCGGTGTGACGGTCGGTGCTGCGTCCGCGAAGAGCAGCAAGTCGGCAGCAACGGTTGACGTCTGCGTCCTGCTGCCCGACACCAAGTCTTCGGTCCGCTGGGAGCAGTTCGACAAGCCGTCGTTCTTGAAGGCTCTCAAGGCCGCCGGAGTGAAGGCATCGGTCACGAACGCGCTCAACGACCCGCAGAGGCAGCTCGCGCAGGCCGAGAAGTGCATCTCGAACGGTGCGAAGGTCGGCGTCATCACGTCGCTCGACACCGGCACCTCGATCGCGATCCAGAAGAAGTTCACCGCGGTCGGTGGCAAGACGATCGACTACGACCGCCAGATCGTCGGTGGCACCGGCTCCGTCTACGTGTCCTTCGACGGCAACTCTGTCGGGCGTTACCAGGCGCGAGGCGTGATCGCCGGCATGGTGGCCAAGAAGACGTACGGGCCGAACGGTGTCATCGCCCAGCTCTGGGGTGGCCCGACCGACGCGAACGCCTTCTGGTTCAAGAGCGGCAACGACGACGTCCTCAACCCACTGTTCAAGGTGAAGAAGGTCAAGAAGGGCCCGGCGAAGTTCGTGCCGGAGTGGAGCGACAAGAACGCTCAGACCATCTTCGAGCAGATGCTGATTACGACGAACAACAACATCCAGGGCGTCGTGGCGGCGAACGACAACATCGCCGGCGCGGTCGTCGCCACCTTGAAGGCCAAGGGTCTCGACCCGGTGGCGCTCTCGGGGCAGGATGCGACGGTTCAGGGTGTACAGAACATCATCTCGGGTTGGCAGACCAACACGGTCTACAAGTACGTGCCCGCTGAGGCCAACGCCGCCGTGAAGGCAGCCGTGGCCCTGTTCAGGGGCAAGAAGCCGCCGTCGAACACGACGAGGCCGAACGGCTCCAAGAAGCAGCTGACATACGTCATCCCGGTGATCTCGATCACCAAGGCGAACTACAAGCGCCTCTTCACGGATGGGTTCCTGAAGAGGAGCGACGTGTGCTCCGGCGAGTACAAGCAGTACTGCAAGTAGCAGTGTGATGGTGGGTGGGGGGAGACGCCAGAGCGTCTCCCCCCACCCACCGTTCTCCGTCTACGCGACCCGAGAGGAAGCACGCACGTGGCCGACGACACCCCGCTCCTCCAGCTTCAGGGCATCACGAAGTCGTTCGGCTCGGTGCAGGCCCTCACGGACGTCGACTTCGAGGTCCGCGCGGGCGAGGTCATGGCCCTCGTCGGTGACAACGGCGCGGGCAAGTCCACCCTGATCAAGTGCATCGCCGGCATCCACGGCTACGACCACGGGCAGATCACGTTCGAGGGCAAGCCGGTGTCGATCCACGGGCCGAAGGACGCTGCCGGGCTCGGGATCGAGATCGTCTACCAGGATCTCGCGCTCTGCGACAACCTCGACGTCGTCCAGAACATGTACCTCGGTCGCGAGCTGCGCGACCGGTTCTTCCGCCTCAACGAGGCGGCGATGGAGACCGCTACGGCCGAGAACCTGAAGTCGCTCTCGGTCACGACGATCCGCTCGATCCGGCAGCCGGTCGCCTCGCTCTCGGGCGGCCAGCGCCAGTCGGTCGCGGTCGCGAAGGCCGTCCAGTGGAACTCGAAGCTCGTGATCCTCGACGAGCCGACGGCCGCCCTCGGTGTCGCGCAGACGCGTCAGGTGCTCGATCTCGTCAAGCGCCTCGCAGAGAGAGGGCTCGCGGTCGTGCTCATCTCGCACAACCTCCACGACATCTTCGAGGTCGCCGACCGCATCACGGTCCTCCGCCTCGGGCGCGACATCGGGGTCTACGAGCGTGAGCAGACGACGCAGCAGGAGGTCGTTCAGGCGATCACCGCGGGCGTCCCGACGAAGGTCGCAGGCATCGCCGCGACCGGGGCGGAGGTGGCCCAGTGAGCACCGCGGCAGACGCTGCGACCCCGGGAGCGGAGCTTCCGGGCGGAGACGACGCCGGGAGCTCCGGAGGGGTCTGGCAGAGCATGCGCGACAACCTCAAGTCGGGCAACCTCGGCGTCCTCCCGGTCGTCCTCGGTGAGCTTGCGATCATCCTCTTCTTCGGTCTGACGGCGACGAACTTCTTCACCGCCTCGAACTTCGTCAACGTGATCCTGCAGATGGCCGGGGTGACGATGATCGCGTTCGGCGTCGTATTCGTCCTCCTCCTCGGGGAGATCGACCTCTCGGTCGGCTACCTGAGCGGCCTTGCCGCCGTGACGGCGGCAGAGCTCCAGCTGCCCGGCACCTCGCACGACTTCGCCGGCTGGATCGCCATCCTCGGTGGGCTCGGGGTCGTCGCCGCGATCGGCACCGGTCAGGGGATCATCATCGCGAAGGTCGGCGTGCCGTCGTTCGTCGTCACGCTGGCAGGACTCCTGATCTGGCAGGGCGTGATCCTGCGCGTGCTCGAGCTGCGCGGCGTGATCATCATCGAGGACAACTGGATCAACAACACCGCCACCTACTACTTCTCCGCGAATCAGAGCTGGCTCATCGCAGCGACCATCACGCTGCTCTACGCGCTCGGGGCGCTGGGCGGAATAGTCGGACACCGTCGAGCCGGCCTGGCTCTTCGCCCGGGAATGGCGATCGCGAAGGTCGCCGGCGTCGCGATCGCGAGCTTCGGCACCGTCGCGATCTGCAACCACGCGACCGCGGCCGGCGAAGTGCCCGGAGGGCACGCCTCTCAGCGTGTCCTGCACGCAGCCCGTCGGGCTGCCGCTCGCCGGGCTGCTGATGGTGATCTTCCTGGTCGGCCTGACCTTTCTCGCGAAGCGGACGACCTTCGGGCGCCACGTGTACGCCGTCGGTGGCAACGCCGAGGCAGCGCGTCGCGCGGGCATCAGCGTCACGCGCATCCGGATCCTCGTCTTCATGATCTCGGGGGTCATGGCCGGTGTCGGCGGCATCATCCTCTCCGCGCGTCTCCAGTCCGTGAACCTCAACGTCGGCGGTGGGACGCTGCTCCTCGACTCGATCTCCGCAGCCGTGATCGGCGGCGTCAGCCTCTTCGGCGGGCGCGGCGAGGTGCGGGGCGCGCTGCTGGGCTCGCTCGTGATCGCGACGATCGCAAACGGCCTCAACATCGGCGGCTACAGCACGGGCACGATCTACATGGTCACAGGCATCATCCTGCTCCTCGCGGTCACGCTCGACACGATCGCGCGCAGGCTGCAGGTGAAGTCCGGTCGGTAGCACGGGACGCCGCCGGATGGTCGACCCGACAGGCCGCCCCCACGTCGTCCCCGCCCGCGAGCGAGGGGGCCGGTCGCGCGGCGCAACGGTTCATGCTGCGTCCCGCCATGCGGATGCAGTCGGACACTCGAATGGATCCTTCGCGACAATGAACATCGCCTACCGGGAGAGGAACACATGAGGACGAGTCTCGGGATCTGGGCTCTGGGCCCGATGGTGACCCGCTTCGTGCCGCTCGGGTACCAGCCCGAGCACACGAACGAGTCGACGGTCGTCAAGGTGCGCCGTGCCGTCGAGGGGCTCGGCGACCTGATGGACGACTACGAGTTCCACTACCCGGGCGAGCTCAACCCGGACAACCTCGACGAGGTTCGCGACGCGCTCGACGGGCACGGGATCGCGACGGTCTGCACGGGGCTGCACACGGATCCGCGCTTCGGGCGTGGGGGACTGACGTCTCCCGATGCGGCCGTCCGCGCGGAGGCGCGGCGGCTGACGCGGGAGACCGCCGAGCTCGCCGGTGCGGTGGGGGCGAACATGATCTGCTGGCCCGGGATCGAGGGCTACAACTACCCCTTCCAGACCTCGTACGCGCAGGCGTGGGCCTGGTTCATCGAGGGGATGGCCGAGGCCGCGGAGGTCTGCGGGAAGCATGGCGTCAAGCTCTTCCTCGAGCACAAGAACTCCGAGCCGGCGATGAAGATCTTCATGCGCAACATCGGGATGACGCTGCACGTGATCCACACCCTGCGCGCGCAGGGGATCACCAACGTGCAGGTGAACATGGACTGGCAGCACCTGATCATGAACGGCGAGTCGCTCGGCGAGTACGCGGCGATGCTCGCCGCCGAAGGGCTGCTCGGCCACCAGCACGCGAACTCCGGCTGGGGCACGTTCGACGACGACAACATGGTCGGTGCGACCGCGTTCATGGAGACGCTCGAGCTCGCGCTCGAGCTGCGGCGCGCCGGGTACGGCGCAGAACGGCGAGCGGCTCGGGTTCGACCTCTATCCGTACACCGAGGATGCCGTCGCCGCCGTCGAGCGCTCGGTGCTGCAGTGGCGGTTCATCGACGGGATCGCCGCGAAGATCGACGACGTGGCGCTCCGCGAGGCCCAGTCCCGCAAGGACGCCGTCCGCGCCTACGAGCTCGTCTACGCCGCGCTCGGTGCGTGACGTCCACGGCGAGCCCGGCGCGCGCCCGTCGCCGCTTGCCGCGATCGACCGGGCCGAGCCTCGCACCGGCGACCTGAACCGGCGCGGCCCGCGGTCGTCCGGGATCGGGCTCGCCGCCGACGTCGTCCGGCACGCCCCGGCGCGCGGTCTCGACCGCGGGGGGCCCGACGCGTGACGGTCGCGATCGGACTCGACATCGGCACGACGGGCGTGAAGGCGCTCGCCGTCGGCCCGACGGGCGAGGTGGTCGCGCGCGCGGAGCACGGGTATCCGCTCGCGACGCCCCGTCCCGGCTGGTCGGAGCAGGATCCGGACGACTGGTGGCGTGCGTCCCTGCTCGCCCTCGCGGAGGTCGCGGAAGGCCTCGACGTCGCCGGGATCGGGCTCTCCGGGCAGATGCACGGGCTCGTGTGCCTCGACGCCGTCGGGCGAGGTGATCCGCCCCGCGATCCTCTGGAACGACCAGCGCACGGCCGCCGAGTGCGCCGAGATCGAGGAGCGCATCGGGCTCGAGCGGCTGATCGCCCTGACCGGCAACCGGGCGCTCACGGGGTTCACCGCGCCGAAGCTCCTCTGGCTCCGCCGCCACGAGCCCGAGGCCTACGCGTCGCATCGCCCGGATCCTGCTCCCCAAGGACTACGTCCGGCTGCGCCTCACGGGCGAGTGGGCGATCGACGTCGCCGACGCGTCGGGCACGCTCCTGCTCGACGTCGCCGGCCGCCGCTGGTCGGACGAGGTGCTCGAGGCGCTCGAGATCGCCCGCCGACTGGCTGCCGCCCGTCCTCGAGTCGCCGACGACGGCCGGCCACGTCGGCGGGGCGAGCGACGAGCTAGGACGCGGTGTACTGACGGGTCGCGCTGGACGGCTTGCGCGGCGTGCCGGTGGCGGTCGGGGCGGGGGACTGCGCCGCCGCCGCGGTCGGGGTCGGAGCGATCGCGCCGGACACGCTCTCGGTCGTGATCGGCACCTCGGGCGTCGTCTTCGCGACGCTGCCCGGCGTTCGCCACCGACGCCGAGGCACGCGTGCACGCGTTCTGCCACGCGGTGCCCGGGACAGTGGCACGCGATGGGCGTGATGCTCTCGGCCGCGGGCTCGCTGCAGTGGCTGCGCGAGCGCCTGGCGCCGACGACGCCGTTCGACGCACCTCGTCGCCGAGGCCGCCGGCGTGGGGCCCCGGCGTCGAGGGCCTGCTCTTCGCGCCGTACCTCGCCGGCGAGCGCACGCCGCACGCCGACCCCGACGCCCGCGGCGCCTTCACCGGGCTCGCAGCTGCGCCACGACCGTGGCGCGCTCGTGCGCGCCGTGCTCGAGGGCGTCGCCTTCGGCCTGCGCGACTCGCTCGAGCTCGCTGCGCGAGCTCGGCGTCCCGGCCGACCGTGCGCGCGTCTCGGGCGGCGGCGCGCGCGGAGACCTCTGGCTGCACGATCGTCGCCTCGGTGCTCGACCTGCCGATCGAGCGACCGCGGTCGACGAGGGCTCCGCGTTCGGCGCCGCGCTGCTCGGCGGCGTCGCCGGCGGCGTCTTCGCCGACGTGCCCGACGCCGTCGTCCGCTGCGTGCGCGTCCGCGACGTCGTCGAGCCCGACCCGGCCTGGGTCGACGGTCTACGCACGACGTCCTTCCGCGCTTTCGCGCGCTCTACCCCGCACTCGACACGCTGAAGGAGCGAGCACCATGAACGACTTCGAAGGAAAGGTGGCCGTCGTCACCGGCGCGAGCCGCGGCATCGGCGCAGCCGTGGCGCACGCGCTCGCACGAGCGGGGCGTCGAGCCTCGGGCTCGCCTCGCGCTCCGGCGACGACCTCGGCTCTCGGAGCGCCGCTCGCGCTGCCGACCGACGTCCGCGATCGCGCGCAGGTGCAGGCGCTCGTCGACGCGACGGTCGAGCGGTTCGGCGGCATCGACATCGTCGTCGCGAACGCCGGCGTCGGCGCCTACGGGCCGTTCGTCGAGCTCGACGCCGACCACCTCGACGAGATGATCGACACGAACGTCAAGGGCGTGCTCTACGTCGCCGCGCGCGACGGTTCCGCACCTGATCGCGCGCGGCGGCGGCGACTTCGTCTCCGTCGCCTCGGAGGCGGGCCGTCGCGGTCTCCCGAACGAGGCCGTCTACTGCGCCTCGAAGTTCGCGCAGGTCGGGCTTCACGCGGGCGCTCGACCACGAGCTGCGCCCGCACGGGATCCGCTGCACGAACGTCTGCCCGGGCGGCGTCGCGACCGACTTCGCGATCGACGACGACCGCGGCCGCACCGAGGGGATGGAGGCGCTGGCGGGGATGATGACCGCCGAGGACGTCGCCGAGGCCGTGCTCTTCGTCGCCTCACGCGCCCGCGGAACCACCGCATCCTCGAGATCGCGTTCCGACCCGTGACCGAGACGAGCTGGGGGTAGACGATGGCCGTGCAAGTGGGGGATCCTCTCGACGGCGGACATCAACCGGAAGCTCCTCGCGGGCGCGGCGGAGTCGGACGAGGTCGAGGTCGTCGCGGTCGGCGAGCCGCGACCTCGCGCGCGCGCAGGAGTTCGCGCGGACGTGGGGGATCGAGCGCGCCTACGGCACCTACGAGGAGCTGCTCGCCGACCCCGACGTCGAGGCGGTCTACATCCCGCTGCCGAACACGATGCACGTCGACTGGTCGATCCGCGCGCTCGAGGCGGGCAAGCACGTGCTCTGCGAGAAGCCGCTGCAGCCGGCACCCGGCCGACGTCGAGCGGGCGTTCGACGCCGCCGAGCGCGACGGGCCTGCCTGCTCTCGGAGGCGTTCATGTAGCGCCACAACCCGCAGACGGCGCGGCTCGCCGAGCTCGTCGCGAGGGGGCGATCGGCGAGCTGCGGCTGATCCGCTCGGCCTTCAGCTACGCGCTGCTACGACGCCGACAACATCCGCCTGCGCACCGACGTCGAGGGCGGCGCGCTGATGGACGTCGGCTGCTACTGCGTCAGCGGCTCGCGCCTGCTCGGCGGCGAGCCGGAGTCGGTCTCGGGGCAGCAGTACATCGGGCCCGACGGGCACCGACTGGGTCTTCACCGGCGTGCTGCGCTTCCCGGGCGACGTCCTGGCGCTGCTTCGACTGCGGCACCTCGCTGCCGCACCGCGACGAGCTCGAGGCGATCGGCACCGAGGGCTCGCTCTTCCTCGACGACCCCTGGCACTGCCGGGCAGCCCGTGATCGAGCTGCGGCGCGAGCGACGGCGTCGAGCGGATCGAGCTCGAGCCGGCGGACTCCTACCGGCTCGAGCTCGAGGATCTGAGCGCCGCGATCCGCGGCGAGCGGCGCGCCGCTGCTCGGCCGCGAGGACGCGCTCGGGCAGGCGCGCGACGATCGACGCGCTCTTCCGCTCTGCCGCAGGAGGGGCGCGTGGTGGCACTCTGAAGGAGATCGTCCGATCCGCCGCCACCCGAACCCAAGGAGATCCATGATCCGCGTCGCTCTGCTCGTCGTGATCGCTGCGCTCTTCGTCGCGCTGCCCGCCACCGCCGCCACGCCCGTCGTCAAGGGCACGGTCGGGCCCGGGTTCACGATCACCGTTGCGAAGAAGTCGCTCAAGGCCGGGAAGACGACGTTCGTCGTCGCCGACAAGTCGAACATCCACAACTTCCGGCTGATCGGTCCCGGGGTGAACGTCGCCACGTCCGTCCCGGCGGTGGGCGTGAAGAAGCTCACGGTCACCCTGAAGAAGGGCACCTACCGCTTCGTCTGCGACCCGCACCCCCGAGCATGAAGGGCTCGTTCACGGTCTCGTAGCGCCGTTCGGGCCGGGCGGTCCCGCGCGTCGCGGGGCCGCCCGGCCGTTCCTCAGCGCGAGTGCGCGGCGCAGAGGCGCTCGATGCGGATGCGGGCCTCCGTGGGGACGCGCTGCCGCTGGGTCAGCCGGCCCGGATCCTCACGGAGGACGGTCGCGATGAGGTCCGTCGCCTCGCGCTCGGACAGCCCGCGGCGCTCGACGATCGACCTGACCAGCTCGGAGACGGTGCAGACGTGCACGGACGCTGGTTCGGCGTCGGGGTGACCGCTCCTCCGCGCGAGGCTGCGGGCTCCTCTCGACCACGTCGACTACGCGGCAGGCGTCTGCCAGACAGAGACGTGGCTGCGACTGTCGCGCGTGAAGGGCTCCCGCGTCCAGCCCTCCCAGCGGTCGCGGAGCGTCATCCCGGCGAGTCGCGCCATCAGGTCGAGCTCGGCGGGCCAGACGTAGCGGAACGGAACCGAGACGCGCTCGGCCCGCCCGTCGAGGAGCTGGACGTGGTGGGAGACGAGGCGCTGGGTGGCGACGTCGTACTCGTCCAGTCCCAGGCGCTCCTCGCTCACATGGAAGGGATGCACGGTCTCACCGGGTGGCAGCCGCTGGAGGTCGGGGATCATCACCTCGACCACGAAGCAGCCCTCCGGCTCGAGCTGGGCGGCCGCGTTGCGGAAGCACGCGACCTGCGCGTCCTGGCTGGTCAGGTTCATGATCGTGTTGAACACGAGGTACGCCAGCGTGAACGTCCCGTCGGCTCTCGTCGTCGCGATGTCCCCGATGGTCACGCCGATGCCCTCACCCCCGGGCTTCGCGCGCAGGCGCTCGACCATCGCGCGCGAGAGATCGATGCCGTGCACCTCGACGCCGCGGGCCGCGAGCGGCAGCGCGATCCGCCCGGTGCCGATCGCGAGCTCGAGGGCGCGCCCACCACGCGCGAGCTCCTCGAGCAGGTCGACTGCCGGCTCGATCGCCTCCGCGGAGAACATCGCGTCGTCCGGGTCGTCGTACGACGCGGCGACGCGCTCGTCGAAGAAGCCGTCGTCGTGCACGATCGTCGATCGTACCGGGCTCGGCGCGAGGCTCGGAGCCGGCGACTGGCGCGGCGGAGGGGCGCGGCTGAAGCCACGCCCCGGTCATCGCGGCCGCCTCAGCCCGTGCGCAGCGGGATCGGCTCGATCGAGCGGTCGACGATGCGCCAGGCAGCGAGCTCGTCGGTGCGCAGCGTGTAGATCAGGTACGGCTGGCCCGCCCAGAGGCCGATGTTCTCGACGTCCGTCCGCGACGGGCGCGGTGGGCGAGGAGAGGTGCGAGTGGAACACCGCCTGCACGACGTCGCGGTCGTTGAGGTCGGCCCACGTGAGCGGGTCGATGCGCGAGCTCGAAGTGGTAGGGCGACGGCGACGACGTTCTCGCCCGGGACGTACTCGACGGCGACGTCGTCCTCGAACAGGACGAGCCCGCAGGCCTCGTTCGGCAGCTCGGCGTTGGCGTGCGCGACGAGCGCGGCGCGGACGTCGGCGGGATCGCCAACGCGCTCCTCCCGACCGGGCCTACCACCAGATCGTGCGTTCCATGGACTCCTCGAGGTCGCTCGTCGGAGGCCTCCCAGAAGTCCGCGGAGATGTACTTCCAGCCGGCGTCGGCGAGGATCGACGACGATCACGCCCTCGTCCAGCTCCTCGGCGATCCTGCGCGCGACGTGGACTGCGGCGCCGCAGGAGACGCCGGCGAAGATGCCCTCCAGGTCGAGCAGCGCCCGCACGGCGTGCACCGACTCCTCGTTCGAGACGAGCATCTTGCGGTCGAGCTTCGTCACGTCGAGGATCGGCGGGACGTAGCCGTCGTCGAGCGAGCGCAGCCCCATCACGGAGTCGCCCGGCAGCGGCTCGGCGGCCGCGATCACGATGTCGGGGAACGACTCGCGCAGCCGCTCGCCGGCGCCCATCAGCGTGCCTCCGGTGCCGAGCCCGGCGACGAGGACGTCGACCCGGTCGAGCGCCTCGGCGATCTCGGCTCCCGTGCCCTCGTAGTGGGCCCGCGGGTTGGCCGGGTTCGCGTACTGGAACGGCATGAAGTACTTGGGGTCGCGCTCGGCCAGCTCGAGCGCGAGCCGGACGGCGCCGTTCGAGCCCTCGGCGCCGGGCGAGAGGACGATCTCCGCGCCGTAGAGCCGCAGCAGCCGCTTGCGCTCCTCCGTCGCGTTCTCCGGCATCACGCACGTGAGCGGGTAGCCCTTCAGCTTCGCGATCATCGCGAGCGAGATGCCCGGTGTTGCCCGAGGTCGGCTCGAGCAGCTGCCGGCCCGGCTCGAGCTCGCCGGAGGCCTCGGCGGCCTCGATCATCGACTTCGCGACGCGGTCCTTGATCGAGCCGGTCGGGTTCTGGCCCTCGAGCTTCGCGTAGATCTTGACCGTCGGCTTCGGCGAGATCCGCGGCAGCTCGACGAGCGGCGTGTTGCCGACGAGGTCGAGCAGCGAGCGGACGACCGGCAGCGAGCGTGGCGGCGTCGAGCCACCGGCCATCGCCGGCAGCAGGATCACGGTCTGCGCCGGCGGCGACCGGCGTGTCGAGGCCGTCGAGCGTGCGCACGTCCTCGCCGCCGAGGTAGACGTTGACGAAGGTGGCGATGCTCGCCGTCGATGAAGATCTGCGAGCCGAGTGCCGGATGGCGCTCGACGAGGTCGTCGAGGACCGCGCGCACGGTGTCGCCCGTCGGCCTCGACCTGGCGCTGCGCCGCCGACCTCGGCGCGGAGCGTGGGCGGGATGCGGACGGTGACGGTCATGCGTGCACCGGCGCCTGCGCAGAACTCGACGTAGTCGACGTACTCGGTGATCGTCGGGGGTCGCCGCACACGGGGCAGTCGGGATCGCTGCTGGACGGACACCTCGTCGAAGGTCGTGTAGAGCGCGTCGAAGAGCAGCAGGCGACCGGTCAGCGTCTCGCCGGTGCCGAGGATGAGCTTCAGCGCCTCGCTCGCCTGGAGCGAGCCGACGATGCCGGGCAGCACGCCGAGCACGCCGCCCTCCGCGCAGCTCGGGGCGAGCTCCGGCGGCGGCGGCGTGGGGTAGAGGCAGCGGTAGCAGGGGCCGTCGTGCGGGTGGAAGACCGTCGACCTGGCCCTCGAAGCGGTAGATCGAGCCGTGGACGACCGGGATGTCGTGCCAGACCGAGGCGTCGTTGACGAGGTAGCGCGTGGGGAAGTTGTCGGCGCCGTCCACGATCACGTCCCAGCCGTCGGCGAGGATGCGCTCGACGTTCTCGGAGGTGAGCCGCTCCTCGTACGGCATCGACCTGTGACGTCGGGGTTGAGCGCCTCGATCGTCCGCTTGGCCGAGAGCACCTTCGGCTCGCCGAGCGTGTTCGTCGAGTGGACGATCTGGCGCTGCAGGTTGGAGTCGTCGACCGACGTCGGCGTCGACGATGCCGAGCGTGCCGACCCCCGCCGCCGCGAGGTAGAGCGAGGCGGGCGAGCCGAGCCCGCCGGCGCCGATCAGGAGCACCCGCGCGTCGAGCAGCTTCTGCTGTCCGTCCTCGCCGACCTCGGGGATGAGCAGGTGGCGGGAGTAGCGCGACGCGCTGCTCCGGGGTGAGCGCGCGCGGCGTCGCGAAGGCGATAGCCGTTGCGCTTCCAGTCGGTGAAGCCGCCGGCCATCGAGCGCAGCGTTCGTGTAGCCGAGCTCGCTCGAGCGACTTCGCCGCGAACGCGGAGCGGGCGCCGGCGGCGCAGTAGACGACGATCTCCGCGTCCTTGTCCGGGACGAGCGCCTCGATGCGCGACTCGAGGTTGCCGCGCGGCACGTGCAGCGCGCCGGGCAGATGGCCTTCCTGCCACTCGTCCTGCTCGCGGACGTCGAGGAGCAGCGGGAACGGTCGCGCGGCGGCGAGCAGCGCGTGCGTGTCCGAGCGTGGAGATCTCGTCGATCTCCTCCTTGACCTGCGCGAGTAGCTCTCGGTAGGTCGCCATTACTTCCAAGAGTATAGCGGTGGCGCTTCAATCGTTGAAGTGGTCGAACGGACGCCGTGGCGTGCCTCAATCCATAACGCCACCCGCCGGGAATCCTTCCCGGCTACCGTGAAGCCGATGAGCGCGCGCGCGAGGATCGTCGCCCTGACCGCCGTCGCTGCGACGGTCGCCGCCGTCGCAGCGGTCGCCGTCGGCGTCCTTCAGGGCGATCGGCCGGGCGACGTCGCGCGCCGCGAGCACCGTGCCGGCGCGGGAGGGGGCACCTCCGCTGGGGCTCGACCTCGGGGTGCGCGACGACCGGGAGGCGCGCGACCTGCGTCGGGCCGAAGGGCTCTACCGCGAGGGTGACCTCCTCGCGGCGAAGAGGCTCTTCGATCGGCATGCCTCGCTCGAGGCGCGGGTCGGGAGCGCGTTCGCGTCGTGGCCGGATGGAACCCGGGATCGGCTCGAGCAGCTCGCGGGGCTTCACCCGTCGAGTGCCGTGGTGCTCCTCCATCTCGGCATCGCGCGGGCATGGGCCGGGACCGGGAGGGAGCGCGAGGCCTGGCAGGCGGCCGCGGACGCGGAGCCGGACACGGCCTACCGGGTCACCGCGGACAACCTGCTGTACCCCGCCTTCGCTCGCGGGCTGCCGATCTTCGTCGGCACGTCGGCCCTGCCCGCCGGGTTCGACCGGCTCACCCCCGCGCAGCAGCTGGTCGCGCTCGAGCGCCGGGCGCGGACGTCGGTCGACGGCATGCTCCTCTACGGCTCGGCGTTGCAGCGCCTGGGTCGTCAGCTCTCGGCAGAGCGCGTCTTCGCGGCCGCAGCGCGGCAGCGTCCCGACGACGCGGAGGCCAACGTCGCCGCCGCGGTCGGCCGGTTCTCGAAGTCGCGCCCGGCAGCCGCGTTCTCCCGGCTCGGGCCGCTCACACGGACGTTCCCACGCAGCGCATCCGTGCGCTTCCACCTCGGACTCCTGCTGCTCTGGTCGGGCCAGGTGAAGGAGGCGAAGCGACAGCTCACGCGTGCCGTTGCGGCGGAGCCGGGGTCACCGCTCGCCCGCGAGGCGAGGCGATACCTCGCCGAGCTCCGCAAGGCCGGCATCTGATCGTCGGGTCCCGCCTGCTGTGACCTTTGACGCCGCCCCCGGGCGTGGCTACGGTTCGACTGCACGCGACGAAAGGGGCGCTCCTGGCACCGCGGAGGGATCGGGCACCGTCGGCCGTGGCGCCCGAGGGCGTCCTGGACTCGGACGAGGCGCGGGCGCTGCTGGAGTCCGGTCGCGTGGCCGGGTCGCTCGACGCACACGAGCTCGCACTGGCGCTGGACGAGCTCGACCTCGACACCGGCCAGCTCGACGCGTTCTACTCGGCGCTCGACGAGGAGCAGATCGAGCTCGTCGGGACGGAGGAGGTGCTGGAGACCGCCGCACCCGTGCGCGAGTGGGATGCCGAGGCCGAGATCTCGACCGACACGCTGCAGCTCTTCCTGAAGGACATCGGCCGGGTTCCGCTCCTGACCGCGGCGCAGGAGGTCGAGCTCGCGAAGCGGATCGAGCGCGGCGACCACGCTGCCAAGCAGGCGATGGTCGAGGCGAACCTGCGGCTCGTGGTCTCGATCGCCAAGCGGTACCGCAACCAGGGCCTCCCGTTCCTCGACCTGATCCAGGAGGGAACGATCGGGCTCGTGCGGGCGGCGGAGAAGTTCGACTGGCGCAAGGGCTACAAGTTCTCGACGTACGCGACCTGGTGGATCCGGCAGGCGGTCGCGCGGGCGATCGCGGACAAGGGTCGCACGATCCGCATGCCGGTGCACGTCGTCGAGAAGCTCAACAAGATCAACCGCTCCGAGCGCAAGCTCCGCGGCGAGCTCGGGCGCGAGCCCGACCGCCGAGGAGATCGCCCGCGACCTCGACCTCGCCCTCGAGGAGGTCGAGCAGATCCGGCGGAGCGCGCAGACGCCGGTCTCGCTCGAGAAGCCCGTCGGGGACGAGGACGAGTCGGAGTTCGGTCACTTCCTCACCGACGAGACCGCCCCGCTGCCCGACGAGGCCGCCGAGGTGGCGCTCCGCCGCGAGGCGTTGCGCGCGATCCTCGACGAGCTCTCTCCCAGGGAGCGGGCCGTCCTCGAGCTCCGCTACGGCCTCGACGGCCAGCAGCCGCGCACGCTCGACGAGGTCGGGCGGACGTTCAACGTGACGCGTGAGCGGATCCGGCAGATCGAGCACCAGAGCCTGAAGAAGCTCCGCACGCTCGCGGAGCGCGACGGCCACCGCGACGTCGCCTAGGGCGGGGCTTCGCCCCGCCCTAGAGGGAGATCCGCCGAGCCGCCGGTGGGCGGCCCTCGGCGGCCACGGCCTGCCGGGCCGTCACCTTCCGCGCCAGCGGCGATCACTGGCCGGTATCCTCGGCGGGCCGTGAGTCTGCCTCCAGATCTGCTCGCCGAGCTCGCCGAGTTCATCGCCATCCCGTCCGTCAGCGCCGACCCGGCGCATCGCGACGACGTGGTCGCCGCGGCCGCGTGGGTGCGGGACCGGGTGCGCGCGATGGGCGGCACCGCAGAGCTCGTGCCGATGGGCGAGCGGCCGCTCGTGGTCGGCGACGTCCGCGCATCGACCGATCCCGACCGCGCACCGACCGTCCTCCTCTACGGGCACTTCGACGTCCAGCCCCCCGATCCGCTCGACGGCTGGGACAGCCCGCCGTTCGAGCTGCACGAGCGCGACGGGTGGCTCTACGCGCGCGGCATCGCCGACGACAAGGGCCAGCTGTTCATGCTGCTGAAGGGCGTCGAGCGGCTTGCTGCAGACGGCACGCTCCCCGTCAACGTGCGGTTCGCGTGTGACGGAGAGGAGGAGGTCGGCGGTCACTCGATCGTCGACTGGCTCGCCGGGCAGGACGCATCGCTCGACGCGGCGCTCGTCTTCGACGGTGGCATGGTCGAGCGGGACGTCCCGGCGTTCAACGTCGCGGTGCGGGGCCTCGTGTACTTCCACGTGACGGTGCGCACCGGGCAGCGCGACCTGCACTCCGGGATCTACGGCGGTGCGTCGCTGAACGCGATGCACGCGCTCGTCCGGGCGCTCGAGGGCGTGATGCCCCGTGACGGGCGCGTTCCCGAGGCGCTGCGTCAAGGGGTGGTCGCGGCCGCGTCGGAAGAGGTCGAGGGCTGGGCGGCGCTCCCCCAGGGTGCCGCGGAGCTCGCCGACGCCGGCTCGACGCCGGCCGACGACCGCGCCGGCCGCGAGTTCTACCTCCGGACCTGGGCCGAGCCGTCGGTCGACGTGCACGGGATCGAGGGTGGCTCGCCGGTCCTGCAGAAGACGGTGATCCCCGTCGAGGCCCGCGCCAACGTCTCGATCAGGCTCGTCGGGAACCAGGACCCCGAGGTCATCGCCGAAGCCTTCGAGCGGCTCCTGCGCGAGGCCGCCCCGCCGGGGGCCGAGGTCGCGGTGGAGCGGTGGTCGTCCGCGCCGCCCGGGCTCATCCCTCCCGATGCGCCTGCGCTCGTGCTCGCGCAGGATGCGTTCGAGCACGTTCTCGGCGTGCGCCCGCTGCTCGTGCGCACCGGTGGCGCGATCCCTCTCGTCTCCGCGCTCGCCGCGCAAGGCGTCCCGACGATCCTCTCCGGCTTCGCGCTCAACGACTCGAACGTCCACTCCCCGAACGAGCGGCTCGTGGCCGGCTATCTCGCGCCGGGCATCGAGACCGTGTGCGAGATCCTTCGGCGCCTCGGCACGCTCGCGTGACGCGCATCCCTCCCACGTTCGTCTGCCCCCTTGCGGAGCAGCTCGCCGAGGACGTCCTCGCGCGGTTCCTGCGCTACGTCGTGATCGACACGCAGTCCGACCACACGGCGACGACCTCCCCGAGCAGGCCGGAGCAGCTCGACCTGTCGCGGCTCCTGGTCGAGGAGCTCCGCGAGATCGGTCTCGAGCGACGTGGAGCTGACGGAGCACGGCTACGTCTTCGCGACGCTCCCGGGCACGGTCGCGGACGCACCGGTCGTCGGGCTGATCGCACACGTCGACACGAGCCCCGAGGCCCCTGGCGCGGGCGTCACGCCGATCGTCCACTCGGCCTGGGACGGAACGACGATCGTGCTGCCCGGCGATCCCTCGCAGGTGCTCGACCCGTCCGAGTCCGAGGAGCTCGCGCGGCGCGTCGGGCACGACCTGGTGACGAGCGACGGGACGACGCTGCTCGGTGCCGACGACAAGGCCGGGGTCGCGGAGATCATGGCGGCCGTCGCGTACCTGGCGCGGACCGGCGGCCCGCACGCCCCGATCCGGCTGGCGTTCACCGTCGACGAGGAGGTGGCACGCGGCACCGAGCACTTCGACCTCGAGCACTTCGGGGCGCGCTTTGCCTACACGCTCGACGGATCGGGGTTGGGGGAGCTCGAGGTCGAGACGTTCTCCGCCCTGCAGGTGAGGCTCACCGTGCGCGGCGTCTCCGTGCATCCGGGCTCGGCCAAGGGCCGGCTCGTGAACGCCGTCAAGCTGCTCGCCGACGTGATCGCCGCCCTCCCCCGGGACAGGCTCTCGCCGGAGACGACGGATGGCCGCGAAGGCTTCATCCACCCGAGCAGGCTCGGCGGCAACTCGACGGAGGCGTCGCTGTGGTCGATCGTGCGAGATCACGACGACGCGCTGCTCGACGAGCACGTCGCGGAGCTGCGTGCGCTCGCAGCGCGCGTCGTCGGGGCCGAGCCGCGTGCCTCCTTCGAGATCGAGGTGGAGGAGCAGTACCGGAACATGCGAGGCGTCCTCGACCAGCACCCCGACGTCGTCCAGGCCGCGGAGGCCGCGATCCGGCGGATCGGCGTCGAGCCGGTGCGGACGATCATCAGGGGCGGCACGGACGGCGCCCGGCTGACCGCGCGGGGCCTGCCGACCCCGAACATCTTCACGGGCGGGCAGGACTACCACTCGGTGCGCGAGTGGGCCTCGGTGCAGGACATGGCGGCGGCCGCGGCGACCGCGGTCGAGCTCGCCCGCGTCTGGGCGGAGCAGCCGGGCGCGTCGCTGACGCAGCGCGCTCAGCGACCTCGCAGCCGGGTCATCTCCCGCTCGACGGCCTCGTCCGTGACCGGCTCGTGCAGGCTCCTCGGCCAGCGGGCGAGCGTCCTCCAGGCGTCGACGAGGAGGACGAAGCCCCAGATCAGCGTGACCCAGGCGGGCCAGGGGAGTCCACCGTCGGCGGAGTGGTCGCTCAGCGCCCAGATCAGCCAGAGGACGCCGTTGACCGTGACGTACGCGATCGCGTCCTCGGCGAGCTTCCGCCGGCGTCTCAGGCTCTCGACCGCGGCTGCGCGCAGCTCGTCGTCGGATCGGCTCTCGGCTGGGTCGGCCTGACCGGTGCTCTGGGGTGGGAGCGTCGTCGTGCTCATCGCACATCCCTCCGATCGTCTTCTCACCTGGATGATCGCCGAGGGCGCGGCGCGGCGCATCGGGGCCGACGCGGAGCCTGGGGCGGGGAGGGTCGAGCGGCTAGGCGGGAGCCGTGTGCTCGTGCACGGGGCAGCCGAGCCACGTGTGGCCGAAGTCGCGCATCGCATCGATGATCGGCTTCAGCGCGTAGCCCTTCTCGGTCAGCTCGTACTCGACGCGCGGCGGAGACTCCGCGTAGCTGTGGCGGACGACGATGCCCTCGGCCTCGAGCCAGCGCAGCCGCTCTGCGAGCGTGCGCGGGCTGATCCCCTCGCAGGCGTGCTCGAGCTCGGTGAAGCGGCGGGGCCCTTCGGTCAGGTCGTGGACGATCACGACCGTCCACTTCGAGCCGACGATCTCGCCGGTGGCTGCCACGGAGCACTGACCGGCCACGTGCACCGGCAGCATCGTCCGCTCGTGCTCGGCGTTCGTGGCCATGCTCGAAGCATACGGGTCGCCTTCGCGAACGGCGACCCTCGATCCCGTCACGGCGCCTAATGTGCGAACGCCGTCGGGCAGGCGTCGATGCGGGGGATCGAGAACCGCGCGATCCGTCCGAAGCCCTCCGCCGGCCTGCACGCCTGCGCGACGCCGAGGTCGCACGCGACCGAGAGGAAGACGAACGCGTCCTCGATCGTGAACCCGTGCTCGCGGACGAGGAGCATCGCCGCCTCCTCCGAGACGAGCTGCAGGGCCTCGTCCGTGTCGAAGGCCGTGGCGTGCGGGAGCCAGCGGTCGGCCAGCTCCGTGACGGGCCACGTCGCCTGCTTCCCCTTCAGGACGCCGAAGCGGACGTCCACCTCACCGGCGATCTCGACCCCGGTGAAGCAGATCTCGCCGTCGCCCATCGAGGCGTGCATGTCGCCGACGGCGAACATGCCACCGGGCTGGCGCACGGGGAGGTAGACGGTCGCACCGCGGCCGTGGTGGTGGTCGTCGAGGTTGCCGCCGTGGCGGCCCGCGAGCCCGTTCGAGATCACCTCCCCGTCGGTCGCGACGCCGATCACCCCGACCATCGGACGCGCCGGGAAGCGGACTCGGTCGTTCATCCGCACGATCCCGTCCTCGACCGCGAACAGCCGGGTGAGAGGGCCGTCGATCAGGTGGTCGAGCTGCCCGAAGCCGGGGATCAGCGTCGCGACGCCCCACTCGATGGGCCGCACGTCGAGGATCTCCGCGACGAGCGAGTCGCCCGGCTCGGCTCCGCGCACGCTCACGGGGCCGGTGGCGGCGTTGAGGCGCGTCATGTCGACGTCGGTGACGAGGTCGGCCTCGCTCGTGATCTGGCCGTCGAAGCAGTCGCGGGTCTCGAAGGTGACGACGTCGCCGGGCTCGACCTCGAGCACGGGCGTCATCTCGGGGCCGAAGCCCCAGACGATCTGATCGCGTCCGATGCGGTGGTGCGTCATGCGCTCACTCCCAGGGCGGCGGGTTGTGGGCCCAGCGTCCACCGACCATCGTCGCGACGACCTCGACGCTCTCGAGCTCGTCCGGCGGGCAGGTGACCGGATCGCGTGTCAGAACGACGAGGTCGGCGAGACAGCCCGGCATCAGCCGACCCCGACGACGCTCGTCGCCCGACGAGCCAGGCCGGGGCGACCGTCGAGGAGTGCAGCGCCTCCTCGACCGTGAGCGCGTCCTGCGGTCGCCACGCCTCGCGCCCGTCGATCGTGCGCAGGACGCCGGCGCGGATCCCCGCGAGCGGGTCGAGCTCCTCGACCGGAGCGTCGGAGCCGTTCGCGACGAGCGCGCCCGAGCGCAGGAGCGAGCCGAACGCGTAGGTGCCGTCCAGCCGGTCGCCCCAGAACCGCTCGGCCAGGTCGCGATCCGACGGCGCATGGCTGAGCTGGACGGAGCACGCCACGCCCAGGGCCGCGAAGCGAGGGAGGTCGGCCGGGTCGAGGCACTGGGCGTGCTCGACGCGCTGGCGGAGCCCGAGCGGCGCCCACACGTCCCGCGTCTGCTCGAACGCGTCGAGGGCGGCCCGGTTGGCCTGGTCGCCGATCGCGTGCACCGCCACGGGCCACCCGGCGAGCGCGGCCTCGCGCACGATCTCCGCGAGCTCCTCTCCCGAGGTGATCACCACGCCGCTGCCGTCGAGCATCCAGGCCGTCTGCGAGCCGAGCGTCCCGTCCATGAACGTCTTCAGGTAGCCGAGGCGGAGGAAGTCGTCCCCGATGCGGGAGCGGAGGCCGAGCTCCCGGAGGTGGGGGAGGCGCTCGGCGGGGAGCGACTGCCAGACGCGCAGGCTGAGCCCGTCGCGGTCGTGGATCCGCTGGAAGATCGACGCTGCGCCGAGCCACCCGTCCTTGTCGTGCACGGCCGCGACTCCGCGCGCGTTCGCCACGCGGATCCCCTCCCGGGTGGCGTCGACGAGCTCGTCCTCGGTGACGGTGACGAAGCGATCGCGGAACCGCCAGGCGGACTCCTCGCGGAGGATCCCGGTCGGTGCGCCGGCCCCGTCGCGCTCGACGACGCCGCCGTCGTGCTCGAGCTCCCCTGCTCGCGAGCGCTAGCGCGGCGCTGTTCACCCAGAGCGAGTGGTAGTCCTTCGACCACAGCGCCGCCGGAGTCGTCCCGGTGAGCGCGTCCAGCGCCAGCGCCGTCGGCCTCTCGGTCCACGCCGCGTCGCGCCACCCCGTGCCGCGGATCCACGTCCCCACGCGCGGGTGCCGCCCGACGCGGTCGAGGGCCTCCGCGAGCGAGGTCGCGCCGTCGAGCCGGATGTCGCGCCGTGACAGCGCCCACGTCGGGAAGTGGACGTGCGCATCCGTGAAGGCGGGCATCACGCAGCGGCCACGGAGGTCGACCCGGTCGGGGGTCGGCAGGGCGGACTCGTGCGTCCCCACGCCGCCGACGACGGTGTCGCCGGCGATCGCGAGCGCCGCCGCCGTCGGCAGAGACGGGTCGAGCGTCCGAACCACGCCGTTCGAGAGGATCATGCCGGGGACGCTACCGCGCGGAGCGACCGTGAACGGCGCGTAGGGGACGGCGGCGGTGTCGACTGTTAGCATCGCCGCGTGCGCAGGGGCGGGGTGCGAGTCGTCGTGATCGGAGGCGTGGTCGTGGCGTCGACCGCGCTGGTGGCGACACTCGGAGGCGGAGCCTCGAGCGCGGCGTCCGGGCGCACCGCGACGGTGACGGCCGCTCCGCCGAGCTGGCCCTGCAAGGCCGACGTCCCCGGCGGGGTCCGGCTCTGGTGGACCGAGAAGCGCGGGGACCCGCGTGCGCTGCTCCGGGCGAAGCCCGGCACCACGACCGCCGCCCCCGAGGATGGATCGTGCAGCACACGTCCCGCCGTGGTCGCGTTCCTCGCAACCCGTTTCGGGCCGCTGCTCGCGCGTCAGCGCGCCCTCGGGCTGCCCCGCCCGGTGCCGGACACTGGCAGGGTCTGGAGCTCGGGTGACCCCTCCCGCCCCGATGCCCGGGTCGACGACGGCGGCTCGCCCGCTCTCGACGTCTACCTCGACGGCGAGAACACGATCCTCGCCGATGCGACCACCGGCTGCACGCACTGGAAGGATCGCTCGGGTCGCTTCCGTGCCGCGGCGACGATCGTCATCAGGAAGGTCGGCTGGTTCTTCGACGCGGACAAGCCCAAGCTCGATCACCACGTCGCGCACGAGCTCGTCCACGTCGGCCAGTGCGCCGTCGTCGACGCGCGGCGGGAGACGACGGGGGTGCTCCTTGCTTCAGGGCTCGTCGAGGGCACTGCCGAGGCGTTCGCGATGGCGAGCGGCGTCGCACCCGAGACTGCGTTCCTGCGCAACGCGGTGCGCGCGCAGCGCACCGGCGTCCTCGACGCGACGGACGACGGGTACTCGCACTGGCCGTTCTGGGCTGCGGTGCTCGGCGCGCCCTCTGCCCGCGCGTACGTCGCCCTCCTGAAGGCGGCCGTCAAGGCGCCGGGCTCGACGCCTCGCGCCGGCGTCGGGGCGCTCGTGTATTCGCGCTTCGGCGAAGCGGCGGTGCAGCGCGCGCTGCTCCGGCATGCGAGCTTCGTCGCGTTCGGCGGCGAGCTCGCGGGCGTGCGGCTCGACCTCGCTCCGTTCGAGGTGCTCGTGCCGATCGAGGCGCTCGCAACGCTGAAGCCGGGTGCTCGCAGCTCGACGTCGACGACGGTGCGCGTCGCATCGGGTCGCTACGCGTACGTGCGCGTCGACGCGCCCGCCGGTGCGACATCGGTTCGCCTGGCCGTCTCGGGTGCGCCACCGGCTCGGGCCGCGGAGGCCGTCGCGGTCGGCTCGCGGCACGTCTCGCCCGCCGCGGTGACGGTCGCACGCGCGGGGAACGGCTCCTGGACGATCACGCGTGCGTGCGGTGTGACCCAGGACTGCAGCTCGAGCGGTGAGCCCGAGGTCGCCTTCGTGGCGATCGCGAACGGTCGCCGCTCGCCGCTCGCCGTGACGATCACCGCGACGGGCGCCTGACGCGACCCGGCGGACGCCGCTCGTCGCCGCCGGCACGGTTACCCTCACGTCTGTGACCGTGATCTCGCCACCCGATCCGAGCCTGCCGCAGAGCCCGCTCCTCGCGCGGATCCAGGAGTCCGTGATCGGCGACGACCAGGTGATGCCCGGCCCGTACGGGCCGCGGCGGGTCACCTACGCGGACTACACGGCGTCCGGTCGCGCGCTCGGGTTCGTGGAGGACTTCGTCCGGGAGGAGGTGCTCCCGCGCTATGCCAACACGCACACGGAGTCGAGCGGCACCGGCCTCCAGACGACGCGGCTGCGGGAAGACGCCCGTCGCATCGTCCACGACGCGGTCAACGGCGACGACGACACGCTCGTGATCTTCTGTGGCTCCGGCAGCACGGGCGCGATCGACAAGCTCGTCGGGATCCTCGGCCTGCGATTGCCGGCGGAGCTCGACGCGAGGTACGGCCTCGCCGAGCGGATCCCGCCCGAGGAACGCCCCGTCGTGTTCATCGGCCCGTTCGAGCACCACTCCAACGAGCTGCCCTGGCGGGAGTCGGTCGCCGACGTCGTCGTGATCCCCGAGGACAGAGACGGCCACATCGACGTCGCCCGACTCGAGGAGGAGCTCGAGCGGTACGCGTCGCGCCCGCTGCGGATCGGGTCGTTCTCAGCCGCTTCGAACGTGACCGGGATCGTCACGGACCACCATGCGATCTCCGACCTGCTCCACCGCCACGGCGCGCTCGCGTTCTGGGACTTCGCGGCGGCGGCGCCGTACGTCGACATCGAGTTCACGCCGCGCTGCACGAAGCACCCCGGCGCCTACAAGGACGCCGTCTTCCTCTCGCCCGCACAAGTTCGTCGGCGGGCCGAGCACGCCGGGGATCCTCGTCGTCCGGCGAGAGCTCCTCACGAACGCCGTCCCCGACGTCGTCGGCGGCGGGACGGTCGCGTACGTCAACCCGGAGGAGCACGTCTACCTCGACGACCCGGTCGCGCGCGAGGAGGGCGGCACGCCGGCGATCGTCGAGTCGATCCGCGCCGGGCTCGTGTTCCTGCGTCAAGGAGGCGGTCGGGGTCGACGTGATCCGCGCCTACGAGGAGGACTTCCTGCGCCGCGCGATCGCGCCTGGAGCGAGCACCCGAACGTCGAGGTGCTCGGCAACCTCGAGGCCGAGCGGCTCTCGATCGTGTCGTTCGTCGTCCGCCGCCCCGGCGGTCGCTACCTGCACCACAACCTCGTCGTCGCGCTCCTCAACGACCTCTTCGGGATCCAGTCCCGCGGCGGCTGCTCGTGCGCCGGGCCGTACGGTCACCGCCTGCTCGGCATCGACCTCGAGCGCTCGCACGAGTTCGAGCGAGAGATCCGACACGGCTGCGAGGGGATCAAGCCCGGCTGGGTGAGGGTCAACTTCAACTACTTCATCAGCGAGACGGTCTTCGCGTACGTCGTCGAGGCCGTCGCGCTCGTCGCCGATCTCGGCTGGGCGCTGATCGACGACTACCGCTTCGACCCCGTGACCGGTCTCTGGCGGCACCGGGACGGGCCGGTCGAGCCGCCGCTGCGACTCACGGACCTGGGGTTCGACGACGACGGACGGTTGAGCTACCCCCACACGCGCGTGAGCGCTCCGGAGTCGGATCTGGCCGGGTACCTCCAGAGCGCGAGGGCCCTGCTGGAGCAGCGGGCGGCGAGCCCTTGGGTGACCGGGGATCCGACCACCAGCATCTCCGAGGACTTCGAGACGCTTCGCTGGTTCGAGCTTCCCGAGGTCTGCCTGGCCGGCTCCTGAGCGTCGACGTCATGCGTCCGCCGCGAGTCCTCTGACACCGCCCCTCCCACGCGGTGGGAGGATCACCGGCTCGCTGGGAAACGACGGCGTTCCGGGGTTGAGGTCGAACCGCGACCCCGCGACGCACTCGGACGTGCGGTACGCATCGCCCTGGAACGGAAGGAGCGCGGCCATCGCCGACGCTGCCGTTCGCGCCTCGTCCTGGTCGGCGCCGAGCGCCGTCGCGGCGTACGCGTGCGCCTGGGTGGCGTAGCAGTTGGTCGTGGACTCGTTCATCACGCCTGCGGTGTGATACGCCTCGTGCGCGAGGGTGAGCACCGCATAGAGGGTGCCCGAGGCCCGGTCGTAGCACGGGTCCCGAAACGGGACGCCCTCGCCTCGTGCCCAGCCCGCTGCCTCCAGGCAGTCGAGCTCGGAGTGGCGCGAGTGCCCTGCGAACCGTGCGAGGCGCCTGCACGTGTCGTGCGTCAGGAAGATCCGCGGCTCGGGGATCCCGTTGCGGTCGAAGAGGACCTCCCCGTGGCGCGGCAGGGCGTCGATCATGGCTCCCCAGACCGTCTGGCAGTCGATCTCCACCTCTCGTCCCGCGATCGCCGAGGCGACGGGCGTGAGCGTCCGCTCGGTCGAGGTGTCGGACCACCACTGCCAGGCGAGGACGATCGCGGGCACGGCGAGGATCGCTGCCAGGAGCTTCACCGAAGGGATATCGGCACGTGAGCGGCCGACGTAGAGTCATCTCAGAGCGCCCCACGGAGGAGGAGTCATGAGCATCGACCACGTCTCGATCCGCGTCGAGGACTTCGACGCGAGCCGCCGGTTCTACGACATCGTGCTCGCGCCGCTCGGGCACGAGGCCCTGATCGTCGACGATCCCCCGTTCGCGGAGTGGGGCGACTTCTCGATCTTCGCCGACGGCGCCCCGCTCTCCGCCAACGTGCACATCGCGTTCGCGGCGCTCGATCGTGAGCAGGTCGACGCCTTTCACGCGGCCGGCGCCGCCGCCGGGTACACCGACAACGGCGCGCCGGGCGAGCGCCCGCACTACCACCCGGGGTACTACGGGGCCTTCCTGCTCGACCCGGACGGGAACAACGTCGAGGCCGTCTTCCACGACCGCTGACCCTCAGCGCCCGCGGAGCGCCGTCCCGTCGACCACCTCCCAGGCCGACCCCGGCACCCGCCGGAGCGTCTGCAGGTCGTCGTTCGACCACCGTGGGTCGGGCACGCCCGACACGAACCAGTCCGAGCCGTTGTCGGCGACGATCGCCCCGTACTCCTGCAGCGCGCGCAGGACGACCCGCGCCTGCCGCGGGAAGCGGGGATACGTCGAACGAGCGGCGCAGCCGGAGGCGCGTCCCCATGGCGGGCAGCGCCGGGTCCGTGAGGTCGCTCGCCGCGTGGCGCGCCGGCCAGACGTACGCGTTGCGCGTGCGCGAGACCGTGAAGCGCAGCGCATGCCGGATCCGGCCGGACGCGACCTCGTCGTAGCGCGCGAGCCCGGGGAGGATGGGTAGCCCTGCGGCGTCGGCGGACGTCCAGCCGGCCGGCCGGAGCCTGTTCGAGCGCAGGTCCCAGATCGCTCCCGAGCCGGCGCTCCAGCGTCCGTCTCCGCCGCGCCGCAGCGCGTACAGCTCGTAGAGCCGGCAGGCGTCGCGGTCGACGAGGATCGCGTGCCGGTCGCCGTCGGACGCGGCCGTCCCGCCCTCGATCCGCACGTTCGCCGGGATCGGGTACCTGCACCCGGTCGGACTCGCTCGCGTACGTGAACGCGACGGCCGAGCGCGCTGCGTCTTCGCGTCGACGACGGTGATCGGGATCCCGATCGGGCCGCCGTCCCACAGCCCCGAGCCGAAGTCTGCGTGGAGCGGCTCGTCGAGCCCGATCGACGCGACCGTCGCCGCCGATCCGGTCGCGACGCGGAAGCCGGTCGATGCGCCGGTTCCACGGGCTCGTCGCAGGGAAGACCGGACACCCGGCGAGACGCGGGCCGCCGGGGAGGGCGGAGAGCCCGAGCGCGCTCGACGTCGCGGTCAGGGCGACGCACGTCGCGGCGATGGTCAGGCGTCGCATGAGTCGTCTCTCGACCGGGAGGCGTCGAGGCTGGATCGCCCGACCGGGGCGTTCAGCGCTCGACGGGCGGCGTCGCCGGGGGTAGGGCGCCCGCACCTCGTCGACGTACGCGGCGAGCCGGTCGGCGATCGCGGCGTCGCGGATCTCGACCACGTTCTCGGCGTTCCGCTCGCCCGAGCGCGAGAGGTTGAACGACCCGACGAAGGACGTGTCGTCCGTGACGACGACCTTCGCGTGCATGTAGTCGTGCACCGAGCCGGGTGCCCAGCGCGTCGACTCCTTGCCCGAGAACGGCGCCCCGGTCAGCACCGTGTGCAGGAGCGGCACCTTCCAGGCGCTGACGCCGTTCGCGAGCCACTGGTGGAAGACCTGGTCGACCTGCGTGTCGTCGACGACGCCCGGCGACGTCGCAGCGGCGCTCGTTCACGACCTCGACGAGCGTGCCGAGGATCGGGCCCGGAGGTGAGCACCGGCGAGGCGATCCGGATGCGTCGGCTGCGCCTTGCCGATGTGCTTCGCGATCCGGTGCGCGAGCTCGTCGCCGTACCCGGGGCAGAACCACGGGCGGACGGTCGCGCCGCCGACGTCGACCGGGCGCGGCTGCACCCTGCCCGTCGACTCCACCGTCTCCGCCCGCCCAGAGCTCCTCGAAGTTGAGCCGGTACGCGTGCGCGAGCGGCTCGGACTCGAGCACGCACGATCACGTTCTCCTGGCGGCGCCACGACTCCTCGGTCCAGTTCATCGAGCCGGTCGAGAACCGTGCGCGCGTCCCGGACGACGTACTTGTGATGCATCAGGCCGTCGCGCGTCGAGACCGCGTGCGTCGGGAAGCGCTCGGCCGCGAGCTCCTCGGGCTCGGTCCGCGGCGGCGCGGGGAGCGGGTCGCGGCCCTGCGTCCTCCTGCTCGATCACGACCCGGATCTCGACGCCGCGCCCGGCGGCCGCCCGGAGGGCGTCGCGGCCGCGCGCCTCGATCTCCGCGGAGAGGTGGATGTCGTAGATCGCGGCGAGCAGCGACTCCCGGGCGCCGTCGAAGTAGCGGATCAGCGCGTCTGCGACCTCGTTCGGATCCTGCGCGCCGTCGCGCAGCGTGCGCACCTCGATCATCGCCTCCAGCCTACGCGAGCGCCCGGGGCGACCCGGGCGCTCGCGGGCCGGAGCGGGATGGCTAGCCCTCGGCGAGGATCGCGTCGATCTGGCCGACCGCCGCGGTGATCCCGGGCTCCATCCCCATCTCGAGCAGCTGCTCCATCGCCGCGAGCGACCCGAAGCGGGCCTCGATCGTCATCTCCGTGCCGCCGTCCGCGAGCGGCGTGAGCCGGACCGTGCTCGTCGTCTGGGGCAGGGCGTCGTTCGGCGTGCCGCTCTCGTCGGCGAACCCGTCGCGGAAGGAGAAGCCGTGCGGGGCATCGACCTCGAGCACGTCCCAGTAGCCGCCGTGGCGGTCGCCCTCGGGGCCGGTCATGAAGTAGCGCACCCGTCCCCCCGCGGTGAGGTCGTGGTCGGTCACCGTCGCGGGGTAGGTCGGCGGACCCCACCAGCGCTCGAGCCGGCGGGGGTCGGCCCACACCTGCCAGACGCGCTCGACGGGCGCGTCGAACCTCGCGGTGATCGACATGGTCAGGGCCTCGGTGTCCTTCGTGACGCTGGTGACGCTCATCGGTGCGCTCCTCGGTGGTCGGATGGCGGTGTGTCGTTCGGGTGCGGCTCGGCGAGCAGGTCGCCGATCCGGTCGATGCGGTCGCGCCAGAGCACCTCGCAGGCGATCGAGCAGGTGGTGCGCGCGGCGGAGCGCGGCGACCTCTGCGTGGACGAGCTGCTCGCGACCGTTGCGCCTTCGCGTGACGAGCCCTGCTCGCTCGAGGACCGCGACGTGCTTCTGCACGGCGGTGACGCTCATCGGGTAGCGGCGGGCGAGCGCCGAGACGCTGTGCTCCTCGTGGAGCGTGAGGGCGACGATGTCTCGCCGGGTCGCGTCGGCAAGAGCGTGGAACACCCTGTCGGTCTGCTCCCGCTGCAGCTGATCTACAACCATAAGGTTGCAAATCTAGCACGGTCGGCTCGTGGTCGTCCTCTCGACGCGTGATCGGGCGGCTCCTGCTCTTCCAGCGCTCCCGCCGCTGACCTCGCCGGGGTTCAGGCGGGTGACGATCGGTCGTTCGTGGCGTCGGCCTTCGCGGTCGGAGGTGGTGCGTGCCGACTGCCGGTCCGTCAGCCTGAGCCGCCGTCTGCCGGTCCGGCGTCGAGAAGCCGCTCGAGGCCGTCGAGGATCAGGTCGAGGCCGAACTCGAACTCGGTGCGACCGTCGTCCTCGGAGGGGGCGAGGTGCTCGTGCGCGTGCTCGACGACGTAGGGGTAGCGGTCGGCGGGGATCCACTGGAGGAACTCCTCCGCGAGCTCGATGCAGCTCCTCGCGGGTCTCGAACGGCATGCTGACCTGCCAGAGCGTGAAGCCCGTGATGTGGCTGTCGACGGCGTGGTAGGCGTGGTGCGTCTGGTTCGCCGTGAACCCGGCCTCGCGGAAGGTGCGCAGGACGTCCTCCATCCACTGCATCCGCAGCGCGCTGACGCCCGAGACGCGCATCGCGAGCCCGCACGCCCAGCGGTGGCGCATGAACGCCTGGTAGGACGAGACCGCGGTCCGCCGCATCGCCTCCTTCCAGGCCGCAGGTCGGCCGGCGGGTGCTCGATCTCCGCGAACACCAGCTCGACCATCCCGGCGAGCACGTCGTCCTTGTTGGCGACGTGGTTGTAGAGCGACATCGCCTCGACGCCGACCCGCTGGCCGAGCCGGCGCATGCTGAGCGCGTCGAGACCCTGCTCGTCGGCGAGCGCGACGGCGGCGTGCAGCACGCGCTCGCGCGTGAGCGGCTCGCGGGGTGTCCGGGGGGTTGCTCTCGGCATCGCTTCGGTCGTGAGGGAGGGTTGACGTACTTACGGTGTATGTATAGTCTCTCCTCCAGGAACTTACACCGTCAGTCGCACAGGCGGGATCTCCTCCGCCGGATGCGCGGCGACGCGAAGGAGGAGCGACCGTGACGACATCTCTCTCCCATCCCGCCGACCGGTCGGCCGAGACCGCGGCGCCACCGTCGCCGACGCTCCCGCTGAGGACGCCGGCTCTCGTCCACGAGCGGTACGGCGAGTCGGGCGCCCTCCGGCTCGGGGAGGTCGAGCTGGCACCGCTCGAGCCCGACCAGGTGCTGGTCGAGGTGCGCGCGACCTCCGTCAACCCTGCCGACTGGTACGGCGTCACGGGCTTCCTGCCCGCGCGACTCGGCAACGGGCTGCGCACGCCGAAGAGCCCGCTCGCCGGCACCGACGTGGCGGGTCGCGTGATCGCGCGTCGGCGACGTCGGTGTCGAGCGTCGCGGTCGGCGACGAGGTGTTCGGCACGGGCGCGCGGCGCGTGGGCGCACCACGTGGTCGCGCGGGAGTCGAAGCTCGCCCGCAAGCCGTCGGGCGTCTCTTTCGAAGCGGCCGCGGCAGCGCCGGTCGCGGCGCTGACGGCGCTCCAGGCGGTGCGCGACAGGCGGGAAGGTCGCCGCAGGGCAGCCGCGTGCTCGTGAACGGTGCCTCGGGCGGGGTCGGCACCTTCGCCGTGCAGCTCGCCCGCTGGCTCGGCGCCGAGGTGACCGCCGTGTGCAGCAGCGGCAACGTCGAGCTCGCCCGCTCGCTCGGCGCGGGCCGGGTCGTCGACTACACGACGGAGGACTTCACGCGTCTCGACGAGCGGTACGACGTGCTCGTCGACATCGCGGGCAGCCGCCCGCTGCGCCGCCTGCGTCGCGTCCTCACCCCCGACGCGACCGTCGTGCTCGGTCGGGGCCCCGATGTCGTACCGCGGGCTCGGCCCGCTACCACACCTGGTCGGGACGAAGCTCTCCGGCGTCTTCCGCTCCCAGACGGTGACCTTCTTCGTCGCGCAGATCAACAGCGCCGACCTCGAGCTGGTCGGCGGGCTGCTCGCCGACGGGACGATCCGGTCGGTGATCGACCGCACCTTCGACGGCCTCGAGGGCGTCGAGGAGGCGCTGCGCGTGCTCGGCGAGGGCCACGCCCGCGGCAAGCTCGTGGTCACGCTGCCGGAGGCCGCCGAGCAGGGGGTGATCGTCCGTCGCTCCGGGCGTCGTCCGGGCCTGGACGAGCGCCCTGACGCGACGCCAAGGGCCGAGTGCGGGCGGATCGTCGCGTGCCTCGAGCGGTGTCGGACGTGAGCGTGGCCCGGCAAGCCCGCCTGCCTTGACGCCTGCGAGCTCTCAGCCGCCGCGGCCCGGCACCGCGAGCCCGTGCTCGTAGGCGAGGACGACGAGCTGGACGCGGTCGCGGGCGCCGAGCTTCGCGAGCACGCGGCCGACGTGCGTCTTCACCGTCTTCTCGCTCAGGTACAGGTGCGCTCGCGATCTCCGTGTTCGACAGGCCGGTGGCGACGAGCTCGAGCACCTCGCGCTCGCGCGGCGTGAGGTCGTCGTAGCCGCGCGGCGGGCGCGGCGCCGGCGCCCGGCGCGTCGGCGAACCGCTCGACGAGTCGGCGCGTCACCGACGGCGAGGTGAGCGCGTCGCCCGCGGCGACGGCGCGGATGCCCTCGACGATCTGCGCGCGGGCCGCGTCCTTCACGAGGAAGCCGCTCGCGCCCGCGCGGAAGGCCTCGAAGACGTGCTCGTCGAGGTCGAAGGTCGTCAGGATCAGCACCCGCGGCGTCTCGCCGTCGCGCTCGCGCACGATGCGGCGCGTCGCCTCGATGCCGTCGAGCACGGGCATCCGGATGTCCATCAGCACGACGTCGGGTCGCAGCCTGCCGGGCGAGCGCGACCGCCTCGGCGCCGTCGGCCGCGTGGCCGACGACGCGCATGTCTGGCGCCGCGTCCAGGATCATCTCGAGTCCCGTGCGGACGAGCTCCTGGTCGTCGACGAGCAGCACGTCGATCATGCCGAAAGCCCCTCCCGCGGCAGCCGTGCGCGCACGTGGAACGAGCCGGCCCCTGCGCCGGCCGAGAGCTCGCCGCCGACGAGCGTGGCTCGCTCGCGCATCCCCACGAGCCCGCGCCCCTCGGCGCCGGGAGCGCCGTCCGCGACGGGGTTCGCCACCTCGAGCTCGACGGCGTCTCCCGCCCAGCGAAGCTCGACGAGGGTGCGGCCGTCGGCGCCGTGGCGGGCGGCGTTCGTGAGGGCCTCCTGGAGGATGCGATAGAGCGTCGTGCCCGTCCCCGGTGCGAGGTCTCCCCGGGAGCCCTCCTCGCGCAGCTCGACGTCGAGCCCGGCTGCCCGTGCGCCCTCCACCAGCTCGTCGATCGAGTCGAGCCCCGGCAGCGGCGCGAGGCCGTTCTCGTCCTCTCCGCCGAGCGCGCCCAGGAGGCCGCGCATCTCGCGCAGGCCCGACCGGGCCGCCTGCTCGATCAGCCGCAGGCTCTCGGCTGCCCGCTCGGGCGAGGTCGCGATCACGTCCTGCGCGCCGCCCGCCTGCAGCGCGATCAGCGCGAGGGTGTGCGAGACGGAGTCGTGGAGCTCGCGTGCGATGCGGTTCCGCTGCTCGGCGAGCGCCGCCCGCTTCTCCTCCTCGCGCAGGCGGTCGCGCTCGACGGCCGCCGCCTCCGCCGCCGCTGCGCGGGCGTGGCGCACCCCGGCTGCCCGCCCGACGCCCCAGACGATTCCCACCAGCACGAGCGCGGGGCCGAGCTCGACGCTCGCCGAGCCGCCCGTGCCCTGGGTCGAGGTGACGGCCAGGCCGAAGGCCGCGAGCACGACGCCGAGCACGGCGTCGCGGGAGGTGCAGTAGATGCCGCAGGAGTAGACCGCGACGAGCCCGGCGAGCAGGGGCGGGTAGAGCTCGAGGGGGTCGGAGACGAGCGACCGCGCGGCGATCGCGCCGAAGACGATCACGAGCACCGGCAGCGGGCGTGATCGCCGCAGAGCGATGGGCAGCGTGCCGAGTGCCGCCGCGGCGAGGTTGAGGGCTGTCGGGCCCTGGACGACGTCCTCGCCGAGCGGCCGGACGAGCACCTCGTAGGCCGCCACGGCGAAGAGCGCGAGCGCGACCGCAGCATCGACGACCTCTCCGGCCCCGAGCCTGCGCAGCCTCACCATGCCCCGGACGCTACTCGCCTTGCCGACGTCGCGAATCGGACCAGGGTCCCATTCGCGGTTCAGCCTCAGGGCCGATGTGCGGCCACGCCCGGCCTCCTACCGTCGAGCCATCGACCTCGTCGACCAATCGACCCGAAGGAGAGACCATGAGCACGCAGACCCGTACGATCCCCGTCGTCGCGCTCGTCGCGGGAGCGGCTTTCGCCCTGATGGGTGCCCTCGAGCTCGCGCACGAGCAGCCCGAGGTGTTCGTCGACCGCATCGACTTCGTGATCGAGGCGGTGTTCGCCCTCGCGCTCGGCACCTCCGCCGCCGCGCTCGCCCTGCTCGCGCGCGGCGCTCGGCGCGTCGCCCGCGTCGCCTTCGGGGCGGCGGCGCTCGGACACGTCTCGCTCTGCGCCGCGGCGGCCGCGACGCACATGTCGGGGCGGCCCGCGCTCGGCCCCGCCTTCGGGATCGGGCTGCTGCTGGCGCTGCTCGGGCTCGTCGCGCTGCTCGTGCTCGACCTCGCGCGTCGGCTCGAGCCCGCCGGCGTCGGCCTCGTGCTCGCAGGAGGGTTCGTCGGCGGCATGGTGCTGGCCGCGATGGCCGGCGGGGGCGGCCTCGCGATCGGGGCCGGCTGGTTCGCCGTGACGCAGCTCGTCGGGCGGCGCCGGCCCGCGCCTTTTTCGGCGCCCGTGGAAGCCTGAGCCGCTTCCGACGACCGAGCGGTCAACCGCTCGTGTGGCTACGCCGGCCGGTCTCGACAACCCGTACGCCTCCTCCGACCTGCCGCAGCGGCGAGCTGGACATGAGCGGCGGGCCGCCGGTGGGCAGGTCTGGAGACCAGGCGGTCGAGCATCAGCCGCTACCTCGTACGCGCAGGCTCGAATCGGTTCAGGTCGGGGTTGCAGAGAGGAGCAGCCGCCTTCGACGAGAAGCCAGACACGCTGCCGTGTTGCACGGATGCGGGCGAGAGGCACGTTCGGCGACCATGGAAGTGAGCCGAGAGGGGGTTCACGGGCCGCGGTTCCCAGGCTGAAGGAGCCGCAGCACGCTCCACCGACACCAGCCCAGCGAGAACGTCATCGAGGCTCGTCCCGCAGCACCACGCGCCGGTCGACGAGGAGGCTCGTCGCTTCGGCGAGGCACGCTGGGTGCTGCGTTCGTCGCGATCGCGACGTCGGCGCTCATCGGGCTTTCAGCGGCCGCGGTGGTGGGTGCTGCGGACGCCGCATGGTGGCCGTTCCTGCTTGCAGGGATTCCCGTGGCTGTTGCCGTCTTTCGCTGGCAGGTCCGCTGGAGGTCTCGCGATGAGCACATACGAGCTTATCGGGGTGGTCGCCGGCGTCGCACCTTCGTCACATTCTCGTCGCTGCGATCTTGGCGCAGGGCGGAAGCCACTCAACCGGTGAGTAGGCTCTTGGCCTCGAACGAGCTCGTCGCGCGGCCGTACGACCTGGGGCGGTGACGCAGGGTGTCATCGGGGGCGCCTGGCCGATCCCTTGCCGACGGGTACCGGAGTCTCCGGTGTCCCAGGACGTGCCCGTGGACGAGCATTGCCGCAGCGGTGAGCGCCGCAGCCACCCCCAGCACCACAGCCGCGCCCGCGACGCCCTCGAGCAGCGCCGGGCGGGCGAGCATCACGACGGCGAGCACGAGCATCAGCATCCCGCCACCGAGCTTGAGCACCCGGCCCTGCTTCTGGTCGAGCCGCCCGATCCGCATCGCGCCGACGGCGGCGACGAGCACCGCGATCTCATCGAGCAAGAAGATCAGCAGGTACACGGAGAGCAGGAACGCGTACTCCGACGCGCCCACGTCGCGCGTCGGCCAGCAGGTTCGTCCACACGACCGGAAACCCGACCGTGCACGGCAGCTCCAGGAGCGAGACGCCCGCCGCCATGGCCACGGTCATGCCGACGATGACCGGGAGACGCCGATCCTCGAGCGCCAGGGAACGGGTTTCGCGCACGATCCCGGGCTTGAACCGGTCAGGGATCGTGAGCGACACCCCGCGGCCGAACCAGACGTAGTCCTTCAGGTTCACGATCGCGAACGCCAAGGCGAAGAGGGCGACCCCCACGCGGATCCACCAGACGTAGTCGACCACGGTGAGCGCGCTGAACAGCCCGACCAGGAAGAGGCCGTAGACGAGGGCCACGGTCGTACGTACGACCCGCCGATCAGGGCCAGCCGCGCGCGAGAGCCCGTGCGCAGGATCATCGCCAGCAGCACGGTCAGCACCCAGAGCGAGCAGGGGTTGAAGCCGTCGACGAACGCGATCAGCGACGTCGCCCAGATCAGCGAGTCGCTGCTCGACGTCGTGCGAGCCGAGGAACGGCACGTCGATCACGGTTCCGCCCGATCTCGGGCCGCTCCCCTTCCGGCAGGGGCTCCGCCGCAGGCCCGGCCGATCGCGGCGCCGGCGACGTCGGGGCAGCCGCCTGCCGCGCACCGCACGACGACCGCCTCGATCGCCTGCCGGTACGCAGGCGCTGTCCCCGATCCATGCTCCGCCGGCGACGAAGACGGCAGGGACGCCGTCCGGCTCGACGTCGTGCGCCTTCGCCACGCGGCGGAAGAGGTCGCGGTTGGTGTCCGTCGTACCAGACCTCGTACGAGGCGAGGTTGACGCCCGGACGCGTCGCCAGCTGCTCCAGGAAGGGCCGGAGCGCTGCGCAGTGCGGGCACCCGTCACCCAGAAGAAGTAGATCGTGACGCCGTCGTGTCGTTCTACGCCCGCTGCCGGAGCCGCCGCCGGGATCGCGAGCGCCGCCGCGGTGAAGGCGACGACCGCGAGGACACGCACTGCCCGGCCTGTCATGGTCAGCCTCACCGTAGGCCTGTCCGTCAGGACCAGCACCGGCTTCTACTCCTCCTACGCTGCAGTGGGTGTGCGGACGTCCTCGCGCTCGTGGCCGACCACGACGTGCACGATCGGGATCTCGTAGAACTCCCGCAGCCGGTCGACCACGCCCTCCTCGAGCCAGTTCGACGACTCCGGGGGGTGCGTCGAGACGACGATCTCGTCGGCCCCGAAGGTCCGCAGCGCGTCCTCGACGGCGCGCAGCGGGTCGTCCACGGCAACCTCGCCGCGGGCCTGCACACCGAGCCCCGCCAGCGTCGCACAGGTCTCGCGAATCCGAATCGCGGCCGCCTCGCGGGCTGAATCCTCGGCGTCGGTCCAGTGCGCGAGCGCGCTCGCCAGAGCCAGAGCCGGAGCCACCACACGCACCTCCGTGGGGCGTCCGGCCGCGCGCCGGGACACCTCATCGTGCAGGGCCTTGCCGCGGGTCTTGGCGAGCAGGATCTCACGATGGCCACCTCCTTCGGGAAGCGCGTCCTGTATTCCAATGATCCCCGACCAGCGCCCGCAGCGAGTCGGCGCGCACCCTGAACGGGGCTGGGCAGATCGCCACACCGATGCCGGTGCCGACGGTTCGCCGTCTCTGGCTGAGCCTCTCACGTGGTCGGTAGTACTGGGCAGTCCACTGGAGGCTGCTCCGATGTAGGGCAGAGGTTCCGGTGGAACCGTTGGGTGATGGGCATCGTCACACCTCCGCCGAGGGCGCATGGGTGGCGCAACGCGCGCTCATCAGTTCTGGGCGGTCGCACTCGGCCTCTGCGCGTCGGTCCCGTGAGGCACCGCGAGACGACCGGTGACTGATACCTACGCGGTCTTCGTGGCCGCGTCGCTGGCGGTTCTGGCAAGCGCCTGCCGGCGCGCTACCCCTCGCCTTCCGATCCAGCGTCGACGCGCCTCGCTGGGGAGTGGGGAGCGACGCTCGCGGCCGGCTGATGCTCGCAGTCAGCGGAGGACTCCTGCTCGAAAGCCCCGAGGTGAGCCTCCGCCTCGCAGCCGGCGTGGCTGCCGGGATGCTGTTCGTGCACGTGCTCCGCCGTGTTCTTGCCCGTCTCGGCGACCTCGACCTCACCGGGCTGGCGGGAACCGAAGGACATACCGCCGTTCTCATCGTGGCCGTGCTGACCATCCACTCGGCAGCCGAGGCGATCGGCTTGCCGCAGCGTTCGCCGGAAGCCGAACGTTGGGCTGGACGATCGGGCTCGCGCTCGCGATCCACAAGATCCCCGAGGGATTCGCCGTCAGTCTCGCCCTTGCTCCACGAGGCGTCCGGGTGCGGGTCGCGGCCGGTTTCGCCGCCCTGGCGGCTCTGCCGCTGCCGCTGCTCGCGGTGCCGGCGTACCTCTTCGTCGACTCGTTTCGCGGGATCCTGCCCGTGGCGCTGGGATTCGCGGCCGGCGCGATGATGCTCGTCGTCGTGGGCGAGATTGTGCCCGAGGCTCTGCGGCAAGCACCGCGCCGGTCTGTGGCCACGTACGGAGCGCTGGCGTTTGCCGCGACCGCAGTGCTTCAGGCAGCCGCGTTCCTGGCGTGACCTGCAGACGTCCACGGGTGTGCCACACGTGGAAGCGACGCTCGTCCGCCTTCACCGGCACGCACGCAGCCGCCTGCGCGGATTCCGGACGAGGGAACGGGTCAGGTGACACGCGGCAGCCCGTGCTCGCCTGTGAGGCGACGCCCGGAGAGCCTGCGACACCGCCCCCTGACCGGGCTCGCAATGTCCCCTCGGCGGGCGACGCGACGGACGCGCTCCGCGGGTTGCACGTCCCCGTGACGAGATCGGTGATGCATCCTATCGTCGCTCACTCCGAGCGCACGGTGAGCCAGACGCCGGCGTCGCCGATGAGCCGGATCAGCAGAATGCGGGCTACGAGCTATCGAGCGGCTTCGGCACGACGGGCCGAGCGACGAGCGCGCTTCGCGGCCTGGTAGGCCTCGAGGGCCTCGGGCGAGTCGACGGCGCCGAGGCACGGGTGATCCGGGACGAGCGGCTGGGCGACCTTCACGCCGAGGCGCAGCGCGAGCGTCGAGCCGAGGCCGACGACCTTCATGTCGCCGAAGCCGGGCAGCTCGCGGATGCGGCGCTCGAGGTCGGCCGTGTCGCTCGCCTCGCGCCAGAGCCGCGAGGCGTCGCCGTCGTACTCCTCCGCCACGAGCGCGCAGAGCTCGCGCACCCGCTTCGCCATGCTCCCCGGGAAGCGGTGCACGGCGGGCGTCTGCGCGGAAGACCGCCTCGAGCGCGTCGGGATCCATCGCCGCGATGCGCGCCGCGTCGAGATGACCGAGGCGCTGCTGCAGCTTGAGCGGCCCCGAGAACGCCTGCTGCACGGTGATCTGCTGGTCGAGCGCGAACCCGATCAGCAGCGCGAGCGGCTCGCGCGCGAGCAGCGCGTCGGCCTGGGGGTCGCCGGTGAAGTGGATCGCCTTCGGCTTCGCCATGCGCCGATCGTAGCCCGGCGATCCGGTCGTGCGTCGCGACGAGGCGGTGCCCGCTCTGTTGCGAGTAACACGGTGTCACTGCCAAGCTCGTCCGGTCGCGTCGCGGGCGGTGCCGAGGTCGCGGCGCTACGTGGTGCGCTCGACGCGGGAGCCGCCGACGATGTCGTCCCTGCCGTCGGGCCAGCGCACCCACGCCTTGTGGCCGCCGTCGTAGTCGTCGCCCCAGAGCACGAGGGTGGCGGGCTCGCCGAGCGCGGTGCACGGCTCGGCACGCTCCTCGTCGAGGCCGCGCCAGACCCGCACGAACGGGTTCGTCTCCCACTCGACGCCGATCGTGGAGTGCCCGACGTGGCCGGGCTCGATCACGACGCCGGGGTCGAGGCCCATCAGCACGTCCATCACCGAGCGGCGCAGGTCCTCGAACGACGTCGAGCCAGGCGCGCGCACGCCGCCGACCGAGCCGGCGAACAGCGTGTCGCCGGTGAAGCACTCGACGCCGTTCACGAGGAAGGCGAGCATCCCGTCCGTGTGGCCGGGCGTGTGGAGGCACTCGATCCGCAGGTCGCCCGACTCGACGACGTCGCCGTGGACGAGGCCGCCCTCGACGTCCTGCAGGCGCTCGGCCTCGAGCGGATGCGCGAGCGCGGGCACCGAGAACCGGTCGAGGTAGTGCTCGAGCTGCGCGACGTGGTCGCCGTGGTGGTGGGTGAGGAGGACGTGGGTGACGGTGAGGCGGAAGCGGTCGATCGCCTCGAGGATCGGCTCGACCGGGCCGCCCGCGTCGATCAGCACCGCGTGGCCGCCCGCCCGGTCGCCGACGACGTAGCTGTTGGAGAGCCAGCCAGGGGCCATCGAGCGCTCGACGATCATGGAGCTCCAGGATCGTGCGGATCCCGTCCTGCGCTTCCATCAGCTCGAAGGCGTGGTTGACGTCGTCGAGGCCCATCCGGTGGGAGAGCAGGTCGTCGACGTCGATCTCGCCTGCGAGCCAGCGGTCGACGAGCACCGGGACGCCGCTGCGCCCCTTCACGCCGCCGAACGACGACCCGGTCACCCGTCGCCCCGTGATCAGCAGCCGCGGGACGATCTCGAGCAGCTCGCCCTTGCCGGCGACGCCGCACATCGTGGCGAGGCCCCAGGCCTCGCGCGCCGCCTCGACCGCCTGGCGCATGACCGCGACGTTGCCCGTCGCCTCGAACGTGTAGTCGTAGCCGTACCCGCCGGTCTGCTCCTTGAGCGTCGCGACCGTGTCGGCCCCGCCGACGAGCGTGTCGGTCGCGCCGTGGTGGCGCGCATGGGCGAGACGGCCCTCGGAGAGGTCGATCGCGGTGATCCGCTCCGCGCCGGCGAGGCGCGCGCCGATCACCGCGCCGAGCCCGACGAGCCCGCAGCCGAACACCGCCACCGAGGAGCCGGGGGCGACCTTTGCGGTGGAGAGCGCCGCGCCGATCCCCGTCGAGAGCCCGCACGCGAACACGGCCGCCCCGGCGAACGACGCGTCGGGGCTCACCTTCGCGAGCGCGATCTCCGGCATCACGGTCGCTTCCGCGAACGTCGAGGTGCCCATGAAGTGGCGGAGCGGCTGGTCGCCGCGGTGCAGCCGCGTGGTGCCGTCCGGCAGGTAGCCCTCGCCCTGGCGGTCGCGGATCGCGATGCACCTGTTCGTCCGCGGGTCGACGCAGTGGACGCACGTGCCGCACTCCGGCGCGAACAGCGTGACGACGTGGTCACCGGGCTTGAGCGAGGTGACGCCCTCGCCGACCGCTTCGACCACGCCGGCGCCCTCGTGACCGAGCACGCACGGGGCGTAGCCGGTCGGGTCGGCGCCGGAGGCGGTGTAGAGGTCGGTGTGGCACACGCCGCAGGCGTGCACGCGGACGAGCACCTCGCCCGCCCTGGGCCCGTCCAGCTCGACGTCCTGGACGACGAGCGGCCGGCCGAACTCCTCGAGGACTGCTGCGCGGATCTTCATGGTGCAGACGCTACACAGGCGGGTCTTCCGGGGCCGCGCTCAGCGTGCGTGCGGTGCCGTCACGACGACGGCGGAGGCACCGCGACCGGCTCCAGCAGGCCGAGGTCGTGCGCCCTGCTGGTGGCCTCCGTCCGCGAGCGGCAACCGAACTTCTTGAGCATGTTGCGGACGTGCATGTCGACCGTGCGCGGGCTGAGGAAGAGCTGGTGGGCGATCTCGCGGTTCGTGCGTCCGACGGCAACCAGGCGGAGGATCTCGAGCTCACGTCGCGTCAGGCCGCCCCGCTCGCACGGCAGAGGCAGCTCGGCGGCCGAGCCGCTGGTCGATCCGCTCGCCCGCGTCGGCCAGATCTGCGGCCGCCCGGATGGCGAAGGGTCGCGCGCCGAGCTTGGTGAACGTGCGATGGGCGCTCACGAGTCGTTCCGCACCGAGCTCTCGCTCGCCCGCTGCCATCAGTGCGGCTCCGGCGCGCGCCTGCGTCAGCGCACGCTCGAAGGGCGCCTCGACCTCGTCCAGGCGGTCGAGGGCGGTCGCGAACTGCTCGGCAGCGGCGATCGGATCGAGCCTCGGCCAGAGCGACCTCGCCGAGGACGTGCGCGAGAGCCGCAAGGGCATCTGCGCTGCCGAAGAGAGCGGCGTAGTCGGCCGTGGCGGCGGCGCACGCGTTGAGCAGGCTCATGTCGCCGCGGCGTGCGGCGAAGGTCGCAGCGAGACGTAGGCCCTTCGCACGTGAGGCCGAGACCTCGTCGACCGGCCTGGCGACGAGCGCGTGCCATTGCTCGAGCCGCGACCCCTCGAGCTCGCTGACCAGCGCAAGGCCGAGCTCGCTGGCGCGCGCGCTCTCGTGCATCCGCGCGTCGCAAGCGATCGCGTGCGCCTGGTTGAGGAGCGGCCGGGCCTGCTTGGTGAGACCGCGGGCGGCGTCGATGAGCCCGAGCGTCAGGACGGCGTGCGCCCTGCTGTGCGGCGCCAGCGAGGGCTGGTCGAGGAGATCGCGGCTGAGCGCCTCGGCTCGCTCCCACTCGCCCGCGTTCCCGAGCACCACGATCAGGCAGCTCGTGCAGAAGTGCTCCTGCTCGTCGAGCTCGCTCGCCTGACAGAACGCGAGCGCTTCGTGCAACGCGGACTCGGCAGAGGGGTAGTCGCCCCAGTCGTTGGAGGACACGCCGAGCGCCCAGTACGCGTGGACAGCCTCCTGGACGTGGTCACCGGCGAGGGCGAGCGCGAGCGCGGCCCGCACAAGCGTGAGCCCGTCGTCTCGGCGACCCGCGCGTCCCGCTCTGATGCCCTGGAAGCTGAGGCAGCGGGACTCGAGATCCGTCCGCCCTGCTCGTCGGGCCGCGTCGACCGCTCGCACCAGGAGGCGATCGGTCGTGGCGAAGTCGTCTGCCTCGTCCGCCGCCAGGAGCCACTCTGTCGCGGCGTCCGCATCCAGCCCCGCGGCCTCGAAGACCTCCGCGGCGTCCGTCCGTGCGGCCACCGCCCGGTGTCCGTCGCCCTGGATCGCGTACACGCTCGCCAGGCCGCGGCGGATCTGCGCCTGGCGCAGCCCGTCCGAATCGCCGTTCAGGCCGTCGATCGCCTCCTCCCATGCACGACGCGCCTCGGCGAGCTCGCCGCAGAGCTGGGCGCAGCGACCGAGCTGCTCCAGCACGTCGAGCCTTCCCGACTCGTCCGTCCCTTCTGGCCAGAGCTCGAGTGCGGATCGTGCTGCCAGGGCGGCGTCCCGGTAGGCGTGGATCGCGCACGATCGGCGCGCGGACTCGACGAGCAGGGGACGCGCGCGCTCGGGTTCCCCGCCCGCGAGCCAGGTGGTCTGCCGCGAGCCGTGGCTCGGTGCCGCGCTCCTCGAGCAGCCTTCCCAGCTCGCGATGAAGTGCGCGGCGCCTCGGCCACCGTGTGTCCCGGTACACGCCTTCGCGGACGAGGTCGTGCCGGAAAGCGGCCAGCCCGGGCTCTACCTCCACGAGCAGGCCGTGGTCGAGGATGTCGCTCAGACCGGCGTCGCAGCCGAGCGCAGCAAGGATCTCGAGCTCGATCACGGACGCCGATCACAGACGCAGCTTCGAGTGCGCTGCGACCTTCCTCCGTCAAGTCCTCGAGCGTGACCCGGAGCGCGTCGCGGAGCCCTTCGGGGAGGGGGACGCTCGAGCCTTCGTCGAGCTCGAGCCCCTGCGCGGTCCGGGGCGGAGATACGACCCCTCCCTCAGCGCGGCCGCCAGCTCCTCGACGAAGAAGGGCACGCCCTGCGTGCGGTCGTAGAGCGCGGCACGGAGCATCGGCCCCGGATCGTCGTCGAGCAATCGCGCGGCGAGGCGCGCGGTCGCCTCGACGTCGAGCGGCTCGACGATGACCTCGACCAGCCGACCCGCCCTGCGCAGGTCTGCGCGCAGCCTCCGCAGGGGATGCCACCGCGGTATCTCCTCGCTGCGGTAAGCGCCGAGCACCAACATCGGCCACTCCGGGAGGGCCTCCGCGAGCGAGGGCAGCAGCTCGAGCGTCGCCGCGTCCGCCCATTGCAGATCGTCGAGGAAGACGACGGTCGGCTCGTGGGCTGCGAGCGCCTCGAACGCACAGCGCACAGCCTCGACGATGACCTCTCGACCGGTGATCTCCGGGGCAGGCCCGAGCTCGGGAAGGATCGCACCGAGGTGGGCGATGGCGGGCACGGCGCGGGGGAGGAGGTCGGGGTCGCGACGCAGGAGGCTGCGCAGGACGGTCGCGATCGGCGCGTACGGCGACGAGCCGAGCCGTCTCGCCGTGCCCCGTCGACAGGCGACCTGCCCGGCGGCGATCGCGGTCTCGGCGAGGCGCGTCTTGCCGATGCCAGCCTCCCCGGCGAGGAGCACGAGACTGCCCTCGCCCGCCTGCGCACGGGACAGGACTGCGCCGAGCTCCTCGAGCTCCCGCTCGCGACCGATCATCGGACCGTCCCTCCTCACCCGTGCGAGTCTAGGAGGCGCCGGCGGGCCGGCCAACCTGCCGGCGCCTCGTGCTTGGGTCGGGCTACCGCGTCGTGACGTAGATGTCGCCGCTCCCCTCGGGGCCAGGCGTGCGGCCGAAGAGGAGCTGGCTCCCGTCTCTGGAGAGCGACGGTCGCGTCTCGGCGGCGGCCGTGTTGGCCGCCGGGCCGACGTTCACCGGCGCAGACCACGGGTCGCCGAGCGCAGCGCGGGTCGCGACCCAGACGTCCTGGGCGCCGAGCCCTCCCGCGCGGTTGGAGCTGAGCACGACTTCGAGCCCGTCGGCACGGACGTTCGGCTGGATGTCGTTGGCCGTCGCGTCGTTCAGCTCGGTGACGGCGGTCGCGGTTCCGAACCGGGCGCCGTTCTGGCGCTCGCTCACGAAGATCTGCCCCGGGACGGCCGGTGTCGTCGAGCTGCGGGAGAAGTAGAGCAGCTTCTTCCCTCGAAGCTTCCCGTTGCTCGCGTCGACCCAGGACGGCCCCTGCTCGTCGAGCTCGCTGTTCGGGCCGGCCGGCGCGCAGAGAAGTCGCTCCGGCTCGGCCCAGCGGCCCGCCGCGTCTCGATGGGTGAAGTAGATGTCGCCCTGCCCACAGGCGCCCGCCAGTGCCTCCCGGCTCACGAAGAACAGGCCGGCCTTGCCGACGGCGGTCGGGCAGAAGTCGTCCGCCGCCGAGTTGACGGGCTCACCGAGGTTCACCGGCGCGCCCCAGGACGCGCCCGTGCTCGCGCGGGTCGACACCCAGATGTCGAGTCCGCCCTTCCCACCCGGGCGGTTCGAGGCCAGATAGAGGCTCAAGCCGTCGGATGACTGCTGCGGGCACCCTTCCAGCGCGGGAGTGTTGAGGTCGAGGCTGTTGCCGCCGACCGTGTCGATCTTCTGAGCCGCCGCCCACGCCGCCGACGCGATCGCGGCAACGGTGAGCGCGAGCACGCCGAGCAGCAGTACCGTCGATCCTCGTCTGCGCCAGGTCATCAGCTTCCACTCCCTTCGCGCTTCTCGTGCGCCGCCGCTCCGCGAAGACGGGTCATCGCTCCTCCTCCTTGCTCGTCGTTGATACATCGACGCTACGAGCGAGCGCCCGTGGCGGCATGCGTGGAGCTGCCGTAGTTCTGGCGCAGCCATGCCGTAGTTCGAGGGACACGCGCACGAGCCACCCGCCGTGTGGGCCGCCCGAGCACGGGGCGCTCCTGCGCCGGCTGTGGTCGCCCGAGGTGGCCGCTCGTGGGTGCGGCTTGACGAGCCGGCGCGCCCGGGACGCGGGCGCCGTGGCGCTACGCTCAGCGGATGGATCCGCTCGACGTGCTGACACCGGCGACGCGGGCCTGGTTCGAGCGCGCGTTCGCCGCGCCGACGCCGGCGCAGCAGCTGGCCTGGCCCGCGATCGCGTCCGGCGAGCACGTCCTCGTCCAGGCGCCGACCGGCTCCGGCAAGACGCTCGCAGCGTTCCTCGTCGGGATCGACCGGCTGGTGGCCACCCCCGGCGCGGGCCTCCGCCTCCTCTACGTGTCGCCGCTGAAGGCGCTCAACTACGACGTCGAACGCAACCTCCGTGGGCCTCTCGCCGGGCTCGGCTCAACGCTCGCGGTCGGGGTGCGCACCGGTGACACGACCCAGCGCGAGCGCCAGCAGATGCTGCGCACCCCGCCCGACATCCTGATCACGACCCCCGAGTCGCTCTACCTGCTGCTCACCTCGCAGGGCAGGTCGATGCTCCGGACGGTCGAGACGCTCATCCTCGACGAGGTGCACGCGGTCGCGGCGACCAAGCGCGGCACGCACCTCGCGCTCTCGCTCGAGCGCCTCGAGGAGATCGTCGAGCGGCCCGTGCAGCGGATCGGGCTCTCGGCGACGCAGCGCCCGCTCGAGGAGATCGGCCGCTTCGTGGCCGGGACGGGACGGCCGATCCGGCTCGTCGACGCGGGGCACCGCAAGGAGCTCGACCTCGAGGTGGTGATCCCGGTCGAGGACATGCGCGAGCTCGGCGCGAACCGCGACCTCGCGCAGCCGGTCATGCCCGACGGGGTGGAGATGGCCTCGGGGTACGAGCCGACCGCGCGCTCGATCTGGCCGTCGATCTACCCGGCGATCCTCGAGCTCGTCCGCGAACACCGCTCGACGATCGTGTTCGTCAACAACCGGCGGCTGGCCGAGCGGTTGGCGATCCGGATCAACGAGCTCGCGGAGGCCGACGCCGAGGAGGGTGCGGGCGAGGGGCGGCGGGAGATCGCGCGCGCCCATCACGGCTCGCTCGCCCGCGAGCAGCGCGTCCTGATCGAGGAGGACCTGAAGGCGGGGCGGATCCCCTGCCTCGTCGCGACCTCGAGCCTCGAGCTCGGGATCGACATGGGGGCCGTCGACCTCGTGATCCAGGTCGAGAGCCCCAAGTCGGTCGCCCGCGGCCTCCAGCGCGTCGGCCGGGCGGGGCACGAGCTGGACGCGATCTCCAAGGGGAGGATCTTCCCGAAGTTCCGCTCCGACCTGCTCGAGTGCGCTGTGGTCGCGAAGGCGATGCGCGAGGGCGCGATCGAGGAGACGCGCATCCCGCGCAACCCGCTCGACGTCCTCGCCCAGCAGGTCGTCGCGATCGCGGCCGACGTGGAGGTCTCCGTCACCGATCTGCACGCGCTCGTCACCCGTGCCTATCCGTTCGCGGAGCTCTCGCTCACCCAGCTCGAGAACGTGCTCGACATGCTCTCCGGCCGCTACCCCTCCGACGAGTTCGCCGAGCTCCGTCCGCGGATCGTGTGGGACCGCACCGCGGGCGTCATCCGCGGGCGCACCGGCGCGCAGCGGCTCGCGGTGACGAACGCCGGCACGATCCCCGACCGGGGGCTGTACGGGGTGTTCCAGGTCGGAGGCGGCGGGCGCGTCGGCGAGCTCGACGAGGAGATGGTGTACGAGGCGCGAGAAGGGCAGACCTTCATGCTCGGCGCCTCGACCTGGCGGATCGAGGAGATCACGCGCGACCGCGTGCTCGTGAGCCCGGCCCCTGGAGTCCCGGGAGCCGTCCCGTTCTGGAAGGGCGAGGGCGTCGGGCGACCGTACGAGCTCGGGGTGCGGATCGGGGAGGCATCCCGGCGGTTGTCGGCACTTGCTGACGCAAGTGCCAGAGAAGCGCTTCGCTCCGAGTTCCACCTCGACGAGTGGGCAGCGTCGAACCTTCTGGCGTTCCTGCGCGAGCAGGAACGCCACGGCGCGCTGCCGACCGACCGCACGATCGTGGTCGAGCGCTTCCGCGACGAGATCGGGGACTGGCGCGTCTGCATCCTCACCCCGTTCGGAGGAAGGGTCCACGCGCCCTGGTCGCTGGCGCTCGCCGCGCGGATCAGGGATGCGCTCGGGCTGGAGGTGCAGTCGCTCTGGTCCGACGACGGGATCGCGCTGCACCTGCCCGACGCCGAGGTGCCACCCGCGCTCGCCGACCTGCTGATCGATCCCGACGAGCTCGAGGAGATCGTCGTGCAGGAGGTCGGCCAGTCCGCCCTCTTCGGCGCGCGGTTCCGCGAGAACGCCGGACGGGCGCTGCTCATCCCTCGTCGGCGGCCCGGGCAGCGCACGCCGCTCTGGCAGCAGCGGCTGAAGGCACAGAGCCTGCTCCAGGTCGCGCGCAAGTACGGGTCGTTCCCGATCGTGCTCGAGACGTACCGCGAGTGCCTGCAGGACGTCTTCGACCTGCCCGCCCTCCGCTCGCTCCTCCAGGGCATCCGGACGCGGACGCTCGACGTCGTGGAGGTCGAGACGCCGTCGGCCTCGCCGATGGCGGCGTCGCTGATGTTCGACTACGTCGCGACCTACATGTACGAGGACGACACGCCTGCCGCCGAGCGGCGGGCGCAGGCGCTCTCCCTCGACCGTGAGCTCCTGCGGGAGCTGCTGGGGCAGGACGAGCTGCGCGACCTTCTCGACCCGGGCGCCCTCACCGACGTCGAGGCCTCCCTGCGCCCGCAGCCGCGCAACGCGGACGAGCTGCACGACCTTCTGCGCCGGGGCGGCGACCTGCGCGAGGGCGAGCTCGACCCGGGGTTCTGCGAGACGCTCCTGCGGGAGCGGCGCGCGCTCCGGTTGCGGTTCGCAGGCGGCGAGCTGGTGATCGCGGCCGAGGACGCCGGGCTCTATCGCGACGCGCTCGGCGTGATGCCGCCCGGAGGGCTGCCCGAGGCGTTCCTCGCGGCGGTCCCTGATGCGCTGGAGCGCCTCGCGCTCCGCTTCGCCCGCTCGCACGGGCCGTTCACGACGGCCGAGCTGGCGGCGCGCTACGTGCTCGACCGTGAGCCGGTCGAGGCGCTGCTCGTCGGTCTCGAGCGGCGCGACCTGCTCGTGCGCGGCGAGCTGCGGCCAGGCGGGACGGAGCGCGAGTGGTGCGATCCGGACGTGCTCCGGCGGATCCGACGGGCCTCGCTCGCCGCGCTGCGCCGGGAGGTGGAGCCGACGGAGCAGGTGGCGCTCGGCCGCTTCCTGCCGGCCTGGCACGGGATCGACCGTCGCGCCACGCTCCGGGAGGCGCTCGTGCCGCTCCAGGGCGTCGCGCTGCCGGTGTCGCTCTGGGAGAGCGAGGTGCTGCCGCGTCGCGTCCCCGGGTACCAGCCCTCCTGGCTCGACGGGCTGTGCGCGTCAGGTGAGGTCGTGTGGGTCGGTGCGGGGCTCGATCGCGTGGCGCTCCTCTACCGCGACGACGCCGGCGTTCTCGGGCCGCCCGCGACGTCCGAGCCCCCCGAGGGCGAGGCGGTCGCCGCGATCCGCGCTGCGCTCGGGCGGAGCGCCGAGTTCTGGCTCGACCTGCTCGACGCCGCTGGACTGCAGGCAGCAGATGCGCTTCCGGCGCTGTGGGAGCTGGTCTGGGCCGGTGAGGTCACCAACGACGCGTGGGCGCCGCTCCGCGCAGCGCGGCGCTACGGCGTCCCGCAGGCCGCGACGCGGCCTCGACGGTTCTCCCGCTCCCGGGCCTCCGCGCAGACGGCGACGGCCGGCCGCTGGTCGCTGACGATGCGCCTCTTCGGCGAGGCCGGACGCGTCCCCGACCGGCGTGCGCTGGCGGAGCTCCTGCTCGAGCGGCAGGGGATCGTGACGCGAGACGGCGTCCGGGCGGAGGGGATCCCCGGCGGCTACGGCGCCGTGTACGGAGAGCTGAAGGCGCTCGAGATCGTCGGCGCATGCCGCCGCGGCTACTTCGTCGAGGGGCTCGGCGGCGCCCAGTTCGCGCTCGCCGGAGCGGTCGAGCGGTTGCGCGAGCTCCGTCGGCTCGACGGGCCCGACGCGCTCGTGCTCGCCGCCGCCGATCCTGCACAGCCGTACGGAGGCGTTCTGCCCTGGCCCCGAAGGGCTGGGTCGCGCGCGGCGCGGGTGGCGGGCGCGCACGTCGTCCTGCTCGGCGGCGAGGCGGCGCTCTTCGTCGAGCGCGGCGGCCGCTCGCTCGTGCCCCTGCGCGAGCCCGATCCCGAGTGGCTGCGCCCCGCCCTCGCCGCCCTCGTCGACTGGGTGCGTGCCGATCGGGGTCGGCGGCTCGCGGTCGAGCGGTTCGACGGCGAGCCCGTCGTCGGCGCCGACGTGCTCACGCTGCTCGTCGAGGCCGGCTTCCTCGCCGGTCCGAAGCGTGCCGTGCTCCGGCCGTGAGTCGAGCCCATCGCCTCGTCCCGGCGTCGCCGGCCAGCGGGGCCTTCGCTAGAGCAGGAGCAGCACGCCGAGCACGACGCCGAAGAGCAGATGGCGGAACGTCGCCTGCGCGAACGCGCGGCCCGAGTGCGACATCGGCGGCAGCTCGGGAGCGCCGCGCGCCGGGTGGTAGCGGTCGGTCAGGAGGGTGAGCGGGTACGTGAGGACGTGCTCGACCAGCGCGAACGCGACTGCCCCCCAGAACACCGGGCCGCCGAGCCAGAGGTGGAGGGCCCAGAACACGAGTCCCGCAACGGCGCCGTTCGCGAGGTGCATGACGATCCCGACGCGTCGCCAGTGCGGGCCGCGCGTGACGAGCTTGCCCAGGATCGCGACGTCGGAGTAGCCGAACCGGAACCAGCGCTGGTCGAGCGGCTCGACGAGCGCCCACGCCCCTGCGGCGCCCGCACCGGCGAGCGCCGCCTGCAGCCAGGGGCTCACGCCGCGGCCGTGCGGAGCTGTGCGACGGCGGCCGCGAGGTCGTCCTGGGAGCGCACGACGCCTAGCCCGCGCGTGTCCTGCTGCGCAACGCCCGGCCCTCCGACGAAGAGCGTCAGCCCGTCGTGGGCGTCGAGGGCCCGGATTCCCTCGCGGAGCGCCGCCACCGTGTCCTTCCGGCTCGCCGAGAAGCACACCACGCTCGCCTCGATCTCGGCCGCGAACCGCACCGCGGTGTCGACCGGCGTGTTCGCACCGAGGTACTCGACCTTCCACCCGTCGGCGCGGAGGGCGACCGCGAGCATCAGGAGCCCGAGGTCGTGCTGCTCACCCGGCGCGCAGGCCAGGACCGCGGTTCCCCGGACGGATCCGCGCTGGTCGGCCATCAGCTGCTCGAGCTTCGCCCGGACGCGCGCGGTCATCGCGTGCTCCCGCGCGACGGAGAGCCGCCCTGCGTGCCACTCCTGCCCTACCCACCGCAGCGCGGGCGTGACGACGTCGGTGAGCGCGACCTCGAGCGGGAGCACCGCGAAGGCCTGGTCGAGGAGCGCGCCGACGCGCGCGGGATCGGACGACCCGGCGGCCTCGATGAGGGCCCGGGCGAGCGCGTCCGGCTCGGAGAGGGGAGGAGCGGTCGTCTCCTCCAGCACCCGTGCCGCCTCGCCGATCCGCCAGCCGTCTGCGAGCCGGTCGCGCAGCCACTCCACGCGCGCGACGTCCTGCTCGTCGTAGCGGCGCTGGCCGCCCGCCGTGCGCTGGGGTCGGATGACCCCGTAGCGGGACTCCCACTTGCGGAGCGTGTCGGGTGCGATCCCCGTGCGCTTCGAGATCGCGGCGATGTTGAGCAGCGTCGTCATGGCAACCTGGACAGATATTAGACGATCGCATGCGGCATCCTGCGGCAGTGCCGGAAGGTGACTCTCTCCGCCGGATCGCTCGGGCGCTGCAGCCGCTCCTCGGCGAGCGTGTTGCCGCCTCGTCGCCGAACCCGCGCGGCCAGGCCACGGGGGTCGCGCGCGCCGTGGACGGGCACGTCCTGGAGGACGTCCGCGCGGTCGGGAAGCACCTGCTGCTGCGCTTCGACGGCGGTCGTCACGGTGCGGAGCCACCTGCGGATGAACGGACGCTGGCGCGTGCTCCCGCCGGGAGCGCCCGTGCGGGGCGTCCCGTGGCTCGTCCTCGAGACGCCCCGTGGGACGGCGGTCCAGACAGGCGGTCCGGTGCTGACGCTCGACACGGGCGCTCTGCGCCGGGTCGGCCCGGACCTGGGGGACGACAACGTCGCGCTCGACGTGCTCGTGGGGCGACTCCGGCTCGCGGGGCCGGAGCGTCCTCTCGTGGAGGTGCTCCAGGATCAGGCTCTCGTCGCGGGGATCGGGAACATGTGGGCCTCGGAGACGCTGTGGGCGGTCGGGCTCCATCCGCTGGTGCCCGTCGGTCGCGCGACGGACGCGGAGCTCGGAGACGTCCTCGCGTGGGCGAGGTCTGCCATGAGCGCGTCCGTGACCGGGCGTCGGCCGGCGACCGTCGTCTACCGGCGTGCCGGGCGGCCATGTCCACGGTGTGGGGGGACGGTGACGGCGTCGGGCGTCGGCGACGACAACCGGACCGCCTATCGCTGCGACGGCTGCCAGCGGCGGTGATCTATCGACGGGACGACGTCCCCTGGGCAGGGATCGGCTCTCGCGCCGCGTACCCGGAGACGTGGCCATCCGCTCGACCCATCTCCACGCCGCCCTCCGCTCGTACGCGCTCGGGGCGTTCGCGTTCCTGCTGCGCGAGGTCGATGCCGGGGGCGGGCAGCTCCCGTTCGCCTTCGAGGAGCACGAGCACGCACGCGGCCCGGCGCTGTACGAGTACCGGCCGCTCGTCCGTGGGTTCGTCGAGGAGCGCGCGCACCTGCTCCGCGAGCGCGACGGACGCGACGATCGCCCTCGAGGAGCTGAGACGCGAGCCCGCAGCCGAGATCTACGCGCGCGCCCACGCGGGCCCGCATCCCTCGCCGGACGACGCCCTCTTCCGGACGGTGCTGGTCGACCTGCTGATCCGTGTCGCCGAGGCGTGCGGAGGGTTCGACTGGCAGGACGACGTCTTCGACCGGGAGTACGCGGTGTTCGAGCGCTCGCTGTTCGGCGAGCGGCGGACCTACGCGGCCGTCGCCCCGCTCGTCGGGCTGACCGTGAGCCTGCAGCGCGAGCTCGCGCCCGGCGTGCGCGTCCGGGCGGTCGCCGACGGCGAGCTCGCACGGCACTGGCCGGAGGCGAAGGGCGCTGCTGCCGCCGGACTTCGGTCGCGAGACGGATCGGTTCTGCGTCCTCGAGCTGCGCAGCGCGCTCGGGGCCGGCGAGGACGTGCCGGACGCACCCGGCGAGATCGCCGACGCGGTGAGCGCGATCCGCCTGGCGACGGCGGCGCCGCTCGCGGCCGGACCCGTCCTCTTCGAGACCCTCGACGGGAGGCCCTACGGGATCCGTCCCGTGCTCCCGATCGCCGCGACCGCCCCGCCGGGCGAGCCGGAGCGCCTCGACGAGTTCCGTGGAGGGCTCGCCGCCGAGCTGCTCTCGCGTCTCGACCCTCGCCGACGCGGACGCACGCCTCGCGGAGGCCCTCGACCGCTGGGAGCTCGCGCTCTTCCAGCACGACCCGTTCCGCTCCGAGCAGCTGCGCGGCGCGCTCACCGCGCTGCTCGGCGAGACGTGGCCGCTGCGCGCACGACGATGCTGCTCGAGCACGACACCGCCGCTCGCAAGCGGCTCCACGCGGATCTCGCCGCGCTTGCCGCCGGCGAGCCGGCCACCCTCGCCGCCGCCGACGCCGTCCGCCGGACGCTGGTGGAGACGTTGCATCGAGGCGATCGCGCAGCGCTCGCGGACGAGCTCGACGATCTGCTGCTCGGGCTCGGCGCACGTCCCGCGCTCCGGCGCGTGTCGTAGGCGGACCGAGCCCTCTCGGCAGGTCTCGCTGCCGCCCGCTCGGGGATGCGCCGACCCGGAAGGCCGTGTGCTCGCGGTGACGGGGCGCTCCCTCCGGCCCGACCGGACGCCCGGCCACCTACGGCAGGGCTACGCTCACCGCATGGCACGCCTCATCCTCCTCACCGGTGCGACCGGCTACGTCGGCGGGCGCCTGCTGCACGATCGCTCGAGGAGCGAGGCGAGCGCGTGCGCTGTCTCTCCCGGCGGCCGGAGGTACCTGCGCTCGCCGCGTCGCGGCGACGACCGAGGTCGTCGGCGGGGACGTGCTCGCAGCCCGAGACGCTCGGCCCCGGCGCTCGAGGGCGTCGACACCGTCTACTACCTCGTCCACTCGATGAGCTCGAGACGCGCCGTTCGACGAGGACGACCGGGCGGCGCCCAGTCGTTCGGCGCGGCAGCGCGAGAGGCCGGCGTCCGCCGCATCGTCTACCTCGGCGGGCTCGGGCACGGGCCGGACCTCTCGCCGCACCTCGCCTCGCGCCAGGAGGTCGGAGCGATCCTGCGCGCGTCCGGCGTCCCGACGATCGAGTTCCGGGCCTCGATCGTGATCGGCTCGGGCAGCGTGTCGTTCGAGATGATCCGCGCGCTCGTCGAGAAGCTGCCGGTGATGGTGACGCCGCGGTGGGTGCGCGTGCGGGCGCAGCCGATCGCGATCGAGGACGTGCTCGCCTACCTGCTCGCGGCGCTCGACCACGAGCCGGTGGGTGGGCGAGCTCTACGAGATCGGCGGAGCCGACCGCGTCACGTACCTCGAGCTGATGCAGGAGTACGCGCGCGCAGCGTGGCCTGCGCCGGACGATGATCCCCGTCCCGGTGCTCACGCCGCGGCTCTCGAGCCTCTGGCTCTGGCTCGTCACGCCGGTCTACGCCGGCGTCGGCCGGAAGCTGGTCGACTCGCTGCGGAACGAGACCGTCGTGCGGGACGACTCGCGCGCTCGCGGTCGTTCGGCGTTCGTCCGCGCGCGGCGTGCGCGAGGCGATCGCCCGCGCGCTCGCCTCGAGGACCGCGAGATCGCCGAGACGCGCTGGTCGGACGAGGCGTTCGCCGCGAGCCGACGCCGTACGGCGGCGTGCGTCGTGGCTCGCGGCTCGTCGACTCGCGGTCGATCGCGGTCGCGGTACCCGGCCGCCGCCGGCGTTCGCGCCGATCCAGCGGATCGGCGGCGAGCACGGGGTGGTACAAGGGCGCGGCTGCTCTGGCGGCTGCGAGGGCTGCTCGACGTCCTCGCTGGGAGGGCCGGGGCTGCGGCGCGGACGGCGTGACCCGGTCGGGCTCCGACGTCGGCGACACGCTCGACTTCTGGCGCGTCGAGGCGTTCGAGCCGGACCGCCTGCTGCGGCTGCAGCGCGGAGATGAAGGTGCCCGGCCGCGCGTGGCTCCAGTTCGAGGTCGCGCCCGACGGGGTCGGACCGCGCGATCGTGACCCAGACGGCGATCTTCGATCCCGCCGGCCTGTTCGGGCTCGCCTACTGGTACGCGCTCTGGCCGTTCCACGGGTACATCTTCGGCGGGATGCTGAAGCGAGCTGCGCGTCGCGATGGCGGCGTCAGCCGCTCCCGCCGCGGCTCCTCCGACACCCTGAGCGAGGTCGCGATTCGGACACGAAGCCGTGACGCTTCCTTGCGCCTGGCGCCGTACCCTCGGGTCATGGAGGAGGCACGCAGCGTGCTCGAGCGGCTCGGACGGATCGAGACCATGCGACGGGCGAACGCGGGCCCGGCCGAGCTGCTCGGCGAGCTGCGCGGCCTCCTCCATGAGGCCGAGGCCTGGGCGCGCGAGGAGGGAGGTGAGGCCGCGACGGAGGCGGTCGCGCGGCTGAGGACGTCGCTCGACCGCGGCCCGCAGCAGACGCCGACGCGCTGATCGCGGATACTCCCGGCGTGACCGACGACGAGCGGCAGGTGCTCGCTGCGTTCGACGACCTCGACCGTGCGCTCGAGCGGCGCGATCGGGCGGCGGTCGAGGCGCTAGGGTGGACGCGTGATCACGCACTGGGACGAGATCGAGCCGTGCGTCGCGAGCGCGGCCACATCGCGGGCGACTGGCAGGACCTGACGGGCGAACTGCGCTCACACGTCGGCGTCCAGCGGATCCGCGTCGAGCCCGGGCAATGGGCGACGCCGCTCCACCTGGAGGCGTCCGAGGAGGAGATCTTCTTCGTGCTCGAGGGATCGGGCGTCTCGCTGCAGTGGGACGGCGAGCAGGAGCAGGCCTTCGCGGTCGCCGCCGGCGACTGCCTCGTCCACCTCGCGCTCGAGCACGCGCACACGATCCAGTGCCGGGCGCCGACGGGCTCGTCGTCCTCGCGTTCGGCGAACGGCACTACGCGGCCAACACGCTCCTCCCACGGGCCGGCGTCTCGTGGCTCGGGCCGACCTGGGTGCTGGCAGGGCGCGCCCGAGGATCATCCGTGGAAGCGTGAGGCGGCGGCCGGCCCGCCCGTGGTCGGCGAGCTCGCGCCGCGGCCGTCGCGCATCGTGAACGTCGAGGACGTGCCCGCGTCGGAGCGGCGTGGAGCGACGATCTCGCGCGCCGGGCGCGATCTCGGCTCGGCGGCCGGCTCCGCTCAAGACCGGGCTCAAGCTCTACGACGTCGACGCCGGGCATGCTCATGAACGCCCCCGCACGCGCACAGCGAGGAGGAGGAGATCTTCGTCGTGCTCGAGGGCAGCGGCACGCTCGACGTCTGGCCGCATCCACGTGCCGAGACCGAGGGCGACAGGTGGGCCGCCGAGCACGAGACGTATCCGCTGCGGGCGGGCGCACGATCGTCGCGGCGCGGGCCGGCACCGCCCGGCCGCTCGCGCTGCAGGCCGGCCCCGACGGGCATGCAGCGTGCTCGCCTACGGCATGCGGCGCCCGAACGACATCTGCTTCTACCCGCGCTCGCGCAAGATCTCGTTCCGCGGAGTCGGCGTGATCGGGCGGACTCGAGCAGCTCGACTACTGGGAGGGCGAGGACTGATGGGATCACGTTTGAAGGAGTCGGGCGGACCGCGGTGAACAGGGCCCCGTCATGGGTCTCGTCCGCCTGCTCCCTCGCAGCCACAAGCAATCGCCCGCAGCCGGGGAGCACCCGGCCGTGAGCGAGTCGCGCCCCGCGTTCGACCCGGCGGCGCTGCTCTCGGACGCGCCCGAGCCGCTCGAGGTGCCCGAGGGGGTCGTGACGCCGGCGTCCCACGCCGTCGCCCCTCCCGAGCCGGCTCCCGGCGAGCCGATCAGCCCTCCGCTCTCACCGGTCGTCCTGCCCGACGCCTCGACCCGCCTCCAGGAGCGTGCGGCGACCCGCGTGATCGCGCTCGCGAACCAGAAGGGCGGAGTCGCCAAGACGACCACGACGCTGAACCTCGGCGTCTCGCTCGGCGAGATGGGCTTCAAGGTGCTCCTGATCGATCTCGATCCGCAGGGGAACCTGACCATGAGCCAGGGCATGAACCCGGACGTGATCGAGCGCTCGATGTTCGACGTCCTCGTCCACCGGATCCCGATCTCGGAGATCGTCGAGCACGCCGAGGTCGACATCGCCGTCGCGTCCATCGATCTCGCAGGCGCCGAGCTCGCCCTCTCGGCCCTGATCGGCCGCGAGCGCGCGCTCGACAAGGCGCTCGCCGAGGTGCGCGGCCGCTACGACTACGTCCTCATCGACACGCCTCCCTCGCTCGGGCTGCTCACGATCAACGCGTTCGTCGCCGCGACCGGCGTGATCGTCCCGGTGCAGTGCGAGTACCTCTCGCTGCGCGGGCTCGTCCAGCTGGAGAACACGCTCGCGATGGTGCGCGAGAACCTCAACCCGCACGTGAAGGTCGAGGGGATCGTCCCGACGATGTACGACGGACGCACGCTGCACGCCCGCGAGGCGATCGAGATCCTGGAGGAGAACTTCGGCGACCTCGTGTTCAGCACGAGGATCCGCAAGACCGTCCGCTATGCCGAAGCGCCCGTGAAGGGGAGCTCGGTGCTGCGGTACGACCCGACCGGGTCGGCCGCCGAGGCCTATCGTGCGCTCGCGCGCGAGCTCGTCGCGAAGGAGGAATCGCATGGCGCGCAGGCGCGCGAGCATGCATGAGGGCCCGCTCGGAGAGCTGTTCAGGGCGACCGAGGCGGCCAGCCGAGGCGAGACCCCCGCTCCCCCGAGCCGGCGCCTGAGCAGGCCGAGGAGCCGGAGGCCGTGAGCCCCGACGCGGCGGCAGAGCAGACCGTCCTCATCTCACCGCCGACCCTCGAGGACGACCGTCGCGAGGTCGCCGCGCTCGAGGCGACGGTCGAGCACGTCTACGACTTCGAGGTGCGTCAGCCCTCGTCCGACGAGCCGCCCGTCGCGTTCGATCCCGGCGAGGTCGCCGCCGAGGCCGCAGACGTGGAGGACGCCGAGCCGACCGCGGCCCCCGCGCCCGACCCGAAGCCGACGACCCGGGGCGCAGCGAAGGCGAAGGCCGCGCCCAAGGCCGCCCCCTCGCCGGAGGTCGCGGCCGAGTCCGAGTCCGAGATCGAGCGTCCGTACGAGCCCCCTGCGAGCCGCTTCGTCGCACCGATGCCTGAAGCGGCGCCGCGGCTGAACGTCGCCGGCGACGTCGCGTCGTACTTCGCCGTGATCCGCGTCGTCGGCGTCGGCGGCGCCGGGATCAACGCGGTCAACCGGATGCTGGACGCCGGGATCGCGCAGGTCGACTTCATCGCGGTCAACACCGACGCCCAGCAGCTCGAGCTCTCGGACGCGCCGGTGAAGATCCACATCGGCGAGGAGCTGACCCAGGGGCTGGGCTCCGGGGCCGACCCCGAGACCGGGCGGAAGGCGGCCGAGGAAGGCTACGACCAGATGAAGCAGGCGCTCCGCGGGAGCGACATGGTGTTCGTCACCGCGGGGGAAGGCGGCGGCACGGGCACCGGCGCCGCACCCGTCGTCGCACGCATCGCGCGCGAGCTGGGAGCGCTCACCGTCGGGATCGTGACCACGCCGTTCCGCTTCGAGGGCACCCGGCGGCGCACGGCTCGCCGACACCGGCGTCGAGGAGCTTCGCGCCGCCTGTGACACCGTGATCGTGATCCCCAACGACCGTCTGCTCGAGGTGCTCGACCGGACGACGTCCATGGTCGACGCGTTCCGGATCGCGGACGACGTGCTGCGCCAGGGAGTCCAGGGGATCTGCGACCTGATCACCATGCCCGGGCTGATCAACCTCGACTTCGCCGACGTGCGCACCGTGATGTCGGATGCCGGCTCGGCGCTGATGGGCATCGGGTACTCCGAGGCGACCGAGAACCGCGCCCGCGAAGCCGCCGAGCGCGCGCTGCGCTCTCCGCTGATCGACACGGAGATCGTCGGCGCCCGGGGCATCCTGCTCTCGATCGCCGGCGGTGAGGACCTGACGCTGATGGAGGTCAACGACGCGGCAGAGGTCGTCAGACGCGCTGCGACGGACGAGACGAACATCATCTTCGGCGCGACCGTCGACGAGCGCCTCAACGGCCAGGTGTGGGTGACGGTCGTCGCGACCGGCCTGGGCGGTAGCCGACGCCGTGCGTACTCACCGTCGTTCTCGGCTTCGTCATCGTCCTCGACGCCCGTCCCGCGCGGCAGCACGCGCGAGGACGGCGAGCTGCCGAGCTTCCTGCGCTGAGCGCGCGTGCTCGAATCAGGATGACGCGCCGTGCCGCCGAGGGCGCGGTCGGCGGCTTTGCTGGTCCGGCGTCGGTCGCGGCAGCAGCGCCGCTAGCCGGCGGAAGCCACCTGTGGGCCGCCCCTCGTGCTCGACCGGAGTCCCGGCAGGACGCCTGCGAGCAGGAGCGCGCCAACGGTCCCGAGCCCGAACGACGCCGTCGCCTCGGCCAGCCCGAGCGCCAGCGCGGCGGCGAGCGCGGTCGCGGCGTCCGCGCCGACGCTGGAGATCGCCATCGCTCCTGCTGCCGTCGCGACACCGATCGCGCCGGGAGTGAGCGGCACGAATGCCGCGAGGGCGGTGGCGGGCACGACGAGCAGGCCCGCGAGCAGAGGGTGCGGTGCGCCGAGCGCCGCCGCGGCGCTCGTCGCGGCGCCGAGCCGGGCGACCGTCGTCAGCGTGACCCAGAGGACGGCCGCCGGCAGGATCCGCGCGTGGCGTCCCGCCACGACTGCGACGGCCGCGCACACGACGGCGCCGAGACCTGACGCGGCCGCCGCCCACAGCGGGACGACGCCCGACAGACCCGCGGCGATCGCAAGGGGGACGAGGACGGCAGCGTGCGCGGCGCCCAGCGCGGCGGCAGACGCTCCGGTCGAGCGGACGCCGCCGACACGGGCGAACAGCGCGAAGCGCACGATGCCGCCGACGCGAGCCGGCACTGCTGCGTTGAGGGCGGAGCCCACGGTGTAGCGAGCGACCGCGTCGACGGGCCCGATCGTGGTGCCCAGTGCGCGCAGCGTCCCGCGCCAGCCGAGCGCGCCGCACACCAGCGCCGCGCAAGGCCCAGGCCGCGGAGACGGCGACGAGTGGTCCGTTGGCCGATCCGAGCTCGTGAACGGCCGCCTCGAGCCTCGACCGCAGCGGGCCGACGGCGAGGACTGCGACGACGACGGCGACCGAGCAGGCGACCGCGACGCAGAGGGCCGCACCACGCATCCGCGTGAGGCCACCACCCGACGCGTCGTGGAGTGAACGAGAGACGAGCACCGCCCTCACGTCTTCGGCAGATGCCCGCCCGTCCATGAGCCCGGATGGGGCACCGGCGGACGACGTAGGCTCTCGAGATGCGCGGCGCGGTTGCAGGAGGGAGCAGGCTGGCCGTCGACGCCGGTGCCTGGGCGCTGCGTGAGGGCGGGACCGCCGTCGACGCGGTGATCGCTGCGGCCCTCGCGGCGTTCGTGTCCGAGGGGCCTCTGACAGGGCCCGCGGGCGGTGGCTTCCTCCTGCTCGATCGTCCCGGCGAGCCCTCCACGCTCCTGGACTGCTTCTTCGTCGTCCCGTCCGGCGGCGAGCGGGAGATGGACGAGGTCGTGATCGACTTCGGTGACGCGTCGACGCAGGTCTTCCATGTCGGTGAGGGCTCCGTCGCCGTTCCCGGGCTCGTGCAGGGGCTCTTCGAGGCACATCGGCGGCTCGGGCGGATGCCATGGGCCACGCTTTTCACCCCTGCGCTGGAGACCGCCCGCCGGGGTCTCGAGGCGAGCCCGGAGCAGGTCTTCCTGCACGACATCCTCGAGGCGATCCTGCAGCGCGACGAGGGCGGGCGCCGCATCTACGGGACACCAGGGGCGATCCTCACCGCCGACCTCGTCCCGACGCTCGAGCGCCTGCGGACAGCGGGTCCCGAGGCGCTGCCGGAGCTGCTGCCCGAGCTGGCGGACGACGTCGCTGCCTACCGGGTTGTGGAGCGCCGGCCGCTCGAGACGCCGTTCGCGGGCGCGACGGTGCTCGCCACCCCGGCGCCGTCGGTCGGTGGCGGCGTCGTCGTCCGTGGCCTGACCGAGCTCGGTGAGGCGGCGGAGGTCGCCGCGGGAGAAGGTGCGGATGCGGCAGTCGCGCTCGCACGAGCGCTCCGTGCCGCGTACGCCGGCCCCGCACCGGGCGCCAAGCCCACCGGCACGACGCACGTCTCGGTGATCGACGCGGAGGGCTCGGTCGCGGCGCTCTCGTCGACGCTCGGGTCCGGCGCGGGCGTCTTCCGTCACGGGTTCCAGCTCAACAACATGCTCGGCGAGCTGGACGTGATCGGGGAGGTGAGCCACGAGCCGGGCGTCCGCCTGCCCAGCATGATGACGCCCTCGCTGGCGCTGCGCGACGGAACGCCGCGGCTCGCGATCGGGAGCGCCGGCTCCGTCCGTCTCTCGGGCGCGATCCTGCAGGTGCTCGCGCGCGTGATCGCGGGCGGCCTTCCTGTGGGCGAGGCGATCGCGCGTCCGCGCCTGCACGTCGACGGAGACATCGTCCACGTCGAGGGCGGCTGGGGTGCGGGCACGGCCGAGGCGCTCGCGGGCGAGGGCTGGGAGGTGGTGCGCTGGGCCGACCGCAACCTCTTCTTCGGCGGCACCAGCGCCGTCGAGCTCCGTGCCGACGGCAGGGCCGGGGCGGCCGGAGATCCCCGCCGCGGAGGACGGGGGGAGGTCCTGCGGTGATCGTGGTGCGTCGGGCCGAGCCGTCCGACGCCGCCGGGCTCGTGGCGCTGATGGCGGAGGTCTCGCTCGAGCCCGACGGGTGGCTGCTGCAGACCGACGGGGGCCGGAGCGTGGTCGAGGAGCGGCGGTACCTGCGCGTCGTCCGTCGTCACCCCGACGCCGTCGTCTACGTCGCAGAGGTCGACGAGCGGATCGTCGGGCGGCTCTCGATCGCCCGCGATCCCCATCCGGCGAGCAGCCACGTCGCCGACCTCGGGCTGATGGTCGCGGCGCAGCAGCGGCGGCGTGGAATCGGGCGGCGGCTCCTGGAGCAGGCGGTCGTCTGGGCGGCGGCATCCGGCGTGACGAAGCTCGAGCTGCACGTGTTCCCGTGGAACGAGCCTGCGATCGAGCTGTACGAGGCCTTCGGCTTCCTGCGGGAGGGATATCGCGTCCGGCACTACGTCCGTGCCGGCGAGGAGGTCGACGCGATCCTGATGGCGCTCGTCCTCCCGCGGGACGAGGGCGAGAGCGACGACGCGAGAGTGGGCGGCTAGGCGCCGAGCCTCACGCGCTCGGCCCGCTCGACGCGCGCGACCAGCTCGGCCCAGACGTCCGGGCTCGCACGGAGCGTCGCAGCGGCGCGCGATTGCGCCGGGTCGCGGGCGGCGACGGTCGACAGCAGAGATGGGTCGGGGTCGATCCCGACCCGCGGCAGGTGGAGGCGATCCGCGTCCCAGCAGACGCCGACGGTCGGGTCGGCGCTGACCTGACCGTCCGCGTGCAGCGCGACCGCGGTCGCGAGCAGGTCGATGTGATCGCCCGACAGCGGAAGAGCACCCTCGGCCTCGAGCTCGCGGACGAGCGACGCGGCCCGGTGCCCGTGCTCCGGGTCGAGGTCCTCGTTGACGCGTCGCGTGTCGTGGACGAGGCCGAAGCAGAATCCGACGACCGCGTCGGCCCCGTCGACGTCCGCTGCGAGCCGCACGGCCGAGCCGGCGACGCACCGCCAGTGCAGCTCGCCGTGGAAGTGGCCGGCACGCGCCCACGCGCGAGCGAGCACGACGTCGACGAGATCGGTCAGCGCCCCGACTTCCACGTCCTCACCATCTCGCGCTGCGCGGTCGTCTGCGGCGACGGCATCCGGGCGTCGACCACGCGTCGTCTGAGGGCCGCGATGCGAGCGATCGCGTCGCCGTCGTCGAGGCCGTGGCGCACGAGCCAGCAGCCGACGACGGTGCCCGTCCTGCCGATGCCGCCCCAGCAGTGCACGTACACGGCGCCGCCGTCGGCGAGCGCCGCGTCGACGTCGTCGAGGATGCGCATCATGTGCGGGATCGTGGTCGTGCCCATGTCGACGATCGAATGATGGATCCGCCGCGCCCGTGCGAGATGCCGCTCGTAGGGCTCGAGCAGGTCCGCCGGGTGGGTGAGGTCGACGAAGTGCGTGATGCCGTGATGCTCGAAGCGATGGACGCGCGACGCGGCGACCTCGGCGTCGGCGGCGCCTGGGTACTCGCCTGCGAGCAGCCGGTCGGAGACCGGGTAGCAGTCACGGATCGGGAGCGACATCGGTCGGCGAGACGCTACAGCGTGAAGCCGTCTCCGGCGCCCTGCGCTGCCGCGTAGGCTTCGTTGGGATGAGCGCTGACCCCGTCGAGATCCGGGTGCTCGGCTGCCTGCTCGAGAAGCAGCGCACCACGCCCGACCAGTATCCGCTCTCCCTCAACGCGCTCCGCCTCGCCTGCAACCAGTCGACCAATCGCGACCCGGTCGTCTCCTACGACGAGCGCACGGTGCACATCGCGGCGCAGGAGCTGAGCCGCCTGGGCTGGGCCAGGCTCGCGAGCGGAGCGGGAAGCCGCGCCGTCAAGTACCGGCAGCTCTTCACCGAGGCGCTCGATCTCGGAGAGGGCGAGGTCGCGGTGCTCGCGGTGCTGATGCTGCGCGGCGCCCAGACCCCGGGCGAGCTGAAGCAGCGCTGCGAGCGGCTGCACGCCTTCGCGACCCTCGACGAGGTGCACGACGTCCTGGACGGGCTGCGCGAGCGCGAGCTGGTCGTGAGCCTCGGACGCCGGCCGGGTCAGAAGGAGGAGCGGTTCGCGCACCTCCTCGGCGACGAGGTCGGGGCAGACGAGCCGGTGCCGGCGGCACCGCGCGCCGACGTCGCGCCGGCTCCCGCGCGCTCGGGCGCTGCCCCGGCCGACGTTGGGCGACGGCGATCTCCGGGCCCGCGTCGAGGCGCTCGAGGGGGAGGTCGCCGAGCTCCGCACGGCGCTCCAGGCTCTCCAGGACGCACTCGGGCCGCTCTGAGTCGGCGTGGACACGACCGGCGCACCGATCCCGGGAACGCGCGCCTTCGTGGGGCGTCGGACGGTGCGCCTGGCGGACATGGATGCCCGCGGCCGGGTGCGGCTCGACGCGGTGGCGCGGTTCCTGCAGGACGTCGCGATCGACGACGTCGGGGAGACGGGCTGGGGCGCTCCCGAGCACCTCTGGTTCGTACGGCGGATCCGCGTCGACGTCCTCGTCCCGTTCCTCGTCGACCGGGCCGTCGAGCTCACGACGTGGTGCAGCGGCGTCGCGGCGATCGCGGCGGGCCGCCGCTGGACGGTGAAGGGCGACCGCGGGGGACACCTCGAGGTGGACAGCGTCTGGATCCACCTCGACGCGGAGGGGCGGCCCGCCCGGATCGCCGAGTTCGGCCCCTACCGGGAAGCGGCCGGGACGAGAACGGTGTCGACCCGCTTCGAGCTCCCGGACCCGCCCAGCGGGGTCGCCCGGTCGCCCTGGGCGCTCCGCAGCGCCGACGTCGACCTGCACGGGCACGTGAACAACGCCGTCCACTGGCAGGCGGTCGAGCACGCCCTGATCGCATCGGGCGCGGTCGCTCCGAACCTCCCCCACCGGGCCGAGCTCGACTATCGCGAGCCGCTCGACCTGGACGATCCGGTGGAGCTCGTCCGGTTCGACGTGGGGGCGAGCGCCGCAGTGGGGCTCGTCGTCGGGAGCGCCGTCCGGGCGGTCGCCGTCGCCGGCTCACTCCCGCCCGGTTAGCGCCTGCACGAGCGCGCGCGGGTCGTCGACGCTCACCTCGAGCTCGCGCAGCCCGATCCGGAACCCGACCGAGCGGGCCGGCGCAGGCGGGTCGATCGTGATCCGCGCCATCGGCGAGGCAGCGCCGTTCACGATCCATGATCCTCCCCAGCCGTGGACGCCGATCGACCAGGGGCGGGCAGGGCAGGGCTCGACGGAGCGGATCGTGTCCCGGGGGATCGCCGCCCGGAACCAGATCCCGCCGCGGACGACGAGCGTCGCCTCGTCCAGCTCGAGGTAGGACGCGCCCCGCGGCATCCCGAGCGCTCGCAGCAGCCACCCGAGCCGCCCGAACCGGAGCGGGATGCGCGTCGTCACTCCGACATCCTCTCACCGTCGCCTTCCCGGTCGCGCTGCTTCACCGCGGTCCAGCTCGCAGACGCCGAGAATCCGCGCCGCGCGAGGAACGCGACGGCTCTTCGCCGGCCGGGATCACCCTCCCCGAACGAGCGTCGACCGAGTGCGGCGCGCGCCTGGACGACCTCGTCGCCCTCGTAGGCCTCGGCGAGAGCTGCCTCGGCGACCGCGTCCGGCAGGCCCCGGGTGCGCAGGGCCTGGGCCGCCCGGCGCCGGCCGTATCCCCGCGAGACGTGCCCGCGGGCGAGCTGCGCGGCGAGCGACGCGTCGTCGAGGTACCCGTACTCGAGCGCGACCGCGACGGCCTCCGCGGCGAGCTCCGGAGGGATCTCCCGCGCGGCGAGCTTCGCCTCGATCTCCGCTGTCGACTGCGCCCGCGCGGCGAGAGAGCGCACGACGAAGAGCCGGGCGCGCGTCCGTGCGAGCGCCGTCTCGATGGCGGCGGCGCCTTCGGCGTCCAGCGCGTCACCGTCGGCGACGCCGAGCTCGAGCAGCTCGGTCGGCGTGACCCGCAGCCACGCGGCGCCGTCGAGTCGGACGGCGACCGAGCGAGCTCCCTGCGCTCGACCCTCGACGGGCGGCTCGTCGTGGTGCACGCTGACCGTCGCCATCCCGAGACGATAGTGGGCCCGCTCGGCGTCCCCGGCCCGCCGCGGGCCGACGTCCCTGCAGAGGTCGAACACGTCGACCTTCGCTGCACGGCCATCTGCCGGCGTCCTATGCTCGATCTCCGGGAGCCCTCGCCCTGAGGCGACCATCGAGAGGAGAGACCATGACGCGCTTCACCGAATACGCGCCGGGGACGCCCTGCTGGGTGGACGTCTCGAGCGGCGACCTCGAGGCCACGACGGCCTTCTACCGCGGCCTTCTCGGCTGGGAGGTGGAGGCGGATCCGCGTCCCGCGGCAGGTGGCTACGGGATGTTCCGGCTCGGGGGCGCCGACGTCGCCGGGTTCGGTCCTGCCCAGGAAGGGATGCCGGCAGCCTGGACGACCTACATCGCGAGCGACGACGCTGACGCCGTCGCCGGGAGGATCACGGCTGCAGGAGGCAGGGTCCTCGCCGGCCCGATGGACGTGTTCGACGCGGGGAGGATGGTCTTCGCGGCCGATCCCCGCGGTGCCACGTTCGGCGTGTGGCAGGCCGGTCAGCACCACGGCGCAGGGCTCGCCAACGAGCCGGGCTCGTTCTGCTGGAACGAGCTGGTGACCGACGATCCGGTCGCGACGCACGCCTTCTACGGCGCGGTCTTCGGCTGGTCCACCGTCGAGATGGGCGAGGGGTACTGGGGCCAGGACGCCGGCGCCGGTCCGGTCGCCGGCGTGATGAAGCGCCTGCCGGACATGACGGCGGTGCCCCCGCACTGGAACACGTTCTTCGCCGTCGCCTCGGTCGCCGACGTGCTCGCCCGGGCGCCGGAGCTGGGAGGCGCGCTGGGGCACGGTGTGATGGACTCGCCCTACGGGCGCTTCGCAGGGCTCTTCGACCCGGTCGGCGCAGGCTTCACCGTGATCGAGCTCTCGTCGTAGCTCGGCGGGCACCCTGCGGCCCGTCGGCGTGGGCTTCCCGCGCTCCGCTAGGTGAGCTCGCGCGGTGACACGAGCTCGAGGAGCTCGGCCTGGCCCGGGGCGAGGTCGAGCCAGCCGTCGACCTCGAGCGTTGCGAGCGCCCCCGTGGGCAGCTTCTCCTGGCGCGCGGTCGCGCAGCGTGCCGGCGCGGGCGAGCGAGACCACCAGCTCCTGGAGGCCGGGGTTGTGGCCGACCACCAACGCCGACTCGGCGTCGAGCACGCGCAGGCGCGTGAGCAGCCCGTGCGCCGACGCGAGGTAGAGGCCGTCCTCGAGCAGGATCTCGGGGTCTCCGAGCACGCCGCCGAGCGCAGCGAGCGTCTCTCGCGCGCGGGTCGCCGTCGAGCACAGCACGACCTCGGGCAGGACGGCGGACGCGGCGCAGTGCCGTCGCAGCGAGGCGCACGCCCGTGTCCCCCGTTGCGAGAGCGGCCGGTCGTGGTCGTCGAGCGTCGGGTCGTTCCAGCTCGACTTCGCGTGACGGAGCAGCCAGAGGCGAGGCATGCCTACCTCCCGGCTCGCGGGGCGATGACGACGGCTGCCGGCTTCGTGGTGACGCTCGTGCTCCTCAGGCCCTCCATTATCGTGGTCTCCGCCGTGCTCCGCTCCACTCCGCCGCCCGTGCTCGCCGACGGCTCCGGGCGACCCAGGTCATCGGGAGCCGCGGTCGCGTCCGGCAGCGTGCCGGTGAAGGCCGCGGTGACGCGTCCGCGGGGAGCACCGGCCGGCCGGTCGCGACGTGCCGGAGGGTCGGGTGAGTCCCGCGGCCTCCGCCGGGAGGCCCCGTGACGGACGCGTGGGAGGCGATGGCCGACGTCTGGCTGGACGGGACGCCCTCCAGGCTCTGGCGTGCCCACAGCGACGCGGTCAACGTGCGGCTCCTCGAGGCCTGGTTGCCCGGCGATCTCGGCACCGTGCTGAAGACCGACCTGTTCGACGAGGCGGTCGCCTCGGGGCTCGCGGGGGCGCTCGTCCCGCGGGCGACTCGGGTGACCGGCGTGGACGTGAACGAGCGGGTCGTCGAGGCGGCTGCGCGGCGGGCGCCCGCCGTCTCGGCCCTCGTGGCTGACGTGCGCGCGCTCCCGTTCGAGGATGGCGCGTTCGACACCGTCGTCTCGAACTCGACGCTCGACCACTTCGACGAGCCCGGCGAGATCGACGCCGCCCTCTGCGAGCTCGTGCGCGTCCTGGCACCGGACGGGCGGCTGCTCGTCACGCTCGACAACCCGCGGAACCCGGTCGTCGCGCTCGGGAAGGTCCTCCGTGGACATGGCCTGAATCGCGTCTGGACGCTCGCCGGGGCGCACGCTGCACGCGTCGGGCTGGCGCCCTACCACGTGGGAGCCACCCTCGGCCGTGCCGCGCTCGTCGATGCGGTCACCGCCGCCGGGCTCGAGGTGATCCGCAGCGGGACCCTCGTGCACGCGCCGCGCCTCGCGGCGGTGCTGGCCGGAAGCGTCGTCGAGCAGCGCCTCGGAGACGTGTCTGCGCGGCGGTTCTCGGCCTGGCTGGATGCCTGCGAGAGCGTCGGACGACTCCCCACCCGCTCGCTCACGGCCCACTTCGTCGCGGTGGTGGCGCGGCGGCCGCCCGCCGCGAGGGCCGCGTGCGACGGCCCTGCTCGTGCGATACGTCACGAACGGGAGCCGTCCCCACCGGGAAGTACGATGGCCATCCCGTGACCGCCCCGTTCGTCCACCTGCACGTCCACTCCGAGTACTCGATCCTCGACGGGGCATGCCGGATCCCCGCGTTGGCGGCGAAGGCGGCGGCCCTCGACATGCCGGCGGTCTCCCTCACCGACCACGGATCGCTGGCCGGGACGATCGAGCTGGTCAAGGCCGCGGCCAAGGAGGGCGTCAAGCCGATCATCGGCTGCGAGGTGTACGTCGTCGACGAGCGGCGCCGGCAGGAGAAGGGGCACGCCCACCTCACGCTCCTCGCCTCGGACAACGAGGGCTACGCCAACCTGATCAAGCTCAGCTCGCTCGCGTACCTCGAGGGGTACTACTACCGTCCCCGCACGGACTGGGAGCTGCTGGAGCGCCATGCCAAGGGGCTGATCGCGCTTTCGGGCTGCCTCTCGGGCCGGGTCTCGCGCGCGCTCGTCGAGAGCAGGGAGAAGGACGCCGAGCTCGAGCTCGACCGGCTCGAGCAGATCTACGGGCGCGACAACGTCTACGTCGAGCTGCAGAACGCGGGCCTCGAGGTGCAGCAGCAGCTCGTGGCCCAGCTCGCGACGCTGGCGGGCAAGCGCAACCTGCCCCTGGTCGCCACCGGTGACGTCCACTACCTCGATGCTGCCGATGCCGTGTCCCACGAGGCGCTGCTCTGCATCCAGTCGGGCGACTCGCTGCGCAACCCGAACCACTGGCGCTTCGAGACGAACGAGTTCTACTTCAAGACCCCGGAGGAGATGGCGCTCGACTTCCCCGGGCACGAGGCGGCGATGCGCCGGAGCCTCGAGGTCGCCGAGCGCTGCAACGTCGAGATCGAGCTCGGCCGGATCCACCTGCCGCGGTTCCCGGTCCCGGACGGGCGGGATGCCTTCGAGTATCTCGTCGAGCTGTGCGAGAAGGGGCTCGTCCGCCGGTACGGCGCCTCCACCCCGGAGCTCGACGACCGCCTGCGCTTCGAGCTGAAGACGATCCGCGAGATGGGCTTCGCCGACTACTTCCTGATCGTCGCCGACTTCATCGGCTTCGCGAAGCGCGACGGCGTCTCGGTCGGGCCGGGGCGCGGCTCGGCGGCCGGCTCGCTCGCCGCGTACTGCCTCGGGATCACCGACATCGACCCGCTGCGCTACGGCCTCCTGTTCGAGCGGTTCCTCAATCCCGCCCGCAAGGACATGCCGGACATGGACATCGACTTCGCCGTCGAGGGGCGGGAGCGCGTCATCAACTACGTCGCCGAGAAGTACGGCCGCGACCGCGTCGCGCAGATCATCACCTTCTCGACGATGGCGGCCCGCGCGGCGCTCCGCGACGCCGGGCGCGTGCTGGAGGTGCCCTACGGCGTCGTCGACCGGATCGCGAAGCTCGTCCCGGAAGGGCCCGGGCAGACCCTGGAGGAGGCGCTCAAGCCCGGCGGCGAGCTCCGCCAGGCGGTCGACAGCGATCCGATCGCCAAGGAGATCGTCGACCTTGCGCGGCCGCTCGAAGGGCTCACGCGGGCCGACTCGATCCACGCCGCCGGCGTCGTGATCGGCGCCCAGCCGCTGATGGACGTGGTGCCGCTCCAGCAGAAGGGCGCCGACGCCGAGGTCGTGACCCAGTTCTCGATGAAGAACGTCGAGGCGCTCGGCCTGCTCAAGGTCGACTTCCTCGGACTGCGGAACCTCGACGTGATCGACAAGGCGGTCGCCCTCATCGGAAGCGGGCTCGAGATCGACACGATCCCGCTCGACGATCGCAAGACCTACGAGATGCTGTCGCGGGCCGACTCGAGCGGGGTCTTCCAGTTCGAGTCCTCGGGCATGCGCGACGCCCTGCGCGCGGTCAAGCCCACGGTGTTCGAGGACCTGATCGCGCTCGTCGCGCTCTACCGGCCCGGCCCGATGCAGTACATCCCGACCTACGCGGCACGGAAGAACGGGAAGGAGCAGGTCGTCTACATCGACGAGCGGCTCAAGCCGATCACGGGCGACTCGTACGGGATCTGCATCTACCAGGAGCAGTACATGCAGATCGCGAAGCAGCTCGCAGGCTTCGAGCCCTCCGAGGCGGAGACGCTGCGCCGCGCGATCGGCAAGAAGATCCACGAGCTGATGGCCTCGCTCAAGCCGAAGTTCCTCGACGGCTGCGCTTCGAACGGCGTCACGCCGTCCGTCGCCGAGCAGCTCTGGAAGGACATGGAGTCCTCCCAGGACTACTCGTTCAACAAGGCGCATGCAGCCTGCTACGCCCTGATCGCGTATCGCACCGCGTGGCTCAAGGCCAACTTCCCGTGCGAGTACATGGCGGCGTTGATCTCGAGCGTGATGAACACGAAGGACCGCGTGCCGATCTACGTGAACGCCTGCGACGAGATGGGGATCGAGGTGCTCCCGCCGGACGTGAACTCGTCCCAGGTGGACTTCGCGGTTGTCGAGGGGAAGATCCGGTTCGGGCTCAACGCGGTCAAGAACGTCGGCGAGTCGGCCGCTCAGCGCATCGTCGCCGCCCGTGAGGAGGGTGGCCCCTTCGCGTCGATCTGGGACTTCACCGAGCGGGTCGACCCGGCCGTGGTCAACAAGCGGTCGCTCGAGTCGCTGGTCAAGTGCGGTGCGCTCGACTCCACCGGGGCGACGCGGATGGGGATGCTGGGCGTGCTCGAGCAGGCGCTCTCCCACGGTCAGAAGCTGGCGCAGGACCGCCTGATGGGGCAGTCGTCGCTCTTCGACGGCATGTTCGCCGAGGCGGAGGCGGAGAGCGGCCGCGAGACGCACCACCCCCAGATCTCCGGCGTCGAGTTCGAGAAGCCGGAGCTGCTGCGCCTCGAGAAGGAGACGCTCGGCCTCTACGTCTCCGAGCATCCGCTCTCGAGCGTGCGTGACCAGCTGCGCCGCAAGACCGACGCGACGCTCGGCGAGCTCGAGCGTCGCCGCGACGGCGAGGTCGTCACGGTCGGCGGCATCGTCGCGGGCGTCAAGCAGATGACGACCAAGCGCGGCGACCTGATGCTCTTCCTCACGCTCGACGATCCGACCGGGTCGATCGAGGTGGTCGTCTTCAGCGCGACGTACAACACCGCACGGCGACCTGTGCGTCGCCGACCGGGTCGTGATCGTGAAGGGTCGCGTCGACCACAAGCAGGCGGGGGAGACGAAGGTGATCGCGAGCGAGATCTCCGGGTTCGAGGCCGTCCGCGAGCGCACCGAGGTGCGATTCGCCCTCGACGCGCGCGAGGCGCCCGCCGGCGTGATCCGCGAGCTGGCCCGGCTCGTGCGCGAGTTCCCCGGCGAGTCGCCGGTCTACCTCTCGCTCGACACGAGCGAGGGGCCGAAGACGTTCGCGCTCGGCCCCGAGTTCAGGGTGCGTCCCGACGCGGACTTCCTCGCCGAGGCGAAGGCGCTGCTCGGCGGCGCCGCCGTGGCCTGAGCCGAACCGCCCGGTCCACGGGTCCCGGCGCCGCTGGCCGCGGCGCTCGGGGGTCGTGCTGGGGAACGGGCTAGAGGAGGATCTGGAGCGCGAGCTCGACCGAGCAGCCGCGCTCGAGGAGGTCGACTGCCTGGTGGAGGTCGATCTCGTGGGAGGCCGCGAGCACCGCCGCCGACTCCGTGTCGTAGCCGGCGCGTGCCAGCGCGGACAGGCGCCACTGCTCGACCATCTCGATCTCGGGCTCGGGGAGTGTGACGTGTGCGGTCGACATCTGTGCTCTCTTCAACGTTGGTCGTCGTACTGGTATTTCGGCCGTCGCGGCCGATTGGATGCCCCCTTTCTAGGGGATACGTGTTGGGAGGGGTGTGTGGTTCACGTGAGGATCCTGTGAACGTCTCACATCGCGGGGAGCGGCGCCTCGCGGTCGGGGTGAGTACGATCGCGTCGTGGCGCTGCGCAAGACGACCAAGATCGACCTGATCGGCGGTGTCGGGCTCTTCGCGGGGTGCTCCAAGAAGGAGCTCGGGCAGGTCGCCACGGCGGCGGACGAGCTGGCGCTGCCCGCCGGTGCGGTTCTGATGCGCGAGGGCGAGCGTGGACGCGAGTTCGTCGTGATCGTCGACGGGGAGGTCGAGGTGACGAAGGACGGCTCCTCGCTCCGCACGATGGGGCCGGGGGAGTTCGCGGGCGAGATCGCGCTCGTCGCCGACGTGCCGAGGACGGCGACGGTGACCGCGCTCACCCAGGTGCGGATCCTGGTCCTCTCCGACCAGGCGTTCCAGCGTCTCATCCGCGAGACCCCCTCGATCGCCGCGAAGGTCCTCGCCGTCCTCGGCGAGCGCCTCCACCAGCAGGCCCCTTGATCGCTCCCGCGCCCGCCGGTCGCACCGGCAGAATGGCCCAGTCGTGACGATCCTCGCCTCCATCCCCTCGCCCGGATCGGGCACGCTCGACCTCGGCCCGTTCCAGGTGCACCTGTACGGCCTGACGCTGCTCCTCGCGATCGGCGTCGCGACGTGGGTCACCGGACATCGGTGGGTGAACCGGGGCGGCGACTGGGATCTCATCTTCCGCTGCGCGGTCTGGGGTGTCGCCGCTGGGATCGTCGGGGCGCGGCTCTATCACCTGCTGACGAGCTGGGATCAGGTGCCGGACGAGTGGTGGGGGCCGTTCGCGATCTGGAAGGGCGGCCTCGGCGTCTGGGGCGGCATCGCCGCAGGGTGCCTCGTGGGCGGGCTCGTCGCCCGGAGGGCCGGGGCGGACGTCTGGCTGCTCGCCGACTGCCTCGCGCCGGGGCTCCTGCTCGCCCAGGCAGTGGGACGGCTCGGGAACTGGTGGAACCAGGAGCTCTTCGGGCGTCCGACCGACCTGCCGTGGGGGCTCGAGATCGACCCCGTGAACCGCCCGCTCGAATACCTCGACCAGCAGACGTTCCACCCGACGTTCCTCTACGAGTCCCTCTGGAACCTGCTCGCCGCCGCGCTGCTCGTGTTCGTGATCGAGCGGCGGATCAGGCCGCGCCCGCCGGGGCTGTTCGCCGCATACATCGCGTTGTACTGCTTCGGGCGGTTCTGGGTCGAGATGCTCCGCGTCGACGACGCGCACGAGGTCGTCGGGCTCAGGGTGAACGCCTGGGTCTCGCTGCTCGGGTTCGTCATCGGCGTGGTCTGGTACGTCTTCAGCCAGCGCCGCGGCCGCCCGCCGCGCGCGGCCGCACCGCCGAAGGGGCCGACGATGACCGTCCCCCGCGGGCGCGTCCGATCCGGGGGCTAGGGTCACCGCGTGGCCACCGCCGTGCGCGATCTCGAGCTGGACCTGGACGCCTTCGAGGGGCCGTTCGACCTCCTGCTCACCCTGATCCTGAAGGATCACCTCCGGCCCGCCGAGATCGACATCGCCTCGATCGTGGTCGCGTTCGTCGAGCATCTCGCCGCGAAAGACGAGCTCGACCTCGACGCCTGCGGCGAGTTCCTCGTGCTGATCGCCGCGCTGCTGGAGATCAAGGCACGCCACCTCTTCCCCGAGGAGGAGGCGGAGCTGTCCGACCTCGAGCCGGAAGAGGCAGCCGAGGAGCTCGCCCGTCGGCTCGCCGAGTACCGGCGGATGAAGGAGGCGGCAGGTTGGCTGCGCGAGCGGATGGCAGCCGAGCGCGAGCGCTACTTCCGGCTCGGGCCGGCACCGCTCGCTCCGAGGCTGGAGCGGCGTCTCGCGCCCCAGGAGCCGGCGGCGCTCGCCGACGCGCTCAGAGGGTTGGCGGTCGAGCCGCCGAAGGTGTCTCTCTCCCACATGGCGCTCCGCTTCCCGCCCGTCCTGCAGTTCCTCGAGCGCTTCCGCGCCGTCCTTCGGCGGCGCACCGCGTTCGACTTCGACGCGGAGGTCGCCGGGCTGACCCGGGTCGAGCAGGCGGTCGCGTTCCTCGCCCTGCTCGAGCTGCGCAAGGCCGGCGAGATAGCGCTCTCCCAACCCGCCCCGTTCGCGCCGATCCGTGTGGCGCGGCAAGAGACAGAGAGGATCCTCGAGTGGACCGCGCGCTCCGCCTGATCGCCACGAACCCCGTCGACGCGCTTGCCCGTACCGTCGAGGCGCTCCTCGTCGTCGCCTCGCAGCCGCTGTCGGTGCGCGACCTCACGGATGCCACCGAGGACGATCCCGAGCGGATCGAGACCGCGCTGGGGCTGCTCGGCGACCGCTATCGCGAAGGCCGGAGCGGCATCGTCCTCGAGCACGTCGCGGGGGGGTGGGCCTTCCGCGCGTCGCGCGAGGCTGCGGAGGCGTGCGGTCGGCTGTTCGAGCGCCCGGTCGAGCGCGGCCTGAGCCAGGCGGCGCTCGAGACCCTCGCGGTCGTCGCCTACCTCGGCCCGGTCTCCCGGCCCGAGATCGCCCGGATCCGCGGGGTCGCAGCCGACTCGACGGTCGCCTCGCTCGTCGAGCGCGGCCTCATCGCGGAGGCCGGCCGCGAGAGCGGCCCCGGCGGGGCGGTGCGCTACCGCGTCACCGCGCTGTTCGAGCGCGTGTTCGGGCTGGAGTCGCTCGCGGCACTGCCTCGCCTCGACGATCTCGGAGGCGAGCCCGAGGCGATCCGCGACAGGCTGCTCGCCGTCGCCGAGGCGCGCGCGTCCTAGCGCGCCCCGGGACATCTGGCCCCCGGGGCGCGCTCCGGAACGCGCGCGGTGTCGCCCGAGCTCAGATCCGGGTGCCGACCGACTCGAGATACGCCCCCGGGATCGCGACCGGGCCGCGGCCGGGCAGGCGGTTCCACGAGGAGACGAGGGCGCGGAGGTCGTCCGCGAGCGCCGGGCCCGCCGCCTCGACGGCCCGGAGCGTCGGCCCGTAGTGGCGCGTGAACGTCTCGACGAAGGCGTCGGCCGAGGTGAAGCGGAACGTGAATGTCCGCCGCTGGTGACGCCAGCGCACGTCGTCGCCGAACAGCTCGACGAGCCGGGGCTCGGTGCCCCAGAGCATCGGCGACGAGACCCCGGCTGGGCCCGGGACGTGACGGCCGATCGTGCGGAACACCTCGCCCAGGAAGCCCTCCGGCGTCCAGCTGGCGAGGGCGATCGTCCCGCCCGGGCGGCAGACCCGTGCGATCTCGGCCGCCGTTGCGGCCTGGTCGGGCGCGAACATCGAGCCGAAGACGGACAGCACGGCGTCGAACGAGCCGTCCGCGAACGGGATCGCCTCCGCGTCACCCTCGACGAGCTCGAGCGCGAGCCGCTCGGCTGCGGCGCGCTCCCGACCTCGCTCGAGCAGGGCCGGGACGTAGTCGATCCCGACCACGCTGCACCCCAGACGGGCGGCCGCGATCGCGGCGTTCCCGCTGCCGGTCGCGACGTCGAGCACGTACGCGCCCGCGTGGAGGTCGGCCGCGTCGCAGAGGCGCTCGGCGACGGGGACGATGAGGGTGGCGATCTCGGCGTAGTCGCCGCTCGCCCAGACGGTCTGCTGTCGTAGCTTCACGGCCGTCAGGTGTTCCTTCTCGACAGGTGCGGACATGTTCTCTCTCCTTGCTGTGACGGGTTGGAGCGGGAGAGGGATTCCTCCGTCTCCCGGCCGGACGCCGGCCGGGCGAGCGTCGTCGACGCGCGCCCGCGGTCGTCGTCCGAGGCTCTGGCATCGTCGCGCGCGACCTCGCCGGTCGCTTCGCCCGAATCGGCCATCTCTTCCCTCGGCGCGAAGATGGCCCGATCGGGCTAGCCTCTCGCCCCCCGGGGCCGGCGCGCCGAGTGCGGCCTGCGGAGCGGAGGCGTATCGTCGCAGCCAACCCGCCGATGGCAGACGACAGACGTTCCAGCAGGTCGGCTCGCACGGTCGCAGCCCGCGCGGCTCACGGCGTTCCCGGGATCGCCACGATCCGAACGTACCGTCGTGGCTGGCTCCGCCACGACGTCGTCGCGGGTCTCGTGCTCACCGCGCTCCTCGTGCCGCAGGGGATGGCGTATGCCCGGCTGGCCGGCTTGCCGCCGGTCTACGGGCTCTACGCGACGATGGTGCCCCTGATCGCCTACGCGATCCTCGGGCCGTCGCGCATCCTCGTGCTCGGCCCCGACTCAGCGGTCGCTCCTGTGGTCGCGGCGACGGTGATCCCTCTGGCCGGCGACGACCCCACGGAGCGCGCAGCGCTCGCGGCGACGCTGGCCGTGATCGTGGGAGCGTTCTGCCTTCTCGGGGCGCTGCTGCGACTGGGGCTGCTCACCGATCTGCTCTCGACGCCGATCCGGCTCGGCTACCTCGCGGGGATCGTCGCGGTCGTGCTCGCCGACCAGATCCCGGCGCTCTTCGGGATCGACGCGGGGACGGGCGACGTGCTCCAGCAGCTCCGGACGGCGGGCACCGCTCTCGACGAGGCCGACCGACTCACCGGTGCGATCGGGGTGGGGACGCTGGTCACGATCCTGGTGCTCCGTCGGGCCGCTCCCGCCGTGCCGGCGGTCCTGGTCGCCGTGGTCGGCGCGACCGTCCTCGTCGCGGTGCTCGGGCTCGCGGACGAGGTGGCGACCGTGGGGGCGCTTCCCCAGGGGCTCCCTCGGCTCGATGTCCCGCACGCGTCGATGGACGATCTGCGACGGCTCGTCCCTGCGGGTGCCGCCCTCGCGCTGCTCGCGTTCGCCGACACGAGCGTCCTCTCGCGCTCGTACGCGGCACGGCTCGGACAGCGCGTCGACCAGAACCGCGAGCTGCTGGGGCTCGGAGGCGCCAACGCCGCCACCGGTCTCTTCCAGGGCTTCCCTATCTCGAGCAGCTCGTCGCGGACACCCGTTGCCGAGGCCGCCGGCGCCCGGACCCAGCTCGCAGGCGTGGTCGCCGCCGTGGGCCTCGCGGTCGTCCTCGTCGCCGGCAACGATCTGCTCGCCGACCTTCCTCAGTGCGCGCTCGCCGCGGTGATCGTGGCGTCCGTGATCACGCTCGTCGACGTGCCGGCGCTCCGTCGGCTGGCGCGGGTCAACCGCACCGACTTCCTGCTCGCCGTCGCAGCGTTCCTCGCGGTCGCGCTGTTCGGCGTCCTCCCGGGGATCGGTGTCGCGATCGCTCTCTCGCTGGCCGCCGTGCTCGTGCGCGCCTGGCGACCGTACAGCGCCGTGCTCGGGCGCGTTCCGGGCCGGAAGGGCTACCACGACACCGTGCGCCATCCCGAGGGCGACCTCGTCCCGGGGCTGGTGCTCCTGCGGTTCGACGCACCGCTCTTCTTCGCGAACGCCGAGGTGTTCCGGGAGCGACTCGAGGACGCGATCGACGCGTCGCCGACCGAGGTGCGAACCGTCGTGCTCGCGGCGGAGCCGATCACGGACGTCGACACGACCGCCGCCGACATCCTCGCGGAGATCCACCAGGAGCTCGCCGCCCGCGGGATCGGGCTCTGGCTCGCCGAGCTGAAGGGGCCGACCAAGGATGCGCTCGTCCGCTACGGGCTCGTGGACGTGATCGGTCCCGAACGCCTCTACCCGACGATCGGGCTGGCCGTGCGGGCGCACGTCGCAGAGAGCGGGGTCGCGTGGCGCGACTGGGAGGATGTCAACCGTGTGGATGGCTGATCGGTGATCCGGCGCCCCCGAGCGGGGACCTGAGCGGTGCGCATCGCGGCCGCGCTGCCCGGTGCAGGACTCTCCCTGAGGACACCCGAATCACGGCTCGACCATCTAGGATCGGGCACGTGAGGATCGCGGTCGCCGTCTTCGAGGGAGCCGAGGAGCTCGACTGGGCTGGGCCGTGGGAGGTGCTCGCCGCGTGGGCGGTGCAGTGGCCGGAGGACGGCGTCGAGGCGTTCACCGTGGGGGACACCCGCGAGCCGATCACGTGCGCGAAAGGGCTCCGCGTGCTCGTCGAGCACACGTGGGAGAGCGCTCCCCCGTTCGACGTCCTCGTCTATCCCGGTGGCGTCGGGACGCGACGCGAGCTCGCCGATCCCGTGGTGCTCGACCGGCTCCGCTCCCTGCGTGAGCGGGGCACGCTGCTGACGAGCGTCTGCACCGGCTCGCTCGTCTTCGCGGCGGCGGGTCTGCTCGACGGCCGGCCGGCCACGACCTGGTGGGGTGCCTTCGAGCGGCTGGCCGCGCTCGGCACGGGGGTCGAGCCGCGGCCGGACGAGCGCTTCGTCGACACCGGGGAGGTCGTCACCGCCGCCGGCGTCTCGGCGGGCATCGACATGGCGCTCTACCTGGTCGCACGACTCGGCTCCACGGAACGTGCCCGCGACGTGCGGCGCTACATCCAGTACGACCCTGCTCCTCCGGTCTAGGAGCTCGGATCGGAAAGACGCTTCGCCGGCGGGGCGTCCTGGGCGGGTGCGCAGCAAGGACGAAGGGAGTCCCCATCCGTGACGTCTCGGGATGACCGAGGACGCGGCAGCGCGCAGCGCAGGACGCCGTCGGCACAAGGACTCGTCTCCGATTCGAGCTCTGAGCGCGCGCGTCAGATCTGCCAGATGCCGTCGCGGAGCAGCGGCTCCGCGACGCCGTCGCGCGTGATCCCGTCGACCGCGACCTCGGGCGAGCCGATCATGAAGTCGATGTGGATGGCGCTCGTGTTCATCCGCGCCACGTCGCCGGGGTCGTCCACCGCGAGCGCGTAGGCGTTGCCGAGCGCGACATGGCTCGCCGCGTTCTCGTCGAGCAGGCTGTCGTTGAAGACGGTGCCGAGCGTCCCGATGCGGCCCTCGCGGTCGACCAGCGCGAGCTCGCCGAGGAACGCGGCTCCCTCGTCGGTGGCCACGAGACCGCGCAACGTCTCGGCTCCGCGGTCTGCATCGACCCGCACCGCCCGACCGCCCTCGAACCCGATGCGGATTCCGTCGATCTGCGCTCCGGCCGTGTTCAGCGGGCGCGTCGCGGTGACGTGACCGTCCACCCGGAGCGGATCCGGGGTCGTGAACACCTCCTCGGTCGGGATGTTGGCGGCGTGCCGGAGCCCGGCGGCGGTGTGGTGGTCACCTCCGTGCCAGCTGCTCGACGGAAGCAGGCCGACCGTGAGGTCGGTGCCGGGCCCGGCGAGGTGGATCGCGTCGAACCGGTAGCCCGTGAGCGTCGTCGCCGTGGCGGCGAGCTGCCTCGAGCGCTCGCCCCAGGCGGCCGCAGGGTCCTCGGCGTCGAGTCGGCAGACGTGCGCAACTGCGTCCCAGAGCGCCGCGTACGCCGCGTCGGGCTCGAGCTCGGGATACACCGCGCGCGCCCAGGTCGGGGTCGGGAAGACGGACACGCACCAGTTCGTCGTGCCCGCGTTGATCACGGCCGTGGTGTTCGAGACGTTCGGGAGCAGATCGAGACCCGCGCGCCGCGGGTCGACGCCCTCGAGCGCCGCGGCGCCGAGGCCGCCGCGAAGCGAGATCCTGGCACCCTCCTCCGCGGAGAGCCAGTCGAGCCGCTCCGTCAGCCAGGGCGGGACGAACGAGAGCGTCTCCTCGGCCGCGTGCAGCAGGCGCTCTCGCTTGATCCACGGATCGAACGCCAGCACGTCCACCCACCGCGCGCCGCGCTCGTACGCCGAGCGCGCGATCGCCCGGTTCGCGTCCTCCAGCCCGACGTACGTGTTGACCATGACGATCTGGCCGGGCTGGACGTTGGCGCCGTAGCCGACAACGAGGTCGGCGAGGCGACGGGTGAGCTCGGCAGCGTCCTGCACGGGCCCGAGCGTAGCCACAATGCACGGGTGAGGCTCAACGCCTACCTCGCCCGTGCGGGTGTCGCGTCCCGTCGCGGGGCCGACGCCCTCGTCAAGGACGGGCGCGTGCGCGTGAACGGGGCGCCCGGCCGGCTGAACACGGTCGTCGCTCCCGGCGACGAGGTGACGCTCGACGGCGTGCCCGTCGCCGGCCAGAGGCTCCGCTACGTGCTCCTCCACAAGCCGCGTGGTGTGGTCACGACCGCCCGCGACCCCGAGGGGCGCACGACGGTCGTCGACCTGATCGGGGGCGACGTCCGCATCGTCCCGGTCGGCCGGCTCGACTACGCGACCGACGGGGTGCTCCTGCTGACGAACGACGGCGAGCTCGCCCATCGCCTCACGCATCCGCGCTTCGAGGTCGAGAAGGTGTACGTCGCCGACGTCGAGGGCGCACCCGGCGACGAGGTGCTGAGTGCGCTCCGCGAGGGCGTCGAGCTGGACGACGGTCGCACCGCGCCGGCACGGGTGCGGCGGCTCGGGCCTTCGCGGCTCGAGCTCGTCCTCCACGAGGGGCGAAACCGCCAGGTGCGACGGATGTGCGAGGCCGTCGGACATCCGGTCAGACGACTCCGACGCCCTCGCTACGCCGGCCTCGACGTGTCGGGCCTGCACCCCGGCGCCTTTCGCGACCTCACGTCCGCCGAGGTCGCTCGACTGCGTCGCCTCGTCGGGCTCACGCCCTGACCTGCGGTCGTCCGACGACCGAGCGCGGCCGGCGACTCGCTCGCGGCGTCCGCCGCGTCGAGGGCCACCGCCTACGAGAGCGTGACGAAGCCCATGCGGTCGAACATCGCCGCGCGGGTGGGCGCCGAGGCAGCAGCGGCCTTCTCCGCACCGACCGCGAGCAGGCGGAGCAGCTCCGGCTCGTCCGGGCGGAGCGCGAGGTAGCGCTCGCGAACGGGGGCGAGGAGATCCACCACGGCCTCGCCGACGTCGGCCTTGAACTGGCCGTAGCCGACTCCCTCGTACTCGACCTCGATCTCGCCGGGTGCGCGGCCCGTGGCGACGGCCAGGATGTCGACGAGGTTCGAGATCCCGGGCTTGTCGTCACCCCGCCGGATCTCCCTGCCCGAGTCGGTGACGGCGGACTTGAACTTCTTGAGGATCACGTCCGGGTCGTCCAGCAGCCGGACGGTGCCCTGCTCGGTGCCTCCGGTCGTTGACATCTTCCTGGTCGGCTCCTGCAGGTCCATGATGCGCGCGCCGACCTCGGGGTAGACCCCCTGCGGCACGACGAACGTCACACCGAAGCGTGCGTTGAACCGCTCCGCGATGTCGCGGGCGAGCTCGAGGTGCTGGCGCTGGTCGTCGCCGATCGGGACCGTGTCGGTCTGGTAGAGCAGGATGTCTCCCGCCATCAGCACCGGATAGGTGAAGAGGCCCGCCGAGACGAAGTCGCGCTGCTCCGCCTTGTCCTTGAACTGCGTCATCCGTCCGAGCTGGCCGAAGCTGGCGACGGCCGACAGCAGCCAACAGGCCTCGGCGTGGGACGCGACGTGGCTCTGCGCGAACACGGTCGAGCGCTGCGGATCGAGACCCGTCGCGACGAGCATCGCGTACAGGTCGAGCGTCCGCTCCCGTAGATCGGCCGGGTCGTGCTCGACCGTGATCGAGTGGAGGTCGACGATGCAGAAGAACGCCTCCCCGAGCTCCTGGGTGCGCGCGTACTGGCGGAAGCCCCCGATGTAGTTGCCGAGGTGCTTGTCGCCCGTGGGCTGGATCCCCGAGAAGATCCTCATCTGCCGTCTCGTCTCCTTCGCGCTCGTGGACACGGCGCCCGCCGGGCGCCTCGCTGACTGCGGGTCGGCTCGCGCGACGTCAGCCGCGCAGGCTCCCGCGTGCCCCGGGGCGCCACCACTGCCGGCGAGGGGACGCGAGTGCCATGGGCCGAGGATAGGTGCAGAATCCCTGTGCCGCAACCACGGCCCTCACGATGGACGTCGCCGCCTACGACACCCTCACCGACGAGCTGCGCGCCGTTCTCGAGCGTGACGAGCGAGTGCTCGGCCTCGTCCTGCTCGGGTCGACCGCGTCGGGCGCCGACCGCTGGTCGGATCACGACTTCTTCGTCGTGACGGTGCCGGGGGTGCAGGAGGAGCTGCGGACGGGTCTCGACTGGCTGCCCGCCTCGTTCGAACCGGTGCTCGCGCTTCGGGAGACGGCTCACGGGCTGAAGGTGCTCGGTGCCGACGGCCACCTGCTCGAGCTCGCCGTGTTCGACCAGGACGAGCTTCGGAGCGTTGCGGTCGTGAATCGCTACCGCGTCGTGCTCGACCGGGGCGGCGTCGCCGAGTGGATGGCGGAGGTCGCTGCGTCGAGCGAGGCTCGCACGGGCGAGCCCTCGGCACCCGAGCACCACCTCGGGATGCTCGTCACCTGCGCGCTCGTCGGCGCGCTCCGACACCGCAGGGGGGAGACGCTCAGCGGCACGTTCCTCGTCAAGTCGCTGGCGCTGCGCCACCTGCTCGAGCTCGTCGCTGCGACCGTTCCCTCGCCCGACGCCGGCCGGCTGGACGAGCTCGACCCGTTCCGCCGCTTCGAGCTCGCCTACCCCGCCCTCGGCGTCGAGCTGATCGCGCTGATGCGAGAGGAGCCGGACGTTGCCGCCGTCGGGCTCCTCGAGCTCGCCGAGGCGACCCTCGCCCCGATCCGACCCGGACTCGCCTGGGACGCCGTGCGCGTGGCGGTCGCACGGATCCGCGGGGCCTGACGCGCCGTCGCCTCTACACTCAACGGATGGCCGTCTCGGCATGGACACCGGCGTCGTGGCGTGCGCACAGCGCGCTGCAGCAGCCTGCCTGGCCCGATCCTGTCGCTCTCGAGGACGTCCGGCAGCGGCTCCGACAGCTGCCGCCACTCGTGTTCGCTGGTGAGGCCCGCGCGCTGCAGCGGGCGCTCGGCGAGGCGGCGGAAGGCCGCGCCTTCCTGCTCCAGGCCGGCGACTGCGCCGAGTCGTTCCGGGACATCTCGGCGATCGCGATCCGTGAGCGGCTGAAGGCGCTGCTGCAGATGTCTGCGGTGCTCACCTACGGAGCCACCCTCCCGGTCGTGAAGGTCGGCCGGATCGCCGGCCAGTTCGCCAAGCCCCGCTCCTCGGACACGGAGCTCGTCGACGGCGTCGAGCTCCCCTCGTTCCGCGGGCATGCAGTCCACTCGGATGAGCCGACGCCCGACGCGCGGCGCCCCGACCCGGATCGCCTGCTGCAGGCCTACTACCAGGGCGTCTCGACGCTCAACCTCCTCCGAGCGTTCACGAAGGGCGGGTTCGCCGACCTCACGCAGGTGCACACCTGGAACCAGGAGTTCGTCGCGAGCTCCCGTGAGGGGCAGCGCTACGAGACGATCGCCAACGAGATCGGCCGTGCGCTGCGATTCATGCAGGCGATCGGGATCGACCTGGGGGACGAGCGCTCGGTGCACGAGGTCGACGTCTGGACGAGCCACGAGGCGCTGCTGCTGGACTACGAGGAGCCCCTCGTCGCGGCAGGACTCGACGACCGGCGACTGGTACGCGTGCTCTGCGCACTTCCTCTGGGTCGGCGAGCGCACCCGCGGGCTCGACGGCGCGCACGTCGCGTTCCTCGAGGGCGTCCACAACCCCGTCGGCGCGAAGATCGGCCCGTCGGCGACCCCGGACGAGGTCGTCGCCCTGGCGGAGCGTCTCAACCCGGAGCGGATCCCGGGGCGGCTCACCCTGATCACCCGGCTCGGAGCCGACCACGTCGAGGAGCTGCTCCCGCCGCTGCTCACCGCGGTGCGCGAGAGCGGCGTCCCTGTCCTCTGGGTGTGCGACCCGATGCACGCGAACACGTTCGTCACGGGCGGGGGGCACAAGACCCGTCGCTTCGACGTCGTGATGCAGGAGATCGAGGGCTTCTTCGCGGCGCACCGCAGCGTCGGAACCTGGCCCGGCGGCGTCCACCTGGAGATCACCGGTGAGAACGTGACCGAGTGCCTGGGGGGTGCCGAGGCCGTGAGCGAGGCGGAGCTCGACCATCGCTACGAGACGCTCTGCGACCCGCGCCTCAACGTGCGCCAGTCGCTCGATCTCGCCTTCCGCGTCGCCGAGCTCATGCGAGGTTCCTGACGCCCTTGCGGGCGTCAGGAACCTAGAGTGGAGGGCCGATGGCTCGCGCTGGGATCGACACCTTGGCCGTCATCGGGACGGGACTGATCGGCGCGTCGGCCGCGCTCGCCGCGCGCGAGGCCGGCGTGGCGCGGGTGCAGGGCTGGGATCCCGATCCGGAGGCCCTGGCCGTCGCGCAGGAGCGCGGCGCGGTGACGGCTGCCGAGTCGATGCCGGCCGCGCTCGCGGGCGCGGGGCTCGCGCTCGTCGCCGCGCCCGTGGCCGGGCTGCCCGGGCTGGTGCGGGAGGTGCTCGACGCGGCCCCCGACGACTGCGTCGTCACGGACGTCGGCTCGACCAAGGGCGCGGTCGTCGCGGTCGCCGTCGCCGACGGCCGGTTCGTCGGCGGTCACCCGATCTGCGGTGCCGAGACGCGGGGCCCGGAACGTGCGACTGCCGACCTGTTCGACGGAGCGACCTGGTTCCTGACGCCGGGGCCGTCGACACGTCCCGATCAGTTCAGGCTCGTCCACGCCTTCGTCGCGTCGCTGCGCGCCCGGCCGGTCGCGATCGACGCCGGAGCGCACGACCGCCTCGTGGCGGTCACGAGCCATCTGCCGCACGCCCTCGCGAACCTGCTCCTCAACCAGGCCGGCGCGACACGCGTGGACGGTCACGACCCGCTCCAGGCGGCCGGGGGGTCGCTCCGCGACATGAGCCGGATCGCCGGCGCGAACCCACGGATCTGGGTCGACATCTTCCTCGACAACCGCGACGCGCTCCTGGCGGCCCTCGTGGAGCACCGCAGGCGCGTCGAGCAGCTCGAGGCTGCGCTCGCAGCCGGGGACGCCGGTCACCTCGCCCGCTGGATCGGGGAGGCGGCCGGAAACCGTCGGCGCCTCCTCTCGACGGCCTACGACGACCCGGGCGCGCTGCAGCGCGTGCGGGTGCACGTCTCCGACCGGCCAGGCGTCCTGGCCGGGATCTTCCAGGCGCTCGGGGCGGAGAGGATCAACGTCGCCGACTTCGAGATGGAGCACCTCTCGCACGACCGGGGCGGCACGCTCACGATCCTCGTCGCCGGCGAGCGTGAAGCGGAGCGAGCGGCGGAGCTGCTCGAGGCCCAGGGCTACGGGGCGGTCGTCGCACCGGTGATCGACGAGTGACCGGGGTGCGGGACGTGCGTGCCCCCGTGAACCGGCAAGCACCACGGTGGTACTTGCGCTTCGTGACCGGCGTGCGCTGGGGAAAGCCCGTCGGTGCTGGCTCCGTGCGTCTCCGACCACCGGCGGCCGGCGGCCGGAGGGTCGACCGCTGGACGGTCGAGGAGGGTCGATGAGTCACGAGGCGGCGACGTTCGTCGAGCCGATCCACCGCCTGATCGGGCATCTCGAGGTCCCAGGCGACAAGTCGATCTCGCATCGGGCCGTGCTGATCGGCGCGATCTGCGACGGGGAGACCCGCATCACGGGGTTCGGCCGCTCGGCGGACACCGAGGCCACCGTCGACGCCGTGCGGGCGCTCGGGGCCGAGGTGTACGAGCACGGCTACGACACGCTCCGGGTGTTCGGCAACGGCCTGCGCGGTCTGCGGGCGCCCGCGGAGCCGATCGACTGTCGGAACGCCGGGACGCTCGTCCGCCTGCTGGCGGGGATCCTCGCCGGTCAGGAGGAGCGCTCCTTCACGCTCACGGGCGATGCGTCGCTGTCGCGACGGCCCATGGCGAGGATCGCCGAGCCGCTCGGCCGGATGGGGGCGCAGCTCGAGACCACCGACGGTCACCTCCCGCTCGTCGTGCACGGCACGCGCCCGGCGGCGATCGACTACGCGCTTCCCGTCGCGAGCGCGCAGGTGAAGTCCGCCGTCCTTCTCGCGGGCCTGTACGGCGACGGCGAGACGACCGTCGTCGAGCCCGCGCCGACACGGGACCACACCGAGCGGATGCTCGCCGCGGCGGGGGCGCACGTCGTCGTCCGGCCGACGAGCGTCAGCGTCCTCCCTGCGGAACGGCTCGTGCTGGAGGAGGTCGAGGTTCCCGGTGACATCTCCTCGGCCGCGCCGTTCCTGCTCGCCGCCACGCTCGTGCCCGGATCCGAGCTCCACGTCCACGGGGTGAACCTCAACCCCCGGCGAACAGGGTTCCTCGACGTCCTCGAGCGGATGGGCTCCCGGATCACCGTGTACAACCGGCGCGAGATCGGCGGCGAGCCTGGCGGTGACCTCGAGGTGCACTCGGCACCGCTCGTCGGAACGAGCGTCGGTGCCGCCGAGGTGCCGCTCGCGATCGACGAGCTCCCGCTCTTCGCGCTGGCAGCCGCCTGCGCGCGCGGCAAGAGCGTGCTCCGCGGCGCCGCGGAGCTGCGCGCGAAGGAGTCCGACCGGATCGAGGCGACGGTCGACGCGCTCCGCAGTCTCGGCGTCCGGATCAGAGGAACCGACGACGGGTTCACGGTGACCGGCGTGCCGGGTCGCCTGCGGGGCGGTCGGATCGACAGCCGCGGAGACCATCGGATCGCGATGCTCGGCACGGTCGCCGGTCTCGCCTCCCGTGAGGGCGTGCGGGTGGCCGATGCCGACGCCGTGACGGTCAGCTTTCCGGGGTTCTTCGACGTCGTCGCGGCGCTGCGCGCACAGGCAGCCGTCGAGCAGCCGGACAGGGCCTGAGCGCGCGACCGACGAGCGCCGACTCGCGGCCGCACGGAAGCCATCGTCTAGGCTCCGCCGCGATGATCGTTGCGATCGACGGGCCTGCCGGTGCGGGGAAGAGCACGGTCGCCCGCGCCGTCGCGGAGCGCCTCGGGTTCCGCTACCTCGACACCGGGGCGATGTACCGCGCCCTCACCTGGCTCGCGCTGCACGAGGGCAGACCGCTCGACGACGGCCCGGCGCTGGCCGCGCTGGCCCACGAGCGCCCCGTCGTGTTCGGCGAGGGGCAGACGGTCTGGATCTCCGACGAGGAGGTCACGACGCGAATCCGGCAGCCGGAGATCGACGCCTCCGTGCCCGTGGTCGCGCGGCACCCCGAGGTGCGCGAGGTGATGCGCGAGCGGCAGCGTGAGCTCGGGCGCATGTCGGATGCGGTGATCGAGGGACGCGACATCGGCGTCGTCGTCGTGCCCGAGGCCGAGCTGAAGGTCTGGCTCACCGCCGACCCGGAGGTGCGCGTCCGCCGCCGCCACGCCGAGCGCGAGGGGATCGACGCGGAGCAGCTCGCCGACGACCTCCGCCGCCGCGACGAGCGTGATGCGGCGAACACCCATCGCGCCGCCGACGCGGTCGAGGTCGACACCACCGAGCTGACCCTCGACCAGGTCGTCGCCCGGATCGCCGAGCTCGCCGAGGCGCGCGCATGAGCGTCGTCGGTGCCAGCTGGGCCGTCGGCAGGGTGACGATCCAGCCGGCGACCGTCCTTGCGACGCGCCTCAAGGTCTACGGCAAGGAGCGCGTGCCTCTCGAGGGAGGCTGCGTCCTCGCGTGCAACCACTTCTCGTGGATCGACCCTCCCGTCCTCGGCGCTTCGTCGCCCCGCGCGGTGTTCTTCATGGCGAAGGTCGAGGCGCACAGGGTTCCCGGCCTGGGGACCCTGATCCGGTCCTTCGGCGCGTTCCCGGTGCGGCGCGGCGAGTCCGATCGGGAGGCGGTTCGCACGATGCGTCGGATCGTCTCCGACGGCAACGCGCTCGGGCTGTTCGCCGAGGGCACGCGCCAGCGCTCCGGTGAGCCGGGGCCGGTGCAGCCCGGCGCGGCGATGGTCGCCATCCAGGAGGGCGTGCCCGTGCTCCCGGCAGCGATCCACGGGTCGCAGACGTGGGCGCCGGGCAACTTCCACCCCGTCTCGCTCGCGTGGGGCGAGCCGATGCGCTTCGATGGCGTGCCACGCGGGGGGAGGGGCTACAAGGAGGCCTCGGCGCTGCTCGAGGCCGAGATCCGCCGTCTCTGGGAGTGGCTGGTCGACGTCCACCGGCTCGGCCGTCCCGAAGGCGTTCCGCCTGGGGGTGTTCCGCCTGCGGCGGACCACCAGGAGACCCAATGACGACGGACGACTTCGCGTCTGCTGATCTTCCTGGCGCTTCTCAGCCCGAAGGGGTGAGAAGCGCCGGGACGGTCGCGATCGTCGGGTTCCCCAACGTCGGGAAGTCGACGCTGGTCAACCGCCTGACCGAGTCGCGGGCGGCCGTCGTCCACGAGACGCCCGGCGTCACCCGTGACCGCAAGGAGCTCCTCTGCGAGTGGTCGGGGACGTGGTTCCGGGTGATCGACACCGGCGGGGTCGATCGGCTCGATGAGGGCCCGTTCGGCGAGCACATCGCCGCACAGGCGCGCATGGCGGTCGAGGAGGCCGACCTGGTGCTGTTCGTGGTGGACGCCAAGGCCGGGATCTCGCCGGGGGACGAGGAGCTGGCCGAGGTGCTCCGTCAGTCGGGAACCCCGGTGATCGTGATCGCGAACAAGATCGACGACCCGCGACGCGACCTCGAGGCGCTCGAGTTCCACCGCCTCGGGCTCGGTGACCCCTTCCCGCTCTCTGCGCTCCACGGCCACGGGACCGGCGACCTCCTCGACCTCGTGATCGGCGGCCTGCCGGGGCGCGACGAGCCGGTGCCGGGCGACGAGGCGATCCGGGTGGCGGTGCTGGGCCGGCCGAACGTCGGCAAGTCGTCGCTGCTCAACGCGCTGCTCGGAGAGGAGCGCGTGATCGTCTCGGACGTCCCGGGCACCACGCGCGACACCATCGACACGGTGCTCGAGCGAGACGGCACCGTCTTCCAGCTCGTCGACACCGCCGGGCTGCGGCGCAAGCGACGCCAGCGCCAGGGGATCGAGTACTACTCCGGAGCTGCGCGCCCTGGAGGCGGCGCAGCGCGCCGACGTCGCGCTCGTGCTCGTCGACGCCTCCGAGGGAATCGTCGAGCAGGATCTCGCGGTCGCGGACGTGGCCCGCAAGGCCGGCTGCTCCACGCTCATCGTCGTCTCGAAGTGGGACGCGACCGAGGTCGATCTGCAGGAGACGCGCGGGCACCTCGCCCGGCGCCTGCGCCAGCGCCCTCCCGCCGTGGCCGTCTCGGCGCACACTGGACGGGGGCTCCAACGCCTGCTCGACCGGGTCGAGGAGCTCTACGCGAAGCACACGACTCGGCTCACCACGCCGGAGCTCAACCGGGCGCTCGCGGAGCTCAAGGAGGCCCGGCCCGGCCCGGCGGGCGAGCGCGGTCGCCGCCTGCGGCTGCTGTACGGGACGCAGACGGGAACGAGGCCGCCACGGCTGCGGATCTTCGTGAACGATGCCAAGCTGATGACGCGCGACTACGGCTTCTGGGTCGAGAACGAGCTCCGCCGCCGGTTCGAGCTCGACGGCGTGCCGGTCTCCATCGACTTCAAGACCTCGGAGTGACCGGACCCGACACGCCCGAGCCTCGCGAGGCGGCGACCCGGTGATGGACGTCGTCGTCGTCGGGGGCGGCTCCTGGGGCTCGGCGTTCGCGTCGGTGCTCCATGCGAACGGGCACGCGGTGACGCTGGCCTGCCGCGACGCGGCGCAGGTGGCGGCGATCGCTGAGACGGGGAGGAACCCCCGGTACCTGCCCGACCTCGATCTGCGGGGGATCGGCGCGTCGACGATCGAGGAGGCGCCGATCGAGATGGCGAACCTCGTCGTGCTCGCAGTGCCGAGCGCGGCCTTCGGAGCGATCGCACGCGAGCTGCCGGGGACGTGCCCTGTGCTGTCGCTGACGAAGGGGCTCGACCCGGCGACAGGAGCCCGCCTCTCGACGCTCGTCGAGGGCCGGCCCGTGGCCGTGCTCTCCGGCCCCAACATCGCCGACGAGATCGCGCGCGGCCTCCCCGCTGCTGCCGTGATCGCGTGCGACAGCCTTCCCCTCGCCGTCCAGCTCCAGCTCGCGATCAACTCCACGGTCTTCCGCGTGTACGTCAACGACGACGTGACCGGCGTCGAGCTCTGCGCAGCGTCGAAGAACGTGATCGCGCTCGCCGCCGGCGGGGCGGACGGGCTCGGGCTCGGCGACAACGCCAAGGCCGCCCTCGTCGCCCGAGGACTGGCGGAGATGGGGCGGCTCGCCGACGTCGCGGGTGCGCGCCCGGAGACGTTCTCGGGGCTCGCCGGCATGGGCGACCTGATCGTGACGTGCTGGTCGGCGTCAGGCCGCAACCGTCGCTGCGGTGAGCTCGTCGCGCAGGGGGCGAGCCCTGCGGAGGCCGCGCGAACGATCGGTCAGGTGGTCGAGGGGCTCACCACGGCACCGGTGCTGCGCGAGCTGGCCCACTCGCTCGAGATCGAGATGCCGATCACGGAGGGCGTCTGCGCCGTGCTCGACGGGACGAGCCTCGCCGAGCTCGTCGGCCAGCTCATGCGGCGCGACCCGACCGTCGAGTAGACGCCCCGGTCGGTTCGCCTCGCGCCGAGGACGGAGCCGTCGGCGAGGTAGAGTCCCCGCGATGGGCGCGCGCACGTTCAGCTTCACGTCGGAGTCCGTGACCGAGGGGCATCCCGACAAGATCGCGGATCAGATCTCCGACCGGGTGCTCGACGCGGTCCTCGCCGACGATCCGGACGGCCGCGTCGCCTGCGAGACCCTCATCACCACGGGCCTCGTCGTGGTCGCAGGAGAGATCACCACCTCGACGTACGTCGACGTCCGATCGCTCGTGCGGGACACGGTCGCCCAGATCGGCTACACACGCGCGAAGTACGGCTTCGACGCGGAGACCTGCGGCGTGATGGTCACGATCGACGAGCAGTCGAAGGACATCGCGCAAGGCGTCGACGCCTCGTTCGAGGCGCAGCACGGCGACGACGACCCGCTCGACCGCATCGGTGCCGGTGACCAGGGGATGATGTTCGGCTACGCGACCCGCGAGACCGAGGAGCTGATGCCGCTCCCGATCATGCTCGCCCACAAGCTCGCGAAGCGTCTCTCCGAGGTGCGCAAGGCCGACGTGCTCCCGTACCTGCGGCCCGACGGGAAGACGCAGGTGACGGTGCGCTACGAGAGCGACGAGCACGGGCACCAGCGCCCCGTGCAGATCGAGCGCGTGCTCGTCTCGACCCAGCACCGCGACGGCCTCGATCCCGAGATCATGATCAAGCCGGACCTGCTCGAGCACGTGATCGAGCCCGTCCTCCACGCGGGGTATCGCGACCTGTTCGACCCGGCGGCCCTCGGCTCGAGCGACTTCCTCTTCGTCAACCCCACCGGCAAGTTCGTGATCGGCGGACCGATGGGGGACACCGGACTGACAGGGCGCAAGATCATCGTCGACACCTACGGCGGCGCGGCGCCGCACGGTGGTGGCGCGTTCTCCGGCAAGGACCCGACCAAGGTCGACCGCTCCGCAGCGTACGCGGCTCGCTGGGTGGCCAAGAACGTCGTCGCGGCGGGGCTCGCGGACCGCTGCCAGGTGCAGGTCGCGTATGCGATCGGCGTCGCGCACCCGATGAGCGTGCTGATCGACTGCTTCGGCACGGAGACCGTCGGCATCGACGCGATCGACGCGGCGGTCGCCTCGGTCTTCGATCTGCGCCCCGGCGCGATCATCCGCGATCTCGACCTCCGGCGTCCGATCTATCGCAAGACAGCCGCGTACGGCCACTTCGGGCGCAGCGAGGCCGACTTCACGTGGGAGCGGACGGACCGCGCGGAGGCTCTGCGCTCTGCGGTCGGGCTCGTCGCACCCGCTACCGGCTAGAGCCGCTCCGGCCGCACTCGCGTCCGCATCGAGCCTCGAAGGCACGGCCCCGAGCGCACGAGCGTCGGGGCCACGTGGCCCCGACGCTCGCTCCTGCTCGGAGGTGGTTCGCTCAGAGGGATCAGAGGGTGATCGTGGGAGCGCCCGCCGTCGACCCGCTCGCGGGAGCCTGACCGGCGTCCGGGAGCCCACCGGGCATCCCACCCATCGGCCCGAGCCCGGCGCCATCGCCGGGGCCGCCGTGGCCGAACCCGCCGTGCCCGCCGTGCCCACCGCGTCCGAACCCACCGGCCGCGAACCCGGGGAACGTCGTCGCGGCGATGCGTGCGCGCATCTCGTCGGCGACCTTCTTCGTGATCAGCTCGTCCTTCTCCGCCTGGTCGACGCGGGCGAGCGCCTGCGCCTTCTGCACCTTCGCGTAGGCGGCGTTCAGCTTCGCCTCGGTCGTCCCGAGCGCTGCGGCGACGTCTGCTGCCTGGGCGATCCGCATCGCGAGGTGGTCCTCCGTCGCGATCTCTGCGCGGAGCAGGTCGGCGTCCGCCGCGGAGAGCGTTCCGGCCTTCTCGGCCGCGTCGATCCGGCTCTTCGCCGCCGTGGTGATCGCCGCATCGAGCTTCGCGGCCGTCGTGCCGAGCTCCTTCGCCACCGACGTCTCGAACGCACCGTGCTGGCGGATGCCCTGCGCGACACGGGTCAGCTCCGAGTCCGAGCTGCTCGAGCCTGCGGCGATCGCAGCGCCTGCGCCGACGAGCAGCGCGAGCGCCGCGACCGCCGCGCCGAGGATCGTGAAGGTCCTGCGTGTCCAGCTCATCTCATCCGTCTCCTTGTCGGGGGTGTCCCTGCCTGATCCCAGGAGACCGCACGCGCCTGAGAGCGGCGTGAGAGCCGGCTAAGAGGTTCCGGCGGCGGTCACGGGGCTGAGCCGCAGCCGGACGATCGCCCCGCCGTCGGGCGCGTTCGTCGCCTCCACCGTGCCGCCGTGGGCGTCGGCGACCTGGCGCACGATCGCGAGCCCGAGCCCCGAGCCGTGCATGCCACGTGCGCCCGGAGAGCGGTAGAAGCGGTCGAAGACGTGGGGGAGGTCGGCTTCAGCGAAGCCGGGACCGTGGTCACGGACGGTGACCCAGCCGTCGGCGGCGACGTCGACGTCGATCGTGCCGGCGGGTGGGCTCCACTTCCGGGCGTTGTCGAGCAGGTTCGAGACGGCGCGGTGCGCACGCTCGCGGACGCCGTCGACGACCGTCTCACGGGCGGTGAGGGTGAACGTGAGCGTCGGAGCGGCCCGTCGGGCTCGCTCCACCGCATCGGCGACGAGCTCGTCCAGTCGGAACGCCTCCCGAGCCTGGGGGGCGAGCTCGCCGTCCCGCGCGAGCTCGACGACGTCCGTCACGAGAGAGGAGAGCTCGTCGAGCTCCGCCAGGGCGGTGGCGAGCGCAGCCTCCCGCTCGGGAGCGGGGAGATCCGGGTGGCGTCTCAGGATCTCCACGTTCGTCCGGATGCTCGTGAGCGGCGTCCGGAGCTCGTGCGACGCGTCGGCGACGAGCATCCTGCGCGCCTCCTCCGAGCGCTCGAGGGTCGAGAGCATCGCGTCGAAGCGGGCGCCGAGGCGACCGACCTCGTCCGGGCCGTCGATCCCGACCCGGCGCGAGAGGTCACCGGTCTCCGCCACCCCCTCCGCCGCCGAGGCGAGCCGGGTGAGCGGGCCGATCGCCGCCCTGCTCACGAGCAGGCCGAGGAGTCCGGCGAGCGCGACACCCGCGACGCCGACGATCGCGAGGGCTGTCCGCAACCGGTCGAGGACGCTGTCGACCTCGTCGCGCGGCCGGGCGAGCTGCAACGCGAGCCCGGGTCGGGCCTGCACGGTGTAGATCCGAAGAGGGGTGCCGTCGACGGTCGCGTTCTCGAAGGCCTGATCTTCGAGGCCGGCGATCACCGCCTCGGTCGTCTCGGTGACCGGGAGCGCCGTGCGCGCCGCGTCCGGCCGGTACGTCGCGCCGCTGCCGTCGACGAGCTGCACGTACGCCCCGGGGCCTCCGAGTCGGCCGGGGATCGCTCTCACGTCGTCGGGGCCGTCCGGCCCACGGCGATCCAGCTGCGCGCGGAGCGACCGGTCGAGTGACCCCTCGAGCTGGTCGCGGACGAGGACGTACGCACCGAACGACGCTGCCGCGACCGCGACGGCGACCGCGAGCGCCGAGGCGAGCGCGAGACGCGCGCGAAAGCTCACCTAGGCCTCGCGGAGCGCGTAGCCCACGCCACGGGCGGTGTGGATCAGCCTGGGCTCTCCGCCTGCCTCGGTCTTGCGGCGCAGGTAGCCGATGTACACCTCGAGCGCGTTCGAGGTCGGGCCGAAGTCGTAGCCCCAGACCCGGTCGAACACGAGCGAACGGGGGAGCACCTGCCGGGGGTTGCGGAGGAACAGCTCGAGCAGCGCGAACTCCGTCCGGGTCAGCTCGATCGGCCGTCCACCTCGGGCCACCTCGCGCGTGCCCGTGTCGAGCGAGACGTCGGCGAAGCGGAGCACCTCACCCGTCTCCTCCGGCGCGTTCCGTCGGAGCAGCGCGCGGACGCGTGCGAGCAGCTCGTCGAGTGCGAACGGCTTCACGAGGTAGTCGTCCGCGCCTGCGTCGAGGCCGGCCACCCTGTCGCCGACTGCGTCGCGGGCCGTCAGGAGCAGGATCGGGACGCGATGCCCGTCGGCGCGCAGCCGCCGTGTGACCTCGAGGCCGTCGGCGCCGGGCATCAGCACGTCGAGCACGACGGCGTCAGGCTCCGCCCGCGCGATGGCCCGCAGGGCTGCGACGCCGTCCGGAGCGGTGTCGACCGCGTAGCCCTCCGCGAGCAGGGCGCGCTCGAGCGTCTCGCGCAGAGCGGGCTCGTCGTCGACCACCAGAAGGCTGCGGGGCACCGCCACACGATCGCAGAACCGGCTGAGGGACCGCTGAGAGCGACGGGTGCCGGGGACGCTCTGCGTCCTAGAGACGCACGTACAGGCCGTTCGCCGCCCGGTCGGCGATCGAGCGCTCGTCGCCGTCCACGGTGACCTTGAACTGTCCAGCCGCCGGCTGGGCCTCGACGAGCTCGACCGTCGAGCCCGGAGCGAAGCCCTCGTCGTAGAACCAGTGCAGGAGATCGCCGTCGTGCTCGGCGAGGCGGACGATCTCACCGGTCTGTCCCTCGGTGAGCTCGGCGAGTGCGACGAGGCCCGCGTTCTCGCGCTGCTCGACGTCCGGCTCGACGGGCCAGCCGTGGGGGCAGCGGTCGGGGAAGCCGAGGCGCTCGTTGATCCGCTCGATCATCTCGTCCGTGAACGTGTCGCCCATCAGGTCGGCCTGGACGTGCGACTCCGATGCGGTGTAGCCCATGAAATCGGTCAGGAAGCGCTCGATGATCCGGTGCTTGCGAACGACCCGCTCGGCCCGCTGGATCCCGGCGGCGGTGAGGATCGCCTCCTTGTGCTCGCCGCGCTCGACCAGCCCCTCTGCCTCGAGTCGCTTCAGCATCTCCCCGGCCGACGCCCGCGAGACCCCGAGCATCTCGGCGACCCGCGCCGCGATCGCGCTGGAGCCGCTCGCCGGGCGGTACTCCCCGATCGGGAAGGCCAGGAAGTAGATGACCTCGAGGTAGTCGTCGACCGAGTGACCGTGCTGGCCCGCCATGCAGCGAGTCTAGCCGGACGCTCCCGTCGTCCGGCGCGAAGGGGAGAGCAGCCAGAGCACGGGTGCCGAGGCGGCGATCAGGACCAGCGAGGGGACGGCAGCGCGCGAGTACGCGCCGACCTGGGTCAGGCTCCAGATCTCGGTGGCGAGCGTGTCGAAGCCGATCGGGCGCAGCAGCAGCGTGGCGGGGAGCTCCTTCATCGCGGAGAGGAACACGAGCGCCGCGCCAGCGAGCACACCCGAGCGCGCGATCGGAACCGTCACGCGCGTCAGCGTCTTGAGCGGGCCGGTCCCGAGCGCCCTGGCAGCCTCCTCCACGCGGGGGTTGACGCGGACGAGCGCGGACTCGACGCCGGAGAGCGACTGCGGGAAGAAGCGGACCACGTAGGCGAACACGAGCAGTGCGAGCGTCTGGTACACCGCCGCGGCGTAGCGTGCGGTGAAGAACACGAGGGAGAGCGCGATCACGAGCCCCGGGAGGGCGTTGCCCGCGAACGAGAGCCGCTCGAGCGCACGGGAGAGCGAGGACGGAAAGCGGATCGCAGCGACTGCGACCGGGATCGCGGCGGCTGTCGCCGCGACGGCGGCGAGCGTCGACGCTCCGAGGCTGTTGGCCAGCTCCGCGAGCGGGAGGCGGACGTCCTTGCCGTCGATGAGGCCCTGCCCGAGCCAGTAGCCGAGCACGCCGGCGGGGAGGAGGAGGAAGAGGCCGATCGCGAGCCCGCACCAGGCGAGAGCGACCCACCGCCAGCGCCCGAGCGCGACAGGCGCGCTCTGCCGCGCCGCGCCGGGAGAGACGCGGTACGTCCGGCCGCGTGTGCGCGTCCGTCGCTCGATCACGAGCACGATCGCGGTGAGACCGACGAGCAGGAGGGAGAGGACGACCGCGGGGGTCCGATCGAACAGCGTCCGGTACTGGAGGTAGATCGCCCGCGTGAGCGCGTCGTAGCGCATCAGCGACACGACCCCGAAGTCCGAGAGCGTGTAGAGGGCCGCGAGCACGGCGCCGAGCCCGAGCGCGGGACGGATCGAGGGCAGCGTCACCCGGACGAACCCCCTCGCGCCCGAGACACCGAGCCCGCGTGCGGCCTCCTCGAGCGCGGGGTCGAGATCGCGGAGAGCGGCTCGTGCGAGCAGGTAGACGTAGGGATACGTGGACAGCGTGAGGCAGACCAGAGCTCCGGGGTAGCCGGTCGGGTCGGGCAGCCGCTCGACGCCGAGCGCCTGCTGCAGCAGCCCCTTCTCACCGAAGAATCCGAGCAGGCAGAACGCGGCCACGTAGCTCGGGATCGCGAGCGGCAGGGCGGCCGCGACGTCCCAGAGACCGCGCGCGGGTAGATCTGTCCGGGTCACGAGCCAGGCGAGGGACACGCCGACCGCGAGCGCCGCCACGACCACGCCGGCCACGAGCGCCACGGTGGACGCGACGAGCCGCCACGTGCGGGGCTCCAGCAGGACGTCGAGGCTGTCGCTCCCGCCGTCGACGACCCGGAGCACGAGATACGCGAGCGGGAGCAGGAGCAGCGAGACGATCACGCCGGCGACGACCGCCAGCGGGAGGGGGGGCCGGCGGGTCACCGACGTGCGCCCGCCGGCCCTGCGCTCACGCGAGCCAGCCCGTCTCCCGCAGCAGCTCGACCGTCGCCTCGAGCTCCGAGCCGAACGCCGTCAGGTCGACGTCCGGACCCGTGAGCTCGTCGAGCGGCGGCAGGCCCTCCTTCTGCGGGATGCCCGCGACGAGCGGGTACTCCGACTCCTCCGCCTCCTCGGTGTAGAAGCGCTGCTGCTCATCCTCGAGGAGGAAGGCGACGAACCTCTCCGCGGCGTCGGCGTTCTCCGCGCCTGCGAGGACGCCCGCACCCGCGACGCTCACGAGAGCGCCCGGGTCGTCACCCGGCAGGAAGTGGTTCGCGATCGGCGCATCGGGGCGCTCCTCCTTGACCAGCGGGAGGTAGTAGTGGTTCACGAGCCCGAGGTCGATCTCACCGGCGGCGACGGCCTCGACGATCGGCGTGTTCTTCTCGTAGGTGCGCGCGTCGTTGTCCTTGAGGCCCGTGAGCCAGTCCCGCGTCGCGTCCTCGCCGGCGGTGAGTCGCATCGCGGTCACGAACGCCTGAAACGAGGCGTTCGTCGGGGCGATGCCGACCTTCCCCCGCCACCGCTCGTCCGTGAGGTCGAAGACCGAGTCGGGCACGTCGGCCGCGGGGACGGCCTCGGTGTTGTAGACGATCACGCGCGAGCGGCCCGAGGTCCCGACCCAGCGGCCGCCGGCGTCGCGGAAGCGCGTTTCGACCCGTTCGAGCGTCTCCGGCGGCAGCGCCGCGAGCTGCTTCTCGACCGCGCCGAGCGAGCCCGGGTCCTGGGCGAAGAACACGTCTGCGGGTGAGCCGTCGCCCTCCTCGGCGATCGCGGCCGCCAGCTCGGCGCTGTCCCCGTAGCGCACCTCGACGTCGATCCCGGTCTCGTCCTCGAACCGGTCGAAGAGCGGTTGCACGAGCTCTTCCTCGCGGCCGGAGTACACCGTGAGCGTGTCGTCGTTCCCCCCGCAGCCTGCGGCGAACGCCGCGACGAGCCCGATCAGCAGCAGCGCAGCTCTCATCCCTTTCGGCCTCCCTGAGTCATACTTACATCTGATGTAAGGTTGACCTTACATAACCGCCGAGCGGCTCAGGGGACGAGCAGCGGTGCGGGCGCGTCGTGGACGTGGATCTCGACGCTGGCGCCGAGCGGGACGACCTCGTTCGACGGTCGCTGGGAGACGAGCTCCAGCCCGTCGACCCGAACGCGGTAGAAGACGTCGTGGCCGCGGAACTCCCTGCCTACGACCTGCGCGCGTCCGGCCGGGTCGGGTCGCAGCTCGAGGAGCTCCGGCCGCACCAGCACCTCGACGGCGCCTCCGGCGCGGGCGTCCGCCGCGAAGGTGCCGATCGGTGTGACGACACGTCCGTCGACGACCGTCCCGCGCACGACGTTCCCGGCGCCGACGAACTCCGCAGACCACCGGCACGAGGGCGCGTAGTAGAGATCCTCCGGACGACCGTGCTGGACGATCGAGCCGTCCCGCATCAGCGCGATCCGATCCGCGACGGAGAACGCCTCCTCGCGGTCGTGGGTGACGAGCACGACCGTCACGTCGAACCCGCGCAGCAGCGACACGATCTCGTCGCGCAGAGGCCCACGCAGATGAGGGTCGACGTTCGACCACGGCTCGTCGAGCAGCACCACGGACGGGGCGGGCGCGAGGGCGCGAGCGAGGGCGACCCGCTGCTGCTGCCCGCCCGAGAGCTCGTGGGGATATCGCCCACCGAGGCCGCAGAGGTCGACGAGGGCGAGGAGCACGGCGACGCGCTTCGATCGTGCCGACCGGGGGAGCCCGAAGCCGACGTTCTCCTCGACGGTCAGATGGGGGAAGAGCGCGTAGTCCTGGAAGACCATGCCCACGCGCCGTTGCTCCGGTGGGACCCAGGTGCCGGCGCCGGCCACCGCCGTGCCGTCGACCTCGATCACCCCGTCGTCCAGTCGCTCGAAGCCCGCGATCAGACGCAGCAGCGTCGTCTTCCCGCAGCCCGACGGTCCGAGCAGGGCAGCGACCTCGCCGCTCTCGACGGTCAGGGAGACGCGGTCGACCGCGACGGCGTCGCCGAAGCGCTTCGCAGCGCTCTCGATCCGGATCATCGGGGACATCGTGTAAGGGAGACCTTACAGGCGACGGACGGCTCTGTCGTGCCCGGATGCTCATGGGCGGCGCCGGCGCCCCCACCGGGTCGGGGTACGCTCGACCGGTGCCGCTCGCCGACGTCTACCCGCTCGTCACGACCAGGGCGCTTGCGCGGCCGTTCACCTACGAGGTGCCCGAAGGCGTCGTCAGAGGTGCCGTGGTCGAGATCCGGATCGGCCGCTCGGCGGCGCGCGGTGTCGTGACGGAGGTCGGGGTCGAGGCGCCTGCGGGGATGCGGTTGGCGAAGGTCGGACGGGTGCTGGACGAGCTCCCGCCCTCGCTCGTCGACCTCGCGCTCTGGCTCGCCGACTACTACGGCTCGACGCCCGCTCGCGCGCTGGCGCTCGTCGCCCCGACGCGGCGCGAGCCGCGTGGCTCCCGCCCGTCGCCGTCGATGCGAGAGTCGCTCCAGGGGGAGCCGGAGCCGGATGCGCTCACCCCTGCCCAGGCCACGGCGATCGAGCGGATCGTGGCGGCGCTCGACGGCGGCACCGGACGGCACGTCCTGCTCGAAGGCCCGACAGGGAGCGGCAAGACCGAGGTGTACCTCCAGGCGTGCGCGGCGGCTCTCGAGCGAGGTCTGGGGACGATCGTCCTCGTGCCCGAGATCTCGCTCGCGCCGCAGACGGTCGGACGCTTCCGCCAGCGGTTCGGCGACGTGGTCGCGATCCTGCACTCGTCGCTCGGCGACGCGGAGCGACGCGACGAGCGCGACAGGGTCGCACGGGGCGAGGCCCGGATCGTCGTCGGCGCCCGCAGCGCGGTCTTCGCTCCGATGCGCGGCGTCGGGCTGATCGTCGTCGACGAGGAGCACGACGCCGCGTACAAGCAGGAGTCGGACCCACGGTACGACGCGCGGACGGTCGCCGCCAAGCGGGCGGCCCTCGAAGGCGCCGTCGCGGTGTACGGGAGCGCCACGCCGCGTCCGGAGAGCTGGCGAGGGCTCGAGCGGCTCGCCCTCCCGAGCAGGATCGGCGCGGCGATGCCGCGCGTGCGCCTCGTCGACCTTCGCCGCGAGGCGGGCTACCCGCTCTCGGCGCCGCTGCTCCGGGAGCTCGGGCGCGTCGCCGAGCAGCGGGGACGCGCGATCCTCCTCCTCAACCGCCGAGGGGTCGCGCCCGCGGTGCACTGCAAGGCGTGCGGGCGGTCACGGCGGTGTCCGCTCTGCGACGTGGCGCTCACGCTGCATCGCGACGGACGTCTCCACTGCCACCACTGCGGCGCGTCCGAGCAGGTGCCCGAGACGTGTCCGTCGTGCGGCTCGGTCGAGGTCGCGCGGATCGGGGCAGGGACGCAGCGGCTCGAGACCGAGCTGGCGCGCGCCGTGCCGGAGCTCGAGCGGCTCCGGCTCGACGCCGACACGGCCTCCGCGCCGGGCGCTGCTCTCGAGACGCTGGAGCGATTCCGTGCCGCGGAGGGCGTCGTGCTGATCGGCACGCAGATGGTCGCCAAGGGCCACCACGTCTCGGGAGTCTCGCTCGCGGCGGTCGTCGATGCCGACACGGGGCTCGCGCTGCCGGACTTCCGCGCCGAGGAGCGTACGTTCCAGCTCGTCGCCCAGCTCGCGGGTCGCGCGGGGCGCGACGCACCGGGCGTGGTGCTGGTGCAGACGTTTCAGCCCGAGGCGATCCCGCTGGTCCACGCCGTCGGCCACGACGTCCACGGCTTCCTCGCGGGCGAGCTCGAGCGCCGGGAGTCCCTCGGGTATCCGCCGTTCCGTCACCTCGTCTCGATCGTCGTCACAGGCCCCGACCCGGAGGCGCCGACGCACGTGCTCCGCGAGATCCGCGGGCGGATCGAGCGTCCCGGGCTCGCCGTGCTCGGGCCGGCGCCGCTGCTCAGGCTACGGGGCCGCCATCGGGCACAGCTCGTCGTGAAGACGACCGAGCCCCGCCGCGTTGCCCGTGACCTCGCCGGGCTGCTCGCGGCCGCGACGCCGGCGCTGCGCCGCGACGGGCTCACGGCGGTCGTCGACGTCGATCCCCAGTAGCCCGCCGGCCGTGGCCGGCTGGGCCTAGCTGCCGTCGAGGATGCGGTCGACAGCCGCCCTCGCGGTCGTGAGCCGGGCCTCAGTCGGCCCCTCCACGAGCAGCCAGGGGCCGCCCGCGCGGGCCTTCTCGAGGTAGCGCCCGTGCATCCACTCCCGTATCTCCTCGAACTCGCGGATGCCGTCGTGTGCCCACGGCACGTCCGTCCCGCAGACGATCGTCAGGTGGTACGGCCTCGCCACCAGGTCGGCGAACGCGTCCGTCGTGTGCCCGAGGTACGCCTGGTGGAAGAGCGCGGTCGTGAACGCGTCCGTGTCGCAGAAGAGGACGCGGCGCGCGAAGCCCGCGAGGAAGTCCTCGTACCAGCACTGCAGACGCGCGATCGAGGTGAACTCGGCGCTGCTCCAGGGGGCCTCCGGGTCGCGTCCGATCTCCGTGTACGGACGGCCGTACTCCGGGTTCCAGAGGGTTGCGTACGCCTCCGCGAGGGCGGCCGCCAGGGTGCTCTTCCCCGTGGACTCGGCCCCGATCAGGAGCACGCGCTTGACCCCGTCCATCGCGACGGAGCCTACGCGATCGCCCGGGACAGTTAGCATCCCCTCGCGTGAGCAGTCGACGGCTGAGCCAGGCGATCGCAGAGGGGGACGGCATCTCGCTGCTCGTCGAGGTCCTCCACCCCTCGGAGGGCGCTGCTGCGAGCGCATACGGGGCCGAGGGACTCGTCCTGCGCGCGGGCGGCGCTCCCGCGACCGGCGCCGCCACGCTGCCCGTGCTCGCCTTCGGGATCTCCCCGGATGCGGCAGCACAGGTCGGGGCCGACGCAGTCGTCCTGACCGCAGCCGACTCCGACGAGCGGCTTCACGAGCTCACGGCACGCGCGCTCGAGCTCGGGCTGGAGCCGGTGATCCAGGTGCACGACGAGGACGACCTCGAGCGCGTCCTCGAGGAGCTCGATCCCGAGATCCTGTTGCTCTCGGCCGACGACGCGGACGACGAGCAGGAGCCTCTCGACCGGCTGCTGGAGCTGCTCCCCGATGTCCCTGCCGGGAAGCTCGCGATCGCGGACCTCTCGAGCGCGTCCCGCGCGGACGTGGAGGAGCTCGAGCGGGCGGGCGTCGACGCGGTCGTCGTCGCGGGCGACGTCGACGGTCTCGCCGGCGATTCCCCGCCCGAGGTGTGAGGCTCACCACCCGCGTCGCGACCGCGCTCGCGTTCAGCGGCGTGCTGGCGCTGGCGCTCGCCGTCCGGGCGGTCGGGGCCGGCTACGGCCTTCCCCTGCCGCTGCTGAACCCAGACGAGGGCAACATCGTCCCGCGCGCCTGGGACCTCGTCCACGGCGGCGGCCTCGACCCCGGCTGGTACGACTACCCGAGCCTCCTGATGCTCGTGCTCGCGCCGGCACAGGCGCTCGCCAGCGAGCCGTCGTACGGGGCCGCGCGCGTCGTCGCGGTGCTGATCGGCGTGGCGGGGGTCGCGGCGACCTGGTGGCTCGGCGCGTGCGCCTACGGCCGGCGAGCGGCGCTCGTGGGCGCCCTCGCCGTCGCCGTCGCGACGACGCACGTCGCGTACTCGCGGATGGCCGTCACCGACGTGCTGCTCACCCTCGGGTGCACCGTCGCGCTGGCGCTGATGGTCTCCGGTCGGATCGAGTGGGCCGGGCTCGCCGTCGGGCTCGCCGCGTCCGCGAAGTATCCCGGCGTCGTCCTCATCGCGCCGCTCGTCGTCGCAGCCTGGGGGAGATGGACGTCGCTCGCGCGGGGGGCGCTGCTCGCGCTCGTCGGCTTCGCGCTGACGAGCCCGTTCGTCCTCGTCCACGCGGGTGAGGCACGCGACGATCTCGATCGCGTCCAGCGCCTCGGCCGGCTCGGCTGGCTCGGGCTCGAGGACGACCCGTGGACGCCGTTCGCATTCGGCCTCAGGGTCTGGGACGCGATCGGGCCGGCCGCGCTGCTCGTCCTGCCGGCGCTCGTCGTGGCCGCGCTGCGCCGAGCGCGGACGGATCTCGTGCTCGTGTCCTTCGCCACCGTGTGGTGGCTCCAGCTGATGCCGCTCGAGGCCCACTTCGACAGGTACGTGCTCCCGCTCGTGCCGGTGGTCGGCGTGCTCGCGGGCAGCGTGCGGATCGTCGCACCGGTGTTCGCAGCGCTGCTCGTGATCCCGCTCGTCTGGTCGATCGACGACGCGCGATCGCTTCGGGGAGATGATTCCCGGCTCCGGGCCGATGCCTGGATCTCCGCCAACATCCCACGCGGCGACCTCGTCGCGGCCGACCCGTCCACCCTCCCGCTCGCGGGACGACGGGTCGTCCGGCTCGAGCTGCCGGGGCCCGGACGAACGTTCGACGCGCGCCGCTCGGTCGACGCGCTCCGGGCCAGCGGCGTGCGCTGGGTGCTCGTCAGCGGTGACGTGACCGATCGCGTCCTTCGCCGCCGCGACCTCTACCCGCGCGAGGCGGCGTTCTACGACGCGTTGGAGCGGGAAGGGGTGGTGGTCTTCGCGCGCACCGGTGCCGAGCCCGAAGCCGCCGGGCCCTGGGTGCGCATCGTCCGCCTGTAGGGAGGCCAACCCTCGTCTACGCTGCGGCGATGAACGGCTCCCCCTGGGACGGCCGGATTCTCTGGATCGTCGTGTTCGTCTCCGGCGCGGTGCTGCTCGGGGTCGAGATCACGGCGAGTCGGGTGCTCGCGCCGACCTTCGGCAGCTCGCTCTACGTCTGGGGCTCGCTGATCGGCGTGGTGCTCGCCGGCCTCGCCCTCGGCTACGCGCTGGGTGGCTGGCTCGCCGACCGCAACCCGTCCTGGCGCCTGCTCACCGGCGTGCTCGCGGTCGGCGCGCTGCTCGTGCTCGCGATCCCGCTCGTCGACCAGGACGTGCTCGCCGCGATCACCGCCTGGGATCCCGGCCCGCGGCTCGACCCGCTGCTCGCAGCAGCCGCTCTCTTCGGCCCGATGAGCATCGTCCTCGCCTCGGTGACGCCGATCGCGGTTCGCCTCGCTGCCCGCTCGCTCGAACGGCTGGGCCGAACCGCGGGGCGGCTGTTCTCGGTCTCGACCGCCGGGAGCATCGCCGGGACGTTCGCGACCGCGTTCTGGCTCGTTCCCGAGCACGGCACGGACCAGGTGCTGGCGCTCGGCGCGGCGGCGCTGCTCGGCGCGGCGCTCCTCGTCGCCGCGACGAGGCGCCGGCTCTTCGCGTCGCTGGCGCTCGCCTCCGCGCTGTTGGGGGTCGGGGCCGTCGTCGTCGCGCTCGCGCCGGAGACCTCGGCCCGCCTCGAGGGCAGCGAGGCGCGCAACTGGTCGCCTCTGGTGCGCACCCGCGAGACCCGGGTGCCGCGCCTGCTCGACCCTGCGTCGGTAGAGCTGCTCGCCTCCGGGTTCACCGTCAAGGAGGCCCGGGAGACGCGCTACCACCGCATGCTCGTCGTCGAGGACGACGAGTCGCGGTACCTGCGCTTCGACAACTCGTTCCAGAGCGGGATGTGGCTCGACGATCCGATCCGCACCCGCTTCGCCTACACCGACTACCTGCACCTCGGGATCGCGTACAAGCCCGACACCAGGCGTGTGCTCGTGATCGGGCTCGGCGGCGGTGCGCTGCAGAAGCGGCTCCACCGCGACTTCGACGACGTCGAGGTCACGAGCGTCGAGCTCGACCCCGATGTCGTCGACGCTGCCTACCGCTGGTTCGCCCTTCCGCGCGGCGACCGGCTCCCGGTCGTGGTCGAGGACGGCCGCCGGTTCCTGCGGGAGGATTCGCGGCGCTGGGACCTGATCGTCGTCGACGCGTTCTATGCAGACGGCGTCCCCTTCCATCTCACCACGCTCGAGTTCGTCGAGCTGCTCCGCTCGCGGCTCGTGCCCGGAGGGATCGTCGCGACCAACGTGCTCGGGGCGCTCAAGGGGGATGATTCTCGCCTGCTCCGCGCCGTCGCGAAGACCTACGGCGGCGTCTTCCCGACGGTGCGCCTGCACCCGGTCTACGAGGGCCCGACCGACCGCGTTCCCGAGTACGCCCGCAACGTCATCCTGATCGCGACGGAGCGTGCGGCGCCGGGGCTCCGGCAGCTCGGCGCGTCCTGGGCCGAGGTTCGCGCCCTTCGTGCTCCCACGGCGCCCGCTCTCGGCGACGCGATCCGAGATCGCTGGTCAGGCGCGCTGGAGACCGACGACGTCCCGTACCTGACCGACGGCTACGCGCCGACCGACGCGCTGCTCGTCGACTGACCCGGGCGGACCCGTCGCGAGCGCGGGCACGTCAGGGTCACGCTCGCCCGGGGTCGTCCGCGAGCAGCCGCTCGAGCACCTTCGCGACCCCGTCCTCGTCGTTCGAGCGCGCGACCTCGTCGGCCGCCGCGACCGCGTGCCGGTGGCCGTTCGCCATCGCGACCCCGAGGCCGGCCCACTCGAGCATCCCGACGTCGGTCAGGTGGTCGCCGAACGCGACGACCTCCTCCCGGGCGATCCCCCGGTCGGCCGCGATCGCCGCGAGCGCCTCGGCCTTGCCGACGCCGGGCCCGAGGAGCTCGACGAAGGCCTCGCCGGCGAGCGTCGCCGTCGCCTCGTCGCCGGCGACGGCGCGCGCCGTCTCGAGCACCTCGTGGAGATCGGCCCCGGGCACCCGGCCGATCAGCTTCGTCATGGGCGCCTCCCAGTCGAGCGGTTCGCTGGGAGGGAACGCATCCTCGGGGCGGGGCCACCAGCGGGGCTCGCGGAGGGCCTCGTACGCCGGCTCGCTCCCGAAGCGCAGCTCGAGCTCCCAGCCGAACACGATCCCCGGAACGGCCGCACGCAGCTCCCGGACAAGCCGGTGCGCCGTCCGGACCTCGAGCGGACGATGTCGCACGATCGTCCGCCGGTCGAGGTCGAAGACGGTCGCGCCGTTGGCGCAGATCGCGAGCCCGCGGGCGCCGAGCTCCTCCGCGATCGGGATCGTCCCACGCGGCGAGCGCGCCGTGGCGAGCACGACGATCGCCCCCGAGCGCCGGGTTGCCTCGAGCGCGTCCAGCGTGCGCTGCGACACCGTCCGGTCGGTGCGGAGCACCGTGCCGTCGAGGTCGAGCGCGACGAGCCGCGGGCGCACGGCGACCCTTCTATCTGAAGAACGTCGACGCGACGTCGACGATCTCCGGCGGCACCCCCCGGATGTCCGCGCAGGCCTCCGCGAGGGGGACGCCGACCATCGCCGGGCCACGGGCGGCGACCATCTCGCCGAACCGTCCTGCGGCCGCGAGGTCGGCAGCGGCGACGCCGAAGCGTGTCGCCAGCACCCGATCGCCCGCCGTCGGGGTGCCTCCTCGCTGGACGTGGCCGAGCACGGTGACGCGCGTCTCGAACCCGGTCCGCCTCTCGATCGCGGCGCCGATGCTGTAGCCGACTCCGCCGAGGCGCTCGAAGCCGAAGGCGTCGATCGGGAGATCCTGGTCGACGCCGTCGGGAGGGGCGACGCCCTCGGCCACGACGACGATGGAGTAGGTGTGCCCGCGGCGGTGTCGCGCCTTCAGCAGCGAGGCGATGTGGTCGAGGTCGTACGGGTTCTCGGGGATGAGCAGCGCGTCCGCGCCGGAGGCGATCGCAGCATAGGCGGCGATCCAGCCCTTGGTCCGGCCCATCACCTCGACGACCATCACGCGGTTGTGCGACTCGGCCGTGGTGGTGAGCCGGTCGAGCGCGTCGGTCGCGATCTGGACGGCGGTGTCGAAGCCGAACGTGATGTCCGTGCCCGGGATGTCGTTGTCGATCGTCTTCGGCACGCCGACCACGGGGAGGCCCTCCCCGTGGAGGCGCAGCGCCGAGCGGAGCGTGCCGTCGCCACCGATCACCACGAGGCCCTCGATCCCGTTCTGCTCGATGGTGCGGCGGACGCTCTCGTAGCCGTCCCCGTGGACGTAGGGGTCCTTCCGCGAGGTGCCGAGCACCGTGCCTCCGCGGCCGAGGATTCCGCGCACCGCATCGCGGTCGAGGGTGCGCGTGCTGCCCGCCATGAGACCGTCCCATCCGTTCTGGATGCCGACGACCTCGATCCCGTGCGTCACGGTCGCGCGCGTCACCACGGCGCGGATGACCGCGTTCAACCCGGGGCAGTCGCCACCCGCCGTGAGAACTCCGAGGACCTCCACGTCCTTGAGACTACTTTCCCCGCAGGGTTGGGATCCGCCAAGCGGATCCCAACCCGCGACAATCCCTGAAGCGGCCGCCTTCGGCGTCCGGCGGCGGTCTGTCCTGCTCGCGACGATCCCTGTTTGCCCCGCAGGGTTGGCATCCGCAGGGGCGGATCCCAACCCGCGACGATCCCTGTTTGCGGCCGCATTCGGCGTCCGCGCGGTGGATCACCCTTCCCCCGCAGGGTTGGCATCCGCCAGGGGCGGATCCCAACCCGCGACGATCCCTGAAGCGGCCGCCTTCGGCGGCCGGCGGTGGTTCACGCTTCCCCCGCAGGGTTGGCATCCGCCAAGCGGATCCCAACCCGCGACGATCCCTGAAGCGGCCGCCTTCGGCGGCCGGCGGTGGTTCACGCTTCCCCTGCAGCTTTGGGATCCGCCGGAGCGGATCCCGACCCGCGACGATCCCTGAAGCGGCCGCCTTGGGCGGCCGGCGGCGGTTCACGCTTCCCCCGCAGGGTTGGCATCCGCCAAGCGGATCCCAACCCGCGACGATCCCTGAAGCGGCCGCCTTCGGCGGCCGGCGGTGGTTCACCGCTTCTCCTGCAGCTTTGCGCTCCACCGGGGCGGATCCCACCCCGCGACGATCCCTGAAGCGGTAATCGCGGTACTCGGCCAGACCGGCGTCGTCCAACACTGCGCCGGCCGCCGAAGGCGGCCGCTTCAGGGGTTGGAAGCGGTCGGGATCCGCTTCTGCGGATCCCGACCTGCGCGGCTAGTAGAGGAACATCGGCTTGCCGGTGACGTGACGCACCTTCGGCTGGTACTGGTCGGCGTCGTAGAGCTCGCCGACGTCGACGCGCTTGACTCCCTCGTCCGTCGCCTCCATGGGCACCGCGGTGTACGTTCCGCCGCGCAGCGCGACCATCCGGCCCGAGACGCCCTCGATCGCGAGGTCGGCGGCCATCACGGCGTAGTTCGTGGCGACCATCAGGTCGAGTGAGTCCGGGGAGCCCGAGCGCATCAGGTAGCCGAGCTCCTGGACGATCATGTCCTCGCCGGTGCGCTCCTTGAGCAGCTGGGCCAGCTGCTCGCCGATCCCGCCGAGCTTGCGATGCCCGTACGCGTCCTCCTCACCCGAGAGGACGAGCCCGCCACCGGCGATGGTCGCACCCTCCGACACGGTCACCATCGCGTAGTTGGACGGGTTCTCCCGCTTGTCGGCGAGCAGCAGCGCCGCCAGCCGATCGACGTCACAGGGGACCTCGGAGATCACTGCGCGATCGACCCCTGCGAGGTAGGCGGTGATCAGCGACGTCTCGCCCGAGTACCGGCCGAAGAGCTCGACGACCGCGATCCGCTCGTGCGACCCCGTCGACGTGCGGAGATTGTGGATGAACTGGACCCCGCGCGTGATCGCCGTCGAGAAGCCGATGCAGTAGTCGGTCCCGTGGACGTCGTTGTCCATCGTCTTCGGGATCGCGATCACCGGAACGCCCTCGCGGTGCATGCGGAGCCCGTAGGAGAGCGTGTCGTCGCCACCGATCGGGATCAGCACGTCGATCCCGAGGCTCTCGATCACCTTGAGCGCGTGGTCGGTGAAGTCGAAGGGCCCGTCGCCGTCGATCCGGTCCGCGAGGTGGGCCGGGACGTCCCTTGCGCGCACGCGGCTCGGGTTCGTCCGGGAGGTGTGGAGGAAGGTGCCACCCGTGCGGTCGACGGTGCGCACGTTCTGGGGCGTCAGCTCGCGGAACCACTCCGCCGCCGACTCGGGATCGCCCGGGACGTGGTGGAGCAGGGCGCCCCAGCCCCGCCGCAGCCCGACGACCTCGTGGCCCTCGTGCGCCACGCGGTTGACGACGGCCTTGATGCAGGGGTTGAGGCCCGGTACGTCGCCGCCCCCCGTCAGGATCCCGATCCGCATCGTGCCTCCGCCTCCTCGCGCTCGCCGTCGTCGATTTGTTCGATCACGATACTAAGTCACCATCTCCGTCGTCGCGCGGCCCGGGCGGTACGATCGCCGGGCCGGCCGAAGTGGCGGAACTGGCAGACGCGCTCGACTCAAAATCGAGTGTCCGAGAGGGCATGTGGGTTCGAGTCCCACCTTCGGCATGTGCGGCCCCGTCGCCGTCAGCGAGCGTTCGGCGCCGGCGGACGCCAGGACGCGTCCCTACGTCCGGGTCTCGCAGCGTCGGTGCGATGTCGGACTCGTAACGCAGCGTCGGATTCCCTAGACTCCTCGCACCAACTCGACGCGACCCGGTCGGCTGCCGGGTCCGGACTACGAAATCAGGAGGCTCAGCTTGTCCATCAAGGGGAAATGGTTGCTCCTCGCGGGAGCCCTGGTCGCGGCGTTTGCCGTCGTGGCCGCCGGGTGCGGAGGAAGCGACAGCGGCGGCGCGCCGGAGGCGCTCCCGTCGTCGTCGTGCACCGGCATCGAGTACGAGGGCGACGGCGACCCGGACTACCTCATCGCGTCGGACTTCCCGCTGCAGGGCTCGTCGCGCGACGCAGACCGAGCAGATCGTCGCGGCGATCCGGTACGAGCTCGGGCAGCGCGACTGGAAGGCCGGCGACTACAAGATCGGGTTCCAGTCGTGTGACGACGCGACCGCGCAGGCCGGCAAGTGGGACTCGGGCAAGTGCTCGCAGAACGCGAACGCGTACGCGGCGAACGACAAGGTGATCGGCGTCATCGGCACCTTCAACTCCGGGTGCGCGGCGATCATCATCCCGGTGCTGAACCAGGCGCCGGACGGTGGGATCCCGATGGTCTCGCCGGCCAACACGTACGTCTGCCTCACCCAGGGTGGCCCGGGCTGCGACTCGACCGAGCCGGACAAGTACTACCCGTCCGGGACGCGGAACTACGCCCGCGTCGTCGCGAACGACGCCTACCAGGGTGCGGCGGAGGCCGAGTTCATGCAGGCCCAGGGCGTGAAGAGCGTCTACATCCTGAACGACAAGGAGGCCTACGGCCTCGGCGTCGCCACGAACACCCGCAACGCGGCAGAGTCGCTCGGGATCAAGATCGCCGGCTTCGAGGCCTGGGATCCGAAGGCGACGAGCTACACCTCGCTGTTCAACAAGGTCAAGTCGAGCGGCGCGGACGCGGTGTTCCTCGGCGGCCTGATCGACGAGAACGGCGCTCAGGTGATCAAGGACAAGGTCGCGGTGCTCGGCCCGAACGACGGCGACGTCAAGCTGTTCGCACCGGACGGCTTCACGACGCAGGCCACGATCGACGAGGCCGGTTCGGCGTCGGCGGGGATGTACATGTCCGTCGCCGGCGTCCCGATCGACGCGTTCAAGGGCGCCGCCCAGCAGTTCGTCGACGGGCTGCTCGGCGGACCGCTCACGGGCAAGTCGATCGACCCGTACGCGATCTACGGCGGCCAGGCGGCGCAGGTGCTCCTCGACGCGATCGCCGCGTCGGACGGGAGCCGCTCGGACGTGATCACGAAGCTGTTCGAGACGAGCGTGAGCGACGGACTGCTCGGCTCGTTCGACATCAACGCCAACGGCGACCCGGAGAAGGCCTCGGGTGCCGTCGTGGGCTTCACGATCTACGTCGCGACCGAGCAAGCTCACGGTCGAGACCACGATCGCTCCGAAGCCGGAGACCGTGACGGCGGCCGCAGGCGGCTGATCGGCACGGTCGCAGGACGCGAACGCGGCGGGAGGGTTGCCCTCCCGCCGCGTTCGCTCTAGAGTCGCCGCGATCGCATGAAGGAGACGGCCAACAACCTCCTGCGGAAGCTTCGCAACCCGAAGGTCGTCAACGGCATCGGGCTCGGCCTCGTCGGCCTCGTCGGCCTCTGGCTCCTCATCAACTTCATCAAGAGCCCCGAGGAGTTCGTCAACGTCGGCCTCGACGGTCTCACGCGCGGCTCGGTCTACGGCGTCGTGGCGCTCGGGTACACGCTCGTCTACGGGATCCTCCAGCTCATCAACTTCGCCCACGGCGACGTCTTCGCGCTCTCCGGCCTCGTCGCGAGCAGCGTCCTGTTCTCGCTGCTCGGCATCTCGGCCGAGTCGGGCAACCTCGCGGTCGTCGGGGGCATCGTCGTCACCCTCGCCATCACGATCCCGCTGTTCGCGGTCGTCAACGGCTCGATCGAGCGGGTCGCCTACCGCCCGCTGCGCAACGCCCCGCGCCTGACGCCGCTGCATCACCGCGGTCGGGATGTCGTTCATCGTGCAGAACGTCTCGCTCGCGCTGTACGGCGTCGACTACGAGAGCGGGTCGGAGATCATCCCGCAGGGCGCCGCGTTCACCATCGGCGACATCATCGTCACCTGGAAGCTGGTCACCGCGCTGGCGATCATCGTGCCGGCGCTCGCCGTCCTCACCTGGTTCGTCACCTCGACGCGGCAGGGGAAGGCGATGCGGGCGGTCTCCCAGGACACCGAGGCGTCCGCGATGATGGGGATCGACGTCAACCGGACGATCTCGGTCACGTTCTTCCTCGCGGGCTCGCTCGCCGCGGTGGCCGGCCTGGTGTTCCTGCTCGAGTACAACATCCGCTACGACACGGGCTTCGAGCTCGGGCTGATCGCGTTCACCGCGGCCGTCCTCGGCGGGATCGGCAACCTCGCCGGCGCCGTCGTCGGCGCGCTCGTGATCGGCTTCATCCAGTCGTTCAACGAGGGTCTCACCTGGATGGCTCCCGGCGGTGACTGGACCCGCTCGATCGTCTTCGGGATCCTGATCGCCGTGCTGGTCTTCCGGCCGCAGGGGATCCTCGGGGAGCAGACACCCGAGGGCGCATGACGGCCGCTCTCCTCCTCCCGGGTCGCGCTCGCGTCGAGGTCGGCGGACGAGTCCTCACGCGGACGCAGCGTCCCGCGCCAGGGGCTCGTCCGGCTGGGTTCCCGCAGGTGGTGGGAGCGCCGTGAACGGCATCGCCGACAGGGCGCGCGGCGTCGGCGCCCGCCGTGAGGCCTGGCTCGTCCCCGGGCTGATCGGCCTCGCGCTGCTCTTCCCCTGGGTCAACGACTCGCTGCGCACCATCCCCGTGATCGGCGACTTCGTGCCGGGCACGGGCTCGGTGGTCGTGATGTTCGCGTTCACGATGATGGCGGTGGGGCTGAACATCGTCGTCGGGTACGCGGGCCTGCTCGACCTCGGCTACGTGGCCTTCTACGCCGCCGGCGCGTACACGGCCGGCTGGCTCGCCTCGCAGCACTTCGAGCAGGTGACCTTCCACTTCGGCTCCTCGGTGCCGAACTCGCTGCCCGGGATCCACGTGACGATGTGGCTCGTCCTGATCGCAGCCGGCCTCCTGACCCTCTTCGTCGGGATCGTCATCGGCCTGCCGACGCTGCGCCTGCGCGGCGACTACCTCGCGATCGTCACGCTCGGGTTCGGCGAGATCATCCCGCAGGTCGTCCGCAACGGCGACAACTTCAAGGGCTTCAACCTCACCGGCGGGACGTTCGGGATCGCGCCGATCGACCCGGTCGGCTTCCCGCTCCTCTCGGCGGTCGGTCTTCCCGACAACTTCCAGCAGTCGTCGAACCGCGAGCACTGGTACTACGTCGTCGCGCTCGGGCTCCTGCTGATCACCGTGTTCTGCTCGGTGCGGCTCCGCGACTCGCGCCTCGGCCGTGCGTGGATCGCGATCCGCGAGGACGAGACCGCCGCCGCCGCGATGGGCGTCCCGCTCATGCGGACGAAGACCTGGGCCTACGCGATCGGCGCGTTCTTCGGCGGCGTCGCCGGCGCGTACTACGCGAGCTTCAAGTCCGGCGCCTTCCCGGCGGACTTCTACTTCAACTTCTCGGTCTTCCTCCTCTGCATGGTGATCCTCGGGGGGATGGGCAGCGTGTGGGGCGTGATCGTCGGCGGGCTCGTGCTCTCGTACCTCGACCGCGAGGGCCTGGCCACGATCGGGTCGAAGATCCAGGAGGCCGGTCTCGACTTCGACCCGACGAAGTACCAGTTCGGGATCTACGGCGTGATCATCGTGGTGATGATGCTCTTCCGTCCCGCCGGGCTCATCCCCGAGCGTCGCCACAAGGTGGAGATGGAGGAAGGCGTCCACGACACGCCGTTCTACGACGTGCAGACCGAGGGCGCGATGACCGACCGGAACCCGAGCGACGACTGATGGCGCCGACCGACAACCTCATCGAGGTGACGCAGCTGCGGAAGGAGTTCGGCGGTCTCGTCGCGACGGACGACGTCGACTTCACGATCCCGCGCGGCTCGATCGTCTCGCTGATCGGCCCGAACGGCGCGGGCAAGACGACGTTCTTCAACCAGCTCACCGGCGTCTACAAGGCCACGTCGGGCTCGATCCTGTTCGACGGCACCGAGGTGCGCGACCTGCCGCCGCACGCGATCACGGCGCTCGGGATCGGCCGGACGTTCCAGAACATCCGTCTGTTCGCGCAGATGTCGGCCCTCGAGAACGTCCTGGTCGGGATGCACTGCCGTCTGCACAGCGGGATCATCGGGTCGATCCTGCGAACCGGACGCGTCAAGCGCGAGGAGCGGGAGGCCCGGGAGAGGGCGCGCGAGCTGCTCGTCTACTGCGGGCTTCCCCGCCGTCACGAGGATCGCGCTGGCAACCTCCCCTACGGCGATCAGCGGCGGCTCGAGGTCGCGCGTGCGCTCGCGACGGACCCGAAGCTGCTCCTCCTCGACGAGCCGACGGCGGGCATGAACCCGCAGGAGACGGCCGACTTCACCGCGTTCGTCCGTCGCGTCCGGGACGACAGGGGACTGACCGTCCTCCTCATCGAGCACGACATGAAGGTCGTGATGGGCGTCTCCGAGCGGATCACCGTGCTCGAGTACGGCGCGAAGATCGCCGAAGGCAGCGCCGTCGAGATCCAGTCCGACGAGCGCGTGATCGAGGCCTACCTCGGCCGGGGCGCGGCGGCATGAGCGCCGGCGACGTCCTCGAGATCACCGACGTCCACGTCTACTACGGCGCGATCCATGCGCTCAAGGGCGTGTCGCTGCGGGTCGGCGCCGGCGAGATCGTGACCCTGATCGGCGCGAACGGAGCGGGGAAGTCCACCACGCTCCGTGCGATCAACGGCCTCAACCGCCCCCGCCAGGGCTCGATCCGCTTCGACGGGAACGACATCACCGGGGAGCCGCCGCACGAGATCGTGAAGAACGGCATCGCGCAGAGCCCCGAGGGTCGCCGCCTGTTCCCCCGGATGACGGTGGTCGAGAACCTCGAGATGGGCGCCTTCCAGCGCGACGACAAGGAGAACTTCGCCGGGGACATGGAGCGGGTGTTCGAGCTGTTCCCCCGGCTGCACGAGCGCCGGTCGCAGAAGGCCGGGACGATGTCGGGCGGTGAGCAGCAGATGTGCGCGATCGGTCGGGCGCTGATGGCGCGGCCGAAGCTGCTGCTGCTCGACGAGCCGTCGATGGGGCTGGCCCCGATCTTCGTCGAGAAGATCTTCGAGATCGTCCACGAGATCAACGCGCAGGGCACGCCCGTCCTGCTGGTCGAGCAGAACGCGCTGATGGCCCTCGACGCCGCGCACCGTGGCTACGTGATGGAGACCGGGCGCATCACCCTCGAGGGGCCGGCGTCCGAGCTCAAGACCAACGAGCGCGTCCAGAAGGCGTACCTCGGCCTCGACTGAACTTGCCTGCTCCACCGGATCCGCCGAGCGGATCCGGCTCCGCAAGGGACCGCGCTGCGCGCGGAGATCCCTGAAGCAGCCTGGCGCCTGGGGGCGCCGGCTGGGGGCGTGGTGTTCCGTGGCCTTGCCTGCTCCGGCGGATCCGCCGAGCGGATCCGGCTCCGCAAGGGACCGCGCTGCGCGCGGAGATCCCTGAAGCAGCCTGGCGCCTGGGGCGCCGGCTGGGGGCGCGGTGCTGCGTGGCCTTGCCTGATCTGCCTCTTGCCTGCTCCACCGGATCCGGCGAGCGGATCCGGCGTTCAAGGGATCGGCGCGTGGGCGCTTGAGGCTCGAGGCTGCCGGCGTCCAGACGGTGCCCGCCCGCCCGAGCCCGTCAGTCCCCGACGACCAGCGGCGCGTAGGGCGGGGCGAGCAGCACACCCGTGCGGGCGTCCCCCGGGCCGACCCCGGCCGCCATCGCGAGGGCCGTCGCGGCGTTGTGGCTCGGGACGAATCCGACGGCACGGGCGGCAGCGGCGTCACGGCAGCCGGCCGCGATCACCCGGCCCGCCCGGTCGAGCGCGGGCAGACACGCCTCCCAGTCGGCGAACGGCAGGCGTGGGTGGACGGCGCGACCCGCACGGTAGTCGGCAAGCGCCCGTCGGTCACGCGCCGCGATCGCCTCGGCCTCGCGGATCCGCGCCCCTGCAGGGCCGTCGCGCAGTGCGGCCAGGAGCGTGCGCGTCGGCCCCGGGATCGCCGCGTGCCCGCCACGTGTCAACGGGTGGAGCAGCACGATCGTCCCTCCCTCGACGAGGGGGTGGGCGCTGCGCCACAGACGGAGGGCGAGCCCGAGGCCGACGGCAGCCGCTCCGACGGGGTCGAGCGGCCGCCGCGGCAGGTGGACGCCCTTCCACGGCAGCGGCACGACCAGCGTGTCGAACGGCGCGTCGACAGCGATCCCTCGCAGCGCCGTGCCGCGCACGAGCGCCTCGGCGTGCGCCACCGTCGGGCGTCCCGCGAGGACGGCGACGACCGAGAGGTCGCGGCCGAGGCTCTGGAGGGCTGCGTGGCGGGCCGAGGCGGGAGCGACCGCGAGCAGCCGCCGGAAAGGCGAGCGGATCGCCGCCTCCCGTGCTCGCTGCTCGCCGGGATAGCCGCTGTAGCGACCTGCGACCCGGGGAAGGTCGAGGACGAGCGAGACGCCGATCACGGGGACCCGGCGCTGGATCGCCGCCTCGAGCGCGACACCGAGCCTCCAGCCGGACGAGGTCGCCGTCTCCAGGAGCGACTCCGCCCGGGCGGCCCGGACGGTTCCGGCCGCGCAGGCCCCGACCAGCGCCGACGGGCCACCGTGGAGCACGGTCTCGGATGCACCGACGGTGACGACGAGGTCGGTCTCGAGCAGCACCGGGTGACAGCGGAGCGCCACCCCTTCCGCGTCGCCGACGTGCACGAGATCGTCGGACTCGCAGTCGTGCACGACGACGCTGCCGCGGAAGTCGCGCGCCCGCGCCGGCCGCAGCAGATCCTCGAGGTCACGTCGGGACGCCCGCTGCTCGAGACCCCCTGCGACGAGGAGCGTGTGCCCGTCGGCCGGGACACCGGCGGTCGTGAGCTCGTCGAGCACCGCCGCGAGCGCGTCGCGGCGAGGGTCGCTCTCGGCCCCGGGGAGCGGGAGTCCGGGCGGCTCGACGACGATCGTCGCGCGCCGCGCGCCGCGTGCTGCGTCGGCCAGCCGAGGGCCTGCGATGGGATAGCGGAGAGCCTCGGCGACCGCGGCACGGGGATCGGCGATCGCCCGGAGGGGCGGGGGCGGCGCGAGCAGCACGGCGTCGTCGGCGAACGTGACAACGGGGATGCGGGAGCCGGCGATGAGCGGGACGCGCTGCATGCCCCCATCCAACCACCGACGCCCCCGGGAGGAGCGGGGCGCGTCGTCGAGGCGAGGCGTGGGGGAGCCCGGCCGGCGAAGCGCTCCGCCGCCGGTCGAGACCGCACCGGCCACCCGAGGCGGCCGGCACGGGGACGTGGCGTCACGCCGCTCGCGTCGGCAGCCTCCCGGCTGCCCGGGCGTCCCTCGGCGGATCAACCAGCTAGACCACGGCCCGGAACAGGCGGAAGAACGTCGGTCTGAACCCGCGGTGCGACCACATCCGCGACGAGAGCAGGTTCGTCATCCGCCAGTCGGTCACGAGCGTCGGATACCCGGTCTCGCGGGCCCACGCGTGGACGGCGTCGAGGAGCGCCCCGCCGACGCCGCGTCCCCGCCACTCGGGCTCGACGGCCGCGAACCCGAGGAACCCCGCGTCGTCCACGTCCGCGAGCCCTCGGTGCATCGACGAGACGGTGAGCGGGCAGCCGATCGCCGAGCCGACGACACGCCCCTCCAGCTCCCCGACGAACGTCGTGAGCTGCCAGTCGTCGAAGTCCGCCCTCCACTCCGCCTCCGCTTCCTCCTGCGTCGGCGGGACCGGTGAGGAGAACACCGGGGAGAGCTGCTGATGCTGCGGAAGCACCCGCTCGAGTCGAGCGAGCGCCGGGATATCGTCCCGGGTGGGTCGCCGAACCGTGACGCCGGTCGGCGTCCCGGACTCGTCCCCGGGAGCGACCTCGCGCAGCGCGTGGACGTGCTGGTGCCCGAACCCGACCCGGAACCACGCGTCGACCAGGGCGGAGTCGGTCGCCGGGACGATCACGTGGTGCGACGTCCGGCCCTGCTCGACCCACCGCGCCGCGGCCGCCGCGTAGAGATCCCGTGCGAGCTCGGGCTCGCGGACGGCCTGCCCTGCCGCCTCGACCCACACGTTCGGCCCCCAGCCGGCGTCGTCGCGGTGGGTGCCGAGGAGGAATCCGACGGGCCCCGTCCGGTCGAGGGCGACGACGCCGGAGGCGCCGTCGGCGGCGAGCAGGGCCTCGATCTCCGGCAGCGTCGCAGCGGGATCCTCGTAGCGCGCGGCGAGCGCGGGCTCGGTGCGGCGCTGGGCGCGCTGGCGCTCCGCGAGCAGGCCGGCGGCGCCTGGGACGTGGTCGGCGGTGAACGGGACGATCTCGAGGCGCGGCATGGTGACTCCTCTCGGGCCGGCGACCACTGCCGGCCCAGCTCGGGGCGCTGACGATTCGCTGTTCCGTCGTGTGCGGGAGAGGCCTGAGCCCAGATCCCGCGTCGCCACCGGCCGGACGGTCGGCCGTGCTGGGTCGCGAACCGTAGCAACGCCGTAGACTCGCGTCCATGTCGCCGAAGAGCATCACGGGCGTCGAGCTCGAGCTCGACGACGGTCCCGCGCAGGGGGCGGAGCTCTTCCTCGTCGACGGGAACAACCTCGCCTACCGCGCGTTCTTCGCGCTCCCGGAGGAGCTCCAGACCACCGACGGTCAGCCGACGAACGCGCTGCTCGGCTTCACGAACATGCTCTTCAAGCTCCTCGCGGACTACGCGCCGAGGGGCGTCGCGGTCGCCTGGGACACCCGCCCCGTGCACCGCGCCGAGATCGCCGAGGCGGTCGAGGTCGTCTACAAGGAGGGGCGCAAGCCGATGCCGGACCTGCTGCGCGAGCAGTTCCCGCACTTCCGCCCGATCGTCGAGGCCTTCGGCTACAGCAACCTCGAGTTCGAGGGCTGGGAGGCCGACGATGTGATCGCGACGCTCGCGACCCAGGCGGACGAGGCGGGCATCCGCACGGTCGTCGTCTCGACCGACCGGGACGCCTTCCAGCTCTGCTCGCCGAACGTGAGCCTGATGATGACCCCGCGCGGCGTCTCCGACGTCCAGGTCTACACGCCAGACCGCGTCGAGGCGCGGTACGGCGTGCGCCCGGATCAGGTCCCCGACTTCATCGGGCTGAAGGGCGACACCTCGGACAACATCCCGGGAGTCCCCGGCATCGGCGACAAGACCGCAGGGCAGCTGATCGCGCAGTACGGGTCGCTCGAGACCGTGATCGAGCACGCGTCCGAGCTGTCACCCGCCCGGTCGAAGGCGATCGTCGAGCACGCAGAGCAGGCGCGCGCCTCCAAGGTCCTCGCCACGATGCGTCGCGACCTCGACCTCGGCGTCGAGCCGGCCGCGCTCGTCGCCGGCGCCCCCGACCGCTCGAGGCTCAAGGAGATCTTCCGTCGGTTCGAGTTCCGTGCGCTCCTCAACCGCGTCGACGAGCTCGACGTCTCGGTGCCGGCCGCCGAGGCGGTGGCGGTCGAGTCGGACGTCGTCGAGTGGCGCGTGGGCGATCTGCCGCAGCTCCACGGGCTCGTCGGCGTCGCCGCCGCGGGCGGTCGGCTCGCGGTCGCGGGAGCGGACGGCGTGACGCTCGTCGCCGCTGCATCCCGCGACACGGGCTCGCTCCTGCGCGACGTCACCGTCGCGGCCCATGACGCGAAGGCGCTCAGGCTCGGCCGGCCTCCGGCGGAGGACACGCTGATCGCGGCGTACCTCGTCGATCCCGGCCGGTCGGGCTACCTCCTCGACGATCTCGCGGCCGAGCACGGGCTCGAGCTCGTGCCCGAGCCCTCTGCCGAGGAGGAGACCAGCGCGCTGGTACGTCACGCGGAGGCGGCCCGTCGGCTCGCCGGGCCGCTCCGGGAGCGCGTCCGGGAGTGGGGGATGGAGACGCTCTACGACGAGATCGAGCTGCCGCTCACCGTCGTGCTCGCGGAGATGGAGGACGCCGGCGTCGCGATCGACGCGTACCGGATGGGTGAGATCACGGCGCGCCTCACCGACCGCGTCGCGGAGCTCGAGGCGTCGGCCACCGAGCTCGCCGGTGAGCCGTTCGTGCTCGGCTCCCCACAGCAGCTCGGCGGGATCCTCTTCGACAAGCTCGGGCTCACGCCGGGTCGGAAGGGCAAGACGGGGTACTCGACCGACGCGAGGGTGCTGCGCGACCTGCGCGCGGAGCACCCGATCGTCCCCGTGATCGAGGAGTGGCGCGAGCTCACGAAGCTCTTGAACACGTACCTCGTCCCGCTGCCGACGCTGCTCGACCCGGTCGACGGCCGGCTCCACACCACCTTCAACCAGGCGGTGGCCGCCACGGGCCGGCTCTCCACGACCAACCCGAACCTGCAGTCGATCCCCGTGCGCACGGAGCTCGGCGGCCAGATCAGGTCCGCGTTCGTCGCAGCCGAGGGCACCCGGCTTCTGACCGCGGACTACAGCCAGGTCGAGCTGCGGATCCTCGCGCACGTCTCGGGCGAGCCGGTGCTGAAGGACGCGTTCGCGGCCGGTGAGGACATCCACGCCGCGACGGCCGCGGAGGTGCTCGGCAAGGAGCGAGCGCAGCTCACGCGCTCCGAGCGCGACGTCGCGAAGATGGTGAACTTCGGGATCATCTACGGGATCTCGGCGTTCGGGCTCTCGGAGAACCTCGACATCCCGAAGGACGAGGCGCAGGCCTACATCGACACGTACCTCGCCCGCTTCCCGCGCGTGCAGGAGTTCATCGCCCGGACGATCGCGCAGGCAGCCGCGGACGGGTACGTGACGACGCTGCTCGGTCGTCGCCGGCCGATCCCGGAGCTGCGGGCCTCGAACCGCCAGACGCGCTCCCTCGGGGAGCGCCTTGCGGTGAACACCGTGATGCAGGGCACCGCCGCCGACGTGATCAAGGTCGCGATGGTGCGCATCCGCGAGCGGCTGCTGCGCGAGGGACGCGCCTCGCGGCTCGTGCTCCAGGTGCACGACGAGCTGCTGCTCGAGGTGCCGGACGTCGAGACCAGCGCCGTCCGTGACCTCGTGCGCGAGGAGATGGTCGGCGCCTATCCGCTCGACCCGTCGCTGGCGGTCGACATCGGCGTCGGCGACACCTGGGGCGACGCGAAGGCCTGAGCGGTACCGCTCGCGTCCCGGCCGAGAACGCTCTAGGATCGCTCAATCCAAGACTGTCTCTGCAAGGGAGAAGGGGTTATGAGGAGACGTGTGCTGATGGCGGCCCTGGTCGGGGTCGCACTCCTGGTGGTACCGACGGCGCTCGGCGCCGCACCACCCAAGAAGGACAACGACACGTACGTGCAGCTGCTCGCGATCAACGACTTCCACGGCAACCTCGCAGCTGACACGCCGGGAACACGATCCGGGATCCAAGCACGCCGACGGCGCACGGCAGATCGTGGCCGGAAGGCGGCCGCCGGCGTACCTCGCGACGCAGGTCAAGTCGCTGCGCACGACGAACGCCAACACGATCACCGTCGGCGCGGGCGACCTGATCGGCGCGAGCCCGCTGCGTCTCGGCGCTGTTCCACGACGAGCCGACGATCGAGGCGCTGAACCTGATCGGCCTCGACGTCACCGGCGTCGGCAACCACGAGTTCGACGAGGGCGTCGACGAGCTGCTGCGGATGCAGTACGGCGGCTGCCACCCGATCGACGGCTGCCAGGACGGCACGCCGTTCGCCGGGCGCGTTCTTCCAGTACCTCGCCGCGAACGTCTTCTACGAGGGCACGGACGAGACGATCCTGCCCGCGTACGAGATCCGCAAGATCGACAACGCGAAGATCGCGTTCATCGGCCTCACGCTCGAGGGCACGCCGACGATCGTGACGCCGTCCGGCGTCGCCGGGCTCGAGTTCCGGCGACGAGGTCGAGACCGTCAACGCGCTCGTCGCGCAAGCTGCGCGCCGAGCAGGGCGTCAGGGCGTTCGTCGTCCTGCTGCACGAGGGTGGGCAGCAGAACGCGCCGTTCGCCACGCGCGGCTTCGCCGACGTCAACAGCTGCGAGAACCTCAGCGGCGTCGATCGTCCCGATCGTCGAACGGGCTCGACCCGCACGTCGACGTCGTGATCAGCGCCCACACGCACCAGCCGTACATCTGCACGATCGACGGCAAGCTCGTCACGAGCGCGGCGTCGTTCGGCCGGCTCGTCACCGACATCGACCTCGTGATCGACCACCAGACGAAGGACATCAAGGCGGCGACCGCCGTCAACCGGATCGTCACGCGGACGTCGCCGGAGGACCCGGCCGTGAAGGCGATCCTCGACCAGTACGACGGCGCTCTCGGCCCCGCTCGCGAACCGGGTCGTCGGCACGATCACGGCGCGACATCCGCTCGTCGCGCGACACCCCGAGCGGTCAGAACGCCGCCGGCGAGCAGCCGATGGGAGACGTGATCGCCGACGCGATGCTCGAGGCGACCGCGCCGACCGACTTCGGCGGTGCCGTCGCGGCGTTCATGAACGCGGGCGGCGTCCGCGCCGGCCTGTCTCTACGCAGATCAGCGGCGGCGAGGCGACCGGCGGCAGGTCACCTACGACGAGGCGTTCACCGTGCAGCCGTTCGGGAACACGCTCGTCGTCAAGACCTGCACGGGCCAGGCAGATCTACAACGTGCTCGAGCAGCAGTTCAACAACCCGGCCGCGGGCCAGAACCGGATCATGCTCGTCTCGGCGAACGTCCACTACCAGTGGAACAGCACGACCGCGCCGCGCATCGTCGACGGCTCGGTGACGTTCGACGGCGTCCCGATCGTCGACAAGGCGCGACGTACCGCGTCGTCATGAACAACTTCATGGCGGACGGCGGCGACGGCTACACGGTCTTCCGCGACCGTGCACGGACCCGCTCGGCGGCGAGCGTCGACCTCGACGCGTTCGCGCGTACCTCGACGGCGCACTCGCCGCTTCGCACCGCCGGTGCTCAACCGGATCGAGAAGGTCGGCTGATCGCTCGCGGAGCGCCGGGCGCACGGCCCGGAGCCGGCCGACCCGTCCGGACGTCGTCGGCTCGGGGTTTCGTCGCTCGGATCCCGCGCTATACTCCGCGATCCACATGACCTCCGACGAAAGCGCATCCATGCCACTCGAGACCCCCGTTGCCGAGCCGGGCGTCTGGACCACTGGTCCCGACGGTGAGCTCGTCCCCGACTACGACAGCACCTTCCCGACGATCAACGAGGGAGAGGTCGTGCACGGCACCGTCGTGCGCGTCGACAAGGACGAGGTGCTCGTCGACATCGGCTACAAGTCGGAGGGCGTCATCCCCGTCTCCGAGCTCTCGATCCGCCGCAACGTGAACCCTGCCGACGAGGTGTCGGTCGGGGAGGAGATCGACGCGCTCGTGATGACGAAGGAGGACGCCGAAGGCCGTCTGCTCCTCTCGAAGAAGCGCGCCCGCTTCGAGCTCGCCTGGAAGGCGATCGAGGGCGCGGCCGAGAGCGGCGTGGCGGTCACCGGTCGCGTGATCGAGGTCGTCAAGGGCGGGCTCATCCTCGACCTGGGCGTCCGCGGGTTCCTGCCCGCGTCGCTGGTCGACATCCGTCGCGTCCAGGATCTCGACGAGTTCATGGGCACCGAGCTGCGCTGCAAGGTGATCGAGCTCAACCGCTCGCGCAACAACGTCGTCCTCTCCCGCCGCGCCGTCCTCGAGGACGAGCGCAAGGAGATGCGCCAGGCGATCCTCGACCGGCTCAACCCGGGCGACGTCGTCGAGGGCACGATCTCGAACATCGTCGACTTCGGCGCGTTCGTCGACCTCGAGGGCATGGACGGCCTGATCCACATCTCGGAGCTGTCGTGGTCGCACGTCAACCACCCGTCCGAGGTGCTCGAGATCGGCCAGACCGTCAACGTGAAGGTGCTCGACATCGACCGCGATCGTCAGCGCATCTCGCTGGGGCTCAAGCAGACCCAGACGGACCCGTGGCAGCAGGTGCTCGACCACTACCAGGAGGACGACGTCGTCGAGGGGCGTGTGACCAAGGTCGTCACGTTCGGCGCGTTCGTCGAGATCCTCCCGGGAGTCGAGGGCCTCGTGCACATCTCGGAGCTCGCGGCGCATCACGTCGAGAACCCGCGTGAGGTCGTCGCACAGGGCGACCCAGTCAACGTGCTCATCCTCGAGATCGACGGCGAGCGTCGCCGCCTCTCCCTCTCGCTCAAGCGGGTCGAGGAGGGCGCCGTGCCGGTGCCGCGCGCTGACGGCGGTGAGTCCGTCTTCGCCACGCCGAACCTGCGTCTCTCCGAGGAGGCCTTCCCGGTGCGCGAGGCGTCGAGCGCCGATGTCGCGGCGGTCGACGAGGTCGTAGTCGAGGCCGATGTCGTGGAGGATGTGGCCAGCCGGAGGTCGCGGCTGCCGAGGAGGTCGCCGAGGTCGGAGCTCGCCGAGGCGGTCGAGGTCGAGGACGCGGCCGAGGTCGAGGACGTGCCGACGGTCGAGGTCGAAGCAGTCGAGATCTCGAGGCCGAGCCGGTCGTCGACGAGGAGCCTGTCGCGGCCGAGCCGGTCGTCGAGGCCGACTCCGCCGCGTCGCGACGACGCGGTCGAGGCCGAGGCCACCGAGGCGTAGGGGCGCGGGCTTGCCCCGCCGGAGGAGCACCCATCGTCGCGTCGGCGTCCGCCGTCCGGTCGCGGTCGCGATCACGGGCGGGATCGGCGCCGGCAAGTCGACCCTGCTCGCGGCGTTGCGCGCCAACGGCGCAGCGACGGTGTCGAGCGACGAGATCGTCCATCACCTGCTCGCAGTCGACGACGGGGTTCGTGACGCGCTCGTCCAGAGGATGGGCCCCGGGATCCTCGGTGACGACGGGCGTCCCGATCGCCGCCTCATCGGTGATCGCGTGTTCGGCAACCGCGAGCTGCTGCAGTGGCTCGAGGAGCTGCTCCACCCGCTCGTCTCCCGCGAGTACCTCGCCTGGCGCGAGGCGCTGACGACGCTCGACGAGGTCCCGGCCGTCTGCGCGACCGAGGTTCCGCTGCTCTACGAGTCCGGCTCCCAGGGCAACTTCGACAAGATCGTCGTCGTGACGGCGCCGAAGCAGCTCCGCGAGCAGCGGCGGCGCGTCCCTCTCGACGGCCGGGACGAGCGGCTGCTCCCCGACCGCGAGAAGGTCCGCCAGGCGGACTACCACTTCGTCAACACCGGAGACTTCGACGACATCGACCGGTTTGCGGTGGGCCTGATCGCCGAGCTGAGCGCGGAGGACTCCGAGGGCTGAGCATGTCGCGCGTGCTGGCGGCACTCGTGGTCGTGGCCGTCCTCGCCGGTGCCGCCGGCGTCTGGGTCGTGCGCACCGAGCCCGACGTCTACCTGCGGGCGCGCTACCCGCTGCGGTACGAGTCGATCATCCGCACTCACGCGCGGAACTACGACCTCGACCCGACACTCCTCGCGGCAGTCGTGTACACCGAGAGCCGGTTCAACGCGTCGGCGCGCTCGTCGGCCGGCGCCGTGGGGCTGATGCAGCTGTTGCCGGACACTGCGAAGGGGATCGCGGTGCGGACGGGGGGCGACGGGTTCGTCGTGTCGGACCTGCTCGATCCCGAGATCAACGTGCGCTACGGCTCCTGGTACCTCCGGAGCCTCCTCCGGCGGTACGGCGACCTCCGCACGGCGCTCGCTGCCTACCACGCCGGTCAGGGGAACGTCGACCGCTGGCGCGCCGAGGGGGTCGGGATCCAGTTCCCCGAGACCCGCAGCTACGTCGCCGGGGTGCTCGCTGCGCAGAAGCGCTACGCGCGCGCCTATCCCGACGAGCTCGGTGGCTGAGGCGCGGCGAGTCGGACGCGCGCGAGTGGCTAGTGTCCGTCCATGCGCGACCCGCGACTGCAGGCGTATGCAGAGCTGATCGTCCGGTGCCTCCGCGTCGAGCCGGGCTGGCAGGTCTACGTCGGGGGCAACCCACAGGCTGCTCCGCTGCTCGAGGAGGTCGCGGGACTCGTCGGTGAGCGGGGCGCGTACGCGCTGCCACGGATCTCGTTCAGGAGCATCTCGATGGGCTCGCTCGGCTGGGTCAGGCGTGCGCCGCTCGAGCTGCTGGGCGTGCTGGCCCCCCTTCAGGCGCACGAGCTGCGCACCGTCGATGCGCTCCTCTTCGTCGAGGCTCCCGACAACAGCCGTGATGCGTCGGACGTCGACCCGGAGCGCCTGGCAGCCGTGCGCGCCGCCTATCGCGCTGTCAGCTCGCGGATCACGAACCACGAGATCCCGTGGATGGCCTGCCAGTACCCCACGGCAGCGCTGGCCCAGGATGCCGGGCTGTCGACGGAGGCGTTCTCGGACGTCCTCTACGAGGCCGTGCTGCAGGACTGGGACGCGATCGGCGCAGCGATGCGCAGGCACGCCGACCTCTTCGACGCGGCCAGGGAGGTGCGGATCGTCGGGGCAGGCACCGATCTGCGGCTGTCGCTCGAAGGTCGCACGATGCGGGTCGACGCGCTCGGCGCGAACCTGCCCGGGGGCGAGTTCTTCGGCTGTCCGGTCGAGACCTCGGCCGAGGGCACGATCGCCTTCACCGAGCTCCCCACCGTGTACGGGGGGCGCGAGCTGACGGGCGTCCGGCTCCGCTTCGAGGGCGGACGCGTCGTCGAGGCGTCCGCCGACGCCAACGAGGCGTTCCTGCTCGAGACGCTGGACTCCGACGAGGGCGCCCGACGGATCGGCGAGCTCGGCATCGGCTGCAACCCGGGGATCACGCGGTACATGCGCAACACGCTCTTCGACGAGAAGATCGGCGGAACGGTGCACATCGCGCTCGGGCAGAGCTACACCGACCTCGGTGGCACCAACGAGTCGGGCATCCACTGGGACATCGTCAAGGACCTGCGCGTCCCGGGCTCCCGGATCGAGCTGGACGGCGTCGTCGTCCAGCGCGAGGGCGTCTGGCAGCCCGAGGAGTGAGCATCCTCGGCCGGGAGCCGCTGCTGGCCCTGCCCGTCCGCGCCTCGTCGACCGTGATCCCGCGATGAGCGATCCCGTCTCTCCCGCGCCGAGCATCTGGCGGAGCCGGCCGCTCGTCGCGCTGCTCGTCGCCGAGGGGTTCTCGTCGCTCGGGTCGCAGATGACGTTCCTGGCGCTCCCGTGGTTCGTCCTCGCGACGACCGGGTCGCCGACCCGGATGTCGCTCGTCCTCGCCGCCGAGATCCTCCCGGTCGCGTTCCTGGGGATCCTCAGCGGCAGCGTCGTCGGCCGCCTGGGCGCGCGTCGGACGATGCTCGTCGGCGACGGGGCCCGCGCGCCGTTGATGGCGTCGATCCCGATCCTCTACGCGGCCGGGCTGCTGACGTTTCCGCTCCTCCTGGTGATCGTCGCGCTGGTCGGCGTCTTCATCGCGCCCTACTTCTCGTCCCAGCGGATCGCGATCCCCGAGCTGATCGGGGAGGACGAGACGGCCGTGAGCAAGGCGAACGCCGTGGTCGAGGGCACCACGAGGCTCGCGAGCCTGCTCGGGCCGGTTCTCGCGGGCATCCTGATCGGCCTGATCGGAGCGCCCAACGTCCTCTACGTCGACGCCGCCACCTTCGCGTTCTCGTTTGCGGTGCTGGCGCTCTTCGTCCCCGCGCGGCCGCCCGTCGCCGCGGACTCCCAGAGCCGCGGCGTGCTCACGGGGCTGCGCTATCTCTTCGGACATCGCGTGCTCCGCGTGCTCGGGGTGACCGCGATGGTCGTCAACGGGCTCGCGATGATGCTCGTGAGCGCACTGCCGGTGCTGGCCTACGACGAGTTCGACGCGAGCTCCCGGGTCGCGGGCGCGTTCTTCACGGCCTTCGGGATCGGCGCCGTGATCGGCACGCTCGTGGCGATGCGGGTGATGGGGCGGTTCGAGCCGCTGCGCATGGCCGCCGTCGCGTTCGTCGCGCTGACGCTCCCGCTCTTCGCCCTCGGGTTCGACCTGCCGGTGATCGGTGTGATGGCGGTTCTCGCTCTCTCGTCGTTCTTCGGGCCGTTCGTCAACGCGCCACTGATGATGGTGCTCACGACGCGGACGCCAGAGGCCCTGCGGCCCAAGGTGATGACCGCCGTGATCACCACGGCGATGCTGGCGGGCCCGCTCGGATACCTGCTCGCCGGCCCGCTGCTCGAGGCGTGGGGGCCCAACCGGGTGATCCTGTTCGTGGCGACGGGCCAGCTCCTCGCAACGCTGCCGTTCGCGCGCGTCGCGTTCCGGCCGCTGCCCGACGACGAGGAGCCGCCGGGCCCCAGGGACGACGAGGTGGCCGAGCTGGGCTAGGAGCGCTTCGCGGGCGTGGACGCGGCCGGCGGCGGGGGCACGTCCTCGAGCATGTGGCGCCAGAGGTTCTGCAGCATCCGGCTCACAGGCCACGTGCGCGACGACGAGGTGAAGTCGAGGGTGCCGGCCGAGAAGACCCGCGCTCCGGCTGGCGTCTCGTAGTAGGTCATCTCCGCGTCGAAGCCCGGTCCGTAGAGACCCTCGATCCGGGCGAGCACGACCGTTCCCTCCGGCGAGCTCGCGGTGGTCGCGTCGATCTCGATCCCGTACCCGCCCACGACCTTCCCGAGGAGATCCCCGTTCCGCAGCCCCGTTCCCTCGAACAGCCACGGCGCGAGCTCCGCTCCGAGCACCGTGAACGGCCTGCGTGCCCGTCCGTCGTCGTTCGCCCGGTACTGGACTCCGAGCAGCGCCGACTCGGGCCTCCCGAGATCGCGCCACTGCCGGACGCGGCTGATCGCGTCGCCGTCGCGGTCGACCCGCCAGAAGAAGTTGTTCGCCGAGAGGAACACGAGCCGACCCCCGAGGTCGCGGAACCGCTGGACGACGTCGTAGGCGTGCTCCGTGACGTACTCCGAGTGCCCCGGGAACACGAGCAGGTCGTACCGCCTGCGCAGCTCCTCACCCGAGGGAACCGCGTCGAGATCGTCGTCCGTGAGGTAGTCCGCCGGCAGCCCCTGGCGCCGGGCGAACTGCAGGAACGGCACGTCGTAGCGCCGATACCGCGGCGGGACGCCACGGTCGCGATACGGACGGTCGAGCAGGACCGGGCGGGTGCCTCCGGCGTACCACGTGTCGGGCCACCCGTCGCCGTCGCGGTCGTAGAGGTTGTACGCCTGCCAGGTGTGCGTCGGCAGGACGATCGCCTGGCGGGCACCGGAGCCCTGCGCCGGCCGCAGCACGAACGGGGCGAAGCCGAGGCGGCCGTCGTCGGTCTCGAGCCGCGCTGCGTACAGCCCGGTCGGCCAATCGCCCGGCTGCACGGTGATCGTGACCGGGCCCGAGCGCTTGCCCGTCCAGTCGATGCTCGCCGGGGCGCCCTGCGGCTCGCCCCACATCTCGTCCACCCGGTTGCTCGTGGCCGCCTCGGTACCGCAGCGGAGGAACGTCAGCGTCAGGGACGCCGCGTCCGCGCCGATCGTCAGACCCATCGGCTCGAACGGCGCGTAGACCCGGCGCTCGAACGCGGCCTCGACTCCGAGGAGCCGTACGACCGGGGCGACCGCGCGCTCGGGCGTCGCCGGGCGACGCCCGCCGTACACCCGCCGCTGACCGTTCGCGGCGCTCGTGACGCGCATCACGTACGAGCCGGGCGCCTCTCCGAGCGCGGGCGACCACTCGAGGACGTGCGCGCCTGCCGGGAATCGGCGCCCGTCCGACCAGACGACCTTGTCGGTGCTGATGCCCGGTTCGGACAGCCTCGACGGTCACGCGCGAGGCACGGTCGAGCGAGAACGAGACGCGGGCCGCGTCGCGACCGCTGACGCCGGGGGAGACGGTCGCGAAGAGCGGCCGGTCGCCTGCGTAACGGCGCCCGATGCCGCGCACGGACAGCCTCCGGACGAGGGGTGCGCCGGCAGCGGCCCCTGCGACGCGCGGGCGAAGCCACGCCAGCCCGATCCCGGTCAGCAGTGCACGACCCATCAGCCGCCGTCGTGTCAGGGATTCGAGCACGGCCCCAAGGTACCGGCGGCCCGGCCGCCGGAGGCTGCCGATCGGCGTGCCACGAGCCGGGGGAGGCCTGCTCGGGCCTCCCCCGGCGCCCCCACCGGAACCTCATCCGTCATGCCTCGTCGGAGGCGACGCGCGAGATGACGTTCTCGACGAGCCGGGCGACGGGCGCCTGCCGGATGGAGCCGGCCAGCGTGAACGCGCCGGCTGCGAAGACCTTCGCGCCGTTCCTCGTCTCGTACCAGCTCATCTGCGCGGTCAAGCCCCTGCCCATCAGGTTCGGGATCTCAGCGACGATCTGCGTCCCGTCGGGCGAGCTCGAGGTCGTGTGGTCGATCTCGATGCCCGCGTTCGAGAAGGCGGGGAAGCGCTTCGTCCGCGCGTCCTCGAAGAGCCAGCTCGCGGCGGGGCTCCGGCGGACGAGCCACGGTCCCCGGCTCTCGCCGTTGTCGTTGGCGATGTACTGCACGCCGAGCAGCGCCGACTCGGGGCGACCGAGGTCGCGCCACTGGGCCACGCGCGTCATCACGTTGCCCCGGAGGTCGATCCGCCAGAAGAAGTTGTTCGCCGAGAGGAACATCAGGCTGCCGCCCAGGTCGCGGAAGCCCTCGACGGCGGAGTACTCGGCGGTGGTGACGTACTCGTGGTGCCCCGGGAAGATCAGCAGGTCGTACGCCTTGCGGAGCGTCGGCCGGGGTGCGCACGGCGTCCAGCTCGGCCTGCGAGAGGATGTCGTAGCGCTTGCCGGTCCGGTTCAGCCACTCGAGGAAGTAGAGGTCGTAGGCCCGGAAGTGATAGCGGGACGCCGCGGTTGAGGTGCGGACGGTCGAGGCGCGCGGTGGTGTGCCCTGCCGTCGCGTACCAGGTGTCGCCGTACCCGTCGTGGTCGTCGTCGTAGTAGTTGTAGGCCTGCCAGGTCTTCGTCGGCATGACGACGGCGACGCGGCTGCTGCCGGGTGTCGTCGGCGAGACGACGAACGGGGCGTACCCGACGCGTCCGTGCGGGGCGCGGAGCCGCGCGAAGTAGAGTCCGCTGCGCCACGCGGCGCCGACCTGGATGCGCGTCGAGCCGCCGACCCGGAGACGACCGATCGCTGCGGGCTGCGTCATCGGCAGACCGTGCATCTCCATGTCGCCGAGGGTGCGCACCCGGGACTGGCCGACCTTGAGGATCTGGACCGTGACGGGTGCGTCGAGCTTCTTCCAGAAGCGGAGGGTGGCGGTCGAGCCGGGCTTGTAGCTCTCCCGCGGGAAGGCCGCCTCGATGGCGAGGGGGTCGTTCTCGCGAACCGCGGCGGACACGGCGGCGTTGCCTCCCATGTCGCCGAGGTCGAACTCGGGCCGATCCCACGGCGCGGGCTGCGCGATGCTCCCGGCAAGCGTCGCGACCGTTGCGAGCGGGACGAGCAGGACGAGGGTCAGAAGCGAGACGAACCAGCTGGTGCTGTTGAGATGTGGGGTTCCGGTGGTCATGACCCCACGGTCGATCCGGTCGGCAACCGCCCGGCAACTGCGCCCCAACCGGGCCCCAACGGCTCCGCCGGCCGACACGGCGGCCGATCCCTTGCCGGGCGCGTCACGCGTGGCGTGCTCGTCGTCCGGAAGGTGCGGCGAGCGCCGGGTTCAGACGTTCGCGACCGTCAGCCCGAACGCGGCGGTCGTGGCGTTCCCACGGATGTCGGTCGCGCGGACCTGCACCGAGTACCGCCCGTCTCGGAGCACCGTCGTGTCGAGGCCGCGCTGGAGGTAGAAGCGGTAGCGGGCGACGCGGTTCCGCTTGTTCTGGCGCGTCCAGCGGGCGTACGTGCTCGCGAAGAGGTCGTTGGCCGGGTAGGTCGTGCGGAAGTCGATCGCCGTGCGCCAGCCGCTCGTCGAGCTCGTGGAGCGCGTCCCGGCAGGGCCGACCAGGCGCCACTCGAGGAGAGCCGGTGTGACCGGCTTGCCGCCCCACGGCCCGGCGATCCTGAGCGGCGTGGCGTCATAGGCCTCGACGACGAGGTCGACCCGTCCGCTCGCCCGTCGTCCGGCCAGGGCGACGCCGGCCGACTCGACGGTCAGGCCGCGGACGCGCGGCGTCGTCCGGTCGAGGTACGGGGACATCGCTCCCGGGCGGAGCGGGTTGACGAACACCGCGCCATGGGCCTCTGCGAAGTGCACGTGCTCCCATGGGGCGAGGACTCGGCCGAGCACCGTGCGGTACGCAGTCACCTGCTGCCCGGGCCGGACGAGCGGCGCGATGTGCCAGTAGCTGAAGGAGACGTCCCCGGCGGCGCGGACGATCACGACGTCGGAGTGCAGAGGATGGAGCGCGACCGTGCCGTCGATCGTCGCGTACACCTCGGTCCCGTTCGGGCACGAGACGTCGACGCCGAAGTGGAAGCTGCGCTCGGAGCCGAGGATGCGTGGATCGCCGAACGCCCCACGGATCGGGTGCTGGCGGTGGAAGGGCTTCACGGGCCAGCCGTACGCCGTGGTCGTCCGTGTCGCGGCGGCGGCGGGCGCTGCGGTCGCGAGGTGCGTCGCGCAGAGCGCCGCTACGAGCGCGAGGCTGCCGAGAGCGAGCTGGAAGAGCAGGCGAGCGGTGCGGGGGGTGTGGAGTCCGGTGGTCATGACCCCACGGTCGATCCGCCCGAGAACCGCCCGCCCACGTCCCGCCAACCGCCCGCCAACGCTGCGGGAGAACACGCTGATGCGTCGCCAGGAGTCGTGCTACACAGCGGGTGTGGACATCCGTCTCCTCGGACCCCTGGACGTGGTGGGCGACGACGGAACGCCCCTGCAGCTGGCGGGGAACCGCCAGAAGGCCCTGCTCGCAGCGCTGGCGCTGCGACCGGGGATGGTGGTCTCGTCCGATCAGCTCGTCGACGAGATCTGGGGCGAGGACGCGCCGAAGACCGCCGGCGTCTCCCTGCAGAACGGCGTTGCGGCGCTCCGGAAGGCGCTCGGGCCCGACGTCGTCGTCACGCGGCCCCCCGGGTACCTGCTCGACGTCCCGCGCGACGCCGTCGACGCCTACCGCTTCGAGCGTCTCGTCGGCGAGGCGCGACGCGTCCCGCCCGAGGCCCGACGTGCCCTGCTCGACCAGGCGCTCGCGCTCTGGCGCGGCCCCCCTCTCGCAGAGCTCACCTTCGCCGAGTTCGCCCAGGGGGAGATCCGCAGGCTGGACGAGCTACGGCTCGCGGCCCGGGAGGAGCGGATCGCGGCGGACGTCGAGGGAGGACGGGCTGCGGAGTCGATCGGGGAGCTCGAGGCGCTCGCCGCGGAGCACCCCCTGCGCGAGGAGCTGCGCCGGCTGCAGATGCTCGCCCTCTACCGCGCCGGACGCCAGGCGGAGGCGCTGACGGTCTTCCAGGAGACGCGCGCGGCGCTCGTCGAAGAGCTCGGCATCGAGCCCGGTCCCGCTCTGCGAGAGCTCCATGCGGCGATCCTCCGGCACGAGGTCGCGCCCGCGCACCGGACCGAGGCGCTCGACGGCGACGTCGAGGGCGAGATCGTGCGGGCGGTGCTCTCCGGCCGGCTCGTCCCCGTCCTCGGGGTGTCCGGCTCGGCCGAGCTCGCGGCCGAGCTCGCCACGGCCTTCGCGCTCCGCGACGGCTCAGCGGTGGAGCTGGCTCGCGTCGCGCAGCAGATCGCGACGCTGAACGGGCCCGGCCCATTGCGAGACGAGCTGCACGCGCGGGTCGGCCGGGCATCTGCGCCGAGCGGGCTCGATGCGTTCCTCGCCAGGCTGGCACCGGTGCTGCGTGAGCGCGGCCTCCCGCATCAGCTGATCGTCTCGACCCGGTACGACCAGGGGGTCGAGCTCGCCTTCGCCGAGGCTGGTGAGGAGCTCGACGTCGTCGCCTACGCGGCCGAGGGGCCGGGATCGGGTCGTTTCTGGCATCGGCCGCCGGGGGCGGAGCCACGCCTGATCGACGTGCCCAACACGTACGTCGCGGAGCTGTCGCTCGAGCGGCGAACCGTGCTCCTGCGGCTCCAGGGAGCGGTCGACCCGGACGAGTCACGGGTCTGGGAGAGCTTCGTCGTGACCGAGGACGACTACATCGAGTACCCCGGGCCGAGCGAGCTGGCCGCGGCACTCCCGGTCTCGCTCGCCGCGCGTCTCCGTCGAAGTCACCTCCTCTTCCTCGGGTATGCGCTCGAGGACTGGTGGTTCAGGCTCGTCCGGGCGCGCATCGTGGGCGACGCACGGCTGGCCTACCGCTCGTGGGCGGTCAGCGCGGATCCCGGGCCGCTGCAGCGTGCGCTCTGGCGGCGGCTCGACATCGAGGTCGTCGACGCCGACCCCGAGGCGTTCTGCGGCGTGCTGCAGGCGCGGATCGAGGCCGTGTGACCGCACAACGATCCCCGTACCGCGGTCTCGCACCGTTCGGCTCGAGCGAGCTCGATGCCCGCCTGTTCTTCGGGCGTGACCGCGAGATCGAGATCGTCGCCGCGAACCTCCAGGCGACGCGGTTGACCGTGCTGTACGGAGCGAGCGGAGTCGGGAAGAGCTCCCTGCTGCGCGCGGGCGTCGTCCACCGGCTGCGCGAAGACAGGACGCCGGGGGCGCCCAGACACGTCGTCGCCGTGTGCTCGGCCTGGAGCGGCGATCCGCTCGCGGCCGTCGGGCGGGCAGTCGCAGACGAGGTCTCGGTAGCGCTCGGTCGACCGGTCGAGCCGACGGCGGGACGCCCTCTCGTCGATGAGCTCGAGGACTGGTGTCAGGCGCTCGGTGGGGAGATCTACCTGGTCCTCGACCAGCTCGAGGAGTACGTGCTGTACCACGGCGGGGAGGACGGAGGGCCGCTGGCCGAGGCGCTCGCGGGCGTCGTCTCGCGACGCGGCCTCCGGGTCGGCGTGCTGCTCGGCGTGCGCGACGACGCGCTCGCCGAGCTCGACGGGTTCAAGGCGAAGGTTCCGGGGCTCTTCGGCAACCTGCTCCGCGTCGACCACCTGACCCGGGAGGAGGGAAGGGAGGCGATCGTCGGTCCGCTCTCGGCGCTGCGCGAGCTCGGCCTCGGCGACGTCTCGGTGGAGGACGCGCTTGTGGAGGACGTCCTCGACCAGGTCTCCGCGGGCCGGATCGGTGCCACGGAAGGTCGCGGGCTCCTCGCGGAGGACCAGGGGCCTGCCGACAGGATCGAGGCGCCGTACCTCCAGCTCGTCCTGGAGCGCGTCTGGGACGTCGAGACGGAGAGTGGCTCGAGCACGCTCCATGCGACCACGCTCGCTGAGCTCGGGGGCGCCGCCCAGATCGTCGAGGAGCACCTGGAGCGCGCCATGGCGAAGCTCGACGATCGCGGGCGCGAGCTCGCAGCCGAGACGTTCGGCTTCCTCGTCACGCCGTCGGGAACGAAGATCGCCCACCGGGCAGACGACCTGGCCCGCTACGCCGGCGTCGATCCCGGCGAGCTGCAGCCCGTGCTCGACCTGCTCGCCGCCGAGCGGATCCTCCGGCGGATCTCCGACGAGCACGGTGCGCCACCACGCTACGAGATCTTCCACGACGTGCTCGCGGGCGCGATGCTCCTCTGGAGCGACGACTTCGCGGCAGCGCGTGCCGTGCTGGTCGAGCGTCGGCGCCGACGGCGAGCACTCGGGATCGCCGGTGCCGTCGCGGCGGGGCTCGTCGTGATCGCGCTGGCGGGGGCGATCGCGGTGGTCGAGCGAGGCCGGGCCGACGCGAGCTCGGAGGAGGCGGCCAGCCGCCGGCTCGACGCGTCGTCGGTCGCCATGCTCGCGACGGACCCCGAGCTCAGCCTCCTGCTCGCGGGCGAGGCCGCCCGGCGCGCGCCCGGACCCACGACGGAGGACGCGCTTCGCAACGCGCTGCAGGCGTCCGCGCTGCGGGCGGTGCTCGTGCTCGGCCAGCCGGTGCGGGAGGTCGCCTTCACGGCGAGCGGCGGCACCGTCGGCGCCGTCGGCGACGACGGCGTGGCTCGGGTCTGGGACGTGGCGACCGGCCGCGTGCTGATCGAGCGGCAGGTCGGGTCCGACGCCGGGATCTCGTTCACGCGTGCCGGAGACGTCCTCCTCCACGGGCGATCCGGCCCGCCGCTGGTGGTTGCGCGCGACGGTACGGTCATCTGCACCGTCGGCGGGGCGGCCGTCGCCGACGCGGCGGTCGCCGGCGAGCTCGTGGTCCTGTCGAACGGCAGGGTGCACAGCGCGCGGACGTGCGAGAGGACGCTGACCATCCGCGGCGTCGAGCGGGCCACGGCCTCGGTGATCGCGAGCGGCGACGGTGCACGCGTGGCACTCGTCGCCGGCGCCCGTGCGACCTTCGTCGCGCTCCCCGCGGGCCGCGTGCTCTCGCGCGTCCGCCACCCGTCTGCGATCCGCGAGCTCGCGCTCGATCGCGACGGCGGGCGTGCGGTCACGGTCGCAGCCGGCTCCGCTGAGGCACGCGTCTGGCTGACGACGAGCGGGAGGCTGGAGCGCTCGCTTACCGGCCACGTCGGCGACGTCGTCGCAGCGGCCGTCGACCGGGCGGGAACCGTGGCCGCGACGGGCTCGATCGACGGCCAGGCACGCGTCTGGGATCTCGCGACAGGCGCCGTGCTGACCGTCCTCTCGGGACACCTCAACTTCGTGGACACGGTCGGGCTCACGCCGGACGCCGCGTACGTCCTGACCGCCAGCCCAGATCGCACGGCGAGGACGTGGACGAGCACGGGTCGTCTCGTGTCCGTGCTCGCCGGGCACACCGGCGAGGTGACCTGGGCGTCGTTCGTCGGCGCCGGGGCGACCGTCGTCACCGGGAGCACCGACGGCACGGTTCGGGTCTGGGACGCGGGCACGCGCCCCGAGCTCGTGAAGGCGGAGACCGGCGCACCGCCGGAGCCTGTCCTCGTCGCAAGAAGCCCTGACGGCAGCATCACCGCGCGGGCCGACGCAGGCAGCATCCGGCTCGCGCGCGAGGACGGGACGGAGATCGTTCTGACAGGGCACGGTGCGCCGGTCACGAGCGTCGCGTTCTCTCCCGACGGGCGGCGGCTCGTGTCGGCCTCCAAGGACCACGACGCGATCATCTGGGACGCCGCGAGCGGCGCAACGCTGCGCGTGCTGCGAGCGCACTTCGGGCCGGTCTCCGATGCTCGCTACAGCCCCGACGGCCGCTGGATCGTGACCGCAGGCCCGATCACAGCCGGCCTGTGGGATGCGTCCAATGGTGCCTTCGTCCGCTACCTCCGCGGCGCGCCGAAGCCGCTGGCGGTGGCGGCGTTCACACCGGACTCCCGGACCGTCGTGACGCGTTCGCGCGACGGCACCGTCAGCCGCTACCGCTGCGCGATCTGCGGCGGGACGCCCGAGCTCCTCGCGCTGGCCGAGGCGCGGCTGCGCGCGACGGGGAGGCGCCTGACCGCGGAGGAGCGAGAGCTCTACCTCGGCTGACGGATCGGCGTCCTCGGCGCGGGAGGAGCGGGAACACACGTTCGCTCCGTTAGGATGGACGCATGCGCCAGCTCAGGGTCACGGCCGACTACCGGCCGCTCGGCGACCAGCCGCGTGCGATCGGCGAGCTCGCCGCGTCGATCCGCTCGGGCAACCGCTGCCAGACGCTGCTCGGGGCGACCGGCACCGGCAAGACCGCGACGATGGCCTGGGTGATGGAGGAGCTCCAGCGCCCGGCCCTCGTGATCGCCCACAACAAGACGCTTGCCGCGCAGCTCTGCAACGAGTTCCGCGAGCTCTTCCCGGACAACGCCGTCGAGTACTTCGTCTCGTACTACGACTACTACCAGCCCGAGGCGTACGTCCCGCAGGCCGACCTCTACATCGAGAAGGACTCCTCGCAGAACGACGACATCGCGCGCCTGCGGCTGGCCGCGACGAGCGCGCTCCTCACGCGGCGTGACGTGATCGTGGTCGCCTCGGTCTCGTGCATCTACGGGCTCGGGTCGCCCGAGGAGTGGCGCGAGCGGGTCCTGATCCTCGACGTCGGCACCGAGCACGACCGGGACGCCGTCCTCGCGAAGCTGATCGGCAGCCAGTACGTGCGCAACGACACCGTGCTCGGGCGCGGGCGGTTCCGCGTGAAGGGCGACCTGCTCGAGGTGCAGCCCGCGAACAGCGAGACGGCGTACCGGATCTCGTTCTTCGGCGACGAGGTCGAGCAGATCTCGCACTTCGACCCGCTGACGGGCGAGGTGCTGTCGCGGATGGACAACCTCGCGATCTGGCCGGCGACCGAGTACGTGACGTCGAAGCCGACGATCGAGCGCGCGGTCGACGACATCCGCGCGGAGCTCGAGGCGCAGGTGAGGCTCTTCGAGGAGCAGGGCCGGATGCTCGAGGCGCACAGGATCCGCCAGCGCACGGAGTACGACCTGGAGATGCTGAAGGAGCTCGGGTTCTGCTCCGGGATCGAGAACTACTCGCGCGTGCTCGAGGGTCGCCCGCCCGGGTCGCACCCGTTCACGCTGATCGACTACTTCCCCGAGGACTTCGTGATCTTCGTCGACGAGTCGCACCAGACCGTTCCTCAGATCGGCGGGATGTACGAGGGCGATCGCTCGCGCAAGCAGACGCTCGTCGACTACGGATTCCGGCTGCCCTCGGCGATGGACAACCGGCCGCTGCGCTTCGACGAGTTCCTCGCGAAGGTCAACCAGCTCGTGTTCGTGTCCGCGACCCCGGGCGCGTACGAGCTGCGCGAGTCTGCCGTGGTCGCCGAGCAGCTGATCCGCCCCACGGGGGTCGTGGATCCCGAGGTCGAGATCCGCGCCACCCGCAACCAGATCGACGACCTGCTCGGCGAGATCCGCAGGCGCGAGGAGGCCGGCGAGCGCGTGCTCGTGACGACGCTCACCAAGAAGATGTCCGAGGATCTCACCGACTACCTCGTCGAGGCCGGCGTCCGGACGCGCTACCTGCACTCGGAGGTCGACACCCTCGAGCGCATCCAGATCATCCGCGAGCTGCGGCTGGGGGACTACGACGTCCTCGTCGGCGTGAACCTGCTCCGCGAGGGGCTCGATCTGCCCGAGGTCTCCCTCGTCGCGATCCTCGACGCCGACAAGGAGGGCTTCCTGCGGGGGAAGACCGCGCTGCTGCAGACGATCGGCCGTGCTGCGCGCAACGTCCACGGCAAGGTGCTGATGTACGCCGACAAGCGCACGGAGGCGATCCAGGGCGCGCTCGAGGAGACCGATCGCCGTCGTGCGACGCAGCTCGCCTACAACGAGGAGCACGGGATCGTCGCGACCACCATCGTCAAGAGCGTCTCCGACATCGCCGAGTTCCTCACGCTCGACGCTCCCACCGTCCCGGGAAGGCGACGGCGCGGCAAGGCCGAGGCGGAGGGGATGACCGCGGACGAGATCGAGCGGCTCGTGATCACGCTCGAGGAGGAGATGACCGCAGCGGCCGAGGAGCTGCGGTTCGAGTACGCGGCCAAGCTCCGCGACGAGATCAAGGAGCTCCGCCGCGAGCTCGCTGCCCTCGTCCCTGGCCGCTCCGGCGTCTGAGGTCTGTCGCCGTCCAGGTCGTTCGTCCGCCGACTCGCACGGCAGGGCCTGCAGAACGAATGTCTCTATGGCATACTCTTCGCATGTCGAAGATGATCACCGTCCGTACGCCAGAAGAGCTCGTCGCACGCCTTGACGATCTCGTCGCCTCGGGCGTGTACGGGAGTCGCGCGGCAGCGATCCTCGATGCGCTCGAGCGCCTCGTCGTCGAGCTCGAGCGCGAGGCGGTCGACCGGGCGCTCGTCGAGGGGTACACGAGGATCCCGCCGACCGATGACGAGCTCGCGTGGGCGGAGGCGGCGGGGAGACGGTCGATCGCGGACGAGCGGTGGTGAGCCGGGGTGAGGTCTGGTGGGTCGACGACCCGGCTGCCGGCCGCCGGCCGCATCTCGTGCTCACGCGTGACGCGGCAGTCCCCGTCCTCAACGCGGTGATCGTCGTCCCCGCGACGCGCACGGTACGCGGTATTCCGACCGAGGTGGAGCTGGGCGCCGAGGACGGCATGCCGGACGACTGCGTCCTCTCGTTCGACAACGTGACGCTGATGCCAAAGGCGTTCTTCCGCGAGCGCATCTGCGTGCTCGGCCCGGAGCGGATGGCGAGCGCCTGCCGTGCGCTCGCGCTGGCGACGGGCTGCTCGTGAGCGGCCGGCCCTCCGCCCCTCCCGCCTGATCGTCGCCAATCGCTCGGGCAGAGGCCCCTGGCCCTGCGATCCACGCTGTGGGGCGTACCCGTGCTCAGGTGGCGAAGGTGACGATCTCGTCGCCGCCGCGCTGCTTCGCGCGGTAGAGCGCGTCGTCGGCGACCTTCAACAGCTCGAGCGTCGTGCGGCCGTGGAGCGGGTAGGTCGCCGCGCCGAACGACGCGCTCGGCCGGAAGCCGCCGATCGTCTCGTCGGTGATCGCGCCACGGATCCGCTCGGCCACGGCGAGCGCGGTCTCGATGTCGGCGTCGGGGAGCAGCAGCGCGAACTCGTCGCCCCCGAGGCGCGCCGCGACATCGCTCACCCGCTTGTGGGTACGCAGGCAGCTCGCGACGAGCTCGAGGAGCTGGTCACCCATCTCGTGGCCGCGGAGGTCGTTCATCGTCTTCAGCCCGTCGCAGTCGCACACGACGATCGAGACGGGGGTGTCGTCGCGGGCCGCTCGCTGGAGCTCCTCCTGGAACCGCTCCTCGAAGCCTCGCCGGTTGAGCAGGCCGGTCAGCTGGTCGGTGACCGCCGCCCGCTGCTCGCGGCGCAGCGCCGAGGCCACGTCGATCAGCGCCGCCGTGTGCTGGGCGAACAGCGTTGCCGCCTCGATCTGCCCCTGGTCCGGCGTCTCGCCGCTGAGCCGGCCGGTGAGGATCCCGACAGTGGCTCCGGCGACCCGGAGTGGGAGCACGACGAGAGCATCGGTCTCCGGCTCCCCGAGCTCGATCTGGGAGGCGGTGACCACGCTCGAGGTCGCCTGGGAGTCGAGCGTTCGCTCGAGGCTGCGCAGGTGCTGCTCGCCGAGCGGCTCCAGGTCGGCGTCGTGGCGCCTCCAGAAGCTCACGAGCCGCGGCTCGGTCTCGTCGGCGCGCCACAGGTCGAGCTGGGCGGACGAGAGCCCGAGGATCCGTCCGACCGTCCTCGTCGCGAGCTCGGCGATCGCGCCGATCCCGCGCAGCGAGCTCGCGTGGACGCAGAGCCTCACCAGCTCGCCCACGTCCGAGCCGAAGCCGCCGCGGATCTCGTCGATCCGCGCGGCGAGCAGCGATGCGAGCGGGGCTAGCGCCGCACCGGTGGAGCGAGGGAGCCGGCGACCGATGCATTCGACGTTGACCACCCCGACCACCCTCCCCTCGACCAGGATCGGAACGGCGACCTCCGACGTGATCCCGTCCGTGGCGGCGATGAAGTCCGGATCCGAGATCACGTCGGCGACGACCTGGATGGTTCCGCTCCGTGCGGCGCGGCCCATCACGCCGTGCTCCATCGCGAAGCCGTCGCGCACCTCGACGTAGCCGCGCTGCGCGACGAGCCAGAGGCGATCGTGCTCGACCTCGTACACGCTCGCGAGCAGCGCCCCGCCGAACGGGCGACAGAGCTCCGCCAGCGCGTCCTCGATGCCGTGGCGGCCGGGGCGGGACTCGACGCTTCGCTCGGCGGAGTGGCAGGCGCGGCGGACGGAGCGCTCCGAGAGCGCTCCGGAACGCGCGCTCGGGGGCCGCCGCCCGTCGACCTGCGGCTCGGCGTCCTCCGGCGCGACGTCGGAAGCGAGCTCGGGATCCAGCTCCGGGAGCTCCTGCTCGGCATCGGCCTGCTGCACGATGCTCTCCAGCACGTCGAACACGAGGGGGTCGAACTGGCCTCCGCGCTGTCCCCGCATCAGGTCGAGCGCGACCTCGACGGGGAGTGCCTCGCGGTAGACGCGGTCGGTCGTGAGCGCGTCGAAGACGTCGGCGACCGAGGCGATGCGCCCCTCGAGCGGGATCGCCTCGCCTGCCAGGCCGTTGGGGTAGCCGCCACCGTCCCAGCGCTCGTGGTGGGTCAGCGCGATCGTCGCGGCGAGGTCGAGGACCTCCGACGTCGAGCCGGAGAGGAGCCGGTGGCCGATCTCCGCATGACGCTCCATCACGTCGCGCTCCCCGTCGTCGAACGCCCCGGGCTTCAGGAGCACGTCGTCGGGGATCGCGATCTTGCCGATGTCGTGCAGCGGGCTCGCGTCGCGAAGGAGCCTGCACCGATCCTCGTCGAGCCCGAGCCGGCGGGCGATCTGCTCGCACATCCGGGCCATCCGCTCGGTGTGCCGCCCCGTCTCGGCATCGCGGAACTCTGCGGCGTCTGCGAGTCGGCGGATCGTCTCGGCCTGGGCCTGGCGGAGCTCCATCTCCGAGCGGCTGAGCCGAGAGACGGCGTCGAGGAGGTCCTCCTCGGTGCGGCGGCGCTCTGTCAGCTCTGCCTGCGCGCTCTCGTGGAGCCGCGCGTTGTCGAGGGCGATCGCCGCCAGGCGCCCGAACCGGTCGAGCAGCCCGATCTCGTCGGGGCCGAACGGGGCGTCGCGCACAGTGCGCGCAAGACCGATCACGCCGATCACGCCGTCCGAGCCGCGCAGCGGGGCTCCGACCGTCGCGTGGAACCTCACCGAGTCGAGTGCCCGAGCGCGTCCGCCCCAGGTCGCGTAGTCGTCGACCGCCAGAGGCTCGCCTGCGGCCGCGACCCTTCCGGCCAGGCCCTCGCCGGGCGCGAGCGCGAACCCGATGTGCCGTGCGAACACGCCCGTTCCCGCGTGGACCGTGAGACGCTTGCGATCGGCGTCGAAGAGGTAGAGGTAGCCGTCGTCCGCACCGACCAGCGTGGCCGCGCGCTCGAGGATCAGCCGCAGCAGGCGCGGCGTGTCGTGGCGCTCGGCCACGAGCACGGTGGTCTCGTACAGGGCGTCGAGCTCCGCGCGAGGATGAACGGCGCCGCCAGGCGGGCGCGCGCTCGACCGAGAGCGTGGCAGGGGTACACGCACACCGTGTGTATCGGCGGCCGACCACGGTTGATTGAGCGTCCACCGCCCGCGTGGTCGCTTCGCGACGAGCGGCGTTGGACGGGCAGAGTAGGGGCATGCCGACGACTCCGGATCGCACCGATACCGCCCTCCGCGCGAACGTCCGCCTCCTCGGCGAGATCCTCGGACGCGTGCTCGTCGAGCAGGAGGGGGAGGAGACCTACCGGCTCGAGGAGCGGATCCGGCTGCTCGCCCGCCTCGGTCGCCGCGGTGACACGGGTGCGGTTCGTGCGCTCGCCGAGAGCGTCTCGGCCCTCGACGTCGCCGAGCAGGCGACGGTGCTCCGCGCCTTCACGCTCTACTTCCACCTCGCCAACATCGCCGAGCAGCACCACCGCATCCGCCGTCGCCGCGAGGTCGAGCGAACCGGGCGCGCGAGCAGGGAGACGGTCGCCGAGGCGGTCGAGCAGCTTCGCGCGGCCGGCGTCGGCGACGACGAGCTCCTCGCCGCCGCGGGCAGCGTCTCTGTCGAGCTGGTGCTCACCGCCCATCCGACCGAGGCGCTCCCACGCACCGTGCTCGAGCACCACCGGCACGTCGCAGGGCTCCTTGCCGAGCTCGACGACCCGCGGCTGACCTCTCGCGAGCGTGCCGGCATCGAGGCGTCTCTGGCGGAGGAGATCACGATCCTCTGGCAGACGGACGAGGTGCGCTCGTCACGCCCGCGTGTCGTCGACGAGATCCGTCAGGGCCTCTGGTTCCTCGAGGAGAGCCTCTGGGACGCTGCCCCGGCACTCGTCGAGGAGTGGCGGCGCAACCTCCCGGGGACGCCGCTCCGGTTCGGCTCCTGGATCGGCGGCGACCTCGACGGCAACCCGAACGCTGGGGTGGAGACCGTCCGCGAGGCGGTCGAGCGCTCGCGGGAGGTCGTCCGGCGGCTGCTGCGCAGAGACGTCCGGGCGCTCGCAGCCGCCTGGGGCATGTCCACCACCATCGTCGAGGCCGACCCGGCGCTCGCGGCCGTCGACCTGCCGGACGAGCTCAACCCGACCGAGCCCTATCGACGTCGGCTCACCGCGATCTGGCAGGGGCTCGGCGACGACGCCTACCCCGACGCGGCCGCGCTCCAGGGCGAGCTCGACCTCGTCGAGCGCAGCCTCCGCGACCACCATGGCGCGCGGATGGCCGACGGTGGGCTGGCTGCGCTTCGTCGGCGAATCGACGTGTTCGGACTGCACGGCGCCGCGCTCGACCTGCGCGTCCACGCTCGAACGCTCCGTGAGGCGCCGGAGGAGCTCGTCCCGGTGCTGGCGGAGGCCGCGACGTTGCAGTCGCGTCACGGCTCGACGTGCATCGACACCCTGATCGTCTCGATGACCCGGAGCGCCGACGACGTGATCGCGGCCGAGGGCCTCGTCCGGGAGGCCGGCCTCGACGTCCGGGTCGTTCCGCTCCTGGAGACGATCGACGACCTGCGCGGCGCGACGGCCCTCGTGGACGACCTGCTCGACCGGTCGCCGCGGCGAGATCTCGAGGTGATGGTCGGGTACTCCGACTCGGGGAAGGACGGCGGGATCGTCACGGCCCAGTGGGAGATCTACCGGGCGCAGGAGGCGCTCGCCTGGGTCGCAGGCGAGCGAGGCGTCGAGCTGACGGTGTTCCACGGACGCGGCGGGAGCGCCGGACGCGGTGGCGGTCCGACCTACGCCGCGATCCTCGCGCAGCCGCCGCACGCTGTCGACGGCCGGCTGAAGCTGACCGAGCAGGGCGAGACGATCGCGTTCAAGTACGGGCTCCCGGGCCTCGCGCGGCGCAACCTCGAGGCGGCGGTCGCTGCGACGCTGCTCGCGACCCTGCCGAACCGGGTGGTGCACGAGGCTCCAGAGGGCGCGCGCGAGGTGATCGAGGACGTCTCCGCAGCCGCGCACCGCGCCTACCGGAGCGTCGTCTGGGACGACCCTGCGTTTCCGGCTTTCCTGCGCGCGTTCACCCCGCTCGACGAGCTCAGACGCCTCGAGATCGGGTCACGCCCGGCGTCTCGACCCGAGGCCGCGGGCGCGGACGAGCTGGGAGCCCTGCGCGCGATCCCGTGGGTGTTCTCGTGGACGCAGACCCGCTGCATCCTGCCGGCGTGGCTCGGGGCCGGCACCGGGCTCGCCGCCCGTCCGCTGGGCGAGCTGCGTGCGCTCTACCGGGACTGGCCCTTCTTCCGCGCGCTCGTCGAGAACCTCGAGATGTCGCTCGCCAAGACGAGCATGGAGATCGCCGAGCGCTACCTCGAGCTCGTCCCGGACGGCGCGCTCGCGGAGAGGGTCTTCGGGGCGATCCGGGCGGAGCATGCAGCAGCCGAGGAAGCGGTGCTCGCGATCGTGGGCGCCCGCGAGCTGCTCGAGCGCCACCCGGTGCTGCGCCAGTCGGTGCGGCTGCGCAACCCCTACGTCGATCCGATGAACGCGATCCAGGTGGAGCTGCTGAAGCGCTGGCGCGGGGGAGAGGAGGCGGCGCTCCGACCGCTGCTGCGATCGATCGCCGGGATCGCCGCTGCGTTGCGCAACACCGGATAGCGCTCGGCGTCAGATCAGCTCGAGCGTCGCGGAATGCCCGGCCGCACCCGCGATTCGCGCGTCGCTCGTCAGCAAGGGCGCGTCGAGGAGCTTCGCGAGCACGGGGACGTCCCTGATCTGCACCATCTTCGTCATCGACACGATCAGTACGCTCCAGCCATGTGCCGGAACATCCGTCAGCTCCACAACTTCGAGCCGCCCGCGACCGATGACGAGATCCGCGCGGCCGCGCTCCAGTACGTCCGCAAGGTGAGCGGTCAGACGAAGCCGTCGAAGGCGAACGAGACGGTCTTCGCCCGCGCCGTCGACGAGATCGCCCACGTCACGCACCACCTGCTCGCCGATCTCGTCACCGCCGCGCCGCCCAGGGACCGCGAGACCGAGGCGGCGAAGGCGAAGGCGCGCGCCGCGAAGCGGTTCGGCACCGCCGCCTGACCCTGGCGGAGCGACTGATCCCGGCCCGGCCCGACTTGCCCCTCGGTGCCCGCTGCGCTCGCCGCCGGACACGGGTCGTCGCCGTTCTGCGCTCGCCCGACTCTGCCGTTCAGGCGGTCGTCTTGGCGCGCAGGTAGCGCAGGTATGGCTCGGGGTCGATCGGGCCGCCGCAGACGTGCGCGATCGTCTCGGCCGGGGTCAGCTTCCGGCCGAGAGCGTAGAGATGCTCGCGCAGCCAGCCGTTGATCTCCGAGAACTCGCCCCGCTCGATCTCCTCGTCGACGTCGGTGACGTCGCCCCGGAGCCGCTCCCAGATCTGCGCCGAGAGGACGTTGCCGAGCTGGTAGGTCGGGAAGTAGCCGAAGAATCCTGCGGCCCAGTGGACGTCCTGCAGGCAGCCGATGGTGTCGTTCGGGACCGCGACGCCGAGCGCCTCCTCGAACCGTGCGTTCCACGCCTCGGGGAGGTCGGCGACGGCGAGGCCGCCGAAGAGCAGCTCCTGCTCGAGCTCGAAGCGGAGCATGATGTGGAGCCCGTAGGTCGTCTCGTCGGCGTCGACGCGGATGAACGAGCGGCGCACCCGGTTGATCGCCCGCCGGAAGTCCTCGAGCGTCACGCTGCCGAGCGCGTCGGGGAACGCCGATTGCAGGCGCGGGTAGTACCAGCGCCAGAACGGGAGCGAACGGCCGACGACGTTCTCCCAGAGCCGGCTCTGGGACTCGTGGAGCGCCGACGAGCACCCCGAGCCGAGCGGCGTGCGCGTCAGCGCGCGGTCGATTCCATGCTCGTACAGACCGTGCCCTGCCTCGTGCATCGTCGAGAACAGCCCCGTTCCGTAGAGGTCGTCCTCGCTGTAGCGGGTCGTGAGCCGGATGTCGTCCATCCCGAGCGCGATGCAGAACGGGTGCACCGTCGGGTCGATCCGGAACGCGCCGGCCGCGAAGCCGAACGCGTTCGTGACCTCGAGCGAGATCGCCTCCTGGGCCGCGCGGGGGAAAGGCCCGCGCGCGAACGGCGCGTCCGGCTCGTCGGGGCTCGCGGCGACGAGCTCGAGCAGCACGGGCCGGAGCACGTCGAACACGGCGCGCACCTCGGACGTGCGCATCCCTGGCTCGAAGTCGTCGAGGAGCGGGTCGTAGGGGTCGTCCCACGGCTCGAAGCAGGCGACGTACCGGCGGCGCAGCTCGAGCGTCTGCTCGAGCATGGGGGCGAACGCGGCGAAGTCGTTCTCGGCCCGTGCGCGCGTCCACACCTCCATCGACGCCGACCCGTGCCGCGACATCTCCGCCTTCAGCGACGGCGGGACGCGCCGTGCCTTCTCCCAGTCCCGCCGCGTCACGCGGACGAGGCAGGCGTCGTCGTCGAGCGGCCCGCCCTCCTCCTCGAGCGGGCGCAGCCGGTCGAGCAGCTCGCCGATCTCGTCCCGGACGAACAGCTCGTGGGCGAGTCGCCGGAGGGTCGCCGTCTGCTCGGCGCGCACACCGGCGCCGCCGGGCGGCATCATCACGAGCTGGTCCCACTCGAGGAGCCCCGAGGTCGTCGAGAGGTCGTGGATCTCGGCGAGCTTCCGGCGCAGCTCTGCGATGTCGTCGGCCATGGTCGCGGCAGGCTAGCCGACAGCCCTCCCCGACGGGCCGAGCGCAGCGTCGTCTCCGAGCTCGCGACCCTTCACGAGCTCGGCGCGGTCGGCGAGCGCGAGGAGCTCGCGGTCGCCGCGCGAGTCGCCGTACGCCCACACGCTCGCGCCGCGCAGCCGGTGCTCGTCGAGCCAGCTCCGCAGGCGGTCGGCCTTCTCGGGGCCGCGGCAGTTGCGGCCGTCGAGGCGCCCCGTGAGCCGGCCGTCGGCTCCCACCTCGAGGCGCGTGCAGAGGACGGCGTCGACCCCGAGGAGCGCTCCGAGCGGCTCGAGATACGGCTCGAGCGAGGCCGACACCAGCACGACCGCGTGGCCGAGGGCGCGGTGACGGTCGAGCCGTGCCAGCGTGTCTGGTCGCATCCATGCACCCCTGATCTGCCGCGCGTAGACCGCCCCCCGTGCGCTCACCTCGGCGGCCCCGAGGCCGGCGAGAGCCGTGCAGGCGACCTCCTTCAGCGTGTCGTTGTCGCGGCGCGCGAGAGCGCGCGCCACCGTGAGCGGGTGCCGCGCGAGCGTCGTCGCGAGCCGTGCGCCCGCGAGCTCGCGCAGGAACGGCGTCACGCAGTCGCGCGTCGTCAGCGTCCCGTCCACGTCGAACGCGGCGACAGTCGTCGGTGGTGGATCCAGAGGGCTCACGCTCCGGTCGAGGCTATACACTCGAACCGTGTCCGACGGTCCCGAGATCTTCGACGACCTCTACCTGGGGCTCCAGGCCGGCAGCGCGCTGCGCAAGCAGCGTCGCGGCGAGGAGCTGACCGAGGAGGAGGAAGAGGCGCTCGGCCGCTGGCAGCGGCTCTCGGTCGCCCGCAAGGCGATCGCGATCGGCGCCTTCGCGCTCGGCACCTTCGGCCTCGGGTTCCTGCTCGGCGGCGTCGTGTTCGGGCGCCGCGCCCGCCGCGCCTGAGCAGACGCGTCCGTCACGTCCGCTGAGCGCCCACGAGGAGTCTCATCCCGACGAGGCCTCGTGCCGATGGTGGGACGATGCGGAACACCCACCACCTGCTCGCGCTCGCAGCGCTGGTGACCCTCACCCCGATCGCGGTGCTCCTGTTCGTCGGGGAGGAGAAGGTCTACCTCGGCGGTTGGACGCACGTGCTCTGCGTGTCACTCGGCGCCGCGCTCGCGACCGCCTCGGCGCTCGCGCTGACCATCGCAGGGGCCCGTGCAGGCGACGGGCGGGCGGTGCTCGTGGGCGTCGCGTTCTCGGTGATGGCAGCGCTGCTCCTGCTCCACGGCGTCACCACTCCCGGCGTCTGGTTCGAGATGAACGGCGTGGTCGCCCTGACCGGAGGGCTCACGATCCCAGTCGGTGGCGCCATCCTCGCTCTCTCCGCCTTGCCCTCGGTCGGACGCCGGGGAGCCGTGAGACCCCTCCTGCTGCTCCTCTGCGTCTCGGTCCTCCTCGTCCTCGGGCTCGGCGTCGCCGCGCTCGTCGAGCCCTCACTCGTGCCCGGCGTGCCGGCACCGCGAAGCGGGGAGGCCTACGCGCTGCTCGCGGCCGGGCTCGCGTTCTACGGCGTGCTTGCGCTCCGCGCGCTGCGGACCTTCCGGCTCACGCACAGGCTCGGCGACCTCGCGGTCGCGATCGGGATCGTCTGGCTCGCCGCCGCGATGGTGCCGGCCCTCGTGCAGACGTACTGGAACCTGGGCTGGTGGCTCGCCCACGGACTCGAGCTCCTCGGGATCGCGCTGGTCGCCGTCCCCGTCGCGATCGACCTGCGACGCGGCTCCGCGCAGTCGCGCCCGCTGGTCGGCGATCTGCACGCACGACAGCTCGTCCGCGACGAGGAGGCGTTCCTCGGCTCCCACGTGAGGGCGCTGCTCGTGTCCCTCGCGGCGAAGGACACCTCGACCGAGGAGCACACGCGCCGTGTCGCGCTCCGTGCGGTCGAGATCGGAGAGGAGATCGGGCTCCCTGCGTCGCGGCTGCGCGAGCTGGCGCTCGGCGGGCTCCTGCACGACATCGGGAAGCTCTCCGTTCCCACGGAGATCCTCCGCAAGCCAGGCGCCCTCACCGATCAGGAGTTCGAGGAGGTCAAGCGTCATCCCGGCTCGGGTGACGACCTGCTTCGCGATCTCGGCGGCTTCGGCGACACGGTGCACGAGCTCGTCCGCCACCATCACGAGCGGCTCGACGGGTCCGGCTATCCGGACGGGCTCGCGGGCGAGGCGATGGCGCTCGACGTCCGGATCCTGGCGGTCTGCGACGTGTACGACGCTCTCGTCTCCGACCGCGTCTACCGTGAGGCCTGGTCGCACGAGCGCGCGATCGCGCTCCTCCGCGACGGATCCCAGTTCGACCAGCGGTGCGTCGACGCCCTCGAGCGTGTGGTCGCGGGCGAAGAGGGAGTCGCCGCTTCCGTGCTCCTCGCTCCTCGACGCACCTCGCGGGCCGGCCTGCCTCTCCGGCGTTCGTCGCGGTCGGCCGAACGCGCCGCCGAGACGCCCTGAGCGGCCCTTGCCCGCGACTTGATCGAACACACGTTCTCTCGATAGACTCGGAGGACATGGCCAGCGAAGAGCTCGTCGTCCACGGCGCACGGGAGCACAACCTCAAGGACGTCACGGTCCGGCTGCCGCGCAACGCCCTCGTCTGCGTCACGGGCCTGTCCGGCTCGGGCAAGTCGAGCCTCGCCTTCGACACGATCTACGCCGAGGGCCAGCGCCGCTACGTCGAGTCGCTCTCCGCCTACGCGCGCCAGTTCCTGCAGATGATGGAGAAGCCCGACGTCGACTCGATCGACGGCCTCTCGCCGGCGATCTCGATCGACCAGAAGACGACGTCGCGCAACCCGCGCTCGACGGTCGGCACCGTGACCGAGATCTACGACTACCTGCGGCTGCTCTACGCCCGCTGCGGGCGCCCGCACTGCCCGGTCTGCGGCCGCCCGATCGCCGGGCAGAGCCTCGACCAGATCGTCGAGCAGGTGCTCGCGCTCCCCGAGGGGACGCGCTTCACGGTCAACGCGCCGGTCGTGCGCGACCGCAAGGGCGAGTTCCGCGACGTGCTCGAGGAGCTGCGCCGCGACGGCTTCACGCGCGTCAAGGTCGACGGCGAGCAGCGGCTGCTCGAGGAGGAGATCGTCCTCGACAAGAAGTTCAAGCACACGATCGAGGTCGTCGTCGACCGGCTCGTGATGAAGGCCGACCTGCGCCAGCGGCTGACGCAGTCGATCGAGACCTCCACCTCGCTCGCCGAGGGGCTCGTCGCGATCGACGTCGTCGACGGCGAGTACCTCCTCTTCTCCGAGAACTTCGCCTGCCCGGAGCACGGCGTCTCGCTGCCCGAGCTCGAGCCGCGCATCTTCTCCTTCAACGCGCCGCACGGCGCCTGCCCGCGCTGCACCGGGCTCGGCGCGCAGCTCGAGATCGACCCCGACCTGCTCGTGCCCGACACGTCGCTCTCGATCGACGACGGCGCGCTCGTGCCGTGGTCGGTCGGCGGCCAGGGCTTCTACGAGTCCGTGATCCAGGCGATCGCCGACCGCTACGAGATCGACGTCGACGCGCCCTGGCGCGACCTGCCGGCCGAGCAGCAGGACCTGTTCCTGCTACGGCACGAACGGCGATCGGATCCTCGTCACCTACAAGAACCGCATGGGGCGCAAGCGCTCCTACGCGATGGCGTTCGAGGGGCTCGTCAACAACCTCCAGCGGCGCTACCGCGAGACCGACTCGGCGCAGCAGCGCGAGCGGATCGAGGAGTACATGTCGATGCGCCCGTGCCCCTCCTGCGACGGCGCGCGGCTCAAGCCCGAGGTGCTCGCGGTCACCGTCGGCGGGCGGTCGATCCACGCGTTCTCGCAGCTCTCGGTCGGTGCGGCGCTGCGGTTCCTCGACGAGCTCGACCTGACCCCGACCGAGGAGCTGATCGGGCACCGGATCGTGAAGGAGATCCGCGAGCGGCTCACCTTCCTCGACGACGTCGGCGTCGGCTACCTCCAGCTCGACCGCGCCGCGAAGACGCTCTCGGGCGGCGAGGCGCAGCGGCTGCGGCTCGCGACGCAGATCGGCTCGCAGCTCGTCGGCGTGCTCTACATCCTCGACGAGCCGTCGATCGGCCTGCACCAGCGCGACAACGACCGGCTGATCGGCACGCTCGAGCGGCTGCGCGCGCTCGGCAACACCGTGCTCGTCGTCGAGCACGACGAGCAGATGATGCGCACCGCCGACTGGCTCGTCGACATGGGCCCGGGCGCCGGCGAGCACGGCGGCGAGGTCGTCGCCGAGGGCACGGCCGCCGCAGGTGATGAAGAACCCGCGCTCGATCACCGGCCAGTTCCTCTCGGGCAAGCGCTCGATCGCGATCCCGCCGCGGCGCGAGGACGACCGCGGTGTCCTGCGCGTGGTCGGGGCCTCCGAGCACAACCTCAAGGGGATCGACGTCGAGTTCCCGATCGGCAAGTTCGTCTGCGTGACCGGCGTCTCCGGCTCCGGCAAGTCCACGCTCGTCAACGACATCGTCTTCAAGTCGCTCGCGAACCGGCTCAACAAGATGCGCACGAAGCCCGGGGCGCATCGGGACGTCGAGGGGGTCGACGCGTTCGACAAGGTGATCGACATCGACCAGACCCCGATCGGCCGCACGCCGCGCTCGAACCCGGCGACCTACACCGACCTGTTCACCCACGTGCGCGAGCTCTACTCGCTCACCCCCGAGGCGAAGGTGCGCGGCTACAAGCCGGGCCGGTTCTCGTTCAACGTGCGCGGCGGCCGCTGCGAGGCGTGCAAGGGCGACGGGCAGATCAAGATCGAGATGCACTTCCTGCCGGACGTCTACGTCCCGTGCGAGACCTGCCACGGGCGGCGCTACAACAAGGAGACGCTCGAGGTGCGCTTCAAGGGCAAGTCGATCGCCGACGTGCTCGAGATGTCGGTCGAGGAGGCGCTCGAGTTCTTCGCGAAGATCCCGAAGATCCGGCGACGGCTGCAGACGCTGCACGACGTGGGGCTCGACTACATCCGGCTCGGCCAGCCGGCAACGACGCTCTCGGGCGGCGAGGCGCAGCGTGTGAAGCTCGCCTCGGAGCTCTCGAAGGTCGCGACCGGGCGGACGCTCTACATCCTCGACGAGCCCACCACGGGACTGCACTTCGCCGACATCGAGAAGCTGCTCGAGGTGCTGCAGCGGCTCGTCGACACCGGGAACACCGTGCTCGTGATCGAGCACAACCTCGACGTGATCAAGCAGGCCGACTGGGTCGTCGACCTCGGCCCGGAGGGCGGCGACGCCGGGGGCGAGGTGCTCGCCGTCGGCACGCCGGAGGAGATCGCCGAGGTCGAGGAGTCGCACACGGGGCAGTTCCTGCGCGGTGTGCTCGCGGGACGCGCCGCCGCCGTCGCCGCCGCCTGACGCGCGTCCTCCGGCGACGCTCGGGCGACCGTGGCGGGACCGGGATGGCCCCGCCACGGTCGCCGACGGGCTCAGGTGCGGCAGGTGCCGCTGCCCTTGAGGACGGCGCTCCAGACGAGCTTCACCCCGTCGGGCATGCGGGTGACGCCGCTGACCTTGCACTTACCGGCGCGGGAGGTGGTGAGGGCGCCGGTGAGCGGCCGCGAGAACGAGATCGGCCGGGCGGTGCCCGCCGTCCGAATCTCGCCCACGACGCGCTGGAGGCCCGAGAACGAGACGTTTCTGCCCGAGCCCTTGAGCGTGATCGCGGCGCGGCCCTGCATCGTCGAGTCGATCGCGTCCTCGGAGGGCCCGTCCTGGGAGCCCAGCATGTCGAGCTGCCAGGTGCCGGTGCCCTTCGAGCGGAGCGACGCGTCGACCCTCAGCGTGAACGCGATGCCCCCGCTGAAGTGGACCGTGAACGGGCCGTCGGTGGACGTCCCGCTGATCGTGCCCTTGCCGATCCAGGTGCCGGGCAGGAAGCCGGGCTTCGGCTTGGCCGGGGCGGTCCCGGCGGCGGCGGCCATGGTGATCGCAAGGGCGACCGTAACGGCCATCGCGAGCACTATGGCGCTGCCGCGCGTTCGTGTCGGGCGGGGCGTGTCGTAGGAGTGCGCGGTCATGTGCCTGTCCTCTCGTGGTGGGGGTCGTTCGGGTGTGGTGGTTGGAGTGGGTGGAGCGGTCCGGGTGGTGCGATCCGCGGGTGGGTCACGCGCGGCGGTGGGTGAAGACGATCGTGCGCGGGACGCCCAGCGGGCCGGTCAGCCCGCGCGGGGTGATGCTGAGCAGCACGCGGCCGCGGAGCAACGCCTGGGCGAGCGCTGGGCCGTAGACCCGGCCCCTGACGAGCGCCGAGGTCCCGGCCGGGATCCGGAAGGGGAACGTGCCGACCTTTGCGACGGCGGGAGGCTGCGAGGCGTACGGCTTGATCGCCCCCGCCGTCCGGACGTCGAGCACGCCCTCGCAGTCGGCGTCGGCGGCCTGGCAGGTGACACGGATCGCGAAGCCCTTCGTCGCCGGCGCGATCTTCACCGGCGCGCCCGAGATCCCGACCGTCGCATCGGCGGCGAGCGCGCTGCCAGCCAGGAGGATCGCGGACGCCGTGCCTCCTGCGGCGGCGGCGCGGAGCCGCACCCGTAGTCCGCGTCGCACCGGGGCGGCTGCCCCGCGGCGCTCAGCGTGCGCGCGGAGCAGGTCGACGACGTCAGCGGTGAGCCGGAACGGGTCGCCGAGGGCAGTGCCGTCTGCGAGCGAGAGCGAGGCGATCACCTCGCCTTCCTGCTCGGCGACGAGATGCGGCGTCTCGCCCCGGTCGCGTCCTTCGAGCGCGGCGAGCTTTCGCAGGCCTTCCTCGTCGGAGGGCGCGGTCGGGCGGATCGTGACGTCGCCGAGATCCATGGCGTCGTCGTCGCCGTCGAGGTGGGTGGGGAAGGAGAGCATCGGAGTGCCTTTCGGTCGTGATCAGGTGACGCTTCCGATGGTGCGGCGCGGGGCCTCTGCGTCGCGCCCGGGATTCCCCTGGCACGACCCCGGCAGAGCTGTCGCGGCCCGTGCGACGGGCACGCCGTGTCCTTGCGAGGGTCGCGGGTGCCTCGCTAGCGTCGGCCCGTGCTGATCGGGCGGGAGCGAGAGCGCGAGGCGGTCGCGCAGGTCGTCGACCTGGCGCGTGGCGGCGAGAGCGCCACGCTCGTGCTACGCGGCGATCCGGGCGTGGGGAAGAGCGCGCTGCTGGCGCAGGCGATCGAGGCGGCGCGAGAGATGCGCGTCCTGCGCGCGACGGGAATCGAGTCGGAGGCGGAGCTCGAGTACTCGGGCCTGCTCGAGCTCGGGCGGCCGCTCGTCCACCTCCTCGACCGTCTTGCGTCGCGCCAGGCGGATGCGCTGCGCGTCGCGCTCGGCCTCGGCGACGGCGACCCGCCCGACCGGTTCGTCGTCGGGGCGGCCACGCTGAGCCTGCTCGCCGCCGCGGGCGAGGAGGTGCCGACGCTCGTGGTCGTCGACGACGCCCAGTGGCTCGACCGCGCGTCGGCCGACGCACTCCGCTTCGCCGCGCGGCGCCTGCTCGCGGACCGCGTCGGATTCCTGCTCGCGGCCCGGCCGTCAGGCTTCGAGGCCGCCGGCCTCTCCGAGCTCCAGCTGAAAGGGCTCGATCCCGCGTCCACGGCGGCTCTCGCCGAGCAGGTCGGTGGCTCGCCTCTCGGGGAGCGCGAGGCTGTGGGGCTCACCGAGGCGACCGCCGGGAACCCGCTCGCCGTGATCGAGCTCGTGCGGGCAGGGCTCGGGGCCGACCCGGCCACTGCGGCGCCGCTGCCGGTCACCGAGGCGATCGAACGCGCGTTCGCCGGTCGCCTCGCCGACCTGCCGGATGCGGCGAGCAAGGCGCTGTGCGTGGCCGGCGCCGAGGGCGTCCTCGGTCCGCTCGCAGCAGCGCTGGGGTCGCTCGGGGGCTCGCTGGAGGATCTCGCACCGGCCGAGGACGCGGGTCTCGTCTCGCTCGATGCCGACGCGGTGCGCTTCGCACATCCGCTGCTGCGCTCGGTCGCCTACCACGCGCGTCCGGCGTCCGAGCGCCGGGCGGCGCATGCGGCGCTGGCGGCGGCGCTCGCCCGGCCGGCAGACGCGGAGCGTCGCGCGTGGCATCTCGCTGCGGCCGCTCTCGGCCCGGACGAGGTGGCGGCCGGCGCCCTCGCCGAGGTCGCGGAGACTGCGAGGGCGCGCGGTGGGCAGGCGGCGGTCGCGGAGGCGCTCGAGCGCGCCGCGCGGCTCACGCCCAATCCGGCGACGCGCGGCAGACGCCTGGCGGGTGCCGCCGAGGCGGCGTGGGACCTGGGGGAGACCGCACGGGCCTCGGCCCTCGTCGAGGAGGCGCTCGCGGTCGCCGCGGACCCCGCCGAGCGCGCCCGCCTCACCGGCCTCGCCGGGCGCATCGAGTTCCAGTCGGGCGACCTCGAGCGGGCGCACAGGCTCGTCCTCGACGCGGCGGACGCCCTCGCCGACCTCGGCCGGCCGGCGCAGGCGGTGACGATGCTGGGCGTCGGGTCGCTCGTGCTCCACAACCTCGCCCGTCCCGGCGACGCGGCGGCGCTCGGCCGCCGTGCGCTCGAGCTCGCCGACGGCGAGCCGGAGGACGTGCGGCTACGGGCGACCTACCACCTCGGCCGCGCGCTGCGGATCACCGGCCGGGCCGCCGAGGCCGAGCCGCTGCTCGAGGCCGTCGTGGCGCACCTGCTCGCCCCCGAGGCGCCGTCGCGGCTCGCGCTCCAGCGCGCGGCGATCGCCCTCGCCGTGCTCGATCGTCCGCAGGAGGCCATGCCGCTCGCCCGTCGCACGCTCGAGGTCGCCCACGCGGCCGGCCCGATGCAGGTCGCCTATGCGCTCTCGCTCGTCGCACAGGTGGAGATGTACCTCGGGGACTGGCGTGCCGCCGTCTCGAGCGCCTCCGAGGGCCTCGTCCTCTGCCGGGACATGGGCCAGGACAACGTCGCGGCGACGTTCGCCTCCTTCCTCGCCCGCATCGCGGGTGCGCGCGGCGACGGCGACGGGCTCCGGCGCTGGGAGCCGCTCGCCCGTGCCGCGGTGGAGGCCTCGGGCAACCGCTTCGAGCGGCTCCAGCTCGACCACGCGGCAGGGCTCCTGGCCCTCGGCGAAGACCGGCCCGCACGACGCGGTCGACCCGCTCGCCGCCGTCGTGGACGAGTCGGCGAGCCTCGGCGTGCTCGACCGCGACCTCGCCGCCGAACCGGATCTCGTCGAGGCGCTCGTGCGGCTCGGCCGCAGGGACGAGGCGCGCGCGGTGCTCGAGGGCTGGCGCGAGCGCGGCGCCGCCGAGGCGCCTGCTCTGGGCCCCGCCGCTCGTCGCGCGCTGCGGTGGTCTCGTCGACGAGGACGACGATGCAGGCGAGGCGGCGCTCGTGCAGGCGCTCGCGGACGGTACGGCGGTCGGCGACCCGTACGCCACTGCGCGCACGCGCCTGCTCCTCGGCGAGGCGCTGCGGCGGCGCGGGCGGCGGCTCGACGCGCGGCGCGCAGCTCGCCGCCGCCGTCGAGACGTTCGAGCGCCTCGACGCGGAGGCGTGGGCCGAGCGCGGCCGGCGCGAGCTGCGGGCGAGCGGCGCGAAGCTGCGCCGCAGCGCGGAGGCGGGCGACGAGCTGACGCCGCAGGAGCTGCAGATCGCGCTCCAGGTCGCCGAGGGCAAGGCGAACAAGGAGGTCGCCGCCGTGCTCTTCCTCTCGCCGAAGACGGTCGAGTTCCACCTCTCGCGGATCTACCGCAAGCTCGGCGTCTCCTCCCGTGCCGAGCTCGTCCGGCGCCTTGCTTCCGCCGCGGCGTGAGCCGGCCGGGGAGCGGGGTGGGCCGGTGCGGAGCCGTCTCCGAGTCGGCGGTCGGTCGAGCGAGTGCGCCCGAGCGACGGTGCGCTGCGCGCTAGCCGGGCGCGGCCGCGAGCGCCTCGAGCACGCGCCCGCGTCCCAGACCTGGCCAAACGTGCGGGCGAACGCGCTGAGCGCGGCCTCGTGGTGGGCGTGCACGAACGTCGCGGTCGCGTCCTCGACCACGATCACGTCGAAGCCGCGGTCGGCGGCGTCCCGGGCGGTCGTCTCGACGCACATGTCGGTCGCGATCCCGCACACGACGAGCAGCCGCGCTCCGAGGTTGCGCAGGATCCCCTCGATCCCGGTCGAGGCGAAGGCGCCGGAGGTGTTCTTGTCGAGCACGATCTCGCCGGGGAGCGGCGCGAGCGACGGGACGATCTCGTGCTCGGGCGTCCCCTTGTGCCAGAGCGCGGGCGCGTCCGTGGTGGCGAGCGCGTCGTCGTCGCGTCGTCGCCGACGCTCGATCATGTCGCTGCCGTCGGGGAGCAGCGGTCCGTGGCGCGTGTAGACGATCGGTCGGCCAGCCGCGCGGAAGGCGTCGAGCAGGCGCCGGGCGTTCGGGAGCACGACGTCGGTGACGCGCGGCAGGTAGGTCGCTGCGACGGCAGGGTGGTGGCGCGGCAACATCGCCCCGAGACCGACGGCCGGGTCGCAGCCGTAGCGCTGGAGGTCGACGACGACGAGCGCCGCGCGCGACCAGTCGGGAACGAGCACCGGCCAGGGGAACGGCCAGTCCGGGAGCTTCTGAGGGCCGTCGATCGGCAACGCCGCGTCGTCTCAGGCCTGGTTGGTCGCGGTCACGCCGCCCTGCTCCGAGATCGCTGCGAGCCGCGCCCGCCAGTGCACCTCGCCGAGCCGCTCTGCGGTCTCGCGCAGCGGCGGCAGCAGCGCGGAGGCCTCCTCGAGGCGGCCCTGCTCGGCCAGCCACTCCGCGTGCTCGAGGCCGATCCGCGTGGCGACGACCACGTTGCCGAGGGCGAGGTAGCGATCGTGCGCCTCGGCGAAGGGAGGATTCGCGGCGCCCGTGAGCGCCGCCACGCACGCGCGCACATGGGCGTCGAGAGCCTCGACGTACGCGGGCCCGCGCCCCAGCCCATCCTGATCCCAGAGGACGCGCAGCGCGGTGACGTGGTCGGCCGATCGGAGCTGCCAGGAGGCGTGCAGCCCGAGCTCGAAGATCTCCGTCGTGGAGTCGGTCTGGCGCAGCCGGTCGTCGGCGAGCGCGCCCACGCACTCCTCCGCGACCTCCGCGACCTGCTCCTGGGCGAGTGCGGTGATGCAACGTGCCTGCACGCCGGCGCCCATCGTCTGCACGCTAGCGCTGTCGCGCCAGTCGACGAAGGGTGCGACCAGCGCGACGGCGAGCGCATGCTCGCCGCGGTGGAGAGCGACGTCCGCGCGCGTGATAGGAATGTTCGCGACGACTGGATCCGTGATCAGCCTGGCGTCGTCGAGGTCGTCGAGGTCGAGGTCGAACGCACGAACGACGTCGTCCCATCGTCCTGACGTGAAGTCGGCACCCATCAGGTTCGCGACGAGCGCGCGCTCCCACACGCGGTCACCACGCAGACGGGCGAGCCGGATCCCGTGCTCCGTCGCGTCGCGCGCCTCGTCCGTCCGGCCCTCGAGCAGAAGGAGGTAACCGAGGTTCATGTAGGCGCGGATCGCCCCGCGCTGTTGGCCTCTCCTCCGCGAGGACGAGGGCCTGCCGCATCAGCGCGAGGCTCTCGTTCGGTCGGCGCTGGACGATCAGCGCCTTGTTGATTGAGGGCCTGCGACGATCACCTCGGTCAGCCGGAGCCGCTCGCCGAGCTCGAGTGCGCGCTCGACATGCGCGAGCGGCGTCGTCGGTGCGGGCGGCGAAGAAGCGGAAGCGGCCGAGCTGCGCCGAGACCGTCGCGATCGCCGCCTCGTCGCCGCCGCTCTCGTGCGAGCGCGAGCGCGCGCTCGAGCTGCGCTCGATCGCCTCCTCGATGCGGTCCGGTCGTCGAAGAGCACCTCCCCGAGCGCCGCCTCGGCGCGGCGGCCTCGGCGTCGGCCGGTCGCGGCGTTCGAGGATCGCGATCGCCTCGTTCGAGCAGCGACTCTGCGTCTGTCCATCCGTCCGCCCATCGACGCGAGCTCGCCGGCGCGAGCGAGCGCGCGACCGCGCTCGACAGCGTCGTCGGCCGAGAGCTCGGCTGCGCTGCTCGAAGCGCCCGCTGCGCCTCGAGCGAGGCCGCGAGCGACGCGGCGCGCTCGGCCGCGCGCGTGAACCAGGCGCGCGCCTCGGCGCGCACGTCGTCGGCGTCGGCCGCGCTCGGGTCGGCCTCGTGCGCGTCGAGGTAGTGCGTCGCGATCACCTCGGCGATCTCGTCCGGGTCGATTCCCGCATCCGTCGCGAGGAAGCGCGCGGCGGCGAGGTGACGGGCGCGCCGGTCGCGGCGGGCGATCGTCTCGTACGTGACCCGCTGCACGAGCGCCTGGAGGAATCCGAGCTGGCCGCGCTCGGGCGAGAACGGGTCGGTCTCGACGGCGAGCAGCTCCTTGCCGCACGAGGCTCGCGACGAGGCGCTCGACCTCGTCCTCCGGGAGGCCCGAGAGTGCCGCGAGACCGCGCGCGGTGAACGTCTTGCCGAGGACGGCTGCGTCCTGGAGCAGCCGTCGCTCGTCGTCCGGGAGCGCGTCGAGGCGCGAGGCGATGAGCGCGTGCAGCGTCTCCGGCACCTCGAACGTCGCCGAGGTCCCCCGTGACGAGCACGCTCGTCGCCGTCGCGCTCGAGCACGCCGCGATCGCGGAGCATGCGCACGGTCTCGACGGCGTACAGCGGGATCCCGTCTGCCGCGTCGCGGAGCCGGCTGCGGACGTCGTCGGGGCAGCCCGGGGACGAGCCCGACGAGGAGCTCGTCCATCGCGTCGTCGTCGAGCGGCTCGAGCGGGAGCGTCGTCGCGCTGCGGGTCGAGCCGGGGAAGCCCGGGATGGCGGTCGGCGACCTCGGGTCGCGCGAGCGTGAGCGACGAAGATCGGGATGGTGGCGGCCCCAGTCGAGGAGGTACTCGACGAACGCGACGCAGCCCTTCGTCGGCCCAGTGGATGTCCTCGAAGACGAGCACGAGCGGGCCCTGCTCGGCCAGCCGCTCGAAGAAGCGCCGCCAGGCGGAGAAGAGATCCTCGCGGTCGGCGGCCGTGCGCTCGGCGAGCCCGAGGAGGTGGAGGAGGCGCGGCTCGATCCATGCCCGCTCGTCGGCGTCCGGCGACGTGGAGCGTCGAGCATGTCGCCGAGCTTCGCGGCCGCGTGCTCCGCGTCGTCGTCCTCGAGGATCCTCGCTCGGCCGCGCACCATCTCGGCGAGCGCCCAGTACGCGACGCCGTCGCCGTACGAGAGGCAGCGGCCGCGATGCCACCAGACGTCGTCGACGACGCCGTCGATGTACTTCTCGAACTCCCAGGAGAGCCGTGACTTCCCGATCCCCGCGACGCCGACCACGGACACGAGCCGCGCGCGCGGACTCCTCGGCGCACGCGTGGAAGAGATCCTTCACGAGCCGCAGCTCGGCCGTGCGCGGCCGACGAACGGCGCCTCGAGGCCCGACGCCGCGTCCCTCGCCGCCGCGGTTCGCCGACGACGCCGGAGCGCCTGCACAGAGCGTACGGGCTCTGCCTTGCCCTTCATCTCATGCGCACCCGCGTCGGCGTAGGCGATCGCCGCCTCGCTTGCGCGGCGGGTCGCGTCGCCGACGAGGACGGTGCCGGGCTCGGCGGCGGACTGGATGCGGCTGGCGGTGTTGACGAGGTCGCCGGCGACCATGCCCTGGTCGGTGGCGCCGAGCGTGACGGCGGCCTCGCCGGTGAGGACGCCGGCGCGGGCCTGGAGGTGCGGGGTCGAGGGCGGGGATCGCGTCGACGAGCTCGAGCGCGGCGCGGACGGCGCGCTCGGCGTCGTCCTCGTTCGCGACGGGGGCGCCCCAGACGGCCATCACGGCGTCGCCGATGAACTTCTCGACGGTGCCGCCGTAGCGCTCGATGATCGTGCGCGCAGGTGTCGAAGTAGCGGGTGAGGAGCTCGCGGGTGTCCTCGGCGTCGCGGCCCTCGGAGGCGGTGGTGAAGCCGACGAGGTCGGCGAACAGCACGCGAGACGAGGCGCCGCTCCGCGACGGGACCGACCCCTCCAGTCGGTGGGGCCGAGCCGCGTGCCTCTCCGGCAGCGAGGGCAGCCCCGCACTCGGCGCAGAACTTCGCGCCCGGCATGTGCGGGCTCCCGCACGACGGGCAGGCGAGCGCCTGAGGCGCGCCGCACTCCGAGCAGAACTTCGCGCCGTCCGCGAGGACGGCCCCGCAGCCGCCGCAGCTCACGGCGCCGGCTCCTGCTCGACCCATTCCGGCGATTCCATCACGGTGCAACTATCGCAGCCGGGTGTCGCTCTGTCAGCCCGCTCGCGCCCGGCCCGGCTACCCTCGAGCGGTGTCCGAGAAGCCCTCGAAGCCGACGCAGGTCGCCGACGCCGCCGCGGAGCGCGACGCGGACGCCGCCCACGAGCTCGCGCGAGCGTGGTGGCGGCGCGTGCCCCGAGTGCTCACAGCGCCGCGAGAGGTGTTCACGGCCGTCGGGAACACCGACGAGCTCGACCTCGAGGCGAGAGGAGAGCCCGTCCTGCTCGTGACGATCCTTGCCGGGATCTCGGGGATCCTGCTCACGCCGACGTGGGGCCGGCTGCTCGACGACCCGTCGATCGACGGGCTCGTCGTCGCCGTGCTCACGTTCATCGCGGGGGTGATGTACGGCGCCGCCGGGCTCTACCTGCTCGGGCTCGCGCTCTGGGTCGGCGCACGAGGCGTCGGCGACGCCGCGCCCTACCGCGTCGCCCGTCACGTGATCGCCTTCGCGGCAGTCCCGTTCGCCCTCTCGCTCGTGGTGACCCTCCCCGCGATCCTGCTGGGCTTCGGCGGGGACTGGTTCCGCGCCGGAGGCTCGGATGCGGGGGTCGGCCGCTCCGTCGTGACGGGCATCGGCCTGCTCTGCGGCCTCTGGTCGGTCGGGCTCGTCGGGCTGGGGCTGCGCGAGACCTTCCGCTTGCCGTGGCGCGGCGTGATCGGCGCGGTCGCGCTCGCCGCCGTGATGGTCGCGGCGGTGGCCGTGCTCCCGTCCGCCCTCTGAGGCCTGTGGACGACATCCCTCGCGCGGGTGATCGTCATCCCTCCAGGGGGTGATGGAGCGCCCACCTCGGGCCGAGGAGGGTACGACCACGCCGGGGACGACCTGCAGGCGGCAGGTCGGAGGCGCAACTGCGGACGGAGCGTGCGGTGAACGGATCAGGCGGCGGGCGGTGATGCTGGGACTCGGGCTGGAGGCCGTGATCCTGGCGGCGATGGTGGTGGTGGGCGTCTCGTGCCTGCACCTCGTCTCCACTGCCAGGCGGCGGCTGCGGAGGACCGCGGCGCTGAGCGAGGCGATCCAGACGACGCTCCACGCGCGTGGGCGCGAGGAGGCGGTCGACGAGCTGCTCGAGGCGGTGCGTCGGATCGTCAGGGCCGACGAGGCGTGGCTCGTGTTCGTGCAGCCGGGGACGGCGCTCCCCCTCGGCGCGGAACGGCGCGCTGACCGCTCGGTCCGGCTCCGCCAGACGCATCTGAGTCGTGCAGAGCGCCGCCTGCTCGAGGCGCTGCGCACGGAGCGAGCGGTGCTGCGCTCGGGACGCCGGACGCCCAAGGTGCTCGCCGACGTGCTCGAGCGCCGGGGGGTGGCGCACGGGATGGTCGTCGAGGTCAGAGGCGACGCTGCGTCTGCAGCGCTGCTGTTCGTGGGGCGGAAGAGCGGTCGACGGTTCGACGCCGACGAGCGCGACCTCTTCGCGCTGGTCGCCGACCACGCCGGTGCCGTGCTCGAGAACGACCGCCTCGAGCGCTCGCTGCAGGAGGTCGTCGTGCTCAAGGAGCAGCTCCGGCACCGTGCCGACCACGACGCGCTCACCGGGCTGCCGAACCGGGCGCTGTTCACGGCCCGTCTCGATCGCGCCCTCCGCGACGGAGCACCCGGGAGCAGCGTCGCGGCGCTCTTCCTCGATCTCGACGACTTCAAGGACGTCAACGACACGCTCGGCCACCAGGCCGGCGACGAGCTGCTCGTCGCAGTCGCCCGGCGCCTGTCGAACACCATCCGTCCCGGAGACATCGCCGCGCGGCTCGGCGGTGACGAGTTCGCCGTCCTCGTGGAGTGCGTGCGCCCCGACGACGGCGAGAGGGTCGCCACGCGGGTGGTCGAGGCGCTCGACGCCCCGTTCCACGTCGGAGGCACCGAGCTTCTGGCTCACACCAGCATCGGCATCGCCTACGGCGCCCCTGGCCGGATCTCGGCCGACGACGTGCTGCGCAACGCGGATCTCGCGATGTACGAGGCGAAGAGCTCGGGGAAGCGCCGGTTTGCGCGGTACGAGCCTGCGATGCAGGATCGGCTCCGGCGTCGGCGCGAGCTGGTCTCCGCGCTCGAGCGCGCTCCGCTCCAGGGCGAGATCGGCGTGCACTACCAGCCGATCGTCGATCTCGGAACGGGTCAGCTGATCGCGGTCGAGGCGCTGGCCCGGTGGAACCGGCCTGCTCTCGGACTCGTGGAGCCGTCGGGGTTCATCGGCATCGCGGACGAGGTTGGCCTGATGGCCGAGATCGGCCGCTCCGTGCGGCGCGAGGCCTGCGCACAGGCGCGCGACTGGCAGCGCCTCTTCCCGGGGCACACCGACCTCGGCGTCGCTGTCAACCTCGCGCCGACCGAGCTGCACGACGACGCGCTCGTCGCAGACGTCCAGGCCGTCCTCGACGAGACGGGTCTCGCTCCGTCCGCCCTGACCCTCGAGATCACGGAGAGCGGCGTGATGCGCCAGCCGGAGGTCGCGATGCGCACCATGCATCAGCTCCGCGACCTCGGGGTGTCGCTCGCGCTCGACGACTTCGGCACCGGGCACTCGTCCCTCGCCCACCTCCGGGCGTTCCCGCTCGACGTCCTCAAGATCGCACAGCCGTTCCTCGAAGGCCTCGAGGCCGACGGACGGGAGACGGCCTTCGTCGAGACGATCGTGCGGCTCGGGGCCTCGCTCGGGCTCGACGTCGTCGCCGAGGGCATCGAGACGCGGCGGCAGGCGGAGATCGCGGCGAGCCTCGACTGCAAGCTCGGGCAGGGCTATCACTTCGGACGCCCGGTCTCGCCGCTCGGCGTCACGGCGTACCTCGCGGCGGCGCGGCTGCCCGGCGGCGCGCCGGGCTACGTCGCGGCCTGACGTCCGACGCGGCGTCGAGAGGCCGCGTCGCTCAGCGCACGCGGGTCTCGTCGGAGAACGCGCTCAGCTCCTCCTCGTCCATCGCGTAGCTGTGCTCAGGCCCCGGGAACGACCCGTCCCGCACCTCTGCGGCGTAGGCCTCGAGGGCGTCGCGGATCTCGCGTGAGAGGCTCGCGTAGCGCTTGACGAAGCGGGGGAGGTGGCCCTCGCTCAGGCCGAGGAGATCGTGGTAGACGAGGACCTGACCGTCGCACCCTGCGCCTGCGCCGATCCCGATCGTTGGGATCTCGAGGCGGCGCGTGATCTCGTCCGCCACCGGGGTGGGGACGGCCTCGAGCACGAGGAGCGAGGCGCCGGCGGCCTGCAGCTCCTCGGCGTCGGCGACGAGCTTCGCCGCCGCCGCCGCGGTCTTGCCCTGCGTCTTGAACCCGCCGAGGGTCGTGGCGGTCTGCGGCGTCAGGCCGATGTGTCCGACCGTCGCGATGCCCGCCTCGGTGATCGCGCGCAAGCGCGAGGTCATCGCTGCTGCGCCCTCCAGCTTGACCATGTCCGCGCCTGCCTCCTTGACGAAGCGGATGGCGTTGCGGACAGCGTCCTCGTCGGAGACCTGGTACGAGCCGAACGGCATGTCGGCGACGACGATCGGCCTGCGCGCGGCCCGCGCCACGGTGCGGGTCAGGAAGAGCATCTCCTCCATCGTCACCGGGACGGTCGTCCCCTCGTGCCCGAGCACGACCATCGCCGCGCTGTCGCCGACGAGCAGCATGTCGATGCCTGCATCCTCGGCGAACCGGGCGCCGGGCATGTCGTAGGCGGTGACCATCACGATCCGCTCGCCGCGGCGCTTCATGGCCGCGAGCTCGGGGAGCGCCAGCTTGCCGGCAGGCGGTGTGCTCATGCGGGAGCCTCCAGTGGGACGTTGTCGATCAGACGGGTGGTGCCGACGCGGACTGCGCCTGCGAGGACGGGCGGGTCGTACCCGGCGACCTCGACGTACTCGACCTCCAGGCCCGCCTCGTGGAGCCGGCGCAGCGCCTCGTCGCGGTCGCCCGTCGCGAGCGCTCTCGGGAGCGCCAGCGCCACGCGGCGCTCGTCCGGGGAGAGCCTCGCGTTGCGGGACGAGAGGGCGAGCCCGTCGGCGTCTCGCACGGTCGGGATCGCGCGGAGCTCGAGGTCGAGCGCGAGGTCCCGGATCATCCGGCGCAGCACGGCGACCTGCTGGGCGTCCTTCTGCCCGAAGAAGACGACGTCGGGCCCGACGATCGTGAAGAGCTTGAGGCAGACCGTGGCGACGCCGGTGAAGTGACCGGGACGGTGGACGCCCTCGAGCGGGGCTCCGAGCTCGGTCACCTCGACCCACGTCTGGAAGCCGGGCGGGTACATCTCGTCGGTCGAGGGCGCGAAGACCAGGTCGACCCCGGCGTCCGCCGCGAGCGCGAGGTCGCGCTCGAGATCCCGCGGGTACGCGTCGAGGTCGGCGGTCTCGGAGAACTGGGCGGGGTTCACGAACAGGCTCATCACCACCGTCTCGCACTCGGCCCGCGCGGCGTCGAGCAGCGCGCGGTGGCCGTCGTGGAGCGCGCCCATCGTGGGGACGAGTCCGATCAACCCGTCGCGGGCCGGCACGAGCGCGACGCGCAGGTCGGCGATGGTCGTGCAGGTCCTCACGCCGTCACCTCGCGCGTGAGGCCCGCCTGACGTGCGGTGAGCTCGACGAGCGCGGCGTACGCGTCCTCGAGGTGCGGTGTCGCGACCCGGATCGCCGCGAGGTGGCGGTCGACGGTCTCCCAGTCCCCACGGTCGATCGGCCCCGTGAGCGCGAATCCGTTCTCGATCACTCTCCGCATGAGCGGCTCGAGCGCCTCGGGCGGGGCGCCGGCGACCTCGAGGAGCTCCGCACCGGCCCGCTGCAGGGTGACGAGGAAGTTCCCTGCCATCGTCGCGCCCGCGTGATAGAGCGCCCGTGCGTCGTCGCCGAGTGGGAAGGAGCGCAGCCCGAGCAGGGCTGCCAGCTCGGTCGCGACGGTCACGGCCTCGGGGCTCTCGGCGGAGACCGCCCCCCAGGCCCCGTCCAGCTGCTCGGCACCTCGCTCGAGCGTGAACGTCTGCAGCGGATGCACCGAGAACCGCCGCTCGTGCGGGCCGAGGGCGGCGAGCGGGGTCGCGCCGCTCACGTGGGCGACCCAGGGGCCCGTTGGGATCGTCGCGGCGACCTCGTGGATCGCGCGATCGGGGACGCACAGCATGACGAGGTCGGGATCGTCCGCTCCGAGTGCGACGCCGCGCTCGGCCAGGCGTGCGGCCACGGCGGCCCCGACGCGTCCACGCGCTCCGATGAGGTGCACCTGTTCGATCATCTCGTGAGCTCCAGCTCCCTCGGGATGCCGGGCTACCGCGGAGTGTAGACGTCGACGCACCTCTTGCTCGCCTCGGTGGCGCGCGATACTTCCGCGGTGTCCGTTGCATCAGGATGGGATGCGCTCGCGCGGGGCGCGTGGGACGAGGCGCTCGCGGAGCTCGTGCCGCTCGGCGACGATCCGGAGGCGCTCGAGGGCGTCGGGCTCGCCGCGTGGTGGCTCGACGACGCCGAGGCGACCCTCGACGCCCGCGAGCGCGCGTTCAGGCTCTACCGCCAGCATGGCGACGCCGCGGCGGCGGCACGGGTCGCCGCGGCTCTCGCCTGGGACTCGGTCCTGTTCGGCGGCCGCACCGCCGTCGCCCAGGGCTGGCTGGAGCGCTCGCGCCGCCTGCTCGCCGAGCTGCCGCCCTGTCCAGAGCATGCGTGGCTCGCGGTGCGCGAGGCGGAGGTCGCGCTGTTCGTGGGTGACGTCGAGGCAGGCCTTGCCGCCGCCCGCCGGGCGATCGTGCTCGGCCGGGAGCTGCGCCTCGAGGAGGTCGAGATCGTGGGTCGCTCGCTCGAGGGCGTCGCGCTCGTGTCCACCGGTGAGGTGGGCGACGGGATGCGCCGTCTCGACGAATCGGCGGCAGCGGCGACGGGCGGCGACGTCACCGACCTGATGTGGATCGGCAAGGTCTGCTGCAACCTCATCTCGGCGTGCGAGTCGGCAGGCGACTTCGAGCGTGCGACCCAGTGGTGCGACGAGGTCAAGGAGTTCGCCCGGCGCTGGGAGCTCCGCACGCTGTTCAACGTCTGCCGCACCCAGTACGCGTCGATCCTCGTGCGGCGGGGGACGTGGGTCGAGGCCGAGGCCGAGCTCGCGGCGGCACGGGCCGTGTTCGCTCACAGCCGCCGCCTCTCCGCCGTCGAGGGAACCGCCCGGCTGGCGGAGCTCCGTCGACGCCAGGGGCGGCTCGACGAGGCAGCGGCGCTCTTCGCCGACACGCCCGGCCACCCGCTCGCACGGGCCGGCATGGCCGAGATCGCGCTCGCCGAGGGTCGCCCGGACGACGCGGCCGGCCTCGCCGAGCAGCTCCTCCGGTCGATCCCGGTGGATCGCCGCCTCGACCGGGTCGTGGCGCTCGAGCTGGCAGCGCGGTGCTCGGCCGCGAGCGGGGAGCCGGAGCGGGCGGAGGCGCTGGCCCTCGAGCTCGACCACGTCGCGGCGGAGGTCGGCACGACCGGCGCGCTCGCAGCCGCAGCATACGCTGGTGGGGTGGTCGCGCTCGCGCGCGGCGAGCTCGCGCTCGCCGTCACGCGACTCGAGGACGCCGTCGATCTGTACGGTCGCGCCGCCTCCCCGTTCGAGGAGACGGCTGCCCGTCGGGCGCTCGCCGGGGCGCTGCGAGCCGACGGGCGAGAGCAGGCGGCCGTCAGGGAGGAGGAGGCAGCTCGCCGGCTCCTCGGCGCGCTCTTGGGTCCCGCAGGAGCGACCGCCGTCGACGGCGCGGCCACGACGGGTGACGCCCGCGACGAGCGCTCCCCGGCGGGGCCGCTGACCGCCCGGGAGCTCGACGTCCTGCGCCTCGTCGCCGCGGGGCGGAGCAACCGCGAGATCGCATCGGTCCTCGTCCTCAGCGAGCACACCGTCCATCGCCACGTCGCGAACATCCTCCGCAAGCTCGGAGAGCCGACCCGCGCCGCCGCGGCAGCCCGCGCCGCACGCGACGGGCTGCTCTAGCCCGTTCGGGCCATCTTCGACGGACGACCGAAGATGGCCGGTTCGGGCGAAGCCTGCACGCTCTGCGACCGCGACGATGGCACGGCACCGTCAACCGAACGAGGAGGAAGCCATGCCGCTCATCCAGGTCAAGCTGATCGAGGACGTCTTCACGTCCGACCAGAAGCGCGAGATGATCTCGCGCCTGACCGATGCGATGGTCGAGGTCGAGGGCGAGGCCATGCGCAGCGTCACGTGGGTCACGATCGAGGAGGTCGCCTCCGGGGAGTGGGGCATCGGAGGGAACGCGCTGACTACGTCCGACGTCCACGCCCTGCAGGCGGGCGCGGCCGCCTAGCGCTCGAGCCGGCGGTGCAGCAGTGCCTGCGCCGCCGGCCAGTCCTCGTCGAGGAGCGCGTACCACGCCGTGTCGCGGTTCTCGCCGCCGCGGACGAGCATGTGCCGTCGGTGGATCCCCTCGAACGATGCGCCGAGCGCCTCGATCGCCGCCCGGGAGCGCTCGTTGAGCGCGTCGGTCTTCAGCTCGACGCGCCGGCAGCCCCACACCTCGAACGCGTGCCGGAGCATGAGGAGCTTGGCCTCGGCGTTGACGCCCGAGCCCCACGCGTCCGGGTGGAGCCAGGTCCAGCCGATCTCCACGCTCCGGTGCTCCGGACGCAGCGCGAGGTAGCGCGTCGATCCGACGAGCACGCCGCCACCGGGGAGAGAAGGCAGCGACGATCCGGGAAGTCGCGATCGGGCGATCGTCGCCAGCGGCAGCTCCGCTCCGGCCCTCGCCGCGGCGAGAGCCTCGTCGAGCCACACGGCGAACGCGGCCCGCGTCGCCGGCCTCCGGATCGAGAGCCACGTCCACGTGCGCTCGTCGCGGGAGGCGGCCCAGAGCGCGTCGACATGGTCGTGCCGCAGCGGCTCGAGCCGCGCTGTCGCGCCTTCGAGCGTCGGAGCGTCCCACGGTGACATGGCGCACACGATTACACTCTTGGGCATGCCGATCTACGAGTACGCGTGCATGCAGTGCGAGGAGCACTTCGAGGAGCTCGTCCGTAGCTCCGACCAGGCCGTGACCTGCCCCGGCTGCGGCGCGGCGAAGGTCGTCCGCCAGTACTCCGCGTTCGCGGTGCACGGTGCGACGGCCAAGCCCAGCTTCTCCGGCCCATCCGGTGCGGGTGGTGGCGGCGGCTGCTGCGGCGGCGGCTGCGGCTGCCACTGACGCGAGGCCGCTCCGGCACTTCTTCGCGCCAGCGGAGAAGTGCCTGACCGGCGGCGTTCCTACACTCCCCGCATGATCGACCGCGGAGAGGCGCTCGCCGCGCTGGAGGAATCGGCGGCGTCGTGCGTCGCCTGTGGGCTCGCGGGCACGCGGGCCCGCGTGGTCGTGGGGGGCGGCGCGCACGACGCCGATCTGCTGATCGTCGGCGAGTCGCCCGGCTTCCACGAGGAGCGCGGCGCCGATCCGTTCTCGAGCGATGGTGGTGCGCTGCTCGCCCGGCTCCTGGAGCAGGTCGGCATCAGGCGCGACGAGGTCTACGTCACCACGCTGCTGAAGTGCAGGCCGCCCGCGACCCGTGATCCCGACCCGCTCGAGATCGCCGCCTGCGAGCCGCACCTCTTCCGTCAGATCGAGCTCGTCCGGCCGACGGTCGTCGCCACGCTCGGCACGATCGCGACGCGCGTGCTCTCGGGTCGACCACACGGGATCACCGCGGTTCACGGGCGCCCCGTCGAGCTGACGATCGGGTCGTGGACGACCACGCTGCTGCCGCTCTACCACCCGGCCGCCGCGCTCTACACACCGGCGATGCTGCGGACGCTCGAGCAGGACGTCGGGCAGCTGCCCGAGCTCCTCGGTCGATCGCCTGCAGCGGGCGGATCCCCGGTTCCGGTCGCCGCCAAGGACGCGCCGGCTCCGGTCGCGACGGAGGAGATCCTCGTCGAGCATCACGCGCCGACGGCGCTCGAGCCCGACCCGCGGTCGTCGGCAGACGCCGGCGGTCGCGAGCCCGCACAGCTCGGCCTGTTCTGATGGCTCTGGAGCTCCTGTCGACCGGTGCCGAAGCGACGGAGGCGGTCGCAGCCGCAGTCGCGCCGCTCCTCGAGCCCGGGGACGTCGTCCTCGTGCGCGGCGAGCTCGGCGCGGGGAAGACGACCTTCGTCCGGGGTGCCTGCCGCGCGCTGGGCGTCGTCGACCGGGTCACGAGCCCGACCTTCACGATCGGCCACCGCTACCGCGGCTCGGTCGACGTCAGCCACCTCGACCTCTATCGGTTCTCCGGGCTCTCGGCGGCCGAGTGGGGGGATCTCGAGCCGTACTTCGACGCTGCGATCGCCTTCGTCGAATGGCCCGAGGCCGGGATCGACGCGCTGCCGGCGCCACGCGTCGTCGTCACCCTGGCCCACGTCGCGCCCGAGGAGCGCATCGTGCGCGTCGAGACTCCGGAGCTCTCGCTGCTAGAACGGATAGGCCGTGCTGATCCTCGCCTTCGACACGTCGACTGACCTCGCGACGAGCGCGCTCGTCGCGGACGGGGTCGTCCTCGGCGAGCGCTCAGGGCCTGTTCGGGCGCTGCTCGACGACGTCGACCACCTGCTGGCCGCGGTGGGACGCGGGCCGGGGGCACTCGAAGGGATCGTGGTCGGCACCGGGCCGGGGAGCTTCACCGGGACGCGCATCGGTCTGGCGTACGCACGTGGGCTGGCGCTCGCCCTCGGGCTCCCCGGAGCCGGCGTGTCGACGCTGGACGCGCTGGTCGCGGGGGCGCCGGGCGCGATCCCGGTGATCGACGCGCGCCGGCGCGAGGTGTTCGTCCCCGGCCCCCGGGCGTGCGCGCCGTCCGAGCTCGACGTGCGAAGCGGGGAGCTCTGCGTGGGCAGCGGCGCGGTCCGGTACCGAGAGCTGCTCGAGGAGCGAGGCGCCCTCGTCCCTCCGGACGACGACCCCAGGCACGTCCCCTCGGCGCGACACCACGTCTCGCTCGCTCCGGCGCTGGGGTCGCTCGGGGCCGTCGAGCCGCTGTACGTGCGCGTCCCCGACGCGGAGCGGGCGCTTCCGTGAGCCTCAGCCTTCGCCGGCTCGTGCTCTCCGACCTCGACGCGATCGAGCCGATCGAGCGCGCCTCGTACCCGACCCCCTGGTCGCGCGGGATGTTCGTGACGCGAGCTGCGCAAGCCCAGCTCGCGGTCGCTCGCCGCGGTGGCGGACGGGACGGGCGAGCTCGTGGGCTACCTCGTCCTCTCGCGCTACGTCGACGCCTGGCACGTGATGAACGTCGCGGTCGAGCCCGCTCACCGTCGACGCGGCGTCGCGTCGGCCCTGCTCGGATCCTCCTCGCGGAGAGCGATCCGCGACGCGCAGCGGGGGTACACGCTCGAGGTGCGGGTCTCGAACGTGGCCGCGATCGCGCTCTACGAGCGCTTCGGCTTCGCTCCAGCGGCGTGCGACCGCGGGTACTACACGGACAACCGAGAGGACGCGATCATCATGTGGCGCGACGCCGGCCGCTCCCCGCCGGCGAGGCGAACGACCGATGAGGATCCGACGGAGCGATGCGCTGCACGGTCGCCGAGGGAGGGGCCGTGATCCTCGGGATCGAGACCTCGTGCGACGAGACGGCCGCTGCGCTGCTCGAGCGGCTCGGGTGCCTCCGCTCGTCGATCGTCGCCTCGCAGGCCGAGCTGCACGCCCGCTACGGAGGCGTCGTCCCCGAGGTGGCGTCGCGTCGCCATCTCGAGCTCATCGCGCCCGTGATCGCGGAGGCGCTCGACGTCGCAGGGGCCGACGCTCGACGACGTCGACCGCATCGCCGTCACGAACCGGCCCGGGCTGATCGGCGCGCTCCTCGTCGGCGTCTCCGCGGCCAAGGCGCTCGCCTGGGCGCGCGGTGTCCCGCTCGTCCCGGTCGACCATCTGCACGGCCACGTCGCGTCGCTCTGGGTCGAGCCGGTGATGGTCGAGCCGCCGTTCACCTGCCTGCTCGCGAGCGGAGGCCACACCCTGCTCCTCGCCGTCCGCGACCGGGCGGGCTTCGAGATCGTCGGATCGACGCTCGACGACGCAGCCGGCGAGGCGTTCGACAAGGGCGCGCGCCTGCTCGGGCTCGGCTACCCGGGCGGCGGGGAGATCGACCTGCTCGCCCGCGAGGGCGACCCCGAGGCGTTCCGGTTCCCCGTCGCGCGCGTCCCGGGGCTCGACTTCTCGTTCTCGGGGCTGAAGACCGCGCTCCTCTACGCCGTCCGCGATCTCGATCCCGACGAGCTCGAGCGCCGCCGTGCCGACCTCGCGGCCTCGTACCAGCGGGCGATCGTGAAGGCGCTCGTGGGTCGGCTCGGAGGCGCCCGCGAGCTGACCGGTCTCGAGCGGCTCGCGGTCGTCGGTGGCGTCGCCGCGAACTCGGAGCTCCGGGCGGCGCTCGCCGACGCGGCCCTCGCGCCGCTCGCGCTCTGCACCGACAACGCCGCGATGATCGCGTCCGCGGGGCGCTACTCCCGACCCCTCGATCCGACGGCGCCCGTACCCTGGATGCGTATGCGTCGGCTGCGTTGACCTGTTGTCTGCGTGCTCGTGGTGGCCGCGGCGATCGCCGTGGGCGCCGCTGCGGCCGACGGAGCCGGGCCGACCGACGCCGCCGGCTGGCAGGGGCTGCTCGGCGACCGGCCCGCCGCCGCAGCTCGGCGGGCGCTGGGTCGTCGTGCTCCGCCTCCGCTCGCTCGCCGACCGGGTCCGCGAGGCCGGCGGCCGCGCGAGCGAGGCGCAGATGAAGGAGTGGACGCGCCAGGCGGCAGGCGCCCAGAAGCGAGCGATCGTGCCGCTCGGCCTCGGCGGCGCGCCGATCCAGCCGGAGCAGTCGTTCGTCCGCGTCCTCAACGGGTTCTCGGCCTCGCTCGATCCGAGGCTCCTGCCGACCCTCGAGAACGATCCGCCAGGTCGAGGGCGTCTACCCGGTGCGGGCTGCCTACCCCGCCGAGGTGGCGGAGCACACGGTGCTCGGCGACGACGGCGTTCGGGCCCGGCAGCGGGCGGCGACCCGAGATCGTCGCTCCCCGGCGTCGACGGACGGGGCGTGACCGTCGCGCTGCTCGACACCGGCGTCGACCTCACGCACCCCTACATGCGCGGCCGCGTCCTCCGCGGGATCGACGTCCTCGAGCCGGGCGGCGACCGCCGACGCGCGTCAGAACCCGACGGAAGCCGGGCGGCCGGAGCGTCACGGCACCGAGCTCGCGGGCCTCGTCGTCGGGCTCGGGACGGGCCCGGCCGGCCTCCACGGCGTGGCGCCCGGCGCGAGCCTCCTGCCGATCCGCGTCGCCGGCTGGCAGCCCGACGCGAGCGGGGGCGTCTCGGTCTACGGCCGCACCGACCAGATCCTCGCGGGGCTCGAGGCCGCCGTCGACCCGAACGACGACGGCGACGCGCACGACGCGGCCCGGATCGCGCTCGTCGGCCTCGTCGAGCCGTTCGCCTCCTTCGCGGACGGCCCGCTCGCCGCGCGCGGCGGCGGGTGCCGTCGCGCTCGACACGCTCGTCGTCGCCCCGGCCGGCAACGACGGCCCTGCCGGGCCGGGCTACGGCAGCATCGGCGCTCCGGGCGGCGCGCCGGCCGCGCTCGCCGTCGGCGCGATCGACGCGCGGCGCGCGGTGCCCGACCGGTGCACGTGCTCCTGCGCGCGGGGCTGCGCGTGCTCCTCTCCGGCGCCGCAGCCGCTCGGCGGCGCGCTCGCGCCGACGCGCGACCGTGCAGGCCCCGGTCGTCGCGCTCGCGCCGAGCGGGCCGCGTCGCGGTGGACGCGGGCGGACCCGCTCGAGCGGCTGTTCGACGGACGGGTACAGCCGCGTCGGCGGGCGCCGCCGTGCTGCTGCCGCGCCGGCCCGACGTCGCCCGAGATCGTCCGCGAGCTCGCCGCGGCCGGCGCGCGGGCCGTGATCGTCGACGGCCCGGTGCCGGCCGGGTCGCTCGGGGTCGACGAGCCGGTCGAGGTGCCGATCCTCGGGCTCGACCGCGGCGGTCGCCGACGAGGTCCGGACGACGCTCGCCGCCGGCGATCCCGGTCGAGCTCTCGGTCGGTGCGGCGTCGACCGGCGAGAACGACGAGCGCGGCGCGCCGGCGCCGTTCTCGTCGACGGGGCTCGGCCTCGACGGCGGCGCCGAAGCCCGAGCTGCGCCGCACCGGGCGTCGGGCTCGTGACCTCCGAGCCCGGGCGGACGCAGGACGGCGCCGCCCGCTACGGGACGATCAGCGGCACCAGCGCCTCCGCGGCCGCTCGTCGCGGGTGCGGCGGCGCTGCTCGCCGACGCACGACCCGATCTCGACGCCGCGGGCCTGCGGGGGGCGCTCGTCGCCGGCTCGACGCGACGCGCGGCCTGCACCGGCGGCCGGAGTCGGCGTGGTCGATCCTTCAGGCGTCGTCGTCGGTCGAGCTCGTCGCCGACCTGCCCGCTGGTCGGCGTCGAGGCGCTCGGGCCGGGACGTCGACCGGCAGCGCGGACCGTCACCTTCCGGAACGTCTCGCGCCGCCCGCTCGCCGTCCGGCTCGAGCCCGTCGAGCGCGCAGCCGGGGTCACCGTGGCGCTCTCGCGCACCGGCGCTCTCCCTGCCGGCCGGAGCGCTCGAAGGTCGTGACAGCTCACCGTCGTCGCCGGCGTCGCTGCCGGATCCGCCGTCGGCGATCAGCGGTGCGATCCGCGTCGGGCGTCCGTCGGCGGTGGGACGCTGCGGGTGCCGTGGACGATCGCCGTGCCCGGTGACGCGCGCCCGTCGATCTCGGCCGCGTCGCTCTCCGAGCGCGACGTTCGCGCCCGACGACCACGAGCCGGCCGTCCTCACCTTCGTCGCCGGGCGCGTCGACGGCTCGGCCGAGCGGCCGCAGCTCCTGCCGGTCGAGACGCTCGAGGTCGATCTCTGGCGCGGCGCGCGGACGCATCGGGACGCTCGTGCGGCTCCGCGACCTGCTGCCGGGGCGGTACGCGATCGGGGTCACGGGGCGCGGGCCGCGGGGCGGCGTCCTGCCGCCGGGCGCGTACGCGCTGCGGCTCATCGGGACGCCCGGTCGGCGGCGGCGAGCCGACGCTGGTCGACGTCCCGTTCCGCGTCCGGTAGGTGCTCGCCGTGTGGTGCGGGCGCTGCCGTCTCCCGTCCGTGGCTGGACGCCCGGGGTGTGCCCAACCTGCGTCGCCCATCGGGCGTACGGCTATAGTCCGCCGACGTGAGCGACGAAGGACGCCAGCGCATGAGCCGTGGTCGAGCCACGGCGACGCACCTCCGCGAGAACCCGTTCGAGCATCGCCCGGGCGCAGCTGCGCCGCGTCGGCGAGACCTTCGGCGTCGACCCGAACCTGATCCGCGTCCTCTCCGACTGCAAGAAGACCGTCGAGGTCTCGGTGCCCGTCGAGATGGACGACGGCTCGGTGCGGGTGTTCGACGGGCTACCGCGTCGTCCACAACATGACGCGCGGCCCCGCCAAGGGCGGCATCCGCTACCACCCGGACGTCACGCAGGACGAGGTCAAGGCGCTGGCGATGTGGATGACGTGGAAGTGCGCGCTGATGGCGCTGCCGTTCGGCGGCGCGAAGGGCGGCGTCGTCTGCGACCCGAAGCTGCTCTCCGCCGGCGAGCTCGAGCGGCTGACGCGCCGCTACACGACGGAGATCATCAACGAGATCGGGCCCGAGAAGGACATCCCGGCTCCCGACGTCGGCACCGACGCCCAGGTGATGGCGTGGATCTTCGACACGTACTCGATGAACGTCGGCCACTCGGTGCTCGGCGTCGTCACGGGCAAGCCGCTCTCGCTCGGCGGCTCGGTCGGCCGCGACGAGGCGACCGCGCGCGGCGCGCTCTACTGCATCCGGACCGCCCTGCAGAAGGACGGGCGGCGGTTCCCGGACACGCGCGTCGCGATCCAGGGCTTCGGCAACGTCGGCTCGCAACCTCGCCCGGCTCCTCGCGGACGAGGGTGTGCGGGTCGTCGCGGTCTCCGACTCGACCGGCGGCGTCCGCAACCCGTACGGCATCGACGTCGCGGCCGCGATCGCGCACAAGGCCGAGCACGGAGTCGCTCGCGGGCTCCCCGGCGCGGAGGAGATCACGAACGACGAGCTGCATCGAGCTCGAGTGCGACGTGCTCGTGCCGTGCGCGCTCGAGCAGGTGATCACGGCCGAGAACGCGCCGCGCGTCCGGGCGAAGATGGTCTGCGAGGGCGCGAACGGGCCGACCACGCCCGAGGCCGACGCGATCCTCGAGGATCGCGGCATCCTCGTCCTCCCCGACGTGCTCGCGAACGCCGGCGGCGTCGTCGTCTCCTACTTCGAGTGGGTGCAGGGGCTCCAGGAGTACTTCTGGAAGGAGTACGAGGTCAACGCGAAGCTCAACGACATCGTCGTGCGCGCCTTCGAGGAGACCTGGTCGACGCGCGAGCGGTTCGGGACGAGCATGCGCGTCGCCGCCTACGGGCTCGCCGTGCAGCGCGTCGCCGAGGCGACGACGATCCGCGGCCTCTACCCGTAGATGGCGGCGCCGGAGCCGTGCCGGCGCGCCAGGCTCGCGTCGTCGTCTACGTCGCCGCCGGGCTGCCACCTGTGCGAGGCGGCGCTCTCGAGGTCGTGCGAGGTCTGCGCCGCGTGCGACGTGTCCGGCTCGAGACGGTCGACATCGACGGCGATCGCGGAGCTCGAGGCGGCGTACCGCGAGCGCCTCCCCGTCGTCGAGGTCGACGGGGATGCGGCGTTCACGTACTTCGTCGACCGGCTCGACGCGCTGCTGCGAGCCGCGCTCGCGTCCTGAGCGACGGTTCTCCGCGCGCGCGCGCCGATCGCGCGGTGACGGCTGGCCGGCGCACGTCAGGTGCCGACCGTCGGCACAATGTGCGCGATGTCGATGATCACGAGGAGCATCGACCGGTGTCTGAGCGACTCAACCTCGGTGTCGCGGCGCGCCTGAGCCGCTACCTCCAGGTCCTCACCCAGGCGAAGAAGATGGGCAAGGACCGGATCTCCTCGCAGGAGATCGCGGAGTACACGAACATCAACGCGACGCAGATCCGGCGCGACCTCTCGGCGTTCGGCAAGTTCGGCAAGCGCGGCGTCGGGTACTCCATCGACTCGCTGCTCGTGCGAGATCCGCAGGATCCTCCGGACGCAGGGGCAGCACAACGTCGCGCTCGTTCGGCGCCGGGTCGCCTCGGCGGCGCGATCGCGAGCTCGCCGATCTTCGCGGAGCACGGGATCACGCATCGCGGCCGTGCTTCGACAGCGATCCGGCGAAGATCGGGACGCGCATCGGCGGCGTCGTCGGTCTCGCCGCCCGACGACGTCGACGACATCGTCCGCGACCGCAGCATCGTCGTCGGCGTGATCGCCGTGCCCGCCGAGGCCGCGCAGGAGGCAGCCGATCGACTCGTCAACGCCGGCGTCAAGATCATCTTCAACTACTCGCCGGCGCTGCTCGACACGCCCGTCGGACGTGCAGGTGCACACCTCGAACCCTGCCGTCGAGCTGCTCTACGCGCTCTACTTCCACCTCGCTTAGGCACTCCTCGCTGCGCGAGAAGTGCCACTGGGGCGAGGACCGGCCTCTGTCTGCCGCGCTGACGCGGGACAGTTCCGGTGAGCTCCCCGCGGACCTGCTCTTCACTGGCGCTTCTCGCGCAAGCGAGAAGCGCCCGGGTACGGTGCCCACCATGCGGATCCTCCTCTGGCACGGGTACCTGCTGGGCGGCACCGGCTCGAACGTCTACACGCAGACAGCTCGCGCGCGAGTGGTCGCGCGCGGGGCACGACGTCGTCGTGCTCAGCCAGGAGCCGCACCCCGAACGCTTCGACCTGGGCGGTGCGCGCACGGTCAGGCCCGACGTCGGAGGGCTGCTGCCCGTGTTCGTCCTCGACCGGTACGAGGGGTACGACGTGCGACGCCTCGGGAGTGCTCACAGGAGGAGCTCGAGCGGTGGGTCGACGCGAACGCGGCCGCGATCCGGTCGCTGCTCCCCGCCGATCTCGTCTTCACGAACCACGTGCTCCTCGGCGGCCCGGTCGGGGCTGCGAGCGGGGCGAGGTACGCGGTGAAGGCGCACGGCTCCGAGCTGGAGTACGCGATGCGCGGCGACCCCGGCCTGTCGGCGTGGGGCAGGCAGGCGCTCGAGGGTGCGAGCGCGACGTTCGTCGGCTCCGCGCACGTCCGCCTCGTGCTCGAGGAGGTCTGCGGTCACGTCGAGCACGTGCACGAGGTCCCGCCCGGAGTCGACGTCGACGAGTGGGTCCCGGAGGCACGCGACGCCGCGCTCGCCGGCCTGCTCGCCGAGGCGGAACGCGACGCGCCCAACCCCGGCAACGCGGCGGAGCGCCAGCCCGACGACGGGAACGCGGCCCGGCTCGAGGCGTTCCTCGCGGGCGACGCGTCCACCGTCGTCTACTTCGGGAAGCTGATCCCGCAGAAGGGCGTGGATCTCCTGCTCGAGGCGATGGTGGGGCTCGACGCACGGGTGGTGGTCGTCGGCTTCGGCCCCGAGCGGGCGTCGCTCGAGGAGCAGGCTGCCAGGCTCGGGCTCCGGGCGCTGTTCACGGGGCCGCTCGAGCATCGCCACCTCCGCCACCTGCTCGCGCTCGCCGACGCCGCCGTCGTCCCGAGCATCTTCCCCGAGGCGTTCGGGATGGTCGCCGCCGAGGCGGCCTCGGCGGGCTGCCCGCCGCTCGTGGCGTTCCACTCAGGCCTCGCCGAGGTCGCCGCCGGGCTCGAGTCGTCGTTGCCCGAGCGGCTGCGGGGGATGGCGGCGTTCGCCTCGGGAGACGCCGACGACCTGCGCGCACGGCTCGGTCGCCTGCTCGCGCTCGACGGCGGCGACCGGGCCACCGTGCGGACAGGCGTCCGTCGGGCTGTCGTCGAGCGCTGGAGCTGGGCGGGCGTCGCACGGACGCTGCTCGAGATCGCCGCCCCACCCACCGAGCGCAGCGGCTGACGCGGGAAGCCGATGGAGGCGGCGCGCCGCGGGTGGCGTTCGCTGCGCCGCTTTCCGAATTGAAGGATGGGCTAGCCTTCCGGGCGCGATGGGCGACTCACAGACGATCGGCTACGACCAGCTCCTCCGCGAAGCGCGTGAGCGCTTCGACGAGGGAGCCGACTTCACCGTGTCCGTGGAGGAGGAGTTCGCGCTGCTCGATCCGGAGAGCCTCGACATGGTCAACCGGTACGAGGAGCTCCGCGCGGCTGATCGACGAGACCGCGCTCGCCGACAACGTCGCGGGCGAGCTGATCGCCTCGGAGATCGAGATCAAGACGGGCCGCCGGTCGAGCGTCGTCGAGGCAGTCGCGGCCCTCGCCGGAGCGTCGGGCGCAGCTGCTCGAGTCCGCCGGCGCTCTCGGGATCGCGCTCGGGACGACCGGCTCGCATCCGTGGGCCGACTGGAAGGACCAGCGGATCATCGACACGCCGCACTACCGGCGCAACGACGAGCTCCTCCGCTACGTCGTCTGGAAGAACAACACCTTCGGGCTCCACGTCCACGTCGGGATCCGCGGCGCCGACCGGGCGATCGCCGTCGTCGACGGCGTCCGCAACTGGCTGCCGGAGCTGCTCGCGCTCTCGGCGAGCTCGCCGTTCGCCGAGGGCGTCAACACGGGCCTCCACTCCGCGCGCACGCAGATCTTCACGCGGTTCTTCCCGCGCTGCGGCATCCCGGACACGTTCGCCGGCTGGGACGACTACGAGCGTTACGTCCGCTTCCTCTACGAGACGGGCTCGATCGACGAGCACACGCAGCTGTGGTGGAGCATCCGCCCGCATCTCGGCTTCCCCACCGTCGAGATCCGGATCTGCGACGCGCAGCCGGACGTCGGGCGAGGCGCAGGCGCTGACGGCGCTCGCGGTCTCCCTCGTGGCGCGGGTCGCGCGGGCGCACGACGAGGGCGAGCCGCTCGCGCTCCAGCCACATCGCCTCCTCGAGGAGAACCTGTGGAGGGCGATCCGGTACGGCCTCTCCGGCGAGCTGATCGATCTGGAGCGCGGCGACGTGCTCCCCGCGCGAGCCCGGATCGAGCGCCTGATCGAGTGGGTCGCCCCCGTCGCCGAGGAGCTCGGCGCGGCCGACCTGATCCGCGCTGCCCGAGCGCAACGCCGCCGAGCGCCAGATCGCCCGGTTCGGCGAGGGAGACGACCTCGCGACGATCTATCGCGACCTCGTGCTGCGCTCGCCCGCCGACGTCCCCGCCTGACCCGCGCCGCCCGGCCCGCCGGGCCCGCGCGCCTGCGCGCGCGGCCGGTTCGGGTGGGGGACAGCCGCAGATTGTGATAGACAATGGCGCGCGCCGACGCGAATTCGGCGCAACTTTGTGAGGCTTCTCCCGGAGGATTGATGGACTTCTTTGTCGACCATGCCGTGCTCTTCGCGCTCGTCTGTGCCGGCGTCGCGATCGCGTTCGGCCTCTATCTGACGTTCTGGCTCCTGTCCCAGCCCGCGGGCAACGAGAAGATGCAGTCGATCTCTCGCGCCGTGCAGGAGGGCGCAGCGGCGTACCTCAAGAAGCAGTACACGACGATCGCGATGGTCGCAGTCGTCCCGTTCCTCGCGATCGGCTTCTACGGCGAGCTCGGCTGGGGGACCGCGATCGGCTTCGTCGTCGGCGCCGTCCTGTCCGCCGCCGCAGGCTTCATCGGCATGAACGTCGCCGTGCGGTCGAACGTGCGCACGGCGGAGGCCGCCCGCGAGGGCGTCGCCCCGGCGTTCAAGGTCGCGTTCCGCGCCGGCTCGGTGACGGGGCTCCTCGTCGTCGGCCTCGGCCTCTTCGGGGTCGCCGGCTACTACTGGATCCTCACGGACGTCATCGGCAACACGCCGGAGTCCGCGGTCGACGACCTCATCGGGCTTGCCTTCGGTGGCTCGCTGATCTCCGTGTTCGCCCGGCTCGGCGGCGGGATCTTCACGAAGGCGGCCGACGTCGGCGCCGACCTGGTCGGCAAGATCGAGGCCGGGATCCCCGAGGACGATCCGCGGAACCCCGCGGTGATCGCGGACAACGTCGGCGACAACGTCGGCGACTGCGCCGGCATGGCCGCCGACCTCTTCGAGACGTATGCCGTCACGGCCGTCGCGGTGATGCTCCTCGGTACGGCCTACCCGGCTGCCGAGCTCTGGCTCTACCCCCTCGCGATCGGCGGCATCTCGATCCTCGCCTCCGTGATCGGAACGTTCTTCGCCCGGGTCGGCAGGGGCGAGAACGCCATCATCAACGCGCTCTACATGAGCGTGATCGTCGCCACGATCCTCTCCGCGATCGGGTTCATCCCGGTCACGAAGGCCTTCGAGGGCGACACGTTCTCGTTCGCCGAGCTCTACCTGCCGGCGCTCATCGGGCTCGCGATCACGTTCCTGCTGGTCGCGATCACGGAGTACTACACCGGCTCGCGCTGGCATCCCGTGAAGAAGATCGCCGAGGCCTCGCAGACCGGCCACGCGACGAACATCATCGCGGGCCTTGCCTACGGCATGCAGGCGACGGCCTTCCCCGTGCTCGTGATCGCGGCCGGCGTGATCGGCGCCTACTACGCGGCGGGCGAGTCGATCTACGGCATCGGGGTCGCCGTGATGGCGCAGCTCTCGATGACCGGGCTGATCGTCGCGCTCGACGCGTACGGCCCCGTCACCGACAACGCGGGCGGCATCGCCGAGATGGCGGACATGCCCGAGTCGGTCCGCGGCGTGACCGACCCGCTCGATGCGGTCGGCAACACGACGAAGGCCGTCACCAAGGGCTACGCGATCGGCTCGGCCGGTCTCGCCGCGCTGATCCTGTTCGACGAGTACACCCGGGGTCTCGCCGACAAGGGCCTCGACGTGACCTTCAGCCTCGACGATCCCTGGGTGATCGCCGGTCTCTTCATCGGCGGGCTGATGCCCTTCCTGTTCGCGTCGCTCGCGATGACGGCTGTCGGCCGCGTCGGCGGCGAGGTGGTCGAGGAGGTCAGGCGCCAGTTCCGCGAGGATCCGGGCATCATGGAGGGGACGTCCCTGCCGGACTACGCGACGTCGATCTCGATCGTGACGGGCTCGGCGATCAAGAGCATGCTCGCGCCCGCGCTGATCCCGGTCGCCTTCCCGATCGTCGTCGGGATCCTCAAGCCCGAGATGCTCGGCGGTCTGCTGATCGGCACGATCGTGACCGGCCTCTTCCTCGCGATCGCGATGACCTCGGGCGGCGGCGCCTGGGACAACGCGAAGAAGCTGATCGAGGACGGCGCCTACGGAGGCAAGGGCTCGGAGGCCCACGCCGCCGCCGTCACGGGCGACACGGTCGGTGACCCGTACAAGGACACCGCCGGTCCGGCGATCAACCCCATGATCAAGATCGCGAACATCGTCGCGATCCTGATCATCCCGATCATCGTCTCGATCCACGGCTGAGCCTGCGGCTCTGGCGCTTCTGGCCGGCCGACGGCCGGCCAGAAGCGCCAGGATCGCAGCGCGGATCAGGGAACGAAGCGGTATCCCATGCGCGGCTCGGTGAGGAAGTGCTGCGGCCGCGAGGGGTCGCGCTCGAGCTTCTGTCGGATCTGCGCCAGGTAGACGCGGAGGTAGTTCGTCTCGGTCTCGTACTGCGGGCCCCAGACCTCCTTGAGCAGCTGGCGCTGCGAGACCAGGCGTCCGGGGTTGCGGACGAGGATCTCGACGATCGCCCACTCGGTCGGCGTGAGGCGCACCGGCTCGCCCGTCGCGCGTGACCTGCTTGACCGAGAGGTCGACGGTGAACGCATCGGTCGTGACGACGGCCTCCTCCTCGCTCGGGCCGGCGCGCCGCAGGGCCGCCCGGACGCGGGCGAGCAGCTCGTCCATCCCGAACGGCTTCGTGACGTAGTCGTCGGCGCCCGCGTCGAGCGCCGCGACCTTCGCGCGCTCCTCGTGTCGCGCTGACACGACGATCACGGGGGTGTGCGACCATCCGCGGATCCCGCGCACGACCTCGAGGCCGTCCATTCCGGGGAGCCCCAGGTCGAGCAGCACCAGGTCGGGATGGTGGCGTGCCACGAGCGTCAGGGCGGCCTCGCCCGATCCGGCGAGGTCGACGTCGTATCCGCGGGCTCGGAGGTTGGCTGCGAGCGCGCGCAGCATCTGCGGCTCGTCCTCGACCACGAGGATGCGGGTCATGGCACGGCCTCCTCGAGGCGCAGCACGACGGTCAGCCCACCACCGGGCGTGTCCTCGAGCTCGATCGACCCGCCCATCGCCTCGACGAAGCCGCGCGCGACGGCGAGGCCGAGGCCGACCCCCTCGCCGTCGGGTGCGTCGCCGAGCCGCTGGAACGGGCGGAAGACCGACTCCCGGTCGGCCGGCGGCGACGCCCGGCGCCCTCGTCGCTGACGCGCAGGTCGATCGTCGTCGCCGGCGCGTCCGGCGGTGACGCGCACCGGTGAGCCGGCGCCGTGCCGGATCGCGTTCGCGACGACGTTCGCGAACGGCGCGCTCGAGGAGCCCGGGGTCGGCGAGCACGCGCGGGCAGGTCGTCGGCGACGTCGATCGGCACCCCGTCGGCCGTCGAGCCGATGCTGCGCAGCGCGAGCGGGGACGACCTCCTCGAGCCCGACGGGCAGCGTGTCGACCTCGAGCGAGCCCGTCTGCAGGCGGCTCATGTCGAGCAGGTTGCGCGACGAGCGCGTCGAGCCGGTCGGCGTCCTCGTCGATCGCCTGCGAGGAACTCCTGTCGCTCGGCTCGGGCCAGACGCACGTCGTCGCGCGAGGAGCGACGTGACCGAGGCCTTGATCCCGGCGAGCGGCGTGCGGAGGTCGTGCGACACCGCCGACAGGATCGCAGTCCGCAGCTCGTTCGCGGCGGCGAGGGGCTCGGCCGTCGACGCGTCCGCCTCGAGCTCCTCCATGTGCAGGGACGATCCGAGCTCGCGGGCGAACGCCGCGAGGAGAGGCCGGTCGTCCGCACGGATCGCGTCCCCGGTCGAGCGTCAGGAGCGTGATCGTCGTCGACCTCGAGCTGCTCGCCGGCGAGCGGGGCCGGCTCGCCGGCGCTCATCTCCGCCAGCCACGTCGTCGCGTCGCGGTGCCAGAGCGTGACCGCCGCGCGAGTCCGAACGCAGACGCGGACGCGGTCGAGGAGCGCCTCGCGTGGACGATGTCCCCGCGAGGGACGCCCAGCAGCTGCGCCTCGGCGCGGGCGCGCTGACCGTCCGCCGCGCGTCGCGAGGCGAGCGAGACGAACAGGCTCACGATCGTCGCCACGGCGAGGAACACGAACAGCGCGAGCAGGTGCTCGGTCTCGGCGATCGTGAACGTGTAGAGCGGAGGCGTGAAGTACCAGTTGACGATCAGGAACGCCGCGACCGCGGCGGCGAGCGCGACCCAGAGCCCTCCGACGGCGGCGACGACGCACGACGGCGAGCAGGAAGAGGAGCAGGACGCTCGGGAGGCCGAACGTCGTCGCGGAGGTGGGTCAGGGCGACGCCGAGCAGCCGCGAGCAGCACGGCGGCGACGCCGAGACCGACGAGCTGGCGCCGGGCCGGAAGGACGCTCGGCCGCGGACGTCGCTGGACCACGACGGGTCCGGATCGCGGTCGTCCTCGGCCGCCGGGATGCTGATCACGTGGACGTCGATGCCCACGCCGGACTCGCGGATCACCCGGTTGATCACGGAGCCCCGCGTGAGCTCGCTCCAGCGCGAGCGTCGCGTTGCGCCGAGCACGATCTGCGTGGCGTTGAGCGACCGCGCCGCGGAGACGAGCGCCTCGCCGACGTCCTCGCCGACGAACTCGCGGTAGACGCCGCCGAGCTGCTCGACCAGCGCCCGCTGCTGCCCGAGGCCCGTCGTCGGAGCCGGCGTCGAGCCCGTCCTGGGAGCGGACGTGGACGCGCGACGAGGTCGCCGCGCGCGCGCGCGGCCATCCGCGCGGCCCGACGGATGAGGCGGTCGCCGTCGGCCGCGCCGGTGAGCGCGACGAGCACGCGCTCGCGCGTCTCCCACGGGCGGTCGATCCCGTGCCGCTCGCGGTACTCCTGCAGCGCCTCGTCGACGCGGTCGGCGACCCAGAGCAGGGCGAGCTCGCGCAGCGCGCCGAGGTTGCCCTCGCGGAAGTAGTTGCCGAGCGCGGCGTCGATCCGCTCGGCCGGGTAGACGTTGCCGTGCGCCATGCGGCGCCGGAGCGCCTCCGGGCGTCATGTCGACGAGCTCGATCTGGTCGGCGCGACGGACGATCTCGTCCGGGATCGTCTCGCGCTGCTTCGACGCCGGTGATCCGCTCGACGACGTCGTTGAGCGACTCGAGGTGCTGGATGTTGACCGTCGTGATCACGTCGATCCCCGCGTCGAGCAGCTCCTCGACGTCCTGCCAGCGCTTCTCGTTGCGCGAGCCCGGGACGTTCGTGTGGGCGTACTCGTCGACGAGCGCCACCGCCGGAGCGCGGGCGAGGACGGCGTCGACGTCCATCTCCTCGAAGTCGGCGCCGCGGTGGGACGAGCACGCGGCGCGGGACGACCTCGAGATCGCCGATCTGCTCGGCGGTGTTCGCCCGGCCGTGCGTCTCGACGAGCGCCACGACGACGTCGGTGCCGCGGTCGCGGCGCCGCTGACCCTCGCCGAGCATGGCGAAGGTCTTGCCGACGCCGGGGGCGGCACCGAGGTACACGCGGAGCGTCCCTCGTCCCATCACGGGAAGCCCGTACCGGAACTAGCGCGCCGCGTCGAGCGCGAGGTTGAGCTCGAGCACGTTCACCGTCGGCTCGCCGAGCACGCCGAGCGCCCGTCCGTCGGTGTGCTCGTCGACGAGAGCGAGCACGACGCTGCGGGTCGAGGCCGCGCGCGCCGGGCGACCCGCGGTGCCTGCAGGCGGGCGTTCGCCGGCGAGATGTGGGGGTCGAGGCCCGAGCCGGAGGAGGTCACGGCGTCGGGTGGGACGTCCGCGTCGGCGGCGAGCCCGTTCTCCGCCCGGTAGGCGCGGATCCGCTCGGAGACGGCGTCGATCAGGTCGGGGTTGGACGGGCCGAGGTTCGACGGCTGCCGAGGCGAGGGCGTCGTAGCCGTCGCCGGCGGCGGACGGGCGTGGGTGGAACCACTGCGCGCCCGTGAACTGCTGGCCGATGAGCGACGAGCCGACGACCGTGCCGTCGCGCTCGACGAGCGAGCCGTCGGCCTGGCCCGGAGAGCGCGACCTGCGCGATCCCGGTGACGACGAGCGGGTACACGACCCCGCAGAGGAGCGTGAGCACGACGAACGCGACGAGCGGCCGGGCAGGAGCTGCTTGCGCATGTCAGGACATCCCCATTCCGACGAGGACGAGGTCGATGGCCTTGATCCCGACGAACGGCGCGACGATGCCGCCGAGGCCGTAGATCAGGAGGTTGCGCCGCAGGAGCGCGGCGGCGCCGACGGCGCGGTAGCGCACGCCTCGGAGGGCGAGCGGGATGAGGAAGACGATCACGAGCGCGTTGAAGATCACGGCCGAGAGGATCGCCGTGCGCGAGCTCCCGAGGTCCATCACGTTGAGGCGGTCGAGGACGGGGAACGCACCCGCGAACATCGCCGGGATGATCGCGAAGTACTTCGCGACGTCGTTCGCGATCGAGAACGTGGTCAGCGAGCCGCGCGTGATCAGCAGCTGCTTGCCGATCTCGACGATCTCGATCAGCTTCGTCGGGTTCGAGTCGAGGTCGACCATGTTCCCGGCCTCCTTGGCGGCCTGGGTGCCGGTGTTCATCGCGACGCCGACGTCGGCCTGGGCGAGCGCCGGCGCGTCGTTGGTGCCGTCCCCCGTCATCGCGACGAGGTGGCCGCCCTCCTGCTCGCGCTTGATCAGCGCCATCTTGTCCTCGGGCGTCGCCTCGGCCAGGTAGTCGTCGACGCCGGCCTCCTCGGCGATCGCCTTCGCGGTGAGCGGGTTGTCGCCGGTGATCATCACGGTGCGGATGCCCATCGCGCGCAGCTCCGCGAAGCGCTCGCGGATGCCTTCCTTGACGACGTCCTTGAGGTGGACGACCCCGAGCACGCGCCCCGTCTCGGCGACGACGAGCGGGGTCCCGCCCGAGGACGCGATCGAGTCGACGGCGGTCGCCGACCTCGGCGGACAGCGAGCCGCCCTGCTCCTCGACCCAGCGGCGCACGGCGTCGGCCGCGCCCTTGCGGATCGAGCGGCCGTCGACGTCGACGCCGCTCATCCGTGTCTGCGCCGTGAACGGGACGAGGACGGCGTCGTGCAGCTCGCGTCCGCGGAGGTCGAAGCGCTCCTTGGCGAGCACGACGATCGAGCGCCCTTCGGGGGTCTCGTCGGCGAGGCTCGCGAGCTGGGCCGCCTCGGCGAGCTGCTCCTCGCTCACCCCCGGGGCGGGGATGAAGTCCGCGGCCTGGCGGTTGCCGAGCGTGATCGTGCCGGTCTTGTCGAGCAGCAGGGTCGAGCAGTCGCCGGCGGCCTCGACGGCGCGGCCGCTCAGGGCGAGCACGTTGCGCTGGACGAGCCGATCCATGCCCGCGATGCCGATCGCCGAGAGGAGCGCGCCGATGGTGGTGGGGATCAGGCAGACGAGGAGCGCCACGAGCACCGTCGAGCGGCTGTCGCGCGTCGGAGTAGATCGCGATCGGCTGGAGCGTCACGACGGCCACGAGGAAGACGATCGTGAGGCTGGCGAGCAGGATGTCGAGCGCGATCTCGTTCGGCGTCTTCTGCCGTGACGCGCCCTCGACGAGCGCGATCATGCGGTCGACGAAGCTCTCGCCGGGCTTCGACGTCACGAGGACCACGATCTCGTCGGAGAGGACGCGCGTGCCGCCGGTGACGGCCGAGCGATCGCCGCCCGACTCGCGGATCACGGGCGCCGACTCGCCGGTGATGGCGGACTCGTCGACCGTCGCGATCCCCTCGACGACGTCGCCGTCGGCGGGGATCACCTCGCCGGCGGTCGACGACGACCTGGTCGCCGGGACGCAGCGCCGATGCCGGGACGACCTCGATGCGTGCCGTCGGGCAGCCGCCGGTTGGCCGTCGTCTCGGCGCGCGAGCGACGCAGCGTCGCCGCCTGGGCCTTGCCGCGCCCCTCGGCCATCGCCTCGGCGAAGTTCGCGAAGAGGACGGTGAACCAGAGCCACAGCGCGATCAGGCCCGTGAAGACGCTCTCCTGGCGGCTCGCGTCGCCGAGCTCGACGAAGAAGAGCACGGTCACGAGGACGCTGCCGAGCTCGACGATGAACATCACCGGGTTGCGCAGCATCAGGCGCGGATCGAGCTTCCTCAGCGAGTCGCCCGCGCGCCGCGGCCGCGATCTGCGGATCGAAGAGGGAGGTCGGGGCCTTCACAGGCTCAGGTGCTCCAGGATCGGCCCGAGGGCGAGGACGGGGATGAAGGTGAGGCCGACGACGAGCAGGACGGTGCCGACGAGCAGGCCGGCGAAGAGCGCCGGTGCCGGTCGGGAACGTCCCCGACGTCGCGGGCACGTGCTGCTTGCGCACGAGCGAGCCGGCGAGCGCGAGCACGAGGGCGATGGTCACGAAGCGCCCGAAGAGCATCGCGAGCCCGAGCGTCGTGTTGAACCAGTCGGTGTTGCCGGTCAGGCCGCCGAACGCCGAGCCGTTGTTGTTCGAGGCCGAGGCGTACGCGTAGACGACCTCGGAGAGGCCGTGAGGCCCGGGGTTGAGGATCGAGACGTCGTTCACCGTGGGGAGGAGCACGGCGATCCCGGTGAACACGAGGATGATCGTGGGCACGGTCAGGATCGCCAGCGAGACGAGCTTCATCTCGGTCGCACCGATCCGCTTGCCGAGGTACTCGGGCGTCCGGCCGACCATCAGCCCGGCGATGAAGACCGCGAGGATCGCGAACACGAGCATCCCGTAGAGACCCGCGCCGACGCCGCCGGGGCTCACCTCGCCGAGCATCATGTTCACCATCGGCACGGCGCCGCCGAGCGGCGTGAAGCTGTCGTGGGAGGAGATCACCGCGCCGGTCGACGTACCGGTCGTCGTCGCGGCGTAGATGCCGCTGACGGCCGCGCCGAAGCGAACCTCCTTGCCCTCCATGTTCGCGCCCGGCACGCCGAGCGCCTGGAGGCTCGGGTTGCCCGCCCTCCTCGAAGTGGGCGGCCAGGAACGCCGAGCCGGCCCAGAGGACGAGCATCGCACCCAGGACGGCGAGGCCCTGCCGTCGGTCGCCGACGAGCCGGCCGAAGGCGAAGGCGAGGGCGAACGGGATCACGAGGATCGCCAGTCATCTGGAGGAGGTTCGAGATCGCGTTGGGGTTCTCGAACGGGTGCGCCGAGTTGGCGTTGTAGAAGCCGCCACCGTTCGTCCCGAGCTCCTTGATCGCCTCCTGGCTCGCCACCGGCGCCGCCCGGGATCGACTGCGTCGCACCGGCGACCGTCGCGACGCTCGCGGTTCCCCGAGAGGTTCTGCACGGTGCCGAGGGCGACGAGCACGACGCGCGAGCACGAGCGCGATCGGCGCGAGGATCCGCGTCACCGCGCGGGTGAGGTCGACCCAGAAGTTGCCGAGCTCCTCACGCCGGGTGCGCGTGAGCCCGCGCACGAGCGCGATCGCCACGGCGATCCCGACGGCGGCCGAGACGAAGTTCTGCACCGCCAGGCCCGTCATCTGGGTGAGGTGGCTCATCGTCGACTCGCCGGCGTAGTTCTGCCAGTTCGTGTTCGTGACGAAGCTGATCGCCGTGTTGAAGGCGAGCGCGGGGGGCACCGCACCGACGTCGGTCGGGTTCAGCGGGAGGCTGCCCTGGACGCGCTGCAGCGCGTACAGCCCCAGCACGGAGACCAGGCTGAACGCGAGCACCGACGAGCGTGTAGGCCGTCCAGCGCTGCTGGCGGCCGGGGTCGATGCCGAGCGCGCGGTAGACGAGTCGCTCGACGGGGAGGAGCACCCGGTCGAACGGAGCCGGGCCGTCGCCGTAGACCCGCGCGATGTACAGCCCGAGCGGGTACGCGAGCGCCAGCGGTGATCCCGGCGAGCAGCGCGAGCTGGATCCAGCCGGAGGCGCTCATCCGAGCCGCTCGGGGAACAGCAGGGCGACGACGAGGTATCCGAGGACGGCCACTGCGAGCACGAGCCCGACGACGTCGCCGACGCTCACGCGGCGCTCCTCAGGGCTCTCGGCGTGGCCGACGAGCCGGTCGAGCCCTGCGACGGCGAGCCGGAGCACAGCGAAGCCCGCGAGCACGAGGAGGAGGAACAGGAGATCGGACATGCCTCAGGTGTACGACACGTGCCATGGCATGCGTCCGATCCCTGACGCGTCGACCAACGACCGGGCGTCGAGTCTTGACGGGCGCCTTGACGCTCCGTGCCGCCCGTGGGTGCCTCTAGACTCGCGCGGTGGCCGGTAGCCGGCGGAGGAAGGAGGTCGAGCTCGAGCGCGTCCTGGGGACGCCCGCGCTCTTCGCGACCGCCTACGGCAACGTCGGCTCCTCGATCTACTACGCGCTCGGCCTCACCGCGGTCTACGCGCTCGGCCTGACCCCGCTCGTCTTCCTGATCGCCGGCGTCGTCTTCGCCGCGACCGCCGCCACCTACGCGGAGGGCACGGTGCGCTATCCCGGAGGCGGGCGGCTCGTCGAGCTTCGCCCGGCACGCATTCGACGAGCTCGTCAGCTTCGGCGCCGGCGTGGGCACAGCTGCTCGTCTACGTCGTCACGTCGCGACCTCGGCGTTCTTCGTCCCGCACTACCTCTCGATCTTCTGGGAGCCGCTCCGGACGAACCCGTGGGACATCGTCGGCGGCGCGATCGTGATCGTCGTCCTCGTCGCGCTCAACATCGTCGGCGTGCACGAGGCGGCGAAGCTCTCGATCACGCTCGCCGTGATCGACTTCGCCACCCAGGTGCTGCTCGTCGTGATCGGCTTCGCTGCTCGTCTTCAGCCCCGACGATCCTGACGTCGAACGTCCACTGGGGGGTCGCGCCGACCTGGTCGAACCTCGCGATCGCGATCCCGGTGGCGATGCTGGCCTACACGGGCGTCGAGACGGTCTCGAACCTCGCGGAGGAGGCCCGCGATCCGGTCGCGCACCGTGCCGAACGCGTACAAGCTCGTCGCGCTCGCGGTGTTCGCGATCTACTTCACGCTTGCCGCTCGATCGCGCTCTCCGCGCTGCCGGTGAAGCTCGTCGACGGCGAGTACACGACCCTGCTCGCGCTGCCGCCGGAGGAGGGCGGCTACGCGAACGACCCGATCCTCGGTCTCGTCGACGAACCTCGGGCATCGAGGGCTGGGCGCTGGCCGGGCTCGAGATCTACGTCGGCGTCCTCGCCGCCACGATCCTCTTCATCGCGACGAACGCCGGCGTGATCGGCGCGTCCCGGATCACCTACTCGATGGCGAGCTACCGGCAGATGCCCGAGATCTTCCGGCGGCTCCACCCACAGTTCAAGACGCCGTGGCTCTCGCTCGTCTCGTCTTCGCCGGAATCGCGCCGATCGATGATCCTCTCCGGGTGACGTGAACTTCGTGGGCACGCTGTACTCGCTCGGTGCAACGCTGTCGTTCACCGTCGCGCACGCGTCCCTCGTGCGTCTGCGCGATGACGGCGGCCGCAACTCGACGAGACGCCTGTCTACCGGGCGCGTCCGAACCTTCGCTTCCGGGGGGTCGACTGCCGCTGTTCGCGGTGTTCGGCGGAATTGCGACGGGGATCTCGTTCCTCGTGATCGTGATGCAGAACCCGGCCACCCGCTGGGTCGGGCTCGGCTGGACGATCGCCGGCCTCGTGGGCTACTCGGCCTACCGCAGGCGGGTCGTCGGCGCGGGAATGCGCGAGACGGTCAAGGCGCCGCCGGCGGTTGGGGCTGCGCTCGCGCTGGAGTACCGCCGGATCCTCGTCCCGGTCGTCCCCGGCAGGCCGTCCGACGACGCGCTCGACGTCGCGCTGCGGCTCGCGAAGGAGCGGCGCGCGCGCGTGATCGCCCTCACCGTGGTCGAGGTGCCGCTCGAGCTGCCGATCGACGCGCCCGCTCGAGCGAGCTCGAGGAGCAGGCGAACCATGAGCTCGACGAGGCGGTCGCGCTCGGCGACACCTACGGCGTCCGTGTCACTCCCGCGGCTCGTGCGCGGGCGCAGCGCGTCGGTCGAGATCGTCGCCGAGGCCGGCGCGGCGCGACGTGGAGATCATCGTCCTCGGCTCGCCGCGGAAGCGGCTGACGCAGCGACGTGGCGTGTTCGGCGCCACCGTCGACCGCGTGATGCGCAACGCGCCGTGCCGCGTGCTCGTCGACCGCCGCGCGCGAAGGGGTGGCGGCGTGACCTGGTACCGCCGCGCGGTGTTCGTCTTCTCGGGCCTCTTCATCGGCCTCGGGGTGGCGCTGCTCGTCCGCACCGTCTCGGAGGGCGGGGGCATGACGGGGTACGTCGTCGGCGGCCTGTTCGTCGCTCTCGGCGCCGCGCGGCTCACGCTCGAGCGGAAGCGGGGGCCGTAGCCGTGGCTCGCAAGGTGCTCGGGTTCGAGCGGGTCCTCGGCGACGCGGGAGCTGTTCGCCGTCGCCTACGGCGAGATCGGCTCGTCGCTCTACTTCGCGCTGGGGATCGTCGTCGCGGCGGCGCTCGGGCTCACGCCGCTCGTCCTGCTCGGCACGGGCGCCGTGTTCCTCGCTGGTCGCGCTGTCCTATGCCGAGCTCTCGACGGCGATCCCCGAGACCGGCGGCGCGGAGACCTTCACCCGTCGCGCCTTCAACGACCTCGTCGGGTTCGTCACCGGCTGGGCGCTGTTCCTCGACTACGTGATCGTGATCGCGCTCTCGGCGCTCTTCATGCCGCACTACCTCGGCGATCGCGATCCAGTCGGACAGCTGCGCGAGTCGCCGTGGGACATCGTCGGCGGCGGCGTTCGTGATCGCCGGCGATCGCGATCGCACGGCTCGATCCGCCACTCCCGCATGCACAGCGGCCTGTTCGTCGTCGCCGCGCTCGACCTGCGTCGTCCAGGGGCTGATCGTCGTGCTCGGCGTCGCGCTTCCTGCTCGACCCGGGCGATGCTCGGCGACGGCCTCGCGCTCGCGGCGGGTCAGGGGTGGGGCGACGTGCTCTTCGCGATCCCGCTCGGGTTCCTCGCGTACACCGGGCTCGAGACGGTCGCGAACTACGCGCAGGAGGTCGAGCACCCGCGCGTGACCTGCCGCGCGGGATGTTCGGCGGGATCGGGCTCGTCGTCGTCGCTCACGGTCGTGATCGCGGCGATCGGTGTGAGCGCGTTCCCGGCCGGGCCCGACGGGACGAGCGCGCTCGCGGAGGAGTGGCTGCAGGCGCCGATCGCGGGCGTCGTCACGTCGCTCGACGGCGAGCTGCCCGTCGGCCGTCGTCGACGTGCTGCGCGTCGCTCGTCGGGATCTCGGGCGTTCGCGATCCTCGTCGGCGCGGCCGACGACCGGGCTCTCGGGCTGCACCCGGCTCGCGCACTCGATGGCCGAGCACGGGATGCTGCCGCGCGAGCTCGGGCGCTTCGAGCGGCGCTCGCTCGTCTCCAGCGAGGCGATCATCTGCATCGCGCTCGGCGCGATCGCGATCGTCGTCCTCAACGGCGTGTTCGGCGGCGACGACGCCGCGTTCCTCGCGAGCGTCTACTCCTTCGGCGTGCTGGTCGCGTTCTCGCTCGCCCAGGCTGGCGGTCGATCCGCCTGCGCCGGACCGAGCCCGACCTGCCCCGGCCGTTCCGGAGCGGACCCGACGTCCGGATCGGCGGCACGACCGTGCCGCTCCCTGCGCTCGTCGGGCATCCCTCTAACGCTGGCGATCTTCGTCCTGGCGATGGTCACCCACCCGGGCGCGCGCTACGCCGGCCCGATCTGGCTGCTCGTCGGCCTCGGCGTCTTCTGGGCGCACGCGCTGGTGGAACGACCGGGGCGTGCTCGACGACGTCGATCCGCTTGCCGCGCTGCCGATGGGCGCCGGCTATCGCCGGATCCTCGTCCCGATGAAGCTCGGGGAGATCGGGGAGGAGATGGTCGCGACCGCGATCGCGCTCGCCGAGGGGCGCGCGACCGAGGTCGAGGCGATCACGGTGGTGCGCGTGCCCGCGCCGGTTCCCGCTCGAGGGCGCCGCTGCCGCCCGACGTCCAGGCCGCGGGCCGACGACGCCCTCGAGGAGGCGCGGCTGCTCGGGAACGAGAACGGCGTCGAGGTGCAGCACCGACATCGTCCGGCTCGCGCTCGATCGAGCACGCGATCGTCGACGAGGCGAAGGCGCGCGGCGCCGACCTGATCGTGCTCGGCTCGGCGCCGCGCTGGCGACGCCAGTCGCGGTTCTTCTCGCCGACGGTCGACTACGTCCTGCGCAACGCGCCCTGCGAGGTGCTCGTCGTCGCGTTCCCCGACGGCGTCCTCGAGGAGTGAGACGGTGACGGCTGGAGTCGTGAAGGCCGTGATCGTCGGGATGTGGGCGCGTTGGCTCGTCGATCGCGAAGCAGCTCGCCGGAGAGGGCTGGGACGTGACGTGCGTCGACGAGGACGAGACGGCGCTGCGCCGGCTCGGCGCGTGGCGGGGTGGGTTCGTCGTCGGGCACGGGATGGACGTGGACGTCCTCGAGGAGGCCGGGATCGCCGACGCCGATGGCCGCGGTCGTCGCCACCGACGGGGACAACTCGAACATCGTCATCGCGCAGGTGATCCAGAAGCGCTGGGCGCCCACCTGCGTCGTCGTGCGCGTGCAGGACCCGGCCCGGGCCGAGTTCTTCGCCGCGCGCGGCCTCCGCACGGTCTGCCCGACGCAGACGGCGACCGCGACGATGCTCGACTCCGTGCGCGCCTGCTCGACGGTGCCGCAGGGAGCGGCCTGATGTACATCGTCGTCGCCGGAGGCGGCAAGGTCGGCGCGAACGTCGCGCGCACGCTGCTCGAGGCGGGGCACGAGGTGACGCTCGTCGAGCAGGATCGAGCCCGGTTCGAGCGCCTCGAGTCGGAGCTCGGGCCTGCGGTGCATCCACGGCGACGCGACCGAGATCCACGTGCTCGAGCAGGCCGGGATCGCGCGCCCGCCCGACCTCGTCGCGGCAGTGACGGGCGACGACGAGGACAACATCGTGATCGCCCAGGTGGCGAAGGAGGGCTACCGCGTGCCGAAGGTGGTCGCGCGCGTCAACGATCCGCGCAACCAGCAGCACTTCGACCTGCTCGGCATCACCGACACGGTGTGCGCGACCTCGGGGATCCTGGGGATGGTCGAGCACCAGGTGCCCGAGCACGGGCTCGTGACGCTGCTCGAGATGCGCGCGGAGGGGCTCTCGCTGGTCGAGGTCGAGATCCCGGGCGGCGGTCCTGCCGCGGGAAAGCGCGTGGCGGCGCTCAACCTCCCGGAGGGAGTCGCCTCGTCTCCGTGATGCGGCAGGGTCGGCCGAGATCGCGACCGGGGAGACGGTGATCCGGCCCGGCGACCAGGTCGTCGCGATCCTCAAGCCCGGCCTCGAGGAAGCCGTGCGCCGGGCCCTCGCCGGCTGACGTCGCGGGCGCCCCGGCTCCGCCGGGGGCCGGCTACACCCGCCAGTAGCTACGCGTCGCGAGCAGGAGGACGGGGATGACCTCGAGGCGACCGAGCCACATGAGCACGGCCAGCGTCACCGTCGAGACGTCGGAGAAGCCCGCGAACGAGCCCATCGGCCCCTGCGCGCCGACGCCCGGCCCGACGTTCCCGAGCGTCGTCGCCGTCACGGCGATCGCCTCGAACGCCGACAGCGACGGCCCCTGGATCGCAGCGTCGACCGCGACGATCCCCGTCCCGACGCACCCAGATCCCGACGTACAGGAACACGAAGGCGATGATCGCGCGCAGCGTCCGCTCGTCGACGACGGCGCCGTTGAAGCGGATCGGCATCACGAGCTCGGGATGCACCGTCTGACGCAGCTCCCGGCGGAGCACCCTGCCCGAGCAGCAGATGGCGCACGACCTTGATCGAGCCGCCCGTCGAGCCGGCGGAGCCGCCGATGAACATCAGCAGGATGAGGACCATCAGCGCGATCGCGGGCCAGAGCGCGAAGTCGACGCTGGCGAACCCCGTCGTCGTCATGATCGAGACGACCTGGAAGGACGCGTGGCGGAACGCCGCCTCGCCCGCCGCGAAGCCCGACGCCCAGATCTCGACCGTGACGATCGCGGTCGCCGCGACCAGGATCCCGAGGTACAGCCGGAGCTCCTCGTCGCGGAGCGCTGCGCGCGGCCGCCTGCGCACGATCGCGCGGTAGCTCAGCGCGAAGTTCGCGCCGGCGATCACCATGAAGACCACGATCACCCACTGCGATGCCGCGGCGAACCCCTCGAGCGAGCGGCTGTCGGGGAAGAAGCCGCCCGTCGGGAGCGTCGCGAAGGCGGCGGACGTCGCCTCGAAGAGACCCATGCGCGGGTCGATCCCGCTCACCCCGAACGTCGACGAGGATCGCGATCTGCGCGACCGTCAGCACGACGTAGAGGAGCCAGAGGCGCTGCGCGGTGGCGCGGATCCGGTCGGCGAGCTCGTCCATCTCCGGGCCGGGCATCTCCGACTCCATCAGCTGGCGTCCGCCGACCCGCAGCCGCGGCAGCACCGCCAGCGCGAGCACGACGATCCCCATCCCGCCGAGCCACTGGGTGAACTGCCGCCACATCAGCATCGAGTGGTCGACGGCGTCGATGTCGGTGAGGATCGACGCCCCGGTGGTCGTGAACCCCGACATCGTCTCGAAGTACGCGTCGACCGGACGGTCGAGCTGGGGGTCGCCCGAGAGGAGGTAGGGGATCGCGCCGTACAGCGGCGGCGAGCGAGCCACGTCAGCGACGACGACGAGGTACCCCTCGCGGAAGCCGACGCGCGAGACGTCGCCCTGGAGCCGCTGGAGCGCCGAGCCCGACGAGCGCTGCGATCGCGCCCGCGGCGAGGAAGGGCCAGAGGCGGCTCGCCGTACCAGAGCGCCACGGCGGCCGGGAACAGGCGGAGAGGCTCAGGTACTTGAGGAGCAGCCCGCACAGCGCCGAGCGCGGCGCGGAGCTCGACCGCCGATGCGCCGCCGCGGCGCCGATCGCGGCGCCGGGAGTCGTGCCTCCGCTCACAGGACGCTCTCGACGTCGGCCACGCGGGACGTCTCGGTGAAGACGATCACGCGGTCGCCGGCCTGGAGGACGTCGTCGCTGCGCGGGAAGATCGCCTTGCCGTCGCGGACGATCGCGCCGATCAGCGCGCCGCGGATCGGCATGTCGCGGAACGCCTTGCCCGACGTACTCGCTCTCGGGGCTCGTCGTGATGTCGAGCACCTCGAAGCGGTCGCCCTCGAGCATCGCGACCTGCTGCGTCCGCGGGTCGTGGGCGAAGCGCACGATCTCCTCGGCCGTCACCTGGCGCGGGTTGATCGGAGACGTCGATGCCGGCGTAGTCGTAGACCTCCCGCGCGACGAGCTCGTGCACGATCGCGATCGTGAACGGGACCCCGTGCACGCGGGCGAGCGTCGCCGCGAAGAGGTTCTTCGCGTCCTCGCGCATCGCGAACACGGCGGCCTGCGCGTCGCCGATCCGCTCCCGCTCGAGGAAGTCGGGATCGATGCCGTCGGTGTTGTAGACGCGGCACGCGGGGATCTGCTCGGCGATCTCGCGGGCCCGCTCGCGGTTCGGCTCGATCAGGCGCACGCCGATGCCCTGCTCGGCAGAGCGTGCGCGCGATCGCCGTCGCCGACCTGGCCGCCGCCGTAGACGACGACGTCGCGAACCTGCGCCCGCCCGGGCCAGAGCAGCGCGCTCCACTCCCGCGCGGCCTGCGGGGAGCCGATCACGACGACGAGGTCGCCGTGCGCGGAGCTCGTCGTCGCCGCGCGGGAGGATCATCGCGTCCGCCGCGGATGATCGCGGCGACGCGCGAGTCGCTCGGGCATCTGCGCGCCTCGCGCAGCGGCCGGCCGAGGATCGGCGGCGTCGGCGTCCTCGTCGACCTCGAACTCGACGATCTGCACCTGCCCGTCGGCGAAGACGTCGGTCTGGCGGGCCGCCGGCACGCCGACCGTGCGGGTGACGCGTAGGCCGTCTCGAGCTCCGACGAGACGACGAAGTCGACGTCGAGCCGGCCCTCGCGCCAGAGGTCGACGTACTCGACGTTCGACGTGCGGATCACCGTGGTCGCCCGTGGGTTGTCGGCCCGGGCGAACGAGCAGGCGACGAGGTTCACCTCGTCACGCGAGGTGCAGGCGATGACGAGATCCGCGTCGCCGAGCGCCCGCCTCGACGAGCGCCTGGCGGCTGGCGCCGTTCGCCTCGATCGTCGTCACGTCGTAGCGCGTACGACGAGCGGCCCGCAGCCGAGGCGCGTCGAGGTCGATCACCGTGATCGTCGTGCTCGGCGTGGAGCGCCTCCACGATCGTCGAGCCGACCTGTCCCGCGCCGACGACGAAGATCCTCACGGCGGCGCAGCCTACTCCGGCCGCGGGCGTGCCGTGCAGGGTCGACGGCTACCGTCGGCGGTGCGCGTCGCTCTCGCGCTCGTCGCCACGTCGTCGTCGGCTCTCGCAGCCTCGTCGCCGGCGCGGCCGTGGCGGCGCGACCAGTGCGACGCGCGCTCCGGCTCGTGCAGCCGTCGCCCGCGGCCTCGACGCACCGGTGCTCGCGACCCAGGCGCCCGGGCGAGCCCGGCCGCATCTACGTCGTCGAGCAGGGCGGTCTCGTGCGCGTGCTCGAGCGAGGGCGGCTGCGGGCGGCGCCGTTCCTCGACGTCCGCGGCTCGTCGTCGCAGGCGGCGAGCAGGGGCTTGCTCGGGCTCGCGTTCCCGCCCGACTACGCGCGCGAGCGGGCGGTTCGTACGTCAACTACACCGCGCGTGCAGACGGCGCGACACGTCGTCGCGCGCTACCGCGTCGCGAACGGCAAGGCGCTGCCGGGCGTCGCGCAAGGTGCTCCTGCGCGTCGAGCAGCCGTACGCGAACCACAACGGCGGCAACCTCGCGTTCGGCCGGGACGGGCTCCTCTAGGTCGGGCTGGGTGACGGCGGCTCCGGAGGCGACCCCGAGAACCGCGCGCAGAACCCGCGCGACGCTGCTCGGCAAGCTCTTCCGCTCGACGTCCGCAAGGCGAGCCCGCGCAGCCGGTGCTCGTCGGGCTCGGGCTGCGCAACCCGTGGCGCTTCTCCTTCGACCGCGCGACCGGCGACCTCTGGATCGGCGACGTCGGCCAGAACGCGATACGAGGAGGTCGACGTCGTGCGCCGTGGGACGACGGGACTGCTCAACTTCGGCTGGGACGTGTACGAGGGCCGACGCGTCCTACGAGAGCAAGCCGCTCGGCCCGGGCACGCTCGTCAAGCCGATCGCCGAGTACACCCACGACGACGGGCTGCTCGATCACCGGGCGGCTACGTCTACCGCGGCCGCGCGATCCCCGCGCTGCGTCGGCCGCTACCTCTTCGGCGACTACTGCACAGGGCACGGTGTGGTCGATGCCGGCGACGCGGTGGGGCGGCGAGAGTGGAGCCGGTGAAGGTCGAGGGGCTCGTCTCGTTCGGCGAGAGCGCTCGCGGGCGAGCTGTACCTCGTCGCCAGCGGCGGCACCGTCTACCGCCTCGCCGCCTGAGCGGCACGCGGGCGGCGCTCAGCCGGTTCGGCGACGGACCTGCGGCGACTGACCGAGGGCGGCGTAGGCGAGCGCGTTCAGCGACTCGTTGAGGCTCCGCAGCTCCCGTGCGACGAGCGCGAACCCCTCCTGCTGCTCCGTCGTCCGATTCAGCCGCTCGAGCTCGTCGCCGATCCGGTCGAGGCGCTCGAGCAACGCGTCGAGCTGTCGATCGGGGACGTCGTGGCGTTCCATGGGAGGATCCTAGAGCGGCTCCCCGACGGCGCGTCGCCCGCTCCGCTCAGCGCGGATCCGCGCCTCCGCGGCGTGTCGGCGTCCAGGGCCGCGTCAGCCGGAGGCGCGCACGACGAGCTCAGCCCTGGTCGTGATCAGCTCCGCGCGCTCCCCGACGTGGGCACGTGCGCGCTCGAGCGCCCCGGTGCCAGCCTCCACCGCCTCCGCGCGGCGCGTCAGCCCGAGCTGGGAGGCGGCGATCGTCGCGAGCTCGACGGGCGCGTCGGTGACGACGACGATCCGGACGCCGTCGGCTGCGAGTCGCCGGAGCGCCGTTCCCACCTCGGCCGCAGGTCGGAGGTAGACGGGCGCTCTGTCCTCGGCGTACCGCTCGAGCAGCGTGCGCCAGTTGCCCGCCCCGCGCGCGTCGAGGAAGCGCGCGGCCTCGCCGCGGTCGGTCGGGACGGCGTCCGGGTCGACGCCCAGCACCCGAGCGGTCTCTGCCAGCCAGTCGAGCCACAGCGGCCGGGTGTCGCCAAGAGCCCCGTCGAGATCGACGATCACACCGGTCACGGCGCGAGCCTCGAGCCGCGTCCGAGCCGCTGCCACGCCATGACCCCGAGTCCGATCCCGACGGCGTCGATCGCGACGTCGAGCGGGCGCCCTGCCCGTCCCGGGACGAAGGTCTGGTGGATCTCGTCGGTGATCGCGTAGGCGACGCCGAGCGCGAACGCCAGCGAGAGCCGGCCCGTCGCGCGCGCGCGAGGAGCGCGCCGAGGATCGCGTACTCCGCGACGTGCGCGAGCTTGCGCAGGACGAGGTCCCAGGTGCCGAGGCCGGTCCCGAGGCTCGGCACCGACGAGAAGGCGAAGATCACGCGGCCCACGCGACGACGGGCAGCCAGAGACGCAGGCGGGATGCCGACACGGGAGCATGGTAGGCTCCGGCCTCACACACGGAGCGCGGTGAGGGAACCCGGTGCGAGTCCGGGACGGTCCCGCCGCTGTGAGGGGAGACGCTCGCCCGCCACGACGCCACTGGCCCCGCGAGACCGGGCCGGGAAGGCGGTGGGAGAGGGAGCCCCGAGTCAGAAGACCTGCCGCCTCCGCCATAGCCTCGAACCCCTCGCGGAAGGGAGAAGGAGAGTGCAGCGCATGTCCCGGCGACTCGCCGTAGCGGCGATCTCGTGCTCGTCCGTCGCGCTCGCGCGGCCACCGTCGCGCTCACGGCAGCGTCCTCGTCGGCCGCACCGCCGTCGCCGGCGCTCGCGCCGCCGGCGTTTCCCGGCCACGGTCACCGCCTTCAACGGCAAGGTCACGGTCGCAAGCGACCGGCCCGGATCGTCTCGCTCTCGCCGACGGCGACCGAGACGCTGTTCGCGATCGGCGCCGGCGCGCAGGTCGTCGCCGTCGACGACCAGTCCGACTACCCGAAGGCGGCGCCGCGCACGTCGCTCTCGGGCTACACGCCGAACGTCGAGGCGATCGTCGGCCTTCCGGCCCGACCTCGTCGTGATCTCGTACGACCCGAAGGGCCTCTCCGAGGCGCTCGGACGGCTCGGGATCCCGGTGCTCCACCACAACGCCGCGCGTCGACGCTCGCCGGGCGCCTACCAGCAGATGCGCCAGCTCGGCGCTGCTCACCGGGCACGAGCCGGAGGCCGACCGCCTGATCGCGCGCACGAAGACGCGGATCGCCGCGATCGTCAAGCGTGCGAAGCCGACGTGGGCAGCGCTCGTCGGTCTTCATCGAGCTCGACCCGACGCTCTACTCGGCGACCTCGACCACGTTCGTCGGGCGCGTGGCCGCGCTGTTCGGGCTGCAGCAACATCGCCGACCCGGCCGAGGGCACGAGCGGCGGCTACCCGCAGCTCTCCGCCGAGTACGTGATCTCGGCCGACCCCGACGTGATCCTCCTCGCCGACACCGTCTGCTGCGGCCAGGGACCGAAGACGGTCGCCGCACGCGCCGGGTGGAGCAACATCTCCGCGATCACGCTCCGGCTCGGTGATCCGCATCGACGACTCGATCGCCTCGCGGTGGGGGCCGCGCCTCGTGAACCTCGTCCGCGCCCTCGGCGTCGGCGCTGACGAGGCTCGGCGGCCGCTGACGTGGACGCCGTCGCGCCCTCCGTCCGGGCGGTTCGCGGCCGCGCGGCGTCCCGCGCGCCTGGGCGCTCGCTGCGACGGCGTTCCTGCTCGTCTCGCTCGTGATCGGCGTCGTCGCCGGCCCCGTCGACATCGGGGTCGGCGACGCGCTCCGCTCGCTCGCCCATCGCGCTCGGGCTGACCGGCGGACACGCCGCTCGGCAGCGCGGAGGAGTCGATCCTCTGGGAGATCCGCATGCCCGCGCGTCGTGCTCGCCGCGCTCGTCGGCGGGATGCTCGCGACTCGCCGGTGCGACGTACCAGGGCGTGTTCCACAACCCGCTCGCCGACCCGTACCTGCTCGGCGTCGCCGCCGGGGCAGGGCTCGGCGCGACGCTCGCGATCGCCTACCTGCCGCGCGTCGCTGCGCCGGCCAGGAGCTGCTGCCGGTCGCCGCGTTCGTCGGCGGCGCGGTCGCGGTCGTCGCTCGCGTACGCGATCGGCCGCGCAGCGGGGCAGGAGCGCGACTCCGCGACGCTCGTCCTGGCGGGCGTGACGGTCGCCAGCTTCTTCACGGCCGTGCAGACGTTCGTCCAGCAGCAGAACACCGAGACGCTCCAGGAGGTGACCTCCTGGATCCTCGGAGGGCTGCCGAGCTCCGGCTGGTCGGACGTCGCTCGTGCTCCTGCCGTACGTCGTCGTGGCCGTCTCCGTGATCCTCTCCCACCGTCGCGTCGTCGACGTGCTCAGCCTCGGGGACGCCGAGGCGACGAGCCTCGGCGTCGACGTGCGGCGCGTGCGGCTGCTGCTCGTCGTCGCCGCGACGGTCGGCACGGCCGCGGCGGTCGCGGTCAGCGGGCTGATCGCCTTCGTCGGGATCATCGTCCCGCACGCGATCCGGATGCTGACGCACACGTCGTACCGCGGGCTGCTGCCGCTCTCGTTCGTCGTCGGCGCCGGCTTCCTCGTGCTCTGCGACGTGATCGCGCGGACGGCGCTCTCGCCCGGCGGAGATCCCGATCGGCGTCGTCACCGCGCTCTTCGGCGCGCCGTTCTTCGCCCTCGTCCTGCGGGCGCGTGGGGGCCGTGCGTGAGCGCGATCGCCCTGCGAGGGCGTCGTCCGTCGTCGCTCGGCGGGAAGGTCGTCGTGCGCGACGTCTCCCTCGAGGTCGAGCCGGGCGAGTGGCTGGCGCTGATCGGCCCGAACGGGGCCGGCAAGACGACGCTGCTGAGGGCGATCGCCGGGCTGGTGCGCCACGACGGGGGCGATCGCGCTCGAAGGCGCTCCGGTGGCCGGTCTCTCACGCCGTGAGCGCGCCCGCCGCGTCGCCGTCGTGCCGCAGGAGCCCGAGATCCCGCCGTGGCTCACCGTCGTCGGAGTACGTCCTCCTCGGCCGCACGCCGCACCTCGGGCCTCTCGCGCGCGAGGGCGCGGACGACGGCGACGCCGCGGCGCGAGCCCTCGTCGAGCTCGATCTCTACGGCCTGCGCGATCGCACGCTCGGCACGCTCTCCGGCGGCGAGCGCCAGCGGGTCGTCGTCGCCCGGGCGCTCGCCCAGGAGGCGTCGATCGTCCTCCTCGACGAGCCGACCGCCGCGCTCGACATCGGGCACCAGCAGCAGGCGCTCGAGGTCCTCGACGCGCTCCGCGTCGCGGGGGGCCTGACGCTCGTCGCCGCCATGCACGACCTCACGCTCGCGGCCCAGTACGCCGACAGGGTGGTGCTGCTCGACGAGGGCTCCGTGGTCGCCGACGGGAGCCCGGAGGCCGTGCTCACCGAGGAGCTCCTCGGTGATGCACTTCGGGACGTCGGTCAGGGTCGTGACCGTCGACGACCGCGTTGCCGTGCTTCCGTCCCGGGGGCGCTGAGCAGCGCAGCCCCGGCTCGGTCAGACGGGGTCGGTCGCGGGCCGAACGAGCTGCAGGCGCTTCGCGAACGGCGTGTAGCCGAGGCGGGCGTTGACCGCGAGCATCGCAGCGTTCCCCTCGTCGTTCTGCGTGATCACGCGCGTGACGCCCAGTCGCGCCGCCTCGGCGAGCGCGTGGCGCTTCATCAGCGTCGCCAGCCCGCGTCCCCTGTGCGGGCGGCTCACCCCGGTGCCCCCGTTCAGCGCGCGTCCGGTCGTCTCGTCCACGTAGAGGAGCGTCGACCCGACGATCTCCCCGTCGACCGCGACGACGTTGCTCGCCTCCTGCGAGAACGTCGGGTTCCTGACCGTCGCGGCGAGCCATGCCGTCGAAGGTCATCCCGGCGCTGTCGTGCTCGCCCGGCTCGTCCTGCGTCGTCTCGTAGTCCGCCCGGTACGCGGCCTCGAGGTCGTCTCCGAGCGATCGGAACGAGTGCAGCTCGACCCCTGCGGGCGGGGCGCCGGGCTCGGGGAGCGACCGCGGATCGAGCGCCAGGATGGTGGTGCTCGCCGTCACGGTGAACCCGCGGGCGGCGGCGAAGCCGATCGCCGCCTCCTCGTCGAGCGCTTCCGCCAGGACGCGACGAGCGCCGATCTCCTCGAGGTGCCTCGCGACGAGGCCCCAGAGGGCCGAGCCCACGCCGCGACCGCGGTGGCCGGGATGGACGGCGACGTGGCAGAGCGAGTCGCCGGGGATCGTCGACATCCAGTCGAGCCCGCACGTCGCCCACCCACGGGTGAGTCCGTCGTCGGCCTCGATCCAGGTCGTGTACCGGGCCTCGGCCGGGATGCTCCGGAACCGGTGGCGGATGCCCGCGGCCGTGGCGAGGCCGTCGGGCTGTGCGGCGGTGAGGAGGGCTGCTCCCGCGTCCGCATCGTCGGGTGTGGCGAGTCTGATCGGCATGCGGCGACTGTACTCGCCGGTCTTGACGGTCTCGTCACCCCTCCGCGGGCCGTCGCTCCCACTCGAGCAGCCGGGCGAACGGGCGGTATCCCAGACGGGTGTTGACCGCGAGCATCGGAGCGTTCCGCTCCTCGTTGTCGGTGACGGCGATCGTCGCGCCGAGGGCCGCGGCCCGGGCGAGGCTGTGCGACTTGACGAGCGTCGCGAGCCCGCGTCCCCGGTGCCCGCGGCGCGTCCCGGCGAGGTTGTTCTCGGCGCGACCCGTCGAGCGGTCGAGCCTGATGAACGTGAGCGCGACCACGGTGTCGTCGATCACGGCGGCGACGCTGGCGTCGCGGTCGACCAGCGGCCCGTCCCACCAGTCGGCGAGCCAGTCCTCGAAGGTGGTCGTCTCCGGAGGCACGTGGGGCACGTCGGCGACGATCGCGGAGTCGGCCTCCCAGAGCGCGCGCGGGGTCGTCGAGCTCGGCGAAGGTGAGGAGCTGCACCCCCGTCGGGCACGGGCCGCGGGACGACCGTGCGGGGATCGACCGCAGAGACGGAGGACGAGCCGATCTCGACGAAGCCCCGGCCGGTCGCGAGCGCGCGCGCGGCGGGGAGATCGAGCGACCCCGCCCGGATCACGCGCATGCCGAGCTCGGCGAGGTGGAGATCCGCCGCCTCCGCGAGCGCCGAGCCGACACCGCTGCCGAGGTGCGCCGGATCGACGCAGACGCTCGCGAAGCCCATCGTGTCGTCCTCCTGGTACCACGCCCATCCGGCGCTCGCCCAGCCGACGAGCGAGCCCTCCCGCTCGAACGTGAAGCAGCGCATGCGGGCGCGCGTCTGCCGTACCTCGAGGGCGTGGCGCATCCCGTCGACGGTGACGACCCGGTGCGGCCACGCGCGCCGGCACACCGCTGCCGCTGCCGCGACGTCGTCGAGCGTTCCCTCCCTGACCATCGTGAAAGCGTAGTCCCTCGACCGCCGATACCCGGTCGGCCGCGCCATGAGGCGCCCCGAACCCGGTCCGACGCAGGACGCCGGAGCGCGCTTGTGACACCGTGTTGCGTGGTCACGGCGCGTGCGTCGGGCTCCCCGGTCGAGGAGCGGAGAGGTCCGCTGCGGCCGTTCGGACATGTCCAGCCCGCCGCCGGGGCGGCGGCTAGCATCGACCCGTGGCCGTCGCACCGCACGAGGAGCTCCTCGCCGACCTCAACCCGGCCCAGCGCGAGGCGGTCCTCCACGTCGACGGGCCGCTGCTCGTCGATCGCGGGCGCCGGCTCGGGCAAGACCCGCGTGCTCACCCACCGCGTCGCCCACCTGATCCGCGCGCACGGCGTCCGGCCGAACGAGATCCTCGCGATCACGTTCACGAACAAGGCCGCGGGCGAGATGCGCGAGCGCCTCGAGCGGATGCTCGGACGCATCGCGCGCGCGATCTGGATCCTCACCTTCCACGCGGCCTGCGGGCGGATCCTGCGCGCCGAGGCGCCCCGGCTCGGCTTCAAGTCGACGCTTCACGATCATCGACCAGGCCGACCAGGTGCGCCTCGTGAAGACGTGCCTCGAGGAGCTCGGCAAGGACCCGAAGCGCTTCACGCCGCGCGGCATCCACAGCCAGATCTCGAACGCGAAGAACCAGCTCGTCAGCGCCCGCGGAGTACGCGAGCGCGTCGGCTCGTTCTGGGACCAGACCGTCGCCGACGTGTACGAGCTCTACCAGCGCAAGCTGCACACCTCGAACGCCGTCGACTTCGACGACATGCTGATGCTCACCGTCGAGGTGCTCGAGCGCTTCCCCGAGGCGCGCGAGCACTGGCAGCAGCGCGTTCCGCTACGTCCTCGTCGACGAGTACCAGGACACGAACCACGCGCAGTACCGGCTGCTGCAGCTGCTCGCCGCGAAGCACCGGAACGTGTTCGCGGTCGGCGACCCGGACCAGTCGATCTACGGCTTCCGAGGCGCCGACATCACGCAACATCCTCGACTTCGAGCGCGACTTCCCCGGCGCCGTCCTCGATCGCGCTCGAGCAGAACTACCGCTCCACGAACGCGATCCTCACGGCCGCGAACGCCGTGATCGACAACAACCGCGACCGCAAGCCGAAGCGAGCTCTGGTCGGAGCTCGGCGACGGCGACCCCGTGCAGGTCGTCGAGGTCGAGGACGAGCACGCCGAGGCGCGCTTCGTCGCGTCCGAGATCGCCCGGCTCGTCGAGGACGGCCTCTCGGCGAGCGAGATCGCGGTCTTCTACCGCACGAACGCGCAGAGCCGCGTGCTCGAGGACGTGCTCGTCCGCCAGGACATCGCCTACCAGGTGATCGGCGGCCCGCGCTTCTACGAGCGCGCCGAGATCAAGGACGCCGTCGCGTACCTGTCCGTGCTCAACAACCCCGCCGACGCGGTCTCGCTGATGCGCATCGCGAACCGGCCGCGCCGTGGGATCGGCGACACCTCGATCCAGCGGCTCGTCGCGCACGCCGACGCGCTCGGGGTCACGCTCTGGGAGGCGATGCGCGACCCCGAGGAGGCCGGCGTCGCGACCGCGGGCGTCACGCGCGATCCGCGCGTTCCGCACGACGATGGAGTCGCTGATGGCGCTCGCCGCAGAGACGCCCCGGTCGACGAGCTGCTCGAGGCGGTGCTCGACCGCAGCGGCACGATCGAGGCCTACGAGGCCGAGCGCACGATCGAGGCGCGTGGCCGCATCGAGAACCTGCAGGAGCTCGTCGGGGTCGCGCAGGAGTTCCGCGCCGCGCGACGACGACGTCGAGCCGACGCTCTCGGCGCTTCCTCGAGGAGATGCAGCTCCAGTCCGACCAGGACACGCTCGCCGAGGACGTCGCACAGGTGACGCTGATGACGATCCACAACGCGAAGGGCCTCGAGTACCGCGACGTCTTCCTGATCGGGATGGAGGAGGGGATCTTCCCGCACTCGCGCTCGATCGAGGACAACGACGTCGAGGAGGAGCGGCGCCTCGCCTACGTCGGCATGACCCGGGCGATGGAGACGCTGACGCTCACGCACGCGCTCGGCGCGCACGCTCTTCGGCCGGCGCGAGTACAACCTGCCGTCGCGGTTCCTCGACGAGCTGCCCGTCGTCGGTCGAGCGCGAGCGGCTGCGGCCGTCGTCGTGGTCGGGCTACGCGTCCTCGCCCGCGCCAGCTGCCGCCGCGAGCGCCGCGCGAGCGGCGCGACGCGCCCGTCGCTCTCGACGGGCGACTCCGTGCGCCACGGCTCGCTCGGCGAGGGCGTCGTGACGCGGATCGAGCCGGGTGGCGTCGTCACCGTGCGCTTCGCGGCGGACGGCAGCGAGCGGCAGCCTGATGCTCGAGTACGCCCCGCTCGAGCGGATCTCCTAGCCTCCGACGCCCACTCGCTGCTCGAGGGCGGGGGGTGTCCCCGGCTCGTCGCGTAGGATCCGCCCCCGATGGCCTATCGCGTCCGCACCGTCCGCACGACCGAGGAGTACCGCGACGCGATCGGCGCGATCGGCCACTACTTCGGCTGGGACGCCCACCGAGCCGAGGACGCCGAGCGGTTCGACGCGGCTGCTGCCGCACGAGCGGCATGCACGCTGCCTTCGACGGCGAGCGCATCGTCGGCGGGGCCGGCGTCTTCCCGTTCGAGCTCACCGTCCCCGGCGGAGCGGTGCTGCCGTGCGCCGGCGTCACGGTCGTCGGCGTGCTGCCGACCGACCGTCGCCGCGGCGTCCTGCGCCGGATGATGGAGCCGCAGCTGCGCGCACGCCCGCGCGGCTCGGCGAGCCGCTCGCCGTCGCTGTGGGCCTCGGAGGAGACGATCTACGGGCGCTTCGGGTACGGGATGGCCTCGACGACCCTGTTCGTCGAGGCGGATCGCCATCGCGTGCGCGTCGCTCCCGGGCGTGCCCGCCGAGGGGCGGGTGCGGCTGATCGACGACGACGAGGCGCCCGCACGTTGCCGCGCGTCTACGAGACCGGTCGCGCCGACGCACGCCCGGGCTTCCTCCGGCGGACACCGCGACTGGTGGGAGATCCGCAAGCTCGCCGACCGGCCCGAGCAGCGGCGCGGGGCGGGCCGCTCGTGCGGGCCCTGCTCGAGCGCGACGGCCGCGCCGTCGGGTACGCCGCTCTACCGCATCGCGCAGTCCGGCTGCAGGGCCGGCCGACTGGAAGAAGACGGTCCGCGTGAACGAGGCCGTCGGCGATCGACGACGCCGCCACGCGCGACCTCTGGCGCTTCCTCTTCGAGATCGACTGGACGGACAGGGTCGAGGCGTTCTGCCTCCCGACCGACCATCCGCTGATGCTGCTCGTCGACCGGCTCACCGAGCTCACGCCTCGAGCTGTGGGACGGGCTCTGGGTGCGCCTGCTCGACGTCGACGCGGCGCTCGGCGCGCTCGTGCCTGGCGGCCGGGCCGGGCGACGATCGAGGTCGTCTCGGCGACGCCCTCTTCCCCGACAACGTGGGGACCTGGACGATCGACGACGGCGTCGTGCGACGCTCGCCGTCGCCGGCCGGACGTGCGGCTGCCGATCGACGTGCTGGGCGCCGGCGTACCTCGGCGGCTTCCCGTTGCACCAGCTCGTCGCGGGCGGGCGAGGCCGAGGAGGTCGACCCGCGGTGGCGCGGCGCGGGTCGACGCGGTGCTCGGCGTCGACGCGCATCCCTGGTGCCCCGAGATCTTCTGAGAGCCGCCCTCGTCGTGATGGCTGCCGTCTCGGTCGCCGCGGCAGCGGGCCGCGCCTCATCCGCGGCCGGGACCGCGCCGACCCTCTCCGAGCTCGTGGGACAACGCCTCGTCGTCGGCATGTCGGGAACGACTCCGAGCCGGGCTCTTCTCGGTCGGATCGGTCGCGGCGAGGTCGGCGGCGTCATTCTCTTCGGCTCGAACGTGACGGGGCCGTCCCAGCTCCGAGGGTTGACCGGAGCGCTCCACGAGGCCGCGCGAGCCGCCGGACGCCCTCGGCTGCTCGTCGTGGTCGACCAGGAGGGCGCGGACGTGCGGCGGCTGCCGTGGGCCCCGCCGGGCGCGAACGCGCGCCTGCTCGGCAAGGGGACGATCCCGAGCGTCCGGGACGTGGGAAGGGCGACTGCCCGGGCGCTTCGGGTGAACGGCGTCGACGTCGACCTCGCACCCGTCGCCGACGTGCCGCGCGTGCCGGGCGCGTTCATCGCCGTGCAGGGACGCGCCTTCTCGAGCGACCCGGTCCGGGTCGCGACCCGCGCAGCCGCCTTCGCCCGAGGCCTGGCCGAGGGCGGGGTGCTCGCGACCGCGAAGCACTTCCCCGGCCTCGGCGGTGCCGATCGCAGCACCGACGACGCCCAGGTCGCGGTCACGGGAGGGCCGGCCGCGCTCGCTGCAGACCTCCTGCCGTTCCGGGCGCTGGTGGACGGCGGCGTGCCGCTGGTGATGCTCTCGAGCGCCGTCGTCCTGCCGTACGGACGTGAGCCCGCGCTGTGGACGCCCGCCGTCCACCGGCTGCTCCGGCGCGATCTCGGCTTCGGCGGCGCCACGATCAGCGACGCGCTCGAGCCCGTCGCGCGCACCCGGAGCCGCTCGCTCGAGTCCGTCGCCTTCCTGGCGGCGCGTGCCGGCACGGACATGCTTCTCTTCGCGGGGAGCGAGGCGTCGACGCAGCGGGTGCACGCGGCCCTGGTCGCTGCAGCCCGCGACGGCCGTCTCGGGCGCGGCAATCTCGAGCGCAGCTACCGCCGCGTGCTGGCGCTCAAGGGCACGGGCTGACCCCACGGCGGTAGGCTCGCTCCATGACGACGTTTCGCGAGGTGATCGAGGTGCCGACGTCCGTTCCGGAGACGTTCGCCTACGTCGCCGACTTCACGACGGCGGCCGACTGGGATCCGGGGATCGTCTCGTCGACGCGGACGTCCGGCGACGGCGGATTGGGCACCGCCTACGCTGTCGAGGCCTCGTTTCGCGGGAAGACGCTGCCGTTCACGTACGTGGTGACCGAGCACGAGCCCGACCGTCGCCTCGTGCTGCACGGCGAGGGAGCGAAGGCGACCTCCGAGGACGTGATCGTCTTCGAGGCCACGGACGCCGGCGGGACGCGGATCACCTACGGGGCCGACCTCCGGTTCAAGGGCGTGCTGCGCGTGGTCGAGCCGCTCATGGGCGGCTCGATCCGGGCGATGGGCGCGAAGGCGCTCGCGGGCCTGCGGGAGGCGCTCTCCCGCCCGGCACGGTCGAGCTGAGTCCGGCGCCGCTCCGCTCAGCGGGCGGTGTCGAGCTCGAGGACGAGGCGCTGCAGGGCGTGGTTCGCGTCGCCGATCGCGCGGCGCTCGTCGTCCGACGCACCGTCCGTGAGCGCGAGCAGCGCGAGGCGCGACGTCACTGCGCGCTCCCGAGCGGTCGCGAGCAGCCTCTGTCTACGAGGTGACCGGTCGGCGAGCGCCGACGCAGCGAGCGCGACGGCCGCGCGCGCCTGCCGGGTCGCCTGGGCGAGCGGGTCGAGCCCGACGTCGAGACGGTCGAGCGCAGCCCTGCGCCGCTCTCGACGGTGGGGCGGGAGCCGGAGCCGACTCGGCGGGCGTCAGCGCCCGGCCAAGTGCGAGCGCCGCCACGCACCCGATCGCTGTCGCCGCCCCGGTGGCGAGGGGCCGGCGTCGAGTCCAGAGCCCGGCCAGCGTGAGACGCATGCCCTCAGTGAAGCGGTGCGCGCGCGCGGGACGCGATCCCTTGACGCCCGCCGGACGCCCGCCGCTGCGATCTTGACGGCCCCCTGACGGTGCCCTGACGGTCGGCCGCTCTCGTGTCTCGCGCGTGTCGGGTGGTGAGCCGCGGTCGACTTCAAGGGACGCGGGCTCCTCGTCGCGACCGTCGATCCGCTACCCTAGGGCGCTCCGGGCGCTTAGCTCAGTTGGGAGAGCACCAGCTCGACAAGCTGGGGGTCACTGGTTCGAGCCCAGTAGCGCCCATCACCGCAACACCAGGAAACGCGCCGTATCGTCACTCGGAGAGGCCCGACGCCAGGGCCTCTCCGGCTTCTCTGGCACCCTCGTGGCCGCCGAGGCGGCGGCATCGGCCCGGCGCACGACCGCGCTCATCGACAGGAGCTGCTCCTCGCCTGGGGACGCCGACTTGGTGGAGCGTCACTCGTGGCTAGGCTCCGCAGATCCTTCGTCGCCGCCAGCGACGAGCACCCGACACGCCGTGCTGCAGCGGCTCTTCGCGCTCGGCGGTGAGGTGAGGGCCGACGTCTTCGGTGAGCCCTCGCCGGCGCTCGCCGAGGCCCTCGCTCCGTTCCAGCCGAACGTCTACGCGTCGATCGGCGGGAAGTAGCCGCGAGGCGGGAGCCGGAGTCGCACGCCACCGGGTCGAGGCCGACGGCCCTCTGTCGCGTGTACGTCCTGCGCCCCGTCCGGGGGCGCTGCGGTCCGATGCGCGTCAGGCCGTGTTGACCATCGCCGGTGCGGCGCGCTCGAAGTACTCCCAGAGGAGCGCGTCGAGCTCGGCCGCCAGGAGCTGCTCGTCGAGCGCGGCGCGCATGTGGGCCAGCCAGCGGTCGGCTGCGGCGGCGTCGATCGGGAACGTCACGTGGCGCATCCGCAGGCGCGGATGGCCACGTTCCTCCGAGTAGGTTCCGGGCCCGCCCCAGTACTGCTCGAGGAACAGACGCAGCCGCTCCTCGGCCGGGCCGAGATCCTCGCCGGGATACATCGGCCTGAGCACGGGGTCGTCGGCGATCCGCGCGTAGAAGGAGCCGACGAGCCGCGCGAAGAACGGATGCCCACCGAACGCCTCGAACGCGGTCAGCTGCGGGAGGTCGCGGTCGCTCACCGGGGCATTCTGCCCGCGGAAGGATCACGCCGGTTCGCGAGACCGACGCGGCCGAGATGTCCCCGCACCGTCCGCGGCTTCCCCGCCACGTGGCTCTGCGTCGCTGTTCTCAGTCGGGCGGTTCTTCGACGGGTCCCGACATCAGCTCCGCGAGCGTCGGGATGTGGGCGCCGCCGCTGCGCCGGATCAGGTCGGCGACGATCCCGGTCCAGCCGGTCTGGTGCGACGCGCCGAGCCCGGCGCCGTTGTCGCCGTGGAAGTACTCGTGGAAGAGCAGGTTGTCCCGCCAGGCCGGGTCGGTCTGCAGCCGCTCGACGCCGCCGAAGCAGGGGCGGCGCCCGTCCGCGTCCGGCGAGGAAGAGCGAGATCAGCCGGCGCCGGAGGTCGTCGGCGATCTCGGCGAGGGTGAGCTGCGTGCCCGAGCCGGTCGGGTACTCGACGCGTGAGCTCGTCGCCGAAGAAGCGGTGCGTAGCGCTGCAGCGCGTCGACGACGAGGTAGTTGAGCGGGAACCAGACCGGCCCGCGCCAGTTCGAGTTGCCGCCGAACATCGCCGGTCGTCGACTCGGCCGGCTCGTAGTCGATCGACGCGCGTCATGCCCGTCGACCTCGAGCGCGTACGGGTGCTCGCGGTGCCAGCGCGAGAGCGCGCGCAGCCCGTACGGGCGAGAGGAACTCCTCCTCGTCGAACAGCGCGCTCGAAGACGCGCAGCAGGTGCTCGACGTCGACGACGCCGAGCAGCAGGCGGCGCTCGCCCGGCTCGCCGCGCACGTGCCCGCTCGGCGGCGTGGCGCTCCGAGGTCGAGCTGGCGCCGCCGAGCGAGCCGCGCGAACCGCTTGCCGACGCGGCAGCGCCCGACCGAGGACGGCCTCGTCGATCACGGCGAACGGCGGTCAGCGGGAGCACGCCGACCATCGAGCGGACCTGGACCGGCACGACCGTGCCGTCGGGCCGCCGGAGCTGGTCGTAGTAGAAGCCGTCCTCCTCGTCCCACAGGCCCTGCTGCCTCGATCGCGTCGCGAGATCAGCGGCGAAGTGCTCGAGGAACTTCACGACGAGGTCGCGTGGCCGGGCGTCCGTGCCGGTTCGAGGATCGACGCGATCGCCGCCATCGCTGAGCGCGTACGACGCCATCCAGCCGGTGGCGTCGGACTGCTCGAGCGTGTGCCCGGCGCGGCAGGTGCGAGCGGTCGATCGGGCCGATGTTGTCGAGCCCGAGGAAGCCGCCCTCGAACAGGTTCGAGCCGTCCGCGTCCTCGCGGTTCACCCACCAGGTGAAGTTGACGAGCAGCTTGTCGAAGATCCGGCTGAGGAAGTCGACGTCGCGGCCGCCGTCGATCGCGAAGACCTCGAGCGCGGCCCACGCCTGCACCGGCGGGTTGACGTCGTCGAAGTCCCACTCGTAGGCGGGCAGCGCGCCGTTCGGGTGCTGGAACCACTCGCGGCAGAGCAGCGTCAGCTGGTACTTGGCGAACGCCGGGTCGACGTGGGCGAGCGCGACGCAGTGGAACGCGAGGTCCCACGCGGCGAACCACGGGTACTCCCACTTGTCGGGCATCGACATGATGTCGAAGGCGTCGAAGCTGCGCCAGCGCGCGTTGCGGCCCGTCGCGCCGCGCGGCGGGCGGCGGCGGCTGGCCGGGTCGCCGTCGAGCCAGCGCGCGCACGTCGTAGTGGTAGAGCTGCTTGCTCCAGAGCATCCCGGCGAACGCCTGGCGCATCACCAGCGCCTCGTCCGCGGACGCGCGCGGCGGGCGTCAGCTCGGCGTAGAACTCGTCGGCCTCGCTCCGCCGCGCCGCGACGACCTCGTCGAAGTCGCGCCACGGCGAGTCCGCGCGCCCGGTCGGCGGCCGGAGCCGGAGCCGCAGCTCGACCGTCGCGCCCGGGCGCGACCGTCGGCGCGGTACCAGAACGCGGCCTTCGTGCCGCGCTGCTCCGGGTTGACGCGTCGCCGCGCCCGAGACGACGTGGTCGTTGATCCCGTCCTTCGGGTACGGCGGGCGAGTCGCTCGACGCCGAACAGCCGCGCGGTGTTCGTCTCGTTGTCGCAGAACAGGAGCGCCGGCGGCGCGCCGTCCGGGCCCGGCGTCGGCGAGCGAGCTCGAGCTCGCCGAGGAACGGGTGCTCGGTGCGCGACCGCGCCGTCCGTCGGCGCGCGAGCTCGCGGCCGCTCGGCGTCGAGCGTCCCAGGACCACGTGTTGCGGAACCAGGCCGTCGGCAGCACGTGCAGCGTCGTCGGCCTCCGGCCCGGCGTTCGTGACCCGGATCGTCATCAGCAGGTCGTCGGGGTCGGCCTTGGCGTAGTCGACCTCGACGATCCAGTAGCGGTCGTCGTCGAAGACGCCGGTGTCGAGCAGCTCGTACTCGGGGTCGAGCTTGCCGCGCGCGGCGTTCTCGCCGACGAGCTCCTCGTACGGGAACGCGCCCTGCGGGTAGTGGTAGCGCCAGCGGTTCCAGGCGTGGCTCGGGACGGCGTCGAGGTACCACCAGTACTCCTTGGCGTCCTCGCCGTGGTTGCCCTGCGGCGCCGGTCAGCCCGAAGATCCGCTCCTTGAGGATCGGGTCGCGCCCGTTCCAGAGCGCGAGCGCCGAGGCACAGCCGCTGCTCGACGTCGCAGAAGCCGGCGAGGCCGTCCTCGCCCCAGCGGTAGGCGCGCGAGCGGGCGTGGTCGTGGGGGAGGTACGCCCACGCCTCGCCGTCGGCGCTGTAGTCCTCGCGGACGGTGCCCCACTGGCGCTCGCTGAGGTACGGGCCCCAGAGGTACCACTCGCCCGCGTGGCGCAGCCCGTTCTCGAGCCGGCCGAAGCTCTCGACGCGCCGACGCTCGGCCGACGGCTCGTGCCCGGCGTCGATCCCGCTCACGGCGCCCAGGGGTCGCGCCAGCCGCCGTGTCCGCGGGTGAGCGCGTCGGCCTCTGCCGGCCCCATCGAGCCGATCGCGTACGGATGCGCCGGCGGGGGAGCGTCGAGCAGCGGCTGCATGATGCGCCATTGCTCCTCGACCCCGTCCTGTCGCGTGAACCGGACGGTGTTGCCGACGAGCGCGGCGTGGAGCAGCACCTCGTACGGCGTCGGCCCCTCGCCTCCCTCGTCCGCGAACCGCATGTCCAGCGTGATCGACTCGGGCCCCGGGGCGTCCGCCCGCCTGGCGTCGACGACGAGCCGGACGCCGGTCGAGGGGTCGAGCCTGACGACGAGCTGGTTCGGCTCGGGTCGCTCGCCGTGCAGCCCGAAGCCGAGCCTCGGGGCCTTCGCGAACACGAGCCGCACCTCCGTCTGGCGTGAGCGCGAGGTGCTTGCCGGTTCGGATGAAGAACGGGACGCCCGACCAGCGCCAGTTGTCGATGTCGAGGCGGAGGGCGGCGTACGTCTCGGTCGTCGAGCGCGGGGGCCACGCCGTCCGTGTCCGAGGTAGCCCTCGTACTGGCCGCGGACGTAGTGCGCCGGGGTCGGCGTCGGCGACCGCCCGGAAGACGGCGAGCTGCATGTCCTTGAGCGTCTCGGGATCGCCGCCCGCCGGCGCCTCCATCGCGGTCGCTGCGACCACCTGGAGCAGGTGGTTGACGACGACGTCGCGGAGCGCGCCGACGGGGTCGTAGAAGCTGCCGCGATCCTCGACGCCGAAGCTGCTCCGCGAGCGTGACTGCACCGAGGCGACGTAGTTGCGGTTCCACACCGGCTCGAGCATCGTGTTCGCGAACCGCAGGAAGAGCAGCTCCTCGAGCCCCATCTTCCCGAGGAAGTGGTCGATGCGCAGGATCTGCCGCTCCTCGAGCACCTCGTGCAGCTCGGCCGCGAGCGCCTGGGCGCTGACGAGGTCGTGGCCGAACGGCTTCTCCACGACCACGCGCGCGTTCGCCGTCAGACCTGCCGAGGCGAGACCGTGACCACGGTGCCGAACAGGAACGGGCGGGATCTCGAGGTAGAAGACGGGCGTCCGCGCGCTCGCCGATCGCACGTGCGCACGCGCCGCATAGGTCGAGGCCTCCGCCGAAGTCGCCGCTGACGTAGGTCATCCGCGCCGCGAGCCGGGCGAACACGGCGTCGTCGATCGTCTCCCCGCTGCCGACGATCGCCTGGCGCGCGTGCTCCCGCAGGTCGTCGTCGCTCCAGTCGTCCACGGCGACGCCGACGATCGGGGCAGTCCAGCAGGCCACGGGCCTCGAGCCGGTACAGCGACCGGAAGGTCATGACCTTCGCGAGGTTCCCGCTGATCCCGAAGACGACCAGCACGTCGGCGCGTCCGACCCCGCCTCCCGTGCCGTGCCCTCTCGTGTCACTCGTCGCGCTCATGGATCCTCCGGCGTCGCGGGACTGCACGTGCGCTCACCCTGACCGCACGTGTCGCGTGGCGTGAGGCTAGCGTCGTGAGCCGTCTCGGTGCGGTGGCCGTCCGGCTGCGGGTGCGTGTGGAGCGGTCGTCGGAGCCCCGCCTCGACCGGTCACGGCTCGACGTCCTGGCCCTTGCCGATCACGACGATTCCGGCGTCCGACACCGTGAAGCGACCGCGGTCTCGCTCGAGGTCGACGCCGACGCGCGCCCGTCGGGATCGCGCACGTTCTTGTCGACGATCGCGTTCCGGCACGATCGCGTTCCGCCCGACGTCGACGTTGTCCATCAGGACGCGAGCCCTCGACCTCGGCGTAGGAGTGGACGTGGACGCGAGGGCCGAGGATCGACCGCCGCACGGCCCCGCCGGAGACGATCGCGCCCGAGCTGACCATCGACTTGACGGCCATCCCGGTCCTTCCCTCCGCTGCGTGCACGAACTTCGCCGGCGGATACGGACGGCTGGCTCGTCAGGATCGGCCACTCGAAGTTGTAGAGGTTGAAGATCGGGTCCGTGGAGATGAGGTCCATGTGCGCCTCGTAGTACGAGTCGAGCGTCCCGACGTCGCGCCAGTAGCCCCGGTCGCGCTCGGTCGCGCCCGGCACGTCGTTGTCGTCGAAGTCGTAGACCGCCGCCTGCCCCTCGCCGACGAGCAGCGGCATGATGTCGCCGCCGATGTCGTGTCGCGAGCGTCTCGTCGGCTCGCGTCGCGGCGGACGGCGTCCATCAGGACGTCGGTGCGGAACACGTAGTTGCCCATCGAGGCGTAGGCCTGGTGCGGTGCGTCGGGCAGCCCGACCGGGTCGGCGGGCTTCTCGCGGAACGCGGTCACGCTGCGCCCGTCCGGCGCCGTCTCGATGACGCCGAACTCCGATCGCCTGCTCGATCGGCACGCGGATCCCGGCGACCGTCACCCCGGCGCCGTTCGCGACGTGCTGCTCGAGCATCTGGCGCGGATCCATGCGGTAGATGTGGTCGGCGCCGAAGACGATCACGTGGTCCGGGCGCTCGTCGTAGATGCAGGTTGAAGTTCTGGTAGAGCGCGTCCGCGGAGCCGGCGAACCAGTGCGGCCCGCGGCGCATCTGGGCGGGCACGGGCGTCACGTAGTTGCCGAGCAGCGTCGACATGCGCCAGGTCATCGACACGTGCCGGTCGAGGCTGTGGCTCTTGTACTGGGTGAGCACGACGATCTTGAGGTAGCCGGCGTTCGTGAGGTTCGAGAGCGCGAAGTCGATCGAGCCGGTAGCTGCCGCCGAACGGCACCGCCGGCTTCGCGCGATCGGCCGTGAGCGGCATGAGCCGCTTGCCCTCGCCGCCGGCGAGCACGATCGCGAGCGACGTTGTCCCGTGCCATGGCCGTGTCCTACCCGTTCGCGGCGGCGAGCGCCACGTACAGGTCGAGCGTCTCCTCGGCGATCGCGCCCCACGAGAACGCCTCGATCGCCCTGCGACGCCCGGCGCGCCCGAGCGCGGCGGCCCGGGCCGGGTCCGCGAGCAGGGCGTTGACGTGCTCGGCGACGGCCGCGGCGAACGCTGCGGGGTCGGCAGGCTCACGGGTGAGCGCGTCGCCGGGCTCGAACGGGACGAGGGTGCCGGTGACGCCGTCCTCGACGACCTCGGGGATCCCTCCGGTGCCGGTGGCGACGACGGCGGTCTCGCAGGCCATTGCCTCCAGGTTCACGATCCCGAGCGGCTCGTAGATCGACGGGCACACGAAGACCGTGGCGTGCGTCAGCAGCTGCACGAGCTCGGGCCTGGGCACCATCTCCTCGATCACGACCACGTTGCCGCGCACCGCGCTCGGACGTCGTCGACGAGCACGGCGATCTCGGCCGCGATCTCCGGCGTGTCGGGGGCCCCTGCGCAGAGCACGAGCTGGGCAGACGGGTCGATCGACGGTGCGGCTGCGAGGAGGTGCGAGAGCCCCTTCTGTCGCGTCACGCGACCGACGAAGAGCACGATCGGCCGGTCGGGATCGACGCCGTGCCGCACGAGCGCGTCGACTCCCGTGTCCGGGCGGAACTCCTCCGTGTCGATCCCGTTGTGGATCACGTGCACGTGCGCCTGGTCGACTGTCGGGTAGCACGCCAGGACGTCGCGCCCATCTCCGCGGAGACCGCGATCACGGCGTCGGCGCCCTCGATCGCCGTGCGCTCGCAGAACGAGGAGAGCGCGTAGCCGCCTCCGAGCTGCTCTGCCTTCCAGGGGCGCAGCGGCTCGAGGCTGTGCGCCGTCACGACGTGGGGGATCCCGTGCAGGAGCCCGGCGAGGTGGCCACCGAGCTGCGCGTACCACGTGTGGCTGTGGACGACGTCGGCGCCCTCCGCGCCGGCCGCCATCGCCAGGTCGACGGACATCGCGCCGAGGGCGTCGGCGTAGCGCGACCGGCCCGCGAGGGCGTCCCAGCCGCGGTAGGCGTGCACGGGAGGGACGGCGTCAGCCGGGCGTGTGGCCCCGAAGCAGTGCACGTGGACGTCGCTGATCCGTGCGAGCTCGCGTGCGAGGTACTCGACGTGGACGCCGGCACCGCCGTAGACCTCGGGTGGGTACTCGCGTGAGAGGAGCGCGACGGACAGGCGGTGATCGTCGGACACGGCGACCGCAGTCTCGCACGCGGCCGGTCACCCGCGTGCGTCAGCGAGCGGGCGAGGCCCCCGCGCCCGCGGGGGCCTCGCCGGACATCGGGGTCGCGGCGGAGCGCTGGACTGGGCTGTCACCGGCGCCGCCGAGCAGGAGCCCGATGCGGACGAGCGTCGAGCCGGCGGCGCGCCGGAGCGACGAGGGGGAGGTCGACGGGCGAGCTGCGCGCTGCAGGGCTGCGGCCCGCTCGAGCGCGAGCCCCTTGCGCGACTCGACGCTCGTCAGGGGATCGATCATCTCGCCTCCTCTCCAGATAAAGTATCTCGATATCGAACGAGATAGACGATACCTGCTCGTGATGCTTGACGTCAAGAATCTCCACATGAAGAATCCTGGGATGGCCCAACGCGATCCGACTCCGCCCGACGTGATCGACCGGCGGCTCGAGGTCTGGGGGCGCGAGCTGCCGGCGCTCGACCTCGGGATCGAGGGGATCGTCGAGCGCGTCGGACGGCTCGACCGGATCATCCAGCGCACGACCGAGGAGACGCTCGCGGCGCACGACCTCAGCTTCGGCGAGTGGAGGCTGCTCGGGAGCCTCCGCTGGGGCGGTGCGCCCTACCGCGACAAGCCCGGCCGGCTCGCGCGGTGGCTCGGCGTCTCGAGCGGGGCGATGACGAACCGGCTCGACCGCCTGGAGCAGCGCGGACTGATCCGGAGGCTGCCCGATCCCGACGACCGTCGAGGCGTGCTGGTCGAGCTGACGGAGGCCGGCGCCGCGGTCTGGGAGCAGACGGTCGCGGCGCAGGCACAGAAGGAGGCGGTCGTCGCGTCGGCTCTCGATCCCGAGGAGCAGGCAGGGCTCAACGAGCTCCTGCGCAGGTTGCTGCACGCCTTCGAGGAGCACCACGGACCTCCGGGCCCCAAGCGCGAAGGGTGACGCGGGGGTGCGGCTGACCCGTTGTCAGGTGCGCCTGGGGGTCGCGCTGGAGACGGAGTGGCAGGAGGTGGGCCCGTTCGACGATCTGGTCGCCTCGTGGTCTGTGCCCGGCACCGTCGATTGCAGCGTCGAGGTGCAGGGTCGTGCTGACGGACGCGCGACGGGGTGGTACGTGCTCGCGGCGCGTCGCGGCGGAGCGTGGTCGTCACAGCCGTCCCGGGACGACGCGGACGGTCGCGTCGAGGTGGACACGCTGCGCACGAGGCGGCCGCTCGACGGATTCCGGCTGCGGGTCGCCGGAGCCACCGCGGAGGGTGGATCGCGGCTCGCGGCCGTCACCGCGCTGCATCCGCTCCCTGCCGCGGGCGCGGCTCCCGTGCGAACGCCGCCGTCTGAGCTGCCGCTCGAGCCGCTCTCCCAGATGGCGTTCGTCGGCGTCGCGCCCGAGCTCGACGGTGGCGGCGCCTCGTGGTGCAGCCCGACCTCGCTCGTCATGGTCCTCCGCTACCACGGAGCCATGGTCGACGTCCCGACGGCCGCCCGGCAGGTGTACGACCCGCGCTACGGCGGGTGCGGGAACTGGTCGCTGAACGTGGCCTACGCCGCCGCCCTCGGGCTCGACGCGGTGGTGACCCGGCTGCGCGGGCTCGGCGACGCGGCCGCCCTGGTCGGGGCGGGGATCCCGGTGATCGCCTCGCTGGTCGCTGCGCCGGGAGCGCTGCCCGGCTTCCCGCTCGCGGCGGGCACCGGCGGGCATCTGGTCGTGGTGACCGGCTTCACCTCCGACGGCCATCCCGTCGTCTTCGACCCCGCGGCCCCCGATGCGGCGAGCGTCAGGCGCGTCTACCCGGCCGAGGCGTTCGCGGACGCCTGGGTCGGAGGCTCGGGCGGGATCAGCTACGTCGTCCGTCCGGTCGACCGCGAGCTTCCCCCGTCCGCCGGCCTCTGGTGACGCGCGGTCGGGGTCGCAGGCGTGCGCCGACCCCGGGGCGGCTCGACCAGCTCAGGCTCTCGCGACGAGCACTGCCTGCATGCCGCGGCGACGGTGGTCGCCCAGCGTGCACCAGAGGACGTACCGACCCGGACGCAGGCGCGTGGCCAGCTCGCGCACGGCTCCGGGCGAGGTACGGGGGATCCGGCGCGTCGTCGCCCCGGGCGCGGCGCGGCGCAGGGCGAGGTCGTGGTCGTCCTCGCCGAGGTCGACGAGCTGGACGATCGCGGGCCCCGCCCGGACCGTGCCCCGGGACAGGGTGAGCGAGAACTCGTCGGCGACGACCTGAAGCCGTGAAGGCTCCCTGGCCGCAGGCGGCGCTACGGGTGCGGCGTCTGCGGAGAGCGCGGACGGCGCGCCTGCCAGCACGGCCGCCGCCACGAGCTGCGCCGCCCGTCGGCTCATCGCAGGATCGTGGGTCGAGCACCGGGAGCGCGCCCCGGCAGGATCGCCTCGGCGTCCGCGCCGAGCCAGTCCTCCAGGATCGAGGCATAGAGCGAGCGGAAGTCGGTGGTCGCGCGCAGGTTGCCGTCGGCGTCGAGCCGATCGAGGCCGGGGAACTCGCCGATCATCCTCCCGCTCACCCGGGAGCCGAGCAGGAACGCTGCACCCGCCGCACCGTGATCCGTGCCGCCCGAGCCGTTCTCCGCCGCCCGCCGCCCGAACTCCGACCACACGTGGACGAGGACGCGGTCGGCGAGGCCCCGTGCCTCGAGGTCGCGCTGGAACGCGAGGAGCGCGGCCGCCGTGGCCGCAAGTCCCTCCTGCAGCGCTCCTGCCTGGTCGTCGTGGGTGTCGTAGGCGCCGGGTGCGCTCAGCGCGACGCACCGCAGCGGGAGGCCGGCGCCGAGCATCGCCGCGAGACCCGAGAGCCGGCGCGCGAAGTCGTCGTCCCTGGGGTAGGGAACGGGACTCTCGAAGCGGGTCGGCTTGCCGTCCTTGCTGCGGAACGGCGCGAGCTGCCGGTAGAGCTGGGACGTCTGCCGCGCGGCCCGCGTGGCCTGCTCGAGCCCCGGGTCGCCGTGGTGGGGGATCGCCCCGAGACGGCCGATCGCGTCGAGCATCCGGGCCTCCACGTCCCCCCACACGCCGCGCGCCCAGAAGTCGAACCGGTCGGGCGCGTCGATCGACGCGACCGGCACGCGCTTCGTCGCCAGCGCGGGCTGCAGACCCCAGTCGAGGGCCAGCCCCTGGAGGGGGTTGTCCGGCACGCCGTGGCGGTCGAGGTACCGGCCGAGCCAGCCGGTCACGAGGCGCTCGTCGAGCGCTCCGACCTCCCAGAAGTGTCGTGAGGTGAAGTGCGACTGGTTGGGGTCGGCGTACCCGATCCCCGGGATGACGGTGACCTTCCCCTCTGCGTGGAGGGTGGCGAGCGGGGTGAGCGCCGGATGCCAGTGCAGGCGCGGGTCCTCCGTGAGCGGCGTGCCGGCGGTCGCGGGGAGCGACAGGCGCGGGCGCAGCTTTCGGTAGAGCGGGTCCTCGGCAGGGAACAGCATCGACAGCGCATCGGCGCCGCCGTCGAGGAAGACGCTCACGAGCACCCGGCCGGACGCTCCGCTCGCCGCTGCTGCGGCCGTGATGCCCTCCTCCACGGCCCGTGGGCGCAGAGCGCTGCCGCCGTAGACGGCGATCGCGAGCCCGAGGGAGCGAAGCAGGAACGCGCGCCGGTCGAGCCCCGATCCCGCGGGCGCCGGCATCCCCGCTTCGATCGAGGGCAGGCCCTCGCCGGCGCGGGCGATGCCGCGGTGCAGCAGGGCGGAGCGGGTGTGGTCGCTGCAGGCGGTCATGCGGTCTGGTAGTCCGGTGAGACGGCGAGCAGCTGGCGGACGGCGTTCAGCACGAGCGGGGGGTAGGACTCGCGCTTCCAGCCTTCGTCGGCGGTCGAGAGCGCTTCGCGCGCGAAGCGCAGAAGCGCCGTGCGCGTCTCGGGGCGGATGCGCGGCGAGCCCAGGAGGAAGATCGCGTTCGCCACGAGCCCCTCCGCCGTGCGCGGCACCTTCGGCGGCTTGCGTCCCCGCTTCTGCTCGACGACGAACTTCTCGAGCGCCTCGTTCGCGATCCCCCAGCGTCCGCGGAACGTCGCGGTGTCGAGCCACCGCGCGTCGTCCCAGCCGGCGACGTTCGGTGGATAGAAGAGGCGCTGGCCCGCTCCCTCGCCGAGCCACACCCACGCGGTGGTGTCCACCCGGCGCCCCAGAGCGCGCAGGAGCCCCGCGGTGTAGACGACCGGTGGCTTGACCATCCGCGGTCCGACGTAGAGCCGGGGATGGCGGAGGATCGCATCGAGCACCGGACGGACCTGGAAGTCCTCGCGGTAGAGGCGCTCGAGGGCGCTGCGCGTGGCCGCGTCCGGCGGGACGGGAACGAAGGACGACCACAGCTTGGTGACGACGAAGCGCGGATGCGCCGGGTGCTCGAGGCACAGGTTGCACGCGTCGCGCCAGCCGTACCGTCCGCGCTTCCCGAACACGAGCTTCGTCCCGCCGTCGTGGCGCCGGCCGTCGTACCGGAAGTTGACGGCCCCCCGGCCGCGCTTCCAGTCGTAGCGAAAGCCGGTGAGGGCGCGGGCCTGCTCGCGCACGTCGCGCTCGGTGTACCCACGACCCTCGCCGAGGGTGAACAGCTCCATCAGCTCACGGGCGTAGTTCTCGTTGGGCGCGTCACGGGTGTTCTCCGCGCCGGAGAGCCAGATCAGCATCGCCGGGTCGGCCGTGATCCCGTGCAACAGGAAGCGGAAGCTGCCGAGCGCGTGCCGGCGCAGGAGGGCGTTCTGCCGGAGCATCAGCTGCTGCGAGCCGACCCCGTTGCCCGAGGTCGCGAACCAGTCGTGCCAGACGAGGGTCATGCGCTCGACGAGTGGGCGGCTCGTGCGCACCATCCGGTCGAGCCACCAGAGGTGGTCGTGGCCGTACGCGTCGCCCGGCGCGAGCCGACGGCCCTTCTCGTCCCGGGGCGGACGTCCGATGAGCCGCTCGGGGCCGGGGTGCGTGAGCGACGTGACGGCGTCGTCGAGCCCGAGGCGGGCAAGGGCGCGCGCCTCGCCCTTCCGCGGTCCGAAGCCCGCCCGCCACAGCAGCCGCTCCGCCTGCTCGGGCCCGAACCTGCCGCGGTAGACCGGCACGCTCACGCGCGACCTCCGTCCCTGCGGGGAGGGCGTCGGACGCACGGCCGCTCGCGCGTCCGGAGGTGCGGGCACCGGACGTGCACCCCGTCAGCATCGTCCCCGGGGCGGAGGGCGGACAGCCTCGATCGGGGGAGCCGGTGAAGCGTGACTATCCTGGAGGCGTGAACGTCGTCCTCCCCGATGGAACCGCGCTCGAGCTGCCGGACGGCGCCAGCGGGCTCGATGCCGCCCGCGCGATCGGCCCGAAGCTCGCCGAGCAGGCCGTCCTCGTCCGCGCGAACGGTGCGCCCCAGGACCTGCGGCTGCCGCTCCCGCGACGGCGCGACCATCCAGATCCTCACGACCCGCGACACGGCCGACCCGGACGCGCTCCACGTTCTCCGGCACTCGAGCGCCCATCTGCTCGCCGAGGCCGTGATGCGCCTGCACCCGGACGTGAAGATCGCGATCGGCCCGCCGATCGACGACGGCTTCTACTACGACTTCGAGTTCGCCGAGCCGATCGGCGACGACGACCTCATCGCGATCGAGACGGAGATCGGCCGCCTGCTCGCGGAGGGACGTGCCTGGTCGCGCGAGGAGGTCTCGGCGGACGCCGCCGTCGAGCGGTTCGAGGCCGAGGAGCAGCCGTACAAGGTCGAGCTCGTCGGCACGGCGGAAGGCGGGATCTCGCTGTACACCCAGGGCGCGTTCACCGACCTGTGCCGGGGGCCGCACCTGCAGACGAGCGCGCCGATCAAGGCGGTCAAGCTCACCTCGCTCGCGGGCGCGTACTGGCGTGGCGACAGCGCGAACACCCAGCTCACGCGGATCTACGGGACGGCGTTCTACAGCCAGAAGGACCTCGACGCCCACCTCGAGCGCCTCGAGCAGGCGCGCGAGCGGGACCATCGCCGCCTCGGCCAGCAGCTCGACCTCTTCCACTTCGACGAGCACTCCCCGGGCTCGCCCTTCTGGCATCCCAAGGGCATGGTGCTCTTCAACCAGCTCGAGGATCTCCGCCGGCGGGAGAACCTCCGCCGCGGCTTCGTCGAGGTGCGGACGCCGATCATCTACGACAAGGCGCTGTGGGAGACCTCGGGTCACTGGGAGAAGTTCCGGGAGAACATGTTCCTCATCCCGATCGACGAGCACACGACGTACGGGATGAAGCCGATGAACTGCCCGGGTCACATGCTCCTCTTCGGGAGCCGACTGCGCAGCTACCGGGATCTGCCGATCCGCTACGCGGAGGCGTCGCCGTTGCACCGCAACGAGCTCGTCGGGGCGCTGCACGGGCTCACCCGTGTGCGCTACGTGACGCAGGACGACGGCCATATCTTCTGCGCGCGCGAGCAGATCGACGGCGAGCTCGACGCGTCGCTCGCCTACCTCCGCTACGTCTACGAGATCTTCGGCATCGAGCCGCGCGCGGAGCTGTCGACCCGGCCCGACAACAAGCTCGGCTCCGACGAGGAGTGGGACTTCACCGAGGGCAAGCTGGTGCAGGCGCTGGAGCGGCATGCGATCGAGTACTTCGTCGGTGCGGGGGAGGGGTCGTTCTACGGGCCGAAGATCGACCTGCACATGACGGACGTGCTGGGGCGGTCGTGGCAGCTCGGCACGATCCAGCTCGACGCCCAGATGCCGGCGCGCTTTGGCCTGACGTACATGGGGGCGGACAACCGCGAGCATCCCGTGTTCGTCATCCATCGCGCCCTGCTCGGATCGCTCGAGCGCTTCATCGGCATCGCGATCGAGCACTACGGCGGCGCATTCCCGCTCTGGCTGGCGCCGGTGCAGGTGAAGCTCCTCCCGGTGGCCGAGCCGCACCACGACGCCGTCGAGGCTCTTGCCCTCGCGTTGCGCGAGGAGGGCGTGCGCGTCGAGGTCGACTCCCGTGACGAGACGCTCGGCAAGCGCATCCGCGACGCGGAGCTCGAAAAGGCGCCGCTCGTCGTCGTCTGGGGCGACAAGGAGTCGGTCGACGCGATGGCGGTGCGCCGCCGGGGTGGCGGAGGCCAGGAGACGCTCAGCGTGGCCGAGCTCGTCGCCGAGATCCAGGCCGCGTCGCCTGCGTAGAGCCCTGAGGCGCTCCCGACCTTCGACGGCCGGAGGCGCACTACGCCGAGGTGGTGCCCTCGCCTCGCGCGGTGCCGCGCGCCCGGGCTACCGACGCGCCGTGCGTCCGGCTCTGGCCGGCGGCGGTTCGCCGACGTCGTGCTACATTCCCCTCCTGCAAGCAGGAGCGGCATCGCCCCTCACCTCGTCGGCCACCGGTCGCACGAGGTTCAACCGAGTCGGATCCGACGAGGGAGAGCCGCTGCTGATGCGGTGGTTTCTTCAACGAACGAGGAGGATCGACCCGACTTGGTGAACGGCCTTTGAGACCGCGGCGTCGTCCCGAGGACAGGACGCGTCCCGTCGTCCAGCACGACCGCATCAACGAGCAGATCCGCGTGCCGCGGGTCAGGCTCGTCGGCGAGGACGGCGAGCAGATCGGGATCAAGGACACGAAGGAGGCTCTCGAGTACGCGTACTCGAAGAACCTCGATCTCGTCGAGGTCGCAGCCGGACGCCGATCCGCCCGTAGCCCGCGTCATGGACTACGGGAAGTACCGGTACGAGCAGGAGCAGCGGGCGAAGCAGGCGCGCAAGCACCAGTCGACGATCAACGTCAAGGAGATCAAGCTCAGGCCGAAGATCGGCGTCCACGACTACGAGACGAAGAAGGGGCACGTCACCCGCTTCCTCAACCAGAGGGCGAAGGTGAAGGTCACGATCATGTTCCGCGGGCGGGAGAACCTGCACCCGGAGCGCGGTCGGACGCTTCTCGAGCGGCTCGCAGAGGACGTCAAGGAGATCGGGCAGATCGAGCAGCAGCCGACGCTCGACGGTCGGAACATGATCATGCTGCTGGGCCCGACGAAGAACGCAGGAGTGAGACGAGATGCCGAAGGTGAAGACAGCGAGCGGAGCGAAGAAGCGCTTCAAGGTGACGGGGTCGGGCAAGCTGACCCGCCGTCACGCGATGCAGAGCCACAACCTGACGAAGAAGTCGTCGAAGCGTAAGCGCGCGTTCGCGCAGAAGACCTTCGAGGTCGCGCACGAACGACGTCAAGTCCGTCAAGAAGCTCCTGGGGAGGTCGTAGCCGATGCCACGCGTCAAGCGATCCGTCCACGCGCGCAAGAAGCGGAGGAAGGTCCTCGATCAGGCGAAGGGCTACTACGGCCGCAAGTCGCACGCACTACCGCTACGCGAAGGAGCAGGTCGAGCACTCGCTCGTCTACGCCTACCGCGACCGGCGCAACAAGAAGCGGAACTTCCGTCAGCTCTGGATCGTCCGGATCAACGCGGCGGCGCGCGAGAACGGCCTCTCGTACAACCAGCTGATCAACGGCCTCAACAAGGCCGGGCGTCGAGCTCGATCGCAAGTCGCTCGCCGACCTCGCCGTCGCGACCCACCGGCCTTCACCGCCGTCGCGGAGAAGGCCAAGGCCGCGCTCGCCGAGGCCGCGTAGGGGCGGGGCTTGCCCCGCCCGGTCCGTCGACGACCCTGCCGACATCACCCGCTCGCAGTCCGAGGCGCTTCGTCGCCAGGCGGTGCAGTTCGAGGCCCTCGGCTCGCCGCTCTACGCGCGGCTGGCCGAGCGCCTCGCCGACGACCCGTCGCCCGCCGCCGCGCATCCTCGCCGGCGACAGCGGGTGGGACATCGGGCTGCGCCTCTTCGGCGGTGTGCACCATCTCGTGCTCACGGGCGCCGCGCCCGAGCGCTGAGCGGCGAGTACGACGACTTCCTGGTGGCGCTCGCCGCGCACGAGCAGGTCCTCACGACCTGGATGGCCGAGCAGGGCGTGCAGACGAACGAGGCGCAACGCTGCATCGGGCTGCTCCCGGCGTTCCTGACGATCGCCGCGGAGTCGGGGCTTCCGCTCGAGCTGCTCGAGCTCGGGCCCTCCGCCGGTCTCAACCTGGAGCTCGACCGCTACCGCTACGTCTACGCGGAGGGCACGTGGGGCGATCCGAGCCGCGCCGCTCGTCCTCGACGCGGTCGAGGAGGGTCGCGTCCCCGGCGCGCTGCTGGCGCACGAGCTGCGCATCCGACGCCGACGCGGCATCGACCTGTCGCCCGTCGACGCGACGACCGACGAGGGCCTGACGCTGCTCCGGTCGTTCCTGTGGCCCGGGCGTGACGATCGCCGGGCGAGGCTCGACGCCGCCGTCACGGCGCTGCGCCAGGCGTCGGAGCGGCCGGAGCTGATCCGCGGCGACTACGTGGCCCTGCTGCCGTCGCTGCTCGCGGACCGACCCGACGACGCGGTGACGGTCGTCTTCCAGACGGCCTCCACCGGCTACCTCCCGCGCGAGGTGCGCGCCGCATCACGGCCGCGCTGGACACCGCTGCCGCCGACGGGCGCCCGCTCGCCTGGGTCTCGACCCGCAACACGGACGAGCGGCAGGGCGATCGCGAGGACGCGTGGGAGCTCGAGCTGCGGCTCTGGCCCGCGCCCGTCGCGCGCACGTCGCGCACCTCGACTTCCACGGCAACCACCTGGACTGGCTGGCGTGATCACCTCTCGCGACAACGAGACGCTCAAGCTCGCCCACAAGCTCCTCACCGCGAAGAAGCACCGCGAGGACTACGCGATGTTCGCGGTCGAAGGCGAGGATCTCGTGCAGGCGGCGGAGCAGGCGGGGATCGCCCCTGTGCACCTCCTCGTCGACGGCGTGACCGTCGAGGAGGGACTGCTCGCCCGGATCTCGACCCTGCCGCACCCGGCCCGCGCGATCGGGATCTACCGGATCGCCGACCTGCCTGTGGGCGAGCGCAGCCGGTGTCTCGGGCTCTGGCAGCTCGGCGACCCCGGGAACGTGGGGACGCTGCTGCGTACGGCGGACGCCTTCGACGCGTCCGTCTCGCTCTCCGCGGGCTGTGCCGATCCGCTGTCCCCGAAAGCGCTGCGCGCGTCGGTCGGCGCGATCTTCCGCGTGCCCCTCGTCGAGTGGGGAGCGATGCCGTCACCGTGGATCGCGCTGGTCGCCCACGACGCGGAGCCGCTCGGGACCGTCGTCGCCGGCGTCGACGACCGCGTCAGCTTCCTGCTCGGCGCCGAGCGTGAAGGGCTCCCCGAGGAGGTCGTGGCCGGGTGTCTTCGCGCATCCATCCTCCTTCCGGGGGCGGCGGAATCGCTCAACGTGGCCGCGGCGGGGCGATCGCGCTCTACGCCGCGACGCAACGCGACACGTAGTCGGACGAGAGACCCGGTCGACCGGCGCGGGCGGGCTCTGGGGTCGCGGAGCGAGCCCTGACCCCCTGCGTGCGGATGGGGTCGATGCTTGCGTGGCGGATGCGTTCGGCGAGGGCGTCGCTGGAACTACGGCAGGTTCACCGATGCTCGCCTCGCACCGCCCTTCGTACCGTGAGCCAACGCAACGACGAAGGGAGGCATCGTGAGCAGATTGCACAAGGCGTTGGTGGCGACAGCGATCGTCCTCGGCCTCACCGCCGCTGCCGCTGGCGCACAGCTCGCCGCGTGGAGCGCGCCGCAGAAGATCGACGAGATCGCCGGCAACCACGCCGACCTGAACACGCCGTCCGTCGACGGGTGCCCGATCCAGTCGCCAGACGGCCTGAGCCTCTTCATGGCCTCGAACCGCCCCGGCGGCAAGGGCGGTCTCGACATCTGGGTCGCGACGCGATCCTCGACGAGCGCGCCCTGGGGCGCTCCCGTGAACCTCGGCGAGCCGGTCAACTCGACGGCCGACGACTTCTGCCCGACTCCCGTCGGCAAGCGCGGCCTGTTCTTCGTGAGCAGAGAGGCGTTGCCGGGCGCGTGCGGGCAGGGCGACATCTACTACACCCACGCCATCGGAGCACAGGGCTGGGCGGAGCCGGAACGGCTCCTCTGCTCGCCGGCGGGGCCGAACAGCGCGCTCGACGAGCAAGGGCCGTCGTGGGTCGATGCCAGCCGCACGCTGCGCGGGAGAAGCAGCTGTACTTCTCGCGCAGCTCGGTGAATCCGAGCGTTCGCCGGCGAGATCTTCGTGAGCACGCGCGAGAACGGCGCGCGCTTCGGTCCGGCGACGCCGGTTGGCGGCGCTCAACGACGCCGGCGGCGAACGACATCCAGCCGAACGTCCGCAGCGGACGGGCTCGAGGTCGTGTTCTCGTCGAACCGCGCCGGCGTCGCAGGGGCCAGGACATCTGGGTCGCGACGCGCGCCAGCGCCGAGAACGCGTGGTCGGCCCCGTCAACCTCGGCGCCGAGCGTGAACACCGCCGCGAGCGAGTCGACGGCCGTCGCTCTCGCAGGACGGCAGCCAGCTCCTCTTCGGTCGAGCGCCCGGCCGGCGCCCGAGGGGGACGCGCGTCGACATCTACGTGACCACGCGCGCTAGGCGCGACTGACGGCTCGGATGGCGCCGGCGGGCCTGACGCTCCCGCCGGCGCCTCCTAGACTCGCGCGAGTGAGGAGGAGATCGTCCGGTGATCGGTCGCGAGCGCGAGCTCGAGCAGCTCGGCGAGGTCCTCTCCCGAACGCGCGAAGGACGGTCAGGGCGGCCTGCTTCCTCCTCGCAGGCGAGGCGGGCGTCGGGAAGACCCGCCTGGCCGACGCGGCCGTCGCCGCCGCGCAGCTCGCGCGCCTTGCGTGGGGTCGCCGCGGAGCACGGCGCGCTCGTCCGTACGCGCCCATCGCCGCCGTGCTTCGCGGGTTCCTCCGCCGTGATCCCGAGCGGGCTCTCCGAGTGCGAAGCCGCTCGCCGCGCACCTCGCCGCTCTCCTGCCCGGAGCTCGGCCCTGCGCCCGCGTCACGACGGATCGCGAGACGCTGTTCGAAGCCGTGCGCGACGCCTTCGAGCGCATCGCCGGCGCGTGAGCCCGACCGTCGTCGTCCTCGACGACCTCCAGTGGGCGGACGCGGCGACGCTCGAGCTCCTGCCGTCGCTCGCCGAAGCCGCGGAGGAGTGGCCGCTCGCTCGTCCTCGGCGCGTATCGCAGACGAGGAGATCCCGCGCGGCCACCCGCTGCGCCGGCTCCGGATCGACCTTCGCCGTGCGGGCCGACTCGCCGAGCTCGAGCGTGGAGCCGCTCGATCCGCGACGCGACCGCGTCGGATCGCAGGCGCGACTCCTCGGCGCCGAGCCTGGCCCGGCGCTGCGCGCGGCGCTCTACGACCGCACCCAGGGCGTGCCGTTCTTCGTCGAGGAGCTCGCCGCAGGCGCTCCGAGCCGGACGCCGCCTCGGTGCCGGGGCCGCGCGGCCTGGAGCTCGAGCGAGGACTCGAGCGTGCCGATCCCGGAGACGCTTCGCGACGCGCTGCGCGTCCGAGTCGAGGGCCTGTCGGACGAAGGACGAGCCGCCCTCGAGGCGGCCGCCGTGATCGGCGCTCGAGGTCGAGCTCGAGCTGCTCGCGGAGCTCGGCTGCGACGCGGGCCTCGCCGAGCTCCTCGATCGCGGCCTGCTCCGCGAGATCGAACCCGGCATCGCCGGCCTTCCGGCACGACCTCGTCCGGGAGGCGATCTACGCCGATACGCACTGGCCGAGGCGCCGCTCGCTCCACCGCGAGCTCGCCGGCGCTGCTCGCAGGCCCGCGGCGCCGAGCCGAGGCTGACCGCCGACCACTGGCTCGCCGCCGGCGAGCGGTCGCGTGCACTGCCGCTGCTCGTCGAGGCGGCGCGCCGTTCCTGCGAGGTCCACGCCTACCGCGACGCCGCGGCGAGCCGGACGCACCGCGCTCGAGATCTGGCCCGACGGCGGAGGACGAGTCGGGCGGCTCGACGTGCTCGCAGCAGCTCGCCCGCTGCGCTCAGATGTGCGGCGAGCTCGACGGAGGCCGGCCGCGCGTGGGAGGAGGTCGCCGCCGGACCTGGCGGGCGGCAGCCGCGCAGCGGCTCGCCGAGGCGAAGCGGCGGCTCGCGACCGTGTACGAGCTCGAGGGCGCGTCGCCACGGCGGCGGCCGCGCCGCTCGAGGCCGCCGACGCCTTCGAGGCGGCCGGTCAGACACGCCGACGCCGCCGCCGAGCTGTTCCTCGCCGTCCGAGGCGATCTGGGACGACGAGCCGCACGGTGCTCGCCGATCCTCGATCGAGCGCTCGACAGCCGCCCGGCGCGCGGGGAGCTCGGAGCTCGAGTCCGCGCTGCCTGAGCAGCCAGGGGTTCCTGACTCGGGAGGTCGGGCCGGCGCGAGGAAGCGCTCGAGCTCATGCGTCGCGCGCTGGCGCTCGCTCTCGAGGGCAACCACGTCGACGCCGCCGTCGCCGCGTACTGGGCGCTCGGCGCGACCGCCAACGACTGGGCCGACTACGCAGACCGCGCAGAGCGGCGCTTCGACGACGTGCTCGGCTACTGCCGGGCGCACCAGCTGCGCCGACGAGGAGCAGCGTCTGCGTCGGCTGCCTCGGTCGTCGTGCTCGGCAACGCCGGAGAATGGACGCGCGCGGAGTCGCTCGCGCTCGACCTCCTGCAGCGACCCTCGCTGCCGGCTGTCACGCGAGACGCACGCGCTCGTGACGCTCGGGATCGATCAGCCGCCGCGCGCGGCGCGACGAAGCGCGCACGCCGCCAGCTCGTTCAGGCGCGCGCGACGGCGCGCGAGGATCGGAGACGGCGGGCACCGAGCACGCGTGCGACGTCGGCCTCGCGCTCGCCGACGAGCTCGAGGGGACGCGCGAGCCCTCGCTGGCAGGCGATCGTCGCGACGGCGCACGTCCGGGTGCGTCGATGCCCGGCTCGGAAAGCCGCGCGGCCTTCGCCTCGCTGCGACGTTCGCCGCGCGGCGCAGGCGACACCGCGCTGCGTCTTCGCCTGCGCCGAACGCGGCGTCGGTCTGGGCCTCGACGATTCGCGAGCGCCGACGCCCTCGCTGCGCTTGCCCACGTGCTCGGCGAGCTCGCGCTTGCTCGAGGGGCGACGCGTCGCGGCGGCCGACCAGTTCGCGCAGGCGCTCGAGCGCCTGGCGGAGCGTCGACGCGAGGCACCGGAGGTGCCAGACCCCGTTTGCCTATGGGCCATCGAGGCCCTCAGCCAAACCCGCCGCCGCCTCCGCCGCCGCCGCCTCCGCCGCCGCCGGAGAAGCCGCCGCCGGAGCCGCCGGATCCCGACGAGGGTGGTGCAAGGGCCGAGCCGAAGCCCGACGCGAGGTCGCCGATCGACATCGAGCTCGCGCCCGAGCCGAGGTCGCCGTTCGGCGAGATCCAGTAGACGGCGCTGGCCTGCGCCATCGCCTCGGGCATCGCGAGGTGGGCCGCCTGCAGCACTCGATCGGCGATCCCGAAGGCGATGCCGTACACGAGCAGTCGCTCCCAGAGCTGGAGCGTGGCGGGTGGGGCGTCCTGGAGGCGGGGGAAGTCCTGGAGGTACCTCCGGAACGCCTCCCAGCGCTCGGCCTCGGCGTTCGCGGCGCGGGAGCGGCGTCGCCACAGCTTGCGCCGGCTCAGCGCGATCGCGAGCACCGCCCCGTTTACCGCGGCCGCGAAGGCGAGCGCGACCAGCACGATGTCACTCCAGCGCGGCACGACCGGCCGCCAGCCGTCGATCGCCCGCCACATGAGGAGCGCCGCGACGCCGAAGAACACGAGCATGCCGAGCGCGAGCGGGACAGCGCCGATCGAGCGGAACCAGCCCCGACCGTCGATCTCCGTGCCGACCGCGCCCTTGAAGCCCTCGAACCGCTTGCTCATCGTCTCGCGCTCGCTCTCGATCTCCTCCCGGAAGCGCGACAGCCGCTCCGACCCCTCACCGATCACCGCGTCGGCCACGGCGGCGACCTTGCTCTCCCAGGCCGTCAGCGGGATCTCCTCACCGCGCGAGAGCTCGAGATCGGCGATCCGCTCGGTCCGGAGTCCGCCCCACACCTCGCGGTCGGTCGTCACGTGGACGGCCAGGTAACGGCCACGGCGGATGAGGTCGAACAGCGTCGCCGTGAACTCGAACGAGCCGGGCTCCCCGCCCTGCCGTAGGAGCATGGGCACCAGCGCCGGCTCGGTCTCGGTTGGAGGCTCCTGCTCGTACTCGCGGTCGTACCCGGTCGGCAGCTCCCTCCCGAACATCCAGAAGACGAGGGCCGTGAGCAGCGCGGCGGGCAGCGTTCCCAGCGCGAGGAGGATGAGGGCCGTCCGCGCGGGGTGGGCCAGCGCGTCGTCGACGCGGTCCTGGTCGCGCTGGTACCTGGCGGCGTCGGCCGCCTCCTCCGCCACGATCGCGTCGAGGCCGGCGCCGTCCCGCACCTGCATGCCCGCGGCCGACGAGAACGCGCTGCGGGGGTAGAGCGTGCGCAGCTCGACGAACTGGCGGGCGGGGACGTCGAGCGCGCGGAGGAGCGCGTTACCGCCCTGGAGCACGACGTCGCCGCGCACCCACGCGGGATGGCCCCAGGCGCGCAGGACGTCGCCGGGGCCGACCGACCGTGCGGTCAGACGCCCGAGCGACTGCTGCCACTCGTCCCCCCAGACCTTGAGGTTCACGTCCACGACGTCGTCGTAGGCGACGGCCAGTCCCGTGATCCGATACCGGAGCGTGAACGTTCGCGTCTCCGTGCCCGCCTGGAACCGCCAGACGATGCGGACGCGGTCGCCCCGGCTCTCGATGCCGAACGATCCCGGTGGCCCTCCGGGCGAGAGCGATGTCGACGCGCCCGGCACGAAGCGCCTCCCGCCCTCGGCGACGGCGACCTGATCGATCCGCTCTCCCTCGCGCACGGGGATGTCCCGGTAGCCGTACGTGAAGCTCCCTGCGAACGTGACCGTGATCTGCTCCTGCACGCCGACCGAGCCGTTGCTCGCAACCGTCGCGAGGACGTCTGCCGCGTCCAGCGAGTACGTGCCGGCGGCCCGGGCGGTGCCCGGCGCTGCCGCGGCGGCGAGCGCGACGGCAAGAGCGAGGGCGAGGAGCGCCCCGACCCTACGGGGTCGGCGAGTCACCCGGGGGTGCTGCGACCGTTCCGCCGCCGAAGTCGACCTCTGGCACCTCGCGGGCCTCGGCATCGTCGATCTCGAAGAACTCGCGCTTCGCGAACCCGAACGGGCCCGCGATGAGCACGCCGGGGAACGTCTGGATCGCGTTGTTGAACGTGAGGACGGTGTCGTTGTAGACCTGCCGCGACACGGCGATGCGGTTCTCGGTCTCGGCGAGCTCGGACTGGAGCTGCCGGAAGTTCTCGTCGGCCTGGAGCTCGGGATACGCCTCGGCGACGGCGAACAGGCGGCCGAGAGCCTGGCTGAGGATCCCCTCGGCGGCGCCGAGCTCTGCGGGCGAGGTCGCTCGCTGCGCCGCAGCCCGCGCCTCGGTCACGGCCTCGAAGGTCCCGCGCTCGTGGCTTGCGTAGCCCTTGACGGTCTCGACGAGGTTCGGGATCAGGTCGCGACGCCGCTTGAGCTGCACCTCGATCTGCGCCCAGGCGTTGTCGACGCGGTTGCGCAGCCGGACGAACCGGTTGTAGAGCGTGATCAGGAGGATCGCGAGGAGCGCGAGCAGCACGAGCACGACGATGAGGACGGTCATCGCCCTCGATGCTACGCAGTCGTGTCGCCGGCGTCCAGCGGGCCGACCGGCCGACAGTGCCAGATCATGTCCTCTCCGCCCTCGTACGGGCGGCGATCGAACCAGCCGTGGAGCTCGACGACCTCGAGCCCCGCTTCGTCGATCAGCCGCCGCCACTCGGCCGCGGTCTGCCAGTGGAGCGTGAACGACGTCGTCGGCCCGTCGCCGCGCACGGAGAGGGTGAGCGTGCGGGTCGACTCGTCCCAGTCGGCCCTCTCGAAGATGCCGGGCTCGCGCTCGAGCCAGCGCCCGTGGGTCTCTGCGATGTCCTCGGCGCTCGGCGCGAACACGTCGAACACGAGCCGTCCGCCGTCCGTGAGAGCCGCACGCGCCGCGCGGAGCACCCGCAGCTTCTGCTGCTCGTCCGGCATGTGCAGCAGCGAGCGGAACGGCACGATCACGAGCGGCACGCGTCCATCGACCGGGGGCTCGCGCATGTCGCCGAGGCGCAGGTCGACGAGGTGCGCGACGCCCTCGCGCTCGGCGTGCGCTCGCGCCTGGTCGAGCATCGCCTGTGACTCGTCGACCCCCACCACGGGGACGCCGGTCCGTGCGATCGGGACGGCGATCCGCCCCGTCCCGACCGCGAGCTCGAGCACCGGGCCTCCCGCTGCCAGGGCCTCGGCGACGTAGTAGTCCACGTCCTCGGTGACCGAGACGCTCCAGGGGTCGTAGATCGACGCGATGTGATCGTAGAGGGCCACGAGGCGATTCAACCAGCAATCGGCGCGCTCCCCGGTCGCCCCGGCGCCGGTCCGTCCCTCCACGACCGCGGTGCACGGCTCGGTATCGTGGCCGCCGATGGACTCCGCCGCACTCGAGCACGAGGCCCTCGCGGCCGTCGCCGCCGCGACGAGCACCGACCGGATCGAGGAGGTCAGGGTCGAGTACCTGGGGCGCAAGAGCGCCCTCAAGCTCGCGTTGCGCGAGGTGCGCGACCGCGAGACCGGGATGGCGCTGAATGCCGTACGTGTCCGGCTCGAGGAGGCGATCGACACGCGCGCGGCCGAGCTGGCCCGCGCCGAGCTCGATCGGAGACTCCGCGAGGAGGTCGTGGACGTCACCCTTCCCGTCTGCACGGTCCAGCGCGGGCGGCTGCACCTGATCACCCAGATCCGCCGCGAGGTCGAGGACGTCTTCCTCGGGCTGGGATACAGCGTCGTCGACGGGCGCGAGGTCGAGACGACGCACTACAACTTCGACGGTCTCAACTTCCCGGAGGGCCACCCCGCGCGCTCGAAGCTGGCGACGCTGTTCGTGGACGAGCGCACGGTCCTCCGCACGGAGACGTCGCCGTCGCAGGTGCGCACCATGGAGCTGGGGCCGCCGCCGATCTACGTCGTCTCGCTCGGGCGCTGCTACCGACGCGACACGCCCGACGCGACCCACTCTCCGATCTTCCACCAGGTCGAAGGGCTCGTGATCGACGAGGGCATCACCCTCGCGAACCTGACGGGCACGCTCGACGTCCTGCTGAGGAAGCTCTTCGGCGAGGAGCGGCGCACCGAGTTCCGCACGCACTACTTCCCGTTCACCGAGCCGTCGATCGAGGCCTACGTCTCCTGCCACGTCTGTGACGGCGACGGCTGCGGCGTGTGCCGTCACTCCGGCTGGATCGAGCTGGGCGGCGCGGGCATGGTCGATCCCGCGCTCTTCGAGTTCGTGGGCTACGACCCCGAGCGGTACTCCGGCTTCGCCTTCGGATGGGGGCTCGAGCGCATCGCGATGCTGCGGCACGAGTTCCCCGATCTCCGCGAGCTGTGGCGCAACGACCTCCGCTTCTCGAGGCAGTTCTGATGGGGCGCCGTGCAGGGCGCTGCGGTTCTCGAGGGACGGGCACCCGGCGTGCCGCCCGGTGCCAGGGTGGACCTGTGATGAGGGAGGACGTCGCGTGAGGGCGCCACTGTCGTGGATACGCGACCACGTGCACGTCGACGCGACGCCGCAGCAGATCGCCCGCCGCCTGAACGTGTCGACGATGGAGGTCGAGCGGGTGATCGAGGTCGGCGTGCCCGACGTCGGCGGCAACCTCGGGCACTTCGTCGTCGGCCGTGTGCTCGAGGCCGTCAAGCACCCGAACGCCGACAAGCTGCAGCTCTGCCAGGTCGACGTCGGCAACCCGGACCCGCAGCAGATCGTCTGCGGCGCGTGGAACTTCGGAGCGGGGGCGACGGTCGCGGTCGGCCTGCCCGGAGCGCAGCTGCCCGGGTTCCCGGCCCCGCTCGAGGAGCGCAAGCTCCGCGGCGAGGTCTCGCGCGGGATGATCCTCGCCGAGGACGAGATCGGCCTGGGCTCAGACCACTCGGGGATCATGCTCCTGCCCGACGGGCTCGCCCCGGGGACGCCGCTCGCGGAGGTGCTGCCCCTCGTCGATCACGTCTTCGACGTCACGACGACGATGAATCGCGTCGACCTGCTCTCGATCGCCGGGCTCGCCCGCGAGATCGCCCTGCTCTGCGACGGCGAGCCTGATCGAGCCCGACGTCGAGGATCCGGCGATCCGCCACCCGGAGCTCGTCGAGATCACCGTCGAGGACACGGTCGGCTGTCCGCGCTACATCGGCCGCAGCTTCCGCGACGTCCGCGTGGGGCCGTCGCCCGTGTGGATGCGTGCACGGCTGCACCTCGCGGGCATGCGCTCGATCTCGAACGTCGTGGACGTCACGAACTACGTGATGCACGTGTACGGGAGCCCGCTGCACGCGTTCGACCGCTCCAAGCTCGCGGACGGGAAGATCGTCGTCCGCCGTGCCCGGGACGGGGAGGAGCTGCGCACGCTCGACGGGACGCGACGGCAGCTCGACGCCAGCGACCTGCTGATCACGGACGGCGAGAGGGCGGTCGCGCTCGCCGCGATCATGGGCGGCCTCGAGAGCGAGGTCGCCGACGACACCACCGAGGTGCTGCTCGAGGCCGCGAACTTCGAGCCGATCGGGATCCTCAGGACGTCCGAGCGGCTTGCGCTGCGCACCGAGGGCTCGAACCGCTGGGAGAAGGGCGTCGATCCGCACCTGGCGCAGATCGCGGTCGTGCTCGCCAGCAGGCTGCTCGTGGATCTCACCGGCGCCGAGCTCACCGGGAGCGCCGACGTCCATCGCGGGCTGCCCGAGCGCCCGGTCGTCACCCTGCGACCGGGGAGGACGGACCGGATCGTCGGACTCGAGGTCGATCCCGCAGAGCAGCGCTCGATCCTGGAGGGCCTGGGCTTCGACGTGGGCGACGACTGGGAGGTCACCGTCCCCACCTGGCGCGCCCGTGACGTGACCCGGGAGATCGACGTCGTCGAGGAGGTTGCCCGCGTTGTCCTCGACCGCGTCCCTCGCACGATGCCGCTCAGGCGTCACGTCGCAGGACACCTCACTCGCGAGCAGCGGCTACGCCGCCTTGTCGAGGACGTGCTCGTCGGGGCCGGGTACTGCGAGGCGTACACCTGGAGCCTCGTCGCAAGCGACCCTGATCCCGCTGCCGTTCGGCTCCCCGATCCGATGAGCGGAGACCAGGCGATTCTCCGCACGACGCTGCTCGCGGGGCTCGTCGAGTCGGCCCGGACGAACCTGGACGCCGGCAACGAGCGGATCGCCCTGTTCGAGCTCGCGCGCGTCTACCTCCCGTCCGGCGAGCAGCTGCCCGACGAGCGCTGGCGCGTCGCAGGCATCGCGTCGGGCGGGTTCGCCGCCGCCCGCGCGGCCGTCGAGGCCCTGCACGAGGCGCTCCATCTCGATCTCCACGTCCGGCGGGCCGAGCATCCGTCGCTGCACCCCGGGAAGGCCGCCGCCACAGGCGCAGGCTGGCTGGGCGAGCTCCACCCGGCGCTGCTCGAGGGCGAGTGGGGCGTCTTCGAGCTCGACGTCGAGACGCTGACCGGCCCCGTGCCGGAGCGGATCCTCTACGAGGACGTGGTCACGTTCCCGGCGAACCGGCAGGATCTGGCGATCGTGGTCGACGAGGCCGTCGAGGCCGGGGAGCTCGTCTCGACGGTGCGCGGCGCGGGTGGGCAGTGGTTGCGCGATGCGCGCGTGTTCGACGTCTACCGCGGCGAGCAGGTGGGGGCAGGCCGCAAGTCGGTCGCGATCCATCTCTCGTTCCAGGCCCCGGATCGGACGCTGACCGACGAGGACGTCGCCGCGGCACGGACCGAGATCGTGGCGGCCCTCGCCTCACGCCACGGCGCCGACCTGCGCGGATAGCGGCCGCGGCGCGGCGCGAGCCACCGGTGGGGCAATCCGATCCGCGGCGTCGCGCGTAGGAGGGATACGATCCCGCCCCTCGACCGATCGGACCCGTGCGACGCCTGCTCCTCAGCGCAACGCTCCTCCTGCTCGCCGCGACGGCGGTCGGCGTCGCCCTCGCGGCCGAGCCGACCCTGCGCGGCAGCGTCGGCCCGGGCTTCGAGATCCGGCTGACGGACGCGAGCGGCGCCGCAGTCACGAACCCTGCAGCAGGGACGTACGAGCTCGAGGTCGAAGACCGGTCGGACGAGCACGACTTCCACCTCACGGGGCCGGGGGTGGACGTCGCGACGACCGTCGACGGGGTCGGCACGCGCAGGTTCGCCGTGACCCTGCGCGACGGGGTCTACACCTTCGTGTGCGATCCGCATCCGACGAGGATGAACGGGACCTTCACGGTCGGGACGCAGCCTGCTCCACCCCCACCACCGTCCGGTGGCGGCACCGGATCCGGGACGGGCACGGGTGCGGGAACGACGAGGCCGCCGAGCGCGCCCGTCGGCTCCCGGCTGCTGCTGACGAGCGGCCCCGGCTTCTCGATCGCGCTGCGCACGACCGCCGGGAAGAAGGTCACCAGGCTTCGTCCGGGCGCCTACGTCGTCGTGGCCCGCGACCGCTCCGCGAGCCACAACGCGCGTCTGCGGGGCGCGGGGGCGTCACGGTCGACGACCGTGCCGTTCGTCGGGGTGCGGACGTGGAAGGTCGTGCTCCGCAAGGGCGTGCTCACCTACCTGTGCGACCCGCACGCCGCCACGATGCGCGCGACCGTCACGGTCGCGTAGCCAGCTGCCCCGCGTCCGGCGCGCTGTGCCGCTCCGGCCGGTCAGAGGCTGCGGCCGCCGACCAGCCAGACCGGACCCTGCGTCGCGACGCGGTCGGTCTCGGAGAGCTGGCGGAGGACCTCGACGTCACCGAGGATCTCCTCGTCGTCCAGGCGCTCGAGGCACCGGCGCACCATCGTCGGCGCCGTGCCGTAGCCCGCGCGGCGGGCTGCACGGAACGTGAACGCGACCGCATCTCCGTCGCGTGCCGGGTTGAGCGGCGCGCAGAGGAGCGCCGCTCGGTCGAGCAGCGCGCTCGACTCGATGCGGAGCAGGCAGAGCAGGTCGCTCCAGTCGCGCGGCAGCTCTGCGACCACGGCGTCCCACCGCTCGGCGAGGCTCACCGCTGCGGCGTCCACGACTGCAGCCGACGGCATGGAGGTGCCCACCTCGGTCTGCTCGAGGTGACACCAGACGCGTGCGTCGTCGAGCCGGGCGAACGCCCGGCCGGCCGCGTCAGGGCCGCCCGAGCCGCCGCCGCGATGTACCACGAGGGCGATCTCGCCGCCGGCGCGTCCACCGCCGATCGAGCCGAGCATCCGCGCGACCTGATCCAGATCGGCCGCCTGCTCGGGTCGCACGCGCACTGCGACCTCGCTCCAGTCGGGCGGTAGGGAGGAGGCGATCTCTGACCACTGGGCGGTGAGCTTCACGGAGTTCAGCATAATGACGCCCGTGACCCAGGTCGTACGAGAGGCGTCGGTAGGTCCGCCGCGTCGCAGCGAGCAGCTCCGCCCCCGGGAGGTGTAGGCGCATGGCAACCGACGTCAAGCTTCCGCGGCTGGGCCAGGGCATGGAGTCCGGCACGATCGTCCGCTGGCTCAAGTCCGTCGGCGATCCCGTCCGCAAGTCCGACCCCCTCTACGAGCTCGACACCGACAAGGTGACGCAGGAGGTCGAGGCCGAGGTCGACGGCGTCCTCCTCGAGATCCTCGTGCCGTCCGGCGACGCCGAGGTGGGCGCGACGATCGCGGTGATCGGTGAAGCGGGGGGCGCCCAGCCCTCCGCTCCCGCTGACGGCGACGGAGGTCGGGCAGCCGCGGAGCCTGCGAGCGAGTCGCCAACCGACCGGCCCGCCGCGCCCGGCTCGCCCGCGAGCCCCGCGCCGTCGACGCCGGTCGCCTCGCCTGCGCCGTCTTCGAGCGGCCGCGTCAAGGCCTCGCCGCTCGCGCGCCGGATCGCCCGTGAGCGCGGGATCGAGCTCGGCGCGGTGGTCGGAACCGGCCCGGAGGGCCGGGTGCTCGCCGAGGACGTCGAGCGCGCGGCCGCGGGTGGCCCCGCGCCGCCTGCCGCGGCCGCGACGGCCCCCGTCACCCCGCGTTCGCCCGTCGCAGGCGAGATCGAGATCGTCCAGCTGACCACGATCCGCAAGACGATCGCACGCCGGCTCACCGAGGCCTGGACGGCGCCGGTGTTCCAGCTCGGCGTGGCCGCCGACATGACGGAGGCGACCGCCCTGCGCGAGGCCCTGGTCGCCGCCACGGCGGACGGCGACGTCAAGCCGACGGTCAACGACCTGCTGGTGAAGCTCGCCGCCGTCGCGCTCGTCCGACACCCGCCCGTCAACGCGACGTACACCGGCGAGGAGATCCACCGCCATCCGGCGGCGCACGTCGGGATCGCCGTCGCCGCCCCCCAGGGGCTCGTCGTGCCGGTCGTCGCCGACGCGGACCGGCTGACGGTGCGGGAGATCGCACGTGCCCGTGCGGATCTGGTGGCGCGCGCACGGGACAACAGGCTGAAGCTCGAGGACCTGGAGGGCGGGACCTTCACGATCTCCAACCTGGGGATGTTCGGCGTCGAGCAGTTCACGGCCGTGCTCAACCCGCCGCAGGTGGCGATCCTCGCAGTCGGCGCCGTGAAGGACGAGGTGGTCGTCGTCGACGGCGAGCTCGAGGTCGCGCCGCTGCTGCGATTGACCCTCACGTGTGACCACCGTGCGATCGACGGCGCCGACGGGGCGCGGTTCCTCCAGACGCTCGTCGCCCTGATCGAGCAGCCCGCGCTCGCGCTGTGAGCGGAGAGGCGAGCGAGGTCGTCGTCCGACGTGGCGGCGCGCAGGACGCCCGCTTCCTCCGTGACATGCTCCATCACGCGTACTACTGGAAGGAGCGCGCCCCCGACGGAGGGCCGGGGCCTGTCGCGCTCTACGTCAAGGCCTGGGGCCGTCGGGGCGATGCGGCGATGATCGCGATCGAGAGCGGCTTCCCGGTCGGGGCCGCGTGGTACCGGCTGTTCACCGCCGAGCAGCCCGGCTACGGCTTCGTCGACGAGGAGACTCCCGAGCTCGCCGTCGCGGTCGTCCCGAGCGCACGCGGAAAGGGCGCGGGGGGTGCGTTGATCTCGACCCTGCTCGCCCGCGCGGCGGACGAGGGACACGCGTCGATCTCGCTCAGCGTGGACCGCGAGAACGCTCGCGCGATCGAGCTCTACGAGAAGTACGGGTTCGAGCGAGTGGACGAGTCCGCCGACTCGCTCACGATGCTCGCGCGACTCGCGTCGTGAGCGCCCGGTCATGACCATGCGAGCGAATCGAACGGAAGGGACGTGAGCGGAATGGAAGTCGACGTCGCGGTTCTCGGGGGAGGCCCCGCGGGCTACACGGCAGCGATCCGGGCAGCGCAGCTCGGAGGCAAGGTGGTCTGCGTCGAGCGTGAGCCCGCGCTCGGCGGGACCTGCCTGCGCGTGGGGTGCATTCCGACCAAGGCCTGGGTCCAGTCCGCGCACGCGCTCCACGACGCGCGTGAGACGTTCGCGAAGCTTGGCGTCCAGGTCGGTGAGCCGACCCTGGACTTCGCTGCGACGGCAGCCTGGAAGGACGCCGTGGTGGGACAGATGACGGGCGGGATCGCATCGCTCTTCAAGGCGAACGGCGTCGAGTGGCTCCAGGGGGTCGGCCGCTTCACCGGGCCGAACACGCTCTCCGTCGAGGGCGTCGCCGACGTCACGTTCCGCAGCGCGATCGTGGCCACTGGCTCCGCGCCGGTGCGGCCGCCCATCCCCGGGCTCGACTCCTCGAGGGTCGTCGACTCGACCGGGCTGCTCGCGCAGACGGAGGTTCCGCGCCGGCTCGTGGTCCTCGGTGGCGGCATCATCGGCTGCGAGTTCGCCTCGATCTTCAACCGGTTCGGGACGGAGGTCACGATCGTCGAGATGCTCCCCGGGCTGATCCCGACGGAGGATGCGGACGCGGCGCGTGAGCTCGAGAAGGCGTTCCGCCGTCGGGGGATCGCACAGCACCTCGGCAAGCAGTGCTCGTCGGTCGACGACCACGGAAGCCACCTCGTCGTCCACTTCGGCGACGGGGAGAGCGTCGAGGCCGACCTGATGCTCGTCTCGGTCGGGCGCGCGGCGGTCGTCGACGGGCTCGGGCTCGAGGCCGCAGGTGTCGCGGCCGAGCCGAAGCGCATCCCGACCGACGAGGCGCGGAGGACGAACGTGCCGCACATCTTCGCGGTCGGCGACGTCGCCGGCTACTGGCAGCTCGCGCACACCGCGCTTCCGCGAGGGCGAGGTCGCCGCCGAGAACGCGATGGGCCACGCTGCCGTGATCGGCGAGCCGGCCGTGCCACGGCCGATCTACACGGACCCGGAGATCGCCGGCGTCGGCCTCACCGAGGCGCAGGCGCGCGAGCGCTACGGCGACGAGAACGTCGTCGTCGGACGCTGCCCCTGGGCGGCGATCGCCCGCGCGGTGATGTCGGGGGACACCACCGGCTGGGTCAAGACCATCCACGAGCGGACGCTACGGCGAGCTGCTCGGCGTCGTCATCGTCGGGCCGCACGCCACGGACCTGATCGGCGAGGCGGTCGTCGCGCTCGACGCGGAGTCGACGATCGAGACCATCGCCGACGGCATCGCACCCCACCCGACGCTCGCCGAGGCGGTCAAGGAGGCGGCGCTCGTCGCGCTCGAGCGCGCGATCCACCTGCCGCCGAGGCGGCGCTAGGCCACGTGGCGGCGGGCGGTGACCGGGAGGCCGTTCGGGCTCCCGGGGCTCGACGTGATCCCGTCGGGGACGCCGACGCCGCGCCCCCGAAGGACTGGGGGCGGAGCTCGGCGTCGAGCGCGTCGTGAACCTCTCGCTCAACGAGGGGCCGTTCGGGCCGTTTCCGGCCGCCCTCGAGGCCATGGCGGCCGTCGCCTCCGGGCTCAACCGCTATCCGAGCCGCGGCTCGCACGACCTGACCCATGCCCTCGCCGCGCGGCTCGGCGTCCCACCCGCGGAGGTCGTCGTCGCCGCCGGCGGCGACTCCGTGATCGGCTACGTGACGCAGGCAGGGCTCCAGGCCGGACGACGAGGCGATCGTCCCCTGGCCGTCGTTCCCGAGCTTCGTCCGCGACACCCAGAAGCGCGGGGCGATAGCGGTCACGGTTCCTCTCGACGCGGCCGGCTACGCGTCGACCTGTCGGCGATGCTCGCGGCAGTCGGGCCACCGGACGCGGCTCGTGTTCGTCGCCACGCCGAACAACCCCACCGGGACGCTGGTCGATCCGCTCGAGCTGCGCGACTTCGTCGACGCGCTTCCCGAGCACGTCCTCACCGTGGTCGACGAGGCGTACGTCGAGTACCTCGAGCCCGGTCGGAGCGACGCGCTCGAGCAGCTCCACAAGCAGGGGCGGCGCGTGCTCGTGATCCGGACGTTCTCGAAGATGTACGCGCTCGCGGGCCTGCGGGTCGGCTACGCGATCGGGCCGGAGGACGTCGTCGACCCGATCCGGCGCGTGCAGCGCGGATACGACGTGAACGCCGTCGCCGAGGCCGCTGCGCTCGCCAGCCTCGACGACGCGCAGGAGGTCGCTCGCCGTCGTGCCGCGAACCGGGTCGCGATGGGCCTGCTCGACGCGACGCTGCGCGCGCGGGGGCTCGAGCCGCTGCCCGGCGCAGCAGCGAACTTCGTCCTCGTGCCCGTCGGAGCCCTCGCCGACGATCTCGTCGCCGGGCCTCCGCGCGCGGGGAGTGATCGTGCAGGCGGGTGCGCCCTACGGCGCGCCCGGCTCGCTCCGGATCACGGCCGGGACGCCCGAGGAGATCGAGGCGCTCGGTGAGGCGCTCGACTCGATCCGCCAGTCAGCCGCCTGAGAGCTCGTTGCGCACCCGTGAGGGAAGTGTGAGGGCGCCGGGCCCTCCGCTACCCTGATCCCTCCGGTGCACGGTGGCGCCGACTCCGCATGAAGACGACGCTCAAGAGAGGAATCGGACGGGGCGCCGCGCTCGAGGGCGGAGAGGCCAGCGTCCCGTCCCGGCCGCTCGTCCCGGTCGCGATCTACCGGCAGCCCGAGCCCGTCTCGGCCGGGCGGCACTCGCTGTTCGTCGCGCGTCCTCGGCTGGGCGGCCCTCGTGCTCGCCGTGCTCGTGAGCGGGACCGCGGGCGGCGCGTACCTCTACGTCCACGAGTCGGTGGCGGCGGTCGCACCGCGGAGCGTCGAGGTGAAGAAGGCCGCGAAGGAGCTCGACGTCGCGCTCCCGGGGCAGCCCGCGACGGCGCTCGTGGTCGGCTACGACCGCCGGAAGTCCGACGGGCCGAACGCGCCGTCGCGCTCCGACACGCTGATGCTCGCTCCGCGCCGACCCCGCGGCGAAGACGATCTCCCTGCTCTCGTTCCCTCGCGACATGCGCGTCAACATCGCTGTCCAGGGAAGGCCCGTGCACCGACAAGATCAACGCGCGTATGCGCTGTGCGGTCCTCAGGGAACGCTGAGACCGTGCGCGACCTCACGGGGCTCCCGATCAACTACCTGCTCACCGTGAACTTCAGGGGGTTCCGTCAGCTCGTCGACAGCCTCGGCGGCATCTGGCTGGACGTCGACCGCCGCTACTTCAACGACCAGGGCGGCCCGAGCGGCTACGCGACGATCAACCTCCAGCCCGGCTACCAGAAGCTCACGGGTCTGCAAGGCGCTCGACTTCGTCCGGTTCCGGCACACGGACTCGGACCTCTACCGCAACGCGCGGCAGCAGCTCTTCGTCCGCGCGTTCAAGGATCAGGCCGAGTCGAGCTTCTCGGTGATCAAGCTCCCGAAGCTGATCAAGGTCGTGACGAAGAACATCGAGGTCGGACAGGGTGGCGGGCGCGACGTCAGCGCGAAGACCATCCTCTCGTACGCGCTGCTGGCGTACTCGCTGCCCCCCGGGCACATCTTCCAGTCGCGGATCGAGGGGCTCGAGGGCTTCTCCGACCTGACGACGGCGCCCGAGAACATCCAGCGGGCCGTGCGAGAGTTCGCGAACCCCGACGTCGAGTCGCCGCGCAAGGCGACGGCAGTCGCACTCGGCGAGAAGGTCAAGCAGAAGAGCCCGCCGCTGCGCGACACGACCGTGGCCGTGCTCAACGGGAACGGGGTCAGCGGGTCGGCCTCGACCGCGAACTACCTCCTCGGTCAGCGCGGCTATTCGATGGTGCTCCCGCCGAACGGCGTTCCTGCCAACGCGCCGACCTTCGACTACTTCCGCTCGACCGTCTACTTCGACCCGCGGCGCGCCGGCGCGACGCCCGCTGCGAAGAAGCTCGCGAACCTGTTCGGCTCGGCCGACGTCAAGCGCGATGACGCCGGTTGTGCGTCAGCTCGCGCAACGGCTCGATGCTCGTCGTGGTCGTGGGCCAGACCTTCCACGGTCGGCTCGCGTCCGCGCCCGTCGACCAGACCCCGCAACGGCAGGTCGCGAACGTCACGCGTGGCTCGAACGCGTCGCTCGACCTCGTGCGGGCAGCGCGCCGTGAGGTCGACTTCCCGCTGATGGTGCCGACCGTGATCGAGCGATCGTCCTGGATCGACCGCGAGAAGCCGGTGCGGATCTACTACCTGGACAAGGACGAGAAGGAGCACAAGGCCCTTCGCCTGACGTACAAGCTCGGCGGCACGAACGAGTACTACGGCATCCAGATGACCGACTGGCAGGACGCCCCGGCGCTGAACGGCCGCAACTTCGTGCGGCGCTCGAAGGGGCGTCGCTACGAGCTCTTCTACAACGGGCCGAAGCTCCACATGGTGGTGCTCCGCACGCCCAACGGCTCGTACTGGGTCGTCAACACGCTGCTCGACCGTCTCTCCAACGAGACGATGCTGGCCATCGCCAAGGGCCTGAAGCCCGTCGGCGCCGTCAAGCAGTAAGGGCTCGAAGGCGGGCGCCGCGCCGCCCGTCGAGACGGGACAGCGCGACGCCCGGCGTCGTTCCTACGCCGCTGCCGCGGCGGGCCCGCTGTACGTTCCGGGACCGAAGCCGAGGAGCGGGTAGAAGACGATCGGGATGAAGGCCAGCCCGAGGCCGAACCCGGTTCCTCGACCGAAGACTCTTCGCAAGATCCAGCGAGACGATGATCCAGACGACGAGGTTGACGATGGGGATCAGCATCAGCAGGATCCACCACCACTCGCGGCCGACGATCTTGAGCACGATGAGGACGTTCCAGATCGGGATGATCGCCTTCCATCCCTCCTCGCCGGCCTTCACGAACGATCATCCAGAGCCCTGCGACGTACAGGACGTAGATGGCGATGTAGATGAACCAGAGCACGTGAGCGCCTCCGAGAGGTCGTGGGGTCGTGCGGCGGGTCGCGGATGGCCGACCGTCGCGTTTGACGCTCTCCCTTCGCCGGAGGGTCACTGGACACCTGCAACGGCGGCAGGCGCCAGGCCTCCTGACGGGGGAGCGAGCCGCTCCATGGGTGGCCTCGGACGCCCCGGCTCGTCTGCGCCGCCGCGAGCCGCCCCGCTCCGAGATGGTCCAGCGCGCCTCACGTATCCTGGGTCGCCGATGAGCGCCCACCCTCAGCGGATCGCGGTCTTCGGCGCGGGCTACGTCGGCCTCGTCACCGGAGCCTGCTTCGCCGACCTCGGGCACCACGTCGTCGTCCGCGACGTCCTCCCGGAGCGCATCGACGCCCTCCGGCGCGGCGAGGTCCCGATCCACGAGCCGGGCCTCGCACGAGCTCCTCGCCCGCAACGCCGACCGCCTGCGGTTCACCACCGACGTCGGCGAGGCGATCGACGGGGCCCGCTTCGTGTACGTCGCGGTCGGGACGCCCCCCACGTACTCCGGCGACGCCGATCTGACCGCCGTCTGGACGGTGGTCGACGAGCTGCCCGTCAGCTCGACGGCACGTCGTCGTCGTGATGAAGAGCACCGTCCCGTCGGCACCGGCGAGAAGGTGCGTCATCGGCTCGACGCTCGCGGGATGCATCACGTCGGCTACGCCTCCAACCCCGAGTTCACGGCCGAGGGCACCGCCGTGCGCGACTTCATGCAGCCCGACCGGATCGTCGTCGGCGCCTTCGCCGACGAGGACGCCGACGCGGTCGTGAGCCCTCCACGACGGGCATCGAGGCGCCCGATCGTCCGTGCAGACGTCGCGTCGGCGGAGATGATCAAGCTCGCGGCGAACGCCGCCCTGATGACGCGCATCTCGTTCATCAACGAGATCGCGAACGTCTGCGAGGCGACGGGCGCCGACGTCGTGAAGGTCGCCGAGGGGATCGGGCTCGACCGCAGGATCGGCAAGAGCTTCCTCCGCGCCGGGCGTCGGCTTCGGCGGCTCGTGCTTCCCGAAGGACTCGCTGGCGCTGAAGCAGCTCGCCGCGAACTCCGGCTACCACTTCCAGCTCCTGAACGCGGTGATCGAGGTCAACGAGCTCCAGAAGCGCCGTGTCGTCGGCAAGCTGCGCGAGCGCCTCGGCTCGCTGCGGGGACGGACCGTCGCGCTCCTCGGTCTCGCGTTCAAGCCCGACACCGACGACGTCCGCGAGGCGCCGGCCCTCGTGCTCGCCGGGCGGCTGCTCGCCGAGGGCGCCGACGTCCGGATCTGGGATCCCGTCGCCCGGGCCGACGATCTGCACGGCGTCGAGCAGGTCGAGACGGTCGCCGAGGCCGTGGCCGGCGCGGACGCCGTCGTGCTCGTGACGGAGTGGGCCGAGCTCGCCGAGGTCGACTGGGCAGCGCTGCGCCCGACGGTCGCCGAGCGACTGTTCGTCGACGGCCGCAACTTCCTCGACCCTGCGGCGATGCGCGCCGCGGGCTTCGAGTACGAGGGCATCGGCCGCGCTGCCGGCAGGACGCGGATCGCTGATGGAGGCCATCGTCCTCGCGGGCGGCAAGGCCGAGCGCCTCGGTGACGCGGCCGGCGGGACGCCCCAAGTCGCTCGTCCCCGTCGGCGGACGGCCGCTTGCTCGCCTGGCAGATCGGCCGCCTGCGGGCAGTCGGGGTCGACCGCGTGATCGTGAGCTGCCTCGCCGGTCAGGAGGGCGAGTTCGAGCGCGAGCTCGTCCGGGCTCGGCGTCGAGATCGTCTGCGCCGGTGAGCCCGAGCGGCTCGGACGCGGCGGCGGGATCCGCTTCGCGGCGCGCGCAGCGCGTCGAGTCGGGCGACGTCTTCGCGATGAACGGCGACGAGCTCGTCGACGTCGACTTCGCCGCGCTGCTCGACCGGCATCGAGTCGACCGGCGCCGCCGCGACCGTCACCGTCGCCCAGCCGCCGTCGCAGTTCGGCCAGGTCGACCTGACCGACGACGACGTCGTCACCGGGTTCCACGAGGTCTCGCGCGTGCCGTACTGGGTCAACTGCGGGATCTACGTGCTCTCGCCGGACGCGCTCGCGCGCTTCCCGGAGAAGGGCGACCACGAGACGACGACCTTCCCGGAGCTCGCCGCGGAGGGACGCCTGCGCGCGTTCCGGCACACGGGGCTCTGGCTGACGGTGAACACCCCGAAGGAGCTGAAGCGCGCGGACGAGCACGTCACCGCCCACCCGGAGTGGCTCGCGTGAGCGTGGTCGGGCGTGCGCGCATCGCGCCCGCGTCACGTCGACAAGCCGTGGGGCTGGGAGCTCGATCTGGGCCGAGACGAGCGACTACGTCGGCAAGCTCCTCTTCGTCCGCGCGGGGCAGTCGCTGAGCCTCCAGTACCACGAGGTCAAGGACGAGGCGTGGCTGGTGCGCGAAGGGCGCGCGGCCTCGAGCTGGGCGAGGTCGACGGCCCGCTCGAGACCGTCGAGATCGGCCCCGGCGACGCCTTCCACTACGCGCCGGAACCGTCCACCGCGTGACGGCGATCGAGGACACGCTGATCGTCGAGGTGTCGACGCCGCACCTCGACGACGTCGTCCGGATCGAGGATCTCTACGGCCGCGAGGGAACGAGCGCCCCGTAGGGCCCGACAGGGCGCTCTCGAGCCGTGCAACCCTCCGCCGCCACGCACGAGCTGCCACCCGAGCGGATCGCACGCCTCGAGGACGACGCTGTCGTCGTGCTCGACCAGCGCCTGCTCCCGCTCGAGGAGGTCGAGCTGCGCTGCACGAGCGCCGAGGAGGTCGCCGAGGCGATCCGGACGCTCGCGGTGCGCGGCGCCCCGCTGATCGGCGTCGTCGCCGCCTACGGCCTCGTCCTCGCCGTCGAGCGCGGAGAGGACCCGGACGTCGCCTACGAGACGCTCGTCCAGGCACGACCGACCGCCGTCAACCTGCGCTGGGCGCTCGACGAGATGCGGGACGACCCGACGCGCGAGCCGGGCGCGTGCGATCCACGCGGACGAGGTCGCGCGCTGTCGGGCGATGGGCGCGCACGCCGTCGCCGCTCTTCCCGACCGGCGCGCGCGTGCTCACGCACTGCAACGCCGGAGGGCTCGCGACCGGAGGCTACGGATCGGCCGTCGGCGCGATCCGCGCGGCGTGGGAAGCCGGTCGGGTCGAGCACGTCTGGGTCGACGAGACGCGGCCGCTCCTCCAGGGCTCGCGGCTCACGGCCTGGGAGCTCGAGCAGCTCGGGATCCCGCATGCGGTGATCGTCGACGGCGCCGCCGCGTCGCGCATGGGGGCCGGGGAGGTCGACCTCGTCGTCACGGGCGCAGACCGGATCGCCGCGAACGGCGACACGGCGAACAAGATCGGCACCTACGGGCTCGCGGTGAGCGCCGCGCACCACGGGATGCCGCTCGTGATCGTCGCGCCCACGAGCACGCTCGACCCGGCGACGCCGTCCGGCTCCGGCATCCCGGTCGAGGAGCGTGCCGGCGACGAGGTGACCACGCGCTTCGCCGCCCGCAACCCGGCCTTCGACGTGACGCCGGCAGCGCTGATCGCTGCGATCGTGACCGAGTCGGGGTGCACCGGGCGCCCTATCCCGCGACCCTTCCGGGCCTCGTGAGCGTGCTCGCCACCGTCGACCCCGCCACCCGTGAGCTGCTCGAGCGTTTCGGGTTCGACGAGGAGCGGTTCGCGTCGCTCCGCGCTGCAGTCGCCTCGGGTGCGCTCTCGACCGAGGGCAACGTGGTCACCGGTGCGGTCGAGCCTCCCGCTGCCCGGCGACGTGGTGCGGCTCCCGGAGCGAGGCAGCGAAGAGGCTCACGCCGCGAGTGCGCTCGGGATCGACGCGCTGCGGAGCGGCTCGATCGCGCACGTCGTGCTCGCGGGCGGGATGGCGACGCGGTTCGGTGGCGTCGTCAAGGCCGTGGTCGACGTGCTCGACGGACGCTCGTTCCTCGACCTCGCCCTCTCGGTGACGGCTGCCACGGCGGAGGCCCACGACGCGGTGGTGCCGACCGCGGTGATGACGAGCTTCGCCACCGACCGCGTCGTCCGAGCGCATCTCGAGACGCTCGACGTACCGATGCCGATCGTGTTCTCGCAGTTCGTGTCGCTGCGTCTCGAGCCCGACGGCGTCGCTCTTCCGTGAGGCCAGACGGATCCGTCTCGCCGTACGGCCCGGGTCACGGCGACCTGCTCGACGCGATGCGGATCTCGGGAGCGCTCGACGCGCTGCGTCGCGGCGCGGCGTCCGGCACCTGCTCGTCTCGAACGTCGACAACCTCGGCGCGCGCGTCGACCCGCTGATCGTCGGGATGCACCTGCGCACGGGAGGCTGCTGACGGTCGAGGTCGCCCGCAAGGACGGCGACACCGGCGGAGCGCCGGCTCGCGTCGGCGGCCGTCTCCGGCTCGTCGAGGGGCCGTGCTTCCCTCCGGACTTCGACCAGTCGTCGATCGGCGTCTTCAACACCAACACCGCCCGATCGCGGACGTCGACGCGGTCGCGGAGCCGGTCGAGCTCTCGTGGCTCGTCGTCACCGGCGGTCGACGGCCGCCCCGCGGTGCAGCTCGAGCGCCTCTACCACGAGCTCACGCGCCTTCGTCCCGACCGCCTACCTCGAGGTGCCGCGGCGCGGCGCCCGAGGGCCGGTTCCTCCCCGTGAAGGAGCCCGACGATCTCGAGCGGCGTGCGCGACGACGTGCTCGCGGCGCTGGCGACGCAGGCGCTGACCTCCGGGGCTGCGCCCGGAGGTCGCGCTACGCGGCGGCTCGACGTCCCAGGGGCTCGGGCGCCCGTTGCCCGGCAGGCAGCAGCCGACCGGGCAGACGTCGTGGCTCGGCCCGTCGTCGCCGAGCGCCGGGCGCGTCGGTGCCCGGCGCGAGGCGCTCCTGCGATCAGCTCGCGGATCGCCGGCGACGAAGCGCGGGTGCGTGCCGACCGTCTCCGCGCGGACCATCGTCAGGCCGAGCTCGCTCCGCGACCGTCGCGGGCCTCGTCGTCGAGGTCGTAGAGCACCTCGATGTGGTCGGAGACGAAGCCGAGCGGCGAGACGACGACCGTCCGTCGACGCCCTCGGCTCGCGAGCTCCGCGGATCCGATCGCAGACGTCCGGCTCGAGCCACGGCACCGCGGGCGGGCCGCTGCGGCTCTGGTAGACGACCTCGATGCCGTGCGATCGCCCGCCGCGCTCCGCGACGAGCCGGGCCGACTCGCGCGAGCTGCGCCTCGTAGCGGCGAGTGCCGGGCCATCGCGACGGGGATGCTGTGCGCGGTGAAGAGCACCGGTGCGCCGTCGCGCCGGCCGGCCGGGAGCGCGTCGAGCGCCGCTGCGGACGTGTCGGCGTTCGCCTCGACGAAGCCCGGGTGGTTGTAGAACATCCGGGTCTTCAGCACCTCCGGCGCGTCGTGGGCCGACCGCCTGCTGGGCGACCCAGACGTTCTCGCGGTACTGGCGGCAGCCCGAGTAGCAGCTGAACGCCGACGTGAAGAACGCGAGCGCCCGCTCGACGCCGGCGTCCGCCATCTCGCGCAGCGTGTCCGGCAGCAGCGGGTGCCAGTTGCGGTTGCCGAAGTAGATCGGCAGGTCGATGCCGTGCGCGTCGAGCTCCGCTCGCAGCGCCGCGATCAGCGCGCGGTTCTGCGCGTTGATCGGGCTGACGCCGCCGAACGCGCGCGTAGTGGTGCGCGACCTCCTCGAGGCGCTCGCGCGGGACGTTGCGGCCGCGCGTGACGTTCTCGAGGAACGGCATCACGTCGTCCATCCCCTCCGGCCCGCCGAACGAGACGACGAGGATCGCGTCGAAGAACGTCTCGGGAAGGTCGGAGATGAAGCCGTCTGCCGGGCGGACGGAGGCGCGTGGAAGCCATGGTCTCCACGCTAGCAACGGGGTCTCCCCTCACCGCGCAGACGGCTCCGAGCGCGGTTCCGGGACACTCCCGGCACGACGCTCCGTGCGCCCGCGCGTCGTAGCGTCGATCGGGTGTCGTTGCTCTCGATCGCTCGTCCCCCGACGATGCGCCGCGTGCGGCCTGCCGGGGGCCGCGCTCTGCGCCGTGTGCCTCGCGGGGATCACGCGGCTCGGGCCGACCGGCTGCGAGCGGTGCGGGGCGCCCGGCCCCTGGCCGGTGCACGCTGCGTCGAGTGCTCCGGGCGTCGGCTGTCGTTCGCGACCGCGCGCGCGGCCGTCTCCTACGACGCGGCGCTCGCGACCGATCGTCGCGGCGTGGAAGGAAGGGGGGCGCCGTGATCTCGCGGTTCCTCTGGCGGAGCTCGTCGTGGCAGCGTCGTCCCGACTCCGCCGGTGGCATGTCTCACGGTCGTCCCGGGCGATCGCGACGCGGGCTCCGTCGAGGGCACGCGCCCGCCGAGGATCTCGCGGCGTCGCTCGGGAGCCTGTGGGGGATCGAGCGACGTCAGCTGCTGCGCCGTCGCGCCGTCGCCGGCTCGCGCCGGCAGGCGGAGCTCCCGCGGGCCGAGCGCCGCGCCAACGTCCGTGATGTCTTCGACGCGCGGTGCCCGAGCCCGCCGCGCGTCTGCCTGGTCGACGACGTCTACACGACGGGGGCGACCGTCGCGGCCTGCGCGGCCGTGCTGCGGCGGGCGGGGGCGTCGCGCGTCGATGTGGTCTGCCTCGCCCGCACGGTGCGCTGAGCGTCCGCCGCGGTGGCCGTGCGAGAGGTGCCGCCCGGGCTTCCAGTGAGGTAGCGTTGAAGCAGAGACCGGAAAGGAGATGCGATGCAGCTCCACATGACAGTCCGCCACGGAGCCGTCAACGACGCTGTCAAGGACGCCGTCGAGGCGAAGATCGGACGGGTCGCGCGGCGAATCCCTGAGGACACTGTTGTGGAGGTCGTCCTCGATCGAGAGCGAAACCCCTCGATCGCCGACGATCACGTCGTCGAGGCCGAGGTTCGGCTCAAGGGCAGCTACATCCACGGGCGCGCCTCTGCGACGACGTACGAGGTCGCAGCCGACCGCGTGGTCGAGACGCTGGTGCGTCAGATCGAGCGTCAGCGCGACAAGAAGGTGCACGAGCCACGAAGGCGCACCACGGAGCCCGAGCACGCAGCCGTGCCGATCGAGGAGATCGACAGGACGCTCCGGGCGGCCGAGGGCGGGTAGGACGCCGCGCCTCCGCTCCCGCACGATCCAGGCCCTCACTGGGGCGAGGTCGGGATCCACGGCATCCACCGCAGCCGCGCGTGGGACGCGGTGGCGACGGTCGAGACGACGGCATCCCGGCGACGGGCTCGTCGCCGTGGTCCTCCGCGACGGCCGTGTGGTCGTCGAATCCGGTGAGGCGGCTGCGGAGGTCGAGGCGATGCGTCGAGGCGGTCGGCTCGTCGCTCCGCCACGCCGTTCAGGCTCGAGGCGGTGCGCCGGGCGCCCGGCGCTCTGGGTGGTCGGCGGCCGGCGCGCATCGAGGTCGTCGAGCTCGTGCCCGACGTGGCGGGTGACGCGATCGAGGTCGTGTTCGACGGGCGCGAGCGGACGGTCGTGGTCGACGGCTTCCCGACCCTCTCGGGCGTCCCCGCTCTCGAGGCGATCGGCGCCCGCGTCGGCGCGCGTACGTGGTCACCGCCTCGCGGATCGACGGTCGACGATCTGGGAGGTCGCCGCGCTTCCCTCTGACACGCGGGGCAAGGATCACCGGAGCGCGTGCCGAATCCCTCCCCGAGGCCCGTCCCGCGGACGCGGGGCGCGCACGAACACTGTCGGTACCCTGCCCCTATGCCCACGTCCGACTTCGGCCGCTTCGAGAAGATCCTCCGCCTCGGCGAGGGGCGACGTCTCAAGCGCCTCCAGGAGCAGGCGGCCTACATCACGTCGCTCGAGCCCGACTTCGAGCCGCTCACCGACGACGAGCTGCGCCAGCGACGCGTCGGGCTGCGCGAGCGCATCGCGAACGGAGAGCCGCTCGACGACGTCCTCTACGAGGCCTTCGCCGCCGTGCGCGAGGCGCGCAAGCGCGAGTCGGGGCAGAGGCTGTTCGACGTGCAGCTGATGGGCGGGATCGTCCTGCACGAGGGCGACATCGCCGAGATGAAGACCGGCGAGGGCAAGACGTTCGTCGCGAGCCTCGCGCTCACGCTGAACGCGCTCGCCGGGGCCAACGTCCACCTCGTGACGGTCAACGACTACCTGGCGAGACGCGACGCCGAGTGGAACCAGCCGGTCTACGAGCGCCTCGGCGTCACCGTCGGCCACATCGAGAACATGATGCCGTTCGCCGCCCGGCGCGAGGCGTATGCCTGTGACATCACGTACGGCACCAACTCGGAGTTCGGCTTCGACTACCTGCGCGACAACATGTCCGTGTCGCTCGAGGGCTGCGTCCAGCGGCGGTCACGTGTTCGCGATCGTGGACGAGGTCGACTCGATCCTCGTCGACGAGGCCCGCACGCCGCTGATCATCTCGGGCGAGCCCGAGAGCGCCGCGAAGATGTACTACGACTTCGCCCGTGTCGTGAAGGAGCTCCACGGCGCCCCGCTCACGCGCAAGGCGATGAAGGGCGAAGACGAGACCGAGCTCTCCGGCGCCGACTACCTCTACGACGAGAAGTTCAAGACGGTCTCACCCGCCCAGACGGCGCTCGACAAGATCGAGCACGCGCTCGGGATCGAGAACCTCTACGACCCGAGGCACACCCACCTCGTGAACCACCTGATCCAGTCGCTCAAGGCGGAGTCGCTCTACAAGCGCGACGTCGACTACGTCGTCCAGGAGGGCGAGGTCAAGATCGTCGACGAGTACACGGGCCGCATCATGGAAGGTCGCCGCTGGAGCGAGGGCCTGCACCAGGCGATCGAGGCGAAGGAGGGCGTGGCGATCCGCGAGGAGAACGTCACCCTCGCGACGATCACCCTGCAGAACTACTTCCGCCTCTACGAGAAGCTCTCCGGGATGACCGGCACGGCGAAGACCGAGGAGAAGGAGTTCGTCGAGATCTACGGCCTGCACGTCGTCGAGATACCGACCAACGTCGCCGTCGCTCGGCTCGACGAGAACGACTACATCTTCAAGTCGAAGGAAGCCAAGTGGAACGCCGTGATCGAGGACATCGCCGAGCGCCACGAGAAAGGGCAGCCGGTGCTCGTCGGGACGATCGCCGTCGAGACGTCCGAGTACCTCGCAGAGATGCTCAAGCGGCGCGGCGTCCCGCACAACGTCCTCAACGCGAAGGAGCACGAGCGCGAAGGGCGAGATCGTCAAGGACGCCGGCCAGCCGGGCGCCGTCACGATCGCGACGAACATGGCCGGCCGAGGCGTCGACATCAAGCTGGGCGAGGGCGTCCGCGAGGCTCGGCGGCCTGTACGTGCTCGGCACCGAGCGCCACGAGTCGCGCCGCATCGACAACCAGCTCCGCGGTCGCTCCGGTCGTCAGGGCGACCCGGGCGAGACGCGCTTCTACCTCTCGGCCCAGGACGACCTCGTGCGCCTGTTCGCCGGCGACCGGATCCACGGGATCATGGAGCGCTTCAAGATCCCGGACGACCAGCCGATGCAGGCGTCCATCCTCTCGAAGCAGATCGAGGGCGCGCAGAAGAAGGTCGAGGAGCAGAACTTCGTCTCCCGCAAGAACGTCCTCAAGTACGACGACGTCATGAACACGCAGCGCATGGTCATCTACGAGCAGCGCCGTCGCGTGCTCGAGGGCGCGGACATGTCCGAGGACGTGCGCGCGTGGATCGAGGAGGTGGTCGCCACCAACGTCGCCAACTTCACCGAGGACGAGGACTCGGAGCAGTGGGATCTCGCCGGGCTCGTCGCGCAGATGCAGGGCCTGTACGGCACCGACATCACCGTCGAGGAGCTCCAGGCAGAGGTCGAGCGGACCCGTGAGGCGTTGACCGAGGAGTTCGTCGAGGACGCTCTCGACGTCTACGCCGAGCGCGAGGAGCGCTTCGGCCCCGAGCTGATGCGCGAGATCGAGCGCTACCTGACGCTCCAGGTCGTCGACAGCCGCTGGCGCGAGCACCTCGACGCGATGGACTACCTCCGCGAGGGCGTGCACCTCCGGGCGATGGCCCAGAAGGACCCGCTCGTCGAGTACCGCGGCGAAGGGCACGTCATGTTCGAGGCCCTCGGTCGCACGATCCGCGAGGAGGTCGTGCTCACCCTGTTCCACGTCGAGCTCGCAGCAGGACGAGTCGTGCATCGCGCCAGCAGCGCCAACCCGCGCAGCAGGCCCTCTCGTACGAGCACGAGACGGCCGCGGGCGCCGACGTGATCGCCGGTGCGGCCGCCGGCGGCGTCGCGGTCCCGCTTGCGCCGGCAGGCCCGCCGCAGCAGCGGCACCGTCGTCAAGGAGCACCCGGACGTCGGGCGCAACGATCCGTGCTGGTGCGGCTCGGGCAAGAAGTTCAAGCGCTGCCACGGCGCCTGAGGCCGAGCGGCGCCACGCGGCGGATCCCGTCGCGCGACGTCAGGGCGTCGACCTGACCAGGCGCGGCCTCGTCCTCGCGGCGGTCGTGGGCGGCACGCTGGCGTTCGCCGCGGTCGCGCTCGGGGTGGAGTGGGGGCCTGTCGCCTCCTGGGACGAGCGGCTGGCCCTCGAGATCGCCACGGGGCTGCCCACGGCCCTCGAGGTGCTGGCGAGGCCGTTCTCGTGGGTCGGAGGCGGCTCCGGGCTGGTGGTGCTCGTCGCGGCTGTCGCGCTGCTGCTCACGCGTCGCCGCGAGTGGCTCGACCTCGCGTTCCTGCTCGCGGCCGCCGTCGGCGTGCAGGTCGTCGTCGCCGTGCTCAAGCTCGTCTTCGGCCGGCCCCGCCCCGACGTCGATCCGGTGGTCAGGCTCCCGTCGTCGAGCTCGTTTCCGAGCGGCCACGCCGCCTCGGGAGTCGCAGCGCTGGGTGCGGTCGCGCTGGTCACCACGTCTCGCCTGCCCGACGGGCGCGCGCGACGGCTGGTGTGGGCGTCGACGGCGGTGGTCGGGGCTCTCGTCGGGCTCAGCCGGATCGCGTTGGGCGTCCACTTCGCCTCCGACGTCGTCGCGGGCTGGTGCGTCGGCATCGCCTGGCTCTCGCTCTGCCTGCTCGGCCGTGATCTTCTCCGCGGGGCGCCGGGGCGCGAGGCGCAGGGGACCGTAACCCTCGTCCACCCGACGTCGTCTAACCTCGCGAGATGAGCAGGAGCACGCACGTCACCCGGACGACCGAGCTCGGTAGCATCGCGGTCTCGAGCGACGCGATCGCGCAGGTCGTCGGCAGCGCTCTCGCGGAGAGCTACGGCGTCGTCGGCACGCCGTCACGACGCTTCCCGCGACTGCGGCGACCGCAAGGGAACGGAGGGGATCGAGGTGCGGAGCCGCGAGGACGGCCTCGAGATCGTCCTCACGGTCGTCGTGGAGTACGGCCTCAAGCTCTCCGAGGTCGCCGCGTCCATCCAGGATCGTGTCCGGTACGAGGTCGAGAGGATCACGGGTCTCGGCGGTGGCGTCGTCGAGGTGCAGCATCGACGACGCGAGGCGCTCCTGATGGACATCGAGACGGTGCGCGTGCGGGCCCGGCGGCGCTGCAGAACCTCGAGGCGAACCGCGCTCGCATCAACGGGCTCAACGTCTATCCGGTGCCCGACGGCGACACCGGCACCAACCTCACGCTCCACGCTGCGCGCCGTCGTCGAGGCGCTCGACGCGTCGACCGCGATCGGGCGCGGACGCCGTCGCCCACGAGCTCTCGCGCGCCGCCCTGATGGGCGCACGGGGCAACTCGGGGGTCATCCTCAGCCAGATCGTGCGCGGAGCCGCGAGCGTGCTCGCGCGAGCACGACGGCTCGACGGCCGGTGATGGCACGGGCGTTCCGTCCGCGAGCGACACGCGTACCGGGCGTGCTGCGACCGGTCGAGGGCACGATGCTGACCGTCATCCGCGAGATGGCGGAGGAGGCCGAGTGGCGCCGTCGTCCGGCCCGCTCTCCCGCGAGGAGCTGCTCGAGGCGGTCGTCGACCAGGGCGAGTACACGCTCGCGCGGACGCCGGAGATGCTGCCGATGCTGCCGAGGCAGGGGTCGTCGACGCCGGTGGCGCGGGGCTGGTCGAGATCATGCGCGGTGTCCACCTCTCCGCGGCCGGGCTGCCGCTGCCGGAGGTGTCGGAGGACGAGGAGGGCCGAGCCTCCGCCGCTCGACCACGAGTTCTCGGTGTTCGGTTCTGCACCAACTTCGTCGATCAGGGAGACGGCGCTCGACCGCGACGCCTCGCCAGTCGCGGCGTGTCGGCGACTCGCTGCACGTCGTCGGCGACTCCTCGCTCTGCGCGTCCACGTCCACACCGACGATCCGGACGCAGCGGTCGCCGTCGCGGAGCGTCACGGCACCGTCGTCCAGTCGACCTTCGATGCGGCCGACATGCACGAGCAGGTTCGCGAGCAGCTGCTCCTCTCGGGCAACCTCGTCACGGCGGTCGTCGCCGTCGCCGCCGGCGAGGGCAACCGACGGACGTTCGAGCGCGTGTTCGGCGAGGTCAGGGTCGTCAGCGGCGGCGCGTCCGCGAACCCCTCCGTCCAGGAGCTCGCAGATGCCGTGAACGAGACGCTCGCGCGCGAGGTCGTGCTGCTCCCGAACGACGGGAACGTGCTCAAGGCGGCGATCCAGGCGACGGAGTTCGCGACCAAGCCGGTGCGCGTCGTGCCGAGCCGCAGCGTGCAGGCGGGGATCCATCTCGTGAACGGGCCGTACCGCCACGAGATGTCGGCCGACGTGAACGTCGACGACATGACGCGCGACCTCGAGTGCGTGCTCGCCGGTGAGGTGACGCGAGCCTCCCGGACCGTCGTCCAGGACGGCGTGGACGTCACGGAGGGCGAGTGGCTGGGACTCCTGGACGAGCGGGTCGTCGCGTCGGGACCGCGCTTCGACGAGGTCGCCCTCGCCGTGGCCGAGGAGATGCTCCGCGAGGGAGACGGGCCGGACGCGATCGATCTCATCCTGGGTGAGGGCGCGCCCAAGCTCGACGCCTTCCGTCAGGAGCTCGCAGCCTCCCCCTCCGCGCCGCCCGGGCTGCAGATCTTCACGCGTGACGGTGGCCAGCCGCACTATCCTTTGCTCCTCCTCGCCGAGCGCGGAGCCTTCGCGCACGGCCCCGGGGCGCTCCCGGCCACGGCCGCGATGCCTGCACCTCCGTCGCCGACGCGCAGCCCGGTCGCCGCGCCGCGGGAGGAGCGGGCAGCGTCGGCGACCGCATCGGCGACCGCGACGGTCGCGGCGCCTCCCGCGACGGAGGACGGGCTGCTCCGCGTGCTGCTCGTCGAGGACAGCGAGGTGTTCGGCGAGACGTTCAGGACGACGCAGGACCGACGCAACGGGATCGCCGTCGTCGGTCTGCGGCCGGACGGCGAGTCGGCGCTCGGCGCGGTCGCGGAGCTCGCACCCGACCTGGTCGCCGTCGACGTCCGGCTGCCGGGCATGAGCGGCGCCGACCTCCTCCGCCGGCTCCGGGTCTCGTACCCGACCATCCCGGTGGTCTGCATCACCGGCGACCCGGAGGGCGCCGCGGTCGAGGACGCCGTCTCGGCCGGGGCCACGAGCGTGATCGTGAAGGGGACGGCGAACGACGACGTCGCGCGGGCGCTGCTCGCGGCGGCCGGGCGGACGCTCCTCACGCGTGCCAACACGGCGATCGTGCTGGACTCGACCTCCGACTACCGCGAGGAGGAAGCGCGCGCGCGGTATCCGAACCTGCGCGTCGTCCCGCTCGGGATCACGTTCGAGACGGAGGCGGGGGAGGAGAGCTTCCGCGACCACCTGGACATCCACGGGCATGCCTTCTACGAGAAGCTCCGGCAAGGCCCCGCCAAGACGAACGCGCCCTTTCCGGGGGACTACGAGGCCGTCTACGCGGACCTGCTCCGGGACTACGAGCGCATCTACTCGCTCCACCTCTCGGAGAAGCTCTCCGCGACGTTCACGAACGCGCGGCTGCAGGCCGCGGGAGATGGCGCCCGACCGCATCCGGGTCGTCGACGCGGAGACCGCATCGCTCGCCGTCGCCCTGCTCGCGCAGGCGATCGAGCGACGGCTCGCCCGCGGGACGACGGACGTGGAGCTCGAGCATCTGATCGCGCGCTTCAAGGCGACGAACGGCGTCGTGTTCACCGTCGGCACCCTCGAGTACCTGCGACGTGGCGGTCGCATCGGAGGAGCGCAGGCGCTGATGGGCTCCCTGCTCTCCGTCAAGCCGATCCTCTCGGTCGCCGACGGGGTGATCCACCCGATCGGGCGCGTCCGGGGCCGCAAGAAGGCCCTCGCGGAGTTCGCCCGCGTGTTTCGGGAGGCGACGGACGACGCCCCGGGGCTGCGGGTCGCGATCGCGCACGCCGATGCTCCCGAGTGGATCGACGACATCAAGGCCATCGTCGCGGCCGAGCGACCGCATGCCGATCCCGAGGTGCTCGTCGCAGAGCTCGGCGCGGTCGTCGGCACGCACGCCGGTCCGAGGCTCCGTCGGCTTCTTCTGGTTCGCAGACCCGGTCGGCTAGTCGTCGTCCCCGTCGTCGTCTCCGGCCGTGTCCGGAGGGGCGCCGTCGGTCGTGTCCGTCGCGCCGATCGTGTCCGTCGTGTCGGCGTCGGTGACCGTGACGGTCGCGACGGGAAGCCCGGGGAGGACAGGGGTGAGTCGACCGACCGGATCGCGCTCGGGCGCCCCGCCGATCGTCGAGAGGAGGACGAGCGCGACCGCCGCGCCGGTAGCCGCCAGTGCGGCGAGCGCCAGGGCGAACGCGGCTGTGCGGATGACCCTCACGACCCGAAGGCTAGACGGTCGATCTGTGAGTCAGACGCGCCCGAGTGAGGGCCTGCACGCTGCGCTTCGCGTCCGTCAGACGGCCATGGCGCCTGGTGCGCGCCGTCCCTGAGGACACCCGAGTCACCGATCGACCATCGAGGCGCGATCCAGGGCGACGCGGCCGGTGCGTCTTGGGGGCGGGCGCGGGACGAGGTCTCGGCGAGGCCACGCCAGGCGGTGCCGAGGGCCACTGCCCCGAGCGCGTCGGCGTAGATGACGATCGCCCACGGCTTGCCCGAGTCGGAGCCGGCCATCAGCCCGTGGGCGGTCGCGAGGACGAACGCCGCGTAGGAGACCCAGTGCAGCTTGCGCCAGACCCGGGAGCCGATGCGCTTGCGCACCCAGAACGACGCCGTCACGAGCGCCATGATCTCGCCCGCGACGACGCCGACGGTCACCCACGGCGTTCGGTACCCGACGAGCCCGGGCACGAGCAGCGCGAGCGGCGTCACCTTCACGGTCGAGTCGAGCACGAGCGCGCCGCCGTGCAGCGCGAGCGCTCCGAGACCGGCGAGCGCGAGCGACCTGTGGACATCGGTCACCGTGGCCGGCCGCACCGCGCGACCGAGGATCCGCGACTTGAGGGTGAGCCCTGCGACCATCGACGCGGTGAGCAGCACGTACGCCGTCATGCCGGCCGTGCGCGCGAGGATCCAGAACGTCGGGTCATGCTTCATGTCAGCCCTCCTGCGAGGACGACGGAGCCGTCCTCGTCGACGAGAACGGAGGGAGCGTCGACGCGATCCGCCAGGAACGCGGCCTTGGCCAGCACCTCCGCCTCGGTCGCGGTCGTCGCGACGACCGTCGCGCGCACGACGGACGTCCGTCGCCGGTCGGCCCGTGGCGGGGTCGATCAGGTGATGGCGACGCCGGTGCCCCGCCGCCAGGTGCGGCGATCGCGTCCCGACGTCGCGAGCGCAGCGTCCGTCAGCTCGAGCGTGGGGCCGTCCTGGACGCGATCGGCCAGGTACCGCGCACCGCCATGTCTCCGCCGGCGTCGACGAGGCAGCGTCCCAACGGCGCGAGCTCGTCGCAGGCTGCGATCGACGGCGTAGCCCTTCGCGATCCCGCCGAGGTCGACGCGGATGCCGCGGCTCGAGGACGACGCGATCGCCCTCGAGCACGATCCTGACCGCCCGCGACCGACGCCGGGGCGCTCGGTGGCTCGTCGGTCGTCCTCGGTCGAACGAGCGGTCGTAGCCGGCGGCGACGACCGCGTCGTGCACGGTCGGGTCGAAGAGACCGTCCGTGAGCTCCCGGCCTGCGAGCGCGAGCGAGATGACTCGGCGAGCAGCTGCGAGACGCGCCCCTCGCCGGCGGCGTTCAGGCGCGAGAGCTCCGACGTCGGGTCGAAGCGAGAGCACGTGCGCCTCGACCATCGTGAACGCCGCCGCGCGGCGCGCGTCGAGCACCGGCGGAGGTCTCCGGCGTGCAGCGCGCGTCCAGCAGCTCGACGTGTGCCCATCGCCTGGAGCTGCGCGAGAGCATCACGAGGTCCTCGTCGTCGCGACGGGCGGCAGCTGCACGATCCGCACCTGCGGGACGGGTGCGCGGCGGCGACCGTTGCCTGCAGTCGCCCGCCGTTGGGCGAGCGTCGCCCGGTAGGCGTCCAGCGCACCGTGTAGGCGCGCTGGGCCGTCGGCCGCCTGCCTGCGCGGATCGTCGCCTCGCGTCGTACGAGGGCGGCGACGCGCGGCGTCGGGCTTCGTCGAGCGCCACGGGCTCGCGGCGATCGACGCCCAGAGGACGAAGAAGACGAGCAGCGTCCCCGCCACGACGTAGACGCGACCCGGGCTAGTCATCCCAGGCCGTCCTCGCTCGTGCTCGCCGCCTCGTCGCCGTGCTCGCCCTCGTCTCGTCCCGCTCGTGACGGTGCTGGGCCTGCGGCGCCCGGACGACACGACGCGGGGTGCGCCGGCGGTCGGCAGTGCGCCGTCGCTGCGGCAGCGCGGGCGGTCGGCTGGCGCGGAGCTTCGCGATCTGGCCTCGGCCCGGTCGAGCGCCGCCTTGCGCGCTAGCGGTCGTCGTCGTCGCGCTGGGATTCGAGCTCGTCTGGCCGAGGACGACGGTTCGGTTCAGGGCGAAGACCGCCGGCGACCGCCGCCGCCCCGATCATCAGGCGACCGGACGAGCGCATGGGCTTTCTTCATCGTGATCCTCCTTGTTCGTCATCACCCTCGACGGTAGGGCGCGTCCGGGAAGCCCCGGGCAAAGACTAGGCAAAGCACGGACATGAACCTGTTCGGACAGTCTGCCCGGCGCGCCGGGCGCCGTACGATGGGACCATGCGGGTGCTGGTCGTCGAGGACGAGGATGCGATCGCCGAGCCGCTCGCCGAGGGGCTGCGGCGCGAGGGGTGGGAGGTGGAGCGGGCTGCCACCGGCGCGGAGGCCCTCGCTCCGGCACGCCGACGCCGACATCGTCCTGCTCGACGTGCGGCTTCCCGACGTCGACGGCTTCACGGTGTGCCGGGAGATCCGCGCGTCGCTCACGGGTGCCGGTGATCATGGTGACCGCGCGTGGCGAGGAGATCGATCGCGTCGTCGGGCTCGAGCTCGGGGCCGACGACTACGTCGTCAAGCCGTTCGGGCTCCGTGAGCTCGTCGCGCGGATGCGTGCCGTGCTGCGGCGGGTCGGGGACGAGCCTCCCGCACCCGACGACGTCGTCACGGCGGGGGCCGTCACAATCGACACCCGAGCTCGCCGGGTCAGCGTCGACGGAGCCGAGCTCGCGGACGAGCTGACGCCGAAGGAGTACGAGCTGCTGCTCGCGCTCGCCGCCGATCCGGGCACGATCGTCCCAAGGAGCGTCTCGTCCGGGAGGTCTGGGGGACGTCCTGGTACGGCGCCGCGAAGACGGTCGACGTGCATGTCGCGTCGCTGCGCAGGAAGCTCGGCGACCCGGGCTGATCGAGACGATCCGCGGCGTCGGGCTGCGGCTGCGCCCGTGACGGCGCGGCTGCTCGCGACGATGCTCGCGTTGACCGCCGTTCTCCTCGGCGTGCTCGTCGTGCCGCTCGGGATCGAGTCGGCCCGCTCCGAGCGTCGCGACCTCCGGGCGAAGGTCGAGCGTGACGCCGTCGCCGTGGGCTCGCTCGCCGAGGACGCGCTCGAGGGCGGGCTCACCGGCACCTCCGGCGCTGACGAGGCTCGCGCGGCGGTACCTGTCCGACCCCGGGGGACGCATCGTCGTCGTCGACGCGCTCGGGAACGTCGATCGTCGACGGCGCAGGCCCGATCGGTCGCGACTTCTCGTCGCGGCCGGAGGTCGCGGCCGCGCTCGCGGGCGAGGACCGCCGAGGGCGTGCGCCACTCCGCGACGCTCGACGCGGATCTGCTCTACGTGGCCGTGCCGGTGGCGTCGGGAGGGGTCGTTCGCGGTGCGTCGCGGATCACCTACCCGACGGCGACGGCCGACGAGCGCGTCAGGCACACGTGGCTGGCGCTCGCCGCGATCTCCGCGTTCGCGCTCGCCGTCGCCGCCGGGCTCGCCGTCTGGCTCGCCCGCTGGGCCTCCCGGCCGCTCGTGCGTCTCGAGGGAGCCGCGACGGGCGTCGCTGCGGGGAACCTCGCAGCGCGTGCGCCCGTCGAGGGCCCACCGGAGGTCCGGGCGGTGGCGACGTCCTTCAACGCCATGGTGGAGCGCGTCGAGGGCATGCTCGACGACCAGTCGGCGTTCGTCGCCGACGCGTCGCACCAGCTCCGAACGCCGTTGACGGCGCTGCGGCTCCGTCTGGAGAACCTCGCGGCCGCTGCCGGGCCGGAGACGGAGTCCGGGATCGCCGCGGCGACTGCCGAGGTCGACCGGCTCGCCGAGCTCGTCGACGGCCTGCTGGCCCTCGCGCGAGCGGACGCGGGAGCGACCCCGGCCGAGGTCGTCGACGCGCGCGGGATCGTCGTCGAGCGCGCCGACGCGTGGGAGGCGCTCGCGGCCGAGCGGGGGGTCGTGATGCGCGTGTCCGCGTCGACTCCTGCGCCCGTGCGCGGTCGCCCGCGAGCGTCTGGAGCAGGTGCTCGACAACCTCGTCTCGAACGCGATCGAGGCTGTCGGCGTGGAGGGGACCGTCGAGCTCCTGGTCGCTCGCGTGGGTGAGGGGGTGGAGGTTCGCGTCCGCGACGACGGCCCCGGACTCGCGGCAGCCGACCGCTCGCACGCGTTCGACAGGTTCTGGCGCCGCCGCGAGACGCCCGGCAGCGGTCTCGGCCTCGCCATCGCCCGACGGCTCGTCGAGGTCGACGGCGGGACGATCGCGCTCGACGAGGCCCCGGGTGGAGGGCTCGACGCGATCGTCGCCTATCGCGGCGCGTAGCGGGCCGGGCCCGGCGTCCGCGCTCGCTCTAGACTCGACCGGGTGGCGCTCGCACGATCGGACGACCGGCCTCCCGCCGGCTTCGCGGGCGTCGTCGGCGACGGAGCGTTCGCACGGGGGCGTGGGACGCCGCGCCCGTCACGGCTGACCGAGCCGATCGACAGCCTCGATGGGGTCGGGCCGGCGGTGCGTCGCAAGCTCGGACGTCTCGGCATCGCGACCGTCGGGGACCTGCTCGCGCACTGCCCGCGGCGCTACGAGAGCCCGGTCGCCGAGTGCTCGATCGCGGAGCTGTTCGGCGAGCAGGAGGCGGTGCTCGACGTGGTCGTCCGACGCGCGAGCGCGCGGCGTCGGGGAAGGCTGCACATCCTCACCGCCCACGTCGCCGACGCGACCGGGGAGCTGCGGGCGACCTGGTTCAACCAGCCCTGGCTCGAGCCGCGCTTGAGCCCGGGGACGCGGCTGCGGATCCGGGGGAAGTCGAACCGCTACGGGTTCCAGGTCGAGTCGTACGACCTCGGAGAGCCTGACGCGACTGCCGACTTCGCACCCGTGTACCCGTCGACGGCCGACCTCGCCCAGAAGACGATCCGGGGTCTCGTCGAGCGTGTCCTCCCCGACGCCCGGGCAGGTGGCGACCCCCTGCCCGCTCGCGTCCGGGTCGAGCGCGGTCTCCCACTCCGCGCCGACGCGCTCGTCGCGCTCCACCGGCCCCGTGACGAGCAGGAGGCCGAGACGGGCCGGCGCCGTCTGGCGCTCGACGAGCTCGTCGTCCTGCAGCTCGCGCTGCGCCGCCGCGCATCCGAGCGCGCGTCGCTCGTCTCCGAGGCGCTGCCGCCGCCTGACCGGCTGGTCGGGCAGTACCGCGAGGCGCTTCCGTTCACCCTCACGGAGGCCCAGGAGCACGCGATCGCCGAGATCGACGCGGATCTCGCGCGGACCGTGCCGATGCAGCGGCTGCTGCAGGGAGACGTCGGCTCCGGCAAGACCGCGGTCGCGCTCTACGCGCTGCTCCGCGCGGTCGAGTGCGGCCGGCAGGGCGCGATGATGGCGCCGACGGAGACGCTGGCCGAGCAGCACTTCCTCACGATCGAAGGGCTGTGCGCCGCAGCTGGGCGTGCGCGTCGCCCTCCTCACCTCCAGCCTGGCCGCGCGCGAGCGCGCCCACGTCCGCACCCTGCTCGCCTCGGGCGACGTCCAGGTCGCCGTCGGGACGCACGCCCTGATCCAGAGCGACGTGGTCTTCCGCGACCTCGCTGTCGCCGTCGTCGACGAGCAGCACCGCTTCGGCGTCGAGCAGCGAGCGGCGCTCGCCGAGCAGCGGGCCCCTCACGTGCTCCACATGACCGCCACGCCGATCCCGCGCACCCTCGCGTTGACGGTGTACGGGGATCTCGCCGTGTCGGAGATCGCCGCGCCCCCGGCCGAGCGCAAGCCGATCGTCACCGCCTGGGTGACGGAGGAGCGCTCGAGCGAGGCGTACCTGCGGCTGCGTCGGCACCTCGACGACGGCCGGCAGGCCTACGTCGTCTGTCCCCTCGTCGAGGGCTCCGAGACGACGCTCGCCCGGGCCGCAGAGGAGGAGGCGGACGCGGCTCCGGGCCGGGGAGCTCGCCGGCTATCGGGTCGGGTGCGTGCACGGCAGGCTCAAGGCCGTCGAGCGCCGTGCGGTGATGGCGGCGTTCAAGGCGGGCGAGATCGACGTCCTCGTCGCGACGACCGTGATCGAGGTCGGCGTCGACGTCCCGAACGCCACGATCATGATCGTCCAGGAGGCCGACCGCTTCGGCCTCGCGCAGCTCCACCAGCTCCGAGGACGGGTCGGCCGCGGCGCCGAGCAGTCGTTCTGCCTGCTCGTCTCCCGCCACCCCGACGAGCTCTCCGAGACGGCGATGGACCGCCTCCAGGCGATGGTGGACACGACCGACGGCTTCGAGCTGGCCGAGCGAGACCTCGAGATCCGCGGCGAGGGCCAGCTGGTCGGTGCCCGCCAGTCAGGGCTCACCGACCTCCGGTTCACGCGCCTGCGCGCCGACCGTGACCTGTTGGCCGAGGCGAAGGAGCTCGCCGAGAGGCTCGAGGGCGAGGGCCTCTTCGAGAGCGCCGTCGAGCGTCTGCTCGGCGAGGCGGCCCACGCCGGCGACTCGTAGACGCTCGATCCCGAACCGCGGCTCGCGCGGGGGTCGAGGCACGTACGCTCCCGCTCATGCGGATCATCGCCGGCACGCACCGGGGACGTCGCTTCACCGCGCCGAAGGGCGAGAAGACCCGTCCCACCTCCGACCGCGTCCGGGAGGCGCTGTTCTCGATGATCGGGCCGGTCGACGGCGCATCGGTCCTCGACCTCTTCGCCGGCTCCGGCTCGCTCGGGCTGGAGGCGCTCTCCCGGGGGGCACGACGGTGCACGTTCGTGGAGAGCGACCGCACCGCATGTCGCACGCTGTCCGCGAACCTGAAGGCGCTGGCGTTGACGGGGGCCGTCGTCGTCGAGCGCGACGCAGTGCAGGTGCTGCGCGAGGAGGCGGCGTCGGGGAGGCGCCACGACCTCGTCCTCCTCGATCCCCCGTACGGCACGTGGAGCGGGCTCGAGCCACGACTCGCCGCGGCGCTCCCGGCCGTCGTCGCCGACACGGGGCTCGTCGTGGTCGAGACCGATGCGAAGGTCGAGCCCCAGCTTCCGTTCGACCTGGTGACCACACGACGGTACGGTTCGGCGCGACTCTCCGTCTTCGCCCCATGACCGACCGCCAACCCCTCGTCGCGATCTGCCCCGGCTCCTACGACCCGGTGACCCTCGGGCACGTGGACGTGATCACGCGCGCGGCCGCGATCTTCGATCGCGTCGTCGTGGGGGTGGTCAGGGATCCCGCACCACAAGCAGACCATGTTCACGGTCGAGGAGCGCGTGGCGTTCCTCGAGGATGCGCTGGCGCGGCGTCGAGAACGTCGTCGTCGACGTCTTCGCGGAGCTCGTCGTCGACTTCGCGCGCAGGCACGGCGCGCGGACGATGGTCAAGGGACTCCGCGTGCTCGCCGACTTCGAGTGGGAGGTGCAGATGAACCGCCTCAACCAGCTGCTCGCACCCGAGGTCGAGACGATGTACGTGATGTCGGGGCCGGAGTACGCGTTCGTGTCCTCCAGCGGCGTCAAGGAGATAGCGACGTTCGGAGGCAAGGTCGACGCGCTCGTCCCGGACGCGGTGGCAACGCGGTTCCGGGAGCTGTTCCCGAACGGTCGCCCGGGCGCACCGCTCAGCCCTCAGGAGTGAGCGTCGCCCGTCTCGCGCGGGGGACATCCGACGGTCACCGGCCCACGCCGACCGGGATCATGGTTACCATCCGGCGACATGGACGTCCTCGTTCTCATCGACAAGCTCGACGACCTGGTGCACAACGCCAAGGCCGTCCCTCTCACCGATCAGGTGCGCATCGATCGTGAGGAGATCTACGACATCCTCGACCAGATGCGCGCGACGATCCCCGAGGAGATCAAGCAGGCCCGCTGGATCGTCAAGGAGCGCCAGGAGATGCTCGCCGAGGCCAAGCGCGAGTGCGACCGGCTGATCGGCGAGGCGCGTGAGCAGGCGGTCCGCGAGGCCTCGCAGACGGAGATCGTCAAGATCGCCGAGCAGCAGGCGCAGGACATCGTCGAGGACGCTCGCCGCCAGGCGCGCGAGACGCGCCTCGAGATGGAGGACTGGGCCGACGGGATCCTCTCGACGCTCGAGGTCAACCTCGACAAGTTCCTCGGTGCGGTCAGGCGGGGCCGCGAGCGGCTCCACGAGCGCTCGCAGGAGACGGTCGTCGCCGGGATCGGCCCGCGTGACGATCAGCCCGCGAACAGCGGCCCGCTCGACGCCGACTCCTATCTGTAGACGCGCGGCGTGACGCTGCCTCGAGGGGGCAGCGTCGGTCCCGTGCGTCGCCGGGAGGTTCGTCGCGGCGCGTGTGTCGGGGCGAGCGTCGTCGACGCCCGCCCCGACCCGGTCCTCACCCTCCGAGCGCGACCTGGACGAGCCGCGTGCCCGCGACCCCGCCGAGCGTCGGATCGCCGCGCGGTACGCCTTGACGTAGAACTGGACGTTGTCCCCGAGCGGATCTGCGGGAACGACGAGCGCGGCGACGAGCGTGACCTGCATCCAGCCGTCCGTCGCCGTGACGACGTCCGTTGCCGCCCGGTCGTGACGAGCGGCGTCGAGCTGATGAACACCCGGGCGTCGCGCACGACGTAGCCCGCGCGTGTCCTTCGACCTGATGCGCACGATGATCGGCGTGGTGCGCGACTGCACGGGGTTCGGGGAGAAGCACGACCGTGTCGACGACGAGCCGCTGATCGGCGGGCACGCTCGAGGCGGGGATCGACCGCTCGCCGTTCGGGAGCGTGATCGTCGCCGGGAGGGCCTGCAGGGGCGACGACGACCGTCGGATCCGACGCGGCGTCGTCGCTGCCGACAGTGTTCCTCGCCGTCACCTCACGCGGATGCGCCTGCCGAGCTCCGACCGCTCGTGAGCGTGTAGCTCGCGACGTCGCGCCGCCGATCGTCGAGCAGTTGCTGCCGTCCGGACTTGCCGCCGTCGGTGCCGCAGCGCGTCCACCGGTAGCTGAGTACGTGATCGGCGTCTGCCCCGTCCAGCTGCCCGGCGACGTGGTGAGCGTCTGCGCCGACCGCGGTCGTCCCCGCCGATCACGGGCTCGACGATGTTCGCCGGCTTGCCCGACCGTCGGGCTGGCCTTCACCGTCGCGGTCGGGTTCGACGTGGCGGTCGTCGACCCGCTGCTGTTCGTCGCCGTCACCCGGATCCGCAGGCGTCGGCCGACGTCGGACGAGGTGAGCATGTAGTCGCGGAGGTGGCGCCGCCACCGACTGCAGTTGCTCCCGTCCGGCTTGCCACCGTCGCTCCCGCAGCGCAGCCACCTGTAGGCGAAGGACGTCGGCGACCCGCTCCAGGAGCCGTACGTCGCGTGAGCGTCGCTCCCTCGTCGGGGTTCCGGAGATCGTCGGGCTCGGCGGTGCTCGTCGGCGCGGCGTCGCGATCACGACCGCAGTCGCCTCGGAGAGAGCCGCCGCCGTCCCGTCCCCGTTCGTCGCGGTGACGCGCACGCGCAGTCGCTTTCCGACGTCAGCCGACTCGACACGTACGTGGACGTGGTCGCTCCGGAGATGTCGGTGCAGCCCGAGCCCGGAGGCGTCGCAGCGGAGCCAGCGGAACGCGAACGAGATCGGCGTCGTGTCCGACCAGCTGCCGACGCCGGCGGTCAGCGTGTCGCCCGGTCGCGGCGGTGCCGCTCACCGTGGGCTCGCCGACGGTGACGGTCGCGCTGCGGCGCTCGCGGACGGCAGGGCCTGCCGTAGCCGGGAGCGAGGAGCAGCGCGACCGCCGCTGCGACAGCGCGGTCGCGACGAGCGAGGCGCGTGGGGAGGGGCGCGTCCGGGGCATGCGTGACCTCCTGGGTCGACCTCGGGCGCTTTCCCCGTTCACTACCCTGCCCGCGTCGAGCGCCTCCGGAACCCTTACGAGACGCTTACGGTGAGGGCGGCAGCGGCCTGGCAGGCGTCGGGCACGGGAGGGTGGCGACCGGCGAGGGCCGATCGCCACCCTCCCGTCACGCTCAGCCCGGGACCGAGACCTGCACGAGGCGGGTGCCCGAGACGCCGGCGAGCGTCGGTCGCCCTTCCGATAGGCCTTCACGAAGAACTGCAGCGCGAGCCCTCTGAACTCGAGCGGCTGGCGCGGCACCAGCTGGTAGGTGACCCACCCGTCGGTCGCGGTCGGCGAGTTGTCGCCGCCGCTCGTCACGAGCGGGGTCGAGCGGATGAACACGATCGCGTTGCGCACGACGTAGCCGCGCGTGTCCTCGACCTTGATGCGGGCGAGGATCGGTCCGGTCGGCGAGACGAGCGGGTTGGGGTCGAACGAGACCTTCTCGACGATCAGCCGCTCGCCCTTCGGCACGTCCTTGACGTCGATCGACTTGTCGCCGTTCGGCAGCGTGATCATCGCCGTCCTGTCCGCCGGAGCCGGCGTCCTGCACGACGTCGGTCGCGTTCGAGACGGCGTCGCCCTTGCCACGGGCGTTCTTGGCGATGACGAAGAGCCGCAGCGTCTTGCCGGTGTCCTTCTGGACGACCTTGTACGTCGCGTTCGACCGCGACCTTGACGCTGCAGGCGTTGCCGGCCGTGTCGCAGCGCCGCCACTGGTACGAGTAGGTGATCGGCGGTCGCCGACCCAGCTGCCGGTCGTAGCCGGTCAGCGCTCGAGCCGACGAGCGCCGAGCCGAGGATCGTCGGCGCGCTGGTCGCGTGGCGGGCATGCCGCTCTCGGTCGTGACGACGGACGTCGCGGCAGACGTCGCCGTGCCCTTGCCCTGCTTGGTGCGGCGCCGTCACCCGCACCGCGGACGCGCTTGCCGAGATCGACGGAGACGAGCGTGTACTCCGGACGTCGTCGCGCCGGAGATCGGCGAGCAGCTGGAGGACGACGAGTCCGTCGTCGCGTCGGCCTTGCAGCGCAGCCACTGGTACCGTACGTGGGCGACGCCCCGCTCCAGCTCCCTTGGTCGTCGTCCAGGGTTCCCGCCGACCACGGCGGGGCCGGTGATCGTCGGGTCCTGGTGGTTGGTCGGGCCGACCGTCGAGCGGGCGGCGACGGCCGCGACGCCGTGAGCAGCGCCGTCGCGACGAGCGGCGACGACGAGCGATGCGACGTCTCATGATTGGTCCTCCTCGATGGGCAGGGCGTGGGCGAAGCGGAATGCGGCATGTGACCCCGCGACGGCAGTGAGCGCAAGTCCCTGCCGGGTACCCTGGCGAGCGTGCTCCGTGTATCCCGCTCCGCAGCTCCGACTGCGGCCCGGCGAAGAGCTCGAGGAGACGATCGACCGTGCCGATCGAGCCGCTGCGTCTACGGCGGGCCAAGTACGTGCCGCGCACCGCATCGCCCGGCACGGTCGATGATCCAGCGGGCGACGAGCGGCGACGTGTTCCAGCTCCGCTGGGACGCGTCGCGCTCGCGGGGCCGTGCATGCGCTGTCTCGCCGATGCGTCGCGCCGCCGTCGAGATCGACGTCACGCGAGTACCAGGACGCCTCGCCGAACGCCGACGCCGAGCTCCGCACCGAGTACGTGGTCGACGGCGACCTGGTGCTCGGCGACTGGCTGCGCGACCAGATCGTGCTCGGCCTGCCCGTCCCAGATCCTCTGCCGTCCCGACTGCGCCGGGCTCTGCGCGGCATGTGCGGCAAGGACCTGAACCTCGAGCCGCACGAGCACGAGCCGACGCCGACCTCGATCCGCGCTGGGCGGCGCTCGAGTCGCTGCGTCTCGAGGACGACGCCGGCCGATCGGCCGGCGCGCCGCCTCTGCTAGCGTTCTCGCGAGCGCCTCCGGGCCCGACCATGACGGACTGAGCGCCTGCATCCACGCCTCCGCGCCGCCCTCGGGGGATGCGCCGCGCCCGCTTCCCGGAGGTCGTCCCGTGCACGTCCAGCTCGATCGTGTCGTCCGTTCCCACGGCGCCACGATCGTCCTCGACGAGGTCACCCTCGCCGTCGGCGCGGGCTCGCGAGTCGGCGTCGTCGGGCCGAACGGCGTCGGGAAGTCCACGCTGCTCCGGCTCCTCGCCGGGCTCGAGGAGCCCGACGGCGGCCGCGTCGTCCGTGCGCCGGCGGGCGCTCGAACGTCGGCCTACTGGCGCAGGAGCGCGAGCGGGTCGCAGGCGAGACGGTGTGCGACGTGCTCCGGCGAGCGCACCGGGCGTCGCGGCCGCGGAGCGTGAGCTCGATGACGGCCGCCGACGCGATCGCCCTGCGCGATGCGGCCGGCGACCCCTTCGACGAGGCGCTCGGGCGTCTCCTCGCGCTCGGCGGCGGCGACCTCGACGCGCGTGCGCGCGCGACGCTGGGCGCGCTCGGCCTGCCCGATCGCAGCTCGGCCGGCCCGTCGCGGCGCCCTCTCGGGCGGCGAGGCGGCACGGCTCGCGCTGGCCGGCGGTCCTGCTCTCACGGTTCGACGTCCTCCTCCTCGACGAGCCGACCAACGACCTCGACGCTCGACGGGCTCGAGCGGCTCGAGCGAGTACGCGCGCGACGTTCGCGGGCGGGCTCGTCGTCGTGTCGCACGACCGCGCCTTCCTCGACGCGACCGTGACGAGGATCGTCGAGATCGATCCGCGCTCACGGACGCGTGCGGGAGCTGGGCAGGCGGCTGGTGGCGTACGTCGGCGTCCCGGGACCGCGAGCGGGCAGGTCGCCGTACGCCCGCGTCTCGCCAGGCGCAGGAGCGTCGTCGCGAGCTGACGGCGCTGCTCTCGCAGCGGCAGCACGGAGGCGCGCAGCCGGGCGGAGCGGGGCTCGGTGACCGCACGGGTGGCGCCGACCGTCGCGGGACGCACGCGCTGATGACGAAGGTCAGGCAGACCGAGCGCCTGCTCGAGCGCAATCCTCTACCCGAGAAGCCGTTCGAGCCGTGGGAGCTCCAGCTCACCCTCCGGGCCGGCGCGCGTCCGGGCGACGTGGTCGTGCGGATCCAGGGCGCGGAGGTCGAACGGGGGACGTTCCGGCTCGGCCCGATCGACCTCGACGTCGCCGCCGGTGACCGGCTCGCTCTCGTCGGCCCCAACGGCTCCGGAAAGTCGACCCTCCTCGCGGCGGTGCTCGGGGAGATCCCGCTCGTCCGGGGCACCCGGGTGGTCGGCCGCGCCACGGTGATCGGCGAGATCGGTCAGGAGCGCGAGGCGTACACCGGGCGCAGGCCTCCTCGAGGCGTTCTGCGACGGCGACCGGACTCGAGCCGGTCGACGGCCCGGACGCTGCTCGCGAAGTTCGGCCTGGGCGACGAGCACGTCGGGCGTGCGTCGCGTCACGCTCTCGCCCGGCGAGCGGACGCGCGCGCTCCTCGCCGAGCTCCAGCAGCGCGAGCGTCAACCTCCTCGTCCTCGACGAGCCGACGAACCACCTCGACCTCGAGGCCGTCGAGCAGCTCGAGGCCGCGCTGGACGGGCTACGACGGCGCGCTGGTCGTCGTCTCCCATGACCGGCGGTTCCTCGAGCGGATCGCACCGACGAGGACGGTGGACGTGCGCGGTCGCGGCCGCTGACCGAGTGCAGCCGTCTCGCGTTCGTGCGCTACCATTCCCGACCCGCTCATGGCAGTCCCGAAGCGAAAGACCTCCAAGGCCCGCCGCGACAAGCGGCGTGCGCAGCACGGCGTCGACGCGCCGCGCCCGAACGTCTGCCCGACCTGTGGGTCGCCGACGCAGCCGCACCACATGTGCCCGAGCTGCAAGACGTATCGTGGACGCGACGATCCGGCCGCTTCGCACCCCGGCCCCGTAGGACGCACCGACGCCCGCGGCGGCCTCGCTCGCGTGACGCACGGGACCGTGACCGTCGACCGACGACCGTGAGCGACGGCCTGTTCGCGTCGCCGTCGACGCCCTCGGGGGCGACCATGGCCCGGACGAGATCGTCGCCGGAGCGATGGAGGCAGCCTGCGACTTCCTCCGCCGATCATCTTCGGGCCGCCGGGCTCGACGACCCACGGCCTCGCAGCTCGTCGTCGACCGACGGTGCGGTGGAGATGCACGAGAAGCCGGCGGACGCCGTGCGGAACAAGCCCGACTCGTCGCTCGTCCGCTCGGTTCGGGCCGTCGCCGACGGGGATGCGGACGCGGTCGTGTCGGCGGGGAACACCGGCGCGATGCTGGCAGCGTCGCTGCTGCAGCTCCGGCGTCTGAGCGGGGTGCACCGGCCGGGGATCGCAGTGGTGATCCCAAGTCGAACGGGCCAGACCGTCCTGATCGACGCGGGCGCCAACGCGGACGCGCGGCCCGAGCACCTCCTCCAGTTCGGCTACATGGGCACCGTCTTCGCGGCCGAGATCCTCGGCACGACCGCGCCCACCGTCGGCCTGCTCTCGATCGGGGAGGAGCCCGAGAAGGGCGACCAGCTCACGCTCGAGGCCCACAGCCTGCTCGAGGCGAGCGATCTGCGCTTCGTCGGCAACGTCGAGGGCCGCGCCCTGCTCGAGGGGGGCGTCGATGTCGTCGTGACCGACGGGTTCACCGGGAACGTGGCGCTGAAGACGCTCGAGGGGACGATCCACACGCTGCTCGCCGCCCTTCGCAGCGAGCTCGAGGGATCGGCGACAGGGAGGCTGGGCGGCCTCCTGATCCGTCCTGCGGCGCGTCGGCTGCGTCACCGGCTCGACCCCGAGACGCACGGCGGCGGCTACCTGCTCGGCCTGCGGGGCCTCGTCGTCGATCGCCCACGGCTCGAGCTCGCGTCGCGCGATCGGGAACGCGATCCGGATGGCGGCGCGCGGGGTCGAGCACGACGTCGTCGGCGTCCTCGCCGAGAGAGTGCCACGGCGGGGCGCCCCGGACGCGTGACCGACCGCGATCGCTGGTAGAGTCCTCGCGCTTCACCCCCTGAACATCCCGAACCAGTGAGGTTTCGTACAGTGGCACTCTCCCGCGAAGAGATCTTCGAGCGCGTCAAGGCGTCGCTCGTCGCCCAGCTCGGTGCAGACGAGAGTCTGATCACCGACGAGGCGTCGTTCCAGGACGACCTCGATGCCGACTCGCTCGATCTCGTCGAGCTGATCATGGAGCTCGAAGACCAGTTCGGGATCAAGATCCCGGACGAGGACGCGCAGAAGCTCACGACCGTCGGCCAGGCTGTCGACTACGTCGTCGCGAACCAGTAACGGCGGGCGGCCGGGGGAGGGAGCGGCGCTCGCGCGCCTGATCGACTCCCTTCCCCCGGGCGCGCGTGCCCAGGTCTTCACGCACACGTCGTGGGCGCCGGACAGGGCATCCTCCTACGAGCGGCTCGAGTTCCTGGGCGACTCCGTGCTCGAGCTCGCGATCGCGCGGGCGCTGTACGACGGGCTCCCCGACGCCGACGAGGGGCGGCTCGCCAAGATCCGGGCCTTCGTCGTCTCGCGCCACAGCTGCGCGGCGGTCGCCCGTCAGCTCGGCCTCGGCGATCTCCTGCTCGCCGAGGCCCGGGACGTCCCGGACGCCGAGCTGGAGCGCATCTCCCTGAGCCGGAACGTGCTCGCCGCGCTCCTCGAGTCGGCGATCGCCGCCGTCTACCTCGAGCACGGGTTCGAGGCGACCGAGTCCGCGATCGTCGAGGCGTTCTCCGGCGCGGTCGCGTTCGCGCGCTCGGGCCACGTCGACAACAAGACGGAGCTGCAGGAGGCGCTCGCCCGGAGCGGCCGCCAGGTCGTCTACACGGTCGTCGACGTCGAGGGGCCGCCGCACGAGCGGCGGTTCGTGTGCGCGGCGACGATCGAGGGAGAGCAGCTCGGCGTCGGCAGGGGGACGACGAAGAAGGCGGCGGAGCAGGAAGCTGCGGCGCTGGCGCTGATCGCCCTCGGGATGTACGAGCAGCCCGGCATCGACACCGACGCGGAGGACGACGCGCCCGGCTGAGGGCGCCGTCAGCGCGGCTCGAGCGCGTAGTGGCTGACGATCCACTCGCGCCCGCGGGCATATCCGAACAGCTCGGAGCACGCGAGGAAGAAGGTGCGCCACTCGTTCACCGCCGCGTCCGAGCCGAGGATCGCCCGGACGTCCTCGCGGTTCGCGTCGAGGTTCGCGAGCCACGCCTCGGCGGTGCGGGCGTACTCGCCCCCGTCCACGCGCCAGTGGTCGCGGACGACCAGGTCGTCGACGAAGCGCAGCAGCAGGTCATCGGACGGCATCACGCCTCCCGTGAAGAAGCGTCGCGCCATCCACGAGCGGTCGAAGGCGTACGCGTGGCGGACATGGGAGAACACGTGCACGAAGAGCCGGGCGTCGTCGTTCATCCAGCCGCGGACGCGCTGGAGCAGCGCCCGCCAGTTCCGCATGTGCTCGAACATCTCGACCGAGACGACCCGATCGAACCGACGGCCGGGATCGAAGACGTTGACGTCGGAGGTCGCGACCTCGAGGTTGGGGTGGCCGAGGCCGTCGATGTAGGCCTTCTGGGGAGCCGAGTTGGAGACCGCCAGGATGCTGCAGCCGGGAAAGCGCTCCGCGACGTAGCCGGAGAGCGAGCCCCAGCCGCACCCGAGATCGAGGACGGCCATCCCGTCCTCGATCCCCGCCCGCTCGCACGTCAGCGCGAGGCTCGCTTCCTCCGCGGCGGCGAGCGTCTCCGTCCCGGTCGGCCAGACGCACCCCGAGTACTTCCGGCGCGGCCCGAGCACCAGACCGAAGAAGCCCGGATCCACCTCGTAGTGCTGCTCGTTGGCGGCGTCCGTCGCGACGGCGATCGGGCCGTGTGAGAGCGCCGCGACGGCGTCCTCGAACGCGTCGATCCCGCGGCGTCGCTCGTGGCGGAGCCGCTGGGCGCAGCTCGCGCGGATCGCCGCGCGCAGGAGCGGATCGGGGAGCCAGCCCTCCGAGACGACCCGGTCGGTGAGGCTCGCGTCACGCTCGCGCGGCGGCAGCGGGACGAGCGCGCGCGCACGGCGGTAGTCGTCCCCGGCTCCGAACCGCGGCGCCTCGGCTCCGGATGCCCGTGACCTGAAAGCACGTCGGCCCGGGCACGCCGATCGCGATCCGCGGCGCAGCCGAGCGCGATCGCCGAGACACAGGAGCGGCCGTCGGTGCCCGACGACGCAGGTCGTCGACGCCTCCCGGACTCGCGTCCCCGATCGGTTGCCCGAGGCCGCTCAGACGCGCATAGCGCACGCCGGAGCGCGTGCCGAGGCCTCGCGACGTCGGCGGCTCGTCGGTGCTCGACCATCTCGTGATCCTACCCGGTCGCCTGCGCCGACCCGGAGCTCGCTCGCTCGTCGACGTACGGGCGCCGACGGTCGTCGGGCACGGCGACGTTCACCGTCACGCGCTCGAAGCGTGCGTCGGGCGAGCTCGGTGCGAGAGCGGACACCGAGCTTGCGGTAGACGCGGGTGAGCGTCGCCTCGACCGTCTTCGGGGTGACGATAGAGGCGAGCGGCGATCTCGCGCGTTCCGGAGCCCTTCGGCTCGCCAGCGCGGCGACGCGCGCCTCGGTCGGCGTGAGACTCGTCGCCCGATCGGCGCCGGCCGCCGAGCCGCCGTCGCTCCGTCCTCGCGTGCGCGCCAGCCAGAGTGGGTTGCCGAGCGACGCCGAAGATCGCGCTGCCTCATCGAGCCGTCGCCGCCGCGTCGCGTCGGCGACCGAGCCGGCGCAGGATCTCGCCGGTGACGAGGAGCGTGCGAGCCGTGCTCGAGTGGCCACTCGAGCCGCTCGTGCTCGGCGAGCGCGCGCTCGCGCCGCCTCGAGGGCGTCGTCGACGTCGCCGCGCGCAGACGCGATGCAGCGCCTCCGAGCGTGCCGCGGTCGCGAGCCCCCACGGGCGGTCGAGCCGACGACCGTACTCCTCGAGCTCGACGCTGGAGCGTCGTCCGCCTCGTCGAGCTCGCCGAGCCCGACGAGCGCCTCGATCGCATCGGGGTGGAACGGGTGCACCGCCCACTCGCCGAGTCCCGTGTCCCCGCAGCAGCGTCGGAGAGGCTCACAGCAGGCTGCCCGCGCCGCGGCGAGGTTCCCGAGCGGCGAGCTCGAGGTGGCCGAGCGCCTCGAGGTGGTGCGCGAGCCAGATACGCGGACTCGGACGCCGCGCGCGTCCTCGGCCCCCGCCCGCAGGATCCGGCGTGCGTCCTCGACCCGACCGAGGTGCAGCGCGACCATGCCGCTCGGATACCACTCCGCGCCGAGGTCGCCGCGCAGCTGGCCGTCGAGGTGGCGAACTCGCGCGCGTGTGCCTCCGCCTGTGCGACGTCGCCGGCCCGGAGCTCGAGCTCGGTCAGGTGGAGCACGCACCCCGCGATCGAGCGGATCCGGCCGAGCTCGGTCGACAGCTCGAGCAGCTCGAGCAGGAGCCGCGCGGGCCTCGTGCGAGCTGTCCGGTGTAGAGCAGCGCGAGCGCGAGCTGGAGCCTCGGGCTCTGGTACGGCTCGCCGATCCGCCCGATCGCCTCCTCGAGCTCGATCGCCGTCCTGGAACAGCGCCTCGTCGAGGCCCTCGCCGGCGAAGAAGCGGGCGGTGGCGAGCTCACCCGCCGGCGACGGGAACATCAGGTTCGCGGCCGCCGTCTCGCCGCCGCCGCGCGGCGCAGCTCCGCGTGGGCGAGCGCCGCGCGGTAGTCGCCGCTGATGCCGAGGAGTCGCGCGAGCACGGCGTGGGCGGCGGCGGTCACGTCGCCCGCCGCCGTCCGCCTCGGCGAGCGCCTGCTCCTGGTAGGCGATCGACTCGGACAGCGGCATCGTGTCCTGCTGCGCCCCGAGCCAGCCGAGCCTGACGAGCACGCGGGCTCGATCCGGCCCCGGCGGCGAGCGAGCCGGCGAGGCCGTCCGAGCAGCGGGCGCACGTGGTCGTCTGCCTCGCCCGCCGCCTGGTAGAGATCCGAGGCCTTGAGCAGCCGTCGGTGCGACCGCGCGAATCGTCCGTGCGGTGTGAGCGCCGCGGCGCGCTCGACGAGGGCGGCCGCTGTCTCCGGCGCACCCCGGCGATCGAGCCGATCGGCGGCCGCCTCGAGCTCGCGCGGCAACGTCCTCGCTGGGCTCGGTCGTCCCGCGACCGAGGTGGAGCGCCCGCTCGTCGGGGTCGTCAGCGCGCGCGGCGAGCGAGAGATGCACGGCGTCGCCGCTCCGCGCTCGTGTGCATGTCGATCAGCGTCGACGCGAGCAGCGGGTGCGCGAACGTCAGGGACGCCGGATCGCACGACGACGATGGACCTCGCGTCGCGCAGCTCGTCGAGCGCTCGACGATGGATCGCCGTGTGCATGCTCTCGTCGAAGCGCCCGAGCGTGGCCGCGGTCAAGCCCGACGGCACGCGCCGCGGCGACAGGGTCGCAAGCCGGGCGCGAAGCGCAGCCGCCGAGGCTCTCCGGCAGCGGGAGCGCCGGGATCGCCCGTCGCGGCGAGCTCGAGCGCGTAGTACGGGTTTCCGGCCGAGAGCCGGCGAACCGAGTCGAGCTGCAGACGGGGTCAGCGTCCTGCCGGTTCGCTCGAAGACGAGCTCGCGCGAGATGTCGCTCGCCGAGGCCCGAGCAGCTCGAGCCGCTCGAGCCTGTGCCGCGCGTTGCCGGGAAGCTCGGCGAGCTCGACCGTGAAGCCCGACCGCACCGTCGCCACGAGCCCGACCGGGACGTCGTCGAGTCGGCGGAACGCGAACGTCAGCGCCCGCATGCTCGACGTGTCAGCCCACTGGAGGTCGTCGATCGCGACGAGCACCGGTCGGCGCGCGGCCAGCGAGCGCAGCACCCCGCGCACCGCGAGCGCGACGGCTGAGGGGTCGACGGTGGAGCCGCGCTCCCCGCGGCGGAGTGCTCCGTCGAGCGCCGCACGGCGCGCGCCGTCGAGTCCGGAGAGCACGTGGTCGTCGACGTGCGCGAAGAGGTCGATCAGCAGGCCGTACGGGAGCTCAGCCTCGGCTTCGGCGGGTCGGGCGAGCAGCACGTCGAAGCCGTGACCCGCCGCGTGCTCGACGACTGCCGACCAGACGGTGGTCTTGCCGATCCCGGGCTCGCCGACGAGCAGCACGCCGGCGGGCTGCTGCTCCGCCCCGTCGAGGGCGCTGCACGCTGCAGAGATCTCGCGTTCCCGACCGACGACGGTCGTGCTCATGCGCAACCCCCTCGGCGCATTATCGGATGCGCGAGAGCAGAGTGTGGGGTTTCCCCAGTCGCGGCGGGCGTGTGGCGCCTCCTACCGTGATCCCGTGCCCCGCACCAGACGCACAGGAGCCAGGTCGAAGCTCGGCGAGACGATGGTGGACCGAGACGGCTGCACCGCTCTGGACGTCCCGGCCGTCGCGTGCATCAACACGGTCAGGCTCCTCGTGACGATCCGCCGCGTGGCGTGAGCAGCGTGCCGCTCTTCCTCGTCGAGACGTCCCTCGCCGCGATCCCCGAGGCGTTCGACGGGGCCTGCGCTTCAGCCCGGCGCATCGCGTCCGCCGACGAGCGCCTCTCGTATGTCCGCACCACCTTCCTGCCGGGAGGCACCCGCGTCCTGCATCTCTTCGATGCACCGTCCGAGGATGCCCTCGATGCGGCGGGACGGAGAGCAGGGATGCGCTTCGAGCGCATCGTCGCGGCCGTCGCAGACACCACCCACGACCCCGAGCAGAGGAGACCAGGATGAACAAGCATCAGTCGTCGCCGTCGATCGTGCGAGCCGCCATCGCGGCGCTCGTCGCCTGCGCGGCGTGCACGCTCGCCGTTGCTGCGAGCGCGGCGGAGCAAAGCCGTCAGGCAGGGCCGGCGTTCAAGCCGGCCGGCAAGTGGGGGAAGCAGGGCACGGCGAACGGGCAGTTCGGGGCAAACGCGTACGGCCTGGCGGCCGACAGGAGCGGTGTCTACGTCGCCGACACCGACAACCATCGTGTCCAGGCGTTCTCCGCGTCGGGCGGCTTCAAGCGCAGCTACGGGTTCGCTCTGAGTGAGAGCGTCGAGGACGTCGCGGTGGCGCCGGACGGCACCGTCTGGGGCACCGCGCTGCAGGCCGGCGAGGCGAGGAGCTTCGGTGGCGGCAGCGAGACGCTCTCGGTCGCACAGGGCGGGGCGCTGGGGATCGCCGTCGACGCCAAGGGCAACGTCTACGTCTCCTCCAGCATCGACAACTCGCACCTGGTGACGCGGTTCGACAACGGCGCGAGCGGGCTCACGAAGGGGAAGACCTTCGGCGGGCTGAGCGCCCCGGGCGACGTCGAGACGTCGGCGGACGGCTCCTTCTACGTCGTCGACGGGCTGACGGTCAAGCGGTTCGTCGGTGACCGTATGGTCAAGGTGATCAGAGGCGGGGCGGCCAAGCCGATCGGGATCGGTGTGGACCTCGACTGCAACCTGTGGATGACCAACATCGCGCAGCGGAACCTGACGAAGCTCTCTCCGTCCGGGAAGGTGCTCGGCACCGTCACCTCCGGCGACCTGATCGCGCAGGACGTCGTGGTCGGTCCGACCGGGGATCTCTACGCGTACGACTCGGGCGCCCACAGCGTCGTGCGGTTCAAGGAGGATCGGACGAGGCCGGCGGCGGCGAGCGTCGCAGGCGGTGTCACCGTCTCTGGTGGCGTCGCGAAGGTTCGGTACACGCTCACCGGCGTGGCCTGTCCGGCCCGGGTCGACGCGGTCGCGAGCCTGAAGGGCGCCGGCGTCTCCGGCAAGGCGAAGGTCACAGTGCCCGCCGGCAAGACCACCGTGATCGAGATCCCACTCGCGAAGGCGCCCCCGAGGGGCTCCCGCGCGACGTTCTCGATCGTGCTGAAGACGAACGGTCGACCCACGACCGAGACCCGAGCGGTCGTCGTGGGCTGAGCCGAACGACGAAGGGAGGAATCATGGATTCGAAGACCCACGTGCGCAGGAGGCCGTCGCGCCAGGCGCTTGTCGCTCTGTCCATCCTGGTTGGCACGCTCTCAGTCACAGCGTCGACGGCCGGTGCGGCCCCAGCGCCGAGCAGCACGGTGACAGTTGTGTGCTACCGCGGCGTCGACCTCAACCCTGGTGAAGGGCCAGGAGTCGGCATCAGTCTCCTTGCAGCGACCGGCCAGACGGTGGGCGGAGCCTTCATCGAATGCCCGGCGGGCGGCGATGGCTCCAGGATCGTCCGCAGGATTGCCACATCGCAAGCGGCAGCGACCGCGGCGTTCTCTTGCTGGAACGGTTTCATCCAGGTCGGCTCCGGGTCCGGTCCGCTCGCCCTGCGCGGCGAGTGCGTCGACAACCCGACCCTCACGGGCCTGGCTTTCCTGAAGCTCACCGTTCGCTAGCCGCAGCCGGGCGGCCGAGAGCTTCGGCTCTCGGCCGCCCGGGATCATCGAGCTGCGCGCGCCGTCGAGCTCGGTCGTCCAACGGTCACGACCCGGTCGACGAAGCATCTCGGATCGAGCCAGCTGCGGGACGCGTGTCGGGTGCGACCGGGTCACCTCGTCCGCCACGGCGGATAGCCTCGCCCTCGCATGCACCTGCGCTCCATCAAGCTGCGCGGCTTCAAGTCGTTCCCCGATCCGGTCGAGGTCAAGCTCGAGCCGGGCGTCGCCGTGGTCGTCGGGCCGAACGGCTCCGGGAAGTCGAACGTCGCCGACGCGATCGTCTGGGCGGCGGGCTCGCTGACGCCGAGCGAGATGCGCGCGGAGAAGCCGGACGACGTGCTCTTCGGAGGCTCCGCGAACCGCGCCGCCGCCGAGCACTGCGAGGTCGAGCTCGTCTTCGACAACGAGGACGGCGGGTTCGGCGACGAGCTCGACTACAGCGAGATCTCGATCACGCGCCGGCTCGTCCGCGGTGGTGAAGGGCAGTACCTCGTCAACCGCTCGTCGGTGCGACGCACCGACCTGGTGGAGCTGCTCGCCGACGTCGGGCTCGGCGGCTCGATGCACTCGATCGTGTCGCAGGGCAAGGTCGACGCGGTGCTGGCCTCGCGCCCGGAGGACCGCCGCCACCTGGTCGAGGAGGCCGCAGGGCTCGGGAAGTTCAAGCGGCGAAAGCATCGTGCGGAGCTGAAGCTGGCGCGCGTCGCCACGCAGGTCGAGCGCGCCCGCGACGTCGAGGACGAGGTGCGCAAGCGCCTCCGCCCGCTCGCGCTGCAGGCGACCGCCGCCGAGCGGGCGGAGAAGCTCGCCGTGGAGCTCTCCGGGCTCCGCGGGCTCCTCGCCCGACTCGACCTGTCGCGCATCGGTGCCCGCCGCGCGGAGGCCCTCGAGCGCCGCACGGCCGCTGCGCTCGCACGGCGCTCGACCCAGGAGCAGCTCACCGCCGTCCTCGCCGAGCGCGAGCGGGCCGAGGCCGAGCTCTCCGACGCCGCAGGCGGGCGTGAGGCGGCGCTCGGCGCGCTGTACCGCCTCCAGGGCGCAGGCGAGCGGATCGCGCTTCGCCGTGAGTCGGCCACGGGGCTGTCGGATCGTCTGCAGGAGGATCTCCGCGAGGCGGAGCGAGCGCTCGCCGCCCGCAGCGACGAGTCGTTGCGGGCGCTGGAGGACGCGGCCCGGCTGGCGCAGACCGAGGCGCGGGACACGGCGACCACGAGCGGCCAGGCGGCGGAGCGGGCCCGCCATGCCCACGCGCGTCTCGCGGCGCTCGAGCGTGCCGTCGCCGCGGCGGCGGAGCAGCGGCTCGCCGGGGTGCGCGAGGAGCGCCGGCGCGTGGAGGCCGGGATCACCGAGGCGACGGGCGGTCAGAGCGGTGCGAACCGCGTGCTCGTCGCGCTCGGCACGGCGCGCGCCCGCCTCACCGCTCGACACGAGAACGTCGTCGTGCTCGCGGCCCGGCTGGGCAGCGAGCGTGACGAGGCGGCCGCCCTCGCCGCCAGGGGCGGGCCGACGCCGCAGGAGCTCGAGGCCGCCGCCAACGAGAAGGCCGCGTTCGCCCGTGCGGCCGCGACCGAGCGGGACGACGTGGCGGAGCGGGCGCGCGCCGCCCGCGAGCGGCTCGCCGCGCTCGAGCGGTCGCTCGCGGAGCGCGAGGGGATCGCGCCGGCGGCGAGGACGCTGGCCGAGGCGGGGGAGAGGCTCGCGCTCGCGTCGCTGGAGGCCGAGCCGGGCGTCGAGCGGGCGGTCGCCGCGGCGCTCGCCTGGCGCGCCTCGGCGATCCTGGCGACCGACCCTGCGCGAGGGCTCGCGCTCGTCGAGCGGGCTCGTGCCGAAGGCCTCGGAAGCCTCGCCGTCGTGGTGGGCGGCACCGCGCGAGCTGCCGGGGAGGCGCCGGTCGCATGCGCACGACCCCTTCGCGACCTCGTGCGCGGCGCGGACGACGCGCTGCGGCTCGTCGACGGCGTGTGGCTCGTCCCGGTGGAGCAGCTGCTGGAGGCACGACACGGCGTGGTCATCACCGCCGAGGGGCACGGGTACGACGCCGAGCGGGGCGAGCTGTGGTTCGCCGGCGAGACGCCGGAAGCGGTGCTCCTCGAGATGGACGCACGCCGGCGGGCGCTCGCGGACGAGGCTGCGGAGCTCGAGGCGCGCGTGACGGCCGCGACCGCGGCGGCAGAGGAGGCGCGAACGGCCGCTGCGAGTGCCGAGGAGGCCTATGCCGCAGTCGCCCACCTGCGCGACCGCGTGCTCGACGTCGATCTCCTCCGCCGCCTGGCCGACTGCGCCAGCGGTCTCGAGGCGCTGGTCGGACGCGCGGGCGTGGCCCTGCAGGCGCTGGAAGCCCCCGCTGCCGCTCGCGTCAACCAGGGCGCGGAGCGCGCGACCGAGCTCGGCGACGAGCTGCGGCGGCTGGCGGCGCTCGAGGCGGAGGCCCAGCGCGAAGCGACGGAGGCCCTCCGCAGCGCCCAGGCGGCCGAGGTCGTCGTCGCGCGTCTCGGCGGGTCGCTGGAAGGCGTCGAGGCAGGAGGCGATCGTGACGCCCTGCTGCGCGACGCGACCGAGTCGCTTGCCGCCGCGGACGCGGCGGCGGTCGTCGCCCGCGAGTCCGCCGATCGCGCCCGGATCGCCGATGCGGCGCTCGTCGAGCGAGCGCCACGGCGATCGGGGCTGGACGCGGACCTGCTGGGCCGGCTCGCGGGCGCCGTCGGCGACCTCCACGTGGGACTCGCAGCGAGCCGCGGCCGCGGCGCAGCTGCTCGAGGCCCCCGTCCGCGCTCGCGCCGATGCCGGCGCCCGGCGGGCGACCGAGCTCGGAACCCGGCTCCGCGAGCTCGGTGCGGACGAGGTCGGGCTCCGCCAGAAGGCGGATGCCGCGAGCGAGCGCGCCACCGCCGTCGAGGTCGAGCTCGCGCGGCTCGACGCCGAGGCCGAGGAGGCGCAGCGCCGCCTCGACGCCGCCGTCGCCGAGCTCGCCGCCGTCGGCGTCGAGGACGAGGCTGCGGGCGCGAGCGAGTCGGACGACGACGTCTCCCGTGACGAGCTCGCCGCCAGGATCCACCGTCTCGAGGCGCGGCGCGAGGCGCTCGGCAAGGTCAACCCGCTGGCCAAGGAGGAGTACGAGGCCGAGAAGGAGCGGCTCGAGGAGCTCGCAACGCAGCGACAGGACCTCGAGGACTCGCTCGCCGAGCTCGAGAAGCTCCGCGACGAGCTCGCCGAGACGGTGCAGCGCCGCTTCGACGAGACGTTCGCCCGGGTCGCCGCGAACTTCGAGGAGGTCGCCGGCACGCTCTTCCCCGGCGGCGAGGGGCGGCTGCGTCTCGTCGATCCCGAGGAGGAGGGCGGAGAGCCCGGAGTCGAGGTCGAGCTCCGCCCCGCCGGGAAGAAGATCACGCGGCTGACGCTCCTCTCCGGCGGCGAGAAGGCGCTCGGCGCGATCTCGTTCCTCTTCGCGCTCTTCCTCGCGAAGCCGTGCCCGTTCTACCTGCTCGACGAGGTCGAGGCCGCGCTCGACGACGCGAACGTCTCGCGCTTCGTCGACCTCCTCCGCCGCTACGCCGATCGCGCGCAGTTCATCGTGATCACCCACCAGAAGCGCACGATGGAGGCCGCGGACGTGCTCTACGGCGTCACGATGGGCGGTGACGGGATCTCCCAGATCGTCTCCCGGCGGCTTCCCCGGGACGATCGCGCCGTCGTCGGCGCGACCGCCTGAGCCGCCGTCTCGGACTGGCGAGCACCTGCGTCGTCGGACCCACGCGTGCGGGCGCGGCGGATTCCACCGACCTACACGTAAACCGTGTTACACTTAATCCGTGTCGTCAAGGAATCTTACCCTCGTGATCGACGAGGAGCTGCTCCGGCAGGCGCGGATTCGTGCCCTCGAGCAGGGCACCTCGGTGAACGCCGTCGTGCGGGAGTACCTCGAGCACTTCGTCGGCGCCTCCACCCGCGAGGGGATCTCCGGCTTCATGGAGGTCGCTCGACGCGCGGGCGCCTCGAGCGGGCCAGGCGGGCGGGCCTGGCTGCGGGACGAGCTGCATGCCAGGTAGGGGATTCGTCGACACGAACGTCCTCGTGTACGCCGTGGACGATGCCGACACGCTGAAGCGAGACGTGGCGCGTGGCGTGCTCGAGCACCCGGCCGCCGACCTCGTGCTCAGCGCACAGGTGCTGTCGGAGTTCTACGTGGTCGTCACCCGGCGCCTCGCCACTCCGATGAGCGAGAGCGACGCTGCAGCAGCCGTCGACGAGCTCGCCAGGCTCCCGACGGTCGCGACCGACACCGAGCTCGTCCGCGACGGCATCGCGCTTGCCCGCGACGCGCGGATCTCCTTCTGGGACGGGTTGATCGTCGCAGCAGCGCGTGCGTCGGGCTGCGAGAAGCTGCTGACCGAGGACATGGCTGCCGGAACCACGATCGGTGGCGTTCGCGTCGAGAACCCGTTCGCCTGATGTCGAGGACATGGACAGAGCTGCTGGGCGACGCCGAGAGCGCGTCCGCGGACGAGGGCGAGCGGTCGGGGTTCTTCTCCCGCCTGCGCGACTCGCTCGCGAAGAGCCGGAAGGCCCTGACGGCGGAGCTCGGCGCCGGATTCGACTCGACGCAGGAGGAGGCCTGGGAGGCGCTGGAAGAGGCACTGATCCGTGGCGACGTCGGGGTCCCGGCGACGGCCGAGCTCGTGCGGCGCCTGGAGGCGCGCGGTGAGCTCACCGACCTCGGCGCCGCACTCGTCGAGGAGGTCGCGCTCCTCTTCGGCGATCCCCCGGTGCTCGCCCGCGCGTCAGAGGCCCCCACGGTCGTCCTCGTCGTCGGCGTGAACGGCACCGGCAAGACGACCACCGTCGGCAAGCTCGCGCGCAAGCTCTCCGAGCACGGGCGCACCGTCCTCGTGGGGGCGGCGGACACGTTCCGGGCGGCCGCGGAGGAGCAGCTCGAGATCTGGGCGGAGCGCGCCGGCGCCGAGTTCGTGGGCGGCGCGCGAGGCTCCGACCCCGCAGCGGTCGCGTTCGATGCCGTCGAGGCCGGCCGCGCGCGCGGCAAGGACGTCGTGATCGTCGACACCGCGGGCCGGCTGCACACCCAGGCGAACCTGATGGAGGAGCTCGCGAAGGTGCGCCGCGTCATCTCCTCCCGCCTCGACGGTGCGCCGCACGAGACGCTGCTCGTGGTGGACGCGACGACCGGTCAGAACGGGCTGCAGCAGGCCCGTCTCTTCGCGGAGGCCGCGGGCGTGACGGGCGTCGCGCTCACGAAGCTGGACGGTTCGGCGAAGGGCGGGGTCGCGATCGCGATCGCCTACGAGCTCGGGCTGCCGGTCAAGCTGGTCGGCGTGGGCGAGGGCGTCGACGACCTCCGCCCGTTCGACGCGCAGGACTACGCGCGTGCGCTCCTGACGACCGCCGGCTGAGCCTCCCCCGCTGCGCTCCCCGCGTTTCGCGAGGCGAGCCGGCCTGGGATGCCGAGCCGCCCCGGTACCCTTCCGCGGACATGTTCGACACGCTCTCCAACCGCCTCCAGGGCGCCCTCGCGGGCGTCGGCTCCCGCGGCCGCCTCGACGAGGAGACGGTTCAGAAGGCGACGCGGGAGATCCGCCTCGCACTGCTCGAGGCAGACGTCGACTTCGAGGTCGTGAAGCAGTTCGTCGCGGGCGTCCGCGAGCGGGCGCTCGACCAGGAGGTCATGAAGGGCCTCGACGCGGGTCAGCAGGTCGTCAAGATCGTCCACGAGGAGCTGACGGAGCTGATGGGCTCCTCCGACTCGAAGCTCGTGTTCGGGCGGCCTCCGACGGTCGTCCTCCTCGCAGGGCTCCAGGGTGCCGGCAAGACCACGGCCGCTGCCAAGCTCGCGCTCTGGCTCCGCAAGCACGAGAAGCGGACGCCCGCGCTCGTCCCCGCCGACCTGCAGCGTCCGGCCGCGATCGACCAGCTCGAGCAGCTCGGGCGCCAGCTCGGCGTGCCCGTGTTCCGCACCGACACCACCGATCCCGTCGTGGCGGCGACGGCCGGCGTCGAGCGCGCCGGAGCGGAGGGCTGCGACGTCGTGATCGTCGACACCGCGGGCCGCCTCCAGATCGACGAGGCGCTGATGGAGGAGCTCGTCCGCGTCCGCGACGCCGTGAAGCCGCTCAACGTGCTGCTCGTCCTGGACGCCATGACCGGCCAGGAGGCCGTCAACGTCGCCCGGACGTTCCAGGAGCGGGTCGCCTTCGACGGCATCGTCCTCACGAAGCTCGACGGCGACGCCCGCGGCGGCGCTGCCCTGAGCGCCCGCGCGATCACGGGGAAGCCCGTCAAGTTCGCGTCGGTCGGCGAGAAGCTCGACCAGCTCGAGGTGTTCCACCCTGACCGGATGGCGTCGCGCATCCTCGGCATGGGCGACGTGCTCACGCTGATCGAGAAGGCCGAGCAGGCCTTCGAGGAGGACGAGCAGGCAGCGATGGAGGCGCGCATGCGGGCAGGCGTCTTCACGTTCGACGACTTCCTCGCCTCGAGCCGGATGCTCAAGCGGATGGGGCCGTTGCAGGGCGTGATGAAGATGATCCCCGGGATCGAGCTCGCAGCTCGACGGCCTGAGCGTCGACGAGGCGCAGATGGCCCGGGTCGAGGCGATCGTCCTCTCCATGACCCCGCACGAGCGCCGCACGCCGCATCGTCATCAACGGGCCCCGTCGCAGGCGGATCGCAGCGGGGAGCGGGACGACGATGGAAGAGGTCAACCGCCTGCTCCAGGCGCGGAAGCAGATGGAGAAGATGATGCGCCAGATGGGCAAGGGGAAGCTCCCGACGCTCCCGCCCGAGCTCACGGGCGGGCCGACCAGAGGCGGGAAGCGGCGCCGCTAGCGCCGCGCCGTCGTCGTCTGCGCACACGGGAAGGCGTCCCTTCCGGCACAATGAGCCGCTGCACACGACGAAAGGGATCCTGGAGACAATGGCAGTTCGCATGAGGTTGACGCGCGTCGGGTCGAAGAAGAACCCGATCTACCGCGTCGTCGTCGCCGACTCGCGCTCACCGCGCGACGGTCGGTTCATCGAGATCGTCGGGCGGTACAACCCGCAGACGCATCCGAGCACGATCGAGCTCGACGCCGACAAGGTGAAGTCGTGGCTCGACAAGGGCGCGCAGCCCTCCGATCCGGTCGCGAAGCTGATCAAGGCCGCGGGCATCCAGTAGCAGGTGGAGGAGCTCCTCGCCTGGGTCGCGCGCGGGCTCGTCGACGAGCCGGACGCAGTCCGGGTCGAGCGGGTCGACGACGGCGATCTCGTCCTTCTGCGCCTGCACGTGGCGCCGGGTGACGTCGGCAAGGTGATCGGTCGCCAGGGGCGCGTCGTCCGCGCCCTGCGCACGATCGCCCGCTCCGCCGGAGCCCGAGGCGATCGGCGGGCCATGCTCGAGATCGTCGGGTGACCGTCGACCCGGACCGGCTCCTCCCGATCGGGCGCGTGGGGCGACCGCACGGGCTCGACGGCTCCTTCCTCGTCGAGGAGCCGAGCGACGATCCACGTCGCTACGAGCAGGGTGCGCGCCTGCTCGTCGACGGCGAGCCGGCCGAGATCGTGTCGAGCCGCCGTGCCGGCAAGGGGCGCCAGGCGATCCGGCTCGACCGCCCCGCACCTCGGGGCGCGCAGCTCACGATCCGCGCCAGCGACCTACCGCCGCCCGATCCCGACGCGTGGTACGCGTTCGAGCTCGTGGGGCTGCGGGTCGAGGAGGATGGCGGGCGGCCTCTCGGCGAGGTCGTGGGCGTCTATCCCGGCGATCGCCAACGACAACCTCGAGCTCGACGACGGAACGCTGCTCCCGTTGATCGACGACGCGATCGTCGACGTGGACGTCTCCGGCGGGCGTGTGGTCGTCGTGCGCGGCTTCATCGGGTAGCAACACTCCCTGCCGGTACCCTCCACTTCCGTGCGCCTCGACGTCTTCACGCAGGTTCCGCACGCGTTCGGCTGGATGACGGAGCAGCGGCCGCTCGCGACCGTCCTCGGCACCGAGCTGGAGCTGCGGCTCCAGAACTATCGGGACACGACTCCCCTTCGCTCCGGCCAGGTCGACGACCAGCCCTACGGCGGTGGGGCGGGCATGGTCCTCCGGGTCGACGTCGTCGCCGCTGCGCTCGACGCCGTGTACGCGGAGGGGCGCCCCGAGCGCGTGCTCGCGCTGACCCCACAGGGCCGCCAGCTCGACCAGGAGCTCGTCGAGGAGCTCGCCACGCTCGATCACGTCGCCGTGCTCTCGTCGCGCTTCGAGGGCTTCGACGCGCGCATCGTCGACCACCTCTGCACCGACGCGGTCTCGATCGGCCCGTACGTGCTCTCCGGTGGGGAGCTCCCCGCCATGGTGCTCGTCGACGCGATCGCGCGACGCCTGCCGGGCGCGCTGGCAGAGGGGTCGGGCGAGCACGAGAGCTTCTCCGAGGCGCTCGACGGCGGCATCGAGTACCCCCACTACACGCGCCCCGCCAGCTTCCGGGGCTGGGACGTCCCCGAGGTCCTCCTGTCCGGCGATCACGGCCGGATCGAGACCTGGCGCAGCGAGCAGAGTCGCGTCAGGAGCATGCGATGACGAGCGGCGGCTGGCCACCCGTCGACCGACCCGACGAGGACGACGCCCGCGACGCCGCCACGAGCGACGACGGGCAGGAGCCCTCGGAGAGCCCGGCTCCCGAGAGCACCGACGCCGCGGGCCACGCCCCGGAGGCCCCCGCCTCGGAGAGCTCGTCGTTCGGCTGGGACGCCCCGCAGGCGCCCGGAGGGGCCGTACCCGCTCAGGACGCTTTCGAGGCGGCCGTCGATCCGTCGCTGCCGCCGCTCGGGACGGATGGCGACCGCTCCGGCTTCCCGCCACCCGAGGCACCCGTGGAGCCCGAGGCCTGGCAGCTCCCGCCCGCACCGCCGCCGCTCGCGCCGGCGGGCGGTGCCGCCGACGGAGCGTGGCCCGTCGGTCAGGGCCCGAGGGGCAGCTCCCGGTGCATCCGCCCGTCCCGCACGTCCCCCATGTGCCGAGCCCGGCGCCCGTTCGTCGTTCGCGCAACCCCGTCGACCGTCTCACCCGCGGGCTCCCGCCGGGTGTCCGCGTCTTCGTGGACTGGGTCGTCACGATCGTCGGCGCGGTCGCCATCGTCCTCCTGGTCAAGGCGTTCGTCGTCAACCCGTACCGCATCCCCTCCAGCTCGATGGAGACGACGCTTCACTGCGCCCAGCCTGCCTCTGGCTGTGAGGCCAGGTACTCCGACCGCGTGCTCGCCAACCGCTTCATCTACCACCTCCGCGACCCGCGCAGGGGCGAGATCGTCGTCTTCCAGACGCCTCCGGCCGCGCAGGTGAAGTGCGGTGCGGGTGGGACGTTCGTCAAGCGGCTGATCGGGCTTCCGGGCGAGACCGTCGAGGTGAAGCTCGATCGTGGCGACGGGTACGTCTACATCAACGGGAAGAAGCTCTCCGAGCCGTACGTCGAGAAGGGGCGCCGGGCGGCACGTGGAGTCGTTCGGCCCGGTCAAGATCCCTGCAGGGTCGTACTTCATGATGGGCGACAACCGGGCCCAGTCGTGCGACTCCCGCGTGTGGGGATCGGTGCCGCGGGAGAACCTGATCGGCAAGGTCTTCGCGACGTACTGGCCGCCGAACCGCGTCTCGCTGCACTGACCCGCTCCAGGCGGCCTTTCGCTATCATCCCCACCCGGCCCGCAGGGCCGTTCCTTCTCATGAGCACCGTCATCCAGAGCATCGAGGCGCGTCAGCTGCGCGAGATCCCGCAGTTCAAGGCGGGTGACACGCTGCGCGTCCACTTCAAGGTGATCGAGGGCAGCCGCCAGCGCGTTCAGGTGTTCGAGGGCATCTGCATCAAGCGCCAGGGCACCGGCGTGCGCGAGACGTTCACGGTCCGCAAGGTCGCGAACAACGTCGGCGTGGAGCGGACGTTCCCCGTCCACTCGCCGAAGATCGAGAAGCTCGAGGTCGCCATGATCGGTGACGTCAACCGCGCGAAGCTCTACTACCTCCGCGATCGCGTCGGCAAGAAGGCGCGCATCCGCGAGCTCCGCCAGAACTAGAGCCTGCTCGCGCGGCACCGAGCCGCCCGGCTGGCCGCGGGCGGGGCGACCTTCGGGTTGAAGCGGCGTCGCGCCCTGGTCCCGCGCTGAGCCGAGACAGTGGAGCGACTGGTGCGGACCCGTGACGATCGCGTCCGACGGGCCGGGGTATCCTCGCCACATGGCGATCTCGACCGGTCAGCGTCTCCTCGGCTTCGATCGGCGGCTCGGCGTCCGGTACGTCGCCGGTGCCGACGAGGCCGGTCGAGGCTCGCTCGCCGGGCCGTTGCTCGTGGCGGGCGTCCTCTTCGACCACTCTGACCTCCGGGGCCGGCGGGTGCGCGCCCTGGCCACGCTCAACGACTCGAAGCAGGTCGACCCGGAGGAGCGCGAGCGTCTCCTCGACGCGATCGTGCAGCTGGCGACGCGCATCTCGGTCAGGGTCGTGCCCGCCGGTGTGATCGATCGCGAAGGGCTGCACCGCTCCAACCTCTGGGGCCTGCGCTCGGTGCTCGACGACCTCACCGAGGCCGAGGTGTGCCTCGTGGACGGGTTCCGGCTGGGGCCGTCCGCCCGCCCGCATCGTGCGATCGTCGACGGTGACACGAAGAGCGCGTCGATCGCCGCCGCGTCGATCGTCGCCAAGGTCACCCGTGACCGGCTGATGCATCGGCTCGACGCGCTGCACCCGCATTACGGGTTCGCGTCCCACGTCGGCTACATCACACCGGTGCACACGGCCGCGGTGCTCGAGCACGGCCCCTGCGCGCAGCACCGTCGCTCGTTCAACGCGAAGGCGTACGCCCGCCCAGTGGCGGCGTGAACGACGGCGAGCGACGAGCCCTCGCCCACTACCGCCTGCGCGGCTTCCGCCTGCTCGACGCGAACGCCCGGGCGGCCGGATACGAGCTCGACCTCGTCCTGCGGCGCGGCGGCCTGATCGTCTTCGTCGAGGTGAAGGAGCGGGCGGGGAGCGGTTTCGGCGGGCCGCTCGCCGCGGTCGGGCCAGAGAAGCGCCGGAGGGTGCGGGCCGCCGCGGCCGCCTGGCTCGCGCGGCACCCGGATCTCGGCGACCTGAACGTCGCCCTCGAGGTGGCGGCCGTCTGCGGGCGGGCGGTCGAGCGGCGGGACATGAGCTGGGCGGACGCACGGGAATAGCGCGCGGCGTGCGACGTTCTCTATCATTGAGAACGCCGGGGGGCACTATCCCCGAACGGGTGCGCTCGTCAGAACGGCCCTGCTGCACCGCAGCAGGTTCCGGGCGCATCGGCCGCGCGAGCGGCGGGAGAAACCTCCGGCTGACCCGTCAAACCGACCCGTCAGCCGGAAAGGACTACATCGCTCCCATGAGCACGCGCTTCCGCACCTGGATCCTGATCGCCGGGCTCACCGGCCTCTTCATCGCCATCGGCGGCCTCGTCGGCGGCCCCGCAGGGCTCGTCGTGTTCCTCGTCATGGCGATGGTCTTCAACCTCGCGATGTACTGGTTCTCCGACCGGATCGCGCTGAAGATGAGCCGTGCCCGGCCGCTCGAGGCCGGCGAGCTTCCGGACGTCGTCGCCGACGTCGAGGACCTCGCCGTCCGCGCCCGCCTGCCGCTGCCACGGCTGTACGTGATCCCGTCCGACCAGCCGAACGCGTTCGCAACCGGGCGCAGCCCGAAGCACAGCGCCGTCGCCGTGACCGAGGGCCTCGTCCGGCTGATGCCGCGTGAGCAGGTGCGAGCCGTGCTCGCCCACGAGCTCGCCCACATCCGGAACCGCGACGTCCTCGTCACCACGATCGCGGCGATGATCGGGGCGGCGATCTCAGCGGTCGCGAACTTCCTCCAGTTCCAGTGGCTGTTCGGCGGTGACGACGAGGAGAGCCCGCTCGGGATCGTGGGCACGCTCGCCGCGGTCCTGATCGCCCCGATCGCCGCGATGCTGCTGCAGCTCGCAGTGTCTCGGCAGCGCGAGTTCCTCGCCGACCGGACTGCTGCCGAGCTGCTCGGCGAGGGGCGTCCCCTCGCGGACGCTCTCGGCTCGCTCGAGCGTGGCGTCGAGGCGATCCCGATGGCCGTGAGCCCCGCCGCGGCGACGCTCTACATCGCCAGTCCGCTCTCCGGCAAGGGCGCGACCGCGCTGTTCTCGACGCACCCCCCGATCGCGGTGCGGATCGAGCGCCTGCGGGCGTTCGACCTCGAGCGCGGCCTCGCCGGCTGACGCACGGCACGGCGCCGGCGGGAGGCCCCGGTCCTCTCTCGCCGGCGCCGTCGCGTAGGACCTCCGCCTCCGACGGCGAACTCGCCAGGCATGGCGGCCACGCAGACGGCGCTCTACGAGGGCCTCGACCTTGCGCTCTCGTGGTCGGAGGCCGAGCTCCCCGAGCGCGAGCGGACCAAGCACGTCCATCGCCTGCACCCGTACCTCGGGAAGTTCATCCCCCAGCTCGTGGAGACGCTGCTCGAGCGGTACGTCACGCCGGGCGGGCGGGTGCTCGACCCGTTCGGGGGCTCCGGCACGACTCTGGTGCAGGCCCTCGAGTCGGGCTACGACGCGGCTGCCGCAGACGTTGCGGGCTTCAACGTGCTCCTGATGCGGGTCAAGACCCGGCCGTACAACCTCGACGCGCTCCGTCGTGATCTGGTCTGGGCCCACGGCGAGGCGGACGCATTCGTGCCACGCGGTCGTTATCCGGAGGAGGCGAGCTCGTACGTGCGCGCGTGGTACGCACCGGCGGCGGCGGAGGAGCTGCTCCACTTCCGCTCGCTGCTCGACCAGAGCGCATCGACGGACGTGCTGCGCGTCGTGCTCGCGCGAGCCGCCCGCTCGGCGCGGAGGACGACCCACTTCGACCTCGAGTTCCCGCGGGAGCCCCAGACGACGCCGTACTGGTGTCACAAGCACCGGCGCGAGTGCCGTCCCGTCGAGGACGCCCGGCGGTTCCTGCTGCGCTACACGTTGGACACGCTCGACCGCATCGAGGCGTTCGCCGCTCAGGCGCTCCCACGACCACGTCGCGGAGGTCTTCCACGGCGACTCCGCGGAGCTCGATCTGCGGGGGCCCTACGACGGCGTGATCACCTCTCCGCCGTACCCGGGGCTGATCGACTACCACGAGCAGCATCGCTACGCGTACGAGCTCCTCGGGCTCGACGAGCGTCGCGATCGCGAGCTCGGGCGTCCGGCCCGCGGGACTGGGCGGGCTGCGATCGCCGAGTACGTCGACGGCGTCGCCGCCGTGCTCGCGAACGCACGGTCGCGTCTCGTGCTCGGAGGCCGGGTCTGCATCGTCGTCAACGACCGACGTGACCTCTACCCCGAGATCCTGCGCCGGGCCGGGCTCAGGCTCGACGATCGGCTCGAGCGCCACGTGAACCGCCGCACCGGGCGCCGGTCGGGCGAGTACTTCGAGTCCGTGCTCGTCTGCCGCCCGGCCTGAGCTCTCGGCCCCCGCCCTCGAGCGCGGGCTCCGCGCGCCGGCACTCGGTCGGCTCGAAGGCGTGACGAAGCCGACACGGTGCGCCCTCTACCGTCGGGGGCAGTGCTGGCTCGCGCCCTCACCTTCGCCGTCGTCGGCCTGGAGCCTCGACGCGTCGAGGTCGAAGCGCACCTCACCGGCTCCGAGCTCCCGTCGCTCGCGATCGTCGGGCTCGGCGACCGGGCCTGTCAGGAGGCGAAGCACCGGGTTCGGGCCGGCGTGATGTCCGCGCTCCTCGAGTGGCCGAAGAAGGCGATCACCGTGAACCTGGCGCCGGCCGCGCTGCGCAAGGAGGGCTCGGGCTTCGATCTCGCGATCGCCCTGTCGGTGCTCGCGGCGTCCGAGTCAGATCCCCCGGGGGCGCCTGGGGGAGCACGCCTGCGTCGGAGAGCTCGCCCTGGACGGACGCATCCGGCCGGTGTGGGGCACGCTGGCGGTCGCCGAGGGCGCGGCCAGGTCGGGCATCGGCCGCCTCCTCTGCGCGGCGCCGAGTGGCCCCGGAGGCGGCGCTGGCGGGCGTCGAGGCGATTCCCGGTGGAGCACCTCGCGCAGGCAGTCGCGTACCTCCGGGGCGACGAGCCGATCGCAGCCGGCGCGCCCGCCCGGCACGACGGATGCGGGTCGGGCGCATCCCGATCTCGCGGACGTGCGGGGGCAGGAGCGTGGTCGGAGGGCGCTGGAGCTGGCGGCGGCCGGCGGGCACAACCTGTTGCTCGCGGGGCCGCCGGGAACCGGGAAGACGATGCTCGCGCGTCGGCTGCCGTCGATCCTGCCGCCGCTCACGGCGGGCGAGGCGCTGGAGGTGACGCGGATCCACTCGATCGCCGGCGTGCTCGGCGGCCAGGCCCGGCTGCTCGTCGATCCGCCCTTTCGCGCGCCGCACCATGGCGCGTCGGCTCCCGCGATCGTCGGAGGCGGGGCCGTGCCCCGACCCGGTGAGGTCTCGTTGGCGCACCGGGGCGTGCTGATGCTGGACGAGCTCCCCGAGTTCCCGCGCCCGGTGCTCGAGGCGCTGCGACAGCCGCTGGAGGACGGGATCGTCTCCGTCGCCCGCACCGGGGGTCGGGCCGTCTTCCCGGCTCGATTCCGGCTCGTCGCCACGATGAACCTCTGCCCGTGCGGGGCTCGAGGCGATCCGCTCCTCGACTGCGGCTGCAGCGCCGCGAAGGTCGCGGGGTACCGCGACCGGGTCTCGCGAGCCCTCCTCGACCGGTTCGACCTGGTTGTCGCCATGCCGCGGCCTCGGGCGGCCGAGCTCTCTGCACCACCGGGGGAGGGATCGTCCGCCGTCCGCGCGCGGGTCGGGGAGGCGGTGCTCCGGCTCGCGGAGCATCAGCCACGGCGCACCCCGGCGGCGACCGAGCTGCTCGACCGCGCCGTCGAGAGGCTCCCGCTCTCGGGGCGTGGCCGAGCTCGCGTCGCACGCGTCGCGCGGACGGCGGCGGCGCTGGCGGACGCGCCGGATGTTCTCCCGGAGCACGTCGCGGAGGCGCTCTCCTACCGGCCGCCACGGGAGGTCGGCCGGTGACGGCTCGGCGGCTCCGGCTCGGCGACAGCGCATATCCGCCGCTGCTCCGCGCGATCCACGACCCGCCCTCGGCGCTCTGGGTTCGCGGCGACGGTGACCTGGGCCTGCTCGGCTGTCCGGCGGTCGCGATCGTCGGGGCACGTGCCTGCTCCGCGTACGGACGTGGCGTCGCGCGGTCGCTCGGTCGTGAGGTGGCGGCCGCGGGCGCCGTGGTGGTGAGCGGGCTTGCGCGAGGGATCGACGGCGAAGCCCATCGGGGCGCCCTCGACGGGGGCGGGACGACGGTCGCGGTGCTCGGCTGCGGCGTCGATCGCGACTACCCGGCGGCGCACGCGGAGCTCGCCCGGCGGATCGTCGCATCGGGCGGGCTCGTCGTGAGCGAGTACGAGCCGGGCGTCGAGCCGGCGCCGTGGCGCTTTCCCGCACGCAATCGCATCATCGCCGGACTGAGCCTCGTCACCGTCGTCGTGGAGGCCCGCGAGCGCTCGGGCGCGCTCATCACCGCCGACATGGCGCTCGAGCAGGGACGGGAGGTGATGGCCGTGCCCGGGGAGATCACGAGCGCCGCCAGCATGGGGACGAACGGGTTGATCCGTCAGGGAGCGGCGCCGGTGACTCGCGTCCTCGACGTCCTCGAGGCGATCGGCCTCGACGTGGCTCCGGCTGTCCCCACGCCGGTCGACGCGGCCCATGACGCGTGCTCGCTGCGCTCGCCAGCGGCGCGACCGGGGTCGACGACATCGCGCGCTCGTCGGGGCTGGCTGTCTCAGGCGTCGCGTCCGCGCTGGTCGCGCTCGAGCTCGAGGGACGGGTCTCCGGTGAGGACGGCGTCTATCGGACTACGATCTCCCGATGATCCCGTACTGGCTCGCAGACGACGACACGCCGATCGCCTCGACACCGCTCGACGGGCCGGCCGACGTCGAGATCGTCGGTGGCGGCATCACCGGGTGCAGCGCCGCACACCTTCTCGCCCAGTCGGGCTGCGGGTGCGCCTGCACGAGCAGCGCGGCATCGCCGGAGGTGCGAGCGGCCGAAACGGGGGGTTCGCGCTGCGCGGAACGGCAGCGCCGTTCGACGTCGCGGTCGAGACCGTGGGTCTCGAGCGAGCCGTCGCGCTCTGGCGTTGGACGGAGGACGAGATCGAGGCCCTCAAGGGGCTCGCGGGCGACGCGTTCCGCCAGATCGGCAGCCTCCGGCTCGCTGTCGACGACGAGGAGCGCGACGAGCTTCGCGCCGAGCACGACGCGATGGTGGCCGCGGGGATCGCCGTCGAGTGGATCGACGACCCCGCCGGGCCGCTCGCAGGGCGGTTCTCGGCAGGGCTGCTCCATCCACCCGATGGCGCGCTCCAGCCGGCGCGCTGGGTGCGCCGGCTGGCCGGCCTTGCCGCGGCGGAGGGCGCGGAGATCGTGGAGCACCGCCGCGTCGAGTCCGTCGACGAGCTCGAGGCCCCGGTCGTGATCGTCGCGACCGACGGGTATCCCGAGTGGTCTGCTCGGCGAGATCGAGGGTCTCATCGATCCCGACGCGCGGTCAGGTGATCGCCACCGAGCCGATCCCCGAGCGCTGGTTCGAGACGCCCCACTACGGCCGCCACGGGTTCGATTACTGGCACCAGACGCCCGACGGGCGCATCGTCGCGGGCGGCTTCCGCGACGTGCGGCTGGACGAGGAGTTCACGGCGGACGAGCGGCTCACCGATCCCGTGCAGGAGGCGCTCGAGCGGCTTCGTCAACGAGCTCGTCGGACGCGAGCTGCGCGTCGACCACCGCTGGGCGGGGATCTTCGGGATGGTGATGGACTTCCTCCCGGTCGTCGGTCGTGTTCCCGGCAGCGATCGCGTCTGGGTCGCGGGCGGCTACTCGGGCCACGGCAACGTCCTCGGCTTCGCGTGCGGCCGGCTCGTGGCCCGTGCCGTGCAGGGCGAGCGCGCACCCTTGCTGCTCGCTGTTCGAGCCTGCGCGGCTCCTGAACGCCTGACGACGGTCTGTCGCTCGCTCGGCGGACGCCTGCGCTCAGAGGCTCGACGGGGAACGTCGAGCGCGTCCGCCTGCGCGTACGCGGCGATCGCGATCGCGAGGTCCTGGACCGCGAGGCCGGTCGAGTCGAAGAGCGTCACGTCCTCGGCGCTGCGGCGTCCGTCGGCTGTCGCCCGTGAGCACCCGGCCGAGCTCCGTCACGCTGGCGCGTGCTCGACGAGCCCTGCCTCGACCGCGGCCGCGAGCTCGCCGCCGTGGCGGCCTGCTCCCAGTCGTCGCAGAACAGGTGGGCGCGGCGCGATCTCCGGCGGTCGCGACCTCGGCCTTGCCGGGGCCGTCGGCGCCCATCAGCGACACGTGCTGTCCCTCCCGGAGCGAGCCCTCGCGGCGTACAGGACATCCTTGCCCGGCGTGACCGTGATCACGGCGTCGGCGGCGAGCGCTTCCTCCAGCGTGACCGCCGCGGCGCCGTACGTCGACGCGACGGCATCGGCCCGCGCCGCGTCGCGGTCGTGGACGAGGGTCGGGCGGCCGATCGCGGCGAGCATCCGGACGGTCTCGGCGCCGTTCACGCCGCAGCCGACCACCGCGCATCGGCTCGGCGCCGGGGCGGGCGAGCGTCTCCGTGGCCAGCACCGCCGGCGGCAGCCGTGCGCAGCGCCGTGACCGCGGCCGCGTCGATGATCGCGAGCAGGCGTCCGTCCTCCGCGTCGGAGAGCAGGACGAGCCCCGTCACGGTCGGCAGCCCGCGCGCCGGGTTCCCGGGGAACGAGGTCACCCACTTCAGCAGCGCATGCCCGCCGCCGAGTGCGGGCATCGCGCGGAAGTCGCCGGCCGGGTAGTTCGTGACGTAGACCTTCGGCTGCATCGTCCACTCGCCGCGCGCGTGGGCGACGAACGCGTCGCGCACGGCGTCGTAGGCCGCGTGGGGCGGCACCGCCTCCTCGACGGCCCGGCCGGAGAACACCGCGATGCTCACGGGCCCACTCTACGCGGGCGCAGGCGGCGAGGCTGAAGCCACGCCTCGTCGTGCGGGGTGCCAGCCCCGGCCCCCGCCCGACGGACGCTGTGGTGGAATCAGGACGTGGACGCGGCGATCTCGATCACAGGGCTCCGGGTCGTGCGCGGCGGCGTGCCGGTGATCCCCGGGCCTCGACGTCGAGGTCGAGCGCGGCCGCGTCACGGGCCTGCTCGGGCCGAGCGGGTGCGGCAAGTCGACGCTGATGCGGGCGATCGTCGGCTCGCAGATCGTCGAGTCGGCGGCGAGGTGACCGTGCTCGGGCGTGCCGGCCGGGTCGGCTGCGCTGCGCCGCCGCGTCGGCTACGTCACGCAGGACCCCTCCGTCTACGCCGACCTCACCGTCGCCGAGAACCTCGCGCTACTTCGGGCGCATCCTCGACGTGCCCGCGAGCCGCGACGCCGAGGTGCTCGAGGTCGTCGGCCTCGCGGGCGAGCGCGACCGCGTCGTCGGTCGCGCTCTCCGGCGGCCAGCGGGCGCGCGTCTCGCTCGCGACGGCGCTCCTCGGCGAGCCGGAGCTGCTCGTGCTCGACGAGCCGACCGTCGGGCTCGACCCCGTGCTCCGCCGCGACCTCTGGGGCTTCTTCGCCGAGCTGGCCGCCCGTGGCACGACGCTCCTCGTCTCGAGCCACGTGATGGACGAGGCCGAGCGCTGCGACGCGCTCGCTCCTGATGCGCGACGGGCCGTCTCCTCGCGCGTGAGACGCCGCGAGTCGCTGCGCGTGCGCACGGGGGCGGCGGGGCTCGACGAGGCGTTCCTGCGGCTCGTCGAGCAGGCCGGGGGAGAGGGGTCGCGTGACCGCTCGGCGTCACCCTCGCGACGGCCCGGCGCGTGCTCGCCCAGCTGCGGCGCGACCGACGGACGATCGCGCTGCTCCTCGTCGTGCCGTGCGCGCTGATGATCCTGATGAACCAGATCCTCGCCGACCGGCCGCAGGTGTTCCAGAGCGTCGGGCGTGCCGATGCTCGGGCTGTTCCCGCTGATCTCGATGTTCCTCGTCACCTCGATCACGATGCTGCGCGAGCGCACGACGGGCACGCTCGAGCGCCTGCTGACGCTGCCGCTCACGAAGCTCGACCTGCTCGGCGGCTACGGCCTCGCCTTCGGGCTGCTCGCCGCGGTGCAGGGGACGGTCGTGTCGCTCGTCGGCTTCGGGCTGCTCGACCTCCAGGTCGCGAGCGCACGGGTGCTGGTCGTCGCTCTCGCGGTCACGAACGCGCTGCTCGGGATGGCGCTCGGCCTCTTCGTCTCCGCGTTCGCCCGCACGGAGTTCCAGGCGGTGCAGTTCATGCCCGCGCTCATCCTCCCGCAGATCCTGCTCTGCGGCCTCTTCGTCGCGCGCGAGGACATGGCCGACTGGCTGCGGGTGCTGTCGGCGCTCCTGCCGATGACGTACGCCTACGACGCGCTGCACCGCGCGGCCTCGGACCCCGACCTCGGCGCGCCGCTTCCTGGCTCGACGTCGGGGTGACGCTGGGGGCGACGGCGCTCGCGCTCGTCCTCGGGCGCCGCCACCCTGCGCCGCCGCACCCCGTAGAGTCACGGGATGACGAGGTACCTGATCTCGTTTCCGGGCACCGCGATGGATCACATCCCCGAGGCGGACTGGCCGCGCCGTCGGCAGTGGCTGCGCACGCGGTCGTGCGCGAGGCGATGGACGCCGGCGTGTGGGTGTTCGGCGGCGGCCTGGCCGAGGACGTGGATCCGGTGCTGGTGTCCGGTGACGGGTCGGTCACCGCCGGCACGTACCCGCAGACCAGAGGAGCTCGACGGTGGCTTCGCCGTCGTCGACGTGCCCTCACGGGAGGCGGCCCTCGAGTGGGCCGCGAAGATCGCGACTGCCTGCCGGTGCGCCCAGGAGGTCCGCGAGTTCATGCCCGATCCGGAGGTCGGCAACTGACCGCCCTCTCAGGCATGTCGCTCGTCCGCGTCCACAACTTCGCCATCTCGCTCGACGGGTTCGGCACCGGCGAGGGGCAAGCGCTCGAGGCGCCGTTCGGCCACGCCGGCCAGCGGCTGCACGAGTGGATGTTCGCCACCCGGTTCTGCAGCGAGATGGTCGGCAGCCCGGGCGGCAGCAGCGGGGTCGACGACGCGATCGCGCAGCGGTTCGCGCCCGGGATCGGCGCCGAGATCATGGGCGCGAACAAGTTCGGCCCTCCGGGGTGGCACGACGATCCCGACTGGCGGGGCTGGTGGGGCGACAACCCGCCGTTCCACACGCCGACCTTCGTCCTCACCCATCGTCCGCGTCCGTCGATCGAGATGGAGGGTGGGACGACGTTCCACTTCCTCGACGCCTCGCCCGGCGAGGCGCTCGCGATCGCCCGCGAGGCGGCGGGCGGGCAGGACGTCCGCATCGGCGGAGGGCCGACGACGATCCGGGAGTTCCTCGCCGCCGGGCTCGTCGACCACATGCACGTCGTGGTCGTGCCGATCCTGCTCGGTCGAGGTGTTCGCCTCTGGGACGGGCTGGAGGGTCTCGAGCAGGACTATCGAGTCGAGACCACGTCCTCGCCCAGCGGCGTCACGCATCTGACCTTCACCCGTGCGGGAGTTTGAACACAGGACTCGCGTGCGCCAGAGCTCGGCAACGTCAGCGGAGCGCGCGTAACGCCACGTGACCAGTGTCGGACAGCAGCGCCGGAAGCACACGAGGTAACGCCGTTGCCTGCCTGGCCGACGAGTGACGCACTCCCTTCTCGGCCCGAATCCGATGCTTCACCGCGGCCGGCGCACCGACCGTCTCCCTTACCGGCGCGGCGTCGTCTTGGTCACGTAGACCCGGTAGCTGCCGACCGCCGTGTTGCCGGCTTTGTCGGTTGCGCTGCAGGTGACTTTGGTCTTCCCGATCGGGTAGCGGTGAGGCGAGGCGGGCGTGCAGGTCTCGGGGATCTCTCCGTCGACTGCGTCGAGCGCGACCGGATGGAAGGAGAGCACTCGCCCGTTCGGGTTCGTCGTCCGCGCGTGCACCGATTCCGGCAAGCGCAGGTCCGGCGGTGTCGTGTCCTTGATCAGCTGCAGTTGACCGAGGACGATCGGCCGCAGAAACCGGCCGAGCTCGACCCCGCCGTCGTGGTTGAGGTGCACGACGTCGTTGAGCAGCCAGGGCTTGCCGGTCACCGTCGGGCCCCAGTCCGCCACGACGAGCTCGGGCCAGCGGGCCGGTGCTGAGCGGATCTGGTCGTTGATAGAAAGCCAGACGCTCTCTCCTTCCGCGAGGGTCACCCAAACGACGCGTTGGACGCCATTGGCGAGCAGAGCTCGCATCACCTCGTCGAGTCCGGCGGAATACGTGTCGGCGGTGTCGTTGTACCCGACGTCGATCACGACGATCGGCCCGAGCTCGGCTCCGAGCTGCTGGATGACGTCGAGGGCGCTTGGCGGGTTGATGCCGGCGGCCTGCGGGCAGCCGGGGGTGACGAGCTTGCGGCACCCGAAGGCATAGCCACGGACGTCGAGTCCGACGGAGAAGTCGCGCAATGGGACGGGATCCCAGAGCAGTGCGGTGCCGACGGAGTCGGTGATCACCGTAACGCGCGTCAGCTCGGCACCGGGCGCGGGCGCGATCAGCGCCGCGTACGCCAAGACCGACGCGAGCACGAGGGCCGTGCGCACCCATACTCCCTTGCGGCCCGTGGGGGGAACGCTCAGTACCGTGGGAGCACCACCTTCAGGGTCGCAGCGGCTGCACCCCGCCCGAGTGTCATGTCGTCCACAAGCCTATTCCTGCGAGCGTCGGAGATCCACTGCCGCGTCACCACTCCACTTCTGCACGAGCGTGCTGTGACCGGGGAACGATCGATGAGCCGCGCTCGCACGGCGGGCGCGAGCGAAGACTCGCCTCTCGAACCGTCCCACCCGGGCACCCGCTCGAGACGCGCTAGGAACACGTGCGAGTCGTCCGACAGGGCGACCCACAACTCCATGGCGGCGGTGCTGCTCTTCGTGTCACCGAGGAGCTTTGCGGCCATCGCTCGTTCCGGCTCGGCGGTGTCAGGGTGCCACGAGCGCATCGCGCAGCGCCGTGTCGTCTACGGCGCTTCGAAGGGACTCCCGTCCGGAGGACCCGCGAGGATAGTCGTATGGCATCTGCAGCCCCCGACTTGGGGGCGGTGAAGGAGCTGCTGCGTGAGCTGGAGGCAGCGGACACGTTCTCGGGAGTGGTCGGCGTCACGCAGGGTGATCAGGCGCTGTTGCTCGACGCGTTCGGCTACGCCAGTCGCACCTGGAACATCCCGACCACGGTCGAGACCCGGTTCGACACCGCGTCGATCACCAAGCTGTTCACGGCGGTGGCGACGCTGCAGCTCGTCGAGCGCGATGCGTTCGCACTGGACACGTCCGTCACCGAGATACCTGGGGCTGGAGGAAACCGGAATCTCGTCGGCGGTCACGCCCTACCACCTGCTGACCCACACATCCGGGCATCGCCGACGACGCCGACGAGGAGGCGGGCGAGCGGTACGAGGACGTCTTCCTCGAGCGACCCAACTACTCGGTCATCGAGACGGCGGACTACCTTCCGCAGTTCGTCGGCAAGCCGCCGAACTTCGCGCCTGGCGAGGGCTGCCGGTACTGCAACGTCGGCTACGTGTTGCTCGGGCTCATGATCGAGCGGGCTACCGCCTCAAGCTACCGCGAGTACGTGTCCGAGCATGTCTTCGCCCGGGCCGGGATGAACCGATCGGGGTTCTTCCGTATGAACGTCGTCGAGCCGGGGGTCGCCGAAGGCGTCGAGGCGATCGAGAGCGCGGATGGTCGTGTCGTCGGGTGGCGCCGCAACATCTACTCATACCCTCCGATAGGCGGGCCGGACGGCGGCGCACACGTCACCATCGGTGACCTGTTGCGCTTTCACCGTGCGGTGACCGAGGGCCGCCTCCTCGGCCCGGCTCTGGACTGCGGAGCTCCTCTCGCCCAAGGCGAGGCATGGCGCACGCGGCGAGGGGAGTCACCTGATGGGCTTCGGCCTCGAGTTCGAGACCGATGCACGCGGCGCTGTCCGGTGCTACTGGAAGGAGGGCGTCAACGTCGGAGTCAGCGGCGTGCTCGCGCCACTATCCGGCGAGTGACATCACCTGCGCCGTCCTGGCCGTCGGCGAGAACGCGGCGTGGAGGCCGCTCAAGGCCATCGACGACGCCGTCAGAGACGTCTGATTCGAAGCGGCGTGGCCGAGAGCCCGGCTTCGGTCGATTCACGGGGCTGCGATGGACGCATGCCCAGCCACGCTGCGCACGTGGGCGTTCCCGCGAGACATCGCTCTGACGTGCGCCGGCGTTCGGGATGTCACCAGAGGATGACGACTCCTGCTAGATCGGACCGACAGGCGCGGTCGGCACCCACGGACCTTCGATGACGGTTGCCTCCGCATCGCCCCGCCAGGGCGGCATCGTGATGCAAAGAAACCGCAGCGCGTCAGCCCCGGTGCAGCGGTACTGGAAGGCAGTACCGACCGGGATGTCGATGGAGACCCCGTGCGTCAGAACGGTCACCTCCTCCCCGCGGTCGTCCCGGCGCCAAATGTCCCCTCGGCCGGACAGGACGTACCAGAACTCGCTCACCGTGGCATGGACGGTCGCCCGGTTCACCTGCCCCGGCGGCACCGTTGAATGGATCATGTCGCCGGTTGCGCCCCCGATCAAGTAGCGGATCTCCGCCCCGGCGGGGGAGCGGGCATCGGGGTTCTCGGGAAGCGGGCGGGTCTGCATCGACACTCCTTCGCGGGCTCGTCCATAGCCTAGGCGCTCACCGCTGGTGACAAGGAAAGGCGCTCTGTCCGGTGTCGAGACCCCCGCCTGCGCGAGTGTGCGGGAATGTCTCTTGAAGGTGCGCGGAGCTACGTCAACCCGTTGAGCTCGAGCAGGAGGTTGCGGAGCTCGTCGAAGCGGTCCGCTCCGAGTTGCTCGAGCCCAGGCGGCTCTCGACCTCGTCGACGGCCTCTCGGATCACGCCCACCGCGGCGATGCCGCGTGGAGTGAGGGCGATGCGCTTCGAGCGAAGGTCGTCGGGATCCGCTCGACGCTCGAGGTAGCCGAGCCGTTCGAGCTCGCCGAGCAGGTAGTTCAGGGCCTGCTTGCTGATCCGTAGCCGCGTGGCCAGTTCCGACGGCCGGGCGCCCTGTGGCCCCGGGTACTGGAAGACGGTCAGGTACGCGGCGTCGAAGTCCCCGAAGCCGCTCTCGTGCAGGCGATCGAGCATGTGCTGCTGCACCGCATCCCACGGCATGCGCAGGAGGGCGCCGATGAGCGGCGGCCCGAACGGCTTGGCGTCCGTTCCCCGCGGTTAGTAAAGAGCACTTGACTTATGTTCTTCGTGCCATTATCGTCAAGTCACTTTACCAAACGCGAGAGGAGGAGCATGATGGCGACGACGATGCGCGACGAGATCAAGGTCGGTGGGATGGCGATTCGCTTCCTGGTCGAGGGCGAGGAGTCGGGAGGGTCGGTCGCAGTCTTCGAGTTCGACGTTCCGACCGGAACGAAGGTCGCGGCCGCCCACAGCCACGACGGCTACGAGGAGACGATCTACGGGCTCGAGGGAGTGCTGACCTGGACGATCGAAGGCACGCCGATCGACGTCGGCCCCGGAGAGGCGCTTCTCATCCCGCGCGGCGCCGTCCATCAGTTCGACAACACGGGCGACGTCGACGCCAAGGCGCTGGCGGTCGTGACACCCGGCATCCTCGGCCCCGACTACTTCCGCGAGGTGGCCGCGGTCCTCGACGCCGCGGCCGGCGGCCCGCCCGATCTCGCCGCGCTGGGCGAGGTCATGCGCCGACACGGGCTCACCCCGGCACCCTGAGAGTGACCGTCCCGATCATCGGCGGGGAGGCGATCCTTCGGCGTGAGAATCGCGAGATCAGCATCCTCGTCGCGACGCGAGGAAGTCACGATCACCCAAGCGCAGTACGCAGCGGGCGAACAGGTGGCCGGCACCGCACGTTCACCACGAGCACACCGATGCGTTCTACGTGCTCGAGGGCGAACTGACCTTCGAGATCGGGCGCGAGGCCGAGACGATCACGGTCTCCTCCGGCGGATTCGTCGCCGCGCCGCCGGAGGTAGCCCACTCGCTCCGCAACGACGGCGACCGCCCCGCGCGCTGGCTCACCATCCACGCACGCGACGGAGGCTTCGCCGCGTTCATGCGCGGCATCCGCGACGGCGTCGAGGTCGAGTGGGACATCTCAGCCGTGCCCGCCGACGGCGGCCTGCCGGCGAGCGAAGCGATCGTCCGATCGTGAGACGCCCGAGTCGAGGCCAAGCCGGTAACTCGCTCGGTCAACGCAGATGGCCGTGGGTTGCGCCAGTGTTCGGGAATGTCGTCCGAGCTGCCTACGGTTCAGGCGTGGCCAGATGTAGCCGGGGCCCACACCATGTAGACGTCCGCGCGATCATGGTGGGAGTCAGGGCGCAGTGTTGGTTGGTGGCGGAAGCCGACGCTCTCGTAGAGCTTTATCGCCGCCGCGAGCTTCGTGTTCGTCTCGAGAAACAAGGTCGGACTGCGCATCTGCTGGAAGGACTCGAGTGCAGCAGCCATCAGCAGCCGACCAACGCCCAAGCCGCGAACCTCCGGTTCTACGGCCATCTTCGTGAGCTCGACTCGTCCGTCCTCGAGCCGCACCAGGGCAACAGTGCCGACCGCGCGTTCACTCTCGTCGATTGCGAACAGCACCTGGCCACCGCTTGCGAGAACGTGGCCTTCGGGGTCATCGAGCAGCTCTCGGTCGGCGGGCTCGACCGAGAACCAACGCTCGATCCACTCGATGTTCAGCCGTGCGAAGTCGCTCCTCCAGCGTGGCTCGAACTCGACCACCCGGACATCCCCGAGCGCCGGAGCCGACGGAACTTCAAGCGGTGGTTCGGACACGGCACCGGATCGTACCCCGGAGCCTGTCATTCCTTTCCTCGCGACCGACCAAGAGACAGCCCATTCGGCTGCGTCAGCGTTCGGGAATGTGACCCGAACGCGAGGCTGGGTAGGAGTCCCTGCTCAGCGGCCCTTCTCTGCGAGGTTGGTGCTCGACGACATGCTGCACTAGGATCGCGCCACTTGGCACGAACGTGTCTGAAAGGGGGTGATGGGTGTCGAAGCAGGTAACGAGCGAGCGTGTGCGCGCGGTAGGCCCGGACGAGCTGGCCGCGACCGACCCGACACCGGGAATCCTGCGCGAGCTCGCCTTCTCGACGGATCGGGCGATCGTCATCCGTGCGCGCGTCGACGGCGGTGTCGTCTCCGGCTGGCACCACCACGGCGACCGTGACGCCCTCGGCTACGTGGTCAGCGGCAAACTTCGATTCGAGTTCGGCGCTGACGGCGAGCAGATCGATGTTGAGGCGCAGGGGTTCTTCCATGTCCCGCGCGGCGTCGTCCACCGGGATGTCAATCCGATCGACGAGCCGCAGGAGATCGTGATCGCGTTCGTGGGCGAGGGGCCGCTCGTGGTCAACGTCGACGGGCCACCGGGCATCTAGCGAGCAGGCTCCAGTGAGAGAGGATGCCACGTGACGACGTCTGATCCGATCGCCGACATCATCGGCGACTACCGAGCCTTCGCGGCGATGCAGCGCGACCGTCTTCTCGTGCGCGGCATCGACATCGCGCCCTACCCGCTCAGCCACCTCGCCGTCCGCGTCGCCGACTGGGATCTGTACGTCCACCAGCGCACGCTTCTCGAGCGTCACGCGAGGGCGAACCGCGAGAACGTCTGGAACGGACGTCCGATCTCCTTGATCGTGCTCTCCGAACCGCTCCATGTCCTCGACGGGAGTTCGGTCTCGAACATCGAGCTGATCCCGCCCGTTCATCAGCGCGTCTACCGGATGGGCCTCGAGCACCTCGGCGTCGTCGTGGGTGAGGAGTTCGACGAGTTCTCGCGCATGCACCGCGCCGCGCTGACGGGTCAGCAGTTCCAGAGCTCGGCCGTCGACCCGGTCTACGTGCTGTTCGAGGACTTCACCCACGTGAAGTTCTACCGGCGCTCCTTCTTCGACGTCGTCGAGGACGCGGAAGGGCGCTTCGAGGGCTTCGTCCACGTCGACGACTGGGTGCCGCAGAAGCTGGTGACCGCCACCGGCCCGAACCCGCTCCCGCGGTAACCAAGGCTGCTGCCAGGCGACAAGACCGCACGCTGCGCCAGTGTTCGGGAATGTCACCCGGGCGTACAGCTCGCTCAGGTGCGTGGCGGGTAGGCGCTTCAGTCGTGGGAGCGCGGCGGGGCGGTGGCTGTGGCGGGCGGGATCCCATCCCGCAGCCAGAAGATGTTCTCCGTGATCTCCTGCTCGGGGTCGGAGCCGAGATGACCCGCCTCGTCCATGGCCACGATCGCGCCTGGTACGTTCTGAGCGAGCCAGTCGCCGTGGCTGCGAGGGACGAGCACGTCGGACGAGCCGTAGCGCAGCAGCACCGGCACCCCGATCTCGCCGGGGTCGAAGCCCCAGGGCCGTGTGAACGCGAGTGAGTCGTCGACCCAGCCGAAGATGCCGCCGAGCGCCTGCTCGCGCATCGACTCGCCGATCATCTGAAGCAATTCAGGACGTTCGAGCTGCTCGCGATCCGCCTGGCTGAGCTCGAACTCGCCCAAGATGGCTGCGCCGGGATCGTCGTCGATATTGGCCATCATCTTGGCCTGTTCAGCCGTCAGCTCCCTGGTGAGGACGTCCTCGCCCGCAAGCGCCCAGCCGAACTCCTTCACGTTCTCCGGGTCCATCCCGGCGAGCCACGCCTCCTGCTCGAGACCCTCGGGGCCATATGGTGCAACTCCGACGGTGCAGACTGCGCGAAGGACACGATCGGGGCAGCGCGCCGCAGCCGCGAGCGCGTGCGGCCCTCCGCCCGAGCCGCCGGTGACGCCGAAGCGATCGAGGCCGAGGTGGTCGGCGAGCAGGAGCAGATCGTCGACCTCGTCCACGATCCGGCGCCCACGCCGGCGGTCCGAGCGCGCATAGCCGGCCCGGTCGTGGCTGACGAGCAGCACACCCAACTGCTCGTAGAGGCCTTCGCGCGGCCAACGGTCGAAACGAGAGCCCGGCGTCCCGTGATTCCCGAGGATAGGAAAGCCGCTCGGGTCGCCCCAGGTAGCGAACGCCAGCGTCCGCCCATCCGGCGCATCGACCGTTCTCAGTCGCTCAGCCACAGCCGCCGGAGCCTATCTGGCCGCGGCCGACGCGCTTCGACAGCCACCGCAGCACAAGAACCTCTCCTGCGCCAGCGTTCGGGAATGTCGCCAGAGCCGGGCGGCCTCCCTCGATGTGAGGGTTAGGTGAGACCGAGCTGCGCTCTTACGCGCGCGGCGAGAACCTGGTAATCACGGAAGCGGTGGAATCGGGGATGCGCTGGATCGGCCAGGACGGAGTCCGGCGGTCGCTGCATGAATCTCGCCTCACCAAGCACCTCGCCCCGACGGAACTGCTCGCGCGTCAGGTCGACTTCGATCCCTGACGAGAGTCGATTCCACATATGCGCCATGATCCGCCGGCCGTCGAGGAAGACGTCGGCCGCCGCGAGCTCACCGCCCAGAAGATCGTTGACAACGAGTGAGGTCACGTCGCACTGGCCCTGGGCGGGATTGTCATCAGACCAGCCATCGTCCGGATCGACGGTGTCAGGTCCCCAGCTTCGCCGGATCGCCTCTTCGAGCTGCGCAAGGGTGCACACGACTCTGACCTTAGTGCGACGCCGCCGAAGTCGTGAAGACGACAGTGACTCCGGCAGTGTCGTCAAGGCCGTCGGATGGGCCAGCGTTCGGGAATGTCACCCGAAGCGCGCTCAGCGGGGTAATTGCCGCTTCAGTTCGCGCCGGAGGGTTGGTTCTGACCCATGCCGGTGTACGATCGGATCTCCTCAGGAGGAGTTCTCGCGGGTGTTTGCAGAGCCGCAGGCGATCGTCGGTCGCGCGGAGGAGCTGAGGAACCTCGGCGAGTTCCTCGACGGCATCGAGGCCGGCCCGATCGGGCTCGTGCTCGAGGGTGAGCTCGGGATCGGGAAGACCGCGCTCTGGAAAGCGGGTCTCGCGACGGCAGGGGATCGGTCGTACCGCGTGCTCGTCTGCCGACCGATCGAGTCGGAGACGCGGTTGGCGTATGCAGGACTCGGGGATCTGCTGGCCGACGTTCCCGAGGAGGCGCTGGGAGACCTTCCGGGGCCGCAGCGGCAGGCGCTCGAGGTGGCGCTCCTGAGGAAGGAGCCCGGAGGGGCAGCCGTCGCAGCGGGCAGTGGCGATGGGAACGCTGGGGGTGTTCCGTGCGATTGCCGTCGAATCGCCGATCGTCGTCGGCATCGATGACGTGCAGTGGCTCGATCCGGAGTCGGAGGATGTGCTTGCGTTCGTTGCGCGGCGTCTGAAGGAGGAGCGGATAGGTGTGCTCGTCACGCGGCGCTCGGAGCGTCCCGCTGCGGTTGCCGGCGATCTCGAGCGGGCCTTGGCGGAAGGCCATCTGGGCCGGGTGCGGCTCGGGGCTCTCGCGCCGGCAGAGATGGATCGTCTGCTGGTCTCACGTCTCGATGCGCGCCTGTCGGAGCGATCGCTGGAGCGCCTTCACGATCGATCCGGCGGTAACCCCTTCTTCGCGCTCGAGATCGGCAGGGCGTTGCAGCAGCGCGAGGATCTCTCCGATACCGACGACGTCCCGATCCCCGCGAGCTTGCACGAGCTCGTTCGCGACAGGCTTGCGCTATTGCCTCGAGCAGCCCGCGAGGCAACGGAGATCGCGGCGGCGCTGTTGCGGCCAACCGTGGAGCTGATCGGCGCGGTCAGGGGCAGCGACGACTCGGACGCTACGATCGAGGCGGCAGCCGCGGCAGGCATCGTAGAGCTGGATGGCGACCGCGTACGGTTCGCACACCCGTTGCTCGCCTCGATCACGTACGCGCAGATCCCGTCGGGCCAGAAGCGGGCCCTGCACGCCCGACTGGCCGAGATCCTCGAAGACCCTGAGGAGCGAGGGCGTCATCTCGCCCTGGCTGCCGAGAGCCCCGACGCCGAGGTCGCGGAGGCGCTGGACGAGGCTGCCCGGCGGGCACGAGCACGGGGCGCGCCGGGATCGGCCGCGGAGCTGTGGGAGCAGGCTCGCCGTCTGACCCCGGCAGACGCGGGAGACGAAGCACGGCGGCGTGGGCTGGAGGCGGCCGAACGACGATTCGACGCCGGAGAGGTCGGTCGCGCGCGGGCACTGCTGGAGGAGGTTGTTGCCGAGTCAGCACCCGGACGGGAGCGCGCCAAGGCGCTCTTGCGGCTCGGCTGGGTGTCCACACATGTCGAGGGGTTTCATGCCGCCGAAGAAGTCTTCGCGGCCGCGTTGGCCGAGCACCACGACGACCTCGCGCTTCGCATCGAGATCGAGTTGGGACTGGCCTGGTGTTATCACATGACACGGGGGATAGCTGCGGCCGGAATCCAGGCCCGAAGCGCCCTCGAGCTCGCGGATTCGCTCGGTGAGCCAGCCCTCGTCGCTGGTGCGCTGTCCGGCGTCGCGTTTCTCGGAGCGTTGAGCGGCGAGGCGATTCCGCTGGCGACGATCGAACGCGCCCTCACTCTGGGCCACTCGCCGCAGTGGTCGCAGATTCTCGGCCGACCCGACTGGATCCATGCGATGCTCCTGGAATGGGCAGGTGAGCTGACCGTCGCCCGCGCCCAATTCGAGGGTCTCTACCGGGTCGCAGTCGATCAAGGCGACGAGCACTCGTTGCCGTTCATCCTCTACCACTTCGCGCGCATCGAGCTCCTGACGGGGAACTGGGAGCAGGCGAGGAAGCATGCGCGTGAGTCGCGCGAGACGACTGTGCAGAGCGGGCTGGCAATGCACTATCCATTCGCTCTCGTGGTCGATGCGCTCGTCAATGCCCACCTCGGCCTCGCCGCTGCGGCGCGGGCGAAGATCGAGGAAGGGCTGAAGGCGGCAGACGAGCTCGGCAACCGGTCGGCCGGCTTCGAGCTGCTCGCGGCCCTCGGCTTCCTCGAGCTCTCGCTCGGAAACGTGAACGAGGCCGATCTGGCGCTCAGCCGCCTGGCCGCGGCGGTCGAGGAGACAGGCCTTCGTCAGCCCGCACTGTTCCGCTTTCACGGGGATGCGATCGAGGCGAAGATCGCGCTCGGCCAGTGGGACGGCGTCGAAGCGCTGCTCGCCAGGCTCGACCGGCTCGAGGCGACGCCCTGGGTGCTCGTCATGGCCTGCCGTGGCCGCGCCCTTCTGGCCGCAGCCCGCGGCAACCTCCGCGCCGCCTCCCAGGAGCTCGAGCGCGCCCTCGCGCTCCACGATCGGCTCGAGGAGCCCTTTGAGCGCGCCCGCACGCTCGTCGTCCTCGGCAACGTCCTTCGGCGCGATCGGAAGAAACGTCCCGCTCGCGAAGCTCTCGAGAGCGCACTGGAGATCTTCGATCAACTCGGTGCCGTCCTGTGGGAGACGAAGACGCACGCCGAGCTCGCACGCATCGGCGGCCGCGCGCCTGCCGCCGGACTGACACCGACGGAACAGCGAGTCGCAGAACTGATCGCGTCAGGGCTGTCCTACCGCGAGACCGCCGACGCGCTCTTCATCAGCCCAAAAACGGTGCAGTGGAACCTCTCGAAGATCTACCGCAAGCTCGGCATCCGCTCTCGCTCCGAGCTCCCCGCGCGACTCGCGGCAGAGCACGACCCACAGCCACGCTGACCGAGCCGGCTGGTCTCCCACCGCCTCTGACGCACTAATCCCGGCCAACCGGCCGGTTTCGCCCTGCACCGCCCCACCCTACCTTCGTGTCATCAAGTACCGACGACGAAGGAGATGCCATGTACCCGCACGTCGTTCAATTCGAGACACGAAGCCAACAGTTCGAACTCCAGAGCCAGCTGATCCGCGAGCGCAAGCAAGCCCGAGCGGGCAAGACCATCGACCACCCATCACTTCTGACCAGAGTTGGCTCAGCCCTCGCCGACCGAGGCCTCCGAGGCCCGACCGCGCCCTCTCCGCGGTAGCACCGACCACTAACCAATACCCCTCCTAGCGGAGCGCGGGAAGGTCATGACTTGACGGTAACCCGCCGTACGTGCGCGCACACCGTCGCGTGCCCCAGCGTTTGGAAATGTCGCATGGAGCGGAGCCATGGATTCCGGAGCGGCCGCGAAGCATCCGGATCACTGCACATGGCGCCAGGAGCGGCGACGTCGCGCCGCTTGCAATCCCCTAGCGAATGACACACACTTCTGGCGTGCGTGCGCTCCTTCTGGTGGTCGTGGCTGTCACACTGACCTGCGCGGCGCTGGGCTCGTCGGCTGGTGCTGTGAGCGGCGAGACGTGGACGTGCCCGCCGAGTACGACCATCCCCAGTGGAGTAGAGGCTGGCACTGGAGAGGCCCTGCTCGTCTGCAAGCCGGGGAGATCCGTTGTGAAGACCGCGAGCGGGGTGTCGTACACCCTTGCTCCAAGCGCCTGTTTCATCGGGAAGACTGGTGCACGCTTGTACTTCGGCTCGTACCCATGGAACAGGCAGGGCCGGAAGCAGTCACAAAGTCTCTTCGTGGTCATCGAACGCCGCGCCAACTCCCGCACCCACGCGGAGATCATCGACGGCGTGTTTCGCCTGCTATCTCCCAAGAGGGAATTTGCCGTGCTCGGAACGGCACTCCTACGCGATGGCATGAAGCGCGGCACCTTCACCATCGTCGACCACCTGGGTGCCGGAGTGAAGGGCAAGACGCTCGCCACCGTCCAGTGGGACTGTGGCGCGCGCCGGACCTAGTAGGCAAGGACCGCACGGCACAACCCCCGTAGCCGGGTCCGCGAGGGTGCGCGAGTCTTGATGCTCACCGCCCAACCGGGAACCTTCAGCTAGTCCCTCTCGCTCGAGTTCGTGGGGCCAAGCCCAAGTGCAGCCGGACCGACGACCAGATGACTGGGCACTCCCGTGGGCCAGTGTTCAGCAATGTCACCCGAGCAACTCGGCGGAAGCGCGTGACGTGCCGATACCCACAGGATGGAGGCCATCGTCAGACCCAACTAGCCACGCGTAGCAGCATGTCTTGGACTGATCGCGGTTGTGCCGTTCGGCCTTTCGATGATTCTTGTCGGGCTCGCGACATCGTCAGGTCTTTACGAGAACCTGGAACCGAGAACAAGGAGCCGGTGGGCGAATCGCCGTCGTTAGCCTGTTCGGCACGGTCGCTGCAATCGTCGCCCTCGCGGGACTCGCACTCGGGAGCCGCCGATGGGCGATGTCGGCGGTTGCGGCGTCGTCGCGGCCGGTGTGGCCGCTCTTGTGGTCGGTGACATCTGGGTGGCTGACGATCACCAACGGTCGGGCGTCGTGCGGTGACCCGGTAGGCGTGGTCGCGATCGTTGCGAACAGCGAGTGCCCGAGATCCTGACGACGCCGGTCACCTGGCCAGTGTTCGGCGAATGTCACATGAGGCGCCCTGGGCGGGTCGTCAATGCGATGGTCGCACGCTGTCCGCTCAACGCTCGAACGAGGCGCGAGCAGGCCCTCACCGACGCCGCGCTTGGTAGCGTCCCGCCAACCCGCCTGCGCCAGCGTCACGGAGGAGGCCCAAGCCGACGAGGCTCGACCGCTCGACCTCGCAGGACACCGATGATGACCGCTCCCTAGCCTTGTACCTCGGCATCCTCGGTCCACTCGACGTTGTGGTGGAGGGCCGGTTTCGTACCTATCGAGGAACCGAGGATGTCGTCTACCTCGGCGCGATCCGGAACATGTTCCGGGTGCCCGCCCGAGTCGTCGACGGGGCCTCCGGAAGGCGACGGCGGCGAATCACCACCGCTTCGAAGTAGGACCGAGCACCTACGCCTCACTGTCGGCGATCGGAACGAGGTCGTGACGCCGATCAGCGATGTCTGCCAGAACGCTAGGAACCCCGAGCCGACGAGGGCGAAGTAGACGTCGCGGGTTAGCACGCCTTCTTCGCGTTCGATCCCGATGGGATTCGATGAGGTCTGTCACTGGTCCATCAAGTACGCAGACAGTGGGACGAGGGGATGCAGCGCGCGGTTAAGCCACACGACCTGGCCTGCCCCGGCTCCGTCACAACCGGGCGTGCCAACTCGCCTCGCCTGCGCCAGCGTGATCACGCCAGAGCGTCGCGGTCCTCGGGGTCTAGTAGAAGCCCTCGCGGCGGGCGTAGCGCTCGGCGCGCTCGGCCTCGTAGGTCTCGGCGTCGATCGTCTCGTTGAGGCTCGCCATGATCTGGCCATTCGTCGGCAGCTCCGAGCGGTCGACGTGGCGCGCCGGGATCCCAGAGCTGCGAGCGCAGGAACGCCTTCGAGCAGTGGGTGTAGACCTCGTCCACGTCGACGAGCAGCCCGAGCTTCGGCGTCTTCCCCTCGACCGCGGACGGCGCGAGCAGCTCCTCATCGGTCACGATCCTGACCGCGCCCGTTCACCCGGAGCGTGTCCGTCACGCCCGGGACGAGGAAGAGCAGGCCGACGTGAGGGTTCGCGAGGATGTTCCGCAGCGCGTCGGCGAGGCGGTTGCCCGGACGCTCCGGAAGCAGCAGCGTGCGCTCGTCGAGGATCCGGGCCGAGCCCGGCGGGTCGCCCCGCGGCGTGACGTCGCAGGTGCCGTCGGCGCCCGAGGTCGCGAGCAGGTGGAACGGGGAGAGCTCGACGAAGCGCCGGGTGTGTCGGTTGAGCGCGGTCGCGATCTTCGTCGGGACGACGTCGTTCGGCTCGCCGATCACCGCGCGCAGCGCGGCGACGTCCGCGATCACCTCGCGTGGCTCGACGCTCATCGTCGTCAGACTAGAGGTTCGACGCGCGCACACGCGCGCCGGCGCCGCATGCGGCGTCGAGCGTCTACGTCGCCTTGACGGCTGCGATCAGCTTGACGACGGAGTCCTTCGCGTTGCCGAAGAGCATCGTCGTCTGCGGCTCGAGGAAGAGCTCGTTGTCGATCCCCGCGAAGCCCGGCGCCATCGAGCGCTTCATCACGATCACGCTGGCCGCCTTGTCCACGTCGAGGATCGGCATCCCGTAGATCGGGCTCGCCGGGTCGCTGCGCGCCGCGGGGTTGACGACGTCGTTCGCGCCGATCACGAGCGCGACGTCGGTCTGCGCGAACTCCGGGTTGATCTCGTCCATCTCCTTGAGCTGGTCGTACGGCACGTTCGCCTCGGCCAGCAGCACGTTCATGTGACCGGGCATGCGGCCGGCGACCGGGTGGATCGCGTACTCCACGCTCGACGCCCTTCTCCTCGAGCAGCTCGGCGAGCTGGCGCACGTCGTGCTGCGCCTGCGCAACGGCGAGCCCGTAGCCCGGCACGACGACCACCTTGCGCGCGAACGACAGCTGCACGGCGACGTCGTCGGCGCGTCGTCGCGCGGACGGTGCGTCCGTCGTCAGCGCGCATCGCCGACCCGGCGCCGGCCTGCACCTGGCCGAACGCGCCGAACAGCACGTTCGTGACGGAGCGGTTCATCGCCTTCGCCATCAGCAGCGTCAGCATCGTGCCCGAGGCGCCGACGAGCATGCCGGAGACGATCAGGACGGTGTTGTCGAGCACGAAGCCGGTGGCGGACGCGGCGAGACCGGTGAACGCGTTCAGCAGCGAGATCACGACCGGCATGTCGGCGCCGCCGATCGGCAGCACGAAGAGGATGCCGAAGAGCAGCGCGAGGACGATCAGCGCCCACAGCACCCACTCCTCGTCGACGCCGGCGATCAGCGCGATGCCGAGCCCGACCGTGGCGAGCAGCACGAGCGACGTTGAAGACGTTCTGTCCGGGGAAGGTGATCGGGCGACCGCTGACGAGCTCCTGGAGCTTCGCGAATGCGACCATCGAGCCCGGCGAACGAGATCGAGCCGATCAGCGCGGAGAGGACGGTCGAGACGATCGCGTCGCGTCGAGTCCGCGCCCGCCGCCGAGTGGAACTCCGCCATCGCGACGAGAGCCGCGGCGCCACCGCCGACCCCGTTGAACAGGGCCACCATCTGCGGCATCGCCGTCATCTTCACGGTGCGCGCCCCGAACGAGGCCGACGATGCCGCCGATCAGGCCGCCGATCGCGATCAGCGCCCAGTTGCCGATCCCCTCGAGCAGCAGCGTCGTGGCGATCGCGACGATCATGCCGACGCCGCCGATCCAGTTGCCCTTGCGCGCGTGCTTCGGCGACGAGAGGAAGCGCAGCGCGACGACGAAGCAGATGATCGCGACGAGGTAGAGGAGCCGGATGACGTCGGGGTCGGAGATCACTTCTCCGCCGCCTCCTTCTTCGGCTCGGGTCGGCGCTTGAACATCTCGAGCATCCGGTCGGTCACGAACCAGCCACCGACGACGTTCGCGGTGGCGAGCACCATCGCGACGAAGCCGATCACCTTGAGGAACGTGTCGTCGGCCTCGCCGAGCACGATGATCGCGCCGACGATCACGATCCCGTGGATGAAGTTCGTGCCGGACATCAGCGGCGTGTGCAGCATCGCCGGCACCTTCGAGATCACCTCGAAGCCGAGGAAGATCGAGAGCACGAGGATCGTCAGCTCGACGACGAGCGACAGGTCGTTCACGCCGATCCTCCTTGGGCTCGGGTCGACGCACGTCCCCGCGACGATCTCGTCGTCCCAGTCGAGCGCGAGCTCGGCCTCGGGCGCGAGGAGCTGGATCAGCGCGAGGACGTTGCGGGCGTACAGCCGGCTCGCGTCGGAACGCCATCGTCGACGGAAGGTTGGTGTGCCCGACGATCGTGACGCCGTGCACCACGGTCTCCTCGCCGGGCGACGGTGAGCTCGCAGTTGCCGCCGGCCTCGGCCGCGAGGTCGACGATGCAGCTGCCGGGTCGCATCCGCTCGACGGCCGAGGCCGGGACGAGCTTCGGCGCGGGGCGGCCGGGTACGAGCGCCGTCGTGACGACGACGTCGAAGTCGGGGATCCGCTCGGCGAGCGCGGCCTGCTGCGCGGCCTGCTGCTCGGGGGTGAGCTCCTTCGCGTAGCCGCCCTCGGTCTCCTCGCCGCGCACGCCGAGGTCGAGGAACTGCGCGCCGAGCGACTGCACCTGCTCGGCCACGGCGGGCCGCACGTCGAACGCCGACACGACGGCGCCGAGGCGCCGCGCGGTCGCGATCGCCTGCAGGCCCGCGACGCCGGCGCCGAGCACGAGCACGCGGGCGGGGGCGATCGTCCCGGCGGCGGTCATCAGCATGGGGAAGAGCTTCGGCACGCGGTCGGCGGCGATCAGGACGGCCTTGTAGCCCGCGACCGTCGCCTGGGAGGAGAGCGCGTCCATCGACTGCGCCCGCGTTGTGCGGGGCACCGACTCCATCGCGAACCCGTGGAGGCCGCGGCTCGCGAGGTCGCGCGATCCCTCCCGTGTCGGTGAGGGGTTGCGAGAAAGCCGATCACGACGGTGCTCGCGGCGCCAGTCGGTCGAGCACCTCGTCGGCCGGTCGGCCGCACCGCCGCGACGATCGTCGCGCCGTCGAGCAGCTGTCGCCGCGTCGCCGAGCGTCGCTCCCGCGGTCGTGTAGTCCGCGATCGAGGAACCCCGCCGACTCGCCGGCGCCGGTCTCGACGAAGACCTCGAAGCCCGCAGCCGACAGCTTGTCCGACCGCCTCGGGGTCGAGTGCCACCCGGCCGTTCGCCGGCTGCTGCTCTCCCGTGGAACGGCGACTCGCATGTCGCACGAGAATCTACGGGAAGGGATCGAGCGCCTGCGGGGGGAACCGTTCCCCGTGACGCTCGCGCTGTTCTCTGCCGCGCGATGAGGTGGCCGACCCCGACCTCGGGGGCCATGCCGCGCGCGTCGGCGCGCACGCGCGAGGCGATCGCGACCCGGCTCGGCTGGGACGCGGAGCACCTCGAGCACCTCGCGCTCGGCTCGCGGCTCCACGACGTCGGCAAGGTCTCGATCCGCCCCGAGGTCCTCGCGAAGCCCGGCCGGCTCGACGAGGCGGAGATCGCCGAGATCCGCGCGCACCCGGTCGAGGGCGTCTGGCTGATCGCCGGCGTCCCGTCGCTCGCGCCGGCGCTCCCGTACGTCCTCTTCCACCACGAGCGGTGGGACGGCACCGGCTATCCCACACGACGCGCGGGAACGGAGATCCCGATCGAGGGCCGCGTGATGGCGGTCGCGGATGCGTTCGACGCGATGACGAGCGCCCGGCCCTACCGCGAGGCGGTCGCCGTCGACGCAGCGGTCGCCGAGCTGCGAGCGGTGCTCCGGCTCGCAGTTCGACCCGGAGATCGCCGCGGCCTTCGTCGACGCGGTCGAGAGCGGCGAGCTCGACCTCGCAGCCGCCTGAGCGACGTCATTCGCGTGCAGCCCACTTGAATTGCGACGGGAATCTCCTCGGAGATTCTCCTGTCGATGCGGTCGCGATGTGCGCTACGGTGCGCCTGATAAATCATTCAAGATCTCATGCCGATGAGACGATCTGGAGGAAAAAGCATGGCGCGAAAGACGATCCTGGTGTGCGACAAGTGCGGCGCGTGAGGTCGAGGAGGGGAAGGGCGCCGTGCTGCGCGTCACCTTCAACGACGCGCGTCGCGGGTCGAAGCAGGCGGACCTCTGCGACGAGTGCGCGGGCTCGATGCCAGGCGTCGCGGTCGCGCGTCGCGGTCGCAAGCCGAAGTCGATGCAGTAGGCGCATCCGCGGGGCAGCCTCGGGCCTCGACCGGCTGCCGCCTCGCTGACGGCGGGAGTCCGCATCGCTGCGCGGATTCGTCGGTCCGGTTGCCGCGGAGCGCCGGAGGCGCCGGACTACGATGGACGGGTGGGACTCTCGCTCGTCCTCGGTCCGGCGCATGCGGGCAAGGTCGCATTGCTGCTCGAGCGCACGCTCGAGCGCCTCGACGACGACCCGTGGCTGATCGTCCCGACGCGTGCCGACGTCGAACGCGCCGAGCGCGAGCTCCTCGCCCGAACGGGTGCGCTGCTCGCCGGCACGATCGGGACGTTCGACACGCTGTTCGAGCACCTCGCGCGGCGGGAGACGGCGGCCGCCGGGTGCTCGGCGACGCCGAGCGGGCGGTGATCGTGCGTCGCCTCGTCGCGGACGTCGGCACGTCGACGCCATCCGTCCGCGCGCTTCCCCGGGTACGCCGACGTCCTCGCCGGAACGCTGGCGGAGATCGACGCGGCGCCTCTCGAGCCTGAGCGACCTGCCCGCGCCGCTCGCGGGCTCGTGCGCGGGCCTACCGCGCGCGAGCTCGATCGGCTCGGCGTCTGGGATCGTGGTGCGCTGCGTCGGCGTGCCGTCGAGCGGCTGCGCGACGAGCTCGACGCCTGGGACGGGGCTCCCGATGCTCGCCTACGGGTTCGAGGACCTGACCGGCGTCGAATGGGCGCTGATCGAGGCGCTCGCGGCGCGGACCGACGTCCACGCTCTCGATCCCGTACGAGCCGGCGCGGGCCGCGTACGCGTCGCTCGCGCGCACCGTCGACCGACCTCGGCCGCGCTCGCGCGCGGTGAGGTCGTCGAGCTGCCTGCGGCGGCCGACCGGCACCTTCCCGCCTGCGATCGCGCACCTCGAGCGCTCGCTCTTCGTCGACGGCGTCGCGTCCGTGCAGGCGCTCGACGGCTCCGTGCGGTTCCTCGAGGGCGCCGGCGAGCGCGGGACGCTCGAGCTCGTCGCCGAGGACGTGCTCGCGCTCGTCCGCGACGGCACCGCGCCCGAGGAGATCGCCGTCGTCTGCCCATCGGTCGAGTCGGTGCGCGCGTCGGATCGAGACGGCCTTCGGCGACGCTCGGCGTGCCCGTGGCGCTCGAGAGCCGGGCGTCGCTTCGCTCGACGCCGTTCGGCAAGTCGCTCCTCGCGCTGCTCCGCTTCGCGTGGATCGGCGGTGAGCGACCGCGAGCTCTACGCCCACCTTCGCACGCCGTACTCCGGGCTCGCTCGGCGCGACGTCGACTGGGTCGAGGGCAAGCTGCGCGGTCGGGCGGTGCTTCGCGGCGAGCGGACGCTCGAGCGTGACGAACGAGCTGCGCGCCGGGCGGACGCTGCCGACGCTCGAGCTCGCGACCGCGTCGGGGACGCCGCCGAGGCCGCAGAGCCCTGGTCCGGCGATGCTGCGTCACGCACACGGCACGGTCGAGCCCGCCGCTGACGCCGCGCTCCCGTCGCGATCTCGCCGCGCTCGACGCCGTCTCGCGCGCGCTCGACGAGCTCGAGCGGCTCGGTCGCGGCCGGGCGCGACGGTCGACCGCGCCGACGTGCTCGCGGCGCTCGAGCGGGCGACCGTTCGCGGCGACGGGCCGTACGCGCCCGGACGGGTCGCCGTGCTCGACCTCGGCCGCGCACGGACGCGGCGGTTCGAGGTCGTCTTCGTCGTCGGTCTCGAGCAGGGAAGTCCTCCCGCGTCGGGGTCGTCCCTCCGCGTTCTCGCGGACGACATGCGCCGGGAGCCTCGACGAGGGCCACGCGTCGCGCCTCGAGCGACCCGACTCGCCGAGCCGCGACCGCTACCTCTTCCTCACGGCGTGCACGCGGCCGACGTCGACGGCTCGTGCTCGTGCGCGCAGGCGGTGGGCGAGGACGGCGGATGCCGCGCGAGGCGAGCCCGTTCTGGGACGCCGTGCGCGAGCTCTTCGACGAGGACGACGTGCGCCGTGCGACGACGCGTCGGCCGCTCTCGGCGCTGACCTGGGAGCTGGAGTCGGCGCCGACCGAGCGCGAGCGCCTGCGCGCGCTCGCGCGCATCGCCGCGGCACGAGCCGTCCGACGGCCGACGCGATCGCGCTCGCGAACGGCTGGGAGCGGAGGCTGCGGCGCGCCGCGCGGGCGTTCTCGCGCGACGACGGCGGATCACGTCCCCGCGGCGCTGCGCGTGCTCGGGTCGCGCGACGCGTACGGCGTCTCCGACCTCGAGCGGATGGCGGGCTGCTCCGCGGCCTGGTTCGTCGAGCGGCACCTCCGACCCGGGCGTGATCGACAAGGAGATCGACGCGATGATGCGGGGCTCGATCCTCCATGCTGCGCTGCAGCGGTTCTACGCGCAGCTGCCGAGCGTCGTTCCGGGCGCCGAGCGGGTCACCCCGGAGAACGTCGAGGACGCCGTGCGCCTCATGCGCGGTTGCGTCGCAGATGCCATCGCAGACGGGCATGCGCATCGACGCGGACGACCTCGTCCGCCGCGAGCTCGAGCAGGGTCTCCAACGCGACCTCGAGCGGCTCGTCCGGGACGAAGCCGAGTCGGAGTCGACCTTCGTCCCGCGCCGGCTGGAGCACTCGTTCCGCGACTACGAGCTCGCACAGGACGTGGTGGTGAGCGGCAAGATCGACCGGGTCGACGTCGACCCGATGAGCGCGCGCGGGATCGTCGTCGACTACAAGTCAGGTGCCGCGTCGACCGCCGCGGACATCCTGCGCGGCGACAAGCTCCAGATCCCGCTCTACCTGCTCGTGCTCCGCGACCAGATCGGCCTGGAGCCGATGGGGGGCGTCTACGTGCCCGTCGGTGGAGGTCGTGAGCGCCGCGGCCTGCTTCGCGCGGACGACGACGTCGTGCCGGGCTTCAAGGAGCAGGACTACGTCGATCCCGACACGTTCGACGGCGCGCTCGCTGCTGCGCGGGACACCGCGATCGAGCTCGTCGGACGGATACGCGACGGCGACGTGCGGCTCGACCCGGCGGGTGGCGAGTGCCCTCACTGGTGCGACCTGTGGCGGATCTGCCGGAGGCCGAGACCGTGAGCCGTTCGGCGAACCCCCAGCAGGCCGCTGCGATCGCCGCGCGGGGCAGCGTCTTCGTCGCCGCGGGGGCGGGCACCGGGAAGACGACGGTCCTCGTCGAGCGCTTCACCCGCGCCGTCGTCGACGAGGGCCTCGATGTCGAGTCGCTGCTCGTCATCACCTACACCGATCGCGCCGCCGCCGAGCTGCGCGCGCGTATCCGAGCACGGCTCGTCGAGGTTGGCCGCCCGGACCTGGCGCGCGACCTCGACGGAGCCTGGATCTCGACCATCCACGGCTTCTGCCGGAGGCTGCTCACGGCCAATGCGCTTGCCGCGGGAATCGATCCGGGGTTCCGGGTCCTCGGCGACGCCCAGGCCCGCGTGCTCCAGGGCGAGGCGTTCGACTCGGCGCTCGACCGCCTTCTGCGCCGTCGACGAGGAGGACCGTTGGCAGCTGCTCTCGACCTACGGTGCCGGACGGGCTGCGCTCGATGCTGGTCGCGGTGCACGACACGCTCCGCTCGGCCGGGCGCGAGCTCGTGCTCGAGCCGGGGACGCCGCCGCAGCTGGAGGCGCTCGTCGACGAGCTGCGGGCCGCGGCCGAGGCGCTCGCCGCCGACCCGGACGCGACCGACCTGCAGCGGGACGCCGCCACGTCCGCGCTCGACCTGCTCGACGCCGCCGCGCTCTGCCCGAGCGCCTGCTCGACCTCGACGCGCGCGAAGGCCCGAGGTCCCGCGGGCGGCGAGCTTCGCGGAGGCGCGTGATGCCGTGCGCGCTGCCGCGCTCGAGGAGCTCGCCGGCCGTGACCGCGTGCTCCTGCAGGAGCTCCTCGACCGGGTTCGCGCGAGGCCTACGCAACGGCCAAGGACGGGAGTCGGCGCTCGACTTCGAGGACCTCCAGCTCCGCGCCCGCGACCTCCTGCGCGACGATCCCGAGGTCCGCGGGCCCGAGAGCGTCAGCGGTTCCGCTCGGTGATGGTCGACGAGTTCCAGGACACGAACCGGCTCCAGACGGAGCTCATCGACCTGCTCGTCGGCCCAGGCACGGTCACGAACGGCGGCGCGCCGGCAATCGCCGCTGCCGCGGACGTGTTCTTCGTCGGCGACGAGTTCCAGTCGATCTACGGGTTCCGGCACGCCGACGTCGCGGTGTTCCGCGAGCGTCGCGACAGCGTCGCCCGCGCGTGCTGCCGCTGACGCTCAACTACCGCTCCCGGCCGGAGGTGCTCGCCGTCGTGAACGAGCTGTTCGCCGCGCGAGTTCGGCGACGGCTTCCTGCCGCTCGACGCCGGCGTCCGGCCCGATCGCGCCGTCGTTGCGGAGCGCCGTCGAGCTGCTCGTCACGGACAAGGCGGCCGTGCGCGGGAGACGGGCGAGCACTGGCGTCGCAGCGAGGCGCGGTCCGTCGCGCGCCGCGTGCGCGAGCTCGTCGACGCCGGCGTCGCGACGCGCCGGCGAGATCGTCCTCCTCTTCGCGGCCGGCACGGACGCGGAGTGGTACGAGGAGGAGCTGCGCGCCGTCGGCCTGCCGACGATCCGGTCGGCCGGGCGCAGCTACTTCGGCCAGCAGCAGGTCGTCGACCTCGTCTCCTACCTGCGGCTGCTGCAGAACCGCTACGACGACGAGGCGCTGCTCACCGTGCTCGCCTCGCCGTTCGTCGGCGTCTCGAACGACGCGCTCGTGCTCATCCGCGGCGAACGCCGCAGCGGCAGCCGCTCTTCAAGGGGATCGAGCGCGGCGCTGCCCGACGAGCTCGCCGACGACGACCGCCGGCTCGTGCTCGCGTTCCGGCAGCGCTACGAACGCCTCGTCGAGCTCTCGGCGCACGGTGCCGCTCGAGCTGCTCTGCGAGCGCATCCTGGCCGAGCACGACTACGACCTCGCCGTGCTCGCCCGCGACGGACGGACGGCGCCGCTACGCGAACCTGCGCAAGCTCGCCCGCCTCGCCCGCGCCTACGAGGAGCTGCGCGGGCCGGACATCGAGGGCTTCGTGCGGTTCGTCGCCGAGCAGGAGGCGGTCGGGCGCGCGCGAGCTGCGACGCCGTCTCCGAGGAGGAAGGCTGCCGACGCCGTGCGGCTGCTCACGATCCACGCCGCGAAGGGGCTCGAGTTCAAGGTCGTCGTCGTCGCCGACGCCGGCCGCGACCGGCAGCGTCGCGACGACATCCTCTGCCTCTCGGACGGCCGCTTCGGGTTCAAGGTCGCGCACCCGGTGACCGGCCGGCGCGAGGGGACGAGCTCGTACGCGGACGTCAAGGAGGCGCAGGACGACGCCGAGGAGGCCGAGCGCCTGCGTCTCTACTACGTCGCGATGACGCGGGCGATGGATCGGCTGATCGTGTCCGGCTCCGTCGATCTGCAGGGAAGAGCCCGAGACGACCCCGATCCGCTGGGTGCTCGATCGGCTCGACCTCACCGAGGCGCTCGCCGAGGCGGGCGATGCCCCGCTCGAGGTCGAGCGCGGCTCCGCGACCGTCGTGCTCCGCGTCGACCGCGGCCGGCCACCGGACGAGCGCTCTCCGTCGGGCCCACGCTCCTCGACGTCCGTCGACGGCGGCATGGCTGAGGAGGTGGAGTCCGAGGAGCCCCAGCTCGCGCTCTTCGCCGGCACCGGCGAGGCGCTGCCGCCACCGGCGCCACGGCTGCATCTCCTCGCCGACGTCGCCGACCCGCCGCTCGCCCGCGTCACGCGTCTCTCCTACAGCGCGATCTCGCTCTTCCAGCGCTGCTCATACCGGTTCTACGCCGAGCGCATCGCGGGCATGCGGCCCGCGCCGTGGGCGAAAGGCGAGGGTGGGGGAGGGCTGCACGCGACCGAGCTCGGCGATGCCGTCCACCGGCTTCTCGAGCTGGTCGACCTCAACGCCCCGGGCGCCGGTGGCACGATGGGAGGAGCTCGTCCGGGAGCTGGTACCCCGGCGCCCTGGACGACGAGGTGGAGCGGATCGGGTCGCTGGTCGAGGCCTACACGACCTCGTCGCTCGCACGCAGGATCGCGTCGCTCGACGGCGTCCGCCCCGAGCGACCGTTCGCCTTCGACCTCGACGGCGTCATCGTCAACGGTCGGTTCGACGTGCTCTGGCGCGAGGGCGACCGTGCGCTCGTGCTCGACTACAAGACGAACGCGCTGCTCGACCGCGATCCGGCGGCGATCGTCGCGTCGGAGTACGAGGGGCAGCGCACCGTCTACGCGCTCGCATGCCTGCGGGCAGGCGCCCGTGAGGTGGAGGTCGTCTACCAGTTCCTGGAGGCGCCCGACGACGTGGTCGCGACGACCTACGGCGACGCCGACGTGCCCGCGCTCGAGGCGGCGCTCCTGCAGGACGTCTCGCGCATCAGAGGCGGCGACTTCCGGCCCTCGCCGAGCCCGTTCGCCTGCTCCGGCTGCCCGGCCCTCGACGTCGTCTGCGCCGGCCCACGGCTCGCGGACGGGTGGTAGCTCCGCGTGCGGCTCGCGGCGCTCTACGACGTCCACGGCAACCTGCCCGCGCTCGAGGCGGTGCTCGCGGATCCGCGCCTTGCGACCGCCGAGCGGATCGTGGTGGGCGGCGATCTCGTCGCTGGGCCGTTCCCCGCCGAGTGCCTGGAGCGGCTGAGGTCGCTCGATGCGGTCTTCCTCCGCGGGAACGGAGACCGCGAGACCGTCACGCCGCCGGCCGACGGCCCTCTGGCCGCCGTCGGCTGCTTCGCCCGGGAGCGGCTGAGCGCCGAGCAGCTCTCGTTCGTCGCGTCATGGCCGCTGACGATCGAGCTTCGGGTGGACGGTCTCGGGGCAACGCTCTTCTGCCATGCGACACCGGTCGCCGACACGCCGATCGTCACGCGCGCGACGCCTGACGCGGAGGTGGCTGCGGCACTGGGGCCGATCGCGGCCGACACCGTGGTCTGCGGGCACACCCACGTCCAGTTCGACCGGTCGCTCGACGGGCTCCGCGTCGTCAACGCCGGGAGCGTCGGGATGCCGTACGAGGGCTCACCCGACGCCCGCTGGGCGCTCCTCGGCCCGGGTGTCGAGCTGCTCGCGACCCCCTACGACGCACCTGCTGCGCTCGAGACGCTCGCCGCGACCGGGTATCCGGACGCCGATGGGTCGTTCGGGCCGATGGCTCGCGGTGAGATCTCGGCCGACGAGGCGACCGCGCTCTTCGAGCGCCGCCGGACCGAGGCGGAGGCCACGGATGGGCGCTGAGGGCGCGCGACCGCTTCGGCGCGCGTCTGCGCGGAGCTTCGTCGGCGAGGCGCGCCGTCGGGGACTCGGCACGCGGCGCGAGCGGATCGGGCCGATCGTCGAGCGGCTCGCTGTCGAGCACGCCGACGCCGAGATCGCGCTCAGCTTCGACAGCGACGTCGAGCTGCTGATCTCCGTGATGCTCTCCGCGCAGACGACCGACGCCAACGTCAACCGGGTCACCGAGAAGCTGTTCCGCAAGTACCGCCGGCCCGAGGACTACCTCGCCGTCCCGGTCGAGGAGCTGGAGCAGGACGTCTTCGCGACCGGCTTCTACCGGCAGAAGACGAAGTCGATCCGCGGGGCGATGCGCGTGCTGATCGAGGAGTTCGACGGCGAGGTGCCGCGCACGATCCACGAGCTGCTGCGGCTGCCCGGCGTCGCGCGCAAGACGGCCAACGTCGTCGCGGCCGAGCTGGGCGAGGCGCAGGGGATCGTCGTCGACACCCACGTGCGGCGGCTCTCGCAGCGCCTCGGGCTGACGCGCGACGAGGATCCGGTCAAGATCGAGCGCGACCTGGTGAAGGTCGTCCCGCGCGCCGACTGGGCGCGGTTCCCGCACCTGCTGATCTGGCACGGGCGCCGGGTCTGCGACGCGCGCAGGCCGCGCTGCGAGGAGTGCGTGCTCGCCGATCTCTGCCCGTCCTCTCGATCGACGAGCTAGCGCCGTCTCCAGCGCAGCGCCAGCAGGTCGTCCCCGAGGGCGACGCGCTCGAGCAGCACGTACGGCTTCTCCCCGACGAGCCTGCGAGCGACGACGTCGCCCGGGACGTCGTCCGACGCTCCCTCGGAGACGATGGTCAGCAGCTCCCCACCCGAGGCCTCCCGTTTCAGCGGGACGTCCGGCGCGTAGCGCTCGAGTGCGATTCGTACGCCGGGCGGGATCAGCACGACGGTCGCCCCTCGCGCATGCGCCCGCGTCGCGAGCGCTCCTGCCGAGCGCCAGTCGGATGGCGTGCGCCGATACCAGTCGACGCTCTGCCAGATACCGACGATCAACAACGCCACGACCGCAGGGCCACGGATCCGGCGGTCGCTGAGCCGGTCGAGCGCCGCTGCGGCGAGGAGGGCGAGCGCGGGCGCGATCACGATCGCGTACCTCGGCACCAGGAACGGGCGAAAGACGCCCGCACATGCGCCGACCAGCAGCGGCAACGTCACCCAGCCGGTCAGCAACGTGAGGCGCCAGCCACCGTCGCGCTCACCGCGCGACCGGACGAGCACCACGATTCCGACGGCCGCGGCCGCGAGCAGCAACGGGTTGGAGCCGCTCGGTCGGTGCAGTGCTGCCGCGACCACACCCATGGTCGGCGAGGGGATCCACTCGACGTTCTCGCGCGTGCCGTCCACGACGTACACGGCCAGCGGAAGCCAACCGAGCAGCGCGATGCTTCCTGCGATGCCGACGGGTCGCCGCGAGGGACGCGGCCGCTGCAGGAGGGTGAGCGCCTGCGCGACGACGACGATCGCGACGTAGAAGTGGCACCACGGCGCGAGTCCGGCAGCCACTCCGTAGGCGACCCAGCGTCGCGTGGACCCGGCACGGCGAGCCTGAACGAAGAGCAGGCTCGTGACCGTCACCGCCAGGACGGCGAACGCATACGTTCTCGCCTGCTGGGACCACGCGACGACGAACCCGTTCGTTGCTAGGAGCAGACCCGCCACGAGGCCGGCCCGTCGACCCAGGAGCTCCCGTCCGAGCACGGTGACCGCGGCCGCTGCTGCTGCCGCGAAGATGACCGACGGGATCCTCAGCGTCGCATCCGACGTACCCACGAGCTCGCTCCAGGGCTTGAGGAGCACGAGGTACAGCGCCTGCGCCGGCTCGCCCCGGCTCGCGACGTGGAGGAGCTCGCGCCACGGGCGACCGACGAGGTATGCGTCGTAGGTCTCGTCGTACCAGAGCGGCTTCGACCCGAGCGTGGCCACGCCGAGCAGCAGCGCCAACACCGCCGGGCCGGCCGGAGCGAGCCGCCACAGGGCCTCGCCCCGGGAAGCGCGGACAGGGCGCTCTAGATCCACCGCTTCCAGCGGAAGATCGCAAGCTGCAGGAGCGTCGTCCCGACGATCAGTCCCAGCGACGTCCAGACGGTCCAGAACCGGTCGCCGAAGACGCCCGCGAAGTTCTGGCCGTAGAAGCCGGTGATCAACGTCGGCACGAGCACGAGCGAGGCGATCACGGTGAGCCCTTCACGACCTCGTTCTGGCTCTCCGCGATCTTCGACTGCAGGTAGTCGCGGACGCTGGCGAGCAGGTCGCGTGCCACGTCGAGCTCCTCGGTCGTCCGCACGAGCGTGTCGTAGGTGTCGGCGAACGCCGACTCGACCTCCCTCGGGAAGAGCTGCTCGTCGCCGATGTCGAGCCGGCCGTCGATCATCGCGGCGCACGGCAGCGCGTGTCGCGGTCACGTTCTTGCGCGCGTGGAGCATCTCGTGCCGCAGGTCGGCGAGCCGGTGACGCGTCGTCGAGCTCGGCAGCTGGTCGATGTGGTCCTCGAGCTCGTCGATCTCGAGATAGAGCGCGTCGACGAGGTCGAGATAGCTCGTCGGCGACGTCGTCGACGAGCCCGTGGATCGAGCCAGCCCGCGCTCATCGTCGGGGTCGCCGGCGGCTCGGACTGCACCGGCGTCGGCGAGCCGTCCGCCGACGCCGGTCTTGCGCACGGTCAGGAGCCGGTCGGCCGGTCGCGACGAGTCCGACCTCGAGGTAGTCGAACCGGTTCTCGTCGTCGAGGTGCACCGGGAAGAGCAGCAGGCCGAACAGGACGCTGCCCTGCGCCTCGAGGACGGGTCGCGCGTCGCGTCCGTCGCCCGCCGGTGCCGTCGAGCAGGGCGATCGCGTCCGGGTCGAGACGCGGCGCAGCCGCGACGCAGCTCGGCTTCGGTCGGGTCGACGAGGTCGGTCCAGCGAGCGTCATCACCGATGGTCGATCGAGTCCTCCGAGGCGGCCGGGTCGGCGCTCAGCCGGCCGTGACGGTGCCGCGTCGTGCAGCGCGGCGAGGAACCGCTCCGCGTCGAGCGCGGCCGCGCACCCGGAGCCGGCGGCGGTGATCGCCTGCCGGTAGATGTGATCCTGCACGTCGCCTGCCGCGAACACGCCTGGCACGTTCGTCTCGGTCGACTTGCCCCGGGTGACGAGGTATCCGCTGTCGGCCTCGTGGTCGAGCTGGTCGAGGAAGAGCGCGGTCGTTGGGGTCGTGGCCGATCGCGACGAAGAACCCGTCGGTCTCGAGCTCGCTGGTCTCGCCGGTCACCGTGTCGCGCAGCCGCACGCCCGTGACCTTGTCGTCGCCGAGCACCTCCTCGACCGTCTTGTTGAGGACGAGCTCGATCTTCTCGTCGTCGCGGGCGCGGTCGACCATCACGGCGGACGCGCGGAACTCGTCGCGCCGGTGGACGAGGTAGACCTTGCTCGCGAACCGCGAGATGAAGGTCGCCTCCTCCATGGCGGTGTCGCCGCCGCCGACGACGACCACGACCTTGTCGCGGAAGAACGAGGCGTCGCAGGTCGCGCAGTAGGACACGCCGCGTCCCTGCAGTCGCGTCTCCGACTCGAGCCCCAGCTGGCGGGCGCTCGCGCCGGTCGCGACGATCACCGTGTTCGCCGCGGTACTCGTCGCGGTCGACCGTCACGCGGAACGGCCGCTCGGAGAAGTCGACGCGTCGTGACGTCGTCGGTCACGAACTCGGCGCCGAAGCGCTCCGCCTGGCGGCGGAAGTCCTGCATCATCGCCGGCCCCATCACGCCGTCCGGGTAGCCGGGGTAGTTCTCGACGTCGCTCGTGATCATCAGCTGGCCGCCCCAGTTGAAGCCCTCGATCACGAGCGGCGAGAGGTTCGCGCGCGCCGTGTACAGCGCCGCGGTGTACCCGGCGGGGCCGCCGCCGATGATGATCACGTCACGGACGTCGCTCACAGCTGCTCCATTCTCGTCAGATCACAGGGGCCGACAGCCCCCTCGTTCCCTCCATCATTGCCAACGCGCGAGCGCCGTGCGCTGTTCCGGCGACTGCTCGTCAAGCGGCGTCGGCGCCCCGCGGGAGCACCTCGAGCTGCGTCGGCTGCAACGAGGCCGACGCGTGCTCGGTCACCTCGGGGAGCTCGGCCAGCGTCTCGTTCGACGCGGTGAGACCTTCGAGGCGGCGGGCGGAGACGAGCACCCGCGAGCCGTAGGAGCCGACGGCCTGGTTGTAGGCCTTCACCGCCGAGTCGAGCCCGCGGCCCACCTTCGCGAGGTGGTCGGCGAGCTTCCCGAGCCGGTCGTGCAGCTCGGCCGCGACGGCGAGCACCGCCTGCGCGTTCTCCGAGGCGTTCTCGTTCTGCCAGGCGACGCGGATCGTGCGCAGCATCACCACGATCGTGCGTGGCGTCGCGAGCAGCACACCGCGGTCGTAGGCGAACGTGAACAGCTCGGGGTCGTGCTCCTCGGCGGCGGCGAGGTAGGCGTCACCCGGGAGGAACATGAAGGTGAAGTCGGGTGACGGGGTGACGTGGGCCCAGTAGCCCTTGCGTCCGAGCTCCTGGACGTGGGAGCGCACGCGCCGGGCGAACTCGGAGAGCGCCGCCTCGCGCTCCTCCTCGGTCGCGGCGGAGGCGGCGCGCTCGAACGCGTCGAACGGCGCCTTCGAGTCGATCACGACGTTCTTCCCACCGGGGAGGTGGACGACGACGTCCGGCCGGCCGCCCTCGCGTCCTGTCTGGCGCGTGAAGTCGACGCCGTCCTGCATCCCGACGAAGTCGAGGATCCGCTCGAGCTGGATCTCGCCCCAGCGCCCGCGGGTCTGGGTGCTCCCGAGCGCGACCGCGAGCGACCGCGTGCCGGCGGCGAGCACCTCCAGCTGCGCGGTGAGGCGGCCGCCGTCCTCGAGCCGCCGCGTCTCCGTGTCGTCGACGAGCTTGCGGAGGTCGGCCAGCCGCTGCTGAACCGGCTGGAGCGTCTTCTCGACGCGCTCGCCGGCCTGCGCGAGGAACGCCTCACGGGATGCGGTGAGCGTTTCGGCCGAGATGGACTTGACCGTCTCGGGCAGCTTCTCCTCCAGCGTCTCGAGCCGGGCATGCGCGGCAGCGGCGTCCGCTCTGGCGTCGGCCGCCTGCGCCCGCGCCTCCGAGAGCTCCGCCTGGACGGCCCCGAGCGTGGTTGCGCGCTGGTCGAGCTCACGCCGCAGGACGATGCGCTCCCCGAGCGCTGGCCGAAGCAGGAGCCAGGCGAGACCGGCTCCCGCGACGAGCCCGATGAGGACGGCTGCGATGATCACAGGGGTCTGGGACCGTAGCGCGGAGTCCGGACGGCAAGACCGCGGCGGTACGATCGACGGATGGCCACCAAGCGCCCACCAGCACGTGCTCCGAAGCCGAAGCCGGCGAGCGAGCCTCAGGCGGGCAACACCGCGAGGCTCGTGCTCTACGCGGTCGCAGCGCTCGGCTTCATCGCGCTCGCCGTGGTCTTCTGGCTCTCGACGCGGAGCTCCGCCGTCGACCCTGCGGCCGCTGCGCAGGCGCGGACGACGCTCGAGGCGGCCGGGTGCACGCTGCGGCTCGTCAAGGCGCCGGCGAACGCGTCCGACCACACGCAGATCCAGACTCCCGACATGGTCAGCGACGAGTGGCAGACCGACCCTCCGACGGCCGGTCCGCACTACGGCGAGACGGCGATCTACGGCGCCTACACCGACCAGCTCGAGCAGGCTCGGGTGATCCACAACCTCGAGCACGGGGCGGTCGCGATCCAGTACGGGCCGAAGGTGTCGCAGGCGACGGTGGCGTCGCTGCGCGGCTTCTACGACGAGCACCCGAACGGCACGCTGCTGGCGCCCTACGCGCCGCTCGGCGAGCGCGTCGCGCTCGGGGCGTGGATCGCCGAGGGGGAGGCAAGGGCCAGGGCGTGCTCGCGCTCTGCCCTGGCTTCGACGAGGTCGCCTACGCCGCCTTCCTCGACGCGTACCAGTTCAAGGGGCCGGAGAAGTTCTCGCCGGACTCGATGGCGCCGGGCAACCGGTAGCATCGCGGCACCCGCCGACCGCGAGCGAGAGGAGACGGCTACGTCCACGACCCGCATCGCGATCGTCCAGCGCCCTCCTCTGCTCCTGCACCGTGAGGAGACCGTCGAGCGGGCGGTGGCATCGCTCGAGGAAGCTGCCGCGGACGGGGCAGCGCTCGTCGTCTTCCCCGAGACCTACGTGCCCGGGTATCCGGCGTACATCTGGCGCCTGGCGCCGGGCGGCGACTACGACCTCTCGCGCACGATCCACGGGCGGCTGCTCGACGCCTCCGTCGACCTCACGGGCGGCGACCTCGCGCCGCTGCAAGCGGCGGCGGCGCGGCTGCAGACGACGGTCGTTCTGGGCGTCCACGAGCGCGACACCGCGTACAGCCGTGCCAGCCTCTTCAACACCCTCGTCACGATCGGGACGGACGGCTCGATCCTCAACCGCCACCGCAAGCTCGTGCCCACGAACCCCGAGCGCATGGTCTGGTCGCCGGGCGACGCGAGCGGCCTGCAGGTGGTGGAGACTCCCTTCGGCCGGCTCGGCGGGCTCATCTGCTGGGAGAACTACATGCCGCTCGCCCGGTACAGCCTCTACGCGCAGGGCGTCGAGGTCTACGTGGCGCCGACCTGGGCCGAGGGCGACGGCTGGATCGCGTCGATGCGCCACATCGCCAGCGAAGGCCGCTGCTGGGTGATCGGCGCCGGCTGCTCGCTCCAGGCCCGCGACGTCCCGGACGACTTCCCCGAGCGCGACCGGCTCTTCGGGGAGCCCGACCACTGGATCAACGACGGCGACTCGGTCGTCGTCTCCCCCGCAGGCAAGGTCGTCGCTGGCCCGCTCCATCGCGAGCACGGGATCCTCGTCGCCGACATCGACGTCGGCGAGGCGCGCACGTCGCACTACACGCTCGATGCAGCGGGGCACTACAACCGGCCCGACGTCTTCAGGCTCCACGTCAACCGGGCGCCGGCAGAGCAGATCGTGTTCGACGACGCCGTCGAGTGAGCCGACCGGCCGGGCGACAGTCGGGATGCCGGGGGAGGGATTCGAACCCTCATGTCCCGAAGGACAGCCGCTTTTAAGGCGGCCGCGTCTGACCGGTTCCGCCACCCCGGCGCCTCCGGAGTCTAGAGGCTCGCTGCGCGTTGGCAGCACGTCCGGACGCGCCGAGCCGAGCGCGCTGTGGCCCTCCTGGGCCACCGGTATGCTCCTCGCTCCATGGCATCGACCGAGCACGTGCCGAGCTTTCACGACCTCGAGTACGACACGCCGCTCTACCGGACGGCGATCGCCCAGTTCGACCAGGCCGTCCCGCACGCCGACGTCGACCCGGGCATCGCCGAGCGCCTGCGGCATCCGGAGCGCTCGATCATGGTGTCGTGCCCGATCGGGCTGGACGACGGCTCGCGCGCCGTGTTCGCCGGCTACCGCGTGCAGCACTCGAGCGTGCTCGGGCCGACGAAGGGCGGCATCCGCTTCGACCCCGAGGTGACGCTCGGCGAGTGCGCCGCGCTCGCGGTGTGGATGACGTGGAAGTGCGCGCTCCTGCGCCTGCCCTACGGCGGCGCGAAGGGCGGCGTCCGCTGCAACCCGCGCGCGATGTCGCAGAGCGAGCTCGAGCGGCTGACGCGGCGCTTCACGTCCGAGCTGCTGCCGGTGATCGGCCCACGCGAGGACATCCCGGCGCCCGACATGGCGACGAACGAGCAGACGATGGCCTGGATGATGGACACGTACTCGATGCAGCGCGGCCACGCGGTGCCGGAGATCGTGACCGGCAAGCCGATCTCGATCGGCGGCTCCGTGTTCCGGCACGAGGCGACCGGTGCCGGCGTCGTGATGGTCGTCGCGCGCGCCTGCGAGCGCCTCGGCTGGAAGCTCGCCGAGCAGCGCTGCGTCGTGCAGGGCTTCGGCAACGTCGGGGGGATCGCCGCGCAGGAGCTCGTCGACCGCGGCGCGACGGTGATCGCGGTCTCGGACGTCTCCGGCGGCGATCTACGACCCGGCCGGGCTCGACATCCCGACGATGAGCGAGCACGCGAGGGAGCACGGCTCGCTTGCGGACTGGCCCGGCCAGCGCATCTCGAACGAGGAGCTGCTCGAGCTCGAGTGCGACATCCTCGTGCTCGCCGCGCGCGAGGACCAGATCCACGAGGACAACGCCGGGCGCCTGCGCTGCCGTCTGATCGCCGAGGGCGCCAACGGCCCGACCTCGCTCGAGGGCGACGCCGTCCTGCGCGCGCGCGGGATCCCGGTGCTGCCCGACATCCTCACGAACGCCGGCGGCGTCACCGTCTCCTACTTCGAGTGGGTGCAGGACCTCGGCCGTCTCTTCTGGGGACGCGACGAGATCCGCGCGAAGCTCGCCGAGAAGCTGAACGACGCCTTCGACCGGGTGTGGGCGATCGCCCACGAGCGCGACCTCTCGCTGCGCACGGCGGCGCTCGTGGCCGGCATCCACGAGGTGGCGACGGCGCTCGAGGCCCGCGGGCTCTACCCCTGATGAGCCGCGTTCGCGACGCGATGATCACCGAGCCGCGCTCGCTCCCGAGCACGGCGTCGGCGCAGGAGGCCGGGGAGGTGCTGACGCCGCCCGAGGTGCGCGCCGTGTACGTCGTCGACGACGACGGGCGCGCTCACCGGCGTGCTCACGCGCAAGACGCTCGTGGCGCGCGTCGTCGCGCCCGGGCTCGACCCGCGCAGCACCGCGATCGGCCCTCTCGCCGAGCCGCCGTACTACACGATCGACGCCGACGTCGCCCTCGACGAGGCGTTCCACTTCCTCGAGGAGCAACGACGCCGAGCGCGTGCCCGTGATCGAGCACGGACGGCTCGTCGGCGTCCTCTCGCGCTCCGTGCTCCAGCGGCGGCCTCGCCGAGGACGAGGAGCCGCCGGACGACGTCGAGTAGCGCGGCTGTGCTCCGCCTCGCCGAGATCCTGCTCGAGCCCCGGCCCGTGCGATGCCTGGGCGCAGCTGCGCCAGCTCGGGATCGAGGAGGCGGTCGGCGTGCTGCCGCGCGGGTTCGTCGACTGGCGCGCGCACGCGCCCGAGCAGCCCTGGTCGCTACGGGCCGCTCGCGCTCTACCGGCAGCAGGTCGAGGACGCCGGCTTCCGGCTCACCGTGATCGAGGACAACCCGCCGATGGATCGCCTCCGGCTCGGCCTCCCCGGCCGCGAGGAGGAGCTCGAGCACGGTGCTCGAGCTGATCCGCGCGATGGGGCGGCTCGGGATCGAGGTGTGGTGTTACAACTGGATGGCCGGTCGTGCTCGTGGTCGCGGACGTCGCCGGCGCTCGCCGGGCCGCGGCGGGGCCGCGGTCACGGCGTTCGACGCGTCGGTGTGGGACGGCGCGGCGACGCCGCCCGGGCGCGCCCGGTCGCGGAGGAGCTGCTCTGGGAGACGCTCGCGTGGTTCCTCGAGCGCGTCGTCCCGGTCGCCGAGGAGGCGGGCGTGCGGCTCGCGCTGCACCCGGACGACCCGCCGCTCTCGCCGGTGCGCGGGATCGGCCGGATCATCACGCTCGCTCGAGGCCTACGACCGCGTCTTCGCGCTGCAGCCGAGCCCCGCGAACGGGATGACGATGTGCCAGGGCAACGTCGCGCTGATGACCGACGACCTCCCGGCGGCGATCCGCCGCTTCGGCGCAGCGGGCCGGATCCACTTCGTCCACTTCCGCGACGTCCGCGGCACGCCCGAGCGGCTTCGTGGAGACGTTCGTCGACGAGGGCCCGACCGACATGGCCGCGTGCATCCGCGCCTACCTCGAGGCCGGCGTCGACGCGCCGCTGCGCACCGACCACTCGCCGACGCTCGCCGGGCGACACGGCCGCCGTGCCGGGCTATCCGACGCTCGGTCGCCTGCACGCGATCGGCTACGTCCAGGGCCTGCTGGCAGCGACTGCGTGACGCGGTCCGCACGTCGACGGTCACACCCGTCGACGACCTCCGATCGCGTGGTTCGAGCCTCCTCCGGCCCGTCCCTCCGGTTCAGACGGCCCTCGGCTCGACCAGGTGGCACTCGGCGTCCACGCAGAGGCGCTGCCGGTCGGTGCGGAGGCACACGAGCCCGACGTACACGCCGTCCGGACCGACCACGACCAGGCGCGTCGCCTGCGTCTCGTCCATCAGGCGGAGCGCCTGCTCGGCGTCGAGGTCGGCCGGCGCGACGGGAAGGACGTCGCCGGCGAACGGGAGCGCAAGGGCGTCGTCGTGGAGCTCCTCGACCACGGTCGCGCGGGGGATCGCACCGCGGTAGCGGCGGCCGGCATCGAGCACCGGCAGGACCTGGATCGAGGCGCTCGCGAACGCATCGCGGGCGTCGCGAACGCGTGCGTCCGGCCCGAGCTCCCGCCCGCGCACCGTGACCACCTCGCCGATCGTCACGCCTTCGAGGGCCACTCGCGCGAGCTCGCGCGTGGACTTCGAGTCCATGCTCACCGAGACCCCCGCCCCCGCGTCGGAGCCGGGTCGGACACGTCAGCGTCGCCTGACGCGCACGGCAGCTCGTCCTGCTCGACGGACGTACGTTGACCCCTGTCGAGCCGGACGATCGGGATGTCCGTCAACCCACGGGCGACCAGCTCCGCGGCGAGCACCTGCTCGCCGACGAGCCCCAGCGCGCCGAACGGGCCATCCGCATCCGCGATCGCGAGGGCGCGGAAGAACCCCGGCAGCCAGCGTCCGGCGTGATCCGTGAGAAAGGCGTCCTCGATCTCGTAGATGCGCTCCGCCTCGTCGACCGCGCCTGCGTCGAGGGCGGCCACGCGGCGCTCGGCCAGCAGTCCGAGGAACTCGAGCTCGGTTCCGGCGTGGTCGGGGCGCTCGGCCGTCGGCCCGTGCGCCTCCGCGCCGAACGCCCGGTAGAAGCCCGCCACATCCGCCATCACGCGGGCCTGGCGGAAGGGGTCGCGCTCGTAGCTCGACTCGTACGGCGCGATCGCGACCTTGCCCCCGAAGAGGAGCTGGTAGGTCGTCGCGCGCTCCTCCGGAGACGTCCTCTCGAAGGCGGCCACGAGACGCCCGACGTCGACCTCGTCCTCCTCGGCGCTCAGGGCGCGGCCGAGGTCGAGCATCGCCTCGTCGAGCGGAGACGGAGGTGCGAGCGCGAGCGCGAGGAGTCGCAGCAGCCAGGCCGAGCGGAGCTCGGCCGCGGTCGCGACGCTCACGACGCCCCCGCGACCCGCACCGGGACCCAGTCGGCGTAGTGCTTGCGGCCTCCGCGGTTGTCCTGGCTGCCCAGCCACACGGCGAAGGCCGCGGCGCCGGGCGGAGCCGCGGCGCCGTCGAGGGCCGGATAGCCGAGCGCGACGCGCCACGACGAGCCGTCGTGGAGCCCACGGCCGAGGGTGCCCTCGGTCGTCGCGTGGGTCGTCGAGCCGAAGCCCTCGGCGACGACCTCCTCGACCGGCGTCGTCCTCGTGCTCAGCGAGAGCGGGTTGCCCGCCTCGCGGCCGACCCAGTAGAGCTGCGCCGTCTCCGGCGGGAGCACGTCGTCGGGCATCACGTCGTGGACGACCTCGCGGGTAGATCTGGTCGACGCCGGTCTTCCCGTCCGAGTCGATGTCGCGCTGCCACGTGGCGCGCCACTGGAGGATGTGCGACGGGCTCGCCTGGTGCGCCCATGGTGATCGGCGGGGGCTTCGCGCCACGGGTGCGGGGAACCTGACGGCGACGGCGTCGTGGTAGGCGCCGATCCCGTCGAGGTCGTCGACCGACGTCGTCCTCCCACTCGAGCCGGAAGGCCAGGCGGCTGCCGTTGTGGAGCGCGCGCACGTCGGAGATCCGCGACGCCGGCGTTGTCCAGGAGGCGGCGCGAGCTGCTGGGCGAGCAGCGGGACGACGACGCTCCGGCGTGTCGTCCCAGGCGGCCGCCTCGCGGATCGTCGGCGGAAGCGCCGGGGCAGGCGCGACGATCGGCGACCAGCGTGGTCGCCGCCGGCGCGTCCTCCTCGCTCACCGGCCGATGACGCCCGCGAAGCCGAGCGCGCCCGCGCCGACGGCTCCGACCGTCCCTGCCGTAGAGCAGCGCGTCCCTGCGGGTGACCTTCGTTCTCGTGCCATCAGCCTCACGTGTTGTGCCGGTATCCGGTCACGGGCTCGCCCGCGACCTCGCGTCGTGAACTCGAAGCTTGCGGACGAACGTCGGCTCGCGCAGGGGCACGGCGACGATCTCCTCGCCGTGCCTCGTCGTAGGCGCGCGCGACCCCGCCCGTCACGTCCCAGGTGTCGCATGATCCGCTCGGTCGACGCCGAAGAGCATGAGCAGGCCGAGCAGCTCGGGGTCGTCCTTCGCGTTCCGGTACATCTCGATCGCCTGCTCGACGCCCGGCCCGAACATCTGGTCAGGTACTTCGTCGGGACGTGCACCGGTGGGATGTAGTAGACGTTCGGCTCGAGCCCGAGCTGCGGGTAGAGCGGCAGCGCGATCTTGCGGACGTGGACGAGGAAGTCGGCGGGCTTGCGCGGGTCGATCTCGTCCGGGCGCCGAGAGGTAGTTGGTCAGGCGCAGACGTCCGATGCACGACGTCGTGCACTGCGTCTGCAGGCCCTGCTCGAGCTTCGGGTAGCAGCCGATGCACTTCTCGGAGACGCGCGTCTCGAGGTTGAACATCGTCTTCTTGTACGGGCAGGCGGTGAGGCACTCCTGGTAGCCGCGGCAGCGGGTCTGGTCGACGAGGACGATCGCCGTCCTCGGGGCGCTTGTAGATCGCCTCGCGCGGGCAGGCGGCGACGCAGGCCGGGTAGGTGCAGTGGTTGCAGATGCGCTGGAGGTAGTACATCCACATCATCGAGTGCGGCGTCGTCCGGGATGTACGGTCGTCTCGGCGGCGTTCCCCGGTCGGCTCGTCCTCGCCGATGTTCGGATGGGTCCAGTCCTCCTCGTCGGGCGTCCAGCCGAGCACGCGCTCGCCGTCCGGGGCGGCCTCGAAGATCGTCTGGCCCGTGTAGATGTCGCCCTCCCACTCCTGCTGCGCCGAGGAGCTCGAGGACGTTGACGTCCCAGCCCGTCGGGTAGAAGCCGAAGGGCTTCGTCTCGATGTTGTTCCAGAGCATGAACTCCTGGCCCTTGCCCCAGGTCCACGTGCTCTTGCAGGCGATCGTGCAGCTCTGGCAGGCGATGCACTTGTTCGTGTCCATGATCATCGTGAACTGCCGCTTCGGGCGGGCGCCCGCGTACGGGTACTCCATGTCGCGTCCGAGCTGCCAGTTGCGCACCTTCGCCATGGCTCAGCTCCCCGCTTCCGCGTGACGAACTCGCCCGGCGAGGTACGCCCGCATCGCCTCGGACGGCGCGTCCGGGCGGAGGCCGAGCGTCGACCGGGCGCCACTCGCCGCCGCCGCTCGTCGCCGCCGTCCTCGGCCTTCTCGACCTTGACGAACGCCTCCTTCGGCGCGCCCGACGGCGGAGTGGACGTCGGCCTCGAAGCCCGTGCCGATCGTCTGCCCGAAGTACGCCTTGCGGTCATCGAGTCGGTCATCTGCGTCGGGCGGAGGTAGGCGCGCGTGCCGGACTGGTGGCTGCCGTGGCGGAAGAGCGAGACGTAGCCGCGTGTCCGGGTTGTGCGCAGGGCCGCCCGGGCCGTCCTTCTGCGCCTGCACCGTTCCCGGCGTCGCCGCGTACATGTTGAACCACGTGCGGATCACGCCGCGCGGCATGCCCGCGTAGATCCGGACGCGCATCATCACCCGGGCGACCTCGTAGTACGGGTCGTCCGTCGTCCAGCCTCGGTACGGGCGATCCTCGGGATCGGCGTCGAGCCAGATGTAGTCGCCGTCGCTTCAGCCCGAGCTCGCGTGGCGTCCGCGGGGTTGATCTCCGTGTACGCCTCGCCGGTCCACGGGGTGCGCGGGTCGCGTCGGTACGGGTCGCCGAACGGACCGAAGAGCATCGCGATCCAGTCGGAGTCGACTGCCGTCGAGTGCGCGCCCCAGCGGTACTTCGGGGTCTGGAAGACGAAGCGGTAGGCGTCGTCGTTCTCGGTCAGCGGGTGCTTCGGAGTCTTGAGCTCCTGCCACGTGCGCACGACGTTCCGGTACTGGCGCGTCTCGACGTCCACCTGCGACTCGGGTTCGCCGTACGTCCTCCGGGCCCTTCGGGGTGATCGACGGATGCTTCTCGTTCGAGAGGATCGAGTTCGGGTCGTAGAAGGTCGCGTCGACCGGCTCGCGCCGGCACCGGCAGCGACTCCCCGGCCTCCCGGCACTCGACCTCGGGCCGGTAGAACTCGAGCCGGCCGGTGGCGTTGTACCAGGGCTTGTCCTCCTTGCGCTGCTCCCAGCCCGCGGTGCGCGGGTACGTGCGGGCGTTGACGAGGAAGGGGACGCCCGTCCTTGCAGCTCGCGTGGAGGTCGTCGTAGCGGATGCCGCGCATGATGTTCGAGCCGTTGAGGATCGCGCTGCAGGTACGGCGACGGGTCGCCGTCGAGGACGCCGCTGCCAGTAGTCCGCCATCGCCCCGATCCCGGTCTTCCTGCCGAGCTGTTCCGCCGTCAGCGCCAGGATCTCGTAGTCGGAGCGCGAGTCGTGGATCCGCTCGAGCGGCGTCGTGGGGAACGCGAGCAGGAAGGGGTTCGTGCAGCTCGCGGTCATGTCGGGCAGCTTGAACTCGGCCCACGAGTCCGCCGGGAAGACGATGTCGGCGTACTCGCACGAGCTGGTCCAGTGCCACTCGTTGCAGAAGATCGCGTCCTGGCGGGGGAGCGTGTTCTTGACGACGTCGAACGACCACTTCGCGTTGCCGAGCAGCGAGTTCGAGTTGCCGAACCAGATCAGCTTCGTGGGCGTCGGCATGTGGCTCTTGCCGGTGAGCGTCCCGTTCGGGCTGTTCGAGAGGCCGCTCGCCGTAGTTCCAGTAGTGGGCGGACTCGGCCTTGTAGTACTTCTTGACGCGCGCGGGCTTGGTCAGGTCCTGCTCGATGTCGAACGGGTCCTCGAGGATCCACTGGCCCATGGCCTGGAACAGCGAACCCTTGTAGTTGCCGGCGAACGATGCCGACGTTGCCCGCGATGTGGCCGACGTTGTCGGTGAGGGCGGCGACGAGGAACTGGACGCGCCCGAAGAGGTCGTTGTTGAAGTAGTGGTTCGGCCCCATGCCTGCGGCGAGGAGCGCACGCCCCTTGTTCTCCGAGAGCTGCCGGGCGAGGCTCTGCACCGCCTCGGGTGGCGTCCGGCACACCTCCGACGTGGTCTGCAGGTCGAACGTCTCGTCCAGGTACTGCTTGAGGAGGTCGAACGCCGGTCTGCACTCGACGGTGCTTCCGTCGACGAGCTTCACCGCGAACGTGCCGAGCAGCGCGGGGTCGCCGGTGAACCTCGCTCCGACGTCGTCGCGCGACACGCGGCTTCGGGCCGTTCGTCGCGCGATCCCAGTAGACGAAGTCGCCCCAGGCTTCGCGCAGCTCGGTCGGCACGATCTGCTTGCCGACGGTGAACGGCGGGGGCGGGGGGGTGGTCTTGATCTCCTCGTCGGGCTTCAGGACGACGCCGTTCTCGAGCGGCGGTCAGCTCGTAGTCGGGGAACACGTCTCGCGCGTCGAGGCGCTCGCCCGGTGTCGAGCCGCACGAGCAGCGGCAGGTCGGTGCGCTCGATCACGGCCTGCGGTCGTAGAGGTTCTTCGCGATCAGCTCCCGCGCGACGCCGAGCAGGAACGCCGGAGTCGGTGCCCGGGCGGAGCACGACGATCTCGTCGGCCTTGTTCGCCGTCGGCATGTAGTCGGCGCTGATCACGACGACCTTCGTGCCCTTGAGCCGCGCGTCGCCGATCCAGTGCGCGTCGGGCATCTTCGTGCAGATCCAGTTCATCCCGATGATCACGAGCAGGTCGCTCTGCTCGGCCGAGAACAGGTCGAAGTCGACCGTCTGGTGGCCGGTGACCATCGCGTGCCCCGGGGGGAGGTCCGTGTGCCAGGCGTAGTTGTCGAACGCGCGGCTGCCGACGACGTCCTTCTGGTCGACGTCGGGGCGGAGCTTCCGGTCGAGCAGGGCGAGCATGTTCGCGAAGCGATAGAAGCCGAAGATCCTCCCGACGCCGAGGAGCGGCATCCCGCCGCGCATCTTGATCGCCTGGACGCCCGAGCCGTGCATCGCCTCGACCATCGCCGGGTCGTAGCCCTGCTCGAGCAGCTTCTCGGCTCCCGGCTCGCCGTTGTACGTGCGCGCGACGTCCTCGAGGGTGGCGGCGGCGATGCGGGTCGCTTCGTCCCAGGAGACGCGGATCCAGTCGTCCGTGCCCCGCTTCGTCGTGTCCATCGTCGGCGTTCCGTCGGCGTTCCGCGGGAAGCCGTCGTCGGCCCACTGCTTGAACCCCTTGCGGATCATCGGTGCCTTCACGCGCCGGTCGCTGTAGAAGCGGCGGCTGAGGATCAGGCCCTTCTGGCAGATCCTCGGGTCCCAGCGGTGGGAGGCCTGCCGGCCGTCGACGTCGGTCGCCTTGCCGTATCCATAGGTCGGGCTGATGCGGACGACGACCCCGTTCTTCACGTGGGCGCGGAGAAGGCAGTTGTGCGTGTCGTTCGGCGCGCAGGTGAAGACGAAGGTCGAGTCGTCGGCGAACTGGTCGCGGTAGATCTGCTCCCAGTCGCGGTCGGGCATCACGCGGAGCGGGTTGCCCGGGATCACCGCCGACGGGCCGGCCGCGGCCTCCGCCTCCGAGAGGAACTGCGCCGGCCCGACGAGGTCGGCGAGCGCTCCCGCGGATCCGAGGGCGAGCGCGCGCCCGAGCAGCGAGCGTCGGGAGATCCCCCGGTTCGTGCTCTCGTCGGTGTGCCGCCGGTCGTCCACCTGGGGAGGACGCTAAGGGCCTCGGGCGGGGGCTTGCATCGTGGGCTCCACGCGCTCCCACTCGGTAAGAAATACGGATAGGAAAAACGTTGGAGAATCAGGCGCGCGGCTCGAGCGCCGCCGTGCAGACACCGGGCCGCGACCAGGGCTCGAGCGCCTTCAGGCCGACCGCGCCTCCGAGCTCGTCGAGGGCCCCGCGGATCAGCCCACGGTGGACGGTGCAGACGATCTCGCCGTAGGGCTCGACGAGCTCGGCGAACGGGCAGCGATGCATCTCGATCGTGCTCCCGACGAGGCGAGGCGCGAAGCCGTGCCCGGCGAGCAGCGCCACCACGCGGTCTGCCGCGACGGCTCCGTCGGTCCGCTCAGTCGGTGCGGGCCGGTCGACGAGGTGGCGTCCCCACGACTCCCCGGTGCGCTCCGCGGCGCCGACACCTCCCGTCGTGTCCGCGAGCGCCCCGGCCAGCATGGTGGCGAGGAACCTGAACCCATCGGTCCCTGCGCTCTCCTCCGAAGCGGCCTCGAACACCAGCCGAGGGCGGCCCGGACGCCCGGAGTGGACACGCCGGGAACGGATCAGGCCCGCGTCCGCGAGGTGCCCGAGATGCCACCGAATCGTGTTCGGATGCAGCGCGAACCTCCGCGCCATCTCCGGCACGTCGAGTCCGTCCGGGGCCTCCCGAAGCGCTTCGAGGATGGCCGCGCGGTGCGGCTCTGCGAGCGCCCGCACCGCGAGTCCGCTCTCAACGGAGTCGGTCATCTCTCGGAAGTCTCGCGCAGCCGTCGGCGAGCGTCGACCGGGGAAACCCGGACAGCTCCTGCGGCGGAACCACGGCGGACCCTGCTCAGGGCTCGAGCGCGACCAGCGCCGCGGTGGCGATCGCGGCCGCGTCGATCCCGTACGCGGCGTACACCTCGGGCTGTGAGCCTGTCTGCCCGAACTCGTCGACGCCGAGTGGGACGCTGCGCGCGGCGAGCGCGGCGCCGACGAAGGACAGGGCGTGGCTTGCGCCGTCGATCACCGTGACGACGGGCAGTCCGTGCTCGTCGGTGCGGACGAGACCCTCGAGGTGCGAGCGCGGTGGGGTCGCGGCGCCGCGCAGCGGTGCGGTGCGGGAGCGCTGCCAGTCGCGGTAGAGCCGCGAGGGGCTGGAGAGGACGAGCACTGTCGCCTCGACGCCCTCGTCGGCGGCGAGCTGCTCCGCGGCGGCGAGCGTCTCCGGCACCATCGCGCCGCAGGTCGCGAGCACCACGCGGTCGTCGACCCCGGCCTCGGCCTCGCGAAGCCGGAAACCGCCGCGTACGACGTCGGCGCGCACCGCCTCCTCGCCGCGCCGCTCGACGAGCTCCGCGAAGGGCGTCTGGTCGATCGGCTTGGTGGAGAGGCGCAGGTAGAGCGACTCCCCGTCGGGCTCCTGCAGCGATCGCAGGCCGTCGAGGAGCAGCCACTCGAGCTCGCGCGCGAACGCCGGCTCGGCGTAGGTGAGACCGGGGGTCTCGATCCCGATCCCGGGGGTGTTGAGGGATTGGTGGGCGCCGCCCTCGCGTGAGAGCGAGATCCCCGACGGCGTGCCGACGACGACGAACCGCGAGCCGGAGTACGTCCCGTAGACGATCCCCTCGAGCGCGCGCATCACGAAGGGGTCGTAGAGCGTGCCGATCGGGAACAGCCGCTCGCGCTGGAAGTCCCAGGTGAGGCCGAGCTGGCCGAGGGCGAGGACGAGGTTCATCTCGGCGATCCCCATCTCGACGTGCTGTCCAGTCGGTCCGACGCGCCACTTGAGCGGCGAGTCGTCCATCGCGTCGTAGACGGGCTCCGTCTCGGGGCCCCAGACACCGGTCTTGTTGACCCAGCCGCCGAGGCTCGTCGAGACCGCCACGTCCGGCGAGATCGTGACGAGCCGCTCGCCAACGCCCTCGACGCGGGAGAGGTCGAGCAGGATCCGGCCGAACGCCGCCTGTGTCGCGAGCGGCGCAGTCGGGTCGGCGTCGCTGAGCCGCTCGGGCACCGGGTGGGTCGCTGCGGGCGAGCGCGGGCCGCGATCGAGCCGCTGCCGGGCCTCGGCGAGGACGCGCCCCTCGGGACTGTCGGCGGCGAACCCGTCCCACTCGGTCTCGAGGGTGAGCCCGAGCTCGGCGCGGAAGTCGTCCACCTGGGGCCCGGCGAGGAGGGCGGAGTGGTTCTGGGGGCGCCCGGCGATCTCCAGTCCGTAGCCCTTGATCGTGTAGGCGAAGATCACCGTGGGCCGGTCGGGCGTCTCCCGGGCGCGACGGAGGGCAGCGAGGACGTCGGCGAGATCGTGGCCGCCGAGGTCGCGCACGAGGCGTCCCGCGCCGCCTTCGGCCGTGTCCAGGATGGACAGGACGTGTGCGCGCTCGTCGGGGTCGAGCGGCTCGAGCACTGCCGTGCGGACGACGTCGTCGGGGGCGCCGAAGAGCGCCTGGTAGGCCTCGTTCGGCATCTCGTCGATCCGTCGGCGGAGCAGATCGCCACCGTCCTGCGCAAACGCCGAGCGCAGCCGCCGGCCGTACTTGAGCTCGATCACCTCCCAGCCGTTCGTCCGGAACTGCGCCTCGAGCTCGGCGGCGCGGATCCCGGGGATCACGCGGTCGAGCGACTGGCGGTTGAGGTCGACGATCCAGAGCACGTTGCCGAGCCGTCGCGCGAGCGGCTCGGCCAGAGCCTCCCAGATGTTGCCCTCGTCCAGCTCCGCATCGCCGAGCAGCGAGATGAACCGCCCGCCCGTGGAGGTGCCGAAGTGGGTGTCGACGTAGCGGTCGGCCAGCGCGCCGAACAGCGGCGCCGCCGAGCCCGAGCCCCACCGACCCCGTCGAGAAGTCGACCGGGAATGGATCCTTGGTGCGCGACGGGTAGGACTGCAGGCCGCCGAAGTCCCGCAGCCGGGTGAGGTAGCTGCGGTCGAGGCGGCCGAGCAGGTACTCGAGCGCGTGCAGCACCGGTGAAGCGTGAGGCTTCACGCTCACGCGGTCGCGCGCGTCGAGATCGGCGAGCCACAGCGCCGTCATCAGCGTCACCATCGACGCCGACGAGGCCTGGTGGCCGCCGACCTTGAGCTGGTCGCCCTTCGGCCGCTCACGGTTCGCGTGATCCACGATCCGCACCGCGAGCCACAGGACTCGCCGCTCGAGGGCGCTGAGCGCAGCGAGATCCACGGGGCGCGCGGGTGCGGCAGACATCGCGTGGATGCTACGGCGTCGGATGGGCAGGCGGCGACGGTGGGAGGGCCGGATGCGGCCGTGGCCCCCGCGGTCGTCGCCGCTCGGGGCAGGGTGGGCGGACGGTGTAAGACACTGCGGGCCTGTCAAGCAGCATGCGTGCCGGTCTCGTGGCAATCGCTCCACACGACGGCGTGCACACGCGACTCGCCCTGGGGAGATCAGCGCGCGATCCCGTGACACGCGGTTCGCGGTGTCGGACACCGGAATCGCCCGCCCGTCGCCAGGGTGGCCGGAGATGCGGTAGGACTCGATGTCCACAACGTCGGAGGCATCGCATGCAGGGTCGTGAGGTCGTGATCGTGGAGGCGGTGAGAACCCCGGTCGGTCGGGGGCATCCCGAGAAGGGCGCCTATCGGGACGTCCATCCCGTCGCGCTTCTCGCGCACGTCTACGAGGCGGTGGTCGAGCGGGCCGGCATCGATCCCGCACTCGTCGAGGACGTGCTCGCCGGTTGCGTGCACCAGCTCGGCGAGCAGCAGTACAACGTCGCCCGCAACGCGTGGCTCCACGCGGGGCTCCCCGTCGAGACGCCCGCCCTCACCCTCGACCGCCAGTGCGGCTCGGCGCAGCAGGCCGTCAACCTCGGCGCGACGCTCATCGCTGCCGGCGTCCACGACGTCGTGATCGGCGCCGGCGTGGAGCACATGGGCCACCTCCCGTTCACCGCCGGGGCGGCGGTGATGGCCGAGCTCGGGTCGCCGTACACGCCGGAGCTGCTCGAGCGCCACCAGCTCGTCCCGCAGGGGCTCTGCGCGGAGCTGATCGCCGAGCAGTGGGAGATCTCACGCGAGGAGTGCGACGCGTTCGCTCTCCGCTCGCAGCAGCGCGCGGCGCGGGCGGCCGCCGAGGGGAGGTTCGAGCGAGAGATCGACGCCGGTCGAGACACCCGACGGCCTCGTCACCGCCGATCAGGGGATCCGGCCGGACACCACCCTCGAAGGGCTCGCGGCGCTGAGGCCGGCGTTCAAGGAGGACGGGAGGCACACCGCCGGCAACTCGTCCCAGATCTCCGACGGTGCCGCTGCGATCCTCCTGATGGAGCGCCGCGCGCGGACGAGCTCGGCCTGCGCCCGCGGGCGCGCGTCGTCGACCAGACGACCGTCGGCGTCGACCCGGTGATCATGCTGACCGGCCCGATCCCGGCGACCCGGCGCATCCTGGAGCGCAACGGGCTGACCCTCGACGACATCGACCTGATCGAGATCAACGAGGCGTTCGCATCGGTCGTGCTCGCGTGGGAGAAGGAGCTGCAGCCCGACATGGACAGGGTCAACGTCAACGGCGGCGCGATCGCGCTCGGCCACCCGATCGGCTCGACCGGCGCGCGCCTGCTGACGACGCTCCTGCACGAGCTCGAGCGAACGGAGCGGCCGCTTCGGCCTCGTGACCATGTGCTGCGGCGGTGGACTCGGGACGGCGACGCTGATCGAGCGGCTCTGACCGGTGGGTTCCTTCGACGGGCCGCTGGCCCGTCCGGAGGCCCGAGCTACATCCCCGGCAGGAACCAGAAGGTCCGCGCGAGCGTCGCCCGAGCCTCGAGGACTGCAGCCCGTTGCACCTGGAGCCGCTGCCGCCGAGGCGCGCAGGCGCTCCGCTGCCTCGGTGAGCCGCACGCTGCTCGCATTCGCCTTGTCCAGCTGGACCGCGATCTCGTCGGCGACCCGCGCGATCCGCTCGGTCTCCGCGCTGAGGGTCGCGCTCGTCCGCTTGGCGTGCCGCCAGAGGCGGAGCCCGCGGATGGCGGCGTAGACGAGCCCGGCGGTGAGCCCGACCACGAAGACGGCGAGTGAGACCCAGACAGCCACGATCCGATGGTAGGATAACACCTCACGTCGCGGGGTGGAGCAGTCAGGTAGCTCGCCGGGCTCATAACCCGGAGGTCGCAGGTTCAAATCCTGCCCCCGCTATAGGAGAAGGCCCCGTTTTGGAGGGGCTCTCTCAGGAGTTGCTGGCGGCACGTCCTGGGTGCTCCGGTGGACGATCAGCCAGCCCCGTGCAGCAAGGGCGGGCTCGGAGCCGGCACGTGCGAGCCTTCGAACGCGATCAGTCGATCGTGTCGCCGGGGCGGATGAGGCCGGTCTGGTAGGCGACGACGACGAGCTGGGCCCGATCGCGGGCTGCGAGCTTCATCATCGCCCGGTTGATGTGCGTCTTGACGGTGAGAGGTGAGAGGAAGAGACGTTCGGCGATCTGGTCGTTCGTGAGGCCGTGTGCCGCCAGCGTCGTCAGCTCGCGCTCTCGGGCGGTCAGGGCGTCGAGCCGTTCGTCCGGGAGCGACGGCGTGGCGGCGGTCGTTGCGAGCTCGGACAGGAGTGCCTGGGTCGCTCTCGGTGAGAGGAGAGCGTCGCCCGCGGCGACCGTGCGGATGGCGTCGAGCAGGTCTGCGGGCTCGATGCTCTTGCTGAGGAAGCCGCTGGCTCCGGCGCGAATCGCCTCGATCACGTAGGCGTCGAGCTCAAACGTGGTGAGCACCACGACCTTCGCGCCGCTGAGGTCGTCGTCGCTGGTGATCGCCCGCGTCGCCTCGATCCCGTCCAGGCCGGGCATGCGGATGTCCATGAGCACGACGTCGGCGCGGGTCGAGCGTGCGAGACGGACGGCTTCCGCGCCACCGGAGGCCTCGCCGACGACCTCGAGGTCGTCGGCCGAGTCGATGAGAACGCGGAAGCCGGAGCGGATCAGCGCCTGGTCGTCTGCGAGAAGCACTCGGATCGTCATCGGGGGTGCTCTGCGTTGGGGATGTGGGCGCGGATCATGAACGTGTCGTCGGCCTGAGGGCCGACGTGCAGCGATCCTCCGGCGGCAGCGACGCGCTCGCGCATGCCCACCAGTCCGAGGCCACCCGTCTCGCCGGGCGCGTCGGCTCGTGGGGCTCCGTCACCGATCGGGTTGATCGACTCGACGGAGACGCCGTCGGCGTCATGCTCGATCCGGAGGCGCACGGTGTCCGACACCGTGCTTGTGCGCGTTCGCGAGCGCCTCCTGCACCATGCGGTAGAGCGCGAGCTGCGCGGTGTCCGTGAGCGGGCGCGGCGTTCCGCTCGTCACCTGCGGTAGTCGGGTAACGCGATCCGCCTCCGTGGCCGCGCCGGCGGCCCCGCAGCGAGGAACGGCGTGCCCGGTGGGAAGACCAGTGGGCGCCCCGTCCCATGATCGTCCCGGATCCGGTGAGAGGACGCTCTCCGGTGAGCGCTCGGGGTCGGCGGATTCCCCGCGATTCCTGCCGCCGCCCTTCCGCGAGAGGCCGCGGGACCGCGCTCTCTCCCGTCCCGTGTCGCCGAGACCGTCAGAATCGGGTCATGAGGTTGGCCGCATGAGTGAGCGTCGGCGGGCGGTGGCGGTCGCGCTCGTCGTGGGCGGGCTTCTGGCAATCGTCGCCGTGGTGGCCCTCGTGCGCGACGATGACCGCGGGGCTCCGCCCGAAGGGGCTGCACCCGGCGCGGCGAGCGAGCGCGGGTGCGCGTTCGGAGACGCTCCGAGCGCGGAGTCGGGGGCTGCGGTCTTCCGTGACCGCATCAGCGACGCGCAGGCGAACCACGGCGACCTCGGCCGCGTCCGGATCTCACACGACGCGGACACGGTGACGATGGCCACGACCGTGGAAGGGCTCCGCGTGATGGACGCCGTCGTCGCCCTGCTCGACGTCGACTGCGATGGGGAGGACGACTACTCGCTGCGGTTCTGGCGCGACGGGAGCACCTTCCTGAGCCAGCTCGAGCAGGGGCTCCCGCTGACGGACCTTGCGGCCACGACAGTGCGCCGCGGGAGCACCTACGTGTCCCGCTGGTCGCTGGGGGAAACGGGCGGGGCGACGCGGTTCCGCGTGCGCCTCCGCGTGGACACCGAGGATTACGCCTCCTACGCGGACGAGGCGCCCGACGGGTTGCCCGGCTTTTGGCGCTACGGGGCTGGGTGAGCGTTCCGGGTGGTCGCCCGCCCGATCTCGCTCATCGGTGGCGTCTCTTCCACCACCGAAGCCGCCGCCGTCTCGTCCTCGCGGTAGGTCAGGCACACGCCCACCGGGCGCGCGCCGCCGCCCGCGCGACGGCCGCGCCGATCCCGCGACTGCCGCCGGTGACGAGCACGACGTCGCGATCCACGCGCCGACCGTAACGGATCGGGCCGTGCGTCGGGCTCAGAGCGCGACGAGCAGGGTGCGGAGGATGCGCACGGTCGGCTTGTCGACCACCCAGTCCGCGCTCTCGTCGATCAGCCGGATGCCGGGGAAACGCGCGACGAGCGCCTCGAAGACGACCTGCGCCCTCGAGCCGGGCGAGCGGCGCGCCGATGCAGAAATGGATCCCCTGGCCGAACGCGAGGTGCCTGCTGCGCGGGCGCGTGACGTCGAACGTCTCGGGATCGTCGAAGTGCTCCGGGTCGCGGTTCGCCGCGTTGATCATCTGGAAGACCGTCTCGCCGCGCCGGAGGCTCCTGGCCTCCGAGCTCCGCGTCGCCGCGGAGCAGGCGAGGCTGGCGCGTGAGCGGGCTCTCGTAGCGGAGCATCTCCTCGATCGCCTGGGGGATCAGCGCAGGGTCGTCCTGCACCGCCTGCCACTGGTCGGGGTGGCGGAGCAGCGTGTAGAGCCCGTTGCCGACGAGCGACGTCGTCGTCTCGTGGCCGGCGATGAGCAGCGTCCCGACGGTGTTGAGCAGCTCGGGCACGGCTGAGGGCGTCGTCCGTCTCGTGTGCGGCGAGCATCCGGCCGAGGAGGCCGTCCGCGGGCGCCGTGCCCTGCGCGATGCGCGCCGCCTGCACGTCGAGGTAGGCCTGGAGCTCGACGATCGCGTCCTGGGCGGCGAGGAGCGACGCGAGGTCGGGGCGATTGCGGCCCTGGAAGCCGAGCAGCCGGTCGGCCAGGCTGCGGAAGAACGGCCCGTCGGACTGCGGCACGCCGAGCAGGTCGCAGAGCACCGTCATCGGCAGCACGAAGGCGAGGTCGTCGATCACGTCCATCCCGCCCGCGGACGCCGCGTCGTCGAGCAGCCGTCCGACCAGGGCGACGACCGACGGGCGGAGAGCCTCGACCTGGGCGGGGGTGAAGCCCCACTTGAGGATCAGCCGACGGAGGCGCGTGTGGTCGGGCGGGTCGGCGTGCACGAGCCCCTTCGCGCGGTAGAAGTCCTCGAACACGCCGAGCCGCGCTCGGTCGTCCGGCGGCAGGTGGGCGAGCGTGCCCGCGAGCCGCCCCTCGTTCGAGTAGGTCTCGACCTCGAGGTAGGTGCGGAGGACGTCGTCGTAGCGCGTCACCACCCAGGCGCCGAGCGCCTCGCTCCAGTGCACCGGATCCTGCTCCCGCAGCAGGCGCAGCGCCGGGTACGGGTCGGCCATGAACGCATCCGAGACGAGGTGCCGGTCGAACGCAGGGTCGTCGATCTCACGCACTGGTGCTCGCTTCTCTCCTTCGCTGCCCGAGGCGGCATGACGCGACCGGGGTCGCGGGACGCTCCGCGCACGCTAGCGCCGCGCGCGCCTCTCGCGCCGCAGTGCCGCGGTGCGCGGCCGTGTCGGCGATGATGGGCCGATGGCCACCCTCGTCCGCGTCACGATGTTCAACGACGCGGGCTGTCCCTGGGGCTACTCGGCGAACCCCGCGTTTCGCGTGCTCGAGTGGCGCTACGGCGACCAGCTCGACTGGCGCCTCGTGCTGATCGGTCTCACGGATGTCGCGCAGGAGTACGTCGACCGCGGCTACACGCCGATCCGCTCGGCCGAGGGCTACGCGCGCCGCTTCCGCCGGTTCGGGATGCCTCTTGCTCCCGAACCCGCGGGCGCGGATCCTCGGCACCGGTCGCTCCTGCCGCGCGATCGTCGCGGTGCGACTCCAGTCGCCGGGCCGGGAGTGGGCCGCGTTCCGCGCGCTGCAGCTCGGCTTCTTCACCACGACGCTGCTGCTCGACGAGGACGAGTCGATCGCGCAGGCGCTGCGCGGCGTCGCCGGGATCGACGTGGAGGCCGCGATCGCGGCGATCGACACGCCCGAGGTGGAGGAGGCCTACCAGCGCGACCGCGCCGAGGCCCGCAGCGCGCTCGGCTCGCCGACCCAGCTCCAGGACAAGCACGCGACGAGCGACGGCCCGGTTCGCTACACGGCGCCGTCACTGGTGTTCGAGCACGACGGCCGACGGCTCGAGGCGGGCGGCTGGCAGACGGTCGAGGCCTACGACGTGATCGTCGCGAACCTGCATCCCCGACGGCACGCGGCGTGCGCGTGCCCGACGACGCGGGGAGCTGCTCGCGTTCTTCCCGGAAGGGCTCACCACGCAGGAGGTGGCGCAGCTCCTGACGCGCGGGAACGACGCACCGGATCGCACCGACGCCGAGGTCGCGCTGCTCGCACCTCGTCGCGGACGGGCGCGCGCGGCGCGGCGGCCGCTCGGCGACGACGCGCTCTGGCTGCCCGTCTGAGCCTGCCCGGGTGTCGTGGGGCGGCGAGCGCTACAGTCGCAAGGCGTGATCTCCCCCAGACAGAGCCGGGAGCTCGGCTCATCGATCCATCGAGCGCTGCTGCCGCGCGCTGATCGCGGCGCAACGTGAAGGTCGCGGTCCTCGGGCCGATCGCCTGGCGGACGCCACCCCACCACTACGGCCCCTGGGAGCAGGTGGCCGGGCTCGTGGCGGCAGGCCTTCACGAGCGCGGCGTCGACGTGACGCTCTTCGCGACGCTCGACTCGGAGACGCCGGCGCAGCTCGACGGGGTCTGCCCCGGCGGCTACGCCGAGGACGCCGCGCTCGACGGCCGGGTGTGGGAGGCGCTGCACGTCGCGCATGCCTTCGAGCCGCTCGGGCGAGTTCGACCTCGTCCACAACCACCTCGACTGGCTGCCGCTGGCCTTCGACGGCCTGGCCCGCGCGCCGCTGGTGACCACGATCCACGGGTTCTCGGACCCGGCGATCCTGCCCGCGTACGAGCGCTCGCGCTCCGCGTTCGTCTCGATCTCGCTGGCGGACAGGGCGCCGTCGACTCCCGTACGTCGCGAACGTCTACCACGGCGTCGACCTCGCCGAGCTGCCGTTCGCCGGGACGGGGGCGAGGCCCTCGTCCACTTCGGGCGGATCCATCCCGACAAGGGCACCGCCGACGCGATCGAGATCGCCCGGCGCGCGGGGCGCAGGCTCGTCCTCTGCGGCATCGTCCAGGACGAGCGCTACTTCGCCGAGCAGGTCGAGCCGCACGTCGACGGCGACCGCGTCGTCTATCTCGGCTCGGTCGGCCCGGAGCGGCGCGCCGAGGTCCTGGGCACCGCGCTCGCGCTGCTTCACCCGATCCACTTCGACGAGCCGTTCGGCCTGTCGGTGGTCGAGTCGATGGTCTGCGGGACCCCGGTGATCGCGTACGCCCGCGGCTCGATGCCGGAGGTCGTCGACGAGGGCGTCACCGGCTTCCTCGTCCGCGACGTCGAGCGAGGCCGTCGGCGGCCGTCGGTCGCGCCGTGACGCTCGACCGGGCCGCATGTCGGGCCCTGGCGGCCGAGCGCTTCTCGGCGGCCCGCATGGTCGACGACTACCTCCGGGCGTACGAGCTCGTGCTCGCGACCTGATCGTCCTGGGATGGGTGGCTCGTCTCGGCCAGTCGAGGCCGCGAGAGCGCACGATCTGGCACACTCTCATTACACATCCTTCCTGAGGAGTGTGGAACCATGGCCCGGATGCGACGCATCAACATCGTGATCGACCCCGAGCTCGACGATCGGCTCGAGCACGAGGCCGCCGCGCGCGGCACGTCGAAGAGCGCGCTCGTCCGGGAGTGCGTCGAGCGCGGGCTGCCCGAGCGGCCGCTCGACAACGGGCTGCTGGCACTCCTGGAGCTGTCGCGCGAGAACGCCGACGTGGAGCCCGCGATGACATCGACACCGTATCTGTACGGCCCGTTCCTGGCCGAGTCGTGATCTTCGTCGACAGCTCGTTCTGGATCGCAGAGATGCTGCCGCGAGACGGGCACCATGCCGTGGCGGTCGTCCTGGCGGGTCGCCACTCGTCGGAGCGTCTCTGCACGTCGAACCAGGTCGTCGCCGAGACGTGGACGTACCTCCGTCGGCGCTCCGGGCACGGAACGGCGACGCGCTGGCTCGACCGTGTTCTCGCCGCGCCGGGCATCACCGTGCACCGGATCGACCAAACGCTCGAGGACGAGGCGTGGTCGTGGCTGCGAGTTCACGACGAGCGTCCTTACTCGTTCGTCGACGCGACGAGCTTCGCCATCATGCGACGCCGACGCATCACCGAGGCGCTGGCGTTCGACGGCGACTTCGCGGCCGCGGGGTTCACCGAGCTGCGCCCGTAGCGTCGACTCAGCGCGTGGGCGTGCGCCGGGCGCGAACGCGCGAGTCGCCCCTCCGCGCAGGGGGCCGCGGCAAGCGACTGCTACCGTTGTCCACGAGGCGTCATGGAGACGCCTGTGAGATCCAGCTTCTCGTTCCTCCTTTTCAGGTGTTCGAGTCTCTTGTTTCTCGAACCTGCCCGTAAGGAGAACCACCAACATGTCTCAGTCCTTCCACGCCCTCGGCGTGAGCGCGCCCCTGTGCGACGCTCTCGCCCGCCAGGGCATCAGCGAGCCGTTTGCCGTGCAGACGCTCGTGCTTCCCGGACGCCCTCGCTCGGCGTCGACATCCTCGCCGAGTCGCCGACCGGCTCCGGCAAGACGCTCGCCTTCGGGTTCCGCTCGTCGAGCGCACCGCCGGCGCCGAGCGCAAGCCCGGCTGCCCTCGTCCTCGTCCCGACGCGTGAGCTCGCGCTGCAGGTGACCGCCGACCTCCGCCCGCTCGCCTCGGCGAAGCGGCTGCGGATCACGACGGTCTACGGCGGCGCGGCGCATCGGCCCGCAGGCCAAGCAGGCGAGCCAGGCCGACATCATCGTCGCGACGCCGGGCCGGCTCCACGACCTCATCGAGCGCCGCTGGGTGTCGCTCACCGACGTCCGCATCCTCGTCCTCGACGAGGCCGACCGGATGCTCGACATGGGCTTCAAGCCCCAGGTCGACCGCATCCTGCGCACCGTCCCCGACCAACCGGCAGACGATGCTCTTCTCGGCCACGTTCGACGGCGCCGTCGCGGAGCTCGCCCGCGCCTACACGGTCACGCCCGCCCACGTGAAGGCCGAGCGCCCGCTGGCGGCCGAGCCGCGGCGTGATCGAGCACGCGTTCGTCGCCGTCACCGCCGAGGACAAGCTCGACCGCCTGGTCGAGCAGCTCTCGGTCGAGCGGCGGCTCGCGCTCGTCTTCGTGCGCACGAAGCACGGCGCCGACAAGCTGGCGCGCAAGCTCGCCCGCCAGCACGACATCCCGACGGTCGCGATGCACGGCAACCTCTCCCAGAACCAGCGCGAGCGGGCGCTCGCGCAGTTCGAGTCGGGCAAGGTCTCGACGCTCGTCGCGACCGACGTCGCCGCGCGCGGCCTCGACGTCGACGACATCACGCACGTGATCAACTTCGACCCGCCGCGGGTCGAGGACGACTACGTGCACCGCACCGGCCGCACCGGCCGCGCCGGCCGCTGCCGGCGACGCCGTCACGCTCGTCCTGCCCGACCAGCAGGCCGAGGTCGGCAAGCTCGCCGTCAGCCTCGGGCACGGCGACGCGTTCAGCGCATCCGGGATGCGCGTCCCCGAGCCGCGCCGACAGCAGAGCAGCAACGGCAGCGGTCAGGGCAAGGGTCGCCCGGGACAGGGGCGTCGCCGTCGCCCGACCCACGCGCAGCGCGGCCGCTCCTAGCCCTCGACACGACCTGCGAGCAGGGCCGGAGGGGCTCCCTCCGGCCCCGTTCGGGGTCGCGCGCCCCTTGGCGCGCCGGATTTGTGCGACAATGCACATGCGCGTAGACCTTGCGCGGACGCCGCCGAGGCTCTGAGCTCCTCCTCTTCGACTGCCACACCGGGCCTGAGTGCATCCGCATGCGATGCCGTCTCGGCGGCAGGAGGGAGTCATCGTGAAGGGATCGGAGAAGCCGAAGAAGCTCGCGAAGAAGCCGAAGCAGAAGACGCTGAAGGAGCGCCGCACGGAGAAGCGCGCCGCGGCGAAGCACAGCACCGGCCTCGATGTCTGACCCTGCCGGCGGACGCCCGACCGCCGTGCGCGTGCCGTCGCGGATGGAGCGGGCGCTCGGCCGCGCTCTGCACGACGAGCTCGCGAGCGCGCGTGACGCTCCCGGCGAGCCGGAGCTCGAGCCCGAGCCCGTGCTCACTGCAGGCGCCCCGCTCGACTGGGAGGCCTTCTCCGCCAGGTTCTACCCGGGGCGTGGCAGGCACGACCTGCATGCCATCGTCGCGTACTCGACCTATCGCTCGAGCTCCCGGGACGCGACGCCCGAGACGTAGGCGGAGCCGCGCACGGGCGTCGCGGAAGGCCCGGTCGCTCCCCTAGGAGGTCGGCGCCGCGAGCACCGCGGCGAGCAGGTCGTCGAGCAGCGCCGTCGCGAGGCAGATCGTGGTGTCCGCCGCGCCGTAGTAGAGCCGGACCTCGTCGCTCGCGGCGTCGTGCACGAGACCGCACGGGAAGACGGTGTTCGGCACGTCGCCGCTCCGCTCGTACGGGGCCAGGGGGCCGAGGATCCACTCGGGGAGCCGGTGGAGCAGCGGGTCGGCTCGTCGAGGTCGAACAGTGCGAGCCCGACCCGGTAGACGCTGCCGGCGACCGTCTCCTTGACGCCGTGGTAGATCACGAGCCAGCCGTGCTCGGTGCGCAGCGGCGGTGGGCCGATCCCGATCCGGCTCGAGTCCCACCACGCGCCCTCTCGCGGTCTGCAGCACCTGCTCGGGCGCGCTCCAGCTCTCGAGGTCGGCCGAGCGGGAGAGCAGGATCTCGCCGTGCGCGCCGCCGAACTCGGTCTTCGGTCGGTGGAAGAGGATCCACTTGCCGTCGATCCGCTCCGGCAGCAGCGCGGCGTTCTTGTCCTCCGGGTGCCGGACGATCCCGTGCCGCTCGACGCTCGTGAAGTCCTCGGTCGTCGCGAGGTAGACGGCCGGTCCGGCCGGGCCGTAGGCGGTGCAGGTGATCACCCAGCGTCCCGAGCTCCGGGACGAACACGACGCGTGCGTCCTCGAATCCCCATTGCTCGCTCTCGATCTCGGCGGTCGGGCGAGAGCAGCGGCTCCGGGTCGACGACCCAGCCGTCGACGCCGTTCTCCGAGCGGGCGACGGTGAGGTGGGAGATCCCGCGCAGGTCCTCGACGCGCGCGAGGAGCACCGTCGTCGTCCGTCGAGCTGCGCCGCGGCCGGGTTGAAGACCGCGTTGACCGGCGTACGGCCAGTCCTCCGCCGTCAGGATCGGGTTCGCCGGGCTGCCGCGGTGAAGAGCTCGCGCGCGCTCATGCGAGGGCCGGCTCCTGCAGCCGGTGCGCGACGGACGGCCGGCAGCCCGGCCGTGTCGAGGAGCAGCGCAGCGCGGTGGACGGCGAGCGTCGACTCGGCGCCCTCGTTGTCGTTCGTCGTCTCCTCGCCGAGCCCGTCGCTGCAGCCGCCGGTCGCGAAGTCGTACAGCGGCCGGTGCAGGCGGTTGCGGCCGAGGAACCAGTCGAACGAGCGCTGCGCGCGGAGGGCGTGCTCGGGATCGCCGGTGACGGCGAACGCGGCCAGCTCCGCCTCGACGAACGCGGACGCGTCGAGCGGCTGCTCGTCGCCCTGGCCCGGGGCCGGCTCGGTGCGGTGTCGGCCGCCGTGGCCCGTCAGGCGGAGCGTGCCGTCGGCGAGGCCCGACTCGTCGCCGAGCCAGCGGAGGGTCTCGAGGCCGGTCTCGGTCAGATCCTGGCGGCCGAGCGCGACGCCGCCGACGATCAGCGCGTGCGGCAGTCGCGCGTTGTCGTAGGTGAGCGCGTCCTCGAACCAGTGCCAGCCGCCGGACGCGCAGGACGGCGTGGGCCGCGGCGAGCTGCTCCGCGACGCGCTCGAGCAGCGCCCGGGCCTCGGGGCGAGCCGGTCCGGATCGAGGCGTGCGAGGCCGAGCGCCGCGTAGGCGCCGGTGCGGAGCGACGCGTCCGTCCGCGAACGTCGACGACGATCGTGTCGAGCAGCCGGCCCGTCGGGCCGACGACCGCGGGCACCCACGCCGTCGAGAGGATCTCGCCGAGCGCCCAGATCGAACGACCGACGTGGTCGCCGAGGTGCGGCTCGTCGAGCCAGCGACGGTCGTAGCCCATGAAGTTCCGCATCCCGGCCCGGGTGTCGGTTGCGTCCTGGAGGAACGCGAGCGAGCGATAGAGGATCGACGTCCAGACCTGCTCGTCGCCGCGGCGGGAGAGCTCGAGCGCGACGACGGCGAGGCGGGCGACGTCGTCGACGCAGTAGCCCGTCGAGCGGTTCGGGATCACGCCGTTCGCGTGCTGGACGATCCCGACGTCGTCGACGAGCGTGAGGAGATGATCGGTGCGCATGCTCACGCGCTGTCGGATCGACGGTCGCGACGCGGCGTCGGCGCGGCGCGAGCTCGACCGCCTCCTGGAGCACCGCCGCCGTCGCGTCGGCGACGGACGGCCAGGCGAGCTGCGAGCCGATCCGTCGTGCCTCGGCGCGGCGGCGGCGAGCAGCTCCGGCTCCTCGACGTACGCGCAGACGGCATCGGCGAGCGCCGCGGGGTCGGCGAACGGCACGATCGTGCCGGCGCCCGACGCGAGCATGTCCTGCGCGTACCAGTACGGCGTCGAGACGACGGCGCAGCCTGCGGCGATGCCGAAGGTGAGCGCGCCCGACGAGATCTGCTCGCGCTCCCGGTACGGCGTCACGAAGACGTCGGTCGCGGCGAGCAGGTCGGCGATCTCGTCGATCGGCAGAAAGCGATCGTCGAACTCGACGTGATCCTCGAGGCCGAGGTCGAGCACCGCCTGCTCGAGCGTCGAGCCGGTACCGCTCGCCCTCGCGGTCGCGCGACGTCCGGATGCGTCCGGCCGGCGATCACGTAGAGCACCTCGGGGTGGCGCTCGACGATCGCCGGCAGCGCCGCGATCACGGTCTCGAGCCCCTTGCCCGGCCGAGATCAGCCCGAACGTCGAGAGCAGGAAGCGGTCCGCTCGTCGTCGGGCTCGGTCGGCGCGCCGATCGACGGCGCTGCTCCGCGTGCGCATCGCGCGCGCGCGAGCACGGTGGGCGCGCCGTGCGGGACGACACGGATCTTGCCGGCGGGGCACGTGCCGCCGTCGACGAGGAGGCGCTCGCGCGGTCTCGGTCATCACGATCACGAGCTCCGCCTGGCGGCAGAGCGCCGCGAGCACCTTCGCCTGGTGCGGCGTCGGCTCCGACAGGACCGTGTGCAGCGTCACGACGAGCGGCTGCGAGAGCTCCGCGACGAGCGAGAGCACGTACTCGCCGTCGCGGCCGCCGAAGATCCCGTACTCGTGCTGGAGCAGGACGACGTCGACGTCGAGCCGGCCGAGGATCCGCGCGGCGCGCACGTAGTCGCCCCGGACCCCTGCGCGATCGTCGCCGACGAGCCCGGGCGCTGCGGACGTGACGGCTCGTTGACGATGACGACCTTCTCGACGCGGTCGATCCCGTCGACCCCGAGCAGAGCGCTGCGCACGTCGGCCGCGAAGGCGCCGATCCCGCAGGCGCGCGGTGGGTAGGTCGAGACGATCGCGGTGCGCACGATCCGTCCACGTCCCTTCCTCGAGGGTCCAGCGCGACGCCGAGCGTCAGAACAGCCGGTTCTCGACCATTCTAGCCGTCGCCGGCCTACAGGTTCGTCAGATGTCGCCGCTGGACGGTCAGGCGACGATCACGGGGGTGCCGAGCTCGCGCTCGACCTCGGCCGCCACATCCGTGCCGAACAGTCCGGCGAGGAACCCGTGGTGGTGCTCGCCGAGCACGACGGTGTCGGCCTTCGCGTCCCTGGCCGCATCCACGATCGCGCGTCCAGGCTCGCCGGCGGCCCACATGAAGTCGGCCTCGAGTCCCGCGGCCTCGACCTCGTCCCGGGCGGCCGCGAGCAGCCCGACCAGCTCGGGCGGCGGGGCGATGGGCTGACCCTCCCAGTCGGAGATGTCGTCGAGCGTGCCGAAGAAGCGCTCGACCTGTGGATCGAGCGGCACCTCGAAGACCGACAGGACGATGAGGCGCGCGCCGTCTCTCTCGGCCTCCGCGATCGCGCGATCGAGCGCGCGCCGCGCTGCCGCCGAGTCGTCGTAGCCCACGAGGATCCTGGTCACGGCGTGCAGTCTCGCACAGCCGCTGCGGTCGCCGTCGGGGACACGTCGATCTGTAGGGTTCGCTGCGTGTTCCCGTGGCTCATCTTCGCGGTGGTCGCCGTGCCGCTCGTGGTGATCGCGTTCATGTCGGTCTGCCGGCGCAACGCGGTCGGCGAGCATCCCGTGACGGAGGACGCCGCCACCCGCGAGCGCACCGAGCGCGAGTTCGCCGAGGCGGAGGCCTACGAGGAGCAGTGGCGTGAGGAGAACAAGGACCACCCCCGCGAGCGCATGCCGTAGCAGGCGCCCGCGGGAGCGCTCCGGAGGATCGTTCTACGCGCGCTGGGCCATCGGCACGAACGGCCGCTCGTCGTAGCCCGTGAAGATCTGCCGCGGGCCGGGCGATCTTCTGCTCCTTGTCGTTCAGCATCTCCTCCCACTGGGCGATCCAGCCCGGCAGCCGGCCGAGCGCGAAGAGCACCGTGAAGTAGTCGGTCGGGTAGCCCATCGCCTGGTAGATCAGCCCCGAGTAGAAGTCGACGTTCGGGTAGAGCTTGCGCGAGACGAAGTACTCGTCCTCGAGCGCGATCTGCTCCAGCTCGAGCGCGATCTCGAGCTTCGGGTTGAGCCCCGTCTGCTCGAACACCTCGTCCGCCACGCGCTTGATCAGCTTCGCGCGCGGGTCGTAGCTCTTGTAGACCCGGTGGCCGAAGCCCATCAGCCGGCCCGTGCCCGCCTTCACGTCCTCGATGAACTCCGGGACGTGGCTCTTGTCGCCGATCTCGTCGAGCATCAGCAGCACCGCCTCGTTGGCGCCGCCGTGCAGCGGGCCGTAGAGCGCCGCGATGCCGGCGGAGACGGCCGAGAACGGGTCGACGTGCGACGAGCCGACGCCGCGCACCGCGCTGGTGGAGCAGTTCTGCTCGTGGTCGGCGTGGAGGATGAGCAGGATCTCGAGCGCGCGCTGCAGCACCGGGTTGGGCTCGTGCCGTCCGCCGATCTCGAACGTCATGTTGACGAAGTTGCCGATGTAGTCGAGGTCGTTGCGGGGAAGACGTACGGAAGCCCGCGCGAGTGGCGGAAGATCGCAGCCGCGATCGTCGGGCAGCTTCGCGATCAGCCGCACACGCTGGATGTAGCGGCTGTGCGGGTCGGCGATGTCCTTCGCGTCGGGGTAGAAGGTCGAGAGCGCGCCGACGGCGCCGAGCAGCATCCCCATGGGATGGGCGTCGTAGCGGAAGCCCTCGAGGAACTTCGTCGATGTTCGTGTGGACGTACGTGTGCGAGCGGACGTCCTCCTCCCACGCGGACAGCTGCTCGGTCGTGGGCAGCTCGCCCTCGAGCAGGAGGTAGGCGATCTCGAGGAACGTCGCCTCCTCGGCGAGCTGCTCGATCGGGTAGCCGCGGTAGCGCAGGATCCCCGCGTCGCCGTCGATGTAGGTGATCGCGCTCCGGCACGACGCCGTGTTCAGGTACGCGGGGTCGTAGGTCATCAGCCCGCCGTCGTCGTCCGCGGCGCTGACCTGGCGGAGGTCGGTCGCGTCGGATCGTCCCGTCCGCGATCGGCAGCTCGTAGGTCTTGCCCGGTGCGGTTGTCGGTGATCGTCAGCGTCTCGGCGGCCACGGCGCTTCCCCTTTCGTGTTCGATCGCTGCGCTAGATCGTCGCAGAACGACCCTGGTCGGGCGTCCGTGAACCCACGGATGCGGTCTCGGTCGATGTCCGCGCCACCCCGGCGCGGACGAGCGGGGCGACCTCGGTCGCGAACAGCTCGATCGCGCGGAGCACCCGGTCGTGAGCCACGGTACCGACGCTGAGCTGGAGCAGGAAGCGGTCGTGGCCGAAGAGGTCGTGCTGGACGCAGGATCTTCGCGGCGACGTCGCCCGGATCGCCGACGTACGCCGCTCCGCGCAGACCCGCCGCCGCCTCGTACGACGCCCTGGTCATGGGCGGCCAGCCGCGCTCCCGGCCGATGCGGTTCATCATCTCCTCGACGGCGGGGAACGAGACGTCCAACGCCTCCCTCGCCGAGTCCGCGACGAAGCCGTGGCCGTTGATCCCGAGGGCGGGGATGGTGTGGCCGGCTCGCCGCGCGCCCTCCCGGTGCAGCTCCGCGAAGGGCAGCGAAGCGCTCCGGCAAGCCCGCCGATGATCGCGAGCGCCATCGGCAACCCGAGCGCGCCGGTGCGAAGCGCCGACTCGGGCGTCCCGCCGACGGCGACCCACACGGGGAGGGGCTGCTGGATCGGTCGCGGGTACACGCCTCGGTGCTCCAGGGGCGGGCGGTGGCTGCCGCTCCAGCTGACGTGCTCGGCCTCCCGAAGACGGAGCAGCAGCTCGAGCTTCTCCGCGAAGAGCGTGTCGTAGTCACGCAGGTCGTGCCCGAACAGCGGGAACGACTCGATGAAGGAGCCGCGCCCGGCCATGATCTCCGCGCGTCCGCCGGAGAGGAGATCGATCGTCGAGAAGTCCTGGAACACGCGCACCGGGTCGTCCGAGCCGAGAACGGTGACGGCGCTCGAGAGCCGGATGCGGGTCGTCCGCGCCGCCGCAGCGCCGAGCACGACCGCGGGCGCCGACACGGCGAAGTCGGGCCGGTGGTGCTCTCCGACCGCGAACACGTCGAGCCCGAGCTCGTCCGCGAGGACGATCTCCTCCAGCAGGTGGTCGAGCCGGAGCTTCGCGGCACGGGAGCGATCGCCGTCGAGGGGGACCTCGGCGAACGAGTACAGGCCGAGCTCCATCACGGCCTCACGATGAAGTATTTGCTCACGCAACGGATTCTCGCACACGCGACCGCCAGCGCGTGGGGACGAGGTCGAGCTCGACAGCGCCCACCAGTCGGCGGAGCTCCTCCACTGTGAGCGCGAGGCTCAGCGGGGCCTGCGCAAGCAGGCCCCGCTGAGCCTCCGATCGTGTCGGTTCGACTACGCCGCGTCGGCCAGGTCGCGACGCCGCTTGAGCGGGGTCGCGTCGTGGTCGAGCGCATGCTGCAGTCGGGTGAGGGCCGACTTCTCGAGCTGCCGCACCCGCTCCCGCGTGAGCTGGAGCCGGCGGCCGATCTCCTCGAGGGTCAGCGACTCCTGCCCGTCGAAGCCGAAGCGCAGCTCGAGCACGCGCCGCTCCCGCTCGGGGAGACCGGCGAGGGCCGTGCGAACCCGCTCGCGCTGCATCGTCTCGTCGGCCTCTTCGACCGGATCGACCGCCGTGCGGTCGGCGAAGAGGTCGCCGAGCTCGCCGTCGCCGTCCGACCCGACTGCCTGGTTCAGCGACACCGACGCCTCGACGGCCTCGAGCGCCTCCTCGACGTGATGCTTCTTGAGCCCGGTGGCCTTGGCGAGCTCGTCGATCGTGGGCTGGCGACCGAGGCTGACCTCGAGGCGCTGACGCGCCCGGTTCAGCTTCTGCTGCCGCTCCTGCACGTGCACGGGCACGCGGATCGTCGCGGACTGGTTCGCGACGGAGCGCTGGCAGGCCTGCCGGATCCACCACGTGGCGTAGGTGGAGAACTTGTAGCCCTTGCGCCAGTCGAACTTCTCGACCGCGCGGTTGAGCCCGATCACGCCGTCCTGGATGAGATCGAGGAACGGCACGCCGTGCCCGCGGTAGCGCTTCGCGATCGAGACGACGAGGCGCAGGTTCGAGTTGATCATCCGCTCCTTCGCCGTGAGGTCGCCGCGCTCGACGCGCTTGGCGAGTGCGATCTCCTCCGCGGCGGTGAGCAGCGGGTAGCGGCCGATCTCCGACAGGAACAGGCCGAGCGAGTCTGTCGTGGCGGGCCCGGAGCTGGGCGTCAGATCCAGCTCGAAGTCGTCGTCCTCGTCGGACGCGGGCGTCTCGACGCCGCGCTCGGTCAGGAGCGCGAGCAGAGCGGTCTGGGCCTCGTCGTCGAGGTCGTGCTCGAGCGCGAGCGCCTCGAGCTCGGCTGCCTCCACGCGTCCGCGCTCCTCAGCGTCGGCGACGAAGGCGTCCAGGGCGGGTATATCGATGAGCGTGGTCGTCTCCATGTTCCTCGTTTCGTCTTCGCACGCACGCAGCCGTGTGGCCCACGTGGGGTTCTGTTCTCCCGGAGGGATCGCACCTGCGCGCACACAGACGCGGGCGCGGCGCTTCTCACATAGTCTGAACGCTTAGGACGGTGTTGTCATTCCCTTGTGGGGCGTCCGAACGAAATGTTTACGTTCGGCAATGCGGAGTTCTCACTCCGGCAGTCGACCCCTTCCCCTCAGTTTACGCGGGGATCCGGTGGAAGCAAGGCCAGAACCGCATCCCGGCCGCCTCGTCGGCGCAGGACGTCGCTCCAGAGCCGGTCGTAGCGGTCGGTGAAGACGTCCTGCGGGCGTCCCGGTTCCACGATCCACGCATCCTCCTCGAGCTCGGCCTCGAGCTGACCCGCTCCCCAGCCGGCGTACCCTGCGAACACCCTGCAGGCTCGGAGCTCTCCGAGCTCGTCGGGGTCGTCGACCTCACCCGGAAGGAACCCGATCGACCCGAGCACGAGCGCCCCGGCCCGGTCAGGGTGGACGAAGTCCGCGAGCACGACGATCGCCTGGGGCTGCACGGGACCGCCGATGTGGACGCGTTCGTCGGGGCCAACGAGCGCCCCGAGCTGCTACCGCTGCGTCCGCCACGAGGAGGTCGGTGGGCCTGTTGAGGACGACGCCCATCGCGCCCTCCTCACCGTGCTCGCCGATCAGGACGACCGTCCGGTCGAAGTTCGGGTCGACCAGCCGAGGGCCGGCGACGAGAAGGCGTCCTCGCAGTGACTCCATGTGCCGATCGTGGCAGACGCCAGTCCAGCGCCCGCCCGGCGTCGAGGCCGGGCGGGCGCAGAACCGAACCTACGGCTTGACCTTGATCGTGTAAGCTCTTCGAGATCTGCGTGCCGGGATCGCCGAGCACCCAGACCTTGATCTTGTACGAGCCGGCCTTGAGCGGAGTGCCGGACAATGAGCCGGTCACCTCGTCGAGCGAGAGGCCGGGCGGGTACGCGCCGCTTGCGAGGAACGTCTTCGTCTTGCTCGCGCCCGTGACCGGGACACGCCACGCGTACTTCGATCCGACCTTCCCGACCTTCGGGGCCGGACCGGCGGCGAACGCGAGCAGAGCCTTGACGTTGAACTTCACCTGGAGGTCGTCCGTCGCCCCCTTGGCGTCGGTTGCGCGGAACCGCACGAGCGACACGCCGGCGGTCGTGAAGGTTCCCGTGACAGAGCCGTCCTTGCCCAGTACGAGGCCCGCAGGGAGCGGATCGAGCGTGGAGTACGTGTACGGTCCCGACGCCACCGGTCGCCAGCACGGTCCAGGAGAACGACGCGCCGACCTTGGTGTTGCGGGCGACCGGCTCCGACTTCGGTGGAACGCCGCCGGGCCCGCCGAGAACGAGTGGGGCGGTCACGGTGAGGCCAAGTCGCTTGGTATCCGACTTGCCGCCACCCTGCGCGAGCGCGACGATCTCGAAGACGCCCGACACGGTTGGCGTCCCGGAGAGCAGGCCTGCTGAAGTGAGCGTCATACCTGCCGGGAGCGCACCCGACTGGATGCCCCACGAGGAGACCGTGCCGCCACTTGCCGTCAGCTGCACCGGAGCGTAGGGCTGGCCGATCGCGGCGTCGGGAAGCGGGCTGTTGGTCGAGATCGTCAGCTTCTGCTCGATGGTGATCGTGAACTGGCTATCCGTGGCGTTGCCCGCGCAGGACCGCATCTGGAGGTAGAACTGGAAGGTGCCGACCTGGGTCGGCGTGCCCGTCACGATCCCGTCGTCCGTGCTGATCGAGAGACCGGGCGGGAACACACCGGAGTCCACACGAAACGTGTACGGCGAGCAACCCTGCCCGTCCTCGGGCTGGAAGTCGAAGTAGTAGGGCTGGCCGACGTAGCCGGTCGGCGGCGGGGTCTTGGCGATCTTGAGCGCCCAGGCGGCGGGCACGACGACCAGGGCGATGGCGAGCGCCGAGAGGGCGATGATCCGGATACGGCGCACAGGCGCTCCTTTCGATCAGGGCACGCGGCGGAGAACCGCGTCGGATAGCACGAGCCAGAGCGGTGACGGTAGCACCCGTTGTTTCGGGATCTGTAATGGCGCTCCTGCGTCGGGAACGGGCGGCTCGCCCCTGGCGGAACGACCTGCGCGTGGCGGTCGTCAGCGACCGACGACGATGGTGAGGCGCCGGAGCGTCGATCCGCCGTACGCGTCCGTCGCGGAGAGCGTGACGCGATACGTGCCGGCCTTGCGGGGTGTGCCCGCGAGCACTCCCGTCTCGGCGTTCAGGGTCAGGCCGGGTGGGAAGACGCTGGTCGACGAGATCGTCGTCGGGGCGACGCCGCCGCGCAGGACGACGCGGGCGACGTAGCGCTTGCCTACCTTCGCGCGGGGAACCGACGTCGTGACGAAGCCGAGCTGGGAGCGGACGACGAGCCTGAGCGTGCTCGTCGCGGACGAGCCGCGGCTCGAGGTGACGGCGATGCTGAGCGGGAAGGTGCCCGCCTGCAGCGGAGTCCCGGAGATCACGCCGTCGCTCGGGTCGAGCACGAGCCCGCGAGGCATTGCTCCTCCCGCGAGGGAGAACGTGGTCGTGGTTCCGCCGGTGCCGCCGCCGACGTCGAGCTGCGCCGTGAACGGCAGACCGACGACGGCGGGCGGGAAGGATGAGGCGGAGAGCGTCAGGGGTCGAATGACCTCGAGCGTCAGCGTGCGCGTGTCGGAGCGCGTGCCGTCACTCGCGCGAATCGTGAACGTCGACGCACCCACGGAGGTCGGGGTGCCGGCGAGCACACCGGTCGAGGAGAGGGACATGCCGGGCGGAAGGGAGCCGGCCGACACCGTCCACGAGTTCGGCGTCCCACCCGAGGCGCTGAGCGCGTACGAGTACGCGGTACCGACGGTGGCGACGGGGAGGTAGTCGACCGTGATCGTGAGCTTGGTCGTGATGCTGATCGTGAACTGCACCTGGGTGCGCGAGCCGACCGCGTCCACGGCCTCGACGTAGAACCTGAAGTCGCCGGCCGTCGTCGGAGTGCCCGACACCTTCCCGTCCGAGGCGAGCGAGAGACCGGGGGGGAGCGAGCCCGAGGAGAGGCTCAGCGTATGCGGCGCTGTTCCACCCTCGGTGCCGAAGGTGAACGAGTACGGCGTGCCGACCACGCCGCTCGGCGGCAGCGGCGTGCGGGCGACCTTGTAGGCAGCGGCGCTCGAGGCGAGGAGCGCGGCGACGGCCGCGACGACGGGGAGGATGCGCAGGAGACGGGTCACGTTCCGTGTGTCGGCGGAAGTCACGCCCCTCTCGTCCCTCGAACGAGGGACACGCGAACACCCGCTCCATCCGGTCCTGGCACCATTCTCGTTCTTCTGGACGGTGCGGCCCCGAACGATCTCAGCCCCGGATGAGCCGACTGCGCTGTCGCCTCTTCGGGCACAAGGTGAGCAAGAGCCGGCGGTTCTTCCTCACCGAGCGGCTCCAGCGCTGTGAGCGCTGCGGGCGGCGTGTGTCCCTCAAGCGCGGCGGGTAGGGCCCGCCGAGCCGTCCCTAGTCGAGCTCGTCGAGCGCGTCGCGCAGGGTGGCGACGTACGCGCGGAGGGCCTCCGGCCCGTCCTCGGCGATCTGCACGGCACGCGAGCCGACCACGATCCCGTCGGCGAGCGCGCCCACGGCGCGTGCGTGGTCGGGCGTCGAGATCCCGAACCCCGCGTAGAGGGGGACGTCGCCCGCGAGCGTGCGGGCGCGCGAGACGAGGCTCTCGATGGACGAGGACAGCTCTGTGCGCGCCCCGGTCGTCCCCGTGAGCGTGACCAGGTAGAGCCATCCGTCCGTCTCGCTCGCCGCCAGCCGGATGCGCTCGTCGGTCGAGGTCGGGGCGACGAGGTGGATGCGCCGCAGCTCCGGGCGCTGGCCGACCGGGACGTCCGACACGATCAACGACGTCGCCCCGGCGGCTCGTGCGTCTCGGTCGAAGCGCTCCCACCCGTAGGCCTCGAGGATCGCGGCGTAGGTCATCGGGATCAACGGGGTCTCGGGCGACGAGCTCGCGCGTCCTCGAGAGGCAGTCGAGGCAGGCGCGGGTCGTCATCCCGCGGGAGAGAGCGCGCTCGGACGCGCGCTGGATGACGGGGCCGTCCGCGAGAGGGTCGGAGAAGGGAAAGCCGAGCTCGACGGAGTCTGCGCCGCCCTCGACGGCCGCGAGCGCGAGCTCCGGCGTCTCCGGCTCGGAGACGAGGTAGATCACGAGCCGCTTCACTGTGTGGCTCCTGCTTCTCTGGCACTTTCCGCGCTCGGCGCGGAAAGTGCCTCTCCGCGCGAAGCGCGGAAAGCGCCTCGTCGAGATCCTTGTCGCCGCGGCCGGAGAGGCACAGGACGATCAGCTCGCCCTCGACGTCGTCGACGCGGGCGAGCGCGTGCGACGTCTCGAGGGCGGGGATGATCCCCTCGGTGCGGGCGAGTCGCGCGAACGCAGCGAGCGCCTCGTCGTCGGTGCACGGCAGGTACGTCGCGCGCCCGGTGTCGCGCAGCCAGGCGTGCTCCGGGCCGACGCCCGGGTAGTCGAGCCCGGCGGAGATCGAGTGGGCGTCTGCGATCTGCCCGTCCTCGTCGGCCAGCACCGAGGAGCGCGAGCCGTGCAGGACGCCCGTGCGACCGTGGCCGAGCGATGCCGCGTCCGCGGCCTCGACGCCGACGAGCGCCACGCCCGGGTCGTCGACGAAGCCCGCGAACATCCCGATCGCGTTGGAGCCGCCGCCGACGCAGGCGAGCACCGCGTCCGGCAGCCGACCCTCGGCCTCGAGCACCTGCGCGCGCGCCTCGCGCCCGATCACGGCCTGGAGCTCGCGCACGATCTCCGGGTACGGCGCCGGTCCGACGCACGAGCCGATCACGTAGTGCGTCGTCTCGACGTTCGTGATCCAGTCGCGGATCGCTGCGCTCGTCGCCTCCTTGAGGGTGCGCGTGCCGAACTCGACGGGCTCGACCGTCGCGCCCATCAGGCGCATCCGCTCGACGTTCGGCGCCTGGCGGCGCATGTCCTCGGAGCCCATGTAGACGACGCAGTCGAGCCCGAAGCGCGCGCAGGCCGTCGCGGTCGCCACGCCGTGCTGGCCGGCGCCCGTCTCGGCGATGATCCGGCGCTTGCCGAGGCGGCGCGCCAGCACCACCTGCCCGAGCGCGTTGTTGATCTTGTGCGCGCCCGTGTGGTTGAGATCCTCGCGCTTCAGGTAGAGCCGCTTGTTCGGCGCGAACCGCTCCGCGAGCGTCAGCGAGGACGGTCTCCCGGTGTACGTGCGGCCGAGGTGGTCGACCTCCGCGCGATACGCCGGGTCGTCGAGCGCGGCCGCCCAGGCGGCGGTCAGCTCGTCGAGCGCCGGGATCAGCGTCTCGGGCACGTAGCGACCGCCGTAGGGGCCGTACGTCTCGGTGTGCTCCGTCGTCGTCATGCTCTCGCAGCCTCCACGTAGCGTCGCACCCTGTCGTGATCCTTGATCCCCGGCGCCGACTCGAGCGCTCGAGGCGGCGTCGACCGCCCAGGGCCGGACGGCGTCGATCGCCGCCCGCACGTTCTCCGGGCCGAGCCGACCCGCCAGCACGATCCTGCCCGGTGTGGCGGCGGCACGTTCCCAGTGCGCCGGGTCGTCCTCCTCCCACGGGAGGTCGAGGAGGCGTCGCGACCTCCTTGCCCTCGCGGAGGATCGACGCGTCGCGTCCGCGCACCTTTCCCGCCTCGACGGGGTGCACCTGGTCGAGGTCGGCGGCGGACGCGCCCGCCGTCCCGACCCACACGGCGACCGAGAGCGACCTCGTCGGGGACGTCGAGGACGCGTTCGGCGGCGCGCGGGCTCTCCGGGACGAGGACGAAGCCGAGCAGGTCGGCGCCTGCCTCGACCGCGGCGGCGACGTCCTCCTCGCGGGTCAGCCCGCAGACCTTGACGAGCGGGCGGCGAGAGGAGCTCGGCGAGCTTCGCGCCGGGATCCGGCGGCGCGCATCAGCGTCGAGCCGACGAGGATCGCGTCGGCGCCTGCGAGCTCGGCCGCCGCGCCCTGCGCGCGGGTCGCGATGCCGGACTCGGCGATCACGACCCGGTCGGCCGGGATGCGGCCGAGCAGCTCGAGCTGTCGGCCCCGGTCGATCGAGAACGTCGACAGGTCGCGCGCGTTGACGCCGAGCACCGGGGCGCCGAGCGCGATCGCCGCGGTCGAGCTCGTCGTCGTCGTGCGCCTCGACGAGCGTGTCGAGGCCGAGGTCGCGGGCGATCGCCATGCAGCCGGGCGACGTTGGCGTCGTCGAGGTCGCGGAGCAGCAGCAGCGCAGCGTCGGCGCCGGCCTCCGCCGCGGTGCGGAGGTGCTCCTCGGTCGAGAAGAAGCCCTTGGCGAGCAGCGGTGCGTCGGTCGCGGCGCGGGCGGCGCGGAGATCGTCCCAGGTGCCCCCGAAGCGCTCGTCCACGAGCACGGAGATCGCGGCGGCACCGGCCGCGGCGTAGGCGGGGGCGATCGCGCGCCGGGTCGGCGTCGGGACGGAGGTCGCCCGCGGACGGCGAGCGACGCTTGATCTCGGCGATCGCGCCGAGTCCGGGCTGCGGAGCGCCTCCGTGAAGCGTCCCATCAGGCGCGCTCCCCGCGAGAAGGCGACGAGCTCGTCGAGCCGCTCGCGCGCGTCGCCGTCGTCGACCGTCGCCGTGCGCGACGGCGAGGCCCTCGCGCAGGTCGGCGGCATGGCCCGCCGGCGGCGACCGCGCCCGCGGCGTTGAGCAGGACGGCGTCGCGCTTCGGGCCGTGGAGGTCGCCCTCGAGGATCGCGCGGATCTCGGCGGCGTTCTCGTCGGGGCTGCCGCCGGTCAGGAGCACGGGATCCGACGGCGGGATCCCGAGATCCGCGGGATCGATCACCCGGTCGCGGACGTCGCCGTCGACGACCTCGGCGACGATGTTCGGCCCGCAGGGCGAGAGCTCGTCGATGCCGCCGAAGCCGTGCACGACGAAGGCCCGTCCGCTGTCGAGCTGGGCGAGCGCCTCGGCGACCGTGCGGACGAGCTCGCGCGAGTAGACGCCGAACACGCCTGCGCGGGCGCCTGCCGGGTTCGTGAGCGGGCCGAGGACGTTGAAGATCGTGCGCGTGCCGAGCTCGCGCCGCACCGGGGCTGCGTGACGCATCGCGGGGTGATGCAGCGGTGCGAACATGAAGCCGAACCCCAGCCGCTCGATCGACTCGGCGATTCGCTCGGCCGGCTGATCGAGGACGAAGCCGAGCGCCTCGAGGACGTCGGCGGAGCCCGACGCCGAGCTGACGGCGCGGTTGCCGTGCTTGGCGACTGCCGCGCCGGAAGCAGCGGCGACGATCGCCGCCGCGGTGGAGATGTTGAGCGTCTGCGCCGCATCGCCGCCGGTCCCGACCACGTCGACGAGATCGGCCCTGGCCACGTGCACCGAGGTCACGTGCGTCCGCATCGCCTCGGCGCAGCCCGCGATCTCGTCCGGCGTCTCGCCCTTCGCCCTGAGCGCGACGAGGAATCCTGCGATCTGCACGCGCGGTCGCGTCACCGGCCATGATCTCGCCCATCACCGAGCGGGCCTGCTCCCGGGTCAGGTCGGCGCCGTCGAGCAGCGCCCTCAGCGCCTCCTGGACGGTCATGCGACCCCGCCCAGGAACGTCCGGCCATCACCGGGCCGAGCGGCGTGAGCACCGACTCGGGGTGGAACTGCACGCCCTCGATCGGAAGGCTGCGGTGTCGGACGCCCATCACCTCGCCGTCGTCGGTGTGCGCGGTCACGACCAGCTCGTCCGGCACGCGGGTCGCCGCGAGCGAGTGGTAGCGGCCGACCTCGATCGGCCTCGGGAAGCCCGTCGTACACGCCGTGCCCGTCGTGCGTGATGGTGCTCGCCTTGCCGTGGAGCAACGCCTTCGCCTGACCGACCTCACCCCCGAAGACCTCGACGATCGCCTGGTGCCCGAGGCACACGCCGAGCGTGGGGATGCTCCGGCCGAGCCGTTCGGATCATCTCCAGCGAGACGCCCGGCGTCCGCGGGCCGGCCCGGCCCGGGCGAGACGACGAGGCGGTCGGGGTGCAGCGCCTCGGCCTCCTCGACGGTGATCGCGTCGTTCCGGAACGTGAGCACCTCGGCGCCAAGCTCCTCGAACAGGTGCACGAGGTTGTAGGTGAACGAGTCGTAGTTGTCGATCATCAGGACTCGCACGGAGTCAGCCTTCCTCGTCGCGCCCGGGCGCGGAGCACGTCGTGACAGTCTGGCGGCTGCCGGCGACTCCGTGCCGGGAGGCGACGGACGTGGGCGGAGCGCATCGTCAACCGCCGTGCTCCCGCTCGGCGAGGTCGATCGCGGCCTCGAGGGCCGCCAGCTTGCGCAGGCACTCCTCGTGCTCGGCGGTCGGGTCGGAATCGGCCACGACGCCGGCACCCGCCTGCAGGTGCGCGACGCCGTCGCGCACCCACATCGTCCGCAGCGCGATGCACGCGTCCATCGAGCCGTCGGGCAGCGAGTAGAGCACCGCCCCCGCGTACGGCCCGCGGCGCACTCCCTCGAGCTCCGAGATCAGCTGCATCGCACGCACCTTCGGGGCACCGGAGACCGTTCCCGCCGGAAAGCACGCGCGCAGGACGTCGTACGGACTGACGCCTGGGCGAACCTCGCCGACGACCTCCGAGACGAGGTGCGACACGTGCGAGAAGCGCTCGACCTCCATGTCGCGCGAGACGTGCACGGTGCCCGCTACGCAGACGCGCGAGAGGTCGTTCCTGCCGAGATCGACCAGCATCACGTGCTCCGCGCGATCCTTCTCCGAGGACAGCAGGCGCTCGACGTCGCCCTCGGTCGGCTCGGTCGTGCCCGCGATCGGGCAGAGGCTGGCACGCCCGTCCTCGCAGGCGACGAGCCGCTCGGGGGACGATCCGACGAGGGCGACGCCGTCGAGCTCGAGCAGGAACAGGTAGGGGGAGGGGTTCACGCGCCGGAGCGCCCGATAGAGCTCGAGCGGCGTGGCGCTCGTCGGTCGTGCGGCCTGCTGCGACGGCACGCACTGGAAGACGTCACCCGCGACGATGTGCTCCTTGACGGTTCGCACCATCTCCTCGTAGCGCTCCCTGGAAGGGGTGCGGACGATCGGGCCTGCCGTGCCGCGACGCTCTCGGCGCCACGGGATCCCGGCCTCGAGGCGTCCGGCGACCTCCTCGGCGTCCCCGACCAGGACCTCCGCGATCCCGGCGCCGTGGTCGAAGCGGACGAGCGTGTCGGCGACGACGAGGCGGGTCTCCGGCAGGTCCGGTCCGTCGGCAGGGAGCGGGACGGTCGGCTCGAGCCGTGCGACGTGGTCGTATGCGACGTAGCCGACGACCGGGAGTCCCAGCGCCTCGGCCTCCTCGAGGTCGACGATGCGAGAGCCCGAGCCCATCCACGACGCACGGCCGAGCCGCCCGCGCTCCACCGACTCGAGCAGGAAGCTGGCGACGCCCGCGTCGCGCAGGCGCAGGTACGCGCCGAGCGGTGTGAGGAGATCGGTGTTGATCGTCGCGGTCATCGGCCCTCCGGAAACGAAAAGACCTCCCGCGGGAGGTCTCGAGCGAAACGGGTGTGCATCGTCCTAGCGCACGCTCCCGCATCGCTCGCCGTGGAGCCACCAGGCCCAGGTCTGCGTCGCGGGATGCACCCCGGGAAGGTACCCGCGGCACGTGGCCCGCCGCAAGCGCCTGCGTCGCCCGGCACCTCCGCGGACGGGGATGGCCGCGATCGGCGTCGAGGAATAGAGTCGGCTCAGCCCAGCGAGAGAGCAGGAGGTCGAGATGAAGGGGCTCGAGGGAAGAACCGCGATCGTGACAGGTGGCTCGACCGTGATCGGTCAGGCCGTCGTCCGGGAGCTCCACGGGCACGGCATGTCCGTGACGGTCGCCGACATCGACGTCGACGGCGGCGCGCGCGATCGCCGAGGAGCTCGGTGACCGCGTGCTCTTCGTCGCCACGGACATCACCGACGACGAGCAGCTCGACGCCTGCGTCGCACGCACGGCGGAGCGGTTCGGCGCCGTCGAACGCACTCGTCAACCTCGCCTGCACCTACACCGACGAGGGGCTCGCCTCGCCTCGCTCGGACTGGCTCGCTGCGCTCGACGTGAACGTCGTGAGCGCGGTGATGGCGACGAAGGCGGTGCATGCCGCACCTGCGCGCCGCAGGGGGCGGCGCGGTCGTCAACTTCGCCTCGATCTCGGCGAACGTCGCCCAGACGGGGCGCTGGCTCTACCCGGTCGAGCAAGGCCGCGATCGTGCAGCTGACGCGGAACATGGCGATGGACCTCGCCGGCGACGGCATTCGCGTCAACGCCGTCTCGCCGGGGTGGACGTGGTCGAAGATCATGGTGCAGCTGACCGGCGACGACCGCGGCGAAGACCGATCGGGTCGCGGCGCCGTTCCACCTGCTCGGCCGCGTCGGCGATCCGGAGGAGGTCGCGCACGTCGTCGCGTTCCTGCTCTCCGACGACGCGAGCTTCGTGACCGGCGCGACCTGGGCGGTCGACGGCGGCTACTCGGCGATGGGGCCCGAGGGCGCCGAGCCGGCGATCCCGAAGCTGATGGAGTAAGAGCTCGTCAAGGCGGGGCTCCGGTCGCGTCGACGCTCCCGTCTCACGAGCGAACCAAGGAGGAACAGATGGCGAAGATCACCATCATCGGAGGAGGTCAGTCCGGGCTGCAGCTGGGCGTCGGTCTCGTGCAGGCCGGCTACGACGTCACGGTCGTCACGGATCGCACCCCGGACGAGATCCGCGACGGGACGCGTCACGTCGAGCCAGTGCATGTTCGCGAGCGCGCTCGACAACGAGCGGGCGCTCGGCCTCGACTTCTGGGAGGACACGTGCCCACCCGTCGAGGGCATCGCGCTCGCGGTGCCGCACCCGGAGCTGCCCGGGCGAGAAGGCGATCGACTGGGGTGCACGGCTCGACCGCGTCGCCCAGTCGGTCGACCAGCGCGTCAAGTTCCCGGCGCTGGATGGAGCACCTCGACTCGATCGGCGGCACGCTCGTCTTCGAGAGCGTCGACCGTCGAGGAGCTGGAGCGCTACGCGGCAGAGAGCGACCTGGTCGTCGTCGCCGCGGGCAAGGGCGACATCGTCCGGTTCTTCGAGCGCGACGCCGAGCGCTCGACGTTCGATCAGCCGATGCGCGCCCTCGCGCTCACCTACGTGACCGGGATGACGCCGCGGCCGGAGTTCTCCGCCGTCTGCTTCAACATCATCCCGGGCGTGGGGGAGTACTTCGTCTTCCCGGCGCTGACGACGAGCGGCCCGTGCGAGATCATGGTGTTCGAGGGCGTTCCCGGCGGGCCGATGGACTGCTGGGGCGACGTGTCGACGCCCGAGGAGCACCTCGCGAGGTCCAAGTGGATCCTCGAGACGTTCCTGCCCTGGGAGGCCGAGCGGAACCGCGACGTCCGAGCTGACCGACGCCGAACGGCATCCTCGCCGGCCGCTTCGCGCCGACCGTGCGCAAGCCGGTCGGCTGGCTGCCCTCGGGGCGGCCGGTGCTCGGGATGGCGGACGCGGTGCTGCTCAACGACCCGATCACCGGGCAGGGCTCGAACAACGCGTCGAAGGGCGCGGCGATCTACCTGCGGCGGATCCTCGAGCGCGGCGACGGGCCCGTTCGACGCGATCTGGATGCAGGAGACGTTCGAGGAGCTGCTGGGGCGGGTACGCGGAGAAGGTGGTCACCTGGACGAACGCGCTGCTGACGCCGCCGCCGCCGCACGTCCTCGAGCTCCTCGGCGCGGCCGGGCCAGTATCCCGGCGATCGCGCAGCCGGTTCGCGAACGGGTTCGACGACCCGCGCGACTACTTCGAGTGGTTCATGGATCCGGTGCTGGCGGACGCCTACCTCGCGGAGGTCGCCGCCGCCTGAGCGTCGCAGCCGCGGGGATCGCCGTCGGCGCGCGTGGCGTAGTGCTTCGGCCGATGGCGATCCCCTCCCTCCTCGACGAGCTCCTGCGCGCTCCCGGCCCTTCCGGCCGCGAGGAGCGCCGTGTCGGCGATCGTCCGTCGGGAGGCCGCCGCGCTCGGCGCCGTGGTGCGCAGGCGACGTCCTCGGCTCGCACCACCGCGCGTCGTCGCGCGGCAGCGCGGAGGCGGGCCGGACGCTGGCGCTCGTCGCCCACGTCGACCAGATCGGGCTGATCGTGACGGCGCGGACGACGACGGCCGCCTGCGCGTCGGACCGCTCGGACGTGGCGGCCGCGCGGTCGCCGTCGGCCGTCGGTTCCGGATCCTCACCGGCGCGGGCGAGGTGCCCGCGGTGGCGCGTGCGCGTCGGTGAACCGAGCGACCCGGCGTGGGCGGACGTCCGGCTCGACGTCGGCGCCGACGACGCGACCCAGGCGCTAGACGCTCGTCCGCGCGGGCGACCCGGCGGTGTTCGTCGGGGAGCCGGTCGAGCTCGCCGAACGGACGGTTCGCCTCGGCCGCCCTCGACGACCGGGTCGGGCGTGTTCGTCGCCCTCGAGGCCTGCCGCCGGCTCGCCGCCGCCCCGCCGCTCTGGGACGTGGCGCTGGTCGCCAGCGTCCAGGAGGAGTCGGGCGCACACCGGCGGAGCGACCGTCGCGGCGCTCGCGGCTCGCGCCCCGACGTCGCGGTCGTCGTCGAGTGCACGTACGCCTCGGATGTCCCGTCCGGACCACGAGCCGTGGGGCGACCTCCCCCTCGGCGGCGGGCCGTCGGTGTTCCGCGGCCCGGTCGTCCACCCGGTCGGTCGCCGACGGGCTGGCTCGACGCGGCCGCTGCGCGGCCGGCGTGCCCGTCGGGATCGAGGCAGGCAAGGAGACGTGGAGCGACGCCGACGGCTCGCGGCGCGCCGGGTCTCGCGGTCGGGCTGCTCTCCATGCCGATCCGCACGCTCGCACACCGCCGTCGGAGATCGCGCAGCTGTCCGACGTCGAGGCGACCGTCTCGATCGCTCGAGGGGTACGCCCGGTCGCTCGAGCGCCGACGCTCGCCTGCGTCCGCTGAGCGCCGGCGCGGCGGCGGTACGATCGCCGCATGACCCGCTCCGTGATCGTCTCCGCCGTGCGGACGCCGTTCGGCCGCCTCGGCGGCGGACTCGCGCGGCCTGCAGGCGACCGGAGCTCGGCGCGATCGCGATCCGGGCCGGGCTCGAGCGCGTCGGGATCGACCCGACCGAGGTCGGGTACGTCGTCATGGGCCAGGTGCTGCAGGCCGGTGCCGGGCAGGCGCCCGCGCGCCAGGCGGCCGTCGGCGCAGGCGATCCCGAAGGAGGTTCCCGCCGACACGATCAACAAGGTGTGCGCCTCGTCGCTCCGCGCGATCGCGCTCGCCGACCTGATGATCCGCGCCGGGCAGCACGACGTCGTCGTCACCGGCGGGATGGAGTCGATGTCGAACGCGCCGTACCTGCTGCCAAGGCCCGCTTCGGCTATCGGCTCGGGCACGGCGAGGTGCTCGACCACATGGTCTTCGACGGCCTCCAGTCGACCTTCGACGGCCTGCACATGGTCGTGCAGGCCTCGCAGGTCTCCCGCGAGCTCGGGATCACGCGCGAGGCGCAGGACGCGTGGGCCGTCCGCTCGCAGCAGCGCGCCGCAGCGGCGCAGGCCGCAGGGCGGTTCGACGACGAGATCGTCCCGTCGGCGACGTCGTCGCGGACGAGAGCATCCGGCCGGACACGACGCTCGAGAAGCTCGCCTCGCTCGCACCCGTCTTCGACCCCGAGGGCACCACGACCGCCGGCAACGCTCCCGGCGTCAACGACGGCGCCTCGTGCGTCGTCGTGTGCTCGGAGGCATGGTCGCGCGCGCACGCGGGCTCGAGCCGCTCGCGACGATCGTCGGCCAGGCCGCCGTCGCGGACGACTTCGCGTACCTCGCGCGGACGCCTGGCGCGCGCCGGGCTCGCACGCGCTCGAGCGCGCGGGGCGCTCGACGGACGACGTCACGCGCGTCGAGATCAACGAGGCGTTCGCCTCCGTCGCCTGGAACTCGACGCAGATGCTCGGCGTCGACGAGGAGATCGTCAACGTCAACGGCGGCGCGATCGCGCTCGGGCACCCGATCGGCGCCTCGGGCGGTCGCATCGTCGGGACGCTCGTCCACGAGCTGCGGCGCCAGGGCGGCGGCCTCGGGCTCGCGGCGATCTGCTCGGGGGGCGGGCAGGGCGACGCCCTGCTCGTCGAGGTCTGACGCCTGCGCGACACCTGCTCGCCGGGCTCGCCGTGCTCGGCCTCGGCGCGGTCGGCCGCGCTCGTCGGCGCGTCGTCGGCGCCGGCGGCGACGGTCGTCTGCCCGAACATCCCGCTGCCCGACCGGCTGGAGGAGGCCGACGCCGCCTTCGTCGGACGCATGACCGAGCAGCGCGCCGAGGCAGCGGGCCAGGTCTACCGGTTCGACGTCCGTCAACGGGTCAAGGGCCCCGTCGGCGGCGTCGTGGAGGTGCGGTCGGTCGAGCCGTTGACCGACGCCGACGGTCGGCCGCTCGTCCGCGGCGAGGCCGTCGGCGTCCTGGCCGAGCTCGACGGGGCGTCGCTGACGACCTCGTCGTGCCTGCTCACGGATCCCGGCGCGCTGCTCGCAGTGGCCGACGAGCCGCGGGGGCTCCTGCTCAAGCTCGCGATCGGCGTGCGTGATCCTCGGCCTCGTGCTCGCCTGGTCGGTGCAGCGCGCCGGCGCGGCACGCGACCGCGCTTCCCGGCGCGCCCGACCGCCGTCGGGCTAGGCTCGCGGCGTGCGGTTCGCCAGGGTCCTCGTCGTCGGTGCCGGTCAGATGGGCGGCGGCATCGCGCAGGTCATGGCCGCCTCCGGCCGAGAGGTGCTGCTGCACGACGCGGTTCCCGGTGCGGTCGAGCGCGGGCTGCGGCGTGATCGAGAGAGAGCCTCGCCCGGCTCCACGAGAAGGGCGGGCCCGCGCCCGCCGAGGTGCTCGGACGCATCACGCCCGGTCGAGGAGATCGTGGCCGCCGACCTGATGGTCGAGGCGATCGTCGAGGACCCGGAGGTGAAGAAGGAGATCTTCCGCGCGGCCGACGCGATCTTCGGCGACGAGGCGATCCTCGCGTCGAACACCTCGTCGATCCCGATCACCGAGCTCGCGGCCGCCACCGGGCGTCCCGATCGCGTGATCGGCATGCACTTCTTCAACCCCGTGCCTCTGCTCGCGCTCGTCGAGGTGATCCGCGCCGTGCAGACCTCCGACGAGACGGCGGAGGCGATCACCGCGCTCGCCGTCGACCTCGGCAAGACGCCCGCCGAGGCGAACGACTATCCCGGGCTTCGTCTCCAACCGCATCCTGATGCCGTTCATCAACGAGGCGGCGTACGCGCTGATGGAGGGCGTCGCCGAGGCCGAGGCGATCGACACGATCGCGAAGCTCGGGTTCGCCCACCCGATCGGCCCGCTCGCGCTCGCCGACCTGATCGGCCTCGACACGTGCGTGGCGATCATGGACGTGCTGCACCACGGGCTCGGCGAGCCCGAAGTACGCGCCGTGCCCGCTGCTGCGCCAGTACGTCGCCGCCGGTCGGCTCGGCCGCAAGAGCGGCCAGGGCTTCTACGTCTACGGCTAGGCGGGCGCCGGCGACGGATCGAGCCAGGGGCCGTCGTCCTGCGCCCGTCCGGCAGGCCTGTCGTCCTCGGTGCCCGTCCGTGGCGGCACGACGCAGACGGTGTTGCGCGTCGGCTTCGCGAGCCCTGCCAATCCCGCGAGCAGCCCCTGCAGCGAGCCGATCCCACCGTAGGTGAGCGACCGCTTCACGTCTCGCCGCTCGACGATGCCCGGGACCGCCGTGACCGCCCCCGCGACGGCGCCTGCCAGCGGTCCTCCGAGCAACCCTGTCAGCAGAACCACCGGCGTCGAGGCGTGGAACATGCTGCGAGGCGTGATGGGCACGGCGATGTGCTCGGCGCAGAAACGCGGCGCCGACGAGCACGGCGAACGTGAACGCGTCGAGACCGCGCATGGCACCCGCGGCAAGCGTCCAGGCGCCGACCGCGAGCACCGCCGCCGTCACCCCGGCGACCACGAGGAGCGTGTCGTGGGCATCCTCGGTTCGCTCGGTCGGCGAGCCGGTCGTTCGACGGCTGTCTTGTCGGTCTGCCACAGGTCTCGACGGAAGGACGCGGTCGAGACTAAAGGCACGGTCGTGCCGGCGGTATACCCCTCTTGGGGGATCCTTGCCTTCCCGTGTCGGTCGCGGCGACCCCGGGGCGTCGTAGGATCGGATGATGGATCCGCGCATCGCCGCCGAGCTCGAGGCCTACGGGGGGAGCGACACGTCGTTCGTCGAGCGCGCGTTCGCGGAGGCGCTCCGGCGCCCTCCCGACGCGGAGGCGCTCGACCGAGCGCTCGCCCGGCTCGCCGACGGGACCCTCTCGCGCGCGACCTTCCTGCACGAGCTGGTCACCGCCGAGGAGCAGGCGCGCGTCCGTCAGCTCGACGACGCTGTGGCTCTCGGTCTCGCCGCGCGGGCGCGTGGGGAGGAGCTGCGCTGGCTCGCAGGCCCGTCTCGGAGCGACGAGCGGGTCGTCGAGATCCCGTGGGTGCTCTCGCGGCTCGGCGGTGGCAGCGTCCTCGAGGTGGGGTACGCGAACGCGGAGCCTGCGTACGTCGCGGCCCTTCTCCGGGCCGACGTCGAGCGCCTCGTCGGCGTCGACCTCGCGGCACGCGAGGTCGAGGGGATGGAGACGGTGGTCGCCGACGTGCGCTCGTTGCCGCTCGAGGGCGGGTCGTTCGACCAGGTGCTGCTCGTCTCCACGCTCGAGCACGTCGGTGCGGACAACGAGGTGTACGGGATCGAGGGGGTCGCCCTCGACGGTCAGGCCGCCAGGCTCGAGGCGCTGCGCGAGCTGCGTCGCGTCCTGCGCCGGCGCGGCCGACTTCTCGTGACCGTGCCGCTCGGCGAGCCGGGCGACCACGGGTGGTTCCGTCAGGACGACGTCCGGGGCTGGACGCGGCTGTTCTCGCGCGCGGGCTTCTTCGTCGAGGAGCAGGAGGTCTACGTGCTCGAAGCGGATGGGTGGCGTGCCGACCCGGCCTTTCGACCCACCGGCGTGCTGTACGGCGACCGTGGCCCGGCGGCCTCCGCCGTCCTCTGCACGTGCCTGTCGCCGGCCAGGGGCCGGCGTCTCGTGTCGCCCTCCGGCCTCACCCGGACCGCCCGTCGGAGGCTCGCGCCCGTCGTGCATCGCTCTCGCCGAGCCTGAGCGGTGTCGAGGCGGTCGCGGTGACCGGCAGCGGGTAGGCTCGAGCGATGGGACGCAAGAGCGACGAGCCTGTCCGGCTCACCCGCATCTACACCCGCGGCGGAGACGGAGGCGAGACGTCACTGGGGGACGGCTCGCGGGTCGAGAAGCTCGACGCGCGGATCGGGGCCTACGGGACGGTCGACGAGCTGAACGCCGCTCTCGGCGTCGCGCTGGCGCACGGCGTGCCCGTCGGGCTCCGCGACGTCCTCGAGCGGGTGCAGAACGAGCTCTTCGACGTCGGCGCCGACCTGTGCGTCCCGGTCGAGGTCACAGACCGGCTCCGCGTGACGCAATCGATGATCGACGCGCTCGAACGTGACTGCGACCGGTTCAACGAGGCCCTGCCCGAGCTGCGGAGCTTCGTGCTGCCGGGCGGGACGGTCGCTGCGGCCGACCTCCACGTCGCGCGGACGGTCTGCCGGCGCTGTGAGCGCGAGGCGCTCGCTGCGGCAAGAGCGCACGCGGTGAGCCCGCTCGTCCTCGCCTACCTGAACAGGCTCTCCGACCTCCTCTTCATCCTGTCGCGCGCCGCGAACGCCGCGGCGGGCGTCGACGAGCCCCTCTGGAAGCCCGGCGCGACACGCTGAAGCCGGGTCGCGCGGCCGAGGTGCTGGTGGTCGCGCTCCGGCTCGGGTTGACGTCCTTCGGCGGGCCCGTCGCGCACATCGGGTACTTCCGGGAGGAGTACGTCCGGCGGCGCCGCTGGGTGTCCGACGACGAGTTCGCGGAGCTCGTGGCGGTGACGTCGTTCCTCCCCGGGCCGTCTTCGAGCCAGCTCGGCATGGCGATCGGATCGCTCCGCGCAGGGCTCGGCGGCGGTCTCGCCGCCTGGGTCGGCTTCACGCTCCCCTCGGCGATCGTGATGACGGCGCTCGGCGTCGGGATCGCCGGCTCGACGCTGCTCGACGGAGGCCTCGTGCACGGGCTCGAGCTGGTGACGGCCGCCGTCGTCCTCCTCGCCGTGGTCGGGATGCGCCGGACGCTGGCGCCCGACCTGGCCCGGCTCGCGGTCGCGGCGGCGGCGTTCGCCGCCGTCGTCGCGGTCGGCGGAGCTCGAGGCCAGGGGGTCGCACTCCTGATCGGCGCGTGCGTGGGGCTCGTCGCCTTCCGGGGAGGAGCCGCCCCGCCCGAGCTCGACCTGGTGTTCCCCGTCTCGAGGCGCGCGGCCGTCGTCTGCCTCGGCGCGTTCGCGGGGCTCCTGCTGCTGCTACCGGCCCTGGCGCGGCTGACGGACTCGCACGTGGTCGCCTTCGCCGCCGCGTTCTACCGGGCAGGGGCGCTCGTCTTCGGGGGAGGGCACGTCGTGCTCCCGCTGCTCGAAGGCGCGCTCGTCGACCAGGGCTGGCTGTCGCAGCAGGCGTTCCTGGCCGGGTACGGCGCGGCACAGGCCTTGCCCGGACCGCTCTTCTCGTTCGCCGCGTACGCGGGTGCCGCCGCAGAGCCCGCCCCGAACGGCGTCGGCGGCGCAGCGCTGGCGCTGGTCGCGATCTTCGTTCCCGCGGTGCTCGTGCTCGCGGGCGCGCTGCCGCTGTGGTCGGCGCTGCGACGCCATCCGACCGTCCACGCGGCGGTCTCCGGGATCGGAGCTGCGGTCGTCGGGGTGCTGGCCGCGGCGCTCTGGGATCCCGTCCTGCGGACGGCGGTCGACGGGGTGGTCGACGTCGCCGTGATCGCGACCCTGCTCCTCCTGCTCCGCGTGCTGCCGGTCTGGGCGGTCGTCGCGGTGGGGGCGGCGTTCGGCGCGCTCGTGCTCTGAGGCTTGTCGCTCCTGCTCGACCTCGTCCGCCGATCGGCAGGATCGCGGCGATCCGAAGGGAACCCGTTCGCATGCGTCTGCGTGCCGTCGCCGCTGCGGTGTGGGTCGTCCTCGCGATCGCGTGCATGGTCGTCCTGGAGCCGCCCGGCGAGGCGCTGATCGGTGCGCTCGGCTGCGCCGTGCTCGTCGCCGTCACGGTGACGGATCTCGAGAGGCGGATCATCCCGAACCGCATCGTCATCCCCGCGACCGGCGTCGCGCTCGTCGTCCAGACGATCCGCGAGCCGAGCGTCGAGTGGATCGTCGCCTGTGTAGGGGCCGGGCTCTTCTTCCTCGTGTTCGCTCTCGTGTATCCGGCCGGGCTCGGGATGGGAGACGTGAAGCTCGCCGGCTTCCTCGGAGCCTGGCTCGGATGGGACGTCGCGGTGGCGCTGTTCCTGGGGTCGATCTTCGCGGTGACGCCGGCGATCGTGCTCCTGGCCCGCCACGGCTCGGCGGGGCGCAAGATGGGGCTCCCGTTCGCGCCGTTCCTCGCCGCGGGTGGCGTGGTCGCGCTCTTCGCGGGCGGCCGGCTGATCGACGCCTGGCTCGGCTAGGGATTCGAGTCCGCGGACTCGAATCCCTAGGAGGAGTGGAAGCGCACCGAGACTCCTCGCTCACCGCGGTCGTCGGCCTGTCGCTGCGCTCCTGCCCCTAAAGGGGTAGCGAGCGGCCTTTCCGGGATGCCGATTGGTACCCCATGCGGCACGACCCCCTTCCCGTAGGCGTCGGGTTGATCCCGGCAGCGACCCTCGAGCACGCGATCGAAGGCGCGATCGGAGCCACCGCGCTCGCGGATCCAGCCGATGTGATCGACGGCGTCCTCGCGGCGTTGCACGAGGGGCTCGACGGGGGCTTCGTCTCGATCTTCATGCTCGAGCACGGCCGCCTCTGGCTGGCAGGGATGCGGGGGTACGCGATGATCCCCGACGGCGTCGGCCTCGACGAGGGGATCGTCGGTCGCGCGGCCCGCTCCGGCGCAGCTCAGCTCGTCGCGAGAGTCGCCGGGGATCCCGACTACATCCCCTCGACGAAGGGGATCGTCTCCGAGCTCGCGCTCCCGGTCCACGGGGACGGCGGCGTGCTCGGCGTCCTCAACCTCGAGACCACCTCGGAGCTGCCGCCAGCCGCGGCGACGCTCGCGGCGCCGTTGGCGGAGGCAGTCCGCCCCGCCGTCGAGACGCTCGCCGTCGCCCGCACCCTCGATCTCTCGGCCCTCGCCCGGCTCTTCGTCTACACGGGCTCGTTGCGCGACCCGCAGGCGATCGCCGACGTGACGGCTCGCTCGCTCGCTCGCGTCATCCCTCTCGAGACCTGTCAGCTCGCGTTGTACGAGGAGGGTCGTGGACTCGTCGACCTCGCCGTCTGGCAGGCGTCGACCGAGTCGCCGGAGCCCTTGACCCGCGGTGCAGTCACCGCGTTGCGCGCGAGGATCGACGCTGCCGCGGTGTTCGAGCTGCTCGACCTCCGCACGATGGCCCTGCCGGAGCTCGTCGGATCCGATGTTCGCTCCGCGGCGATCGTGCCGTTGCGCGCGAGCGGCGAGGAGATCGGCGTCCTCATCGGCACGTCACGGTTCCCCCGCGCATACGACCATCGGCAGGCGGAGGCAGCTGCACTGCTCGGCGCGCATGCGGCGGCGTCGATCGACGCGGCAGTCGCGCTCTCTCGCGAGCGGCACTCGGCGCTGACGGATGCGCTCACGTCTCTGCTCAACCGTCGTGGGTTCGACGAGTCGCTCGAGCGTGCCCTGACCGTCGCCCAGGAGACGCGGAGGCCGTTGTCGGTCCTCGTGATCGACTGCGACGACTTCAAGGACGTGAACGACCGCGCCGGCCACGACTTCGGCGACGCGCTCCTCCGAGAGATGGGTCTCGTGCTCGAACGGATCACCGGGTCGTCGAGCCGCGCCGCCCGGCTCGGCGGTGACGAGTTCGCGGTGATCCTCGAAGGCGTGGACGCGGACCCCGCCGCCGGCACGGCCGAAGGCCTGCTCGACGAGCTACGGCAGGGTCTCGCCCACGAGGGCTTCCCCGTGCACCTCTCGTCAGGCGTCGCCACCTACCCGTACGACGGCGCCGGCTCCACGCAGCTCAAGCGAGCCGCCGACCAGGCGCTCTACGCGGCCAAGGCGGCAGGCAAGAACCGCGTGGTCACGTTCCGCGACGTGTCGCTCGGCGTCGCCCGCGTCGATGCAGTACCGGTCGATCGGCGCAGCGATGGCCGACCCGACGGCAGCGCGCTCGGTGACGTCCTCGAGGCGGCAGCCTCGATCTGGAGCGCGGAGTCGGCACAGGTCGTGCTGGAACGGCTCTCCAAGGCCCTCCCGTTCGTCCTCGGTGCCGCGGGCTGCGTCGTCTCGCACGTCGAGGGCCCTCGCATCCAGGAGGCGGCATCGCACTCGCTGCGCGACGTCTGGCTCGGTGACAAGGTCGCCTACCTGCTCGAGGACTTCCCGCTCACCGAGGAGGTCGTGCTCTCCGGACGTTCCCGCGCGATCTCGTTCCTCGACGACGACCTCGATCGCGCGGAGGCGTTCGTGCTGCGCGAGCTCGAGATGTCGTGCTGCCTGCTCGCGCCCATCCACGTCGCGGGCGCACCGTGGGGGCTGGTCGAGGTCTACGACCAGCGCCATCGTCGGTTCTCCACAACCGACCAGGCGGTCGGCGAGTTCCTCGCCGGTCATGCGGCCCGCCGGCTGGAGGTGCTCGGCGAAGCCGGCTCGCGTCGGCGGAGGCTCCCTCTCTTTCGCCTGCCTCAGGGGTAGGACGCCGCCGCGCACCCGACCCGCGTGGGGTCTGACCCCCTGGCGTAGGTCGTGTGCGTGCACATGGGTCGCGCGCGTGCTGCGGGTCAGGCTGCTTCGACCCCCCGGCGGCGTCTCGTGCGGCCGGGGTCTGGCGTCCGGCGCAGCCGGAAGCCTGACCCCCACGGGGTTCCTCGCTCGATGTCGGGGCGAGGCTAGACGGCCTCGAGGAAGCAGCAGCGGCGATCGTCCGCAGGCAGCGGCGATGGCCCACCCCGGGTCACGCGGTAGCGCGTGCCCCGTACCTCGACCACCGTGCCCGACGCGGGCGGAGGGCCGGGCGCCTCCGTCAGGCTGTAGCCCTCGCCGGGGACGACGAGGAGATGCGCGTCTGTGCGCCCGACGGGAGCCGACGCGTCCGCAAGCGGTGCCGGTGCGACGCGGTCGAGTGCCGCCGCGTGCTCCTCGACCTCGGCCGCGCGCTCCCGCAGCTCTCCGGCGAGCCGCTCGAGCTCCGCGTGGCGCTCCGCGGCTGCCTGCTCGCGACGCTCGACCGCCGCCCGTCTGAGCTCGACGGCACCGAGCTCCGTCCGCCGCTCCTCGACATCGGCCTCGGCCCGGGCAAGACGCTGCTCGCGCTCTGCGAGCTCCTGTGCGACGCCCGCGAGCTCGGCATGTCTCCCGTCGAGCTCGGCCGAGCCTTCGCGCAGGAGCGCCTCGATGGTGGCGCGGACGGTTCGGACGCGCTCCTCTCGCTCCTCGAGGTCGGCGATCGCGATGCGGAGCGATGCGGCGCGCTCCTCGAGCTCGCGGCCGCGAGCGTCGATCAGCTCCTCGATCTCGTCGGTGCCGTCTCCGGTCGGGGTGAAGAGGGCGCGAAGGCCGCGCCGAGGCCGGTCGGAGGGAGCGCTCATCCCCGGCCACTCGTCCCAGTCGCGATGTGGGGTACCCGAACCTTCCATGTTCTCCAGTGGGACTGTACGCCGACGGCCCGGATCCTTAGCCGTCGAGATGGGAGCCAGGCCGCCGACGTGCTGCTCGCTTCGGCGCGTCGAGTGACGATCCTCCCCCTTCCGAGGGAGGGCGGCGACCGCCGGATGACGAATACTGCGTCCATGGACTCCATCGGCGCACGACTCCTCGCCGCACGGATCGCGGCGGGCGTCCGGATCGGATCCGTGATCGAGCTCGTCGGCGACACGCCGGAGCGGCGCGCCGGTGACCGGGGCACCGTGCTGGCGGTCTCCCCGGAGGGGCGGGTCGTGGTGGACTGGGAGACCGGGTCGGGCGGCGAGATCGATCCCGTCGTCACGCCGTTCCGCCCCGTCTCCGTCTGACCGGCCGTCGCGTCCACGCAACGGCAGAGTGAGCCCGGGTCACACGGCCCGGGTCGCCCGTGCAGCCGCGCCGCGGCAGGTCACCCGAGGCGCGCCCGCTGCAGGGTCACGTCGTCGGTTGCGGACGAGCGCGGTGCAGCGAGGTCAGGCGGTCTGCCCGCGGAAGCCGAGGTCGAGCGTGATCACCCAGCGGGGAGCCCCCCGAAGTCGCCGCCGGTCGACGGCGAGAAGCGCACGGAGACGCCCATCTCTCGCCAGCTGGGTGAGAGCAGGTTGCTGCGGTGGCCGGGTGACGCGAGCCACGCGCTCACGACCTCGCGGGCGCTCGGGGCGGTCGGGCCGAACATCGCGAGGTTCTCGGCGCCGGCCCAGGCGACGGGGCCGTTGGCGTAGAACTGCTTCAGGCGCTGCGCGAAGCTCGGATTTCCAGGAAGCTCGTGCTCGAACGCGCCGACGCGCAGCATCGCGATGGTATGGAAGTCGGCGGCGCGGCTCAGCTTCGTGGAACGGGTCAGCGGGCGCAGACCGCGCGCGACGCGCACCGCGTTCACCTGCTGGAGCAGGGCGGCCTCGAGGCCGGCAGAGCGATCCGACCCCGAGGACGCGGACACGCCGGGTGCGAGCGTGAGCACGGCCAGGAGGGCGATGACGAGGGTGACGCGACGCATCCCTCTCCGTATCGGTGATCCCGGGCGGCGGTGCCTCCCCCGAAAGGGGGAAGGGGGAGGATCATGCGGGTGTGGAGGCCTGCCGGCTAGGCGCGGGCTGTGCGGGGCAGCGTGAATCGCACGATTGTAGGGCCCCCGGGCCGGCTGTCGATCGAGAACGTCCCTCCGAGCATCCGGACGCGCTCGCCCATCCCCACGAGGCCGAGGCGCCCGCGCTGTGCGGCGCGGGCCAGGGCGCGCTCGACGTCGAACCCGTGCCCGTCGTCGGCCACCTGCACGTCGATCGAGTGCCTGCGGGCGCGGAGGGCGACGTCGACCGAGGTCGCCCCCGAGTGCTCGCGCGCGTTCGTCAGCGACTCCTGGATCGCCCGGAACACCGCGATCCGCTGGGCCGCCGTCAGCGACTCCGGGTCGCCGCTGATCTCGAGCCTCCCCTTGATGCCGCTGCGCGCCGAGAACTCGTCGACGGCGCGGTGGAGCGTCTCGCCGAGCGGTCGTCGAGGTGACGCTGCGTGACTCGAGCGCGTGGGCGATCTCGCGCAGCGCACCGTCGATCTCCGAGGCGCGGGCGACGAGATCGTCGAACCGACCGGCCGCGAGCTCCCGGCGGCTGTCGAGCACGAACGGGTAGATCGTCGCGTCCCAGCAGCGTCGAGCTCGGAGCCGAGTGCGATCACCTCCTGGACGGGCCCGTCGTGGAGGTCGAACCCGACGCGCATCAGCCGCTTCTCGAGCGAGCGGGTCAGGGCCTCCTCCCGCGCGGTGCTGCGCTCGAGCAGGAGCTCGCGCTCGAGCACCGGTCCGAGCGCCCGGGCAGCCACCTCGAGGTACGCGCGCGCTCGGGGCGTGTCCCGCGGCCGGGCCCGGGCGACGAGGGCGCCGACGCGTGCTCGAGAACCTCCTGACCGCCACGGCGCGAAGGTCGCGGCTGACCCGACCGCGAAGAGCGGCGCCCGCCCGTGGATCGCACCCCGGGCCGCGAGCCCGCGCGCGGCCGAGCGGGAGCTCCTCGCCGAGCAGCAGCAGCGGTCGCACGTCGCCGCCGTCGGACCTGCCACACGCCGAGCGCGTCGACGACGTCGAGGTGGAGGAGCAGCGAGAGCTGGATCTCCGCCGCCGCGACGGGTGGGAGCTCGAGCAGCGTGGGCGAGCTCGCGACGCGTCTGAACAGGTCGAACGCCGTGACCGCGACCGGGACGTGCAGGACGTCGCGAGACGGTCGAGAGGGCGACGTCCGTGTCGGCGACGTCGAGGTCGCCGCGTGCTGCGAGCTCGGAGACGACGTCCGCCACGAACACGCTGGTCGCGAGCGCAGACGCCGCCTCGGATGAGCCCGCACCGGCGAGCACGATCCGTGCTCGGACGGCGGCTTCGTCGAGGAGACGGTGGGCGCGCTCGTGCGCTCCGGCGCGCAGGATGCGGTGCGCGCGGTCGAGCGCCGTCTCGGCGCCTGCCTGTGCGGCGTCGGACGACACCGCAGCGTCGGCAGGGCAGCACGACGAGATGTGCAAGCGACCCCATCAGCAGGGCTTCCGTGCAACGGCGCAGATCAACGTCCACCTCTCCGCTCGGGTAGACCTAACGTACGGCGTCGCCGGCCGGATTCCTATGCCCCGTTCGAGTCTCGAGCGCTCGTCGCGAGTCGCTCGATCTCCGCACGAGCTGCTCGGTCTCGTCCCACTTGTCGAAGACCGGAAGGCCGCCCGGGACGACGCCGTCTCCAGCCTCCCGCGCGATCAGAACGGGGGCCGTCGACTCGACCCGGACCGCGTTCGGCCAGGCGGAGGGCGTCCGGGATGTCCGTGCCGGCGTCGATCACGACCGCCGTGAACGCGCGCGAGCCCGCGGCGTCTGCGGCCTGGTTCGACGAGACCACGGTCACTGCGATGTTCCGACCTTCGAGCAGGAACCGGACGAGCTTCGCGAAGCGGGGGTCACCGCTCACGACGAGGACGGCCTGATCCGCCGGGACGGTGCCGGCGAGGGCGTCGAGCGCGGTCTCGCCGGTGTCGGCTGCGTCCCGATGGGAGCGGGCGGCCCACGCGACGCGGTCTCCCAGCTCCAGACCGCGCCTGGCGCACTCGCCCGAGGCCAGCTCGATCACCTCGCGGGCACCGCGGCAGGTGGCCGTCTTGAAGGGCGAGACGTCGCGCTCGATCTTGACGACGACCTGCTCCGGATCGAGGAACACGACGTCGATCGGGAAGCGCATGAACCACGTGTGGATCGACCAGGCCGGCCGGAGGAGCATCCCCTGGTCGGGTGGGAGGGAGCCTCGTCCGAGCAGGCCCCGGAGGCGCCGGAGGGTCGTGTCGGCCACCCGGACGGACTCGCAGACGACGCGCCCGTCCTCCCGGCGCAGCGTCAGCTCTGCGGTTCTCACTGGCGTGGAGAAGGCGTCGATGATCGTGATCACCACCGGCACGAGGAGCACGATGAAGATCGCCGGGAAGATCAGGAAGATCATCGGGAACAGCATCTTCACCGGCGCCTTCTGCGCTCGCTCCTCGGCGTAGGCCTTGCGGCGCTTGCGCATCTCGACCGCGAGGTTGCGCATGATCTGCCCGATCGAGATGCCGAGGATCTCGCCCTGGATCACCGACCGGGTGAAGAGCCGGATGCCGGGCGTGTCGGCGCGCGTCTGGAGGTTCGTCAGGGCCTCGGACATCGTCAGGCCCATGTTCTGCTCCTGGAGCGTGATCCGCATCTCCTGCGACAGGGGGCCGTGCACCCGCGCGGCAGCCATCTTCATCGACTGCGGGAAGCTGAGCCCTGCCTCGAGCGTGACGACGATCAGGTCGATCAGATCGGGGAGGCCGCGCTCGATGAGGTCGTGGCGCTGTCGGATCCGGTGGTCGATGAACGCGATGGGGAGGAGGAGTCCGGCGGCGGCGATCACGACCGCGCCGAGGACGATGGTGAGGAGGCTCGCGCCCGCGAGTCCCGCCATCCAGACCCAGAGCAGGCCGCCGCCGACGGCGATCACGACCTGGTAGCCGAAGACCTTCGACGGCTGGACGGTGTACATCCCTGCTGCGATCAGCCGCTTGCGGACCTCCTCCTCGGAGATCCAGCTGAAGCGCGAGCCCACCCGCGTCGCCGATGCCGCTGACGAACGTGCCGAAGCGCTCGCCGAAGGGCTCCCGCGGCGCCCCCTCTGCGTAGACCTCGTCGGTGTATCCGTAGGCGCTGATCTGGTCGAGCCGCTCGGTCGAGGCCGGCGTGTCGCCGAGCACCGAGCGCCCGACGAGCACCACGGCGGTGGCGAGGAGGACGAGCCCGAGGACGAGGATGATCTCCATCAGAGCTCGATCGCCACGATCCGCTTGATGAACCACGACCCGAGGAAGATCCCGATGATCGCGAGCACGAGGCTGACCTGCCCGATCGGGTCGTGGAAGAGGGGCTGGATCTGGTCGGGGTTGATGAGCAGGATCATGAAGAACAGGCCGACCGGGACGCCGATGATCACCCACCGCGCCATGCGGCCCTGCGCGGTGAGGACCTTCACGAGACGGCGCACCTCCTCGCGGGCGCGGATGTTCACGATGATCTGGTCGAGCACCTCGGCCATGTTGCCGCCCGCTTCGCGCTGGATGAGCGCGAGGAGCGCCACCTGGTCGAGGTCGGTGCTCTTCATGCGGGCAGCCGTCACCTCGAGGGCCTGGTCGAGCGGGACGCCGAGGCGCTCGTCCGTGACCACGCGCCGGAACTCCGAGCGGGACGGCTCGGCCGCCTCGTCGACGACGGTGCTCATCGCGCCGACCAGGCTGTGCCCCGCGCGGAGACCCGAGCCGAGGACCTCGAGGTTGTCGTCGAGCTGCTCCTGGAAGCGGGAACGGGTCTTCGCCGCCCGCCGGGAGACCTCGCCCCAGAGGAAGAACGGCGGCAGCACGGCCGTGAGGATCAGGAACGGCGACACGAGCGACGCGAGGATCACGCCGAGGACCAGGCCGCCGATGCACGCCATCGCCATCAGCCGCTGCGGCGAGCGACCCATGCCGGCGATCTCGGTCTCCAGCGCGAACCGCTGGAACCAGTCCATCTGCTGGAGTCGCGACGTCGAGGAGTCCGCCACAGAGAGTAGCGCGGTCACGTCGGTGCGACGCCTGTCCGCCTCCTCCTCGACCTCGACGTACTCGCCGAGACGGCGGCGCAGCTTCCGGTTCGAGCGGAGCTCCGAGAGCCGGACGATCGCGTAGCCGATCAGCCCGAGCACGAGCGCCGTGATCAGCAGCATCGCGGGCCAGCCCTGGACGATCCGGCTCCAGAACGACTCCTCGTACGGCGCTCCCTGACCCGCGCGCGGGGAGGTGTAGGACGTGGTCAGCTCCTCGGGGACGCCCTTGATCGCCACCACCACGTCGACGTCCCTTCCGGGCCGAGCCTCCGAGCGGTAGCGCAGCACGTACTCGTTCGAGGCCTTGACGCCGAGCTCGTCGAAGATCCCCTGGAGCGCTGCCGGCTGCTTGGCCAGCGCGAAGCCTCCACCGGTCGTGTCGGCGATCGACTCGAGGTCGTCCGCCGTGAAGTCGGGCGAGTCGATCCCGATGGTGTAGACCCGCACCTGCTCGTTCTCGAGCGCGCCGACCACCGTGTCGGCGGGGATCGTGCTGCCGACGTCGGCGCCGTCGGAGATGAGCACGATGCGGCCGGCGCCGAGCTTGGCGTCGCGGATCTGCGCCTGCGCGGCTGCGAGCGCGTCGTAGATCTTCGTGCCCTGCGCGAGGGTGGGGCTCGCCGCGAGCGCCTGGTCGATCTGCTTCTTGTCGAACGTGAACGGCAGCTGGACGGTGGGGCGCGTGTTGAACGTGACCACCGAGATCGCCTGGCCCTGCGTGGTCTTGGCGAAGCTCCGGGCAGCCGCCATCGCCTTGTCGATCGAGCCGATCATGCTGTTCGACGCATCGATCAGGATCACCGTGCCGACCCCGCCCTCGGAGTTCGCGGGCACGACCGTCTCGTTCTCGACGGCCCGTCCGTCCTCGGTGACCGTCACGTCGTTCGCCGTCAGCTTCCGCTTCACCGGCAGCGCGATCACGTACGCGCGGTCGGGGAACAGCGCGGTGCCCGCGTCGATCAGCTCCGGGCCGGCGGGCGCATCGGCCGCGACCGCCGAGCCGGCGAGCGCCGCGGCGATCGCGACCGTGACGACCCAGATCGGAAGCGTGCGTCTCATTGATCCTTCGGCTGGGACGTCCCGAGGTCGGGATAGGACGAGCCCGACGGCCCGACCTGCGAGAAGAGGGTCGTCGGCAGCTCGATCCCGCGCTTCTCGAACTTCTTCGCGAGGACGGGGCGGAGCCCGGTCGGTCGCAGACCGCCGATGATCGTCCGGTCGGGGGCGATCGAGTCGACCTTGAACTCGAAGATGTCCTGGAGCGTGATCACGTCGGACTCCATCCGCTGCACCTCGGTGATCGCCGTCACGCGACGCGACCCGTCCTCGAGGCGCTCGAGGTGGATGATGACCTCGAGGGCGGAGGAGACCTGCTGGCGGATCGCCCGGATCGGGAGGTCGTAGCCGGCCATCAGGACCATCGTCTCGATCCGCGCGAGCGCGTCGCGCGGAGCGTTGGAGTGGACGGTCGAGAGCGACCCGTCGTGGCCCGTGTTCATCGCCTGGAGCATGTCCAGCGCCTCGGCGCCGCGGACCTCGCCGACGATGATCCGGTCGGGGCGCATGCGCAGCGAGTTCCGCACGAGGTCACGGATGTGGATCGCGCCCTCGCCCTCGATGTTCGGCGGCCGCGCCTCGAGCCGGAGCACGTGCCGCTGGTGCAGCTGGAGCTCGGCGGCGTCCTCGATCGTGACGATCCGCTCGGTGTCGGGGATGGCCGACGAGAGCGCGTTGAGCAGGGTCGTCTTGCCCGAGCCGGTTCCGCCCGAGACGAGGATGTTGAGCCGCGCCTGGATGCAGCGCTCGAGGAAGTCGACCGACTCCGCGCTCAGCGTGCCGAGCTCGACCATGTTCTCGAGCGACAGGCGGCGGCGCGAGAACTTGCGGATCGTGAGCAGCGGCCCGGAGAGCGAGAGGGGCGGGATCACCGCGTTGACGCGCGATCCGTCGGGCAGACGGGCGTCGACCATGGGCGACGACTCGTCGATGCGTCGACCGATCTGGGCGACGATGCGGTTGATGATCCGGCGCAGGTGATGGTCGTCGGTGAACCTGACCGTCGTCTCGAAGAGGCGACCCTGACGCTCGATCCAGATCTCTCCGGGACCGTTGACCATGATCTCCGTGATCGAGTCGTCGGCGAGCAGCCGCTCGAGCGGGCCGTAGCCGAGGATGTCGTCCGCGATCTCCGTCGTGAGCCGCTCGCGGTCCTCGCGCGCGATGCCGGTCTCGGCGCTGAGATGGCGCCGGATGTCTGCGACCACGCGGTCGCGGGCACCCTGCGGATCGAGCTCCGCCGACGACAGCGTCGGGCCGAGCTCGCTGATCACGAGCATGTGGACGCGGTTCTTCAGCTCGGCGAACGGCTCCGCGCGCGTCGTCTGCTCCGGGCCGGACGGTCGTGTCGATGCGATGCGCTCGTGTAGATCCATGCTCACTTCCTCCCGATGAGTCGGAACCGTCCGCTCGTCTGCGCACCTGACTCCGGCACCTGTTCGACCGAGTCGGGGTCGCCCGTGATGATCGAGACCAGCGTCCGGAACGCGACTGCCGGCTCGGACTGCGGCCGGGCCGCCACGATCGCGATGCCCTCGTTCACCGCACGGGGGATCTCGCGGTCGGAGGGGACGAAGACGTCCGGCTCGCGGCCGAGGATCGCGACCACGTCGCCCTGGCTGATCCCCACGCGCGACTGGGCGCGGTTGAGCAGCAGCACGATCCTGGCAGGGTCGTGGCCCATCAGCCGGAGCGTGTCGAGGCCCAGCTTCGTGTTCTTGAGCGAGAGCGAGTCGAGCATCCCGACCATGATCAGGTCGGTGGCCGCGTCGATCGTCGTGATCACCTCGGCGGTGAAGCCGGGGGGCGTGTCCACGATGATGTAGTCGTAGCGCGGCATCGCGGTCGCGTAGATCTCCCGCAGCAGGTCGACCGAGACGCTGCTCGCCTGGTCGGGCCGGCTCGGCGCGACGAGCGCGTCGACCCCGGAGGGGTGGCGCATCGTGTACGCGGCCAGCTTCTCCTCGTCGAGCGAGCCGGGGGAGACGGCCAGGTCGTACAGCGTCCGGTCGGGCGGCAGCCCGAGGCAGAGCGCGACGTCGCCGAACTGCAGGTCGAGGTCGAGGATCAGCACGCGGGCGCCGGTGGCGACGAGGGCGACGGCGAGGTTCGTCGACGTCAGCGTCTTGCCCGTGCCGCCCTTCGGTCCCAGGACGCAGACCAGCCGCCCGCGCGGCTCCGCGCTCGCGCTGGCGGCCTGGGCCGCACGGCTGCGGGCGAGCGCCTTCGTGATCGCGAACTCGAGCGTGTCGGCGTCGTGGGGGAGGTGGAGCACGTCCGCTGCCCCCGCGTCGAACGCCTTGCGCAGGAACCCCTGCGGCGCATCGGTCGCGAGCACGACGACGGGGACGTCGGTGTCGGCTGCCGTCGCCGTCGTCACGAGCTCGAGGGCGTCGGTGCCCTCGCCCGCAGACCCGACGAGCACGAGCGCCGGGTCGTGGTCGCGGATCGCGTTCTGGAGCTCCGTCGACGCCGTTGACGACCGCGATGACCTCCGCCGTCTCCTGGCGGGTCATCAGCTGCTGGACGTCGAAAGGCGCCGCGCCCGCCGTCGCGATGATGGCCTTGACCTTCACCGGGCTACTTCTGCACCGGGTTGCGCTTCGCCTGGTTGAGAAGCGTCTGGATGGTCACCGTCGTCGCCGGCGTCTTCTTCGCGTCGACCGCCGGGCGCAGGAAGAACCAGAGCCTCCCTGCGTCGGAGGCGAACGCGATGCGCTGCGCCAGCGCTGCCGGGGCCTTGATCAGGGCGATGTTGGTGCCGGCCACGGGCGCTCGCATGATCTCGATGCTCGGCGCGAGCAGGGTCAGCAGGTTGCCCTGCGGGCCTGTCAGGCTCATGTACATGTCGACCTTGTCGCCGTCGGCGACGTAGCCGATCAGCCCTCTCGTCGCGTCGACCGGGATGGCGAACGCGCGCTGGGGGCCCGTGAGCTTGGTCGGGATCGCCTCGGTGGTGGTCTGGCTGAGGTCGGCCGTCGTCATCTGCTGGCCGGGGAAGATGTCGACCGCGGCGACGCGTCCGTTGAGGTAGGCGGGATCGGAGATCGCGCCGGTCTTGAGGTCGTCCTTCGGCAGGGTCGCGACCTGGTAGAGCTCCTTCTCCGCGATGATCGTGCCGGACGTGCCTGCCGGGATCAGGTTCTTGGCGACGAGCACCGGGGTGTCCTTCCGGGAGCTGTCGACGCTCGAGCGGTACTGGTTCAGGTAGACGAGCAGGAGGATCCCCGCGAGCACGGCCGCGCCGATCCCTATTGCGAGCGTCAGCCCGCGGGACGAGCCGAACCTCTTCTTGATCGCGTTATCCATGACGGGTGGGCCTCCTGGGCGACGGGTCTCTGGTCTCTTCGGCGTCGAGTGTCGAATCCCTTAGCGGGGCGATCCTTGCTCATCGTGCTCCTGCGCGTCGGTCAGCGGACGAGGATCGGGCTTGCACTGGACGTTCTGGAGGCTCGTGTCGCACGTGCCGTCGCCGACGATGACGCTCGGGTCGATCACGATCGGCTCGACGACATGGCCCCAGATCTGCGACCCGTTCCCGTCGTAGCCCCGCGGCGGGTCGTCATTGCTCCGCGCAGTTGGCCGGGCCGCCGCCACCGCCCTGCTTGTCCCAGCCCGTGACGTAGACCCGCAGCAGGCCCTCGATCGGAAGCCAGTCGTTGTTGTTCGCGTTGAACGTACGCGCCGTAGCCGGTGAGGATGATGTACGCCCAACGCTGATCGCCTTCGGGCGGATAGGTTGGCAGGAGCCGCGTTCGCGAGCGTTGGTCCCAGTTGTTCGGCGTGCAGCAGGAATCGATTCTCGAGACCTCTTGCGATCGCGGTCTTGTTGCCCTGCTCGATCTGCACGCAGTCCCAGGGGTCACCAGATGTGCCCGTGGGGGAGCCGTCCGGGCTGCACAGGTCGCCGCGCGTGTTCATCATGAGCCCTTTGGCACAGCCGTTCTCGATCGCGTCCTGGAGCGCGGCGGCACCCTGTCCCGGCGGGTTGCCACACCAGATCGCTCTGGTGCGGTTGCCGCTCGACTGAACCGAATCGCGGAAGAGCACGATGTGGTTCTGGTCGACCGCGGTGTGCGTGAGGGGAAGACGTTGAACGTTGCGGTCTGGCCCGTTGACCCCCCGCATCGAGTTCTCAGCCCCCGTGAGCTCCGCCGCCGACGAGCGGCGTCGACGCCAGCGGGTCTGACATGTACGACATGTGCTGAACGTTCTGAACGGTGTTGCCGTACTGGTCGTCGATCGTCTCGCCGAGGAAGGTCCCGGTGCACGGGTTCCCACCGTTGCATGGTGCTCCCGGCGTGCGCTCCCAGCGCACGCGGAACATCAGCTGGCCGACCTGCGTGTAGTCCTGCGACACGCTCGTCGAGCCGGTCACGGTGTTTGGGAAGATCCGCATCGTCCCGGAGACGGTGAAAGAGCCGGATCCTGCCAGGAACGGGACGGTGGTCGACCGGGCTTGGCCGTCGAGGCTCTGTCGTCCGGGTCATTGGCGACGTCGACCGTGATCGTTCCGGCATAGGTGTTGGCGGCCCCCCTGTCCACATCGGCGGTGAATCCGATGTCGCAGAACTTGTTCGGGTCCGGGTCGGCTGTGTAGAGGAAGCCCGGCCCTCCGCAGCTGTTCGACGTGAGCATGAAGCGCCGCAGCTTGGGTGGGTTGTTCGCAGTGGGGTTCGCGTCGGCGTTCCAGACGTTGATCCAGTCGATTCCGACGGGGATGAGCGCATCACCGAACTCGTGTGGCACGGGGCCCTTGTTGATGCCTGAGAACGCGCAGGGCGTGGACCGTTCGTGCTCCCGAGCCAGTACCGCACGGCGATGTCATCCGTCGCGGCCGTTGTTCCGCCCGGAGGCATGACGACGTTCGGAGCGCTCCAGGTGTACGGGCCGGGTGGCAGGGGGAGCGTTGCCACCACTGACCGTGAAGCCGTCGTTCCGGGTACCGGTTGCCCATTCGCTGCACCGACGAACTCGGCCCAGACGCACTCCACCTGGTCACCCGTCTCGGCGACGAACGGGAGCCCGCGTTCCCCGATGCCGAGGATCTGCTTCAACTCGACGCGGGCACGGGCGTTGACCTGACTGAGCGGGAAGCCGAGAGACCCGAAGAAGCTCGGGATGTCCGACTCGGTCATCTTCACGTCGACCCAGCGCGGACAGCTGACGAGGTAGAGAGGGTCAGTGGTGAGCTTGCTGGTGTCCGGGCATGGTGGCGTCGTGCTCCCAGGGCTGATGGCGTCCGCGGGGTTGTGGGGGTCGCAGACGGTCGCGGCCCCGTCGGCGTCCTCCGCGCCACCATAGGACGTCGTGTTGACGCCGACCCACACACGGGATTGCTCGTTGACGCCCTGGTTCTTCGGACTGGTCGATCCCGTCGCTCCGGCATACGTTCGGGCCGCCTCCTTGATCGCGGTGGCGGCAGTCGCCTTCGTCGCCGGGTTGAGGCAGGCCTTCAGCTGCTTGACGTACTCGACGCCCGCCGCCAGCGCGGCGGCATCGGCGCGCGTCTGGAGGTTGCGGTCCTTCTCCTTCCAGTTGCCGATGTCGACGACCAGCGCCGCGAAGAGCAGCACGATCGGCATCATCAGCGCCACGAGGACGATGATCGACCCACGCTCGTCTCTATCCATGGGCTCCATGGGCCCCCCCCTCGTCTCCCTCACGGACATGTCGACCAATCGAAACCGGCGTAGGTCGAGGGCGCCGTGCCGTTCGACCCCGCGAGGCGCTCGACGCGCATCGCGGACGAGCCCTGGAAGGTGATCGTCCCGACGCCCAGGAACGGCAGGACGTTGAATGCCCTCCTGACCTGGACGCGGACTGGGTCACCCTGCTCGAGGGTTCCGCCCGATGTCTCCCAGGTTCCGTCGAGGTTCGAGTCGTACTGGAGGCGCACCTGCATCCCCGACCGCTCCTCGATCGTCTGGGCCTGCGAGCAGACGTAGTCACGGGCGCGTGTTGCAGGGGATCCGGTGCCGGGCACGCGATCGACTGCCGCCCAGCGCGCGGTCTCGTTCGCGAGGTGCGTCGTGTCGATCCAGTAGTTGAAGACCCGCCCGAACTCGAGGATCCCGATCACGACGAGCAGGAGCACCGGCATCACGAGCGCGAGCTCGGCCATCGCCTGGCCCCGCTCGTCGCGCATCCGTCGCCATCGGCCGTTCTGCCTGGTCTCAGTTCCGGTTGTCGCCATGCCCCTCTCCAAGATCATGATCGACTTCGCCCCTCTTGACCAGAGGCCTTTTCCGTACTCGAGATGATACCGGGGCGGGAGGCGTGCCTCCCGCCCCGTTTCACCGTGACGCGAGGGGGGTGCGCCACGGAGAAGAGAAGGGCGGGCGCGAGCTCGTGGCCCGCGCCCGCCCCGGCGTGCTGCGCCTAGCCGGCCGGCGCGTTCGTGATCGAGTTGCCCGTGCGGCTGAACAGGTCCTTGATCGGGCCGCGCAGGAAGACGAGCGCGACGATCACGGCGATCGCGATCAGGCCCAGGATGAGCGCGTACTCGGCCATCGTCTGACCCTCCTGCCGGTGACGAAGCCGCGTGGCGGTCGTCTGCAGGTTGACGGCGACCCAGGTTGCGAGATGGTTCATGAGTGCTCCCCTCGATGCAATTTCCTCCGGGGAGCGAAGTCCCCGTGACCCCGGCGGGGTCGATTCCATTGTTGGAGGCGCAGGGCGTTCCTGCTACTGGTCGGAGGTCTGGACCCGGACCTAGACCATCGGCGCCCCGGCGTGGGCCATCGCCGTTGTCCGCGGATCCGCCCAGACTGTGAGCGTGCGCCGCCTGCCATCGCCGCTCGAGCTGGTCGCCTTCGGCGTGCTCCCGCTCATGTGGTTCCTCGCGCTCGTCGCGTTCCATCTCTCGAACGGGGTGAGCGGGTGGGACTTCCCGGACGTCTTCTACCCGGCCGCACGCGACGTGCTCGACGGGGTCTCTCCGTTCCCGCAGCCCGGGAGCGCCGAGATCCTCTCGCAGCAGGCCTACGTGTACCCGCCGCTCGCGGCACTGCTCGTGACGCCTGTGACCGTGCTTCCCGTCGACGTGGCCTTCGCGCTCGCGATCGCCGTGCTCACCGTCTCGGTCGGGCTGGCGCTGTGGCTGCTCGACGTGCGCGACTGGCGCTGCTACGGGGTCGCGCTGGCCTGGGCGCCGCTCGTCGACGGACTCCTCAACGCGACGGTGTCGGCCGGTCTGTGCCTGCTCCTCGCGCTCGCGTGGCGTCGGCGCGACGCCACCACGGGCGCGGCCGCGACCGGGCTCTCGGTCGCGCTCAAGCTGTATCTCTGGCCGTTGCTGGTCTGGCACCTCGCTGCAGGTCGCCGTCGCGTCGCGTTCTGGGGCGCGGCGGTGGCGATCGTCGCCGTTCTCGTGCCGTGGGCCGTGATCGGCTTCGCGGGGCTGGGCGACTACCCGACCGTCCTGCGGGAGCTCGCCGAGGCGGAGCAGACGCTCGGCGTGTCGGTCGTCGCGGCCGCCACGTCTCTCGGCGCGCCGGTCGCGCTCGCACGGGCGCTGGCGCTCGCTCTCGGCACGGTCGCGGTCGTCCTCTGCTGGAGAGCCGGCCGTCGCGGGCGGGACGTGCTCGCGCTGACGTGGGCGCTCGCGGCGGCGACCGCCCTCACGCCCGTCGCCTGGCAGCACTACTGGGCGGTGTTCCTCGTGCCGCTCGCGCTCGTCGCTCCCCGGCTCTCGCCGCTCTGGCTCGTCCCGGTGGCCTGCTGGATCGGCGTGCTCTGGCGCAGCGAGCCCCTCGCCCGGACGGCGTGCGTCGCGCTCGCGGTGGTGCTGGTGGTCGGGATCGCACGGCGGGCGGCCGCCGGCGACGTCGCGCTCGATCAGCCGGGTGGGCGCTCGAGCACCGTCAGCGCGCCCTCGCGGTAGACGACGCGCAGGCCTGTCCTGCGCACGACCTCGGCGAGCGCGCGACGATCGCCCTCGACGAGCACGAGCCGATACGGGTCGACGATCTGCGGCCAGTCGTCGCCGAGCCTGCTCTTCCAGCGGATCGTCGACTCGATCTGCTCGCGGGTGTAGAGCTCGAAGCGGACGTCGTACGCGAGGCGTCCGCGGAGGCCGGGCTCCTTCCAGAGCAGCCAGTCGGCGTAGCGGTCGGTGCCCCACACGAGCGTCGCGGGATCCTGCAGCGCCCGCGAGATCGTCGGCAGGACGGCGTTCGGCCAGGGACGGTCGATGGGCTCGTCTCCCCGGACGAGCAGGGCGGCAGCCGCGACGACCACTGCGCCCGTCGTGAGCGCGGCGAGCACGAGGTTCGCGGGGCGCACCCGGAGGACGGCCCGGTCGCCGAGGAGGCCCGAGAGGAGGTTCGGCGCGATCACGAGCACGGCCAGCGCGAACCACACGATGCCGCGGATCGCCTGCACGGCGCCGACGAGCGTGATCGCCAGCACGAGCGCCTCGAGCAGCGAGAGCCGCTTGCGCTCGCGCACGCAGAGGGCGAGCGTCGCCAGCGCGAGCAGCCAGAACGTGACCGTCTCCCAGGCGAGTCCCGTGCGGTTCCACTCGACGAGCAGCCCCTGGAACGGCGGGTGCAGGAAGAAGAGCACGTAGTAGTCGACCATCGCCCGCGGCCCGTACGGGGTCGCGAGCACCGCCGCCGGTGCGAGCACGACGAGCGCGACGCCGACCAGCCGCTCGCGACGGTCGCTCCCTCTCCGGATCACGGCGAGGAGCCCGGCGAGCGCGATGAGCAGGGCGCCGAGCGTGACCGACCCGTGCAGGTTCGCCCAGACGACCAGGATCGGCAGCGAGACCAGGGCCCACGGTCGGAGCCGGCGCCTGGAGGCGACGACGATCCAGAGCATGAGCACGTAGAGGGGGAGCGCGTAGACCTGTGCGCGGACGGTCCAGGCCCAGGGCGCCGCCGCGACCACGGGCACGAGCACGAGCGCGCAGGCGAGCGGCGTCCCACCACGTGCCCGCGCTGCACCGACCGCCAACCCGAGTGCAGTCACGATCGCGACGATGGCGACGAACACCACGCCCGCGAGCCCCGAGACGACGAACGTGCCGTACGCGAGGAGCTGGGCCAGCCACTGCTGGTCGGTCCAGCGTCGCCCCTCGCCGAAGACCGTGAGCGTGTCGGTGTCGGGCAGACCCGACCGCACGACCTCGCGGCCCGACGCGAGCGTCATCCAGGAATCGGCGACGAACTGGCCCGGCGCGAAGACGGCGAAGAGCAGGGTGGCGAGCGCGCCGACCAGGACGAACGCGAGGACGTTCCGGTGTACCGCGTCGAGCACCCGGGTCGTCACGTGACGTGCTTCGTCCTCGGCGGGGCATCCTCCTTCCGCCGTCGGGCCGCGGTGAGGTGGCTCCGGCCGGTGCGGCACCGGTGGCGTCCTCGGGATCGGTGGCGTCCTCGGCCCGGGTCGGGGTGTGCGGTCGTCGGGGGTCAGGGCTCGCCGTGCGATCCCAGACCCCGCGCGTGCGCTCCGGATGGGCGAGCCTCCGACGCTGAGGCGTGGACAGGGTCGCTGGGGTCAGGGCTCGCTGCGCGACCCCAGACCCCGCCCCGCGTGGTGTGCGCCGGATGCGCGTAGTCCGGGGTCTGGCGTCCGGCGAACGCCGGAAGCCTGACCCCCGATGCGGGCACCGGGCCCTGATCCGCGGGCACACCGTCCCGGTCATCCTTGGGACGCCTCAACGCACGGTCCCGAGGCGGCCCTTCCGCGTGACGGGATGAACGCGCATCCGTGCGCCGAACTGGCCGGGGATGAGAGAAGCAGCTCGCAAGGTCGCGGCGCCGGTGTTCCTCGGGGTCGTCCCGGTCCTCCTCACCGTCGTCGCGCTCGGGCTCGCGTGGGCGGACGACAGCGTCTCGATCGACTTCCACAACGAGCTGTACGCCCAGGCGCAGCACATCCTGGACGGGAGCAGTCCCTATCCGGACCCGACCGCCGACCTCTCGAGCGGTGCCAACGCGATCTGGCCCGTGGCCGCGGTTCTGGCCTTCGCGCCGCTCGCGGCGCTTCCACCCGCCGCGGCGGACTGGAGCATGGCGGTGCTCGAGCTCGCCTGCCTGGTGGCTGCGCTGATGCTCCTGGGGGTCAGGGACTGGCGCGTCTACGGAGCGAGCCTCCTGTGGCCACCCGTGATCAACGCGACGCAGACGGGGAACGTCACGCTCCCGCTGGCGCTCCTCTGCGCGCTCGCCTGGCGCTACCGCGGCGCGCGGCTTGCGCCGGGCGTGGCGATCGGCATCGGCCTGGCGCTCAAGTTCTTCGTCTGGCCGCTCAGCCTGTGGCTCTTCTCGATCGGGCGTCGACGCGCCGCGGCGGTCAGCGCGGTGATCGGCGCCGCGTCGCTGCTGCTGATCGTGCCGTTCTATCCCCTCGGGGACTACGTCCGGCTTCTCGGCAACCTCTCGCGTGAGTTCGACGACGACAGCTACACGATCTATGCGCTCCTGAGCGATGCAGGCCTGCCGTCGGAGGTCGCGCGCGCCGCGTGGGCGGCCGTCGGTCTCGCGGTGCTCGCCCTGGCGTACCGGCGACGCAGCTTCGCGCTGGCGATCGGTGCAGCCCTTCTGCTCTCACCGATCGTGTGGCTCCACTTCTTCGCGCTGATGCTGGTGCCCCTCGCGGTGGTGCGCCCGACGTTCACCGCCGCCTGGCTGATCCCGCTGCCGACCTGGCTGGTGCCAGGAACCCTCAACGGCGAGGGATGGCAGACCGCGCTCATGCTCTGCACCTTCGGCGCGCTGCTGGCGTACTGCGCGATCCGCGAGGCCGAGCTCGGGCGCTCGGGGCGGCTGCGCCCGTCGGCTCCGCCGGCCGGGCGTGCTCGGCACGAGCAAGGCCCCGCGCCGGGCTGACCGCGACCTCTGCTCGGGGCGGCGGTGGCTCGTCCGCGTGCCCGACCGTTGTCCGGTGGGGGTCAGGGTTCGCTTCGCGACCCCAGACCCCGCGGGCGACGGCCAGTCCGTCCTCACCCGCGGGGGCGGCGCTGGCGCGCGGGGTCTGGCGCCCGGCGTCAGCCGGGAGCCTGACCCCGAACGGAGCGTTCGCGCCCGGCCGGGGCGTGGCTCGAAGCGTCGCCCCGAGGCATCCGGGCACGGTGGCGGCGCCCCGTGCCCGACCGCCGTCACTGGCCGTCGTCCTTCGGCGTCGCGTCCACCAGACCCAGTCGGAACGCCTCGCTGAGGGCCTCCGACCGGTTCCTCACGCCGAGCTTCCGATAGACGTTCGTGAGGTGGAACTTGACGGTCTGCTGGGTCACCCACAGCTCCTTCGCGATCTCCTCGTTCGACCGGCCCTTCGTGACCTCCACGAGGATCGCGAGCTCGCGATCGGTGAGCCCGCCGGCCTTGGCGCCCGCGGGCTCCTCTCCGCCCGGGATGCCGAGCGTCGAGAAGACCGTGCCGCTCATCGCCTGGCGGATCGTCGCCGGCAGGTCGCTTGGGTCGACTGCCTTCAGGACGTAGGCGCTCGCTCCGAGGCGGAGGGCCTTCTCGATCAGGTCGGGGCTCGTGGAGGCGGAGAGCATCACGACCTTGATCTCGGGGTGGTCGCGCTTGATCTCGGCGAGGCAGGCGAGCCCGTCCCTGTCCGGCATGCGAACGTCGAGCAGCACGACCTCGGGCAGGTGCTCGGCGACGAGCGCCGCTACCTCGCGGCCGCTCTGCGTCTCTGCGACGACCTCGAACCCGCCGTCCGCCTCGAGCGCCCGACGCACGCTCTCGAGGATCAAGCGGTGGTCGTCTGCCAGCAGGACGCGCATCGATTCCAGTCTTGCACGTGCGCGCGACGCCTCCTCTCCTGGCCGATCTCGGCAGACCTGCCCGCCTTCAGGGGCGCGGCCGCACCGTGGATCCCGACGTGGAGTGGGTGCATGAGGGCTCCGCCAGCCGCCCTCGGCGGCGTGCGAGGGCAAGGGCCGCTGCGGCGAGCGGGGGAAACCTGCGCTTAACCAAACGGACAACAGGGCAGCGCTACCCTTGCCGCGTGGCCAAGCAGACGCAGAAGCAGGAGCAGAAGCCGGGGCGGATCGAGCACCTGAAGTCCTCGCCGCGCGCACAGCGACGGCTCTTCGTCTCGGCCCTCGTGCTCTTCGCCCTGGGAGCGGTCGCGCTGACGTTCGCGCTCTTCAGCAACACGGCCACGAACCAGGAGAGCGCTGCTCTCCAACGAGCCCGCGCAGATCCTCAAGCCCCAGAAGGTGGTGCCGTTCAGCGACGAGGCGAAGGCGATCGCGACGCGCTGGATCCTGGGAGCCGTCACCCGGCGCGACCTGAAGGGGACGTTCGACATGACCCATCCGGACATCCGGGGATCGATGTCGCGCGCGGAGTGGGAGACCGGGAACATCCCGGTGATCCCGTACCCCGTCGACAAGGTCTACTCGGATCGCTGGACGGTCGACTACTCCTACGCCGACGAGGCGCTGCTCGAGGTCGGGCTGCTCCCGAGCAAGGGCTCGGATCAGCGGAAGCTGACGTTCTTCATCGGCCTCAAGAAGGTCGGCACGGGCGACAACGCCCGCTGGGTCGTGAACTACTGGAGCCCGCGCTACAAGCCGCCGGTTCCGCTCGCCCAGTAGGCAGCTCTTGCCCCGCAGGTCGGGAATCCGCAGGCGCGGATCCCCGACCGCGACGATCCCTGAGACGCGACCGGTCGGTGGCCGGCGCCGCCCTGACCCCTGCGCGTACAGCTCTTGCCCCGCAGCGTCGCAGGGGGTCACTCCGCAGCGCGCCAGCTGCGCGCCACCGACGGCCGTCACTCGCGCACGGGGTCTGGCTCCGCTTGCGCGAGCGAGCCCGGACCCCTGCAGCGCACACCCACCCCACAGACCGCCACTCATCCCACGGCGGTCAGGCTCCGCCCCGCGGCGCCAGACCCCACGTCCACCAGGACGTCTCCCGCGATCCGGACCTTGGATCGCTGAAGTCAGCCCCTGTCTCGTGCTGCGTCGCGTGTGTCCTTGCGGGCGGGGTCAGGGAGGCTAGACGTCGAGCTCGAGCCCGTCGTAGGCGAGCTCGAGCCCGTCCGGCACCGGCAGCTCGTACGGCCGGTGCGTGAGGACGAGGCGACGGGCGCCCGAGGCCTCGAACGCGGTCACTGCCTCGTCGACGCTCAGGTGTCCGCGTGGCGCACCATCCGCCGAGCCGTCCAGCAGCGTCGCCTCGCAGATGAAGAGGTCTGCGTCGCGCGCGACGTCGGCGAGCGCGGGAGCCGGGCCCGAGTCGCCGGAGTACGCAAGGACCACCGAGCCGTCGGACACGCGGAAGCCGTACGTCTCGAGGGTGTAGTGCGGGAGGCGGGTCGGCGTCACCTCGAACCCGCCGGCGACGAACGGGGTGTCCGCGTCGTACTCCTTCAGGTCGAACGGCTTCTCGAACATGTCCGGGAACCCCACCAGCGACCCCAGGCGCGCCAGATGCTCGCGGCCGCCCCTGAAGACCCACAGCTCGGGGCGCCGGTCGTTCTTGCCGGCCCGGTACCAGCTCCCCCAGACCCATGGGATCAGATCGCCCCAGTGGTCGAGATGGAAGTGCGTGATCGCGATCGCGTCGAGGCTCGGCCACTCCTCACGCTCCCGCAGCCGGGCGAGCACGCCGGGGCCGCAGTCGAGCAGCAGCGACTTGCCGTCGGACTCGACGAGGTGTCCTGCGTGGGCGCTGCCGGGGTTCGGCCAGGCCGGGGATGAGCCGATGACGGTGACTTTCATGTTCCTATACTTCGACCGTGGAGCGGAGATTCCGTGTCGTGATCGCGAAGCCCGGCCTCGACGGCCACGATCGCGGGGCGAAGATCATCGCACGAGCGCTCCGGGACGCGGGCATGGAGGTGATCTATACCGGGTTGCACCAGACGCCGGAGCAGATCGTCGAGACCGCGCTCCAGGAGGACGCCGATGCGGTCGGGCTCTCCATTCTCTCGGGCGCCCACCTGACCCTCGTCCCACGGGTCGTCGACGGGCTGCGTGAGCGAGGGCTCGAACACGTGCTGGTCGTCGTCGGCGGCACCATCCCGCCGGACGACATCCGCGAGCTCGAGCGGCGCGGCGTCGCAGCCGTCTTCACGCCCGGAGCCCCGACGTCCGAGATCGTCGCGTTCCTCGAGCACGCGGCCGCGGCCGGCGCGCGGTAGCGGGTGGCGCGGGGAGGCGGCCGGGGCGGTCGCGGAGCCTAGAACGGCCGTGGCGGGTACGGGACGGACGACGTGTCGCCTGCTTCCTCGTCGACCTGATCCCAGGGGGGCGTCCACTCGCCGTCGTCCGGCGTGTCGGGCGCGTCGGCGTCGCCGCCCGGGGGCGAGACCTCGACGAGCGTCCCACCCGGACGGGAGACGCGGCTGGCCACGAGCGCTCCGGGTGCCCCGCGCAGCGCGCCCACGGTCGCCTTCGCGCGTCCCGTGAAGACGGTGTACTCGATCGGGGCGGCGCGGCTCGCCAGGATGCGCGTGTCCTGCGACGTGACCGCGCTCGCAAGCGCCTTGTCGACGACCGCGCCCTTGCGCAGCCCGAGCTCCACCAGGCGGGAGCCGATCGGCGTCCAGCGGCCACCGGGCCACCAGCGCACAGACGTCGCGCGCAGGGTGATGCGCCCTCCACCGGCCGATACCGGCCTGCCACGCAGCCCGAGGCTGAACGACGCGCCGACACGGGCGGGGAAGAGGAGGCGCGTCGCCTGGACGAGGTACGGATACGGGTTCACGTCGCCGCCGTCGTTCGGGTGCACCTCGAAGTGGAGGTGGGGGTTCCCGTCGGCGTCGCCCGAGTCGCCGTTGAGCGCGATCTGCTGGCCGGCGGTCACCCTCGAGCCGTCCTTGACCGTGTAGGTGAGGTCGGCGACGCACCCGGCCTTGTTGTCGTTGCCGAGCGTACGGTCGTTGTTGAGGTGGATGTAGAGGTAGGTCGTGCCGCTCTCCCCGTACAGGTAGAGCATGCAGCCGGCGCGCGCCGAGGTCGTGTGCCAGCGCACCTTCCCGTCCTCGGCTGCCACCACCGGCGTTCGGCGCGGCGCCATCGTGTCGATGCCGGCATGGCTCCCATTCACCCGGGGATCGCCGTAGTTGTCGTCGACCTCGAAGTCCCCGATCAGCGGGAAGACGATCGTCGGCACCTTCTTCGCCGACGAGGCGGGGGACACGAAGGTGGCCGCGGCGCAGAAGGCGGCAACGATGAGGAGAAGGACTCCCCGGGCTGTCGTCCGGTGGCTGAGCATGGGCTCCGGTTCGGCGCTCGGTCGCGCACGACCTTACCAGAGCCCGCGGAGCGCCCGGCCGGGGAGGAAGCGTCCTCGAGCTGCCCCCGGGAACTGCGCCACCCCGCTCGCGCGCGGCGCTAGAGTCATCCTCGTGAAGATCGTCGTGTGCGTGAAGCAGGTCCCGGATGCGACCGCGGTGAAGCGGCTCGACGACGCGACCGGCCGGCTGGAGCGGGGCGGCGAGGGCGCGCTCAACGCCACCGACGTGAACGCCGTCGAGGAGGCGCTGAGGCTCAAGGAGGCGGGGGGTGGCGAGGTCGTCGTGCTCTCCCTCGGGCCGGCGAAGGCGCTCGAGTCGCTGCGCAAGGCGCTCGCCATGGGTGCCGACCGGGCGGTCCTCGTCTCCGACGACGCCGCAGCGGGGTCTGACCTCGTGGCGACGAGCTACGCGCTCGCGGTGGCTCTCGAGCGCGAGTCGGCCGACCTCGTGCTGTTCGGGCAGCAGTCCAGCGACGGCGACGGCGCCGTCCTCTGGGCCGCCGTCGCCGACCGACTGAGGCGGCCGATGGTCTCGCAGGTCGCCGAGCTGACGGCCGACGGCGGGTCGATCACCGGAAAGCGTCAGACCGAGTTCGGGTACGACGTGATCCGCGTTCCCCTCCCCGCCGTCGTCGCGGTCTCCGATGCGATCAACGAGCCGCGGTACCCGTCGCTGAAGGGGATCATGGGGGCGAAGAGCAAGCCACAGGAGACGCTGTCCCTCTCGGACATCGGCGCCGACGGCGCTCGTGTCGGCGCAGCCGGCTCGCGCACCACCGTGCTCTCCGCCGCTCCGCCCGCGCCGAAGAGCGGGCAGGTTCGGATCGAGGACGACGGCGCGGCCGCAGAGAAGATCCTCGAGTACCTCGCCGAGAAGCGGCTGATCTGATGGCGACGACCCTGGTCTTCCTCGAGCATGACGGCGCGGAGCTCCAGAAGGGTGGGCTCGGCGTGCTCGCGCACGCGGCGTCCCTCGGAGGTGACCTCGCCGCCGTCGTGCTCGGACACGGCGTCGCGGACGTGGCCGCGGCGGCAGGCGCGTACGGCGCCTCGACCGTCTACGTGGTCGACGACCCTGCGCTCGCGGCACCGCTGCCGCAGCCGCGGGTCGACGCACTCGCCGCGGTCGTCCGGGAGAGCGGCGCCGAGAACGTGCTGTTCGCCTCGTCGGTGCTCGCCGCCGACGTCGCCGCCGGGCTCGCTGCACGTCTCGAGGCGGGCCTCAACTGGGACGTCACCGCGCTCGCGGTCGAGGCAGGCGAGGTCGTCGCGACGCGGCCGGCGCTCGGTGACACGGTGGTGGTGCAGGCGGGCTGGACGTCGACCCCGAGGCTCGCGCTCGTGCGCTCCGGGACGTTCGATCCCGTGGAGACCGGAGGCGCCGCAGCCGTCGTCCCCGTGAGCGTCGCCTTCGAGGACTTCTCGACGCAGGCCGTGCTCGTCGAGCGGCTGCAAGAGGCTGCGAGCGGCCCGTCGATCGAGGACGCCGACGTGATCGTGGCGGGCGGCCGCGGGCTCGGCGCCGCCGAGGCCTTTGCGATCTGCGAGGAGCTCGCCGCGGCGCTCGACGGCGCGGTCGCGGCCACGCGGGCGGTCGTCGACGCCGGCTGGTATCCGTACTCGACCCAGGTGGGGCAGACCGGGAAGAGCGTCTCGCCCAAGCTCTACATCGCGCTCGGCATCTCGGGTGCGATCCAGCACAAGGTCGGGATGCAGGGCTCCGGGACGATCGTCGCGATCAACAAGGATCCGAACGCGCCGATCTTCGACTTCGCCGACCTCGGCGTCGTCGGCGACCTCAAGGAGATCGCGCCGAAGCTCACCGAGCTCGTGAAGGCCCGCAAAGGCTCGTAGTGGTCTCTCCGGGAAGTCGTGTCGTGATTCACCGGCGAAAACCGAGCAGGGCCAGGACGCAGGGAGCCTCGATGCCTGCTGGCATCGGGACGACCGAGGACGACGCCCTGCGACGTGTCTGCAGCCGCGCGAAGCGTGGCAGGACTTCCCGGAGCGACCACCACATGGTCTGCCCGTGACCGGCGTCCGTCCCGCCGACTTCCCGCCGCCCTTCTCGGCAGAGGAGGTGGTCGTCGCGTCGGAGGCCGGACCGGACGAGCGCATCGACGTCGGGATCGCGATCGTCGGGGGAGGCCCGGCCGGGCTCGCCTGCGCCGTGAGGCTCGGCCAGCTCCTCGAGGAGCACCCGGAGACGCGCGAACGGCTCGGCGACTACCCGGTAGCCGTGCTCGAGAAGGGCAAGCAGCCCGGCTCGCACCTGTTGTCGGGGGCCGTGATCAACCCGAGGGCGCTGCGCACGCTGTTCCACGGGCGGGTCCCGATCGAGGAGCTGCCCACCTACGGCGAGGTCGAGGGTGAGGCCGTCTACGTCCTCTCGCGGAGCAAGGCGCTCCGCATCCCGCCGCCACCGCCCATGCGCAACCACGGGAACTGGATCGTCTCGCTGTCGGCGCTCGGGCGCTTTCTCGGGGAGCAGGCCGAGGCGCTCGGAGCGACGATCCTCCCGGAGACGGTCGCCGATCGGCTCCTCGTCGACCACGGCAGGGTGACGGGGATCCGTACCGGCGACAAGGGGCGAGGCAAGGCAGGCGAGCCGCTCGGCAACTTCGAGCCGGGCATGGAGGTGGCCGCGCGCCTCACCGTGCTGGCCGAGGGCACCGCCGGCCACCTCACGTCCGCCGCGATCGACCGCTTCGGGCTCCACGGGCGCCAGCCGCAGATCTGGGCGCTGGGCGTGAAGGAGGTCTGGAAGGTCGCGAAGCCGCTGCGACGGATCGTCCACACGATGGGCTGGCCGCTGCGGAAGAGCGCGCGCTACGGCGAGTTCGGCGGCTCGTGGATCTACCCGATGGGCGAGGACCACGTCTCGATCGGGTTCGTGCTCGGGCTCGAGTACGCGGACGTCGAGCTCTCCGCCCACGACGTCCTGCAGGAGTTCAAGACGCATCCGCTGGTGCGGGAGATCCTCGACGGCGGCGAGCGCGTCGCGTGGGGCGCGAAGACGATCACGGAGGGCGGCATGCTCTCGATGCCGTCCCGCCTCAACGCGCCCGGCCTGCTCCTGGCGGGCGAGAGCGCGGGCCTCGTCAACGTCCCGCGGCTGAAGGGCGTGCACTACGCGATCGAGTCCGGCCGCCTGGCCGCCGAGGCCGCCTTCGCGGCGCTCCGCGACGGCGAGGTCGCGGGGCGACCCGGTGCGCTCGATGCGTACGACGCGTCGATCCGCGCGAGCTACCTGTGGAAGGAGATGCGGGAGTCGCGGAACATGCGACAGGTCTTCGACAAGGGATTCTTCATGGGCGGCGCGCTCGCGAGCGCGATGACCGTGACGAAGGGCAAGCTCCCACCGAAGGACTTCCCGACCCATCCCAACGCCGACACGCCTTTGATCCGGACGGGCCGGGCGGCGTCGTATCCGGCGCCGGACGGGACGCTGACGTTCGACAAGCTCTCCTCGGTGTTCGCAGCGGGCAACCGCACGCGAGACGACCAGCCGAACCACGTCCGCATCGCGGAGCGCGTGCCACGCGACCTCGCCGAGATGTGGGCCTGGATGTGCCCTGCCCAGGTCTACGAGGTCGGCGCGGAGCACGACGACGGGACGGTCGACGTCGAGCTCACCCCGTCGAACTGCGTGCAGTGCGGCGCGATCACCGCCAAGGGCGGCCGTCTCACCCCGCCCGAGGGCGGGTCGGGGCCCGAGTACACCCTCACGTAGAGGCTGCGAGTGGCGACTCTCTCGTGGTGCATGCTCGCCCGACAGGCCCGCAGGGCTGGGATGCGGGAGGGGTCTGGGGTCGCGGAGCGAGCCCTGACCCCGGGTGCTGACACCGACGTCGTGATGCGGGTTTCACCCGTGGGGGCCGGCGTGGGGATGGTCGGGGGTCAGGCTTCCGGCTTGCGCCGGACGCCAGACCCCGCGGCGGTCGGGGCTGCTGGCCTGGGTGTGGAGGGTCGGGTCTCGGCGTCTGGGCACCCGGGATGGGCGGGGGTGGGGTCTGGGGTCGCGGAGCGAGCCCTGACCCCATGCGATGGCGCCGACCGCGCGGTGCGCGTTCCAACCGGAGAGCACGACGCTCGCGTCTTCGAGGGTCAGGCTTCCGGCTTGCGCCGGACGCCAGACCCCACGGCATGCGGCCGGTCTCGACACCTGAAGTCTCGCGACGGCACGACCAGGTGCCCGAGGTGACGACGTCCAGTTTTCGACCTCGCGGTCGTCGGAGCCGGCATCGTCGGTCTGGCGACCGCACGCGAGCTCGGTCGCCGCCGCCCGGAGCTGAGGATCGCCGTCCTCGACAAGGAGGAGCGCGTCGGCTCGCACCAGACGCGGCGATCGAGCGGGGTCGTCCATCGCGGCGTCTACTACGCGCCGGGGTCGCTGAAGGCCGAGCTGTGCGTGGCCGGTGCCGAGCAGCTCCTCGCCTACTGCGACGCCCGCGCGATCCCCGTCCTCCGCTGCGGGAAGGTCGTCGTCGCCACGGATCGCACCGAGCTCGCCCGGCTGGACGAGCTCTACCGCCGCTCGGTCGCGAACGGGGTTCCCGGGGTCGAGCTCATCGACGCGGAGCGCCTCGCGGAGCTCGAGCCGCACGTCCGGGGGATCCGGGCGCTTCGCTCCCCCGGGACGTCGGTCGTCGACTTCCAGCTGGTCGCCGAGGCCTTCGCGAACGACGTGCGAGCAGGCGGTGGCGAGGTCCTGCTCGGCCGGGAGGTGCGGGCGATCCGGACGTCCGCGGGCACGACCGTCCTCGAGACCACGGGCGGCGATATCGAGTCGAGGGTCGTCGTGACCTGCGCCGGGCTTCACGCCGACAGGGTCGCCACCATGACGGGGGGATCGCCCGACCCGCGAATCGTCCCGTTCCGCGGCGACTATCTGCGGCTCCGGCCCGAACGCCGGAGCCTCGTGCGCGGCCTCGTCTATCCGGTGCCAGACCCTGCCTTCCCGTTTCTCGGGGTTCACACCACCGTTCGGCCCGATGGCGACGTCTGGCTCGGCCCGAACGCGGTGCTGGCGCTCGCCCGCGAGGGGTATCGGCGCACGGATCTCGACGTGCGGGATCTGCTCGACGTGCTCCGCTCGCCCGGCTTCCGCAGGCTGGCCCGGCGACACTGGCGCGTGGGGGGCACGGAGATGCTCCGCGATCTCAGCGCCCGCCTGCTGGTGCGCTCGGCGCAGAGGCTGCTGCCGGGGCTCCGGGTCGAGGACGTCGTCCACGGGCCGTCCGGGATCCGGGCGCAGGCGCTCGACGAGGACGGCGGGCTGGTCGACGACTTCGTGATCGAGCAGTACGTCGGGGTCACGCACGTCAGGAACGCGCCGTCGCCCGGCGCGACGTCGTCGCTCGCGATCGGCAGCTGGATCGCCGATCGGGTCGAGCCGACCCTCTGAGCTCCAAGCGCGTCAGCGCAAGGGGTCTGGGCTCGCTCCGCGACCCCAGACCCCACCCGCACTCCCGCGCAAGGGCTCGGACGTCGGTCAGGAGCCCCCGGGGTGCGAGCGCGCCCAGGCCTCGGCCATCGCGACCCGCTGCGCGAGCGTCGGATGGGTCGAGAGGAGCAGGTACGCCCAGGTCGGCGGGCTCGGGTCACCCAGGGACGTCTGCGCGAACTCCCGAAACAGCCCGCGGGCCGCCGCCGGATCACCCGTCGATTCGAGGGCCTTCCAGTCGGCCTCGCGCTCGTTCTCCCGGCTGATCGTGTTCTGCAGCGGCGAGGCGGCCAGCTGGAACACGACCACCACGAGGAGCGCCACCGGGATCGCTGCGGGCTCGCCCATCCCTCCGCGGCGGCGGGTGGTGCGCATCAGCAGCCAGGCGCCGGGCAGCGCGAACAGCGCGAACCAGCCGATCGACTCGGTCAGGTGCCCGCTCGAGTGGTGCCCGAGCTCGTGGGCGAGCACGACGTCGACCTCGTCGTCGCTGAACCGACCGTCGAGCAGCGTGTCCCAGAGCACGATCTGGCGGGTGTCGCCGATCCCCCACGCGTACGCGTTCGCCTGGCTCGTGTCGCCGCTGACGACCTCCAGCCGCAGCGGCACGTCGCCGACGCCCTGCGAGGCTGCGAGGCGCTCGTAGCGCGCCTCGAGCGCCGGGTCGTCGACGCTCGTGAGCTCGGTCGACAGCTGCGGCGCCAGCCACGAGAAGAGCCCGACCAGGGCGATGAAGACGGCTGCGCCCGGGATCCACCAGATCTCGCCGAGCCACCGTGCCAGCGCCATCACCACGAGCAGGGCGATGCAGATGAGCACGAACGAGACGACGAGCAGCGACCAGCCCTCGATCACGGACTCGACGTAGCCGACCTCGGAGACGTCGTTGCGGCGATCCCACCACACCGTGGCCAGGGTGAACGGCTGCTGGACGCCCCAGGCCAGCGCGAGGCCCAGCATCCCGAGCAGCATCCCCGTGCCGATCGGCCCCGCCGCCGACTCCCGCTGGAACGCGGCACCGCGCCGCGCGTACACCACGAGCGCCGCGAGGAGCGCGAGCTGGGAGAGGGCCCACGCCGCGAGCAGAAAGGACTCGTAGCGCTCGGTGCGGTCGACGAGCCCGGCGCCGAACGTCCGCCGCACGTCCACCGACGGCAGCTCGAGCCCTGCGGGCAGCGCCGTGTCCCACAGCGCGCGCGCCGCGAGGAGCCACACCGCGACGGCCACGGCGGCCGCGGCGATCCGCGCGGCTCGGGGGAGGTGTCTGTCACGCACGATCGCATTCTGATCGTGTCGCCGCGGGGGCGCCGGGCGACGCCGTAGGATCCACGAGGTGCAGCCGCCGCCGCTCACCCGGGACGACGTCCTCGCGGCCGCCCGGGCGATCGAGGGGGTGGCGCTGCGCACGCCGCTCGTCGACGGCGGCGAGGTCACGCCAGGGCTGCGACTCAAGGCCGAGCTGCTCCAGCACACGGGCTCGTTCAAGGCCAGAGGCGTCTCGAATCGCCTTTCACGGCTCGACGCGGCCGAGCGGGAGAGAGGCGTGATCGGCGTGTCCGCCGGGAACCATGCCGCCGCGCTGGCATGGGGAGCCCGGCGGTTCGGCACCGATTGCGTCGTGGTGATGTGGGCCTCCGCGAGCGCGTACAAGATGGCGCGCGCCCGCGGCTACGGGGCGACGATCGACCTGGAGGCCGACGGGCCGGGACAGGCGTTCGAGCGGCTCGCCGAGCTCGTCGCCACCACCGGCCGCGTGGTCGTCCATCCCTTCGACGATCCGCTTGTGATGGCGGGTCAAGGCACCGTGGGACTCGAGATCCTCGAGGATGCCCCGGACGTCGACGTGATCGTCGTCCCGGTCGGCGGGGGAGGGCTCATCGCGGGGATCGCGACCGCCGTCGCGCCACTCGGCATCCGCGTCGTCGGCGTCGAGCCCGAGGGGTCAGCCGCGCTGGCGATGGCCCTGGAGGCCGGCCGCCCGGTCGGGATCGCGCCCACGACCGTGGCGGGCGGCCTCGACGCGCCGCACGCGGGAGAGAACGCACTCGCGGCGTGCGTCGCTGCGGGTGTGACGGCGGTGACCGTGACCGACGCGGAGATCCTCGAGGCGATGCGGCGGGTGTACGGGGATGCCAAGCTGGCGTGCGAGCCGGCGGGAGCCGCGGGCGTCGCGGCGGTGCTCGCGGGGAAGATCGACGGGGCTCGACCGGTGGTCGTCGTCTCCGGAGGCAACGTCTCCGCCGGGGACGCCTCTGCTATCCTCACGGGCCGATGAAGACCGACATCCATCCCGAGTACGTCGAGTCCCACGTGCGCTGCTCGTGCGGCAACGAGTTCACGACGCGCTCTACGAAGTCCGAGCTCCACGTCGAGATCTGCTCGGCGTGCCACCCGTTCTACACGGGCAAGCAGAAGCTGATGGACTCCGGCGGGCGGGTGGAGCGCTTCCAGCGCAAGCTCGAGAAGTCGCGCGCCGCGCAGGGCGCCTGAGCCCTCCAGGTCACTCCGTGGGACGGACGGCCTTCGCTCGTGTGTCCGCCCTTCGCGCGATGCTCGTCGCGCTCGCGAGCAGCGCCTCGTACGGCGGTCAGGCCGTGCTCGAGGGCGTGATGATGCGCGGCGCTTCGTGCTGGTCGGTCGCCGTGCGTCGTCCCGACGGCGGGATCGAGGAGGTCACCCGCGACGTGACGTCGCCGATGCGGCGTCACCGGATCTGGCGCCTGCCGGTGATCCGCGGCGTGATCGCGCTCGGTGAGTCCCTTGCGATCGGGTTCCGGGCGCTCGCGATCTCGGCGAACGTCGCCTCGCGGGAGGAGGACGAGGACGGCGAGGTGGTCACCGAGATCTCGCGCGGGCAGATCGCCGTGTCGTTCATCGTGGCGATCGGCTTCGCGCTGATGCTCTTCAAGGTCGGGCCTGCGCTCCTCACCAACTGGCTCCCGATCGAGGGCACGACGTGGTTCGTGGTCGTCGAGGGCCTCATCCGCGTCGGCGTCTTCATCGCCTACATCGGGCTCGTGGGCCTGCTCCCCGATCTCAGGCGCGTCTTCCAGTACCACGGCGCCGAGCACAAGACGATCAACGCCCTCGAGGCCGGCGCCGAGCTGACGCCCACCAACGTGCAGAAGTTCAGCTTGATTCACCCACGTTGCGGAACGGCCTTTTTGCTCTGGGTGATGGTGATCGGCATCTTCGTCTTCGCGTTCGTCGGACGACCCGTCTGGTACTGGCTCATCATCAGCCGGATCCTGCTGCTGCCCGTGATCGCCGGTCTCGCGTACGAGCTGATCCGCTACGCCGGCAAGCACCAGGACAACCGCGTCCTGATGACGCTCCTCGCCCCGGGGCTCTGGCTGCAGCGGCTGACGACGCGCGAGCCGAGCCTCGACCAGATCGAGGTCTCGATCCGGGCGATGGACGAGGTTCGCCGCTTCGAGGCCGACGAGACGGCCCAGGAGCGTGCCGACGACGTCAAGATCGAAGTCATGGCGTGACCAGAAGGAGGATGGATGCCACGGATCGTTCGTGAGGCCGAGCTGAGCTGGGACGGGACGTTGTCGCGAGGGGCAGGGCACCTGACCGCGGCGTCGTCCGGGGCCTTCGAAGCCCTGCCGTTCTCGCTCCCGTCGCGGGTTGCGAGCCCGGAAGGCAAGACCAGCCCCGAGGAGCTGCTCGCCGCCGCACACGGCGGCTGCTTCACGATGTCGCTCGCCGGCGAGCTGGCCAAGCTCGGGGCGACCGTCGAGCACCTCCACGTCCACTGCACGATCACGATGGACGAGGTGGTCGGTGTCGGACACCAGATCGTGCACTCGGCGATCGTCGCGACGGCGTCCGGCGACGGCGTCGAGCCGGCGCTCGCTGCGGCCGCCGTGGCTGCGGACGAGGGATGCCCGTTCTCCCAGCTGCTGAAGGCTGCAGGGGCCGGGGTCGAGATCACGGCGACGGGCGGTGGTTGAGGTGGCGACGGACAGAACAGCATCGGTCACCTGGCTGGGCTCGCTGCGCGAAGGAGGCGGCACGATCGACTCGGTCGGCAGCGCGGCCTTCGGGCCGCTCCCGGTCTCCTGGCCGTCCCGCTCCGAGGAGCCGAACGGGAAGACGAGCCCGGAGGAGCTCATCGCGGCCGCCTGGGCGTCCTGCTATTCGATGGCGCTCGCCGGCGCCCTCACGCGCGCCGAGACGCCGCCCGAGCGGCTCGAGACCTCGGTGACCGTCACGTTCCAGCCGGGCGAGGGCATCGTCAGGGGGGCGATCTCCGTCGTCGGCACGGTGCCGGGCCTCGACGCGGCCGGCTTCGCCGAGGCGGCGCAGGGAGCCAAGGTCGGCTGTCCCGTCTCGAAGGCGCTCACCGGCATCCCCGAGATCACGCTCGACGCCAGGCTCGCGTAGCGCCGGAGACGCATGGGGTCAGGCTTCCGGCTTGCGCCGGACGCCAGACCCCGGCGTGCGGCGTGCGGCCGGGGGCGTGGGGCGGAGGGACGTGGGGCGTGCGGCGTGGGGTCTGGGGTCGCGAAGCGAGCCCTGACCCCGGCGTCCAGACCACGCGACGTGATCGCTACCTCCTTCGTCCCGGCCCAGACCGGACCGGACGAGGGCGGTGTAGAGCTGCGACGCGTCCGGCTCCTCCTCGCCGACGGCGTCGAGGACGACGGAGGGGAGTGGAACGGCGACGGCTTGACGAGTCCGGCGTTCGCCGCGAACGAGTGCCACGGCCACTCGGTTGGGTCGTCCACGAGTCCTGCCTCGACGACGTTGCGATCGATGTACACGGCTGCCCGCACGAGGTGTCGACCGGACTCGATCGGTCGACTGTGGAATCGATCGCCCCAGACCGGGCCGGACGTTCCTCGGTGCCGGTTCAGCCAGCGGGCGTAGTCGCCCTGCAGCCGACGCATCCCGCTGCTCAGATTCGCGCGTGGCGTGCCGACCAGGAGGTGATAGTGCGTCGTCAGGACGGAGAACGCCCCGATCTCCCAGCGGCAATCGTCCGCGATCGCGCCGAGCAGCCCGAGGAACCGGTCACGGGCAGTCGGATCCGGGAAGGCCGGCGCGTACGCATGCGATCGGCCCGTGACATGGTGGACGAGACCCTCCTCGTCTATGCGCGCCCTGCGCCCCATGCGGCAGACGATCGCTGCTGTGCACGGCGTCCGCCAGATGGCCGGGGAGGCCATGGGTGCCTTCGACGTGGCGTTCGGGGTCAGGCTTCCGGCTTGTGCCGGACGCCAGACCCCTGCGGCGCGATGCCGGCCCTGACGGGGCGGGGTCTGGGGTCGCGGAGCGAGCCCTGACCCCCTGTCGTGCGTGGCGCTGGCTGCGGGAATGGTGTTGCGCGAGCCGGTCGGGGAGGGTGGGCGTCGTCGACGTGGCGCTCGGGGTCAGGCTTCCGGCTTGTGCCGGACGCCAGACCCCTGCGGCGCGATGCCGGCCCTGACGGGGCGGGGTCTGGGGTCGCGAAGCGAGCCCTGACCCCCTGAGGGAGCGGGCGCGCGATCGGGCGCCGAGGTCTGCCCGGTACCATCGCCCCTCGTGAGCTCCCTCGACCACCTCGCCGTCGAGCTCGAGCGCAGCTACGTCGAGCTCCAGGAGCGGATGTCCGACCCCGCCGTCTACAACGACCACCGTGAGGCGGCCGAGGTCGGACGGCGGCTCAAGGAGCTCGAAGGGGCGGTTCGCATCGCCCGAGCGTGGCGGTCGGCCAACGACGACCTCGAGGCGGCACGGGCCGATCCGGAGCTCGCCGGGATGGCGGCGGAGCTCGAAGGCGATCTCGCACGGCTCGAGGAGGAGCTGCGCGTCGCCCTCGTCGAGAAGGATCCGGCCGACGCGAAGGACGTGATCGTCGAGGTGCGACAGGGCGTGGGTGGCGACGAGGCGGCGCTCTGGGCGTCGGAGGTCGCGCGGATGCTCCAGCGGTACGCGGATCGTCGGGGCTTTCGGACGGAGACGCTCTCGGTCAACGAGAGCGACGGTGGCGGCGTCAAGGAGGCCGTGTTCGCCGTCAAGGGAGAGGGTGCCTACTCGGTGTTCAAGTGGGAGGGCGGCACGCACCGCGTCCAGCGCGTGCCCGAGACCGAGTCGCAGGGGCGCATCCACACGTCGACGTCCACGGTGGCCGTGATGCCCGAGGTCGAGGAGGTCGAGGTCGTGATCGAGGAGAAGGACCTCAAGATCGACGTGTACCGCTCGACCGGGCCGGGCGGCCAGTCGGTCAACACCACCGACTCGGCCGTGCGGATCACCCATGTGCCGACCGGGATCGTGGTCGCGATGCAGGACGAGAAGTCCCAGCTCCAGAACAAGAACAAGGCGATGCGCGTCCTGCGCGCACGGCTGTACGAGGCCGAGCGCGAGCGCCGGCAGGCGGAGATCGCGGCGACGCGCAAGGCGCAGGTCGGGACGGGCGAGAGGGCGGAGAAGATCCGCACGTACAACTTCCCGGAGAACCGGCTCACGGACCACCGGATCAAGCTCACGACGCACCGCCTCGACCAGATCCTCGAAGGCGATCTCGAGGAGTACACCGAGGCGCTCCAGGCAGAGGAGCGCCGCCGGGCCCTCGAGGCGACCTCGACGGCCTAGTGGTCGCTCCGGGCAGTCCTGCCACGCGTTGCGAGGCTGCAAACGCGTCGCATGGCGTCGTCCTCGGTCGCCCCGATACCAGCAGGTATCGGGGCTCCCTGCGTCCCAGCCCTGCTCGGTGTTCGCCGGCGAGACACGACGCGACTTCCCGGAGAGACCACGAGATGCGTGGTCGACCCTCGCCCGGACGTCGGGCCGCCCCCGGCGGAGGCTCTCGTCCGTGGCCGGTCCCCGGGTCTCCTCCACTGTCGGCGTCCACGCTCGGCCGGCGCTCGCCTCGTCGTCCGCGGCCGGTTGGCGGTGCGGGAGCATGAGCGGAGGGACCGCGCCGTCCTCGAGCCTGACCCTCGGCGAGGTCCTGCGACGCTCGACCGACCACCTCGCCGCCAGGGGCTGCGGTTCGCCGAGGACGGATGCCGAGCACCTCCTCGGTCACGCGCTCGGCCTCCGGCGCATCGAGCTCTACATGCACCACGACCGCCCGCTGAACCCCTCGGAGCTCGATGCCGCCCGCGCGCTCGTCGCCCGCCGGGCAGCCCGAGAGCCGCTCCAGCACATCCTCGGGGAGTGGGGCTTCCGACGGCTCACGCTCTCCGTCGACCGGCGGGCGCTGATCCCCCGTCCCGAGACCGAGATCCTCGTCGAGCGCTGCCTCGTCCTGCTCCACGGCCTCCAGGCTCCCGGCGTGCTCGACGTCGGTGTCGGCTCGGGCGCGATCGCCCTCGCTCTCGCCGACGAGCATCCCGGGGCACGCGTCGTCGGGCTCGACGTCTCGGAGGACGCGCTCGAGCTGGCCCGGGAGAACGCGGTGCGCACGGGGATTCGACCTCGAGCTGCTCCACGCCGATCTGAACAGCGGCCTCCCCGCCGGTCCGTGGCACCTCGTCGTCTCCAACCCGCCCTACGTGGGACGGGACGAGCGCGACGCCCTCCCCCCGGAGGTGCGCGATCACGATCCCGAAGGGGCGCTCTTCGGCGACGGGCTGCACGGCGTGATCGCAGCCGCCGCCCTGCCCACGCTCGTCGAGGGAGGCGCAGTCGCGCTCGAGTGCGGCGACGGCCAGGCCGGGCCCGTGGCCGAGGAGCTGCGCGCGCTGGGCTACCGCGACGTCGTCGTCACCCGGGACCTCACGGGGCGCGAACGGGTGGTCGAGGGGCGCCGGTGAGCGATCGGCCGGAGCGCGCCGTGGAGGTGATCCGCGACGGCGGCGTGGCCGTGATCCCGACGGACACGGTCTACGGGCTGGCGGCGAACGGGGAGAGCGAGGCGGCCGCACGGTCGCTGTACGCGCTCAAGGGTCGGGACGAGATCCAGCCGACCGCTCTCGTGCTCGCGCACGTCGGCCTGGTCGCCGAGTGCCTCCCCGGGCTCTCACCGGAGGTCGCTGCCGTCGTCGAGGCGCTGCTGCCGGGGCCGTACACCCTCGTCGTCCCCAACCCGGCGCGACGCTTCCCGTGGCTGACCGGCGGCGGCGCATCTCTGGGAGTGCGCGTTCCCGCCCTTACCGGCCCCGGCGGTGAGGTGCTCGCGGGTGTCGGCGTGCTCGTCGCGACGAGCGCCAACCTGCCCGGCGGACCGGACCCCCGCAGGCTCGAGGACGTCCCGCGCGCGCTTCTCGCGGGCGCAGGCGCGGCCGTCGACGGCGGCGAGCTGCCCGGGGTCGCGTCGACGGTGATCGACCTCAGCGGGGACACGCCGACCGTGCTCCGGGCGGGAGCCGTGCCGGCCGAGGTCGCGTTGGCGAGGGTGGCGGCCGTCGTGGGGCGATAGCATCACACCGATGAGCTCTGCCGCCGACCAGCTCGACCGACTCCGCCACCGAGGCCTCGAGGAGATCGACCCCGACGTCGCGGCGCTGCTGACCGACGAGCTCGAGCGCCAGCGCGGCCAGATCGAGCTGATCGCCTCCGAGAACTTCACCTGGCCTTCGATCCTCGAGGCCGTCGGCTCCGTTCCGACCAACAAGTACGCGGAGGGCTATCCCGGGCGGCGCTACTACGGAGGCTGCGAGGTCGTCGACGAGCTCGAGGAGCTCGCGATCGCCCGCGCCAAGGCGCTGTTCGGCGGCGAGCACGTGAACGTGCAGCCCCACGCGGGCGCCCAGGCGAACATGGCCGTGTACCTCGGGCTGCTCCAGCCCGGTGACACCGTGCTCTCGCTCAGGCTCGACCACGGCGGACACCTGACGCACGGCCTGAAGGTGAACTTCTCCGGCCGGCTCTACGACATCGTCCACTACGGCGTCTCGCGGGAGACGAGCCTCGTCGAGGAGGACGAGGTGGCCGCGCTCGCCCGGGAGCACCGGCCGAAGCTGATCCTCTGCGGAGGCTCCGCGTATCCCCGAACGGTCGACACGAAGATGTTCAGGCGCGTCGCCGACGAGGTCGGCGCTCTGCTCTGGTGCGACATGGCGCACTTCTCAGGTCTCGTCGCGGCCGGGCTGCACCCGAACCCCGTCGAGGACTGCGACGTCGTCACCTCGACCACCCACAAGACGCTCGCGGGCCCGCGCTCCGGTTTCATCATGTGCCGTGAGGAGCACGCCCAGGCGATCGACCGGGCGATCTTCCCGGGCCTGCAGGGCGGGCCGCTGATGCACGCCGTCGCGGCCAAGGCGACGTGCTTCCTGATCGCCGCGAGCGACGCGTTCCGCTCCTACCAGCAGCAGGTCCGGGCGAATGCCGACGCGCTCGCCGCCGAGATCGTGGCGGGCGGGGTGGAGGTGCTCACCGGCGGCACGGACACGCACCTCCTCCTGCTCGACCTCCGCCACTCCGACTGGACGGGCAAGGACGCGGAGGAGCGCCTGCACGAGGTGAAGCTGACGGTCAACCGCAACACCGTCCCGTTCGACGAGCGGCCCCCGACCGTCGCCTCCGGCGTGCGGATCGGGACGCCCGCGGCGACGATGCGCGGCTTCGACGAGGACGACTTCCGCGAGGTCGGCCGGATCATCTGCGGCGCGCTCGGGGAGGATGCCGACGTCGAGGCGCTCGCGGCCAGGAGCATCGCGTTGTGCGACAGCCGCCCGCTGTACCCCGGCTTCAGGGGGTACGCGACGGCCGTCATGGAGGAGTGAGCGCATGACGAGCCCCACGAACGGCGGCGTGATCGAGGTCAGGCACCCGCTGGTGCAGCACAAGCTCGGCCTCCTGCGCGACGTCACGACCACGACCCAGATGTTCCGTCAGCTCGTGAACGAGCTGACGCTGCTGCTGACGTACGAGGCGACGAAGGACCTGGCGGACGAGCACGTCGAGATCGAGACGCCGCTCGAGCGCACGGACGCGCGGCGGATCTCCGGCAAGAAGGTGGCGGTGTGCCCGATCCTGCGCGCGGGGATGGGGATGCTCGACGGCGTCCTCTCGCTGATCCCCGGTGCGCGCGTCGGGTTCATCGGCCTCTACCGCAACGAGGAGACGCTCCAGCCCGTCGAGTACTACGTCAAGCTCCCGGACGACCTCGACGAGCGCGACGTGATCCTCCTCGACCCGATGCTCGCGACCGGGAACTCGACCGCGGCGGCGGTCGAGTCGGTCAAGGCGGCCGGGGCGACCTCCGTGCGGCTCATCGCCCTGATCGCCGCGCCAGAGGGGATCGAGCGCATCCACCGGGAGCATCCCGAGGTGTCGATCGTCGTCGCCTCGATCGATCGCGGGCTGAACGAGGTCGGCTACATCATGCCGGGGCTCGGCGACGCAGGCGATCGCCTGTACGGCACGAAGTAGGGTTCCACGATGCTCGACGAGCTCCGAGCGACGCCCGAGGTCGTCTGGGGGCGCGGTGATCGCGTTCGGGATCGTCGTGCTCCTCACGCCGGCCGTCGGCGGGATGGCCAGGATGCTCGGCGTCGTCGACCAGCCCGACGCGCGCCGCCTCAACAAGCGGCCGATCCCGCGGCTCGGTGGGCTGGCGATCTTCCTGGGGATCATCGTCCCGTCGCTCGCCTTCCTCGACCTCTCGGCCGAGATGCGCGGCATCCTGCTCGGAGCGGCGGTCGCCTGCGTCGTCGGCGCGGTCGACGACTTCCGTGGGCTCGAGCCTCTGCCGAAGCTCGCCGGCCAGGTCCTGGCAGCCGTGATCCCCACCTTCTTCGGCGTCTGGATCGACCACTTCACGTTCCCGTTCATCGGGGCGGTCGACCTTCCGCCCTGGATCGGGATCCCGCTCACGGTCGTGTGGATCGTCGCGGTGATGAACATGGTCAACTTCCTCGACGGCATGGACGGGCTCGCCGCGGGCGTCTGCGCGATCGCGGGAGCGACGTTCTCCGTGATCGCGCTCTCGCTGGGCACCGCCGACGCCGCGATCCTCTCCGCCGTGGTCGCCGGGGCGTGCGTCGGGTTCCTCCGGCACAACTTCTTTCCGGCGCGGATCTTCATGGGCGACTCGGGGGCGCTCGTCCTCGGCTTCACCCTGGCGACGGTGTCCGTCGCCGGGCTCCTGAAGACCGCCTCGACGGTCGTGCTCTTCCTGCCGCTCGTCGTGCTCGCGATCCCGATCCTCGACACGTCCTTCGTCGTCGCGCGGCGGCTGAAGCACGGGCAGCCGATCTCCACGGCCGACCGCTCGCACCTCCATCACCGGTTCCTCGACATCGGGTTCTCGCAGCGGCGGGCCGCGCTGGTGATGTGGGGCTGGGCCGCGAGCCTCGGCGCGGCCGCGCTCGCGACGCGGTTCGTCCCGTTCCGGGAGGGTGGGGAGTGGCATCCACTGGAGACGGTCGTCGTCGTCGCGATCGCGCTCTTCGCGCTCGCGTTCTCCCTCTACGTCGTCTGGATGCTCGAGATCGTCCGGCTCTCGACGCCGCGCGCACGCCGACGGGCGAGCGAGTCGGAGGGCGACGAGGCGGAGGAGCGTCCTCGGCAGAGCGCGTGAGGCCGCCCTTCACATGGGCGGGTACGGGGTCTGGCGCGGAGAGTGGGCGGCGGGGTCTGGGATCGCGCAGCGAGCCCTGACCCCTCGAGGACGACGGCTGTTGTGCACGTCCAGCCGGATGATCGTGGGCACGTGGGGGTCAGGCTTCCGGCTTGCGCCGGACGCCAGACCCCAGGCGTCCGAGGCAGACGCGAGAGCCTGATCCCTCGACGGCGTGTGACGAAGTCCGTCGTGAACCCGCATCGCGCCGGGGATCGGCGTGTCACAAGCGCCTTGATATGCTCCGACCGGATGGCCGCCGCTGCGTCCTCGTCCTCACCGCACTCTCTCGCGACCGCCTCGGGCCTCATGCTGGGCACCACGGCGGCAGCGATGGGGATCGGCCTGCTCGTCGGCTGGCTCCTCGGCTCGGCGGGCCTCGGCCTGCTCGTCGGGGCGATCGTCGGCATCCCGCTCTCCGTCGTCGTCGTCTACCGGGTGTACGCCGGAGGTGAGCGATGACCGAGGGCATGTTCACCACGCCGCGTCCGATCCCGAGCCGGCTGGCTCCCGCGATCGCGGGAACCGCGGTGATCGTCCTCGCGCTGCCCGTGTTCCTCGTCGCCGGGTGGCCCATGCGCGGCTGGGTGATGGCGGCCGTGCTCTGGGGAGCCGGCCAGGCGCTCGCCGCCCTACTGACGCGCCTGCCGCTCGACACCGGTAACCTCGCCGCCGCAGGCATGAGGGGAATCGGAACCACGTTTCGCGCGATGGCGGTCGGCATTCCGCTGGTCGCGCTCACCGTCGCCGACCAGAGCGTCGGCGTCGCCGCGATGGCGGTGTACGTCCTCGCGTTCACGATCGAGCTCGGCGTGTCGCTCGCGGTCTACTTCGGTGCCGAGGTGCGCACGTGAAGCGCCTCCTCGGCCTCGGGACGCTCGTCGCTCTCGTCGTCCCCGCGGTCGCGCTCGCGAGCGGGGGTGAGAGCGGGGAGGAGGAGAAGTTCAACCCGGCCTCCGAGTGGACGCTGCACGAGTGGGTGCCGATCCACATCGGCCCGCTCGACCTCTCGATCAACAAGGCCGTCGCGTACCTGCTGCTCGGCGCGCTCGTCTCGATCGTGATCGGCATCGTCACCATGCGGATCAAGGTCGGCCGCGAGGTCGGCCGCAAGCAGGCGCTCGGCGAGATCATCTACGAGGTCGCGCAGGTCCAGGTCGCGGAGCAGGGGCTCCCGACCAGGGCGATCGGCCGCTGGTTCCCCTACGTCGCGACGCTGATGATCTTCATCTGGGTCGTGAACATGCTCGGGTTCATCCCGCTGCCGCTCTCCGACGAGAAGTGGGAGATCGGCGGGCGTCGAGGTGCCGACGCTGGCGCTCTTCGCCGCGACCTCGACGCTCTCGGTCACGCTCGCGCTCGCGCTCCTGACGTTCATCTTCACCCACGTCGAGGGCATCCGGGAGAACGGCGCGCGCAAGTACTTCAAGAGCTGGATCCCGGACGTCCCCAAGGCGATCCTCCCGCTCATCATCCCGCTCGAGATCCTCGGCCAGTTCATGCGCCTGATCAGCCTCTCCGTCCGTCTCTACGCGAACATGCTGGCCGGGCACATGCTGATCCTCACGTTCCTCGGGCTGATCTTCATCATCGGGAACCTCGCGCTCGCCGTGATCGCCGTCCCGGCGGCGACCGCCTTCTACCTGTTCGAGGTCGTGATCGTCGTCTCGATCCAGGCCTACATCTTCGCTGCACTGTCCGCCATCTACATCGGCTCGGCGATCGAGCCGGAGCACTAAGGAGGAACCACACGCATGTCTGCTCTCTCCATCGTCGCAGCGGTCGACGGCAACGTCGCCGATGCCGGCAAGGCGATCGCCCTCGCGCTGGGCATCGGCCTCGGGGCGCTCGGTGCCGGTGTCGGCATCGGGAACATCTTCGGCTCGATGATCGAGGCCGTCGCCCGGCAGCCCGAGCTCAAGGCCGAGCTCTCCGGCATCCAGTGGCTCGGGTTCGCGCTCACCGAGGCGGTCGTCTTCTACGGCCTCATCGGCGGCCTGCTCGCCTACGTGCTGATCTAGACCATGCTCGACCTCCTGGCAGCCGAGTCGAGCAACGACCTCATCAAGGTCGTTCCCGGCCTGATGATCTGGACGCTGGTCGCGTTCGGATTGACGTTCTTCGTGCTCAAGAAGTGGGCCTTCGGCCCCATCCAGAAGACGATCGACGACCGTCGCGACCGCATCCGGCAGGCCGTCGAGGAGGCCGACAAGGCCCGTGACGAGGCGCACGACCTCCTCGAGCAGAACAGGGCGATCCTCGCCCAGGCCCGGGCCGAGTCCGGGGAGATCCTCGCGGAGGCCCGCAAGATCGGCGACGCCCAGATCGCCCGCGTCAAGGAGGAGGCGGAGACCGAGCGGCAGCGGCGCCTCGAGGAGACGCAGAAGCAGATCGAGGCCGAGACCGCCCGCGCGATCGACCAGATCCGCACCGAGGTCGCGAACCTCACCATCGAGGCGACCGAGGCGGTCGTGGGCAAGGTGCTCGACACCGCCGATCAGAAGCGGCTCGTCGAAGAGGCGATCGCCGGCCTCGACTTCTCGGCCCTGGAGAGCGGAACGCCGCTAGATGGCCGATCGCGCACCGCATGTACGCCCAGGCGCTCTACGCGGCCGCCGACGGGCAGGATCGCGTCGCCGTCGTCCGCGACCAGCTCGCCGAGCTCGGCCCGTGGTCTCGAGGGCTCGCCCGAGCTCGCGGCGTTCCTCGCGAACCCGCAGCTCGACCCGGCCTCGAAGGCGGAGGTGCTCGCGGAGGTCTCGGACGGGGCGGATCCGCTCGTCCGGAACTTCCTCCAGCTCACCGCCTCGAAGGGACGAGCCGGCGAGCTCGGGCAGATCGCAGAGGAGTTCGACGCGATCGTCGACCGCGCCGAGGGCAGGATCACCGTCGAGCTCACCACCGCCTTCGCGCTGGACGACGACGAGGCCCGAGCGATCGTGCGGCAAGATCGAGGAGGCGTCCGGGCGCTCCGTCGAGGCGACGCGCTCGGTCGACCCGGCGCTCATCGGCGGCATCGTCCTCCAGGCCGGCTCGCTGCGCGTCGACGCCAGCGTGCGCGGCCGTCTGGAGCGCCTCCGCCGCGACCTCGTGAACCGCAACTGAGAGAGACCAAGACCGATTCCCGTCCGTGACGCCATGCGCCGAACCCAGGAGATCCAGTCGTGAAGCTACGCCCTGAAGAGATCACGTCGATCCTCAAGCAGAGGATCGAGCAGTACGACGTCGAGACCGACCTCAGCGAGGTCGGCACCGTCCTCCAGGTGGGCGACGGCATCGCGCGCGTCTACGGCCTCGAGAACTGCGTCGTCCTCGAGCGGCTCGAGTTCGAGCACGGCGTCGTCGGCATCGCGTTCAACCTCGAGGAGGACAACGTCGGCGTCGCCCTCTTCGGCGAGTGGCAGCACGTCAAGGAGGGCCAGCCGGTCCGCCGCACGGGAAGCGTCATGAGCGTGCCCGTCGGCGACGCGCTCCTCGGCCGGGTCGTCGACCCGCTCGGCAACCCGCTCGACGGGCAGGGGCCGATCGGCACGACCGAGAACCGCCCGCTCGAGTTCAAGGCGCCGGGCGTCGTGCAGCGCAAGCCGGTCGCGGAGCCGCTCCAGACCGGGCTCAAGGCGATCGACTCGATGATCCCGATCGGCCGCGGCCAGCGCGAGCTGATCATCGGCGACCGCGGCACCGGCAAGACGGCCGTCGGCGTCGACGCGATCATCAACCAGCGCGGCGGAGACGTGATCTGCATCTACGTCGCGGTCGGCCAGAAGGCCTCGACGGTCGCGCAGGTCGTCGAGAAGCTCCGCGACGCCGGCGCGATGGAGTACACGATCGTCGTCTCCGCACCCGCGCAGGAGGCAGCGCCGATCAAGTGGATGGCGCCGTTCGCAGGCGCCGCGATGGGCGAGCACTTCCTCTACAACGGCAAGCACGCGCTCGTCATCTACGACGACCTCACGAAGCACGCCGACGCCTACCGCCAGCTCTCGCTGCTGCTGCGCCGGCCGCCGGGCCGCGAGGCGTTCCCGGGCGACGTCTTCTACCTGCACTCCCGCCTGCTCGAGCGCGCCTGCAAGCTCTCCGACGAGCTCGGCGGCGGCTCGCTGACGGCGCTGCCGGTGATCGAGACGCAGGCGGGCGACGTCGCGGCGTACATCCCGACCAACGTCATCTCGATCACCGACGGTCAGATCTTCCTCGAGTCGAACCTGTTCTTCTCGGGCATCCGGCCGGCGATCAACGTCGGCATCTCCGTCTCCCGCGTCGGCGGCAACGCCCAGACGAAGGCGATGAAGAAGGTGGCCGGTCGCCTGCGCCTCGACCTCGCCCAGTACCGCGAGCTCGAGGCGTTCGCGCAGTTCGGCTCGGAGCTCGACGCGGCGACGCAGCAGTCGCTCGCCCGCGGCGAGCGCATGGTCGCGACCCTCAACCAGCCGCAGTACCAGCCGTGGCCGGTCGAGGAGCAGGTCGTCGCGATCTACGCCGGCATCCACGGGTACCTCGACGGCGTGCCGGTGGGTCAGGTCGCGCGGTTCCAGGAGGAGCTCCGCGAGACGCTCCGGGCCGAGGGCGACGTCTACACGGCGATCCGTGAGACGAAGGACCTCGGGGACGACACCGTCGCGAAGCTGGACGAGGCGCTCAAGCGGTTCGTCGAGTCCTTCAACGTCGAGGAGGAGAAGGGTCTCGTGTAGGCACTTCTCGCCTTCGGCGAGAAGTGCCAGGGAGAACCCCGAAACCAATGGCGTCAGTCCAGGACTACAAGCGACGGATCCGGTCCGTCCGCAACACGCGCAAGATCACGCGCGCGATGGAGCTCGTCGCGGCCGCGAAGCTGCGGCGCGCACAGGCGCGGATCGAGGCGATGCGACCGTACGCGGACACCATGAACGAGCTCATCTCGGGCGTCGGCCGGGCCGCCGGCTCCGTGCGCTCGCTGCCGCTGCTGCAGCAGCGTGAGAGCGTCGAGACCGTGCTGATCGTGCCGCTCACGGGCGATCGCGGCCTCGCCGGCGCGTTCAACGCGCAGGTCGTCAGGCGCGCCTTCGCGCTCGAACGTCGTCTCCAGGGCGAGGGCAAGCAGGTCAAGCTGGCTCGCGGTGGGGAAGAAGGGGCGCTCGACGCTCGCCTTCCGGCGCCGGACCGCTGCCGGCGAGTACGTCGGGTTCACCGACGCCCCGCAGTACGCCGACGCCCAGGGGATCGCCCACCGCGCGTCCGAGCTGTTCGTCTCGGGCGAGGTCGACCAGGTCGTGCTCGTCTACAACACGTTCGTCTCGGCGCTCACCCAGACCGTCACGGAGAGCGAGATCCTCCCGATCTCGACCGACGTGCTCGAGACCGACGACGAGGAGCGGGCCGACGACGCCATGCGCGGCGACTTCATCTTCGAGCCCGAGCCCGACGCGATCCTGAAGCGACTGCTTCCCGTCTACGTCGAGACGCAGATCTACCGCGCTCTGCTCGAGTCGTCTGCGTCCGAGCAGGGTGCGCGCATGACCGCGATGCGGAACGCCTCGAAGAACGCCGGCGAGATGATCGACCGGCTCTCCCTCGAGATGAACCGCGCCCGCCAGGCCGCGATCACCCAGGAGATCCTGGAGATCGTCGCGGGCGCCGAGGCGCTGTCCTAGCCTGCTCGGTGGGATTCCGCTCGCGCGGAATCCCATTCGCAAGTTCCTCCCGCCCTGCGGCGGGTAGATCCCGTGCTGTTCTTGCCTGCTCTGGGGGATCCGCTCGCGCGGATCCCCGTCGCAATCCCCCCGCCTGCGGCGGGCAGATCCCTGAAGTGGCCTGCTGCCGGGGCAGCGGCCAGGTGGCGATCGTGTCGCCAGTGGCGTCGCCGGGCGCGGCGTAGCGTCGGGGTCAGGCTTCCGGCTTGCGCCGGACGCCAGACCCGTGTCGGCGTTCCGGGGTGGCTGGGCTGGGGTCTGGGGTCGCGGAGCGAGCCCTGACCCCTGTCGTGCGTGGTCGTGCGGGTGGTGTCGTGTGGGCGGCGTGGCTTCGGCCTCGCCGCCGGCGTGCGCGTGCGGAGTGGCCTGGCGGTCTGAGGTCGCGGCGTGCCCTGACGAGCGGGCATGGCGCCGCCGGCTCGGCGAGCGGGGCGTCGCGCGGGCGGGACGTGTCGAGCGTCTCCGCACCTCGCCGGGAGGGGGTGTCGCGTGCGCGCCGAACGAAGAGCACGCGACGATGTCGAGCCACCGCGCAAACCTCCTCGAGATTCGCTCGTCCTACCCGCCGATGGCCACTGCGATCTGTACACTCCTGCCCTCGTGAGCACTGTCGAGGAAGTCAAGGGCGCCCTCGCGAGCGCCGGCGAGACCCAGGTCAAGGCTCGCGGCTACTGGGAGCTCGTCTGGATCCGCTTCAAGCGCGACAAGCTCGCGCTCATCAGCCTCGGGTTCATCGTCTTCCTCTTCCTCGCCGCGTTCGTCGCGGCCCCGATCGCGAAGAGCGTGCTCGGGCACGGCCCGGACGACATCTTCGCCGAGCGGGGTCGATCCCGAGACGCAGCTCCCCGTCGGCCCGTGGACGCGGATCAGCGAGGCGCCCTACCCCGGCGCGACCTGCATCGACGGGCCGTGCGGGACGACGATGTTCGTGCTCGGCGCCGACAGCCAGCTCGGGCGCGACCTCTTCCTCCGCCTGCTCTACGGCGCGCAGACCTCGCTCGAGGTCGCCGTGCTCGCGACGCTCTTCTCCGTGATGATCGGCGTGATCATGGGCCTGCTCGCCGGCTACTTCAGCGGGCTGGGTCGACACCGTCGTCTCGCGCCTCACCGAGATGGTCATGGTCTTCCCGGGGCTGCTCTTCATCATCGCGATCCAGGCGACCGTCGGCGAGCAGCTCAACACGGTCACGCTTCGGCGTTCCTCGCCCCGGGCGTGTTCACCCTGGTGCTGATCTTCTCGCTCTTCGGCTGGTTCTACCCGGCCCGCATCATCCGCGGCTCGGTGCTCTCGCTGCGCGAGAAGGAGTTCATCGAGGCCGCGCGCATGACCGGCGCCGGCGACTGGCGGATCATGCGCTCGCACCTGCTGCCGCACCTCGTGGCGCCGATCGTCGTGTACTCGACGCTCATCGTCGCGAGCAACATCATCGGCGAGGCCGGCCTCTCGTTCCTCGGCCTCGGCATCCAGCCGCCGACCGCGAGCTGGGGGAACCTCCTCGCCGAGGCGCCGAAGTACTACCTCACCCAGCCGTGGATCATGCTCTGGCCGGGTCTCGCGATCCTCCTCACGACGCTCGCGTTCAACCTGCTCGGCGACACGCTCCGAGACGCGTTCGACCCGCGCAGCCAGCTCTGATCGACACGGCCAACTAACCAATCGTCGCACACGTCGCCGTCTGATAACCGGGCTGTTACCATGCGCCGCCGCCCGGCACCTGCCGTGTCGGCAACCACGGGAAAGAGAGAAGGAAGGAGTCAGATGCGTATCAAGACCTCGAGTCGCGGCCGCACTGGCCCTGGTCGGCGCCTCGATGCTCGTCGCGTCCGCGTTCGCGGGCACCTCGGGCACCTCGGCGTCGTCCAGCGCGGTCGCGAAGAAGGGCGGGACGCTGCGGGTCAACGTCCCCGACAGCGACTTCGAGTACATCGATCCGGGCCTCGCGTACGACACGCTCTCCTGGTCGATGATCTACACGACCAGCATGATGCTCGCGAACTACCCGGAGAAGAACGGGGCCGCGGGCTCGAAGCTGTACCCCGAGGCCGCCGCGTCCTTCCCGACCGTCTCGAAGAACGGGAAGATCTACACGTGGAAGATCCGGAAGGGCCTGAAGTTCTCCGACGGCTCGCCGGTGACCGCTGCCGCCTTCAAGCGCGCGATCGAGCGGAACCTGAGCCCGAAGATGGGTCAGGGCTCGCCGGTCGGCGTCAACGTCGAGATCGACCAGATCATCGTCGGTGGCGAGGCGCTACCTGAACGGCAAGGCGCCAACCTCGCGGGCGTCACCGGCGAACGGGCAGGTGCTGAAGGTCGCGCTCACGAAGCCGAACCCGACGCTCGTGTCGATCCTCGCGATGCAGTGGTTCACCGCCGTCAAGCCGAACATGCCGTTCACCGACAAGGGGCTCGACACGTATCCCGGCCGCCGGCCCGTACTACATCAAGGCCCGCGACAACGGGCAAGTCGCTGCTCCTCGAGCGCAACCCGAACTACAAGGGCAACCGCCCGGCCAACCCGGACAAGATCGTGTTCACGACGAACGTCGACGTGAACCAGTCGCTGCTCCAGGTCAAGGCCGGCCAGTCCGACCTCACGGTCGGCCTCCCGCCGACGTCGCATGACGACCTCGGCAAGGAGTTCGGCGTCAACAAGGGCCGCTACTTCGTCGGCGCCGCAGACCTGCGTGCTCTACTGGGCGCTCAACACGACGCGTGCGCCGTTCAACAACGTCGCTGCGCGCAAGGCGGCCAACTGGGGCATCGACCGGCCTGCGCTCGTCCGCCTGTCCGGCAAGTTCGCCGGCATGCGGCACGACCAGATCCTCGTGCCGGGCGTCCCGGGCTACAAGCCGTACAAGCTGTACGCGATCAAGGGCGCCGACGTCGCCAAGGCGAAGGCGGTCGGCGGCTCGGCCATCAAGGGCTCCGTCACGATCTTCCACTCGACTCGAGTCACTCGGCCACCGCAGCGCGCGCAGCGTCGTCGCAGTACAACATGAAGCAGATCGGGCTTCGACGTGAAGACTCAAGCCGATCCCGGGCTGCGGTGTACTTCAAGACGCTCGGCACGAAGGGCGTCGACTACGACATCGCGTTCGCCGGCTGGTGCGCGGACTACAACGACCCGTTCGACTTCATCAACGTGCTCCTCGACGGCGACACGATCCAGGACTCGAACAACGTGAACTTCGCGTATCTGAACAACGCGAAGCCTTCAACAAGAAGATGGACGCCGCGTCGAAGCTCCGCGGTGACGCGCGTGCGAACGCGTACTCGCGTCTCGACCTCGAGACGATGCGCGACTCGCTCCGTGGGCGCCGTTCATGATCCCGAACTCTCGGTTCCTCGTGTCGGCCCGCATCAAGAACGTCATCTACAACACCTACCTGACGCGAGCCCACGTTCAACGCGATGGCGGTCGGCTAGGCAAGGAGCGAGTAGGAACAGCCCGAACACGTCGTACACTGCCGGGGGAGCCGACGAGGCTCCCCCGGCAGGAGCGACGCCGCGTCGGTCGCTCCCGCGACAGCACACCGTTCGTCCCGAGGATCCGCCCGTCCGTTTCCCGATCACACCGACACACGCCGCTGACAGACCGTGGAGCCTTCCTCATCCGCCGCATCCTGTGGGCCATCGTCCTCTTCTTCGCGGCGACGGTCATCACGTACGTCATCTTCTTCGTCATCCCGGCCGACCCGGCCACGCTCTCGGCAGGCAAGGCGGCCACGGCAGAGGACGTCGCGCGCGTTCGCGCGTTCCTGCATCTCGACGAGCCGCATCTACCAGCAGTACGGCCGCTGGCTCTGGGAGCTCGTCGGGCACCAGTCGCTCGGCCAGTCGTTCGCCAACCGCCAGGAGGTGAACGACATCATCGCGCGCGCCGCGCCCGTCACGGCCTCGCTCGTGTTCGGCGGCGCCGTCTTCTGGCTGATGCTCTCGATCCCGATCGGGCGTGATGTCGGCGCTCCAGCCCGCGCTCGATCATCGACCGCATGGGCGATGGTCTTCGTGCTCATCGGCATCTCCGCCCATCCGGTGTGGATCGGCCTCATCTTCAGCTACGTCTTCGGCTACCGGCTCGGGCTCGACGCCGATCACCGGCTACTGCGACTTCTTCAACCCCTCCGAGGCAGCGGAGTGCGGTGGGCCCGCGCAGTGGGCCTACCACATGATCCTGCCGTGGGCGACGTTCGCGATCCTGTTCGCCGCGCTCTACGTCCGGCTCATCCGCGCGAACGTGATGGAGACGATGAACGAGGACTACGTGCGCACGGCGCGCGCCAAGGGCGCGCCCGAGCGCCGGGTGCTGCGCTCGCACATCCTCCGCAACAGCATGCTCCCGATCGTCACGATCCTCGGCATGGACATCGGTCTCGCGCTCGGTGGCGCGATCTTCACCGAGACGATCTACGGCCTTCCCGGTCTCGGCCGCGAGGTGCTGAAGGCGCTACGAGCGCGTCGACCTGCCGGTGATCACGGGCATCGTCGTCTTCTCGGCGATCGCGATCATCATCTTCAACCTGATCGTCGACATCGTGTACGCCTTCCTCGACCCGCGGATCAAGCTCAGCTGATGGCGCTGCTCGAGGTCACGGACCTGCGGACGCAGTTCCGCACGGACGACGGCATCGTCAAGGCGGTCGACGGCGTCACGCTTCAGCGTCGAGCGGGGCAAGACCCTCGGCATCGTCGGCGAGTCCGGCTCGGGCAAGAGCGTCACCTGCCTGACGGTGATGGGGCTCAACGACAACAAGAAGACGACGTCCGACCGGCTCGGTGCTGCTCGACGGCGAGGAGATCCTCGGCGCCGAGCCAGCGCAAGCTGCACGAGATCCGCGGGCAGCGGATCGCGATGATCTTCCAGGACCCGATGACCTCGCTGAACCCGGTCAAGTCGATCGGGTGGCAGCTCGAGGAGGCGTCCTCGTCCACCAGGACGTGACGCGCAAGCAGGCGCGCGCGCGGTGCGATCGAGCTGCTCCGGAGGTCGGGATCCCGCGGGCCGAGGTCCGCGGTCGACGACTATCCGCACCAGTTCTCGGGCGGCATGCGCCAGCGGGTGATGATCGCGATGGCGCTCATCAACGACCCCGAGATCCTGATCGCCGACGAGCCGACGACCGCGCTCGACGTGACGACGCAGGCGCAGATCCTGCGCCTGATGGCAGCGGCTCCAGGAGGAGCACGACACCGCGATCATCATGATCACCCACGACCTCGGCGTCGTCGCGGAGGTCGCCGACGACGTCGTCGTGATGTACGCGGGCAAGGTCGTCGAGCAGGCCACGGTCGACGAGCTCTTCGCCGACCCGCAGCACCCGTACGCGTGGGGCCTGCTCGGCTCGCTGCCGCGCCTCGACGCGGCGACCGACCGCCTGCGCAGATCGCCGGGCCAGCCGCCGTCGCTGCTCACGCCGCCGCCGGGCTGCGCGTTCCATCCGCGTTGCCCGTACGTCTTCGACCGTTGCCCGACGGAGGTGCCGGAGCTGCGCACGACGGCCGGCGGGCACGCATCTCCATCCGCTGTCACCTCGACGACGCCGCAGCGTCTCGAGCTCTGGCGGGCGAACCCGGCCTCGAAGGTGGCGGAGGTCGCGTGAGCGAGCTGCTCGTCGCCGAGGGCGTGAAGAAGTACTTCCCCGTCACGGCGCGGGATCTTCTTCAAGAAGGAGGTCGGCGCCGTCAAGGCGGTCGACGACGTCAGCTTCACGATCAAGCGGGGCGAGACGCTCGGCATCGTGGGCGAGTCGGGCTGCGGCAAGTCGACGCTCGCGCGCTGCCTGATGCGCCTGCTCGAGCCGACGGCCGGCAAGATCACCTTCGACGGCAGGGACATCACGGCGCTCTCCCGCTCGGAGATGCGGCCCGTCCGGCGCGAGATGATGATGATCTTCCAGGACCCGTACGCGTCGCTGAACGCGCGCAAGCGGGTGGGCTTCATCGTCGGCGAGCCGCTCGAGGTGCACGGCATCGGCACCGAGGCCGAGCGCAAGCGCCGCGTGCAGGAGCTCCTCGAGGTCGTCGGGCTCAACCCGGAGCACTACAACCGCTTCCCGCACGAGTTCTCCGGCGGTCAGCGGCAGCGCATCGGCGTCGCCCGCGCGCTCACGGTCAACCCGAAGCTGATCGTCTGCGACGAGCCCGTCTCGGCGCTCGACGTCTCCGTGCAGGCGCAGATCCTCAACCTGCTCAAGGACCTGCAGCGCGAGTTCGGGCTGACCTACCTGTTCATCGCCCACGACCTCAACGTCGTCCGGCACATCTCCGATCGTGTGATGGTCATGTACCTCGGCAAGGGCGCCGAGATCGGCACGGGCCAGGAGCTCTACGAGAGCCCGCGGCACCCGTACACCGCGGCGCTGCTCTCGGCCGTGCCGATCCCGAACCCGGCGCTCGGGCGCAAGCGGCAGCAGATCGTGCTCGAGGGCGACGTCCCGAACCCGATCAACCCGCCGGACGGCTGCCGCTTCCATCCGCGCTGCCCCCGCTTCACCGAGGGCCGCTGCGACGTCGACGAGCCGCAGCTCACGCCCGTCGCGGGATCGTCGCAGGAGGTGTCCTGCCACTTCCCGCTCGAGCGCTGGCCGATGACGGAGGAGGAGATCCGCCGTCGCCCCGAAGCCGTCACGAGCTGACGTCCTCCGGGACGCCGGCCGCCGCTACCTGATCCTGCTCGGCATCGCGACCGCGGTCGTGGTCGTCGTGGGCACGCCCATCGGCCTGCTTGCGGGCATGTCGCTCAACCGCGCCGTGTCGCTCGGCTTCTACCTCGTCGGGGCGTTCCTCACGGTCGCCGGCTTCTTCGTCGGCAACCGTGGCCCGTTCCGCCCGCGGGTCGACGAGGGGGTCGAGGCGACCCCGGACGGGTTCGGCTCGACCCTCCGCTCTCCGCGAGGCGGCCGTGCGCTGCGCTCGGCGACGCCAGACGAGCAGGTCGAGTCGATGGCCGTCTCCGGCGTGTTCGTCCTGCTCGGCTTCACGCTGATGCTCGTCGGGATCGTGATCGACAGCCGCGTGCGACGTCCGCAGACGACGCCGGCCACGACTGCCGGCGCGAACGTTGCGCTGTGCGGGACGATATCCGCGAATTGTCGACAATTTCACATATTCCTCTAACCTCGGCGGTGTAGCCTCGTCGGAGTGAGCATGGGACGCGAACCGAGCTCCTCGGCATGTGAGCGGGCCCGCACCTGGGCCGCGCTGCGCCCTGACGGCGAGCTGTCGACCATCGAGCTGCGTCTGCTGGACGCGCACCTCGACGGCTGCGACGCCTGTCGGGGCTTCGCCGAGATCGTCAGCGATGCGACGCGCCTCGTCCGCGATGCCGAGGACGAGGCGCCCGCGTTCGCCTTCGACGTGCACTACGCGCGACGGTCGAGGGTGCGCCGGCTGCCGGCACGGCCGCCCGTTCGAGCGTGGCCGCCGCCGCGGTGCTCGTCGCGTTCGCGATCGGCGTCGTGGCCCCGGACTTCCCCGGGAGTCGGGGCCGGAATCCGCTCCGCGCTTCGCGCCCGTGCTCACGTCGGAGCCGAACGAGGGCGAGATCCTTCGCAGCGAGCGCTCGGTGCGCGGCGCTCAGCTGAACAGCGCTCGCCGCGGCTTCGGGCCTCTGCTCTAGCGGCTCTCGCGGCGCTTCGCGCGCAGGCGCGCGTCGACCGCTGCGGACGTGAACAGCGCTGAACGCATCGGACCGCGCGCCGGGTGCCGGGTACGCTGGTCGGATGATCACCGCCTCGTTCGTGACGGCGCGCTGCTGACGCCTCGACCACGACGCCCGGGTGGCGTCGGCGCTCGAGCGGCACCGTCACCGGGACGGATCTCCGGGCGGCCGTCGGTCGCTCTGGGCTAGACTCCGGCCGAGTTCCGGGCGCCTTCGCGGCGCCCGCCACCACGCCAGCGAAGCCTTCTCGCGCCAGACACAGGGAGACACATGTCCGAGCAGTCCCAGGGCCGCAACGTCGGGCAAGATCATCGAGATCAAGGGCGTCGTCATCGACGCCGTCTTCCCGGACTTCCTGCCCGAGATCCTCACCGCCCTCGAGATCGAGACCGCCGACCGGGCACGCTCGTCGCCGAGGTGCAGCAGCACCTCGGCGACGACCGCGTCCGCGCCGTCGCGATGGACTCGACCGACGGCCTCGCGCGCGGCGTCGACGTCGTCGACACCGGCGCGCCGATCTCCGTTCCGGTCGGGCAGCCGACGCTCGGCCGCCTCTGGAACGTGATCGGCGAGTCGATCGACGAGAAGGAGCCGTCCCGGCGGACGACGCCGAGCGCTGGCCGATCCATCGCGATCCGCCGGCGTTCCGCGACCTCTCGCCGAAGGTGGAGATCTTCGAGACCGGGCTCAAGGTCGTCGACCTGATCGCGCCGTACATCAAGGGCGGCAAGGTCGGTCTCTTCGGCGGCGCCGGCGTCGGCAAGACGGTGCTCATCCAGGAGCTGATCCACAACCTCGCCAAGGAGCACGGCGGCCTCTCCGTCTTCGCCGGTGTCGGGCGAGCGCACGCGCGAGGGCACCGACCTGATGATCGAGATGACCGAGTCCGGCGTGATCGAGAAGACGGCGCTCGTCTACGGGCAGATGAACGAGCCGCCGGGCGCGCGCCTTCGCGTCGCGCTCTCGGGTCTGACGATGGCCGAGTACTTCCGCGACCAGGGCCAGGACGTGCTCCTCTTCGTCGACAACATCTTCCGCTTCGTCCAGGCCGGCTCCGAGGTGTCGGCGCTGCTCGGCCGCATGCCGAGCGCCGTCGGGTACCAGCCGACGCTCGCGACCGAGATGGGCCAGCTCCAGGAGCGGATCACGTCGACGCGCACCGGCTCGGTCACCAGCGTGCAGGCGATCTACGTGCCGGCCGACGACCTCACCGACCCGGCGCCCGGCGAACACGTTCGCGCACCTCGACGCGACGACCGTGCTCTCGCGCGCGATCGTCGAGAAGGGCATCTACCCGGCGATGGACCCGCTCGACTCCACGTCGCGCGCGCTGCAGCCGGGCATCGTCTCCGACGACCACTACCGCGTCGCGACGTCCGTCCAGCAGATCCTGCAGCGCTACAAGGACCTCCAGGACATCATCGCGATCCTCGGCATGGACGAGCTCACGGACGAGGACAAGCTCGTCGTCTCGCGCGCCCGCAAGATCGAGCGGTTCCTGTCGCAGCCGAACTTCGTGGCCGAGCAGTTCACCGGCACGCCCGGGCAAGTACGTCCGCACCGAGGACACGATCGCCGGCTTCGACGCGATCCTCAAGGGCGAGTGCGACGAGCTGCCCGAGGCCGCGTTCTACATGGTCGGGCCGATCGAAGAGGTCTTCGAGAAGGCGCGCCAGCTCGAGCAGGTCGCCGCGTAGCGCGCCATGGCGGACGTCGACAACCATCCCACGTTCGACGTCGCGGTGGTGACGCCGGACGGGGCCGTCTACGAGGGCGAGGCGCGCATGCTGATCGTCCCCGGTGCGGCCGGGGAGATCGGCGTGCTCGCCCGTCACGCACCGCTCGTGGCGACGCTGAAGGCAGGCTCGACGCGCGTGCACCTCGGGGACGCCGAGGTGCTCGAGTTCGCGACGGGTCCAGGGTTCTTCAAGGTCGAGACCGACCGGGCCCTCGCGCTCGTCGACGACGCCGTCGACGTGAAGTCGATCGACGACGACCGGGCCCGCCGGCAGCTCGAGGAGGCGCAGGCCGAGCTCGAGCGGGTCGTGGCCGGGGAGTCGGCCGCGGATCGCTGGCAGCTCGAGCAGCGCATCAAGCACGCCGAGAACCAGCTCGCGGTGAGCGGCAGGACGACCGGCTAGTCAGGCGCTTCCCGCCTGCGGCGAGAAGCGCCAGGTAGAGCTGCGGTTGCATTGCGCTATGCATTGCAGATCGCTATGCTGCAGCGCGTGTCGCAGCAGCTCGTCACCCGGGTGGGCGAGGATCTGATCCAGCACGTCGACGCGCTCGTCCGAGACGGCGTCCTCGAGAGTCGCTCGCATGCGGTCCGGCTCGGGCTCGAGCGTCTCGTGCGTCAGCTCGAGCGCGAACGGATCGGCGAGGCGATCGTCGAGGGCTACGTGCGCATGCCCCAGACCGAGGCCGAGCTGAGCTGGGCCGACGAGGCGGCGCGACGGATGATCGAGGACGAGCCGTGGTGACGTCGGCACCCCGTCAGGGGGAGATCTGGTGGGGAGAGGCCGAGGACAAGCGACGGCCACTCCTCGTCGTGACGCGGAGCCAGGCCACGCCCGTGCTCGGCTGGATCGTCGTGGCGCCGGTGACGCGGCGGATCAGGGGGATCCCCACCGAGGTGCCACTCGGCCCTCTCGACGATCTCCCCGTCGAGTGCGTCGCGAGCTTCGACAACCTCCACACCATCCGGCGGACGTTCCTCACCGAGCGCGTGAGCCCGCCGACGCCCGAGCGACGCGCGAGGATCTGCTCGGCGCTCGGCGCACTCGCAGACTGCTGACCGGGCGGCTGGCGCGTTCGCCAAAGGCGGAACGTGCCCACACCGCGGCGCCGACGTCCGCTACCGTTGCGCCACCGGAGAGCTTTGAAGGCAGCTTGGCGACCGGTTCAACAAACGCCTAAAGAGCCCCTACGCCGTCGGCCGGGACAGCTCGAAGGCGTGGTCGCTCGGCCGATCGGAGACCACGTGAGCGACCGGCACATACCGACCGAGGAGCGAGCATGACGAAGGACGTCGCTGCGACTCCTGCGCGCCATCCTCGAGCGTCGGATCGCGATCCTCGACGGTGCGTGGGGCGTGCTGATCCACCGGCAGGGCCTCTCGGAGGCCGAGTACCGCGGCGCGCGCTTCGCAGACCACGCGCGCGATCTCAAGGGAGACCCCGACCTCCTCAACCTGACCAGGCCCGAGGTCGTCGCCGGAGATCCATCGCGCGTACCTCGAGGCGGGCGCGGACATCACGACGACGAACACGTTCACGGCGACGTCGATCGGACAGGCCGACTACGCCCTCGAGGGATACGCCGCCGAGATGTCGTTCGAGGGAGCACGCCTCGCTCGCCAGGCGTGCGACGAGGCCACGGCGCTCGATCCCTCCCGGCCCCGGTTCGTCGCCGGCTCGATCGGCCCGCTCAACGTCTCGCTCTCGGTCTCCCCGAAGGTCGACGACCCCGCCTTCCGCTCGGTCACGTTCGACCAGGTCGTCGCGACCTACGCGGAGCAGATCCGGGCGCTCGTCGACGGTGGCTCCGACATCCTCCTGATCGAGACGATCTTCGACACGCTCAACGCGAAGGCTGCGATCGCGGCCGCGCTCGACGTCGCCCCCGACGTCCCCCGCTGGCTCTCCTTCACCGCGATCGACCGGAGCGGTCGGAACCTCTCCGGCCAGACGGTCGAGGCGTTCTGGACGTCGGTCGAGCACGCCTCGCCGCTCGTGGTCGGGATCAACTGCGCGCTCGGCGCGGGCCAGATGCGGCCGTTCCTCGAGGAGATCGCCAACGCCGCGCCCGTGTACGTCGCGTGCTACCCGAACGCCGGTCTGCCGAACGCGTTCGGCGAGCACGACGAGACGCCCGACGTGACGGGCACGCTGCTCCGCGGCTTCGCCGACGACGGGCTGGTGAACATCGTCGGCGGCTGCTGCGGGACCACGCCCGAGCACATCGCGAAGATCGCGCGCCTCGTCGAGGGCGTTCCGCCGCGGGCGGTTCCGGTCATACCCGCGCGCCCACGGACGAGCGGGCTCGAGCCGTTCGAGATCGGGCCGGACACAGGGTTCGTGATGGTCGGCGAGCGGACGAACGTCACCGGCTCGGCGCGCTTCCGCCGCCTGATCGAGGCCGGGGACTACCAGGGCGCCGTCGACGTCGCGCTCGAGCAGGTGCGAGGCGGCGCGAACCTGATCGACGTGAACATGGACGCCGACCTCCTCGACGGTGAGGAGGCGATGACGCGGTTCCTCAACCTTCTCGCCGTCGAGCCCGAGATCGCCCGCATCCCCGTGATGGTCGACAGCTCCCGCTGGAGCGTGCTCGAGGCCGGGCTGAAGTGCCTCCAGGGCAAGGGGATCGTCAACTCGATCTCGCTGAAGGAGGGCGAGGAGGCGTTCCTCGAGCAGGCCCGGCGGATCCGCCGCTACGGCGCTGCGGTCGTCGTGATGGCCTTCGACGAGCAGGGGCAGGCCGAGACCGCGGCGCGGAAGGTCGAGATCTGCGGCCGCGCGTATCGACCTCCTCACGCAGCAGGCCGGGTTCCTGGCGGAGGACATCGTCTTCGACCCGAACATCCTCGCGGTCGCGACGGGCATCGAGGAGCACGCCGAGTTCGCGAAGGCCTTCATCGAGTCGCTGCCGCTGATCAGGGAGCGCTGCCCGGGAGCGCGGACGAGCGGAGGCATCTCCAACCTGTCCTTCGCGTTCCGCGGGCAACGACCGCGTCCGCGAGGCCATGCACGCCGCGTTCCTCTTCCACGCGATCCACGCCGGCCTCGACATGGGCATCGTCAACGCAGGGCAGCTGGTCGTCTACGAGGACATCGAGGCCGAGCTGCTCGAGCTGATCGAGGACGTGCTCTTCAACCGGCGCCCGGACGCGACCGAGCGGCTCGTCGAGCTCGCCTCTCGCGTGCAGGGCGAAGGGCGCCCGGCGCGAGGCTCGACCTCTCCTGGCGCGATGCGCCGGTCGGCAAGCGGATCGAGCACGCCCTCGTCCACGGGATCGTCGACTTCATCGAGGACGACGCCGAGGAGGCGCGGGTCGCGCTCGGTCGGCCGCTCGACGTGATCGAGGGGCCGCTGATGGACGGGATGAAGGTCGTCGGCGACCTGTTCGGCGACGGGCGGATGTTCCTGCCCCAGGTGGTGAAGAGCGCGCGGGCGATGAAGCGGGCGGTCGCCTATCTCGAGCCGTTCATGGAGAAGGAGAAGCCGTCGGATCGCAGGGCGGCGGGCAAGGTCGTCCTCGCCACCGTCAAGGGCGACGTCCACGACATCGGCAAGAACATCGTGGGCGTCGTGCTCGGCTGCAACGGCTACGAGGTCGTCGACCTCGGGGTGATGGTCACCGCCGACCGGATCATCGAGACCGCGGTCGCCGAGGGCTGCGACATCGTCGGGCTCTCCGGTCTGATCACGCCGTCCCTCGACGAGATGGTGCACGTGGCCCGCGAGCTGGAGCGGCGCAGCATCGAGCTCCCGCTGCTCATCGGGGGCGCGACGACCTCGCGCCAGCACACGGCGGTGCGGATCGCACCGGAGCTCACCCAGCCGACCGTCCACGTGATCGACGCCTCCCGGGTCGTCGGCGTCGTCGGCGATCTGCTCGACCCGGCCCGCAAGGACGCGCTCGACCTCGCCAACCGGAAGCGAGCAGGAGCGGCTCCGCGGCCTGCACGAGGCCTCGCGCTCCAAGCCCTTGCTCCCGATCGCCGAAGCGCGGGCGAACCGCACCCATGTCGAGTGGAACGCCGCTGAGGTCGTTGCGCCGCGCCTTCGTCGGGACGCGCGTGGTGGAGCCGTCGGTCGCCGAGCTGCGCCCGTACATCGACTGGACGTTCTTCTTCCACGCCTGGGAGCTGAAGGGGCGCTACCCCGCGATCCTCGACGACCCGCGTCAAGGGCGAGGCCGCGCGCGACCTCTTCGAGGGCGCGAACGAGCTCATCGACAGATCGTCGCCGAGCGGCTCGCTCGCGCCCCGGGGTCTCTACGGCTTCTTCCAGGCGCAGGCGGAGGGCGACGACGTGGTGCTCGCGGACGGGACGCGCTTTCCGATGCTCCGGCAGCAGGGCGGCGCACGGCGACTCGCGCCCGAACCGGTCGCTCGCCGACTTCGTGGCGCCCGTCCGACAGCGGCATCGACGATCACGTCGGCGCGTTCGCGGTCGCCGTGCACGGGGCTGACGAGCTGGCGGCCGGCTTCGAGGCCGCCGGGGACGACTACCGCGCGATCATGGTGAAGGCGCTCGCGGACCGGCTCGCCGAGGCGTTCGCCGAGTGGCTGCACGAGCATGCGCGGCGGCACTGGTACGCGCCGGAGGAGGCGCTGGACGGGTCGGAGCTGCTCGGAGGAGCTCTACCGCGGCATCCGCCCGGCGTTCGGCTATCCCGCCTGCCCCGACCACTCCGAGAAGGAGCGGCTGCTCGCGTTGATCGGGGCCGATGCGATCGGCCTGTGGGCGACCGAGTCGTTCGCGACGCTCCCGGCCGCGAGCGTCTGCGGGATGTACTTCGGGCATCCCGCGGCCCGGTACTTCTCGGTCGGCCGGCTCGGTCGTGACCAGGTGGCGGACTACGCCGAGCGCAAGGGCGTTCCGCTGGCGGTCGCCGAGCGGTGGCTGCGCACGAACCTCGCGTACGACCCGACGTGAAGGAGTCGCGTCCCGGGTGGGGGGTCGCGTTGCTGCCGGTGTCGCTCCGCCTGGGTGCAGCTCAGGCGCCTGGACGATGGGGTCAGGCTTCCGGCTACGCCGGACGCCAGACCCCTGCGGAGGTCGCGCGTTGGGGATCGTGGCGCGCGGCGTGAGCGCCCGCGCGAATGCGACGGCTGCTCTCGTCGCGGCGGCGGGTGCGCCCGTCCTCGGCGGTGGCGGGAGGGGTCTGGGGTCGCGAAGCGAGCCCTGACCCCGGCGGAGCGCGCCGTGTCCCCGGCGGAGCAGATCCTGACCCCGACGAAGGTGGCGGCGCTGCTCCCGGGCGGCGCTGACCTCGCAGTGGCTACCCTGGGCCCATGAGGGGGCATCGTCGGCAGCGGGTCATGCTCGGTCTCCTCGTCGGGGCTCTCACCGTAGCCGGCATCGCCGGTGCCGGGCAGGGAGATCCGCGTCGTGCGATCACGAAGGCCGACCAGGCCAAGGCGCGCACCGTCGTGCTGCGTCTCGCCGACCTCGGCGCCGGCTTCGTCGCCCGGCCGAACGGGCCGGACGAGCTTCCGCCAGGGGTTCGCTGCGGCCCGCTCAGCGAGAGCGACCTGACGATCACGGGTGACGCCGAATCGCCTGACTTCACGCTCAACCGGCCCGGTGCCCTGCTCACGGTGGGGTCGAGCGCCCAGATCTACCGCACGCTCCGCGAGGCAAACGCCTCCTGGGCGCGATCGCAGACGCCTGCTGCGCTGACGTGCTTCGGGGACGTCGTCCGCAAGGCCGGGGGCAAGGGGCAGCGCGTCGACGTGCTCTCCGTCAAGCGTCTCGCCTTCCCGCGCGTCAGCGAGAAGACCATGGCGTTCCGGGTGGTCGCGCGGGTCTCGTCCGGAGGCGTCGTGGTGAAGGTGTACTTCGACGCGATCATCCTGCAGCAGGGACGCATCCAGGCGGGGCTCGTCCTGACCTCGGCGCTGCAGCCCGTCGGCAGGACGGATCAGGCAGCGCTCGCCGGCGTCATCGCGTCGCGCATCGAGCGTGCGCTCGGCTCGGGAGGCTCCGGCCCGACAGCCTGACGTCCGGGCGACGGCCTGTCCCCTCGGGACAATTTGCCCGTCCGCAGCCCGGTGGTAGCGTCCCTCCGTGCCCGACGAGCCGTCCGGACGTCTCGACCTCCTCCGCCGGAACAGGCCCTTCGGTCTCCTCTTCAGCGCGACCGCGGCCTCGTCCGTCGGCACGTACCTCGCTGCGCTCGCCCTCTCCGTCGACATCTTCGACGAGACCGGGTCGGGGCGATGGCTCTCGTTCCTGCTGATCGCCGACTTCCTCCCGGTGATCGTGATCGGGCTGACGCTCGGGCCCCTGGTCGACAGGCTCTCGCGGCGCCGCCTGATGGTGGTCGCCGACCTCGTGCGCGCCGCGACCTTCGCCGCGCTTCCGTTCGTCGACGGCCCCGGCTGGATCGTCGCGCTGGCCGCCGTCAACGGCGTGGCCACCGGGTTCTTCCGGCCGGCGGTGTGGGCGGGCCTCCCGAACCTCGTCGCGGAGCCCGACAGGGAGCGCGCCACCTCGCTGCTCTCGACGGTCGAGCACGCCGCCTGGATGATCGGCCCGGTTGCTGCCGGTGTGATCCTCTCCGCCTCCGGGCCCGCTCTCGCCTACTGGGTCAACGCCGTCACCTTCCTCGGCTCGGCTCTCCTCGTCGCCCGGATCCCGGCGCGGCTCCTGCAGTCGAGCGAGTCGCTCTCGCGCGGACACTGGCGCGACGTCCGTGACGGGCTCGGCCTCGTGCTGCACTCGCGGCCCCTGCTGACGGTCCTCCTCACCTGGGGCACGGCGGCCGTGGCGACGGCGGGGGTCAACGTCGCGGAGGTCGTCTTCGCGAAGGAGGAGCTCGGGGCCGGCAACGTCGGCCTTGGCGTGCTGGTCGCCGCGACCGGAGTAGGGCTCCTCGTCGGCAGCTTCTTCGCGAGCACGGCGCTGGGCTCGCTCGGGATGACGCGCGCCTACGGCGGGTCGCTCGCCCTGATGGGCATCGGCTTCGGGCTCGCGTCGCAGGCGCCCGGGATCGCCCTCGCCGCCGTGCTCGCCGGCATCGCGACCGTGGGCAACGGGTGCGCGATCGTCTGCAACCAGGTGCTCGTCCAGCGCGGTGCGCCCGACGACATGCGCGGGCGGACGCTCGCCGTGCTGATGAGCCTCTACTACGCCGCGCTGGGGATCGGGATGGCCGTGTCGGGCTTTCTCACCGACGAGATCGGCGCGCGGACCGTGTGGGCGCTCGCCGGGGCGGTCTACCTGGTCGCGGCCCTGATCGCCCTCGTGATGACCCGGCGGATCCGCGAGGACGTGCTCGCGCAGTTCCCGGAGCTCATCCCGGCCGACGGCGTCACGCGGATGGAGCGCCTGCTCGGCGAGATCGACGCGACGCATCGAGGAGGAGCGTGCGCGTCCTCCTCGCGCCCTTCCCGTACATCCCTCGGCGGCGGACGAGGAGCGGGTGACCCGGGTGAGCGATCGGCCGGTCTGGACGGAGGATGCCCTCGTCGACGGGATCGCCGCCGGCGATCTCCGCGCGCTTGCGCGCGCGATCTCGCTCGTCGAGAGCGCGGATCCGGTGGGACACGCGGTGGTGCGGCGGCTCTATCCGCGTACCGGGGCAGCGCGTCGTCGTCGGCGTGACCGGTCCGCCGGGCGCCGGGAAGTCGTCGCTCGTGTCGGCGATCGTGGCGCACCTGCGCCGCAGCGACCTCCGCGTGGGGGTCGTCTCCGTGGATCCGTCGAGCGCGTTCACGCGAGGTGCGCTGCTCGGCGATCGCGTCAGGCTCTCGGAGCACTTCACCGATCCCGGCGTGTTCATCCGCTCGATGGGGACGCGTGGCCATGTCGGCGGCCTCGCGGAGGCGAGCCTGCAGGCGATCGCGCTCGTGGACGCCTCCGGTGCCGACGTCGTGCTGGTGGAGACCGTCGGGACGGGGCAGACCGAGATCGAGATCGTGCGAGCGGTCGACATCGTCGTGCTGACGTTGATGCCGGGCTCCGGCGATGCGATCCAGGCCCTCAAGGCGGGGATCATGGAGATCCCGGACGTGATCGCGCTCACCAAGTCTGATCAGCCAGGCGCAGCAACGGCGCTGGCCGACGTCCGGGCCGTGGTCGGGCTCGACCCCGACGTGTCCCACCGGCCCGCCGTGATCGCGACGAGCAGGACGACCGGCGAGGGCATCGTCGAGCTCTGGGAGGCGATCCTCGCGCGCCGAGCCGCTCTCGTCGACAGCGGAGAGCTCGACGCGCGTCGTGCCCGCAGCGCCGGCGGCGAGGTCGTCGCGCTGGCGCTCGCACGGTTCCGCCACCGGCTGGAGACGGCGATCCGCGAGGATGGGGACATGCGCATGCTCGTCGAAGCCGTGGAACGCCGTGAGCTCGACCCCGCCGACCGCCGCGGACGAGCTCGTGCGGCGCGTGTCGGATGGGAGGCCCGATGGTCCGACCGACGCTCGCTGACGTCCAGGCCGCCCGCGAGCGGCTCGAGGGCGTCGCGCGGACGACCCCCGTGTTCTCGTCCGAGACGATGTCGCGCCTCGCCGGTCGTCAGGTGATCCTCAAGGCAGAGAACCTCCAGCGGACCGGGGCGTTCAAGATCCGTGGGGCCTACAACACGGTTGCACAGCTCTCCGAGGCGGAGCGCACCGCCGGCGTCGTGACCGCGAGCGCCGGCAACCACGGGCAGGCCGTCGCGTGGGCAGCACGGGAGGCGGGGATCCCAGCCACGATCGTGGTGCCGGCCTACGCGCCGATGGCGAAGGTCGAGGCTGCCCGTGGCTACGGCGCGACGGTGCTGCTCGACGGAGACGACTACGACGACTGCGTCGAGGAGGCCCGCCGCATCGAGCAGGAGAGCGGCGCGACGTTCGTCCACGCCTTCGACGACCCGCGGGTCGTGGCGGGTCAGGGGACGCTCGGGATCGAGCTCGCCGAGCAGCTGCCGGAGGGGCCCGGGACGGTGGTGATCCCGGTCGGCGGAGGAGGGCTCGCCTCGGGCATCGCGATCGCCCTCGACGCACTGCGTCCCGAGCTCACGCTGGTGGGCGTTCAGGCCGCCGCCTGCGCGCCGTTCGCCGGGCGCGCGCCGCTCGGGCCGACGATCGCCGACGGGATCGCCGTGAAGCAGCCGGGCGAGCTCACCGCCGGGATCCTGCGTGACCTGCTCGACGACGTCGTGGTCGTCGACGACGAGGAGATCTCGCAGGCGATCGTGCTCCTCGCCGAACGGGCGAAGCTCGTGGTCGAGGGCGCGGGCGCCGCTCCCGTCGCCGCAGCGCTGGCAGGGAGGGTCGGGGGTGAGGGGCCGATCTGCACCGTCCTCGCGGGAGGGAACATCGACGCCACGACGCTCAACTCGGTGATCCGCTACGGCCTCACGGCGGCCGGGCGCCACCTGGTGATCCGCATCCTCATCTCCGACCGTCCGGGCGAGCTCTCCCGCATCGTCGGGATCCTCTCGGAGCAGAAGGCGAACATCATCGCGATCGGCCACCACCGTGAAGGCCGCAATGTCGGTGTGCTGGAGACCGAAGCCGAGCTCACGCTCGAGACCCGCAGCGAGGAGCACTCGCAGGTCGTGATCCGGGCGCTCGCGGCGGGCGGATTCACGGTCGAGCGATCACGCTGAGCAGCCCCTCCTCGTAGACTCGGGTGATGATCGCGTGTGCCGCCTGTGGACACCAGAACCCCGAGGGATCGCGGTTCTGCAACGGCTGCGGCGCTGCGCTCGACGCGGCGTCGGGCCCACGGGAGGAGCGCAAGGTGGTCACGATCGTGTTCGCGGACCTCGTCGGGTCAACCGCACGCGCAGAGCGGCTCGACCCGGAGGACGTGCGAACGCAGCTCTCGACCTACCACGCCCGCGTCCGGCACGAGCTCGAGGCACACGGCGGCACGGTCGAGAAGTTCATCGGCGACGCGGTGGTCGCGGTGTTCGGTGCCCCGGTCGCCCACGAGGACGACCCGGAGCGGGCAGTGCGGGCGGCGCTCGCGATCCACGAGGCGATCGCCGATCTCAACGAGTCCGAGCCCGGGCTGGAGCTCTCGGTGCGGATCGGTGTCAACACCGGTGAGGCGCTCGTCGCTCTCGAGGCGAGGCCGGCGACGGGCGAGGGGATGGTGTCGGGCGACGTGATCAACACCGCCGCGCGGCTTCAGTCGGCGGCGGCGCCTGGCGCGATCCTCGTCGGAGAGCAGACCTATCGATCCACCGAACGCGCGATCGACTACGAGGCACACGAGCCGGTGCACGCGAAGGGCAAGGCGGAGCGCGTCGTCGCCTGGCTCGCACTGGCCCGGCGAGCGAGCTTCGGAATCGAGGACGTCGCAGTGGGACGTGCCCCTCTCGTCGGACGCGAGCGCGAGGTCGCGCTGCTCCGGGACGCCCTCGCCCGCGTCCGCAACGACGAACGTCCCCAGCTGCTCACCCTCGTCGGGGTGCCGGGGATCGGGAAGAGCAGGCTCGTCCACGAGCTCCGTGAGATCGTCGACGCGTCACCCGATCTGATCACCTGGCGCCGAGGACGTTCGCTGCCCTACGGCGAGGGTGTCTCGTACTGGTCGCTCGGCGAGATCGTGAAGGCGCAGGCAGGCATCCTCGAGTCGGACGCCGCGGGAGAGACGGCGACCAAGCTCGAGCGGTCGGTGACGGACGCCATCTTCGACCGCACCGAAGCGGCCTGGGTCGAGCGGCACCTCCGTCCGCTCGTCGGCCTCCCCACGGCCGACGCGAAGCCATCGCGTGACGAGGCGTTCACCGCGTGGCGACGCTTTCTCGAGGCGCTCGCGGAGGAGCGACCGACCGTGCTCGTCTTCGAGGACCTGCACTGGGCGGACGACGACCTGCTCGACTTCGTCGACGAGCTCGTCGACGTGCTCGACGCGGTGCCGCTCCTGCTCGTCTGTACGGCTCGACCGGAGCTGCTTGCACGGCGTCCCGGCTGGGGAGGCGGCAAGCTCAACGCCCTCACGCTCTCGCTCGCACCGCTCTCAGACGAGGACACAGCACGACTACTCGCGGCGCTCCTCGAGCGGAGTGTGCTGCCCGCCGAGATCCAGGCGAAGCTGATCGAACGTTCCGAGGGCGTCCCGCTCTTCGCCGAGGAGTACGCGCGCCTGATCGACAGCGGCGAGTCCTTGCCCGAGCTGCCGGAGAGCTTGCAGGGGCTGGTCGCCGCGCGGATCGACGGCCTGCCGCAGGACGGGAAGGAGCTCCTCCAGAACGCTGCCGTCCTGGGCAAGGTCTTCTGGACGGACGCGCTCGGCGAGCTCGTTGAGCTCGATGGCGTGTCGCTCGACGAGCAGCTGCGCGTGCTCGAGCGACAGGAGTTCGTGCGCCGTGAGCGCCGGTCGGCTGTCGCGGGCGCGCGGCAGTACGTGTTCCTCCATGCGGTCGTTCGCGAGGTCGCCTACGGTCAGATCCCCCGTGCCGCGCGCTCCGAAAAGCACCGCTGCGCTGCGGAGTGGCTCGCAGCGCTCCCCTCAGATCGCGGTGAGGATCGCGCGGAGATGCTGGCGTACCACCTCGACTCGGCGGTCGCCTACGGGCAGGCGGCGGGGGTGGACGTGGACGATCTCGCGCCGCTCCTGGCATCGGCGTTGCGGGAAGCAGGTGATCGAGCGCGGGCGCTCAACGTCGTCTCGCGTGCGGAGCAGTACTACCGACGGGCGCTCGACGCGACCGCAGGTACCCCCGATCCCGAGCTCGTGTACTGGCACGCCCAGGTATCGATGTGGGCACGGGGGATAGAAGGTGGCACGAAGACGCTCGAGGAGGCTGTCGACCTCCTGCTCGCAGCCGATCGGAATGACCTCGCTGCACTGTCGCTGACGATGCTCGAACGGGCGCTGTGGAACTCCGGGCAGCCGGCCGATCCGTCGTACCTCGAGCATGCGCTCGAGCTGGTCGAGGACGTCGGGCCGACACCGGTGAAAGGGCGCGTGCTCGGGTTGGTGGCGGTGCGGTGGTCGATCGGCGGTCGGACGGCCGAGGCGCTCCAGCTTGCGCGTGAGGCGGTAGAGATCGCGCGCGCGAACGGGGATCAAGACGCCGAGGTGGAGGCTCTCAACAACCTGGCCGTCGCACAGGTGAACCTCGGCGACCTCTGGGGCGGGCTCGAGACCAGCCGCGCCTGCCTGGAGCTGGCGCTCGAGTGCGGCGCCAGCGATCTTCCGCGTCCGTACGTCAACCTCGCGACCTTCGAGTACGACACGGGTGATCTGGAGGCCGCGGCGCGCCACCACGCCGAGGGGCTTGCGCTTGCCGAGCGGCTGGGCCACGGGGCGAGCATCGACTGGCTCGGGGCCGAACGTGCCCTCGACCGCTACGAGCTCGGCTTCTGGGACGAGGCGTTGCGCGATGTTCGGACGTTCGTGGGCAGCCGGAGGCAGCGTGGCGTCCTGCACTACATGGACAACCAGCTCATCATCGTCGAGGCGGCGATCCTGCTCGCGCAGGAAGGTCGTCTTCCCGACGGTCTGCTCGAGGACGTGCTCGAGCGCGTGCGCCCGATCGGTGACCTACAGCTCCTCGCCCCGGCGCTCAGCACCGCGGCGGGGCTGCTCGCGACTGCGGGGCGGTTGGACGAGGCGCGAGGCTGCCTGACCGAGTACCTCGACACCCTGCGCGCGAATGCGGCGTGGTTCGGTGGCGGCGCGGCTCTCGTCGCCGGCGTCGTCTCCTGGTGCGAGCTGATGGCCGAACCGGTGCCGGACGAGCTCTTGCGCGGGCCCGATGTTCCTTGGATCGAGGCGAGTCGGCTCGTCGCGGCCGGCCGTCCGGGCGAGGCGGCGGACGTGTTGGCCGCGATCGGCGCACGCACGATCGAGGCGGACGTCCGTCTCCACGCCGGGCGGGTGCTGGTGCGATCGAACCCGCGGGAAGCCGCGCGCAACCTCGACGCGGCTGCCGCGTTCTGGCGCGAAGTCGAGGCGACCGCCAGGCTCGTGGCAGTCGACGAGGTGCGCGCACAGCTTCGCACGGCAGCGTCGTAGCGCGGGGGCGTCAGGCGTCAGGCATCACGGCGAGCGGACGTGACAGCCACTCCGCCATCCCGCCGTCCGCGATCGGCCGCGCGTCGTGCCCCCGGGCGCGGAGCACGCTCGCGGCGATACAGGCCCGGGGCCCCGTCTCGCACACGGTCACGAGCGTGCGCGCCTCCGGAACCTCGGCCGTCCAGGAGAGCCGGTAGGGCACGTTCACGCTCCCTGGGATCACGCCGAGCTCGAGCTCGTCGGGCTCGCGGACGTCGACGACCACCGCGCCGGCGGCGACGAGCGTCTCCAGCTCGTCGACCGTGACCGGAGCCATCGACTCCGGACCGCCGCCGAGCACGTACCCCGCCACGGAGAAGAAGGCGGCGGAGCTGAGCCCCCGGATCGCCCGCGAGGCCTCGTCGTGGCTGCCGGCAAGGACGCAGATCGGGCGGTCGACGTCGAGCACGAAGCCGGCCTTGGTCGAGAAGCTCGACCCCGAGACCGGAACGCTGAGAGCTCCCGGCAGGTGGCCGGCGAGGTAGGCGTCGACCGGGCGAACGTCGAGGACCTGGGCTCCGGCCGGTGGGTGGGCGAGCTCCTGCGCGAGAGGCTGCGCGCCGACGAACGGCCCCCGGTTCGTCTCGACGATACGAGCGAGGTTCGGTGGCTTCGGCGCGGAGATCCCGGCGGACTCTGCGACGAAGGAGCCCACGTCGGAGAACGCGAGCATCGGGTTGAAGCGCCGCTCGAACCCGATCGTGGTCGAGCCCTTCGAGCTCATGCCCTTGCCACAGAGCGAACCTGCGACGTGGCCGGGGTAGACCTCCACGCCGTCGTGGAGATCCAGGAGCCTGTTGAGCGAGTGGAAGAGCCCTTCCGCTCCCTCCTCGGCGCCGACCGCGAGGTCGGGCCGGGCTGCGTCGCCCACGAAGAGGGAATCGCCTGTGAGGAGGAGCCACGGCTCCTCCGCCCGCGTGTGGTCGACGATCGCGAGGCAGCAGTGCTCGGGGCGGTGTCCCGGCGTGTGGATGCAGCGCAACGTCACGTTGCCGACCGTGATCTCGGCACCGTCCGGGAGCGGGTCGTGCGGGTAGTCGACCGCCGCGACCGGGTGGATGCTCACCGGGATGCCGTGCTCGAGCGCGAGGCGGCCGTGCCCGGAGACGTGGTCGGCGTGCGTGTGCGTCTCGATCACGCGGACGATGCGCACGTCGTGGCGCGCCGCTGCCTCGAGCAGAGGCTCGACCGCGTACGGCGGGTCGACCACCACCGCCTCGCCGGCGCCTTCGCAGCCCACGAGGTACGAGGCGCAGCCCAGATCGTCGTTCAGGAACTGGAGGAAGAGCATCTAGGCGTGACGCTAACAGAGCGTGTCAGCGGGCCGGCGCGGGTGGTGCGAACGTCGGTCGGGCGTTGGGTGACGCGACGTGAGGTGGCGTGGCGGGGTCTGGGGTCGCGGAGCGAGCCCTGACCCCGGGGTGAGGGTGGCTCTGCTTGTGGGGTTGATGCGGCGGGTGAGGGCGTGAGGGTCAGGCTTCCGGCTGCGCCGGACGCCAGACCCCGAACGCGTCGGGTGGTGCGGTGTGAGGTCTGGCTTTCGGGTGCGCCGGCCGCCGGACCCCGGGGACGGAGGGCCGTCTCGAGCGTCAGAGGCCGAGGTGGCGGGCGATGACCATGCGCTGCACCTCGTTCGTGCCCTCGCCGATCTCCAGGATCTTCTGGTCGCGGTAGAGCCGTGAGATCGGGAACTCGTCCGTGTAACCCGTACCCGCCGTGGATCTGCAGCGCGGCGTTGACGACGCGGTTCGACAGCTCGCCGGTGTACAGCTTCGCCATCGCCGCCTCGAGCGCGAACGGTCGACCCCGGTCCTTCAGCCAGGCGGCCTTGTGCACGAGCTGGCGCCCCGCCTCGATCTCGACCGCCATGTCGGCGAGCTTGAACGCGACCGCCTGGAAGCGCCCGATCGGCCTGCCGAACTGGACGCGCTCGCGCGCGTAGGCGGCCGCGAGGTCGTAGGCGCCCTGCGCGAGGCCGACGCCCATCGCGGCGACCGAGATCCGCCCACCGTCGAGGATCTGCAGGAACTGCGTGAACCCCTGTCCCGCGCACGCCGAGCAGGTTCCCCTCCGGCACGGCGCAGTCGACGAACGCGAGCGCCCGCGTGTCGGACGCCTTCCAGCCCATCTTGTGGATCGGCGCGGAGATCTCGTACCCGGGCGTCCCGTTCTCGACGACGATGTTGGAGATCTCGCCCTCTCCGGTGCAGCGCCGTGATCGTGACGCCCCAGGTGCGTGGGGTGCCCGCGTTGGTGATGAAGATCTTCGACCCGTTGACGACCCAGCTGCCGTCGGCGAGCTCGGCGCGACGTGCGCGTCGCACCTGCATCCGAGCCGGCGTCGGGCTCGGTGAGGCCGAACGCGGCCAGGCGCCTGCCGCTCGCGAGGTCGGGAAGCCAGCGCTCGCGCTGCGCGTCGAGCCGAAGAGCAGGATCGGCATCGTCCCGAGGGAGACGTGGGCGGCCATCGTGATCGCGACCGACGAGTCGATGCGTGTGAGCTCCTCGACCGCGAGCGCGTACGAGAGCGTGTCGGCGCCCGCGCCGCCGAACCGCTCCGGCACGGGAAGTCCCATCAGCCCGAGCTCTGCCAGCTCCGCCGACGAGCTCGTCCGGGAACCGCGACTCGCGGTCGAGCTCCTCGGCGACCGGCGCGACGCGCTCGCGCGCGAAGGCGCGCACCGTGTCGCGGACGAGCTCGTGCTCGGGCGACGAGATCGAGATCCACGTGCGCGATCGGAGCCGCGTGAGCGCGCTCGCTGTCGCGTTTCCCACGGCGTGCACGGCGGTGACCCGCCCGCGACGACGAGCGCGCGTGGCAGGGTACGACGAGTCCCGGCCTCCACGGCGGGCATCGATCAGGCTACCTCGGCAGGCGATGGCCGCCCTGCTCCACCGGCCACGGCGCGGTCGACTTCGCCTCGGGAGCGGTGCCCGCGCTGCTGCCGTTCCTCGCCGAGCGCTTCGACCTCGGGTACGCCGCGACGGCGGGGATCATGCTCGCGGCGACGATCTCGTCGTCGCTCGTCCAGCCGCTCTTCGGGCTCGTCTCCGACCGTCGCGGCGCGATGTGGCTCCTGCCGGCCGGGGTCTTCGTGGCGGCGGTCGGCATCACCGGCGCCGGCCTTGCGCCGTCGTACCCGCTCGCGCTCCTGGCCGTGGCCGTCGGTGGCATGGGTGTCGCGGCCTACCACCCCGAGGGCGCGAAGTTCGCGTCGTTCGCGAGCGGGGTGCGGCGTGCCAGCGGGATGGCGTACTTCAACATCGGAGGCAACACCGGCTACGCGCTCGGCCCGATCGTGATCACGCCGATCGTGCTCGGCGCTCGGGCTGGCCGGGACGGTCGTCGCCGCGCTGCCGGTGGTCGTCGATCGGCGTCGCGACGTGGCTCGCGCTGCCGTATCTGCGCACCTCACGCCCGAGGCGCGGGGGATGTGCCGTGACGGCCGCGGATCGGCCGTGGGCGATGACTCGTCCTCGTCGGCGTGATCCTGATGCGCAGCCTCACCTGGTTCGGTCTGATCACCTTCGTCCCGCTCTGGATCGTCTCGTTGGGGGGAACGAAGGCCGAGGGCAACCGGCTGCTCTCCGTGATGCTGGTCGCGGGCGTCGCTCGGCGCGCTCGTCGATGGGGCCGCTCGCCGACCGGTTCGGCCTCCGCCGCACGCTGCTCGCCTCGACGGTCGCTCCTCGCCACCGCTCGTGCTCGCGTTCGTGCACACGGGCGGCCTGGTGCGGGGCGATCTGCCTGGTGCTGATCGGCGTCTCCGTGGTCGGCACGTTCGGGGTGGTGATGGTGCTGAGCCAGTCGTACCTGCCGCAGCACGTCGCGCTCGCGAGCGGTCTGAACGTGGGACTCGCGGTCGGGCTCGGCGGGGTGTCGGCGCTCGCGCTCGGCGCGCGTCGCCGACGCGGTGAGCCTCGAGACCGCGCTCACGCTGTGCGCGGCATCGCCCGTCGTCGCGACCGTGCTGATCCTCTTCCTCCCGTCGGCACCGCGCCCGTGGCGCACCCGTCCCCGGCGCCCGCGCGCTGAGAGGCGGGTTCGGTACGCTGGCCCCACCGACTGCCGAGCTCACGAGGAGACACGCGATGACCGTCCAGGAGTTCTTCGAGGCGCTGCCGACCAAGGTGGATCCGGCCAAGACCGCCGGGATGACGAACAGCTACGTCTTCGACGTGGACGGCGTCGGCCAGTGGACGGTCGCGGTCGCCGACGGCGCGGTCACCGTCACGGAGGGCGCGGGCGACGCGGACTGCACGATCTCCGCGAGCGAGGAGACGCTGCTCAAGATCGCACGTGGGGAGGCGAATCCGACGACCGCGTACATGACCGGCAAGCTCAAGATCGCCGGTGACATGGGCGCCGCCCTCAAGCTCCAGAAGCTCTTCTAGACGCCCCGGCCAGGGGCCGACACCTCGGTGGCTCGACTCCCCGGCCGTCGCCCGCCGTCGGCGCGACAGCCCGCCTCGAGGTCGCCTCGATCGTCTATCGTCGCGCCGTGAGCTCGGGTCAGGGGTATGTCTGGGTGAGCAGGTCGCCGCAGCAGCCGGGATTCCTGGTCTGGCTGGCGATCACCGTCGGGATCAACGTCCTGGCCCTGATCGTCGTCGACTGGATGTTCTCGGGAGTCACCATCGGGCGGTGGGGCTCGATCCTCGTCGCGGCGACGGTGCTCGGTCTCGCGAACGCGATCCTGAAGCCCGTTCTCGCGCTCCTCACGCTGCCCCTGATCATCGTCACCTTCGGGCTGGCCTACTTCGCGCTCAACGTCCTGATGCTCGCGCTCGCCGAGTGGATCACGCCGGACTTCTCCATCGACGGGTTCTGGACGTACGTGGGCGCGACGATCGTGATCTGGCTCGTCAACGTCGCGATGCAGGCGCTGCTCGGCAGGATCAGCGGCACCGGGGGGCGCTATCCGTAGCCGACGCCGGTCACCTCGTCCGGACGTCGTTCGTGCGGCTGCGATAGCGTGCGCGCGCATGATCCGCTTCCTCGTCTCACATCGTGATCAACCTGGCTGCTGCCGCCGTCGGGCTGATCGTCGCGAGCCTCGTGCTCGACGACTTCACCGTCACCGCTTCGGGCTTCATCGTCACCGTCGTCGTGTTCGGGGTGCTCCAGGGCTTGCTCGGGCCGTTCCTCGCACGTACAGCCCACCGCAACGCTCCCGCGTTGATGGGCGGGATCGGCCTCGTGACCACGTTCGTGTCACTGCTCATCACGGATCTCGTGACCGACGGGCTCTCGATCGAGGGGACGCAGACGTGGATCCTCGCGACCCTGATCGTCTGGCTCGCAAGCCTGATCGCCGTCCTGCTCATCCCGCTCATCCTCGTGAAGATGGGCGTCGAGTCGGCGCGGAAGCGCCGCGACTGAGACCGGGTGGGGCGGCGGGTCTCGTGCCCGCCGCCCCGGCTCAGCCCGCCCGCTCAGCCCGTCGAGATCATCACGATCGCCACGAGCGCAAGGCCGACGCCGACGAGCTGCGTCGGCCGCAGGCGCTCGTGCAGGAGCCCTGCCGCGAGGAAGGTCGTGGCGACGGGGTAGAGCGACGCGAGCACCGATGCGATCGAGACCGGCCCACGCTGCAGCGCGAGCAGCAGTGTGATCGCCGCGCCCGCCTCGAGCGCGGCGATCGCGATCACAGCGGGACGCGCCGTGGCTCCCGGGTCGATGCCACGAGTCGTCACGAGCGCGATCGCCACGAGCACCATCGACGAGCCGACGCGCGAGAGCGCGACCGGCCATAACCCCGCATCTTCGTCGGCGAGCGAGAGGAACACGTAGAACAGCCCGAAGAACGCCCCGGCGCCGAGAGCGAGGCCCATGCCGTCCACGCCGCTGACCCTCTCGCCCGGCACGAACGAGACGAGGCCGACCGCGAGCACGGCGAGCGCGATGCCGAGCAGCGCCACCGAACCAGGACGCTCGCCGCGGACGAGCGAGAACGTCACCGGAACGGTTGCTCCCACGGTCGCCGTGACCGGTGCGACGAGGCTGATCACGCCCCTCGCCATCGCGCCGTAGAAGAGCATGAGGCCCACACCGACCGCTACGCCGCTCGCGACCGACCAGCCCAGATCGGCGCCTGTCACGGTGTCGGCGCCCATCGCCAGGGCGACGGGCACGACGAGGAGCAGGCCGTACAGCTGTGCGGAGGCTGCGACCCGCACGGCGGCGACCCGGCGTGAGGTCACGCCCCCGATGAAGTCCGCGCCGCCGACCAGGAATGCGGACGCGAGCGCGAGCAGCGCCGTCACCGTGGGATCCTCACCCGTAGAGGGCGAGCCGGAACTGTCTGCACGTCCACGTCGGAGACCCTATGGTCTCTGTCGCATGCCACGCACTCCGTCAGCGCCGGGTGGCTCTCGTTGACCAGGCTCTTCGGCACCGTCGCCGCCGCCGTGACGCCGCTCCGCGAGGGCGGTCACGAGCTCGATGTCGACGCCTTCGGCCCGTACGTGGACTTCCTCGCCGGCGCCGGGCTCGACGGGGTGCTCGCCTTCGGCACGAACGGCGAAGCGGTGCTGTTCAGCGTCGACGAGCGGCGTCGTGGCCTCGAGGCGTTCATCGCTGCCGCAGCGGGACGCCTGCGCGTGGCCGCGCACTGCGGTGCGCAGACGACCGCCGACACGGTCGCACTCGCCGAGCACGCAGCCGGCGCCGGCGCCGAGGCCGTTGCGGTGATCGGCCCTCCGTACTTCAAGCTCGACGCCGAGGCTCAGCGGCGTCATCTGGTGGCGGCGGCGCGGGCCTGCGCGCCGCTCCCGTTCTACGTCTACGAGTTCGCCGCCACCGCGGGCTACCCGTTCGACGTCGAGATGCTCCTCCGTCTGCGGGAGTCGGCCCCGAACGTGACCGGGCTCAAGGTCTCGGACACCCCATGGGAGGCGTTCGAGCGCTACCTGCTCGAAGGGCTCGACGTGTTCGCCGGCCCGGAGGTGCTGATCCACCGTGCGCGCGAGGCTGGTGCCGTCGGGGCCGTCTCGGCGCTCGCGTCGGTGTTCCCCGAGCGGGTCGCGGCGGTCGTGCGCGAGCCGACAGCCGACGGCGCCGCAGCGCTCGGTGAGCTCCGGTCGCGGATCGAGGCCTTCCCGCGCCACGCCGCCACGAAGCGCGTCATCGCCGCGCGTGGCGTCCCCATCGGCTCCGCCGTGCGACCGCCGCTGCGCGATCTCGGTCGCGACGAGGCCGAGCGGCTGCTCGAGCTCCTGGCGCCCGAGCTCGCGGCGGCATGAGCATCGCGTCGCGAGCCAACGCCGTCCTTCGGGCGGGGATCCTGCACGGCGCGGACAGCCGACGCGTCCGGTCGTTCATGGGCAGGCACGGGATGCGGCTCGGGGCGGGCAGGTTCGTCGCGGGCGAGACGCTCGACGAGTGCGTGACGGTCCTGCACCGGCTGACCGGGCTCGGGCTGCACGCCAACACGACGCTGCTGGGCGAGAGCGTGCACGACGCCGGCGAGGCGCGCGCCGTCGCCGACGAGTACGAGCGGATCGTTGCCCGCCTCGTCGACGAGAGGCTTCCCGTCAACGTCGCGCTCAAGCTGACCCACCTCGGGCTCGAGCTCGACGAGGAGCTCGCGTTCGAGAACGTCCGTCGCGTCGTCGCGACCGCCGAGCGGCTCGGCAGCTTCATCCGCATCGACATGGAGCAGTCGAGCGTCGTGGACGCGACGCTCCGGATCTATCGCCGTCTGCGCGAGGACGGGCACGATGCCGTCGGCACGGTTCTCCAGTCCTACCTCTACCGGACGGCGGACGACCTCGAGGCGCTGCTGCCGCTCCGTCCCAACCTCAGGATCGTCAAGGGCGCCTACCTCGAGCCTCCGGAGATCGCGTACCCGGTGAAGGCCGACGTCGATGCCGCCTACGCGCGTCTCGTCGAGGCGGGACTGGCGGGCGGGGCCTACATCGCGGTCGCGACGCACGACGTCGCCCTGCTCGAGGACGCGGTCGCGGTAGCGGCGCGCCATGGGATCGGGAGCGACGGGTTCGAGGTGCAGATGCTCTACGGCGTTCGGCCGTCGCTCCAGCTCGAGTACGTCCGTCGTGGCCTCAAGGTGCTCGTGGCGACGCCGTACGGGCCCGAGTGGTACCCGTACCTGATGCGCCGCCTCGCCGAGCGGCCGGCGAACCTCGGCTTCCTCGCGAAGAACCTCGTCCGTCGCTAGCGGGTCGAGCGTCTCGACCAGGTCGTGGGCCTCGTCGATCGAGACGCTCGAGTCCGCCAGACGTCAGAGCAGGAGCCGGACGATCACTCGGCGGGCGGGTCCCAGGGCTCGTAGACGCCGCCGGGGACGCCTCCGATCACGAGGAACGACATGCCCTCGGAGCCTGCGGTCGGCCGTCGGCGTGCCTCGGGTGAGACGAGGATGTACCGGCCTGGCCGCATCTCGACCGTGTCGCCGTCGACCTCCAGCGACCCGGAGCCCGAGAGGCAGAGGTAGACCTCCTCCTGGGCGCTGTTGCTCTCGTCGTGCTCCGTGCCGACCTTGTCGGCCGGGAAGTCGATCTGGGTGAACCCGAAGGCGGTCGCGCCGAGATGGTGGCGCACCGGCTTGAACGTGCCCCAGAGATAGGGGACGTCCTCGACGTCGACGACGTTGTAGCTCACTCCATCCTCCTTCGCTGGTTGACCGGTCTCGGTCGCACGGGTGGCCTGCTCTAGAACGGGCCGTGCGCGACGTAGGGATCCACACGCGGCGAGCCGATGGTGACGAACACGAGACCCTCGGGGCCGGCGGACGGGACGCGTGTCGACTCCGGATCGAGTCGCACGGCGGTGCCCGCGCGCAGCGTCACCTCCTCGCCGTCGACGAGCAGCGTCCCGGAGCCCGAGAGGACGAGCACGACCTCCTCCTGACCGGTCGTCGCCTCGTCGTGCTCGCGGCCGGTGGAGCCGGGCGGCAGCGTGAAGTGGTTGATGCCGAAGGCTGTCGCGCCGAGCGCCCGGCGCAGGAAGCGCACCGCGCCGCCCGGGCCCTCGCCCGGCAGCTCGTCCACGTTCACGACCGAGTACCCCACGGCGCCACCTCTCGTCTCTCGCGTCTCGCCGGGTTTCGCGTGAGGGAGTCTACGCGCTCCGTGGTAGGCGCTCCCTTGTCACTCCGGTCCGACCACGAGGGGAGGCGGTGGGCCGCCGAAGATCTGCCTGTAGCCCTCGCTCCGAGGAGCCGGAGAGCGCGGCTCCGCTCCCGGGGGATGGTGCACCGGGCGCGGAACGGGCACCATGGTCGTGTGGCAACGCGAGCTCCGCTCATCGTGGTCGGTCTCCTGATGCTCGTGCTGCTCGTGGCGGGGTGCGACAGCGGGTCGTCGGAGACGACGACCACGGCGCCGTCGCCGCCCTCGACCTCCGATGACCCGGGGACGCAGCCAACGCCGACGCAGGCGAGCGTCCGGGTCTACCTGGTGCGCGACGAGAAGGTCGGGACGGCGGAGCGCGTCGTCGCCGGCCCGGCCGTGCTCCGAGGGGCGCTCGAGCAGCTGTTCGACGGCCCGACGTCGGAGGAGGAGGGATGGGGTCTCTCGACGGCGGTGCCCGACGGGGTCGAGGTGCGCAGCGTCTCGATCGCCGACGGCACGGCGACGGTCGATCTCTCCGGTGCGTTCGACGACGGCGGCGGCTCCGCGGGCATGTTCCTCCGTCTCGCCCAGCTCGTGCACACGGCGACGCAGTTTCCCTCGGTCGAGCGGGTCGCCCTTCGGATCGACGGGAAGCCGGTGACGGTGTTCTCGTCCGAGGGGATCGAGCTGCCGCCGACGCTCACGCGAGCGGACGTCGAGGAGCAGGCGCCGGCGATCCTCGTGGAGCGCCCGACCCCGGGGGCGCGGATCGTCGGGCCGCTGCGCATCGGTGGGACGGCGAACACCTTCGAGGCGACGGTCTCGTGGGAGGTCGTCGCCCCGGACGGCTCGATCCTCGGCTCGGGCTTCACGACGGCGACGTGCGGGACGGGCTGCAGGGGCTCGTTCACGGTGGTCGAGCCGGTCGACGGCAGCGGGCCTGCGACCCTCCGCGTCTTCGAGCGCTCTGCCGAGGACGGCTCGAAGACCAAGGTGGTCGAGGTGCCGATCGAGCTCGGCTAGGTGCGCTCTCCGGGCCGGGACGCGGTAGCGTCAGCCCTGCCGATGGTCGACGATCTCGATCCGCTGGAGCATCACCTCCTCGAAGGGCTTCGCAGCCTCGCATCCTCCGTCTCCCCGGTCGACGTCTCTCCGATCGCCGAGGCCGCGTGGTGCGCGGAGCGCGACAGCCGCCTGATCGACCACGCCGCCCGCTGGCTGCAGGCGCAGAGGCTCGGCTTCTACACGATCGGCTCGGCCGGGCACGAGTGCAACGCCGCTCGTCGCGCTGGCGCTGCGACCGACCGACCCGGCCCTCCTGCACTACCGCTCCGGCGCCTTCTACCTCGCGCGCGCCGGCCAGGTCGGTCACGACGGCGTCCGCGACGTCCTGCTCGGGATGGCGGCTGCGACGGAGGAGCCGATCGCCGGCGGCCGGCACAAGGTGTTCGGCCACCCCGAGCTGGCCGTGATCCCGCAGACCTCGACCATCGCCTCGCACCTGCCGCGCGCGGTCGGCATCGCCGTCGTCGATCGAGCGGCGCGCAGGCGCCTGGGGCTCGCCGTCGACCTGGCCCGGGCGACGCGGTCGTCGTGTGCAGCTTCGGCGACGCGTCGCTGAACCACGCGACCGCGCAGTCGGCGCTTCAACGCGGCGGCGCACGCCGCCTACCGTGGCGAGCCCCTGCCGATCCTCTTCGTGTGCGAGGACAACGGCATCGGCATCAGCGTCCGCCACCCCGGAGTCCTGGGTCGAGCAGTCGCTCTACGGCCGACCGGAGCTCGCGCTACGAGCGCGGCCGACGGGCGAGGACGCCGCTGCCGCGGCCGCGCACCGCGACGGAGCTCGCCGGCTGGGTGCGCGAGCACCGGCGTCCGGCCGTGCTGCACCTGCGCACGGTGCGCTACCTGGGCCACGCGGGCGCCGACGTCGAGACGGCCTACCGCACGGCCGCACGAGATCCGCGCCGACTACGACCGCGACCCGCTGCTCGCGACCGCGCGCTGGCTCGTCGCGGGCAGGCGCTCGCACGCGGTGCGGAGCTCGCCGACGAGTACCTGGCGGAGCGCGAGCGCGATCCGCGGCCGGGCGCTCGAGGCGACGCGCCGTGCCGCAGCTCGCGAGCGGCCGACGCGACGTCGTCGCGCCCGCTCGCGCCGCGCACGCCGGACGGCGGTGCGCCGAGGTCGCGCGCCGTGCCCCGGACGGCCGCGCCGGCGACCGAGCCGCTGACGCTCGCCCAGGCGATCAACGCGCGCCCTCGGCGACGTGCTCGAGCGCTACCCCGACGCGCTCGTCTTCGGCGAGGACGTCGCCCGCAAGGGCGGCGTCTACGGCGTCACGCGTGGCCTGCAGGAGCGCTTCGGCGCGGAGCGCGTGTTCGACACCCTCCTCGACGAGACGTCGATCCTCGGGCTCGCGCTCGGCGCCGGCGGTGAGCGGGCTGCTGCCGATCCCCGAGATCCAGTACCTCGCCTACCTCCACAACGCCGAGGACCAGCTCCGCGGCGAGGCGGCGACGCTGCAGTTCTTCTCCCAGGGCGCCTACCGCAACCCGATGGTCGTGCGGATCGCCGGGCTACGGCTACCAGAAGGGCTTCGGCGGCCACTTCCACAACGACAACGCGGTCGGGCGTCCTGCGCGACATCCCCGGCCTCGTGATCGCCTCGCCGTCGCGCGCCGGACGACGCCGCGGCGATGCTGCGCACCTGCGTCGCCGCGGCGACGGTCGACGGCACGCGTCTGCGTCTTCCTCGAGCCGATCGCGCTCTACCACACCCGCGACCTGCTACCGAGGACGGCGACGGCGCCTGGCTGGCGCCGCGCCGAGCCGCGACCACGTCCCGGTCGGCTCGGCGCGCACGCTACGGCGACGGCGGCGACCTGACGATCGTCACGTGGGCAACGGGCGTCCCGATGTCGCTGCGGGTCGCGGCGCGGCTCGCGGAGCGAGGGGATCGCATGCCCGGGTCGTCGACCTGCGCTGGCTCGCGCCGCTGCCGCGTCGACCGACATCTGCGAGAGGCCGTGGGCGACGGGTCGGGTGCTCGTCGTCGACGAGACCCGCCGCACCGGCGGCGTCGGGGAGGGCGTGGTCGCCGAGCTCGTGGACGCCGGCTACGCCGGCCGGCTCGCCCGCGTCGCGAGCAAGGACTCGTTCATCCCGCTCGGCGACGCCGCGCTGCACGTGCTGCTGTCCGAGGCCGAGATCGAGGAGGCGGCGCTGCGCCTGGTCGACCAGCCGACTGGCTGAGCCGGCGCGAACGGCTCGCGACCGGCCCGGGCCGGGCTGCCCGGGCCGGTGCGCGCGGCTCCGCCTACGGCGTGAGGGTGCGCAATCGTCACCGTGCCGGGAGGCCCGAGCCGCGTGACCCGCACGTGTGCGGTGCGCGTTCCGCAGATCGTGAACGCCAGCGTCTGCGTCTTCGCGCTCGACCAGAGGCCGCGCGCGAGCTCGGTCTTGCCGTCCTCCGCCAGGACGACGATCCGGAAGGGCGATCCTGCCGGGCAGCGTCGCGTTGAGCTGGAAGACGCCGTCGAGCGGTGTCGCGAGGCGCCACGTTCGTGTCTTCGGCCCCTTGGCCGTGAACCGTGCCTTGATCGTTGCCGCGGTCTGGCCCGTCCACGGGGTGAGGACGTCCTGCTCGAGGGCGGTGAGCGCCGTCGCATCGGGGGAGAAGCTCCCGTCGACGAGCGTCCAGCTGAACGTGGCCGCTCCCTGCCGCACCTCGTTCAGCACGCGATAGGACTCCGCGAGCCCTTCGCCGGGGTTGAGCGTGTACCCCCAGTCCTCGTTGCCCGGGTAGACGGTGTTCTCCTTCGCGCGCCGGCAGATGCCGAGCTGGCTGGCCCATCGCTTCGTTCCCCAGTCGATCGCGGTCCAGGGAGGGTTCGCGCGGTTGAGGCCGATGTGATGCCCGTACTCGTGGCGGGCGATCTCCTCCGGGGTCACGCGGGCCGAGCCCGCGATCTCGCCGGGGAGGTAGAGCTCCCCGCCGCCGAAGCACCCGATCGCCTGATTTCCGCAGACGGTCTGCAGCTCCGCGAGCGTCGCGACGTGGACGCGGACGAGCTGGAGCTCGGAGCCGTGGAGGAGTCGCGTGAAGAAGTCCGCCCAGCGGAGCGGCGTGTTCGGCTCGGACTGGTAGGCGTCGGAGACGTACACCTGCACGACCTCGCCGTTCGACGCGGTCGTCGCGCCCCCGTGCCAGCCGATGGCCGACCGGCTCCTCGTCACCTGCGTCGCCCGACCGCAGCTCGGTCACGAGGGCGAACCGCGAGGTTCGAGGGTCAGCGGCGACTGGGCCGGTCGAGAGCCGTGCCGGAAGCGCGACCGCGACGAGCGCGGCCGTCAGAGCGACGAGCGCGACGACTCGGGTGTGGTGTCGTCGGTAGGCCGTCATGACGTCACCTGAGGCAGACGAGGTGCATCGACCCCGACTGCGTGCCCGGTGCCTGGCTCGAGACCGTGATGATCATCGCCCAGCTCGTGGCGTCCGCCACCGGACGGCTGTCCCACTCGTGCGCCCAGCCACCTGGGTCTTCCCATCCGGCGCTCACGGCCTTCTGTCCCGTGTCGCACGCGCCGATCACCGTGGTCATGCCGCCCGCTGCGACCGACCACGGGACGGTCTTCACCGAGACGAGCCCCGCTGCCGAGCTGGCAGGGGAGGGCAGGGCCGTCGCCTGTGCGACGAGCGCCGCAGCGCTCTTGCCCTGGAGCTTGCCCGCGTTGTCGGCCGTGTAGGCGCGCTTCGCGAGCGGAACGACCCCGGCCGCGACAGCGGTGCCGCTGAGCGCGACGAACAGCGCGAGCAGCGCGACCGTCATCGCCGGCGACGGAAGCCGGATGATGCGCTTCATCGAGATCACCACCCTTCCTGGGTGCTGCGCGGAGCGGTCGGCGGGCGACCCGCGCGGGTCGCCCGCCGGATCCGCTCAGCGGACCTTGAACGTGGCGACCTTCGTCGCGGCGAGGCCGCTCGACGAGATCGTCACCTTGACCTTCAGGAGCTTGCCCTTCGCTGCCTTCGGCACGGTGAAGACGAGCTTCGCCTTGCCGGCCGCGAACGACTCGCGGTGGGCGAGCGCCTTGCCGCTCACCGACGGGTCGCACGTCATCGTTCCCTTGAGCAGCGGGGCGCCGTTGTCGCTCCGCTTCACGGGGAACGTCACCGTCATCTGCTTGCCTGCGATCGCCGCCGTTGCGATCGGCGCACCGATGACCGGCTTGACCGCAGCGGGTGCGGGCGCCGGCGGTGCCGGCGGTGGAGGCGGCGGAGGCGGCGTTGCCAGGTCGTACGACCAGTCGCCCCTGTCAGGGGCGGCGTCCCAGAAGTTGACTGAGAGGTCGTCTCCGCTCACGTCGAGGCTGATGCTCGCGGACGCGAAGTTGAACCCACTGACATTGCCGACGTCCGCCTTGTTGAAGGCGAACTCGGTGACGTTCGACGCTGCTGCTTCTGCGCTGAACGACGCAGGGTTGGTTCTGACGAACTGCGAGCCGTTCCAGGCGAAGAACGCCCTGCCCACGAGTAGTCCGCCGAACATCCAGTACTCGTCTCCCTGTCCACCGGTCGCCTGGTTGCGGTCGGCGTCGATGAAGACGGCGATCGCATGGTTCGCGACGATCGGGCTCGCAGAGCCGAGCTGGATGGTGATCATGCCCGTGTTGACGTCGTTCCGGACCGTCACGTTCGTGATGTCGGTTCCGTGTCCCCCGTCCCCGTTCGGGTCCGTGTAGCTCTGATCCGCTCCTGCCGAGGGCGTGATGCCGAGGGCTACGAGGAGCAACAGAGCGAGAAGCACGCGTCTCATGGAAGACCCCCCTTCCGGCGCTTCAAGCCCGATTCTCATCCGTGGCCCGCCAGAAGTCATCGGGGGTACCCCTGATCGATGCTGCTGGTTCGACCACTCCTGTCAGGGGATCCTGCGGACAGCGAGGCGAACGCTCGCGCACGGCGTGACTCCGCCTGGTCGACCCAGCAGGGGCGGCAGGACTCGAACCTGCAACCCCCGGTTTTGGAGACCGGTGCGCTACCAATTGCGCCACGCCCCTGGGCTGCGGGGCAGTGTAGCCGAGCGGACGTCCCTTCCCGGAGCGACGCGCACGCCCGACCCGACCCGCGAGGAGTGCGGCCGGATGTCGTCGGACGCGCGGTCCCCGTCGCGCGCCCACGATCTGCTCGCGCACGACGGGCGGAAGGTCTCGATCCCGGCGCGCTGGCAGGATGAGCGGATGCAGCGCGTCGCCCTGCTCATCCTGTTCTCCGCCATCGCGCTCTCGCTCGGTGCGGTCGCCGTCTGGGCGGCGCTCGCCGGGGGCAGGGCGTGGGTCGTCGCGCTCGCCGCGGGAGCCCTCGCGCTGTGGATGGGCGACCTCGCCCGTAGGGCGCGTTCCCGAGCCGTCGGGAATGAGTTCGGCCTCCGACCGCGTATTCTCACGAGACGTGGACAGACCAGCCGACGACACTGCCGCTCTCTGGCGCGACTATCGCACGACGACGGACGAGCACCGGCAAGAAGGCGCTCCGGGACAGGCTCATCCTCACCTATGCGCCGCTCGTCAAGTTCGTCGCCGGCCGTCTCGGGGCGAGCCTGCCGTCGCACGTCGACGAGCAGGATCTCGTCTCGTACGGGCTGCTCGGCCTGATCGGGGCGATCGAGCGGTTCGATCCCGATCGCGAGATCAAGTTCGAGACGTACGCGATCTCGCGCATCAGGGGCTCGATCATCGACGAGCTGCGCTCGCTCGACTGGGTGCCGCGCTCGGTGCGCACGCGCGCCCGTGAGATCGAGCGGGCGATCGCGGAGCTCGAGAAGCGCCTGATGCGCGCGCCCGACCGACGAGGAGATCGCCGACAAGGTCGGGATCACGGTCGACGAGCTCGAGGAGAGCCTCACCGACATCTCCCGCACGTCGATGGCGTCGATCGACGAGATCTGGTCGCCGTCTGCCGGTGGTGACCAGATCGCCCTGATCGACACGATCGAGGACGAGCAGCGGCCCGAACCCGGAGATCGACCTCGAGCAGGGGGAGATGAAGGAGGCGCTCGGCGAGGCGATCGCGCGCCTGCCCGAGCGGGAGAAGCTCGTGATCACGCTCTACTACTACGAGGAGCTCACCCTGCGCGAGATCGGCGAGGTCCTCGGGGTCACCGAGTCCCGGGTGTCGCAGCTGCACACGAAGGCCGTGCTGCGCCTGAAGGCGCGGCTCTCCGGCCCCGTGCGCGAGCCCGCCGAGACCTAGCGACGAGCCGAGGACGCCGTCAGCGCGGCGCTTCGACGACGACCGCCACCGGGCGGCGCCGTCGACGGAGAGCGAGACGTCGATCGTGCGATCCGTCTCGGTCGGCTCGACGAGCACGATCGTCGTCGCCTGCGCGCACGTCCGTCGCTCCCTCGGCGTCGCCGATCCACGTCGCCGCGACCGACGCGCCGAAGAGGCCGAGGAACGAGCGGTTGTCGGTCTCGAGCACGAGCGCGCGCTCCGGCCGGCACGGCCAGCGGGCCCGTCCCGCCGCTCTCCGTCCCGGAGGACTCGGTGAGCGCGCTCCACACCGGCTCGCGGGCGACGATCACCCGGACGCTCGAGCCGAGCGGAGCGCGGGAGCCGCTGCCGCGGTCGAGACCGAGCACGCGTGCCGGGCGACGCGCCGGACGCGCGCTCCTCGACGACGGGGGCGAAGCCCGCGTCGCGCAGCGCCGCGCTCGCCGCGTCGGCGTAGAGACCGGCCACCGAGGGGACGTCGACGCGTGGGCGGGCCGGTCGAGACGATCACGACCACGTTCGGGCCGGGCGCTTCACGCGGGTCCCGGCCGTCGGCTCCGTGTCGAGCGCGTGCCAGGCGGCGACCGAGGTCGACGGCGCGTAGCGCCGGCGCGAGGTCGTGAACCCGGCCCGCTGCAGCATCGCGAAGGCGTCCTCGGTGGCGAGCCCCGTGACCGACGGCACGTCCGCGTAGGCCGTGCCACGGCTGACGGAGACGAGCAACGCGCCGCCGGGGACGATCCGCTCGCCGGGGGTCGGATCCTGCTCGAGCACGCGGCCGACCGGGACGGACTCCGAGTACGAGCGGTCGACGACCTTGACGTCGGGGGGCGCGACGCCCTCGTCGCCGGCGATGCGCGCGACCTCGGCGCGGGCGGTGTCGACGCCGTCGCCGACCACGTCCGGAGCGTCGATGCCCGGCGGCGGGTCGCTCGCGACGGCGTACACGCCGCCGCCCAGCGCGACGCAGCCCGCGGTGGCGAGGGCGACGAGCGCCGTGCGCCCGCGCCGTCGCGCGCTGGGCCGCGGTGGGCTTCGCGTCGGCACGTCGTGGGCGGGACGCAGCACGCGCGTCTCGAGCTCGAGCGTGGGGCGGCGTCGGGCGAGGTGTGGCCGGCGAGGAGCGTGAGAGCCTCCGTGTGTCGCCGACGGCCGAGTCAGGTGCGACGGGTCGTCGAGGAGCGCCGGATCGCAGCCGAGCGACGGTCGACCGCGATCGCGTCGGCGCGTCGGGTCGGATCGCGACGAGGAGCGAGTCGACGAGCGCGCACGGCCTCCGGCGGTGCGTCGGGCGCGACGGAGGCGGAGCGACGGAGCGTCCTCGTGGGCGCGCCGCAGCCCGGCCGCGAGGCGATCCTCGCCCGTCGAACGGCACGCTGCCCGTCGAGCATCCGGAAGAGCGACGACGCCGAGCGCGTAGAGGTCCGTCGGGGGGCCGGTGTCGCGTCCGGCCGCCTGCTCCGGGCGCCCAGTACTCGGGCGTTCCGGCGAGCACGCCGGAGGCGGGGAGGCTGCTCGAGGAGCGCGCGAGCCGCGCGAGACCGAAGTCGGTGACGACGAGCCGGCCCGTCCGCGCGCTCGACGAGGACGTTCGCGGGCGTCAGGTCGCGGTGGACGACGCCGCGCGCGTGGGCGTGGGCGAGCGCGGCGGCGACCGGCGCGATCAGGACGCGCACCTCGTCCCACGGGAGCGACCGTCCCGCGACGAGCGCCGCGAGGCTGTCGCCCTCGATGAGCTCCATCACGAGGACGGTCGCGCCTCGGTCGTCGATCACGTCGTAGAGGCGGACGACGTTCGGGTGCTCGAGCCGCGCCAGCGCTGCCGCCTCGCGCTCGAAGCGCACGCGCAGCTCGGGCTCGTCGGCGACCCAGGGGTGCAGGACCTTGACCGCGACGTCGCGGTCGAGCCGCTCGTCGTGCGCGCGCCAGACGACGCCCATGCCGCCGCGCCCGAGCTGCTCACGCAGCCGGTAGCGCCCAGCGACGACCTCGATCTCGGTGCTCCCCATGCGTCTGCGCGCCGGACGCTGCCGCGGCGCGGCCAGGGTAGCCGCGCGCAGGTGTTGTGAATCCGTAAGAACTCGTGCCGGAACGGGTCGCCGCTGCGCGGTGCGCGGGCCGGGATACGATCGCGGTCGACAGCGAACCGCATCGACCGAGGAGGACGCGAGGGGCATGAGCGTCACCGAGCCCGGGAAGATCCGCAACGTCGCCGTCGTCGGCCACCGCGGGACGGGCAAGACGTCCCTCGTCGAGGCATTGCTCTACCAGACCGGCGAGGTCAACCGGCTCGGGACGATCGAGGCCGGGACGACCGTCTCCGACTGGGACGAGGACGAGCACAAGCGGCAGCTCTCGATCTCGCTCTCGCACGTCCACACGACCTGGCAGGAGCGCAAGATCAACCTGCTCGACTGTCCCGGGCGACCCGTCCTTCCAGGGCGACGTCCGGTGCGCCCTGCGGGTCGTCGAGGGCGCGCTCGTCGTCGTCAGCGCCGTGATGGGCCTCGAGGTCGGCACGTCGCGCGTGAAGAAGCTCGCCGACGAGCTCGGGCTCGCGCGCGTCTGGTTCGTCAACATGCTCGACCGCGAGCGGGCGGACTTCTACCGCACGCTGGGGCAGATCCAGGAGCAGTTCGGCTCGAAGTGCGTCGCGGTGCACATCCCGATCGGCGCCGAGCACGAGCTGCAGGGGATCGTCGACGTCCTGCACATGTGCGCCTACCTGTCGCCCGACGGCGGCAAGGAGGGCGAACCCGTGCGCGATCCCCGACGACATGGCGGAGCTCGCCCAGTACTACCGCGAGAAGCTCCTCGACGAGGTCGTCCAGATCGACGAGGCGCTGATGGAGCGCTACCTCGAGGGCGAGGAGCTCGACAGCCACGACGTCGCCGCGGCGCTGAAGCTCGGCATCACCCGAGGCGAGGTGTTCCCGGTGGCCTGCGGCGTCGCGACGAAGAACCTCGGCACGCACGCGCTGCTCGACCTGGTCGTCGAGGGCGTCCCGTCGCCGGCGAAGCGGGGCGCGCCGATGGACACGGGCGAGGCCACGACCGCGGCGTTCGTGTTCAAGACGATCGCCGACCAGTTCGCGGGCAAGATCAACCTCTTCCGCGTCGTCAAGGGCGAGATCACGACCGACACGACGCTCCTCGATCTCCGCGAGCACGCCAAGGAGCGGATGGGCTCCCTGCTCCAGCTGCAGGGCAAGGAGAACAAGCCCGCGAAGGAGTTCGACGAGGGCGACATCGGGGCCGTCGCGAAGCTGAAGGACGTCCGCACCGGCGACCTGCTGCTCGACCGCGAGCTGCCCGTCGAGGTCGAGCCGCATCGCGTTCCCCGATCCGGTCATGAGCTTCGCGATGACGCCGAAGATCAAGGGCGAGGAGGACAAGGTCGCCGCCGCGATCAAGCGGCTCTCCGAGGAGGATCCGTCGCTCCGTCTCCGTCGCGATCCCCAGACCGGCGAGCAGATCCTCGCCGGGATGAGCCAGATGCACGTCGAGGTCGCGCTCGAGCGCGCGAAGCGCCGCTTCGGCGTCGACGTGGAGCTGCACCCGCCGCGCGTGCCGTACCTCGAGACGATCCGCAAGGAGGCGCGCTCGCGTCACCGCTACAAGAAGCAGACCGGCGGCCGTGGCCAGTTCGGCGACTGCGAGATCGTGATCGAGCCGCTGCCCGAGCGCGAGGGCTACGAGTTCGTCGACCAGATCGTCGGCGGCGTGATCCCGCAGAGCTTCCGTCCCGCCGTGGACAAGGGCGTCCAGGAGACGATGCAGCACGGCGAGCTCGCCGGCGCGCCGATCCAGGGCGTGCGCGTGCGGCTCGTCGACGGGCAGTACCACAACGTCGACTCGTCGGAGATGGCGTTCAAGATCGCCGGCTCGATGGCGTTCAAGGAGGCCTACGCGAAGGCCGACCCGGTCCTGCTGGAGCCGATCATGGAGGTCGAGGTGACGGTGCCCGACGAGGCCGTCGGCGCCGTCAACGGCGACCTCAACTCCCGCCGCGGTCGCCTGCACGGGATGGAGCCGGCCTCGGGGATGACGACGATCCGCGCCGAGGTGCCGATGGCGGAGATCCTCACCTACGCCCAGTCGCTCACCTCGATGACCGCCGGCCGTGGCGACTACTCGATGCACCTCCTCCGCTACGACGAGGTGCCGACGCACGTCGCGCAGAAGATCGTCGAGGAGACGCGCAAGGCCCGCGAGGCGGCGAGCTCCTCGTAGGGAAGCGCGTGTGCGCTCACGCGTCGCACGGCGACGGGCGGTCGAGATGCGCTGCCGAGGGGCGAGGCTGAAGCCACGCCCCGTGCTTGGGGCGTGTGACTGGGACGAGGGGCTCGGGGCGTGGCTTCAGCCTCGCCCCTCGGTGTCGTGGGCGGCGTCATCGGCTCGTGGGGGAACGCTCGGCGAATGCCCGTCGTGTGCGGGACGAGGTCGACGCCGTCGCGGCCGGGGAGTCGCGGCCGCGGTCGCATGCACGCCCCTCGTGACGCGCCGGCGGAGCCCGGCGCCCGGAGGCCGGAGTGGAAAACCGCTGCACGCGGGCTATAGTGGTCGTCCCATGCGGGTCACCAAGGCAAGCGTCACGCGCGTGTGCGCGATCTGCGATCGCTCGCTCCTGATGGGCGAGCACACCATCAGGTTCTCCCCCGACGGGAGCGAGTACGTGGACGTCTGCCCGCTCTGCCAGGACGTCGCGCTCGACCACGGCTGGGTGCGAGAGGGGCACGCCGTCTCGGCTGCGCTCCAGAACCCCGCCCGCCGCCGCAAGCAGAAGCCGCTCTGGCAGGTGCTGCTCGGATCGCGCGAGCCCGAGGCCGAGCCCGTCATGACCGAGCCGATCCTGCGCCGGCTCAGCGACGACGAGCTCGCGCTCGTGGAGTCCGCCGATCTCTTCAACCAGAGCCAGTTCCGCCGGACGATCGCCGGCGTCGACGAAGAGCCTGGGCGAGCCGCGGGTCTCGATCGTGCAGCTGCCCGGCGTCAACGCAGAGAGCGTGCTGACCTTCGCCTGGGACATCACCTGGTACCAGTACCGCGTCTCGCCCGACGCCTCGCAGCCCGTCCGCATCGAGGACCGCGGCCAGGACGTCGACGGAGCTCCCGGCCTCGTTCACCGAGTGGAACGCCGCGGTCGGCGACGACGGGCGGCTGCTGCCGAACGTCGCGTTGCGGTAGCGCGGTCGGACGCACCGGCACGGCGTGGGCCACGCGATCGGCGGTCGAGGCCTTGGCGCGCCCTTTCGCGTAACGTCTCACGTCGAGCGAGGCCCGACGAGCTGCTCGTCGCGGGGGTCTGGTGGGCCGGTACTACGATGAGGGAGGGGTCGTGGTATGCGGTGGTTGGATCCGTTCGAAACGGGGCATGGCGTCTGAGCGATCAGCGTGGTCGCGACGGTCGTCGCGCTCGTGCTGGCGTGCTTCCGGCGATCGGCGCGACTCGGTGACGCAGATCCCGCCCGCGACGACGACGCTTCGGCGTCACGCCGACCCTGTTCGACACGGGCGGCCAGAGCAACGACTGCGCGCTGTTCAACGGCGGCTCGCTCGGCGGCGCTCACTCCAGTACCGCATCGACACGCCGAAGTCCCAGACGTACACCGACGACCGTGGGCGGCCAGTCGGTCTCCGTCCACGCTCACGATCTCGACCGGCCAGCAGAAGGACAAGTTCCTCGACTTCACGGTCACCGGTGCGCGCGTCACGTTCGTCGGCATCAAGGGCGGCGTCGACACCGCGCTCTACGACTACCGGTCGAAGCAGCCGGCGACCGCGGACAAGGGCCTCCACGCGACGCTCCAGTCCGGGACGTCGCTCTACAACATCTCGAACACCACGTTCTGCCTGCAGCCGGCCGTCGGGAGCATCTCCGGCCGTGTCTTCAACGACGCGAACGGCAACGGCGACGACAACTCCGAGTCGGGCCTCGTGCGCACCGTGCGGGCGTACCTCGGCTCGGCGACGACGGCGAGCGCCTCGACGACGAGCGCAGCCGACGGGTCGTACACCCTCTCCGGTCTGGCAGCAGGCACGTATCGCGTCTGCTCGACCTCCGGCGGCTGGGTGCAGACCGCGCCGAAGCCGCTGAACACGAGCTGCACGGGGTCGGGTGAGGGCGCGAGCGGCGCCTCGGTGGCCCTGGTGGCCAACGGCTCGGGGAGCGCGAGCTTCGGCTTCTACCAGACGGCCTCGATCTCCGGCAGCGTCGTCAACGGCGGCGACGCGAGCGGGCTCGCGCGGACGGTGAACCTCTACGTCGACGGTGGCAGCACCCCGGCCGCCTCGACCACGTCGGCCGCGGGCGGCGGGTACACGTTCCCCGCGACGACGGCACAGCGCGTCGGACTGGCGTACAAGATCTGCGTCGTGCCCACCGCGGGGTGGCAGCAGACCGCCCCGACCGGCACCGCTGCCGACTGCTCGGGCACCGGCGAGGCCGGCACCGGCAAGGGCGTCGCAGGCACGATCGCCTCGGGCGGCTCCACCGCGACGACGATCCAGCTCGTCCAGCTCGCGACCGTCTCCGGTCGCGTGTTCAACGACACGAACGCCGACGGCGACGACGTCGGTGACCCGGCGTCGCCACCAGCGTCAGCCTCTACCCGAGCGGCAGCTCGGTCGCGATCGCGACGGTGAGCCTGCGGTCGACGGGTCGTTCAGCTTCGCGAACGTCCCCGTCGGGCCGTCGTACAAGGTCTGCGCGGTCGACGCCCACCCCGGGGTCGTGGCGCGCGACCGCCCCGTCGCCCACGGTCGGCGTGTCGTGCCCGCCGGGGAGCGGCAATCCGGCGGTCTTCACGCTCGCGTCGAGCGGCATCAGCACGCTCGAGCTCGGGTTCGTCCAGCAGGGCGTCGTCGGCGGCGTCGTCTTCAACGACGCCAACGCGAACGGCACCCAGGACAACGGTGAGGGCGGCGTCTCCGGCCGCACCGTCTACCTCTACATCGGCAGCGCGACGACGCCGGTGAGCACCACGACGGGTGCGAACGGCTCGTACGCCTTCGACCCGCAGGATCTCGGCACGGCCTACAAGGTCTGCATCGGCGCCGCGTCGGGCCAGGCCCAGACGTACCCGCGTGGAGGGCACGACGGTCGAGCACGGCCTGCGGCGGCACGGCGAGACCGCGCGCGGCTGGGCCGGCACGCTGACCGGCCCGACCGTCGCCGCCAACCTCGGCTTCGGCTCGGTCGCGGCGACGACGCCGCACGTGCGGTGACGTGTTCGGCTCGCTGCCGAGCTACCGCGTCTGCTCGGTGACGATCCGCCGTGCACGAAGAGCTTCCTGATCGACTACAGCAACAGCGCCTCCGAGCGCACCGCGACGCTGCAGCCGGTCGGTGGTGACGGCACGTACATCCCGATGGTCGAGTACATCGAGTGGGATCTCCCCTCCGACGGGACGCAGATCGAGCTGCGCTACGACGACACCGCTCCCGTACACGGACTCGTCAAGGAGATGCTGCAGTGCAAGATCGATCCGCGGGCAACACCGCCCTGCTCGGGCCGGTCGGGCGGCGATCCGGAGGACACGGCTGACCTGGTGATCGCTCCGGCGTGACGCCGGATCAGGTGCTGCCCGACACACCGGCCGGCTACGAGGGCCGCGACGGGAACGTGACGTCGTGCTGGATCCTCACCCTCTCGAAGGACGGCGAAGTACGTCGCGTACGTCTACTCGTCCGTCGACGGATTCCGCAGCGGCACGTGATCTAGCCGGCCAGACCGAGGAGCTGCGCGAGGCGTTCGACCTCGCGTAGCTCCTCGGTCGTCGGCTGCTCCCCTCGACGGCGCACGATCTCGAGCTGTGCCTGACGAGCGAGGAGCTGCTCGTAGAGGACTCCCTGACGCTCGGCCTCTGCGAGCGCGACGGTGAGCTGCGCCTCGGCCTCGTCGTCGCGGCCGAGGGCGAGCAGGCAGGCGGCTCGGGCGCGGGCCGTCGGCGGGATGAAGTACGCCGCCTCGTCGCCGGCCGCGCGCGCGGCCTTCTCGAGCTCCTCGAGGCCGAGGGCGGGATCGCCGCCGAGCGCCTGCGCCTGCGCGAAGTGGATCGTCGCGTCGAGGGCGATGCCCGGGTGGCCGAGGCCGGAGGCGTCGCCGACGATGCGCTCGAGCTCGGTCAGGGCCAGCTCGACATCGCCGCGTGCGAGATGGACGCGAGCGAGCTGCGTGTCCGCGAAGAGCGCGAACGGGGCGAACCTCGACGCCCGCAGCGTCCGGCGGGCATCGACGAGCACCGCCTCTGCCTCATCGAGGCGACCGAGGCTCACGAGCGCTTCTCCGAGGTTCGCACCGGCGATCGCGACGTGCTGGAGGTCGCCCGCCGCCCGGCAGCTCTCCTGGGCGTCACGATACAGCGTGACCGCCTCGGCCCAGAGGCCGTCGGAGTAGGCCTGGACGCCGAGGTTGAGCTGGGTGATGCCGGCCGAGCGCAGGTCGCCCATCTGCTGGTAGAGCACGAGCGCCTTGCGCTCGTTCACGGCCTTCTCGGGCTCGCCCAACAGCTGGTACGAGCCGTCGAGCGCCATGTAGGCCTTGGCCATCGCAGGCAGCTCGTCGACTTGCTGTGCGTCGTCGAGCGCCCGCTGCGCGATCGCGATCGCGTCTCGTGGGTGACCCTGGTAGGACCGTACCTCGCTGCGCATGGCGAGCAGCGTCGCGCGGGCCCCGATCGCCTCCCTCGACGTGCCCGACTCGACGAGACGCAGGCCGGCGGTCGTCTCGCGGAGCGCTGAGGCGTAGGCCCCGGTTCGCACCCGAGCGCGCGCCCTCAGCACCTGAACCTTCGCCCGTTCGACGGGATCGTCGGGGATCAGTCGGGTTGCCCGCCTGAACGCCACGAACGACCGGTCGAACGACCCGGCGGCCTCGAGCACCGAGCCGAGCGCGACCCAGGCGTCCGCGCGCTCGCGATCCTCGAGCGCCGCGCACACGGGTTCCGGCGCGCAGCGCGCGCTCGTAGAAGCGAGCGGCCTCGACGTTGGCGTAGATCGCCGTCGCGCGGTCGCCGGCGAGCCTGCAGTAGTGCCAGGCCTCGGCGTAGCGCTGCGCCTCGGAGTAGTGGAGCGCGAGCGCGCCGACCTCCTCCTCGCCGTAGGTCGCCTCGATCGCCTCGGCGACCCGGCCGTGGAGCACGCGGCGACGCCGGAACGGCAGTCCCTCGTACGCGGCGTCGCGGATGAGGGTGTTGCGGAAGCGGAGCTCGCCCGCGACGCGTCGAGCTCGACGAGGTCGCCGAGTCGCGCTCCAGACGTCGTCGTCGAGCTCGACATCGTCGCGGAGGCGGCCTCGCGAGGAGCTGCGGGTCGAAGCTCGTCCCGAGCACGGCGGCGTAGCGCAGCACGGTCCGGTCGGCGGGCGCCAGCCGGTCGATGTCGGCCGCGACCACCGCCTCGACCGAGTCCGGCAGCGCCTCGACCGACCCGGTCTCGCGGACGACGTCGAGCAGCTCGAAGAGGAAGAGCGGGCTCCCCGCCGACCGCCGCGCGATCTCCTCCACGACGTGGGGCGGCAGCGGGTCGTCCTCCGTGACGGCGTTGACCATCGCGATCGCCGCCTGCACGGTCAGCGGGCGCGAGCGTGAACGCGAGCGAGTGGAGCTCGTCGCTCTCGTCGGCGTCGAAGAGGCTGCCCGTGCCGTCGTGGGTCACGAACAGCACCTGCTTGCGGTCGATCCCGGCCCGCGCCAGGCGGCGCAGCAGGTCGCGGCTCGACTCGTCCATGTGCTGGGCGTCCTCGACGACGAGCATGGTCGTCGTGCCGGCGAGGCTCGTGTAGAGGAAGCGCATCATCACGTCGGCGAGCCGCTCGGGGATGAAGCGCTCGTCGAGCGCCTTGGTCTCCGGCGTGTGCGGGATGCTCGACGCCGAGGAGGACGCCGAAGAGCGGCACCCACGGGACGATGCTCGCGTCGACGTTCTCGCGCGACCATGCCGGAGGCGCTGCGCGACGACGTCCGCGCTGTCGGTCGGCGGCGAGGCCCAGCACGGCGCGGAACGGCGCGCGGAGCGGGAAGTACGGGGTCGAGGACTCGTACTCCTCGCACCGGGTGTGGAAGACGAAGACGTCGCCCGCACGCGCGATCAGGTCCTGCAGCAGCCGGGTCTTGCCGAGCCCGGGACCGCCCGAGAGCTCGACGATCCAGCCGCTGCGACTGTCGCGCGTCCTCGACGACGCGCAGGAGCGCCTCGAGCTCGCGCTCGCGGCCGACGAAGGGCGTCTCGCGCGCTCGGCCTCGCGCTGGCCGATCACCGGCCCGACGATCGAGGCGCGGATCGGCTCGGACTTCCCCTTCGCGGCGAACGGCTCGATCGGCGTCGTCTCGAAGGTGGTGCGCGAGCGCTCGAGCACGATCTCGGTGGAGAGGACCTGCCCCGCCGCGGCCTTGCTCATCACCCGGGCGGCGGTGTTGATCGCGTCGCCGAAGACGCGGTACGAGCGACGGTACGTCGGGCCGAAGTCGCCCGTGAAGACGCGGCCGGTGTTGACGCCGATCCGCATCGTCGATCTCGCCCGGCGTCTCCATGATCTCGCGCAGAGCGCGGAGCATCCGCTCCTCGTCGTGGCCGGTCGTGGAGGGAGCGCCGGCGGTGAGCAGCGCCTTCACGCTCGCCTTGCCGATGTCCGACTCGTAGAACGGCACCTCGTAGTGGAGCGCGACCTCCTGGATCGTGCGGATGCGCTCGTCCAGCGCCTGCGCCAGCCCGTCGATCCCGAGCCGCTCGAGCTGCGCGTCGGTGTCCATCATGTCGATGAACGCCGCGGTGATCGTGCGGTGCTCGGGCTCGGTTCGCTCGAGCATGACGTGCGACGCGCACGGCGAGCGGCATGCACTGCGGCGAGGTCGAGGTGGCTCACGTCGCCGACGTCGGGGGCGCGCTGCACGCCGACCTCGGGCGCGGCGGCGAGCAGCAGCGACTCCTCCTTGGGCGGGCCCGACGCAGCGCCGGGTCGAGCCGGGCCGCGAGCTCGGGGCTGATGCGAGATCTCGCCGGCGTCGGCGATCGCCTCCATCGTCACCGTGCGGTCGCGTCGGGGCCGGCGATCAGCAGCTCCCGGTGGACGCTCCCCGTGAGGAAGAACTGGAAGGTGCCCGTGTGGATGCCGATCGACATCCGCAGGACGATCGTCGAGCCGCCGGCCCTGAGCCGACCCACGCGGTCGAGCGTCCGCTGCATCTCCCAGCAGGCGTGGCAGGCGCGGTTCTCGTGGTCGGGGCCGTCGAAGAGCAGGAGGAGCGCGTCGCCGCCCCACTTGAGCAGACCGGCGCCGTCGTCGTAAGCGGTGTCGAGCAGCGCGATGAACACGTCGTTGAGCGTGTCGCGCATCAGCTCGGCGCCGATCTTCCCCTGGCGCGCGAGCCGCTCCGACAGGGCCGTGAAGCCGGAGATGTCGACGAACGCCATCGACCCCTCGACCTCGCGATGCAGCGCGGTCGGGTCCTCGCGGAGCCAGTTGATCACGAGCCGCGGCACGTACGGCCGCAGCTTCTCGTTCGCACGCGCGCGGTCTGCGGGCTTCTCGGGCACCGGGAGGGCGACCATGCGACGAGTCTACGCGCCTCCGGGGAGGCACCAGACGGCTCGACGGCGGCGCTGCGGGGGGCGCCTATCCGACCGCGGTCGCACCACCGCACGCGCCGCGCGGGGCGGGGCAGGCAGGTACCGTCTGGAGGCTCGATGCGCACCGGCGGCACGTCCGGCCGAGGCCCTGCGTGCTGCCGATCGCGCCCGCGGGTGCGACACCGAGGATGCTCTCGACGCGCATCGAGCCCCCAGGTGCCAACGATCTTCCGGAGGAGCCACCGTGACCACCACCGACACCGTCTCAGCCGCAGCCGACCTGCTCGACCGCCTCGGGGTCGACCCCGCCCTCGTCACGAGCGGCGACCTCGTCGTGCGGACGCCGATCACCGGTGAGGAGATCGGTCGCGTCTCGCGCACCGACGAGGCCGCGACCGACGCCGCGATCGCGCGATCGCGTCGCCGCGTTCGCCGCGTGGCGCGACGTGCCGGCGCCGCGTCGCGGCGAGCTCGTCCGGCTGCTCGGCGAGGAGCTGCGCCGCGAGAAGGACGCGCTCGGCGCGCTCGTCACGCTCGAGGTCGGGAAGATCGCGCAGGAGGGTCTCGGCGAGGTGCAGGAGATGATCGACATCTGCGACTTCGCCGTCGGCCTCTCGCGGCAGCTCTACGGCCGCTCGATCGCCTCGGAGCGCCCGGGGCACCGGCTCACCGAGACGTGGCACCCGCTCGGCCCCGTGGCCGTCATGAGCGCGTTCAACTTCCCCGTCGCGGTGTGGAGCTGGAACGCCGCGCTCGCGCTCGTCTGCGGCGATCCGGTGATCTGGAAGCCGTCCGAGAAGACGCCGCTCACGGCGATCGCGACGACGGCGCTGCTCGCGCGGGCCGCCGAGCGGTTCGGCGACGTCCCGGACGGCCTCTTCGAGCTCGTGATCGGCGGTGCAGACCGCGCGGTGCAGCTCGCCGACGACGCGCGCATCCCGCTCGTCTCCGCCACCGGCTCGACGCGGATGGGCAAGGCGCTCGCACCCCGCGTCGCCGCCCGGCTCGGCCGCTCCCTGCTCGAGCTCGGCGGCAACAACGCCGTGATCGTCGCGCCGAGCGCCGACCTCGAGCTGGTCGTGCGCGGCGTCCTCTTCTCGGCCGTCGGCACGGCGGGGCAGCGCTGCACCAGCCTGCGCCGGCTGATCGTCCACGAGTCGATCGCCGATGACGCTCGTCGAGCGGCTCGCTGCCGCCTACGCGAGCGTCCCGATCGGCGACCCGCGCGAGCAGGGCACGCTCGTCGGCCCGCTCGTGACCCGCGACGTCGTTCGAGCGGATGGAGGCCGCGATCGCGCAGGCGACCGCGCGGACGGCGGCGAGGTCGTCGTCGGGCGGCGGCCGTGCGCTCGCGGATCGCCACGCCGGACGCCTGCTATGCGCGAGCCGACGATCGTGCGCATGCCGGCGCAGACCGCGGTCGTCCGGGACGAGACGTTCGCGCCGATCCTCTACGTGCTCACCTACGCCGGCGATCTCGACGAGGCGATCGCGCTGCAGAACGACGTGCCGCAGGGCCTCGCGTCGTCCATCTTCACCACCGACCTGCGCGAGGCCGAGCGGTTCCTCGCCGTCGCCGGTTCGGACTGCGGCATCGCGAACGTCAACATCGGCCCGAGCGGCGCCGAGATCGGCGGCGCGTTCGGCGGCGAGAAGGAGACCGGCGGCGGCCGCGAGTCGGGCTCGGACGCGTGGAAGGCGTACATGCGCCGCCAGACGGCGACCGTCAACTACACGAGCGACCTGCCGCTCGCGCAGGGCATCGTCTTCGAGGCCTAGCTTGCTTGCGAGCGTTGGCCCCGCAGGAGCGGGGCCAACGCCGCAGGTATCCCCGGGTCCGCCTGCGGCGGACGCGGGGCAGATCCCTGAAGTGGCCTGCTGCCTGTGGCAGCGGCCAGGGTGTCAGGCGGGGCGTGTGCGTGGGGTGAGGCGTGCGCGTGGGGTCTGGCGCCGGCGAAGCCGGAGCCTGACCCCTGAGGTGCGTGGCCGAGGTCGCGCCGTCGTTGGGGTCAGGCCTCCGGCCTGCGGCCGGACGCCAGACCCCCCGTCGCCGTCGCGACCGGCCGAATCGCGAGGCCGCCGCGCACGCGGTGCGCGGTGAGGTAGCGGATCCCCGCCGGGCCGGCGACGACGCTGCGCCGGGCGCCCTTCGGGATCACCGTCGCATGCCCCGAGCGGAGCGCGGTCTCCTCGCCGTCGACGGTCAGGACGCCTCCGCCGGACACGACCACGAGCAGGACGTCGCGCTCGTCGTTGACGTGCTCGGACACGCGGTCGCCCGGGCCCCAGGCCAGCAGCGTCGCGTTGAGGTCGTCGGTCGCGGTGCCCCAGAGAGGCCCGTGACCGTCGAGCTCGAGGAGGTCGACGACGTCCACCGCCGCACGGTAGCCGTCCGGATGCCTGCGTACCCTCTCCCCGTGAGAGTCCTCGGCATCGACCCAGGGACGGCTGCATGCGGCTACGGGATCGTCCAGGCGCTCGACGGGCGCGTCAGGCAGGTCACAGGCGGGTGCTGGCGCACCAGCCCGCGGGACCGCCCAGAGGCGCGCCTGCTGACGATCTACGCCGGGGTGACCGCCCTCATCGAGGAGCACGCGCCGGAGGCCGTGGCGCTCGAGGAGTCGTTCGTCGGCGCCGACGCCCGCATCGCGCTCTTCGTCGGTCAGGCGCGCGGCGCCGCGCTCGTCGCGGCCGCGAACGCCGGCCTCGCCCTGCACGGAGTACGCGCCGTCCAAGGTCAAGCAGTCGGTCTGCGGCTACGGCCGCGCCGACAAGGCCCAGGTGCAGAGGATGGTGCGGACGATCCTCTCGCTCCCGGACGAGCCGCCCACCTCGCACGAGGCCGACGCGCTCGCCGTCGCGATCTGCCACGCGCTCCTGCCGCCGCTCGCACGGCTCGCTTCATGACGGCCGTGGACTCCAGCCGGTCGCACGCGGCAACGCCCCGGCGTGCACGCGAGCCGGGTCGGACTCCCCGTCACGGCGGTGGGCAGGCGACGCTCACGTGATCTCGCGGCTGCGCGGCACGCCGGTAGGCCGTTCGCCGGAGGGGATCGTGCTCGACGTCGGCGGCGTCGGATACCTGGTCGCTGCGACCCCGGGTGTCCTGCGACGCGCCGAGGGCGGGGGAGAGATCGTCGTCGAGACCTACCTCGTCGTCCGTGAGGACGCCCTGCAGCTCTACGGGTTCGTCGACGCGGGCGAGCGCGAGCTCTTCACGCAGCTCCTCAGCGTCACCGGCATCGGCCCCAAGGTCGCCCTCGCCGTCGTCTCCGGCTCGCCGGCGGCCGACCTGCGCCGGGCGATCGCGCTCGGCGACCATGCCCGCTTCCAGGCGATCCCGGGCATCGGGAAGAAGACGGCCGAGCGGATCGTGCTCGAGCTGAAGGAGAAGATCGGCGGCGACTCCGAGATCGCGATCTCGTCCGCCGCAGGGACGTCGTCGCACCTCGTCGCGCGGGACGCGCTCGTCGAGCTCGGCTACACCGTGGTCGAGGCCGAGCAGGCGCTCGCGACCGTCGACCCGGAGCTCCCGGCCGAGGAGCGCATCCGCCTCGCCCTCCGCAGCGGGTAGCTCTCGACCGGAGCCGATGGCGCAGTGCTCGGGTGGGTCGCCGATCCGTGCAGGGCCGTTGCTGTTCTCTAGGGTGGCGGCGAAGCCGACGCCCTAGCCGGTGTGACGCGTACGCTTGTTCGTCGTGGGCGATCGCCTGACCACTCCCGTGCTCGACCCGATCGACGACGAGCTCGAGCGCTCGCTGCGGCCGCGCCGGCTCGACGACTTCGTCGGCCAGGAGCGGATCAAGGAGCAGCTCGGGATCGCGCTCGACGCGGCGAAGGCGCGAGGTGAGGCGCTCGACCACGTGCTCCTGGTCGGCCCGCCGGGGCTCGGCAAGACCACGCTCGCGCAGATCGTCCGCGAGGAGCTGGGGGTCGGCATCCGCACGGTCGCCGGCCCGGCGCTCGAGCGCAAGGGCGACATGGCCGCGATCCTCACCGACCTCGAGCCGCGCGACGTGCTCTTCGTCGACGAGATCCACCGGCTCAACCGCGCGATCGAGGAGATCCTCTACCCGGCGCTCGAGGACTTCCGGCTCGACATCGTCGTTCGGCCAGGGCGCGGCGGCGCGCGACGCTCACGATCGACCTGCCGCCCTTCACGCTCGTCGGCGCCACGACGCGGACCGGGCCTCCTCACGACGCCGCTGCGCGACCGCTTCGGGCATGACCTTCCGGCTCGGCTACTACGAGCCACCCAGCTCGGGACGATCGTGCGCCGCTCGGCCGGGATCCTCGGCGTCGAGATCGAGGACGACGCGGCGGACGAGATCGCCACGCGCTCGCGCGGCACGCCGCGGATCGCGAACAGGATCCTGCGGCGCGTCCGCGACGTCGCCGAGGTGCGCCACGACGGCATCGATCACGACCGAGCGTCGCCCGCGAGGCGCTGACGCTGCTCGAGGTCGACGGCGAGGGCCTCGAGCGCATCGACCGCGAGCTCCTCGAGGCGATCGCGCACAAGTTCGACGGCGGCCCGGTGGGGCTCTCGACGCTCGCCGTCGCGCTCGGCGAGGAGCCGGACACGATCGAGGACGTCTACGAGCCGTACCTCCTGCAGCTCGGCTTCCTGCAGCGCACGCCGCGCGGGCGGGTCGATCACCGCGCTCGGACGGGAGCACGTCGGCGTGCCGTCCGCGCGGGCGGCACCCCGGAGGGCCTCTTCTGAGCTCGCTGATCTGGACGCCCGGGCGCGGCCGGCCCGCTCGACGAGCTCGTCGCGCGGCTGCTGCGGATCGTCGAGCGCTTCCAGGAGGAGCACGGGCTCGAGTCGGCGGAGGTCGAGGTGGAGCTCGTTCGACGGCTCGCGTCACCGTCTGGCGTCGATCACGCGCCGAGCCCGGGCTTCGGGTTCCTGACGCCTCGTGCCCGTCGCCGAGACGTCGACGAGCCCCGCGGGTGCTGATCGTCCCGGTCGGGGCGCTGCGGGTCTTCGAGATCTCGACGCCCGACCCCGAGCGGCCGTTCGGCTTCACGCCGCCGGGCCCGACGGCGGCTAGCCGGGCAGCTCCGCGGAACTGGACGTCGCGCCAGGACGGCGTCGGCGCGAGCTCGAGCAGCGCGCGTCCGCCGCGCGGCTCGGCGTAGCCGAACTCGCCGGTCGTCTCGTCCCAGGTCACCTCGAGCAGTCCTTCCTTGACGCGGTGGTCGAGGTAGGCGCCGCGGAAGACGAGCTTGCGCAGCCAGTAGACGAGCGACTCGCCGTCGATCAGCGACGATGCGCTCCCAGTTGCGGACGAGGTACGCGCCGAGCGGGCTGCGGGGCTGCTGCGATCCGCCCGTCGGCCGCGAGCTCGACGAGGTCGTCGACCTCGTCGTCGTCGACGTCGTTGGTCGGCGATCAGCTCGAGGCGCACCGCGGCCGCCGTGACCCGCTCGGCGAAGTCGCGCGCGCCGAACGCGTAGCGGTAGCCGAGGAACTCGAGCGTGACGTCGTCGCCCGGAGACGTAGTTGGCTTCGCCCTCGACCATGACCTCAGGCTAGCCTGAGCCCGTGACGAGGGATCGCAGGGTGCTGGTCGGCGCGGTCGTCGTCGTGCTGATCGTGTGGGTCGTCGGCGCGGCCGTGACCACGCTACGACCTCGAGCAGATGGCGTTCCTCGCCCCGATCGCGGTCGTCGTCGTCGGGGCGACCGTCGGGATCGTCCTCCTCTGGGTGAAGATCGTCGCTGCAGGCGCGTGCGCGGCGCGCGCCGCTCCTGACGTCCGATCCGCTGCCCGTACCGTCGAGAGGGATGCAGGAGGGACGCTGGGAGATCGAGCCGGTCGACTGGCAGGCCGTCCGCGCGCTGCGCGAGGCGCTCGGCGTCAGCGACGTGACTGCGACCGTGCTGGTGCGGCGCGGGCTCGCCGATCCGGCTGCAGCGCGTGCGTTCCTCGACGCGGCGATGCCCGATCACGACCCGCTCCTGCTCGGCGACATGGCGGGCGCGGTCGAGCGCGATCCGCGCGGCGATCGACCGCGGCGCGACGATCTGCGTGCACGGCGACTACGACGTCGACGGCATCTGCGCGACCGCCGTCGCGGTCGCTGACCCTGCGCGAGCTCGGGCGCCGACGTCACCTGGCACCTGCCGAGCCGGTTCGAGGAGGGCTACGGCCTCGGCGACCGACACCGTCGAGCGCCTCGCCGCCGAGGGCGTCGGGCTGATCCTCACCGTCGACTGCGGGATCACCGCCGTCGCCGAGGTGGCGCGCGCGCGGGAGCTCGGCGTCGAGGTCATCGTCACCGACCACCACCGCGCCGGGCGAGACGCTCCCGGACTGCCCGGTCGTCGCGACGCGTCCGTCGCGACTACCCGTTCCCCGAGCTCGCGGGCACCGGCGTCGTGCACAAGCTCGCGCAGGCGCTGCTCGGCCCCGGCCATCCCGCAGCTCGCGCGCCAGCTCGACCTCGTCGCGCTGGCGACGATCGCCGACGTCGTCCCGCTCGTCGACGAGAACCGCGCGCTCGCCGCGGCGGGCCTGCGGGCGCTCGCGCGCACGCCCGAGCCGGGCCTGCGCGCGCTGATGCGCTCCGCGCGCGTCGATCCGGCGGCGGTCGACGCGACCGCGGTCGGCTTCCGGCTCGCGCCGCGCATCAACGCGGCCGGACGGCTGGGGCGGCCCGACGTCGCGCTCGACCTGATCCTCTGCGAGGACCAGCGCGAGGCCGACCTGCCTCGCCGACGACTCGAGGAGCTGAACCGCGAGCGGCAGGCCGTCGAGGAGCGGATCCTCCGCGACGCCGTCGCGACCGTCGAGGCCTGGCCGGCCGAGCGCCGCGCGCACGCGCGCCTACGTCGTCTGGGGCGAGGAGTGGCACGAGGGCGTGATCGGCATCGTCGCCTCGCGGCTCGTCGAGCGGTTCGCGCGCCCGGTCGTGCTCGTCGCGCGCAGCGGCGACCGCTGGAAGGGATCCGGCCGGTCGATCGGCTCGTTCGACCTGCACGCCGGCCTGGCCGCGTGCGCCGACCACCTCGAGCGCTTCGGCGGCCATCGCGCCGCGGCCGGGCTCTCGATCCGACACGAGCAGCTGGAGCCGTTCGCGGCCGCGTTCGCCGCCCATGCCGACGCCGTGCTCGACGAGGAGGAGCTCGAGCCGGTCACGCGCATCGACGCGGTCGTCCCGGCGACCGCCCTCACGCTCGGGCTCGCGCGGGAGCTCGAGCGGCTCGCGCCGTTCGGCCTCGGGAACCCCGAGCTGACGCTGCTCGCGGCCGCCGTCGAGCCGGTCGACGCCGCGACCGTCGGCGAGGGCAAGCACCTCCGGTTCCGCGTGCGCCAGCACGGGCGCGACGGCGGGCAGCGCGATCGCCTTCGGCCTCGGGGCCAGCCTCGAGCTGCTGCAGGCGGGACGCGCTTCGACGTCGCCTTCAGGCTGAAGCAGAACCGCTGGAACGGCACCGTGGCGCCGCAGCTCGTCGTCCGTCGCGTGTTCGACGCGGCCGAGCGCGCTACGAGGAGCTCCGGGCGTGGCTCGCGGGAGCTGTGGCGGGCGGGCGAGGCGGCGTGGTCACCGGAGGCGCAGCGCCGTCTTCGCCGAGCTCGAGCTCGGCGACGCGGTCGCGGGCAGCGGCAGCTGCTCGAGTCGCCGACGTTCCGGGCGCTGCTCGCGGGACGCGGCGACAGCGCTGCCGCTCGCGGCGTAGACGCGCGTCGCGCTGCCGGCATGCCGCGGTCAGCGGCGCGTCGACGTCGCTCGAGCTCGGCGAGCAGCCGGAGCACGCGGCGGCGCTCGAGGTACGCCGCGGAGCAGCTGCCATGCTCCGGCGTCTTCGGCGCCCGGCCGCACCGTCCTGTCCCCCGGACGGGGGAGGGACCGCCGAGTCGACCCGTAGACTGAGACCATGTCCGTCGTCGAGTCCGAGCGCGATCACGAGAGCCTCGTCGAGGAGCTGCATCGCCAGCGTCGAGACGTACAACCCGGGCGTCGACAAGGATCTGATCCGCCGTGCGTTCGAGGTCGAGGCCGAGCGCCACACCGGGCCAGGTGCGGCGCTCGGGCGAGCCGTTCATCAACCATCCGCTGGGGCGTCGCGCTGATCTGCGCCCAGCTGCACCTCGACGAGCAGACGATCGCGGCCGCGCTGCTGCACGACGTGATCGAGGACACCGATGCCGAGCTCGAGGAGCTCACGCGCCGAGTTCGGCCCGGAGATCGCCCAGCTCGTCGAGGGCGTCACGAAGCTGACGCGGATCCAGCTTCCAGAGCCGCGAGCAGGCGGAGGCGGAGAACTACCGCAAGATGATCGTGGCGATGGCGCAGGACGTGCGCGTCATCCTGATCAAGCTCGCCGACCGCCTGCACAACATGCGCACGATCGAGTACCTCGGCCGCCAGAAGCAGGTGCAGAAGGCGAAGGAGACGCTCGAGGTCTACGCGCCGCTCGCCCACCGGCTCGGCATCCACGCCGTCAAGTGGGAGCTCGAGGATCTCTCGTTCCAGATCCTCCATCCGCGCAAGTACGCCGAGATCAAGGCGATGGTCGCCGACCGCCGCGCCGACCGCGAGGAGCAGGTCGAGAAGGCCGCGACGATCCTCGCGCTGGAGCTCGAGAAGGCCGACATCCCGGCCGACATCGCCGGTCGCGCGAAGCACTTCTACTCGATCTACGACAAGATGGCGAAGAAGGGCCGCGAGTTCAACGAGATCTACGACCTCACCGCGATGCGCGTGATGATCGAGCGCTGGGGCGACGAGGGCACGCGCGACTGCTACGGCGCCCTCGGGATCATCCACTCGCTCTGGAAGCCGATGCCCGGGCGGTTCAAGGACTTCATCGCGATGCCGAAGCTGAACCGCTACCGGTCGCTGCACACGACGGTGATCGGGCCGACGGGAACGCCGCTCGAGATCCAGGTGCGCACGCGCGAGATGCACGAGGAGGCCGAGTTCGGCGTCGCCGCGCACTGGCTCTACAAGCGCGGCCGCGCAGTCCAAGGGCGACGACGAGTGGGTGGCCTGGGTGCAGACGCTGATGGACTGGCAGGGCGACGACCAGGACGCCGCCGAGTACATGCGCACGCTGCGCACCGACCTCTTCGACGACGAGGTGTACGTCTTCACGCCGAAGGGCGAGGTGAAGACGCTGCCCGCCGGCGCGACCCCGATCGACTTCGCCTACGCCGTGCACACCGACGTCGGCCACAAGACGGTCGGCGCGAAGGTGAACGGTCGCATCGTGCCGCTCCACTACAAGCTCAAGAACGGCGACTTCGTCGAGATCCTGACGTCGAAGTCCGGGCGCGGGCCCTCGCGCGACTGGATGTCGCGTCGCAGCCTCGTCGCGCGCCCGCAACAAGATCCGACAGTGGTTCCAGCGCGAGACGAAGGGCGAGACGGAGCAGAAGGGACGCGAGGCGCTCGACCAGGCGCTGAAGGCGCAGAACCTGCCGTATCGCAAGCTGCAGGGCTCGGCCGTGCTCGCGCAGGTGATCCGCGAGCTCGGCTTCAAGAAGGCGGAGGACTTCTACCTCGCGGTCGGCTCGGGCAAGATCGGCACCGGCCAGGTCGTCAACAAGGTGCTGCAGCGGCTGAAGACCGACGAGGTCGCCGCACGAGCCGATCGTGACGCTGAAGCCGCCCAGGAGGCGCACGGTCACGGGCGAGTCGCTCGGCATCGTCGTCCACGGCGTCGACGACGTGCTCGTGCGCCTCGCCAAGTGCTGCACGCCGGTGCCCGGCGACGAGATCCGCGGCTACATCTCGCTCGGGCGCGGCATCACGATCCACCGCGCCGACTGCCCGAACGTGAAGGCGCTGATGCGCAACCCGGAGCGGTTCACGCCGGTCGAGTGGGAGGGGAGCGCGACGGCGCGAGCTTCCGCGTGCAGATCGCGGTCGAGGCCTGGGATCGCGCGCGGCTGCTCGAGGACGTCGCGCGGACGTTCTCCGAGCACGGCGCGAACATCGTCGCCTACGGCGGCACCGTCGACGACGGGATGGCGAAGAACTGGTACACCGCCGAGCTCGGCGACGTGAAGGACCTGCGCTCGCTGCTCATCGGCGCTCCGCAATCTCGACGCCGTCTTCGACGCCTACCGGATGACGCCCGGCGGCTGAGGCGCGCCGAGCAGCACGCGGCGTCGGCCACCAGCAGTAGCCGTTCGCGTCGGCGACCGAGGGCCGATCACGACGCCTCCGAGGTGCCGCTTCAGGGGTTGCGCGGTCGGGGTCCGCTTCTGCGGTGTCCGACCTGCGGGGGAAGCCCGGGGTTGTCGCGGTCGGGGATCCGCTTTTGCGGGTGTCCGACCTGCGGGGGAGCCCGGGGTTGTCGCGGTCGGGGATCCGCTTTGCGGGTTTCCGACCTGCGGGGAAGCTCCGCCTACAGGCGGTCGTGGATCGACGCGAGATCCGCGTCCTTGCGCGCCCACTCGTCGAACCGCGCATCGAGCGCGATCGCCCTGCGCGCGTGGGCGAGCGCGATCTCGGGCTCACCGGCGAGGGCGTTCCAGCAGCGCGAGCGAGTACTCGACCCCCGCGTTGTCCGGATGTCGCCTCTGCAGCGGCTCGCGAGCTCCGACGCGCGGCCTCGTGGTATGCCGCGGCTCGCGGAAGCGCTCGACCGCGAAGTACGCCTCCCAGGCCGACGGCGCGTACGACCTGGTCGGGCTTGCCCCCGATCGCGAGGACGGTCGTGCCGGCCTGGTCGGCGGTCGCCTCCCGCTGCACCGTCGGGTCCCGCACGAAGACGACGGTGCCGGCCGGTGCCTCGAGCGTCTCCTCGTCGAGGACGAAGGTCGCCCGGCCGGTGAGCACGACGTACACCTCCTCGTGACCGAGGTCTGCCTCCGTGTGCGCGCTCGACGACGTGGTCGACCGCCCGCGTCAGCGGTGTACGCGTTGATGCCGAACGCCTCGACCCCGAGCGTCCGGCGCAGGGCGCGCCAGAGCACGCCGGCGACCTCGATCGGCTCGATCTCGTCGATGCGGACGCTCTGCCACGACCCCTGGCCATGCGCCCAGCATACGGGGTGCGTCCTCAACACCGTCACAACGTCGCGCTTACCCGCCGCTAACACGTCGCAGGCACCGTTGACCGGCACGGCCATCCGGCCGTCATGCACCACTCGAGAGGATCCAACAGGAACATGAGAACGGGATGGAAGGTCGGACATCGTCATGGCGTCGTCGCGCTGGTCGGCGCGGGCGATCGTCGCAGGAGTCGCCTTCGCCGACGGCGGCAAGGGCACCGGCACCCCGCACCGGCGCCCAGCGCCCCCTCGGGCGTCGCTCGGGACGCTGCGGCACCCAGGAGGCGTTCTACGCGCTGCTGGCCTGCGCGACCGACGCGGGGCTCGACGGCGTCGTCGCCCGGGCGCCCTGGAGGGCGAGCCGTCGATCGACGAGGTCGCCACGGGCGCTCACCGCCGTCGGCGCCTGCGAGGACGAGGCGCGTGCCCTGCTCGTCGCCGCGATCGGCAGCGACGTCGCGCAGTCCGGGGATCTCGTGCGCGGGATCGTCGGTGACACCGCCGCGTGCCTCGACCGGAAGGGCGTGACGATCTCGAGCATCGCCGACGCCCTCCTCGGTGGTGCCCGGAGGCTCCCGCTCGCTCCAGGACGCCGCGGAGGCGTGCCTGCCCGACCTCTCCTCGCTGACCCGCTGACGCGCTCTGGCCCGGACGGGGGACACGATCCCCCGTTCGAGCGATGGCGGCATCCCCCGATTGCGACCAGCATCCGTTCGGGGGAAGGGGGGAGACCGGAGGCGCCGCCCGTCCGGGAGACCGGACGGGCGAGCCGCCCCGGCCTGGAGGAAACGACCGTCGCAGGGCCGGAGCGCATCCGGCCCTCCGTCGTGCTGGATGGTCTGATCGGGCCCGAACCGGAGAGGGGGCGTGCTCCTCGGGGGTCAGGGCTCGCTTCGCGATCCCGACCCCGCCGCGTGAGGCTGTCGGACCCCCGTCGCGTGAGGCTGCAAGCCTGGGCGCCGGGGCTCGCTTCGCGACCCCGACGCCGCCCGGAGTCGACGTGCGTCGCCTTGGATGGGATGGGGTCTGGCGCCGCGTAGCGGAGCCTGATCCCCGCGTCTACGGCACCCAGTCCTCGCCGCCCGTGTCCCAGCCGAGCAGCACGTGCGCCGCGATGAGGCGCGCGACCTGCCCGACGAGCTCGGGCGCGACGTTGCCGTCGACGCGGAGCTCGCCGACGACCGCGTCCTGGTAGAGCACCGGTGCGACCGTCCGCCGCGTGGCGTCCGCGACTCCAGCGTGAGGACCGACCACGAACGCGCCCTCCTCCGCGAACGCGATCGCCACGTGGACGACGCCGGGCTCCGCGGTCAGGATCCGGACGACCTCACGGAGCGCGGCATCGGCGTCGGCCGCCTCGTCGACCGCCTCGCCGATCTCGACCACGACGCCGTCGCTCAACCGGCGAGCTCCGAGCCCTCGAAGGCCTGGATCGCCGCGCGGACGTCCGCGGGGACGGGAACGGGAACCCGTTTCTCGACGTCGATCAGCACCATCGTCTGCGATGCGGTGACCATCAGCGCATCGTCCGGGAGACGGTACGCGCTGCACTCGTACGTGACGCTCGTGCGGCCGATCCGAGCCACCCGCACGAAGCACTCGAGCAGATCGTCGAAGCGGGCGGGGGCGTGGTACTCGACGTGGGATGCGCGCATCACCGGCTCGACGCCCGGCATCGTCGGGAGCGCGAGGTGGCGGTGGTACTCGGTGCGCGCGTGGTCGAAGTACGGGAGATACCGCCCGTAGTAGACGACGCCCTGCGCGTCCGTGTCGGAGAACCAGACCCTGGTGAGCGCGGCGTACCGGAAAGGGGGACGCCGGGAGGTCGTCCGGCCGAGCTCGAGCGGGTCGCTCACGGCAGCGGCCAGGGCGCCCGCACGGGCTCCCACGGGCCCGGCCAGTCCGCGTACGCCTCGCGCGGCTCGGTCGTCTGGGGCCGCGACCGAGGCGCCGTGCCGGGCGGCCGTCTCGCTGACGGGGTAGAGGATCGCGTTCTCCGTCGGGGCGCGCGCCGATCATCAGGATCGCGCACGGCCCGTCACCGCGCTCCGACGAAGCACGTGGCGCGTGCCGCCGGGGCAGTGGAAGAAGTCCCAGGCGCGCAGCTGCCGCTCCTGCTCCTCGACGATCAGCAGGCAGCTCCCCGCGAGGACGAGGAACCCCTCCTGGCGCGCTCTCCTCGTGGTAGCGGCACGAGACCTGCTGTCCCGGCAGGAGCACGTGGACGTTGACGCCGACGTCGGGCGAAGCGATGGTCGTCGCTCTCGAGCGGCAGGAACGTCCCGCGTGGGGGTTCGTGTGCGCGACCGCGTCGGCGAGGTTGAGGACGAACCAGCCTGCGGACGTGACGGCGAGTCCCTCCGGCGTGCCGCCTCCTCGCGACGCCTCGGCCGGGCGCGGCTCGTCGCTCATCCCCGGATGAGCGCCACGACCTCGTCGCGACGCCGCTCCATCGTCGGCCTCGTCGAGAGCGCCTCGAGGTTCAGGCGCAGCAGCGGCTCGGTGTTCGACGGGCGCACGTTGAAGTGCCAGTCGTCGAAGTCGACCGAGACGCCGTCGAGATGGGTGATCCGCGCTCCCTCGGCGCCGTAGCGCTCCTTCAGCTCCTGCAGCTTCAGCGCCGACGTCGGCGACCGGGCGTGTTGATCTCGCCCGTGAGGAAGTACTGCGAGCGGAATGGCTGCGAGGATCTCCGACGCGCTTCGCGCTCCGCGTCGAGAGCAGCTCGAGCATGCAGCAGGAACGGGACGACGCCCGGTGTCGGCCTGGGCGAAGTCGCGGAAGTAGTAGTGGGCCGAGACCTCGCCGCCGAACACGGCGTCGTCCTTGCGCATCCGCTGCTTGATGAACGCGTGCCCGACGCGGTTCATCAGCGGCATCGCCGCCGGCCTGCCTCGATCGTGCGCGGGACCGCCCAGCTCGCGCGGACGTCGTAGATGACCTTGCCGCCCGGGCTCGCGTCCCGAGCATCGTCTCCGCGAGGAGCGCCGTGACGAAGTCGCCCGGGATGAACTCGCCCGTGTCGTCGACGAAGAAGCAGCGGTCGGCGTCGCCGTCGAAGGCGACGCCCGAGGTCGGCATCGTGCGCGGTCGTCGCGCGCACGATGAACTCGCGGTTCTCCGGGAGCAGCGGGTTCGGCTCGTGGTTCGGGAACGAGCCGTCGGGCTCGAAGTAGCAGCGCACGACCTCGATGCCCGGCAGCCGCTCGAGGACCGGCGGCAGCATCACGCCGGCCATCCCGTTGGCCGCGTCGACGACGACCCGCAGCGGCCGGAGGGCGTCGACGTCGACGAACGAGAGCACCTTCTCGACGAAGCTCGGCCAGACGTCCTCGGCCGCGCACGTCGCCGCGTCGCGTCACGGGGCCGAAGCCCGCGCTCCGCCCGCCTCCGGATCTCGGCCAGACCCGAGTCGCCGCCGACCGGGCAGCGCACCGCGGCGGACGATCTTCATCCCCGTGTACTCCTTCGGGTTGTGCGACGCCGTGACGCAGATGCCGCCGTCGAGCTCGCAGCGACGCGACCGCGTGGTAGACCATCTCGGTGCCGACCATGCCGAGGTCGAGCACGTCGGCGCCGCCGTCGGCGGCGCCCTCGATCAGCGCGGCGGTCATCGTCGGCGCGGAGAGGCGCATGTCGCGGCCGACGGCGATCGAGCGGGGCTCGAACTCCTCGACGTAGGCGCGGCCGATCGCGTAGGCGCCCTCCTCGTCGAGCTCGGTGGGGTGGAGGCCCGCGCACGTCGTACGCCTTGAAGACCTTCGGGTTCAGCACGCCTGCATCCGAGGCGAGAGGGCCTCCGCGCCGTGGCTCGAGCCGGCGTCTTCGGCGACAGCAGGCTGCCGGCGAGGCCCGGCCGATCTCGGCAAGCCGACCGTTAGTCGAGAGCACGCGCCGGATGTGACGAGAGGACGCGTCGTCGGGCGACTCCGAGATCACCGTCGCCGGTCGATCGAAGCTGGCCAGCGCGTCACGGAGCGGATCCGCGCGGAGCGTGCCCTCGCCGTAGGGGAGGTGCTGCGTCTCGTTGCGGTTCGCGAAGGCGATGTCCGAGAAGTGGATGTGGAAGGGGGCGCCGGGCGGCAGCACGTCGTCGACGAGCTCGAGCGCGACGCGGAACGGCTCCGCGTCGAGGAAGGCGCCGTCGCTCGTCGCGTGCATGTGCGCGAAGTCCGACACAGGTCGCACCCAGCCGGTCTGCGCCGCGATCGCGACGCAGTCCTCGAGCGAGCCGAGGTCGCGCACGCGCCCCATCACCTCGACGCCGAACGGCACGGCCCGGTCCTTGGCCTCCAGCCGTGCTCGCACGAGCCCGAGCTGCTCGACGACGCTCGCGATCGCATCCTCGCGTGTGCGACCGAGGAGGAACCCGGGGTGGAACACGACGACCTCCGCGCCGCAGGCCGCGGCGATCCCGGCGGAGCGGTCGAGCGCCCCGAGCGCCGAGCCCCACTTGCGCCCGCTCGCCTCGAGGTGGCCGACCCACCCGAAGAGCGGTGCGTGCACCGAGAGCGCGACGTCGTGCGCCCGGGCGGCCTCGCCCAGCGCGCTCCGCCCACGGGTAGTCCATCCAGAAGCCGCCCTCGAAGTCGATCTCGCAGGCGTCGTAGCCCGCCTGCACGACGAGCTCGATCGCCCGGTCGGGGCTCTCCCGGTCGGGAACGCGGGCGACCCCCACGCGGATACGTGCCATGTCGCGACTCTATGGATTGGGCCTTCTGCGCGCGAGCGGGGTCCGGGGTCGCGGAGCGAGCCCCGACCCTCGGTATGGCACGCCGTCGTCGTCGTGCACGAGGGCCCGAGTCGCGCGGAGGGGCCAGGCTTCCGGCTTGTGCCGGACGCCGGACCCCGCGTGGGCGCAGGTGTCGATGGCAGAGCCTCTGTGGGCGGGTCTGGGGTCGGGAGCGAATCCTGACCCTGCGTGCGTCGCAGTGACGCGGTGTCGACCGCCGGCTCGTCCTTCGACGGCGACGTGCGCGAGGCCACGATCCGGTGATCCGCACGATCTCCCTGCAAACTGCCTTGTCCGTCCGAGGCGGCCCGTACGGTTCGACGCGTGAACAGCGTCAATCGCATCGACCTCCTCGAGCTCGACATCGACCTCCGGCTGACCGAGCTCTGGCGCGAGGCCGCCGACGTCTCCGAGTGGAGCCTCGAGGTCGTCTCCGCGTTCATGCGGGCCGCCTACGGCAAGGGCTACTGCGACGCGCTCACCGAGGACGAGCCGGGGTCGCTGTGCGTCGAGCACGGCTACGAGATCCCGGCGCGCCGCGGCGACGGACATGCGTCGCGCGGCGTAGCCGACCGAGGCTTCACGCGACCCCGATCCGCGAACCATCTCTAGACTGTGGCCATGTCCCGGAAGGGCTCACCTGCGCGGCTCGTGATCGCGCTCTCGATCGCGGCCGTGCTCGCGGTGTTCCTCCTCTACACCTCGATCGCAGGTGGCGGCACGCCCGTCCGTGGCGCCGAGCGAGCTCGCCGGGCAAGGCGGGCACCGTCGCGCTCGCCGGGCACGTCGTCGGGCCGGTCGCGGGTGACGCCTACGCCGGTGGGCTCCGCTTCGCGCTGCGCGACATCGACGGGCGAGAGCCCGACGCACGGTGAAGGTCGTCTACACGGGCTCGGTGCCCGACCAGTTCAAGGTCGGGCGGCACGTCGTCGTCGACGGCGCGCTCGCGCAACGGCGTCTTCGTCGCCGAGCCCGGCTCGATGGTCACGAAGTGCCCGTCGAAGTACCAGGCAGTCGAGACCGCCGGCCGGCTGAGCATGGCCGAGCTCGGCCGCGCGGCGCTCGTCGTCACGCTCGGGCTCGGCCTCTACGCGCGCGTCGCGGGGGCGTACGCGGCGGCACGACGGCGACGTCGGCTCGCCGTCTCGGCCCGGAACGCGCTGATCGCGGCGTTCGGCTCGACGCTCGTCGCGACCGCGCTCGTGCTCGTGGGTCGGGTTCCTGCGCGACGACTTCTCGCTCGAGCCTACGTCGCCGACCACTCCAGCACCGCGCTGCCGACGCCGTACAAGATCTCTGCGCTCTGGGGCGGGCAGGAGGGATCGCTGCTGCTCTGGCTCCTCATCCTCACCGGCTACGCCGCGCTCGTCGTCTGGCTCAACCGCAACCGGACGCGTGACCTGATCGTCTGGGTCGTGCCGGTGCTCGGAGGCATCACGGTCGGCTTCGCCTGGCTGCTCGTCGCGGTCGCGAGCCCGTTCGACGTAGATCGCCGCCCCCGCCGACGGGCGCGGGCTCAACCCGAGCCTGCAGAACCCGTACATGGTCTCGCACCCGCGTGCTGCTCTACCTCGGCTACGTCGGGCTCGCGGTGCCGTTCGCGTTCGCGATGGGCGCGCTGCTCTCGGGCCGCACCGACGAGCGCTGGATCGTCGCGACGCGGCGCTGGACGCTCGTCGCCTGGACGGCGCTCGGCATCGGCCAGCTGCTCGGCGCGCACTGGGCCTACCAGGAGGTCGGCTGGGGCGGCTACTACGCCTGGGATCCCGTCGAGAACGCCGCGCTGATGCCGTGGCTCGCGGCGACCGCCTTCCTGCACTCGGTGATGATCCAGGAGAAGCGCGGGATGCTGAAGGTGTGGAACGTCGCGCTCGTCAGCGGCGCCTTCTGCCTCTCGCTCTTCGGGACGTTCCTGACGCGCTCGGGCGTCGTCAACTCGATCCACTCGTTCACGCAGAGCTCGATCGGCCCGTGGTTCCTCGCGTTCATCGTCGTCGCCGTCGTCTTCTCGACGACGATGATCTGGCTGCGTCTGCCGCTGCTGCGCACCCGAGCGCCAGGCTCGAGTCGCTCGTCTCGCGCGAGGCCGTCTTCCTCTACAACAACCTGCTGCTCGTCGCGCTCTGCCTGACGATCCTCTGGGGCACGGCCTGGCCGATCGTCTCCGAGGCGGTGCGCGGCCAGTCGGTCGTCGTGGGGCGGCCGTACTACGACTTCTTCCTGCGGATCTTCGGGCTGCCGCTGCTGCTTCCTGATGGGGGTCGGCCCGCTGGTCGCGTGGCGACGCGCGTCGCTCGCGCGGCCTCGTGCGGACGTTCGCGTGGCCGCTGGGGCCGTCTCGCTCGCCGTGCGGCGTCGTCGCTCATCGTCCTCGGTGCCGGCTCGTCGATCCCCGGGCTGATCGCCTACACCTTCTCGGCCTTCGTGCTCGTGACGATCGTGCAGGAGTTCTGGCGCGGCACGAGCGCGCGCCGGGCGCTCAGCGGCGAGTCGCTGCCGCGCGCGTTCGCGCAGCCTCGTCTCCCGCAACCGGCGCCGCTACGGCGGCTACGTCGTGCACGCGGCGATCGTCCTGCTCGCGATCGGGATCGCCGGCTCGAGCGCCTACGACTCCGTCGCCGAGGGACGGCTCGCACGCGGCGAGTCGCTCGCGGTGGCCGGCTACACGCTCACCTACCGCGAGCTGACGGAGCGTCAGGCGGCCAACGCGACCGAGGTGCGGGCCGTGCTCGACGTGACGCGCGGCGGCAAGGAGCCTCGGGCTCGCTCGAGGCCGGCAAGAACGCGTACTCGGTCGAGGAGCAGGTCTCGAACGAGGTCGGGATCCGCTCCGACCTCCTCACCGGCGAGGACCTGTTCGTGATCGCCGAGCAGGTGAACGACGACGGCATCGTCGAGTTCCGGGTCTTCGTCAAGCCGCTCGTCAACCTGATCTGGCTCGCGGGGCTCGTGTTCGTGCTCGGCGTCGGTGATCGCGCTCTGGCCCGACGCGCGCGAGGAGCGTCGGCTCGCGTCGCGCTACGCCCGGACGAGGGGCGCCGGACGCGCCGCGCGGCCCGTGAGCGCGGCGCTGCTCGCTCGCCGCCCTGCTCGCCGTCGCCTGCGTCGTCGTGGTCGCGCTCCCGTTCCTGCGCGAGCCGGAGCCGGTCTCGGACGAGCTCGACGAGCTGACCGCCGCCGAGCGCGAGCGCCTCGCGCTCGAGGAGGAGCGCGATCGAGCCCTCGGCCGCGCTGAAGGAGCTCGAGGCCGACCACCGGGCCGGGCGGATCTCCGACGAGGACTACCGCGCCGTGGTCGGCGTCGCTCCGCCGCGATGCGGCCGAGGCGCTGCGGGCGCTCGACGCGGCCAGCGCGCGGCGGCCGGGACGACTGCGGCAGCCGAACAGGTCGCGCGCTCAGCGGCCCGCGCCCGACGGCGAGACGGCAGGGGAGAGCGTGCCGTCGTCGAACTCCATCGGGCTGGCTCGCCGTGGCTGCTCGTGCCTCGTCGTCGTGCTCGCGCTCCTCGCGTCGCGGGGACGCGCGGCTGGTGACCCCGGTGCGGACAAGGCGCCGTCGACGCGCGGATCGAAGCGCTCCGGGGCGAGGCCGCGGCCGAGAAGGCGGCAGCGGGCGGGCGTCCTCACGGCGGAGCTGAGCGCCGTCGGCGGGACGCGAGCGCGAGCTCGAGGCGGGCGTGCGCGGCCAGCAGGCGCGCCTCGCCGTCCTCGAGGGCAGGCTCTCCGCGGCCCGCGGCCGGCTCGCCGGGCCTCGAGCGGACGCTCGCGCTGCAGACCGCGCGGCTCCGGCGGCTGCAAGCGGAGTACGCCGTCGCGGCTCTGAGCGCCTCGAGCGCCACGTCCGCGCGATCTACGTCGCCGACGATCCCGACCTGCATCGCCGTCGTGCTCGGGACGACGTCGTTCTCCGAGCTGCTCGACAAGCTCGACCTGCTCGGTCGGATCGGCGCTCGACCAGGACGATCGCGGCCGAGCAGGTCGCGCGCGTCGCGACGGGGCGTCGCCGACGCGCGCCGCCGGACGCCTCGCCGCGCGGCGCGAGGCGGCCGCGCTCGAGCAGCAGCCATCGCGGCCGCGGGCGGCGGAGCAGCGCGCGGTCGTCGCGCGGCTGCGCGGCGAGTCGTGACGCGCTCGTCGCCGCCCAGGCCGGTCGCGAGGCGGCGCTCGCCGCGATCGTGGAGGACGAGGCGCGAGGTGCTGCGCCGAGGAGCTCGACGCGCTCGAGGCCAGAGCGCTCGGCTCGCGGCCGCGATCCGGGCCGCCCAGGCGCCCAGCGCGACGTCCGGCACCGTCGACCGCCGGTCGACCGGCAGCGGGCGCGCTCGCGCTGGCCCGTCAGCGGTCCCGTGACGAGCGGCTTCGGCAGCCGCGTGGGGGCGGATGCACGAGGGCATCGACATCGCCGTCGGCACGGGCACGCCCGTCGGCGCAGCCGCGCCCGGCACGCGTGATCTACGCCGGCTGGATGGGCGGCTACGGGAACCTCGTCGTGCTCGACCACGGCAACGGTCTCTCGACCGCCTACGCGCACAACTCGTCGCTCGCTCGTGCGGTCGGGCAGACCGTGGCGACGGGCACGGTGATCGCGTACTCGGGCAACACCGGCCACTCGACCGGCCCGCACGTGCACTTCGAGGTGCGCGTGGGCGGCGCCGCCGTCGATCCGCTCGGCTACCTGTAGTGAGGCTGGGGGAACCCATGGTTCCCCCGCCAGCCCCGCTCCTTCACGGAAACGCGCGCAGGGGTCGCTCTCGGCCTCCCGGCCGGCAACGCCGGCCTTCGGCCTGAAGCGAAGGCGCACAGGTCGCTCGACAGCCCAGAACGCCACTCCACTTCGGCGCAGCACGGTTGCCCTGTGCGCTCGCCCTAGGGCCGGCGGCCGGCTTTGCCGGCCGGGTAGGCTGACCCCGGCTTGACCGAGCCCGCCTACGGAGAGGGCGTGGTGGGGCGAACCATGGGCGTGCCCCCACCCCTCACGCGGCTTCGATCGCCTGCGGGCAGCTCGTCGGCGAGGACGAGATGGAGGTCGGGCAGCTGGCGCCAGCGCTCGTCCAGGCCCAGGCCGTAGCCGGCGAAGAGCTCGTCCGGCACCGTGAAGCCGACGCTACGCAGCGGGAGGTCGTCGACGAGCCGGCGGTAGGGGCGGTCGAGCAGCGTCACGGCCGTGACGCTCGCGGGCGCGCGCTCGGCGAGCGTGCGGATGAGGAACGCGAGCGTGAGCCCCGTGTCGACGACGTCCTCGACGATCACGACGTCGCCGCCCGTCGATCGGGCCGTCGAGGTCCTTCGTGATCCGGACGCCGCCGCCGGCCGGCGGCGTCCGCCGTAGGGGGAGAGCTCGATCGTGTCGAGGTGGTGGTGCGCATCGCATCGCCCGCGAGAGGTCGGCGAGGAAGACGATGCTCGACTTCAGCGGCGCGACGAGCAGCGGCTCGCGGCTCGCGTAGCTCCGCCGTCGAGCGCGGCGCCGAGCTCGCGCACGCGGGACGGCGATCTCCGCCCGGGAGAGGTAGACCTCTCCGATCGGGTGGCCGCCTGCTCGCGGAGCAGCGTCGGAGGCGACGCTCACGAGGCGATCCGCAGCTGGTAGCGCTGGGCGAGGCGCTCGATGTCGCGCCGGTAGAAGAGCTTGACCTTGACGTCGGGGTACAGCTCGCGCAGCTCGCGCAGCTTGCGGTTCTTCCGGGTCACGAGCGACTGCTTCATCACCGTGATCTCGACGTAGAGGTCCTGCTCGGGCAGGTAGAAGTCGGGCGTGAACGCCCGGGTGACGCGGCCCTCGTCGTCGCGCTCGAGGACGAACGAGCGCGGTTCGTAGTCCCACGGGATCCCGTACCAGTCGAGGATCCGCGCGCACTCGAGCTCGATCCGGTTGGCGAAGCGCGGCGGCTCCGTGCCGCGGAAGGACTGGAAGCGCTGGGGTTCCCCGTGTCCGGTTGCACCGTGTCGAGGGTACCGCCCGCCTCGGACGGCCCTTCTCGCGGTGCCGCGCCGGGCGCCGTATGCTCTGCCAGGCCATGGCCGCGCCCGCTCCGCACCCGGATCGCGCACCTCTCCGACCTGCACTGCGGCGAGCAGTACTTCGAGCCGAGCCTGCTCGAGCGCGCGATCGTGCGAGATCAACGACTTCGAGCCCGACATCGTCGTCTGCTCGGGCGACCTCACGACGCTCGGCTTCAAGCACGAGTACCAGCTGGCCCGCCAGTACGTCGACAAGATCGAGTGCGAGTCGCTCGTCGTGATCCCCGGCAACCACGACTCGCGGAACGTCGGCTACGTGCACTTCGAGCAGCTCTTCGGCGAGCGGAACTCCGTGCTCCGCAAGGGCGGGCGTCACGATCGTCGCCGTCGACTCGACCGAGCCCGACCTCGACCACGGCCAGATCGGCCGCGGCCGCTATCCGTGGATCGAGCAGCAGTTCGGCGCAGAGCCGGCCGACCTCAGGATCTTCGTCCTCCACCACCACCTGCTGCCGGTGCCCGGCACGGGCGCGAGCGCAACGTCGTCTACGACGCCGGCGACGTGATCGAGTGCCTGCTGCGCGCGGGCGTGCAGCTCGTCCTCTCCGGGCACAAGCACGTGCCGTACGCCTGGCGTCTCGAGAACCTCTTCGTCGTCAACACCGGCACGGTCTCGTCGCTGCGCCTGCGCGGCAACACGCGACCCTGTTACAACGTGGTCGAGGTCACGGGCGCCACGTCGACATCTGGCGCTGCCATCCCGTTCCACGGGCAGGAGCGCATCATCCAGTTCTCGACCGACACCTTCGAGTACGAGAAGTACACCGGCCGGATCGACTCCGAGGTGATCAGCCGCCGGTGACCGTCGACCCGTGGGCCGTCGCCGTGATCGACGGCGAGCACTACCCCTCCGTGGTCCGGGACGCGCTCGTCGAGCTGCCGGACCTCGTGATCGCGGCGCGTGCTCGTCGGCGGCAGCGAGAAGCTGCGTGGCGGGGAGGACTACGGCGTGCCGCTCGTCGCCGACGCTCGAGGAGGCGATCGCGCGAGCACGAGCCCGACGTCGTCCTCGACCTCTCGGACGAGCCCGTGCTCGGGCCTGCCGAGCGGCTCGCCCTCGCAGGTCGCGCCCTCGCGCTCGGCGTGCCGTACGAGGGCGCCGACTTCCGGCTCGAGCCGCCGCGCTGTCGAGCGCCGTCCGCTGCCGACCGTCGCCGTGATCGGGCACCGGGCAAGCGCGTCGGCAAGACCGCCGTCACCGGGCATGTCGGCGCGTCTGCTCGCACGGCGACGCGAGGTGGTCGTGCTCGCGATGGGACGCGGCGGGCCGGCCGGCCCGAGCTCGTCCAGGTCGCTGCCGACCGGTCGACGACCTGCTCGCGCTCTCGCGCGGCGGACGCCACGCGGCCTCCGACCACCTCGAGACCGCGGCGTCGCCGGCGTGCCGACGATCGGCTGCCGTCGCTGCGGCGGCGGGCTCGCGGGTGCCGTCGGCACCTCGAACGTGTCCGACGGGCTCGCGCTGGCCGAGGCGCTCGAGCCCGACGCTGATCGTGCTCGACGGCAGCGGGGCGGCGCTCCCGCCGATCGCCGCCGACCGCACGATCCTCGTCGTCGGCGCGCATCAGGACGCCGCGCCTCGCAGGCGGCTACCTGAACCCGTACCGCGCGCTGCTCGCCGACCTCGTGGTCGTGACGATGGCCGAGGACGGAGTCGAGCACGGCGAGCTCGCCGACGCGGTGCGGGCGCACGCCGCCCGGCGTCCCCGTCGTGCGGACCGTGCTCCGGCCGCGTCCGCTCGAGGCGTCGCGGGAGGCGCGTCGCCTTCTTCGGGACGGCGCCGTGCCACGCGCACGCCACGCATCGCCACGCACCTCGAGGAGCGTCACGGCGCCGCGTCGTCCACGTCTCGGGGAGCCTCTCCGACCGCGAGTGCGCTCCGGCGCGAGCTCGCCGGGCTCGACGCCGAGACGTTCGTCGTCGAGCTCAAGGCGGCTGCGATCGACGTCGTCGTCGAGGAGGCGGTGACGCGCGGGGTGCGCGTCGTGCTCGCGACGAACGACGTCGTGCCGCTCGCCGGGCGAGCCGGAGCTCGACGTGCTGGCCGAAGGCCTCGCGTCGGAGGCGATCGCGCTCGGGAGCGGGTCGGCCGTATGAGCGAGCGCCGCTACCTGGCACCGCTCCCGCTCGGCGGCGACGACGGCCCACCCTGGTCGAAAGGGCTGATGGCCCGGGCGCTCGCCGCGACGGGGCTGACCGCCGACGCGTGCCTACGAGCTCGCCCGCCGGGTCGACGCCGACCTCGCGGACTCGGGGGAGCGCCGGTCGACCTCGACCGCCTCGCCGAGCTCGCCGCCGAGATGCTCGGCGAGCCGGACGGGCCGACGCACGATGCGCCGCCTGCGGCGCCTCCAGGCGCTCCAGCAGCTCGATGTGCCCGATCGTGCTGCTCGTCGGCGGCGCCACCGGCACGGGGAAGTCGACGCTCGCGACCGAGGCCGCCCACCGGCTCGGGATCACACGGGTCACGTCGACCGACTTCATCCGGCAGACGATGCGCGCGTTCTTCTCGCCGGAGTTCATGCCGTCGGTCCACTACTCGAGCTTCGAGACCGGGCTCGCGCTGACGAAGGCGGACGAGGAGGAGGCGGGCGACCGCGGCTGCTCGGGTTCCTCGACCAGACGCGGAACGTGCTCGTCGGCGTCGAGGCCGCGATCGACCGCGCGCTGACCGAGGGCTGGTCGATGGTGCTCGAGGGCGTGCACCTCGTGCCCGGGATGATCGCCGATCGCCGCAGCCGACGCGATCGTCGTCCAGTGCGTGATCGCGATCTGCGACGAGGACGCCCACCGCAGCCACTTCTGGGTGCGCGACGCCGCGACGGACGGCCTGCGGCCGCTCGAGAAGTACCTCGACGGGATCCCCGAGATCCGCATCGATCCAGGACGTCCTCGTCGAGCGCGCGCGGCGCTTCGACGTGCCCGTGATCGAGAACGTGAGCCTCGACGAGGCGATCGGCGAGGTGCTCGACCTCGTGCTGCACGGAGCGGACGCGCTCGCGCGCGCCTGAGGGCGTGCTGCCTCCCGGGAGCCTGCGCAGCGATTCGGCGGGTGAGACGATCCGGAGAGCGGGCACGGCGTCACGCGCAAGGGACGTCGACTCGACCCTGCCTGGTCAATCGATGATGTAGACGATGCGTGCCCGCGTCGCGCGCCGGGATCAATCGCTCTCGAGGGCGAAGCGGTCGACTGCGAAGGCGTTGCCCTTGAGGCGGTAGCACTCGATCGCGTCGGGCATCCGACCTGCGCGCGAGGGCGTGATCGCCTGCGAGCCGGGCGACCTCAGCTCTGTCCGCGAGGGCATCGGCGTGGGCGACGAGGAAGTCGCTGGACGACGCTATCGAGAGAGCCTCGTCGCAGAGGTCGGCTGCGGCCTCGTGCTCTCCGCGTCGAGCGAGGAGCTTCGCGCGGATCGAGCGCCAGGTGACCTGGCTGTGGACGTCGTTGGGACGGCTTGCGAGCTCGCACTCTCTCGTGAGCTCGAGACACTCGTCGTAGCGGCCCTGAAGGTAGAGGGCCTGCGAGAGGCCGTGGGCGATCGACGAGTAGTGGCTCTTCTCGCCGATTGTGCTGAGCGCGTCGTAGCCGGGGCGGAGCTCGCGCTCGGCCGCCTCCGGGTCGTCGCGCCACAGGTGCACGAACGCGAGCCAGAAGGAGACGATCCAGATCCACTCGTCGGCATCCTCCATCGCCGCACGCGCCATGGTCATCGCGCCGTCGGCTTCGGCAGACCGTCCCTGCATCAGCAGCAGAGGGGCCATCGCGCCGTGGATCTGCGCCTTCAGCCGCGGCTCGTCGGAGACCTCCTCCAGGAGCCGCTCGCATCTGCTGGTGGCGTCGATCGCCGGCGTGGGGCCGAGGAGGAGCGCTATCACGAGCCACTCGACGATCTCGCGGAGCTCGAACGGCTCCCCCCTCGCGCGGACGTGCGCAAAGGCGTGCTCGGACGCCTCCGCGCACTGCCCGAGCCGGCGATCGAGGTAGTGCGCTTGGGCGATGAGCCGCCACGCGCGGGCGACGGCGACCGGATCGTCGAGCTCCGACGAAGACCCCGATCGAACGCTGCGCCAGCTCGATCAGCTCTGCCGGTGTGACAGCCGGGTCGGTGAAGAGGCGGAGGAAGCCGCGTTGGACGAGGGCGTTGGCCGCAAGGCGTCGGTCGCCCGACGTGGCAGCTGCCTCGACGGCCTCCGTCAGCACCCGATCGGCCCAGGAGAAGTCGCCGATGCCCTGCATCGACCGGACATTGGGGAGCAGATCCACGCGGAGCGGATCGTCGGCGGGGAGCAGCGCGACCGCCCGCGCGATGAGGTTCGTCGCGGCAGGTGCGTCGCTGCGGCCGAAGGCCCGGCGGCCAGCGGATCCGAGCCGCTCGGCGGCTGCGCGGCCGAGCGAGCGGGCAGCATCGTCGAGCCGGCCGAGCTCGATGCGATACCGGTGCGCCTGCTCGAGGTGATAGCCGACGACCTCCTCGTACTCGGCCGCCCTCGTCAAAGGCAGCCTCGAGCCAGCCGGCGAAGCGCTCGTGCAGCTCGGCGCGCGATGCCTTGGGAATGGAGTCGTAGGCCGCGTCCCGGATCAGCAGGTGGCGGAACCGATACGTGCGCTCGCCCAGCCCGCTCCGATCCGGGCGGATCAGGTCCTTGCCGGACGAGCGACGCGAGCGCATCCGGCACCAGGGACCGGAGCGTCTCGGGGGCGAGCTCTCTCACCGCTCCCTCGTAGAACACCTTCCCCGTGACGGCGGCGCGCTCAAGGACGCGCCGATCGACCGCCTCCAGCCGATCGAGCCGTGCGGCGAGCAGTGCCTGGATGGTTGGGGGGACGCGAACGGTCGAGATGTCGCCCGTCACGAGCCAGCGCCCGCTCCGGTGGACGAGCAGCCCGTCGTCGATGAGCATCGAGACGATCTCCTCGACGAACAGGGGGTTCCCCTCGGCGACCTGCGCGATCCGCGCGGCGGTCGAGGCGTCCAGCTGTTGCGGGCCGACGAGATGGCCGAGCAGCTGGGCGCACTCGGGCTCGGACAGCGGCTCCAGCAGCACCGAGGTCGCGTTCTGCTTCCCGCCGCCCCAGTCGGTCCGCAGGGTGAGCAGCTCTGGGCGGGCGATGCAGATGAGCAGGATCGGCGCGTCGCGGGCCGTCTCCGCAACGTGTTCGACGAGGTCTAGGAACGTCGGCTCGGCCCAGTGGATGTCGTCGAACACGACGACGAGCGGTCGCATCCGGGCGAGCGCCTCGAACAGCGACCGCACGGCGGCGAAGCCAAGACCCTCCTCGCTGCCCGTCGAGACCTCTGCGAGCCCTGTCGTCTCTGCGACCCGCTGCGCGATCGCGTCCGCTCCCGCCTCGTCGTCCAGGATCGCGACGAGCCGCGCATGGACCTCGTCGGACGACTCGTCGTCTGCGAGCCCGAGCGCCTCCTTGGTCACCTCCAGCAGGGGCCAGAACGTGATCCCGTCGCCGTACGGCAGGCACCTGCCTCGCGCAACGAGCGCCTGCCCGCCGACCTCGCCAAGGAGCTCCCCGACGAGCCGCGACTTCCCGACCCCGGCCGCGCCGAGCACCGTGAACAGCTGGCAGGTGCTGATCGCCGACGGCCTGGTGGAAGACGTCGAGCAGCCGGCGCCGCTCCCGCTCTCGCCCGACCATCGGCGCGTCGAGTCGGCCGACACGGCCGCGGTACGCGGCCGACACCGACGTCACGGTCCATGTCCCGTCGCCGTCGATCGCCTGCACCAGCACCGCGTCGCGCACGAGCCGGCGGGTCGGCTCGTCGATCACGATCGTCCCTTCGCGGGCACCGCCTCCGAGAAGCGGTGCGCGGGAGAGCGGCTCTCCCGTGACACGTGGGGCTGTGCCTTCAGCCGCAGTGACCACCTCGCCCGTGCTGAGCCCGATACCGAACTCGACCGTCAGGACGCGCTCCGCCGCGACCTCGACGGCCAGCGCCTCGAGCGCGGTGCGCGCCTCGTCTGCTGCGCGCACCGCACGAAGCGCGTCGTCCTCGTGCACGACGGGCAGTCCGAACACGGCGGTGACCGTGTCCGCCGTGACGGTCTCGATGGCGCCTCCGTGACGGCCGACCGAGCGCCCGACCCCTTCCACGACCCGACCGACAACGCGACCGAGAGTCTCCGGGTCGAGCGGCGCCTCGCTCGGAGACGAGACGGCGAGCCTGACGCCGAGCGTCGTCACGGTCTTGCGACCGCTCGAGATCGCGGGCATCGAGCCTGCCGCCCTGCCAGCTGCGGCGACCGGGTGTGCGGCGCGGGCGTCCGTCGCTGCGATGTCCTCGCCTGGGGTCGGCGCGGGAGCATCGAGCGTCGGATCCTGGTTGAGGATGGCCTGATGCAGCTCGCGCAGTCGGTGACCCGGCTCGATCCCCAGCTCCTCGACCAGGAAGCTGCGTGCCGACTGGTACGCGTCGAGCGCCTCCGCCTGTCTGCCAGAGCGGTACAGCGCGAGCATGAGCTGCGTTCGCAGTCGCTCACGGAACGGGTACGCCCACGTCAGGGACTCCAGATCGGCAACCGCCTCGGCGTGACGCCCGAGCGCGAGCCTCGCATCGGTCATGTCCTCCAGGCACGAGAGCCGGAGCTCTTCCAGCCGGGAGCGCTCCAGCTGGAGGACATCCTGGTGTGGAAGGTCGGCGAAGGGTGTCCCGCGCCACAGCCGCAGGGCCTCCTCGAACGCGTGGAGCGCGTCCTGCGCGTCGCCGTCGGCCAGGCGGTCGCGTCCGTGTTCGACCAGGCCGGCGAAGCGATCGGCGTCGACCTCCTCGTCGCGGACGTCGAGGCGGTAGCCGCGCCCGACCGTCTCGAGACGGTGGTCGGCGCCCAACGCCCTCCGGAGGCGCGAGACGTGCGCCTGGAGCGACTTCGACGCAGTCGGTGGCGGGTTGCGGGCGTAGACCTCTTCGATCAGCACGTCTGCCGGCACGATCTCGCCACGCCGGATGAGCAAGATCGAGAGCAGCGACTGCACGCGCGCACCACCGAGCTCCACCGCTCCGCTTTGAGCCACGACCTCAAGAGCTCCCAGGATCCGAAACTCCATCGCTGCCCTCCCCGGCCTCGAAGTCTGCAACGGGTCACCGCCGAACGCCCGACCCGCGCGTGATGGTGGGCCTCAAGCATCACGGTCACGACACCTTTCCGCAAGCACCGCAACCGGGCCACAACCCGACCACAGTCGGCCCACAACCGGCGCGCGCAACCGTGGTCGCAGTCGATCGCAACCGGTGATCGGAGAACAGGAGGCATGGTGAACACGACGACTCGGCCACTAGCGCGGCTCATCGCCACCGGCGCGACCCTCGCGGCCATTGCTGCGGGATCCGCGAGTGCCGGCATCCACCCCAACGACAGGCCTGGAGCCCAGGGCGCCGGCGCAGCGGGATCCGCGAGTGTCGGCATTCACCCCAACGACAGGGCTGGAGCCCAGGGCGCCGGCGCAGCCGCTCTCGTCCCGGCGACGTCCGACTGGGTCGAGCGCGCAGCGCAGCGCGCCACGGAGAAGTCCTCGCTCGCGGGCGCACCGATCGCGCGGACGCCGGACTGGCTCGAGCGCGCCGCGGTACGCTCCACCGGGGCTTCGCTGCCCGCGTCGCTCACTGCGAGCGTCCGGCATCGACGACGGCACATTGTGGTGGGAGTACGCGACTTGCCGGCTCTGTCATCCTGCTCCTCTTGATCGTCGCGAGCGTCGTGCGCGCCGCCCAGCTTCGCGCTCGCGCCGGAGAGGCGATCCTCGACTGACGCCATCGCAGCTGCCTGGTGGCCGCCGGGCGGCGCCTGGCCGACACTGCGAGCGCCGACGATGGCCCCGGGAACGCCCTCCCGGGGCCACCGTCGCGAAGCGTGGCCGTCGAACGTGAGCGAATCCCGTGTTCCCGAGGTACCAGCCGGTGCGAGCGATCCAGCTTGGTGCCCAGGTTCCTGCAGACGCGACGATCCGAGGCCGAGAGACCTGGTGTCGTCGGACGACTGGACGCGTCCAGCCTCGTCACCAACAAGCGGCCTCGTGTACCGCCTCGACGCCGCGTCGACCTTGGCTAGCCGAACCCGAGGATGAACTTGGCGTCGTCCGACATGCGGTCGGGCGTCCACGGCGGGTCGAACGTCAGCTCGATCTCCACGTGCTCGACACCGGGGAGGGCGGACACCGCGTCGTGCATGTTCTCCTGGATCATCGGTCCGGCGGGGCAGCCCATGGAGGTGAGCGAGTGGATCACCTTCACGTTCGCGCCGTCGATCTCCGCGTCGTAGAACAGCCCGAGCTCGACGATGTCCATCCCGAGCTCCGGGTCCTCGACGGTGTGCAGCGCCTCGACGACGTCGTCCTTGGTGACCATGCCAGCGAGTCTAGACGCGCGCGGTGGCTGCGCGTCGGCGGGCCTCGGGCCCGCCGACGCGCACGCCTGCGCCTACCCCGGGATCGAGAGGACGATCTTGCCGAGCTGCTCGCCGCTGTCCATCCGCGCGTGCGCGGCAGCCGCCTCGGAGAGCGGGAACACCGAGTCGACGTGCACCCGTGCGCGCCCTGTGCGGACGAGGTCGTACGCGCCGAGGAAGTCCTCGCGGGTGCCCATCATCGAGCCCATCAGCGTCAGCTGCTTCCACCAGAACCGATGGAGTGCAGCGGGCGGGTTCGGGCCCGGACGTCGCGCCGCAGACGACGATGCGGCCGGCCGGGCGCGCCGCGGCGAGCGTCCGCGCCCACGTGGCGTCGCCGACCGACTCGACCACGACGTGCACGCCCTTGCCGGTCGCCTCCTTGACGGCCGCGACGACGTCGCCGTCGTGGTGGTTGACCGCGACGTCGGCGCCCCACGTCCGTGCCGTCTCGAGCTTCTCGTCGCTCCCGGACGTCACGATCGTGTGCACGCCGAGCGCACGGCAGATCTCGAGCGCCGCCGTCGAGACGCCCCCGCCGATCCCCCAGATCAGCGCCCACTCGCCCTCCTGCACGGCGGCACGCGTGACGAGCATGCGATAGGCGGTCTCGTAGACGAGCGGGAACGCCGCGGCCTCCTCGTACGAGAGGGCATCGTCGAGCGGGTACACCTGGCCGGCGTCGATCGCGAACAGCTCGCAGTGCGTGCCGTCGGCGTGCTCGCCGACCACCCCGATCGTGTCGCCGTGATGGAGCCCGGGGTTGAGCACGACGCGCTGCCCCACCTCGAGGCCGTCGACGCCCTCGCCGAGGGCCTCGACGACGCCGGCGCCGTCGGCGCCGAGGATGCGTGGCTTCGGCACGGACGGGAGGCCCTGCCTGACCCAGACGTCGAGGTGGTTGAGCGACGCGGCGTGGAGCCGGATGAGGACCTCGCCGGGAGCCGCGACGGGGTCGGGGACGTCCTCGTAGCGGAGGACCTCGGGACCCCCGTCGTCGTGGATGCGGATTGCTTTCATGGCACGATCCTCGCAGATGTCGTCGGTCACGAGTCCGCTACCCGCCGCTGCGCTCCAGGAGCTCGCCTCGTCGCTCGGCCTCGACGCCGTCGGAGCGGCCGTCGCGGCGCCGTATCTCCGACACCGAGCGGCACATCGCGGAGCGGCGCGAGCGCGGGCTGTTCGGCTGGCTCCGCTTCACGATGGCGCGGCCCGAGCGATCGTGTCACCCGGAGCGTGTCCTCCCCGGTGCGAGAAGCGTGGTGGCGGCAGCCCGCTGCTACTGGGCGCGATGCGCCCGAGCCGGGACCGGGGGAGGGGCGGATGCCGCGCTACGCCTGGGACGACGCCTACGGCGACCTCCGCGCGCGCCTCGAGCGCCTGGGCGCGTCGCTCGGGGGAGAGCATCGCGTCCTCGTCGACGACAACGATCACGTCGACCGCGAGGCGGCGGTGCGGGCCGGGGTCGGCTTCTACGGCAAGAACACGATGGTGATCACACGCACGCACGGCTCGTGGATCGTCCTCGGCACGATCCTCACGACAGCCGAGATCGAGCCGTCCGAGTCGCCTCCGCGCAGGCTGCGGGAGCTGCACGCTCTGCATCGACGCGTGCCCGACGGACGCGATCGTCGAGCCGGGCGTGCTCGACGCCACGCGGTGCCTCTCGACGTGGACGCAGACCGCCGGCCCGATTCCCGAGGACGCGATGACGGCGCTCGGCGACCGGGTCTACGGCTGCGACATCTGTCAGGACGTGTGCCCGTGGAACCGCGGTGTCGAGCGCAGGCGCATGGGTGCCGCGCTGCCGGACGGCGTGCGTCCCGCCCTGCCCCTCGGGGACTGGCTCTCCCCAGGGGTCGCCCCGCGGCTCGAGCGGGATCTCGAGCGCCTCTTCGTCCCGCGCAACGATCCGCGCTGGCTGCGCCGGAACGCGCTCGTGGCGCTCGGGAACACCGGCAGGCCGGAGGATGCTCCGCTCGCGGTGCCGTGGGCCGAGGGAGAGGATCCGATGCTGCGGACGGTCGCGGAGCGGGCTCTCGCCCGGATCGCGGAGCGGGCGCGATGAGCGAGTCGCAGGACCTCGGCGTCCTGGCGCACGAGCTCGCGGCGCCCGTCGCCGCGATCTCGTCCCTGGCCGAGCTCGCGGTGCAGACAGGCGGTGCCGTCGACTGGCCGCGGTTCGTGACGCTCGTCGTCACGGCGACCGGGGACATCGAGCGGATCCTCGCCGATCCGGACCTGCCGCTCGCTCGTCGAGCGAGGACGTCGACGTCGAGCAGCTCCTGCACGCGGTGGCGGCGCAGGGCGGCGAGCGGGTTCGACGTGGAGGCGGCTCGCGGAGCGATCGTCCGCGGCGATGGCACGCGCCTTCGGCAGGCGCTCGCCAACCTCGTCCGCAACGGTCTGCGGCACGGCGAGCGCGTGACGCTGACCGCCGAGCTCGGTGGCGACGGCGTCACGATCGACGTCGTCGACGACGGCCCGGGCGTCGATCCTGGTGTGGACGTCTTCTCGCCGCGGCGTGAGCGGCGCGGGCTCGACCGGCTACGGGCTCTGGCATCGCACGGGACATCGCGACCGCGCACGGCGGCACGCTCGTGCTCGTGCCGGCCCCGGTGGGGCGAGGTTCAGGCTGGCCCTGCCGTCTTCCGCCGGCGCGTCGTGACGCCCGAGCTCGGACGCGAGATCCTTCGCGCGCCGGGCGACCGCAGCGCGCATCTCGTCGGGCTCGAGCACGACGGTCTCGCCCCGGTCGGCGAGCACCTCCGAGAGGAGCCACTCGTCGTCCTTGAAGCGCGGCTCGGAGAGCGCGGAGCGGTCGGTCAGGGCCCGTGCGCCGCGCTCGAGCTTCCAGCGGGCGATCGGCGGCGCGTGCCAGAGGCGCGCGGCCCGGGGCTCGGAGAGGTAGTTCGGGTCGAATCCGTCGCGGGGCTCGAACAGCTCGTCGGTGAGGCGCGCCTCGCGCATCCGGTCGAGGCGGAACGTCCGCGGCCCGTCGACAGAGCGATCCCAGGTGTGGACGCGCCAGAACGGCAGCTCGCGCTCGATCGTGTACGGCTCCACGAGCGCGGTGCGACGGCGTCTCCTCGCCCTCCTTCAGGTAGGCGATCTCGACGACCCGGCGGTGCTCGGCGCCGTCCGAGAGCGTCTTGACGAGCTCCTCCTCGTCGTCCGCGACGCGCGGCGCCGGCGTCTGCGAGAGCTCGAACTGGCCGAACGTCTCCTCGAGCTTGCGGCGCACCCGGTCGAGCGGCGTGTCGGCGGCGGCGGCGATCGTCGGGCCGACGTACTCGATCGCGAGCCGGATCGCGCGCGCCTCGAGCGGCGTCAGCTTCGGCGGCTTGCGGAAGACGTCGCCGTAGAGCTCCTTGTCGACGCGGACGAACCCCGTCTCCTCGTTCACCTCGGCGTAGACCGTGTAGCACCCGCCGCCGAAGTTGACGAGGTTGAGCAGCGAGAGGTGCTCCTGGAGCTCCTCGCGGGGGATCGAGAAGCGCTCCGCGAGATCGTCGGCGTCGAGCTGCGCGTCCTTGCCGTCGCCGCACGCGGAGAGCAGGTGCGCGAGCAGCGCCTGGAGCACGCCGAAGCGCTCCGGGCGCGACGGGGCCGGGGATCTGGCGGTCGACGGCGGCGCTGGACGACCTCGGCGCGGCGCTCACGCGCAGGCGAGGGCGGCTGCGCCCGTGTGGCGCTCACGGAGGAGCGCGAGGCCGTCCGCGACCTGGCGGCGCAGCTCGGGCGGGGCGAGCGGGATCGGCACGGCCGTTCTGGCGCAGGATCCACGAGACGAGCGGCTCGAGCCGGGCGTAGGGCGTCTCGAAGACCCCGTCCTCGAGCGCGCCGGCGTCGGAGAGCGTGCGATGCACCCACCACGCGGTGTCGCCCTGCACGCCGATACGGGCCGTGCCGACGATCTCGCCGATCTGCCACGGACGCGGCACGCGGTGCGCCTCGACGTCGAAGTCGGGCGGCAGCTTGAAGTCGCGCTCGCGCCGCGTCGCGAAGCGGATGTCCGAGCGGAAGCGCGAGACGCGGAACGTGCGGATCGCGTCGCGGTCGAGGTCGTGGCCGATGACGTACCAGACGCCCTCGTCGAGTCGCAGCGCGTACGGGTTGAGGCGCCGCTCGGTCTCGCGCTCGCGCGTCGGCGACCAGTACGGAACTTGATCGTCCGCTGCTTCGAGATCGCCGCCTCGAGCTTCGAGAGGCGGCCTGCGAGCTCGGGCGAGTAGTCCGGGGCGCTGACGCGCACGCGCTCGGCGGTGGCGGTGCGGCGCGTGGTCGAAGCCGGGGCGGCCGAGCGCGAGGTTCTGGAGCGCGAGCCGCAGCGGCTCCGCGTAGGCGAACTTGCCCTCGAGCGTGTAGAGCGCCGTCTGCAGCGCTGCGAGCTCGTCGTCGTCGAGGTCGAGGCGGTCGAGGAAGTAGTTCTCGGAGCGCAGCGTGTAGAGCTCCTCGCCCGTGAACTCGTCGCGCTGCGAGGTGAGCGGCACGCCGAGCGCCGGTCAGCTCGGCCCGGTCCGAGTAGAACCGCCGCGCGAACGCCTCGTCGGACATCTCCGAGTAGCCCTCGACGTTGCCCTTGACGTCGCGTGCGGTCAGCGGCCGCCGCTCGGCCATCAGGAAGGCGACGAGCGAGAGCTGGCGGATGAGCTTGTCGGTGTCGTGCGACACGGCGTTCTACCCTAGCCGCCGGCGACGGGCTCGCGCTGCGCGCGAGAAGTGCCAGAAACCCGCCTGGATTCGCGCTCTTTCTGGCACTTCGTCCGCCGGCAGCACGTGCCTACGCGACGGCGACGGCCTTGAGCGAGCGCTCGAGATGCTGGTGCGACGGGCAGTAGTCGCGGCCCGGCAGCGGCGTGCGCTGGCACGCCTTGCCCTTGCGCGTCGTCGCCTTGCAGCGCGACATGCCGCCGTCGAGCAGCCCGGCCTCGAGCTGCGGCTCGATGAACGAGATCGCCGCGGAGACGCCCTCACGGACGGCCCAGGCGACCTGTGCCTGCGCGGTGATCGGGAAGTAGCGGCGGATGTCCTGGAAGAGCGTGCGGTCGGGGCGCGCGAAGTACTGCGGGTCGGCCGCGAGCCGCTACATCGTCTGCTCGCACTCCTCGAGGATCGAGCGACGGTACTCGAGGCGCGTCTGCCGGTCGGCGTAGGGGTCGATCAGGTCCTTGATCGAGCGATAGATCGCTCGCGAATACTGGTACATGCAGGACTGCAAGCTGATCCGACGTGGTCGTCCATCCGGGATCCGTCTCCCGTGCCGTCGGTTGTAGGCCGCATGCGCTCTGCGGCCGTGTACGTCGCTCCCTTCGCGGCGAGTCTACCCCATGTGGCGCCGTGTTACAAACTCGCGCACGAATGTTGTCTCGATCAAGACAACGGTCGCCGTCGCGGCGTCAGCCGGAGACGCGCTCGACGCGTGCCTGGCGGGCGATCGGGCGTGCCTTGCGCAGCGCGCCGTTCGCCTCGGCCTCCGAGCCGAAGATGCCCTGGTAGACCATCCAGTAGCCGGGGTGCAGGCTCGCGTAGCGCGACGAGTCGAGCACGCCGACGGGCGTCAGGCCCCGGCGGCGCGCCTCCTCGGCGACGGCGACCGCCTCGTCCCGCCCGTCGACCTTCGGCACCGAGACGAGCACGATCGTCCAGGCGTCCTTCCCCGCCGGCCACGGGGCGAGACGCGTGCCGGTGTCCGTCCGGTGCCTCGATCGGCACGCTGCCGCCCGTGGCGGTGACGATCGTCGACGGTCGGCCGTGGCGTCGCGCGTCGTGCGCGATCGCGACGGCGGCGCCCGCGACGGCGACGCGCGGCGAGGCCGAGCACCCGCAGGCGCAGGGCTCGTCCGTCGCCTCCGTGCACGGCCGAGGCGCGGCCGCGCCGGGAAGCCGGAGGCCGCACGCGAGGCAGTACTCCTGCCCGGGCGCGGCGGTCGCGGCGCAGCGCGGGCACGTCCGGCGGCGACTCGCTCACGTCGTCTCGGGTGTCGCCTCGACGAACGAGCGGCCGCAGCTCGGGCAGAAGCGGGCGCCCATCAGGATCGGTGCGCCGCAGTCGCAGATCGCGCTCCCTGGCGCCGGAGGCCGCGGGCGCCCTGGAGCAGCGCGTCGATCTCGCTCACCCGCGCCTCGATCGAGACGAGCTCGGCGCAGCGCTCGACGACCAGCGTCTCGTTGAAGTGGTCGCGACGGTACATCTCGAGCGTGAGGCCGCCGAGCTCGCGGAGCCGTCCCTCGCGCAGATCGAGCAGCGCCCGGCGCTCGCGGCGAAGGTCGCTCGGCTGCGGGCGCGGCGGGGCTTGCGGGAGAAGAGCGCCACGGCGTCAGGATAGACGCAGCCGCTGCCGACGCCCGTCGCGTCTGTCGCGCGGGACGCCGGCAGGTCGAGGTCGCTCAGATGCCGACGCCGCCGACGCAGGACGTACTTGACGTCGAGGTACTCGTCGATCCCGAACGCGCCGCCCTCGCGGCCGTAGCCCGACTCCTTGACGCCGCCGAACGGCGCGTTCGCGGCGCTGATGATCCCGGCGTTGGCGCCGACGATCCCGTACTCGAGCTTCTCGGCGACGCGCAGCAGCCGCGCGTAGTCGCGGGTGTGGAAGTACGCGCGCGAGCCCGTAGACGGTGTCGTTGGCGAGCCGGATCGCCTCCTCCTCGGTCTCGAAGCGGGTGACGCCGGCGACCGGGCCGAACGTCTCCTCGGTGCGAGATCAGCATCTCCGGGGTGACGCCCTCGAGCACGGTCGGCGCGTAGAACGAGCCGCGCGTCGTACTCGCCGCTCGTGAGGCGCTCGCCGCCGATGACGAGCCGGGCGCCGTGCGCGATCGCGTCCTGGACGTGCTCGTCGGCCTTGTCGACCGCGCGGTCGTCGATCAGCGGGCCGATCGTGACGCCCTCGCGCGTGCCGTGGCCGACGACCATCGCGTCGACCTTCTCGGCGAGCCGCTCGACGAACGTCGTCGTAGACGCCGCTCTGCACGTAGGTGCGGTTGGCGCAGACGCAGGTCTGGCCGGCGTTGCGGAACTTCGAGGCGATCAGCCCGTCGACGGCCTCGTCGAGGTCGGCGTCGTCGAAGATCACGTACGGCGCGTGGCCGCCGAGCTCGAGCGAGAGCCGCTTCACCTGGTCGGCCGAGAGCCGGATCAGGTCCTTGCCGACCTCGGTCGAGCCGGTGAACGAGATCTTGCGGACGCGCGCGGTCGCCGAACAGCGTGCTCGGCGACCATCCCCGACGAGCGGGAGGTGACGAGGTTGACGACGCCGGGCGGGGCGCCCGCGTCCTCGATCGCGCGCAGCACGAGCGCGGCGGTCAGCGGCGTCGCGCTCGCCGGCTTGACGACGCTGGTGCAGCCGGCCGCCATCGCCGGGCCGAGCTTGCGGGTCATCATCGCGGCCGGGAAGTTCCAGGGCGTGATCGCCGCGGTGACGCCGACGGGCTGGCGCAGCACGAGCACGCGGTTGGCCGGGTTCATCGGCGGCACGATCTGGCCGTAGACGCGCTCGGCCTCGCCGCCGAACCACTCGAGGAAGCTCGCCGCGTAGTCGACCTCGCCCGCCGCCTCGGCGAGCGGCTTGCCCTGCTCGGAGGTCATCACGAGCGCGATCTCGTCCTTGCGCTCGCGGATCAGGTCGGCGGAGCGGCGCAGGATGCGCGCGCGCTCGATCGCCGGCAGCGCCTTCCACTCGTCGAGCGCCTCCGCGGCGGCGTCGATCGCCGCCCGGACGTCGCTCTCGCCGGCGTTCGGCACCGAGCCGACCACCGTCGCCCGTGCGCCGGGTCGGTCACGTCGAAGCGGCTCGCCGTCCGCCGCCTCGACCCACTCGCCGCCGATCAGCAGCCGTTCGTCGACCCCGGTCGCTGCTGCTTGCCATCTCTGTGCTCCTTGTCCTCGCGATGCCAGGACACAGGCTACAAGCCGCTGGAGCTCGCCGTACGCTTCGGCCGACGCGACCGCGCCCCACCTGCGGGCCGGCTCCGGACCCCTGCGGAGGGGTGTGCGGCGGCTATCGTCCCCGCGGTGAGCGAGCGGACGGAGCGCGCCCGGAGCTTCCTCGACGCGATGAGCGCCGGCGACGGCGAGCGGGCTGTCGCTCTCGCGGCGCCCGAGATCGTGGTCGCGTTCGGCGCCCACGAGTACGTGGGCGCCGAGGCGCTCCGTCGCATGGCGGAGGAGGAGGCGGCGCTCGTGACCGCGGTCGTGCCGGACGTCGTCGACGAGACCGATGCCGGCGTCGTCGCGCGCGCAAGGCGTGTCCAGCGCTGGCGCGAGACCGGCGAGATCGCGCACGAAGGAGCTGTGCAGGTCACCTTCGCCTTCGGGGACGGCGGCCTCATCGAGCGCGTCGACCTCGCACCGGCGGGGTAGCCGGAGATGCGTCGCGTCGCAGCCTCGGCTGCCGTCCTCGCTGCAGCGCTCGCGCTGTGCGCCGGCGGGGTCGACGCGCGAGCGGCGGGACAGCCCTCTGCGCAGGAACAGGGCGGCGCGCGGGTCACGACCTACGGCCCGAGCGACGCGACACGGGTGCTCGTGCTGGTCCCCGGGCTCGGGGGAGGCGGCGGCAACTTCGCGGTGATCGGGCCGGAGCTTGTGCAGCGCGTCCCGAACCTCCAGGTGTGGGCCGTCGACCGCCGCGGCGACACCCTCGAGGATCCGGTCGGATTCGCGGCAGGCGAGCCGGGAGCCGCCTATCGCTACTACTTCGACGGCCTCGCTCTGGGGACGAGCCGCTTCGACCCGAATCGCGCGGCCAGGACGCCGCAGGCGCGCGGCTGGGGGCTCGCGACCAACCTCGCCGACCTGCGCGTGGTCGTGAAGCGCGCACGCGCAGGGGGGCGCCGGGTGTACCTGGGCGGGCACTCGCTCGGCGCGGCGACGACGCTCGCGTACGCGGCCTGGGACTTCGGCGGCACGCCCGGCTACCGCGACCTGGCCGGCGTCGTGCTGATCGACGGCGGGCAGCTCGGGACGTTCGGTCGCCCGACCGTGGCGCAGGCGAACGCCGAGCTGGCCAAGGTGACCGCGACGAGGCCGTTCGAGGACAGGCTCGGGCTCGGCGTGCCCTGGCTCTTCGGAGTGTTCGGCCAGCTCGCGGCGTGGTACGCGCTGTGGGCGCCCGATGCGCCGTCGGCGCTCGCCGCGAGCCCGCTCTTGCCCGACTCCTTCAAGCCGTCGGGCCCCGTCTCGAACCGGCAGTTCTTCGAGGGCTCGCTCGGGCAGGCGGGGATCTCCGCCGAGCGCTGTGGGGTGGACAACGCGGTGCGGATGGTCGGGGCGAACGGGCCGAACGCGTTCGACTGGTACTTCCCCGCGCGGCTGAAGATCGACCTGCTGGGGGCCGCCTCGCTCTCGCCCGATCCCGTGACACGCCGACTCGGCCTGGCGACACGCCTGAAGCACCTGAGGGCGGTGAACGTGCCGCTCTACGCCTTTGCGACCGGCGACGTCCCGACGACCGCCGCGGGCGCCCGCGCGTTCCTCGCCCGCAGCAGCTCGCCGAAGGCGGCCTCCGTGATCGTCAGCGACCCGACGATGAGGCACAGCGATCCGCTGTGCACGCCGTACGGGCGCAGCCCGTTCCTGAAGACGCTCGTCGCCTGGTTGAAGAAGCGCTGAGCTGCGGGGCCGGCCGGGCCTTCAGCCGGCGGCCTGCAGGCTCTCGACCTCGGCAGCGACCTCGCGCACGATCTCGACGAACGCCCGGGCCGCAGGCGACCGGTGCCGGTCGCGGTGCCACATCAGGGCGATGCGTCGAGGTGGGATCGGCGGGTCGAGCTCGAGGATGCGGATGCGCGGATCGGCGTGGTCGAGCGTCAGCCGCGCGACGAGCGCAGCGCCCAGGCCCGCGGCGACGAGGTTCTGCACGGTTCCGTTGTCGTCCGAGCGGAACGTGACGTGGGCGTCGATCCCGCGCGTGCGCAGGGCGTCCTCGGCGACGATGGTCGTCCTGCAGGCCTGGTTGCCGATCAGCCGGATGTCGTCGAGGTCGGCGAGCGACGCGGTCTTCCGTCTCGCGAGCGGGGAGGTGCGCGCCACGGCGAGCACGTACGGGTCGGCGAGCAGCTCGACGCCCTCGAGTGGGCCCTCCGGCAACGGGAGGATCCAGAAGGCGAGGTCGAGCTCGCCCCGCTCGATCCGCTCGGCGATCTCCGGCTCGGAGTCGGAGTTGGTCTCGACGAGGTCGAGCTCGACCCCCGGCCAGTCGGCGATGAACCGCTGCATGAGAGCCGGCAGCAGCCTCGCGCCGACGCTCTGGTAGACGCCGACCCGGAGCGTCCCGGCCTCGCCCTCGCGGAGCGCGGCCATGTCCGCCTGTGCGGCCTCGAGGCGCGCGACGATGGCGCCGGCGTGCCGGCGGAGGAGCTCTCCGGCCTCGGTCAGGGAGACCGCGCGCGGCCCTCCTGGGCGGTCGATCAGACGCTCGCCGACGATCCGCTCGAGCGCGGCGATCTGCTGGCTGACCGCGGACTGGGTGTAGCCGAGGCGGTCGGCCGCGCGCCCGAACGAGCCCTCGCGGGCGACGGCTTCGAGCGCCGCCAGGTGCCGGAGCTCGACCCCCAGCCAATTATCAGCGTGAGTGATCGACATAAGAAGTATCTCGACTGGCGCTAATACTACCGCGCGGGCAGGATGGGCGCATGGCAATCGCGATGATCGTCTTCATCCTCGTGGTCGGGCCGCTCGCACTGCTCGCAGGCAGCGACTCCCGGATCGACGAGACGAGCCGCCGCCGCCGGTACCACGGGTGAGCGAGCGGCTGCCCACGGCAATCGCCTCGGCGGTCGGCCGGCGTGGACCGATCCTGATCCGACCGGCGGAGTGCGCCGATCGTGACGCGATCGCCCGGCTCGCCCGGCTGACCGACCGACGCGTGCCCGCAACGGAGCTGCTCGTCGCCGAGGTCGACGGGTCGGTGCTCGCCGCGGCTCCTGTCGAGGGTGGGGTACCGCTGACGGATCCGTTCCTCGTGACCGTCGACGTCACGGAGCTTCTCGCGCTGCGGACGGCTCAGCTCCGCGCCGCTGCATAGGCCGACCCGCTAGGCTCGCCGCGTGGGCGAGGTGCGCACGATCGGGGTGGTCGGGCTGGGCGCGATGGGCGCGGGGATCGCGCAGCTCGCGGTCGAGGCCGGCTACGACGTGATCGGCCGCGAGGTGACGCCGGAGCTGGGCGAGGCGGCGGCGGCGCGGATCGCGGGCTTCCTCCGCCGCAAGGTCGAGAAGGGACAGCTCGAGGCCGACGCGTGCGAGGCTGCGGTGGCGCGGCTGCGCACGACCGACGCGCTGGACGACCTGGCGGCCTGCGACCTGGTGGTCGAGGCGATCGTCGAGGAGCTCGACGCCAAGCGCGCGCTGTTCGCGGACCTCGAGCGGATCTGCCGTCCCGATGCGGTCCTCGCGACCAACACCTCGGCGCTCTCGGTGACGGCGATCGCGGCCGCGACGCGACCTCGCCGGGCCGCGTGGTCGGGATGCACTTCTTCAACCCGGCGCCGCTGATGCCGCTCGTCGAGGTCGTGCAGGCCGAGCTGCGCGGAGCCCGGGCGCTCGACGTGACGGCGGCGGTCGGCGAGCGGATGGGGAAGACCGTCGTGCGCTGCCACGACACGCCCGGGTTCGTCGTCAACCGCGTCCTGATCCCGCTCCTGAACGACTGCGTGCGGGTGCTGGACGAGACGCGCGTCGTCGCCCGAGGCGCTCGACGCGGCGATGAAGGCGGGCGCCGGCTGGCCGATGGGGCCGTGCACGCTGATCGACCTCGTCGGCATCGACGTGCACGTGCACGCGGCCGAGGCGCTCCACGAGAAGCTGCGCGAGCCGCGGATGGCCCCGCCGCCCCGCATCGTCGCGATGCGCGACGCCGGGCTGCTCGGTCGCAAGAGCGGTCGCGGCTTCTACTCCTACGACGCAGGGCCGCCGGTCGGTGCGCGCTACGCGGTCGAGCGGGCAGCGGCTCGGGCGTGGCGCCGGCACGACGCACCATCACCCGCAGCACCGGCGGCACGAGCAGCGTCGTCAGCACCGACATGGCGACGATCACCGCGAACGCCTCGTCGCCGATCACCCCTTCCGCGCGGGCGATGCCGGCGACGATGATCCCGACCTCGCCGCGCGGCATCATCCCCACGCCGACGAGGCGGGCCTCGACGCCGCCGAGCGCAGCGCGCGCCGATGCGAGCGCCGACGTACTTCGTCACGATCGCGACCGCGGTGGTGATCGCGACGAGCGCGAGAGGCCCGAGGCCGACGAGCACCTCCAGATCGAGCTGGAGACCGACGAAGACGAAGAAGTACGGCGTGAAGAAGGCGTAGAGCGGGCCGACCTCCTCCTCGACCGCATGCCGGTCGCTCGTCTCGGCGACCATCATCCCCGCGAGGAAGGCACCGATGATCGCCGCGAGCCCGATCTGCGCCGCGAGCGCGGCGACGCCGAGGCAGAGGAGGACTGCGGGCAGGAGCGGCGACTCCGAGAAGCGGGGTGCGCGCAGGATCGCGGGCCGCCGGCGCATGAGCTGGGTGCCGCCGAGCGCGAAGAAGGCGACGAACGCGAGTGCCAGCGCGGCGGTGGCGAGCACGACCAGGAGGCCTCCGCCGCCGTCGTTCGCCACCATCCCCGCCGCGATCGCGACCACGATCATCGCGAGGATGTCGTCGACGACCGCCGCGCCGACGATCGTGCGCGCCCAGCGCGTGTCGACCACCCCGAGCTGCACGAGCACCGCCGAGGTGATCCCGACGCTCGTGGCGACGAGCGCGGCGGCGAGGAAGAGCGCGTGTCGGTCGGCTCGCCCGCCGCGAGCGCGATCGCGACGCCGGCCGCGAGCGGGATCGACGACGCCGAGCACGCCGGTCTGCAGCGCCGCGGAGCCGACCTCGCGCAGGTCGCTGAGCCGCGTCTCGAGTCCGACCCAGAAGAGCAGGAAGACGACGCCGAGCTCGGAGAACGCCTCGAGCGTCGCGTCGGGCTCGACGAGGCCGAGCACCGACCAGCCGATCACGACGCCCGCCAGGATCTCCCCGACGATCGTCGGCTGCCGCGATCCGCTGGAAGATCTCGTCGCCGATCTTCGCCGCGAGCAGCACGACGAAGAGCGTCGCGAGCGTGTCGGCCGACCGGCGACGGCCGCGAGCCGCTCACCGGACGGTCACCGCGGAGGCTCCGGCGGCCGCGGCCGCACGGCCGCCGAGGCTACAGCGGCGCCTCCGAGGAGAGGCTGACGGCATCGCCCGGAGCGACCCGCTCGCGCGGATCGCGCCGACGGCGCGCTCGCGGTGCACCGCCCCAGGCTGCGCCACGACGCGTCGAGACTCCGGGCGTGACCGTCCATCTGCTTACACTTTCCTTACGCTGAGCACACGGGGGGATGAAGTGCCGCGACCGATACTTCGATACGACATGCGCGCTGCTTCCTCGCCGTGCCGGTCGTCCTGCTCGCGCTGGCCGTCCCGGCCGGGCTCGCGCCGTGCGCACGGTCCGCCGGCACGCTCTCGGTCGAGGACGGGCTCGGCACGGTGATCGTGAAGGGCCAGCGGGAACGCTCGTCGGACGGATCGACCGCGGCGACGATCGTGATCGTCGACCTCACGCCGACGACCAGTGGAGCCCACGGGTCAACGGCGTCCCCCGCGGCAGGTCGTCGGGCCTGCGCGGCAGAGACGTCAACGTCTTCATCCCCGGCGGTCGCTATCGGATCGCGATGCGCGGCGACGGGCATCGCCCTCTCCGCGCGCGGCAACGGCGTCGCGGACGTCTAGCGCGGTCGGACCGCTGCTGCGCGCCCTGCCCGGGACGTACGCGGTCGGCGACGACCGGCCGCGTTCGCGCTCCCCGACGACACGCTCAAGGTCACTTCGGCGCACGCCGGACAAGAACGACGAGGGTGACCGCGCAGCAGACGATCCTCGTCGTCGAGGACGAGCAGGCGATCGCCTCCTTCGTGTCGCTCTATCTGAAGAACGCCGGCTACGCCGTGCGTGCGGTCACGACCGGCGCGGGTGCGCTGAACGCCGTCGCGTCGGAGATGCCCTCGCTGATCGTGCTCGACCTCAACCTGCCCGACATGGACGGGGTCGAGATCTGCCGCCGCATCCGCAAGACGTCGGACGTGCCGATCCTGATGCTCACCGCCCGCGACGAGGACGTCGACAAGATCATCGGGCTCGAGGTCGGGGCAGACGACTACCTGACGAAGCCGTTCAACCCGCGCGAGCTCGTGGCGCGCGTGAAGAGCGTGCTGCGTCGCTCGACGAGCGATCGACGCATCGACGGCGGCGACGAGATCCGGCACGGCGATCTCGTCGTCAACGCCGGGCCGGCGCGAGGTGCTCGTCGGCGACGACGAGATCCAGCTCGCCCCGAAGGAGTTCGACCTGCTCTGGGAGCTGCTCGACCACCGCGGCATCGTCCTCACGCGCGACCAGCTGCTCGAGCGGGTCTGGGGATACACGTTCGCCGGGCGACACGCGCACCGTCGACGTGCACGTGCGGCAGATCCGCCGCAAGCTCGGTGACGCGTCGCCGATCGTCACCGTGTGGGGCGTCGGCTACAAGGTCGCGACCGAGCGGAACCCCGCCTCCGCGAGCTAGCGCGTGCAGCTGTCCGCGCCCGACGGTCCGCGTCGCGCCCGAGGACGGCCCCGGGTCGCCCCTTCGCACGCGCGACGCTCGCAGCCGCTGATGCCCGGGTCGCTGCGCTTCCGGCTGCCGGCGCTGTTCCTGCTCGGGATCGTCCTCGGCGGGCTCGTCGCGGCGGCGATCGCCCTGCGCCTCTTCCAGGACTGACGAGGGACGAGTCGCTGAGGAGCTGCGGCGCGAGGTCGGTCGGGATCACGCAGCTGTACGCCGAACGCCGCCCTGCGGGCCGCCGACGAGGGCGCCGACGCGCCGGACTTCGCGACGGACGCGCTCGAGGAGGCGACCGGCGACTCCCTCTTCTACGTCGGCGCTCCGGCCTTCCCCGGCCAGGAGTCGGGCCTCGACGCGGCTGCCCGGAGTCGGCGGTGCCGCCGACGTGCGGGAGTCGGACGACCCGATCACCTTCACGTTCACGCCACCCGGCGAGACCCGCGGTGTTCCTCGCGGCGTCGGAGCCGCTCCGCCTCGAGCCCGAGGCCGAGCCCCTCGGGACGGATCATCGTCGCGAAGCCGGAGCGCGTGCTCCGCGACCAGTGGGTGCCGCTCCTGCGGCGCCTGCTCGTCGCGTTCGGGCTGGGATCGCTGCTCGCCGGGCTGGTCGGGTGGTGGATGTCACGGCGGATCACCGGCCCGGTGCTGGCCCTCGCGCGCGCGTCGGACGAGATCGCCGCCGGGAACTACGCGGTGCGCGTGCTCGTCTCCGACGGGACGGACGAGATCGCGCACCTCGCGCGAGCGGTTCAACGAGATGGCCGCCCGTCTCGGTGCGACCGAGGAGCGCGAGCGCCAGTTCCTGATGTCCGTCTCGCACGAGCTGCGCACCCCGTTGACCGCGATCAAGGGTCACGTCGACGCGCTCCGGGACGGTCTCATCGACGATCCCGAGCTCGTCGACCAGTCGCTCGAGATCGTCGCGTCGGAGGCGACCCGGCTGGAGCGGCTCGTCGGCGACATCGTCGACCTCGCGAAGCTCAGGGCGCACCGCTTCACCGTCCACGCCGAGGAGGTCGACATGGGCCGCCTCGTCGAGCAGGCGCACGCGGCCTTCGGCGAGGAGGCGCGGCGGCGCGCAGATCGGGTACGTGCTCGAAGCGGACGACGATCCGCCGACGATCGTCACCGACGGTGACCGGGTGCTCCAGGTGATCGTGAACCTGATGAAGAACGCCTTTCGCTGGACGCCCGACGCCGGCACGATCACCGTGCGAGTCGTCCGGACGGTGCCGAGGTCACGGTCGAGGTGCAGGACTCCGGGCCCGGGATCCCGGCCGACGAGCGTGAGCGGATCTTCAGCCCGTTCGTCTCGGGCGACACGCAGGGCACGGGCCTCGGGCTGCCGATCGCCAGGGAGCTCGCCGGCGCGCTCGGCGGGAGCATCGAGCTCGAGAGCGCGGTCGGGGCGGGGCAGCCGCTTCCGGCTCCGGCTGCCCGCTCCGTCCGGTCGCTGCCGGCCCGCGCCGCTGAGGACGCGTCGCGTCCGGCACCCCGGCCCGACGGCCCGGCGCAGTACGATCGCGGCCGTGTCGGCCCTCGAGGCATCCGTCGTCCGGCTGCCGCCGCCGCGCGGGCGCCGTCTCGGGCTGCGCTCGTCGCCCTGCGACCGCGGCAGTGGATCGAAGAACCTGCTGCTGTTCGCCGGGATCGTCTTCGCCGCGGAGCTGGGCGACCCGGGACGCTGGGTCGCCTGCCTCCGTCGCCTTCGTCGCGTGGTGCGCGGCGTCGAGCGCGGCCTACCTCGTCAACGACGTGCGCGACGCACCGGAGGACCGACGACATCCCGTGAAGCGCTTCCGCCCCGATCGCGCGTCGCGAGATCACGGTGCGGGCCGCGCTCGTGCTCGCCGCCGCTCTGGTCGTCTTCGCGTTCGGGGCTCGCGGCAGCTCTCGGCACGGCCTCGCTCGCTCTGCCTCGCTCGGGTTCCTCGGGCTCCAGGCGGCGTACACGGCGGTACGCTGAAGCAGATCGTCCTCGTCGACGTGCTCGTGATCGCGACGCTCTTCGTCCTGCGCTCCGCCGCCGGGGCGATCGCCGTCGACGTGCCGATCTCGCCCTGGCTGCTCGCGTGCACCGCGCTCCTCGCGCTCTTCCTCGCGCTCGGGAAGCGTCGCGCGGAGCTCGTGCTCGCCGAGGCGCGGCGCCGCGGCCGGGCGGAGGGACGACGCGTCGCGTCGCTCAGGGGACTACGACCTCGCGCTGGTCGACCAGCTGCTCACGATCGTCGCAGGGGCGACGATCGTGACCTACGCGCTCTACACGGTGCTCGGCCCGCGACAGTCGGCGTTGTCGTGACGATCCCGCTCGTCGTCCTCGGCGTGTTCCGCTACCTGCTGCTGCTCCGCGTCACGACCCGGGGCGAGGAGCCCGAGAACGTGCTGCTCGGCGATCGACCGATCCTCGCGCTCGTCGCCGTGTGGGCGCCGCGTGCGCCGCGATCCTCGCGGTCGTGGACTGACGCGTCCGCCGTTCAGGCGATCGCGGCGGTGGCCTCGGCGCGGAGCGGGCACGACGGCGCCGCCACCACGTCCGGTCTCGAGCCGCTGCAGCCGGGCGTCGACGCCCTGCCATCCCGACGAGACGAGCTCGACGAGCACCGCGAGGTCGTCGATGCGCGCGGAGCGCTCGGCGATCAGCTCCTGCTCGAGTCGCTCGAGCCGCCGGATCGCCTGGTTGAGCAGGCCGCGGATCTCCGCGAGGCTGCGGGCGACGGGGACGACCTCTCGGGCGAGGCCCTTCGCGCATCGCCGTCGCTCACACGGTCGGGCAGCGACTCCTCGAGCTCGGCCGCCGCGCGGGCCAGCGACTCGATCTCGGCGCGCGACCGCTCGAGCGCCGCCTCGAAGCGGGCCGTCGGATCGTGCCGGTGCCGCGGGCATCCTCGATGCGGCGGCGGGCCTGTTCGAGCACATGTGCATCCATGGCGCGCAAGGCTACGCTCGGCGTCGGATGAGATCGTCCGACCTCGACTACGCGCTGCCGCCGGAGCTGATCGCGCAGACGCCGACCGAGCGCCGTGACGCGTCGCGGCTGCTCGTCGTCGAGCGCGCGACCGGAGCCGTCGCGCCATCGGACGTTCGCGGAGCTGCCCGGGAGATCGGCGACGCGCTCGTCGTCGTCAACGACACGCGCGTCGTCCCGGCCCGGCTGCGCCTCGAGCGCGCGAGCGGCGGGCGGGTGGAGATGCTGCTGCTCGAGTCGCTCGGCGAGGGCGAGTGGGAGGCGCTCGCGCGGCCGTCGCGCCGCCTGCGGCCCGGACGAGCGCCTCGGGCCGGTCGAGCTGCTCGAGCTGCTCGGCGAGGGGCGCTGGCGCGTCCGGCTCGAGGGCGCGCCCGCGGGGGAGATGCCGCTGCCGCCCGTACGTCCACGAGCCGCTCGCCGATCCCGGAGCGCTACCAGACCGTGTCTACGCGCGCGAGGAGGGCTCCGCCGCGGCGCCCACCGCCGGGCTCCACTTCACGGCGGAGCTGCTCGCCGGCCTGCCGCACGAGCGCGTCACGCTGCACGTCGGGCTCGACACGTTCAGGCCGCTCACGCCGAGGCCCTCGACGCGCACCGGCTGCACGGCGAGCGCTACGCCGTCGAGCCGGACGCCTGGGCGCGCATCGCAGCGGCGCAGCGGGTCCTCGCGGTGGGCACGACGACGACGCGAGTGCTCGAGACGGTCGCCGTCGGCGGGCCCCGCTCGCAGGGACGCTCCGAGCTCTTCATCACGCCCGGGCATCGAGTTCCGGAGGGTCGACGCCCTGCTCACGAACTTCCACCTGCCCCGGACGACGCTGCTGGCGCTCGTGATGGCGTTCGCCGGCGTCGACCTCACCCGCAGGGCGTACGGGTCGCCGTCGAGGAGCGCTACCGCTTCTTCTCGTTCGGCGACGCGATGCTCGTCGTCTGACGCACGGTGTGGCACGCCCTTGCGACAGGCGCAACATCCGGTTGAACCCCCGGCGGCGCGCCCGTACGATGGCCCCCGACGCGAAGGACGACGAGAGAAGGGGTTCACGCATGTCCGAGAAGATGTGGGGTGGCGAGCCGTTCTGGGGGCTCGGCTACGAGTGGGATCCGGACTGGATCCTCACCGACCGCCAGAAGGGGCTGCGCGAGACGCTGATCGCGCTGTGCGAGAAGGAGATGCGCGCGAACGCGAAGCGCTCCGACGACGAGCTGCTGTTCCCGCGCCGCAACCTCGAGCTCCTGGGCGAGCACGGCTTCCTCGCGCTCGTGCGTGCCGGAGGAGTGGGGCGGCCTCGGCGAGAACCACGTCGGCTTCGCCATGGCCGCGGAGACGATCGCCCGGTACGGCTGCGCCTCGACCGCGATGTGCTGGGTCATGCACATGGGCGCGGTCGCCGCGCTGATGCTCCGCCCGACCCCGGAGATCGTCGAGAAGTACATCAGGCCGCTCAACTCGGGGTTCATCGGCACGCTCTCCTACTCCGACCCGGAGACCGGCTCCCACTTCTGGTACCCGGTCTCGTCGCGGGCCGAGCGCGTCGAACGGCGGCTACAGGATCAACAAGAAGGCGTCGTGGACGACGTCCGGCGGCTTCGCCGACTTCTACGTGCTGCAGACGACGAGCCCCGACTTCAAGGGCTACGACGACCTCTCCGTCTTCGTGGTCGACAAGGAGCACTGCGAGGCGCAGCCGTCCCTCTGGGACGCGCTCGGCCTGCGCGGCAACCAGTCCGGCGCGATCTCGTTCACCGACGTCGAGATCCCGGGCAGCGCAGCTCGTCGGGCCCGAAGGGGACGGCGCGACGTCGAACGACGAGGCCGTCGACCCATGGTTCCTCGTGGGCTCGTCCTCCTGCTGGAACGGCCTCGCGCTCGGCGCGGTCGACATCGCGAAGCGCCACACCACCCGCAAGCGCCACGTCGACGTGGGCATGCGGGTCGCCGACTACCCGACGATCCAGGACTACGTCGGGCAGGCCGTGATGGAGACGAACGCATCGCGGATGTTCGTCTACTCCGTCGCCCAGGCCTTCGACAACGCCACGGAGAACAACACCACGCAGCTCGATCCGGGCGAGCTCGCCCGCGGGAACTTCCTGCACTGGGCGTGGCAGATCAAGTTCGTCGCCGCGCAGAACACGGCGAAGGTCGTGGACAAGATGCTCCACGCCTGCGGCGGCTCGGGCTACAAGCGCGACATGGAGCTCGAGCGGTACCTCCGCGACGCGAAGGCCGGCTGGGTGATGGGGCCGACCAACGAGGTGCTGCGGCAGTTCGTCGGCAAGGCCGTGCTGCTCGGGTTCGAGTCGCTCGACTACTGGAACCAGTCGTACAACCGTCGTGCCGTCGAGAACGAGACGAAGAAGCTCGACGCCGCCGGCAAGCGGGAGCTCGCAGAGACGGCTGCTCGCGGAGGCAGAGGCCGCCGGCGCGCCGGCCTGACGTGCGTCGCGGCTCGGGAACTCGGGACGGCCGGCCCGCAGCGCGCGGGCCGGCAGACGCCGTCCTGGAGCGCTGAGCGATGGCGACCACGGCACGGCCGCGGCTGCTCGTCCCGGGTCTCGTCCCGCTCGATCCGACCCGTGAGAGCTACCGCGTGCGCCCCGGGGCCGCGACCGCAGTCGTCCTCGAGCCGGACGACGTGCTCGTGGTCCGCGACCCGGTCGGGGGCCAGCAGGCGGAGCTGACCGTCGTCGGGCCGGACGGGCGCGACGCGTCCGCGGCGCTCGGCGCCACGGCGCCCGGGTCTGCCACGCGTGCTCCGCGGCCTCGTCGGCTCGACGGCCGACGGCGCAGCGGACGTCGTCGCCGGGCTCGTGGCGCGTGGCGCGGACCCGTCGACCCTCGATGCCGTCCAGCTCTTCGGCCCGAGCTCGGCTCCCGGGCGCGAGGAGCGCTTCAGCGCCGAGCGCTCCGTGCTCGCCGTCGTCGCCGCCCCGGCCGGGGGGCGGGTGATCGACGGTGGCGTGCCGGCCTCCGATCTCCAGCTCGAGATCCGGCGCGCCCGGCCCGGGCGCTCCGCGCTCGAGCCGGTGCTTCCCGACCCGCTGGCCGAGCCGCGGCTCGACTTCCAGGTCGACCGCGCCTCCGCGCTCGCCTACGAGGTGAAGGCCGGCGAGCACATCCAGGTGATCGACGTGCGCGGTCGGCAGTGCTCCGACTTCCTCGCCTTCGACGCGAACGAGCTGCAGGACGGGCGTGAGCGCGGCCTCGACGCGACGGCGACGCGATCGCTGACGGGGAGCGCCTATCCGCAGCCGGGGCTCCACTCGAAGTTCTTCACCGTCGATCTCAAGCCGCTGGTCGAGGTCGTCCGAGACACGGTCGGCCGCCACGACACGTTCGGGCTCGCGTGCACCGCGAAGTACTACGAGGACATGGGCTACTTCGGGCACGTCAACTGCTCCGACAACTTCAACGAGCAGCTCGAGCCGTACACGATCGAGCAGCGCCGCGGCTGGCCCGCGATCAACTTCTTCTTCAACACCGCGTTCGACGCGCACAACCAGTACCTGGTCGACGAGCCGTGGTCGCGTCCCGGGGACTACGTCCTCCTCAAGGCGATGACGGATCTCGTCTGCCTGTCGAGCGCCTGCCCGGACGACATCGACCCCGCGAACGCGTGGGAGCCCACGGAGGTGCACGTGCGCGTCTATCCCGCGAAGGAGCGCTTCAGCGCTGCGATCGCCCACCGCGTCACCCCCGACGCCGAGGCCCAGCTGACGAAGGAGACGGGGTTCCACACCCGCACGTCTGCCCTCACGAGCCGCATGACCGAGTACAACGGCTACTGGCTCCCCACCGCCTACGACAACAGCGGCGCGATCGCCGAGTACTGGGCCTGCCGTGAGCGCGCGGCGATGATGGACCTCTCACCGCTGCGCAAGTTCGAGGTGCTCGGCCCGGACGCCGAGGCGCTCCTCCAGGCGACGTTGACGCGGGACATCCGCCGGCTGGCGGACGGGCAGGTCGTCTACACCGCGATGTGCACGGAGACCGGCGGGATGCTCGACGACGGCACGGTGTTCCGCATCGCGCCCACGAACTTCCGCTGGGTCGGTGGCTCGGCGTTCGGCGGTGTCTGGCTGCGCCAGCAGGCCGAGCGCCTCGGACTCGGCCGGGTCTGGGTGAAGGAGTCGACCGACGAGCTGCACAACGTGGGGGTGCAAGGCCCGGCGAGCCGCGAGATCCTCTCGTCGATCCTCTGGACCGCTCCCACGCAGACCGCGTTTGCGGAGCTCAAGTGGTTCCGCTTCGCGGTCGCGCGTCTCGGCGGCCCGCAGGGGATCCCGCTGATCGCCTCGCGCACCGGCTACTCCGGCGAGCTCGGGTACGAGCTGTTCTGCCATCCCAAGGACGCTCCCGCCGTGTGGGACGCGGTGATCGAGGCCGGCGCTCCGCACGGGCTCCTCCCGCTCGGCCTCGACGCGCTCGACCTCGTGCGGATCGAGGCTGGCCTGATCTTCGCGGGCTACGAGTTCGACGACCAGGTCGACCCCTTCGAGGCAGGGATCGGGTTCACCGTGCCGGCGGACAAGGAGGACGACTTCGTCGGCAAGGAGGCGCTCGTCGAGCGTCGCGCTCACCCCCAGCGCACGCTCGTGGGGCTGGAGCTCGAGGGCGACGAGCCCGCGGGGCACGGCGACTGCGTCCACGTGGGGCACCCACAGGTCGGCGTCGTGACGAGCGGGATGCGCTCGCCCGTGCTGAGGAAGAACATCGCGCTCTGCCGGATGGACGTCCGCTACGCGGAGCTCGGCACGCAGGTCGAGGTCGGAAAGCTCGACGGCCACCAGAAGCGGATCCCCGCGACGGTGGTGCGGTTTCCGTTCTACGACCCGGAGAAGGCGAGACCGAGGTCCTAGCCGCCGCCGCGTGCCAGAGGATCTGCCTGCTGTCGATGGTCCACAGCCGGCGCGACGTGCTCTGCTTCTCTGGTGCTCTCCGGCGCCAGCCGGAGAGCACCCGCTCAGGCCGTCTCGCGGAAGCGGCCGGCGAGGATCTCGAGCAGCGCGAGCGCCGCGTCGGGATGCTTCACGAGCGCGGCGCGGAGGTCGTCGCGCGTGACGACGAGCGCGCGGACGTCGTCGACCGCTTCGATGTCTGCGAATCGCCCGCCGGCCGACTGGCTCAGCACCTCGAGCTCACCGACGATCTCACCGGCGCCGAGGACGATCTGCTTGCCGGGGCGGGAGACCCGGACGGCGCCCTCCAGGACGACGAGGAGCTCGTCGCCTGACTCGCCGCGACGCATGATCGCATCGCCTGCGGCGAACCGCTGCTCCTCGCCGCTCTCGAGCAGCGGCCGGAGCAGCTCCTCGGGGAGCGCCGAGAGCACCCGCGCCTCGGAGACCAGGCGCTCGTAGCGACCGCCGTGGAAGAGGAGCGGCGCACCGGTCCCGACGCGCGCGTGGCTCACCTGCGCGAGGAAGAGCGAGTGGTCGCCGCCCCAGTACGAGCGGACGACGCGGCCGGCGAGCTGCGCGAGGGCTCCTTCGACCAGTGGGATGCCGTCGACCAGCGTGAAGGTCGGCTCGAAGCCCTCGACGGGGCGGTGCGCGAAGAAGTCCGACTCCCGTCGCTGGCTCTCGGAGAGCACCGACACGCCGAGCGGCGAGCCCTCGTGGAGCATGCCGAGCATCCGGGCACGGCGGTCGATCGAGACCAGGACGAGTGGCGGTGCCAGGGACACCGACATGAAGGCGTTCGCCGTCATTCCGTGGACCTGTCCGTCGACGTTGGTCGTGAGCACGGTGACGCCGGTCGCGAACATCCCGAGCGTGCGCCGGAACGCGAGCGCGGGATCGCCCTCGAGCTCGCCGACGTCGAGCGTGACGGGAGCAGGGATCTTCTCGAACGGGGACTCCGAGAGCCCCGCGCCCGTCGAGAGGGGGATGTCGAACTCCTGCGGCCCGCTGCTCATGGCTTCGATTCTCGCAAACTCCCGTCGGGCCCGGAGTGCATGTGGAGCACATGCTAGGGTGTGTGGCGCATGGGCATGATCCAGATTCGCAATGTCCCGGACGACGTGCACCGGAAGCTGAAGGCGCGGGCGGCCGAGATGGGGCTTTCGCTCTCCGAGTACCTGAACAGAGAGATCGCTGCGCTCGCGGCGCTGCCCACGTTCGACGAGGTGCATTCGCTCATCAAGCTCGCCGGGCCCGCAACGCCCGGCTTCTCGGCTGCTGATGTGGTTCGCGAGCTGCGAGGCCCGCTCCCTCCGCAGGACAACGGGTGATCGTTCTCGACACGTCGGCGGCGGTCGAGTACCTGCTCGACTTCCCGGACGCACCCTTCGTCGCCGCACAGCTGGATCGCACCGACGCCGCGCTCGCGCCGCATCTCCTCGACGCGGAGATCGTCGGTGTCCTCCGTCGGAGTGTTGCGCTCGCGACGCTCGACGACAGCCGCGCGGTCGTTGCGCTGGCCCATCTGGCAAGCCTCCGGATCGTCAGGTTTCCGCTCCTCCGGTTCGTGCCACGAGTCTGGGAGCTCCGGCACACGTTGAGCACGTCGGACGCGTTCTTCGTGGCGCTCGCCGAGGAGTCCGGCGCTCCGCTCGTCACGACCGACCGTCGACTCGCCCGGGCTCACGGCCATCGCGCAGTGATCATCGCCCCATGACCCACTTCACGCCCGAGGCGACCGACGGCGCGGCGCGCGCCGGCGTGCTGAGCACCGCGCACGGCGAGATCCGCACGCCCGCGTTCATGCCGGTCGGCACCAAGGCGACCGTCAAGTCCCTGCACCCCGACGAGGTGCGGGCGCTCGGCGCCGACGTGATCCTCGGCAACACCTACCACCTGCACCTGCGGCCCGGCGAGGACGTGATCGAGGCGCTCGGCGGCCTGCACGCGTTCTCGGGCTGGGACGGGGCCGATCCTCACCGACTCCGGCGGCTTCCAGGTCTTCTCGCTGCGCGACACGCTGCTCGCGGTCGACGACGAGGGCGTCACGTTCCGGTCGGTCTACGACGGGACGGCGGAGCGGTTCACCCCCGAGATCGTGGCGGGGATCCAGAGACGGCTCGGCTCCGACATCGCGATGTGCCTCGACATCTGCCCGCCGGCAGGAGCGAGCCGTGCCGACCACGAGGACGCGGTGCGGCGCACCACGCTCTGGGCCGAGCGCCAGGTCGACGCGGAGCGTGCGCCCGGTCAGCTGCGCTTCGGGATCGCGCAGGGCGGAACCGACCGGGAGCTCCGCCGCCGGTCGATCACGGAGATCACCGCGCTCGGGTTCGACGGTCACGCGCTCGGAGGGCTCGCCGTGGGAGAGTCGCGGTCGGAGATGCTCGAGACCGTGGAGTGGGCCGCGCCGCTCCTGCCGGCAGAGAAGCCGCGCTACTTCATGGGGCTCGGCGACGCCGAGGGGATCCTCGGGGTGATCGAGCGCGGGATCGACATGTTCGACTGCGTGCTCCCGACCCGCACGGCCCGCACGGGCTCGGCCCTCACGGCGAGCGGTCGGCTGAACCTGCGCAACGCCAGGTTCGCCCGCGATCCGCGGCCGCTCGAGGAGGGCTGCGACTGCCCCGCGTGCTCGCGCTTCTCCCGCGCGTACGTGCGGCACCTCGTCACGCAGCAGGAGGTGCTCGGTCTGCGGCTCCTCTCTCTGCATAATCTCGCTTTCACACTGCGACTGACCGCGGGGGCGCGGGAGGCGATCCTCGCCGGGACGTTCGAGACGTACCGTGCGCGGGCGCTCGCCGCCCTCGACGCCCCACCGGAGGAGGAACCGTGTCAAGCCTGATCATCCTCGTTGCGATGTTCGTCCTGCTCTGGGTGCTGCTGATCCGCCCGCAGCGCCAGAAGGCACAGCAGCAGCAGAGGCTTCTCTCGTCGATCGAGCCCGGAGACGAGGTGCTGACCGTCGGCGGTCTCTACGGGATCGTTCGCGAGATCGACGAGGAAGACGACCTGATCGTCGAGATCGCCGAGGGGATCCAGGTCCGGGTCGCCCGGCGCGCCGTCGGCGGCGTCGTCAAGCCGGAGGACGACGCCGACGTGATCGACGGTGAGGTCGAGGACGAGGACGAGGTCCCGGTCGAGGACGCCGATGCCGACGCCCACGAGGGCGGGGGCGAGGCGGCTCCCGCACAGCTCGAGACGTCGGCAGACGGGGCCGGTGATGAAGACGGCGTTGTGAGCGGTGAGGAATCCGTGAGCGACGAGCCCGGGGAGCCCACGGACGAGGCGGAGCGCCGCTACCCTGACCGGCCGTAGATGACCCGCAGAGCAGCAACGATCGTCGTCACGCTCGTCGCCGCCGCCCTGGTGGGCGTCGCGCTGCTCGCGATCCCCGCGTCGCCCATCCATCAGACGCCGACCCTCGGGCTCGACCTGCAGGGCGGACTCGAGGTCACCCTGCAGGCCGTCCCCCCGAAGGACCGCAAGCTCACCAAGGCGGACCTCGACCGCTCGGTCACGATCATGCGCGACCGCGTCGACCGGCTCGGCGTCGCGGAGCCGGAGATCCGCACGCAGGGCGACGACCAGATCACGATCCAGCTCCCCGGCGTGAAGGATCCCGCGGCCGCCGCGCGGATCATCGGCAAGACGGCCCAGCTCGAGCTGTTCGACCTCGAGGCGAACCTCGTCTCGCCGTCGATCGACTCCCGCACGCGCGAGCCGATCGCGACGGCGAAGCTCTACGACCTTCTCGCCGGGCAGCAGGCGCTCGTCGCGGCCAAGGGCGCGGACACGTGGTACGTCTTCGACGCGAAGACGAAGAAGCTCGTGCGCGGCCCGGTGCAGTCGAAGGAGGGGGCGCTCGCGAAGTGGGGCGGCAAGCTCCCCGCGGGCGAACAAGCTGTTCGGCGTGCCGACCGGCACGGTCGTCGTCTCCTGCGGGATCGGAGAGGTCGTCTGCCCGGGCGTCGCCGCCGCGAACCCGACCACGAACTCGTTCTACCTCCTCAAGTTCGACCCGCCCAACGTCCCCGAGATGACGGGCAAGGACCTCAACCTCGGCGGGACGCGGCAGGACTTCGACACGCGAACCGGCGAGCCGATCGTGCTGATGGAGTTCACGAAGGACGGCGCGAAGCGGTTCGGCGAGATCACGGCGCGTGAGGCTCAGCGCGGCAAGCTCCTCTCCAACACCATCGGCGGGGGCCAGAAGATCACCCAGCACTTCGCGATCGTCCTCGACCGGGAGATCAAGTCGTGGCCGTCGATCGACTGGGAGGAGTACCCCGGTGGCATCTCGGGCTCGAACGGCGCCCAGATCACCGGGATGGCCGGACTGAGCGAGGCGAAGGAGCTCGCGCTCGTCCTGCAGACCGGCGCGCTGCCCGTCGAGTTCGTCACGCTCGACCAGACCGCGATCTCCGCGACGCTCGGCAAGGACTCGCTCCAGGAGGCGAAGATGGCCGCCGCCGTCGGCCTGCTCCTCGTCGCGCTGTTCCTGCTGATCTTCTACCGGTTCCTCGGGCGTCGTCGCCGTCATCGGTCTCGTCGTCTACGCGGCCCTGCTGTACGCCGCGATCCTCGTCTTCAACGTGACGCTGACGCTCCCGGGCATCGCCGGCCTCGTCCTCACGTTGGGCGTCGCCGCGGACGCGAACGTCGTCATCTTCGAACGGATCAAGGAAGAGGTGCGCGCCGGGCACTCCGCCCGCGGCGCGATCTCACGCGGCTACGCGAAGGGATTCCACACGATCGTCGACGCGAACGTCGTCACGGCGATCACCGCCCTCGTGCTGTTCGCAGTCGCGACCTCGAGCGTCCGTGGGTTCGCGCTGATGCTCCTGATCGGCACGGCGCTCTCGATGCTCACCGCCGTCCTCGCGACGCGGGCGATGCTCGCAGTGCTCGCCGGCTTCAAGGTGCTCGAGAACCCACGGTTCCTCGGAGCCCAGGGTGGCGGCATCCCGGCCTGGCTCAAGGTCGACTACATCGGCCGGCGACGGACCTGGTTCGCGGTCTCCGGCGTTGTGATCGCGCTCTCGCTCGGTGCGCTCGTGGTCAACGGCCTCAACCTCGGGATCGACTTCAAGGGCGGCACCCAGGTCAGCTTCTCGACTCCGCAGCCGACGTCGCTCGAGCGGGTCAGGGTCGAGGCGGCGCAGGTCGGCCAGGCAGGCGCGGTGATCCAGGGTCGCGGCCCCTCGACAGACGGGAAGTACGAGCAGTTCCAGATCCGCACGGAGTCGCTGACGGTCGAGGAGGCGCAGCAGCTCCAGTCGGGTCTCGTCAGGTCGGTCGACGCCGAGGCCTTCGGGGTGAAGAACGTCTCCGCGAGCTTCGGCCAGCAGATCGCACGGTCGGCGATCCTCGCGATCGTCGTCTCGCTGCTGCTGATCGTCGCGTACATCTCGGTGCGCTTCCAGTGGCAGTACGCGCTTCCCGTGATCATCGCGCTCGCGCACGACATCGTGATCACCGTCGGCATCTACGCGCTGCTCGGACGGGAGGTGACGACCGCGACGGTCGCCGCGGTGTTGACCGTGCTCGGCTACTCGATCTACGACACGATCATCATCTTCGACCGGATCCGCGAGAACGTCCCGCTGATGAAGCGCGCCTCGTTCCGGGTGATCGGCAACGTGTCCCTCTGGGAGACGATCCCGCGCTCCCTCGCGACGACGTTCATCACGCTGCTCCCGATCGTCTCGCTCCTCGTCTTCGGCGGCGACACGCTCAAGGACTTCGCGTTCGCGCTGCTGATCGGGATCGGCTCCGGTGCGTACTCCTCGATCTTCATCGCGGCGCCGCTGCTCGCGATGTTCAAGCAGCGCGAGCCCGAGTACGCGCGTCGTCGCGACGATCTCGGGGCGCTGGCGGACGTGGAGACGGTCGGCGGCGTCCTGCGCGACGAGTCCCCGGTCGCGGAGGCGCCGACCGCCGCTCCTGTCCCGGCGCCGGCGGCTCCCGCCACGGCTCCGACCGCCGCGTCGGCCCCGTCGTCCGCGGCCCGCGCGCGCCGGCAGCAGCGCCGGACGAACAGACCTCACGGCCGTCCCCGCTAGCGGGACGCGCGAGCCGCCTATGATGGGTGGCGTGACCGATGCGACCTCGGACGACGTCCGCCCCCTGTCGGAGCTCCTGCTCGCAGGAGTCGGCTGGGCCACGCTCGGCGTGGAGGCGGCGGACGAGCTCGCGGACGATCTCGCCCGGCGCGTCGGCGTCGACCGGGAGGAGATGCGCTCCGCGCTGAAGGACACCGTGCGGGCCTGGCGAGCCGACGCCGAACGCGTCGGCACCCGTCGCGACGAGGCGGTCGAACGCGTGCTCCAGCGGTCGGGGCTCGCCCGCCGCGAGGAGCTGGACGACCTCGCGCTCAGGGTCGCGCAGCTCGAGCATCGGCTGCGCCTGCTCGAGCGCGAGAGCGACGAGGCGTCGCCTTCGCAACCTGCATAGGGGGCCCCGTCGGGGACACCCGAGCGCGTGCACGCTGCCCACGGGCGTCGTCGGCGATGAGTGACACGGGGTCAGGGCTCGCTGCGCGACCCCAGACCCCTCTCGCGACGGGTCAGAGCTGCGTGGCGACTCCAGACCCCGTTCGCCCTGGGTCAGGGCTTGCTTCGCGACCCCAGACCCCTCTCGCCCCGGGGTCTGGGGCCCGGCGGAGCCGGAGGCCCGACCCCTCGGCACCCCAACCCGGCGAACGGCGGGCGGCGTTGACGTGCCACACTTCGCCGGTGGAGCCGACGACCCCGCAGCGCAGCATCTCCCGACTCTCCGAGATCGGCCGCGTCGCGACGCGCCACGGCTTCGGCTACATGCTCGACCGTCGTCGCGGCAACGACGACACCCAGCTCGCCGACCGCGGGCGCCGGCTGCGGGAGATGCTCGACGAGCTCGGCCCGACCTTCGTCAAGTTCGGCCAGCTGCTCTCCACGCGTCCGGACGTGTGCCGCCCGACGTGATCGCTCGAGCTGCGGAAGCTGCAGGACGACGTCACGCCGATCCCCTTCGCCGACGTCGCCGCGCGTGATCGAGGAGGACCTCGAGCTCACGATCGAGCGGCGTTCCTCGACCTTCGACGAGTGCCGCTCGCGGCCGCGTCGATCGGCCAGGTGCACCGGGCGACGCTTCCCAACGGGCGACGACGTCGTGGTCAAGGTGCAGCGACCCGACGCACCGCGCCAGATCGAGTCCGACCTGCAGCTGATGCGGTCGGCGGCGCACGTCGTCCGCGAGCGCATCCGGCGCTCGACTTCGTCGACACCGAGGCGCTCGTCGACGAGTTCGCCCGGTCGATCCGTCAGGAGCTCGACTACCAGCACGAGGCGCGGAACGCCGAGACGTTCCGGCGCAACTTCGGCGACTCGACGGAGCGTCGCCGTCCCGAAGCGTGATCTGGCGGTACTCGTCGGCGCGCGTGCTGACGCTCGAGTGCCTCGAGCGGGAGCAGGTCGCGCGACCTCGAGCTCGGAGACGTGGTCGCACGAGGAGCGCCGCGAGCTCGCCTACCGGATGACGGACGCCTGGATGACGATGATCTTCCGCCACGGGTTCTTCCACGGCGATCCACACCCCGCGAACATCCTCCTGCTCGACGACGGCCGGCATCGGGCCTCGTCGACTTCGGCCTCGCGGGCCGGCTCACCGACGAGGACATGACGAGCCTCACCCGGCTCTTCGTCGACGCGGCGACCGAGAACGTCGACGCGCTCCCACGGCGGCTCTCCGAGCTCGGCGTCTGCGCTACCCGCAGGAGCGCGAGGAGGAGCTCCGCGACGCGATCGAGGAGCTCTACTACCGCTACTACGGCACGAGCGTCTCCGACATCGACCCGCTCGAGGTGATGCGCGAGGCGCTCGACCTGATCTACTCGCTCAACCTGCGCCTGCCGACGCGGTTCGTGATCCTCGACAAGGCGATCGCGACGCTCGGCGGCGTCGGCGTCGAGCTCTATCCCGGACTTCAACGTCTTCGAGGTCGCGCGCCCGTACGCGACGCGGGCTGCTCGCGGAGCGGTTCTCGCCGCGGCGGATCGTCGCTGCGCGGCGCAGACGCGAGGTCGCGCGAGCTCGCTCGGAGTCGGCCGGGAGCTTCCCTACCAGGTGCGCGACGTGATGGAGCAGACGCGCCAGAGGCGAGCTCTCGAGATCCAGATCCGAATCCCGGCGTCGACGACCTGACGTACCACATCGACCACGCCGTCAACCGGATCGCCGTCGCGCTGGTCGTCCTCGGTGGGCTGGTCGGCTCGTCCATCGTCGGCGCCCTCGCGAACGGACGGCCCCAGTCCTCGGGCTCCACCTGATCTCGTTCGTCGGGTTCGTGGTCTCGGGTGCCTTCGCGCGTCTGGCTCGTCTGGGGCATCTTCGGTCCGGCCGGCTGTAAGCACGCTTCGCTGCGCGAAGCCGCTGACGCTCGAGGAGTGGCGTCAGCCGCTGCCCGGGTACGAGCCGTGGTTCCTCTGGCACTTCTCGCTTCAGCGAGCCGCCCAGTCGCTCCGGCCCTGCGAGCAGCTCGAGCACCGGCTCGTGGGGAAGCGCGCGGACGACGCGGCCCTCGCGGCCCGTCGTGTCGGTTGCCGCCCAGAGCGCGTTGAGCACGGCCTCCTCGGTCGCCTCGACGACGGCCGAGAACAGCGCGTCGAGCGTGGCCGTCGGGGACGGACGCGCGCGACGCCGCGCGGGAGGCCGTTCGTCGCGCTCGGTCGCGAGCCGTCGAGAACGCGACGAAGATCTCGCCGCTGCCGTGGTGGGCGACGGAGCCGATGCGGGCGAGCCCGAGCCCGCAGCGCCGGGCGAGCCGCTCGAGCTGGGCCGGGTGCGAGCGGGGCGTCGGTGGCGACGACCGCGATGCAGCTCCCTGCGGGCGTGCGGGGCCGTTCGAGCCCGTCGCCGAGCGTCCGCCGAACACGGCACGCCGTCGATCCGGAGATCGTGCGAGCGAGCCGAAGTTGGCGAGCACGAGCACGCCGACCGTCGCCTCGAGCGTCGGGCACGAGGCGACTCGACGAGCCGATCCCGCCCTTCCAGCCGAACGCGATCATGCCGGTGCCCGCGCCGACGACAGCCCTCGGCGACCGTCTCCGCCGAGGCGGCGGCGGCGACGCGCTCGCGCGACGTCTGCGCTCTCGACCTGCACGTGCGCGCGTCGTTGAGCCAGCTGTCGTCGCACTCGCCGACGACCGGGATCACGACATCGTCGACGCCGACTGCGGCGTCGTGCCGCGCGCCGCATCGACGGCGCCGTCGAAGACGCGTCCGACCGCCATCGTCGAGGTGAGGTAGACCGGAGTCTCGATCAGGCCCCACTCGGAGACCTGGAGGAAGCCGGTCAGCTCACCGGCGCCGTTGAGGGCGCTCGCGCCGGCCGGGAACCGGACGGTCGACCAGCGTCGAGCAGGGCGCCGGGAACGATCGCCGTGACCCCGGTGCGTGCGATGCCGCGACCGCCGGCGGCGGCTCCTCGTCGCGCCAGACGGTGACGTGACCGACCTGCACGCCCGGGACGTCCGTGATCGCGTTGTGCGGGCCCGGCGGCAGCGTCCCGATCGCGACGCCGCACGCGCGGGGTCGGGGGCCGCGGGAGGGGGCGGCGTGCTCATCGGCGCGAGCCTACCGCGGTAGGCTCCGCGCGTGGCGCTCGGGATCCCCCTCGTGTGGAGCGAGAGCGTCCTCGCTCACGGCGGCGAGGCCGGAACCTGGGTCGGCGTGCAGATCGAGGGCGACGAGCTGCCGCAGCGGGCGCTCGCGATCCGGGCTGCGCTCGTGGCAGCCGGCGCGGGTCTCGTGGTCGCCGAGCCACACGACGACGCGGAGCTCCTCGCCGTGCACGACCCCGGTCTCGTCGCCTTTCTCCGGAGCGGCCTACGAGCGCTGGGTCGCGGCGGGCTATCCCGGAGGATCCCGGGCAGCGCCAGGTCGTCGGGTACATCTTCCCGACGCCGGGCCTCCTCGCCGGACTCGAGCCGCACGGAGCCGGTCTCGCCGTCCGCGCGCACCGGGCACTGGGCGTTCGACACCCTCACGCCGATCGGGCCGGGCACCTGGGAGGCCGCCCGGGCAGCGGTCGACTGCGCCCTCACCGCAGCCGACCTCGTCGTCGCGGGGCGCTCCCGTGGCGTACGCGTGCACCGGCCGCCGGGCCACCACGTCACCCGCTCGGCGTACGGGGGCTCCTGCTACCTGAACAACGCCGCCGTCGCAGCGAGTCCGCCTGCGTGGCTTCCGGCGCCGACGCGCGTCGCGATCCTCGACGTCGACGCCCACCACGGCAACGGCGCGCAGGCGATCTTCTGGGATCGGAGCGGAGGTGCGAACGGGCTCCGTGCACGTCGATCCCCGCGCCGGCTGGTTCCCGCACTTCCTCGGAGGACCGGCCGAGATCGGCGTCGGGGCGGGGCAGGGTGCGAACCTGAACGTGACGCTCGCCCCCGGGACGGGCGACGAGGGCTGGCTCGCCGGCGTCGAGCGAGCTCGTGCGCTTCGCCGACGGCGTGGATGCGCTCGTCGTCGCGCTCGGGGTCGACGCCGCAGCGGGCGACCCGGAGAGCCCGTTGCAGGTCACCGAGGCGGGCTTCCGCGAAGCCGGTCGACTGCTCGGCGGGCTCGGGCTGCCGACCGTCGTCGTCCAGGAGGGCGGCTACGACCTCGCGACGATCGGGCGGCTGGTCGTGGCGACGCTCGCAGGCGCCGCCGACGGACACCCTTCGGTGCGAACGGCGCCGTAGCGCCAACGATCCGCGGCGGCGTACGTCTCACCAGGTTGTCCCGCCGGTCAATCGATGGGATGATCGGCGAATCGTCCCGACGGAGGAGGGTCTCAGGTGAGGAATCGCACGCTTGCGCTGCTGGTCGCTCTGGTCGTCGCGCTCACGGCGCTGGTCGCGGTCACGGTCGCCGCCGCAGCCGACGAGGACGGCGACAAGGTCGTCTTCACGGTCGGTCTGCAGAACGACTACGACACGCTCAATCCTGTCGTGGGGGTCGAGGTGCCCGACTACGAGGTGTGGAACCTCCAGTACGCCACCCTCACCGACAAGGCAGCGGCCGACTTCGCGACGATCCCCGGCCTCGCAGAGTCGTGGACCGAGTCGAACGGCGGCAAGACCTACACCTACACCCTGCGCGAGGGGCTGACATGGTCGGACGGGACGCCGTTGACGGCGAAGGACGTCACGTTCACGATCAACCGGGCGCGCGAGGAGGCGTGGCTCAACTACGAGGCCACCGTCGCGAACCTCAAGGCCGAGGCGCCCGACGACCGGACGGTCGTGATCACGAGCTCGGTGCCTGATCCGAAGCTGCCCACGATGGACGTGTACATCCTCCCGGAGCACGTCTGGGGCAAGCTCGACGCGAAGGCGATCACGAAGGCGCCGGGCACCGATGGGGTCGGCTCGGGGCCGTTCACGCTGACCGAGGCGAAGCGCGGGCAGTTCTGGACGATGGCCGGCGAACCCGGGGTACTGGGGTTGGGCGGGCGAGGATCCGCCCGTGGACGAGGTCGTGTTCCGGCTCTTCACGAATCGGTGACGCGATGGTTGCGGCGCTCGAGAGCGGCGAGATCGACGCCGCGCACGACGTGCCCGCCGAGTCGTTCAAGCGCCTCGAGGGCAGCGAGGGGATCGTCGCGGTCAACGGCGAGCAGGGCGGGTTCGCCGAGATCTCCGTCAACGGCGGCCGCCCGAGTACGAAGCGGGTCGACGGGATCGGCAACGGCAACCCGCGCTCTCCGACATCGAGGTGCGCAAGGCGATCGCCCACGCGATCGACAAGCAGACGCTGATCGACCGGGTCAGCGCCGGGATCGGCCGGCCGGGCACGACGATGAGCCCCTCCGCGAGCCCCGAGTGGATCCCCGAGATCCCGGAGGCCGACCAGCTCACGTTCGACCTCGAGAAGTCCAAGTCGCTGCTCGACGCCGCCGGCTACAAGGACGCGAACGGCAACGGGATCCGCGAGGGCAAGGACGGCAAGGACATCGTCCTCACGTACTACATCCTCGGCGACTCGCAGACGGCGCCCGGGAACGCCGAGTTCGTCACTGGCTGGCTGAAGGAGATCGGGCTCGGCACGACGCTCAAGACCGTGAACGGCTCGAAGCTGACCGAGATCATCGGCAAGGGCGACTACGACCTCTTCCAGTGGGGCTGGACGCCGTTCGTCGACCCGGATCCGATGCTCTCGTACTTCACGTGCGACCAGCTGTCGTCCGATCCCGAGGACCCCACCAACTACTACAACGACGCGAACTGGTGCGACCCGGCCTACGACGCCGACTACAAGGCCCAGAACCAGGAGCTCGACAAGGACGAAGCGCGTCGAGATCGTGCACGAGATGCTGACAGCGCTTCTACGACTCGGCGACCTACAACGTGCTCGCGTTCGAGGGCGACCTCCAGGCCTATCGCACCGACCGCTTCGCAGGGCTGGCTGCGGCAGCCCGCCGAGGTCGGACCGGTGCTGTTCTCGAACACGTCGCCGACGTACGCGAACCTCACGCCGGTCGCCTCGACGAGCGACGGCGGTGGCGGGCTCTCGACCGCCGCGATCGTGGCGATCGCCGCAGCGGCGCGTCGCGCTCGTCGGGCTCGTGGTGTTCTTCCTCACGCGCCGCCGGAGCGCGGACGAGCGCGAGTGACCGGGACGGCGTGAGCCGCGGCGACGGAGCAGCGGGGTGGGCCGACGCCCACCCCGCTGAGGTCACGGACAGGGGAGCCGGCACGCAGTGAGCGCGCGGTTCGTCACGCTGAAGGTGCTCGGGGCGCTCGCGACGCTGGCGTTCGTGCGTCGTCTTCAACTTCTTCCTGTTCCGGGTGGTCGAGGGCGACCCGGTCGCGAACCTGTTCCGGGGCCGCAACCTGACGCAGCAGCAGCGCGCAGGAGCTGCGCCAGCAGTTCGGGCTCGACGGCTCGAAGCTGCGAGCAGTTCGGCGCCTACGTCGAAGCAGACGCTGCAGCTCAACCTCGGGCCGGTCGTACACCTCCAACGAGCCGGTCGCGAGCGAGATCTGGAGCCGGGCGTGGCCGACGATCGCGCTCGTCGGGATCTCCACGCTGCTCTCGACGATCTTCGGCGTGCTGATCGGGATCGCTGCTGCCTGGAAACGCGGCTCGCCCACGGACTACGGGTCGACGGGGTTCACGATGGCGACCTACGCCGATGCCGGACTTCTGGCTCGGGATGCTGCTGCTCGTGACGCTGGCGGTGTCGCTCGGGTTGTTCCCTGTCGGCGGGCATGACCGATCCCGGCTCCGACGCGACCGGGGTCGCGCACCTCCTCGACCAGGCGCACCACATGTTCCTGCCGTGCGCTGACGCTGACGATCGCCTACCTCGGCGAGTACGCGATCGTGATGCGCTCGTCGCTGCTCGACACGATGCGCGAGGACTACCTCACGCTCGCCCGCGCGAAGGGGCTGCGCGACGTGATGGTGCGCAACCGGCACGCCGTGCCGAACGCGATCCTGCCCGTGGTCACGCTGATCGCGATCAACTTCGGGTTCGTGCTCTCGGGCGCGATCGCCGTCGAGACGATCTTCTCGTGGCCCGGGCTCGGCCGGCTCACCTACGACGCGCTGAACGGGCCCGACCTCCCGCTCCTGCAGGGGCTGTTCCTCGTGTTCAGCGCGGCGGTGATCTTCTTCAACCTCGTCGCCGACCTGCTCTACGCGTACCTCGACCCGCGGGTGCGGACAGGATGACGACCGCCGAGGTGACGATCTCCGGCCGCCGCGTCGCCTGGCAGCGGCGCCGACGGGCGCTGCTCGGCCGCGTGGACGCAGTTCCGCCACTCGGTGCCCGGGATGATCGGGCTGGTCGTCCTGGTCCTGATCGTCGCTGATGGCGCTGTGCGCGCCGCTGCTCGCGGACGAGTCGACGCTGCGCGCGATCAACGCGGTGCAGAACCCGCGCTGGGCGCCGCCCTCGGAGTTCTCGCCGCTCGGCACCGACAACCTCGGCCGCAGCGTGTGGGCGCAGTTCGTGTGGGGCGCGCGGATCAGCCTGCTCGTCGGTCTTGCCGCGACGGTGATCGCGATCGTGATCGGCTCCGTCGTCGGGATCGTGTCCGGGTACTTCGGCGGGATCCCGAGCGCCGTCCTGATGCGGCTCACCGAGTGGTTCCTCGTGATCCCGTTCCTGCCGCTCGCGATCGTCCTCGCCGCGGTGCTCGGGCCCTCGGTGTGGAACGTGATCCTCGTGATCGGGATCACGTCCTGGCCGGCCACCGCCAGGGTCGATCCGGGCGCAGGTGCTCTCGGTGAAGGAGCGGCTGTACGTCGAGCGCTCACGCGCGCTCGGTGCCTCCGGCGGGCACGTCATGCGCGCGCACGTGCTCCCGAACGTGTCGCCGCTGATCCTCGCGAACCTGACGCTCACCGTGCCGGTCGCGATCCTCTCCGAGACGACGCTCGCGTTCCTCGGGCTCGGCGACCCGACCCGGGCGTCGTGGGGGAAGATGCTCGACGAGGCGTTCTCCGTCGGGTGCGCTGACGCGGAACGCCTGGTGGTACTACCTGCCTCCCGGCCTCGGGATCATGGCTGTCGTGCTCGCGTTCGTCCTGATCGGGCAGGCGCTCGAGGAGATCCTCGACCCGCGGCTGCGGGAGCGGCGCTCGTGAGCGTCCCGCTCCTCCAGGTGCGCGACCTCCACGTCACGTACCCGGGTGACGTCCCCGCCGTCCGCGGCGTCTCGTTCGAGCTCGCGGCGGGCGAGACCCTCGGGCTGGCCGGCGAGTCGGGCTGCGGGAAGTCGACGATCGCCGCTGCGCTGCTGCGGCTGCTCCCGCCTGGGACGACGGTGACCGGTGAGGTGCTCCTCGACGGCAGGGACGTGCTCACGATGCGGCCCGGCGAGCTGCGGGCGGTGCGCTGGGAGGAGATGTCGATCGTCTTCCAGGGGGCGCTGCACACGCTCAACCCCGTGCGGACGATCGGGTGGCAGGTCTCCGAGGCGGTCGAGACCCATCGACCCGGCATCGGCCGCGCGCGAGCTGCGCGTCCGTGTGCGCGAGCTGCTCGAGGTGGTCGGCATCCCGGCCTCGCGGGTCGACGACTACCCGCACCAGTTCTCGGGTGGGCAGAAGCAGCGGATCCTGATCGCGCTCGCGCTGGCCTGCGACCCGCGGCTGCTGATCGCAGACGAGCCGACGACCGCCCTCGACGTGATGGTGCAGGCCCAGGTGCTGCGGCTGCTCGAGGTGCTCCAGCGCGATCTCGGCCTGGCGATGCTGTTCATCACGCACGACCTCTCGACGCTCGCGAGCGTCTGCCGCCGGCTCGCCGTGATGTACGCGGGACGGCTCGTGGAGGAGGGGCCGGCGCACGACGTGTTCGGCTCCCCTGCGCATCCGTACACGACGGCTCTGGCTGCGGCCTTTCCGATCATCGGGGACAAGCGCTTTCGGATGGCCCCGTCCGGGCTCCCCGGCGACCCGCCCGACCCGCGCAACCTGCCCGGCGGCTGTCCCGTTCCATCCGCGCTGCGCCAGAGCCACGCCCGAGTGCGCCGAGTGGCAGGCCGAGGAGCGCCCGGTCGCACCGGGGCGGCTGGCAGCCTGCATCCACGTGGGTGCCGTGGCATGAAGGGTGAGCCGCTGCTCGAGGTGAAGGGGCTCGAGGTGCGCTTCCGGGCGCGCAAGAAGGCGGTCGCGCGTGCGGTCGACGGCGTCGACCTGACGGTGCGTGAAGGAGAGGTGCTCGCCCTCGTCGGCGAGTCCGGCTGCGGGAAGACGACCCTGGCCCGCACGATCATGGGGCTCGAGCGGCCGAGCGCAGGGGAGGTCTGGTTCCGGGGGGCGCCGCTCGCCTACGACCCGAAGGCGCTGAAGGCGTACCGCCGCGGGGTGCAGATGGTGTTCCAGGACCCGACGGGCGCGCTGAACCCGCGCCAGACCATCTACGAGATCGTCGCGGAGGGACTGCGGATCCACGGGCTCGGCGAGGGCGAGGAGGCGGCGGTCGCGGAGGCTCTGTCGATCTCGGGGCTGAGGCCGCCCGAGCGGTTCTTCGGGCTCTACCCGTACGAGGTCTCCGGCGGACAGCGGCAGCGGGTGGTGATCGCCGGGGCGATGGCGCTCGATCCGTGGCTGCTGATCGCCGACGAGCCGGTCTCGAGCCTCGACGCCTCCGTCCGGGGCGAGATCCTGGCGCTGATGCTGAAGCTCGTCCGGGAGAAGGGCGTCACGATCCTCGTCGTCACGCACGACCTCGGGCTCGCCTGGAACATCGCCGACCGCGTCGCGGTGATGTACCTCGGGCGGATCGTCGAGCTCGGCGACACCGAGGAGATGCTCTCTGCGCCGACCCACCCCTACACGCGGGCTCTCCTGTCGGTCGTGCCCGAGCACGAGGGTCTCGAGCAGCAGATCCTCGAGGGCGAGGCCCCCGACCCGACACGGATCCCCGGCGGCTGCCGCTTCCACCCTCGCTGTCCGCTCGTCGCGAGCGGCGAGGCCGAGCGGCTCGGTCTCCAGGATCGCTGCCGGGGCGCAGGATCCGGTGCTGGAGCCGCTGGTCGGGGCCGCCGACCACCGCGCGGCGTGTCACGCGGTCGCGACCTCCTGACGGAGACCTGGGCGGAGGGCGGCCCGAGTAGCGTCCGCACATGGGGTCAGGGCTCGCTCTGCGACCCCAGACCCCCGGCGAGGCCCCGCACGTCTGGACGACGGCGCGACGGACCTGTCAGGTGCGCTCGAGCGCGCTCGTGCTGCATCGCGCGCTGCGAATCGCGCGCGCACGCGCTGCAGCTCAGGCCAGGTGACGCGGGATCGTCTGCTCGAACCGGCGCTCGTGCCGCCCGAAGGGGCCGTTCGGCTCCTCCGCGACGACGTCGACCGTGACGTGGTACGCCTCCGCGTCGGAGCGCACGTCTACGCGCGCCTCCGCCTGCACCTCCACGTCGTCCCAGGTGATGCGGTACGTCGCCTCCCCCGTGGCCCAGGCACGGCCGGGGTCGGTGGTCGAGACGCCGACCTCGCCGGCATAGCTCTCCGCCACCCGCGCTCCGAGGTCCCCGTCGTACTCGACGCCGTGGGAGACGACGCAGCGCGTCTCGCGTGCGAGGACGTCGTGCTCCACCCGCCAGACCGTGGGCTGCGAGATCGAGGTGTCGGGGTCGGGCCCGTGCGTCTCCTCGCCCGACGAGGGCGTGAAGACAGGTAGCTCGGCGATCACGGGCGGCCCGTCCACGGTGGGCACGGTGAAGACGAGCGAGTCGAGGTCGAGCGTCAGCGTGCCGCCGAGTGGTGACGGCCAGGCGTTGGGCCACTCGGACGTGGCGAGGGCGAGCCGGAGCCGATGGCCTTCCTCGAAGACCCACGAGCCGACCTCGAGCTCCAGCTCGACGGCGATCGCCTCGCCCGGCAAGAGTGGCTGCGGATCCGTCCGATCACCGCGCTGGCACAGGTTGAGCAGGCCGCGGGTGACGAGCGTCGAGGTCCCGTCTGGGGCGACGCTGCACAGGCGCGCTGCCAGGTAGGCGACGGGGACGTCCGCGGAGAGGACGACGGCGACCACGGGATGCCCGAGCAGCTCCGTGTCCCGTGGCACGTCCCAGTCGAGGCAGAGCGAGCGGGCGTCGTCCGTGCGCTGGTCGAGCGGCTGTCCCCACGGCAGTCGGCCGGCGCACGAGATCCACGCGGCGGTGCCGACGTCGCCGACGATCGGAAGCCCGACGCTGCCGCGTCGCTCGACGCGGGCACCGGAGGCACGGAGCTCGAGCGCGCGCGCCCGGTCGAGTGGCCAGCCGGGCTCGTGCCGCCAGGCGCCTCGATGCATCGCAAGATCGGGCTCGGGTGGCGTCGGATGCCGGACGAACACCTGGATCGGCGGATCGTCGTCGACGCCGTTCGGCTCGTCGGCGAGCCAGCGGCGGAACCAGCGGATCAGCTCGGGGACGAGGTCGAGGTGCGGGCCGGGGAGCGAGGTGGCCGTCGACATGTGCGCCCACGGCCCGAGCAGCAGGCGCTTCGGGCATGTGAGCGCCTCGAACGCGCGGAAGCTGTTGTTGCGGTACCCGTCCGCCCAGCCCCCGACGAGCATCGTCGCGCACGTGATCCGCTCGTAGCCGCTCCAGCCGCCGGCGCGGTCGGTGATCCGCACGGAGCCGTGCTGCCAGTACGGGCCGTCGACCTGCTCCTCGAGCCAGCGGAGCACCCACGGGCGCGTGCGCTCGAACCGCTCGGCCCACGTGTCACGCCAGGTCGGACCGACGATCGCCGGCACGGGAGGCAGGACGTTCGAGGTCACCATGTACGTCACGTAGTCGACGAGGTCGATCGCCTTCAACGCACCGCCGTAGTAGTGGACGTCGTCCGAGTAGCGATCGTCCGTCGCGAAGATCGCGCAGATCGCCTTGAGGGCAGGCGGGCGCTCACAGGCGAGCTGGAGGCTGTTGAAGCCGGAGTAGGACGTCCCGTACATCCCGACCGAGCCGTTGCACCAGTCCTCGGCGGCGAGCCAGTCGATCACCTGGACGAGATCCTGCTGCTCCTGGGCCGGGTACTCGTCCTCGGCGATGCCGTCCGACGATCCGGTGCCGCGCAGGTCGACCCGGCACACGGCCAGGCTTCCCTCCTCGCAGAGGCGCTCGTACTCCGAGGCGTACGACGAGGTGAGGTCGTCCATCCGGTAGGGGAGCGCCTCGATCACGACGGGCGCGGGTCGCTCGTCCGGCAGCCACAGCCGTGCGGCGAGGCGCGTGCCGTCGGCGAGCGGGATCCAGGCGCGGCGGTGCTCCATGGCCGCGCATCCTCTCAGGTCCCGGAGGCCCGAGGCGGCTCCCCGGGCACCGCTCGCCAGGCAGGGAGGCGAATCGCACCACGAGCAGCACGCTCCCCGGCGCACGTGGCGCGTATCGAGCCCTCGAGGCTCGATGCGCATTGGGACACGTCTGGACACGGCCCAGCACGCTGCGGATCGTGTCCGCCGAGTCCGACGTCGAGGCAACCCGCCATGCCGTCGTCCTCGGCCGCCACGCGCCTTGTTGCAGAACCGCCCCAGTCATCGTCCCAATGCGAATCGAGCCTCTAGGATCGTCGTGCCGTGGACCTCCGCCTGACACCCCCGCAGCGCGCGCTTCGCGACGAGGCGGCAGCGTTCTGCGCGTCGGTGCGTCCGGTGCTCGAGGCCGATCCGGAATGGCGTCGCCAGGGGATGCTGTCCGACGGCGACTCACGTGAGGTGAACCGACTGCTCGGCGAGGCCGGCTGGATCGGGCTGTCGTGGCCGGAGGCGCTCGGTGGGCGTGGTCTCTCGCGGCTCGACGCGACGCTCGTGGAGGAGATCCTCGGGTACCACTGGCTGCCGCTCTCGTCGTACCTGCTCTCGTACAAGACGATCGGCGCTGCGATCGAGCGCTTCGCCCCTGCGCTCGCACGGGAGCTGCTGCCGCCGATCGCGCGGGGGGAGCTCGTCTTCTGCCAGGGCTTCTCGGAGCCCGGCGCGGGCAGCGACCTCGGCGCGCTCAGCACGCGGGCCGAGCTCGACGGCGACACCTGGGTCGTGAACGGCCACAAGCTCTGGACGTCGAGCGCGCAGCTCGCCGACTGGATCTACCTCGCGGTGCGCACGGATCCCGACCGACCCCGCCACAGGGGCATCTCGGTGCTCGTGTGCCCGATGGACACGCCCGGCATCGAGGTGCGGACGTTCGGCACGCTCGGGGGAGGGTTCCTGTGCGAGACCTTCCTCGACGGCGTCAGGATCCCGGCAGGCAACCTCGTCGGCGAGCGGGCCGGGGGGTGGGAGGTGCTGATGTACACCCTCGACTTCGAGCGGATCACCGCGGAGAAGCTCGGCGGCGCCGCGTGGGTGCTCGACGCGACCGAGGCGCGCCTGCAGGAGACGGATCGCCTCGACAGGGCCGCGGCAGCCCGTCTCGAGCGCCTCCGCGGGCAGCTCGGCGCGGCCCGGCTGCTGTCGTTCCGGGCGGCGGACGTGCTCGACCGTGGACTCCCGGGGAGCTCGACCTCTGCGCTGGCGAAGCTCGCGGGCGCACGGGTCGTCCAGGCCGTCGGCGACGCCACGGTCGACCTGCTCGGGCTGGAAGGGCTCGGAGACGGGTCGGCGGACGCGGTCGTCGAGGGCAGAGCGGCTGCGCTGTACCGGGCCTCGGCAGGGTCGACGATCGCGGGCGGGGTCTCCGACGTGCAGAAGCTCGTGATCGCCCGGAGAGGGCTCGGCCTGCGATGAGCCTTCCCCTCGAGGGCGTCCGCGTCGTCGACGTCACCCAGTACGTCGCGGGGCCGCTCTGCGGCTCGCTCCTGCACGAGCTCGGCGCGGACGTCGTCAAGGTCGAGCCGCCGGCGGGCGACGCGTACCGCGGCACGATGCCCCTGCCGGGCGGGCTCGGCCGCTTCTTCGTTCCCCTCAACCGCGGCAAGCGGTCGGTCACGGTCGACCTCAAGAGCGACGACGGCCGCGCCGCGCTGCAGGCCCTGCTCGGCCGCGCCGACGTCGTGCTGCACAACGCGCCGCCCGAGCGGGCGCGGGCCTTCGGGCTCGACTGGGAGGAGCTGCACGCGCTGCACCCGGCGCTCGTGATGGGCGTGGTGACGTCGTTCGGCGCGCGCGGGCCTCTGGCCACCTCGCCGGCCTACGATCTGGTCGCCCAGGCACGCTCCGGCCTGCTCACCGCTCACGCGTCGCCGGGTGACGCCGTGCCGGTCCGAGCCGGTGGTGTGCCGCTCGCAGATCTCACCGCGGGGTTCCTGCTCGCGACCGGAACGCTTGCGGCGCTCGTGCGCGCCCGGTCCTCCGGGGTGGGTGAGCGCGTCGAGGTGTCGCTGCTCGCGGCCGCGCTCGCTGTGCAGATCCAGGATCTCGTGTGGCTCGAGGGCGAGACGTCGGAAGGGCCGATCCCCGCAACGGCCGCCGACCTCGCCGCGCGCGCCGACGAGATCGCCACGGGGCTCGCGACCAACCCGTACTACCGATGCTACGAGGCGTCCGACGGGTTCCTCGCCGTCGCCTGTCTCAACCACGGTCAGCGCGCGGCGCTCGCCGAGCTCCTCGGCCTCGACGATCCGACGATCGCGGCACCCGACCTGCTCCCCGCCGACCCCGCGGTCGTCGCCGTCAAGCGGGCGGTCACGACACAGGCGGAGCGCGCGCTGCGGGCCGAGCCGATCGCGACCTGGCTGGAACGGCTCGGAGAGCGCGGCATCCCGTGCGGGCCCGTGCACGCTCGCGAGCGGGTGCACGCCGATCCGCAGATCCGCGCGAACGAGCTCCTCGTCGACGTCGACCAGCCCGGCCTGGGCGTCGTCACGCTGCTGGGTCGGCTGTTCGCGCTGCCGGGGTCGTCGCCGCCGCTCGGGCCGGCTCCGCTCCTGGGCGAGCACACCGACGAGGTCCTGCGGGAGGTCGGTGCGTGAGGTTCGGGGTCGACCCGGAGGTCGCGCTGTTCGCCGACTCCGTCCGCGGCGCCCTCGGCGGCTGGGAGGCGCCGCTCGAGCCGGTGTTCGGAACGTGGTGGGACGATCGCGACGACGCCCTGGCCGCACGGCTCGTCGAGCTCGGGTGGGGCGAGCTGTGGAGCGACGAGGAGCTCCTCCGGCCGGCCGTCGCCGGTGCGGTCGAGCTCGGCCGCGCGGTCGCGCCGCTCTGCCTCGTCGACGAGGCGACCCTCGGGGCGCCGCTCGCCCTCGGCGACCGCGTCCGGCACGGCACGGGGGCGCCGGTCGCTGCGCTCGCCGTGGGCGGAACGCTCGTCTCGGCGACGATCGACGCAGGCACCGCGGTGCAGGAGCCGACGCTCGACGGGCTCGGGACGATCCGGACGTCGTCGCCGATCGTCGGGGACGCGGAGCCGGTCGAGTCGGCGGAGGAGCGCCTGCGGGTGTGGGGAGCCGCGACGCTCGGGTACCTGGCCGGGCTCGCCGACGCGGCGCTCGAGCTGGCGCTCGCCCACGTCGGCAGCCGCGAGCAGTTCGGCGCACCGCTCGGGGCGCTCCCCGTCGTGCAGGGTCGTCTCGCCGAGGCGGCGCTCGAGCGCGATGCGCTCGCGCTCGTCGCGTGGGAGGCGGCCGGTGCGCCTCCGGGCCTCCCACGTGCCTCGCTGGCGTGGGCAGGATCGGCGTGTCGTGAGGTGACCGCGCAGGCCGTCCAGGTGCACGGCGGCATCGGGTTCGCGCTCGAGGGCGGGGTTCACCGCCACTACCGGCGCGCCAAGGCGGCGCAGGTGTGGATCGACGCGCTGCTCGCGGCGACCGAGCTCTGAGCTGCCCTCCGGCGCCGTGCCCCGTGAGGACGGCTGTGCACGGATCGCCGCACACCTGGCGCAACGGACATCTGGCGCCCGCGTGAGACGGCACCTAGGCTCGCTCCATGCGTCACGCGGCCGTCCTGCTCGCCGAGACCCAGCAAGAGCATCGAGAGCTCCTCGAGCGACACCTGCGCGACGACGGGTTCACCGTCTTCGGGGCCGGCTGGCCCCGACAGGCGCTCGATCTCGCCGAGCGCGTCTCGCCGGACGTCGTGATCGCCGCCGAGCCGGAGCTCTGCCGACGCCTCAGGGCGGGCGAGCCCGGTCGCACCTGGGATCGCAACGTCCCGGTGATCGTCCTGACCGAGCCCGATGCGACCGCCGTCGAGCGCGTCCGCGCGCTCGAGAGCGGGGCGGACGACGTCGTCGAGCGCCACCTCTACCTCGAGCTCCGCGCCCGGCTCCGCGCGCTCGTGCGGCGTACGAGCCTCGGGCAAGCCGACGTCGTCGAGGTGGACTGCGTGACGGTCGACCACCGGTCACGTCAGGTCCGGGTCTACGGCCTGCCCGTGCGGCTCTCGGCCCGCGAGTTCGAGCTCGCGGCGAAGCTGGCCAGCGATCCGCGACGCGTGTTCACGAAGGCCGAGCTCCTGCGCGACGTCTGGGCGATCAGGGGCGGCATCCGCACCCGCACCGTCGACTCGCACGCCTCACGGCTTCGCCGCAAGCTCCACGACGCGGGTGCTGAGGGGTTCGTCGTGCAACGCGTGGGGCGTCGGGTATCGGCTGGTCGACTAGCCCTCCCGGGCGCGTGCGGCGCGGCCCTACGCGGAGCGAGCGTCCGTAGTGACGCGTGCCCGGGGTGCGTCGGAGTACGGATGAACCCGCAGCGACCGGGTGTGATGCTTGGGGCAGATCAGGGAGGTGCACATGCGCTCGTCGCCGCTGGCGATCACATCCCACGGCTCGCCGAAGTCGGCTCCGCCGCTGCACATCGCGAATCCGCACTGGGCGGAGGAGGTCCTCGCGGTGTACTCGCGGCTTCCGGACGAGTCCGCGCGGCTGCGGCTGGCCGTCGAGCTCGCGCGCGAGAACGTCCTCTGTCGCACGGGCGGCCCCTTCGGCACGGTGATCGTCGACGAGCGCACGGGCGCGCTGCTGTCCGTGGGCGTCGCGGGCGTCGAGCGGCTCGACAGCTCGCTCGCGCACGCCGAGATCGTGGCGCTCGCGGAGGCCGAGGCGCGGCTCTCGACTCGCACGCTCGCCGGAGGGCCGGCGCGGTACGCGCTCTACACGTCGTGCGAGCCGTGCGCGATGTGCCTCGGCGCGATCGTGTGGAGCGGGGTGCCGCGGGTCGTGTTCGCGGCGCACCGCGAGGACGCCGAGGAGCTCGGCTTCGACGAGGGGCCGGCGCTGCGCGACGCGGTCCGTCACCTCCGCCGCCGGGGCATCAGCCTCGAGGCCGGAGGACTGCGCGAGGCGGCAGTCGACGTGTTGCGGCTCTACGTCGAGCGTGGCGGCACGGTCTACGACGGCGCCTGATCCCGCCCGCCGCGGCCGCCGGCCGGGCCCGGTCGCGTAGCGTCCGGGAGATGCGCCGCGCCCGACTGCTGACGCTTGTCGCGACGTCGCTCGGCTCGTCGATCGCGTTCCTCGACACGACGATCGTGATCGTCGCGCTGCCGCGGATGGAGGAGGACATCGGGCTCGGTCTCTCGGGGCAGCAGTGGGTGGTGCTGGCGTACGCGCTCTCGCTCTCGGCGCTCTACCTCCTCGGTGGCGCGATCGGCGACCGCGTCGGGCTGCGCCGCATGTTCGTCGGCGGCACGGTCCTGTTCGCGGGTGCGTCGCTGCTGAGCGCGCTGCGCGGACCGGAGGCGTGGCTCATCGCCGGGCGGAGCCTCCAGGGCGTCGGCGGCGCCGTGCTCACGACGACGAGCCTGGCCCTGCTCCGCGTCACCTGGGCCGGGTCGGCGGGACGCGCGATCGGCCTCTGGACGTCCCTCACGAGCATCGCGACGATCGGCGGGCCCGCCCTCGGCGGCCTGCTCGTCTCCCAGGCCTCCTGGCGCTGGATCTTCCTGATCAACGTCCCGCTCGCCGTGGTCGTCGTGGCGCTCGCGCTCGCCGGAACGGTCGAGGGAGAGCGCTCGGTCGGGCGCGGGACGCTCGACCTCGTCGGCTCCGCGCTCGCGATGATCGGGCTCGTCGGAGTGTCGTTCGCGCTCGTCGAGGCGCAGACGCGGAGCCCGGCCGGTCGTGGCGGGCGCCGCGCTGATCGGACTGGCCTCGCTCGGGGCCCTCGTCGTGTGGACGCTGAGGGCTCCCGAACCGCTCGTCCCACCGCGCGCTCCTGCGGCGGCCCGGGGCTCGCCGCGGCGAACCTCGTCACGCTCGTGATCTACGCGGCGCTCTCCGCGCACCTTCTCTTCCTGCCGGTGTACCTGCAGTTCCTCGGGCTTCTCGCCCCTCGTCTCGGGGCTCGTGTTCTCCCTGCCGAGCGTCGGGCTCGTGCTGCTCGCGCCGTCCTACGGTCGCTGGCGGATCGCATCGGCCCGCGGCGTCCGATCGCGCTGGGGCAGTCTCGGCGTCGCGGTCTCGGTGCTGTTCCTGCTCCCGATCGACGACCGGCACGGGGTGTGGACGTGGGGCGTCGTCGCGCTGTCGGCTCTTCGCGGTCAGCCTGCCGGCCGTCGTCGCGCCGATCACCGCCGCCGCGCTCGCTCCGGCGCCTGCCGACCTCGCCGGCGTCGCGTCGGGGCTGAACCAGACGTCGGCCCGGGTCGGAGGGGTGCTCTCCGTCGCCGCCGTCGGAGCGCTCGCCGCGTGGGCGTTCTCGCGGGGAGGAGGGCTCGGCGACGCGCCGTTCGACCCGACCTCGTCGGAATCGTCGCGGGCCGCGGGCATCGAGACGTTCCGCGTCGTGGTCGTCTCGATCTCCGCGCTGGCAGCGCTCGCGGCAGTCCTGGCCGCGACGCTGCTGCGCGATCGCGTCGACCGACCCGCCGGGTCAGAGCAGGACGCCCTCGAGCCGCAGCAGCGCCACCTTGCGATCGAGACCGCCGGCGTAGCCGACGAGTGCTGCCGTTCGCGCCGATCACCGGTGGCACGGCAGGACGATCGGGATGCGGTTGCGGTTCATCGTCATGCCGACCGCGCGCGAGGCCTTCGGGTTCCCGACCCTGAGCGGCGAGCTCGGCGTAGGTCGCCGTCTGGCCGAACGGGATCCGAGCGCGAGCTCGCGCAGGACCCGCTCGGTGAACGGCGTCAGGTCGCGCAGGTCGAGCGCGAGATCGAACGCAGTGCGCCGGCCCGTCGAAGTACTCGTCGAGCTCGCGGCGCGTCTCGTCGACCTGCCGCGGCGCCCGCAGGACGCTCCGGCCGGCGAGTCGTGCGAGAGCTCATTCGAGATGCTGCTCGGGGTCGGGGTCGAACGAGATGCCGTGCGAGGCCGCGGTCGGTGGTCGCCGACGAGGAGCGGGCCGATCTCGGCTGTCGACACGTCGTAGGCCGCGTCGAGCAGGCCGCTGCGGACTGCGGCCTCCCGGAAGCGGCGGTCGAGGTCGGTCGGGACGGTCATTCGGTCGGTCCTCCTTGCGCAGTCGTCGGACGCCGGAGGAGGCCGCCTGCCGGGCGGCGTCAGGGCTCGAGTCGAGCGCCGTCGCGATCTGGTCGTAGGTGAGGTCGTAGCCGTAGCGCAGCACCACGGCGGCCCGCTCCTTCGGCGGGCAGGCCGTCGGTGAGCTCGCCGAGATCCTCGTAGGCGGGGCGTCGCGTCCTCGAGGTGCGGGAGCTCGGGCATCTCGCCCGTCGGGCGGGTGCGACGGTGGACGTCGATCGCGACGCGCGAGGCGATCGTCAGCACCCAGGCGCGGAGGTGCTCGCCGTGGTCGAGGCGGTCGTAGGCCCGGAGGGCGCGCAGGAACGTCTCCTGGAACGCGTCGTCGGCCCGGTCGCGGCCGAGCTTGCGACGCAGCAGCCCGAGCACCTCGTCGCAGTGCTCGGCGTAGAAGCGCTCGAACGGCGGGATCGTCGCCACGGCCTCCATCATCGGGGAAACGCCCGGGAGGCCCGTGTGTGAGGTCGGGCCGGCGGCGCGCTCCGACCCGACCCGGCACGATCTGTCAGTCGTCCTCGACCGCCATTCCGAGGACGTCCTCGCGGCTCAGCTTTCCCACGAGCTCGGGGTGGTCGCGCTCGACGTGTGCGCCGACCTTCTCGAGCAGCTCGTCGTCGGTGTCCGCCTTCACGACCTCACCGCACTCGCAATCGATCCGCTTGCCCACCGTGTCACCTCCTCGTCGCTGACGCCGGTGAGTATCGGGAACGTGCTCGCGTGCAACCTTGGCGCGACCTTGGCGTCTCGGATAGCGTCGTGGCGTGGCTCGGAGACACGCATCCAGCTGTGCGGTCCGCTCGTGGCCCGGCTCGCGGGGAGCGCGTCGACGACCGGCTGCCCGGACGTCAGGGCCGGCTGCTGTTCGCCTACCTCGTGCTCGAGCGTCGACGGGCGGTCACGCGCGCCGCGCTCGTGGAGCTGCTCTGGGCAGGCCCGGCACCCGACGCAGCCGAGTCGGCGCTGAGCGCCCTCCTCTCCAAGGTCAGGCGCGTCGTTCCGGTCGACGGTCGTTCGAGCGTGCGGATCGAGCTGCCCGCCGGACGCCTGGGTCGACCTCGAGGCCGCCCAGGAGGCGCTGCATCGGGCCGAGAGCGCCGTCGCTCGAGAGGACTGGACGGCTGCGTGGGGTCCCGCCAGGCTCGTCCAGCACGTCTGCGACCGGCGGTTCCTCCCGGCGAGGACGGCTCCGTGGGCGAGGAACGGCGCAGGGAAGCCGGCTCGCTGCTGGTGCGCGCGCTCGAGCTCGCCGGGCTCGCGTCCCTCCGGATCGGCGGCGGCGAGACGGCGACCGCCGAGCGCGCTGCCCGCCGGCTCGTCGAGCTCGCGCCGCTGCGCGAGAGCGGCACGCGGCTCCTGATGGAGATCCTCGCCGGGCAGGGCAACCGCGCGGACGCGCTGCTCGCCTACGACGCGCTCCGGCTGCGACTTCGCGACGAGCTCGGCGTCGCACCGTCGGCCGTGACGCAGGCGCACCCACCGGCTCCTGCTCTGATCTGGGCAGACTCGGAGCATGCGCGTCGCCGTCGTCGGCCACGTCGAGTGGATCCGCTTCGCCCTCGTCGAGGACGTTCCTCGGCCCGGCGAGATCGAGCACTCGACCGATCAGTGGGAGCAGGCGGGCGGCGCCGGCGGCGTCGCCGCGATCCAGCTCGCGCTGCTCGCCGACGAGGCGCACCTCTTCACCGTGCTCGGCGGCGACGAGCTGGGGACACGCGCGCGCGAGGAGCTCGACGGCGCGCGGTGTGATCGTCCACGCGGCGATCGACGAGCGGCCGACGCGGTGGGCGTTCGTCCACTGCGACGCCGGTGGCGAGCGGACGATCACGACCGTCGGCCCGAAGCTCCGACCGCGTGGACACGACGACCGGCTGCCGTGGCACGAGCTCGCCGGCATGGACGCCGTGTTCTTCGTCGCAGGTGACGTCGACGCCGTCCGTCGAGGCCCGTCGGGCGCGCGGTGCTCACCGCGACGGCACGAGACCTCGCGACGCTGCAACGCGCAGCCGTGCAGGTCGACGCGCTGATCGGGAGCGGGGGAGACGAGGACGAGCTCTACCACCCGGGCGACCTCGACCCCGAGCCGCGCTCGTCGTCACGACCTCCGGGCGGCTCGGCGGCTGGATGCAGCCGGGCGGCCCGTACGTCGCAGCGGAGCCGCCAGGCCCGCTCGTGGACACCTACGGGGCGGGTGACTCGTTCATGGCGGGGCTGACCTTCGCGCTCGGCGCCGGGCGGGAGGCGCACGACGCGGTGACCTTCGCCGCGCGGTGCGGAGCGGCGGCGTTGACCGGCGCGCGGCGTCGCGCCGGCGCGCAACGTCGCTCTCGACTGATCGTCATCCGGACGGAGGGCGGGAGCTCGTGTGCGACCGAGGCCCGGCGGTGCCCGCCAGACTCGAGTCTGGAGACCACGCGACGACAGGGAGATGACAGTCGGTCAACCTGCCTTGGACAACCGGCGGCCGCGCGATGTGGACGGCCGATCCGCGCGATCCGGATAGCGTGACGCCCGTGACATGCCACGATCACGGGATGGCGACCGACCCGGCCGCGCTTCCCTCCGTGGACGCCGACGACCCTCCGCGCCGCGACCGGTGCGTGGGCGACCGGCGTCGTCGTCGTCACGGCCCGGCACCCTGACGGCCGTGACGCGGGGCTCGTGATGGTCAGCCTCGCGCCGGTGTCGCAGGATCCGCCGCTCGTGCTGTGGAGCGTCGACCGGCGCTCGGGCAGCCTCGACGTCTGGCTCGAGGCGCCCGGCTTCGCGCTGCACCTGCTCGCGGCCGACCAGGAGGCGCTCGCCTGGCAGTTCGCGAAGAAGGGGGAGGAGAAGTTCGCCGGGCTCGACGTCCACAGGGGCGCCACGGGCGCGCCGCTGCTCGACGGGGCCGCGGCCGTGATCGAGTGCGCGGCGCACGCGCAGCACGACGGGGGCGACCACGTGATCCTCGTCGGGCGCGTCGTGGCCACGCGGGTGACCGACCGCCCACCGCTCGTGCTGCACGCCGGCCGCATGCGCGGCCTCACCGACTGAACCGACCGAACCGACCCACGATCCGAAGGGAGACCTCGTTGACGAAGCGCCTGCTCGACGGCAAGGGCCTGAAGCTCGGCACGTTCTCGGCGAACTGCTCGTCCGGGATGGCCGTGACGAAGATCGAGGATCGCTGGAAGGCGACCTGGGACGACAACCTCCGGCTCGCGAAGGTCTGCGACGCGACGGGGATCGACTTCATGCTCCCGATCGCCCGCTGGATCGGCTACGGCGGCGACACGAACTTCCACGAGGGCGTGCTCGACCCGGTCGCCCTCGCCGCGGGGATCGTCTCCAACACCGAGAACGTGGTCGCCTTCGCGACCGTGCACACCGCGTTCAACCATCCCGTCGTGACCGCCAAGGCGATGGCGACGGTCGACCAGATCGGCGAGGGCCGCGCGGGTCTCAACATCGTCGCCGGCTGGAACAAGCCGGAGTACGACGCGATGGGCGTCGACCTGCCGCAGGACCACGACGACCGCTACGCGATGGCGCAGGAGTGGTGGGAGGTCGTGAAGCGGCTCTGGACCGAGGAGGGCCGCTACGACATCCCCGGCCGCTTCTGGGACCTGAAGGGCGTCGAGTCGAGCCCGAAGCCCTACGACGGGCTCCTCCCGATCCTCAACGCCGGGTCGTCGCCGCAGGGCCGCGACTTCGCCGCGCGCAACTCGAACGTCGTCTTCACGGTCGTCGGCGGGCCCGAGGACGGGGCCGGCGTCGTCGAGCAGGTGAAGGCGAACGCGCGGGACACCTACGGCCGCGAGGTCGGAGTCTTCACGCCCGTCCTACGTCGTCTGCCGCCCCACGAAGGAGGAGGCCGAGGAGTTCCACCGCTGGTACGCGGACGAGAACGCCGACTGGGACGCCGTCGAGAACCTGATGACCCTGCAGGGCATGTACGCGCAGTCGTTCACGCCCGAGATGCTCGCGATGTTCCGCGGGCGCTTCGCCGGCGGTCACGGCGTCTGCCCGCTGATCGGGTCGCCCGACGACGTCGCGAACGAGATCAAGCGCTTCTGGGACGCGGGCTTCGCCGGGATGACAGTATCGTTCGTCGACTATGTCTCCGAGCTCGAGTACTTCGCGCAGGAGGTCCTCCCGCGGCTCGAGGCGATGGGGGTCAGGCAGCCCGCCTGAGCACGACCTGGTGGCAGGTCGGGACCCGCGTCGCGCGGGTCCCGACACGGCCCCGAACCCTCGGGCGAGTGGTCACCTGAGCACCGTCGCCCCGCTCGCCGCGCACCACCGCGTCCGCAGCCGGAACGCCGAGGTCCTGCGCGACGCCGTCGCCGACCTCGCCGTCGGGCACGACGTGATCCCGCGGGGCAGCTTCCTCGACGGCGTCGTCAACGGCACGGCCGTCGGGTCGGTGAACCTCGTCTTCGTGCGCTACGGCGGCCCGGTCGTCGTCGAGGCGCCGCCGACGGGCGATCGCGTCGCCGTGACCGTCCCGCTCGGGCCGATGGGCGTGCGCACGCACGTCGAGCGGACGGTCGCAGGGGAGGGGTTCGTCCTCGCCGACGACCGTCCGACGATCATGCGTCCAGACCCGTACGCGGGCGCGATCGTGATCGCCGCCGACCGCGCGCTGCTCGACCGTGCCGTCACGCGGCTCACAGGGGTGCGGCGGGCGCCGGTGGAGTTCGGGCCTCGCTGGACGACCTCGGCGATGCCGACGCGGATGCTCGACTCGACCTGGCGTCACGTGGGGGAGATGCTGGCCGCGAACCCCTCGGCGCCGCCCGCCGCGGTGCGGGCGCTCGAGTCGATGCTCGTCGACGCGATCCTCCTCGGCACCCCGCACTCGCACTCGGCGCTGCTCGCCGCGCCGCGGTCGGAGGCTCCGGGCCACGCCGACCGGATCCGCGCGTGGCTGGAGGAGCACCATGCCGAGCCGGTGAGCGTCGCGGACGTGGCGGCTGCGGTCGGGCTCAGCGTCCGCCAGGTGCAGGAGGTCGTCCGCAGCGCGTACGGCACGACTCCGACGTCGCTCCTGCGCGAGATCCGGCTGACGCGCGCCCGCGCGCTCCTGCGCTCCGGTGCGGCGACGAGCGTGTCGGAGGCGGCTGCAGGAGCGGGCTTCACGCACCTGGGGCGCTTCGCGGGCGCGTACCGCGACCGCTTCGGCGAGCTTCCCTCGGCGACCTGCTGAGCCGGGCGCTCCCTCCGTCGAGGAGGCCGCAAGCCGAGCCGTGGTGTTCGTCCGGCGAGGCGAGAGCGGCGACTCAGCCGGTCGCGACGGTGAGCGAGCGGCCGAGCGTGGTGCCGCTGCGATCGAGTGCGACCACGCTCACGTAGCGAGGCCGCGTCGGCAGCGCGACGGCCGTCTCGAACCCGCGGCGCACCACGGTGCGCGCGACGCGCAGGTCACGCGCGCTCGACCCGGCGAGCACCTGCCAGCGTGCGACCTCGGTCGCCCCGTTCCAGCTCGCGTACACCGCCGTCTGCCCGCTGTCGAGCGTCGTCGTCGCGACGTCGGGGCGAGTCGTGGGCCGCCCGACCCACGGTGAGCGGTAGGCGCGGTAGCTCACGCTCCTCGCATCGAAGCGCGCGTCGAAGAGCACCTTGCCCTTCGGGGAGAGCTCCGTGAACGCCGGCGACATCCCCCAGCCGACGAACATGCCGCCACCCTTCGTCTGCTGCGCGTTCCCCATCGCCCAGGCGGTGCGGACGTCGTCGACGCCGTAGGTGCGGACGAGTCGCGCCGTCCGCGCGCGCTCGTTCAGCACGAGGCGGAGCGAGCGCGAGGCGATCCCGGTGTCGGTCGGGAGCGAGGCGACGTTGTCGAACAGGGTGAGCGTCCCGTCCGCGTGGCGTCGCGCGTCGTGCTGGTACGCGAACGAGACGCCCGGCCCGAGCCTGAAGTCGCTGCGCTTGCCGCCGAGCCGCCAGATCACCTTGCCGGTGCGCCGGTCGAGCTTGTAGATCGCGGAGGTGTGCCGGGCCGAGACGAGCAGGTTCCCGTCGAGGTCGACCCCGATCGAGTTGAGGTGGAAGTAGTCGACGTTCCCGTCGCGGTGTGACCTGCGGCATCGTAGGTCTCCTCGAGGGCGACGTGGTCGAGGCTGTGCCACTCGAGCACCACGTCGCCGTTGCGGAGGTCGATCTCCTGGATGATCCCCTCGACCAGCCGCCCGTCCACGGCCCCGCCGATCGCCGTGAGGTCCGTGCGGAGCTCGTTGTAGATCGTGATCAGCGCCGTCCCGCGCGAGGTGAGCACGAGGTCGTGCAGGTCGCCCTTGTAGCCGTTGCCCGCCCGGATCCGCTTGAGCACGCGGTACGACCGGTCGGCGACGATCCAGCTCCCTCCGTAGCCGCCGAAGACCGTGCCCTCCCACCACGTCAGCACGGGCTGTCCCCGACGACGCTGCACCCGGAGATCCATGGCGGTCCCGGCCGTCACCGGCCGGAACCAGAGCGGCGCGCCGGTGCGATCGACGATCAGCGGGCCGCTCGCCTCCGGCACCGGGGGGTTGGGGAGCGTGAACGGCGCGAGGAAGACGTGGCCCGGGTTCGGGCTCCGGTCGGGCGCGATCACGGTGATCGTCGGCGGTCGGAGATCGGGGCGCGAGACGAAGCTGTGCGCGATCGGCGGGCCGTCGAGCCGCGCGGCGGCCGTCGCGCCGGCCACGCGCGAGGCGAGAGCGCTCGGCGCGAGGACTCCCATGGCGGTCAGTGCGCCGGCGGCCTCGAGGAGTCGCCTCCGGGTCAGGACGGTTGGGACATCGTCGCGCATCCGGAGCATTGAAACAGGCGGGGCGGCGGAGCGCCCGACAGAGTGGCGGGGCTCGCGGCGCGCGCGCCGCCGACCGTCCTGCGCTTCCTCGGGGCGGATGGCCCGCGCGCTCGGCCTCGGGCGCGCCGTCGACGCTGCGCTGGGCTCCCTCGCCCGCGGTGACCGCGTGCGCCGGCCGTGACCCGAAGGCTCCCTCGAACGAGGGAGGGTGGACCGTGGGGGTTGCCAAGTGGGAGAGAGTGGTTTACAGTGGGGCTCCGTGGGAAGAGGCCACGGCCCCCGATCATGTTCTTCGGCGAGTACGAACACTCCATCGACGACAAGAGCCGGCTCACGTTGCCGGCTCGCTTCCGCGACGTGCTCGCGGACGGAGTCGTCCTCGCGAGAGGGCTCGAGGGGCAGGTCGACGTGTATCCGCGGGAGGGCTGGCAGGTGAACGTCGAGTCGCGCCTGTCGGAGCTCGACTCGCTCTCGCGCGAGGCACGTGACCTGCGTCGCTTCTTCTACGCCGGGATGGCGGACTGCGAGCTCGACAAGCAGGGTCGCGTGCTCGTGCCGCTGCCGCTCGCGCGGCACGCCTCGCTGGGCAAGGACGTGGTGATCGCCGGTGTCTACGACCACCTCGAGATCTGGGACAGGGCCGCGTGGGCGACACACCTGCGGGCCGTCGAAGGGAGCGCGGACGATGTTGCCGAACGTCTTGCCGAGAAGCGCTGATCACGTCCCGGTCCTCGCCGACGAGGTGCGTGAGCTCCTCGCGGTGCGGCCGGGTGAGACCGTCGTCGACGCGACGTTCGGCGCGGGCGGTCACAGCCGCCTGCTGGCCGACGACCTCCACGGCGACGGCAAGCTGATCGCGATCGACCGCGACCCGGGCGCCAAGACGTACTTCGACCGGATGAAGCCGCACGTCCAGGGGATCGACCTCCGCTTCCTCCGCGGTGACTTCGCCGTCGTCCTGCAGCAGCTCGCGACGAACGGCGTCGGCGCGGACGCGATCCTCCTCGACCTCGGCATCTCGTCGATGCAGGTCGACAGGCCCGAGCGCGGGTTCTCCTACGCGACCGACGCGCCGCTCGACATGCGGATGGATCCGTCCGGCGAGGTCTCCGCCCGCGAGATCGTGAACACGTGGGACGAGAAGGAGCTCGCGACGATCTTCCGCCGCTACGGCGAGGAGCGCTACGCCGGCCCGATCTCCCGGGCGATCGTCCGACGTCGGCTCGACACGCCGTTCACGCGCACGGGCGAGCTCGTCGAGACGATCAAGCTCGCGATCCCGACGCCGGCGCGGTTTGGCGAGGGGCACCCTGCCAAGCGCGTCTTCCAGGCGCTCCGGATCGCCGTCAACGACGAGCTCGGCCAGCTGGAGGCCGCGCTGCCCGCCGCTCTCGGGATGCTCCGGCCGGGCGGCCGGATCGCGGTCATCTCCTTCCACTCGCTCGAGGACCGGATCGTCAAGCGGTTCTTCGCCGACAGGGCGCGCGGCTGCACCTGCCCGCCCGACTTCCCGGTGTGCATCTGCGGCAAGGAGCCGGAGGTGCGCATCCTCACCTCGCGCCCCGTCCGCCCGTCGGAGCGTGAGACCGCCGACAACCCCCGCTCGGCCTCGGCCAAGCTGCGAGCGGCGGTCAAGGCCTGATGTCGGCGATCGCCGACGCGCGGGCCACCGCCCGCCGCAAGGAGTCGCGCTCCGGGACGCGTGCGGCACGATCGCCGCTCGGCGGCGGCGTGCTCTGGATCCTCCTGGTGGGCGTGCTGCTGGCCGGGATCGTCGCGATCAACGTCGTCGTCCTCCAGCTCAACGTCAAGCTCGACGGGCTCGGCCACGAGCGGGCCCAGCTGAAGGCGGACATCGCGACGATGCGGGCTCAGCTCTCGTCCGCCTCGGCGAACCAGCGGATCGAGAACCGGGCGGCGTCGCAGCTCGGCCTGGTGCAGGCCGACCCGGCGCTCACGACCTACGTCAAGCTGGAGCCCGCCGCGAAGTGAGCGACCGGCGCTCCGACCGCCGGATCCGCCTGCTGCTGGTCGGGTTCGGCCTGTTGTTCGCGCTGACCCTGGCGCGGGCCGCCTGGGTGCAGGTGGTGCACGCCTCCGCCTACGAGGCGATGGCGTCGCGGCAGCACCGCGACACGATCGAGATCCCGGCCGCCCGCGGGACGATCTACGACCGGACCGGTGAGCCGCTCGCGATCGGCGAGCAGGCGACGACCGTCTACGCCGACCCCAAGATCCTGGCCGACCCGAAGCGCGCTGCGATCGCCGCCGCACGGACGCTCGGGCTCGATGCCGACGCCATCTACCCGACGCTGGCCGACCCGAGCAAGCGGTTCGTCTACCTCCGTCGGCAGGCCGATCCGCTCGAGGCGGATGCCCTCAGGAAGCGCGAGATCCGCGGGATCGGGTTCTACCCCGAGGAGCGGCGAACCTATCCGCAGGGCTCGGTCGCCGCGAACGTGATCGGGTTCGCGGGCACGGACAACAAGGGCCTGGAAGGGCTGGAGCAGTCGCTCGACGGGCGGCTTGCCGGACGGCCGGGCTACGAGATCGTGATCCGTGACCCGGCAGGTCAGCCGATCGACGTCGTGAAGTCCCGCGCCGAGCGACCCGGCAAGAGCGTGACGCTCACCATCGACCACCAGATCCAGGCGAGCACCGAGCAGCTGCTGGCGCGTGAGGTCGCCCGTTGGGGGGCGCGTGGCGCGACCGCGATCGTGATGGATCCGCGCTCGGGGGCGATCCTCGCGATGGCGAACGCACCGACGTTCAACGCCAACCGGTTCTCGGCCGCTCCCGCCGACGCGCGCCGCAACCGCGCCGTCACGGACCTCTACGAGCCGGGCTCGACGTTCAAGATCGTGACGATCGCCGCCGCGCTCGAGGACCGGGTGGTGAGCCCGCTCACGTCGTTCTGGCTGCAGCCGACGATCCAGGTCGCGGACCGCGTCATCCGCGAGGCGCACACCCGCGGTGCCGAGCAGATGACGGTGCGTCGGATCCTGGCCGAGTCCTCGAACGTCGGCACGATCACGATCGCCCAGAGGCTGGGCGGAGGGAACCTCGCCTCGTGGATCGACCGCTTCGGGTTCGGTCGGGCGACCGGGGTCGACCTGCCCGGCGAGAGCGCGGGGATGGTGCTCCCGTACAGCGACTGGTCGGGGTCGACGATCGGCACCGTCCCGATCGGACAGGGCATCGCCGTGACGCCGCTGCAGATGGTCAGCGCGTATGCCGCGATCGGCAACGGCGGCGTCATGCCGCAGCCGCACGTGATCGACAGGGTCGGCGGCAAGCGTCAGCGCGTCGCGAAGGGGAAGCGTGTGGTGTCGCGCCACACGGCCGACACGATGATGGGCATGTTCCGGAACGTCGTCCTGGAGGGCACGGGCACCGAGGCCGCGATCCCCGGCTACACAGTGGCCGGCAAGACGGGAACGGCGCAGAAGGCCGAGAACGGGCGCTACGTGACGAAGTACGTCGCGTCCTTCGTCGGTCTCGTCCCCGCCAAGAACCCGAAGCTCGCGATCCTCGTGATGGTCGACGAGCCGCGCGGCGACATCTACGGCGGCGTCGTCGCCGCGCCGATCTTCCGCGACATCGCGCGCTTCTCCCTCCAGTACCTCGAGGTCCCGCCGGACGCACCCGAGACGAAGGCAGCTCTCGTCGCCGCAGGCGCCGGCACGACCCAGTAGCCCACGCGCGTATCCTCGACCGGTGGCAGCATGGTCGGCCGTAGAGCAGGAGGCACCCGATCTCGCGCGTGTCGCTCTCGGGTACCTCCGGGCGCACACCCACCTGACGCTCGCGACGCTGCGGCAGGACGGGTCACCGCGGATCAGCGGAATCGAGCTGCGACAGGCCGAAGGCGAGCTCTGGCTCGGGATGATGGGCGGATCGGTGAAGGCCGCGGACCTGCGTCGTGATCCGCGCTTCGCGCTGCACAGCGGCTCCGACGACCCGCCGGCCTGGACGGGTGACGCCAAGGTGGGGGGACGCGCGGAGGAGATCCGCGATCCCGAGATCGTCCGCCGCGTGATCGGCGTTGAGCACGAGGTCGCCGGAGCCGAGCTCTTCCGGCTCGAGCTGATCGAGGTCGTCGTCGTCCGGCTCGGCGAGCCGCCGGACCACCTCGTCGTCGAGTCCTGGCACGAGGGCCGAGGGACGAACCGCCTGGAGCGTCGCTGACCGCAGAGGGAGGAGCCGCCGGGCGCGGCGCCTACAATCCGGCGCGATGGAGCTCGAGGCGCTGATCCGTGCGCTCGCGCCGAGCGACGTGATCGGCCAGGCGCCGGTCGTCGTCGGCGACCTCGCGCACGACACGCGCGCGGTCGCGCGAGGGCGCGCTCTTCTTCTGTCTGCCGGGCTCGCGTCGCGACGGGCACGACCTCGCAGGCGACGCGATCGCGGCCGGGGCAGTCGCGCTCGTCGTCGAGCGGCCGCTCGACGTCGACGTGCCGCAGCTCGTGGTGGAGAGCAGCCGGGCGGCGATGGCGGTCGCCGCCGACGTGTTCTTCGGCGAGCCGACACGACGTCTCGAGGTCGTCGGCGTCACCGGGACGAACGGGAAGTCGACCACCACCTTTCTCCTCCGCTCGATCCTGGAGGCGGCAGGGCGCCCCACAGGGCTGATCGGCACCGTCGACTGGATCGTCGGCGGGCAGCGACGCGACGCACCGCACACGACGCCGGAGTCCATCGAGCTGCAGCGGCTGCTCGCGGCGATGGTCGAGGCGGGGGACGAGGCGGTCGCCCTGGAGGCGTCCTCGCACGGCTCGCACTACCGGCGCCTCGATCGGGTGCGCTTCGACGCGCTCGTCTTCACGAACCTCACGCAGGATCACCTCGACCTGCACGGCGACATGGAGGGGTACTTCCAGGCGAAGCGCCGGCTGTTCACCGGCGTCGACCCGCCTCCCGCGGCGGTGAACGTCGGAGACCCCTACGGCCGACGGCTCGCCGACGAGCTCGCCGGGTCGGCCCGGGCTCCGCTCGTCACGTTCGGGCTCCGGCCCGAGGCCGAGGTCAGGGCGGACGGGCTCGAGCTGGGCCCGCGGGGCTCGTCGTTCCGCGCGGCAGGGATCGACGTCGAGACCTCGCTGCTCGGCGTCTTCAACGTCGAGAACGTGCTCGGCGCTGTCGCGGGTGCGCTGCTGCTCGACGTCGACGACGACGCGATCGCCGCGGGCATCCGGGCCGTCGCGGGCGTGCCCGGCCGGTTCGAGGGGATCGACGAGGGTCAGGACTTCGCGGTCGTCGTCGACTACGCCCACACGCCGGATGCGCTCGACAACGTCCTGCGAGCCGCGCGTCCGCTCGGTGACGGGCGCCTGACCGTGGTCTTCGGTGCGGGGGGAGACAGGGACAGGGAGAAGCGGCTGCTGATGGGACAGGTCGCGCGCCAGCGCGCGGATGCCGTCGTGGTGACGAGCGACAACCCGCGGTCGGAGCAGCCGCTCGCGATCATCGAGGACATCCTCCAGGGGGCCGGCACGGACGTCGCGGTCGATCCGGATCGACGCTCGGCGATCGCCGGCGCGATCGCCTCGGCGGTCGCGGGAGACGTCGTCGTGATCGCCGGGAAGGGCCACGAGCAGGGGCAGGAGCGCGACGGGATCGTGACGCCGTTCGACGACCGTGAGGTCGCCCGCGAGGCCCTCCGGGCGAGAGACGCGTCGTGAGGGACGGATGTGCGCGCCGGACGCGTGCGGAGCGGTGAGCGCGTGATCCCGCTCGAGTGGGAGCTGATCGAGAGCCTCGAGCTGGGCGAGCTCCGTGGCGCGCCGGCCGACGGCGTCGTCCGCCGGATCCACGACGACTCGCGGGCGGCGCGGCCCGGGGACCTGTTCGTCGCGCTCAACTCCGGCCGGCCTACGTCGGTCAGGCCCTCGCCGCCGGCTCGGCGACGCTCGTCCCGCGCGACCAGGAGTCGGCGCTGGCAGCGCTCGCGTCGCTCGTGCGCGACGCGATCGACGCCACCGTCGTCGCCGTCGTCGGCTCGACCGGCAAGACGTCGACGAAGGACGCCCTCGCCGCCCTCTGCGCGCGCGGTCACGCCGACGGTCGCGGCCCAGGCGAGCCGCAACAACGAGATCGGCCTCCCGCTCACCGTCGCTCGGGCTGGAGCCCGAGACGCGGATCCTCGTCACCGAGATGGGCATGCGCGGTCTCGGGCAGATCGCCGAGCTGTGCGAGGTCGCTCGCCCGCAGCTGGTCGTGGTCAGCTCGATCGGGCCGGAGCACCTCGAGCTCGTCGGCAGCGTCGCAGAGGTGGCCCGCGCGAACGCCGAGGCGATCGAGGCCCTCCCGCCCGGAGGCGTGGCGGTCGTGCCGGCTGACGCCCCCGAGCTCGAGCCGTACCTGCGGCGCGGCGACCTGGACGTCCGCCGGTTCGACCGGGCCGCGGTGACTCGTGCGACCCCGGCAAGTAACACCGTGTCACTTGCCGGATCCGACGGCGCCGCTCTGTCGTCGTGGCGGTTCGAGGTGCCCGGGGCCGTGGGTGAGGAGGTGGCGAGCGTGGAGCTCGAGCTGCCCTTCGACCAGCGCCACATGGCGGAGAACGTCCTGGCGGCGCTCACCGCCTATCGCGCGCTCGGCCTCCCGCTCGAGCGTGCGCAGGAGGGGGCCTCGGCGATCCGCCTCTCCCGGTGGCGCGCCGAGGTGCACCCGCTGCCCGGTGGCGGAGTGGTCGTGAACGACGCCTACAACGCGAACCCGACGTCGATGCGCGCTGCCCTGGACGACCTGGCCGAGCGCGCGGCGGGCCGGCGTCGGGTGGCGATCCTCGGCGAGATGGCGGAGCTCGGCGAGCACGCCGCCGCCTACCACGCCGAGGTCGCCGAGCTGCTGACGGGCCCAGGGCGTCGAGGTCGTGGTCGCAGTCGGAGAGGCCGCGCGGGCCTACCTCGCCGGCGCGACCGGCGTCACGGCCTGGATCGTCGACGCCGCCGCGTTCGCGGAGGTCGAGGAGCTCGTCCGCCCCGGCGACGCGGTCCTCGTGAAGGCGTCACGGGCCGTCGGGCTCGAAGGCATCGCCGGGAGGATCGAGAAGAGGGCGAGGACATGGTCCGCGTCCTGATCGCAGGGCTCGTCGCGATGGTGATCGCCGTCGCGGTCGGGCCCCAGTTCATCGAATGGCTTCGTCGGCAGAGCGTCGGTCAGCAGATCCGCGAGGAGGGGCCGAAGCACCACTTCGTCAAGCAGGGCACGCCGACGATGGGCGGGCTGATGATCATCGTCGCGGCGACCGCGCCGTTCCTCGTCGTGTCGACCTACACGTGGCCCGGGCTGACCGTGCTGCTCGCGACGCTCGCGTGCGCCGCGATCGGGTTCGCCGACGACTTCCTCAAGGTGCGCAGGCGCCGCTCGCTGGGGCTGAACGGCCGCTGGAAGATGCTCGGGCTGCTGGCGATCACGGCCGGGGTGGGGTGGGCGACGACCCACATCGGCTACATGGACACCGAGATCTACTTCCCCGTGATCGACGTCAACATCGACCTGCACTGGCTCTACTTCCCGTTCCTGTTCCTCGTGATCGCCGGCACCTCGAACGGCGTGAACCTCACGGACGGCGTCGACGGCCTCGCCGCAGGGTCGTGCGCGATCTCGCTGCTCACGCTGCTGGCGATCGCCTCGATCGACTGGATTCGCTCAGGTGATCCCGGCAGCCGCAGCGACCAGTACCTCGACCTGGCGATCATCGCGGCCGCGCTGATCGGGGGAGTGATCGGGTTCCTCTGGTTCAACGCGTTCCCGGCCGAGGTGTTCATGGGGGACACCGGCTCGATGGCGCTCGGCGGGGCGATCGCGACGCTCGCGATCGTGACCGAGACCGAGGTGCTCCTCATCTTCATCGGCGGCATCTACCTGATCGAGGCGCTCTCGGTGATGATCCAGGTCGCGAGCTTCAAGCGCACCGGGAAGCGGGTGTTCCTGATGGCGCCGATCCACCACCACTTCGAGATGAAGGCGTGGTCGGAGACGAAGATCATGGTGCGGTTCTGGATCGTCGGCGCGATCCTCTGCGCGCTCGGGTTCGTCCTCTACTACCGCTACTACCTGCGCTTCAACCTCTGATGCCCGATCGGGCCTCGCGCGCGGCCGCGCCCGTCCGTCGTCGCGGTGCTCGTGATGGTCGTGTGGGGCGCGACGCCGATCATGACGCGGCTCGCGCTCGAGGATCTCGAGCCGCTCGTCGTGGCGACGCTGCGCACCGTGATCGCGGGGCTCCTCGCCGTGCCGCTCCTCGCGCAGGCGCGACTGCCGTTCCCGCGCACACCGCCGACGCGCCGCCTGCTCGCGATCTCCGGCCTCGCCGGGTTCGTCGTCTTCCCGGTCGTCTACACGGTCGGCCAGGAGCGCACGTCGGGGCTGCACGGCGTGATGATCCTCGCGGCGCTGCCGATCTTCACCGGGGCTCTACGCGAGCGTCGTCGCCCGCCGGACGGCCCGGCGGTGCCTGGATCGATCGGGAGCGCGATCGCGCTGGCCGGCGAGGTCGGTGCTGATCGGCGGGCGGGGCGCCGCGGGCGGAGGAGGGGACGCGACGCTGACGGGCGACCTGATCGTGCTCTCGGCCGCGCTCGTCGTCTCGGCCGGGTACGTCGCGGGTGCCATGCTCCCGCCACGCGGGGTGCCGAGCGCTGCAGCGACGTACTGGGGCGTGGTGCTCGGGGCCGTCGTCCTCGCGCCGCTCGCGACCGCCCTCCTCGCGACGGACGGCTGGCCGGACGCCGACGCGACCGCCTGGGGCGCCGTGCTCTTCCTCGCGGTCGTGACCTCGATCGTCGGCTACGTCGGGTGGTACTGGGCGCTCGACCGCGGTGGGATCCAGCGCATCGCGACGCTGCAGTTCCTGCAGCCGCTGTCCGGCTTCGCGCTGGCCGCGATCGTGCTCGGCGACAGCGTGACGCTCCCGATCGCGCTCGGCAGCGCGCTCATCGTGGCCGGGATCGTCGTCGCGCAGCGCGCCTGAGCCATCGCGCTCGCCCACCGCTCACGCTAGGCCCCCTTCACCTCGAACGCCATGGTCGCGTGTCCGCGGACCACGAGCCTGAGCCGCCCCTCGCCGACCAGCCGCCCCAGCTCGGGCGGCGACGGGTCGACCGTCCTGCTCAGCGTCACCTGCCCACCGGCGTCGCCGAACAGCCGCGACACGCGCAGGGTGAGCGCGGCGGGGCGGACCTCGGCGCGCAGCGGAAAGCAGGCCGACTGGTCTCGGGACGAGCTCCCGGGGACCGGGGTGTAGCCGCCGCCGCGGACGATCGAGATGCCGGTCTGGACGCGATCGTTCCCTCGAACCGGCCAGAGAGCCCCGTCGAGGTGGTCGACCGTCCCTTCGAACCGTCGGACGGCGCCCGGCTCGCCGCCAGCGAGGTCATGCCGCGCCCGTGTGCAGGTCACCGTCCCCGAGCCGAGCATGTGCCAGCTCCGGCCGCCGGGTGGGGTGGGAAGCCTCCGCATGACGTCTCCCTCCGCGCGGTCTGCGCGAAACGCGATGCGCGCGCTGCCGGTCTCGCAGCGCTCGCCCGGGGCGGCCGTCCAGCGCGTGCACGTCGTCCAGCGGACGGCGACGCGCATCTCGCCGGACGTGAGCGCCGCGCAGCGCACGACTGCTCCCGTCCGGCTGAGATCCGGTCGAAGCCCGGCGCTCGCCTCCGCACGCATGCCTCCAAGTCTCTGTCGGGGACGGCGGTGTCGCCGGGGTGCGCTCGGATGCGCGAGCGCCGTCGCTCGCGGAGCGACGCGGAGACGAGCAGGAGCGCGATCGCGAGGCGCGCGCGGCCGCAGTCGAGCAGCGCGAGTCCGAGCCTCATCATCCAGGCCGCCTGTCGCGCGCCGATGGCGAACGTCGCGGTCGTCCGGCCGTCGATCTGCACGACCAGCGGGCCGCCCACGGGGCGCCAGGCCGGTAGGAAGTCCCTCTGGCACCCGTCCGACGGCTCGCTCCCGCGCCGTCACTGTCACGCCGACGGGATCGATGAGCGTGGGCACAGCGACGCTCTCGTGCGGCGGCAGTGCGAAGGTCGAGGATCAGCAACGTCCGGCAGGCTCGCGCGTCGAGGGCGAGCGCATCTCGCGGCGGCGTGGTCTTCAACCAGTTCGAGAACCCCGGGTGGACGCCCAGCGCGATCGTCCCCGGAGGGGAGACGGCCGGCCACAGCATGAGGAAGTCGACGTGCTCGATCGCGACCGGGCCGTGCTCTGCGCGCGAGGATCTCCGGCGGGGAGGCCATGGACTGCGCGCGTGCATCGCGCGGTGCCCTTGCCGTAGAGGTGCCAGCGCTCGGCCCAGCGCGGGAAGCCCGTCGCGCCTCGCCGCCACTCCCAGTCGGTGTCCGTCGCGCGCAGCTCGATGCGCGCCGATCCGGTCTCGCAGCGCTCGCCGGGGGCCGGGGCGCCGCCCGCCCTTGCAGGTCGACCAGCGCACGTCGCTGCGCGTCGCGACGCTGGTCGGCCGCACGCAGCGCACGACGCCCGCCTCGTAGCCGAGCGCCGCGCGTCTGGGCGCGGACCTGACGGACGCACGCAGCGAGCTTCCCGGCTCTGTCGGACCGTCCGGGGGGACGAGGCGTGGCGGCCGCTCGCGACCGGGACGAGCGCGAGGCCGAGGACCGCCGCGCCGAGCGCTGCGGTTCTCACGGGTCGTGCGAAGCGGTGCATGTGGTCTCCTCTCGCCTCAGGGGCAGACCGGCGGGCCGAGGCCCGGGTCGACGGGGTCGTCGCAGGGGTAGAGGTCGCGGGTGGTCGGGTCGAAGACGATGCCGCGGACGAGCCGACCGTTCGCGTCGAGCAGGCGCGCGCCGACGAGGCGCGTGCCGGGGGCGTGATGCCGTGGCGGGATCTCGTAGACGACGAAGCTCCGCTTCGGCGCGACGGTCGTGCGCGTAGCGTCCTGGAAGCGGAGCTCGACGCGCCGGACGGGCGCCTCGACGAGTCCGAACAGGATGACCGGGTGCTCCGGGCCGGCGCCCGGGCCGGGCCAGAAGGCGTCGCGATCGAGCATGATCGGCACGCGATCCTCCGGCCGGCGGAGGCAGCGGTACGCGCCTGCCGTAGCTCGGGCCCGGGCGGTCGCGGAAGCGAACACACGTGACCCCGCCCTTCGCGGGTGCCAGTCGCACCGTCGCCTCGGTGCCGGGGAATCGCAGCAGCACGGCCCTCGAGCCGTCTGCAGCCGGCGGGAAGCCGCCGTTTCCCTGACCGAACCGGGGGAACGTCCACTCGTCGGGATCGGCGTTCGCGATCGCCTGGCGTGCGATCTCGTCCCCGCCTGCGTCGAGCACCACGAGCTCGACGGCACGCCGTGGGAAGTGCGTGAGCTCGTCGGGGATCTCCGCCGTGAAGAACGCTGCGTCGATCGGCGCGGTCACGCGGAGGAACCGATCGACCTCGCGCTCGGTGTCGTCCTCGAAGCGCACCACGGCATGCGTCGCTTCGGGCAGCGTCGACCAGCCGACGAGGGAGGTCGCGCCCTGCTCACGCACCTCGTCGTTGATCGTCTCATCCCGCGCCCGACCGTCCGGCTCGATCACGGTCACCGGTTGGGCGCGGCGGCGCTCCGCGCCGACGCAATCGGTCGCGGTGCCGGCGGACATCTGCAGCGCGGAGGTGAGGCTGACGCAGAACCCTCCTTCGGCCGGCGTCAGGTCGATGGCGAGCGTGCCGCCGTGGAACGGCCCGTCGAGCAGGCGTCGGGTCTGCGCCGGATCGAAGTCGGGCAGCCCCGGCGCCGTGATCGCGTTCGCGTGGCGCACGAGCGCAACCCAGTCCACCGCCTCGGGCGGCGACGGCTCCGCGTCGGCGAAGGAGACGACGCGCGGGCCGAAGACCGCCGTGCAGCCGACGAGGGCGACGACAAGGGTCGCGGCGAGCGCCGCGAGCACGAGCGTTCGCCGGCGCCGCTCCCGCGCGCGTCGGACGACGTCGAGCCAGTCGGCCTGCATCGGCTCCGGCGCGAGCCTCTCGAGCTCGGTGCGCAGCAGGTCGTCGCTCATCGCGCTCACGAGACCACCTCCTCCGTGCGAAGAGCCGCCCCGAGCTGGGCGTGGGCCTGGGAGAGGGTCGCGGCGACCGTGCCGGGGGCGATGCCGACGACCTCGGCGATCTGCTCGTAGCCGAGGTCGGCGTAGTACCGCAGGAACACCACGAGCCGCCGTTGCGGCGAGAGCGACTGCACCGCCGCGTGCAGCGCAGGGTTGCGGACAGGCTCGGTGAACGCCGTCTCGGGGATCTCGTCCACGGCGAGCTCGCGTGATCCGCGTGAGTCGATCGCGCAGCGCAGGGCGATGCGCCACACCCAGCCCTCGAGCGATCCGCTGCCGCGGTAGTCCTTCTGCTTGCGGAGCGCCTTTGCGAACGCATCCTGCACGACGTCCCGCGCCGTCTCGGCGTCTCCGGTGACGGACGCCAGCATCGCGTGGAACTGGCGATGACGTCGGCGGTAGAGATCCTCCAGCTGTGGGTCGAGCGTGCCCATCTACCCTGAAGAGACTCCCCCGGTCGCCGGATTCTTTAGAGCGGTGTCGAACATTCTCCACATGCGGACACTCGTCGTCGGTCTCGCGCGCTCCGGGCGCGCGGCTGTCGCCGCGTTGCTGGTCGACCGGCACGACGTCGTCGCGTACGACCGCGACGCTGGTCTCGACGTCGCCGGGATCGACGCGGAGGTGCACCTCGGGGAGTGGGACGATGCGCTCCTCGACGGCGTCGAGCTCGTCGTGAAGAGCCCCGGAGTCCCCGAGGACGCCGCGCCGGTCGTCGCAGCCCGTGCTGCGGGCGTGAGCGTGGTCTCGGAGATCGAGCTCGGCGCGCGGCTGCTGACGAACCCGCTCGTCGGCATCACCGGCACGAACGGCAAGACCACGACCACGGCGCTGCTCGGCGCGATGTTCGCCGCCGCCGGCGTGCCCGCCGAGGTGGTCGGGAACATCGGCCGGCCGCTCACCGAGCTCGTCGGGACGGTCGACCCGGCCACCTGGCTCGTGTGCGAGCTCTCCAGCTTCCAGCTCGAGGGGGTGGACACGCTGCACCCGCGGATCTCGATCCTGACGAACCTCGAGCCGGACCACCTCGACCGCCACGGCACCTTCGACGCCTACGCCGCCGCCAAGCTCCGTCTCTTCGCACGACAGGAGGCAGGCGACACGGCCGTCGTCCCGGCCGGATTCCCCGCGATCCCCGGCGGCGCGACTCGCGTCGAGTTCGCCCGTGACGACGTCCTGCCGGCGGAGCCGTCGATCCCGGGAGCGCACAACCGCGAGAACGCCGCTGCCGCGACCGCGGCGGCGCGGGCCGCCGGGCTTCCCGACGAGGCGATCGCCGAGGCGCTGCGCACCTTCCCCGGGGTCGAGCACCGCATCGAGGAGATCGCGGTTCGGCGAGGCGTCCGCTACGTGAACGACTCCAAGGCGACGAACGTCGCCGCCGCGCTGCGCGCGCTCGCCTCGTTCCCCGGCGCCCGCAAGCTCGTGATCCTCGGCGGACGCGGCAAGGCGGAGCCCTACGAGCCGCTTGCTGCGGCGTTCGCCCCGGGCGACCGGGCCTACCTGATCGGCGAGGCTGCACCGGCGATCGCAGCGGCCCTGCACGCGGCCGGCGTGCAGTACGACGAGGCGGGCGACTTGTCGACCGCTCTAGGTGCGGCGGCAGCAGCCGCCGCACCTGGGGAGGTCGTGCTGCTCTCACCGGCGTGCGCCTCGTTCGACCAGTTCACGAGCTTCGAGCACCGCGGGGAGGAGTTCCGCCGGCTGGTGCAGAACCTCGGGGAGTGAGCCGAACCCAGCTCGAACAGCGACTCCTGGTCCTGGTGACGCTCGGACTCGTCGCGTTCGGGCTGGTCATGGTGTTCAGCGCCACGTCGGCCTCGGCGGCCCTCGGCGCGGGCGACCCGATGAGGTTCCTCGTCAAGCAGGGCATCTACGCCCTGGCCGGGCTCGTCGCCCTCGCGGCGTTCTCGCGGTTCGACTACCACCGCCTGCGCTCGCTCGCGCCCGTCCTGCTCGTGGCCGCGTTCGTCGGCTGCGTCGCCGTCCTCGCCGTCGGCCCGTCGATCAACGGGGCGCACCGCTGGTTCATCGTCGGCCCCGTCAGCCTGCAGCCGTCCGAGCTCGCGAAGATCGCCGTCTGCATCTGGGTCTGCGCCGTCCTCTCCCGCAGGCCCGCGCCGCGCACGATGGGCGAGCTGATGAAGCCGATCGGGATCGTCGTCGCCGTGTTCGGAGGGCTCATCGTGATCCAGCCCGACCTCGGCACGACCATCTCGCTGTTCGTGATGGTGGCCGGGATCCTGCTCGTCTCGGGCACGCCGCTGCGCCTCTTCGCGCTCGCGACGACCCTCACGATCGCCCTCGGCGGGCTCGCGATCTGGATGGAGCCCTATCGGCGCGAGCGGGTGTTCAGCTTCCTCGACCCGTGGCAGGACGCGCAGGGCTCGGGCTTCCAGACCGTGCAGGCGATCATCGGGATCGGCTCCGGCGGGGTCACGGGCGAGGGGCTCGGCCAGGGCATCCAGAAGATCAACTTCCTGCCCGAGGCGCACACCGACATGATCTTCGCGGTCGTCGGCGAGGAGCTCGGCCTGGTCGGCTCGACGCTCGTGATCGCGGCCTTCGCGACGTTCGCGTGGGCGGGGTTCCGGATCGCCCTGCAGTGCAAGGACCCCTTCGGCAAACGCCTGGCGACCGGGATCACCACGCTGGTCTCCGGGCAGGCCGCGATCAACCTCGCGGCCGTCCTCGGCATCGCTCCGCTCACCGGAATCCCGCTCCCGTTCGTCTCCTACGGGGGGTCGTCGCTGCTCGTACTGCTCGCCGGAGTCGGGGTCCTCCTTAACATCGCTGTGAATGAACGCGTCGTCGAAGCTCGTGTGCGTGATCGCGGCCGGGGGAACGGCAGGTCACGTAAGGCCGGCACTCGCAGTGGCGGAAGCGCTGCGCGAGCGCGGCGTGACCGTGACGTTCGCCGGGACGGCAGACCGCGTCGAGTCGCGGCTGGTGCCTGAGGCGGGCTTCGAGCTCGACACGTTCGCGGTCTCCGGCTTCCCCCGAGAGCTCTCGCCCCGGCTGGTGCGGGCGGCGTGGAACGCCGTGCGGGCGCCCTTCTCGTGTCTCGAGATCCTGGGGCGCCGCCGTCCCGACGTCGTCCTCGGCGGCGGCGGGTACGTCGCCGGCCCCATGGTCCTCGCCGCACGGCTGCGGGGCATCCCGGCGGCGCTCACGGAGGCGGACGCGCACCTCGGCCTCGCCAACCGGCTCGCAGCGCCGCTGGCACGCCGCGTGCTCCTCGCGTACGACATCCCCGGGCGACGGTCGTCGCGCTACGAGGTCGTCGGCCGGCCGATCCCGCGCGCGCATCGGGGGGCGACGCGTGAGGAGGGCCGCACCCGGTTCGGGCTTCCCGCCGACGGCCCGGTCGTCGCCGTCTTCGGCGCCCTCGCCGGTGCCCGGTCGCTCAACGAGCTCGCCGTCAGCGCCTGGGGAGCCGAAGGCCCCGCCGTGCTCCACATCTGCGGTGAGCGCGACCACGACGCACTCCGCGCCCGGGTCGAGCGGCCGGGCTACGTCCTGCTCGCCCAGACCGACCACTTCGGCGACGCGCTCGCGGCCGCCGATCTCGCCGTGTCGCGGGCAGGGGGCACCGTCTGGGAGCTCGCCGCTGCAGGCACGCCGGCGATCCTCGTGCCGTATCCCCATGCGACCGCCGATCACCAGACGCTCAACGCGCAGTACTTCGAGCGTGGGGGAGGAGCGATCGTCGTTCCGGACGCCGATGTCGCGCGGGTGCCCGGGCTCGTCGACCAGCTGCTGGGCGACCCCGGCATCGCCTCGTCGCGATGCGCGAGGCGATGCTCGGCCTGGCGCGACCGGACGCCGCAGAGACCGTGGCCGACCGTCTCGTCGAGCTCGCGGGAGGAGGCGGATGAGCCGCGCCTCCCGATGGCGAGGGACGCGGCTGAAGCCACGTCCCTGCTGCGCCGCTCGTCGCGTCGCGGGTTCGGCGTCGGCTTCGTTCGACGTGTGTGGCTCTCTGCCGGTCGGCGACGGGGCGGGGCCTGGGCCGCGTGCTCTCGGTCCTGTCGATGGCGGGACGTGGCTTCAGCTGCGTCCCATACGTGCGACCCCTCACCGGCGCTGCGGGTCGTGTGCGGTCGGTCTCCCTGCCGCCGAGGTGCCTGCCGCGGGCCGAGAGGCGGAAGGGGCGTGGCTTCAGGCTCGCCCCGGGCGCCGCGGGTGCGGGAGCGCGCGATGAGCGGCCCGCACGTCTCCGCGGCGGACACGGCTCCCCTCGACGGGCGCCGGCTCTACTTCGTCGGCATCGGCGGCTCCGGGCTCTCGGCCTACGCGAACATCGCCCGGGCCTGGGGCGCCGAGGTCCGCGGCTGGGATCTGCGCGACACGATCTTCATGAAGACGCTCGAGGGGATCGAGATCGACGTCGGCGGCGAGCCGAGCCCTCCGGCGGGCTGGGAGGTGATCCTCTCGACCGCGCACGCGCACCGGGCCGACGGCATCCCTCGAGCCGCCTTCCTGGCCGAGCTCGTCGCCTCGCGCCCGTCGATCGTCGTCGCGGGCGCGCACGGCAAGACGACGACGGCCGGGATGGTCGCGTTCGTGCTGCGGGAGGTCGGCCTCGACCCCTCGTGGATCGTCGGCGGCGTGATCCCGCAGCTCGGCGGCAACGCCGGGATCGGCGCGGGGTGGCTCGTCGTGGAGGGCGACGAGTCGGATCGCTCGCTCTTCGACCTCCACCCGCGGCTCGCGGGCGTGACGAACGTCGAGCTCGACCACCACGCCGCCTACGGCTCCGAGGCCGAGCTGCGCGAGGCGTTCGACTCGTGGCTCGCGACGGTGCCCGAGGTCGTGCTCTCCTGGGAGCTCGAGCCGCTCGACGTCGCACTTGGCGTGCCCGGCGAGCACAACCGCGAGAACGCCGCGCTCGCGCTCGCGCTGCTGGTACGGGCAGGCGTCGAGCGCGAGTCCGCCCTCGAGGCTCTCGTCCGCTTCACCGGCGCAGAGCGGCGGTTCGAGAGGGTCGGAGAGGAACGCGGCGTCGTCGTCTACGACGACTACGGCCACAATCCGACGGAGCTCCGCGCGACGCTCGCGACCGCGCGGGCACAGGCGGGGAGCGGCCGTGTGGTCGCCGTCTACCAGCCTCACGTCTTCGAGCGCACCCGACAGCTGCACCGCGAGCTCGGCGCGGCCCTCGGCCTCGCCGACGTCGCGATCGTGACCGAGGTGACGGGAGCCCGTGACGCCCCGCGGGACGGGACGACAGGACGCTGGGTGCTCGACGACGTGCCCGCGCCGACCCGGCGCCTGTGGGCGCCGACGCTCGCCGATGCGGCGAGCCTCGCGCTCCACGTCGTCCGCGAGGGCGACGTCGTGGTCACGCTGGGGGTGGGCGAGCCGTGGAAGGTCGCCCACGCGATCGTCGAGGGGCTCGCCGCGTGAGCGCTGCTCCGCTCGAGTCCGGTGTCCCGCTCTCCCGCCTGACCACGATCGGGGCGGGCGGCCCGGCCCGCGCGCTCGCTCGTCCCAGGACGCTCGCCGAGCTCGAGCAGGTGCTCCACGCCGCCCGCGAGCACGCCGACGACGTGGTGGTCGTGGGCAACGGATCGAACCTCCTCGCGGCCGACGAGGGGGTCGACGCGGTCGTGCTCCACCTCGAGGGGGAGCTCGCAGCCGTCCACGTCGACGGGACGCTGCTCTCCGCCGGCGGAGGCTGCCGCCAACGCGGTGTGCCTCCACGCGGCCCGCGGCGCGGGGCTCGGCGGCTTCGAGTTCGCGTGCGCGATCCCCGGCACCGCCGGCGGCGGGGTGTGGATGAACGCCGGCGCCTACGGGAGCGACTGGGCGGCGATCCTCGAGCGAGCGCTCGTCGTCACGGCCGACGGGTCGGGCTGGCTGACGCCCGTGGAGCTGGGCCTCTCCTATCGCCACTCGGCGCTCCGTCACGGCCAGGTCGTCGCGCGGGTCGAGTACAGGCTCACGCCCCGGGATCCTGCGGAGATCCGGGCCGAGGTCGCCGATCTGGTCGCCCGTCGCAAGGCGACCCAGCCCACGAGCAAGCGCACCTTCGGCTCGGTCTTCAAGAACCCGCCGGGCGAGCTCGGGGCGGGCCGGATGCTCGAGCTCTGCGGGCTCAAGGGGCACCGGATCGGCGGTGCCCTGATCTCACCGCGGCACGCGAACTTCGTCGAGAACGCGGGCGGGGCGACGACGGCCGACTGCCTGGCGCTGATGGGTGAGGCCCGCCGTCGCGCACGTGAGGCCTACGGCGTCGACCTCCAGCACGAGGTCGTCCTGCTCGGGCCGATCGAGGTTCCGGCGGCGTAGGGTTGAGGCTCGCGTCCGCGCGTGGTGACGACGGTTGTGCGTGGCGATCGGTCGGTTCAGGGGTGTGGCGTCAGGGCTCGCTTCGCGACCCCAGACCCCGGCGCGCGGTCCCACGAACGCCGCAAGACGCCGGACCCGCGCTCCCGTGTTCGACGCGTCGACCCCGGGTGGCGGATGCGAGCCCTGACCCCCGTGGGGATGGACGTGCCCGTGTCCCGTCCGGACATCCCGTGCATTCGCGTCACCGGGCCGCGGACCGCCGCGGGCAGAGGACCGGGCCGCCCCGCGGCGAAAGCCCTCTCTGTGGCCAGCGGGGGACGAGCCGACACGGGGAAGCGCCCCCGCGCGCGCACGGCGAGTGTCGTCGTCCCGTTTCCGCGTCCGGCTCGTGGCGATCGCCTCGACCTCGTGCGGCTCGTCCCCACTGGCCGCTCTCTCCTGACGGCGTTCGCGATCGTCGCCTTCGCGCTCGGCGCCTACCTCGCCGCGCGCGAGACCGGGGTGTTCGCCGTGCGCACGGTCGCCGTCACCGGCGCTCCCGGCGGCGTCGCCGGCCAGGTGCGAGGGGCGCTCCGTGACGCCCAGGGCTCGAGTCTCGTCTCGCTGGATCTCGACGAGGCCCGTCGGGCCGTCGAGGCGCTGCCGACGGTCGCCCGCGTGCGGTTCGACCGCGCGTACCCGCACACGCTGAAGGTCTTCGTCACGCCGGAGCACCCGGTAGCGGTCGTGCGTCAGGGGAGCACGTCGTTCCTCGTGTCCGAGCGGGGGCGCGTGATCGCCCGCGTCGATCGTGGCGCCCACGCGTCGCTCGCCCGGATCTGGGTGCCGCGCAGCGTGACGCTGGCGCCCGGTGCTCCGGTCACGGGCGATCTGCGCATGGCCGTCGCTGCCGTGGCGCCGATCGCCGGCATCCGCTTCCCCGCCCACGTCACGTCGGTGACGGTGGCCGAGCAGTCGCTCACCTTGCGCCTGCGCTCCGGGCTCGAGCTCCGGCTCGGTGACGCGATCGAGACCGACCTCAAGCTCGCCGTGGCGGCGAAGCTGCTCCCGCTCCTGCAGCCGGGGTCGACCTACCTGGACGTGAGCGTCCCCGAGCGGCCCGTCGCGGGCTCCGGTGAACCTCAACCTCAGGTAGAGGTTGAGAGTACTCCCTCGACCACCCCTTGAGGGTTTCGTTGACAATGCCGACAAGGAGTTCGTACCCTGGCTCAGAACCAGGGCTTCAGGACCCCGCCCAACGGCTCGATCAGAGCTTGACCCCAGGTAGGTCGTGTGAACATGAGCAGCCAGTCCGGTAACTATCTCGCAGTCATCAAGGTCGTCGGTGTCGGCGGCGGCGGCACGAACGCCGTCAACCGGATGGTCGAGTCCGGGCTCACCGGCGTCGAGTTCATCGCGGTCAACACCGACGCGCAGGCGCTCCTCGACACGGACGCCGACGTCAAGATCCACATCGGCTCCAAGGCCACCCGCGGGCTCGGCGCCGGGGCTGACCCGGCCGTCGGCGCGGCAGCGGCGACGGAGAGCCGTGACGAGCTGAAGGAGGCGCTGAAGGGCGCCGACATGATCTTCGTCACCGCCGGAGAAGGTGGAGGCACGGGCACCGGTGCCGCGCCGATCGTGGCGGAGCTCGGTCGCGAGCTCGAGGCGCTGACGGTCGGCGTCGTCACCAAGCCGTTCGCGTTCGAGGGGCAGCGCCGCTCGTCGCAGGCTGACGTGGGCATCCAGAACCTCCGCGACCGCGTCGACACGCTGATCGTGATCGAGAACGACCGTCTGCTCCAGGTCGTGGAGCGGACGACACCGCTCACCGACGCCTTCAGGATGGCGGACGACATCCTCCGGCAGGGCGTGCAGGGGATCACCGACCTGATCACCGTCCCCGGGCTCGTCAACCTCGACTTCGCCGACGTCCGCACGATCATGCGCGATGCCGGCTCGGCGCTGATGGGCATCGGCACCGGGCGGGGCGAGGGTCGTGCGGCCGCCGCGGCGAACGCGGCCGTGTCGTCGCCGCTCCTCGAGACGACGCTCGACGGCGCGACCGGGGTGCTCCTCAACATCACCGGCCCGGCCGACATCGGGCTGTTCGAGGTGAACGAGGCCGCCGAGGTCGTCACCGGCCATGCGGACTCCAACGCGAACGTGATCTTCGGCGCCGTCGTCGACGAGTCGCTCGGCGAGGAGGTGCGCGTGACGGTGATCGCGACCGGGTTCGGCGGACGGCCGCGCCGTCGCCGGCTCGAGGCGGCGGGCGTCACCAGCTCGTCCGAGAGCGTCATGCCCCGCTTCGAGGCCCCGGCGACCTCCGAGATCGAGATCCCGAGCTTCCTCCAGGAGAGCTGAGTTCGTCTCGCGAAGCGGGAATCCGCGGGAGCGGATTCCCGCCGCTTGATCCGCCGTGTCCCGCTGCGCGGGACGCGGCGGCAGATCCCTGAAGGGCGGCGGCTTCGCCGCCGCCGGGGAGGGGGCGGGCGCAGGTGTAGCGCGGGTCCGTTTCGTGAGGCGTGAGTCTCGCGGGAGCGGATTCCCGCCGCTTGATCCGCCGTGTCCCGCTGCGCGGGACGCGGTGGCAGATTCCTGAACGGCGCCGGTCGCCGCCGCCGAGGGTGCGAGCGGGGAGGTGGCACCGGATCCGCAGGAGTGGAGCCCGAGCGCTCGAGATGGGGGCGGGCGACCTCCTCGTTTGCGGCTCCCCTCCATTCCCGTGCGTCCGGGGCGCTATTGTCGGATCTCGTGGACGCGATCCTCCGACGGACGCCGCTCTACGACCGGCACGTCACCGCCGGCGCGCGGATGGTCCCCTTCGCCGGCTGGGAGATGCCCGTGCAGTACGCGGGCGTCATCCCCGAGCATCTCGCCGTGCGCACGGGCGCCGGCGTGTTCGACGTCTCGCACATGGGCCAGCTCCACGTGGAGGGCCCGACGGCGCTCGAGCTGCTGCAGTCGACCCTCTCGAACGACCTGGCCCGGATCGGCGACGGCGAGGCGCAGTACGCGCTCTTGACGAACGAGCGCGGTGGGATCGTCGACGACCTGATCGTCTACCGGCTCGCCCCGTCGCACTTCCTGGTCGTCGTCAACGCGGGCAATCGCGACGCCGCCTACGGCTGGCTGAAGGAGCGCGAGCGGCGCGGCTCCGAGGTGCGCGACGCCTCCGACGAGTACGCGATGCTCGCCGTGCAGGGGCCGACGGCGCTCGCGGCGCTCGGGCTCGGCGAGGCCACGGCCTTCACGCACTCCATGGGGGCGCTCGACGGCATCGAGGTGATGGTCTGTCGCACCGGATACACGGGAGAGAAGGGCGTCGAGCTCCTCTGCCCGGCGGAGGACGCGCCCGCGCTCTGGGACGCCGTCGTCGCGCGCGCGGTCGTCCCCTGCGGGCTCGGCGCGCGGGACACGCTGCGCCTCGAGGTCTGCTATCCGCTCCACGGCAACGACATCACGCCCGACACCGATCCGCTCTCCGCCGGGTTGGGGTGGGCGTGCGCGCTCGACAAGGACTTCACGGGCGTGCAGGAGCTCCGGCGGGTCGCCGCGGCGGGCCCCACCCGCCGGCTCGTGGCGTTCGTGATGGACGAGAAGGCCATCCCGCGAGGCGGGATGCCCATCGAGGGAGGCGGCGTCGTCACGTCGGGAACGCACTCGCCCACGCTCGACGTCGGCATCGGGATGGGCTACGTCCCAGCCGCGAGCGCGGCCCCGGGCACCGAGATCACCGTGGACGTACGCGGCAAGCCGCGCCGCGCCCGTATCGTCAAGAAGCCGATCTACAAGAAGGAGAGCATCTAGATGGCAGCTGAAGAGAGCTACCCGGAGGACCTGCGGTATCACCCCGAGCACGACTGGGCGCGGATCGAGGGCGACGAGGCGGTGCTCGGGATCACGTGGTTCGCGCAGGATTCGCTCGGAGACCTCGTCCACTACGAGGCCCCCGCGGTCGGCGGGACGACGACCAAGGATCAGTCCTACGGGGAGGTCGAGTCGGTGAAGGCGGTCTCCGACCTGATCTCGCCGCTCTCCGGGGAGATCGTCGCCGTCAACGAGCGCGCGACCTCGGAGCCCGAGGTCATCAACGATGACCCCTACGGCGAGGGCTGGCTCGTCCGGATCCGGATGAGCGACGCGGGCGAGCTCGATGCGCTGCTCGATGCCGCCGCCTACGCCGCGGTCCTGGCCGACCAGTGAGCGCCGGCTATCTCGGCCTGACCGACGCCGACCGCGAGGCGATGCTCGCGGCGATCGGCGTGGCGTCAGTCGACGACCTCTTCGCCCAGATCCCCGCGGACGTGCGCCTCGAGCGCGCGCTCGACGTGCCCGCGGCGCTCACCGAGGCCGAGATCGTGAGGCACATGGAGGAGCTCGCCGCGCGCAACGTCGACACGTCGCGGCAGCTCTCGTTCCTCGGCGCCGGCATCTACGACCACTACGTCCCGGCGATCGTCGACACGTTCCTGGGCCGCGGCGAGTTCCTGACTGCCTACACCCCGTACCAGCCGGAGATGAGCCAGGGCGTGCTCCAGGCGATCTTCGAGTACCAGACCGTGATCTGCGAGCTCACGGGGATGGACGTCTCGAACGCGTCCGGCTACGACGGGTCGACCGTCGCCGCCGACGCCTGCTTCGTGGCCAAGGCCCACACCGGCCGCACCAGGATAGTCCTCGCCGAGACGCTCAACCCGATGGCCCGCCAGGTCGTGAAGACCTATGCGCCGGGCTTCGGGATGGAGGTCGTCGAGGTGCCGCACGACGGCGGCACGATCGACCCGGCACGCTTCGCCGAGGCGGCCGACGGCGCCGCCGTCGCGCTCTTCCAGCACCCGAACGTGTTCGGCTGCCTCGAGCAGGCGCCCGACCTCGCCGCGGCCGCCAACGCGGGTGGCGCGATCCCCGTCGCCCACGTCGACCTCGCCTCGCTCGGCATCCTCGAGGCGCCGGGCGTGTACGGCTGCGGGATGGCGATCGGCGAGGGGCAGTCGGTCGGGAACTACCAGAGCTACGGCGGCCCGCACTACGGCTTCATGGCTGCGCGGGAGGAGTTCATCCGGCGCATGCCCGGTCGGATCGTCGGCGAGACGACCGACCTCGAAGGGGAGCGCGGATTCGTGCTCACGCTCCAGACCCGCGAGCAGCACATCCGTCGCGAGAAGGCCACCTCGAACATGACCACGAACCAGACGCTGCTCGCGCTCGGCGGTCTGATCACGCTCTGCTGGCTGGGCCCGGAGGGGCTCCGCGAGCTCGGCGAGTCGTGCCTCGCGCTCACGGCGTACGCGCAGGAACGCGTCGCGCTCCCGGTCGCGTTCGAGCGGCCGGTGTTCAAGGAGGTCGCGTTCCGCACGCCGATCCCGGCCCGCGAGGTGGTGCGGCGCGCCCGAGCCCACGGCGTGCATCCCGGCTACGCGCTCGGTAGGGACTACCCCGGGATGGACGACGTCCTGCTCTGCGCGTTCACGGAGAGGCGCACCCCTGCCGAGGTCGAGCGCCTCGCAGACGTGCTCGAGGAGGTGTGCGCCTGATGGAGCTGATCTTCGAGAAGTCGAGCCCCGGGCGCCGCGCCGGCCGCGTGCCGCAGCACGGGCTCGCCGTGCCGGAGGTGCCGTCCGAGCTGCGTCGATCGCGGCCACCGCGACTCCCCGAGGTGCCCGAGAACGAGATCGTCCGGCACTTCACGGCGCTCGCCGACCGCAACTTCGGCGTGGACACAGGCTTCTACCCGCTGGGCAGCTGCACGATGAAGTACAACCCGCGCGTCAACGAGCGCGTCGTCGCGATCCCCGGCTTCCGCGACCTCCACCCGCTCGTCGAGGACGAGGATGCGCAGGGTGCCCTCGAGCTGATGTGGCACCTGCAGGAGATCCTCGCCGAGGTCGCCGGGCTGCCCGGGATCACGATCCAGCCGGCAGCGGGCTCGCAGGGAGAGCTGACGGGATTGATGCTGATGCGGGCGTACTTCGCCGACCGCGGCGAGCATCAGCGAAACGTGATCATCACCGCCGACACGGCCCACGGCACCAATCCGGCGAGCGTGACGATGGCGGGCTTCGAGCTCGCCAAGGTCGCGACGACCGAGCGCGGCAACCTGGACCTGGACGACCTCCGCGCCAAGGTCGACGAGCGGACGGCAGGCCTGATGCTGACCAACCCCTCGACCCTCGGGCTCTTCGACGAGGGGATCACCGAGGTGGCAGAGATCTTCCACTCGCGCGGCGCGCTCCTCTACTACGACGGCGCGAACCTCAACGCCGTGGTCGGACGGTCGCGACCCGGCGACATGGGGTTCGACATCGTGCACTACAACCTCCACAAGACGTTCTCGCAGCCGCACGGCGGCGGCGGCCCTGGCGGTGGGCCGGTGGCCGTGCGTGCGTCGATCGAGCCGTTCCTGCCGGCGCCCGTCGTGGTTCGCGACGGCGACGCCTACCGGCTCGACCACGACCGTCCGAAGTCGATCGGGCGGGTGCGCGGCTTCGCCGGCCCGTTCGGCGTGTTCGCCCGCTCGTACGCGTTCATGCGGGCGTACGGACCCGACCTGCGCGAGATGTCGGACGTGGCCGTGCTCAATGCCAACTACGTGCTCGCCTGCCTGAAGGACGTCTACGACCTCCCGTACGACCGGCTGTGCATGCACGAGTTCGTGCTCTCGGCACGCACGCTGAAGCGCGAGCACGGCGTCACGGCGCTCGACGTGGCCAAGGGACTGATGGACCGGGGGATCCATCCGCCGACGGTGTACTTCCCGCTCGTCGTGCCGGAGGCGCTGATGATCGAGCCGACCGAGACCGAGACCAAGGAGCGCCTGGACACGTTCGTCGAGGCGATGCGCGACATCGCCGAGAAGGCGGTCTCGGATCCCGAGAGCCTGCACTCCGCGCCCCATCACCGGCCCGTCCGCAGGCTCGACGAGGTGAAGGCGGCGAAGGAGCCCGTGGTGCGCTTCGCGTTCAGCGAGACGGAGGCGGCGGCCCCGCGTCGGTGACGGCCGTGCCGGCGTGCGGGGGCGAGGCCCGTTTCCGGCACGCGCGGCGCTGCGGCACGCTCGGCGACCCTCGACTACGATCGCTGCGATGACCGCCGACGTCGCCCGCGAGCTGATCGATCTCTCCCACCAGCTCGTCCGCGCCGTGCAGGTGCACGACACCGCCCGGCTCGAGGAGCTCGTGGCGGACGAGTTCAGCCTGCAGGGGGCTGCCGGACAGCTCGACCGCGAGTCGTTCATGGCGGCTGCTGCCGGGCCGTACGAGATCGCCGCCTTCGCCTACGAGGAGATCGATCCCGAGATCTATGGCAACACGGCGGTGCTCGTGTCCCGCTACCACCAGGACGCCACCCTCGACGGGCGCGACCTCACGCACCACATGAACGTCACGGACGTCTGGATGCGTCGCGACGGGCGCTGGCAGATCATCCGGCGTCACGCCACGCTCGCCGGCTGAGAGCACCCGAGACCCGGCTCGTCCCCCGGCAGAGGTCGGCGCGCGGACGCGCACCCACGTCCGGATGCACCGGCGCGGGCCCTCGCTGCGGTGGCGTCAGACCAGCAGGGCGAGGCCGTAGACGATCGTGGCCCAGAACGCGAGGCACGTTCCGACGGCGACGAGCAGCCCCCAGTTCAGGTCCCACCCGCGCGGCGCGCCTGGTGCCTCCACGGTCTGGACGACCGAGCTCTCCATGCGGGAAGTGTTCGGCATCGACCGGACGGCATCCTTCCTCCTGGAGGCGGCCACCGACAGGTGGGCCTGGCGACGCGTGGCGCAGGAGTGCGCCGCAGTCAGGCGTGCGCCCTGCGCCGTGGCTCCGACGCGAGCTGTCCGCATGCGGCCGCGATGTCGCGGCCGCGCGTGAGCCGCACGGTCGCCGGCACGTGCGCTCGCTCGAGCTCGAACTTGAAGGAGGCGATCGCGTCGCGGGACGACCCGTCGTGCATCCCCGTGGGGTTGTAGGGGATCAGGTTCACCTTGAACGCCTCGTGGCCGAGGAGCCGGGCCAGGAGCTTCGCCTGCGCCGGGCTGTCGTTGACGCCTGCGAGCATCACGTACTCGATGAAGACCCTGCGGTTCGTGCGCTCGTGGTGGGTGCGGCAGAGGGCGAGCACCTCGTCGAGGGGATAGCGATCGTTCACCGGCATCAGCTCGCTCCGCAGCCGCGGGTCGGCTGCATGGAGCGAGAGCGCGAGCCGGATCGGCTCCGTCACGTCTTCGACGAACCGCGTGAGCCCCGGCATCCAGCCGACCGTCGAGATCGTCGTGCGGCGAGGGGTGATCCCGATGTCCGGTAGGCGGCGGGCGGCTGCCAGGACGTTCTCGACGTTCATGAACGGCTCGCCCATGCCCATGAACACGAGATGGTTGAGCGTCTCGCTGCGTCGGAAGTGGAGCACCTGGTCGAGGATCTCCCACGGCGTCAGGTTCCGGCCGAACGCCATGCGGCCCGTCGCGCAGAACGTGCAGGTGAGCGGACAGCCGGACTGGCTCGACACGCACACCGAGCGGCGTCCGTCCTTGTAGCGCATCAACACCGCCTCGACGGGATGGCCGTCGTGGGTGTGGAACAGCGTCTTCTGCGTGCCGTCCTTCGCTCGGTGCTCCTCGACGACCGTGAGGGTCGAGAAGGGCACCTCCGTGGCGAGCGACTCGCGCAGCGCCTTCGGGAGGTTCGTCATCTCCTCGAAGCCCGCGGAGCCGCGCGCGGCCCACTCCCAGACCTGGCGCGCGCGGAAGGCAGGTTGGCCGCTCTCGCGGAGGCTCTGCTCGAGGAGCTCGACGTCCATGTGACGAGGGTACCCCTCGCTGCGCAGACGGAGCCGATCGGCACGAGGACGAGAGGGTCGCCGGGAGGGCGGCAATCGCGTTGCGGCCTCGCGCGGTTAGGCTCCTGGCGTGATCGACCTCCGGTCAGACACCGCGACGCGGCCCACCACCGGCATGCGCGCTGCGATCGCGTCGGCGGAGGTGGGCGACGAGCAGCGAGGCGAGGATCCGTCGGTCACGGAGCTGCAGGAGCGCGTCGCGGCCCTCCTCGGTCACGAGGCGGCGCTGTTCGTGCCGACGGCGACGATGGCCAACCAGATCGCGCTCAAGCTGCACACCCGCCGCGGCGACGTCCTCGTCGCGCACGAGCACGCGCACGTCCTCGTCTACGAGTACGGGGGCGCGGCAGTCCACGCAGGGCTGATCACGCTCGGCATCGCCTCCCCGAGCGGCCGCTTCGGCGGCGACGACCTGGAGCGCGTGGCGGCTCCGAGCGGCAAGGCCGCGGACCAGCGGGTGACCGTGGTGTCCGTGGAGGACACGAGCAACGCCGGCGGCGGTCGCTGCTGGCCGCTCGCCGAGCTGGACGACCTCGTCGCTCGTGCGCGCGCACTCGACATCCGTGTGCACCTCGACGGCGCGCGGGTGCTCAACGCCGCCGTCGCACAGCGGGTCGACCCGGCTGAGATCGGAAGACGGGCCGACACGGCGACGCTCTGCCTCTCGAAGGGGCTCGGCTGCCCGCTCGGGGCGCTGCTCGCAGGGCCGGCGGAGGCGATGAAGCTCGCCTGGCGCGAGAAGCATCTGTTCGGCGGCGCGATGCGGCAGGCGGGGATCGTCGCCGCGGCCGGGCTGTACGCCCTCGACCACCACGTCGAGCGGCTCGCGGACGACCACGCGCGCGCCCGTGCGCTCGCCGACGGCTGGGCTGCGGCGGGCGTGCCCGTGCTGCTCGACCGGGTGGAGACGAACTTCGTGCAGATAGACGTCGGATCGCTCGGGTTGACCAGGGCCGACGCGATCGAGCGACTGGCGACCGAGGGCGTCGGGCTCTCCGCCACGATCCATCCGACCGTCCTCCGGGCGGTGACGCACCTCGACGTCACCGACGACGACGTCGAGGTCGCGCTCGCGGCCGTCCCTCGGGCGCTGCTGGAGCGACGTGCAGCCGCCTGACGCTCTGGCCCGCCGTCTCGACGAGCTCGTCGAGGGCGCCCAGGCGCGCGATCGCATCCCGTCGGTCTCCGCGGGCGTGTTCCGCGAGGGCGAGCTCCTCTGGCACCGGGTGCTCGGGCTCGCGGACGTCGAGCTCGCGGAGGCCGCGACGCCCGACCACGCCTATCGGATCGGCTCGATCACGAAGACGTTCACGGCAGTCGCGATCATGCAGCTGCGCGACGAGGGCCGGCTCGAGCTCGACGCACCCGTCAGGTCGATGCTGCCGGAGTTCCCTCCCGGCCCCACCATCCGGCAAGCCCTCTCGCACTCGACGGGCCTCCAGCGCGAGCCACCCGGTGACATCTGGGAGTCGCTGACCCCACCCGACCGCGAGCAGCTGGTCGGCGGGCTCGAGGACGCCGAGCGCGTCCTGCGCCCCGGGGTGGCATTCCACTACTCGAACCTCGTGTTCGCGCTCCTCGGGGAGCTCGTCGCCCGGGCCGGGACGACGTACGAGGCGACGCTGCGCGAGCGGATCCTCGAGCCGCTCGGGCTCACACGGACGGCGTTGCACCCCGAGGCGCCAGTCGCGAAGCCGTACTTCGTCGACCCCTACGACGATCGTGTTCGCGTCGAGCCCGAGCTCGCGGTCACCGAGAGCACGAGCGCGGCCGGCTGGCTGTGGTCGACCGCGGGTGACCTGGCGCGCTGGAGTGACTTCCTCTGCACCGGCGCCGACGCCGTGCTCGCGAAGGCCACGCTCGACGAGATGGCCCGTGTCCAGACGATGGTGGACGAGACCGGCTGGACGGTCGGCTGGGGCCTCGGGCTCGAGCTCGTGCGCCGGGGTGAGCGCGTGCTCGTCGGGCACGGCGGCGCGATGCCAGGCTTCCTCGCGGGGCTGTTCGTCGATCGGTCGACACGCACGGGTGCGGTCGTCCTGCTGAACACCTCGGCGGGGGCCGCACCCGAGGGGCTCGCGCTCGACCTCCTGGAGGCGGCGCTCGACCAGCTCCCGGTTGCGATCGTCGGCTGGACGCCGGGCGACGGCGCTCCCGCGGACGTCGTCGCGCTGCTCGGCCCCTGGTGGACGGAGGGCGAGCAGGTCGTCCTCACCTGGCGGTCCGGCCGGCTGCGCGGCCGAGCTCGTCGGTGGGCCCGTCGGGAGGAGCGTCTCGCTGCTCGACCGAGACGGCGAGGACCGCTGGCGCGTGGTCGAGGGCAGGGAGCGCGGTGAGCTGCTCCGCATCGTCCGCGACGCGGACGGCGTGCCCGTGCGGCTCTACCTCGCCACGTACCCGCTGACGAGGGCGCCTGCGACGTTCGGAGCGGTCTCCTCGTAGTGCGGATGCTCGCCTGCGATCCAGAACGCGATCGCGACGAGCACGTAGGCGGCGAGCAGCACCGCTCCGCGGAAGCGTGACGAGACGCCGCCCCAGATCGTGAGCGCCGTGACCACGAGCGCGAACGCGAGCGCTCCGACCTCGACGACGCGGAAGCCCAGCGCGAGCGGGTCGATCAGCCACGAGATCAGCACGACGGCCGGGATCAGGAACACGGCCACCTGCGCGGCCGACGCGAGCGCGATCTCGGCCGCGAGCGTGATCTTCCCCCGGTAGGCGACGACGACCGCGCCTCCGTGCTCGGCGGCGTTGCCCACGATCGCGACGATGACCGCGGAGACGAAGAACTCGCTCATCCCCGCGGTCTCGGCGAAGGTCTCGAGCGAGCCGACGAGGATCTCTGCGACGAGCGCGGTGAGCAAGGTCGCCACGGCGAGCGCCCCGAGCGCCTGGCGCAGGGACCAGCCCGCGACCTCCTCGTCCCCCGACACGTGCAGCGCCTGGTGCCGACGGAGGGAGACGACGGTGACGATCCCGTAGATCACGAGCAGCGCGATCGAGACGGGCACGGAGAGGAGGGTCACCAGCTGCCGCTCCGGGTCGCCCTCCCAGCTGGGGATCGCGGGCACCAGGAACAGCAGGATGGCGGCGGCAAGGACGCCGAACGACATGAAGCTCGACGCCCGGTCGAGTCGTCCGGCGCCGCCTGCGACCAACGAGAACCCGAGGACCAGCAGGAGGTTGCCGACGACCGAGCCGATCAGGGATCCCCTCACCACCTCGGTGAGGCCTTCGTTCACCGCGATCAGCGCGATGATCAGCTCGGGTGCGTTCCCGAACGTGGCGTTGAGGAAGCCGCCGATCCCCGGCCCCGTGTGCTCGGCGGCGTGCTCCGTCGCCTCTCCGATCAGCCATGCCAGCGGGATCAGCGCCAGCGCGGAGAGCACGAACTCCGTGGTCGCGCTGAGGTCGGCCGCGTAGTGGAGGCCGATCGTCAGCGGGGCCACGAGCAGTCCCGCGAAGAGGATTCGGCGCACCACGGGACGGAACCCTACCGGCGGGACCTACCGCCTCCGCGCCGTTCCGTCAAGTCTTGCGGAAGCGGCGCCGCCCCTGCGACCATTGACCCATGACCGATCGCGCGCCCGCCCCCGAGGCACCCCCCGAGCTCCCTCTGCGTCCGCAGGACGAGCTGGAGTGCCGCCGCTGCGAGGTGCACTGCGACAAGGTGGTCTACCCGGGCGCCTGCATCGAGCGGTCGTGCGACTTCGTGTATGCGTACGAGGCCTTCGGGCACACCTACATGGGGTGCATGCAGAAGGTCTACGACGTGGAGCTCGATCTCGACCAGGTGGAGGACCTCGAGCGAGGCCGTGCGGGGTTCGGGGCGGTCAAGACACGCCGGGCGCCGCTGCCGATGTGCCGGGTGGAGGTCGCGTCGTGCTACGAGCAGCGCACCGACGAGATGGGCTGCCGGAACCCGGAGTTCTTCGAGCTCCCGGTCGAGCGCCCGAGCTTCCGCGTCTTCGCCTCGGGCCGCGACCTGCTCTGAGCTTGCCCGCAGGTCGGGAATCCGCAGAGGCGGATTCCCGACCGCGCAGATCCCTGAAGCGGCCACCGGAGGTGGCCGGCGGTGGGGGTGACGGGGTCTCGCCCCTCGCCCCTATCTCGCGCGCCGCGAAGCGGCGCGCTTGCGCCCTTTGCGGTGCAGCGCCCTGACGGCTTCCACCTCGGCGGCATCCGGCCCGTTGCCCTCCGGCCCCGGCGTCTCGAGGATCGCCGGAAGCTCCTGGAACGCCGGGTGCGCGAGGAACGTGGCGAGCCCGCTGCCGAGCATCCCCTCGCCGATCGACGCGTGCCGATCGCGGTTCGAGCCGAGCTCGGCCTGCGCGTCGTTGACGTGCAGGCACCGGACCCGGTCGAGCCCGAAGCGGTCGTCGACGTCCGCGAGGGCCGCGTCGAGCACCGTGGGGTCGGTCACGTCGACGCCGGAGACCCACCAGTGGCACGAATCGAGGCACACGCCGAGCCTGGGGTGGCGGTCGAGGCCGTCGAACAGGTCGGCGAGCTCCTCGGTGGAGCGTCCGATCGTGCCTCCCGCCCCCGCGGAGTTCTCCATCAGCAGCCAGAGGTCGTCCGTCGTGTGGTCGAGCAGCCGCCGCATCGCCGGGAGGATCCGCTTCCTGCCGACCGCCATGCCCGCGCCGAGGTGCGAGCCGACGTGGAAGATCACCGCGTCGGCCCCGATCGCTGCTGCCGAGTCGAGCGACGCCTCCAGCGCGGTCACCGACTTGCGGTGGATCTCGCGGTCGGGGCTCGCGAGGTTGACGAGATAGAGGGCGTGGCACACGACCGCGCCGACCACCGCCTCGCTCCGTCGCCGGCGGAAGCGCTCGACCTGCTCCTGGGTGTGCACGGTCGGCCGCCACATCCGGGGGCTCTGGGTGAACACCTGCACGGCGTCGCACCCGAGCGCCTCGGCGCGGTCGATCGCGTTGGAGATCCCTCCGGAGGACGAGACGTGAGCACCGAACAGCATCGGGCCACGGTATCCGTGCGGCCTCCGGTCGCGTAGGAGACCCGGGCGCACGGTGCGGTCAGCCGTACCGTCGTTGACACGACGTCCGCGTACGCTCCGGTCGTGTCCAGGCTCCGCAGGTGGCTGACGGGAGTGCGCACCGACGGGCGTCTCGGCGCGCTCGCCGAGCGCGACTTCCGGCTGCTGTTCCTCGGCACGACGATCACGACGATCGGCGACCGTCTCGCCGGGGTCGCGCTCGCGTTCGCCGTGCTCGACCGTGGCTCGGCGACGGCGCTCGGGATCGTGTTCGCGGTGCGGCAGGGGGTGGAGGCGTGCGTCGTCCTCTTCGGCGGTGTGATCGCCGACCGCCTGCCCCGCAACCTGGTGCTGGTCGGCGCCTCGCTCGTGCAGGCCGTCGCCCAGGGAGCGACCGCGTACGTCGTCCTCTCAGGCACCGGTGGGGTCGGCACGATCGTCGCGCTGCAGGCTGTCTACGGCCTGGGCGCGGGGGTCGTGCTCCCGGCCGAGGTCGGGCTCGTGCCCCAGACCGTGAGCGACGCGCGGCTGCAGCAGGCGAACGCGCTCCAGGGGCTGACGCGAAACCTCGTCGGCGTGCTGGGGCCGGCGATCGGCGGCGCGCTCGTGGTCGCGGGGAGTCCCGGGACGGCGCTCGCGGTCGACGCCGTCAGCTTCGTCGTGTGCGCCGCGCTGCTCGCGCGGATCCGGCTCGTCGGCCGCGTGGAGCACGGCGCGCGCGAGGGGTTCTTCCACGAGCTGCGCGAAGGGTGGCGTGTGTTCACCGGCCGTACGTGGCTCTGGGCCTCGGTGATCCTGTTCGGGATCGGGAACTTCGTCTGGAGCGCCTGGATCGTGCTCGGCCCCGTGGTCGCGAAGCAGGATCTCGGCGGTGCAGGCCCGTGGGCGCTCGTCCTCACCGCCGGGGGCGTCGGATCGGTGCTCGGGAGCGTGGTCGCGATCAAGGTGCGGCCGCGACGGCCACTGGTCGCCTGCACGATCGCCGCCGTGCCGCTCTCCTTCCAGCTCGTGGCGCTCGCCCTCGTCACCCCGGTCTGGGCGCTCGCGCTGACGTCCTTCGCGGCCGGGATCGGTATCTCGATCCATCTGACGCTGTGGTTCACGCTGTTCCAGCGGGAGATCCCCGAGGAGGTGCAGTCGCGGGTCAGCGCGTACGACACGCTCGGCTCGTTCGTGCTGATGCCGCTCGGGATGGCGGTGGCCGGGCCGGTGAGCGACGCGATCGGGATCCCCGCCACGCTCTGGGGGGCGGCCTTCGTGATGTGGGTGAGCTGGGCCTCGATCATCGCGCTGCCGTCGGTGCGCGCCCTGCGCGCGCCGGGTTCCCCGGAGGTCACCGCGCTCGCGTGAGTACGATCGGGCCGCGATGACCGCTCACGCCGACACCGCCGCCCTCGTCGTCGCCGTGACCGCGCGGGGCAGCGCATGAGCGTCCGCGTCCGCATGGCACCGAGCCCGACGGGCTTCCTCCACATCGGTGGCGTCCACACGTTCCTCTTCAACTGGATCTTCGCGCGCGGCTACGGCGGCGAGTGCCTCCTGCGGATCGAGAACACCGACACGAGTCGCGAGGTCGCCGAGGCGGTCGACCAGATCCAGCGCTCCCTCAGCTGGGTCGGGATCGACTGGGACGGGCCCGTCACGTTCCAGCTCGATGCGATGGATCGCTGCCGCGCGCTCGCTCGGGACCTCGTGGCCGAGGGCGTCGCGTACGAGGACGAAGGCGCGATCCGCTTCCGCATGCCCGACGAAGGCGTGACCGGCTGGGACGATGCCGTCCGCGGCCGGATCGAGGTGCCGAACGAGCAGCTCGAGGACGTCGTGCTCGTCCGCAGCGACGGGCGGCCGACCTACAACTTCGCCTCGCCCGTGGAGGACATGGACGACGCGATCACGCACGTCATCCGCGGCGACGACCACATCTCCAACACGCCGAAGCAGATCCAGATCCTCCGCGCGCTCGGGCACGAGCCGCCCGTGTACGGGCACCTCGGGAGCATCAACGGCCCCGACGGGAAGAAGCTCTCGAAGCGCCACGGCGCCGTCTCGGTGGACGAGTTCCGTGACGCCGGCTACCTCTCCGAGGCGCTCGTCAACTTCCTCGCCCTCATCGGCTGGGCGCCGGACGGCGAGACGACGATCATGTCGCGCGACGAGATCATCGACCGGTTCCGGCTCGAGAGCGTCAGCCCGAGCTCCGGCACCTTCGACTACGCGAAGCTCGACTGGATGAACGGCGTCTACCTGCGGGCGCTGCCCACCGCGGAGGTCGGCGACCGGCTCGTGGTGTGGGTCGGCGAGCACGGGCTCGACTGGCCGGCCGAGCGCGTCCACCAGGCGGCCCCGCTCGTCCAGGAGAAGATCGTCCGCCTGGGCGAGTTCCCCGGCTTCGCGGGGTTCCTCTTCGGCGACGTCGAGCCCGACCCGCGCGCTGCTCGACGCGTCGATCCTGGGCGCCGCCGCCGACGTGCTCGCGGGCGCCGAGCCGTGGACGGCCGAGGCGATCGAGGGCGCGCTGAAAGGGCTCTGCGAGACGCTCGGCCAGAAGCCGAAGGTCGTGTTCGGGCCGATCCGCGTCGCGGTGACGGGCTCCCGCATCTCGCCGGGGCTCTACGAGAGCCTCGAGCTGCTCGGGCGCGAGACGTCGCTCGAGCGGATCCGCGCGGGCGCGGAGCTCGCAGCGCGATGAGCGGTGCGCTCGCCCCGGAGGTCTTCGAGGACGCGCTCGGCGCGTACCTGTTCGAGCGCTCCGAGGAGGCGCGCGCCGTGCGCGTGGGCGAGAAGGAGACCTCCGAGACCGCCGCGATCGTCGCGCGCCATGCGCACCTGTTCACCCGCGAGCAGCTCGCCGCGCTCCGCGAGGCCGAGGCCGACGCGGGGATCGCCGGCGACGCCGAGCACGTCGCGCGCCTGCGGCTGGTCTGCGAGGGCGGGCTCGCAAGTCGGGAGCTCGCCGTACGGGAGGACGCCCTCGAGAACGCCCTCCTCGCCGCGAGGGTGCCCTGGGAGGACGACGAGCTGCCGCTGCGCTCCGCGATGGCCCGCCTCGCGGTCGAGGCCGACTACGCAGCGCGGTCGCTGCTGGGCGAGCGGGTCTCGGCGGTATCGGAGCAGCTCAACGACGAGCGACGAGCCCTGCTCCAGGCGCGCGAGGCGCTCGAGGCCGAGCTCTCCGGCGTCGAGGATCCCGTCGCGCGCAACGAGGCGGAGAAGGGCCTCGCGCTCGCCCCGATCCTGGCCGCCGTCGACGGCGCGCGCGACGCGTCGACGGCGGCGTTCCTCGCGCAGCGCGCCCGCTGGTTCCCCCTCCTGCTCGGCCCGGACGCCGCCGCGCGCCCGCCGTCGGCCCACCTCGCCTGGATCCGACGTCTCTCGCCGCTCGCGGGGACGTACACCAGGGAGCGCTCCGTGCCCGTTTGCGAGGCGACGCTCCGCGCGATCGGGTTCGACCTCGCCGACGAGCCCGGGATCCGCGCCGACCTCGACGACCGCCCGCAGAAGTCGCCGCGCGCCTGCGTGATCGCCTCGGATCCGCCGCGGGTCGTCCACCTCATCACCCGCTCGATGGGCGGGATCCACGACTACGAGGCCTTCCTGCACGAGGCGGGCCACGCGCTGCACTACGCGAACGTCGATCCTGCGCTCCCGCTCACGTTCAGGCGCCTTGCCCGCGATCACGCGCTCACGGAGATCTACTCGTTCCTGCTCGACTCGATCGCCCGCGAGCCCGGCTGGCACGCGGAGCACTTCGGGCTCGACGCCGCGCAGGCCGAGGAGAACGCCGAGGCGACGCGGTTCGTGGAGTCCCTGATGTTCCGGCGCTACTCCGCCAAGCTCGGGTACGAGCTCGACTTCTGGAGCCGGTTCCCTGGAGACGGCGGCACGCCCGGCAGCTACGTCGAGCGCCTGGGGGAGGCGACGACCTTCACGTATCCGGCGAGCGCGTACCTTGCCGACATGGACGCGGGCTTCTACTCGGCCGACTACCTGCGGGCCTGGATCCGGGCCGCCCAGGTGCGCGAGCACCTGCGCCGGACGATCGGCGAGAGCTGGTGGCGCAGCCCGGAGACGGGGGCGCTCCTGCGGCCGCTGTTCAGGGAGGGCACACGCCCGACCTCGGAGGAGATCGCGGCCAGGCTCGGCTTCGACCCGCTCGACGCGTCCGCGCTCGTCGCCGAGCTCACGGCCTGAGCCGACGCGCCGCTGCTCCAGCCGGCCGGGCCGGACTCCGGAGGACTACGCCGCCGACGACGGCTGGGCGTCCGCCCGTGCGACCGCGCGGCGGGCGCGCTCGACCTCGACCTCTGAGATCCGTGCGTGGAGGAGGTGCCGGGCTCTCGAGACGTCCTGCTCCTGCGCGGTCAGCTCGCGAACCTGCTCGGCGGCCTCGGCCGCGCTCGTGGCCCCGCCGCTGCGGACGAAGTCGATCCGTGCCTGCAGCACCTCGCGACGCTTCGACGCGTGGCGCTCCTCCTCCGCGAGGGTGACGGCGAGCTGCGTCAGCGCGTCGTCGTCGAGCGCTGTCAGGTCGGACTGGTCCATGGGTCGGATATCGGCACCGGGAGCTCGTCCCTCAACCGCCTCGTGCGTCCCCGCGCGCGCGGCAGGCAGGCTCAGGCGGCGCTGGGCGCCCGCCGGCCCGACCAGGGCGCGGCAGGCCTCGTCGTCCTGCGGCGCGTCGATGCGACATCCGTGCAGCGGCAAGAGACCGTCTCCACGCTCCCGCCGTCGACGAGCGCCAGCTCGACCCGGGCGGGGTCGGCCGCGACGACCCGGGCGCGCTCGCCGATCTCGTACACCCGTCCAGAGCTCGGCGACCGGAGCTCCGTCAGGAGCTCGACTGCGTCGCCGGGGACGGGTGGAGGGAGAGGAGGCGTCATCGGGGTCTGATCAGGTCTGACGCAGCGACCCGGGGAACGTTGGGCGTCCTCACGGATTCCTTACGCCGACTGCATCGGACAGCGGTCGCTAGCTCCCGCTCGCCTCGCTCTGCGGGTGCGCGGGGTGCCGCTCCAGCTCGAGCAGGGCCTCGATCTCCTCGGGCGACTGCGGGTAGCCGGTGTAGTACCCCTGCACGAGGGCGCAGTCGAGCGAGCTGAGCGCCTCGAGCTGGCCCGGGGTCTCGACGCCCTCCGCGACGGTGGAGAGCCCGAGCGCCTCCGCGAGGGCGAGGATGCTCCGCACGAGCCCCGAGTCGCCGTGGGTGGTGAGCTGCGAGACGAAGCTCCGGTCGACCTTGACGCTCGTCACCGGGAAGCTCTGGAGGTACGAGAGGGAGGAGTAGCCCGTGCCGAAGTCGTCGATCGCGATGTCGACGCCGATGGCGCGCAGCTCGCCGAGGATCGGCGCGAGTCGGACGTGGTCGATCAGCACCGACTCCGTGAGCTCGATCGTCAGGAGGGAGTGGGGGAGGCCGGTGGACGCGAGCACGCGGCGCAGGAGCCCCGGGAACGCCGGGCTGCGGAGCTGGGCTGCGGACACGTTGACGCTGATCGAGAGCGGTCGCTCGCTCCGCTCGTTCCAGCGGACGGCCTGGCTGCACGCTTCCTCCAGCACCCACGCGCCGATCTCGACGATCGCTCCGGACTCCTCGGCGACCGGGATGAACTCGCCGGGTGAGATGAGGCCGCGCTGTGGGTGGTGCCAGCGGATCAGCGCCTCGAAGCCGACGATCACGCCGTCGGCCACGCCGACGATCGGCTGGTAGTCGAGACGGAACTGGGCGAGCCGAAGAGCGTCCGGAAGCTCGACCTTGAGCGCCAGCCGGCGGGAGGCGACGTCCCTGAGCGTCTCGTCGAACATCGCGATCCTGCCCTTGCCCTGCGACTTCGCCCGGTACATCGCGATGTCCGCGTCGCGCAGCAGCGACTCGACGGTGCTGGTCTCGGTCGCCAGCGTCACGCCGACGCTTGCCGGCACGGCCAGGCTGACGCCGGCGACCTCGATCGGCAGCGAGAGCAGCTCGAGGACCCTGGTCGCGATGCCGAAGGCGAACTCGGGTGACGGCACGTTCTCGAGCAGGATGGCGAACTCGTCGCCGCCGAGTCGCGCGACCGTGTCAGCCGGCCGCAGGCCGACGCGCATGCGGGTCGCGACGCCGCGGAGGAGCTCGTCCCCTGCTCCGTGGCCCATGCCGTCGTTGACGGCCTTGAAGTCGTCGAGGTCGAGGAAGAGGACGCCGACGTGCCCGCCCTCGTCCCGCGCGGAGCGGTCGAGCGCGTGGGCGACGCGATCGGCGAAGAGGGCCCGGTTCGCGAGCCCGGTGAGGTCGTCCTGGAACGCCCTTCGCTCGAGCTGTGCCTCGAGCGCCAGCCGGTCGGTGACGTCACGGAGCGTGACGACGAGGCCGCCGACGACGTCGTCCGCGAGGAGGTTGCAGCCGGTGCCCTCGACCGCGCGGGTCTGGTCACCTCCCGCCCGCACGCGTCCCTCGAGCGGCAGGGTCGCGCCGAGCGGCATCGCCGCGAGGCTCGCCAGCTGTCGGGCGACGCTCTCGCGGCTCTCCTCGGCGAACGCGTCGACGATCGACGTCTCGAGCAGCGCGTCCTCGTCGGCGTCGAGCAGCGTGGTCGCCGCCGGGACTGGAGAAGGAGATCCGAGACGCTTCGTCCACGAGGAAGATCGAGTCGGTGGAGTGGAGCACGAACGCCGAGAGGCGCTCCTGCCCTCGCCGCTCCTCGAGCGCGATGCGGTCGGTGACGTCGCGAAGGGTGACGACCATGCCGTTGACGCTCTCGTCGGTGAGCAGGTTGCAGCCCGTGCCCTCGACCGCGCGCGTGCGACCGTTGGCGGCCCGGACATGTCCCTCCAACGTGAGGGTCGAGCCGACGGGCAGCGCCGCGAGGTCGGCCAGCGCTCCGGCGACCGTCTCGCGGCTTTCCTCGGTGAACGCATCGACGATCGAGGCTCCGAGCCATGCGTCGTCGGACGTGTCGAGCAGCGTCGTCGCAGCGGGGCTGGCGAAGGAGACCTTGCCTTGCGCGTCGACGAGGAAGATCGCGTCGGTGGAGTGCAGGACGAACGCCGAGACCCGCTCTCGCCCCCGCCGCGCCTCGGCCCGCCGAGCCCTTCCGAGGAGCGCCCACAGCCTGGCTGCGACGAGCACCATCACTCCCATCGAGGTGAGCACGGCGACCGTGATCGTGTCGAGCCCGAGCGGGTGCTCGCTCGCGAGCGCGAAGAGCAGCACGATCTGCGGCGCGACGACGGCGCCCATGACCACGAGCAGCCGGCCTCGGCCCATCCCCTCGGTGTCGCCGACGACGCTCGTCTCGGTGGCGCCGCGGTGCAGTGGCGCGAACGCCATGAACAGGTATCCGAAGAGCCACATCGCATCGATCCACGACCCCGACGAGAACGTCCCCGAGAGGTCCTTCCACGCGAACGAGAGATCGGCTGCGAGCATCAGAACGACTCCGACCGCGAACATCGTCACGGCCGGGCTGCGCGCTGCCGGCGAGAGGATGAGCCTGATCACCAGCCCGAGGACGAGCAGGTCGGCGAGTGGGTACGCGAGGGTCACGGCGAGGCTCACGCGCCCCGACAGACGGGTCGCCGACGTAGGGCTCGATCAGGTGATCCCAGATCAGCAGCCCTGCGACGGCCGTGAGGATCCCGGCGTCGAGCCACGCGGTGCGGTCGGGCTCCCGGTCACGGGAGGAGGCGAGGATGGCCGCGGCGAGGGCGAGCGGGACGTAGCCCGCGAGGAAGGAGACGTCGGCGACCGAGGGGAACGGATCCTGCCCCGCGGCCTCGTAGCCCCACCAGATCAGCTCGCCGACGAGGAAGGCGAGCAGCGCCAGGCTCGAGAGCACCCACGGCAGTCGGTGACCCTTCTCCAGCCGCATCCAGGCGAGCATCGAGACGACCACGGCGAGCGTCACGAGGCCGTCGTAGAGCAGGAGCTCCGTCGTCCGGGAGTACGGAAGCGCGACGTAGGCCAGGGTGAGGATCGCTGCGGTCGCGAACAGCGCATCCCAGGGCCGGCCGACATGGAGGTCTCGAAGCCGCATAAGGCGGAGAATCGGCATGAGACGAAGCGCACTTGAGCGCTCCTCATCGGTCGTGAGCGCACGGCCGCTGCGGTCGGGCTCGCGTCGAGACCGGTAGTTCCGGGTAGCCGGGCTCCGCGGCGCCGCGGATGCACGGCGGCGTCGGCTCCGAGAGGGTTGGAAGAGGGGTCGAGGAGGCCCTGTCGAGCGAATGGAGGCGTCATGGCAACCATCGACAAGACGGCGGATCTCGCAGGCCCGGGGATCGGCGACTACGCCGAGCTCGAGCACGTCCTGCCGGACGACTACGTCCCGCTGCTGACCCCGAACGAGACGCAGCGCGCGCTCGCGGCGGTGAAGCGGCACATCGAGGACGGGCTCTGTCGCGAGCTCGGCCTGATCCGCGTGGAGGTGCCGCTGATCGTCGACGTCCGCAGCGGCGTCAACGACTACCTCGATCGCGACGGCTCGCGCACGCCGGTGGGGTTCCACATCGCGAACGACCACGGGCAAGCACCCGGTCGACGCCGAGGTCGTGCAGGCTGCGACGAAGTGGAAGCGCATGGCGCTCGCGCAGTTCGGGATGGGGCCGGGCGAGGGGCTCGTCACCGACATGCGCGCGGTGCGCAAGGACTACTTCCTCGACCACGACCACTCCGCCTACGTCGACCAGTGGGACTGGGAGCGCACGATCACGCCCGAGCAGCGGACGCTGCCGTTCCTCACCGACGATCGTGCGCGCGATCTGGCGGGTGATCCGCTCGGCCGAGGAGCTCGCGCTCGACATCTATCCGCAGCTCCGCGACCCGCGCTACCCGAGCCTGCCCGACGAGATCGAGTTCATCCACGCCGAGGACCTGCTCGCCCTCTACCCCGACCTGCCGCGCAAGCAGCGCGAGACGGTGTTCCTCCAGGAGCACCCGGCGGTCTTCATCTACGGGATCGGCTGGACGCTCGCCGACGGGTACCCGCACGAGCTGCGCGCGGCGGACTACGACGACTGGGTCACGGAGACGGTCTCGGCGGACGGCCGGCCGATGCACGGGCTCAACGGCGACATCCTCGTCTGGAACCCGGTCACGCGTCGTCGGCACGAGCTGAGCTCGATGGGCATCCGGGTCACGAAGGAGTCGCTCGTCCGCCAGCTCGAGCTGACCGGCCAGCTCGACTTCCTCGAGCTGCCCTATCACCGCGCGATCCTGGAGGATCGGATCCCGCTCTCGATCGGCGGCGGGATCGGGCAGTCCCGGGTGACGATGCTGCTGCTCCGCAAGGCGCACCTGGGCGAGGTCAGCGTCACGGTGTGGCCGGACGTGCTCAAGGAGATGTGCGCCGCGCGGAACATCCACGTGCTCGAGTGATCGCGAGGGAGGCAGGTGCAGGAGACCGGCGGGGCACCGACGACGGAGGCCGAGTCGCGGGACGAGGCGGACCCCGGCGGCCCTGAGCCGGCGCCGGGGCCCCCGGCCGGCGGGCGGACGAAGCGCCGAGCTCGTATCAGGCCCGGTGAGGTCGGCCTTGCCGGGCTCGTGGGCGCGTGCTGTCTCGCGGTGAACGCGCTCGCCGTCGCGCACGTGGAGCCGCTCTCTCCCGCCAACCGTGGACCGCTGGCGCTCGCCTACCACGACGAGCACCGGTCGTTGATCGCGCTGCCGTTGCTCCTCGCGCTGCTCGTGCTGTTCCCCGCGCTCCACGGAGCAGGCCGTCTCGCGGTGATCGCCTTCGTCGGCGCCACGAGCGCCAACATCGTGAGCCCCGCCCTCTGGAGCGCCGGCGTGCCCGACTACATCGTCGTCCGCCGCCTCGACGTGGTCGCGAACCTCTCGGACGTCGTGATGGTGGTCTCCGCAGCAGTCGTCGTCGGGTCGATCCTCTGGCACGCGCCCGCGCGTTCCCGCGCGGGTGGCCGCGGGGCATGAGGAGCGCGCCGGCGATCCGGTTGAGCCGGATGGCGCGCACTGAGCCGTCAGGTGCGCATGACCCACGGCGCCAGCGCCGATCGTGGGTCACGCGAGGAAGAGAGGCCCATACGGGATTCGAACCCGTGCCGCCGCCGTGAGAGGGCGGTGTCCTAGGCCACTAGACGAATGGGCCGTGCGACGGGGGATTGTAGCGAAGGATCCCCCGGCCTCTCGCGCAACGGGAGGGTCATGCGCCGGCCCGGGCCGGGGCGACAGCGCGGGCGTCTCGGGGTATCGTCGCGCGATGATCGATCGGCGCTTCGTGCCGCTCGCGTTCGAGCGGCTGCCCGAGGAGGAGATGCGCCGTCGGGCGCGCGTCTTCCTCGAGCGGGCCCGGCAGAGGCGCACGGTCCGGGACTTCTCCACGGAGCCCGTGCCGTGGGAGGTCGTCGAGGCGGCGGTCGCGGCTGCGGCGACGGCGCCTTCCGGCGCGAACCAGCAGCCGTGGACGTTCGTCGCCGTCACCGACCCGGAGCTGAAGCAGCGGATCCGCGACGCCGCCGAGGAGGAGGAGCGGCGGAGCTACGACGGACGGATGTCGCCCGAGTGGCTCGCCGCCCTCGAGCCGCTCGGCACCGACTGGCGCAAGCCGCACCTGACGGACGCGCCGGTCGTGCTCGTCGTCTTCGAGCAGGCCTACGGCCTCGCGCCGGAGGGAGCGAAGGTCAAGCACTACTACGTGAGGGAGTCCGTCGGGATCGCCGTCGGGCTCCTGCTCGCCGCGCTGAACGACGCCGGGCTCGCGACGCTGACGCACACGCCGAGCCCGATGGGCTTCCTGCGCGAGGTGCTCGACCGGCCCGGAGAACGAGCGGCCGTTCGTCGTGATCCCGGTCGGGTATCCGGCCGACGCGGCGACCGTTCCCGACATCGGGAAGAAGCCGCTCGACGAGGTGCTCGTGCGTCGCTAGACGGTCGGAGCGGGGGCGTCGGTCTCGCGCGCGTCGATCCGCTCCTCGAGGCGGCGCCGGATCTCCTCGCCGGTCGCGAGCAGCTCGTCGTAGCGCCTGCGTCGCGGCGGCAGGGCGATCACGCGCACCGACTCGTCGCGCTCGCCGTGACAGCGCGCGTACGCCGCGGCCTCGTCGAGAGGCCTCAGACGCTCGCGCTTCCGCCGGAACGGCACGCCCGCAGTCCTACCACGTGGGCGCGTCCGCGGGAACCCGGCCGCTCGACCGGGTTCCCGCAGTTTGCGCCAGAAAGAAGCGCGTCAGCGCCAGGGCTTGCACGACCACGGGCTCCAGTCACGGCCGGAGGCGACGAAGTACCGGTGTGCGGCCCTCGCCTGCTCGAGCGCGCTGTCGCCGTGACCGAAGAGCCGTCGCTCGCTCGACCCCATCTGGAAGAGACCGAGGTACTGCCCGTTCTGGGCGGTCGTCCGGTACCCCGACTCGCAGCGGGAGACGGCGAGCGCCTCCCGGCAGTGCGGCCCGAACACGTGACAGATGGCCGCGCGCGGCGAGGTCGCGAGCGAGGCGAGCCGACGCGCCGTGGCCTTGCGGGCGGCGAGCGCGGCGCGGGCGCGGTGCGGCCTTCGCGTGGGTCTCGGCGAGGCGCTTCCGCGCGCTCGTCAGTCGCCGCTTCGCCTCGCTCTCGAACCGCGGGTCGCTGAGCAGCCAGCGGTGCGCGTCGAAGAACCGCACCACCGACTCGTCCTTCTTGATCGTCTTGACGTGGCGCGCGAGGCGCGCCTCGAGGTCACCGGAGCTGCTCGCCTGGGCGGCGACGGGGGTGACGCACAGCACAAGGGCGCAGACGCCCGTGATCAGGGCCTTCAGGATCGAACCTCCATCTCGGGGACAGGGGCACGGCGCAGGTGTTCCGGTATGGCCGCAGGCCGCAGAGCCGACGGTGCGCCGTTCGTGTCTCGCTGCGGGCCACCGTAGCCGACGCCCACGACGTCGCGGTCGCAACCCTTACGAATCGCTCACACTCGTTTTGCAGGCATTTCCCACTCGTGGGCGGCTCTCCGTCGCCCATCTGCACCGGAGCCCGAGCGGTCACGTGACCGCGCGGCGGGCGCCTGGGGCGCGATCCTCCTCGCGGCGGCTCGCCTGCGATCGTCTAGGCTCGAAGCCGGTGCTCGATCTGACCCGACCGGGGTGGAGACGACGGCTCACGCTCGGGGTGATCGCGGTCCATCGCGCGCTCTACCGCGCGAGCGGTGGGAGGCTTCTCGGCCGGGTGGCGGGCATGCCGGTGCTGCTCCTGACGACCACCGGGCGGCGCACCGGGAGGTCGCGGACGACGCCGCTGACCTACCTGCGCGACGGCGACGCGCTCGTCCTCGTCGCCTCCGCCGGCGGCTCCGACCGGCCCCCGGCCTGGTCGCTGAACCTCGACGCCAGGTCCCGATGTCGTCGTCACGGCGTGGTCGGCGCGTGGAGCGGCGACGCGCACGGCGGGCGCACGCCGAGGAGCGCGACCGGCTCTGGCCCGAGATCACCGCGACCTACAGGGGCTACGCGCGCTACCAGGCGCGCACAGCACGGGAGATCCCGGTGTACCTGCTCGAGCCGCACGGGCCGTAGGACAGACGAGGCCCCCGCTCGCGCGAGGGCCTCGGAGGCTGCGGGACAGGGACTCGAACCCCAACTTCCGGAGCCAGAATCCGGCGTCCTACCATTAGACGATCCCGCAGGGCTCGGCGGATTGTAGCCGGATCGCGCCGGAGCATCACGGCTCGCGCCGTGCGGTGCTCTCGGGCGCCCCGCCCGGAGGTCACGCGCTCAGAGGTCGAGGCGGTACTCGCGGACGAGCCGCTGCTCGGCGTCGGACTCCACGCGGGCGACGACCTCGACGTGGCGCTCGAGCCCCGATCCGCGCAGCTTTGCCTTGAGCAGCCCGTCCACCTGGAAGAGACCCGACGAGTTGTTCATCAGGATCTCGATCCGCACCGGTCGCTCCTCGCCGTCGCCGATCCGCACCTCGTCGATCGCGGCGGCCGAGAGCGAGTGCATCGAGACGTGCCCCGCCTCGAACGGAATCCGCGAGCGACCCTTCGCCATGTCGAGCGCATCGGCCACGCGGAGGATGCCCGCCTCGAGCGCCAGCGGCTGCCCGTCGGCGCGGTGGCTCGTGATCGCCTGGAGCACCTCCGAGACGACGACGGTGCGCTCCGGCTCCTCGTAGATCCCGGCGAGGATCTCGCGCAGCTTCGGCTCCGCGAGGAAGAGGCTCCAGTCCTCGTGGCCCTTGCGATGCACCGACATCCCGACGCAGTGGGTGAGGGCGGAGAGGACGACGACGACCTCGGCATCCTCGGGCGTCATCCCGAAGTCGCGGACGACGGAGGGCTCGATGTCGTGCTTCACCAGCTGGCGGAGGAGCTTGAGCGCGATGTTGGCGACGATCTGGACGTGCACCCACGAGTGGTCGTTGATCTCGAGGCGCACGACGGCGTTCACGTTCGAGACGTGCCACCAGGCCTTCAGCTGCGGATCGGCGTTCGCCTGGTCGAGCACCTTGCGCAGCGGCCGGTTCCCGCGGGTCGGGACCGTGATCCGCATCCCGTCGATCGCCTCGGCCGGCGTGAGCCGGGTGTCACGCAGCGCCTCGTCCGAGACCGGGCCGGCGACGTCGGACGGCGTGACCTCGGGCTCGTCGGTCACGGCGTCGGTGCAGCAGGGGGCACGGGCTCCGGGGTCGGCTCGCGGGCCTCGCGGAGGCGGAGGAACGCGAGGGTGAGGGCGATCGCCGAGAAGGGCTGCACGACCGCGTTCGCGATCGTCTGTCCGAGCGTGATCTCGATGAACGGCGGGAAGGCCGAGAACGCGGCCTGCAGCAGCGACGCGGCGATCCCGCCGATGATCCCGACGATCAGGATCAGCGCGAAGATCGTCCAGGAGGCGCCCTGCACGAGCTGGTTCGAGCGCCCGAGGCTCGCCTTGACCGCGCGCTCCTCGAGCACGACGGCGGGAGCGACGAGCGACCAGCGCACCGCGAGGATGATCCCGGGGACGATCAGCAGGATCAGACCGCCGATGATGCCGAGCGCTGCGAGCAGGCTCGCGAGCAGGAGGGTGCCGATGAACGGCTTCGCCCTCGCGAACGCCTCGCCGACCGTCGTCTCGAGGGTGCCGTCGCGCGCGTCGACGACCACGTGGACGAGCGCGCCGGTCAGCCACATCCCACCGACGATCGTCGCGACGAACGCCAGCGTCCCGGTGACGGCGATGCCGGCACCCGAGTCGCCGTCGACCGCCTCGAGCAGGAGCGCGTAGAGCACGTTGACGACGGCGAAGACGATGAGAGCGATCACGAAGAACCGCACGAAGAAGCGCGTGTAGAGCGTCCACGTCTCGTCGAGCACGGCACCGAGCACGGGCCGATCCTACGTGATCGGGTCGGCCTCGCCGGTGATCCGCTCGAGCTCGCGCCTGACGTGCGTGAGCGCCTTGCCCAGGCGAGCGTGATTGGCGCTGTCGTTGAGCCAGCCACTCGCCCCCGACGGATGCGGCAACGGGATCGCGATCGCGTCACCGAGCTGGTAGCTCTTCCCGACGGCGTCGGTGAGACGGACGATGCCGAGGAGGCGCCTCGCGGCGAGCCCGCCGACGGTGACGACGAGGTCGGGCTCGGAGCAGGCGGAGCTCCTCGCGGGCCCACCCGTCGCAGAGGTCCTGCTCGTGCCGTGTCGCGAGGCGGTCGCCGCGTCCGGAGGGCGACGGCCCCGGGAAGCAGCGCGTGACCGAGGCGCAGTAGAAGGTGGCGAAGAAGGACGTCCTCGTCGAGCTCGAGCCAACGCCGGAGCGTGCGCCCCGCACGGCCCTGCCACGGCAGGCCGACTCCCTCCTCGACCCTGCCCGGCGCGAGGCCGAACAGGTAGGCCCGTTGCCCGGCGCGCCCCGAGAACACGGGGCCGGGTCGATCGGGAGACCCGCGTCCACGCAGAGCCGACAGGCCGCGTTCGCGCGCTGGAGTGCCGAGATCGAGGCGTAGGAGGTCACGGCTCTACAGTACGCCGGTGCTCCCGCTCGAGTCCGTCCCGAACGTCTCCGAAGGCCGAGACGCGGCCGTGGTCGCTGCGATCGGCGCGGCCTACGCGGCCGGAGGGGCCCGACTGCTCGACACGCACACCGACGCCGACCACAACCGGTCGGTGCACACGCTCCTCGCGGCCGACGCCGACGACGACGCCGGACTCGTCGACGCGCTCGTCGCCGGGATCGCCGCGGCCAGGGAGCTGGTCGATCTCGGGCGGCACGAGGGCATCCACCCGCGGATCGGCGTGGCCGACGTCGTGCCGCTCGTGCCGCTGGTGCCGGAGGACATGCCACGAGCCCGGGCGGCGGCGCTCACCCTCGGTCGTCGCGTCGGGCGACGAGCTGGGCCTGCCGGTCTTCCTCTACGGGGAGGTCGGTGGCGGGCGCCGCCCTGCGTTCTTCCGTCGCGGTGGGCCGGCAGAGCTGCAGGCGCGTGTCGTCGCCGGTGAGCTCGCCCCGGACTTCGGCCCTGCGAGGCTCGACCGGTCGGCGGGCGGCGTGCTGGTGGGCGCGCGTGCCCCGCTCGCGGCGTTCAACCTCGTGCTCGACGTCGCCGACGTCGCGGTCGCCCGTGAGGTGGCTGCGGCGGTGCGCGCCTCGGGCGGTGGGATGGCCGGCGTGCAGGCGATCGGGCTGCTGCTCGCGTCGACGGGTCGCGCGCAGGTCTCGATGAACGTGATCGACCTCGACGCCGCGCCGTTGCACGAGGTCGTGGCGCGCGTGCGCATCGAGGCCGCGGCGCGTGGCGCCAGGATCGTCGAGGGCGAGCTCGTGGGGCTGCTGCTCGCACGGGTGGTGATCGCGGCCGCTCGTGCGGCGGGCGTGGACGACGTGGACGTCGACGGGCTGCCCGGACGGGCGGCGCTTGCGGCCGCGGCCGACGCGTTCGCGCTGCGCTCCCTCGCCGCCGACCGCGTCGTCGAGCGGCATCTCGTGTAGCTGGTCGATCGGTGCTTCCGGTGCCCCGAGTGGGGGCCTGCACGCTGCTTGGTGCAAGGCGCTCCCTGAGGGCGCCCGCTTCACCGATGGACCATCCAGGCGCGCCGGCCTCGGGCGCAGTTGACGGCCAGACGGCGAGCGTCGTCGCTACGTCCCGAAGTCGGCACGAGGACGCCACAGTGACGACACCGGATCGGGGCTAGCGTTCCCAGAGGGGGCTCGCGTCCCCCAAGGGGCCTTGCCCGTCCGCGGGGAGGCTGTCGCTTGCGCTCGGTCGGAGGCGCTCGCCCGCTCGCCGCTGCGTGCGGGGCGGGCCGTCGTAGACTCAGCAACCGTGGACCAGCCGCTCCTGCTCACCGGCGACGATCTCGTGCTGGACGACGTCTGGGACGTCGCGGTCGGCGGGCGCCGGGTCGCCCTCGCCGAGCGTGGCCGGGAGCGGATCGTCGCCGCGCGCACATTCCTCGAGGAGAACGCGGGCGAGCACACCTACGGCGTCAACACCGGCTTCGGCCGGTTCGTCTCGGAGACGATCGCGCCCGAGCAGACGGCCGAGCTGCAGCTGCGTCTCCTGCGCAGCCACGCGTGCGGGGTGGGGGAGCCGTATCCGGACGAGATCGTCCGCGGCGCGCTGCTCCTTCGCGCGAACACCCTCGCGAAGGGGTACTCGGGCGCGCGGTTGGAGACGGTGCAGCTGCTCGTCGACGTGCTCAACGCCGGCATCGTCCCGCACGTCCCTGCCCGGGGCTCGGTGGGCGCGAGCGGCGACCTCGCGCCGCTCGCGCATCTCGCGCTGCCGCTCGTCGGCGAGGGCGAGGCGACGCTGGACGGACGTCGGACTTCGGGCGGCCGAGGCGCTCGCGGCTGCCGGGCTGACGCCGGTGACGCTCGCGGCGAAGGAAGGGCTCTCGCTGATCAACGGGACGCAGTTCATGACCGCGACCGCAGCCCTGCTCCTCGTCCGCGCCCGCAGGCTCGCGGCCACCGCCGACATCGCCTGCGCGATGTCGCTCGAGGCGCTGCAGGGCTCGCCGACGAGCTTCCACCCGGCGATCCACGCCGCGCGTCCGCTGCCGGGACAGCTCGCGAGCGCCGAGAACCTGCGGCGGCTCCTCGCCGGCTCGGCGATCGTGGAGTCGCACCGCTGGTGCGACAAGGTGCAGGACGCCTACTCGCTGCGCTGCGCTCCCCAGGTGCACGGCGCGAGCCGCGACCTGATCGAGCACGTCGGCGCGAACGGTCTCGGTGGAGGTGAACGCCGCGACCGACAACCCGCTCGTCCTGCTCGCCGAGGGCGAGATCGTCTCGAACGGGAACTTCCACGGCCAGCCGATCGCGATGGGGCTCGACTGCCTCGCCATCGCCTGCGCCGAGCTCGGGTCGATCAGCGAACGCCGGACGGAACGGCTCGTCAACCCGTCGCTCTCGGGCGGGCTGCCGCCGTTCCTCGTGGCGCGGGAGGAGGGGCTGAACTCGGGGTTCATGATCCTGCAGTACGTCGCGGCGGCGCTCGTCTCCGAGAGCAAGTCGTTGAGCCATCCCGCCTCGGTCGACTCGATCCCGACGAGCGCGGGGCAGGAGGATCACGTGTCGATGGGGAACGCCGCCGGGCTGAAGGCCTGGCAGGTCGTCGCCAACGCCGAGCGGGTGCTCGCGATCGAGCTGCTCGCAGGCGCCCAGGCCGTCGAGTTCCTCGCGCCTCTCGAGCCCGGCGATGGGCGTCCGTGCCGCCCACGACCACGTGCGGACGCTCTCCGCTCGCGTGCGCGAGGATCGCCAGCTGTCGGGCGACATCGAGCGCGCGGCTGACGCCGTGCGGGAAGGCGGCTTCGTCGCTGCCGTCGAGGCGGTCGTCGGTAGGCTCGCCTGAGATGTCGCTGTCGCCGAAGCTCGAGGGCCGTGGCGGCCCGATCCCCGACCATCCCTACCGGGACTCGGTGCTCTTCCACGGCGTCCTGGCGCTCGTGATCGTCGTGCTCTCCGCCTTCTCGAGCCAGGGGGTCGCGCGCGGGCTGGTGATCGGTGTCGGCTACTTCGCCGCGGCGACCGCGTGGTCGTGGTGGCGCTTCCACTCCCGCCTCAAGGCGCAGGCGAAGGCTCGGGCCGAGGAGGCCGAAGGCGGGACCGGCGGGTGAGCGGTGAGCTGGTCGAGCGGCTCGTCGGCGACCTCTCGGCGATCAGGGCGCCCCGCGGGAGCGACGCTCAACGCGCGCTCGTGGCAGACCGAGGCGCCGCTGCGGATGCTGCTCAACAACCTCGACCCCGAGGTCGCCGAGCATCCCCAGGAGCTCGTCGTGTACGGCGGATCCGGACGAGCTGCACGCTCCCATGATGCGCTGCGGGCGATCGTCACGACGCTCCTTCGGCTTCGCGACGACGAGACGCTGCTCGTCCAGTCGGGCAAGCCGGTCGGCGTGTTCCGCACCCATGAGCGCGGCTCCGCGCGTCCTGATCGCGAACTCCCTCCTCGTCCCTCGCTGGGCGAGCTGGGACGAGTTCCGGCGGCTCGAGGCCGAGGGCCTGACCATGTTCGGCCAGATGACCGCCGGCTCGTGGATCTACATCGGCACCCAGGGGATCCTCCAGGGCACGTACCAGACCTTCGCGGCAGCGGGTGAGGTGCACTTCGGCACCGCCGACCTGACACGGGCGCACGATCCTCACCGCAGGGCTGGGGGGGATGGGGGGCGCGCAGCCGCTGGCCGCGACGATGGCCGGCGCGGCGATCCTCTGCATCGAGGTCGACCAGCGCTCGATCGACCGTCGGCTGGCGACGCGCTACGTCGACGAGCAAGCCCCGACGCTCGACGAGGGCGTCGCACGGGTACAGCTGGCCGCGGCCGAGGGCAGGCCGCTGTCCGTCGCCGTCCTCGCCAACGCGGCCGATGCCTTCCCGGAGCTCGTCGCCCGCGGCGTCCACTTCGACCTCGTGACCGATCAGACCGCCGCGCACGACCCGCTCACCGGCTACGTCCCCGCCGAGGTGCCCATCGAGGAGGCAGCGGCTCTCCGGGCGAGCGATCCCGAGCGCTACCTGAGGCTCGCATCGCAGTCGATCGCGACCCACGTGCGCGCGATGCTGGACTTCCAGCGGGCCGGGAGCCACGTCTTCGACTACGGCAACAACCTCCGGGGTGAGGCCCAGAAGGCGGGTGTCACGGACGCCTTCGCGTACCCGGGGTTCGTCCCGGCGTACGTCCGCCCGCTGTTCTGCCGCGGGATCGGCCCGTTCAGGTGGGCCGTGCTCTCCGGTGACCCGGCCGACATCGACGCGATCGACCGTGAGCTCGGTGCGCTCTTCCCCGACGACGTGCTCCTGCAGAACTGGCTGCGGCTCGCGCCGGAGAAGGTCGCGTTCCAGGGGCTCCCCGCGCGGATCTGCTGGCTCGGCTACGGCGATCGAGCCCGCGCGGGGCGTGCGATCAACGAGCTCGTCCGCCGCGGCGCCGTCTCCGCACCGGTCGTGATCGGGCGCGACCACCTCGACTCCGGCTCGGTCGCCTCGCCCTACCGCGAGACGGAGGCGATGCGCGACGGCTCCGACGCGATCGCCGACTGGCCCATCCTCAACGCGCTCCTCAACACCGCGGCCGGCGCGACGTGGGTGAGCGTCCATCATGGCGGCGGCGTGGGGATCGGGAACTCGATCCACGCAGGGATGGTCGTGCTCGCCGACGGCACCGACGCTGCCGCCGAGAAGATCGAGCGTGTGCTCACCGCCGACCCGGGCACGGGTGTGATGCGTCACGCCGATGCGGGGTACGAGATCGCCGTCGACGCCGCGACGTCCGCGGGCATCGACCTCCCGGGCATCACGACCTAGCCGGGGCGCCGTCGGCCGCGGCTCGGGCCGACCGGACATGTCCGTCGGGGTGAGCTCGGGTGTCAGACACCGGAGGTCTGTCAAGGCCGATCGTGCCAAATGGGTGCCGATCCGTTCACGGGGAGATCCCGATCGACTACGCTCGCCGCCGTGACGCGCCTCCTGATCCGCGACCTCGCGCAGCTCGCGACCCCGGCCGGCGCCGGGGCCCCGCTCCGAGGGTCGGAGCTGCGAGACGTTCACGTCGTCGAGGATGCGTTCGTGCTGTGCGCGGACGGACTCGTCGAGGCGACCGGGCCCATGCGAGACCTGCCATCCCTCACGGGAGACGTCGAGGAGATCGACGGGCGCGGCCTCTCCGCGATCCCGGGTCTCGTCGACTGCCACACGCATCCCGCCTTCGGTGGCGACCGCGCGCACGAGTTCGCGCTGCGGGCAGGTGGCGCGACCTACGAGGAGCTGCTCGCGGCCGGCGGCGGGATCCTCTCGACCACGCGAGCCACACGCGCGGCCGGGCCGGTAGGGCTGCACGAGGCCGTCGAGCGCCACCGGGACTGGATGCGCGCCCACGGGACGACGACGTTCGAGGGCAAGTCCGGCTACGGGCTCGACCACGACACGGAGCTCGCCCAGCTCGAGGCGGTCCGCGACGCCGGCGGGGTGCCGACCTGGCTCGGGGCGCACGCCGTCCCACCCGAGCATCCCGATGCGGACTCGTACGTCGACTGGGCGATCGCCGAAGTCCTGCCGGAGGCCGCGCGGGTCGCGGAGGCCGCCGACGTCTTCGTCGAACGAGGCACGTTCGACGTCGAGCAGTCGCGGCGCTATCTCACCGCCTGTCGGGATGCAGGGCTCGCGCTGCGCCTCCACGGCGACCAGCTCTCCGAGATGGGGGCGGTGCCGCTCGCGATCGAGCTCGGGGCGCGCTCCGTCGATCATCTCGAGGCGACCGGCCCCGACGGGGTCTCGGCGCTGGGACGGAGCGACGTGGCAGCGGTGCTCCTGCCGGTCGCAGCGCTGTTCCTGGGGAAGCGGATGCCCCCTGCGCGTGCCCTCGCCGACGCGGGTGCGATCGTCGTGCTCGCCACCGACTTCAACCCCGGGAGCGCCTTCTGCGAGAGCCTTCCGCTCGTCTGCACCCTCGCCTGCACCCAGCTCGGGCTGTCGCCGGAGGAGGCGCTCGTGGCCTGCACGGTCAACGCCGCCCACGTGCTCGACCGGGCCGATCGGATCGGGCGGGTCGCGCCCGGCTTCGACGCCGACGTCGTCCTGCTCGACGCGCCCGATTGGCGTCATCTCGCGTACCACCTCGCGCGGCGACCTCGTCCACACGGTGGTCGAACGCGGGGCCGTCGCGTGGTCGCGGGCATAATCCGGGCATGGCAACCCAGAAGCAGCGCCGTCGTCGCGCCAAGGAGAAGCGCCACGAGTACGACCTCGTCGAGATCGACGCGGAGGGGAACGAGACGGTGCTCTCCGCCTCCGAGCTCAAGGAGGCCGAGCCGAAGAAGGCCAAGGACGCACCCAAGAAGCAGTCCAGGCGTGGCCGTGCCCCCGAGCCACCGTCGTGGCGTCGGGTGGCGAAGCGCGGCGCGCTCTTCGGGCCTGTCTTCTTCGCCGTCGTCTACATCCTGGGCGGCGGCAAGGTCACGATCCTCGGTGCCCTCCTGAACACGTTCTTCCTGATGGTCGTGTTCATCCCGTTCAGCTACTTCATGGACCACATGGTCTGGCGGTCGTACGTGAAGCGCAACCCGAGCGCAGCGAAGCGCTGAGCGTGCCCGTCGCGATCGACCGCCTCGAGCTCGGGCCAATCGGGACGAACTGCTACGTCGTCCGCTCGTCGCCGACCGCGACGCAGGCGGTCGTCGTCGATCCCTCCGGTGACGTGGACGAGATCCTCGGTCTGCTCGAGCGCCACCGGCGCAGCGGTGCGTCGCGATCCTCGTCACGCACGGCCACTGGGATCATCTCCTCGGCGTCGCCGATCTGGCGGAGGCGACCGGCGCACCCGTGCACATGGCCGAGGCCGAGTGGTTCCTGCTCGAGCAGCCAGAGGCCTTCACGCCGCCCGGCGTGGAAGTGCGGCCGTGGTCGCCCGAGATCGGGCTCGCCGGGGACGAGACGCTGGAGCTCGCAGGGATGTCGCTGGAGGTCACCCCGGTGCCGGGGCACTCGCCGGCGCACGTCGCCTACGCCGTCGGCGGGGAGCTGCTCTCCGGGGACGTCCTCTTCGCCGGAAGCGTCGGCCGCACCGACTTTCCCGGCAGCGACTGGCCGACCCTGCTCGCCTCGATCCGCCGGCTGCTCGACCGGTACCCCGCCGAGACGAGGGTGTGGCCAGGTCACGGGCCGCAGACGACGCTCGGCGAGGAGCTCGCCACGAACCCGTTTCTCCAACCACTGCGGGCGTCGGCCGGAGCCGGGGGACGAGACTGATGGCCGGGAAGATCGAGCGGCCGCGCGGCACGCACGACGTCATCCCCGCAGGGATGCCGGTCTGGCAGCGGATCACCGGAGAGGTCGAGCGGCTCTGCGGTCTGTACGGCTACCGCAGGATCCTCACGCCCGTGTTCGAGGACACTGCCCTGTTCTCGCGGACGGCGGGCTCCGGGTCGGACGTCGTGCAGAAGGAGATGTACACCTTCACCGACCGCTCCGACCGCTCGCTCACGCTGCGCCCGGAGGGCACCGCCCCGATCTGTCGCGCCTACGTCGAGCACGGGATGCACCGTGAGCCACAGCCGCAGAAGCTCTTCACGATCGCGCCGATGTACCGGTACGGCGCGCCCGGGAAGGGCCGGTACCGCGAGCACTGGCAGGCCTCCGTCGAGGCGATCGGCTCGGACGATCCCTCGATCGACGCCGAGCTGATCCAGCTCTACGACACGCTGCTCGGCACGCTCGGCGTGAGCGAGTACCACCTCGAGCTCAACTCGATCGGCTGCCGCGGCTGCAGGCCCGCATACCTCAAAGCGCTCGGTGCGTGGCTCGAGGCGAACGCAGCCCGGCTCGACGACGCCACGCGCGAGAAGGTCGCCACGAGCCCGCTGCGCGTCTTCGACAACTACCTCGCGAAGCCGGAGCACGTGCGCGCCGCGCTCGACGAGGCCCCGAAGATCGGCGAGTCACTGTGCGACGAGTGCGTCAGCCGCTTCGCGTTCGTCCGGGCCGACCTCGATGCGACCGGCGTCGCCTACCGCCTCGTGCCCACGCTCGTCCGTGGCCTCGACTACTACTCGCGCACCACCTGGGAGTTCATCGGCCCGATGGAGAACGAGAACTCGACGATCTCCGGCGGTGGGCGCTACGACTACCTCGTCGAGGAGATCGGCGGCCCTGCGACGCCCGGGGTCGGGTTCGGGGCAGGGCTCGAGCGCCTGCAGCTGGCGCTGGAGGAGGCAGGAGTGGGTGCCGACCCGCCACGGCTCGACGCCTTCCTCGTGTTGGATGAGGGCGCGCCGCGCCAGGAGGTCGCTCGCTGGCTGGCGGCGCTGCGGCGGGCGGGCATCGCGACCGACACGGACTACGCAGGGCGCTCGCTCAAGGGACAGCTCACGCAGGCGGGCCGGCTCGGCGCGTCGCGGATCGTCCTCGTGGGACCCGAGTCCGCCGTGCTGCGGCAACAGGGCGCGACCGACGAACCGCTCGCCCACGACGCGATCGTCTCTAGGCTGACGGCATGACGCTCCCCTACGACCGACACGGGCCACGCGAGTCCCGTCCCGAGAGGCGGCACGCATGAGCTGGCGCGACGCGATGTGCGGCGACCCGCGCCCCGACCACGTCGGGAGGACGCTCACGCTGGCCGGCTGGGCGGCGCGCCGGCGCGACCACGGTGGCCTCGTGTTCGTCGATCTCCGCGACCGCACCGGCGTGACGCAGCTCGTGATCAACCCCGAGCGCGCCGCCGCGGCGGCAGAGCTCGCGAAGGAGATCCGCAACGAGTTCGTGCTCCAGGCGAAGGGCGCGGTCGTCGCGCGCAGCCCCGAGACCGTGAACCCGAAGATGCCGACGGGCGCGGTCGAGCTCCAGGTCGACGAGCTCACGATCGTCTCGCGCTCGACGCCGCTCCCGTTCCAGCTCGACGAGGAGAACGTCGACGAGACCCTGCGCCTGCGGTACCGCTGGCTCGACCTGCGGCGCGACAAGCTCCAGCGCAACCTCGGTCTGCGGGCGAAGATGGTCGGGATCATCCGTCGCAGCATGGAGTCGGCCGGGTTCCTCGACATCCAGACGCCGATCCTCTACAAGTCGACGCCGGAGGGGGCCCGCGACTTCGTCGTCCCGAGCCGCCTGCACAAGGGACGGTTCTTCGCGCTCCCGCAGAGCCCGCAGACCCTCAAGCAGCTCACGATGATCGCCGGGTTCGACCGCTACTACCAGATCGCGATCTGCTTCCGGGACGAGGACCTGCGCGCCGATCGCGTCCAGGAGCTCACCCAGCTCGACGTCGAGATGAGCTTCCCCGACCGCGAGGACCTGTTCGCGCTGATGGAGGAGATGTTCGCGGCGATCTGGCGCGAGTGCCGGGAGGTCGAGATCGAGACGCCGTGGCCGCGCATGACGTATGCCGAGGCCGACCGGCGGTTCGGCTCCGACAAGCCCGACACCCGGTTCGGACTGGAGCTCGAGGACGCGACTGAGCTGACGCGTGAGTCGGCGTTCGGGGTGTTCGCGGGTGCCGAGGCGGTTCGCTTCCTCCGCGTGCCGCGTACCTACTCGCGGGCCGAGGTCGGCGTGCTCGAGGAGCTGGCCAAGGAGCGCGGCGCGAAGGGCCTCGCCTACCTGATGCGCGACGAGGAGTCGGGGGAGCTCCGCTCTCCGATCGCCAAGTTCCTCTCCGAGGCCGAGATCGAAGCGCTCGCGGTGCAGCCGGGGGAGACGCTGCTCTTCGCCGCCGACGCGTGGGAGGCGACCTCCCGCGTGCTCGGCCATCTCCGGCTCCACCTCGGCCGGGAGCTCGGGCTGATCGACGACGACGTCTTCACGTTCCTCTGGGTCACCGACTTCCCGATGTTCGAGCGCGACGAGGATGAAGGCCGCTGGAAGGCGGTGCACCACCCGTTCACGCGCCCCACCGACGAGTGGAAGGAGAGCTTCCACGAACGGCCCGGCGAGGCGCTCGCATACGCCTACGACATCATCGTCAACGGCAACGAGCTGGGCGGTGGGTCGTTCCGGATCCACGAGCCCGACATCCAGGCGAAGGTGTTCGACCTGCTCGCGCTCACGCCGGAGCAGCAGCGCTCGCAGTTCGGGTTCCTGCTCGACGCGCTGGCGATGGGAGCCCCGCCGCACGGCGGGATCGCGCTCGGGATCGACCGCATGACGATGGTGCTCGCAGGTGAGCCGAACCTCCGCGACGTGATCGCGTTCCCGAAGAACCAGGCGGGTCTCGATCCGATGTCAGGCTCGCCGTCGGCGATCACCGATGCCCAGCTCGCGGAGCTCGGGATCGCGGTCGTCCGGGAGGAGGAGGGCTGAGCGCGGTCGTCGCGCAGCGGCTGCTCGCGCTTGCGGCGGTGGCGCTTCTCGCGGGGCTCGTCGCTGTCGCGGTCGTCGAGCGACGCGACAGCGCGGGGGCGGCGACGGTCGGTGCGCAGGCTCCGGGCCCGACGGGCTGGTACGTCGCGCTCGCCGCGCCACGGCCTCCGGCCGGGGATGCCGAGCGCACGACCTGCGATCTCGTCCTCACGGCCGACTCGCTCGGGGTCACCCACCCGGTCCTGCCCTGCGGCGCGAAGATCCTCGTCCGCTACCGCGGAGAGACCGTGCTGACCGAGGTGATCGACAACGACCTCACCTCGAGCGGCCGTCAGCTCGAGCTGACCGACGCGCTCGCGCGGCTCGTCGGTCTCGACGGCACGCAGCCGGTCGAGTGGCGCTACGCCACTCCGTGAGCGACGCGATCCCACCCGTCCGTGGCATGCAGGTGGGCCACGTGGCCCCGAGCCCGGAAAAGCGAACCCGCTTTCCCAGGTGGGTGCCCCGCCGGGCGTCGGCAACGCCTATCCCGGACGAAGGCTCCCTTCGTGTGATCGTTGGTTCACGTCGAGAGCCCGGGGCCACGTGGCCCACGGCCATCGTACTCGCCCGGGGGCGGTGAGGGGAAGGGTGGCCGTGACCGGTCTCGATCACGTGCAGGTCGCCGCGCCCGTCGGGTGCGAGACGCTCGCGCGCGCGTTCTACGGCGCCCTGCTCGGTCTGCCCGAGCTCGAGAAGCCCGAGCGGCTGCGGGCTCGCGGCGGTGTCTGGTTCCGCCTGGGACCGGCGAGCGAGCTCCACGTCGGCGTCGCCGAGCCGTTCGCTCCGGCCACCAGGGCCCATCCCGGGCTCACGGTCACCGACGAGGCCGCGCTGCGGATGCTCGCCGGCGCGCTCGCCGCAGCAGGGCACGCGGTCGAGTGGGCCGATCCGGCCGAGATCCCCGGGCGCGCCCGCTTCCACGTCGCCGACCCGTGGGGCAACCGGCTCGAGCTCCTCGCGCCCCTCGACCGGGCACAGGGGCAGGGCTGACAGCCGCCCGCCGGCACGCGAGGAGTCGCGCCCTCGCCCGCTCCGGGCCTCTGGGCGCAGGACATCCGGCGGTAGCCTGACCCGATGCACCGGACCGAGCTGATCGGAGACAGCGCGCGGGGGGAGGAGTACGCTCTCGCGCGGCTCACCGTCGTCGACGGCGTGATCGTCGCGGCCGACACGCCGGGCATGGCGCGGGAGCTGACGGGCCTGACGCTGCTCGAGGCGGCGGCGGTCCCGGGCACCACGCTCGCAGCCGACGCCGTCGCCAACGCGATCGGTGAGGCGGTCTCGGAGCCGCCGACGCCGGGGCGCATCGCGGTCGCGATGAGCGGCGGCGTCGACTCCGCGGTGGCGCTCCTGCGCGCAGGGCCTGACGCGGTGGGCGTCACGCTGCGGCTCTGGTCGGATCCCGCTGGGCGTTCGGCGGAGCGCGTGTGCTGCTCGCCGGAGGCCGTGATCGCCGCGCGCGAGGCCTGTCACGCGCTCGGGCGCCCCCACGTGACGCTCGACCTCCGCGAGACGTTCCGGCGCGTCGTCGTCGACCCGTTCGTCCAGGCGTACGAGGCCGGGACGACGCCGAACCCGTGCATCGCGTGCAACGGGCGGTTCCGGTTCGACGAGCTCGTCGCGTTCACCTCGCGTGTCGGGGCGCGCGTCCTCTGGACGGGGCACTACGCGCGGATCGTCGAGCGGGACGGTCTCCGGCTGGTCGCCCGCGGCACCGACCCGTCGAAGGACCAGAGCTACATGCTCGGGACGATCGACCCGTCGCTGCTCGCCTCCGTCGCCTTCCCGCTCGGTGCAGAGACCAAGGACGCCGTCCGGGCCGAGGCGCGCGCCGCCGGCCTCGCAGCGGCAGGGAGATCGGAGTCGCAGGAGGCGTGCTTCCTCGCGGGGGACGACTACCGCACCTTCCTCGAGCGTCACGGCGTCGAGCGCAGGCCAGGCCCGGTCGTCGACCTCGACGGCAACGAGGTCGGCCGGCACGAGGGCCTGTGGCGCTACACGCCCGGGCAGCGCCGCGGGATCGGCGTCGCCGCGGCCGAGCCGCTCTATGCCGTTCGCTCGGACGCCTCGCGCAACGCCCTGGTCGTGGGGCCACGCCGCGCGCTCGCCGCGCGACGCGTCGAGGTGGACGGCCGCCTGCACCTCCCGCTCGAATGGGTCGAGGCCAAGCTCCGATACCGGTCATCTGCGGTCGGCGCGCGGGTGGTCACGCGGCCTGGTGGCTTCGCCCTGGAGCTCGCGGAACCGGTCGACGCCGTCGCGCCCGGGCAGGTGGCGGTGCTCTACGACGGCGATGTGATCGTCGGTTCGGGCGAGATCGTCTCCACAACCGGGTAGGATCCCGGACGATGACCCTCGCGTTCTCCGCAAGCGATGCTGCGTACTGGGGACTCACCGTGTTCCTCGTGCTGCTCGGCATCGGCTCCGCCTTCGCGCTGTTCAAGCTCGGCGGGATGTTCGACCGCGTCTCCTCGTTCATCTCGGGCACCGAGCGCGATCTCCTGCCGGTGATCGTGAAGAGCGGCGGAACCGTCGATCGGGTCAACTACCAGCTCGACAAGCTCGACACCGTGACCGACAGCGCCGTGGGGATGGCGGACAGCGCCGACACCGCGGTGCGCGCGGTCTCGACGGCCGTCTCGAAGCCGGTCGAGGTGGTCTCGGGGCTCGCTGCCGGTGTCTCTCACGGCTTCTCGTCCTTCCGCAAGAACCGCAACGCCTCCTCGGCGTTCGACGACGCGAAGGCGGCTGCGCGCCAACGGGAGAGCGACCTGGCGTCCGACCTGCGCGGCACCCAGACCGAGGGCACTGTCCCCAAGCCGGACCCCGTGCCGCCGCCGACGCCGCAGCCGAAGCCGGATCCCTGGCCGAAGCCGGATCCGACGCCGAAGCCCGATCCGGCACCGATCCCGCCGGACGAGCCTCCCGCCGCCGCGTAGCAGTGCAGGTTCGGCAGCTCGTCGTCGACGGAGCCGTCGTGGCGGTGCGGGAGTGGGGACCGGCGGATGGCACGCCGCTTCTGCTGCTGCACGCGCTCGGACCGGCGGCCAGCGCTGCGCTGACGGATCTGATGGCGGCGCCGCTGGTGGCGCGCGGCGTCCGGCTGTTGGCTCCGGACGGGCCAGGGTTCGGCCGGTCGGACGCGCTGCCCTCGGCGGATGACTACGCCGTCCCACAGCTCGCGGGTCGAACGTGGCTGCTCGCCGATCAGCTCGGCCTCGACGAGCTCGTGCTCGCCGGGCACTCCTGGGGCGGTGCGATCGCGTGTCACGCCGCGGCAGCGAGGCCCGAGCGCGTCCGCGGTCTCGTGCTCCTCGACAGCGGGCACCTCGACTACCGGGACGTGCCGGGTGTCGACCTGGACGCGAGCCTGGAGGAGTCCGTCGCGCTGGCCGAGAAGGCGCGCTGGCGGCTCTCAGGCAGAGACGCGCTCGAGGAGATGCTCGAGCTCGACGACCCGGAGCGACGTGGGCGGCTCGCCGAGCTCCTGCTCGAAGGGCTCGACGACGACGGGGAGGGCGGGCTGGTCGGGGTGGCCTCGGCCGACGTCCGCGGCGCGGTGCTCTACCACCTCGCTCGTGCACTGCAGACCGAGACCTGGCCGCGGATCGCGGCGGCAGGCGTCCCCACGCTCCTTCTGCTCGCCACGGAGCCCGCGGAGGCGGCCGAGACCAATAGAGCCGCGGGCAAGCGATTCTCCGACGCCGTCCCGGCAGCAGACGTCGTCCACCTCGAGGGCGCGAGCCACGGGATGATGACCGACCTCGAGGAAGCAGTCGGCGAGGTCGTGGCCGACTGGCTCTCCGCCCATGGCCTGATCTGACGTGTCCTCAACGGGAAGGCGGCGACGGCGGTGTAAGACACCGCAGGTCTGTCAAGCCTGACCCGTCACAGATCCATGCCGATCGATCCAGCGAGAGGCTTTCGTGCAGGGATGCCGCTGTGGAGCACACGTGACGATCGCGTGGGACGGGCCTTCGGGTGTCGGACACCGTGTGTGCGTCAGCCCGCCTCTGGCCGGTTGGGGCACCGGTACGATCGGCCGATGCGGACGACGGCCGAGCTGCGCGAGGGGTTCCTCTCGTTCTTCGAGGAGCGCGGGCACATGCGCTTCCCGTCGTGGTCGCTGATCCCGCCGCCGGAGGATCCGTCCACGCTCTTCATCTCCGCCGGGATGCAGCCGTTGAAGCCCTTCTTCTCGGGGGCCAAGCAGCCGCCCGCACCTCGCTTCACCACGGTGCAGAAGGTGCTGCGCGCCGGTGGCAAGGACTCCGACCTCGACGAGGTCGGCCTCACCGCCCGTCACGCTTCGATGTTCGAGATGCTCGGGAACTTCTCGTTCGGTGACTACTTCAAGGACGGCGCGATCGACCTCGCGTGGGAGTTCGTCACCGAGCACATGAAGCTCGATCCCGAGCGGATCTGGCCGACCGTCTTCGCCGGCGATCCCGAGCTCGGCCTCGGGGAGGACGACGTCGCCGTCGCAGGCTGGATGCGCATCGGGATCCCGCGCGAGCGGATCGTCGCGCTGCCGCGCTCCGAGAACTTCTGGGGCCCGGCCGGGGAGACCGGCCCGTGCGGCCCGTGCTCGGAGCTCAACTACGACCGCGGTGAGGAGCATGGCTGCGGCGAGCCCGACTGCGCGCCGGGCTGTGAGCGCTGCGAGCGGTTCCTCGAGTTCTGGAACCTCGTGTTCATGGAGTACGACCTCCATGCAGACGGGTCGCTGACGCCGCTCCCCAAGCAGAACATCGACACCGGGCTCGGGCTCGAGCGAGGTGCGATGCTGCTCCAGGAAGCCGACTCGATCTTCGACACCGACGGGTTCAGGTTGATCATGGACTGGATCGAGCGGGAGTCCGGCGCCGGCTACGCCACGAGCCCCGTCGCGACCAAGGCCCATCGCGTGCTCTGCGATCACGGACGAGGGATGACGTTCCTCGCCGCCGAGGGGATCGTCCCGGGCAACGAGGGGCGTGGCTACGTCCTGCGCCGGCTGATCCGCCGCGCGGTCGTCCAGGCTCGTCGCATCGGGCTCGGCGAGGTCTACAGGCTGCCGTCCGTCATCGTGGAGCAGGTCGGACCGTGGTATCCCGAGGTGGTGGAGAACGCCGCACGGATCGAGGAGGTCGTGAGGGTCGAGGAGGAGCGCTTCCGCGAGACGCTGGAGCGCGGCTCGAAGGTGTTCGAGGAGCTCTCGTCGAGCAGCGCGATCTCGGGCGAGGACGCGTTCACGCTGGCTGCGACCTACGGCTTCCCGATCGAGCTGACCGTGGAGCTGGCGGAGGAGAGAGGGCAGCTCGTCGACGTCGACGGCTACCGCCTGGCGATGGCCGAGCACCGCGAGATCTCGCGTGCCGGCGGCGAGAGCGGCCTCCAGCGCGCCGCCGACTTCGCGCGCGATGCAGGCTTCACGACCGACTTCCTCGGCTACGACCGCACGGAGGTGCTCACCCAGATCGGCGCGCTCGAGGAGCTCGGGGACGGCACGCTGCTCGTCAAGCTGCGCGAGTCGCCCTTCTACCCGGCGGGTGGCGGGCAGGTCACGGATCAGGGCTGGATCGAGCGCGACGGCGACCCGTCCGTCCGTGCGGAGCTCGTCGAGGCGTATCGCTTCGACGGCGATCAGGCGCTGCTCGTGCGCGGAGAGGGGCTCGTCGCGGGAGACCGGGTTCGCGCCGTCGTCCCGTGGAGCGTGCGCTTCCCGACCATGGCGAACCACACGGCCACGCACCTGCTGCAGCAGGCGCTGCGCGACGTGCTCGGGGAGCACGTCAAGCAGGCCGGCTCGGCCGTGCGTCCCGACAAGCTCCGGTTCGACTTCACGCACGGCGCCCAGCTCACCGCCGACGAGCGCGACCGTGTCGAGCGGGCCGTCAACGCCTGGATCTTCGAGAACCACCCGGTGCACACGTTCGAGACGACGCAGGACGAGGCGCGCAGGCTCGGCGCGATGATGCTCTTCGGGGAGAAGTACGGAGACGTCGTCCGGGTCGTCGACGTGAAGGACACGTCGACGGAGCTCTGCGGCGGCACCCACGTCCGCACGACCGCCGAGATCGGCGCGTTCGCGATCCTCAGCGAAGGCTCCGTCGGCGGTGGCGCGCGCCGCATCGAGGCGGTCACCTCCGGAGAGGCCTATGCGGTGCTCCACGCCCGGGTGAAGGAGGCCGAGGCGCTCCGCGGCCAGCTCGAGGAGCTGCGGAAGGAGCTGAAGCGCAAGCCTCAGGCGGTCGAGCCGCAGTCCGACGTCGAGGCGTCGGTCGAGCCGGTTGACGGCGTCAACGTGATCGTGCAGGCCGTGGACGGCCTCGAGGGTGATGCGCTCCTCGATCTGTCCGATCGCCTCAAGGCGCGACACGCGCCTGCGTTCGTGGTGCTCGGCTCCGCGACGGGCGACGGGAAGGTGAGCCTCGTCGCGAACGCCGACGCCGACGTGGCCGAGCGGATCAGCGCGGTCGACGTGATCCGCGGGGCCGCGCCGATCGTGGGCGGCGGAGGGGGCGGACGCCCGACCATGGCACGCGCCGGCGGCAAGGATCCCGAGCGGCTCGCCGACGCGCTCGACGAGGCGCGCCGTCTCGTCGTCGAAGCGCTCTCCTGACGGCCATGAAGGCGCTCGCGCTCGACTTCGGCAGGGCACGGACCGGGGTCGCCGTCTCGGATGCGACAGGGATGCTCGCGCGGCCCGTCTGCGTCGTCGAGCGGGCAGCAGAGCCGGCCGGGCTCGAACGGCTGGTCGAGCTCGTCGACGAGCATGCGCCGGAGGTCGTCGTCGTGGGCATGCCGCTGACGCTCCGCGGGGCGGTGGGGGAGCAGGCGATCGCCACCGAGGCCTTCGTCGCCCAGCTGCGCGACCGGCTCGAGATCCCGGTCGAGACGTGGGACGAGCGGTTCACGACGACGCTGGCGCAGCAGACCGCATCGCGCGCGCCCGAGGATGCGCTCGCCGCAGCCCACCTCCTCCAGAGCTGGCTCGATCGGCAGGACGGATGAGCCGTCTCCTGGCGCTCGGCGCGGTGGTCGTCGTCGTCGCGGTCGCAGGCTTCGCCGGAGCGGCCTGGCTCACGGGAGGCGACGACCCGCCACCACCGCCGCCGTCCACGGTCGAGACGCTGAAGCGGCTCCGTGTGATCTTCCCCGAGGGCTTCACCAACGAGGAGATGGCGGAGCGCGTCGGGGCGGTCCGTCAGATCGCGATCGAGAAGCGCGGGGTGACGCCACTCCTCACCCGGGCCGGCTACGAGCGGGCGGTCGACCGCGCCGTTCCGCCGCCGCGGTTCCGCAAGGACGCGAAGACCGGCTCGATGGAGGGGTTCCTGTTCCCGGCGCTCTACGAGTTCACGCAGGCGACACCGGCGGCGAAGCTCGTCGCCGACCAGCTGAGGACGTTCCAGCAGCGGTTCGCGACCGTGAACCTGTCCTACGCCCGCTCGAAGAACCTGACGCCGTACGACGTGCTGATCATCGCCTCGATGATCGAGAAGGAGACTGCCGTCGCCTCGGAGCGACGGCTCGTCTCCGCTGTGATCTACAACCGGCTGCGCAATCGGATGCCGCTCGGCATCGACGCGACGCTTCGCTACGGCTTCAAGATCCCCGGCACCGAGTCGCTCACGAAGAAGGCGATCGAGACCGACTCGCCCTACAACACGCGCATCCGCACCGGCCTGCCGCCGACCCCGATCGCGAATCCCGGGCTCGCGTCGATCAGGGCTGCCGCCAACCCCGCCCGCGGCGTCGACTACCTCTACTACGTCCGGAAGCCGAATTCGCTGAAGCACTACTTCACCTCCAGCGAGAGCGACTTCCTGCGCAAGGTCTGCGAGTACGGGTACGCCTGCAGCTGAGGGGCGTCATCCCCTCAGCTGCAGGCGTACGGAAGCGGGGTCTGTCCCCGCAGGGGACCGACCCCCTCGCATCTTCCGTGCACGGACGTCCGAAGCCGGCGTCGGAGCCTGCGTCAGCGCTCGTCGCGCTCGGACGCGAGGCCGGCGAGCGCGACCAGCACGAGGTACGCGACCGCGAGCGCCCCGGCGAGCCCTGCGAGCACCACGAGGCCCGGGAGCGACCCGGAGGGGTCGGCCAGCCTGTCCCCGACGACGCCCGCGATGCTCCACGGCCGTGTGAGCGCGTCCCAGCTGTTGAAGCGGTAGATCCGGCCGAGCACGATCCCGCCGCTGCAGAGCACGAGGAGCGGCGGCAGCATCAGCCAGCTCCAGGTCACCCCGACCGTCCGGGCGACGACCGTCTGCACGAGCAGCAGCGAGCCGAGCCCCAGCGCCAGGCCGGTGCCCGCGAACGACGCGACGAGCGCGGCGTCGAACCAGATCGGCGCTCCGCCGATCTCGCCGACGTGCAGGAAGTCCGTGGCGATGTACGGCGCGTTGGGGAGGAAGAGCAGCCAGAGCGCGGCGAGGGCGAGCTGTCCGGCCCGCCCGCGGTCGCGGCGCATGCCGTCGTAGAGGCCGAGCGCGAGGAGGAACGGCATCCACGCGAGGACGAGGTTCCAGGCGAGGAAGCGGTAGTCGGTCGTCCCGGTCGAGTGCACCCGGACGAGCAGCATCGCCGCGCACACCCCCGAGGCGAGGACGAGCGAGAAGAAGGTCGCGACACGGCGATCGCTCAGGCTCGACATGGCTCAATGGTAGATGCAGGCTTCTGGCCGTCTCCGTCGCGAGCGCGTGAGCCGGTTGGGGCGGAGGGGCGCGGCTGAAGCCACGCCCCGGGCTGCGCGAGCCGCAGCCGTGCAGTCCGCTCATCGCGCATCGCCTGTTCGGAAGCAGCCTGATGGGAGGGTGAGGCTCGAGCCGGCCCCTGGGTGCGTGAGCCGCGACCGCGGCAGTGCGCGGATGCCCTAGCGCTTCGTGTCGGAACGGCCTGAGAACTCGTCGCAGAGGAGTCTTTTGCCGTCGGAGCCCGCTGTGCGCGCACGCTGCTTCGCCCTCGGTCGCGCCAATAGCGCCGCTGTTGGCGCGACCTGCGTCCTCGCAGCGCACGCGCTCATCGCGCCCCGCCGGCGAACCTCCCATTCTGCGACGAGTGCTGAGCCAGGTGGGCGAGGCGAGCCGGGCCAGCACTGGAGTCGGTCGTGTCCAGGGTGCCAAGGCGGCCGGGGCGCCACCACCGGGTGTGACACGAAGGCCCTCGCCACGGCTTTCCTGCCCAGAGGCGGCGAGGGGCGTGGCTTCAGCCTCGCCCCTCGCCGCACGGAGAGCGCGTCGCAGCCGCGATACTCCACCGCATGCCAAGCTGGTACCGCGACCCCGACGCCCCGGCGCCGAACCGCCCGCGCAAGATCGGCGTCTGCTTCATCGTGGAGCTCGACGGCGGCGTGCTCGTCGACCGGCGCAGCGACGACGGGGCGCTCGCGTTCACGGGTGGCACGCTCGAGGATCACGAGTCCGTGCTGGAAGGGCTCGCGCGCGAGCTCCGCGAGGAGACGGGCCTCGAGGTGGCCGACACGCGCTTCATCGGGTTCTTCTCCGACCCGACCCGGATGATCGGCTACGCGGACGGGTCGATCTGGCCGATTCTCTCGTTCGCGTTCGCGGTGACGCCCCAGCCCGGGGCCGTGCCTCGGATCAGCGACGAGTCGCTCGAGCTGCGCGTCGTCACCCGGGAGGAGCTCGCCGCGCTCGAGCTCGCGCCGGCGCATCGCCCCATCCGCGACGCCTACCTCGGCTTCGACGGCACGGTGGTCGTCGCATGATCGAGATCCGCGGCACCACCACGCTCGTGGGCCTCCTCGGCTGGCCGACCTCGCACTCGCTCTCGCCGCCGATGCAGAACGCCGGGTTTGCGGCCCTCGGTCTCGACTGGGCCTACGTCCCGCTGCCGACCTCTCCCGACGATCTCGTGCGCGCAGTCGAGGGGATCGCCGCCGCCGGGTTCGCCGGCGCGAACGTGACCATCCCCCACAAGCAGGCCGTGGTCGAGCTGTGCGACGAGGTCGATCCGGTAGCCGCCCGGGCTGCGTCCGTCAACACGCTCGTGTTCCGCGATGGCCGGATCCTCGGGTTCTCGACCGACGGCGACGCGGTCACGTCCCAGATCGACGCGACCGATCGGCGCGCCCTCGTCCTCGGGAAGGGCGGCGCGGCGATCGCGGTCGTGGAGGCGCTCGAGCGAGCCGGGGCGGAGGTGACGGCGGTCAGCCGCCGCGACGCCGCGTGGCCGCCCTCGTCCGAGGGCTTCGACGTGCTCGTCAACGCGACGCCCCTGAAGGAGGAGCTCGTCGTCGCTCCGCGCGCCGGGCAGCAGGTCGTCGACCTCGCGTATCTCCCCGACAGGCGGCCGACGGCACTGGTCGCGGCCGCACAGGAGCTGGGCTGTCACCCGTGCGTCGACGGCCTCGACGTCCTGCTCGCCCAGGGCGCGGCGGCCTTCGAGCTGTGGACCGGCCTGGCGGCCCCCCTCGTCGCGATGCGAGCGGCGCTCCGCGCGAAGTAGCGCCGGCGGAGCTCGAGTGTGATCACGCTCGCGCATGCCACTGGCGGGCTCTCTGGAGCCTCTAGGACTTCTCGGGTAACCACTCAGGGCGGTATCTGACGAAGGTCGACCGCGGCAGATCCGCGCGCACGTTCTTGTACGCCTCGTCCGGCCTTGTCGTCTCGCGTTCGACGCTGGCGCGATGGCGGGCTGCGGCCTCTGAGACCGGGTAGACGATGCCGCCGCCGATCCCGCGTCCGCGAGCGCCCACAGCCACGACGACCGCGGCTTCCTCGCCTGCCCCGACGATGATGTGCCGGGTGCCGCCAGGGCAATGGAAGAAGTCCCAAGCTCTCAGTCGTCGCTCCTGCTCCTCCACGATCAGCAGACACTCGCCGTCCAACACGAGAAACCCCTCCTGAGCGTTCTCGCGGTGGTACATGCCCATAGCCTCCCCGGGTTCGAGAACGCTGATGTTGATCCCGAACTGGGGGAACCGCCGCTTCCCCTCGAAGGTGCAGTAGGAGCCGAGCGGACCCTCATCCTTCCACCGTGACTCGCGGGCATTCACGATGAACCAGCCCTCGCCGTCAACAACGAGACCGTTCTTCGTCATTCGGAGAGGAGCCTCGGGGATCACGCTCGACAGTCTGACAACGCAGCTTGCTTCCCACAACGGGTCATCAGCAGCGAGCAGACACCACTCCAGCTCATGTGACACTCCCGAGCTCAATGTCACGCTGGGGGCGTGTCCGTCTGGTGTGGGTTTGAAAGCTCGGGTTGGCGGCGGCTGACTCGATTCCCCGAATGTCGCCTGTGGGCTGACGTTCCAGCGTTGTGTCGCCGCCGCCTTCCCGAGACCGTCGAGCGTGACCTGATAGGAGCCTGGCAGCTGCCTCGATTGAGGTCTGTCCGCTCGCCGGTCGCGCCCGAGAGCGTGATCCGGTCGGCCGTGTGGTCGGCATGCAAATGGGTGAAGAACACCCTGTCGAGCTTGTGCACGGGCAGCTACAGGCTCGCGTAGCTCGCGAGCGAGCCGCCGCCGAGGTCGATGACTATGGACGTCGCGCTCGCTGTTGCCGATCTCGACGAGCACGCTCCCCGACTGGGCGCACGTCACCCAGCGGTTGCCGCTGCTGAGCACCGTCACCCTGATCTCGCCGTCCTCGAGCTCCTCCTCGCCGGGTACGAACACCTCGCCGTTCTCCCGCAGCGGCGTCCCCGGCGACAGGCGCCTCCGTGATCGCCCTCGTCCCACCGGCAGGCGCGGGCACCGAAAACGGCATGGACTCGCTGTCCGTCATCACGTGTTCCCTTCGCTGGGGCGTGGGTGTGATCTGCAGCTCGGTTTCGGCCATGCTCTCGGTGTCCCGCAACGGCGCGGCACAGATCCTTCCGTCCGTCGTGCTTCTGGACAGCGGTGGCGGCCGCGAGAAGCTGCGCGGCCTTGCCGCAGGTGATCGACGCCCACCGGCGGCAGCCCCCCGGTCGAGCAGAGCCACAGCACGCTCGGGCGCAAGCACAGCGCGTCTCAGCCTCATCGGACGGGAGGCGGCGGGTCTTGTTGCGGGGCGGTGACCGGCCCGAGGGACGGGCTGATGCACCCTGCCCACTTGGCCGTCTGCATAGGATCGGCCGGATGACCGAGCGCGAGACGGACGAACGGATGCGGGCGCACTTCGACCGGCATGCGGCCGAGTACGACGACTGGTGGCTCGGTTCGGGCGCGTTCGCCGAGCGCGAGCGACCGGGATGGTCCGCGGAGGTCGAGCAGCTCGTCGCCGTGGTGCAGGCGCTGCCACCCGCGCGCGTGCTGGATGTCGCCTGCGGCACGGGGTTTCTCACGCGGCATCTGCGCGGGGAGGTGGTGGCGCTCGATCAGAGTCCTCGGATGGTCGAGATCGCCGCGGCGCGTCTGCCGCAGGCCCGGGTGCTCGAAGGGGATGTCGCGCCGCTGCCGTTCGCCGACCGCGCCTTCGACAGGGTCTTTACCAGCCACTTCCTCCACCACCTCTCGCCCGATCGGCGCGTCGCGTTCCTCGCGGAGGCGCGTCGCGTCGGGCGCGAGCTCGTCGTGGTCGAGGACGCGCGTGATGCGGACGCGCCCGCGGAGCAGTCGCATGAGGGCGTCCTCGGCGACGGCTCGCCCCGGCCCATGCACCGGCACGCGTTCACGGCCGCCGGGCTCGTCGGCGAGCTCGGCGACGGCCAGGTGCTCCACGAAGGGCGCTGGTTCGTGGTCGTCGCGAGCTGACGGCTGGGTGCGCCGGTACGGCGCCGGCGGGCGAGGTCGGCTTCGGACCGTGCAGCGCGACCGCGAGAGGACTGGCTGCACCGCGTCGCATTTGACAGGAGCAGCGGCATTCGGCTGGCGGTTCGCGCGGGCGAGGGTCAGTCGAGCGGGCGCGCCATCACGATGTCCCGCTGCTCGTCGGTCCCGAGCAGGAAGGTGTGACTGCCGACCGCCCGGAACCCGCCCTTCTCGTAGAAGGCGATCGCGCGCGGATTTCGCTCCCAGACCCCGAGCCAGAGCACATCTGCCCTCCAGGCGCGGGCCCGGGTGACGCACTGCTCCATGAGGCGACGACCCACTCCGCCTCCGTGGAGGGTGCGGTCGACGTAGATCCGCTCGATCTCGACCGGGAGGGAGGCGACGACGCCGTCGCCCACGGATCTGCGGCGGATGAGCGCGAACCCGACAGGATCGCGATCGTCGCTCTCGGCGATCCACGCAGCGCGATCGGGATCGGACAGCTCTTCGCGTTGCCGCGCGGGGGTGAACGCCGTCGACAGGTACTCGTGCATGTCCTCCGCGGAGTTGTCGGCCCCGAACGTCTGCTCGAAGAGCCTTGCTCCGAGGCTGGCCAGCAACCGGGCATCACCGTCCGAGGCGATGCGAACACGTATCGCCTCCGCCGCGCTTTCGCGTCCCGACGCCATTCCGTGAGCGACGCTAGCAACCCCGCTGAGGCGGCTCCCACGCGAGCTGCAACAGCACGCTCACGGACGGGAGCACCGTGCGGCGTCCCCGGAAGGCCCTCGGCCGTCCGGCGGTCTCTTCGGGGGCCTCGGGTGGCGCTCGTCAGCGCAGCATCGGCGACGTGCGCCTCGTGCTGCGTACGATCTCGGCGTGGACGACGGTCTCGCACCGACCGAACCCGAGGGAGCGGCCGGACAGGGATCGCGATCCGGCGTGACCGGAAGCCCGGGCAAGCCGGGCGTCGCGACGCCGGTTCTCCTCGCGGGCGGCAACCCCCAGATCGCGAAGGCCGACGGCGACGCGCCGGTGCAGGCGTACATCGCGGCGATGCCGGGCTGGAAGCGCGGCGTGGGGGAGCGGCTCGACGCGCTCGTCGTGCGCACCGTGCCCGACGTGCGCAAGGCCGTGAGGTGGAACTCGCCGTTCTACGGCGTCGCCGGCCAGGGCTGGTTCCTCAGCTTCCACTGCTTCACGAAGTACGTGAAGGTCACGTTCTTCCGGGGCACGTCGCTGCGCCCGCTGCCACCCGGCGAGTCGAAGACGCCGGACACGCGCTACCTCGACGTCCACGAGCACGACCAGCTCGACGAGGAGCTCGTCGCGAGCTGGATCAGGCAGGCGTCGGAGCTGCCCGGCTGGGTTCCGTAGCCTCGGGCGAGCTCGACCCGGACGCGAGAGCTCTCCGACGCAATCGCAGCGCCTGCTCGACACGGAAGAGGCGGAGGTTCCGCTGCTCCTTGCTCGGCAGGGAGGCGGTCACGTCGCCAAGCGGGACGACCTCCGGCCGGTCGACCTCGTACGTCTGCCCCTCGGTGACGAGCGTCGCGGAGCCCGCGGCGAGCACGTTCTTCACCCAGCTGGAGCTCGTCCCGTAGGGGAGCGCGATCACGAATCCGTCGTCGGTCGGGAACGGCCCGACCGGGGTCTCGTAGAGATGGCCCGTCCGTCGCCCGACGTGGCGGATGACGCCGGCGTACGCCCCCGGGGTGCCCGCCGTCTTCATCTGCGCCGGGTTCACGAACCGGCGGTTGAACCGCTTCACCGCCCCCAGCACGAAGGGGGACTTGGCCCGCATCCCCAGCACGAACGCGAGAAGCAGCACAGCCAGCCCTGCGACGAGGGCGCTCACCACGATCAGCAGCCACTGGAGCATCCGACCTCCACGACCGATCCTGCCCCTGCCCGCGTCCCGGCACATCGGCGCGTCCGCGGAGCCCGGGTGCGCGTGACTACCGATCGTCACCACCGAGTTGACGCCGGAGGCGGCTCGTGGGGTGGTGGCCCCGACGCGGCCCGCCCAGGCCGACCGGCCTCTGCCGCTCGAATGAGCGCAACTGGCCATACGTATGATGTAAGGCAGACCTTACATCTATGGTAGGTTCCCGCGCATGCCGGCTTTCGCGCAACGCCGCACCGTGAGGTTCTGGGCCACCTGGGGCGTCTGGGTGCTCGCGGCCTTCACGATCGTCGCCGTGATCGCGGGGATCGCGGTCGTAGCCCAGAGCGGGTCACCGAACCCGACGGAGGCGATGTCGCCGCAGTCGCACGCGGTCGTGGTCGTGAACAGCGCCGTGATCGTCTTCCGCGAAGGGCTCGAGGCGATCCTCATCTTCGCCGCCGTCACGGCCTCGATGCTGGGTGCACAGCGTCGGCTCCGGCGCCCCGTGGTCGTCGGCGCCCTTGTCGCCTTCGGGGCGACGGTCGCGACCTGGTTCGTGGCGCAGGCGATCCTCGCGCAGTTCTCCGCCTACAGCGCCGAGCTGCTGGCGGTGACAGGGCTGATCGCGATCGGCGTCCTGCTCGTCGTGATGAACTGGTTCTTCCACAAGGTCTACTGGACGCAGTGGATCGGCAAGCGCAACGACCAGCGCAGGCGCGCGCTCGCGCGCGCGGCCGAGGGAGGCTTCCTCGCCGGGCAGGTCGTGGCGCTCGTCCTCCTCGGGTTCTCGAGCGTCTACCGGGAAGGGTTCGAGGTCGTCCTCTTCCTCCAGACGCTGCAGCTCCAGGCCGGCACGCCGGCCGTGCTCGAGGGTGTCGCGATCGGCCTGGCGGGCACGATCGCGGTCGGCATCGTCACGTTCTTCCTGCAGCAGAAGCTGCCGTACCGGCGGATGCTCGTCGTCACAGGCATTCTGCTCGGCGCCGTGCTGGTCGTGATGGTGGGCGGCAGCGCCCGTGCCCTGCAGGACGTCGGCTGGATCCCGACCACGCCGCTCGGCGTGACGTTCCCCGACTGGCTCGCGCGCTGGTTCGAGGTCGTGCCGACCTGGGAGACGCTCGGCGCGCAGCTGTTCGCGGCGATGCTCGTGATCGGCTCGTACTTCGCCGCCCGGCACGTGAAGGTGCGACGGCCGGCCCGACGCGGCGAACCGGCTGCGATCCGGCCCGAGGCACCGCCCTCCGAGCTCGAGTCGATCCGCGTCTGACGCTCCATCGCGGGTCGCGCCGCCCGCCGACGTGCCTTCGTCCTGGCGTCATGGGTCGAAGCGGCAGATGGCACGTGCACCGGCTGCACGGGGGTGGAGCCGTGCCGCGCTCGCCCTCGACGTGAGCTCAGCCGTTGGAGGGAGCCGCCTGCGGCGTCGTCCGAGCGGAGTCGAGGACGACGAGCGCCGCTGCAGCGAGCCACGCCACGAGGACGATGACGCCGCCGCCCGACTCGAAGAGGAGCATCCCGATCAGCGTTGCCACGGGGATCGCCGCGAGCAGTCTGCGTTTGCCCTGGCCGGTTGCCGCGACCGCGACCGAGAACACGATGAGGCCGAGCATCGTGACCACGGCTCCGGCGATGAAGGGCCAGAACGCGAACCCCAGCTGCAGCCCGTCCTCCAGCAGGTTGCCGAGGCCCGCGAGCGCAGCGCCTGCCGCCGAGACGAGCGCTGACCGGTGCACGAGGCGCCCTCCGCCGATCGATCGCGCCAGCAGCGGAAGCCCGAGCGCGAGGGCGAACCACGCTGCGCTGAACGACAGCACGGCGAACCAGTCGGATGCCGTCTCCGGATCCATGAACTCGGGGTCGGCGAACGACTGCAGCGACCGCAGGCACCAGGTGACGCCGACAGCGGCGAAGAGGGCGGCTCGCCACATCCGACCGAGTATAGGAAGATATGAGCCACGCGTCCAGCAGACGGCCGGTTCGCCGCTTGCGACGGATCCGACGCTCCGCTCCTCGGACGCCGGGCGTCTCCTCGCGGGCGCGACGGCGGACGGCGCAGGGCTCTTCCTCTACCGGGCGATCGCCATCTCTTCGCCGACACCAGCCTGCCGGACTACGACGAGGCGACGCTCTCGACGTTCGGCGCCGTCTCGCCCTCTGCGTCACGTCGCGAAGCGGCGAGGGCATCGCAAGCGGCCCGGCATCGCAGCCGACACGCCACCGGGTGGTTGCGAGGTTCCGCTCGCCCCACCCCGCTCGAGCGCGATGTGTCAGCATCGGGGTGTCGGACGCATCAACACACGAACCAGAAGGAGCCAACCATGTCGGAGCCTGCATCCGAATCACCGATCCTCGATCTCCTCATGACGATGAACCTGGCAGGCATCGAGGCGTCGAGCCTCGACGCGCAGTCGCTCATGCTGGTGCGGATGGCCGCGCTCGTCGCCGTCGACGCGCCGCCCGTCTCCTACATGCTCAACCTGCGGATGGCAGGTGAGGTCGATCTCGACGCCGAGACCGTCGAGGGGATGCTCGCTGCGATCGCGCCGATCGTCGGGTCCGCCCGCGTCGCCTCGGCCGCGGGCAAGATCGTTCGCGCGCTCGGGCTCGAGCTCACCCTCGCGGAGCTCGAGCAGGCCTGAACCTCGGGTGACGCGGCGTCGTCCCTCCGGCCCGACGGGCGGGACGACGCACCGAGCCCCGTGCGCCGCCTCACGAGAGCTGCCGGCCTCCGGGGGAGGACGACCGGCGACCGCATCCGTGTCGGCCGACCGGCCCGGTGCGATATCGTCGCCCGCCACATGGCGAGATTCGTCGTCGACTGCGGCGTCGTCCTCCACCTCGCGAGCGGGGAGCTCGAGGTCGCGCCCGAGCACGAGCTGCTCGCGCCGACGCTCCTGCGGTCTCAGACGCTCTCGGAGCTGTACGGCGCCGTGCACCGGGGCGAGATCACGAGGGATGTCGCCCTCGAGCGGCTGTCTCGGGTGTGGGCGATGCCGATCCGCCTCCTCGGCGATGCGGTGCTGCGACGTCGGGCGTGGCGCTTCGCGGAGGAGCTCGGCTGGGCCGAGACCTACGTCGCCGAGTACGTCGCGCTCACGCAGCTGCAGGCGGACGCGTTCGTGACCCTGGACGCGGGGCTCTCGCGCCGGCTCGACGGGATCGTCCCCACTGCGGGGATCGACGCGCTGCTGACGGCCTGACGGCCCGAGCAGAGCCGACCGGCGTCTGCCGAGGCTCGATCCGTCCGCCCGCTGCCGCTAGCTCGCGACTTCCCAGATGTGCCCGCCTGGATCGCGGAAGCTGGCCGTGCGGATGCCCCAGGGTCTGTCCATCGGTCCGTTGAGCAGCTCGACACCGCACTCCTGCAGTCGCTTGCACGTTGCGTCGACGTCCTCGACGCTGAGCGTGAGCTGGAAGCGGGCGCCCGCGGCAGGTGCTCCGACCGGGGCGGGTGCGATCAGATCTGGCGCCTCGCTCGCCCGCAGCAGGTTGACGAGGGTCTCGCCGAACCGGAACACGGCCGAGTCGTCGTCCTCGTAGACGACGGGAAGGTCGAACACGTCCTCGTAGAACCGTTTCGCGCTCTCCAGGTCCTCGACGAACAGCGTGATGGCTCCGATCGCGCCGGGCCAGGCTGACTCCGGGGTGGGCTCGTCTGTCGTCATGTCGTGATCATGCATCAGCGGATCCGGTGTTGGTGCGTCGCTCCTCGGGGAGCCGGGACGCGAGACGTTCGATCGCCCATCTCCCACGCTCCGTCCCCTGCTGCTCGGCGCGAGCGGCGTGCTGCGGCCGGAGCTCTCGTGTCGGCGATCGGTGGAGCATCGGGTAGCGCGTATCGTTCGTCGGCGAGGCTGATCTCGACGTCGTCCGGGAGCTCCATCGACCTGTACTGGCTCCCGCTCGGGGCGGGCGGGCACTCCGTGCGGCTTCCGCTGGATGTTCGGACCACGCCGCAGGTCAGCCGAACGTCGCCGAGGCCCAGCTCCGATGCGCTCAATGCTCGGGAGCGTGTGCGAGCGGCGATGGCTTCTGGCAGCCCACGATCGCCGGCGCCTCGTGCGAACGGCGCGAGCTTTTCGACGCTCTGCTCGCGGCACACCCCGACGACCTCGTAGCCGCGATGCAACGCGTGCTGGACCCTGGTGCGCCCGAGCTCGCCGGATGAGCCGACGACGCAGGCCCTCATCGGGTGCGCGCTCGTGCATCGGGAGCACGATCGAGCGCGATCACCGGCGCGATCGTCACGAGGCGCGCGTCGCGGAGCAGACGCTCGATCGGCTCGCGTATCGTTCGAGCATAGGGCTGCGGGCGCCTCGGTGGCGCTGTCGCGAGCGTCCGGCAGACATGCCTCCTACGCTCGACCGCGCGCCGTCCAGGCGTGCGCGGTGAGCGACGAACGGCGCGTCCGGCAGTGACGCCCTGCACTGCTCCCGCAGCCGCTCCTGCCGCTCCGGGTCGAGCCCTGCGACGTAGGAGCCGGCCGGTCCGACGCCGAGGGTGAACGGCTCCCACCACTCGTCGAAGGTCGGGATGCTCGACGGTCACCGAGAGCGTCGTCTCCTCGACGCCGAGCAGCCCGGCGCCCGCGAACAGACGCTCGCAGGTCTCCCTCGCGCGAGCCGGCCGAGCTGGACTCGCCCGCGACGTCGGGGTCGAGCTCACGCGCCGCGTCCCAGAGCGGGCTCAGACGGGCCTCGACCGCCGGCGTGATCCCAGACGCACGCGACGACCGCGCCGCCGGCTCGCGTGACGCGTCGCATCTCGGCGACGCCGGCGACGGGGTCGGCCATGAAGTGGACGACGAGCTGGGCGAGCGTGGCGTCGAACGACGCGTCGGCGAACGGCAGCTGCTCGGCCGATCGCCTGCGCGGACGTCGACCTCCGGGTGGCGCGCCCGGGCGGCCTCGACGAACGGCTCGGACGGATCGACGGCCGAGACGGCGTGCGGCCCGACCCGCGCGACCAGCTCGGCGGTGAGCGCCCCGGGGCCGCAGCCGACGTCGAGCACCCGCTGGCCGGCGACGACGCCGGCCAGATCGGCGAGCTGCGGCGACGAGCAGCGCCGAGTACCGCCCCATGAAGCGGTCGTACGCGTCCGCGGGGACGGCGAAGCTCACGCGCGGACTGTACGCGCTTGTCGCGCGCAGCGTCGCCTCGCGGAGCCTCGCGGCTCGTCGCCCGCCAGAGCCGGCGCGCACCGGCGCTGCCGTGGCACGCCGTCGAGCCTCTAGCGTTCGACGCCTGACCTCCGAACGCCTACCCGACGATCGCGCCGCGGCCGTACCTCGAGCACCTCGGCGTCGTCGTCACGCGCGGCGAGGTCGACGCGGCAACGCTGGCTGCGCTCCAGCGCGTCCACGTGACCCGGGTGCCGTACGAGAACGTCGATCTCTATCGCGGACGGCCACCGGGGATCGATCCGCTCGCGTCGGTCGAGCGGATCCTCGCCGGGCGTGGGGGGTACTGCTACCACCTGAACGGCGCCTTCGCCTCGCTGCTCGAGTGGCTCGGCGCGGACGTCACCCGCCACGTCTCCGGCGTGCAGGGGAGCGCCGCAACCGCCGCGCCCGGCCCGAACGCCAACCACCTGGGCATCACCGTCCGCACGCCCGACGGGGCGGAGTGGTTCGTCGACGCCGGCCTCGGCGACGGCCCGCTCGAGCCGCTGCCCCTCGTCTTCGGGGTGCACGAGCAGGGCGGGTTCTTCTACGCGCTCGGGCCTTCCGCCTTCGACCCCGAGGGCTGGCGCTTCGAGCACGATCCGCGTGGCGCGTTCGTCGGGGCCGACTTCGCCCGGGCAGCCGCCGCGACGGTGCAGTTCGTGGAGATGCATCGCGAGCTCTCGACCTCGCCGACGTCGGGGTTCGTCCGCGTGCTCACGATCCTGCGCCGGACGGAAGGCGGGGCCGAGATCCTTCGCGGCTGCGTCCGCTCGTCCGTCACGGCCGAGGGGCGGGTCGACGTGGACGTCGACACGGCCGGCGAGTGGTGGGAGATCGTGATCGACGACCTCGGCCTCGCCTACGGCGACCTGTCTGCCGAGGAGCGGAACGCCGTCTGGGCGCGCGTCCGCGCAGGACACGAGGAGTGGGACGCCGCGGGCCGTCCCTGACGCTCGACGCGACCGGGGCCGGCCGCCACGTCGGGCCTCACCCGGGGCGGCCGACGAGCGCGGACGCCGCACGTGACGAGTGCATCTGGCATGCGACGTCTAGGATCGGGCCATGCCGCTCGGTCTCGTCACCGCGGGTGAGTCACACGGCCCGGCGCTCGTCGCGGTCGTCACCGGCCTGCCGGCGGGCCTGCGCCTCGACCGCGCCGCGATCGACGCCGACCTGAAGCGACGGCAGCAGGGCTACGGGCGCAGCCCGCGCCAGCAGCTCGAGACCGACGTCGTCGACGTGCTCACCGGACTGCGGCACGCCCGCACGCTCGGGACGCCGTTGACGCTCCTCGTCTGGAACCGCGATCACAAGAACTGGCTCTGGGGGATGTCCCCCTGGGAGACCGAGGGCGAGCCGGCAGGCAAGGGCATCAAGCCGGTGACGCTGCCCCGGCCCGGCCACGCCGACCTCGCGGGCGTGCTCAAGTACGACCACGACGACGTGCGCAACTCGCTCGAGCGGGCGAGCGCCCGTCACACCGCGACGCACGTCGCGGCCGGCGCCGTCGCGAAGGCGCTGCTCGCGGAGCTCGGGATCTCGGTGCACGGGCGCGCCGTCGAGATCGGCGGGGCGGCAGGCGACGACGGGATGCGCGAGGCGACCGACGCGGCACGCAAGGCGCAGGACACGCTCGGCGGCGTCGTCGAGGTCGTGGCCGACGGCTGTCCTCCCGGGCTCGGGTCGTACGCGGAGAAGGCCGACCGCCTCGACGCCCGGCTCGCGTTCGCGCTGATGGGGATCCAGGCGGTCAAGGGCGTCGAGATCGGCGACGGGTTCGCGCTCGCGCGGGTTCCCGGCTCGGAGGCTCATGACGAGCTCGAGCCGGGCATCGTGCGCCGCTCGAACCGGGCCGGTGGGATCGAGGCCGGGATCACCAATGGCGAGCAGGTGGTCGTGCGGGCCGCGATGAAGCCGCTGCCCACGCTGATGAAGCCGCTCGACTCCGTCGACCTCGCGACCGGTGAGCCTGCGCAGGCGCTCGTGGAGCGCTCGGACGTGCAAGCCGTCGAGGCGCTCGCCGTCGTCGCGGAGGCGGCCGTCGCCTGGGAGCTCGCCCGCGTTGCGCTGGACAAGTTCGGCGGGGACGCGATCGCCGACACCGTGGCCGCGCACCGCGCCTACCTCGCGCGCATCGCCGATCGATGGCAGCCCCGGTAGCACCCCGCAACGCGCTCGGTCGTCATCTGGCGCTCGCCGGGATGATGGGCTCCGGGAAGACCACCGTGGGGGATGTCGTCGCGGAGCGCACCGGCCGGCCGTTCGTCGACCTTGACGTCGAGATCGAGGCGCGCACCGGGTCGTCGATCGTCGAGCTCTTCGCCGCGAGAGGCGAGGCGGGATTCCGCGAGCTCGAGGAGCAGGTGGCGCACGAGGTGCTCGGCCGAGCCGAGCCGGTCGTCGTCGCGCTCGGTGGCGGCGCGGTGCTCTCGTCCGAGACGAGGGCCGAGCTCGCGGCACGCGCGTTCACCGTGCTGCTCGACGTCGACAGCGAGACGGCGTGGGGGAGGGTGGCAGGCTCCGACAGGCCTCTCGCCGCACGACCCGAGGAGTTCCACGCGCTGCACCGCGAGCGCCAGCCGCTCTACGAGGAGGTCGCGAACGCGCACGCCCACGAGGGCGACGGCGTCGTTCTCGCCGCCGCCGGCGTCCATGTCGAGCTCTGCGCGATCGACCTCCTCGAGGAGCTCGTCCCCGGCGAGGGCCCCGTCGAGCTCGTCGCCGACGCGCACGTCGCAGGCATCCACGGCGTCCGCGCGCAGCTCGCGCTCGGTGCGCGCGACGGGGCCCAGCACGAGGTGCCTGCGGGCGAGGGGGCGAAGTCCTCGGCCTCGCTGGAGAGACTCTGGAGCCTCCTGCGGATCGGCCGGGACGGGTCGATCGTCGCGCTCGGTGGCGGCTGCACGACCGACGTCGTCGGCTTCGCCGCGGCCACGTACATGCGCGGCGTCGACTGGACGGCCGTGCCGACCTCGCTGGTCGGCCAGGTCGACGCGGCGATCGGCGGGAAGACCGCGATCGACCTCCCGGGCGCGAAGAACGTCGTCGGCGCGTTCCACTGGCCCGCCGCGGTCGTGGTCGACCCTTCGCTGCTCGAGACGCTTCCCGACGAGGAGCGCCTGAACGGCATGGCCGAGGTCGTGAAGACGGGGCTGCTGGTCGGCGAGCCGCTCTGGGAGCTCCCCGAGCCCGAGATGGTGCGGCGCTGCGCGGCGGTGAAGGCGGCGATCTGCCTCGACGACCCGCACGACCGCGGGCGCCGCAACGTGCTCAACCTCGGGCACACGTTCGCGCATGCGCTCGAGGCGGCCGCGGCGTACCGGCTCGCGCACGGTCGCGCCGTCGCGCTCGGGCTGCTCGCGGCGCTGCGCCTCTCGGGGCTGCCCGACGAGGCCGCGACGGTGGAGCGGGTGCTGTCGCCCGATCCGGTCGCCGTCGACCGCGATGCCGCCTGGGCGGCGCTCGCCCGCGACAAGAAGGCCCGCGGTGGCACGCCGCGGCTCGTGCTGCTCGACGCGCCCGGCCGGCCCCGCTGGGGTGTCGAGGTCGCGGAGGCCGAGGTGCGGGCCGCTCTCGACGACCTCATCGCGTAGAGTCGACGCCGTGCGAATCGACGTCCTCAACGGGGTGAACCTCGACCAGCTCGGCCGTCGCGATCCTGCGGTCTACGGCTCCGACTCGCTGCAGGACCTCGAGACGACGATCTACGGCTGGGCCAGGGAGCTGGCACTCCACGTCCGCTGCCGCCAGACGAACCACGAGGGCGAGTACGTCGGCTTCCTCCACGCCGCGTTCGACAACGCCGACGGGATCATCGTCAACCCGGGCGCCTGGACGCACTACAGCTGGGCGATCCGCGATGCGCTCGAGCCGTTCGAGGGCGTCGTGATCGAGGTGCACCTCTCGGACGTCGATCACCGCGAGGAGTGGCGGCGGGTGAGCGTCCTCGAAGGGCTGGCGACCCATCGGGTCGTGGGGAAGGGGTTCGAGGGCTACCGCGAGGCGCTCGAGCTGATGCGCGCGGCGAACGACGGATGACCGGCAGCCGAATCGCATGCCTTGCCGCCGGGCTCGAGCTGCCGCTGCTCGTCACGAAGCCCGCGAACGTCCGCTACCTGAGCGGCCTCGCGGACAGCTCGAACGCGGCGCTCCTCGTCGACCCGGGCGGGGAGGCGACGCTCTACAGCGACTTTCGCTACGCCGACGCGGCGCGCGCGCTGCCCGACGTCTCGTTCGTGCAGACGAAGCGGGCCGTGACGACGTCCCTCGCCGAGCTGCTCGCCGGCAGGTCGATCGCCGCGGATCCCGACCACCTCAGCCACACCTCGTGGGAGGCCCTGCGCCTCGGCGGCGTCGAGGTCGCGCCCCTGTCGGGTCGGGTCGAGGCGCTGCGGGCTGTGAAGGACGAGGGCGAGCTCGCGGCGATCCGCCGTGCCGCCGCCCTCTCCGACCTCGTGTACGCGGAGCTCGCAGAGGAGCGCTTCGTCGGCCGCACCGAGCGGGAGCTCGCCTGGCAGATCGACCGCCGGTTCCGCGAGCTCGGTGCCGAAGGCAGCGCCTTCGACACGATGGTTGGTGCCGGGGAGATGGGTGCGCGTCCTCACGGGGAGCCGCGCGACGTGCCGATCCCCGCCGGGACGATGGTGATCGTCGACACGGGTTGCGTGGTGGACGGGTACCGCTCGGACTGCACGCGGACGTTCCTCACGGGGGCGGACGAGCGTCTTGCGGGCCTCTACGCGCTGTGCCTGCGAGCTCAGCTGGACGGGCTCGCCGCCGTGCGACCGGGTGCGGCGGGGAAAGACGTCGACGCTGCGTCGCGCGTCGCGATCGCCGAGGCGGGTCTCGCCGAGCGGTACGGGCACGGGCTCGGGCACGGCGTCGGGATCGAGATCCACGAAGGCCCGACGCTGCGGCCGGAGTCGGCCGACGTGCTGGCCGAGGGCAATGTCGTCACCGTCGAGCCGGGGATCTACCTGGACGGCGACGTGGGGGTGAGGATCGAGGATCTCATCCTCGTCACGTCCGACGGGTGCGAGCGGCTCACGACCTTCACGAAGGACCTGATCGTCGTCTCGTAGGGGGAGGGGCTTGCCCCTCCCGTCGGTGGCGATTCGGCGGTGGGTGCGGCCGGGTAGGCCCGGCCCCCAAGGACTCGTTGCCGAATGGAGTCTTGTGCCGTCGGAACGCGCTGTGCGCGCACGCTGCTTCGTCTTCGGTCGCGCCGATGGCGCAGCTGTTGGCGCTTCCTGCGTCCTTGCAGCGCACGCTCAGCGTGCCCCGCCGGCGACGCGTCAGTCTGCAACGAGGTCTAGGGCGCGTCGAGCTCGGCGCCGAGGAACGCCGCCAGCGAGGTCAGCGCCTCGTGCGCCCTGGTGGTGTCGCCCCAGGCTCCGGCCACCCGGAGGACGCCTGCCTTGCGGTCGAGCACCGGCTCGACGCGACCGACGAGCTCGTCGCCGACGAGCAGCGGCAGGACGTAGTAGCCGTACTCGCGCTTCGCCGCCGGCACGTACATCTCGAGCCGGTACCGGAACCCCCAGAGGGCCTCGGCGCGGTCGCGGTCGTGGATCAACCGGTCGAAGGGCGAGAGCAGCGTCGCGCGGTCGGGCACGAGGCGCTCGTGAGGCGCGTCGGGGTGCGCGAGCCACCGCTCGCCCTCCAGGCGCACGCCCTCCGCGCGTCGTCGCTGCTCCGCGTAGGCGTGCTCCGCTTCTCTCGCGGTCATCGAATCGCTCGGCGGGTAGACGCGCTCGGCGAGATCCCACAGGCGCTGTCGACCCCGGCGGCCCGCCACGGCTATCTCGCCGCGCAGGTGGAGCGACTCCAGCATCAGCCCGACCCGGCGTGAGCCGTACCAGCGGTGGTCCTCAGGCTCGCCCTTGGCGCGATCCTGGAGCTCGCGTCCCGGGAGCGGCCCGCGTCGCTCGAGCTCGCGGAGGACGTACCGCCGGAAGCGCGGGTTCTCGGCGACGAACTCGCGCACCCAGCGCTCGTGGGAGTAGCGCGTAGACGTCCGCCAGCGGCGGATGAGGCCACGGACGAGCGGCAGTGACTCCACGGGCCAGACGAACGCGTGCCACTCGAAGAGCGCCCGCTCGTCCCAGAGCAGACGGTCGAGCTCGGCCCGGTCGTGCTGTCCGAGCCTGCTCCAGAGGACGAGCTCCTGCGGCGTCGCCACCTTCGCGATCGGGTCGAGCTGGAGGAAGCCGAGCCCGCGAACGGTGTCGTGGACGCTCGTCGCCGCGCCGTCGAGCAGCTGGGCGCGGATCGCGATCCGGCGTGCTTCGGCAGGCGAGACCTCGACGCCCGCGAGCGCCTCTCCACGCGGTGGGCGAGCGACGGCCATGCCGCATCCAACCACGCCCGCCGCTGCCGGGCAGGTACCCTGCTCGCCGTCGTGGCAGACATCGTCGACACCAACCGCTTCAAGAACGGGATGCACATCGAGCACAAGGGCTCGGTGTGGCGGATCGTCGAGTTCCAGCACGTGAAGCCGGGCAAGGGCGGCGCGTTCGTGCGCACGAAGCTCAAGAACCTCGACTCGGGCGCCGTCGTCGACGAGACGTTCCGGGCCGGCGAGAAGTTCGCGCGCGTCCACACCGAGGTGCGCAACGTCCAGTTCCTCTACGACGACGGCTCCGAGGCCCACTTCATGGACGAGGAGACGTTCGAGCAGTTCGGCCTGCCGACGCCGAGCGTCGCCGACGAGCTCGCGTACATGCTCCCGTCCTCGACCGTGCAGATCCTCCAGGTGAACGGGAAGCCGTCAGGGCTGCAGATGCCCTCGTCGGTCGAGCTCGCGGTCGCCGAGACGGAGCCGGGCGTCAAGGGCGACACCGTCTCGAACGTGACGAAGCCGGCGACGCTCGAGACGGGCGCCGTGGTGCAGGTGCCGCTCTTCGTGAACGTGGGCGACCGCGTCAAGGTCGACCCCCGCGACGCGCGCTACATCTCCCGCGCCTGAGACGCAGCTGAGTCGGTGGGGCGAGGCTGGAGCCACGTCCGGGTGGCCGGGCGAGGCGTGAGGCGGTGCCCGTGGGCGTGGGGGCTTGGGGCGTGGCTTCAGCCTCGCGCCTTCCCGCGGTCGACCGCGATCACGCTGGCGCGGGCGACGTGCGAGTCACTCCGGATCGACGAGCTCGATCAGATCAACGGCGGGGATCTCCGACCGAGAGCTCGAGCGTCGACCCGCGGCCTCGCGACCACGACGTCCGGGCGGCGCTACAGGTCACCCCACCAGTCGCGCTGGCCATCGACGTCTTCGCGCGGATCCTCGCCGAGATTCGGTGCGCCGATGACGAGGAGCTCGAGGCCAACCGGCCCGGCCTCGTAGCCTCGCCACGTGCCGGGCGGGATGCGCACCGCGTCCCATTCCTCGAGCGCGACGATCTCGTCGTCGACCTTCATCCGCCCGCTCCCGCGCAGCACCACGTACACCTCTTCCTGCGTCACGTGCGTGTGGCCGTACGGAAAGCGATAGCCGGGCGGGACGCGCTGGTAGCTCAGGCTGGATCGCTCGAGCTCGAGCGGCTTGGTCGCCGCGCGGAACTCCAAGTCTGGCGCGCCGTTGAACAGAGAGCCGATGTCCTCCAGATCCGCCTTGATGTTCCTGAGCGTGAACGGCACCGCGCAATCCTACGGCACAGGGCAGGACGTGCCATAGCGCTCATGCCGCGCCGCAGGACGCGTGGCTCCGTCAGATCAGCTCTGATCGGTACGGTCGGACAGCAGCTCGCTCCCGGCGACCGCGTAGCGCCTTGTTCCCACGATGCACCGCGCCACGCCCGGAACCCGGACCTTGCCGTCCTTCTCGAACGCGCTCACCTTCGCGATGGCGTTCGCCCGAATCCGCTCCCGCGCCGGTTCGTCGACCTGCTGAAGCGCCGCAACCGCGAGCGAGACGTGCTCGCTGATCATCTCCCAGTACTGCGCGGGCGATCGCGTCACGAGTTCGACGTCGACGTCCCACTCGGCGACGTCGCGCAGCCCCGCGGCCTCGTACAGGGCACTGACATATCCCGGGGCAGCGCACCGGAACATGTTCGGCCCGTCCGGGTCGGGTGGCGCCACCACCGCCTCGGTCGCGATCGCCTGCATGGCGATCGTCGTCCACGGGTTCTCCTCGGGCTTGACCCATACCGACGAGCAGAGACGTCCGCCCGGCTTGAGCACGCGCGCGAACTCGGCCGTCGCCTTGGCCACGTCGGGGAAGAACATGTACCCGAAGCGCACGGAGACGCTGTCGAAGCGTGGCGTCGTCGAACGGCAGATCATCGGCGCTGCACACCTTCGTCTCGATGTTGGCGATCCCTTGCGCCTCTGGCTCGTCGCGCGGCGATGTCCAGCATCTCCGGCGACGAGGTCGGTCAGCACGACGCGTCCCTTCGGCGACAGTCGCGCGATGCTCAGACCCGGCTCACCCGTGCCCGCGGCGATGTCGAGATGCTGCTGATCTTCAGCGATGTCGAGACGCTCGATCATCGCCGCGCCGACCGGGCCCAGCTGATCCATGATGACCGAGTCCCACTTCTCCCAGCCCGCAGAGAGCCCGGCCCACGTCGCTCGCTGACGCGTCTCGGATCTCATCGGCGCTCGGCATCGGCCCTCCGGTGGCGCGTGCATCGAGTAGAGCGAAGGCGCTCCTTCGCGTAAGCGCATGCTGCCCGATCCGGGGCCGTCCCGCCATGCCGCCGACGGCGCTACCGGCTCGTCGGCTACCCGAGGTCGGTCGGCGAGACAGGCTCAGCCGCTCCGGTCGTCCGCCTGCCCCGGTTGGCCGACCCTGTCGACGCCCGACGGGTCGCGTTCCGGGCGGGGCGCACCGGTGGCGAGACCGGCCGTGCCTCCGGTAGCACTCCGTACCCTGCTCGTGGTGAGAGGCGACCGGAACTTGCACAGGCGAGTCCGGTCGCCTCGAGAGCATCGCGGGCGAACGCCCTATTCGCCGCGTGCACGAGATCGTGCTCGAAGCCCAGAGCGTCGCGGCCGCTCGGCTGCGGACGCCGGCCTTCTCGTAGACGTGCTGCACGTGGTGCCCGACGGTCTTCGACCGAGATGCCGAGATCGTCGGCGATCTCCTGGTTGGACTGGCCGCGCACGAGCACGAGGAGGACCTCGAGCTCGCGCTCGGTCAGCCCGGCCGGGAGCTCGCGTGGGCGCTTCGAGACGCGATGCCCGGCGGCCGCGAGCACGGCGTCGACGGCCTCGGCGTCGAGCAGCCCTCCCCGCGCCTCGCGCAGGAGCTCCGCCTCGACCGCCGCGAGCGATCGAGCGCCGTCGGTACGGACGCGCCTCCGCATCGCCGTGTAGCCGTCGGCCGCCGCGAGGATGCGCGCCGCCTGGTCGAGGCCGGCCCTCTCGTCCCCCGGTGGTAGCCCGAGCCGTCGAGGCGCTCGTGGTGCGCGCCTGCGAGGAGCCCGATCGGGGCGAGCGCGCGCGACTGCGCGAACGCGCGCTCCGAGAAGTGGGGGTGGAGACGGACGCGCTCGCACTCGCCGAAGCTGAGCGGCCCCGGCTTCTCCCAGATGGCGTTCGAGACGCCGACGCGGCCGAGGTCGTGCGCGAGCGCCGCGCGTCGCAAGAGCGTCACGGACTCCGGCGGGGAGGCCCACGCGCCAGGCGGCGCCTCGGCGAGCTCGGCCACGCCCGTGCAGTGCTCGCGGAGCCACGGCGACTTGAGGTCCGTGAACGCGGCGACCGCCGTGAACGCGACGTCGACCCGCTCGCCCGCGATCCAGATCTTCGGGAACGGCTCGAGCTCGAGCGCCTGTTCCCAGATCCGCGTCTCGTCCAGCGCGTCGAGCAGCTCGTCGAAGTGGTGCAGCGCGAGATCGGTGAGCCGCGGGTCGTAGGCCGTGCCCGCTCGACGCTCGATGACGGCCCGGGCCTCCTCCGGCCGCGGCGGTGAGGAACACGGAGATGTCGCGCGCCACGTGCAGGATCCGCGTCGGCAAGCGGGATCCCCTCGCCGCTCGTGACGCCCGGGAACCCGAGCCCGTCCCAGCGCTCGAAGACGTGCGCACCGTGTGGGCCCCGCCATCGGGCGATCCTACGCCAGCTGCGGACGCGCCGCGCTTTCCCGGCTGGCGCCGTGCGAGACCATCGTCGCGGTGCGCCCTCTCCTCGAGCGCCTGCGCGGCAGCGGTGAGACGGCCGCCCCGGGCGGCGCCCCGCCGATTGCGCGGTAGTACGGCAGACCGCACTCCGGGCGGGGATCAGCCGTTGTAGGGTCGCCCGAACGCTCGACGACCGAAGGGAGACGCCGATGAGCTCGGCAGAGAAGACGTACGAGGGGCAGTGCTACTGCGGGGCCGTGACGCTGGCCGTCCGCGGGGACGCCGCCGGCGCCGGCTACTGCCACTGCAAAGCGTGCAGGAGCTGGTCGGCCGGCCCCGTCAACGCGTTCACGCTCTGGCCGACCGACGCGGTCGAGGTCACGCAGGGGGCGGAGCTGATCGGCGAGTACAACGCGAACGACCGGAGCTACCGCCAGTGGTGCACGCGCTGCGGGGGGCACCTGCTGACACGCCACCCCCACTGGGGCCTGGTCGACGTGTACGCGGCGACGATCCCGACCTTCCCGTTCGAGCCCGGGGTCCACGTCAACTACGAGTCCACCGTGCTGCCGATGCACGACGGGCTGCCGAAGCTCAAGGACTTCCCGTCCGAGCTCGGAGGGTCGGGCGAGGCTCTTCCGGAGTAGCGGGCAGGCGTGACGGCGGGAGGCACCGTCGCGCCGGACCCTCCTGCTGAGGCGTCCGTCAAGCTGGAGTGCCCGCCCAGCTCAGCAGATCCGAGGCAGGGGGTCGCCGACCATCACGTCGACGATGCGGCTGCCGCCGAGGGCCGTGTCGAGCAGGACGAGCGCGTCCGGGTCGTCCTCGACCACGCCGATCAGCGCCGCCTCGGCCCCGAGCGGATGCGAGCGCAGCGATGCGAGCGCAGCATCCGCGATCGCGGGGTCGAGCACTGCGACGAGCTTGCCCTCGTTCGCGACGTAGAGCGGGTCGATCCCGAGCACCTCGCACGCGCCGCGCACCTCGCGGCGCAGCGGGATCGCGTCCTCCTGCAGGCGCACCGACAGGCCGCGCTCCGGCGGTCAGCTCGTTCAGGGCCGTCGCGAGACCCCCGCGGGTGGGGTCGCGCATCCAGCGGAGTCCGGAGCCGAGCGCGGTGAGGGACGCCGCCAGCTCGTGCACCGGGGCCGTGTCGCTGCGGAGGTCGGACTCGAGGGCGAGGTCGCCGCGTGCGACGAGAACGGCCATCCCGTGATCTCCGAGAGAGCCCGAGAGCAGCACCCGGTCGCCCGGCCGGACGCGGGACGGAGAGAGCTCGAGGCCTTCTGCGATCTCGCCGACCCCAGCGGTCGTGACGTACAGCCCGTCGGCCTTCCCGCGCTCGACCACCTTCGTGTCCCCGGCGACGACCGCGACGCCCGCTGCGCGCGCAGCCTCGGCCATCGATCCGACGATCGTCCGGAGCTCCGCCACGGGGAAGCCCTCCTCGATCACGAACGCCGCCGTCAGCCAGCGTGGGGTGGCGCCCGCGACCGCCAGGTCGTTGACCGTCCCGTGCACCGCGAGCGCGCCGATGTCGCCGCCGGGAAAGGTGAGCGGCCGGACGACGTAGGCGTCGGTCGTCAGCGCCAGGCGCGCCGCGCCGGGGAGGATCGCGCTGTCGGAGAGCGGCTCCAGGGCGGCGTTCGCGAACGCCTCGGCGAAGAGCGCCTCGACGAGATCGCGGGTCGCCTTGCCGCCTGCCCCGTGGGCGAGGGTGATGCGCTCGTCCCGGACGACGGCGCGACGTCTGGCCTGTCGATCGGTCATCTAGGCACCGGCGGGGAGCTGCACCGGCTGCGGGCGGCGGCGACGCCCGTACGCATAGAACGCCGCGCAGGCCCCCTCGCTCGAGACCATGCACGTCCCGAGCGGCCGTTCCGGGGTGCACGCCGTCCCGAACACGCCGCACTCCCACGGCTTGAGCCGACCGGTGAGCACCTCGCCGCAGCGGCACGCCTTGGGATCCTCGAGGCGGCGGCCCGGCACGGTGAACAGGCGCTCCGCGTCCCAGGCCGCGTAGGGCTCGCGTAGCCGCAGAGCGCTCAGCGGGAGGGCGCCGAGGCCGCGCCACTCGAAGTCCTCGCGCACCTCCATCGTCTCGGCGATCGCCTCGAGCGCCCGCGGGTTCCCGTGCGGCAGCACGGCCCGGGTGTACTGGTTCTCGACCTCGCAGCGCCCCTCGGCGCGCTGGCGGAGGATCATCGCGATCGCGAGCAGGAGGTCGAGCGGCTCGAAGGCGGTGACGACGACCGGGCGTCCGTAGTCTCGGGCGACCCAGTCGTAGGCCTCCGTGCCGATCACGCTCGAGACGTGCCCCGGGCCGATGAAGGCGTCGACGGCCAGACCCGGCGTCTCGAGGATCGCGCGCAGCGGTGGCTCGATCAGGACGTGGTTGCAGAAGACCGAGAAGTTGCCGACGCCCTCGGCGCGCGCGCGCTGCAGCGTGATCGCGGTCGCGGGTGCGGTGGTCTCGAAGCCGATCGCGAGGAAGCAGACGTGGCGGTCGGGCTCCTTGCGCGCGAGCGCGAGAGCGTCGAGGGGCGAGTAGACCATCCGCACGTCCGCACCTCGAGCCTTCGCCTCGAGCAGCGAGCCGTCACCGCCCGGGACGCGCATCATGTCGCCGAAGGTCGCGAGCGTGACGCCGTCGGTCTCGGCGAGCGCGATCGCGTCGTCGACCCGGCCGAGAGGGATCACGCACACCGGACACCCGGGGCCGTGGACGAGCTCGATCTCCTCGGGGAGGAGGTCCTCGAGGCCGTGGCGGTAGATAGCGTGCGTGTGCCCGCCGCAGATCTCCATGATCCGCACCGGCTGTCCGGGCTCGACGAGGTCGGCGATCTCGGCTGCGAGGGCGCTGGCCGCCTCGGGGTCGCGCAGCTCGTCGACGTACCTCACGGCGCGACCTCCAGCCGGGCGAGCGCGATCCCCGCGTGGCAGAGGAGCAGGTCGCCGAGACGGGCGTCCGGGACGAGGTCGAGCGCGACGCGCTCCTCCTCTCCGGCGGGGAGCGCGACGATGGCCTCGATGCCGTCGAGGGCGGTCACCCGCGCTGCGACCGCCTCGTCCGAGCAGGTGAGGCAGCGCTCGGTCGTCATGTGACCGTGCCCTCGCGGAGCTCGTCGAGCTCGCGCTGGTGGTCGATCGCCTCGCGCAGCAGTGCGAGCGTGACGGCGGCCTCGTCCTCGTCGATGCGCGCGAGGGCGAAGCCGACGTGGACGAGCACCCAGTCGCCCGGCTCGATCGGGTGGGCCGGCTCGTCGACGAGCGCGACGCTCACCTCGCGGCGGACGCCGGAGATGTCCACCCGCGCGAGGCCGCCGCTTCGGTCGACCACCTCGAGCACCTGTCCGGGGATCCCTAGGCACATGTCGACATCCTGGCTGCCGCGACCGCCGCCTGTCCAACGGAGATGCCCGCATCGTTGGGCGGGACGCGCTCGTGCTCGAGCACGCGGCGCCCGCCCTGGCGCAGATGCCTGCCCACCGCGTCGAGCAGCCGCAGGTTCTGGAACGAGCCTCCGGAGAGGACGACGGTCGTCGCGGCTGAGGCCGCCAGGCACGCCTGCGCCACGGCGAGCGCGAGGCCCTCGTGGAACGCCGCGGCGATCTGGTCGCGTGGTCTCCCCGCCGCGAGGTCGTCTGCGACCGCCAGGAGAAGGTCGGTGCTGCGGATCGTGTCGCCGGTGACGTCGCACGCGATAGGGCGCTGCGCATGTCTCGCCCGCGAGGTGCTCCAGCTCGATCGCCGCCTGGCCCTCGTACGAGACCCGCTCACGCACACCGAGGAGGGCCGCGGCGGCGTCGCAGAGCCGACCCGCGCCCGTCGAGGCCGGCGCGTTCACCCGGAGCGATGCCCGGACGGCCGCCCATGCCTCCCACGGGACAGCCCGGCCCGCCCCCTCCAGGACGGCAGCCGCCACGCGCCATGGCTCGCGCACGGCAGCGTCGCCGCCGGGGAGCAGCAGCGGCTCGAGATGCGCGAGCCGCTCGGACGTCGAGAGGTCGGCGGAGAGGACCTCGCCGCCCCAGATCGTCCCGTCCGATCCGAGACCCGTCCCGTCGAGCACGATCGCGAGCGCGGGTCCGGTCTCGCCGTGCTCGGCCAGGCAGGCCGCCGCGTGCGCGTGGTGGTGCTGGACCTCGACGACGGGCAGACCCCGATCGCGAGCCCAGCGGGTCGAGAGGTAGTCGGGGTGCAGGTCGCAGGCGACCGCCTCCGGCTCGACGCCGAGCATCGACGTGTAGAGCGCGAGATCCGCCCGGAAGGCGCGGTACGCCGCCTCGGAGTCGAGGTCGCCGAGATGCGGGGAGACGAACGCCTCGGCACCTCGCACGACGCAGAACGTGCTCTTCAGCTGCGCGCCGACGGCGACGAGCGGGACCGGCGACGCGACCGGGAGCTCGATCGGCTCGGGGACGAGCCCGCGAGAGCGTCTGATCGGGAACCGCGCGCGCAGCACGGAGTCCTCGCAGCGCCGGTGGATCGGGCGGTCGTGCGCGAGGATCAGGTCGGCGATCGCGCCCAGCCGCCTCCGCGCATCGTCGTCGTCGATCGCGATCGGCTCGTCCGTGCGATTGCCGCTCGTCAGCACGAGCGGCTCCCCGACGTCGTGCAGGAGCAGGTGGTGCAGCGGCGTGTAGGGGAGCATCAGCCCGACGAGCGGTGAGCCGGGGGCGATGCCGGCGGCGAGCGGCGAGTCGTCGCGACGTCGTGCCAGGACGATCGGCCGCGCCGGGGAGGCGAGCAGCCCGCTCTCCTCGTCCGTGAGGACGGCGAGGAGGGAGGGGTCGCCCGTCAGCACGGCGAGAGGCTTCTCCTCGCGGTGCTTGCGAGCGCGCAGGCGAGACACGGCGCGCTCGTCGCAGGCGAGACACGCGAGGTGATAGCCGCCAAGCCCCTTCACCGCGACGATCCCGCCGTCACAGAGGGTGGCGACGGCCTCCTCGAGCGGCAGCGAGAGCCGAGGGCCGCAGACCGGGCAGGCGATCGGCTCGGCGTGGAACCTGCGGTCGGTCGGATCCTCGTACTCGGCGCGGCAGGCGGAGCAGAGCGGAAAGCCCGCCATCGTCGTGCGAGGCCGGTCGTAGGGCACGGAGGTGACGATCGTGAACCGCGGCCCGCACTGCGTGCAGTTGACGAACGGGTAGCGGTAGCGCCTGTCGGCAGGGTCGAAGAGCTCGCGCAGGCAGTCGTCGCACGTCGCCACGTCGGGCGGGATCAGCGCCGTCGCGCCGGTGGCGACGCTCTCGACGATGCGGAAGCCGTCCGAGGCCGGCGCGCGGCCTGCAGCGGGCGCCTCCGTCGTGACGGCGGCGATTCGCGCGAGCGGAGGGGCCTCGGCGACGAGCTCGGCCGCGAACGCGTCGAGAGCCGACGCATCGCCTTCGACGTCGATCACCACGCCGTCGCCGTCGTTGAGCACGGTTCCCGTGAGGCCGTGGAGCGTCGCGAGCCGATGGACGTGCGGGCGGAACCCGACCCCCTGCACGACGCCACGGACGCGGAGCCGTCGCCGGGCGGGAGGCAGCTGCACCGTCACGTTGGGAGACTGCCCGCTCGTCGTCCGCACGGCAACGGTGCACACCACCGCCGACGTGCGGGAAACCCGAACGGCTCCGACGTCCGGTACGGATGCACGCCGTCGCCTGCATCGTGAGGATGGAGGTGAACGTGAGCGCCGTCGCCACCCACGCACGCATCCTCGAGCTCGGGGGCCTCGACGCCCTCCTCCGAACGCTCGCCGAGCAGGGGTTCCGGGTGATCGGCCCGACCGTGCGGGACGGCGTGATCGTCCTCGACGAGATCGAAGGCGTCTCCGATCTCCCCCGCGGGTGGACCGAGGAGCAGGAGGCCGCGAGGTATCGACTCGTCCGCCGTGACGACGACGCGCTCTTCGGGTTCGCGACGACCCCGCACGCCTGGAAGCGCTGGCTGCACCCTGCGCGCGTGCGCCTGTGGAGCGCGCGCCCGGAGGACGGGACGATCTCGTTCGAGGAGGAGCCGGCCCCCGACCGCCCGCTCGCGCTCGTCGGCGTCCGCGCGTGCGACCTCCATGCGATCGGGATCCAGGACCGCGTGTTCCTCGGCGGGCGCTATCCCGAGCGGGACTACGGCGCGCGGCGCGAGGGCGCGTTCGTCGTCGCGGTCGACTGCGGTGAGCCCGGTGGGACGTGCTTCTGCACGTCGATGGGCACCGGGCCGCGCGTCGGGGACGGCGCGGACGTCGTGCTGACCGAGCTGCCCGGGGAGCCGACGAGGCTCGTCGCGCGCGCAGGCACCGACCGTGGGGCAGCGCTGATCGCGGGCCTGCCCGGGAGCGACGCGACCGACGACGACCTCCAGGCCGCCGCACGCGTCACCGACGAGGCGGCGGGCCGGATGGGGCGGACGGTCGAGGCGGGCGACGTCCACGACCTCCTCCTGCGCAACCTCGACCACCCTCGCTTCGCCGACGTCGCAGAGCGCTGTCTCAGCTGCGCGAACTGCACGCTCGCCTGTCCGACCTGCTTCTGCTCGTCGGTCGACGACGTGACGACGCTCGACGGCGCGGCGGAGGCCTGGCGGCAGTGGGACTCGTGCTTCTCCGTCGACTACTCGTACATCCACGGCGGAAGCGTGCGGCCGAGCCCGCGCGCCCGCTACCGCCAGTGGCTCACTCACAAGTTCGCGACGTGGATCGACCAGTTCGGCACCTCCGGCTGCGTCGGCTGCGGACGGTGCATCACCTGGTGCCCCGTCGGCATCGACGTGACCAGGGAGCTGGCGGCGATCAGGGAGACGGATGGGGAGGTGGACGGTGCATACGCTCGCTGAGCTCCTGGGAGAGATCCCGGTGTTCGAGGGACTGGACGACGAGACGCTCGCGCTGATCGCGGGCTGCGCCCGGAACGAGGCGTTCCCGGAGGGGAGGGTGATCGTGGCCGAAGGCGACCCGGCGGACACGTTCATGCTCGTCCGTCGAGGACGGGTGGCGCTCGAGCTGCACGCGCCGGGCCGCGGCCCGCTCGCGATCGAGACGGTCGAGCCCGGTGAGGTCGTCGGCTGGTCGTGGCTCTTCCCGCCCTACCAGTGGCATCTCGCGATGCGCGCTGCGGAGGACGTCGGCGCGATCTCGTTCGACGGCGTCTGCCTCCGCGGGAAGATCGAGTCGGATCACGAGCTGGGCTACGAGCTGATGCAGCGGTTCGCGCGGCTCGCGATCGACCGGCTGGAGCGAACGCAGCTGCGGCTGCTGGACGTGTATGGAAGCAGCGACCGCTAGCCTCGCCCCGCCTCGGGGCGCCATGACGCCGGTGCCCTACCGGGTCGTCGAGCGCAGCGCCGAGACCGTCGACACCTGGACGCTCGAGCTCGAGCCCCTCGGTGAGTCGATCCGGCCGCGCCCGGGCCAGTTCAACATGCTCTACGCGCCGGGCGTGGGTGAGGTGCCGATCTCCACGAGCGGCAACCCTGTCCGGATGAGCGGGCTGACGCACACGATCCGCTCGGTCGGCGCCGTCACGGCCCGGCTGTGCGCGAGCGAGCCGGGAGCGGTGATCGGTGCGCGTGGCCCCTTCGGGACGACGTGGCCGCTCGACGAGGCGGTCGGCGGCGACCTCGTGATCATCGCCGGCGGCATCGGCCTCGCCCCGTTGCGCCCTGCGCTGTACGACGTCCTCTCGCGGCGCGACGACTTCGCGTCCGTGACCCTCCTCGTCGGAGCGAGGACGCCCGGCGACCTGCTCTACCCGCGCGAGCTGGAGGAGTGGCGCGGGCGGTTCGATCTCGACGTCGGCGTGACGGTCGACGCAGCGGGGGCGACGTGGCGCGGGAAGGTCGGGGTCGTCACGACCCTCGTCCCGCGGGCCGCCTTCGACCCGGAGCGCACCGTCGCCTTCGTCTGCGGCCCGGAGATCATGATGACCTACGCCGCCCGGGCGCTCCGCGACCGCGGTCTGGCCCGCGAGCGCATCTGGGTCTCGATGGAGCGGAACATGCACTGCGGCCTCGGGCACTGCGGGCACTGCCAGCTCGGCCCGTGCCTGATCTGCCGGGACGGCGCCGTGTTCCGGCTGGATCACGTCGAGCGGCTGATGGAGGTGCGAGAGCTGTGAGCGAGGCGACCGCGAGACCCAAGCTCGCCGTGTGGAAGTTCTCCTCCTGCGACGGGTGCCAGCTCAGCCTCCTCGACTGCGAGGACGAGCTCCTGGCGCTCGCGGGCGCGGTCGAGATCGCCTACTTCCCCGAGGCCACGAGCGCCGAGGTCGAAGGCCCGTACGACGTCTCACTCGTCGAGGGGTCGGTCACCACGCCGCACGACGTCGAGCGCATCGTCTCGATCCGGCGTCAGTCGCGGCTCCTCGTCACGATCGGCTCCTGCGCGACGTCCGGCGGCGTCCAGGCGCTGCGGAACCTGATCGACGTGAAGGAGTGGATCCCGCTCGTCTACGCCTCCCCCGAGTTCATCTCCACCCTGGCCGAGTCGACCCCGATCGCCGATCACGTGCCCGTCGATCTCGAGCTCCGCGGCTGCCCGATCTCGAAGGCGCAGCTCGTCGAGACCCTCCTGGCGCTGCTGGCTGGCCGGCCGCCGAACCTCCCCTCGACCAGCGTGTGCGTCGAGTGCAAGTCGCGTGGGACGCCGTGCGTGATGGTCGCCAGAGGAACGCCGTGCCTCGGCCCCGTCACCCAGGGGGGATGCGGCGCGCTCTGCCCCGCGTACGATCGCGGCTGCTACGGCTGCTTCGGCCCGATGGAGTCGCCGAACGTGTCGGCGCTGGCCGAGCAGTGGCGCGCGCTGGGCGCCGACGACGGCATGATCGTGCGGAGCCTGCGAACCTTCAACGCGAACGCCCCGGCGTTCAGGGAGGCGAGTGAGACCCTTGAGCGAGCCTGAGACCGGCGTCGAGACACGCGAGATCCGCACCGACTACCTCGCCCGCGTGGAGGGCGAGGGCGCGATGAAGGTCACCGTCCGCGGCGATCGCGTCGAGGACGTCGAGTTCCGGATCTTCGAGCCGCCGCGGTTCTTCGAGGCGCTGCTGCGCGGACGGCAGTTCACCGAGGCCCCCGACATCACGGCGCGGATCTGCGGGATCTGCCCGATCGCGTACATCGCCAGCTCGTGCAACGCCATGGAGGCGCTCTGCGGCGTCGAGCTCCCCGACGACCTGCGCAGCCTGCGCAGGCTCGTGTACTGCGGGGAGTGGATCGAGAGCCACGTGCTCCACACGGCGATGCTGCACGCACCGGACTTCCTCGGGTACGACGGCGCCGTCGAGCTCGCGCGCGACCGGCGCGATCTCGTCGAGATGGCCCTGCGCCTGAAGAAGGCGGGCAACGAGGTGATGCGCGTCGTCGGTGGCCGTGAGGTGCACCCGATCAACCTCAGGGTCGGGGGCTTCTACCGCGCGCCGACGAAGCGCGAGCTCGCGACGCTCGTCCCGGAGCTCGAGTGGGCACGTGAGGCCTCGCTCGACCTCGTGCGCTGGGTCTCGTCCTTCGACTTCCCCGAGTACGACGCCGACTACTGCTTCGTCTCGCTGCGCCAGCCGGGCGAGTATCCGATCGAGCGCGGTCGGATCGTCTCGAGCGGAGGGCTGGACATCGCGGTCGACGAGTACGAGGACCACTTCACCGAGTCCCACGTCGAGCGCTCCAACGCGCTCCACTCGACGCTGGCCGGCGTCGGGAGCTACCTCGTCGGCCCGCTCGCGCGCTACGCGCTCAACTACGACGAGCTCTCCGACGTCGCGAAGGAGGCGGCGCGCGAGGCGGGTCTCGGGCAGGTCGTCACGAACCCGTTCCGCAGCATCGTCGTCCGCGCCGTCGAGACCGTGTACGCGGCCGACGAGGCCCTGCGGCTGATCGCGGCCTACGACGAGCCCGAGCGGCCGTTCGTGCCGCTCGAGCCGCGCGCGGGGACCGGTCACGGGTGCACCGAGGCGCCGCGCGGGATCTGCTGGCACCGGTACGAGGTCGACGCCGACGGCTCGATTCTCGACGCGAAGATCGTCCCGCCCACGTCGCAGAACCAGAAGCGGATCGAGGAGGACCTCGTCGGCGTCGTCGGCCGCTCGCTCGACCTCTCCGACGACGAGCTCGGGCACCGCTGCGAGCAGGCGATCCGCAACTACGACCCGTGCATCTCCTGCGCGACCCACTTCCTGGACTTCCGGATCGAGCGTCTTTGAGATCCGCGGTGGCCGTGCTCGGCTCCCGCTATCGCGGTGACGACGCCGTCGGCCCGCTCGTCGGCGACCGACTGGCCGAGCAGGGGCTCACGGTGCTGGACTGCGGCGACGAGCCGACCCGTCTCATCGAGCAGATCGACGGGCTCGACCTCCTGGTCGTGGTCGATGCGGTCCGCTCGACCGCGCAGGTGGGGACGGTTCATCGCGTCGGCGCCGAGAACGGGGCGCTGCCCCGCGACCCGGGGCTCGCCTCGACCCACGCCCTCGCCGTCACGGACGCCCTCGCGCTCGCAGAGGTGCTCGGACGCGCCCCCGGTCGGGTCGTGCTCGTCGGGATCGAGGGGCGCGCCTTCGGGATGGGCGATCCCGTCACCCCTGCGGTCGAGGAGGCGCTCGACGAGGCCGTCGCGACCGTCCTGCGCACGATCGACGATCGGGAGGCGTGATGCACGAGAAGGCCCTGATGGACGACCTGATGGCGAAGATCCTGGCCGTCGCCGAGACGGAGGGCGGTGCGCGGGTCACCCGCGTGACCGTGTGGCTCGGCGCGCTCTCCCACTTCACGCCCGAGCACTTCGCCGAGCACTTCGAGGACGCCAGCGCGGGGACGCTCGCCGAGGGTGCCGAGGTCGTGGCGAGGTTGGACGACGACCCCGCTGATCCACGGGCGCAGGGGGTCGTGCTCGAGAGCGTCGCGGTCGCCTCAGACCCGGGGTAGCCCGTCGCAGAGAGGGACGGGCGGCGGGCCTACCGCCGCGCACGGTAAGTTCCCACCCGTGCCGCAGCTCGTCGACACGACGATCCGGCTGCTCTCGCAGGAGCCGCTCGCCGGCCGCGTCCCGACCGGAGAGGTCCTCCGCATCGCCGAGATCCTCGACGGTGCCGGCCTCGCGTGCCTCGAGGTCTCAGGCGGCGGCGTCTTCGACACCGCGGTCCGGCGCGGCCTCGAGTCCCCGTGGGAGCGGATCCGCGCGCTCGACGCGCGCACGACGACGCCGCTCGGCATCGCGCTCCGAGGCCGGTTCCTCGTCGGCTCGCGTCCCGTCTCCGAGGACATCGTGCAGCGGTTCGTCGCGTGCGCCGCCGAGAACGGGATCGACGTCTTCCGCCTCCACGATCCGCTCAACGACATCTCGAACCTGCGGGAGGCCGCCGCCGCGGTGGTCGCCGCGGGCAAGACGTTCCACGCCGGTCTCGTCTACAGCCGCGGGCGCAGCGGCGAGATCGACGCGCTCGTGGAGGCCGCAAAGCGGCTGCCGGAGCTCGGCGCCTCACGCATCGTCCTCAACGACCCGACCGACGCTCTGCTCCCGCACCTGACCGAGGAGCTGGTGCAGCGGATCGGCGAGGCGACGAGCCTCCCGGTGGGGCTGTACGTGCAGGGCGCCGCAGGAACGGGGCTGGTGAACGCGATCGTCGCCACGCGCGTGGGCGCCGACCTGGTCGCCACGGCCGTGTACCCGCTCGCTCTCACGCTGCATCGCGTCGCCGGCGAGTCGCTCGTGGAGGCGCTGCACGGGCTCGGACGGGAGACAGGCGTCTCGCTCGAGCGGCTGTGGCAGGCCTCCGACGTGATCGACGAGCACATCGGAGACGAGCCGGTGGCCCCGGTCGCTCCGCGAATCGCCGTCCGTGCCGCCGAGTACGACCTCCCGGCCGGGCTCGTGGCCGCCCTCGACGTCCACCTCCGCGCGAACGGCGCGGGCGATCGGCTGCTGGACACGCTCACCGAGGTCGGGGTCGTGCGGGCCGAGGCCGGCTGGCCGCCGCTCGCGGCGCCGATCGGCCAGATCCTCGCCTCCCAGGCGCTCCTCAACGTCCTCTCGGCCCGCAGGTACGGGTCGGTTCTCGACGAGTTCCGGCTGCTGGTCGAGGGGGCATACGGCGCGACGCCGGCACCCGTGGACGAGCTCGTGCAGCGGGCCGTGGCGCTGCTCGGCGTCGACTCCCCGGCGCTCGAAGACGACCCGCCCAGCGCCGAGGACGTCCTCGAGGCCGCCGAGGGTCTCGCGTCGTCCGAGGAGGATCTCGTGCTGCTCGCGATGTTCGGCGAGGAGGCCGAGGCGCTGCTGCGCACCATCAGGCAGCGCCACTCCCGCGAGGCGTCGCTGCTCGCGGGCGACGTCGACGCGCAGCGCGCCGAGCGGATCCGCGAGCTCGTCAAGATCGTGCAGGAGTCGGGCGTCGGGGAGATCGAGATCGAGGACGAGGGCATGCGAGTGTCGGTGCGCCGCGCGGACGAGCCGCAGGGCTTTGCGCAGCCCGTCGCGGCGGCGCAGGTAGAGGACGACGTCACGGCGGCCCCCGTTCCGCGCGCCGCCGCGACCGCTGTTCGCGTCGAGTCGCCGATGGTCGGGGTGTTCTACCGCGCGCCGCAGCCCGGCGCGCCGCCGTTCGTCGAGGTCGGAGACGTCGTGATGGCCGGCCAGACCCTGTGCCTGCTCGAGGCGATGAAGCTCTTCAACGAGCTCAAGGCGGACGTCGACGGGCGGGTGAGGGCGATCCACGCGGAGACCGGTCAGCCCGTCGAGTTCGGGTCGCTGCTCTTCGAGCTCGACCCGGTCGACGAGCCGCCGGCGGTCTAGCGGCCGTGTTCAGCCGGGTCCTCGTCGCGAACCGGGGCGAGATCGCCGTTCGCGTGATCCGCGCCCTGCACGAGCTCGGCGTCGAGGCGGTCGCGATCTACTCGACCGCCGACCGCGACGCGCTGCACGTCCGGCTCGCCGACCACGCCGTGTGCATCGGCCCGCCGGCGGCCAACGAGAGCTACCTCCTGATCCCGCACGTCGTCGCTGCCGCCGAGACGACGAGCTGCGAGGCCGTCCACCCGGGGTACGGCTTCCTCGCCGAGAACAGCGCGTTCGCGCGTGCCTGCGAGGAGAGCGACCTCGTGTTCGTCGGGCCGTCGCCCGACGTGATGGACAGGCTCGGCGACAAGGCGCAGGCGAAGGCGGAGATGCGTGCCGCCGGCGTCCCGCTCGTCCCGGGAACCGAGGGCACGGCGTCGCTCGAGGAGATCCGCGTGGCCGCGGCGGAGATCGGATTTCCGGTCCTGCTCAAGGCGGCGGCCGGTGGGGGTGGCAAGGGCATGCGCCTCGTCGGCGCCGCCGACGAGCTCGAGGCCGCGTTCGGCGCGGCGTCGTCCGAGGCCGAGGCTGCCTTCGCGGACGGGTCGCTCTACCTCGAGAAGGCCGTCAGCCCGGCCCGGCACGTCGAGGTGCAGGTGCTGTGCGACGGCCACGGCGGGGTGCTCACGCTCGGTGAGCGTGAGTGCTCGATCCAACGCCGCCATCAGAAGCTCGTCGAGGAGTCGCCGTCCGTCGCACTGACCCCGGAGACGCGTGAGGGTATGGAGGCCGCAGTCGAGCGCGCGTGTCGGCGGGTGGGCTACCGCAACGCGGGGACGTTCGAGTTCATCCTCGGCTCCGAGGGAGAGCCGTACTTCATCGAGGTCAACTGCCGCCTCCAGGTCGAGCACCCCGTGAGCGAGGCGGTGACCGGGATCGACATCGTGCGCGAGCAGCTGCGGGTCGCCGCCGGCGAGCGTCTCTCTCTCACGGGTCGCGCCCCACGGCAGGGGCACGCGATCGAGATCCGGATCAACGCCGAGGACCCGGCGCACGGCTTCCGACCTGCGCCCGGGGTCGTGGAGCGGTTCCGTCCGCCGCTCGGGCCGGGCGTCCGGGTGGACACGGCAATCGCCGACGGAGCGGTGATCCCTCCGTTCTACGACTCGATGATCGCCAAGGTGATCGTCCACGATGCCGATCGCCCCGCCGCGATCGCCCGGGCGATCCGGGCCCTGGAGGAGCTCGAGGTGGTCGGGATCCCGACCACGCGCGCGGTCGCGCTCGACGTGCTTCGCTCGCCGGGCTTCACGTCGGGGGAGTACTCGACCGGGTACCTTGAGGAGATGGCTCTGGCCTTCCCCTCGCTGCGTCCCGCATGAGCAAGCCGCTCGTCCTCGCGGGCCCGCACGGCCGCATCGAGATCACGCTGGACGCCCTCGAGACGCTCGTCGTGGGAGCTGTCGCCGACGTGGATCACGTCGCGCTCGCACGCGGGCGTCGTGCCGTCGAGCTCGACACGGGCGCGGACGGCCTCGGCGCGTCGGTCGCCGTGACCGTCGCGGCGGGCGAGGTCATGCCCGACGTCGGCGAGCGCGTGCAGCGTGCGGTGGCAGAGGCCCTGAAGGGGACGACGGGCAGGACGGCGAGCGTCGACGTGACCGTGGTCGGTGTGGACGGGTGAGCGTCGCGCTCAGCCGTCGCAGGGCTCGCCGCCAGGCGCTCTTCCTGCTCTACCAGTGGGATCTCACCGGGCATCCCCTGACGTCGCTGTTCGAGGGGGAGCCCGACCCGTTCGCCGTCGAGCTGGCGGAGGCGGTCGCCGCGCACGCCGAGGAGCTCGACACGAGGATCACGGAGGCGTCGACCGGCTGGCCCGCCGACCGGCTGGGTACGCTCGAGCGCAACATCATGCGGATCGGGGTGCACGAGCTCGAGGAGGGAACGGTGCCGGCGGAGGTCGCGATCAACGAGGCGGTGGTGCTCGCGAAGCGCTACGCCACCGACGAGGCGGCCGGCCTGGTCAACGGGATCCTCGCCCGGGTCCATCGCGAGGCGGTCGCCTCGTGAGCGCTGCGAACGAGTCGCTGCAGCGCGCGGAGGAGCTCCTGGAGCGGCTCCGCGTGCGGGTCGATGGCCTGGAGGCGGCCTCACAGGCGGGCGGCGACGTCGACGCCGCGGTGGACGGGCTGGTCGAGATCGCGGAGATCGCGAAGGAGATCGAGGCCGAGATCCAGCGCGCGCGCCAGGCCGCCGATGCAGGGGCCTGACGAGCTTCGCCACCTCGTCGAGCGCGAGCTCGGCGACCTCCGGCTCTCACCGTCCCTCTCGGGGCTCGAGACGGCGATGCGGTACGCACTCGACGGCGGCGGCAAGCGCATCCGTCCCGTGCTCTGCCTCGCCACCGCCGAGGCGGCGGGAGCGCCACCATCGGCAGCGCTTCCGGCCGCGGTCGCGCTGGAGCTCGTCCACACGTTCTCCCTCGTCCACGACGACCTGCCCGCGCTGGACGACGACGACGAGCGTCGGGGCCGGCCGAGTGCGCACGTCGCGCACGGCGAGGGCGTCGCACTGCTCGCCGGCGACGCGCTCCTGACCGAGGCGCTGCGCCTCGCGCTCGTCTATGACGAGCCCGAGATCGCCCGGGAGCTCGCCGACGCGACGCTCGGGATGATCGGCGGCCAGTTCCTCGACATCACGGACGCCGACGCCGACCTCGAGGAGCTGCACCGGCTCAAGACGGGCCGGCTGTTCGCGGCCGCGGTCGGCCTGGGGCTCTGGGTGGCAGGGCTCGATCCCGCCGAGCAGGAGCCCTGGCGCGCCTTCGGCGAGGAGCTCGGGCTGCTCTTCCAGGTCGTCGACGACGTCCTCGACGGCGATGGGTACGTCGCGCGGCTGGGAGAGCAGGGGGCGAAGGCCCTCGCCGGCGAGGCCGCGGATCGGGCCCGGGAGCGGTTGGAGGAGCTCGAGGCCGAGACCGGCGTGCTGCGCGAGATCGTCGACGGCCTCGCTGTCCGCACCGCCTGACCGCCGTGTCCCGCCGGGTCCGTGGCGGGCGTCGGGAGTCAGGACCCGGGTGGCGGGGCGGCATCCCGGGGCGGTCAATAGAGTCCCGGGATGAAGAAGCGCCTCGACGTGATGCTGGTCGAGCGTGGCCTCGCAGAGAGCCGCGCGCAGGCGCAGGCGCTCGTCCTCGCGGGTCTCGTGCCCGGCTTCGAGAAGCCGGGGCACCAGGTCTCCGACGAGGTCGAGCTGGTCGTCGAGCGGCCGCCGCGGTTCGTCTCGCGCGGCGGGGAGAAGCTCGCGACCGCTCTCGACGCGTTCGAGGTCGACCCGTCCGGGCTCGACTGCCTCGACATCGGAGCGTCGACCGGTGGGTTCACCGACTGCCTGCTGCAGCGCGGCGCCGCCCGCGTGATCGCGCTCGATGTGGGCTACGGCCAGCTCCATCCGCGGCTCCGCGCGGACCCTCGGGTGGTCGTCCTCGAGCGCACGAACGCCCGGCACCTCGCATCGCTCCCGTTCGCCCCGCAGCTCGTGACCTGCGACGTCTCGTTCATCTCGGCCACGGCCGTCGTGCCGCCCGCTCTTCGGCTCGCCGCCCCCGGCTGGCAGGCGCTCGTCCTCGTGAAGCCGCAGTTCGAAGCCGGACGGGCAGAGGTGCCGAAGGGGGTCGTCCGCGACCCGGAGGTGCGCCGTCGGGTGCTGCAGGACGTGTGCGCGCGGGTGCCGGAGTGGGGCGCGCGCGTCGCCGGGATCGTAGACTCGGGCCACCCCGGCCCGAAGGGCAACCGGGAGCTCGTCGTGCACCTGGTCTCGAGCGAGGAGTCCACCCCCACCGATGACGTCACCAGCTGGATCGATGCGGCCATCGGCTGAGCGGCCCGTGCGCCGGGTCGTGCTCCTCACGCACGGTCGCGCCGACCAGGTCGGAGACGGGGTGGAGCGCGTCCTCGCCGTGGCCCGCGCCGCGGAGGTCGAGGTCGTCGTCGACGCCGACGAGGCGGCGAAGCACGGCCTCGCCCGCCACGACGGCGAGCAGGCGGCCGATCTCGCGCTCGTCCTCGGAGGCGACGGGACGATGCTGCGCGCATTGCAGCGGTTCCTCGGCACGGGCACGCCGGTGCTCGGCGTCAACTTCGGGCGGGTGGGCTTCCTCTGCGCGATCGGCCCCGACGACATCGAGGTCGGCGTGGCGCGGGCCTTCGCGGGCGACCTCCACACCGTCGAGCTCCCGACGCTCACGGTGCAGGCGGGCGGCGAGACGCACGTCGCCGTCAACGACGTGGTCGTCACGAGCGCTCAGCTCGGGCGGATGGTCGAGCTCGAGTGGGCGGTGGGAGGCGAGGATCTCGGCCGGATCTCGTGCGACGGCCTGATCTGCTCGACTCCGTCGGGCTCGACCGCGTACAACCTCTCGAACGGCGGTCCCGTGCTGATGTGGGGCATCGACGCGAGCGCGGTCACGTTCGTCGCGCCGCACTCGCTCCACGCGCGTCCGCTCGTCGTGCCCCGCGGCCGGGAGCTGGTCGTCGAGAACCGGACCGCCGACGTGCCTGTGAGCGTGCTCGTCGACGGGCACGCCGTCGGCGATCGGGGCGCGGACGAGCCGATCGTCGTGTCGCTCGGCCCCGAGCGGTCGTTGCTCGCAACGCTCCCGGAGGTGACGTTCGTGAGCCGCTACCGCACCACGTTCGCGACCTAGGGCCCCGGCAGCGGAGGCAGCGGGTCGTGCTCCATGAGGCGTGGGGCGCAGGGGACGCGGCCCGCGCGCCGCACAGGACGCCCTGCCTGCGCAGGGCCCCATCGCGCTCGAGCTCCAAGCTCCGGCGCCGCCCCCGCACTACGATCTGCTCGTGCTGCGACGCCTCCGGATCGAGAACCTCGCGCTGATCCGCGCCGCGGACCTGGAGCTCGGCCCGGGCCTCGTCGCGTTGACCGGGGAGACGGGCGCCGGGAAGACGATCTTCGCGCAGGCGATCGGCCTCCTGCTGGGCGCACGCGGCGACGCCTCCTACGTGGGGCCCTCGGCGGCGGAGGCCTACGTCGAGGCCGAGCTCGTCGTGCCGGACGCTCTGTTCGACGAGGAGGATCTGGTCGCGCTCGCCGAGCTCAGGCCGGAGGACGAGCCCGGGCTCGTCCTCGCACGACGCGTGTTCGCAGACGGTCGCACCCGGGCGTACGCGTGGGGGCGGACGATCACGCGAGAGGACCTGGCGGCCGCGACCGAGCGGCTGATCGCGATGTCCGGGCAGTTCGAGCAGCGTCGCCTGGCCCGGCCGTCGTTCCAGCTCGACCAGCTCGACGCGTTCGCGGGGCCTGGGCAGGCGGCGAGGCGGCAGGAGCTTCGCCACGCGTGGAGAGCGCTCGCCGCCGCGCGCCGCGAGCTCGCCGAGCTCGAGCGGGATGCCGGCTCCGCGCGATCGAGGCTCGCCGAGCTCGAGGCGCTCGTCGAGGACACCGAGGGTCTCGAGCCCGGGGAGGAGGATGCGCTCCGCGCCGAGCGCGAGCGCACGCGGCACGTCGCCGAGCTCGCCGAAGGCGCGCGCGCGGCCGCGCATGCGGTCGACCCCGAGGACGGGGACGGCGCTGCCTCGCTCGCGGGAGCCGCAGAGCGATCGCTCGCACCGCTGGAGCGGCTCGCGCCCGAGCTGGCCGGAAGCGCGACGGAGCTGCGCGAGCTCGCCGTCCGGCTCTCGGAGGTGGCGCACGACCTGCACGGGTTTCTCGCCTCGCTCGAGGTCGATCCCGCCCGCGTCGAGGCGGTCGAGGCGCGCCTCGACCACATCGCGGGCGTGCGTCGCCGTCACGTCGCAGCGACGCTCGACGAGCTGCTCGAACGCCGCGAGGAGGCGGCGCGTGAGCTTGCGCTCGTCGCTGACGGGGGAGATCCCGCCGACGTCGCGCGGGCGGCGGTGGCGGAAGCGGAGGCCCGCTACGCCGAGGCCGCGCTCGCGGCGCGCGCAGCGCGCACCGATGTTGCGCCCCGGTTCGCCGCCGCGGTCGCGGAGGAGCTCAGAGGCGTCGGGATGGGCGAGGGCGACTTCCATGTCGAGCTCCGCGAGCGAGAGGCGGCCCCGACCGGCCGTGACGAGGCGGTGTTCCTCGTTCGCCCGAACCGGGGGCTGCCGTTCGGGCCGGTCGCGGAGACCGCCTCCGGTGGGGAGCTCTCGCGCGTCGCGCTCGCCCTCGCGGCGGTGGCCGGGGGCGAGACGCTCGTGTTCGACGAGATCGACGCCGGCATCGGGGGCGTGACCGCTCACCGGGTGGCAGAGGTGCTCCAGCGGCTCGCACAGCGAGCGCAGGTGCTCACGATCACGCACCTGCCGCAGATCGCGAGCGTCGCCGATCAGCACCTGCGCGTCGAGAAGGTCCCGGGCGACCCGACGCACACCCGCATCGACGTGCTCGACGAGGCAGAGCGTCGCTCCGAGCTCGAGCGCATGCTCGGTGGCGAGGCATTCGTGAGCTCGGTGACCGGTGAGCCGAACCCATGAGCGTCGAGCCGTGAGCGCCGGATGAGCGCGCCGGTGACCGGGACGGCGCGCCTCGGGCGCCGGACGAAGGACCTCGTCAAGCGGCTCGGGCCCGACGACGTCGCGATCCTCGACCACGCCGACCTCGACCGGGTCTCCGCGGAGGAGCTCGTCGAGACGGGCGTCCGGGCGGTCGTGAACGTCTCGCCGTCGACGACGGGTCGGTTCCCCAACCCGGGTCCGCTGGAGCTCGTCAGAGCGGGGGTCCCGCTCGTCGACGTGCCGGGCGCCGAGCTCTTCGACGAGCTCTCCGACGGTGACCCGGTGCGGATCGTCGGCGGGCAGGTCTGGCGCCATGACGCGCTCCTCGCCGAGGGCGTCGTCCTCGATGCCGGGGGTCTCGAGGCGGCTCTCGCCGAGCAGCGTGAGCGGGTCGCGGGGGCGCTCCAGGACTTCGCCGACAACACGCTCACGTATCTGCGCGCAGAGGCATCGGCGCTGGCGGACGGGATCGAGTTCCCCGTGCTGCGGACGCGGTTTCGCGATCGTCACGCGCTGGTGATCGCACGGGGCCCCGGGCATCGCACCGACCTCCGCATGGTGCGGCCCTACATCAGGGACTTCCGGCCCGTCCTCGTCGCGGTCGACGGCGGGGCGGACGCGCTCCTCGAGGCCGGGCTCCGGCCCGACGTGATCGTCGGGGACTTCGACTCGGTCACGGACGAGGCCCTGCGCTCGGGCGCCGAGCTCGTCGTCCACGGGTACGCGGACGGCAGCGCACCGGGCGCCGAGCGCCTCGACCGCCTCGGGCTCGACCACGTCGTCATCGCGGCGCCGGGCATCTCGGAGGACGTGGCGCTGGAGCTCGCGCACACGAAGGGCGCGGAGCTGATCGTCGCGGTCGGCACGCACTTCGACCTCGTCGAGTTCCTGGAGCGCAACCGGGAGGGGATGGCCTCGACGTTCGTCACGCGGCTGCGGGTCGGCGGGTCGCTCGTCGACGCGAAGGGCGTGTCACGGCTCGTCAGCCGGCAGGTGGACGTGTGGCCGCTGGTCGCGTTCGCGCTCGTCGGCGCGCTCGCCGTTGTCGCCGCGGTGCTCGTGTCTCCCGCGCTGCGGAACGTGATCCAGTCCCTCACGCGCTCGATCGGCGACGCGATCGGTCTCTGACCGCTATCGGCGGGCCGTCTGCGCTCACCCTCTGCCACACTGCGACCGTGTTCGACTTCCGCTACCACGTCGCGTCGCTCGCCGCCGTGTTCGTCGCGATCGTGCTCGGGATCCTCGTCGGCGTCGGGCTCTCGGGGAGGGGCTTCGTCAACGACGCCGAGCGCTCGAACCTCGAAGGGCGGATCGCGGATCTCCAGGAGCAGCGAGATGCTGCGATCGACGTGCTCGGCGAGGCGGAGCGCGGCGGCCAGGCGTTCGAGGAGTACACGGACGACACGTACGCGGCACTCGTCCGGGGACGGCTGCGCGACGCGGCGATCGGCACGGTCGTCGTCGGCTCGGTCGACCAGGGGATCTCGGGCTCCGTCGACCGGGCAGTCCGCGACGCGGGCGGGTCCTCGACGCGCCTCCGCTCGCTGACGGTGCCGATCGACGGCGAGGCGCTCGACCGGGCGCTGCGCACGAAGCCGACGCTCCGCCGGTTCGCGGGGCCGGATGCGCGAGAGAGCCTCGGCCGCGCTCTCGGCCGCGAGTTCGTCCGTGGCGGCTCGACACCGCTGTGGGATGCCGTCAGCGAGGTCGTCGTCGGCGAGCAGGCAGGACCCCTCCGTCCGCCGCTCGACGGGGTGGTCGTGGCACGCACGGCGCCGCCGCAGTCCGGCGAGACGAAGGACTTCCTCTCGGGCCTGTACCGAGGCCTCGCGCGATCGAGCGCGCCGGGCATCGGCGTCGACACGACGGCGGCCGATCCTGCGGGGGCACCGGCGTTCCGTCGTGCCGGGCTCTCCACCGCGGACTCGATCGAGCAGTCCAACGGCCGCGTCGCGCTCGTGCTCCTTCTCGCCGGGAGCAAGCCGGGGAGCTACGGACTCGGCCCCAACGCCCTCGACGGCGTGCTCCCTCCGGTGCCGGCGGTGCCCGGACGCACCGGATGACCGACGCGCTCACCGCGCTCGTCGCCGCACGTGACGAGGAGACGCGGATCGGCGACACCGTCGTGGCGCTCCGCGAGACGTTCCCCGGCGTCACGGTCGTCGTCGCTGACGACGGATCGCGGGACGCCACCGCGGCCCGCGCAGAGGCGGCCGGGGCGATCGTCGTCCGGCTCGACAGGCGCGGCAAGGGCCAGGCGCTCACCCGCGGTGAGGCCGCCTGTCCCGCCGGGCCGCTGCTCCTGTGCGACGCGGACCTCCGCGGCGATCTCGGACCGCTGGTCGCCGCGTCCGCAGCGGCGGACGTGACGATCGCAGCGTTCGCCCGGCGCTCGGGCGACGGCCTCGGCGTCGTGAAGCGGGTGGCGCGGGCCGCTGTCTCCGCGCTCGGCGGCGTCGAGCTGCGCGAGCCGCTCTCGGGCCAGCGTGTCCTGTCGGCGCGGGCGCGAGCCGCGGTCTTCCCGGTCGCCGCAGGCTTCGGCGTGGAGACCCGGATGACGATCGACGCCGCTCGGGCCGGGCTCCGGGTGCAGGAGGTCGAGCTCGACCTCGAGCACCGCTCGACGGGTCGCGATCTCGCGGGGTTCGCGCACCGCGGACGCCAGCTCGTCGACGTCCTGCTCGCCTGCGGCCCGCAGGCCGTGAGCTTTCGCGGGCTGCGGCTGCCGCTCGTCGGCTCGGCCGTCGGCCTCGCCGTGCCGACGGTGCTCCCCGTCGCGCTGGTCGGGCTCGCCGACGACCTCTGGAGTGGCCCCGAGCGTGGCTTCCGGGCCCACCTCCGTGCCGGCCTGACGACCGGGACGCTCAAGCTCGTCGCGATCCCCGTCTTCGGCGTGATGCGGACCCGGTCGCTCTCGGGCGGCCTCCTGGTTGGGCTCTCGGCGAACCTGCTGAACCAGCTCGACACCCGACCGGGGCGGGCGCTCAAGGCCTTCGGCCTGGGGTCGCTGGCGCTCCGATCGACGCCGCGCCGCGCGACCGCGGTGGCCGTCCTGCTCGCCCCCTACGATCTCCGCGAGATGACGATGCTGGGAGATGCCGGATCGAACGCGCTCGGGGCCGTGCTAGGTTTGGAGTCCGTGGGGCGACTTTCGGGCCGAGCAAGGATGGGCGTCATCGCCGGCCTCGCCACCCTCACGATCATCGGAGAGCGTCGATCGCTCGGCGGGCTGATCGAGCGCACGCCCGTGCTCGGCGCGCTCGACCGCCTCGGGCGGCGTCCGTGAGCGACCGCTCCACGAAGTACGTGTTCGTCACCGGCGGCGTCGTCTCGGCGCTGGGGAAGGGGATCGTCGCCGCGTCGCTCGGCAGGCTGCTGAAGTCCCGCGGTCTTCGCGTCCAGGCGCAGAAGTTCGACCCGTACCTCAACGTCGATCCCGGCACGATGAGCCCGTTCCAGCACGGCGAGGTCTTCGTCACGGAGGACGGCGCCGAGACCGATCTCGATCTCGGGCACTACGAGCGGTTCATCGACGAGAACCTCTCCCGCAACGCCAGCCACTCCGCGGGCGCCGTGTGGGACGCCGTGCTCCGCAAGGAGCGCAAGGGCGAGTTCCTCGGCGCGACCGTCCAGGTGATCCCGCACATCACGAACGAGATCAAGACGCGGATCCGTCGCGGGGCGCAGGCCGATCCGGCCGACGTCGTGATCTCCGAGATCGGCGGCACGGTCGGCGACATCGAGTCGCTGCCGTTCCTCGAGGCGATCCGCCAGTTCCGTCGTGAGGTCGGCCCGGAGAACGTCGCGTACATCCACGTCACGCTCGTCCCGTTCATCGAGGCGGCCGGCGAGCTGAAGACGAAGCCGACCCAGCACTCGGTGAACGAGCTCCGACGGATCGGCATCCATCCGGACATCGTCGTCTGCCGCTCGCGTGACCCGCTCTCCGACGAGATCCGCGAGAAGATCGCCCTGTTCGCCGACGTCGACGCCCGCGCCGTGATCGGGTCGCCGGACGTGTCCGACGTGTATCTGATCCCGGAGCTGATGATGCGCGAAGGTCTCGACGCGCTCGTGTGCGAGCGACTTGGGCTCGACTGCCCACCGGCCGAGCTCGGAGAGTGGAAGGACCTGACCGACCGGATCGAGGAGCAGCGCGAGGACGTCGAGATCGCGATGGTCGGCAAGTACGTCAAGCTTCACGACGCGTATCTCTCCGTGCACGAGGCGCTCAAGCACGCCGGGGTGCACCAGGGCGCGAAGGTCCGGGTGCGCTGGGTCGATGCGGAGCACATGTCGTACGAGGAGGCCCTCCGCGAGCTCGAGCAGGTCGACGGCGTCCTCGTCCCCGGCGGGTTCGGATCGCGCGGCTGGGAGGGCAAGCTCCTCGCCTGTCAGGTGGCGCGCGAGGAGGGCATCCCGTACCTCGGGATCTGCCTCGGGATGCAGGTCGCCGTGTCGGAGTTCGCCCGGAACGTCTGCGGGCTCGAAGGCGCCAACTCGACCGAGATGGATCCCGAGACGCCGTATCCCGTGATCGACCTTCTGCCCGAGCAGAAGGGGATCGAGGATCTCGGTGGCACGATGCGGCTCGGCGCGCAGGCGATCGAGCTCGCCGCGGGGACGCGTGCACGGGAGATCTACGACGAGTCGACGATCCACGAGCGCCACCGACACCGGTACGAGGTCAACAACCAGTGGCGTGAGCAGCTCGTCGCGCACGGCCTCGTCGTCTCCGGGACGTTCCAGGAAGGACGCCTGGTCGAGATCGTGGAGCTCCCCGATCACCCGTGGTTCGTGGCGAGCCAGTTCCATCCGGAGTTCAAGTCGCGCCCGACGCGCCCTGCCCCGCTCTTCCGCGAGTTCGTGGGCGCGGCGCTCGTGCGCGCGCGCGACCGGGCGGGCATCACGGCCGCGAGCTGACGGGACGTCTCGGCCGTGCTCGACCTCTTCCTCGAGCTCTGCGCGATCCCGAGCCCGTCCGGGCAGGAGCGCGCGGTGACCGATCGCGTGCTGCGCGAGCTCGCTGCGCTCGGGCTGACCTGGGACGAGGACGACACCGGGCCGAGCTTCGGTGCGGACGCGGGCAACGTCCTGGTCAGGATCGCGCCGACCGTCGAGAGCGGCACCCCGATCTTCCTGTGCGCCCATCTCGACACGGTTCCCCCGGACGGTCCGCTCGAGCCCACGGTCGCGGACGGGGTCGTCCGGAACGCCGGCGGGACGATCCTCGGCGCCGACAACAAGGCGGCGGTCGTCGCGATGCTCGAGGCCGTCCGACGGATCCGGGAGGAGGGGATGCCGCACGCGGGGATCGAGCTGTTGCTCACCCAGAGCGAGGAGATCGGCCTCCTCGGCGCGTACGCCTTCGACCACACGCGGCTGGACGCCGAGCTCGGCTACGTCTACGACCAGGCCGCCCCGATCGGCGAGATCATCCTCGGGGCCCCGTCGGCCTGCGCGATCGAGGCGCGCTTCCATGGGCGCGCTGCGCACGCAGGGATGCACGCCGAGGACGGGCGCTCCGCGATCGCGGCGGCCGCTCGGGCGATCGCCGACCTCCGGCTCGGACAGATCGACGAGCTGACCACCGCCAACGTCGGCCGGATCGACGGCGGGACCGCCCGCAACATCGTGCCCGAGTGGTGCGTGCTCACCGCCGAGGCGCGGTCGAGGAGCGAGGCGACGCTCGCAGCGCTCGTCCAGGAGATGCTCGACGCCTTCGCGTTCGCAGCCGCGACGTCCGACTGCACCGTCGAGTCGACCGTCTCCGCCCAGTACCGTGCGTACGCGTTCGACGAGCGCGACGCCGTCGTCCAGCTCGCGGTCGAGGGTCTCGCACGCGCGGGGATCGCCCACTCGTTCGCGTTCTCGGGGGGCGCGGCCGACGCGAACGTCTTCAACGAGCGCGGGCTGCCGTGCGTCAACCTCGCGAACGGCATGGCCGACATCCACACGCCGGACGAGCACATCCTCGTCGACGACCTCGAGCGCATGGTCGAGGTGACGCTCGGGATCGTCGCGGCGGCGCGGGAGACCTGATGCCGATCACGTTGCGCTGGGGGACGGTCTCCGCGATCGTCGAGCGACACGACGCCCTCGTCCGGCTCGAGGTCGACGGGGAGCCGTGCCTCAGCTACCCGCGGCTGACGGGCCCGGTCGAGGAGGGCGACATGGTCCTGGTCAACGACCAGGCGCGCACGCTCGGGCTCGGCTCGGGCGGCTTCGACGTCGTGGCCGTCAACCTCACGCGTGGGCTTCGGCTCCCCGGGCAGGAGGGAGCCCACGTGATGGCGTGGCCGTACGCGCCGGGCCAGAACGCGATCCGCTTCGCGGAGGAAGATGCGGGCGCGCTGCCCGAGGGGCTGGACGGCCGCCCGGTCGTGTGCTGCGGCCTCCACAGCCAGGTCGCACCGGTGTGCGCGGCGCTCGCGGGTCGAAGGATCGCGTACGTCCAGGTCGGCGGCGGCGCGCTGCCCGTCTCGCTCTCCGACACGCTTCGGGCGCTTCGCGCCCGGCGGCTCGTGGAGATGACGATCGCCGTCTCACCGTGCGTCGACGCCGACCTCCAGTGCGTCACGACCGCCTCGGCCCTGCTCGTCGCCGCCTCCCGTGGTGCAGAGGCGGTGGTCGTCGGGATCGGCCCCGGCATCGTCGGCACGTCCTCGAGGTACGGGCACGGCGGACTGGCTGTCGCGGACGCGGCGAACGTCGCGTGCGCTCTCGGCGGACGCGTCGTCGTCGCGCCTCGCGTGTCCCACGGCGACCCCCGCGAGCGCCACCGCGGCGTCTCGCACCACACGCGAGCCGTCCTCTCGCTCTGCCTCGGCGAGGTGACGGTGGCGTGGCCGGCCGGGCTCGAAGCGCCCGAGGGGCTCTCCGTCGAGGAGGTCGCGGTGGACGGGTGGAAGGACAGCTGCTCGAGCCTCCCTCTTCACCACATGGGGAGAGGGCCGGAAGACGACCCCTGGTTCTTCGCGTCGGCGTACGCCGCGGGGACGATCGCAGCGCGAGCTCTCTGACCCGTTCGGGCCGTCTCGCCGGTCGGCCTTCCAGGTCGTCGCGCGTCGCGCTCGCGGCGTGCCCGGCACCTGACGGCGCCCGTCCGTCCTCTCGACGGAGGGAGTGCGGTATCGTCTCGCCGCCATGCGCGTCGGAGTCGCCAGGGAGATCAAGTCGAGGGAGTACCGCGTCGCGCTCACGCCGGCGGGCGCGCTCGAGCTCGTCGAGCGCGGTCACGAGGTCGTCGTCGAGACGGGCGCAGGGCTCGGCTCCGGCTTCGCCGACGAGGCGTACACGGCCGTGGGAGCGCAGCTGGCGTCGGTCGACGACGTGTGGGCGTCCGCAGAGCTCCTGCTCAAGGTGAAGGAGCCGATCGCAGAGGAGTATCCGCGCCTGCGCGAAGGCCTCACGCTGTTCACGTACCTCCACATCGCGGCGGACGAGCCCCTGACGCGTGCGCTCGTCGACTCGGGCATCACCGCGATCGCGTACGAGACGGTCGAGACGCACGACCGCAGGCTGCCGCTGCTCGCCCCGATGAGCGAGGTCGCCGGGCGCCTCGCGCCGCAGATGGGCGCCTGGAGCCTCGAGAAGGCGCACGGCGGCCGCGGGATCCTCCTCGGCGGCGTGCCGGGGTGCCCCCGGCGACCGTGGTCGTGCTCGGGGGAGGCGTCGTCGGGCTGAACGCGGCGATCATCGCGCTGGGGATGCAGGCGGACGTGTGGGTGCTCGACAAGTCGGTCGACCGGATGCGTGAGCTCGAGATCGCGCTCGACGGCCGCGTCACGCTCGCGATGTCGAACCGGCTCCAGATCGAGGAGTGCATCGCCGAGGCGGACATGGTGATCGGCGCCGTCCTCGTGCCGGGGGCCCTGGCGCCGAAGCTGGTCTCACGCGAGATGCTCGGCCTGATGAAGCCCGGTGCGGTGCTGGTCGACGTGGCCATCGACCAGGGCGGCTGCTTCGAGACGTCCCACGCGACGACGCACGACGACCCGATCTTCGAGGTGGACGGGATCGTCCACTACTGCGTGGCGAACATGCCCGGTGCCGTCCCGATCACCTCGACGAAGGCGCTCACGAACGTCACCCTGCCCTACGTCGAGGCGCTCGCCGGCAAGGGCATCGCCGCGGCGATCGCCGACGATCCGGCGCTTGCCCGGGGCGTCAACGTCGTGGCGGGGAGCGTCACCTACGAAGCCGTCGCCCAGGCCCACCAGCTCGACTTCGTGCCTCTCGACGACGTCGCCGCCGCGCTCCGCTGAGCCACATCGAGGCCTCCGCCAGGCCGCGTGAAGCGCGGACCTGCGCCCGACGGGCCGACGGCCCCCGCGGCTAGGACTGCGCGGCCTTCCGGGCGCGCCGCTGCTCCTTGGCGCTCTCGGAAGGAGAGATCTTGACGACCACCCACGTGACGCCGGCCGAGATGCCGAGGATGGCGACGATGTACACGATGAGCAGGAGGATGCTGACGACGTCTTCCACGGCCCGGGTAGGATAGCCCGCGATGGCTCGCGCGTGCGTCATCGTGCTCGACGCGGTGGGGGCCGGTGCCCTCCCGGATGCGGCCGACTACGGGGACGAGGGATCCGACACCCTCGGCAACGTCGCACGTGCGGTCGGTGGGCTCGACCTTCCCAACCTCGAGCAGCTCGGGCTGGGCAACGTCGCCGACCTCGAGGGCTGCCCGCCGCTCGCGCACGCGCAGGCGGTCGCGGGCCGGCTGGTCGAGCGGTCGAAGGGCAAGGACACCACGACCGGGCACTGGGAGCTGATGGGAGTCGTCACGCCGGTCGCGTTCCCGACGTACCCGTTCGGGTTCCCGGACGACGTGATCGACCCGTTCATGAACCGCACGGGCCGCGGGGTGCTGTGCAACCGCCCTGCGTCGGGCACGGAGGTCATCCAGGAGTTCGGCGACGAGCACGTCGCGACGGGGAAGTGGATCGTCTACACGTCCGCGGACTCCGTGTTCCAGATCGCCGCGCACGAGGAGGTGATCCCGCTCGAGGAGCTCTACGACGCCTGCCGGGTGGCCCGGGAGATCCTCACCGGGAAGCACGCCGTCGGCCGGGTCATCGCCCGGCCGTTCCTCGGCACGTCCCACGAGTACGAGCGGACGACCAATCGCCATGACTTCTCGCTCGAGCCGCGCCGGCCCAACTGGCTGAGCACGATCAGGGACGCGGGCCACACGACCTATGGCGTCGGGAAGATCTCCGACATCTTCGCCGCCTGCGACATCGACGAGTCGTTCCCGACGAAGTCGAACGTCGACGGGATCAACCGCACGATCGAGCTGCTCGAGAACCTCGACGACGGGCTCGTGTTCGTGAACCTCGTCGAGACGGACGCGCTCTGGGGGCATCGCAACGACCCGGTCAACTTCCACCGCTGCCTCCAGGACTTCGACCGGCGGCTGCCGGACATCCTCGACGTGCTGCGCGAGGACGACCTGTTGATCATCACCTCCGACCACGGCTGCGACCCGACGACGCCGTCCACGGATCACTCCCGGGAGCATGCGCTGCTCCTGGCCTATGCGGTCGGGCACAACGCCAACGGGCGCGTCCACGAGAACGGCGAGTTCGGCGATGTCGGCGCGACGGTTGGTGCCTGGCTCGGGGCGAAGCACCCCGGCAAGGCGTCGCCCGGCCGGCCCATCGTCGAGCGGTGAGCCTCGACGACCCCGCTCTCGTCCGGCAGGAGTACGCGTCCGAGGCTGGACTCGAAGCGCGCCGCTCGATCTACGAGAACGCGGAGGGGGACGACGCGCGCGAGGTGGCCTTCCGCGCGATCGCCCACGGCCGTCCCGAGCGCGTCCTCGAGGTCGGGCCTGGCCCAGGCGAGCTGAGCGCGCGCATCGCCCGCGAGCTCGGGGCCGAGGTGGTCGCGGTGGACGTCTCGGAGCGGATGGTGGAGCTCGCGCGAGGACGCGGGGTCGACGCCCGTGTCGGCGACGTCCAGGCCCTGCCGTTCGAGGACGCGTCGTTCGACACCGTGGTGGCCGCGTGGATGCTGTACCACGTTCCGGATCTCGACCGAGGGCTCGCCGAGATCGCGCGCGTGCTCGGGCCGGACGGCCGCCTCGTCGCCGTCACGAACTCCGAGCTGCACCTCGACGAGGCCCGCGCCCACGCCGGGGTGTCGATGGTCGGCCGGCTCCCGTTCAACCGGGACAACGGAGAGGAGATCCTGCTGCGCCACTTCGACGTGGTCGAGCGGATCGACGTGGACGGCTGGGTGACCTTCCCCGACGGCGAGGCGATCCGCCGCTACATCGGGTCGATGATCACGGAGGCGGCGAAGGCGGACGCCGTTCCGGACGACCTTGCGCCCGTGCGAGCCGGCACCCGCGTCACCATCTTCGTCGCCACGACCTGAGCCCCGCCGGCAGGGCAGCGCGCACGAACCCCTTGTAACACCGTGTTACAAGGAAGCTCTCGCGAAGCCTGGCTCGACCGGGCCACCCGCTGACCTCGCATACCTCTTCGAGGACCCTCGAGCGCGCCGGAGCGCCGGCGGAGTCCGAGCACGTGACACGGTGTCACTTGTCTGTGCGGGCGCGCACCACCGTGAGGTCGGCTCGGTCGGCATGCTGCGTCTGTTAGAAGTGCTGCCGTGATCCGCCCCGCAGACCTCATCGAGCACAAGCGCAACGGCGGCGAGCACGACCTCGCCGACCTCGCCGAGCTGATCCTTGCCTACGCGCGCGACGAGGTGCCCGACTACCAGATGGCCGCCTGGTGCATGGCCGTCTTCTTCCGAGGGCTCACGGGTGCCGAGACCCATGCGCTCACGGACGCGATGGTGCGGTCGGGGGAGACGGTCGACCTCGGCCCGCTGCTCGGCCGCAAGGTCGTGGACAAGCACTCGACGGGCGGAGTGGGCGACAAGACCTCGATCGCGGTGGGCCCGATCGTCGCCGCGTGCGGGGTGCCCTTCGGAAAGATGAGCGGCCGCGGGCTCGGTCACACAGGTGGGACGCTCGACAAGCTGGAGGCGATCCCGGGCTACCGGGCCGAGCTCTCCATCGACGAGCTCGTCACCCAGGTTCGTGAGGTCGGCATGGCGATCATCGGGCAGTCCGCGAACCTCGTCCCGGCCGACAAGAAGCTCTATGCGCTGCGCGACGTGACGGCCACGGTCGACATCGTCCCGTTGATCGCGAGCTCGATCATGTCGAAGAAGCTCGCCGCCGGCGCGCAGGCGATCGTGCTCGACGTGAAGGTGGGGGACGGGGCGTTCATGAAGTCGCTGGACGAGGCGCGGGCGCTCGCAAGGGTGATGCTCGAGATCGGCCACCGTGCCGGGCGTGAGGTCGTCTGCCTGCTCACCGACATGGATCAGCCGCTCGGCCGGGCGGTCGGGAACGCGCTGGAGATCCGCGAGGCGGCCGACACGGTGCGCGGCGACGGGCCTGAGGACTTCACCGAGCTCGTCCTCGACGCCTGCGCGCGCCTGCTCGCGCTCTCCGATCTCGGGATCGACGTCGAGGAGGGACGGCGCCGGGCGGAGGCGGCGGTGGCGGATGGCTCCGCGTACGCCGTGTACGAGCGCTGGATCCGCGCCCAGGGCGGCGAGCCCTCGCTCGAGGCGCTCGAGGAGGCACCGGTGCAACGCGCGGTGGTCGCGCCGCGCGACGGTGTCGTCACGCGGCTCGGGGCCTTGGCGATCGGTCACGCGGCTCTCGATCTAGGGGCGGGCCGTCGGACCAAGGTGGACACGATCGACCACGCGGTCGGCGTCCTCTGCTTCGCGAAGCGCGGTGACGTCGTGCTCGAGGGTGACGACCTCGCCGAGGTGCACGCCCGCGACGATGCATCTGCCGACGCCGCGGCGGCCGCAGTGCTCGCCGCGTACGCCCTCGGGGACGAAGCACCCCCGGAGACGGGGATCCTCCTCGACGTCGTCGCCTGAGCGGCGTCGTACGATTCACCCGTGCCGGAGCTCCCAGAGGTCGAGACCGTCCGGCGTGCGCTCGCTCCCGTGCTGGTAGGCGCGACCATCGTCAGGGCCGAGATCCATGACGCCCGGCTGACCCGGCCCGAGGATCCCGTCACCGTCGCGACCGAGCTGACCGGCGAGCGGGTCGTCGCGCTCGGCCGGCGCGGCAAGTACATGCTCTGGCGGATGGCGAGCGGGAGGACGCTCGTCGTGCACCTGCGCATGACGGGCTCCCTCCGCCACGCCCCGGCGGGTGAGCTGCCGGAGGATCCGCACCGGCGGGCGCTGCTCGTGCTCGACGACGGAGTGGAGGTCGCCTACCGGGACGTCCGTCGGTTCGGGACGTGGGAGCTGCTCGAGCCGGGGGAGGAGGAGGGATTCCTCTCGGGGCGGGTCGGTCTCGAGCCGCTCGGGCCGCGGTTCTCTGCGGCGGCGCTGGCGCAGGCCCTTGCCGGCCGCACCGCGCCCGTCAAGGCGGTGCTCCTCGACCAGCGGCGGATCGCAGGCGTCGGGAACATCTACGCCGACGAGGCGCTCTGGCGGGCGCGCATCCACCCCCGCCGTGCGGGGGGCTCACTGGATCGGGACGAGGTGCGTCGGCTGCACCGCGCGATCCGGGCCGTCCTCCGCCGGGGCATCGAGCTCCAGGGCTCGACGTTGCGCGACTACTCGCTGCCGGACGGGGAAGGCGGCGGGATGCAGGCCGAGTTCAGGGTCTACGGTCGGGCGGCCGAGCCGTGCGATCGATGCTTGACGCCGATCGAGCGGGACGTCGTCGCCGGTCGAGGCACATGGTCGTGTCCCACCTGCCAGCCGCGTCGCTGAGCCCGTCCACCGCTCGTGGCCACGACGCGGTGCCACCGCGTCGTCACCCGTGATTCCCCGCGGGCCCGACATCCGCGCGGCGCGGGTGGTGTCAGACACCGATGTGGATCGTTCGGCACACGCTGCACCGAAAGGACGGGCATCGGTGGAGCAACCGGCACTCACTCGGCACGAAGCCCCTTGACAGGCCATCGGTGTCTGACACCGTCCTGCGCTGCTGGCGCGTCGGTCAGGCCGCGAGAGGTGCGAGGACGCCGCGGCGGTCGAGCGCAGCCAGCTCGTCGTAGCCGCCGATCGACGTGTCGTCGATGATCACGAGGGGTACGGTCCAGCGCGCCCCGAGGTCGAACACCTTCTGCCGGAAGGCCGGGTCGCCGTCGAGTGGTACCTCGAGGAACTCGATGCCCCGCTCCTCGAGCAGACGTCGTGCACGGACGCAGTAGCCACACCACGCGACCGTGTAGAGGGTGATCTCGGGCACCGGAGTAGGAGAACGCTCGAGAGGGGTGCCCGTATTCCGCATCGTCACCACGACGCGACCGCCCGGAGACCCGGCTGGATCCCTCGCACCGGGCGCACGCGACCACTGACGAGCCTCGTAGACTCAACGGCGTGGCCCGCCCGTCCATCACCGAGGCGGTCGTCCTCCGCTCCTTCGCCTTCGGGGAGGCCGATCGTGTGCTCCACCTCTACACCGCCGCCGCGGGACTGGACCGGGGCCGTGGCGAAAGGCGTCCGACGGACGAAGAGCCGGTTCGGCGGGAGGCTCGAGCCGCTCTCCCACGTCGAGCTCGTCCTGCACCGCGGGCGCGGCGAGCTTCACACCGTCACCGGGGCGAGCCTCGTCCGCTCGCACGACAGGATCCGCTCGAACCACTGGCGGCTGCAGGTCGCGATGATCGGCATCGAGGCGATGCTGCGCCTGTTCACCGAGGAGGAGCAGAACGACCGGGCGTTCCTCGCGCTGACGCGCTTCCTCGACGCGCTCGACGAGACGGATCAGCTGGGGTCGGGGCGTCCCGGGCTCGAGCCCGTCGTCCTCAGCTTCCAGCTGAAGCTCCTCTGGCTCTCCGGCCTGCTCCCGCACCTGGGGGCGTGCGTGGAGTGCGGAGCCGAGGAAGGGCTCGTCGGATACGCGCCGGCTGGAGGAGGCGCGGTCTGCGCCGGCTGCGACGTCGGGTCGGTCGTGCTCTCACCCGAGGGCCTGCGGGGGATCGCCGCCCTGCTCGGTGCGCCGATCGGCGACGCGCGTGCCCAGGCGCTCGGCGACCGCGCCGCGCGTGAGGCGCTCGCCGTGGTGACAGCTGCCTACGAGCACCACGGCGGCTTCAGGCTCCGGACGATGAGCGCCTGACTCGAGCTCGGGCCTGAACGCAGCCCCGTATGGGGCGCTGCCCGGCGCGCTGCGTCCTCCGCAGTCGCAGCACGCGCGCCGTTGTCGGCTTCATGGGTTCGTGGATCGAACGCGCGCGGCGCGTCTCCGTGACGAGCCGTCACTCCGATTCGAGCGCTCAGCGGAGATCGAAGGGGACGACCGGCTCCGCCGCGGCGATCGCGTCCAGCGAGCGGAGCGCTTCCCGGTAGTACCCGTCGCGCACGGGGACGACCTCGCCTGTCCCGAGCCTCACGGATCGCTCGTCCCCTTCGCCGCGGGAGAGCTCGAACGCGTCGACGGCCAGCCCCTCGACCAGCAGCGACCACGCGTCTGCGAGGGCGACCCGCACGACCGCATCGACCTCCTGCGGGTGGAGGCGCAGCGCGCAGAGCGGGAGGTCGACGACGGCTGCGAAGGACTCCTGCAGCTCGTTGTCGGTCGTGCCCCGGGCGAACCGACGCCCGAGCCGCACGAGCTCGTCGGGGGAGAGCTCGAGGCCCAGCTCTTCCTCGGCCTCCCTCATCGTCTCCCGGATCGTCTCCCCGGCGCGCACGTGGCCGCCGACCGCGACGTCGAGGCGGCCTGGCCAGGTGTCCTTCGTCGCGGACCGGCGTTGAAGCACGAGCGCGGGGGCCTCGTAGGCGGTCGAGAGCAGCCAGATGTGGATCGCGGCGTGCCAGTCGCCGTCGCGATGGACGTCGCCGCGCGCCTTGCGCACACCGACGGGGACGCCGTCCGGATCGAGGACGTCGAACTCCTCGTCCTGGGGATCGGTGGTCGCGGGCGCGGTCAGAACCGCTCGAGCACGCCGTGGAGCGCGCCCTCGGAGATGAGCTGATCCTTCAGCTCGTTGCGACCCGGCTGCACCTCGCGGCGGACGGTGCCGTCGGGGTCGATGCGGTACTGACCGACCCAGTCGAGCCGGGGGGAGTAGACGTGGATCGAGACCGCCGGGGCTCCGTCGAGATGCTGGACACGGTGGATGTACGAAGGCCCGCCGCGGCGTGAAGCCCCGGCCTCGAGGCGCCGCTCGATCGGCGGCATCCCGAAGCACATCTGATCCTCCCGCACAGCTCCCTGCGCGACGCACACGCCGACCGACGAGATGTAGTGGTCGTGGAACCCGGTGCCGTGCCCCTCGTTCCAGGAGAGGACCCAGGCGTCCATCCGGTCGTCCTCGTACAGCAGCTCGTAGCGGCGGCGGTCACGGTCGTCGCGGACGAGCGGGCCCCAGACATCGGGCCGGGAGGCGAGGTCGCAGGCGATGCTCTCGAGCTCCTCCGGCTCGAGGATCCCGGCCCGCGTGACGAAGTCGTCGAACGACGTGAGGGCCGGGGTGAACAGCGGGGGAGCGAGCTGCATCGAGATCATCGTACTCCACGCTGCGGAGGCTGTGCCGCACTATGTCAAGGTAATGTCCATTGCCGTAAGGTGGGGCAGACAGCGACGCGACCCCGTGCCGTCAGCGCCGGAGTCGCCGCGGGGGCGGCAGCGCTTCACGGTTCCGTACGAGCCACACGGCGATCACCGAGAACAGCGCGAGCAGTCCCGCCATCACCCAGACGTCTGCGAGGTTGAAGGCGATCACGGCCCTGCCCTCGGTCACGATGATCGGGTTGGGCACCTCCAGGTCGTTCCATGCCGCAGACAGAGCGTTGCCGAGCACGCCACCTGCGAGGATGCCTGCGGCCGGCGGGACGAGCGCCGAGGGCACGCGGAGCAGGCCCATGAGGCAGCCGAGGACGACGAGGCAGAGCAGCAGCCAGGCGTAGGAGCGCTCGTGCCAGGCCCAGCTAGGGGTCGGGCGCACCACCTTGAGCACGAGATCGGCGGCCGCGAGCGGAAGTGCGACAGCGAGGACGACGGCGACGCGCATGTGCCGACGACGGTACCGGACCGCGCGCGGCGGTCGCCGTGCCCGCGCTGGCGCCCGTCGACGTGTCAGGCGCTACCCCGCGCTCAGGCGCGGGGAGGGGGAGCCCACTCGGCGGTGAGCCGGTCGAGGAGCGCCTCGCGGACGCGGGCGATCGAGACGCGCTCCTGGGCGAGCGAATCGCGGTCGCGGATCGTCACCGTGTCGTCCTCGAGGGTCTGGTCGTCGATCGTGACCGCGTAGGGCGTGCCGATCTCGTCCTGCCGCCGGTAGCGCCTCCCGATCTGGCCGCTGTCGTCGTGCTCGGCCAGCATCACCCGACGCAGCTCCGCGTGGAGAGCCTTCGCCTTCGACGCCATCTCGTCGTTGCGCGGGATCAGCGGGAGGACGGCCGCCTTCACCGGAGCGATCTCCGGGTGCAGCCGCAGGACGGTGCGCTCGCGCTCGCCCACGACCTCCTCGTCGTAGGCGTCGCAGAGGAAGGCGAGAACGCTGCGATTCAGGCCCGCTGCCGGCTCGACGACGGCGGGGGTGAAGCGCTCACCGCTCGCCGAGTCGACCCACTCGAGCCTCGTGCCCGAGGCCTCCGTGTGCGCGGTCAGGTCGAACTGGCCCCGATTGGCGATGCCCTCGAGCTCCGACCAGCCGATCGGGAAGAGGTACTCGATGTCGCTCGTGCCGCTCGAGTAGTGCGAGAGCTCGTCGGCCTCGTGCGCACGCACCCGGAGCGACTCGGGGCGGATGCCGTAGCGCGTGTACCAGCCGAAGCGCTCGTCGATCCAGTAGCGGTACCACTGCTCTGCCTCGTCGGGCGGCACGAAGAACTCCATCTCCATCTGCTCGAACTCGAGGGTGCGGAAGATGAAGTTCCCGGGCGTGATCTCGTTGCGGAAGGACTTGCCCACCTGCGCGATCCCGAACGGGGGCTTGCGCCGGGCCAGCTGAGCGACGTTCTTGAAGTTGATGAAGATCCCCTGCGCGGTCTCGGGGCGCAGGAAGACGGTCTTGCCCGTCTCCTCGACCGGGCCGACGCGCGTCTCGAACATCAGGTTGAACTGACGTGCCTCCGTCAGGTCGCAATCGCTCGTCTCGCCCGGGTGCTTGCTCGGTCGCTGGCCGCACTGGCTCTCCGCCAGGTGATCCGCGCGAAAGCGCTTCTTGCAGTGCTTGCAGTCGACGAGCGGGTCGGTGAAGCCGCCGACGTGGCCGGACGCCTCCCAGACCTGCGGGTGGAGGATGATCGCGGAGTCCAGCGCGACGATGTCGTCGCGCTCCTGCACCATCGCCTCGAGCCAGCGCGCCTTGACGTTCTCCTTGAGGAGCACGCCGTAGTGACCGTAGTCGTACGACGAGCCGAGGCCGCCGTAGATCTCCGAGGACGGGAACACGAAGCCGCGCCGGCGGCAGAGCGAGACGATCTTGTCCATCGAGAGGTCCACGGGCCGTGAAACCTACCTTCGGCCCTCCTGCAGAGCCCGCGGTACTGTCAGCTCGTGGCAGGGAAGGGCACCCCGGCGATCGCCGCCGCCGAGCGGGCCGGCATCGCGTTCACCGTGCACGAGTACGCCCACGAACCCAGGGCCCCGTCGTACGGGCTGGAGGCGGTGGAGAAGCTCGGGCTCGACCCTGCGTGCGTGTTCAAGACGCTCGTCGCCGACGTCGACGGGACGCTCACCGTCGCGGTCGTCCCGGTCGAGGAGCAGCTCGACCTGCGCGCGCTCGGCAAGCGTGCCGCGCTGGCTGACGTGAAGGCGGCGGAGCGCGCCACCGGTTACGTCGCGGGAGGGATCAGCCCGCTCGGCCAGCGAAAGCGCCTGGCGACCGTCATCGACGAGAGCGCGCTCCTCCATCCGTCGATCCACGTCAGCGCAGGGCGCCGGGGCCTCGAGCTCGAGCTCGCCCCGGGTGATCTCGTCGCCCTCACGGGCGCGCGCGTCGCCGCGATCACTCGCGCCTGAGCTCCGCGACGCCCGACTGCGACGGGTCGGTAGCGTCGGAGGATGGTCACCCTCTTCCAGATCACCGGCTCGTGCAGCTTCGCGGTGCGCGCTGCGCTCGAGGAAGGGGGGATCCCCTACCGCACCGTCGACGTCCATCCCAGGCGGCGGGAAGAGACGCCGGAGCTGGCCGAAGCGAACCCGCTCGAGCGCGTGGCGACGATCCGGGACGGGGACACCGCCGTGTACGAGACGGGCGCGATCCTGCTCTACCTCGTGGAGCGGTTCCCCGAGGCCGCGCTCGGCCCGCTCCCGGGGGAGCCCGGCCGCGGCGATCTCCTCCGCTGGGTGACGTGGCTCGCCGACACGCTGCACCCCATCTGGTGGCCGCTCCAGATCCCCGGACACCTGACGTCCGACCTGGCCGGCGCGCCGGGCATCACGGCGAAGGGACGCGAGCGCGTCGCGTCGGTCGGCGACTACCTCGAGGTCGAGCTGGAGGGCGGGGAGTGGTGCCTCGGTGACCGGTTCTCGGTCGCCGACGTCTACCTCTACATGCTCACGGGCTGGCAGCACTACAACGAGGACGGGACGACGCTCGGAGGCTCGAACCTCCGGGCGCACTACGAGCGTGTCGGCGCCCGTCCCTCGATCGCCCGCACCCGGGCGCTCGACGACCTCGACGAGCGGTTGCTGCGCCTGCACCCCGAGCTGCGGGGCGGCAGGCCGATCTAGCGGCTCCCGGCTCGAAGGCTCCGGCCCGGGCGCGCTTCGTCTAGCCTCCGCGCGATGTCCATGGGCGCAGCGGTCGAGCTCCACATCGTCTCCGACTCGACCGGGGAGACCGCCGCGAAGCTCGTCCTCGCGCTCGAGGCGCAGTTCCCCGACCAGGTGTTCGAGGAGATCCGGCACCCGCGGGTCGAGTCCGTCGAGGACCTGGCCCTGGCGGTGAACCGGGCACGCGGACGACCTGCCGTGATGGTCTACACGCTCGTCGAGCCCGGGCTCCGCGAGTCGATGCGGCAGCTGTGCCGGCGGGCCCGCGTGCACTACTGCGACCTCCTCGGGCATCCGATCGACTCGATCTCGCGCGTCGCCGGCGTCGCAGCGCGGATGGAGCCGGGTGCGCGTCCCCCGCTCGATCAGACGTACTTCAAGCGGATCGAGGCGATGGAGTTCGCCGTGAAGTACGACGACGGGGTGGGCGGCGGGCTCGACGAGGCCGACATCGTGCTGGTGGGCGTCTCCCGCACGTCCAAGACGCCTCTCTCGATCTATCTCGGCTACCTGGGGCACAAGGCGGCGAACGTCCCGATCGTCCGCGGCGTCGATCCGCCGCGGCTCCTCTTCGAGCTCGACCGCACGAAGATCGTCGGGCTCACGATCGACGCGGAGCGGCTCGCGGAGATCCGCGGCGAGCGCGTCCGCTCGATGGGCGCGCCGCGGCGGCGGTACGCCGACCTCGAGGCGGTGTTCGAGGAGCTCGAGACGGCGTCGCGTGTGCACCGGCGCCTGCGCTGCCCCGTGATCGACGTCTCGGACCTCTCGGTCGAGGAGACCGCGATCCGGGTCGTGAAGCTCGTCGCCGACCGCCAGCGGCACGCACCCGGCCGATGAGTCGCCGCAACGCGAAGCACGGGTGGCTGGCGGTGGGCGTCCGGCGCGATCTCTCCGAGAAGGGCTGGGTCCCGCTCCGCTTCTGGGCGCTCTGGGGCGTGGGCATGGGGATCGCGCTGGTCGTCTTCTACGTGCTGCTCACGCCGATCTGGATGGGCCTGCGCGTCGTGGCGTGGCTCAGCGACCGGAGGCCCGGCCGACGCCGCTGACCGGCGCGGACAGCTCGGTCAGCGAGGCGATCCTCTTGAGCAGGGCCTCGACCTCGGCCTGGGAGCGCAGTCGCACGGTCGGGTACCGCGCGAAGCGGGTGGGGTAGGTGCGTCTCCGCCGCCTCACGTTGCGCAGCGTGAAGGGCAGCAGCGCATCGCGCCCCCAGGCGACGTTGCGCAGCGACTCGCGGTTGCCGTTCCAGAGCTCCGTCCGCCGCACGACCCGCCCGGCGGTGCGCAGCACGAGTCGCGGCAGCCAGGTCCGCATGGGCAGGTCGAGCCACACCACGAGCTCCGCCCGCGCCAGGACGAGATCCCCGAGCTTGCCCATGTACCCGCCGTCGATCACCCAGGCGTCCTGCGCGACGATCGGGGCGACGACTGCGCGGAACGCCTCGGCAGTGGGCTCGCTCCAGCCCGGCCCATGGTGGAGCGCGTCGAGCTCGACGTGGGGGACACCGAGCAGCTCGGCGAGTCGGCGGGCCACGGTCGTCTTGCCCGAACCGCTTGCCGTCGCGAGGACCGCGACCCTGCGGGGAGCCGCGGCCGCGCCGAGCGCGTCGTGAATCCGCATCCGGCGATTCTGGCAGGCGAAGTCTGCGGATCATCCGCAACCAGGTCATGGCAGGTCACCGACACGCCGCCTGCGCGCGTGTGCGAGGATCGCAGCGTGCGCTACGTCTACAGCTTCGACGAGGACGCCCCCGGCGGGCGTGAGCTGCTCGGTGGCAAGGGGGTCGGCCTCGCGGAGATGACCGCGTTCGGGGTGCCGGTTCCCGGCGGCTTCTCGATCACGACGGATGCCTGCCGCGCGTACATGGCGGCCGGTGGCGCAGTCCCGGAAGGGCTCGACGAGGAGGTCGACGAGCACATCGAGCGTCTCGAGGCCGCGACCGGGATGCGCTTCGGCGATCCGGAGCGCCCGCTGCTCGTGTCGGTGCGCTCCGGTGCGGCGATCTCGATGCCCGGGATGATGGACACGATCCTCAACCTCGGCCTCGGCGACGTCGCCGTCCGGGGCCTCGCGGCGAGCACCGGCAACCCGCGCTTCGCGTTCGACTCGTACCGGCGGCTGATCCAGATGTACGGCGAGGTCGTCGACGGCGTCGAGCCTCACCTCTTCGAGGACGCGCTCTCCGCCGCGAAGGCCGAGCGCGGCGTGTCGCTCGACCTCGATCTCACGGCCGACGACCTCGAAGGGCTCGTGGGCACGTTCAAGGCCATCTACGAGCGCGAGGTCGGCGAGCCCTTCCCCCAGGACGCGCGCGACCAGCTGCGTCGCGCCTACCGCGCAGTGTTCGACTCGTGGGACACGCCGCGCGCCCGCGTCTACCGACGGACCTACGACATCCCCGACAGCATCGGGACGGCGTGCAACGTCATGCAGATGGTCTTCGGCAACAAGGGCGAGCGCTCCAGCACGGGCGTGTGCTTCACGCGCGACCCGTCCACCGGCGAGCGCGTCCTCTACGGCGAGTTCCTCCTCAACGCCCAGGGAGAGGACGTCGTCGCCGGGATCCGGACGCCGGAGCCGATGGCGGAGATGGAGGAGGTGCTCCCCGAGGCGTACGCCCAGCTCTGCGAGACGCTGGAGCGGCTCGAGCTCCACTACCGCGAGATGCAGGACATCGAGTTCACGGTCGAGGAGGGGACGCTCTACCTCCTGCAGACCCGAACCGGCAAGCGCACGGCGAAGGCCTCGCTGCGCATCGCCGCGGAGATGGTCGAGGAGGGGCTCATCTCCCGCGAGGAGGCCGTCGCGCGGATCGATCCCGCGCAGCTCGACCAGCTGCTGCACCCGATGATCGACCCGACCGCCGAGGTCGAGGTCGTCGCCACGGGGCTGAACGCCTCACCGGGCGCCGCGTCCGGGGCGATCGTGCTCGACGCCGACACCGCCGAGGAGCGCGGGAAGGCCGGGGAGGCGGTCGTGCTCGTCCGCTGGGAGACGACGCCGGACGACATCCACGGTCTCGTCCACGCGCGCGGCGTCCTGACCGCCCACGGCGGGATGACCTCGCATGCGGCCGTCGTCGCCCGGGGGATGGGCAAGCCGTGCGTCGCCGGGTGCGAGGGGCTCGAGATCGATGTCGACGCTCGAACGCTCCGCATCGGCGATCACGAGCTCCGCGAGGGCGACCCGATCACGATCGACGGCGGCACCGGTCGGGTGATCGTGGGCGCCGTGCGGCTCGTGCCGCCCGAGATCGACGAGAACTTCGGCACGATCCTCGGCTGGGCCGACGACGTGCGGCGCCTGCGGGTCAGGGCGAACGCCGACACGCCGGAGGACGCGGCCAAGGCCCGCGAGTTCGGGGCCGAGGGCATCGGCCTCTGCCGCACCGAGCACATGTTCATGGCCCAGGAGCGGCTGCCGATCGTCCAGGAGATGATCCTCGCGCCCGGCGAGCCCGAGCGGCGCGCCGCGCTCGACAAGCTGCTCCCGATGCAGCAGGCCGACTTCGAGGGGATCTTCGAGGCGATGGCAGGGCTCCCCGTCACCATCCGGCTCCTCGACCCGCCGCTGCACGAGTTCCTGCCGTCCCTGGAGGAGGCGACCTCCGACGACATGCGCCGACGGATCGAGCAGCTCCACGAGTCGAATCCGATGCTCGGAACGCGCGGGTGCCGGCTCGGCCTGCAGTGGCCGGAGATCTACGAGATGCAGGTGCGCGCGATCGTCCGGGCCGCCCGCGCGGTCGAGGAGCGCACCGGCGAGGCACCGCTCGTCGAGATCATGCATCCGCTCGTCGGCTTCGGCGAGGAGCTGCACCGGCTCCGCCAGCTCACCGAGCGGGTCGCGGCCGAGGAGCCCTCGGTCGAGTACCGCTGCGGCACGATGATCGAGCTCCCGCGCGCGTGCGTGCGAGCGGACGAGATCGCCGAGCTCGCCGACTTCTGCTCCTTCGGCACGAACGACCTCACCCAGACGGCGCTCGGGTTCTCGCGCGACGACGCCGAGGGGAAGTTCCTGACGCACTACCTCGAGACCGGCATCCTCGAGCGCAACCCGTTCGAGGTGCTCGACCTGGAGGGCGTCGGGGAGCTCATGCGGATCGCTGTCGAGCGCGGGCGTGGTGTGAAGCCCGACCTGAAGATGGGGATCTGCGGCGAGCACGGCGGCGAGCCGCGCTCCGTCGCCTTCTGCCATACGCTCGGTCTCGACTACGTGAGCTGCTCGCCCTACCGAGTGCCGCTCGCCCGGCTTGCCGCGGCGCAGGCGGCGCTGGCGGACGCAGGCGTCACGAACGTCGCCGTCGGCGGCTAGTGCGTCGCTGCGCGACGCACTAGGAGAACCCCGAGACCCTCCTCCTGGCTAGGACAGGCCGTAGCCGCGCACACGCGCGACGGCCACCGCGATCGCGACGAGCCCGACCCCGATCGCTGCGAGCGGGCCGAGCCACCGCCGCCGGTCGTAGCGGAAGTGGGCGAGCGCGTACGTCGCGGCGATCCCGCCGATGAGACCGCCGACGTGCCCCCCCTTGGAGATGCCGGCGATCGCGAACGTCAGCATCAGGTTGATCGCGATCAGCCCCAGCGCCTGTCCCGCCAGTGAGCCGGTCGCCAGGTACTCGATGATCAGGAACGCACCCATGATCCCGAAGATCGCGCCGGAGGCCCCGACCGTCACGGCGAACGCGCTCGACGAGACGAGCGCGCCGGCCGAGCCGGCGATGCCGGCGACGAAGTACACGATCAGGAACCGTCCCGTCCCGAGCGCCTGCTCGACGATCGAGCCGAGCCAGTAGAGGGCGAGCATGTTGAAGGCGAGGTGGAGGACGCTGGCGTGGAGGAACATCGCGCTCACGAGCCGGTACCACTCGCCGTCGACCGCGATCACCGCGCCCTGGAGCGCGCCACGGTTGAACAGCTCCCCTCCGGGCTGGCTCAGGCCGCCCCCCTGCGCGACGGTGATCAGGTAGACGACGACGTTGATCGCGACCAGGAACACGGTCGCGGGGGCCGCCAGCCCCTTCACGGTCGCGCGCGCCTGCCGCACCGTCTGCTGCGGTGAGGAGCGGGCTGCGCCGACTCCGGCGTGGTCCGGGCACTTGATCCCGACCGGCGCGAAGGTCATGCACTCCTCGCAGATGGGGCGGCCGCACTCCGAGCACGAGACGAGGGTCTCCCGCTCGGGATGGCGGTAGCAGCGGGGCGTCTCGCTCACGTCCGGCTAGCGTACCGGCGTGCGCGTCCACGTCGCCTTCACGCCCGACGAGCAGGCAGCCGCGCCGACCGGCGTCGTGATCGACGCGATCCGTGCGACCTCGACGATCTGCCAGGCGCTGGACTCGGGCTACGAGCGCATCCTGTGCGCCGCCGAGGTCGACGATGCGCGCGCGCTCGCAGGCCCCGAGGTGACGCTCGGCGGCGAGCGGCTCGGGGTGCGCATCGACGGCTTCGACCTCGGCAACTCGCCCCGCGAGTACCTCCAGGCGCGAACGCCGGTGCTCGCGATGTCCACCACGAACGGCACGCGCGCGATCGTGACCGCGGAGAGCCGCTGCGAGCGCGTGATCATCGCCAGCCTGCTCAACGTCGAGGCTGTCGTCGAGGCGGTGACGGCGCACGGCGAGGAGGTCGCGATCTTCTGCGCCGGGGTCAAGGGCCAGCCCTGCATCGACGACACCTACGTCGCGGGCCGCATCGCCGAGCGGCTCGGCTGGGAGCGGACGGACGCCGCCGAGACCGCGGTTCGGCTCGTGCGCTCGTACGCCACAGCCGAGGAGGCGTTCCGCGCATCGCGCTCCGGGCGCAACCTGATCAACCACGGGCCCGAGCTCGAGGCCGACATCCCATGGGTCGCCCGCGAGGACGTGCTTGGCGTCGTTCCCCGTCTCGTGGGGATGCGCGGCGTCGTGGCAGAGATCCACCTGGAGGGTTGACGGCATCCGGAGCACGTCCGGATGCAGCCCCGCCCGCAGCGGACGACGTCCGCCGACGACTCCGAGGTCGGGGAGACCGGGCTGATCCGCCCGCCGTTGCGGCGCGCAGCCTCACCTCACGCGGCGATACTCGAGGCGTGTCCACCGCCGTCGTCCTCCTCACCCGCGACCTGCGGGTCCACGACAACCCGGCGCTCCATGCGGCGTGCACCACGCACGACGCCGTCGTGCCGCTGTTCGTCGAGGACGTCACGCTCCGGGCGACGCGCTTCGGAGCGGCAGCGGCCCGTCGGGCGTTCCTCGACGAGTGCCTCGTGGATCTCGACGACTCGCTGCGCGAGCGGGGCGGCGCCCTGATCGTCCGCCGCGGCGAGGTCGTGGCCGAGACGGCGGCGCTGGCGCGCGAGGTGGGTGCGACGACGGTCTTCGCGAGCGCGGACGTCACCCCGTATGCGCGACGTCGTGAGGAACGGCTCGCCGCCGAGCTGCGGCTGGAGCTCGTCAACGGACATGCGGTCGTCCCTCCGGGCGAGGTCGCTCCGGTTGGGGGCGACTTCTTCCAGGTGTTCTCGCCCTACCACCGCGCCTGGTCGCAGGTGCCCTTCGGCGACCCGCTGCCGGCGCCCTCGGCGGTTCGTCCTCCGGAGTCGATCGGGATCCCGCCGCCGCTGAGCGCGCCACCGTCCGGCGGACTTGCACGGGGAGGAGAGCGCGAGGCGATCGCCGCTGCCCGGCGCTGGCTGTGCGACGGGCTCGCACGCTACGGCGACGGGGGCCACGACGACCTCGCGATCGAGGGCACCTCTCGGCTCTCGCCGTACCTGCACCTCGGGTGCGTCTCGGCCAGGTCGCTCGCCGTGCGGGCAGCGGCCCTTCCGGGTGGTGAGCCCTTCGTGCGCCAGCTCTGCTGGCGGGACTTCTACGCGCAGCTGCTGTGGGCCCGACCCGACAGCCTCACGGCCGACTTCCGGACGCGTGGCGACGTCTGGATCGACGACGCGGAAGGGCTCGCGCGCTGGCAGCAGGGGATGACGGGGTTCCCGCTCGTCGACGCCGGGATGCGGCAGCTCGCAGCCGAGGGCTGGATGCACAACCGCGCCCGGATGGTCGTCGCGTCGTTCCTCGTGAAGGATCTCGGGATCGACTGGCGGGAGGGCGCCGCGCACTTCTTCGACCTGCTGCTCGACGGTGACGCGGCGCAGAACGTCGGCAACTGGCAGTGGGTCGCGGGAACCGGGGTGGACTCCCGCCCGAACCGCGTCTACAACCCGACCCGGCAGCGTGAGAAGCTCGACCCGGACGGGGTCTACGTGCGTCGCCACGTCCCCGAGCTGGCCGACGTGCCGATTCGTCACCTCGACGAGCCGGGTCTGCTCGCTCCGGGCTATCCGGCGCCGATCGTCGATCATGCGGACGCGGTCGCCGCGTTCCGTGCGCGCAGAGGTCTCTGAGCCGATCCCCTATCGTGCGGCCATGCCCGTCGATCGCGACAGCCGCGAGGGCCGTGCCGCATCCTTCGGCTCGGTCGCCGACGCCTACGAGCGCGCGCGTCCCGGATACCCCGACGACGCCGTGCGCTGGCTCGCGGGCGCGGTGCCTCGCGACGTGCTCGACCTCGGCGCCGGCACGGGGAAGCTGACGCGCTCGCTGGCGGCGCTCGGCCATCGCGTCACGGCGGTCGAGCCCTCGCCGGAGATGCTGGGACACCTCCGTGCGGCGCTTCCCCGCGTCACCGCCCTCGCCGGCACGGCTGAGCAGGTCCCGCTCGACGGCGCCTCGGTCGACGTCGTCACGGTCGCCCAGGCGTTCCACTGGTTCGACCACGATCCTGCGCTGCGCGAGATCGCGCGCGTGCTGCGGCCGGGTGGCGCGCTCGCCCTCGTGTGGAACACGCGCAGCGAGGAGGATCTCTGGGTCGGGGATCTCGACGAGGTGATCGTCGGGCGCGGTGAGCTCGACGACCAGACCGCCGTCCACGCGCCGCTCGCGGCGAGCGGGCTCTTCGGCCCGGTCGAGACGGCGACCTTCGGCTTCCGGCAGCGCCTCGGTCGCGACGCCCTGCGGGAGCTCGTGCTCTCCCGCAGCTACTGCGCGGTGATGAGCGAGGAGGAGCGGCGTCCCGTGCTGGAGCAGGTCGAGGAGCTCTTCGACGAGCACGCCGTCGACGAGGAGATCGAGCTTCCCTACAGGACGGCGTGCTTCCGGGCGCTCAGGCTCTGACGCGCTCCTCGACGAGCTCGTAGAGACGTCCGTCGGGCGGGCGGAAGTGCGTGTAGCGCCAGCGGTCGTTCTCGTGGATCCCGTCGGTCTCGACCCCTGCCGCATGAAGGCGTTCGATCACCGCCTCGAGATCGTCGACGAGCAGGCCCACCGACCGCTCGGCCGGGCCATCGTCCGCGTCGGCGACCACGAGAGTGGCGCCGCCGTCGAGCTCGAAGACGTCTCCACGGATCCCCTCGACGGTGATCCGCCGGAGCCCGAGCACCTCCTCCACGAACCGGCGCATCTCCTCGCGCGCCCGCGTGTGCGTGCCGACGAACACGATGCTGCCGGGGCCGGCGGATCGCCCGGGGGACCGGGTGCGGCCGTCGAGCCGGATCGTCCACGGGTCGACGGCGTCGATCACGAGGTGCGTCCCGCTCCACGGGTCGCCTGCGAGGATCGCGCGGACAGCGTGCTCGGAGGGCGCCTCGACGGCGAGGATCACGCGTCGCTCATCGGCGAGCGGGCCGCCGAGGGCGACGACGCCGTCGTCCACGAGCGCGTCCAGGTACGCCGCGTGCGCCTCCCAGCCGAGCTGCTGCTCGACAGGGCGGGCAGGATCCCAGGCGGGGCCTGCACGGCTGAGCTGGACGAGGAACATCAGCGGGAGTGTGGCACGAACCCGCTCTTGACGATCGAACACACGTTCGGTAGCATGGCTCTCCCATGATCGCGTGCCTCGTCATCCCGGGATTCACGCTTCGCGCAGCGTTGCGTGCCCGGCCGAGGCTCGAGGCGGTTCCCGCCGCGCTCGCACCCGAGCCGGGAAGGGAGCCGCTGATCGGCCCCGTCACGGCAGCCGCGGAGGCGGCAGGGGTGACGCCGGGGATGCGGCTCGGTGAGGCGCTTGCGACCTGCCCGGAGCTGGTGCTCGTCGAGCAGGATCCCGCGGCGGTCGAGCTCGAATGGGAGCTCGTCCTGCGGCGCCTCGAGGACGCAGGGTTCTCCGTCGAGCCGGTCGAGCTCGGCACCGTGGTCTTCGCGACCGACGGCGTCGAGCGGCTCTACGGTGGGGTGGAGGCGGCGCTCCGCAAGGCGCTCGCCTCCGTCGGGCCTGCCTGGGACCCGCGCGCAGGCGCGGGAGAGCGACGCTTCACCGCCCTCGCGGCGGCCAGTGTCGCCCGCCCGGGACAGGCGGTGATCGTCGAGGGGAAGGGAGAGGCGTTCCTCGAGCCGCTCCCGCTCTCGCTCCTGCCGCTGGAGGCGGGACGGTACGCCGAGCTCGAAGGGCTCGGCGTCCGTCGCCTCGGCGACCTCGCCCGGCTTCCGGGCGATGCCGTCGCAGAGAGGCTGGGGCCGGAGGGAAGGCGGGCGTGGAGTCTGGCACGGGGGAGGGAGCGCTCCCTCGACGGGGCGAATCCGGCCCGGGTGCACGGACGATCTCCCGCGTCGGAGCTGGTCGAGACGCTCTCCTTCCCCGAGGCGGTCGCGAACGAGCTCACGCTCAGGCGGGCGTTCGGCGCGCTGCTCGACCGGCTGCTCGCGCAGCCCGAGCGGGCAGGGAGACCGCTCCGGAAGGTCGCGATCGGCGCCCGGCTCGTGGGTGGGGGGTCATGGCGCCGCACCGTCACCCTGCGCGAGGCGACCGCCGAGCGGAGCCGTCTCCGCGCTGCGCTCGGCTCCAGGCTCCTGGAGGTGCCCGCGCCGGTGCTGGAGCTGCGGCTCGAGGCGGTGCAGCTGGCCGAGCACACGGGACAGCAGCTCGCGCTCGTCGCGCCCGAGGGTGAGGAGGCGGATGCGCGCCTGCGCGAGGGACTGCGGCAGGTGCGCGCGAGCGCCGGGAGCGGGGCCGTCTGCGCGGTGGTCGAGGTCGCACCGTGGTCGCGCATCCCGGAGACACGGGCGCTGGTGGTGCCACGTGAGATCTGACGCGCTCGGGCGACCGGCCGGACGCGAGTCGGGCGCCGGGGCAGATTGCCCGTCCGCCCGCCCGGCGTCCGCGACCCGGAGCTAGGCACATGTCGACATCGGTCGGTGGAGGCTCGTGGACGAGCAAGGGCCACGCGTACGCCCGTGCGGCGGCAGGGAGGCTGAACGTCCCGCGTCCCGCGCTCGTCGAGACGCTCCCGGACGGCACGCCGCGAGCGGTGAACCGCGAGGCGGTGACGCTCGTGCGCGAGGAGTGGCGAGTGGTCGACCGGTGGTGGACCGACGAGCCGGTGAGCCGGCGCTACTTCGAGGTCGTGGTCGAGTCGGGGCGCAACGTGTGCGTGTACCGCGACGGGGAGCGGCGATGCTGGTTCACGCAGAGGGCGTGAGGGCGTCCGGCTGCGCCGGACGCCAGATGACCCCACGGCCGGGTCGAGGGCGCAGTGAGGTCTGGGGTCGCGGAGCGAGTTCTGGCCCCCTTCCGACTGCCCGGGCTCAGGCCGAGCGTGGGGGAGGCGGGACCGCGTGATCCTGCGTGACCGCCTCCGCCGCGAGCGGCTCCCACTCGTCGGACTGCTCCGGAGGCACCACGACCCACTGGCGGAAGTGCTCCCCGCGGCCCGAGGGGTCGAACAGGTGCGCGCCCGGCACGGCGAGCGCGCGCGCGTGGGTCACGGCGTCCGTGAGCTTGAAGACCATCCCGGTGCGCGAGAGACCGAAGATCACGCGGCCGTCGCGCTTCACGCAGGGCATCCCGAACACCCGCGAGGCCCGGCACGCCGGGTGCCATGCCGTGATCGCGTCGACGATGTCCTCGTAGCGCTCCAGCGGGGTCGTCACCGCTCAGCCGGTCGGGAGGGTCTCGAGCGAGCGTGCCAGGAGGGCCTCCCAGCGGGTAGCGCTCGCCACGGGGATGTGCACCCACTCGCGCATCACGCGTCCCATCCCGGGGTCGAACAGCCCGGCCCCGTCGAGCTCGAGCGCCTCCGTGCGGTCGGCCTCGTCCACGAGCTTCACCGCGATCCCGCCGTCTGTCCACAGGCAGGCGGCCATCTTCCCGTTCCGCTTCAGGCACGGGCGCCCGAACATCATCCCGGGCCCGGTGCCGTCGTAGCGGGTGGAGAGGGCCTCGACGAGACCGTCCCAGCGCGCGCGTTCGTCTCCGGCCATCTCGATCTCCTCTCGGGTCGCCGTCGGGCATGAGCGTTCCATACGTCGAGCTGCACTGCCACTCCGCGTACTCGTTCCTCGACGGCGCGTCGCAGCCGGAGGAGCTCGTGCTCCGGGCCGCGGAGCTCGGGTACCCGGCGCTCGCCCTCACCGACCACGACGGCGTCTACGGGTCGCTCGAGTTCGCACATGCCGCGAAGGCGCTCGGCGTTCGACCGATCACCGGGGCCGAGGTCACGCTCCGCGGGGTCGGCCCGGGTGCGGGAGGGGTGGGCGGCGGCGGCGAGCCCACCGATCCGGGCGCGGGCACCGCGCACATCACGCTGCTCGTGGAGTCGGGGCGAGGCTATGCGAACCTCTGCCGCTTGCTCACCGCAGCCCACGCGGAGACTCGCCCCGCCGGCAAGGAGCACCGGGTGCTGCTCGCACCGACGGTCGCGGTCGAGGCGGTGGCGGAGCTGAGCGAAGGGCTCGTGTGCCTCTCGGGCTGCGCGCGCGAAGGGCTGGCGCTCCGCGACCCCGACGCCACGGCACGGCTCGCGGCAGCGTTCGGACGCGACCGGTTCTACGTCGAGCTGCAGCGGCCCTTCGAGCGAGGTGACAGCCGGCGTCACGCCGCTCTGCTCGCGCTGGCAGGGCGTCTCGGCGTGGCCACCGTCGCCACGGGCAACGTCCACGCGCACGTCTCCCGGCGCACGCTCCTGCAAGACACCCTGGTCGCGATCCGCTCGAACACCTCGCTCGACGGCAGCGAGCGCGAGCGTCGAGGCAACCGGGAGTCCGTGCTGCGCCCGCCCGCGGAGATGGTCGAGCGGTTCGTGGGGATCGATCCGTCAGCCGCCGCGCGCTCGGTGGAGATCGCCGAGCGACTGACGTTCGACCTGACGAACGAGCTCGGCTACCGCTATCCCGACTTCGCCGACGGCCCCGACCCTGCGATCGCGCAGCTCTCCGCGATCTGCGCCCACGCCTTCGACGCGCGCTACGGCGCAAGTGACACCGTGTTACGAGCAGAGGCCCGAACGCGTCTCGAGAGCGAGCTCGGGCTGATAGAGGAGCTCGGCCTGGCCGGGTTCTTCCTGCTGCACCACGAGGTGCTCGAGATCGCGCGGCGCTGCGCGCTGGAGGTGCGTGGGCGCGGGACGCCGCGCTCGTTCCTGCCGCCCGGGCGCGGACGCGGAAGCTCGGTCGGCTCGATCGTCTGCTACCTGACCGGGCTCTCGCACGTCGACCCGGTGGCGAACGACCTCTCGCTCGGGCGCTTCCTCAACCGTGAGATCGTGTCGGTGCCTGACATCGACCTCGACTTCCCCCGCGACATCCGCGAGCGGCTGATCGTCGCGGTCACCGAGCGCTATGGCAGGGAGCATGCCGCGCTCGTGGCGAGCTTCTCGACGTATCGCTCGCGTGGCGCGATCCGGGACGTCGGGAAGGCGCTCGGCCTGCCGTACGCCGATCTCGAGCGGCTCGCCCGGGTCACCGACGGCTGGAGCCCGGAGAAGATCGCCGAGGAGGTCGCCGGCCTTCCTGACGCCGATCGCAAGCTCGTCTCCCGTCGCTGGCGGGCGTTCCAGTTCCTGACGGGCGAGATCGCCGGCCTGCCCCGGCACGTCTCGCAGCATCCGGGCGGGATGGTGATCTCGAGCCGTCCGCTGATCGATCTCGTCCCCGTGCAACCCGCGGCGATGGCCGGTCGGCAGCTGTGCCAGTGGGACAAGGACTCCTGTGCCGACGCCGGCTTCCTCAAGATCGACCTGCTCGGCCTGGGGATGCTCTCCTGCGTCGAGGAGTGCGTCGACCGGGTCGCGCGCCTGCAGGGCGAGGTGATCGATCTCTCCCGGATTCCCCTCGATGACCCTGCGGTGTTCGCCGAGATCCAGGCGGCCGACACCGTCGGTGTCTTCCAGATCGAGAGCAGGGCGCAGATGCAGAGCCTGCTGCGGACCCGGCCCGAGAACCTCGACGACCTCACCGTCCAGGTCGCGCTCGTCCGGCCGGGGCCGATCCAGGGCAAGGCGGTGCACCCCTACATCGAGCACCGGCGGCGGCTGCGGGAGGATCCCTCGTTCGTCTTCCCGGTCGCCCACGAGTCGCTGCGCGAGCCGCTCGCGGCGACGCTCGGCGTGGTCGTCTTCCAGGACCAGGTGCTCGACGTCGCGACGGCCCTGGCGGGCTTCAGCGTGGGTGAGGCGGAGGCGCTGCGCCGTGCCATGAGCCGCAAGCGCAGCCGGGCCGCGCTCGAGGTGCACCGGGAGCGTTTCGTCGAGGGGGCGATCGCCCGCGGCGTGGCAGAGGAGACGGCCAGCGACGTGTACGACACCCTCGTCGGGTTCTCCGGCTTCGGGTTCCCCAAGTCCCACGCGGCCGCATTCGGTCTGCTCGCCTACCAGTCGGCCTGGCTACGGCACCATCATCCGGCGGCGTTCCTCTGCGCCCTGCTCAACGAGCAGCCGATGGGCTTCTACCCGCCGGCGAGCCTCGTGCGTGACGCCCAGCGACGAGGGGTGGAGGTGCGGCCGCCCGACGTCGGCCGCAGCGAGGCCGGGTGCTCCCTGGAGTGCGGCATCGACGCCTCGGCGCCGGGGTCTGACCCCGAACGGGGGCAGGCCCCTTCCGTCGTCGACGGGAAGGGAGGCGCAGGTCGAGACGGTGCCCTCGCCGTCCGGATCGGCCTTGCGTACGTGCAGTCGGTCGGCGAGATCGACGCCGAGGCGCTCGTCGCGGAGCGTGACGAGCGCGGCCCTTACCGTGACGTGGGCGATCTCGCCCGACGCGCGCCCGTCTCGCGGGACGCGCTCGAGGCGCTCGTGCGGGGAGGCGCCTGTGACGGGCTCGGCCGACGACGCGATCTGCTCTGGGAGCTCGGCCTGGTGCGCAGACCGGTCAGCGTCGAGGGCACCCGCGGTGAGGCGAAGCAGCTCCCGCTCGCGCTCGAGTCGACCGCGCAGGCGCCCGAGCTCCCCGACCTGACCCGATGGGAGCGGATGCTCGCCGACTACCGGGAGACCGGGCTGTCGGTGGGCACCCATCCGCTCACGCTGCTCCGCCCGCACCTGTCGCAGGGAGTCCTCACGAGCGTGGCGCTGGAGGACGCCGTGCACGGGTCGACCGTCGCGTTCGCCGGGCTCGCGATCGCGCGGCAACGGCCGTCGACCGCGAAGGGGATCGTGTTCATGCTCCTCGAAGACGAGCACGGTCATGTGAACCTGGTCGTCCCGCCGGACGTCTACGAGCGGCACCGGGGGATCGTGCGCTCGGAGCCGCTGCTGCTCGTCCGTGGCCGCTTCGAGCGGATCGAGCGGAACCGCAACGTCCTCGTCACCGAGCTCGAGAGCCTCTCCTCGCTGGCGCGGCAGGTCGCGGGGCGAGAGGCGATCGCCGCCCTGCCCCGGGCCCACCACTTCGGGCACCGCTAGCCTCGCGGGTCAGCCAGGCGGTGTCGAGCGCTCGAAGGTGGACTCGAGATAGTACGCGGCGACGCGGAACCCGATCCGCTCGTACGCGGCGCGTGCCGGGGCGTTGTCCTCACGCACGTTGAGCGCGATCGTCGCGCAGCCGTCCGCTCGGAGCAGCAGGCACAGCCCCGCGCACACGGCTGCCGCCAGCCCGCGTCCGCGATGCGAGGGGTGCGTGGCGACGTCGCCGACGACGGCGACGCCGAGCGCGGGGGCGTGCACGTGGACGCCGGCAACCGCGACGAGCCGTCCGTCGACGCGGCGTCCGACATACCGTCCGGTCTCGAGCCGGCGCGCGTCGAACCACGAGGCCGGGTAGGCGACGGCGTAGAGCTCGAGCGCCTCGTCGAGGTCGGCGGGACCCAGGACGTCGACCGCCGTGGCGCGGGAGCGTGCTTCGTCGTCGTGGACGAGCGCCATCCGGACGTGAGGATGCGGGCCGCGGGTGATGCGGAAGCACCGCCCGAGCGCGTGCGTGGCCGTCTCGCCTGCGTGACACTCGAAGCGGAGCGGCAACCGGTCGGCGACGAGCTCGAGCAGCGTGGACATCTGCGATTCGGGCTGCCGTGCCATGGCGATCACGGTCGGTGGCTCGTGCTCGGCGTAGATCAGCGCGACCTGCGCGAGCTCGCCCGCCTCCTCGAGCCCGAACCAGCGCGTGTGCGGCCAGAAGAAGTCGTCGAGGTCGCCCAGGGCGTACGCGTGGAGCGAAGGGTCGCGATCGAGAAATGCCGCAAGCCTCGTGCGATCGCGCTGCTCGACGACCTCCACGGCGGGAGGCTAGACGATCGACGGCGTCAGCCGACGGCGTCGCCGGCGACCCGGCGGACCTCGTCGAGCGTGGTCACGCCGGCGAGGCAGAGCCGCATCCCGTCGTCGCGCAGGGTGAACATCCCCTCGTCGACGGCGGCAGCCTGGATCTCGCGCACGGGAGCGCCGACCAGGCTGGCGATCCTGTCCGTCATCGTCAGCACCTCGAACAGCCCGACCCGTCCGCGATAACCGGTCTCGCCACACGCCATGCAGCCCTTCGGGCGGTGGAGGACGACTTCGCCCCATGACGGCGGCACTCGCAGCTCCTCGGTCTCCGCCTGCGTCGGCGAGTACGGCTCGGCGCACTTCTCGCACAGCCGACGGGCGAGGCGCTGCGCGGCGAAGCAGTTGATCGCCGTCGTGATGATGCCGCGGTCGACCTCCATGTCGACGAGACGCTGAATCGCGGCGGCGGACGTCTGCGCATGGACGGTGGTGAGCACCAGATGGCCGGTCATCGCGGCCCGGAAGGCGATCTGTGCGGTCTCCTCGTCACGGATCTCGCCGACCAGGATGATGTCGGGGTCGGAGCGCAGGATCGTCCGGAGCCCGTTCGCGAACGTCAGCCCGGCGCGCACGTTGACCTCGATCTGGTCGAGTCCGGGGGCGCGGTACTCGACGGGATCCTCGAGGGTCACGATCGAGACCTCGGGCCGGTTGAGCTCCTGGAGCGCCGCATAGAGGGTGGTCGTCTTGCCCGATCCCGTCGGGCCGACGACGACGACGGAGCCGAATGGCTGGGAGATCGCATGGCGGAGCGCCTCCTCGCTGCGCGGCCACATGCCGAGCATCGAGAGCGAGGTCGGGGCCTCGCCCTGTGCGAGGATCCGGAGGGTGGTCTTCTCCCCGTGGGTGGTGGGCAGCACCGCGACGCGTACGTCGACCGTCTCTCCTCCGCGCTTCACCGAGACACGGCCGTCCTGTGGTGCACGGCGCTCCGCGATGTCGAGCCCGCCCATGATCTTCAGTCGGCTCGTGATCGCCTGGGCCTGGGTGCCGGTGATGGAGGCGATCTCACGCATCACCCCGTCCACGCGCGCGCGGACGCTCATGCGCTTTCCCTGGGGCGTGAAGTGGATGTCCGACGCACCGATGTCGAGCGCCTTCGCGATCGTCCGGTTGACGAACACGACGGCCGGCGACTCGTGGTCGTCGTCGATCGCCGTCGAGTCCTCGAGCATCTCGGGTGCTGCGTCGTCGACCGAGACCAGCTCGATCACAGCGCCGTCGTAGAGCCGGGCGATCGCCATCTCGATCTGATCCGCCGGTGCGACGGCGGCCCGCACGGGCACGCCGAGGGCCAGCCGGAGCTCGTCGGAGAACACGACGTTCGTCGGATCGGAGACGGCGACGAGGACGGCGCCGTCGCCCTGCACGCGAACCGGGATCGCCCGATACCGCTTCGCGAGCTTCTCCGGCAGCAGGCCGACGGCCTCAGCGTCGATCGTCGTCGGCCCGATCTCGAGGAAGGGGAGCTCGTGCTGCTCGGCGAGCACGGCGGCGACCTGGGACTGCGTCGCTGCGCCCTGCTCGACCAGGATCTCTCCGAGCCGGCGCTTCGGGTTCAGTCGCTTCTCCTCGAGCGCAGCGTCGAGCTGCGCCGGGGTGATCGCCCCATCGCGGACGAGCAGCGTTCCGAGCGCGGGCCAGGGTGTCTGGGCGGCCTCCACGTTCGCTGTATCGGCACGTGCCGTCCCTTGCATGAGGGAGGCGCGGAAGGCCTCCGATCGACGTCCCCGGGGCGCGCCGCAGCCCCCGGAAGGGGGTTCTCGCGGCTGGGTGTGGGCCGGTCGGCAGAATCCCGGGATGCGAGCGGTCGTGCAGCGGGTGGCGCACGCGACGGTGCGGGTCGGTGACGAGGTCGTCGGGGAGATCGGTCATGGCCTGCTCGTCCTCGTCGGGGTTGCGGAGGGGGACGACGAAGCCGTCGCCACCCGTCTCGCGGCGAAGATCGCACGGCTGCGGGTCTTCGCGGACGAGAGCGGCAGATTCGACCGCTCCGTGTGCGACGTCGGCGGTGGGGTCCTCGTCGTGAGCCAGTTCACGCTGATCGCCGACACGGGAAGGGGCAACCGGCCCAGCTTCACCGGCGCCGCACGCCCCGAGGTCGCGGAGCCACTGCTCGGGCACGTGTCGGAGACGCTCAGGGGCCATGGAGTCCGCGTGGCGGAGGGTCGGTTCGGCGCCCGGATGGCGGTGGCGCTCGTCAACGACGGTCCCGTGACGATCGTGCTCGACCTCGACCGCGATGGTGTCTGACACAGGCTTCGCGCGGATCGCCGGGCGGCGAACGGGGCGGCCCGCCGAGCCCGGCGGCGACCGGCGCGGAAGCGCCGATGGGCCGCCGGGACGCTGCTAGAATCGCAACACCACATTTCACCGTTCGGCGAGATGGGGCGCGAGCAGCGCCCCTTTCGCTTCTCCAGGGGGCAGTTTCATGGCGGGCGACACCTACACGAAGGAGCGGGAGCTGACGGAGGCGATCGTGCCGACCGTCGAGTCGGCCCTGCCCGACGTCGAGGTCCTCGCGGTCGAGCTGCTCTCGCCGAGCAGGTTCTGCGTGTACGTCGACCGACCCGCAGGGGTCGTCGACTTCGAGCTGTGCGCGACGGTGACGCGCCTGCTCGACGAGTATCGCGCGGACTGGACGGTCGACGTCTCGTCGCCCGGTCCGGCGCGGCCGCTGCGGCGGCCCCAGCACTTCGCGGCCTACACGGGTCGCACGGTCACGATCCGCACCGCTTCCGCGGTCGCGGGCAAGACGCGGTTCCGCGGCGCTGTCGTCGCCGCGGACCCGGGCACGGTGGTCGTCGACGTCGACGGCCAGGCACTCACGATCCCGGTCGACGCGATCGTCCGGGGCAACCTGATCGACGAGGACGGGTAGGTCATGAGCCAGGAGATCATCGAAGGAATCAAGACGATCGAGAAGGAGAAGGGCATCGAGGAGGGGACGCTCGTCTCCGCCCTCGAGGATGCGCTGCTCGCTGCGTACAAGAAGCTTCCCGACTCGGCCCGCCACGCCGAGGTCGTCCTCGACGACGAGGGCGAGTTCCGCGTGTTCGCGATCGAGATCCCCGGCGACCTCGAGGAGCGGCTGCTCGACGAGGCGATGGAGAAGCGGATCGAGGAGCTCGAGGCCCTCGAGGCCGAGACGGGCGAGAAGCAGCACACGCTGATCGACATGGACGAGCTCGAGATCGACTGGGATCAGGTCCCTGACGACGTGATGGACCGGACGGACGTCACGCCGCACGACTTCGGTCGGATCGCGGGGATGACCGCCAAGCAGGTCTTCCAGCAGCGGATCCGCGAGGCCGAGCGCGCGATGATGTTCGAGGAGTACGTCGACCGCCAGAGCGAGGTCGTCACCGGCATCGTCCAGCAGGCCGGCGACCGGAACAACGTGCTCGTCGACCTCGGCCGGGTCGAGGCGCTGCTGCCGCGCTCCGAGCAGGTCGACGGAGAGCGCTACGAGCAGGGCTCGCGGATCAAGGCCGTGATCGTCGAGGTGCGGTCGGGCACGAAGGGACCGCAGGTCATCCTCTCCCGCCGCGCCCCTCAGCTGATCGAGACCCTGTTCGAGCTCGAGGTCCCCGAGATCGCCGACGGCCTGGTCGAGATCCGCGGGGTCGCGCGCGAGCCGGGGTACCGGTCGAAGATCGCCGTCGAGTCGCACGCGCAGGGCGTCGATCCCGTCGGTGCCTGTGTCGGTCCGCGCGGCTCGCGCGTCCGCATGGTCGTGTCCGAGCTCCGCGGCGAGAAGATCGACATCATCCCGTGGAACACGGAGCCGGCCCGGTTCGTGGCGAAGGCGCTGTCGCCCGCTCGCGTGCGGGAGGTCTACATCGACGACGACACCCGTGAGGCGACCGTCGTCGTCCCCGACGATCAGCTCGCGCTCGCGATCGGAAAGGACGGGCTCAACGCCCGGCTGGCCGCACGCCTGACCGGCTGGAAGGTGGACATCAAGTCCGACACGGAGTTCGCCCAGTCGGAGGCCGAGGCCGCCTTCGCCGGGGACGACGACGGGGCGGAGTTCTCCGGCCGCTGCGCCGCGCTCCTCTCGAACGGCAAGCGGTGTCCGAACTCTGCGCTGCCCGGCTCGCTGTACTGCGGCGTTCCCGCCCACCAGGCGCTGCACGGCACAGAGCCTCCCGTCGCGGTGGTCGTCCCGGACGACGACGTCGACGTCGAGGTCGACGTCGTGGCGGTCGAGGACGTGATGGTCGAGCCCGCCGAGGAGTCGGTCGAGGCCGTCTCCGCCGATGCCTCCGAGGAGAGCGTCGCGGTCGAGCCGGAGCCCGAGGTCGAGCCCGAGTCCGAGGCGACGGAGGACGACGTCCAGGCATGAGTGATCCGGTGCGGACGTGCGTGGGCTGCGGCCGTCGCGCTGCCCAGTCCTCGCTCATCCGCTTCGCCGCCGTCGACGGACGCGTCCAGCCGGGACGTCGTCTGTCGGGGCGCGGCGCGTACGTCTGCCCGTCCCGGGCCTGTTTCGCGCAGGCCCGGCGCCGGCGGGCGTTCGCCCGCTCACTCCGCTCTCCGGTGACGGTGCCGACGGAGCTGGAATCCCACTTCACCGACGCCGACTACACTGGAGCCCTGAATGGCTGACGGACCGAACAAGCCCAACCGCCCGATCAGGCCCCGGGGCGGGGCCGGAGGCCGCCGCAGGCGCGTCGTGATCGAGGGTGGGGCGGCGCGTGGTCGCGACGGCCGTCAGGCCCGTGACCGCTCCGCACCGGCGCGCACGCAGCAGCCGGTCGCACCACCGACGGGACCCGTGACCGTCGAGTCGGGCGTGACCGTCAAGGACCTCTCGCAGGCGCTTGGCGTGTCGATGCCCCAGATCATCAAGATCCTCATGAACCTCGGGCAGATGCGTACAGCGACCCAGTCGCTCTCCGACGAGGAGGTCATGCTCATCGCCGGCGAGGTCGAGCGCGAGGTCGTGATCAAGCACGCCGCGGACGACGACGAGCCGGAGGTCGTGGACGACCGTGAGGAGGACCTCGCGGCGCGGCCGCCGGTGGTCACGATCATGGGCCACGTCGATCACGGCAAGACCACGCTGCTCGATGCGATCCGCTCCACCGCCGTCGTCACCACCGAGGCCGGCGGCATCACCCAGCACATCGGCGCCTACCAGGCCGAGGTCGACGGCCGCAAGGTCACCTTCCTCGACACGCCGGGTCACGAGGCCTTCACGGCCATGCGCGCCCGTGGCGCCAAGGTGACCGACATCGCCGTGCTCGTCGTAGCGGCGGACGACGGCGTGATGCCGCAGACGCGCGAGTCGATCTCGCACGCGCGTGCGGCGGACGTGCCGATCGTCGTCGCGGTGAACAAGATCGACGTCCCCGACGCCAACGCGGACAAGGTCAAGAGCGAGCTGGCGGCCGAGGGGCTGCAGCCCGAGGAGTGGGGTGGGTCGACGCAGTTCTCCGAGGTGTCCGCGAAGCAGAAGACGAACCTCGGCGATCTCCTCGATCGCATCCTGCTCGTCGCCGACGCAGAGCTCGACCTGCGCGCGAACCCGAACGCGGCGGCATCCGGGCCGATCGTCGAATCGCGACTCGACATCGGGCGCGGCCCGGTCGCCACGATGCTCGTGCAGCGCGGCACGCTGCGGGTCGGAGACGCGATCGTCGCCGGTGACGCGGCCGGCAAGGTGCGCGCTCTCTACGACTACCGCGGCGAGAAGGTCAAGGAGGCCGGCCCCGGTGACCCGGTGGAGATCCTCGGCTTCGACCGTCCGCCGCCCGCCGGCGAGCTCTGTCGCGTGGTCGAGCACGAGCGCCAGGCGAAGGACCTCGCCGAGAAGCGCGCGGAGCGTCTCCGCCGCGAGCAGCTCGCGCAGCGCTCCAAGCGCAGCGTCTCGCTCGAGTCGCTCTTCGAGCAGATGCAGGAGGGTGCCGTCCAGGACCTGAACATCGTCCTCAAGGGCGACGTGCAGGGCTCGGTCGAGGCGCTCGTCGGCGAGCTGGCGAAGATCCAGCACCCCGAGGTGCGCGTCAACGTCATCCATACGGGCGTCGGCGGCATCACCGAGAACGACGTCAACCTCGCCTCCGCGTCGAACGCGCTCGTGATCGGCTTCAACGTGCGGCCGAGCGCCGAGGCGAAGCACCTCGCCGACCGCGAGGGCGTCGACATCCGCACCTACCGCGTCATCTACAAGCTCACCGAGGACATCGAGCACGCGCTCGTCGGGATGCTCTCGCCCGTCACGACCGAGGAGGTCATCGGCGAGGCCGAGGTTCGCGCCCTGTTCAAGGCCTCAAGGGTCGGAACGATCGCGGGCTGCATGGTCACGACCGGGATCGTCCGCCGCAACGCCCGCGTCCGGCTCGTCCGGGACGGCACGGTCGTGCACGAGACGGCGATCGCGCAGCTCAAGCGGTTCAAGGAGGACGCGCGCGAGGTCAGCGAGGGGTTCGAGTGCGGGATCCTGCTCGAGGGGTTCAACGACCTCAAGGAGGGCGACGTGCTCGAGGTCTTCGAGACCCGTGAGGTCGAGCGCACCGACCTCGACACCCCGCCCGGCTCCTAGTCGGAGAGCAGCGACCACGGATCGGGCGGGTCGACCGAGGCCACGCGGTCGCCCCCGGCGCTCTTCGCGCCCAGGAGCGCCCGCTCGGCCGAGTCGAGCACCTCGTTCGCGGTCTCGCCGTCGAGCGGGAACGACGAGATGCCGACGCTCACGGTCACGGGGTCGGTCGCCCCCGGGGGCGTCAGCTCGCGAGCGAGCCGGCACAGGCCCTCACCGAGCTCCACCGCCACCTCGGCCGCGGTGTCGGGAAGGAGCACGACGAACTCGTCTCCGCCGAAGCGTGCCACGAGGTCGCTCGAGCGGAGGCGCGCGCGCAGGACCGCGGCGAGCGACTGGATGACGCCGTCACCTGCCTCGTTGCCGAGCCGATCGTTGAGCGTGGAGATGCCGTCGAGGTCGATCCGCATCACGGACACCGACTCGGCCCGGCGTCGCGCGAGCGCGACCATCCGCTCCGCGCCCTCCTCCGCGGCGCGCCGGTTCGGGAGCCCGGTGAGGCCGTCCGTGTGGGCATGGGCCGAGGCGAGGTCGAACGCGCGGAGCGCCGCGATCGCCGGCCCTGCGATCGCTGCGACGTCGTCCAGGGTCTCCGGCGCGTCGTCCGTGAGCCGCTCGCCCGCCGCGAGCACAGCCCCGACGACGGCCCCGGCAGCGGTGAGCGGGGAACAGGCCGTGTCGGCGTCGAACGAGCCGCAGAGCTCGCATGCGAGCAGAGGGCTCTCACCTCGCCGCCGCTCGTGTGGGCGGCCGAGGCGCACGGTCAGGCACACGCCGCCCGGGCCGGCAGCCAGCGCGGTCGGCGCGTCCTCGTCGTCGTGGATCTCGGCGCGTCCGCGCTCGGGCCCACAGGCGATCAGCAGCACCGTGTCGGCGTTGCACGCCTCCTCCACGAACCGGCGGACGACGACGGACGCGCGTCGCTCGTCCGGCGCCGCGCCAAGCGCGCGCGCGAGCAGCCCGAGCGGGCTCGCCCGCCGTTCATGACCCCTCTCACCCCACCGCATCGGTCGCAGCATGGTCGGCGGGGGGCGCCGTGTCAGTCCCTCGAACGGGGGCACATGCTCGGGCCGTTTCGTCTACCGTCCGGCCGATGGCCTCGGGCTACGTCGGCATCCTCTCGTTCGAGCTCCGCTTCCCGGAAGCGCACTCGCTGAAGGAGAAGCGCATGCACCTGCGCTCCGTGAAGGAGCAGCTCCCGCGACGCACGGGCGCGTCGATCGCCGAGGTCGACCACCACGACGTCTGGCAGCGCTCGCGCTTGACGCTCTCGTGCGTCGCCCGCGAGGCCGGGGAGGCCGACCGTCTCCTCGACGTGGCCGAGCGGTGGCTCGGTGGCCAGGCGTTCGAGCTCACCGCGCGCGAGCGCGCGCTCGTCACGCTCGACGACCTCGAGGCGGTGATCGGGTGAGCGGACGCATGCGGAAGGTGGACGCCGGCATGCGGCAGGTGCTGTCCGAGGCGATCCCGTCGCTCAAGGACCCCCGGATCGGCTTCGTCACCGTGACGGCCGTCGAGACCACGAACGACCTCGACCATGCGAAGGTGTGGGTCAGCGTCTACGGCAACGCGAAGCAGCGCACCGCGACGCTCGAGGCGCTGGAAGGCGCCTCGGGGGTGCTCCAGGCGAAGGTCGGTCGTGAGCTGCATCTGCGGCGGACGCCCAAGCTGACGTTCGTCTACGATCGCTCGGTCGAGCACGGCGTCCAGATGACCAAGCTCATCGACGAGCTCGCGCCGGACGACGAGGCTGATGACGCACCCGCCTGACATCGAGCTCGTCGTCGACGTGCTCCGTACCCACGACCGCTTCCTCGTCACGACCCACGAGAACCCCGACGGCGACGCGCTCGGCTCATTGCTCGGGCTCCACCTCGCCCTGGTGGAGCTCGGCAAGGACAGCGTGATGGTGCTCGGCGACCAGCCGCTTCCCGCCGAGTACAGGTTCCTGGGCCTCGAGGAGCACGGTCTCGTGCACGCACGGCCGGCGGATGCGGAGACGAGGATCCTCGTGGCGGTCGACTGCGCGCAGGAGAGCCGCATCGCGGCGAAGGATCTCCTGCCCCACGCGACGCGCGTCGTCAACATCGACCACCACCACGACAACACCCGGTTCGGGAGCGTCGACCTGATCGTCCCGGACGCGTCGTCGACCGGGGAGGTGCTGGCCGATGTCCTGCACGCGCTAGGTGTGACGGCGACACCGGCGATCGCGGAGGCCCTCTACACGGCGCTCGTCACGGACACGGGGCGCTTTCAGTACTCGAACACGACGCCGAAGGCGCTCCGGCTCGCGGCCGAGCTGATCGAGGCCGGCGCGGACGTCACGCGCGTGTTCCAGGGCGTGTACGAGTCGCTCGAGTTCGCGAAGGTCAAGCTCCTCGGCAGCGCCCTCCGCCACGCCACGATCCACGAGGGAGGGCGGGTCGTGATCGCGCATCTGACCCGCGAGGACTTCGCCGAGGCCGGCGCCGAGGAGCCGTTCTCGGAGGGCGTGATCGACCATCTCCGAGCGGTCGAGGGCACCGAGCTCGCGGCGCTCATCCGGGAGCTGCCACCTGCGGGAGAGGCGTGCAAGGTCTCGCTGCGGGCGTCGATCGACACGCTCGACGTGTCGGCGATCGCGCGGCAGTCCGGTGGCGGCGGTCACCGGCAGGCCGCGGGGTTCACGAGCGAGCTGGGCGTCGACGGCGTTCGGGCGTTCGTGCTCGACGCGTACCGGCACGCCACCGCCGGCCGCTGATGGCCATCCCGAAGGCGCTCGAGCCGACGGGCATCGTCCTCGTCGACAAGCCGGCGGGGCCGTCGTCGTTCGCGATCGTGTCGGAGGTCCGGCGGCGCACCGGCGCGAAGACCGGCCACAGCGGCACGCTCGACCCGTTCGCGACAGGGCTGCTGATCCTCCTCTCCGGACGGGCGACGAGCCAGCAGGATCGGTTCATGCGGCTCGACAAGCGCTACGTGACCGACGTCGATCTCCGCTGCACGACGAGCACGGGGGATCCGGAGGGCGAGCGCGCCGGGGAGCACGAGCCGCTCGGGCCGGCCGCGCTGGAGCGCCGGCTCGCGGAGCTCCGCGGCGACGTGGAGCTGCCGGTCCCGGCGGCGTCGGCGGTCAAGATCGACGGCAAGCGCGCGTATCGACTTCATCGCGACGGCGTCACCGTAGAGATGCCCCGGCGCGTGATGCGGGTGCGCTCCCTCGAGCTGGTGGGGGTCGGTGCAGGCATCGCACGGCTGGAGCTGCACGTCGGGTCAGGGACGTACGTCCGGGCGATCGCCGAGGCGCTCGGCGGGCACTGCGTCACGCTCCGTCGCACCGCGATCGGTCCCTTCGACGTCGCGGAGGCCGATCCGCTTCGCATCGTCCCGCTCGACGAGGCGCTCGGCCGCCTCGGCCCGGCGCAGGGAGACGAGGCGGCGTGAGGCTCGCGCACTCGCCCTCCCAGGTCGAGCGCCAGCCGCGGGCGGTCGCGATCGGCACCTTCGACGGCGTCCACCGCGGCCACCGGGCGATCGTCGGCGCGGCGGTCCGGACGGGGCTCGCGCCGACGGTGATCACGTTCGACCCCCACCCGCGCGTCGCCCTGGGCAACCACGTCGAGCTCATCTCGACGCTCGAGCGCCGCCTCGAGCTCCTCGGCGAGGCGGGGGCGGAGACCGTGCTCGTCGCGTCGTTCACGCCCGAGCTGATGCGCCTGGAGCCCGAGGAGTTCGTCGCGTCGTACCTGCACGCGATCGGTGCCCAGGCGGTGGTCGTCGGCGAGGACTTTCGCTTCGGCAGGCGGCGTCGGGGTGACGCGGCGCTCCTGCGTGACCTCGGGCTCGAGGTCGTGCCGGTCCCGCACGTCGAGGGTGTCTCCTCGACTGCGATCCGCGCGGCCGTGCACGAGGGCCGGATGGAGACGGCCGCGGCGATGCTCGGCCGTCCCTACGAGGTCGACGGGGTCGTCGTCCCCGGCGACCAACGCGGGAGCGAGCTCGGCTACCCGACGGCGAACATCGCGCTCGACGCGCAGCTCCTCTGTCCGGCACACGGGGTGTACGCCGGAGCCGCGCTGGGTCACCGCGCGGCGCTCTCGATCGGCACCAATCCGCACTACGGCGGGACGGAGCGGCGGATCGAGCCGTACCTGCTCGACTTCGAGGGCGACCTCTACGGGACGCGCCTGGTGGTCGAGGTGTGGGACAAGCTTCGCGACCAGGCGACCTTCGAGAGCGAGCAGGCGCTGATCGATCAGATCGCCCGCGACGTCGAGGCGACGCGCGCGGCCGTCAGGCCCTCCTGACGCCGACGAAGACGTCCTGGGGCGCGTCCTCGTCACCGGGGTCGCCGTGGTGGAGGGTCGCGTCGAGGCCCTCCTCGCCGAGGAGGCGCAGCCAGGTCGCCTCTGGGAAGATCCCGCACCTGTGGCGCTCGGAGACCACCTCTCGGGTGCCGTCGCCGTGTCGCAGGATCACCACGAAGTCGACGTCGTACGCCGTGCGCCCGGGCTCGGGAGGATGCGACCACTCGAGATACCGGAGTCCGCGACCGTCGCGGGCGTCGTGGCCGCCGGCGTGGATGCCGGGCGCGAGCGACTCGGCGGTGCAGTCCGGCGCGAGCACGACGACGCCCCCGTTCCGCACGTGCTCGGCGGCCGTGCGGATGCAGGCTCGGAGATCCGCCTCGCCGGTCAGATAGGAGACCGCGTCGTGGACGAAGACCACGTCGAAGCGACGGCCGAGATGCAGCGAGCGCATGTCGCCTTGGAGGTGCTCGCACTCCGGGTTGAGCGCTCGGCTGACCTCGAGCATCTGCGGCGAGAGATCGGTCAGCGTGCAGGTGAACCGCCGCTTCAGGTGAGAGGCGTTGTTGCCGCCGCCCGAGCCGAGCTCGAGGAGGGTGGCCGCGGTGGGGCAGGCGGCGAGCGCGAGCGCCTCGTACCGTGCGGCCTCGGCCGCGTAGTCGGCGGGCGCGGTGAGGAGGGGGAACCATGAGGCGAGATCGCTGTAGAGGCGCATCGTCGCTCAGGCCTCGGCTTCCCCGGCCTCGGCGGCCGGCGTGAAGGCGACCACGGCCGCGTCGGCCGCGTCGAGCTGGTCGTCCGTCGGGTCGACCGGCAGCGACAGCGGGCCGGACGCGCGCGGGAAGCGTCCGAGGTAGGCGCGCAGCGCTGTGCGGCGCACCTCCGGATCGGTCAGCAGCCGACCCTCCACCGCCCGTTGCTCCCGCCGGACGACCAGCGTCGCCCGGCGCGAAGGGCGGAACGTGCGCCACCACTGCTTGCGCGCGGGTGCGACCGCGAGCACCACGACGCGCCCGTCGTCGGTCGCAACGCCCATCACCGGGATCCGGTACCGGGTGCCGGTCCTCGGGCCGGTGTACTCGAGCAGGACGAGGCTACGGCTGAGCAGGGCATGGGCCGGCGACCCGAGGATCGCGCGCACGATCGGGTTGCCGAGACGTAGGAGGCGCAGCGGCGGGGCCACGTCCCGATCATGCCCCGCGGGGCCCGGCGCGCGCGGGGCTCTCGCGGCGTCGGTGCCACCAGCGAGAGCGCTAGCCGCCCGCGAGCGCTAGCCGCACCGTCGGCCCGAGCGCCAGTGCAGTAGCCGTCGCCCGTGAGGTGCGCGCAGAGCGCGGGCCGCATGCCTCCTTGTAACACGGTGTTACAAGGAGGCGGCGGCTGCTACGCTTGCCCCCGACCGCACTCTCGGCCGGCCGTGTCCTTCCTTCACGCCGCGCGGGGAATGCGGAGTCCACATCACGAGAGGAGACACATGGCTCTCGCCAAGGAAGTCAAGCAGGAGCTCATCGAGAAGCACGGCGCCAACGGCCAGGACACTGGCTCGACCGAGGTCCAGATCGCGATGCTCACGAAGCGCATCAACGACCTCACCGAGCACCTCCGGACGCATCCGAAGGATCATTACTCCCGGCGGGGCCTCCTCAAGCTCGTCGGTCGCCGCCGACGCTTCCTCGACTACCTCCAGCGGAAGGACCTCGAGGGCTACCGCGCCCTCATCAAGGAGCTCGGGCTCCGCCGCTAGGCGGCGACCCGGGTCCTGGTCGGGACGGAGGGTGGACGTTTGATCGAGCCCCGGACGCAGAGCGTCTCGAGGCTGGCTCAAACCTCCACCTTCCGCCACATCGGAAGAGCGAAGGGACAGGAAAAGAGATGAGCACCATCAGCACCGGGCGTCATGCCTCGGTGTCCGTGGAGATCGGTGGTCGCGAGATCACGTTCGAGACGGGCAAGCTCGCCAAGCAGGCCGACGGCGCCGTCGTCGTCCGCAGCGGCGACACGATGATCCTCGCCACGGCCGTCGGCCGGACGGAGTCGCGCCCTGACGCGGACTTCTTCCCGCTGACCGTCGACGTCGAGGAGCGGATGTACGCAGCCGGGAAGATCCCGGGCGGCTTCTTCAAGCGTGAGGGCCGCGCCACGGAGCGCGCCACGCTCACCGCACGGATGATCGACCGCCCCATCCGGCCGCTGTGGCCGAAGGGCTTCAAGAACGAGGTGCAGGTCATCTGCACCGTGCTGTCGGCGGACATGGTCGTCCCGCACGACATCCTCGCGATCAACGGCGCCTCCGCGGCCCTCGCGATCTCGCCGCTGCCGTTCCTCGGCCCGGTGGGCGCGGTCCGCGTGGCGCTGATCGACGGCGAGCTGGAGGTCAACCCGACCTTCCAGGAGTCGGACGAGGGCGCCACCCTCGATCTGATCGTGGTCGGCACGCGCGACGCGCTGACGATGATCGAGGCGGGGGCCGACCAGGTCCCGGAGGACACGATGCTGGCTGCGTTCGAGCTCGCGCACCGCGAGATCGTGCGGATCGTCGACGTCATCGACGATCTCGCCCGCCAGGTCGGCAAGCCGAAGTGGATCGACGTCGAGCTCAACGCCGAGCTCGAGGCGACCCACGGGCACGCAGTGTGGGAGCGGATCCAGACGGTCGGCGTGCGCGAGGCCGGGTCGGTCGTGGACGAGCTGCTCACGGCGGCCGCCCCGGCGATCACCCTCGACTCGACCGAGGAGGACATCCTCCGTGAGCTCCAGGTCCGCAACGGGCTGACGATGCTGCTCGAGAAGCAGCGGCTCGCAGCCGTCGAGGGCCCCGTTCGCGAGCAGTTCGAGGACGCGCTGCGGTCGTTGACCGACGCCGAGGGCGACTCGAAGGAGCTGAAGAGCCGCAAGCGGGACATCCTCCTCGCGAAGATCCAGGACGAGGTCGTGCTGCCGTTCCCCGGTGGCGACGACGAGGGCAAGGACGCGCTCACGCGCAGCACCCTCAAGAAGGCCTCGGACGCGATCTACAAGGACCTCGTCCGCAAGAAGATCGCCGTCGAGAAGCGGCGCCCGGACGGCCGCGGCACGGAGGAGATCCGCCAGATCTCGACCGAGGTCACGGTCTCCCCGCGCACGCACGGCTCGGCGCTCTTCACGCGCGGCCAGACGCAGATCCTCACGCTCTGCACGCTGGGCACCGCCAAGGAGCAGCAGCGCATCGACGACCTCTCCACGGAGCAGGAGCGTCGCTACATCCACCACTACAACTTCCCGCCGTACTCGGTGGGGGAGACCGGCTTCATGCGGGGCCCGAAGCGCCGCGACATCGGGCACGGCGCCCTCGCGCAGCGCGCGCTGGAGGCCGTCATCCCGTCGGCCGAGGAGTTCCCGTACACGATCCGCCTCGTCTCGGAGACGCTCGAGTCGAACGGCTCGTCGTCGATGGGCTCGGTCTGCGGCTCGACGATGTCGCTGATGGACGCGGGCGTGCCGATCAAGGCGCCGGTCTCGGGCATCGCGATGGGCCTCGTCAAGGAGGGCGACGACTACGTCATCCTCACCGACATCCAGGGCGCGGAGGATCACCTCGGTGACATGGACTTCAAGGTCGCCGGAACCGCCGAGGGCATCACTGCCCTGCAGATGGACATCAAGATCACCGGCGTCACGCAGGAGATCATGCGCAACGCGCTCGAGCAGGCGAAGCGGGCGCGGCAGTTCATCCTCGACAAGATGGCGGAGACGATCACCATCCCGCGTGAGGAGCTCGCCGCACACGCGCCGCGGATCTCGTCGATCCAGATCAACCCGGACTTCATCGGGATGGTCATCGGCAAGGGCGGCGAGACGATCCGTTCGCTCGAGGCGGACTACGACGTCCAGATCGACATCGAGGAGGACGGGACGATCCTCGTGTACGCGACAGAGGGGACGAACGCAGACGCGTGCATCTCCGCCATCGCGGCGATGACGAAGGAGCCCGAGGTCGGCGACACGTACACCGGGAAGGTCGTCAAGACGACCGACTTCGGGGCGTTCGTCGAGCTCAAGAAGGGCACCGACGGCCTGCTCCACGTCTCCAACGTGGGCCCGGGTCGCGTCGCGCACATCGAGGACGTGCTCGCTCGCGGCGACGTGCTCGACGTGGTCGTGCAGGAGGTCGACAAGGAGCGTGGCCGCATCGGCCTGAAGCTCGTCGCCAAGCACGAGGACGGCAAGCTCGTCCAGCCGGAGGAGCTGATCGAGCGGGCGAAGGACGCCCCGCCGCGCGAGCCGCGCCCGCCGCGTGACGATCGTGGCGGTCGCGATCGCGGCCGGCGCCGCGACTAGGCAGCTCGACCGGAGGGCGGGGGAGACCCCGCCCTCCGTCTTCCCTGTCCCGTTCCGGCGCTAGGGTCACGCGTGTGGAAGGGCTCCGGGTCGTCCGCGCTCGAGACCGGGCGTCGCTGGTCGCCGGGCTGCGCGTCGGTCTGGGGCTCGCAGCGTTCGCGATCGCTTCGACGCGCGTGCAGGGTGACCGATCCGCGCTCGGCCTCGCACTCGGCGCCCTCGGGTTCGGGCTGCTGGGGACGGCCCGGCAGCTGGAGCTGGGACGGGCGACGCTCGAGGACGGGCTGCCATCCGGCGCGCTCGTCGTCGCTCCGATCCACGGGGCCGTCGGTGCGCTCCTCCCGAGCTCGCTCGGCGTCTTCGCGCTCGCGGTTGCGGCAACCGCGCTCGAGCCACTGATCGCTCCGGTGCTCGCAGGCATCCTGATCGGGATGGCGATCGCGACCGGGGCCGGAGTCGCCCAGCTGGCCAGCGCCGAGCGGCTGCGCCGCACGCGCATCTACCGGACGGTCGATCCGCCGGCCAGGGCGTTCGCCGTCGGGCTGGAGCCGTCACCGTGACGGCGCGCGTAGGATCCCTCGCGCATGGCATCACCTGAGATCACCACGCTCCCGGGCGGTGAGCGCGTCGTCAGCGAGCGGCTTGCGGGCGTCCGCTCCGTCGCGATCGGCGTCTGGATCGGCGTCGGGTCGCGGGACGAGCCGTCCGACCGTGCAGGCGTGTCGCACTTCATCGAGCACCTTCTCTTCAAGGGCTCCGAGCGCTACAGCGCGCGGACGATCGCCGAGCTGTTCGACGAGATGGGGGGCGAGCTGAACGCTGCGACGTCGCGCGAGACGACCGTGGTGTACACCCGCGTCGCCGACGCCCATCTCGAACCGGCGCTCGACGCGCTGCTGGACATGGTGTTCGCGCCCGGCTTCGAGGATCTCGACAGCGAGCGGGAGGTCGTGCTCGAGGAGATCGCGATGGTCGACGACAACCCGCACGAGCTGGTGCACGACCTCGCCGCCGAGGTCGTCTTCGGCGGGCATCCGCTGGGGCGACCCGTGATCGGCACGGCAGACGTCATCGCGGGCGTGAGTCGCCGAGCGCTCCAGGGGTTCCACGGAGGGGCCTACGTCGGGCGCAACGTCGTCGTCTCGGCGGCCGGGAACATCCGTCACGAGCGGCTCGTGGAGCTGATCGCCGCGCGGCGTCCGACGAGCTCGGGGGCGATCCGCTCGAGGCGACCGCTCGTGCGTCGGCTGCCCGCGCCCGGGCTCTCGTTCCTCAAGCGACCCACCGAGCAGTACCACGTGGTGCTGGCAGGCCCTGGCATCGCACGCGACGATCCGCGGCGATTCGCCGGGACGCTGCTCGACACCATCCTCGGAGGGTCGTCGTCGTCGCGGCTCTTCCAGGAGGTCCGGGAGAAGCGCGGGATGGCGTACAGCGTGTACTCGTTCGCGTCGCAGTATCAGGAGACCGGGCAGATCGGCGTGTACGTCGGCACGCGCGAGGAGAACCTCCCCGAGTGCATGCGGGTGATCGCGGCCGAGCTGGCCGACGTCGCAGCAGGCAACCTCCGGGACGGCGAGCTCGAGCGTGCGAAGGAGAACATCGCCGGCCGGATCCTCCTCGCGCAGGAGAGCACCTCCAACCGGATGACGCGGCTCGGACGTGCGTTCATCACCGACGTCGAGCTGCTCACGCTGCGTGAGACGCTGCGACGGGTGAACGCGGTCACGGCGGCCGAGGTCGCGTCCCTCGCAGCGGAGCTTCTCGATCCCGACGCGCTCTCGGCGGCGGCGATCGGGCCGCGCAGGGCAAAGGTGAAGGCTGCGCTCGCGCTCGTCGCCCCGCGGGCGGTCTCGGCGTGAGGATCGCGTTCTTCGGTCTGCACGGGAAGGTCGGGACGGCGGTCGCGCCGGGACTCGTCCGGGCCGGCCACGTCGTGGTCGACGCGCGGGAGGACGGGCCGTCCGGCTGCGATGCCGCCCTCGACTTCACCCGCCCCGATGCGGTGCTCTCGAACGTCGAGGCGTGCCTGGCCGTCCGCGTTCCCGTCGTGATCGGGACGACGGGGTTCGAGCCCTCGGAGGTCGACACGGTGGCGCGAGCCGCCGGCATCCCGTGCTTCTTCGCGCCCAACTTCGCGATCGGCGCCGTCCTGATGATGCGGTTCGCGGAGGAGGCTGTCCGCTCGCTCCCCCGCGCGGCGATCGTCGAGCTCCATCACGAGACGAAGCGCGACGCTCCCTCCGGAACGGCACGGGCGACCGCCGAGCGGATGGGCGGAGAGGTCGAGATCCACTCGATCAGGCTGCCGGGCCTCGTCGCCCACCAGGAGGTGATCCTCGGCGGTCCGGGCGAGACGCTGACGATCAGGCACGACACGAGCTCGCGCGAGGCGTTCACGCCCGGGGTGCTGCGAGCGCTCGAGCGGGTCTCGGGTCTCGAGCCCGGTCTCACGATCGGGCTCGAGACCCTGCTCTGATCGGCTAGTGACGCTCCCGGAGGGCGGCGAGCAGCTCCTGGTGGCGCCGCTCCTCGTCGGAGATCGTCTCCTCTTCCTGCTTGGCGGTGCGGGCCTTGATCGCGTTCATCGGCTTGACGACGAACAGGAAGACGGCCGCAGCGACCGCGACGAACGTGATCACCGACGTGATGAAGGCGCCGTAACGGAAGACCGCGTCGTTGATCGTGAACGTGAGGCCGCTGAAGTCCGGCTTGCCGATGATCATCGCGATGATCGGCATGATCAGGTCGTTGACGAGCGAGTTCACGACCGCTGCGAACGCAACGCCCATCACGAAGGCAACCGCCAGGTCGACGATGTTGCCCTTCATCAGGAAGTCCTTGAACTCCTTGATCATCGGCTCCTCCTCTCGGAACGCCCCGCCACCCGAAGCGGGGTGCGCCGGGCCGGCGCCTGCCTTCACCCTACTCCTGCGCGGAGGCCATGGGGAGCGGAGCGACGGAGGAGTCCGACGATCGCCGTATGCGCGTCGGCGTCCCGAACCGGGAACGCGGGTGCCGCTCGGCCCACCGCGACGCTCCGAGCGGCCTAGAATAGGCCGATGCTGGGCGAGGTGCTGACCGCGATCGTGACGCCGTTCGGGGACGACGGTGCCGTCGACCTGGACGCGTTCCGGGCGCTCGCCCGACACCTGGTCGACCACGGCTCCGACGGTCTCGTGGTGACGGGGACGACGGGGGAGAGCCCGACGCTCACCGACGACGAGCGCTTCGCCCTCTACGAGGCGGCGGTCGACGAGGTGGGCGACAGGGCGACCGTGATCGCCGGCACCGGCACGTACGACACGCGACACTCGGTGCACCTCACCGAGCGTGCCCACCAGATCGGGGTCGACGGCTTCCTCGTGGTGACGCCGTACTACTCCAAGCCGCCGCAGCGTGGGATCGTCGCGCACTTCGAGGCGGTCGCGGCGGCGACGGATCGTCCGGTCGTCGTCTACAACATCCCGACGAGGGTCGTCGTCAACATCGAGTCGGCGACGATCGAGCGGCTCGCCGAGATCGAGAACGTCCGGGCGGTGAAGCAAGCCGCCCAGCCCGTCGACGAGGAGGCGCAGGCTCGCGCGATCATCGCGTCGGGGCTCGACCTCTACGCGGGCGACGACGATCTCATCCTTCCGTTCCTCCGACTGGGAGGCGTCGGCGGGATCTGCGTGCACACCCACGTCGTCGGCCCACGGGTGCGCGAGCTCGTGACCGCCTTCCGCGAGGGAGACGTCGCTCGCGCCGAGGCGCTCGACGCCGAGCTGCGCCCCGCCATCGAGCTGCTCCGCGTCGTGACGAACCCCATCGCGATCAAGCACGCGCTCTCGCTGCTCGGGCTCGTGTCGGATCGCGTCCGGCTTCCGCTCGTGCCGGTGACCGCCTCGGAGAGCGACGCCGTGCGCGGTTGCCTCGAGCGGCTCGGTCTGCTCGCGCCTGCGGCGGCATAGCCTCGGCGCGAGAGTCCGGGACCGAGGTCCCGACCCGGGGTCTACGTCGTCGCGATCCGCTCGTCGAGGCGGCCGACGTCTCCAGCCAGGCCGGTCTCGGCCCAGGCGCCCGGCCGGGGGCCGCTCGGCTCACGCGCGCAGCGTCGATCGTTGCGGTCGCCTGTCCGGCGGCGGCTCGGAGCACGAGCGTCCTTGCCTGCGTGGGAGGGGCACCGGCGGACCCGAGCGCCCGCGGCCCGTACACTGCGCTGCGTGAGCGACGCACTCCGCATCATCCCGCTCGGCGGGCTCGGCGAGGTCGGGAAGAACATGACCGTCTACGAGCTCGGCGAGGACATCATCCTGATGGACGCAGGCCTCGCGTTCCCACGCGACGAGCACCTCGGCGTCGATCTCGTGCTGCCGGACTTCTCGTACCTCTACGACCGTCACGTGCGCGCGATCGTCCTCACCCACGGGCATGAGGATCACGTCGGGGCGCTGCCGTACGTCCTCCGCGAGGTCGAGGTCGACGAGATCGTGGCCACGCGGCTCACGCTCGCCCTGATCAAGTCGAAGCTCGACGAGCACAAGCTCGGCTCGTCGACGACCCTCACGGAGGCCGATCCGGAGGGCGAGCCGATGCGCCTCGGCGGGTTCTCCGTCTCGTTCGTGCGCATGGCCCACTCGATCCCGGACGCTGTCGCGGTCGTCGTCGACACACCGGTCGGTCGCGTTCTGCACACGGGCGACTGGAAGCTGGACCACACCCCCGTGGACGGGCTGAAGACCGGACGTCGGGCCGTCTTGCCGCGCTCGGCAACGCGGGCGTCGATCTCCTCCTCGGCGACTCGACGAACGCCGAGCGGCCGGGCATGACCGGGAGCGAGCGCCTCGTCGGCGAGGCGTTCCGCCAGATCATCCCGTTGCGAACAGGCCGGATCGTGCTGGCGTCGTTCGCCTCGAACATCCATCGTGTCCAGCAGGCCGCCGAGGTCGCGATCGAGAACGGCCGCAAGGTCGCGATCGTTGGCCGGTCGATGCGGAAGAACGTCAACATCGCCCGGAGCCTCGGGTACGTCGACATCCCCGACGACGCGATCGTCTCGCCCAAGGAGGCGATGGACCTCCCGCCGGACGAGGTGCTCGTGGTCTGCACGGGGAGCCAGGGCGAGCCGATGTCCGCGCTCACGAGGATCGCGTACGGCGACCACCAGAACGTGACGGTCGAGCGCGGCGACACCGTCATCATCTCGGCGAAGCCGGTGCCCGGGAACGAGCTTCGCGTGCACGACTCGATCAACCGGCTCGCTCGTGCCGGGGCCGAGGTCCTCCACCAGGAGATCGCGACCGTGCACGTCTCCGGGCATGCGTGCTCCGAGGAGCTACGCACGCTGCTCTCGCTCGTCCGGCCGAAGGCGGTGATGCCGATCCACGGCGAGTACCGGATGCTCGCCGCGCACGCGGATCTTGCGCGCGACGCGGGCGTGCCGGAGGAAGGGATCGTGATCGCCGAGAACGGCTCGGTGGTCGAGCTGACGCGCTCGGGCGTGCGGATCGTCGACCAGATCGACGCGGGGGTGACCTTCGTCGACGGTCTCGGGGTCGGTGACGTCGAGGACGTCGCGCTGCGCGATCGCAGGCGGCTGTCGGAGGACGGCGTCCTGATCATCGTCACGACGGTCGCGCTCTCGGACGGGGGAGAGATCGCCCCTCCCGAGGTGATCGCCCGCGGCGTCGCGGAGGACGACGTCCTGATCGACGACCTCCGGGACGAGGCCGACCGGATCGCGCTCGAGCTCGCCGCCAGCGGCATCACGGAGATCAAGCTCCTGCAGGAGCACATCCACGACGGGATCGGGCAGTTCATCTACGACCGCACGCGGCGTCGCCCGATGATCCTCCCCGTCGTGATCGAGGTCTGATCGCCGATGCAGGGCTGGTCGGACGTGATCGCCCAGCACGGGCGGACACCGACGACGACGCGGCGTCTGATCGAGCAGCTCCGGGCCTGCGAGGCGGCGGCGCTCGCGTTCTGCCGATTGCTGGAGCGTTGGAACCGAGGCGATGCGACGCCGGCGACGGCAGGCCAGCGGGAAGCCGCGCTGCGACACGCGGCCGACCGGATCGAGACGGCGCTCGCCGGGTTGGAGCGGCCGCTCAGCGCGTACCTCGCGGAGCTCGAGCCGGCGCACGTCGAAGGCCGCTCGTGGTACGGGGGCCCCGGTGCGGGTGAGCTCGTCGAGTGGCGCCCGGTGCTCGATCGGGCCGGGGTGCACGCGTGCCCGAACCGTGTCGCCGCCGTCTACCTCGAGCTGGCCGTGCTCGTCCGTGCGCTCGAAGGGCTCTCCGACGCGGCGCGGATGGAGACGTCGCCGGACCGCTCGTCGCTCTGGGCGGGCCTCTTCGACCTGCGCGACACGCTGCTCTCGTCGACGGTCGACGACCTCCGCGCCCTCGCCGCCTGAGCCACCGTCTCCTACGGCCAACGTTCGGCAGGCTCGACCGCGTGTCTGACACGCCTACGAGCCTCGCGACGTGTGTGCGACTTCTCGTCAACAGGACGACGACGCCGGATTCCGAGGGGTGTCCCGAGCTCGGGCGCTTGCCGTTGTGGAGAAGCTGGTGCGGTCTCTGGCCCCTCCGCGCTTGACATAGCGCCGCTGTCTTACACCCACGTGAAGGACGCGCGTCGCGACCCGCCTCGGCTGGACGATGCCCGCAGTGGCTCCGCGATGCGAAGATCGCTGTGTGGGAATGCAGATCACGGTCGTCGGCTCGGTCAACCTCGACCTCGTCGTGGCGCTCGAGCGTCTCCCCGCGCCGGGTGAGACGGTCGGCAGCGGCTCGCTCGCGCGCATCCCCGGCGGCAAGGGCGCCAACCAGGCCGTCGCCTGCGCGCGGCTCGGTGCCGACGTCACGATGATCGCTGCGGTCGGCACTGATCCGCTCGCCGACGAGGCGCTCGCCGGTCTCCGGGCAGCCGGCGTCACCCTCGACCTTCGTGTCAGTGACGAGCCCACCGGCGTCGCCCTCATCCAGGTCGACCGGGCGGGGGAGACCACGATCGCGGTCGTTCCCGGCGCGAACGGGACCCTCGGCGCGGTCGAGCTGCCTGCCCACGACGCTGTCCTCTGCCAGCTGGAGGTGCCCGACGTGGCCGTGCTGTCGGCGTGGGAGGGGTGCAGCGGCCTCTTCTGCCTGAACGCCGCCCCTGCGCGACCGATCGCGGTGGACGCCGATCTGACCGTCGTGAACCGGTTCGAGCTCGAGAGCCTCTCGCGACGCGACGGGCTCGTCGCGCTGACTCTCGGCGCCGAGGGCGCGGTGCTCCTCGACGACGGAGACGAGATCGCTCGCGCCGAGCCACCCTCCGTCGTCGCCGTCGACGGCACCGCCGCAGGCGACGCGTTCACCGCCGCGCTCCTCGTCTCGGTTCTCGAAGGGCGTCCCGAGCAGGAGGCGCTCGAACGTGCGTGCGCGGCAGGCGCGATCGCCGCCTCACGGCCCGGAGCGCAGCCGTCGCTCCCGACCGCTGCCGAGATCGACGCGATCCTCGAGCTCTAGACGGTAGAGTCCCTCGCCCGGGCGGGGATCTGCGCCCTGCGCTGTCGTGCGCGTCGGCCACCGTCAGGGCCACCGTCACTCGCCGGAGAGCGAGCCGGCCGCGCTGCCTGGCGCGGGGCCGACCAGAGGACACCCGAGTCACCGATCGACCATCTAGGGTTCCCTCGTGGCGCCGACGCCGATCATCCTCGACTGCGACCCGGGCCACGACGATGCGATCGCGCTGCTCCTCGCGCTCGCGAGCGACGAGGTCGACCTGCTCGGCGTGACGACCACGTTCGGGAACCAGACGCTCGAGAAGACGACGGCGAACGCGCTGCGCGTGCTCGAGCTCGTCGGTCGTGGAGACGTGCCCGTCGCGGCCGGCGCTGCACATCCGTCGGCAAGGGACGAGACGATCGTCGCGGCGCACGTGCACGGCGACAGCGGACTCGACGGTCCGACGCTGCCCCCTGCCCGCGGCGAGGCGGTCGCGGAGGACGCCGTCTCCTTCATCGCCGCCGCGATCGCCGCCGCAGGACGTCCCGTCACCCTCGTCCCGACCGGGCCGCTCACGAACATCGGCGCCTACCTCGAGGCCCACGGGACCGGCGGGATCGAGCGCGTCGTCTTCATGGGCGGGGCGATCGCCGAGGGCAACATGACGCCCGCGGCCGAGTTCAACATCTGGGCAGACCCGGAGGCCGCGCAGGCCGTGCTCCACAGCGGTCTCGACGTGACCATGATCGGGCTCGACGTCACGCACCGGGCCGTGACGACGCCCGAGCTGCAGCAGCGCTTCCGGGAGACCGGCACGGCGGGGGCCTTCGTCGCCGACCTGGTGGACTTCTTCTCCGTGTACCACCGCGAGACCTACGGCTGGGAGGGCGCGCCGATCCACGACGCTGTCGCTCTCGCCCAGGTCATCCGCCCGGGGATCGTCGGGACGCGCATGCGCAACGTCGAGGTCGAGCTCGTCTCCGATCTGTGTCGCGGTCGCACCGTCGTCGACCTGTGGCACCGCACGGGTCGAGAGCCGAACGCCCACGTCGGCGTCGACCTCGACACCGACGCCTTCTTCGAGCTCCTGCTGGAGCGGATCGCGAGGCTCGGTTAGCGTGAGCGACATGACCGACCACATCATGGTGTTCGTCGAGGTGCCCGTCGGGCTCGCGCAACAAGTACGAGGTCGACGCCGAGACGGGGCACATCGTGCTCGACCGGCGTCTGTTCACGTCGATGAGCTACCCGGCCGACTACGGCTTCGTCGAGGGGACGCTGGGCGAGGACGGCGATCCGCTGGACGCGCTCTGCCTCGTGGGCGAGCCGACGTTCCCCGGCTGTCGCATCCGCGCGCGCGTGGTCGGCGTCTTCCACATGACCGACGAGAAGGGGCCGGACGAGAAGATCCTCTGCGTGCCGTTGCGTGATCCGGCCTGGATGCGGCTCCACGACGTGCACGACATCCCGCCGGAGCTGCGGAACGAGATCGAGCACTTCTTCCAGGTCTACAAGGATCTCGAGGAGAAGAAGACCGAGACCCGGGGTTTCGGCAACCGTGCGGAGGCGGAGACGATCATCGCCGCTGCCCGGGCGCGCGCGGAGGAGTGAGGCTCGGCCGTCGGCTCAGATCGCGCGTCCGCAGCGCAGTCCGAGCCACACGGCGACGAGACCCACCGCGAGCGACCCAACGGAGTTGAGGATCGCCACCCCGGGCTGTCCGCCCTCGAGCAGCCGGTAGGTGTCCAGCGAGAGGGTCGAGAAGGTCGTGTAGGCCCCGAGGAACCCCGTGACGACGGCGAGCCTGAGCCAGGTCGTCGTCTCGAACCGCGGCTCCATCGCCTCGACAGCGAACCCGATCAGGAACGCGCCCGTGACGTTGACGACGAAGATGCCCCACGGGAAGAGGCCGCCCTCGCGGCGGCCGATCAGCTCGTCCAGCCCGTAGCGAGCGAGCGCGCCGAGCGCCCCGCCGATCGCGATGCCGATGATCCCGGGCACGTGGCGCAGGATACGCCGTCCCCGCAGCGAAGCGGGGGATCCAATGGCGAAGTCCACCAAGCGTGCGCCGCGCGGCGCGCGCGAAGCCACAGTCCCGCGCTGCTCCGCGCGCTCGCGCGAAGGCACCTGCGCGCCCGCGTCCCCAGCACACCCACCCCGAGCTGTGGGGTCTCGGCCTGATCGCGGTCGGTCTCGTGCTCGCGGTGCTGCTCTGGCTCGGCTGGGAGGGCGGCGCGATCGGCGGCCGGGTCGGCGGGTGGCTCGACGACCTGCTCGGGGTCGCGGCGCTCCTGCTGCCCGTCGTCCTCGTCGGCCTCGGCGGCCTGATGCTCGTCCGCAGCGCCCTGGTCGACCTCCGCCCCTTCAGGACGGGTCTCGCCGTCGCTGCGCTCGGCCTGCTCGTCACCCTCGGGCGCAGGCCACGGCGGCTGGATCGGCGGGGTCGCCGGCGGAGGGCTCGGACGCTTCATCGGGGGCACCGCCTCGGCGATCGTCGGCGTGACCCTGCTCCTCGGCGGCCTGCTGCTCCTCTCGGGCGCGTCGGCCGGGGCGCTCCTGCGACGCTCGGGTCACGCGGTGCGGACGGCATCCGTCGCGGCAGGATCGGCCGCCCGCCGCACGCTCGACGGCCTGGAATGGGACGACACGGCCGACGCCCAGGAGCCGGCTCCACGGCGTACCCGCGCGCGCGGCGACGGGGCCGCGTGGACGGCGTCGAGGCCTACCCCGACGTCGTCGCTTCGCGGCTCGGCCGAGCCGGCGTCGCTCGTGCCGCCGCTCGTCGACCAGGTCGAGCACCACCCGGCCGACGAGCCGACGGCGGAGGAGGTCCTGACGGGGTTCGACGCGCCGTCGCACACGAGCGGCTACCGCCTTCCCGACCGCAGCGTCCTGAACCAGAGCCCGCCGGCGCGCTCGGACGGAGCCGACGCGAGCGCACGAACCGCGCAGCTCCTCGTCGAGACGCTCGCGCACTTCGGCGTCGACGCGCAGATCGTCGGCACGATCGCCGGCCCGCGCGTGGTGCGCTACGAGCTGCAGCTCGCGCCGGGCACGAAGGTCTCGAAGGTGGCGGGGTTGAAGGACGACCTCTCCTACGCGCTCGCGACGACCGAGATCCGGATCCTCGCGCCGATCCCGGGAAAGCAGGCGGTGGGGGTCGAGGTCCCGAACCTCTCGCCGCGCCTCGTGACGCTCGGCGACATCTACGACGACCTGCCCGGCAGCGCGAGCCCGCTGGCCGTCTGGCTCGGCAAGGACATCTCCGGGAACGCGGTGTGGACGGATCTCGCACGGATGCCGCACCTCCTGATCGCCGGCACGACCGGCTCGGGCAAGTCCGGCTGCATCAACACGCTGCTGACGTCGATCCTGCTCCGCGCCACGCCCGACGAGGTGCGGATGATCCTGATCGACCCGAAGCGCATCGAGCTCAACTACTACGAGTCGATCCCGCACCTCCTCACGCCCGTCGTCTCGAACCCGAAGGAGGCATCCGCCGTCCTTCACAACGTCGTCGCCGAGATGGAGCGCCGGTACGAGCGGCTCTCGATCATCAGGGCCCGCAACCTGCCCGAGGCCAACCGGACGTTCCGGGCGCGCGGGGAGGATCCGCTGCCGTACCTGCTCGTCGTGATCGACGAGCTCGCCGACCTGATGATGGTCTCGCCCCAGGCCGTGGAGGACGCGATCATCCGGCTCGCGCAGAAGTCGCGCGCGGTCGGCATCCACCTCGTGCTCGCGACCCAGCGCCCGTCTGTGGACGTGATCACCGGGATGATCAAGGCGAACGTCCCGAGCCGCATCGCCTTCGCCGTCTCGAGCCAGACCGACTCCCGCGTCATCCTCGACGGCTCGGGCGCCGAGAGCCTGCTCGGCCAGGGCGACATGCTCTTCAAGCCGCTCGGCACCTCACGCCTCCAGCGTGTGCAAGGCGCATACGTCGCCGAGGAGGAGATCGCGCTGATCGTCGACCAGTGCCGGGCCCAGCGCGGCCAGCAGCTCGACGAGACCCTGCTGGAGATGCCCGAGAGCGCCCCCTCCGAGGACGGCGACGACGACCACGACTTCGACCCCGACGAGGACCCGCTGCTCGACAAGGCGATCGAGATCGTCGTCCAGACCCAGACGGCGTCGGTCTCGCTGCTCCAGCGGCGCCTGCGCGTCGGCTACACGCGGGCCGGGCGGCTGATCGACATGCTCGAGCGGCGGGGCATCATCTCGGGCTACGAGGGCTCCAAGCCGAGGCGCGTGCTGCTCGAAGAGGCGGATCTCTCGCGCGTCGTCGCGGACTGAGCCCTCCGTCCCAACAACCCGTTACCATCCGCCGTCTAACCAGTTGGTACCGATCCGTCAAGTGACGATCTCAGGAGGATGGAGTGAAAACGAGAAAGACTAGGGCGCTGCTCGTCGGCGGCCTCGCAGTGGTGTGCGTCGCGGCGCTCGCAAGCGTCGGGTTCGCCGCCTCGGGCAAGAAGGCCGCGGCCGGCGACACGTGCCTCGTCACCGACACGGGTGGCCTGAACGACAAGGGCTTCAACCAGTCGGCCTACAAGGGCATGCTCAAGGCGCAGAAGGATCTGGGCATCAAGGGTCGCGTGGTCACGTCGACCACCGCCGCGGACTACATCCCGAACCTGCTCTCCTGCGTGCAGGGTGGCTCCGATCTCACGATCGGCGTCGGGTTCCTGATGGCCGATGCCATCAACACGGTCGCGGCCAGGTTCCCGGGCAGCAAGTTCGCGATCATCGACTACTCGTACAGCGACCTGCCGAGCAAGCCGGCCAACACGCGCGGGATCCTCTTCCGCGAGCAGGAGGCCGGGTACCTCGCAGGCTGGCTCGCCATCAAGCAGCTCGCCGCGGAGAAGAAGCCGCTCGTGATCAGCGCGGTCGGTGGGCTCAAGATCCCGCCGGTCGACAAGTTCATCGCCGGCTATCAGGCGGGTGCGAAGGCCGCCAACGCGAAGGCGAAGGTCATCTACGGCTACTCGCAGAACTTCGTCGACCAGGGCAAGTGCAAGGAGCTCGCGCTCAACCAGATCGCCCAGGGCGCGCGGGCCGTCTTCCAGGTGGCCGGCGGCTGTGGTCTCGGGGCGCTCTCCGCGGCCCAGGACAAGGGCGTCTGGGGGATCGGGGTCGACAACGACCAGGCGTTCCTCGGCGCGCACATGCTCACCAGCGCCGTGAAGCGCGTCGACGCGGGTGTGTTCCGCACGATCAAGCAGGCCAAGGACGGCACGTTCAAGGGCTACGGCAACACGATCTTCTCGGTCCGCGCCGGCGGCGTGGGCCTGGGGACGATCTCGCCGAAGGTCTCCAAGGCGATCATCGCCCAGGAGAAGGTCCTCGAGCAGAAGATCCGCACCGGCAAGGTGAAGGGCATCCCGACTTCGCCGTCCTGAGCCTCGGCAGCAGTCGTCGAGCTGGGAGGGAAGGGCAGGCCGCAGGGCCTGCCCTTCCTCGTTCTCTGGTCGATTCCTCGTCGCACCGTCGGATGTGCCACCGCTCGCCGCCCGGAACCGTAGAATCGGCCCTCGATGGACGCGTCCACGGCCACGTCGCGCGACACGGTGCTCGAGATGCGGCGCATCACGAAGCGCTTCCCGGGCGTGCTCGCGAACGACGACGTGAGCTTCGACCTCCAGCGGGGCGAGGTTCACGCCTTGCTCGGGGAGAACGGCGCGGGCAAGTCGACGCTGATGAACATCCTCTACGGGCTCTACCACCCGGACGAGGGCGAGATCGAGATCGGCGGAAAGCCGGTCAGGCTCGGCTCGCCGAACGCGGCGATCGAGGCCGGGGTGGGCATGGTGCATCAGCACTTCATGCTCATCCCCGTGATGACGGTGGCCGAGAACATCGTGCTCGCGGCGGAGCCGACGCACGCCGGGGTGATGCTCGACCTCGGCGAGGCCAACGAGCGCGTGCTCGAGATCTCGGATCGTTTCGGGCTCGCGGTCGACCCGAAGGCGCGGATCGAGGACGTGACGGTGGGGCAGCAGCAGCGGGTCGAGATCCTGAAGGCGCTCTACCGCAACGCCGACATCCTCGTCCTCGACGAGCCGACGGCCGTCCTGACCCCTCAGGAGGCGAGCGAGCTGTTCGAGATCGTCCGCAGCCTCACCGCCCAGGGCAAGTCGATCGTCTTCATCAGCCACAAGCTGAACGAGGTGACCGAGATCGCCGACCGGATCACCGTGCTCCGGCGCGGGAAGCAGATCGAGACGCTCCCTGCTGCCGGGGCGACCGAGGAAGGGCTCGCCCGCCTGATGGTCGGTCGCGAGGTGCTGCTCCGCGTCGAGAAGGGACCGGCGACGCCCGGCGAGGCGCTCCTCGACGTGAACGGCCTCACCGTCTTCGACGATCGCGGGATCAGGAAGGTGACCGATCTCTCGCTCCAGGTGCGCGCAGGCGAGATCGTCGGGATCGCCGGGATCGACGGGAACGGGCAGACCGAGCTGATCGACGCGATGTCCGGGCTCCGGAAGATCGCGGCCGGCACCGTGAGCCTGAAGGGCAAGGATGTGACCGACCACGACGCGCACGGGCACTTCAAGGCGGGTCTCGGGCACATTCCCGAGGACCGGCAGCGCCGAGGGTTGGTGCTCGAGTTCTCGATCGCGGAGAACCTGGCCCTACACGACTACCGCGACGAGCCCGACTCCCGCTTCGGCTGGCTGTTCCCGAAGCGGCTGATCCAGCGAGGTGCGCGCCTGGTCGAGGAGTACGACGTCCGTGGTGGGGGCGCGCAGACACGTGCCGGGGGCCTCTCGGGCGGCAACCAGCAGAAGGTCGTCCTCGCGCGCGAGATCGACCGGAACCCGCAGGTCCTGATCGCGGCGCAGCCGACGCGCGGGCTCGACGTCGGCGCGATCGAGTTCGTCCACCGCCGACTCGTAGAGGAACGGGACGAGGGGAGGGCGATCCTGCTGGTGTCACTCGAGCTCGAGGAGATCCTCTCGCTCTCCGACCGGATCCTGGTGATGTACGAGGGTGAGATCGTCGGCGAGTTCCCGCCGACCGCGACCGAGGAGGAGCTCGGGATCGCCATGACCGGAGGCGCGCGTGGGGAGGTGGCGGCATGAGCGACGACGACGACGGCGCCTCCGCCGATCCGTCCGGGCTCGGCCCGCAGGTGCGCCAGTCCTGGCTCGAGCGCTACAACGTGGCGCAGAAGGCCGGTGGACTGCTGGCGCCGGTCCTCACCGCGGCTCTGGCGTTCATCGTCGGCGGCCTCGTCGTCCTCGTGACGACGGGGAAGAACCCGCTCACGACGTACCGGGCGATCTTCGAAGGCGCGGGCTTCAACTGGTTCTTCCCGTGGGTGACGGGGCAGGAGCGCATGTTCGCGGCCATGAACCTGCAGCAGACGCTGATCATCACGACGACGCTCATCCTCACGGGGCTCGCCGTGGCCTTCGCGTTCCGCTGCGGGCTGTTCAACATCGGAGGGCAAGGGCAGTACATCGTCGGCGCGGTGTTCGCCGTGTGGATCGGCTCGTCGTTCGAGGGGATGAACGCGCTGCTGCACATCATCATCGCTGCGGTCGCGGGTGCCGCGTGCGGAGCGATCTGGGCCGGCATCGCAGGGTTCCTCAAGGCGACCGTCGGCGCCCATGAGGTGATCTCCACGATCATGCTCAACTGGATCGCGATCTGGGTCGGCGTCTTCCTGTTCGGCCTCGGTGGGCCGCTGCAGAACGACACCCAGGAGTTCGTCCCGATCTCGAACGACATCGTCGACGGTGCGAAGCTGCCGGTGTTCTGGGGCGATCCGCTCCTGCAGGGGCTGCATGTCGGGTTCTTCGTCGCGATCGGCGCGCTGGTCGTCTACTGGCTGATCCTCAACCGCACGACGCTCGGCTACGGGGTGAAGGCCGTCGGCTTCAACCCCGAGGCTGCGCGCTACGGCGGCATCAGCGTCTCGAAGAACTACTTCCTGGCGATGGCCATCTCGGGCTCCTTCGCCGGGATGGCGGGCGCTGTCGACATCCTCGGTTGGCAGTTCCGGCTGGGGACGGGTGACGTGCAGAACACGACGATCGCGTTCGTCGGCATCGCCGTCGCGCTCCTCGGGCGGAACACGGCGATCGGGATCTTCCTCGCCGCGCTCCTGTTCGGTGGCCTGCTCACCGGGACCGCGGTGCGGAACCTCGACCCGTCGATCTTCGAGCCGACCCTGGCGTCCAACCTGACGCTCCTGATCCAGGGTCTCGTCGTCCTCTTCGTCGGGGCCGACGTGATCGTCCTCTGGCTCATGAGCCGTCTCCGCAGGAGCAAGCCCGCATGACGTCGGTCGCGCTTCCCGTCGCAGCACGCCTGCCGAGAGGGCTTCGCGCCGTCTCGTGGATCGGCGTGTTCCTCGGCCTGCTCGGGGCGTGGATCGCGCTGCCGCCGATCTCGGCGCGCTCGTGGGTGTGGAGCCTCGTCGTCTGCCTGATCGCGGTGATGCTCGGGATCGGCGTCGTGATCCGCGGCGAGCGGCGATTCGGCGGATACGCGATCGCAGCGGGCACCCTGGGCTTCGTGCTGGCGTACATGGCGACGCTCTCGGGGATCGGGAAGCTCGAGACCGTGGTCGTCTGGTCTGCCCTGTTCGCCTCGATGCTGCGGTTCGCCACGCCGCTGCTGTTCGCCGCGATCGGCGGCATGTTCAGCGAGCGCTCCGGCGTCACGAACATCGGGCTCGAGGGCATGATGCTGATCGGGGCGTTCTTCGGGATCCTCGGTGCCGACAAGCTCGGAACGTGGTGGTTCGGCCTGCTCGCCGCGATCGTCGCGGGCGGCCTCACCGCTCTGCTCCACGCTGTCCTCTCGATCCACCTGCGCGCCGACCAGATCATCGGAGGAACGGCGATCAACTTCCTCGCCCTCGGCCTGACGGGGTACCTGTACATCGACATCTATGGGCAGGAGGGGACTCCGACCGACATCCCCGGGATCCCGGCCGTCGACCTCGGCTTCATCAGCGGCGTCCCGTTCTTCGGGGAGGTCTTCTCCGATCTCAACCTGATGATCTGGGTCGCGCTGATCCTCATCCCGGTCTCGTGGGTCGTCCTCTTCAAGACACCGCTCGGCCTGCGGATCCGTGCGGTGGGCGAGCACCCGAAAGCGGCTGACACGGTCGGCATCTCCGTGTACGGCATCCGCTACGGGGCCGTCGTGCTCTCGGGGATGCTCGCCGCGCTCGGGGGGGCCTACCTGTCGATCGGGTTCCTCAACTCGTTCGGCGAGAACATGACCGCCGGACGTGGGTTCATCGCGCTCGCAGCCGTCATCTTCGGCAACTGGCGGCCGTTCGGCGCGGCGGCGGCCTGCCTGCTGTTCGGCTTCTCGAGCGCCCTCGCCCAGCGGCTGCCGGAGTACTCGGAGTCGGCGGCCGTGCTGTTCCAGGCGCTTCCCTACGTGCTCACCTTGATCGCGGTCGCCGGCGTCATCGGTCGCTCGATCCCGCCCGCCGCCGTCGGCCGCCCGTACCGCAAGCAGTGACGTGAGCCCAGGGCGTTCAGCTACGGGCACCTGGTCGCTCGTCCTCGGCGTGCTCTCGGTCGCCACGTTGCCCGTCGCCGTGACGGCGACCCGCTACTCCGGGTCGTACGATCTCCTCCACGCGGGCTTCGCGATCCCTGTCGGCGTCGCCCTCGGGATCGGAGCGATCGTGCTCGCGCGCCGCGCCCGCCGACGCGCATCCCTCGAGGTCAGTCGCACCCCGGCCGGTGGAGCGGCCCGCGCGGGGCGGGGCCTCGGGATCCTCGGCGTCGCGATGGCGGCGTCCGCGACCGTCGCGCTCGCCGTGTACGGGATCCTCACGTACCTCGGCGACCGCTGAGCGACGCGACAGACCCGTCCTGCGCGGACAGCCGGTAGGCTTCCCGGCCCATGTTCGACATCGGCTCGAGCCTCCGTGAGGCGCGCACCCGTCAGGGACTCGACTTCGACGAGATGGAGTCGCGCACCAAGGTGCGCGCGAAGTACCTGCGCTACCTCGAGGACGAGCGATTCGAGCAGCTCCCGGGGCACACGTACACGAAGGGCTTTCTCCGCGTCTACGCCGACGCGCTCGGCCTCGACGGCGATCTCTACGTCGACGAGTACAACTCGCGCTACGTCGGCGGCGAGGACGACCTGGCCCGGCTCCCGCGGGCCCGGCCGACCGATGCGCGACGCGATCGCGGCCGCGGGAGAGGGCGGAGCGAGTCGCGCACGGTCGTCGTCGCGCTCGCCGCGATCCTCCTGCTCACGGCGCTCGTGATCGCCGCCTGGCGCTTCGGGGGCGATGAGGTCCCGAGCGTCCAGGGCGTCAACGCGGCCGCCACGACGGACGCGGTCGCCCAACAGCGCATCAAGCTCGTGATCAAGGCGGTTCGCGGTGCGACCTTCATGGAGGTGCGGGCCGGGGCGGAACAGGGTGCCCCGCTCTACACCGGCACGCTCGAGCGCGGTCAGACGCAGCGGTTCACGCGGAAGGCGCTCTACCTGTCGGTCGCACGGCCGCGGAACGTGATCCTGAGGGTCAACGGCGAGCCCATGCGGCTGCCGCCGAGCGGCCGACTGACGATCGCGGCTGCGACCACCGTCAAGTGAGCCGCCCCCGCGCGGTCGCGGTCGTGACGGGCAGCGAGCTCGTGCGCGGGGAGCGGACGGATCGCAACGGCCCGTTCTACATGAGCCAGGCGCTGGCGCTCGGCCTCAACCCGGGGCGGATCCTGGTGGTCGGTGACGATCCGGTCGAGCTGGAGACTGCATTGCGCACCGGGCTCGAGGCCGACGTGTGCTTCGTCTCCGGTGGGCTTGGTCCGACCCACGACGACCGAACCGTGGAGCTCGTGGCGCGCGTCGCAGGCGTCGACCTCGTGGTCGACGCCGCGCTCGAGCGGGAGATCGAGGGCGTCTCGCGCGGGTTCGCCGAGCGGCTCGGCCGCCCGTATCACGACTTCTCATCCGGTGTCACCAAGCAGGCGACGGTGCCCGAGGGCGCGACGGTGCTCGGCATCGCCGGCACGGCGCCCGGGCTCGTCCTGGAAGTGGGAGAGACGGTGTTCGTCGTCCTGCCAGGGCCACCGGGCGAGCTGCAGCGCCTGTGGCCGCGTGCCCTCGAGGCGCCGGCGCTCCGCCGGGTGATCGACCGGGCGATCGTGCCGACCCGCCGGGTCCTGCGGTTCTTCGGGGCGAGCGAGTCGGCCCTCGCACGCGCGCTCGCAGAGGCGGGGGGAGACGGGGACGGCGTCGAGGTGACCATCTGCGCACGTGACTTCGAGCTGCACGTGGACGTGCTGGTCGAGCCGGGAGCAGGCGACCGCGCAGATCGCCTCCTCGAGCGGATGACGGAGCCGGTCGCCCAGTACCTCTTCAGCACGGAGGAGCGGGGCATCGAGGAGATCGTGCTCGACCTCTGCCGCGAGCGTGGGCTCACCCTTGGCACCGCGGAGTCGTGCACCGGCGGCATGGTCGCCGCCCGGCTGACGGACGTCCCGGGGTCGAGCGACGTGGTGGTCGGAGGCATCGTCGCCTATGCGAACGAGGTGAAGCTCGCCCAGCTCGGCGTCGACGAGGCGACGCTCTCGACGTTCGGCGCCGTCTCGCCCGAGGTCGCCCGGGCGATGGCCGAGGGAGCCCGGAAGCGGCTCGGGGCGGATGTCGCCGTGGCGGTCACGGGCATCGCCGGGCCGGGCGGAGGGACGCCCGAGAAGCCGGTCGGCCTCGTGTACCTGCACGCCGTGACGCCGGCCGGAGGGCGGTCGCTGCGCCTCGAGCTGCCCGGCGACAGGCGCATCATCCGCGCTCGCGCGACGGTCGCGGCGTTGCACCTCCTTCGTCGCGTTCTGACACAGAGAGGGCACGAAGACGCGTGATCCCGGGCGGTAGCGTCGACCCCGATGCATCGCTCCGACTCTTCGTCGCGCTCGAGCTGCCGGCCGCCGCACGCGGTTGGATCGACGCGTGGGCGGAGGCCCAGCTCACTCGGGGCCGTCGCATCGCAGCCGCCGACCTGCACGTCACGCTGGCCTTCGTCGGCTCGCGCCCCGCGCGGGAGGTCGAGCTCGTCGGCGACGCGCTGCGGGAGGCTGTCAACGGGTGTCCTGTCGACCCGCTCGAGGTGCGTGGCTGGCGTGCGACGGCACGGGTCGGGATGCTCGTGCTCGGCGACCCGGGGGGCGGGGCGACGCGGCTTCAGCGCGCGCTCTGCGACCAGCTCGTCGCGCGCGGCATGCCGTGCGAGCGGGGGAAGCGCTGGCTGCCGCACGTCACGGTCGCGCGCGGCGACCTCTCGAGGGAGCGTCCGTCCCACGTGCCTGCCGGTCGAACACTCGTTCCGTCCGACGCTGCTGCTTACCTATCTCACCTGCACCGAAACGGCGCGCGGTACGAGGCGCTCGTGCGGGTGCCGCTCGAATCGATGACCCGAGGAGGATGAAGGAATGAACCGCGAGGAAGCACTCGACGTCGCGCTCGGCCAGATCGAGCGCCAGTTCGGCAAGGGATCGGTCATGCGGATGAGCGATGCCGCACAGGTCGCCGTGGGGGCGATCTCCACCGGCGCGCTCTCGCTCGATCTCGGCCTCGGGATCGGAGGGCTTCCACGAGGTCGCGTCGTCGAGATCTTCGGGCCCGAGTCCTCGGGCAAGACGACCCTCGTCTACCACGTCATCGCCGAGGCCCAGCGGCGCGGCGGCATCTGCGCCTTCATCGACGCCGAGCACGCCATGGACCCGCAGTACGCGAGCCGCATCGGCGTGAACATCGACGAGCTCCTCGTCTCGCAGCCCGACACGGGTGAGCAGGCGCTCGAGATCGCCGAGCTGCTCATCCGCTCGGGAGCGATCGACGTGGTCGCCGTCGATTCCGTCGCCGCGCTCACGCCGAAGGCGGAGATCGAGGGAGAGATGGGCGACAGCCACGTCGGTCTGCAGGCACGGCTCATGAGCCAGGCTCTCCGCAAGCTGGCGGGCACCCTGAACCGCACCGACACGATCTGCATCTTCACGAACCAGCTCCGCGAGAAGATCGGGGTGATGTTCGGGTCGCCGGAGACGACTCCGGGTGGGCGAGCGCTCAAGTTCTATGCCTCCGTCAGGCTCGACATCCGTCGGATCGAGACGCTGAAGGACGGCCAGGAGGCGTTCGGCAACCGCGTCCGCGTCAAGATCGTGAAGAACAAGGTCGCACCGCCGTTCAAGCAGGCCGAGTTCGACGTGATCTACGGCCAGGGCATCTCCTGGGAAGGCACCGTCCTCGACGTCGGGCTCGAGAAGAAGATCGTCTCGAAGTCGGGCTCGTACTTCAGCTTCGGCGACGAGAGGCTCGGCCAGGGGCGTCTGAACGCGACGGCGTACCTCGCAGAGAACCCCGACGTCGTCCAGCAGATCCTGCAGCGCATCCAGGCCGAGGCAGGACCCGACCAGGTCGTCTCCGCGCGCCTCCTGCCTCAGGGCGATGCGGCGGCGAAGGACGTCGTCCCGATCGAGGACGAGCTGGCGGAACCGGTCCCGGCGGAGGTTTGACGGCCGAGCGGTGATCCCGCTGTCCTGAGGGCCTGGCCTGCACCGTGACCGACGCGAGTCATGGCGCGCTGCCCTCACGCGTGATGGCACCGGGGCTGCCGATCGACCGAGCGGAGAGGAGACCGAGCGGGCTCGTGCCGGACAGGATCGTCACCGCTCTGCGCGACCGCGGGGCGCGAGGGGTCGAGGTGCACCTCGACGGGTGTCTCTGGCGCGTGGTCCCACTCGACTGCGCGGTCGAGGCGCGGCTCGGCGTCGGCACGCGACTCGACCGTGAGCGGGCCCGCGTCCTCAACCGCTCGCTGCGCAGACGGCGGGCCGTGGGCGTCGCCGTGCGCGCCCTCCGCTACGCGGATCACACGGAGGCGACGCTCGACGCCCGCCTCGCGGGCCGAGGCGTCTCCGAGCCCGACCGCAGAGCGACGCTCGAGCTCCTGGAGGGTGCCGGGCTCGTCGACGACCGCCGCGTGGCCGCCGGCCGGGCCGACCTCCTCGCCCGGCGGGGCTACGGCGACGCTGCGGTGCGCCACGATCTCGAGTCGCGTGGGGTGGCGACGGAGATCGTCGGGGCCGTGCTCGCCGCTCTGGAGCCCGAGCGGGCGCGCGCCGCCCGTGTGGTTGCGGAGCGGGGTCGATCGCAGCGCACCGCACGGTTGCTGGGAGCACGGGGCTTCGACGCCGACGTGGTCGAGAGCGTGATTGCGGCCGGTGCGGACGAGGGGCTAGGATGATCAAGCAGCATCCGAGCACCACCACGACACGGAAGTCCCGAAACCGCTGAACCTGTGACCCTCTCGATGACCACCGACCTTCGCGACCCGTCGCGGCCCGCTGCCGCGGCGCTGGAGGACGACCGGGCCTAGGAGCCATCGCAGCACGTGCGGTCCGGGACGGCCTTCGCGGTGCGTGTCCGGGTGTGAGCAGCCGTGGAGCCGAGGCCCCACGGAAAACCCAGTCCACTCCCAGGAGCGGCAATGCTCACGTTCATCGCGGTGCTCGTCGGTCTCGTCGTCGGAGGCGTCGCTGTCACGGTGTGGCTGCGGAGGTCGAGCACGTCGGCGCTGCGACGGGCGGAGACCGACCGAGCGCGGATCGTGGCTGACGCCGAGCGGGAGGCCGAGACCGTGCGGCGCGAGGCCCAGGTCGAGGCACGGGAGCAGGCGGTGCGCCTGCGCTCGGAGGTCGAGCGCGAGGTCGGTGACCGCCGGCTTGAGATCGCGAAGGTCGAGGAGCGGATCGTCCAACGCGAGGCGGAGCTCGACGCTCGCCTCATCGAGGTCGAGCGTCGCGAGCAAGGGGTAGGCGATCGTGAGGTTCACCTCAAGCAGCTCCAGGACGAGCTGAAGGCTGCCCGCGGCGATGCCGTGCGCGAGCTGGAGCGGATCTCGGGGCTCACCGCGGGCGAGGCGAAGCAGCAGCTCCTGGAGCGCTCGCAGGACGTCTTCAGGCACGAGCTCGCGCGGTCTGTCCGTCAGATCGACGAGGAGGCCCGCACCGACGCGCGCAGGCGGGCGCGTGCGCTCGTCGCCGATGCGCTCCAGCGCGTCGCCGCCAGTCACACGGCCGAGACGACCGTGACCGTCGTCGAGCTCGCGAGCGACGACATGAAGGGACGGATCATCGGCCGGGAGGGCAGGAACATCCGGTCGCTCGAGCATCTCACCGGAGTCGACTTCATCATCGACGACACGCCGCACGCGGTCGTCCTGTCGTCGTTCGACGGGATTCGCCGTGAGATCGCCAAGGTGACCCTCGAGAAGCTGATCGAGGACGGCCGCATCCATCCGGCGCGGATCGAGGAGATGTACTACCAGTCCAAGGCCGAGCTGGAGGAGCAGATCCGTCTGGCCGGCGAGCAGGCGGTCTTCGAGGCGAACTGCGGCGACGTCCACGAGGAGCTCGTCCGGATCCTGGGCCGGTTGAAGTACAGGACGAGCCACGGTCAGAACGTCCTGCGCCACACGCTCGAGGTGGTGCACCTCGCAGGGATGATGGCGGCCGAGCTGCAGGCAGGCGTGAAGACCGCCAAGCGCGCCGCGCTGTTCCACGACATCGGCAAGGCCATGACCCACGAGATGGAAGGCTCCCACGCACTCGTCTCGGCGCAGCTCGCGCGGCGCTACGGCGAGACCGACGGCGTCGTCCATGCGATCGAGGCGCACCACTACGAGGTGCAGCCGCAGACGGTCGAGGCGGTGCTCGTGATCGCGGCGGATGCGATCTCGGCGTCCCGTCCCGGCGCGCGCGGGGAGAGCCTCGAGCACTACATCAAGCGGCTCGAGTCGCTCGAGCAGATCGCCACCGCGAAGCCCGGAGTCCAGAAGGCGTACGCTCTCCAGGCCGGTCGCGAGATCCGCGTGATCGTGGAGCCGACGGAGGTCGACGACGACGGCACTGCGTTGCTGTCGTACGAGATCGCAAGGGAGATCGAGGATCAGCTGGAATATCCTGGTCAGGTGAAGGTGATCGTCATCAGGGAATCACGAGCCGTGGAGGTCGCACGATGAGCGTTGCGCAGTTCGGAGTTCTGGGAACGGCGGTCGGCATGGTCCTGTACACGCTGATCGTCTTCAGCGCGCTCTGGGTCCGGAAGCACGAGGCGTAGGCCGACCGCGGCCACGGGCCGCACGGCGCCGTACGCGAGCGGGAGGCCCACCGAGCCCGGGCTACACTGGCGCGATCATGCGCAGGTATCACCTCACGACGTTCGGGTGCCAGATGAACGCCCACGACTCGGAGCGGATCAAGGGGATGCTCGAGTCGCTGGGGCTGGGTGAGACCCATGATCCCGAGGCGGCGGACGTCGTGGTGTTCAACACCTGCACCATCCGCGAGAAGCCCGACACGAAGCTCGCGTCGTACCTCGGACAGGCTGCGGCGCGCAAGCGTCAGCAGCCCGAGATGGTGATCGCGGTCGGTGGCTGCTACGCCGAGGCGCAACGTGAGCGGATCTTCGAGCTCTATCCGTTCGTCGACGTCGCGTTCGGGCCCGGGTCGATTCCGCATCTCGCCGACTGGGTCGGTGCGGGAGGGGAGGGCGTCGCCCGCGGCCGCTTCGGGACCCACGAGCACTTCGCCGGGCACCTGCCGCAGCACCGTGAGCGTCACCACCAGGCCTGGGTGCAGGTCTCCATGGGCTGCAACTCGAGCTGTTCGTACTGCATCGTGCCGGCCGTCCGAGGCCGTGAGCAGAGCCGTCGTCCCGGGGACATCGTCGCCGAGGTGACGCGCCTCGCGGGCGAGGGGGTGCGCGAGATCACGCTTCTCGGTCAGAACGTGAACTCGTGGGGTCGAGATCTGGCCCCTGCCCTGAAGACCGAGTTCGGAGAGCTCCTGCGGGCGTGCGATGCGATCGACGGGATCGACCGCATCCGCTTCACCAGCCCGCACCCGAAGGACTTCCGTGAGCCGGTGATCGCCGCGATCGCGGAGTGCGACGCCGTCTGCGAGCACGTGCACCTGCCGCTCCAGTCCGGGTCCTCGCGCATCCTCAAGGCGATGCGGCGAACCTACGACCGCGCTCGCTACCTGGCGCTGGTCGACCGCCTCCGCGACGCGATCCCAGATCTCGCGCTCGGGACGGACATCATCGTCGGCTTCCCGGGCGAGACGGAGGACGACTTCGCCGAGACCCTGTCGGTGGTCGAGGAGGTGCAGTTCGACAGCGCGTACACGTTCGTCTACTCGCCGCGACAGGGCACCGATGCCGCGGCGAGGGCAGAGCAGGTGCCCGAGGAGGTCAAGATCGAGCGGATGCAGCGGCTCGTCGGGGTGACCCAGCGGATCGCGGCAGAGCGCAACCGCGAGCGCGTCGGTCGCGTCGAGCAGGTGCTCGTGGAGGGGCCGAGCCGCACCGATCCCTCCGTCCTGCGTGGCCGGACGCGTCGGAACACGACGGTCAACTTCGAGGGCGAGGCCGTTGCGGGAGATCTCGTCGACGTCCTGGTCGACGGCGCGACCTCCACGACCCTGCGCGGCGTGCTCGCGTCGGCGGTCAGCGCGTGAGCCTGTGGATCGGTTCGCTCTGGTCCGGCACGGGCGCGTGACCCACCTGCACGACATCCGGCGTTAGGCTCGATGCCGTGGGGAGGAGGTCGGTGGCCCGGGACGTGGTCGGCGCGGACAGGTCCGATCCGGCACTGCGTCCGCGGAGGGTGACCGCGTGACCGTCGCACGCCGCCCCACGGAGGTCGTCGCGCTGTTCGGCCCGACCGCAGCGGGCAAGTCCGCTGTCGCCGAGGCGCTGGCCGACGCGCTCGGGACGGACGTCGTCTCGGCCGACGCCATGCAGGTGTACCGTGGCGTCCCGCTCCTCACGAACCAGCCGTCGCGCCCCACACGCCTCGTCGCGATCCGTGACCTCGGGGAGCGGATGAGCGTGGTGGAGTACGCGGAGCTGGCCCATGCAGCAGTCGACGAGCTGGTCGTCGCGCACGGTCGCGTCGTGGTCGCGGGCGGGACCGGGCTCTACCTCCGCGCGGCGCTGGCCGAGCTCGACGTCCCTCCTGCGCCGCGTCCCGGCGCAAGGGAGCGATTCGACGATCTGTACGGGTCGCTCGGAGCCGAAGGGGCGCACGCGCTCCTGCGGGAGCGCGATGCCGCGGCGGCGGCGATCGTCCATCCGAACGACCGTCGCCGCGTCGTGCGCGCGCTCGAGCTCGCTGAGGCGGGAGCGTCGCTCGCCCCTGCGACGTCGAGGCTCTGGAGCCGGGAGACGCGTCGCCCGACTCTCGTCGTGGGCATCGACGTCGAGCCCGACGCGCTCGCGGAGCGGATCCGGGCGAGGACGGCCACGATGATCGAGCGCGGCGCCGCCGCCGAGGCCGCCGCCGCCTCCGCGATGGCGCTGTCGGCGACCGCCCGGCACGTGATCGGGCTGGAGGAGCTGCAGCGTCTCCCGGAGGCAGAGGCGCTCGAGGCGATCGTCCTTCGCACCCGCCGGTACGCGGCCTACCAGCGCAAGTGGCTGCGGCGGCTGGCTCCGCCAGTGGCGCTCGACGGCCTCGCCGACCCAGCCGACAACGCGAGGATCGTGCTCGAGGCGCTCGAGCGGGGCGACGCCGGGGTGTGACGGCGCGGAGACCGAGGAGGCCGGCGGGCTGGTGCCGAGTAGACTCGGCGGGTCGACACTGGAGGCTCACGTGCAGTTCGAGAAGTGGCACGCGCTCGGAAACGCCTACCTCGTGATCGAGCGTGACGCCGCACGACCGCTCGACGACGAGCGCGTCTCACGACTGTGCGACGACGCCCTCGGGATCGGGTCGCACGGGGTCGTCGAGGTCGTCGCCAGCGACGGCGGAGCGGCAGAGGTCGTCATCTGGAACCCGGACGGATCGGTGGCCGAGATGTCCGGCAACGGCGTCCGGATCGCCGCGCGCTGGCTCGCCGAGCGCACGGGCCTGCGCGAGGTCGTCGTGACCACGGCCGGACGAGCGGTGCACGCACGGATGCTCGGCGGGACGGAGGCCGAGATCGACGTGGGGGAGATCGCTGTCGGCGAGCCCGAGTCGCTCGTCGCGGCGTCGCGCGAGGTCGAGCTGACGGCCGCGTCCGCCGGGAACCCGCATGCCGTCGTTCGGCTCGACGGCGCCACCCGTCGCGACCTGCTGGAGCTGGGCCCGGCGCTCGAGACGCACCCGCGCTTCCCGGCCCGCACGAACGTCCAGCTCGTCGAGCCCGTCGGTCCGAACGAGCTCCGGGTGCTCGTCTGGGAGCGAGGAGCGGGGGAGACGCCCTCGTCGGGGTCCTCCGCCAGCGCAGCCGCCGCGGTCGCGGTGCGGCGGGGATGGTGCGTCAGCCCGGTCACCGTGCACCTGCCCGGCGGCGATCTCGTCGTGACGCTCGCGGGCGACCACGCGACGCTGCTCGGCCCGGCCGAGCGGATCTGCAGAGGTGAGACGCTGCTCTGATCGCGGCGGCGGCGATCGATCAGACGGCGATGTCGAACTCGCGCAGCACGTCGTTGAGCGACGTCTTCAGATCGGTCGAGGCGCTCCGCTCACCGACGATGAGGGCGCACTGGAGCCCGTAGCTCCCGGCCGGATAGTCCTTCTGGCGGACGCCCGGGAGCACGACCTTTCTGGGAGGGACGGTGCCGCGGTACTCGTGCGGCTCCGGGCCTGTCACGTCGATGATCGGGATCGACGACGAGAGCACCACGTTCGGGGCGATCACCGCGCCTGCGCCGATCCTGACGCCCTCGACGATCACCGCGCGGGAGCCGATGAACGCTCCATCCTCGACGATCACGGGTGCAGCCTGCGGCGGCTCGAGCACGCCGCCGATGCCGACCCCGCCGGCGAGGTGCACGTCGGCGCCGATCTGCGCACAGGAGCCGACCGTCGCCCAGGTGTCGACCATCGTCCGCGGCCCGACCCAGGCGCCGATGTTGACGTAGCCGGGCATCAGGACGGCGCCCTCGGAGAGGAACGAGCCGTAGCGGGCGACACCGGGAGGAACGACGCGGACGCCGCGCTCCGCGTAGTCCGACTTGACGGGGATCTTGTCCAGGAAGGTGAGCCCGCCGACCTCCATCGGCTCGACCTTCCGCAGCCGGAAGTAGAGGAGGATCGCCATCTTCGCCCACTCGTTGACGATCCAGCCGTCTGCCGTGGGCTCTGCGACGCGGAGCTCGCCGCGGTCGAGCGCGGCGACGGCAGCCTCGACCGCCTCGGCGTCCATCTCGCCGGACGTCCACGCGGCCTCGATCCTCTCGCGTAGCTCCACGGAGCCCATCATGCTCGATCGCGGACTGCGAGGGTCGCAGTTCAGGCTGCGCGCGGGCCGAGCAGCTCGTCGAGCAGCTCCACGGCCCGCCGGCACTCGTCCTCGGTCGGAACGAGCGCGAAGCGGACGTAGCCCTCGCCCGAGGGCCCGAGGTACGAGCCCGGGGGCGACGATCACACCCGCCTCGAGGAGGCCGGTCGGCGAACGACTCGGACGTCTCGCCCTCGGGTACGGCGACCCAGAGGTACATCGTGGTCGCGCCGCCCGCGTCGCGCAGCCCGACGCGCGTGAACAGGTCGAGGAACGACGCACGCTTGCGCGCGTACGCGCTCCGTGCGCGCTCGACGTGGGCCTCGTCGCCCCAGGCGACGACCGACGCCCTCTGGACGAACTCCTGCGGCGCCGTGCCCACGTTCGGGCGGTAGCGCTTGAGGGCGTCAACGAGGACGGCGTCGCCGGCGACGAAGCCCGAGCGGAAGCCTGTCATCGAGGAGCGCTTCGAGAGCGTGTTGAACGCCACCACGGACGTCCAGTCGTCCAGCTCGAGCGCGGACGGGGGTGGCGTCTCGAACCAGAGCTCGGTGTAAGCCTCGTCGGAGGCGAGGACGAAGTCGAACCGCCGAGCGAGCTCTGCCGCCTTCGCCAGGAAGGCGAGCGGCGCGACGGCGCCGGTGGGGTTGTTCGGCGAGTTCAGCCAGAGCACGGCGGTGCGCTGCCAGGTCTCGTCGGGAACCGCGTCGAGGTCGGGGAGGAAGCCGTTGCGCTCCAGCAGAGGCAGCTCGACGACGCGCGCTCCGACGTACTCGGCGCCACGGACGGGAACGGGATAGCCGGGCTCGGTCGCGACCACGGTGTCACGCCCGCCGGGGAGATCGAGCACCACTTGCGCGAACGAGAAGATCGCCTCCTTCGAGCCGAGCGTCGGGATCACCTGGGTGTCCGGATCCAGGGCCGCGCCGAAGCGCCGCCCGACCCAGCCGGCGATCGCCTCCCGCAGCTCGGGAAGGCCTGCAGCGGCCGGGTAGCCCATGCGCTCCCGCACGCCGTCCTTCAGCGCCTGGAGGATCACCGGGTCGGTGGGCTCGCGCGGATCGCCCATGCCGAAGTCGATCACCTCGAGTCCGGCCGCCCGTCGTCGCGCGGCTGCCTGGTTGAGCCGGACGAACGGGTACGTCGCCTGCGACTGGAGGACGGGGGAGAGCGGCCATCGTCAGCGTGAGAGGAACCGTTGGAGGGTCTCGTAGCAGTGGACGAGCGCGGAGACCGAGACCCGCTCGTCCCGCCGGTGCGCGAACGCGGGGTCGCCCGGCCCGAAGTTGACCGCGTCGATCCCGCGCGTCGTGAAGTCGGCGACGTTCGTCCAGGCCTGCTTCGGCTCGATCCCGGTCGCGCCGTCCGCCAGCAGGCGCTGGACGAGCGGGTGGTCGGACACGACCCGTGCGGGCGGGGAGTTCCCGGTGACCTCGACCGCGGCCCCGGCCGGGAGGAGGGAGCGCAGGAGGGAGACCGCCTCCTCCGGTGCGCGATCGGGCGGGTAGCGGAGGTTGACCGTCGCCACCGCCGTGTCGGGGATCACGTTGTCGGCGATCCCCGCCTGGAGGCGTGTGAGCGTGACCGTCTCGAAGAACGGCAGCCCTCCGACGAGCGCCTCGCGGCGCTCGAGCGTCGCGATCCCCGCCAGCCCGACCACCGCTCGGTCGAGCGCGTTCTCCGCGAGCCACGGGCGCGCTGCATGGCCCGAGACCCCGCTGAACGTCACCTGGGCGGTCAAGGTCCCGACGCAGCCGGCATGGATCGCGCCTGCCGTCGGCTCCAGCAGCACGGCGAGCGCGGCCTCGTGCACCAGCGCGTCGTGCTCGAAGAGCTCGGGCAGCGGGTTGAAGGACGGCGGCAGCTCCTCCTTGCCGAACAGGAGCAGTCCGACGTCGACGGAGCCCGGGGCAACGCCCGCGAAGCCGCGCACGAGCTCGAGAGCGACCGCGACGCCGCCCTTCATGTCGGCCGCGCCGAGACCGTGCACCCACCCGTCGTCGATGTGCCCCGGGATGTTCTCCTGGGCCGGGACCGTGTCGTAGTGCCCCGCGAGGATCACGAGCGGCGCCCCCGGGCGGCGTGGGGTCGTCCACAGGGCTGCGTCCTCGGAGACGAACGACGGCGTCATGGACGCAGGGACGAGGGCCCTGAGGTGCGCCCGGACGGCCGCCTCGGACAGGCTCTCGGAGGGGATGTCGACGAGCTCGAGCGTGCGCGCCGCGAGCCTGTCCGCCAGGGTGGACACCCGGCCAGCCTACCGGGCATGATTGTGGGCAGTGACGTCGACGAGACCGGACCCGCAGCCGGGCGACGGGCCCGAGCTCGGGCTCGTGCTCGCCGTGCTCCCGAAGGGCGTCGACGGCGAGGACGAGCTCGCCGAGATCCGCGAGCTCGCCCGTACGGCGCTCGTCGAGCCCGTGGCGGAGATCGTGCAGCACCGAGCGCACCCCGACCCACGGACGTACGTGGGCAAGGGAAAGCTCGTCGAGGTCAAGGAGGCGTTCGGCGAGAGCGGCGCGGACGTCCTCCTGGTCGACGGCGAGCTCGACCCGACCCAGCAGCGCGAGCTCGAGAACGCGCTCCAGGCTCGCGTCGTCGACAGGACGCAGCTGATCCTCGACATCTTCGCGCAGCACGCCGTCTCGGCGGAGGGCAAGCTCCAGGTCGAGCTCGCGCAGCTCGAGTACAACCTGCCGCGGATGCGCGGGATGTGGCAGCACCTCGAGCGCCTCGGCGGGGGACGCGGGACGGTGGGCGCAGGGGTGGGGACGCGTGGCCCCGGCGAGACGCAGCTCGAGAGCGACCGTCGCATGGCGCGACGGCGCATCTCCCAGCTCCGCCGTCGCCTCGACGGGCTGAAGGCGCAACGGTCGGTGCGTCGCAAGGAGCGGAAGCGCTCTGAGACGCCGACCGTGGCTCTCGCCGGGTACACGAACGTCGGGAAGTCGACCTTGCTGAACGCGTTGACGGGCGCGGACGTGTCCGTGGAGAACCGCCTGTTCGAGACCCTCGACCCCACGACCCGTGGGTTCGAGCACGACGGGAAGCGCTACCTCGTGACCGACACCGTCGGCTTCATCAGGCGCCTCCCGACGCAGCTCGTCGAGGGGTTCCGCTCGACGCTCGAGGAGACGCTCGTGGCGGACCTGGTGCTCCACGTCGCCGACGCGTCGCTGACGCACGAGCAGCTCCAGGAGCAGGTCAGGTCGGTCGAAGAGGTGCTGGCCGAGATCGGTGCCGGTGACCTCCCCGTCGAGCTCGTCCTGAACAAGATCGACCGCCTGGACGCGCTCGCGCGGCGCCGGGTCGCGAACCGGTTCCCGGAGGCCGTCCAGGTCTCGGCGTCGACGGGTGAGGGGCTGGAGGAGCTGAAGGAACGCCTCTCCGAGCTCTTCGCCGAGCGGTTCGAGGACGTGCGCCTGCTCGTTCCCTACGGCGAGGGAGCTGCGCTCTCCGCGCTCTACGCGCTCGGAGCGCCGATCGCCGAGCGGCGCGACACGGACGAGGGCGTGTGGATCACCGCTCGGCTGCCCCACCGTGAGGCTCGACGGTTCGCCCGATACCTCGTCGTCGACGACACTCCGCCGGGATCCGTCTCGCACGCGTGACCCGGGTCGCGTTCCAGAGGCTACGACCGGAGGCGGTGCCGCCGAGTCGTGCGTACGCGGGCGACGCGGGCCTCGACCTGTCCGCGGTCGACCACGTGACGATCGCGCCGGGTGCCCGGGCCGTCGTCGGGACGGGGATCGCCGTCGCGATCCCGGAAGGGCACGCCGGCCTCGTGCTGCCGCGTTCGGGCCTCGCGGCCCGACACGGTCTCGGGAAGGTCAACTCGCCCGGCCTCATCGACTCGGGCTATCGCGGCGAGGTGAAGGTGATCCTGCTGAACACCGACCAGGAGCAGCCGGTCGTGATCGAGCCGGGCATGCGCATCGCCCAGCTGGTGATCGTGGCGCTCCCGCAGCTCGAGCTGCACGAGGTCGAGCGCCTGCCCTCCAGCGAGCGCGGCGACGGCGGCCTGGGGTCGTCGGGTCACTGATGCGTCCCGAGCCCCGGATCCGCGTCTCCGCCATCCTCCGCTGGCAGGACGGGATCCTGCTGTGCCGCCACGAGAAGCGGGGCGAGGAGCACTGGCTGCTCCCGGGCGGCGGTGTCCGCAGCGGAGAGACCCTGCTCCAGGCCCTGCACCGGGAGCTGGAGGAGGAGACGGGGATCGTGCAGCGGGGCGACGAGCTCCCACTGGAGGGGCCGGTCGCGATCGTGGAGTCGATCTCTCCCGACCGGAGCCTCTGGTCGAAGCACGTGGTCCACGTCGTCTTCGCGGGTGACCTGGACGGGTCGCTCGTCAACGTCACCTCGCGGGACGCTGCCGTCGACGGGCATCGGGTCGTGCGGCTCTCGGAGCTCGACGACGTGAACCTGCACCCGCCGATCGGGCGGTTCCTCCGGCTGTGGCAGCCCGGTGACCCGTGTGTCTACCTGGGCTCGGTGTGGGCTCGCTGACCTCGCGCACCCTGCCGTGGGAGGGTCTCGTCAACGCCCGTGATCTCGGCGGGCTCCCGCTGCGGGACGGCGGCTCGACGAGGCCGGGACGCATCGTCCGCTCGGACAACGTGCGGCACCTGACCACGACCGGCTGGGCGCAGCTGCGCGAGCACGGGATCAGGACGATCGTCGACCTCCGCTTCGCCGGGGAGCGGTCGAGCGATCCGCCGGTGCCCGACGCGATCGCGGTCGAGCACGTCTCGCTCTTCGGTGCGCACGATCCGGCGGAGGCGGCACGCGTCGACGCGCTCGTGCGCTCGGCGCCGGATGCGACGGCGGCGACGGCAGCGCTCTACGTCGACACCCTCGCGACCCGCGTCGAGAACGTCGCCGCGGCGGTCGACGCGATCGCGGGAGCGGGGGAGGGGGGCGTGGTCGTGCACTGCTTCGTCGGCAAGGACCGGACGGGGATCGTCGTCGCGCTGCTGCTGGAGCTCGCAGGCGTCGAGCGCGACGCGATCGTCGACGACTACGCGCTGACCGAGGGCAGGGTGGGATCGCTGGTGGACGACTGGATCGCGGACGCGGAGGACGCCGCCGACCGAGAGATGCGCCGACGCATCAGTGCCGCCCCCGCCGATGCCATGGCCGCGACGCTCGACGCGCTCGACGACGTGCACGGGGGCGCCCATCGGTACCTGCGCCGGGCAGGGGTCGCGGAATCCTCCCTCGAGCGGATCCGACGCCGACTCGTCGGCTAGCTCGGGCAGAGCGCCGTCACGCCGGTCGGCCCTACGGGAGCTGCGCCGAGTCGATCCGAGCGCGAGTGGCGGCGACAGGTCGGGTGAGTCCGAGCCGCCGCGCGGCGGCGCGGAAGCGGTCGTCAGCGCGCCGGACGGCCGCCACGGGCGCGCGCCCGGCCCGCGGAGACGGCCTGCGCGGCGCGCTCGAGCTCGTCCGGAAGGGGAGAGAGCGGCTCGGGCTCCGTGCCGGTCGCGTGCGCGATCGCCCACGAGAGCATCGTGTCGGCCAGCTCGGGATTGCGGGGGAGCAGCGGGCCGTGGAGGTAGGTGCCGACCGCGCGCTCGACGACGCAGCCCTCGAAGCCCGACTCGCCGTCGTTCCCGTAGCCCGCGACGACTCGTCCGAGCGGACGCGCACCGGGATCGAGCAGCGTTCGACCGGCGTGGTTCTCGAAGCCGGCGACGTGGATGACGTGCCCGGGAGTGAGCTCGCACTCGAGGAGCACGTCGCCGATCATGCGCGTGTCGCCTGCGACCGTCTCGAGCGGCAGCACCCCGGCACCGGGCATCCAGGCGCCGTCGCGTCCGCGGTAGCCTCTGCCGAGGAGCTGGTAGCCGCCGCACACGGCGAGCAGCGCCACCCCCGACGCGACCGCCTCGGCCAGCGCCGGTCCGCGCGCAGCGAGGTCGGGCGCGATCATCGCCTGCTCCCGATCCTGGCCACCCCCGATGTAGAGGAGGTCGTGCGCACCGGGCTCGACTGCGGCGCCGAGCGTGAGCTCGTCCACGAGCAGCTCGTGGCCGCGCAGGGCCGCGCGGCGGTCGAGCACCGCGATGTTCCCGCGATCGGCGTAGATGTTCAGGTACGCGGGGTACAGGTGTCCGACCCGGATCCTCACGCGCGAGCCTCCTGCTCCCAGTACGGTCGGGTGAGCCCTCGGCGGGTGGCGATCGCGCGGAGCTCCAGCATCGCGGTGTAGGTCGGGAGGACGGCGAGCTCACCACCTGGCCCTGCGAGCTCCAGGCCGCGGTCGAGCGCTGCCTCGAGGTCGGGGACGAGCTCGAGCCTCGACTCGTCGAGGCCGCCGTAGGCGAAGCGCAGGGCGAGCTCGGCCGCCCGCTCGCCGCTCACGACGACCCGCGCGGCCTCCTGGAGCAGCGGCTCGAAGTCGACGTCCCAGATCCACGAGACGTCACGCCCGTCCGCGATCGCGTCGTTGAGCGCGACGACGAGGACCTCGGGCGCGCCTCCCTCGAGGAGGGTGCGCGTGGCCTCGTTCGCCCCGGCCGGGTTCTTGATCAGGAGCATCAGGATCCGGCGATCGGCCGTCTCGATCCGCTCGAACCGCCCGAACGCGGCCCGGAATCCCCGGAGTCCCTCGACGATCTCGTCGAGCGGGGTCGCGACCGCGAGTGCCAGGGCGGCCGCCGCCACCGCGTTGTACACGTTGTAGAGGCCCGGTAGCCCGAGCGAGATCTCGCGCTCGCCCCGAGGCGTCACGAGGGTGAAGCGAGACCCCTCGAGCCCTTCGAGCTCGATCGCCCTCGCAGCGACGTCCAGAGCCGGTCGGGCGTGGCCGCAGGCCTCGCAGCGGTAGTCGCCGAGGTGACCGACGTAGGCGGTCGCGTAGGCGTACGGCGCTCCGCAGCGGACGCAGTACTTCGAGTCCGCAGCGTGCTGGAGCGCCTGGCGCCCGTGGCGGGCGTCGTCCAGCCCGAAGCGAAGCGCGGGTCGCGTGTCCCCGACGAGGGAGCCGACCAGCGGATCGTCCACGTTGACGACGAGGGTGGTCTCCGCCGGGAGGGCGGCGGTAGCGGCTCGCCAGCGCTCGGCGATGTGCTCCAGCTCGCCGTAGCGGTCGAGCTGATCGCGAAAGAGGTTGCCCAGGAGGACGGCGCGAGGGCGGACACGGCGCAGCACCTCCGGCAGGGCGAACTCGTCGACCTCGAGGAGTCCGAGCTCGGCGTCGTCCGCGGCGAGAAGGGTGGAGGCGATGCCCGAGGCGAGGTTCGCGCCCGAGCTGTTCCAGGCGAGCGCGTGATTCGGCCCGAGGATCGCCGCCAGCATCGCCGTCGTCGTGGTCTTCCCGTTCGTCGCGGAGACCACCAGCGACCCGGACGGCAGGCGCGCGGCCAGCGCGTCGACCGCACCGGGATCGACCTTCCAGAGCAGCTTCCCGGGCAGCGTCGTGCCGCCGCCGCGTCCCGCGAGCCGGGAAGCGCGACCCACGAGCCGCGCGGTCGCGGTCTCGAGCCGGAGGCGCGCACCCATGCTCCGAGCCTACCGACCCCGTCCAGCCGAGGGCCGCTAGCGACACCTTGCATCTTTTCGCTGATGCTCTAGCATGATTGCATGGCCAGGCCACGGCGGCGACATCCGGCGCTGGAGGGGATCGATCGCGAGGCGCTCGAGCGCTTCCGTGCGGGCCTGCGCAGGAGGTACACGGACGAGGAGATCCTCACCGAGCTCCGGGCCTCGGCGGAGCGACTCGGCCGCTCGCCGACGATGAAGGAGTTCGCCGCGGATCCCGACGCCCGCATGCATCCGCAGACGGTGATCGAGCACTTCGGCACCTGGAACGCGGCGAAGCGGGCCGCCGGGCTGCAGCCGCGGCGCTTCATCGGGGAGGAGGACATCCTGGAGCAGCTCCGTGCGCTGGGTGCCGACCTCGGACGAGTGCCGACGGCCCGCGACGTCCAGGAGCACCGCGACCGGGTCGTCTCCAAGTCGTTGATCTGGCACACGTTCGGCTCGCTGACGGCCGCCCTGCGGCAGGCAGGCTTCGACGTGCCGGTGGGGGAGGAGCGGCTGGAGCGGGCCGTCGCGGACGGGGCCGTCCTCGCCCGCAGGCTCGGCCGCCTGCCGAGGATGGCGGACTGGAAGGCCGCACGAGCCGTCGATCCCGCGCTCCTGTCCGAGTGGCAGGTGTACAGGATGGTCGACGTGCAGCCGGGAGCCTGGGCTGCGTTCCAGTTCCTCGTCAGCGAACGCCTGCGCGACGAAGGCGTCGACGTCGCGTCCTGACGGCTCCATCGGCTGACGATCGCGAAGATGCCTCAAGTGGGGGAGGCGAAACGCCGATAGACCCCCCGTGGAGGCGAGTGCATCCGAGACGCTGTTCGATCCGGTCGAGGAGCCGGCGTCCGACGGGCCTGTGGAGACGCAGGATCCGTTGAAGCTGTACGTCCGCGCGCTCGGCGACGGCCGCCTGCTGACACCGGCCGAGGAGCGGGAGCTCGCGCGCCGGAAGGACGAAGGCGACGAGGAGGCAAAGCGGCGCCTGATCGAGTCGAACCTACGGCTGGTGATGTCCGTGACACGTCAGTACACACGTGCCGACGTCCCGCTGCTCGACCTGATCCAGGAGGGGAACCTCGGTCTGATCCGCGCCGTCGAGAAGTTCGACTGGACGATGGGCTACAAGCTCTCGACCTATGCGATGTGGTGGATCCGTCAGTCCGTCCAGCGGGCACTGGCCGAGCAGAGCCGGACGATCCGCCTGCCCGTCCACGTCGCCGACCAGGTGAGGCGCGTGCGCCGGTCGCGCCGAGAGCTCGGTCAGAAGCTGAACCGCGATGCCACGCAGGACGAGATCGCGCTCGACAGCGGCTTCACGGTCGAGCGCGTCGGTGAGCTCCTCGAGCTCGTTCAGGATCACGTCAGCCTGGAGACGCCCGTGGGCGACGGCGAGAGCACGATGAGCGATCTGATCGAGGACACCGGAGCGGCCGCACCCGAGCACGAGGCGGCGCTGACGATGCGCTCGCTCGAGCTCCGCCGGGCGCTGAAGCTCCTGAACCCGCGGCTCCAGAAGGTCCTGACGCTGCGGTTCGGTCTGGACGGGAGCGACCCGCTCACGCTCGAGCAGTCCGGCGTGCAGCTCGGGATCACACGGGAGCGCGTCCGTCAGCTCGAGACGCGCGCCCTGAAGGAGCTCCGCGCGCAGGCGCCCGGGCTCGAGCTCTTCCTCTCCTGACGTCTCGGGCTGCCTAGCCCGCCGGCGCGGCCAGCGTGATGACCTCCTGTGCCGTGGCGAGGCGTCGCAGCGCCTCGAGCTCGATCTGGCGGACGCGCTCCCGTGTGAGCCCGAGGTGGTTTCCGATCTGCTCGAGCGTCCGGGGATCGCCGCCGTCGAGCCCGTAGCGGAGCGTCACCACCTCGCACTCGCGCTCCGGCAGCCGCGCGAGCGCGCTCCTGAGCGCCTGGCTGCGCAGACGGAGCTCGACAGCCTCCTCGGGGAGCGGGTCGTCGCCGGCCACGAAGTCCCCGATCACCGCGTCGTCCTGGTCGCCGACGGGAGCGTCCAGGCTCGTCGAGGCCCGCGCCGCCGCACGGACCTCGATCACCTGCTGCGGCGTGATGTTGGCCTCGTCGGCGATCTCCTCGACGGTCGGCTCCCGCCCGAGCCGCGTCCAGAGGGCACGCTCTGCCCGCCCGATCTTCTGCATGCGCTCGACGATGTGGACGGGCATCCGGATCGTCCGGGCCTTGTCCGCGAGCGCGCGCGCGACGGCCTGCCGGATCCACCAGGTCGCGTAGGTGGAGAACTTGAAGCCCCGCCGCCAGTCGAACTTCTCGACGGCGCGGATCAGCCCGAGCGTGCCCTCCTGGATCAGATCGAGGAACGGGAGGCCCTGGTTGCGGTAGTTCTTCGCGATCGAGACGACGAGTCGGAGGTTCGACTGGATCATCCGCGCCTTGGCCGCCTCGTCGCCGCGCTCGACGAGCTTGGCCAGCTCGACCTCCTGTGCCGCGGTGAGGAGCGGATGCCGGCCCGCCTCGCGGAGGAAGAGCTGCAGCGCGTCCGTCGTCGACTCGGCAGGAGCGATCGCGACCTCCTTCGCCACGACCCGTTCCTCGACGATCTCGATGCCGCGCTTGTCGAGCTCGCGGAGCAGCGCCTCGTGCTCGAGCGCGGTGAGCTCGTGCTGCTCGACGATCTCCGCGACCTCCTGCACGAGGATCGAGCCCGTGGACTCGCACGCCTCGAGGTGCGCGGTGATCTCTTGATGCGCCAGCAGCGCGTCGATGTCGATCGTCGTCATAGGCTCCACCCGGGCTCGTGCGAACTGCCACACGTACTCTCCCACTGTCGGAGGCCTCTTGTCCAGACCCCCGAGGGAACGAGGCGCGATCCGCTCACCGCATCGTCTCTGGCGATGGGCAACCGCTAGTCTCGCGGTGTGCCCGAGTTCAGCTGGCGACCAGCCAACGAGGCGACGAGCGAGGATCTAGAAGCGGTGTTCGACACCGGCGGCGCTCGTAAGTGTCGCTGCCAGGCGCTCAAGGTCCCGGGCTGGATCTGGCGCGACACCACTCAGGAGGAGCGCGACGCGGCGCTGCTGGAGCAGACCGGCTGCGGCACGAGCGGTCCGACGTCCGGCCTCCTCGGGTACGTCGACGGCGAGCCGGCCGGCTGGGTCGCCGTCGAGCCGCGGGAGAACTACCCGAGGATCTGGGCGCGACAGAAGGCGTGGATGCGGATGGACCCTGAGCTCGAGGGCGTCTGGTCGGTCACCTGCTTCGTCGTGCGGAAGGGCTTCCGTCGACAGGGACTGATGTACGAGCTCGCCGCAGCAACCGTCGAGTACGGCCGGCAGGTCGGTGCTCGCGTGCTAGAGGGTTATCCCACCGAGCCGACGCCGGGGAAGACCGTGATCTGGGACGAGGCGTCGGTCGGGCTGCTCCAGGTCTTCATCGACGCCGGCTACGAGGTCGAGGCGTCGCCCACCCTGCGCCGCAGGGTGGTCCGACACCGACTCGGCGCAACGTCCTAACGCCAGCAGCCGCCTCGAAAGAGAAAGGCGTCAGCAAACAGGGCCTCTGAGAGGCGGGAGTCCCCTATCCATGCGGGCTCCCGTCTCTATGCACGATAACGTGTGTTATGTCAAGTTGAGAATCCGGACGGCGAGACCGCCTGCGGCACACCCCACGTCCCCTTCGTCGGCTACTGCTTCTTCGCCGACCAGGTGACCGGCGTCTGGGAGCAGATGTGCCGCTTTCCCGACTCCGTGAAGTTGAGCGACTCGATCGCCACGGTGCCCTTCGCGGTTCCGTCGGCCGCGAACGTCCCGTTGATCGTGTACTTCGCGGTGATGTCCGTGATCGAGTCGCTTCCGGAGTAGCTGAGGACGCCATCGAACAGGTACGAGAAGGTGCCGTCGGCCGCGACGGGCACCGTCCGGCCCCCGAAGGTCAGGCGCCATTCCCAGCGATACCCCGTGTTCGGGCAGTCGACGATCGCCGAGGTCGCGAGCTCCGTCACGTCGAGACCGTCTGCAGCCACCGTGACGCAGATCCCCGGGCCTTGCTGCGTGTACCCGCAGTACGGCCCGCCCTGCACCGCGACCCTCGGTGGCGCCGGCGGAGGCGGCGGAGGTGTCGGCGCGGGTGGCTTCGGCGTCGGCGGCTGCACCACCGGATCGGAGGCGAGGCGCGTCACCTTCTCGCAGTCCGCGGCGACCTTCTCCCCCACCTGGGCGATCACCTTGTCGACGCCGTTGCCGCAGGAGAAGCGGTCGCGGCCGGGGCCGCCGTTGAGGTAGTCGTCGCCACCCAGGCCGATGAGCGTGTCGTTGCCGGCCTTGCCGTAGATGCGATCGGCAGCAGCGGTCCCGCGAAGCACGTCGTTGCCTGGTGTGCCGATCCGGTTCGCGGCGCTCGCCCCACCGACCGCCACGGATGTGACGAGCACGATCACGGTGATGCCGATCCACCTCATGCCGACCATCGTCCTCCCCGCCCTGTCGGTTGTCAACCGCAGGAAGGGGATGCGTCAGAAGGTGGCCGCGCGGGCGCCGCTGACGATCAGGATCAGGATCGCCGCCGCCAGCAGCAGGCGATAGACCACGAACACGTCGTAGGTGTGACGCCGCACGTAGCCGAGGAGCCACTGGATCGCGAGAAGGCCACTCCCCCACGCCGCGAGCACGCCGACCAGGAACGGGCCCTTCCAGCCCGACGGGAGATCGCCGAGGAGGACGTCCTTGACGCCCTTGAGGAGCACGGCGCCGAGCACCGTCGGCACGAGGAGCAGGAAGGAGAGCCGGGCGGCGGCGTCGCGCGTCAGCCCGAGGTAGCGGCCGGCGGAGATCGTGATGCCGGAGCGAGAGACGCCGGGCATCAGCGCGAGGGCCTGGGCGAAGCCGACAGCGAGCCCCTGCTTGAGCGAGAGCTCGTGCGCTTGACGGGTCTGCGGCTTCCGATCGGCCCACCAGAGCACGAGAGCGAAGAACGCGATCAGGATCGCGATCTGCCACGGCTCCCCGAGATGGGAGCCGATCGCGTCCTCGAAGGCGAACCCGATCAGCCCTGCGGGGATCGTCGCGACCAGCACGATCCAGCCGAGCCGCTCGTCGTCGGTCTCGATGCGGCGCGTGCGGAGCGTCCGCAGGACGCCGCGGAGCATGGCCAACAGGTCCGGGAGGAAGTACCCACCGACGGCGAGCATCGTCCCGAGGTGGAGAGCGACGTCGAACGTCTGGTTGAAGGCGTCGTTCTCCTCGAGGAACCGCCACTGGCCGACCCACGGCACGAGGATCAGGTGCCCGGAGGACGAGATCGGGAGCAGCTCGGTCGCCCCCTGGACGACGCCGAGCGTGAACGCCTGCCAGTTCGGGAGCTTCCCCGAGGCATCCCCCCACCCCACGATCGTGAGCGCGGCCGCCAGGGCCAGCAGGACGGCCGAGAGGCCGTAGACGCGTGAGCTCCGCACCGGACGATCGTAGTCACGATCGGCGGCACCGGGCGCGAGAGACGAATAGAGCGCAAAGAGCGCACTTCCGGGCGCGGCGCGCCTTGACGAGACGCGACCGCGATCATACGTTTCCGCGTGCACCGAGCACGGAGCGCGAGTAGGTCGAAGCCCGTCGCGAAGGCCCTACGCGGAAGCGGAACGGTCGGCGCGGCAGGTGGACGAAAGCGCCACCGGCTCGGTGAATTCGTTCTCGGGGCGAACGGTGGTCGCGTGCGACGCGCTGTCGCCGCCGCCCGCCGTCCGGTCGGTTAGGATCGTGCGCGATGCACCTGCGCGCCCCCAGCAACGATCGCGGCGTGACGAGCTTCGTCTGGGCGCTCGTCTTCTTCTTGGTCCTGTTCTTCGGCATGGTCCTGATCCAGATCGTCAAGGGCACGGCGCTCGTCGTCGCGCTGTCCGCGTCGATCGCGATCTTCGTGTTCGTCCGGCTGCGGGGCGGAGACGACCCTTCCTCCCCGTCCTGACGGCGCTCAGCGGTGACGGGAGCCGGTGAGGCTGCTGAGCAGCCGGTGCGCCAGCTCGCTGCCGACCGCCGCTTCCAGCCGCTCGCGCGCCGACGGACGTGAGGGCGCGTCCGTCCCGAGCGAGAGGCAAGCGTGCAGGAGGTTGAGATCCGGCGTGCCGCCGTGCGGGAGGGCTCGTTCGTCCGTCAGGCTCATGGTCTGTGGATCGGGCTTCCGGGGGCGCTTGGGGATCCCTCCGCAGAGGGAAGCAGGCGCCGCGCGTCCCTCGTGCGGCCGTCAGTAGGCGAGGAGCGCGTTGACGTCCACGCCGTCGAGGCGGTCGCGCCCGTGGAGGAACGTGAGCTCGACGACGAACAGCGCGCCGACGACCGTCCCGCCGAGCTGGTGGACGAGATCGACCTTGGCACGGGCGGTCCCGCCGGTTGCGAGCACGTCGTCGAGCACGATCACGCGTGAGCCCGAGCCGAGCGCGTCTGCGTGCACCTGCAGCGTGTCCTGCCCGTACTCGAGGTCGTAGCTCGCCTCCACCGTCTGCCACGGGAGCTTCCCCGGCTTGCGAGCGGGGACGAAGCCACACCCGAGCGCGTACGCGAGCGCGCCGCCGAAGATGAAGCCGCGGGCCTCGGCGCCGAGGATCACGTCCGGCCGTCGGGGGGCGGTCCAGTCGACGAGGAGGTCGATCGCGGTCTTGAACGCGTCGGCGTCGGCGATCATCGGCATCAGGTCCTTGAACACGATCCCCGGCTGGGGGAAGTCGGGGACGTCGCGGACCTTGGCGCGGAGCTCGTCGAGGGTCACGGTTGGGAGGCCTCCCTGAGGTCGCGGAGCAGCAGCAGCTGGGCGAGCTCCGTCGCGACGGCGGCGAGCTCCTCGAGCTCGACGATGGCCGTGCGGTGGCGCTCGGGGTCGCGGGAGCGCAGGCCGGTCGCCACGAGCTGCTCGAGCAGCGCGGACTGCCGGCCGGCGGCGGTGCGGAACGCGCGGAGGTGTCGGGCGTCGAGTCCGTGTCGGGCGATCGCGGCGCAGGCGGTCGCGATCTCGACGTCGGCCTCGCGGTAGTAGCGCTCGCCGTGCGCGAGGCGAGCGGTGATCAGGTCGTACTCCTCCAGGCGCCGCGCGAACTCGGCCGGCACGCCCGCCCGCTCGCACAGCGTGGCGAGGTCGACCTCTCCCCCCTCGTCGCGGAGCGCGCGGACGCGGCGGCGCGGACGCTCGGGGCGCGGCGCATCGAGCTCGTCGCGGATCACCTTGAGCGGGAGGAACTCGTCGCGCTGGAGGCGCAGCACGGTCGCCAGACGCTCGACGTCCGCCTCCGAGAACAGGCGGTACCCGGCGGGAGTCCGCTGCGGGCTGATCAGCCCTTGCACGTCGAGGTACCGGATCTTCGAGATCGAGATGTCGGGGAACTCGTCCCGGAGCTCCTCGCAGACGTCGCCGATCGTGAGCAACGCGGCCGACCGCGTATCCGGCATCGCGCTCACCGTCGCAGGAACGTGAGGCGGTACTTCCCGACCTGAACCTCGTCGTCGTCCTCGAGGGGCGACTCGTCGATCCGGCGGCGGTTGACGAAGGTTCCGTTGAGCGAGCCGAGATCGCGGATCGACACGGTGTCGCCGTCGACGACGATCTCCGCGTGGCGTCGCGAGACGGTGACGTCGTCGAGGAAGACGTCGCACTCGGGTGAGCGGCCGATGAGCGTGCGGTTGCCGATGCGCTCGAACGCCTCGCCCGCGCGTCCGCCCCCCGAGCGCACGACGAGCGCCGGCCCGTGCAGGCCGGGCACTGCTTCTGCGCCCGTGGCGACCTCGTCGGGCTCCAGCGAGAGCGTGTTCTCGTCGGCGCCCGCGGCGATGAACGCCCCGCAGCGCGAGCAGTAGTTCGCGGTCTCCGCGTTCTGGAACCCGCACTCGGTGCAGTACACGTGGCTCAAGGGCGCCCGCCGAGGATCTCGCCGAGGTCGTCCGGCCCGACGTGCGGCCCGCCACGCTGCCGTCGTGCCCGCTCGGTGCGGAGGATGTCGACCTTCCCCTGGAGGAACCGGCGCCGCAGCGAGACGTCGTCCTCCTTGCGCTCGAGCTCGTGGATGAGCGCGCGGAGCTCGTCCGTGCTGAGCGTCGGGACGTCGGGCATCGGGCCCAGATCGTCCGCACCGGCGTCCTCGAGGCCCGTGCCGCGGTAGAGGGGATCCTCGGGCTCGCCGACGGTGATCGACGACACGCTCCCGGCGGCGAGCTCGTCGCGCAGTCGCTCGACGAGGACGGGCCGGAGGAGGTCGATGCGGCCGTGGAGCATCCGCCGCTGGAGTGAGCAGGCCGTCTCCTCCGCCTCGAGGGTGGCGAGCGCCCCCTCGAGCTCGTCGTCGCTCATGCCGTTCAGGTCGGGAAACGGATCCACACGCACCTTTCGCTCGGGGCCCGGTCATTCAAGCGAAGCCGGGCCAAGGGGTCAACCTCAGGTCGAGGCTTGCTCTGTGGTTCGCCGCGGCGTCTCCTCTCCCTCCCCGGAGGAGGCGACCGCCGTGCGCACGAGCGCGATCACCTCTGCTGCGAGCGCGTTGGACGCCGCTTCGTCCGACCCCTCTGCGAACAGCAGCAGACCGGGCTCGTCGGCGTGTGGCAGCACCTGCACCCAGCCCCGCTCATCCGTCGCCTTGACGCCGTCGAGGAGCTCGATCCGCCGGTCGGCGAGCGCCTCACCCAGGCTCCGCATCACCGCGGCCTTCAGCGCGAACGGGCACTGGACGTCCTGCGTCACGAGCGCCGGGCGCGGGAGCGCTGCGACCACGTCCGCAAGGGTCGTCCCGGCGACCGCGAGCAGCTCGAGCAGCTTGCAGAGGGTGGCGACGGAGTCGTACCCCGGCACGACGTCGGGGAAGACGAGCCCACCGGTCGGGGCGCCCGCGAAGACGACGTCGTCCTCCGCTGCTGCGGCCGTCAGGGCGGCGATCGAGTGCGCCGTCCGCCGGATCGTCAGGCGGGAGCCCGCGGCGACCTCCTCGACGTGACGGGACGCGGTGACGGGCACGGCGACGACGCCCCGGCGCCCTGCCAGCACCAGCAGGTGGACGATCGTGAGCAGGGCGAGCTCGGAGTGCACGATCGCGCCCGTGCCGTCGACGAGCTGCACCCGCTCTGCGGTCCGGTCGAAGACGATCCCGAAGTCGGTTCCGACCGCGGTCACGAGCCGACCCACCTCGATCGTCGAGTGACCGGCGCGCTCGGGCGCGTCGGCGACGAAGCCGTGGATGCCGACCGCCTCGACGCCGAGCGGCCCGAGCACGAGCGGGACCGTGAAGGAGGCGGCCGAGTGCCCGAAGTCGATCGCGATGCGGAAGCCCCTCGCGCGCACGCGGTCGACGTCGAGCGTGTCGAGCAGGTCCTGTGCGTAGGTCTCCCGCACCCGCGCGGGATAGGTCGTCGTTCCGACCTCCGCTGCGGGAGCCCGGCGGATCTCGTGCCGGCTGTAGTTGCGCTCGATCCGCTTGCGCAGCGCGTCGCTCATCTGGATGCCGGGGGACTCGAGGACCCTGATCTCCACGACGTCAGGGTCGTCGAGCGCCCGACCGACGTGGACGCCGGCACCGAGACCCTGCGTCTTCAGGACGTGACGGGTGATCGCCGACGGCGAGACCCTCAGATCCGCGACGTGGACGCCGGTCGAGGTGAGTCCTGCGATCACGGCGCGCTTGATCATGCGGCAGGCATCGGAGGCGTCGCGGCTCGCCACCACGCGTGACCCCGGCCTGACCGCCGTGCCGAGCGCCGTCCCGAGCCGCACGGCGACCTCGGGCGTGAGATCGACATCGACCCGCCCGACGACGCCGTCGCGGCCGAACAGGGTCCGCGTCGCACGAGTCTCCCACACGACGTGCTCGTGGACCTGCGCCCCGGACTCGATCACCTTGAACGGGTAGATCCGGACACCCGGGAAGACGCTTGCCTCGGCGCCGATCACGGCATCGTCGCCGATTGCCACGTCCTCGTGGATCCGTGCGTGGCGGCGCAGGTCGCAGCCGTTGCCGATGATCGCGCCCTCCACGACCGCCCCGCGCCCGACGTGCACGCGCGCACCGAGGATCGAGTGCGAGACGCGAGCGCCTGGCTGGAGCGTCACGCCGCGCGAGAGCACCGTGTACGGGCCGATCGACGAGGGATCGGCAATCCGGCAGTTCGGACCGATGAAGGCCGGGCCTTCGACGGGCTCGAGGTCTCGTACCGCAGCGTCCTCGGCGACCCATACGTCGCCCGGCAGCCGGATCCCCGGGATCTCGAGCCCGACCTTGCCTTCCAGGGCGTCGAAGTTGGCGACGCGGAGCTGCTCGAGGGTTCCGATGTCCTGCCAGTAGCCGTCGAGCACGTGCCCGTGCATGGGCACGCCGGCCTCCAGCAGACGAGGGAACACGTCCTGTGAGAAGTCGGACGGCTCCCCGGCCGGCACGTGCTCGAGCACCTCGGGCTCGATCACGTAGATCCCGGTGTTGACGGTGTCGGTGAACACCTCACCCCAGGAGGGCTTCTCGTGGAAGCGCTCGATGCGACCGTCGGCTCCCGTCACGACGATCCCGTACTCGAGCGGATCCGGGACGGCCGTCAGACCGACCGTCACCGCCGCCCCGGACCTGTGGTGCGCCCGGACGAGCGCACCGAGGTCGAGGTCGCAGACGGCGTCTCCGGAGATCACGAGGAACGTCTCGGCCAGCCGGTCGCCGGCGAGCCGAACCGACCCCGCCGTGCCCAGCGGCCGCGCCTCGACGGAGTACTCGAGCTCCATCTCCAGCTCGTCGCCGTCGGCGAAGTACGTCCTGATCGCCTGAGGCATGAACGCGAGCGTGACGACGACCTCGCGCAGCTCGTGCCGGCGCAGGAGCTCGAGGACGTGCTGCAGGCAGGGCTTTCCGACGATCGGCACCATCGGCTTCGGCTGGCTCGACGTGAGCGGCCGCAGGCGCGTGCCCTCCCCGCCCGCCATCACGACGGCCTTCACCGGGTGACCTCGCGGCGGGCCTTGACGACGTACTGCGCCGCCGCGATCACGGCGAGCCCGAGGTTGATCCAGAAGCAGGCGAGCGGCCACCACGTGCCCTTCTCCGTCACGAGGACGAGCCCGAGCGACGCGTAGAGCCCCCAGGTCGCGATCTTCCCGAGGCGCGAGACCTCGAAGTCGTAGCCTCGTGGCACCACGAACCGGTAGCCACCGACGAGCAGGAGGTCACGGGCGAGGATCAGGAGCGCGATCCAGGGGAGTCGGTCGTACCAGACGAGCATCACCACGCACACGTCGATCATCACGCGATCGGCAAGAGGATCGGCGACCTTGCCGAAGGCCGACTCGACCTTCCATCGGCGCGCCAGCCATCCGTCGATCTGGTCGGTCGTGGCGGCCGCGGCGAACACGAGCCCGGCGGCCCAGCTCGGACCGTCGCTGTCCCGGGCAAGGAGCCAGGCGAAGAGCGGGATCGCGGCGAAGCGCAACAGCGTGAGCGCGTTCGGGAGCTGTCGGAGCGGTCCGCTGACGGGTGCTCGATCGGCCATGGCCGTAGGGTAGTGTCGCCGGCGATGCCGCGAGACCTCTCCCTCCCCGGCTTCGTGAACGCGCACAGCCACGCGTTTCAGCGGGCGCTGCGCGGGCGGGCCGCCGGGCGGGACTTCTGGGCCTGGCGTGACGGGATGCTGGCCGAGGCGGACCGTCACTCCGTCGACTCGGTCGGGGAGCTCTACGAGCTCACGTACCGCGAGATGCTCGCGGCGGGGTTCACGGTCGTCGGGGAGTTCCACTACCTGGGGATCGACGCCGCCTTCGCGGCTGCGGAGGCCGCGTCACGGGCCGGCATCGGCTTCGTGTGCCTCCACGTGGCGTACGAGCGCGGCGGGCTCGAGCGGATGCGCCAGCCCTCCGTTGCCGCCTACCTCGACGAGGTCGAGCGGCTCCGCGCAGCGGGGATCGAGGTGGGAGTCGCCCCCCACTCCGTGCGGGCGTGCTCGGCTGCCTGGCTCGCCGCGATCGGCGCGTACGCGGCCGCCGAAGGGCTCGTGCTCCACGTCCATGCGGACGAGCAGCCTCGCGAGATCGAGGAGTGCCTCGCCGAGCACGGCGTCCGCCCGATCGAGCTCCTCTCCCGGCACGGCTGCCTGACCGACCGCACCACCGTCGTCCATGCGACGCACGCGGACGCCCGCGAGCTCGACCTGCTGCGCGACGCCGGGGCGACGGTCTGCGCGTGTCCCACGACCGAGGCCGACCTGGGCGATGGGTTCATCGCCGCCGAGGCGATGCGTGAGCGCGACATCCCGCTCTGCATCGGCTCCGACTCGAACGTGCGAATCGATCCGCTCGAGGAGCTGCGCGAGCTCGAGGGGATCGCCCGCCGGCGCACGGGAAGCCGCCTCGTCTTCACGACCGCGGAGCTCCTCGGGATCGGGACGTCGAACGGAGCGGCCGCCCTCGGGCTCGAGGCGTGGCAGGGCACGTCGGTCGACCTCGCACACCCGTCGCTTGCCCTGGTCGAGCCGGAGGACGTGCGGGCCGCTCTCGTCGCGGGCTGTGGCGCCGATGTCGTGATCGGCCCTACGTCGAGCGGAGCCGGGGCCTGACCGTCCGCTAGGACGCCGCCGCGAGGGCGCCGGCCCGGGTCCCGACCGCACGGCCGTCGAGCATCCGCACGATGCGGTCTGCGCGGGCCGCGATCCCGGGATCGTGGGTGACCACGACGAGGGTCGTCCCTCGCTCGGCCCGGATGCGCTCGAGGAGGTCGAGGACCTGCGCTCCGGCCTTCGAGTCGAGCGCGCCGGTCGGCTCGTCCGCGAGGACGAGCGGCGCGTCGTTGGCGAGGGCGCGCGCGATCGCGACGCGCTGCCGCTCGCCGCCGGAGAGCTCTGCGGGTCTGTTTCCCTCACGCTCTGCCAGACCGACGAGCCCCAGAAGCGTCCGTGCGCGCGCGACCCGCTCACGCCGCCCGACGCCCAGCTCGAACATCGGCACCTCGACGTTCTCGATCGCTGTGAGAGTCGGCAGCAGGTTGTGGAGCTGGAAGACGATGCCTGCATGGCGCGCCCGGAAGTGGCTGAGGTCGGCCTCGTGGGCGAGGTCGTGACCGGCGACGACGAGCGTGCCCTCGTCCGGGCGGTCGAGTGCGGCGATGAGGTGGACGAGCGTCGACTTGCCGCATCCGGACGGGCCGACGATCGCGACGTGCTCGCCGGCCGCGATCGTGATGCTCATGTGGTCGAGCGCGGTGATGCGGCCGGCGTCGTAGCGCTTCACGAGGCCGTCGCCGCGGACGATGTCCTGCTCACTCATGGCGGAGGGCCTCCATGGGCGAGAGCCGCACGGCACGGAAGGCCGGGTACAGAGCTCCCGCGAGCGCCACGCCGGCTGCGACGAGCAGCGCCCGCACGAAGATGTGGGGCGGGTAGGCAGGCGCCAGGAACGCGCTCACGGCCGGCACCGCCAGGACCGCCCTGGTCGCGACAACGCCCAGGATCGTTCCCAGGACGGCCCCGAACAGGCAGAGCACGAGCGACTCGCCGAGCACCATCCGCACGACCCGTGACCCACGCCAGCCGACTGCCCGGAGGATGCCGATCTCGCGCGTCCGCTCGAAGACGGACATGATCATCGTGTTCATCACCCCGATCGCGCCCAGCAGCACGGCGAGGAGGGAGATCGCGGTGTTCGCGGCGTCGAGGATCTTGATCCCCTGATCGACCTGGCCGTACTCGTCGGCGGTGCTGATCGTCACGAGCCGGTCGGACGCCGCCTCGATCCTTCGCGCCACCGCCGCCGGCTCGAGCCCGTCGGCCGCACGGACGTAGACGATCGTCAGGACACCGGGCTTGCGGGCTGCCTCGCGGACGGTCTGAAGGGGCGCATAGCCCCCGTTCGCCTCGAACTGCGCGCTCGTCTCGTAGAGGCCGACGATCCGGAACGGCCTGCGCTCGATCGTGACCCGCTCGCCCTGGGAGACCCCGAGCGTGCTCGCTGCGCGCGTCCCCAGCACGATCTCGTCGGGCTGCTCGGGGAGCCTGCCCGTCGTCAGCTCGAGCCCCAGGCCGGGGAGCTCCTCCGGCGAGACGCCGAACGTGAAGAAGTACGGCTGGGAGCCGACCCTCGAGACCAGGAGCAGCACGCCCCACGCCCGCTCGACGCCCGCGACGCGACGGACGTCTGCGAGATCAGCGTCGGCGAGCGTGCTGAACGAGAGATCGGAGGCTCCCCTCTGGGCGACCATGAAGTCGGCACCGTTCGCGTGCGCCATCTGCGTGGACGACGCCCGCAGCCCGCTCGTGATCGACCCCAGGGCAACGACGGTGGTGACGCCGATCGCGATGCCGATCACCGTCAGCACCGTCCGCGCGCGCTGGCGCAGGACGTTGCGCGCGATGAGAGCCGCGAAGCTCACACCTCGATCGTCCACGACCGGGGCGCCCCCGGCATCGGGGCGCCCACCGATCGCAGGCTCGGCGTTCGTGCAGGTCTACGTGAAGATGATCTCGGCGCCGGCGGCCTTCTCGTAGAACTCGCCGACGCTGATCACCGCGTCGACCTCCGGGACGAAGTCGTCCTCGCTGAGGCCGAACATGTCGACGGTCGCGCGACAGGCCCAGATGCCGCCCCCCGACTCGTGGATCATCTCGATGAACTCGGGGATCGGCGGGATGTCGAGCTTCTCCATCTGCCGCTTCATCATCCGCGTTGCGATCGCGGACATGCCGGGGATCGCGCCGAGCAGCGTCGGCATGTGCATGCCGGGGTTGCCGACGGTCGCGACCTTGATCTTCCCGCTGCGATCCTTTCGCAGAGCGTCCAGCGCGAAGAACGTGAAGAAGACCTCCGCCTCCATGCCCTCCATCCGGGCGCCGTTCGCCATGATCAGCCCCGGGTAGATGCCCTCGAGCGAGCCCTTCGAGATCACGATGCAGACCTTCCGGATCGGCTCCGGGACGTCCGCGGGCTCGAGGTCGGCGAGGTCGAGTGGTGCGTCGAGTACTTCTGTCATCATGGCCTCCTCTGGTTCTAGATGCAGCCGCGCGGCTTCGGGATGCCGCCGATCTTCGCCGCGAGCTTTGCGGGGCCCTTCGGGAACAGCTGATAGAGCTCCTTGATCGGTACGCCCGACTCCTTGCCGAGCGACCTGATCGACGGGGCCTGCCCGTTCGCCAGGTACTGCTCGCGCATGAACCGCACGACCAGCCAGTGGCGGTCGGTGAGCTCGGGGATGCCGTTCTCGGCGGCGATCGCGCGTGCGATGTCCTCGTTCCACGCGTCGGTGTCGGCCAGGAAGCCTTCCGCGTCGAGCTCGACGGGTGTTCCTGCCAGCACTGCTGTCGTCATTGGATGCTCCTCGGTCAGGTGTGAGGCGACCGGTCGCTTGCCGGTCATGCTCATCGTCGTGGGGATGCCGGGCAGCTCACGTCCGGGAAGCAGAGCATGCCAGTAGATCCACTGGAACATGAGCTTCCCGAGGTGGTTGACGCGCGACTCCTTCAGCAGCGGCAGCGGCCCCACGGAGGTCGGGAAGCGGCCGGGCAGCGGCTCGACGTCGTAGTTGAAGTCGATCAACAGCGCCTTGCCGTACCCCGTCTCGATGAAGCAGTTGGCGTGCCCGTCGTACGCGCCCTCGAGCGCAGACCCGGCCAGGTACCGGAGGATGTTGTCGGTCAGCACATCCCCTTCGAAGTGGGTCACGGACCCTGCCTTCGACGTGGGCAGGGAGGTCGCATCGCCCAGCGCGAAGACGTTCTCCTTCGCCTCGGTCTGGAGTGTGTGCGGATCCGTCGGGACGAAGTCGAGATCGCCGCCGAGCCCTGGTGAGCGGGCGATGTACTCCGCACCGCCGTGCAGGGGGATGGTCACGAGCAGGTCGAAAGGCACCTCGCGCTCGTCGTACGAGACGAGGCGGCCTCCCACGCCGTCGACCTCCCCAGCTGCGAACTCCGTCTCGAGTCGGATGTGCTTCTCCTTCAGCAGGTGGCCCAGCTCCACGGTGCAGACCGGCTTCGTGAACGGCCCGTCGAGCGGCGTGACGTACGTGATCTCGGTCTTGGCGCGGAGGCCTCGCTTGGCCAGGAACCAGTCGACGAGAAACGCGAACTCGAGTGGCGCGACCGGGCACTTGATAGGCATGTCGATGAGGTTGACGACGAGCTGCCCGCCCTCGAACCTCTCGAGAGCGTGGCCGAGCGCGGTCGCGCCCTCGAGGTCGTAGAACGTGAAGACCCGCTCGTTCCAACCCGGACCGGTGAGCCCCTCCGTCTCTTCCGGCTGCAGCCGGACCCCGGAGGCGACGACCAGGACGTCGTACGGGAGCGTCGTCCCATCTGCAAGGTTCACCTCGTCGCTCTCGAGGTCGACGCTGTCGATCTCGGTCTGCCGGAACTCGATCCCACCGGCGAGCTGCCGGTTGCGTGGTCGCACGATGTCCTCCGGGCTCTGCATCCCGAACGGGACGAACAGGAGACCCGGCTGGTAGATGTGCCGGTCGTCCCTGTCGACCACCGTGATGGCTGCCTCGTCTACGTCAAGCGCACGGCGAAGCCGGTTGGCGACGAGCGTGCCCCCGGTGCCTCCACCGAGGATCACGATGCGCTTCATCTGATCACCTCCACATCTGAACGGTGCCCGAGCCGTGGAGGCGCCGCAAGCGCAACTGCCCTTAGCCGGGTGCGTGGTTTGCCGCACCGAGCGAGCGGTGCCCCCGCTACCGTTGGAGCATGGATGTCACGACGTCGTCGTTCGAGGATCTCGTCATGGAGCGGTCGCGCGAGGTGCCGGTGCTCGTGGACTTCTGGGCTGCGTGGTGCGGGCCGTGTCTCGCTCTCGCTCCCGTGCTCGAGCAGGCGGTCTCGGATCGTGCCGGAGCAGTCGAGCTCGTCAAGGTCGACGTCGACGCGAACCAGGAGCTCGCACAGCGCTTCGGCGTGAGTGGGATCCCCGCCGTGAAGGCGTTCCGCGACGGGCGTGTCGCAGCCGAGTTCGTCGGCGCGCTGTCGCCGACCGCCGTCTCCGCGTTCCTCGACGACCTGCTCGCGCCGCCGCGCTCCGATGCGCTCCTCGACGACCTCCGGGCGAGCGGCAGGATGCCGGAGCTCGTCGCGGCCGTCGAGCGTGAGGACGTGCAGACCGCCCTCACGCTCGCCGTGGACGCAGTGGTGGCCGCCGGACCGGATGAACGCGACGAGCTCAGGGATCTCACCGTGGCCCTGTTCGAGCGCTTCGGCCAGGACGACCCCGTCGTCGCGCAGCACAGGCGTCGGCTTGCCGCATCGCTGTACTAGCGCTCAGCCTCCCGCGCGCAGCCGCGCGACCCAGACGGCGGTCTGCGTGAGGTAGGCGGTCTGGGCGGCCTGCCCTCGCAGCCCGTACGCCCCCTCGTAGGAGCGGTAGCCGGCGACGCCGCTGCGCGCCGGCTCGATCTGCGTTCCCTCGTGCCACTCGTTGTAGCTCGTGATCGTGACGACGTCCGGGCGTGAGGCAACGGCAGAGCGCCACATGCCGTCGTATCGGCGTCCATCTCGCCGCGGCGCGACGCGGGTCTCCGGCGTCGCCCGGCGCGCGTCGAAGCCAGGCCCAACAGACGGTGCGCAGAGCAGCCCGAGACGTCGGGCGGAGGCGCAGACCCGCGGGAACGAGTGCCCGTCGTAGACGAGCACGTCGTACGAGTAGAGACCGTCGAAGCCGCCCTTCGCGGCACGCCCGGGGAGCCAGGTGTTGGCGAACACCCGCACGCCCGCGAGCGGTCGCAGCGCGGCGGCCCAGTCGTCGTCGGCCGCGGTCGTCGAGTCGTAGACGTAGAAGTCCTTGATTCCTTGGGCGGTGAGCGACGTGACCGCGTCGGCCACCCCCGTGGGCGTGCGTCCCGCCCACGGCTCGACGTGCGCGGCGACCTGCAGCCCTGCGCGCCGCGCGGCAGCCGCGACGGGTCGGAACCTCTCTGCCTCCACCGAGCCGGGGCCCCACCACGACACGATCACGGTGTCGACCCCGGCTGCGGCGATCTCGCGCATCTGGGCCGCGACGACGGAGGGATCAGTCGAGGAATACGCGCCGCGCGACGGGTAGAAGGCAGAGGCGAGCCGGGCCGGAGGTCGCGCGCCGCCCTGGTTCCAGTGCTGCCAGGCGCCGTCTCGCGCGGGCGTGCCGTACCACGTGTAGTAGAAGATCGCGACCCGCGGCCCAGCTCCGGCCGGCTGCGCGTCGACGGCGCCGCCCCCCCAGGCTGCCACGCTGACGACGACCGCCACCACGAACCACCGCATCGGCGCGCGATCGTACAGGTGCCGACGGGCGGGTGATCCGGGACCGTCGCGGACCCCGTATCCCTGATGCTATACAAGAGGTAGACAAAGACGTCACAGCTCGACGCTTCCGACCGCCGCCGTGTCCGCCATCCACACACCTCTCTATGCCGGGCGACGTTGTGTCACGGCAAACTACGATGTGCGCGTGAGCACTGCACGGTTCGATGAGCGGGCAGAGTCCGACGCAGCCCTGATGCGCCGCGTCGCCGATGGCGATGCCGAGGCGCTCAGGCTGCTCTACGAGCGCTACGGCCGGCTCGTCTACTCGTTCGCCTACCGGTTCACGAGCGACCCCACGCTCTCGGAGGAGGCGACCCAGGACACCTTCGTCTCCCTCTGGCGCAAGGCGTCCGGGTTCGACCCGACCCGCGCCAAGCTGTCGACATGGCTGTTCGTGGTCGCCCGCAACCGCGCGATCGAGCTCGGGCGGCAGAAGTCCCGCCGCCCCGAGCTCCGAGACGAGATCGAGCCTGACGGATCTGCGCCCGATCCGTCGTCGCTCGTCGCCGACGCGGACGAGTCGCAGCGCATCGCCGAGGCGATGGCGGAGCTCCCGCCAGAGCAGCTCGAGGTGCTCCGGCTGTCGTTCTTCGACGGTCTCTCCCACTCCGAGATCGCGGATGTGATCGGAATCCCGCTCGGGACCGTAAAAGGAAGGATGAGGCTTGCACTCGACAGGATGCGAGCTCTCGTCGGCCCCGAGCTCTCCCCGGAACTCTCATGACCAGCGACTACGACGACAGCACCGACCAGGAGACCATCGCCCGTCTCGAGCGATCGCTCCCGCGCGTCGCGCCACCGGCGGATCTCTTCGACCGCATCCTCGACGAGGTCAGGTCCGAGGCCACTGTCGTGCCGCTCCGGCCCACGCGGGCCCGCAGGACGCGCGCCTGGCTCGCAGGTGGCGCGATGGCCGCGGCCGCTGCAGTCGCGCTGGTGCTCGGGATCTCCCTGTCCGGTGACGACGGGCTCGGCGAGCCGGACGCGCGCGCGGTGATCTCGTCGGCCGACGACCCGTCGGTCTCCGGTGAGGCGGATCTCTACGAGGAGAGCGGCAAGGTCGTCGTCTCGCTCGCCTCCGTGCCCGCCGCCCCGAGCGGTCATCACTACGAGGTGTGGGTCCTGCCCGAGGGGTCGGACGCGATGATCTCCCTCGGGACGTTCGACCCGGCCTCGAGCGAGGACGTCCGGCTCGAGCTCGATCTGCCGCAGGCCGGCCGCTACGCAGCCGTCGACGTCTCGGTCGAGGAGGACGAGGGGCCGACCGCCCACAGCGACACGAGCTACGGCAGCGGCGCCTTCGCCTGACGCCCGGATCGCGTGGCGCGGTAGCGTCGAGGCGTGAACAAGGACGTCAAGGCCTTCGTCCGGGAGCTCGAGCGCGCCGGACTGACCGTCGAGCGGTCGGGAGGCGGGCACTGGCGGGTGCGAAACCCGGAGGGCAAGACCGTCGCGTTCGTGCCGTTCTCGCCGTCGACGAACCGCTGGCGGGAGAACACGGTCGCGCAGCTGCGCAAGCGCGGGATCGCGCTTGACGGTTGACTCGACCTCCGGCGTCGCCCTTACGGAATCCTCAAGGGATCTTCACACGAGCGGTTCAGACTCTGCCCGGTCTCGCCCTGCTCACCGCGCCACATGGAGGTCGTCACGTGTCCCGTCGCCGGCTCGCACTGCCCGCCCTGTTCGCCGCCGGGCTCGCCCTGACCGTGGTCGCCTCCGCCGCGGCGCTCGGCTCCGCCGGCACGGGCGCACCCGCCGCGCCCAGCAGGGCAGCGCTCGTAGGTGTGAACTTCGTGAACGCCTGCGGCTTCAGCCACCACGCACCCGACGACCCGATCGTGTTCCCGCGGCAGCCGGGTCGCTCGCACGACCACTCGTTCGTCGGTGCGCGGACGACCTCGGCGTTCTCGACCCTTCCGAGTCTGCTCGCCTCGTCGTCCTCCTGTGACCGCGCGGGTCACACGGCGGCCTACTGGATGCCATCGCTCGTCGTCGACGGGAACGGTCGTCCTGCCCCGCGGTGCGACGATCTACTACCGCCGCCCCACCCTCGCTGCCGTGACCGCCTTCCCGCCGGGCTTCCGGATGATCGCGGGAGACGCACGAGCGACGAGCCCGCAGGGACGGCAGGTCACCTCCTGGAACTGCGGTGCAGCCGGGAACGTCGCCCCGAGCGCCACGGTGCCGCAGTGCCCGCCCGGGACGCGCGACCGCGCTCCGGCTGCACGTCACGTTCCCCTCCTGCTGGGACGGTCAGGAACCTGGACACGCCGGATCACCGCTCGCACATGGCCTACGCGGTCCGCGGCCACTGCCCGTCGACCCATCCCGTCGCGGTTCCGGCGATCACCCTGATCTACCGCTATCCGCCGATCACCGGGACGAGCGTCGCTCTCGCGTCGGGAGGTCAGCTCTCGGCCCATGCCGACTTCGTGAACAGCTGGAGCCAGCAGACGTTGCAGGGCCTCGTCGACGGCTGCCTCAACGCGCTGCGCGCCTGCAAGCGCGGCAGCTGAGGACGGACGCCTCCTACACGCCGAGCGTCGCGGGCAGCTCGCGCGCCCAGGTGCGGATCGAGTCCCAGTCGCGGATGTCCGCGCGCTCCATCCGGTTGAACGGGAACCTCTGCTGCTCGGGGTCGAGCGACCCGCCGAAGATCCTGACGTCGCGCGGCGCGACGTCGGGCGTCCTCGCAAGCGCCTTCTCGACGCACTCCCGGGCGCGCGCGAACTCCTCCTCGTCCTCGTGCAACGGCCCCGTGGCGAAGACGGCGACCGGCCTCTCCGCCAGCTCGCCGTGCCGGTCGTGGAGGAGCGCCCGGGCGCCCTTCGTCCACCGGCCCATGTAGACGGGCGCGCCGAGGACGACGGCGTCCACCTGGTCGAGTGTCGCGACGTGGTCGACCCGCTCGACGTGCACCTCGACGCCGACGCCGCGGAGCGTGTCGGCGACCGTCTGGGCAACCTGCCCGGTGGAGCCGTGCTTCGTGTCGTAGGCGACGAGCACGCGTGTCATGGAGACCTCCCTCTCTCGCTTGGTCAAGCAAAGCAGCGAGCGCAGTCGCTCGCATCGGGGGAAACCCACGGTCCGGCTACGGCGGGAGCCGCGATCCTCGCCTCGGCCGGGGTTCGCCTGCGCCACGCGCGACTCGAAGGCTCCGAGAACGACGAAAGCCCCGCCGTAGCAGGGCTTCCGCTGATCGGGGCGCCGAGATTCGAACTCGGGACCTCTAGTCCCCCAGACTAGCGCGCTAACCAGGCTGCGCCACGCCCCGTGGAGAGGGAATCCTAGCGGCGCTCAGGCGAGCCGCTTGTAGAGCCGCTCGACGAGCTCCGGCGTCTGCTCGAGCTTCTGCGTGATCACGCGGATCCGCACCTCGCGGAAGTGGTCGGCCTTGACGCCGAGCGCCTTGCCGATGCGCTCGAGCACCTCCGTCGAGGGCACCGGCCGGTTCCCGTGGACGATGTGGTTGAGGTAGCCGGCCGAGAGGCCGGTCTTGTCCGCGAGCTGGCGGTAGGTGACCGCCCGTCTCGGCCATCAGGCGCTCGACCGTCGGCCCCAGCGGATCGCTCGAGTAGGTGCGCTTCTTGCCAGCCATCAGGCCTCCTCGATCCAGTCGTTCACGGCGTCGCGCGGGATGCGCGCGTCCGTGCCGTCCGCCCGGCGGCGCGCGTCGACGGCACCGTCCTCGAGCGTCTTTCGGCCGACGGTGATTCGTACCGGGCACCCGAGCAGGTCGGCGTCGGCGAACTTCTCCCCGGGGCGGCCGTCGCGGTCGTCGAGCAGCACGTCGTGGCCGGCGTCCGAGATGAGCCTCGCGACGGCCTCCGCCTCGCTCGCGACCTCCTCCCCGGTCCCGCCGAGCGAGAGCACGTGCACGCCGTACGGGGCGAGGCCGGCGGGCCAGACGATGCCGTTGTCGTCGTGTCGCTGCTCGACGGAGGCAGCCATCACGCGTCCCGGGCCGATCCCGTAGCTGCCCATCACGATCGTCCGGGCCTGCCCGTCCTCGTCGAGGAACGTCGCCCCGAGCGGCTCGGAGTAGCGCGTGCCGAGCTTGAAGATGTGACCCACCTCGATCGCCGTCTGGAAGTGCAGGGCACCGCCGCAGCGCGGGCAGGCGTCTCCCTCCCGGGGCTCGCGGATGTCGGCGAACCGGGCGTGGAAGTCGCGCCCGTGCTCGACGCCGCGAAGGTGCCAGCCGGTGCGGTTGGCGCCCGTGACGAACTGCCCCTCGCGCAGCGTCTCGTCGGCGACGATCTCGCCCGTGAAGCCGACCGGCCCGAGAGAGCCGGGGTCGGCGCCGAACGCTGCCCGGATCTCGTCCTCCTGGGCGGGCCTGAAGCCCTGGCCCAGCGCCGCCGCGAGCTTCGCCTCCTCGAGGCGGTCGTCCCCGCGCAGCAGCCCGAGGACGAGCGTGCCGTCGTCTCGCACCACGGGCATCGCCTTGGAGGTCGCGGCTGCGTCCACGCCGAGGAACGAGGCGAGCGCGTCGATCGTGGTCACGTCCGGCGTCTCGACCTCGACCGGGGCGCCGAGGGCCTCCGGGAACGAGGGCGCACGAGGCACGCCACGCGCGATCTCGATGTCCGCGGCGAAGTCGCAGCGCTCGCAGGTGACGAGGGTGTTCTCGCCGCTGCCCGACGGTGCGAGGTAGTCGATCGACTCGCTGCCGCCCATCATCCCCGACTCCGCCTGAACGCCGAACACCTCGAGGCCGCAGCGGTCGAAGATCCGCTCGTACGCCGCGGCGTGCTTGCGGAAGCTGACGTCCAGCCCTTCCTCGTCACGGTCGAACGAGTACGAGTCCTTCATGATGAACTCGCGGACGCGGAGCAGTCCGCCGCGCGGGCGGGGCTCATCGCGGTTCTTGACGGAGAAGTGGTAGAGCATCTGCGGCAGCTGCCGGTAGCTCTGGATCTCGAGCGAGTGGAACGTGACCGTCTCCTCGTGCGTCATGGGGAGCACGAACTGTCGACCGGCACGATCCTGGAGCTTGAACACCTCGGGGATCGCGTAGCGACCGCGTCTTCTCCCACAGCTCGGCCGGCGTCAGGACCGGCATCAGCATCTCCTGCGCGCCGATCGCGTTCATCTCCTCGCGGATCGTCTGCACGACCTTCTGGTGCACCTTCCACCCGGTCGGGAGGTACGTCCAGATGCCGGCTCCGACCTGGCGGATCAGCCCGGCGCGGACGAGGAGCTTGTGCGAGACCGCCTCGGCATCGGCCGGCGCGTCGCGCAGGGTCGGGAGGAAGAGCTCGGATTGCCGCGTGAGCACGGTCGTAGGCTAGTCGAGGCCGGGGCCTCGCGCACCGGTTCGTTGCCCGATCGGGCTACCCGACCGTGCTCAGTCGAGCGGGATCAGGCTGGCCTCGGCCATGGCGAGCGCCGCCGGCTTCGCCATCTTCGGCCGCGTGGGCCTGATCATGCCGTCCTCGATCCACCTGTCGATCTCGACGAACAGCTCGTCGATCAGGGTGTCAGAGGGGACCTTCTTGAGGACCCGGCCGTGGGCGTACACGAAGCCCACGTCACGGCCGCCGGCGATCCCGAAGTCGGCGTCTCCCGCCTCCCCCGGTCCGTTCACGGCACAGCCCATGACCGCGACCTCGAACGCCTGGGGGTACTGCTTGAGCCGCTCCTCCACGACGACCGCGAGGCTCTCGACGCCGACGTTGTCCCGTCCACAGCTCGGACACGCGATCATCACCGGGCCGCGCTCTCGCAGCCCGAGCGCCTTGAGGATCTCCCAGGCGACCTCGACCTCCCGCACGGGATCAGCGGTGAGCGAGACGCGCATCGTGTCACCGATCCCGTCCATGAGGAGGGAGCCCATGCCCACCGCGCTCTTGATCGCGCCTGCGAACGGCGTCCCGGCCTCGGTCACGCCGAGGTGGAGTGGGTACGGCACCTTGTCGGAGAGCATCCGGTACGCGCGGATCATGGTCGGCACGTGCGAGGCCTTGACCGAGATCTTGAAGTCGCGGTAGTCCATCCGCTCGAGGATCTCGACCTGCTCGAGCGCCTCGACGACGAGCGCCTCGGCCGTGTCCTTCCGCGCCAGCTCCTCGAGGTGCGAGGGCAGCGACCCGGCGTTCGCGCCGATCCGCATCGGGATCCCGGCCCGTTTCGCCGCCCGCACGACCTGCTCGGTCTTGTCGGGCCCGCCGATGTTCCCGGGATTGATGCGCACGGCCGCGACGCCCGCGTCGATCGCACGCAGCGCGAGCGAGGCGTTGAAGTGGATGTCCGCGATGATCGGAACCGGCGAGAGCCGCACGATCCGAGCGAGCGCGTCGGCGTCCTCGAGCTTCGGAACCGCGACCCGTACGATCTCGCAGCCGGCAGAGGCGAGCGCGGCGATCTGGGCGGTGGTCGCCTCGACGTCGTGCGTCTTCGTCAGCGTCATCGACTGGACGACGACCGGCGCCCCGCCGCCGATCCGCACGCCTCCGACGCTGATGCCACGACTGCTGGCCACGCGCTCAGGGTAGCGGCGCCGCCCACGGTCGGGCACCCGCCCGCCCGGCGACGAGCGCGACGCTGCAGCCGAGCGCGAGCGCGACGTGGGCTGGCCGTGGCAGGCCCTGTGCGGCTCTCAGCGCCGCGCTCCCGGCCGCGCGAGGCACCATGGGTTCGTGCCTGTCGAGCCGCCTCCGAGCCTGTGGGCGCTCGAGCCGCCCCCTGACGACCATCCCGACGACCTGTGGGCGATCGGCGCCGACCTCGAGCCCGGGACCCTGGTGCGCGCGTATCGGCTGGGCCTCTTCCCGATGCCGCTGGACGGCGTCGGCGTCGGCTGGTTCTCCCCACGGAGTCGCGGCGTGATCCCGCTCGACCGGCGCCCGCCGCGCACGCTGAGGCGGACGGCTCCCCGGTTCGCGCTGAAGATCGACTCGGCGTTCGTCGACGTGGTCGCGGCGTGCGGCGACCCGGCCCGGGAGCACGGGTGGATCGACGACGAGATCGTCCGGGCCTACGGGAGGCTCCACGGCCTCGGCTGGGCGCACTCGGTCGAGGCGTGGGACGACGACGGCCTCGCAGGAGGGCTCTACGGCGTCGCGATCGGCGGCCTCTTCGCCGCCGAGTCGATGTTCCGGCGCCGCCCGGGCGCGGACAAGGCAGCCCTCTACGGCCTCGTCGAGCGCATGCGAGCAACCGACGACGCAGCCGCCCGCCTCCTCGACGTCCAGTGGCGGACGCCGCACCTGTCGCTCCTGGGCGCCGTGGAGATCCCCCGCGCCACCTACCGGCAGCGCCTCGGGCGAGCGCTGGCGCTCAGCGAGCCCTTCGAGTGGTCTCTCTAGGCTTTCCTGACGCGCAGCGTCAGGAAAGCCTGCCGACGTCGTTCGACAGGCCCAGGAAGAAGAGCAGCAGCACCAGCCCGATCCCGACGAACGAGACGCGCTCGTAGATCTCGCGCGCCACGGCGCGGCCCCGGATCCCCTCCGCGACGGCGAACACGATGTGCCCGCCGTCGAGCGGGAGGAGCGGGAGCAGGTTCAGGAGCGCGATCGAGAGCGAGATCAGCCCGAGCACGAACAGGAAGCTCTGCGTCCCCTGCTTTGCCGCGTCGCTCGATCCCTGGACGATGCCGACCGGGCTGGAGATGTCCTTGCGCCCCTCGCCGGTGACCAGCTTGGCGAGCGACGAGCCGATCTGTCCCGTCACCTCGCCCGTCAGCGCCACCGACTCGCGGGCGGCCGCAGGGAGCGAGAGCCCTTCACCGCGAAGGACGAACCCCAGCCGGTACGCGCCGTCGCTGCGCTGGGGGGCCGTCGCGGGGAGCGTGACCGTCTTCCCGTCGCGCTGCACGACGACCACGATCGGCTCCCCGTTCGACGCGCCCACGAGCTTGGAGATCGTGTCCGGCTCGGTGGCGACGCCGTCGATCGCCACGACCTTGTCGCCCGGGGCGAGGCCCGCGACTGCGGCGGGCGACCCGGGTCGCACCTCGGCGACGGTGGTCGTGGCCTTGCCGGCCGAGGTCATGAAGAGGCCGGTGAACAGGATCAGCGCGAAGAGGATGTTGGCGCCGGGCCCGGCAGCGATCGCGGCGACCCGCTTCCACGTCGCGGCGCGCCAGTAGGCGTCGGGCCCGAGCGCGTCGTCGAGATCCTCGAGGCCGCGATCCGCGCTCTTGCGGGCAGCGTGGGAGAGCGTCTCGTCCTCGAGATCCCGCCGGATGACGGCGACGGAGTCCCGTGCCGCTGCGTGGTCGCCCGCGTCGAGCGCCGCCTTCAGCCGGGTCGTGCGAGCTGCCAGGGCGGGCCTCTCCTCGACCGCGCGCCCGAGCGCGACGTCCACGTCGCTCGCCGCGGGGCGGTGCATGCCCGGGATCTTCACGAAGCCCCCCAGGGGGATCGCGCCGATCCCGTACTCGATCCCACCTCGGGTGGTCTTCCAGATCGCCGGAGGGAAGCCGATGTAGAACCGGCGTGGCCGCATCTTGAGCGCGAGCGACACGAGGAAGTGCCCGAGCTCGTGCACGAGGATCAGGAAGGCCAGCCCCAGGATCGAGACGGCGATCGTCATGCCGGCGTCAGCCTTCCGAACACGGAGCGGCGCGCCTCGGCGTCCGCCTCGATCAGATCGGCCAGGTCCCGCGCCTCCGGCCACCCACCCGACGCGAGCACGTCCTCGACGAGGACGGCGATGTCGAGGAAGCCGATGCGGCCGTCGAGGAACGCGGCCACGCCCTCCTCGTTCGCGGCGTTGTAGGCGCATGGCGCCGTGCCGCCCGTCCGTCCGGCCGCGAGTGCGAGGCCGAGCATCGGGAACGCGTCGAGGTCGGGAGCCTCGAAGCGCAGCTCGAGCCCGGCGGCGAGGTCGACCTGTGCCGCCGGCGTCGCGGCGCGGTCCGGATACGTGAGCGCGTACGAGATCGGCACGCGCATGTCGGGAGCGCCGAGGTGCGCGAGCATCGCCCCGTCGCGCAGCCGCACGAGCGCGTGGACGACGGAGCTCGGATGCACGACGACCTCGATCCGGTCGAAGGGCATGTCGAAGAGCCAGTGCGCCTCGATGACCTCCAGACCCTTGTTGGCGAGGGTCGCGGAGTCCGTCGTGATCTTCGGGCCCATCGACCAGGTCGGGTGGGCGAGCGCGTCCGCAGGGGTCACCTCCCCGAGCTCCGTGCGCGAACGGCCTCTGAAAGGCCCACCCGAGGCCGTCAGGACGATGCCGGAGACCGCCTCACGGGGGATCCCGTCCAGGCACTGGTGGAGCGCCGAGTGCTCGCTGTCGACCGGGAGCAGGAGCCCGCCTCCGCGGCGCTGCGCCCCGACTGCGAGCGCGCCTGCGGCGACCAGGCTCTCCTTGTTCGCGAGTGCGAGGGTCACCCCGTGCTCGAGCGCCCACAGCGTCGCGTGCACGCCGGCGAACCCCACGACGGCGTTGAGCACGACGTCGGGCTCGCTGCGCTCCAGCAGCTCGGTCGGGTCGCCGCCAACCTGGACGTGGTCGACGTCGTGCTCCGCGGCGAGCTCGTCCAGCGGGGTGCTGCCCGACTGGAGCGCGCAGAGGCGAAGGCCCGGATGGGCGGCGACGATCTCGACGGCCTGGCGGCCGATCGAGCCCGTCGCTCCGAGGAGTGCTACGCGGCGCACCGGAGAAGCATGCCGGTTCGGACGGCGTCCAGGAGGGCTCGGATCGTTGCGATCACGTAAGGGCGAGCAGCGCGTAGTACGCCGCGGGGCCGGCCCAGAGCAGCGAGTCGAGGCGGTCGAGCATCCCGCCGTGGCCGCCGAGGATCCGCCCCGAGTCCTTCACGCCGAGGTCGCGCTTGACCGCGGACTCGAACAGGTCGCCAAGGGTCGAGGCGACGGCGACGGCGAGCCCGAACGCCAGCGACTCGCCGATCGTGAGGACGTCCTGCTCGTAGAGCGCGAAGAAGGCCACGGCGACACCGGCGATCGTCCCCCCGACGAAGCCCTCCCATGACTTCCCCGGGGAGATCGCAGGAGCCATCTTGTGGCGCCCGATCGCCCGTCCCACGAAGAAGGCCGCCGTGTCGTCGGCGAACACCGTGAACAGGATCGTGAAGATGAGCAGGCGGCCGTCGGCGGGCACGTCGCGCACGAGGAGCAGGTGGCCGAGGCCCCCGCCGACCCAGGCCACGCCGAGCAGCGTCACCGCGAACGACACCGTCGCCGTCTGCCGCACGCTCGAGACGAGGAACAGCCCGAACGCGAGGGCGATCGTCGCCATCAGCCCGCCGAGGAGCCACGTGGCGCCGCCCAGCTGCGTCCCGAGCAGCGTGAGCACGAGGCCGGCGAACCCGGCGAGGACGAGCGGCCGCAGCGTGCGCGCCATCACCGACAGCTCGTGGAACGCGAGCAGTCCGCCGGTCAGGGCGAGGCCGAACAGCCACCAGCCGCCGAGCCAGACGCCCCCGAGGACGACGGGCAGGAGCACGGCGGCGACGACGATGCGCGAGACGAGCGGGCTCACCGCGCTCCGAACCTCCGCCCTCGGCCGGCGTAGTCGACGACGGCGGCGCGGAGCTGCTCGTCGCCGAAGTCGGGCCACAGCGCCTCCGTGAAGACGAGCTCGGCGTAGTGCGCCTGCCAGAGCAGGAAGTTCGAGAGCCGGAGCTCGCCCGAGGTCCGGATCAGCAGGTCGACGTCGGGGAGGTCGGGCGCTGCGAGCCGCGCTGCGATGGCCTCCTCGTCCACGCTGTCCGCTGCGACGCCGTCCGCGACCAGCCGCTGCGCCGCTGCGACGAGCTCGGCGCGACCGCCGTAGTCGAACGCGATCCAGAGGTCCAGCGTCTCGAGGTGGGCGGTCTCTCGCTCCAGCTCCCCCATCTTGGCCACGAGCTCGCCGGGAAGCCGGTCACGACGCCCCATGAACCGCGTCCGGACGCCCTGCTCGGCGAGGTCGGGGAGCTCGCGATCGATCGTCTCCGAGAGGATGACCATGAGCTCGGCGACCTCATCCGCCGGTCGTGACCAGTTCTCGGTCGAGAACGCGTACACGCAGAGCGTGCGGATGCCGATGTCGATCGCCGCCTCGACGGTTCTGCGCAGCGCGCGCGTGCCGGCCCGGTGGCCGTCGGCGACGGGCAGGCCGTGGGCGGTCGCCCACCGGCCGTTGCCGTCCATGATGATCGCGACGGTGTCCGGGACGCCGGCCCGCAGACCGTCGGGAGCCGGGCCCGTCACAGGAGATCGGTGTGAGCGCGACCCCGTACGGAGTGTCCGCACAGGTTCGCGCTAGGGGTGTCGTGGTCGGTGCGCATCTCGTGGGCGAGAGTGTCGGTGGAGGCACGCCGGAGGCGTCACACCTCCATGATCTCGCCTTCCTTGTGCTTCAGCATCTCGTCGATCCGCTTCACGTGGTCGTCGGTGAGCTTCTGCACCTGGGTCTCGGCACGACGCTCCTCGTCGTCTCCGACCTCGCCGTTGCGGACGAGCTCCTCGAGGTGCTTCATCACGTCGCGACGGACGTTGCGGATGGCGACCCTGCCGTCCTCGGCGAGCCGGCGGACGACCTTGACGAGCTCCTTCCTGCGCTCCTCGGTCAACGAGGGGATCGGCAGCCGGATGATCTTCCCGTCGTTGGACGGGGTCAGACCCAGGTCGGACTCCATGATCGCCTTCTCGATCGCCTTGATCTGCGTCGGGTCGAACGGCTGCACGGAGAGCAGGCGTGGCTCGGGGGTCGAGATCGACGCCAGGTTGTTGAGAGGCGTGGGCGATCCGTAGTAGTCGATCACGATCCGGTCGAGCAGCGCCGTCGACGCCCGCCCCGTGCGCACGGTGCCGAACTCGCTCCGGGCATGCTCGATGGCCGTGTCCATGCGCCTCGTGCAGTCGGCGAGGAAGTCCTCGATCGCGGTCATCATGCCTCCTTGGCGGTCTCGATGATCGTCCCGACCCGCTCACCCGACGCGACGCGGCGGATGTTGCCGCCCGCGAGCTCGAACACGTGGATCGGAAGGGAGTTGTCCATGCAGAGCGACAGGGCGGTGGTGTCCATCACCCGCAGCCCTCGCTCGATCGCCTCGAGGTGCGTGAGGTGCGGGAGGAACGTCGCGGACGGGTCGGTGCGGGGATCGCCGTCGTACACCCCCTCGACGCCGTTCTTGCCCATCAGGATCGCCTCGGCTCCGATCTCGAGGGCGCGCAGCGCAGCAGCCGTGTCGGTCGTGAAGAACGGGTTGCCGGTCCCGGCGGCGAAGATCACCACCCGGCCCTTCTCGAGATGGCGCATCGCCCGACGGCGGATGTACGGCTCCGCGACCTCGGAGACCTCGATCGCGGACTGCACGCGGGTCGGGACGTCCAGGCGCTCGAGGGCGTCCTGCAGGGCGAGGGCGTTCAGGAGCGTCGCGAGCATGCCGCCGTAGTCGGCGGTCGCGCGATCCATCCCCTCGGCGGCAGCCTTCATCCCGCGGTAGAAGTTCCCGCCGCCGACCACGATCGCGAGCTCGGTCCCTGCCGCGTGCACCGCGCGCACCTCACCGGCGATCGCGGAGACGGTGTCGGGATCGACGCCGTACTCCCGATCGCCCATCAGCGCCTCGCCCGAGAGCTTCAGCAGGATCCGGCGGAACGGCGGCGCAGCGCCCTCGGGCGCCCTGTCCGCCGTCCGCACCGGCTGGTCGCTCACGATCCGGCGACCGAGACCCGTGAGAAGCCGGTCACCACGGCACCCGACTCGGAGAGCGCCTGGCCGACCGACTTCGAGGCGTCGTGGATCCACGCCTGGTCGACGAGCACGCCGCCCGGTGCCGCGGCGAAGAAGCGCTTCCCGAGCATTCCGTCGACGATCTTCTCACGTGCGCCCTCGGGCTTCGAGAGGACCTCGTCCGAGTTCAGGTAGATCTGGCGCTCTGCCGCGATCACCTCCGCCGGGACGTCGTCGCGCGTCGCGTAGTCCGGCGCGGCGAACGAGATGTGCATCGCAAGGAGGCGAGCGAGGTCCTCGCTCCCTCCCTCGAGCTGCACCAGCACGCCGATCTTGTTGGCGGGCGGGTGGACGTACGCCGCCTGGACGCCGCCCTCGTACCGTGCCGCGCCGACGACGACGATGTTCTCGCCGAGCGTCGCGATCAGCTCGGCCCGCTCGCCCTCGAACGACTCCACCGCGCCCACGCCGCCGGCGTGGACGGCGCGGAGCACCCGCTCGCCGAACGCCCGGAACGCGTCGTTCTTCGACACGGGCTCCGTCTCGCAGCCCAGGCCGACGATCGTCGCGACGCCGTCTTCGACGATCGTCCCGACGAGGCCCTCCGTGGTGGCGCGGTCGGCGCGCTTGCCGGCCGCGGCCATGCCCTTCTCGCGCAGCAGCGTCCGTGCGGCATCGATGTCGCCGTCGGTCTCCTGCAGTGCGCGCTTGCAGTCCATCATCCCGGCGCCCGTGGACTCACGGAGCTCCTTGACGAGGCTGGCACTGATCTCGGTCACGTGGTGGTCTTCCCTTCGGTCTCGGGCGTCGCCTCGGCGACGGCGGTCTCGGGCGCGGCGGGCGCGGCCGCAGCGGCGGCCTCGATGGCCGCGTTCGCCTCGGCGTCGGCCTTCGCGGCCTTCGCGTCGGCCTCGGCCTTCTCGGCGGCTGCCGCTGCCTCCGCTGCCGCAGCGGCCCTCTCGGCCTCCGCGCGCTCGGCCGCGGCGGCGGCCTGCTTCGCAGCGTTCGCGAGCTCCTTCTCGGTGAGCTTCGCCTGACCGGCGGCGATGCCGTCGGCGATGGCGCGGACGATCAGCGAGCACGAGCGAATCGCGTCGTCGTTCCCCGGGATGATGTAGTCGGCCTCGTCCGGGTCGCAGTTGGTGTCGACCAGCGCGATCACGGGCAGCTTGAGCCGCTGCGCCTCGCGCACGGCGAGCTGCTCCTTCTTGAGGTCGACGATGAAGATCGCGTCCGGCTGGCGCTTGAGCCCGGAGACGCCGCCGAGGTTCGACTCGAGCTTCTCGAGCTCGCTGAGCATCGTGATCCGCTCCTTGGCGGGCAGCAGCTCGAGCTGTCCCTCGGACTGCAGGCGCCGTAGCTCGTGGAGGTACGTGATGCGGTCGGCGATCGTCCGCCAGTTCGTGAGCAGGCCGCCGAGCCAGCGGTTCGAGACGTGAGGCATCCCGACGCGCTCCGCCTCGCGGGTGATCGCGTCCTGCGCCTGCTTCTTGGTGCCGACGAACAGGATCGTGCCCCCGCGCTCGGCGAGGTTGCGCGCGAAGTCGTGCGCCTCCTGCAGCATCGCCTGCGTCTGCTGGAGGTCGATGATGTAGATCCCGCCGCGCTCGTCGAAGATGAAGCGCTTCATCTTCGGGTTCCAGCGCCGGGTCTGGTGCCCGAAGTGCACGCCGGCCTCGAGCAGCTCCTTCATGGAGACGACTGCCATGGTGATGCGTCCTTTCGTGGTTTTCGGACGAAGCGCCGGTGGTCTCGGACGGAGCCGGGCTGAGCGCCGCGGCACCGCCGTCCGATGTCCTCCACCGGGGAGATGGGACGGAAAGCGGATGAATCCTAGCGGCTGCGAGCGGCTGCGAGCGCAGCGACGAGGTCCGGCGGCAGCGGGGACTCGAACGAGAGGTCATCCCCGGTGAAGGGATGCGTGAACGAGAGCCGGTAGGCGTGGAGGAACTGCCGTTCGAGGCCGAGGTCGTCCGCCCGACCGTAGAGCGGGTCGCCGGCCACGGGCAGCCCGATCGCCTCGAGGTGCACGCGGATCTGGTGCGTGCGGCCGGTCTCGAGGCGGACGTCCAGCAGCGCCCGCCCTTCGAGCCGCTCCTGCACCTCGAACCAGGTCACCGCCTCGCGCGGCGTGTCCGTGTCGAGCGAGTGGCGCGAGGGGTCGTCGCGGTCGCGGCCGATCGACGCCTCGATCCGCCCGCTCTGCGAGCGCGGCGAGCCGACCACGAGCGCGAGGTAGCGCCGCTCGACCTCGCGGCGGCGGATCATCTCCTGGAGGCGGTCGTACGCCGCCTGCGAGCGTGCGACGATCAGCAGGCCGGAGGTGTCCCGGTCGAGCCGGTGCACGATCCCGGGCCGCGCCGGCTCGTCGCCGCCGGCGATCCCGTGGTCGAGGAGCCCGTGCACGAGCGTTCCCGTCTCGTGGCCCGTCGCGGGATGGGTGACGACGCCCGCCGGCTTGTCGACCACGAGCAGGTGCGCGTCGGAGTGGACGACCACCGCACCGACGTCCTCGGCGACGGGCTCGGCAGCCTCGGGGATCTCGACGTCGACGGTCTCCCCCCCTTCGAGCCGATGGCTCTTGAGACGGGGCTGGCCGTCGACGAGCACCCGCCCGTCGGCGATCAGGCGCTCGGCCCGTGCGCGAACCCCGATCTCGTCGAGGCCGGCGAGCCACGCGTCGAGACGCGTGCCCGCAGCGGCGTCAGGGACGAGAGAGCGGAGGGCTGCCAACGGAGGGGCTCGTGCGGTCGGCGGCGACGAGCGAGACGAAGAGGAGCGTCACGCCGGCGACGATGAAGGTGTCCGCGAGGTTGAACGCGGGCCAGTAGTCGAAGTCGATGAAGTCGGTCACGTAGCCGAGCCGGATCCGGTCGACGAGGTTCGAGATGCTGCCGCCGACGAGCAGGCCGAGCGCAACCGGCAGCAACGGGTGCCGACGGCCGGAGCGGGCGAAGAACCAGAGCATCCCGACGATCGCGAGCGTGGTCAGGCCGACGACCGCCGTCGTCGAGTCGGCGAACAGGCCGAACGCGATCCCCGTGTTCCGCACGTGATGGATCGAGAACGGCCCGAGGATCTCGACGGCGTCGCCCAGGTCGAGCTCGCCTGCGACGACCCGCTTGGTGAGCTGGTCGGCGACGACTGCTGCCCCTGCCACCACCGCGAGCGCGACCCACTGCGCCGGCCCGGCGCCGAGCGCCCGCTCGGCTCCCGCGACGGGCTGCAGGGCGTTGGTGGCCGAACCGACGCGAACGTCGAGCGGACGCGCGCGCGCGTCGCTAGGCGCCGGCTCGCTCAAGCCGCTCCTCGTCGCGCTTGCAGGCGACGCAGAGCGTCGCGTAGGGGACGGCGTCGAGCCGCTCCTCGGGGATCCGCCCGCCGCAGCGAACGCAGGCGCCGTACGTGCTCGCGTCGATCCGCTCGAGCGCGTCGTCGATCTCGCGGACGATCGCGGTCGCGTTCGATTCGAGCGACCCGTCGAGCTCACGGTCGACCATGTCGGATGCGTGGTCGGCCATGTGCAGGTCGGCGGCGGCAGGCGCGTGGTCGGCCAGTGCATCACCCACCACGAGGTCGTGGGCCGTCGTGATCAGCCGCTCGCGCAGCGCGAGCAGCTCGGCCCGCCTCTTCGGGAGATCGACGGTCACGACCCCTCCTCTCCGGCGGCGGCGAGACGCCGCTCGGCCTCTTCGACGGTGATCCCGTCCAGCTCCACGACCTTGTCGCGGGCCGCGAGGCCGGAGACGACACGGACGTCTGGCCGCGGCAGGTGGAGTCGCTCGGACAGGAGGCTGACGAGCTCGTCGTTGGCCCGACCGCGCTCGGGTGCGGCGGCGACGCGCACCTTCCACGCGTCGCCGTGCCGCCCCACGACGGAGGAGCGGGGCGCACCGGGGCTGACGCGGAGGCGGAGACGGGTGGGCGGAGTGGTCACGCCCTCAAGGATAGTCGGGCTACCCGGTCAGCTTCCGGACAGCCGTCTCGTCGACCTCCGCGGGGAGCACTGTGGGCGTCAGCGCACGGCCCGGCTCCTCGCCGGCGGTGTCGTGCTCCGAGCTCTCGACGATCTCGAGCGCGGTGCGGAGCATCGCCTGGACGCGTCGCGCGTCACCGGCGAGGCGCTCCTTCTCCGTGATCGCGTCGCGGAGGATCCGTCGCGACTCGGCGTTCGCCTCGGTGACGATCACGTCCGCCTCCCGGCGGGCCTGCTCCTTGAGATCCTGGGCTGCGCGCTCGGCGGAGACGAGCGTCGAGCGCAGGAGGTTCTCCAGCTCGAGGTGCCGTGCGAGCTCCGTCTCGAGATCCTCGACCCGCTGCATCAGGTCGCTTCGCTCGCGCCAGACGACCTCGAAGCTGTCGGCGATGTCCTCCATCGCGCGACGCACGCCTGCGCGCCGGAAGCCGAACAGCCCCCGGCGGAGCTCGATGTGTCGGACTTCCACGGGTGTGAGGGACATTGGTGTGCTCCCTTCGGTCAGATGACCCGGCCGATGAGGCCGTTGACGACGCGCACGCCGAACGTGAGCGCAAGGATGGCGACGATCGGAGACAGGTCGAGCGGCCCGACCTGCGGGATGATCCGGCGAAAGAGCCGCAGGTACGGCTCGCAGACCTCGTACAGGAACCGCCGGACCCGCTCCAGCGCCCCGGACGAGCCGGCCGGGACCCACGAGAGCAGCACGTACACGAGGATCAGGAGGACGTAGACCCCCACGAAGACGGACAGGAACTGCTGGATCGACGACCCGATGTCGGCGAGCAGCACGAGATGAGGGACTCCGGCGTCCACGGGACGAGGTTCGCCGCCCGTGAGGGCTCTCCTACGCCTGGTTGAAGAAGCCGCCGCGGTCGAGGACGCGCGCACGCTCCTCGGCGGAGACCTCGACGTTGCGGGGCGTGAGCAGGAAGACCTTGTCGGCGACGCGCTGCATGCTCCCGTCGAGCGCGTACGTGAGCCCGCTCGCGAAGTCGATCATCCGCTTGGAGAGCTCGGTGTCCGCGCTCTGCAGGTTGAGGATGACCGGAACGGAGTCCTTGAACTTGTCCGCGATCTGCTGCGCGTCGTTGAACGACCGCGGCAGGACGAGGTGGACGCGCACCTGCGCGGACGAGGTGCCGTCGACGCCCCGGAGCCGGCTGCGGCGCTGGCTCGTCGCGCCGCTCGTCGCGGTCGCAGCCGACGCGGCGGCGTCGGGGGCGCTCTCCTCCGACCAGTCGGGCTCGCTGCGCGGCAGCCGTCGTACGTTGTGCCGGCTGCGACGGCGCGACTCCCTGACGTTCTCCTCCTGGGTGACCACGTCGTCGACGTCGTCGTCCCAGTCGTCCTCCTCGGCGATGCCGAAGTAGACCAGCGTGCGACTCCACATGTCCCCGAGGCCCATGACGGGAGGATCGTACCGCCGTCAGGGGACGAGCACGTCGGATCGCCACAGCGCGGACCCGATCCGGACGTGGGTCGCCCCCTCCTCGACGGCGACCTGCCAGTCCTGCGAGGTGCCCATCGAGAGCAGCTCGAGCCCGTTCTCGACCGCGAGCTCGCGCAGCCGTCGGAACGCCGGCCGGGACTCCTCGGGCGCCGTGGCAAGCGCAGGCATGGTCATCAGACCGCGCAGCTGCGGGTACTGCGCGACCCAGGCGGGAACCTCTCCGGGTGCCACGCCGGCCTTCGTGTCCTCACCGGAGAGGTTCACCTCGAGCAGCCATGGGCCTTCGAGGCGGCGGGCCGTCGAGTCCGTGTCGACCGCGTGGACGAGCTCGCAGACCCGGTCGACGGCGCGCGCCTTGTTCGACTGGAGGTGGCCGATGAACTGCCAGCGGAAGACGTCGCCGTAGACCGCGTGCTTCGCGAGCAGGTCCTGCGCGCGGTTCTCTCCGACGACCTCCACCCCGGCCTCCGCCAGGATCGCCATGTGCTCGAGCGAGACGTACTTCGTCGCGGCCACGATCGTCACGTCCTCTCCGACGGCCGACCGCGCGGCGGCGAGGTTGCGTCTGACCGTGTCGACGTTCACGGGCGCTCCTCGTCGAGGAGCGCGAGCAGCGTCTCACGGCGGTTGAGCTGCGGGTCGTCGACGACCCTCGCGAGCAGCCCTCGCAAGGCGCCGCCGACTGCGGGGCCGGGCGTGATCCCGGAGGCGACCACGTCGTCGCCGGACACGGCGAGATCCGCGATGCGGTGCGGGGCGACGGCGTTGCTCTCGAGCTCTCGCACGAGCCGCTCCAACGCCGCGAGCTCCTCGGGCGCGACCGCCTTGGCCTCGAGGTCGCAGCGCTTGTGGCAGACGAGGTCGCCGGCGGTCTCCGTCCCGTGCGCGGCGAGGAACCGCCGCGTCGCGATGCCGCCGTCGTCCGGCTCGAGCCACGGCTCCAGCCGGAACGCATGACCGGCCACGATCGCGACCACGCGGCGGCTGAAGCGCGACGGGTAGCGGAGCCGCAGGAGGACGTCCCGCGCGACCGCGGCGCCGAGCGCCGCGTGGTCTCCGCCGACCTCGTCGGCAGCGGGCTTGGCGAGATCGTGCAGCAGGGCCGCGAGGCGAACCGCGAGCGGTGCCCCGTTCGCGGCCGTGCGCCCGACGACCGCGAGGACGTGCTCGTCGAGGGGGAACGGCTGGCGCGGCGAGCCGAGGTCGTACCCGATCGACGGCGCGAGCTCCGGGAGGATCGCGAGCAGCACGCCCGTGTCCCGGGCGAGCCGGAGCGCGGTCACCGGATCGGCGCCGTCGAGCAGCTTCGACAGCTCGCCGCGACCGTCCGCCTGGATCCCGCCGCCGATCCGCTCGGCGGAGACGTGGCGGAGTCCGTCCGCCTCCGCGCTCATCTGGGCGAGCGCCTCCTCGTCGAGGTGGAAGCCGAGCTGCGACACGAGCCGCAGCCCGCGGAGCATCCGCAGCGGATCCTCGGCGAAGCTCGTCGGCGAGACCGTGCGGAGCACGCGTCGGTCGAGATCGGCTCGCCCGTCGAAGGGGTCGATCAGCGTGCCGTCGGCAAGGCGGAGCGCCATCGCGTTGACGGTGAAGTCGCGCCGGCCCATGTCCTCCTCGAGCGTGATCTCGGCGCCGGAGACGATCTCGAAGTCGCGGTGGCCGGGCCCCGTCGAGCGCTCCGCTCGCGGCGGGGTGAGCTCGATGCCCTTCGGCGCGAGCGCGCGGAGCGCCTCGTCGCGGGGATGGAGCCGGACGCCGACGAGCTGTCCGTGCACCTCCATCTCCTCGACCCGCCCGTGCGGGCCCAGCAGCGACCGCAGGCCGTCCTGGTCGACCCCCAGCACGAGGAAGTCCTCGTCCGCGTGCGGCAGCCCGAGGAGCTCGTCCCGCACGGAGCCGCCGACGACGTAGGCGTCGAGCCCGAGCGAGCGCACGAAGGCGCGGATGGCAGTTGGCACGGCCCGATTCTGCCTGCGGCCCGGCCGTCACCCGCTCAGAGGTGCGCGACGGCCTCGATCTCGACGAGCGCTCCGCCCGGGAGCTTCGCCACCTCGACGGTCGAGCGCGCAGGGGGCCGCTCGCCGACGTGGCGTGCGTAGACCTCGTTCATCGCCTGGAAGTCGTCGAAGTCCTGGAGGAAGACCGTCGTCTTGACGAGGTTGTCGAGCGAGCTGCCCGCGGCCTCCAGGATCGCGCGCAGGTTCGCGAAGACCTGCTCGGTCTGAGCGGCGATGTCGCCGTCGAGCGGACCGCCGTCCGGCCGGAGGCCGACCTGGCCGGCCGTGAACACGAGCTCGCCGACCCGGATCGCCTGGTTGTAGGGGGCGCCCTGGAACGGTGCCGGCGCTGCGTCGGTGCGGATCACGTGCTTGTCCATCGGAGCTCCTCGCTGGTAGGGATCGGTCAGCCGGCGGCGCGCGCGAGCGCGAGCCCGAGCGCGCGGAAGATCGCGCGGAGGACGTGGTCCGTGTCCTCGCCCTCGATCAGCCGGACGTGGATCGTGAGCCCGAGCTCCTGCGCGAGCGCACGGAGGAACCGGGCCGGGAGGTCGCTGCCGAGACCACCGACGCCGGTGAGGTCGGCGTTCGACGCGACGAGAGGGCGCCCGGAGCGCTCGATCACGACCATCGCGAGCGCCTCGTCGGCGGGCATGGTCGCCTCGCCGTGGGCGCCGTCCGCGACGCTCTCGCGGAGCGCCTGTCCGAGCGCGGCGCCTGCGGCGTCGACCTCGGCCCCCGGGTCGTCCGGGGCGATCTCGAGCCAGAGGTCGAACCGGCCCCCCTCGGCGAGGGCGGCGAGCAGGTGGTCGAGCACGGGAAGCCCGGTGGCGACGCTGGCGGCGCCGGTCCCCGGGATCACGCGCGCGCCGCTCACAGGTCTGCCCGCTCGATCTGCGCGCCGAGCGACCGGAGGCGCTCGTCGATCCGCTCGTAACCCGCGGTCGATCTGGCGGATGTTCCCGATCGTCGAGCGGCCCTCCGCACAGAGGGCGGCGATCACCATCGCCATGCCTGCGCGGATGTCGGGGCTCTCGAGTCGCTGCCCGACGAGCCCCGCCGGCCCGGTGACGACGACCCGGTGCGGGTCGCAGAGGATGATCCGCGCTCCCATCGAGACGAGCTTGTCGACGAAGAACAGCCGGCTCTCGAACATCTTCTCGAACACGAGCACGGTGCCGGTCGCCTGCGTCGCGGCGACGACCGCGATCGACGTGAGGTCTGCGGGGAACGCGGGCCAGATGCCGCTCTCGATCTTCGGGATCTGGCCGCCGAGATCGTCGACGACGCGGAGCTCCTGCCCGGGCGTGACCCGGATCGTGGTCTCCCCCACCTCCAGCTCGATCCCGAGCTTGCGGAAGGCGGGGACGATCGAGATCAGGTCGTCCGGCTCGACGTCCTCGATCAGCAGCTCGCCGCCCGTCACGGCCGCGAGCACCGCGAAGCTCGCGACCTCGATGTGCTCCGCGCGGATCCGGTGCGTGCAGCCGCCGAGGCGCTCGACGCCCTCGATCCGCAGGACGTTCGAGCCGATGCCGTCGATCCGAGCGCCCAGGGAGACGAGGAAGCGGCAGAGGTCCTGGATGTGCGGCTCGCAGGCGGCATGGCCGACGATCGTCGTCCCCCGTGCGAGCACGGCTGCCATCACGGCGTTCTCCGTCGCCATCACCGACGCCTCGTCGAGGTACATCCGCTTGCCGACGAGCCCGTCCGTGCGGAGGTCGTAGGCGCCGTTCAGCTCGAACTCGACGCCGAGCTCGGCGAACGCGTGCAGATGCGTGTCGAGGCGGCGACGGCCGATCACGTCGCCACCGGGGGGCGGGACGACCGCGCGGCCGAAGCGGGCGAGCAGCGGCCCTGCGAGCAGGAACGAGGCCCGGATCTCCCGGCAGAGCTCCGGATCCAGGTGGGTCTTCTCGACGGCGGCGCTGTCGATCCGGATCTCGTTCGGCCCGGTCCAGACTGCGTCGGCGCCGAGGTCGACGAGCAGCTCGACCATCGTCTCGACGTCGCGGATCCGCGGCACGTTGGTCAACGTCACGGGCTCCGACGCGAGGACCGTCGCTGCGAGGATCGGCAGGGCGCCGTTCTTGTTGCCGACGGCCCGAACCGTCCCCGAGACCGGCCGGCCACCTTCGATCACGAACGACTGCATGCGGGGCGCTATCGTACCGACCTCGTGGAGATCACCCGGGACAGGGCGTGGGAGACGCTCACGCGATACACGACGAGCGAGTCGCTCCTGCGCCACGCGCTCGCCGTCGAGGCCTCGGTCAGGTACTACGCGCGGCTGCTCGGCGAGGACGAGGAGGCCTGGGGCGCGGCCGCTCTGCTCCACGACTTCGACTACGAGATGCACCCCACGCTCGACAAGCATCCGCAGGACGGGGCGCCGATCCTGCGCGAGGAGGGGTATCCCGAGTGGCTGATCGATGCCGTGCTCTCGCACGCCGAGCACCTCGCGATCCCGCGCGAGACGCCGCTCAAGGCGCACCTCTTCGCGTGCGACGAGCTCTCCGGGTTCGTCCACGCCTGCGCGCTCGTGCGCCCCACCGGGCTCGAAGGGCTCGAGCCGAAGTCCGTCAGGAAGAAGCTCAAGCAGCCGTCGTTCGCCGCGGGCGTCCACCGCGACGAGGTCTACGCCGGCGCCGAGCTGATCGGGCGCGAGCTCGACGAGCACATCGCCAACGTCGTCGCGGCGCTCCGCCCGATCGCGGCCGAGCTCGGCCTGCCCGGCTGAGAGCTCGCCCTCGCCGGACGGGCGCGCTGCAGCCGCCCGCGTCAGTCGACCCAGCGCAGCGCGGGCGCGCGGACGCCGTTCGGCGCCCCCCGCCGGAACAGCGGGATCGCGAGCTCGAGCTCCTCCTCGTCCGGCTCCCAGCCCGGATCCTGCTCGACCCAGATGTGACCGCCGATCACGAGCGGCGGCGGGTCGTCGAGCGTGTCGATGCCGAACGAGATCGTCTCCCGCCCGGGCGCGTCCCAGAAGACCACGGTGCCGCACCGGTAGCAGCGGCCGCGGCTCGCATCGTTGTCCGACGCGGGTGCCCGCCGCCAGCGGAGCCCCTCGCCCTCGTGCAGCGCGAGGTCACGTCGGCGTGCTGCCGTCGCCGCCCACGGGCTGGCCGACCGCCTCGACGCAGGCGACGCAGTGGCAGACGAGGACGTCACGCAGCGGCCCGTCGACGAGTACCGCACGGCTCCGCACGTGCAGCCGCCCTCGAAGGTCACGGCAGCGCCTCCACCAGCCGATCGAGGTCGTCGTCCTACGTCCACCAGCCGCAGGAGACGCGGACGAGGCCGGTGCCGGGTATCTCCCGCACGTGCACGCCGTGCGCGAGCAGCTCGGCCACGACGGTCGCGGCATCACCGGCCGGCCGGAAGGCGACGAGCGTCGCGCGTGTCGGTCGGGAGTCACGACCTCGACCGATCGGCCAGGAGCGCGCGACAGCGCTCGGCGACGGTCGCGCGCGTGGCCGAACGCCCACTCGGGACGTGCTCGAGCGCTGCGAGCAGCCCGGCGAGCGTGCGCCGACGACCACCAGTTGGGATCGAATCGTGCGGCACCCGGACGGGGCGCGAACGTGCCGTCCGGCTCCGTAGCTCGACCTGCGAGAAGTAGCTCGGCGAGGCGACGCGTAGCGCTCGGGGTCGGCGACGACGAGGCCGCCGGTCGAGTCGGGCCCGCAGAGCCACTTCTGCCCGGAGATGGTGAGAAAGTCCACGTCCGGCAGCGCTGACGGGGATCGCTCCCACCGACTGGGCGCCGTCGACGAGCACGGGCACGCCGGTCTCCGGCCGGAGCGCTCGCGACGGGAAGCACGCGTGCCGGTCGTCCAGAGCACCTGCGAGAGGGCGAGCAGGCGCGTTCGCGGCGTCACCGCCGCGACGATCGCATCGGGCGTCGGGCTCGACCACGACGGTCGCGCCCGAGGCGTGGAGAGGCCCGAGGAGGCCGAAGTGCTCGTCCGTCGTCGTGACCACCTCGTCGCCGGGCCTCGAGATCGAGCCCGGCCGACGACGATGTTGCAGCCGTCGGTCGTGCTGCGCGGTCAACGTGACGTGCTCGGGCTCGACGCCGACGAGCGACGCCGAGCGCCTCCCGGGCTGGCTCCCGCAGGGCCATGGTGCGCTCGAAGCACGGCAGTCCCGCTGCGCCCGTCCTCGAAGCTCGCGGGCGAGCTCGCGGGCCACCGCCTCGACGGTCGAGCGCGAGAGCGGGCCGAAGGTGCCGGCGTTGAGGTACGCGATCCGCTCGAGCACGGGGAACTGGGAGCGTGCCTCGGCGAACGCGGCGGCAGACGGTGGGCGCTCGGAGGCGTGTGCCATGGCGGGCATCCTGCACGGGCGACGACAGGCGCGCGGCGGTCGGGGACGGGTCGCCCGGCCGCTTCTCTACGCTAGGCGGCGGTGCGCGTCGTCCTCGCCGATCCACCTGCCTACACGCCGCCGTACGACCATGCGCTCGCCGCGTCGCTCGCGGCAGCGCGGCGCCGACGTGCGAGCTCCTCACGTCGCGCTTCCGCTACGGCGGCGTGCCGGACGCCGCCGGCTACCGCGTCGACGACAGCCTCTACCGGCTCTCCACGCGGAATCGACTCGCGCCCCGTGCGACTCGCCGTCAAGGCGCTCGAGCACCCGATCGCGATCGCGCGGCTCGGGCTCGCGTCGATGGGACGTCGCTTCATCTGCAGTGGGTCGGGGCGCCGGAGATCGACAGCTGGCTGCTCCTGCACCCGCGTGCCCCGCTCGTCTTCACCGCCCACGACCTGCTGCCCAGGCGCACGGCGAGCACCGCCGGACGTGGCAGCGCTGTTCGGTCGGTTCGACCGGATCGTCGTCCACAGCGAGCGCGGCCGTGCCGCACGCTCGTCGCGTTCGGCGTCGCGGAGGCGAAGCTGCGGGTGATCCCCCACCCCGTCTTTCGCAGCGAGCCGCCGCGGCGCGACGACGGCGCGACGGTGCTCTCGCTCGGCGTGATCCGGGCGTACAAGGGACTGCCGGACGCCGTCGAGGGCGTGATCTGGGCGTGCCGGGGGCCCGCCTGCTCGTGGCGGGCGACCCGCGGATCCCGCTCGCCGACGCTGCGGGCCGCGGCCGGTGCACGCGCCGAGTGGCGACTCGGCTACCTCGACGACGCCGAGCTCGCGACGCGCGCTCGGCGCGCCACGATCGCGGTCTTTCCCTACCGGCGCCGAGCTCGACCAGTCGGGCGCGCTCCTCCAGGCGCTCGGCGCCGGGTGTCCCCGCCGTCGTCTACGACGTCGGAGGCCTCGGCGAGATCGTCGGCGCGCTTCGGTGCGGGCGCGTCGTGGCCCCGGGTGACGTGGAGGCGCTGCGTCGACGGCGATCGGAGCGCTGCTGGAGCGACGCGGACGCGCTCGCCGAGGCCCGTGCAGGCGCGGCGCGCGCACGCGACGCGCTCACCTGGGAGGCCGCGGCCGCACGCGCACCTCGCCCTGTACGAGGAGCTGCTCCGATGAGGCTCGGGCGAGCGGGGTCGCTTCGACGACCGTCGTCGACGCGGCAGCTCGACCTCTTCGCGCTGGACGAAGCCGACCTGCTCGACGAGGCCGTCGAGGCGGAGGAGGCGTGGAACGCGGTCCGGGCGCGACGGCGCCGAGGAGGCGTACGGCGACTACCAGCTCGTCGTCGACGCGATCGCCGATCGGCTCCTCGACATCCGCGAGGCGTACGCCTCGACGCTCGACGGAGACGTCGCGGACACCTACCGGGCCGCCTTCGGTCGGGCGGCGCGGCGACGGTACAAGCGCTACGCGTCGCTGCTCGCGGATCTCGACGACCTCGCGTAGCGACCGCGGCCCCGATCGGCCGGCTAGCCCTCGGCCCGCCGCGACAGCCCGGGCTTGGGCTCGGGGAGGGGCTGGCCGAGGTGGCGGGCCAGCGCGAGGAACGGCGCCGCCTCGTCGCCGCGGCCCTGCTTCTGCAGCGCCCGGCCGAGCGCGAAGTGCGCGTACTCGTCCACCGGCGACAGCTCGAGCACCTTGCGGAACTCGGTCTCCGCCTCCGGCCAGCGAGCGATCCGGTAGTAGGCGATCCCGAGCGCCTCCCGGATCGACGCCTTCTCCGGCTCGAGGCGCTTCGCCTTCTCGAGCGAGACGGTCGCCTGCGCCGGCAGCCCGTCGCGCAGCAGCCCTTGCCCTGCTGGAACAGGTCGTACGCGTCGCTCATGCCCTCATCGTGCCCGAGCCGTCAAGCCCGCCGCAGCGATCCCGGGACGGAGCGCTGCGAGCACCGCGTGCAGGCGTCCCGAGCGGCGGGCGAGCGCCACGTCGAACCGGCGGAGCTCGTCGGTCGCCGCTCGCGCCGCCGGCTCCGCGAGCGCCGGCGGGCGCGTAGCGCGCGGTCTCGGTGAGCTCGACCAGCCGGTCGGCGTGGATGCCGAGGCGCCGCTCGGCGAACCGCGCCAGCTCGGCGACCGGCTGCGTGCGTCGCGCGGCGACGCCGCGGTCGCGGAGCGTGTCGCGCGAGCTCGCAGCGGATCCCGTCGGCTCGCTCGCGCGGATCCTCCGCCGACAGGCGCCGCGTGCGCCGGCGTCGCTTCACCGCGAGGGTGGCGCCGGCTCCGACGACCGGCAGCGAGCAGGAAGGCGAGCGGCCAGAGGGGGACGTCCGTCGGCGCTGCCGGCGGAAGGGCCTCCGGCGCTGCCTGCTGCGGAGCGCCCGGGCTGCCGGGCTGGGGCGAGAAGTCGAGGAGCCGCCCCGTGCCGAGCGCACGTACCGCGTCGGCGGAGTCGGCGGCGAACGAGTACTGCGCGGAGAAGGTGCCGCGACCCGGCGTCGGATCGAACGGAAGCCAGCCGTGGCCCGCGAACCAGGCCTCGACCCACGCGTGGGCCTCGTGATCCGTCACCGTCCACTCCCCTTTCGCCCACGAGCCGCTCGTGAAGCCGACGGCCACGCGGGCCGGGATGCCGAGCGAGCGCAGCATCAGCGCCATCGCGCCGGCGAAGTGCTGGCAGTAGCCGCGGCGTGCGCCGAGCGCGAAGTCGACGAGCGGCGGGATCCCTGCCGGGGGCCGGGGCGGCAGCTCGTCGTAGACGTACCCTCCGGCGTCGCGGAGCCAGCGCTCGATCGCGAGGGTGGCGAGGTACGGCGACGTCGTCCCGCCGGTGAGACGACGCGCCTCGAGCCAGAGCGGCCGGTAGGCCCGGATGTCGCCGTTGCGCCCCTCGCCGAAGAGCTTGTCGACGGAGGCGGCCCGGCCCGGCTCGCCGAACACGGGCATCCGCGCCCGACCGACGTCGAGGTACCTGCGGGCCGCGGCCGGGTAGCGGGCGGGCGATGCGGCGAGCTCCTGTGGCGTCGGCCGCGGGGCGTAGCTCCAGATCGTGTACCGCGATCCTCCGGAGATCCCGCGCGGCGCGACCATCACGCCGCCGCTGAGGAAGAAGACGCTGCCGAGCCGATCGGTGTCGACCCGCATCGGCTGTGTCGCCGCGACGAGGTGCCGGTCGTCGAGCGCCTCCACGGTCACCGTCTGGGCCACCCATGAGGCTTCCCGGCCCGCCGCGGGCGGGACGAGCGGATCTCGCGGCAGCGGCCGTCGTGGCCGACCGATCGCGACCGGGTAGAGGTTCTCGATCCAGCGATCGCCGACGAAGTAGTCGAGCGTCGACGCGCGCCAGTACAGCGCGCGGTGCGGTGCCCTGATCCGCAGCACGACCGTCGGGCGGAGCGGGAACCGGAGCCCCGTGTAGCTCGCGTCCCACACGTAGCGGACGTCGACGGTGCCCCTGCTCGCGAGCGGATCCCATCCGCGCCACTCGACGTGCGCCTCGCTCGGTCCGAACCCGCGCGTCCCGGCCGCGGCCACGCCGACGACGATGAGCGCGAGGCTGCCGACGCCCGCGACGGCGGCGGTCCTCCCGGACGCGCGGAGCGCGAGCGACGGCCAGATCGCGACTGCGGCGGCGACGCAGCCCCAGGCGACGACATCGCTCTCCGTCAGGGTCGCGGGCCACGAGACGCCGAGCGGCTGCGACCACCCCTGCGGCCAGCGGCCGGTCGGCGGCGACGAGGCGGGCGAAGGCTGCCGCTGCGACGAAGCAGGCGAGCACGACGAGCGCGTGCAGCGGCACCTGGGCAGTCGCGTCGAACGGGGCGTTCACCGCCGACGCGTCCCTCACCCCCTGCGCCACGTCGCCGATCGCGCCGAGCGGTTGGCGACGCGTCGTCACGCACGCGAGGCCGAGGGCGGCTGCCGGTGCCAGGATCACCCAGAGGACGCGTCTGCCCGTGGGCACGACGAGCAGCGCGGCTCCGCACGCGCCGGCGAGCGCGATCGCCCACGACCGACCGGGCTCCTCGACCGTCGACCAGGCTGCGACAAGCGCCGCGATCGGCGGCAGGGCGGCGACGGCCCTACGCACGAGCGGCCAGCCCTGGTGCGGAGAGGACGTCTGCGAGGTCGTCACCGCAGCGCACGACGGCGACCGGCACGCCGTGCGCCGCGAGCCGCAGGAGCGCGGGATCGGCGGCCGATGCGGGTGCGCCGGCGTACGTCGGAGCATCGACGGCCACGACCGCCGCGGCGCCGCGAAGGAGCAGGGCGTCGGCGACCGCCGCGAGAGGGCGTGCGGTCACGAGGACGAGCGAGCCGTCACGCGTCTCGGGGCTTCCCGATCGCAGCAGCGCCCCGGCGCACGAGCCGTTCACCGCGGAGGCTCCGGCGAGCGCGTCGAGCGCGTCCTCCAGCGAGCCTCCGCCCGGCGTCACGGCGAGGCGCAGAGGACGTTCGGCTGCCAGGACGAGCCCGACGCGCCGTCCCCGGGCCGTCTGCGCGTGGACGAGGGACGCGGCCGCACGCACGGCCTCGTCGAGGCTGCTCGCCCCGGGAGGGCCTGCGACGCCCCCGCCGTCGAGGTCGAGGAGGACGACGGCATCGTCCCGTGGTGGCTCCTCCATCTCGCGCACCATCAGGCGTCCACGCCGCGCCGAGGAGGCCCAGTGCACTGCCCGCAGCGACTCGCCGTCGCGGTACTCGCGGACGCCGTGCGGCTCCGAGCCGCCGGCGAGGGCGAGGGGCCGCCGCCGTCCGCCGGCTCCGCCCCGGCCCCCGTCGACGAACGTCGAGGCGAGCTGCGCGTATCGTGGTCGAACCCGGAGCAGCGGCCCCACCGGGCCTGGCAGCTCGACGTGCGCGAGCCCGAGCGGGTCGTCCGCGGTCAGCACTCCCGGGCCGGGGCGGTACACCCCACGCGGCAGCGACGGCACCACGACCACGCCGCCGCCCCGGCGGGAGATGCGGGCCGGTGGCGCCGAGATCGGGCCGACCGCATCGTGGAGCGCGATGCTCCCTGGGATCAGTCGCGCTCCGTGCACGGCGACCCGGTAGCTGAGCGCATCCCCCTCGCGCAGGACCGTCTCCTCGAGCTCGCGGCTGACGGTGATCCTGCGCGCGAGCCTCCCCCACGCCGCCGCGGCGAGACCGGCCGCCGCGACGCCGAGCCCCGCGAGCGCGAGCGGAGACGAGCCGAACGCCCACCCCGCCGCGAGCAGCCCGAGCCCGACCGCGGCAGGCCCGGCCCGACGGGTCACAGCGGCACGGGCGTCGCCGCCAACGCCTCCTCGACGGCTGCCGTCGCGGTCACGCCGGCCGAGCGCGCCTCGGGTGCCGGGATGAGCCGGTGGGAGAGCGCCGCCACGGCCACCGTGCGCACGTCCTGCGGGAGGACGTAGCCCCGGCCGTCGAGGGCCGCCCGCGCCTTCGCAAGACGCAGGAGGGCGATGCCTGCCCGGGGGCTCGCGCCGAGCGCGAGGCGCGCGTTGTCGCGGGTGTGGCGGAGCAGGTCGACGACGTGCCGGTTCACGCTCTCCTCCACGAAGACCGCACGTGCGGCGGCGATCGCCGCGAGCACCTCGTCGTGGCGCGCGACCGGCTCGAGCGCGTCGAGCGGCGGGTCGGTCACCTGCTCGGCGAGCATCCGCGCCTCCTCGGCCGCCGGCGGATACCCGATCGCCATCCGCACGGCGAACCGGTCGAGCTGGGCCTCCGGCAGGGGGAACGTCCCCTCGTACTCGACCGGGTTCTGGGTCGCGATCACGAGGAAGGGCCGGTCGAGATGGTGCGTCTTCCCGTCGACGGTGACCTGGGCCTCCTGCATCGCCTCGAGCAGCGCGGACTGCGTCTTCGGCGACGCGCGGTTGACCTCGTCCACGAGCAGCACGTTCGCGAACACCGGGCCCGGGCGAAAGCGGAAGCCCCCCGACTGCTGGTCGAAGACGCTCACCCCCGTCACGTCTCCCGGCAGCAGGTCGGGTGTGAACTGGAGCCGGTGGAACGAGAGCTCGAGCGAGCGGGCGAGCGCCTTCGCGAGCACCGTCTTCCCCACGCCGGGGACGTCCTCGACGAGCACGTGGCCCTCGGCCAGCAGGGCGAGGAGCGGCAGGCGGAGCGTCTCGCGCGGGGCGTGGATCGCCGCTGCGAGGTTCGCGGTGACCCGCTCGCCCAGGGCGGCGACGTGCGTGACGTCCGGGGCGGTCGCCTGGTCGGTCACCCGTCGCCCCGCAGCCGCTCGACCGCGTCGAGGATCGCGACCGCGACCGCCGTCTTCGCTCGCTTGCCGATCGTCTGCTCGCCGTCGCGGTCGATCAGGACGACCTCGTTCTCGTCGGCGTCGAACCCGATGTCGTCGCGTCCCACGTCGTTGTAGACGACGAGATCGACGTTCTTGCTCTCGAGCATCGTGCGCTTCCGCGCGAGCCCGTCCTCCCCGGTCTCGGCACCGAACGCGACCAGGATCTGTCCGTCCCTGCGGGCGGCCCCGAGCGCCTTGACGATGTCCGGGGTCGGCACCAGCTCGACCGTCCACGGGGCGCCGTCCTTCGCCCGCTTGCCGTCGTGGCGCTCCGCGGGGCGGTAGTCGGCGACGGCTGCGGCCATCAGCACGACGTCGGCATCGGCCCGTTCGAGCACCTCGCGGCGGAGCTCTGCGGCCGTGCCGACCTCGACCACCTCGACGCCGGTCGGAGGGGCGACCAGCAGGTTCGCGGCGACGAGCGTGACGTCGGCGCCGCGTCGAGCCGCCTCCGCCGCGACCGCCACGCCCATCCGTCCGGACGAGCGGTTGCCGAGGAAGCGGACGGCGTCGAGCGGCTCCCGCGTTCCGCCGGCGCTCACCACCACCCTGACGCCGGCGAGCGTGCCGACGCCCGGCGCGAGCAGCTCCTCGATCCTCGCCGCGATCTCCGTCGGCTCGGCCATGCGGCCCTCACCGGTCTCGCCCTCCGCGAGCTCGCCGCTGGTCCGGTCCGACCACGTGGACGCCGCGCCGCCTGACCGTGTCGAGGTTCTCCCGGGTGGCCGGGTGCTGCCACATGCCGGTGTTCATCGCCGGTGCGACGAGGGTCGGCCCGCGATGGGCCAGCGCGGCCTCGGTGAGGACGTCGTCCGCGAGACCCGCCGCGAGGCGGGCGAGCGTGTGCGCTGTCAGCGGCGCGACGACGAGGAGCTCTGCCTTCGCGAGGTGCGGGTACGGGTCGGATGGCCGCTCCTTGCGCGCGAGCGCGAAGAAGGTCTCGGCGGAGACGAATCGCTCCGCGCCTCGTGTCGGCAGCGGCAGCACGTCATGCCCCGCCTTGACGAGCAGGCGGATGAGCTCACAGGCCTTGTACGCCGCGATGCCACCGGTGATCCCGACGAGGATGCGCGCCACAGGCGCAGTGTAGGCGCGCAGGCGCGGTCACTCCTGTCGCCCGTCCGTCATAGACGACGAGGGCGCCTGTCGGCGCCCGGATCCGGTCTGCTCGGCGGGTGTGACGCTACGTGGCGGAGCCGTACGTGAAGTCCAGCTTCCCACGGGCGATCTCTTCCATGCCCATGGTCAGGTAGTTCTTCGAGCGCGACTCCACGAGCGGGGGCGGCGCCTCTTCGAGGCCGATGCCCTCACCGAGCTGATGGTGGTAGTTGTTGATCTGCCGAGCGCGCTTGGCGGCGATGATCACGAGCGCGTACCGCGAAGGCGGATCGCTCTTGGTGGCCGTGTGCGGCAGCAGGTCGTCGATCCGGGGTTCGATCATGAGACGGGCATGGTACCTGCAGCGGCGAAGTCGAGCTCCCGCTCCACGATCGCGGCCAGGATCTCGGTCGCGCGGCGTACGTCGTCGTTGCGCAGCATGTACCGGAATCGGTGTGCCTGCTCGAGCTGGCGCCGCGCCAGGTCGATGCGCTCTCCGATCTCACCGGTCGACTCGGTGGCGCGTTCGCGGAGGCGGCGCTCGAGCTCGGGCACGTCCGCCGCGATGAAGATGGTCACGGCACCGGCGACCTCGTCCTGCACGTGGAGCGCCCCGTCCAGCTCGAGCTCCAGCACGCACACCTTGCCCTGGCCCGCGATCCGGTCGATCTCGCTGCGGAGGGTGCCGTAGCGCTTGCCCGAGACGTAGGAGACGTGCTCGAGGAACTCGCCCCGCTCGATCCTCTCGACGAACCCCTGCTCGTCGAGGAACCAGTACTCACGGCCGTGCTCCTCGCCCGGACGCTGGGGGCGCGTCGTCGCGGAGACGGCCACCTCGAGCTCCGGGAGCCGCTCGACCAGGGCGCGGATGAGCGTTCCCTTGCCGGCGCCCGAGGGGCCGGTGATCACGAACACGGGTGGTGGGCCCACGCCGTCGAGCCTACCGGCGGATTCCGAGCCGCGACACGACCGTCGGCCTCAGCGGCTGTTGAAGAGGTTCACGAGCTCGGTGCGCTGCCGCTCCGAGAGCCCGCCGACCGTCTTGGACTGGCTGATCCGACACTGGTTGAGCAGGCGCGCGGCCTTCACGCGACCGAGCTTCGGAACCGCCATCAGCATGTCGAAGACCTTCGCCGTCGAGACCCAGTCGGGAGGGTCGAGGAGGAGCTCGTCGATCTGGACGCGGCCCTCCTTGAGGTCCTTCTTGAGCTGGGCGCGGCGGACTCGGATGTCGTTGGCCCGCTTGAGCGCTTCCATCCGCTGGTCGAGCGATCGCGCCGGTGCCTGGGTCTGCGTCTTCGAGGTCGCCATGCGAGGGGACGAGTCTAGCAGGGGCGCGAGTTCGGTCAAGGAGAACTGAATGTCGCCGATTTGCAGGGATAAATGTCTTATCTGGCAACGGCGATTCGGTGTGCGGCAGACGGATCTGCGAGCCCGTGAGCCCGCGCAGCCTCGTTCAGCTCCTCGCGCACCCTCGCGGGTGCGTCGGGATCCGCGAAGAGGACCGTGCCGAGCGCGACGGCGGACGCGCCGACCGCCACGAGCTCGAGCGCGTCGCCACCTGTCGACACTCCGCCCATGCCGACGATCGGGAGGTCGACGGCCGATGCGCAGGCCCACACCGCGGCGAGCGCGATCGGACGAAGCGCTGGGCCGGAGTAGCCACCGGCTCCGCGGGCGAGCCTCGGCGCCAGCGTCCTCGGGTCGAGCGCGAGCCCGCGGATCGTGTTCACGAGCGACAGGCCATCGGCCCCTGCTGCCTCGACCGCCCGGGCGGAGGCGGCGACGTCCCACTGCGCGGGCGACAGCTTCGCGTACAGGGGCTTGCGCGTCGCGGCCCGCGCCGCCGCGACGAGCTCCGCGGCGCTCTCGGGTGCTTCGTCGACGTTCGGGCACGACAGGTTGAGCTCGATCGCCTCGATCCCCTCCTCCCCGTCGAGACGCTCGCAGACGAGCCTGAAGTCGGCGGCGGAGAACCCTCCGACCGACACCCAGAGCGGCATCCCGAGGGTCGCGCAGCTGCGGCAGCACCTCGCTCACGAACCCCTCGATCCCCGGTCCCTGGAGGCCGATCGCGTTGAGCATGCCATGGTCGGTCTCGGCGATCCTCACCGGTGGGTTGCCCTCGCGGGGCAGCGGCGTGATCGTCTTCGTGACGAAGACGTCGAGCGACCTGGCGACGTCAGGCGCGGCAAGGGCGTCGAGGCAGCCGGACGCGTTCAGCAGGCGGATCGTCACGCGTCGACCCCCGGCGCCCCGACGAGGACAGGTCCTTCCAGGCAGAGCCTCACCCGGTGCCCGTCACGCTCGACCACGCAGCCGTAGCAGGCGCCGTAGCCGCAGGCCATCGGTGCCTCCCATGCGAGCTGCGCGCGGGGTGCGAGGCGGGCGACCGCCAGGAGCATCGCCTCGGGCCCGCAGGCCAGCACGTCGCCGGGATCGGCCGGCATCGCCTCGGTCACGAGCATCGGCTCGAGCACGACCTCCGCGCGCGGCACGAGCACCGCCGCCTCCGCCTGGGACGGCGTCCGGAAGCCGAGCAGCGCCGGTGGCCGCGCCGAGGCGCTCGGAGAGGAACGGAAAGGGTGCGACGCCGATCCCTCCGCCCACGAGCAGCGGCCGCTCCACGCCGAGGTCGAACCCGTTGCCGAGCGGCCCCAGCACGAAGACGGCGTCGCCCTCGGAGAGCTCGCAGATGGCCCGGGTTCCGGGGCCGATCGGATCGATCAGGAACGCGAGCTCGCCCGTGGGCGCGAGGCAGAGGCTGAACGGTCGTGGCAGCACGCGTCCGGGAGCCTCGACCATGAAGAGCTGGCCCGGCACGCCGGGGTCGATCTCGCCACGCGCGAGGCGGACGAGGCGGTAGGGCCCGACTGCCTCGTTGCCGACGACCCGAAGACGTTCGCGACGCACGGTGCCCTGCTGGTCTAGCGCGATCCGCCGAAGGCGGAGCCCGCTATCCGCTCCTGGAGCGAGAGCGCCGACTCGGTTCGCGCGTTCGCGATGGCGTGGACCGCCGCGGCCGCCCCGGCGACCGTCGTGATGCACGGCACGCGCGCGATCAGCGCGGCCTCCCGGATCAGATACCCGTCGGCTCGCGCGCCCGACCCCTGCGGCGTGTTGATGACGAGGTCGCACCGCCGCTCCCGGATGAGGTCGACGACGGTCGCCTCGCCGGCGCGCGCCTCGGCGACCTTGCCGATCTCCTCGACGTCCAGGCCTGCCGCGCGCAGCGTCGTCGCCGTCCCGCCCGTCGCGACGAGCCCGAACCCGAGCCCGGCGAGCGCCGCCGCGATGGGCGCGATGCCGCTCTTGTCGGAGTCGCGCACGGAGAGGAACGCCGTGCCGGAGGTCGGCAGCGGACGACCGGCGGCGCGCTCGGCCTTGGCGAGCGCCGTCGGCAGGTCAGACGCGCTGGCCATCACCTCGCCGGTCGAGCGCATCTCCGGGCCGAGCACGGGATCCGCGCCGGGGAAGCGGGCGAACGGCAGCACGGCGGCCTTCACGCTGACCTCGGTCGGGCGCGGCACCGGCAGGCCGAGGTCGCGGAGCTTCTGGCCGGCCGCGAGCTTGCAGGCGGCCTCGACGAGGTTGACGCCGATCGCCTTGCTCGCGAACGGGACGGTGCGCGACGCGCGCGGGTTCGCCTCGAGCACGTAGACGGTCGAGTCGGCGACCGCGAGCTGCACGTTCAGGAGCCCCACCACGCCGAGCGCCGGTGCGAGCCGGCGGACGACGTGCTCGATCTCCAGGGCGTTCGCGAGCGTCAGGGACTGCGCCGGCAGCACGCACGAGGAGTCTCCGGAGTGGACGCCCGCCTCCTCGACGTGCTGCATCACCGCCGCGATGTACACGTCCTCGCCGTCGCAGAGCGCATCGACGTCGATCTCGGTCGCGTTCTCGACGAACCGGTCGACCAGCACGGGCCCGCTGACCGCTGCCATCGCCGAGCGGAGGTCGGCGTCGTCGTAGCAGACCCGCATCGCCCGGCCACCCAGGACGTACGAGGGCCGGACGAGCACGGGATACCCGATCGTCGCGGCCGCGCGGAGCGCCTCCTCCGCCCCCTCGACGGTCGCCCACGGCGGGCACCGGATCCCGATCTCGTCGGCCAGCGCTCCGAACAGCTCGCGATCCTCGGCGAGATCGATGGCGGCATGCGGCGTCCCCATGATCCTGTAGCCGGCGGCCTCGATCGGCCGCGCGAGGCGCAGCGGCGTCTGGCCGCCGAACTGGGTGACGACGCCCTCCGGCCGCTCGCGATCGAGGACGGCGAGCACCTCCTCGGGCGAGAGCGGCTCGAAGTAGAGGCGGTCGGAGGTGTCGTAGTCGGTGGAGACCGTCTCGGGGTTGCAGTTGACCATCACGGCCTCGTAGCCGAGTGCCCGGAAGGTCTGGACCGCGTGGACGCAGCAGTAGTCGAACTCGATGCCCTGCCCGATCCGATTCGGGCCCGAGCCGAGGATCACGACCCGCGGCTTCACGGCCGGCTCGAGCGCCTCGTCCTCCTCCCCCCAGGTGGAGTAGTAGTAGTTCGAGCGGGCCTCGACCTCGCCGGCGCACGAGTCGACGCGGCGATAGGCCGGGCGGATGCCCCGTGCATAGCGCGCGCGCCTGACCTCTTCGCCGGAGGTGCCCCAGGCCGCGCCGATCGAGTCGTCGCCCCAGCCGGCCCGCTTGG
>CAVQRA010000010.1:0-489926 GCA_963715075.1 uncultured Actinomycetes bacterium | reverse complement strand
CACCACCCGGTGATGTCGCCGCCGGTGGCGCGACCCTCAGGAGCGCTCTACGGAGCACTGCGCCCGACGCCCGACAGCCCTCAGCGACCGGGGCGCAGCAGGACGAGTCTTGAGTCACCCTCGAACGCGAACACACCGAGGGCAAGCAGGTCACCCGCCGGTTGGATCGTGGTCACGCACCCCGGCAGCTCCAGCAGGCGCGTCACGTCCGCGGGCGCCTTCACCTGTACCGCGCCCGCCTCGGCGGTGAGCACCACCTGATCGACGGTGCTGCACGCCCCGGTCACGAGGCGTCCCCCACCCTCGCCAGGCAGCCAGGCGATCCCACCGGAGCCGACCCCGGGCACTGCCCAGAGAGGCGGGTCGCGAGGTCGGGCAGCGGGGGCGAACGTCCCGTCTTGCGGGTAGCCGAACTCCGCACCGGGCCGGATCTCGAGCAGCTCCTCACGCCGCCAGCCTGTCTGGGTCGTGCCGTCGTTGTCCACGCCATACAGCCGTCCGTCGCCGTCGAAGGCGAGCCCGTAGACGTTGCGGATGCCCCGCGCGACCACGCGCAGGTCGCTGCCATCACGTCGGAAGCTGACAACGGTCCCGAGCAGGTCAGCGTTCGGCCGTGAGAGATCGGACTCGAGGCCCGGCGTGCTGTGGAGGCGGTCCAGGTTTCCGACAGAGGCGTAGAGCCTCCCGCCAGGCCCGACGACCAGGTCGTTGACCGCGTGATCGGTGTTCGCGACGGGGAGATCGGCGAGGATCGTGCGCTTCCCGGAGAGCGAGCCGTCGGCGCCGACGTCGAAGGCCAGCACCCGTGCACGGGACGTCCGGAGCATCTCCCGCTCGGTCTCCTCGACCGACAGCCCTTCGACGTCGCCGCCCTTGCAGGATGGGAACGCCGGCTCGCAGGGCAGGTCCCCGAGCTCGACGACGTAAAGCGTGTCGCCGAGCAGGGCGAGGCCGCGCGGGTACTCCAGCCCTTCGACAACCCGGATCACCTCCGGCTCGCCCCCTTCATCGCCTGCTGCCGGCAGCTCGATGCGGCCGATCCACCCCTCGCCGAAGGTCATGTACCCAGACGACTGCGTCTGCAGCGCCAGGTCGAGCGGATGCCCGGGGAGCGGGTACGACGCCGCCACCGTCGCGCCGCCGCCCGCCTCGAGCCGGGCGAGCTCCAGCCCGGAGACGAGGCGCTCGTCCGCCTGCGGCGCAAGGGCGAACGCCACGGCTGCGGGGAGCGCAACGCCGAGGACGAGGGCTCCGTCGGCGCGAAGCGGCCGCTCGCCGAGCAGCCGCAGCAGCCAACCCGCGATCCCCGTGAGCCGCACCACGAGCAGATCGCCGAACGCGACAGCCGTGATGAGCACACCGGCGAGCGCGACGAGTCCCGGGGCGCGGTCGCCGAGGTTGCCGCGGAGCTGCTGCAGCTCGTCGGAGTAGAGCGCGACGACCGCGACGAACAAGGCGAGGCCCGTGAGGACCGGCACGAGGAGCCAGCCGGCGATGCGTGTCCCGACCACGTCACGCCGCCTCGCCTCGAGGCAGAGGACGAGCGCCAGCCCGACCTGCAGCACGAGCAGCCAGTCAAAGCCGGTGAGGCCAGTGAGCTCCTGCATCAGCGCTGCGCCGGCCCGCGCGCCCGTGCCAGGGCAACCGCCCCGGAGCTGCCGAGCTGCCGCAGAGCGCCCCCGCCCACGCGCCGATCCTACTCCGTTTGGGTGCGCGGCCCACCCGCGGCATCGGCGCCGACGAACGCCCGCTGCTCGCTAGGAGGGCAAGCGACGCGGACGTCTGCTCGCACGGCGCCGTGGCGTCCTTATCCTGCGACGCATGGATCGGTCTTCTGCCCCGCCCGTCTCGGGCCAGGACGTCCGCGGCCGATCGAGGATGCGCACGCCCGCGTTGAGCGTGGAACCGCGTATGGCGCGCTTGCTGCAGAACCTGCGCGAGATGGAGGTGACCCGTGAGACGTACTGGCGCCGTCACCCCGGCACCTCGCCGACGAAGCTGCGCTGGCGCGCCCTCACGGTGAAGCACGCGTTCCACGTCCAGCCCGGCGAGACGATCCTCGAGCTCGGTGCTGGCAGCGGGCTCTGGACGGAGCACCTGGCCGAGCAGCTGGGCGGCGAGAACCCGATCACCGCGGTCGTGCTCGACGACGACCTCGCGCGCGAGCTGGAGGCACGCGATCTCCCCAACGTCACCGTCCACCGACCCAGCCCGGTCGGGCTCGATCTCCCGGTGAATGCGTTCGACTATGCCGTCGGGACGAGCATCCTCAGCCACGACGAGTACGCGGTGAATCTGCGAGGCCTGCTTCCGGCGCTGCGCCCGGGTGGCCAGATCCTGTTCTTCGAGGCCAACTTCTGGAACCCGCAGGTGCTCGCGAAGAGCATGCTCCCCGGCGTCGGTCGCTGGAGCGGCAACGCGCCCGGCCAGATCGGGATGCGCAAGTATCGCCTGCTGCAGGAGACCTCCCGCCAGGGGTTCACCAACGTCGAGATCGTCCCCTTCGACATCGTCCACCCTCGCACCCCGACACGCGCGGTCGACGCAGTGCAGTCCCTCGCTTTCCTGCTCGAGCAGATGCCCGGTGCCCGTGAGCTGTGCGGGACGCTTTACATCTGGGCCCGCAAGCCCGGCGACCGGCGGGCGCGGCGGCGCCACGCGAACCTCGCCGTGCACGAGTCGCTGCGCAACTCGACCTCGGTCGTCGTCCCGTGCCACGACGAGGAGACGACGATTCCGACGCTGATCGCGGCGCTGCTCGAGGCCTACGACCCGTACATCCACGAGATCCTCGTCGTCGACGACTGCAGCACCGACCGCACCGCCGAGGTCGCGCTCGCGATCGCCGAGGACGAGCCACGCGTGAAGCTCGTCCGCCGCCGACCGCCGGGCGGTGTCGGTCGCGCGCTGCGCGACGGCTATGCGGCCGCGACGGGGCGCTATGTGCTGTCGCTCGACTCCGACTTCACGCTGATAGTGCCCGAGCTCCGCGGGCTGTTCGACGCCGTTGCAGCCGGACGCGACGGGGCGATCGGCAGCCGGTTCTCGCGCGACTCGATCCTCGTCAACTACCCGTTCCCGAAGATCGTCGCCAACCGCAGCTTCCACGTGCTCCTGCGGCTGCTCACTGGAATGCGCGTGCGCGATGTGACGAACAACCTCAAGCTTTACCCAAGGGAGCTGTTCCAGCGCATCGAGATCACCGAGGACGGCTTCGCGGCCAACGCCGAGACGGGCATCGGGCCGCTGCTCGAGGGCCGCAGCATCGAGGAGGTGCCGATCTCGTGGATCGACCGCACGCCGGAGATGGGGCGCTCGAGCTTCGGCATCCTCGTTGCGGGGCCGGGGTACGCGCGCGTCCTCGCGCGCACCGTCCGGCGCCACCGGGGGCGGAGGCCCGCCGGGTGAGCGCCCCGCAGGTCGACCGCGGGCGGGCCGTGGGCCTCGCAGGGCTCGTCACCGCAGGCGCCGCGCTCGGCGCGTTCCTCCTGTGGCTCGCCTCCCGGGCGCAGCTCGGCAATGACGAGCTCTTCACGCTCTACTTCGCCGGCTTGCCGACGCTCGGCGACGTGTGGCGGGAGCTCGGAACGGGGGTCGAGCAGACGCCGCCGCTCTTCTACATCGTCACACGCGCCTCGCTCGCCGTGCTCGGTGACGGGCCTGTCGCGCTGCGGCTGCCGGAGATCGTGGGTGTCCTCGGTGCCGCCGGCTGCGTCGCCGCCGCGGTGACGCGCCGTGCGTCCCTCCTCACCGGGGCCGTGGCGGCGCTGCTGCTGCTCGTGACGCAGGCGACGTTCTACGCGGTCGAGGCGCGACCCTACGGGCTCGCTCTCGGGCTGGTGGCCGCGGCGTACCTCCTCTGGCAGCTGCGCCTCGACGGACGCGGCGGCGGGCTCCTGGTGGCCGGGCTCGCGCTCGCGCTCGCCGCGGCGGTCGGGATGCACTACTACGCGGTGCTCGCTCTCCTGCCGTTCGCCGTCGGCGAGGCGTGGCGCCGGCGGGCGACGGGCCGCATCGACCGTGGCGTCGCGACGGCCCTCGGCGTGTCGCTCGTGCCGCTCGTCTTCGCGCTCCCGCTGATCGATGCCGCTCGGGCCTACTCGGGCAGCTTCTGGACGGAGTTCGGGTGGCGCGACGCTATCGACCTCAACGGGTGGCTCTTCCGCACGAGCGCGGTGCCGGGTGACCTCGCGCCGCGTCGCGAGCTCGCCCTCCTTGTCTGGGTGCTATGCGCGCTCTCGTTGCACGCGCTCACCGCGCCGCGGCTCGGGGCCGCGCGGCAGCGGGCGGCGCGACGGGCCCTCGCCGCCGCGGGAGCCGTCGCCGCCGCGATGGCCGCGGTGGGGATCGTCGCGAGTGACACCACCGGGCTCGCGCTCGGCTACGCCGTGCTGGCGGCGCTCGCCGTCCTCGGCTACGCGGTGCTCTACCGCCGGCGCACCACCGAGCTGCGGGCCCGGGAGGCCTCCGGGCCGCCCGGCGCGGAGGTCGCGGCGCTCGCATCGTTCCTGCTGGTGCCGTTCATCGCCGTGGCGCTCGCCGTTCTCGCCACCGGGGCGTACACCCCTCGCTACGCACTGCCCGCGGCGCTTGGCGTCGCGATGCTCCTGCCCCTCGGGCTGTCGCGCCTGGAGGCCGGGCGGCGGTGGCTGACGGCGGCGACCTGCGTCGTGCTCGTGCTCGGCGTCGCACGGGTCTCGTGGTACCAGCACCTCGAGCAGGAGGTGCTCCGGGACGAGCGCGCGGAGATCGTCACGTTCCTGGAGCGCGCTGCTGCGGTGCGCTCCCTTCCCGTCGCGATCGCCCACCCTCAGCGGTTCTTCGAGGTCGCACACGATCCCCCAGCGGGCCTCGACATGCCGCTCCTGCACCTCTCGAGCCCCGAGCTTGCGCTGCGCTACGCAGGCACCGACTCCACCGAGGCGGGCCTGCTCGTGCTGCGCGACTTCGCACCGATCGACGTGCGTCGGTTCGAGGACGAGGCCTCGCGCGGCGAGCCCTTCCTCCTCCTGCTGACGCCCGAGCGCGGCGACCGCGAGTGGGTTGTTGCCGCGCTCCACGCTGCGGGACGTACGCTCACGCCTGTGGCCCGCGACGGCTCGATGACACTGGTTGAGGTGCGCTGACGATGCCGGCTGCGGTCGTGACCGGCTCGGGCGGGCTGATCGGCGCGGCGTGCGTCGCGCTCCTGGTCGAGGAAGGCTTCGACGTCGTCGGGATCGAGAACGACCTTCGCGCATCGTTCTTCGGCGCCGAGTCGTCGACCCGCCCGGAGAGCGAGCGACTCGTCGCTGCGTATCCGACGTTCCGGTGGATCGAGGCGGACGTCCGTGACGAAGGCGCCGTCGACCGCGTCTTCCGCGAGGCCCGGGACGTCGAGCTCGTCGTCCATACGGCGGCGCAGCCCTCGCATGACTGGGCCGCCCTTGACCCACGCACCGATTTCGCCGTCAACGCGGGCGGGACGCTCAACCTCCTCGAGACGGCGCGACGCCACGCGCCACATGCGACGTTCGTCTTCACGTCGACGAACAAGGTCTACGGCGACACGCCGAACGCGCTCCCTCTCGTCGAGCACGAGAGCAGGCTCGACCTCGACCCGCTCCACCCCTGGTTCGACGGGATCGACACGACGATGAGCATCGACCGCACCGACCACTCGCTCTTCGGCGTCTCCAAGGCGGCGGCGGACCTGCTCGTCCAGGAGTACGGACGTCGCTTCGGACTGCCGACCGTCTGCTTCCGGTTCGGCTGCGTCACCGGGCCGGAGCACGCCGGCGCCCAGCTGCACGGATTCCTCTCCTACCTCGTTCGCTGCGCAGTTATCCGCCGTCCGTACACCGTGATCGGCTACGGCGGCAAACAGGTGCGCGACAACGTCCACAGCCACGATGTCGCCCAGGCGATCCTTGCCTTCCACCGGCGGCCGTCGAGCGGGGCCGTCTACAACCTCGGCGGCGGACGCGGGACGAGCTGCTCTGTGCTGGAGGCGATCGAGCTCTGCAACGCCATCACCGGAGCCGAGCTCGCCTGGTCGCTCGACCCGACGCCGCGGTTCGGCGACCATCGGTGGTGGATCAGCGACCTCGCGTCATTCCGCGCCGACTATCCCGAGTGGAGCCTCACACGGAACCTCGCCGACCTCATCCGCGAGATCCACGAGCGGAACGCGGACCGTTGGCGAGCGGAGGCCGACGGCGCCTGACGCAACACGCGGGCGTCGGTCAGAGGTCTGGCACGGACGAGACGGCGTCCCTTCTTCTGCCCGTCCTTCTCGCCACGGCGATCACACCGGCGACGACGAACAGCGGGAGCACCGTCAGAGCGTGGGCGACGAGGGCGTACGACAGCGCCAGCGAGCCGTCGACGCCGTAGGCGCCGAGCACGATCACGGTGGCTCCCTCGAAGACGCCGACCGCAGCCGGCGAGGACGGCAGCACCATCGCCAGAGCGATCCCCACCACCACCAGCATCCCTGCGAGCGGGGAGAGGTCGATCCCGCATGCGACGAGCACCACCCAGAAGGACGCTCCCTGAACGACCCACGAGAGCGACGTCCAGCCCACGCTGACGAGCCCCACGCGTGGGTCGCTGAGCGCCGTGAGCCCTCGAGTGAAGTTCGCGGGCGCCGCTGCGAGCGCCCCCGAGGGAACGAATGGCAGCCGGCGCACGGGCCGCAGGAGCACCCCGACTACCCGATCGCCGTATCGGCCGACCAGGATGGCGACCAGCGCGACGACGAGCACGACCACGAGCGCGGCGAGACCGGCGGCCCGCACCCAGCCGACGGCCGGAAGCCAGGGAAGCATCAGGAAGAGCAGTGCGACGAGGACGACCACGTCCTCTGCCCGCTGCAGGATCATCGTCGCCGTCGCCTCCGAGAGAGGACGACGCGACCGGCGGTTGAGGGAAACGATCGCGGCCGCCTCTCCCGCGCGCACCGGAAGCACCGCGTTCACGACGTATCCCACGAACTGGGCGCCGAGCACCGCCCGGAACGACGGGCGCACCGATGTCGCGAAGAGCGACTGCCAGCGCACCGCCCGCAGCAGGAACGAGACCGTGAGCAGGCCCAGTGCAGGGATGAGCAGCCCGAGTCGGGTCGCGCGCAGGGCGTCAACGGTCGCCGAGAGGTGCGCGTTGCGCACGGCGACGAACAGAAAGGCCACACTGACGAGCGCTCCGAGCCCGACGAGCACGACGCGCACGAACGACCCTCCGCTGCGCTCTGCTGCGCCCTCCGTCTCCCCCACGTCCCGCGCTCCCAGGTCAGCCGTCGGTGCTCAGCATACGGGTCCCGAAGCGTTTGACGAGCCCGTGAGATTGGCCTCGTGACCCAGCGCGTACGGATTGGACAGGTGGACGCGCTTCGCCCATGCTGCTGGCGGGGGATGGCTTCAGGTCGAAGGTGAGAGGTTGCGTCGAGGCAGGGGGGACGGAGTGCAACCGGTGCACGCCGGGCCCGCGCGGTGGCGTGCGTCCTTCTCGAGGTGGCAAACAAGCCTCTCGACGCTCGGAAACACCGGGCGCCGCGCGATCGACCTGGGCCACACCGCCGCCAGTCGGGTACGTCATGGGGCTCAGCGGGCTGCGGGGCCTCGCGGCACTCGCGATCGTCGTCGCGCACGTCATCGACTACGGTACGCCGTCGCCACTGAATCTCGAGTCGTTCGGGTTCGTCCGTCGGCTCCTCGGGCTGAGCGTAGTGCTGTTCTTCACCCTCTCCGGCTTCCTCCTCTACCGCCGATTCGCGGCCAGCATCGTCGAGGGCACCGCCGGCCCGACATGCGCGATTACGCGGTCGGGCGGGTCCTCCGGATCGTGCCGGCCTACTGGGCGGTGCTCGTGATCACCGGCGTGCAATTCCCGGCCGCCCTTGTCCGGAGCGGTGATCAGGGGCTCTCGCTCGGGAGGCTGACCGCCCATCCCGGCCAGCTCTTGGCGGACGCGCTCCTCGCGCAGAACGACTATCCCGCGACGGGGATCACCGGCATCGGAACAGCATGGACGCTCGCGATCGAGGTCGTCTACGTCGTGATGCCACTGCTCGCACTGCCGCTGGTGGCGCTCGCGGCACGGCGCAGCGACCCTCGCGCCCGCATCAGGCTGGCTTTCGTGTCGCCGCTCGTGCTCCTCGTCGGCGGCGCCCTGTCGCATACTGCCACCCGACTCTCGCCGGCGCTCGCCGGCGAGGGCTGGGGAGCCGACTTGTCGGCGGTCTACCACCGGAGCTTTGCCTACAACGCTGCGCTCTTCACCCCTGGGATGGCGGCCGCCGTGGTCGCGGTGCTCCTCGCGAACGGCACGGTGCGACCGCGTCGGGCTGCCCTCACCGGAGCCTTGGCACTGGTCGCGTTCGCGACGCCCGCCCACGCGCTCGACGAGATCTCGACTGCGTTGTACGAAGGTGTTGCGGCCGTCGCCTTCGCGCTGATAACGCTCGGCCTCGCGACCGGCGAGCAGGGGCGGCTGGCACGCCCGCTCGAGCACACCACGCTCGTCTTCATCGGACTGATCTCCTACAGCGTGTTTCTCTGGCACGAGCCCGTGACGCGCTGGCTCGCCTCGACGGGGCCGACGGTCAACGGTGCGATCGGGGTCCCGATCAACCTCGCACTCGTGCTCGCCATTGTCATCCCGCTTTCGTTCGTGAGCTACAGGCTGCTAGAGCTCCCAGCGATGAGCCTACGACGCACAAGGACGCAGCTCCCGCCGACGACCGACAAGCCCGCGGGACGTCCTTTCTGACACGCGCGTCAGGCGCGACGGCGCTCAGGTGGTCTGGCTGAACCGACCCGCGCGGATCGCCTCCGCCATCGCCGCCGACTCCTCGCGATACCAGGTGCCGTCCGGCAGCTCGATCGCCGGGACATGCGACTGCCCGGTGTGCTCGATCACCTCGGTGCGCCTGCTCTTGCGCGGCCAGGCGACCTTGACGATCTCGTACTCCACACCGGCGGCGTCGAGCGCGTTCTGCACGCGGAAGCACGGGTGCTTGTCGGTGTTCGGCCACATCACGGGGCAGCGGTGCAGCTTGACGGGCATCGGGACCCTCCCTCTCAGTGCGCGGGTGGCGCACCCCTAGGATACGCCGGTGCGCGCTGTGGTCGTCGATGCCCGAGGAGCTCCCCTGCCGGCGGACGTGCCGGAGCCCTTCGGCGAGGGTGAGCTCGTGGAGGTGCTCGCCTGCGGCCTCTGCGGGTCGGACATCGAGAAGCTGACCCCAGCCTTCGCCGGGCGGGTGCTCGGTCACGAGGTCGTCGGGCGGACGGCCGACGGTCGGAGGGTGGTCCTCGTCCATCACGCCCCGTGCGGCTCGTGCGAGCGGTGCTCAGTCGGGCGAGAGACCACGTGCGAGGCGTTCGCGGCGGAGACGATCCTCCCGGGAGGCTTCGCTGAGCGCGTCCTCGCGACGGCGGGGTGGGTCGAGCTCCCCGACCCGCTCGACGACGCGCGCGGAAGCGCGGTCGAGCCGCTCGCCTGCGTGCTGCGCGGTGCCGAGCGGGTGCCGCGGGGACGCGTGCTGGTGGTGGGACGCGGGTTCGTCGGACAGCTCTTCGAGCGGGTGCTGACGCGCCGCGGTGACGACGTCTTCGGGATCGACGTCGACCCGCGCAGGGCGGGCCGCGCGCCGGACGGGCCGGTCGATGCTGCGGTGATCTGCGCGCGGGGCGGCGTCGACGCGGCCCTCGCCGCGCTCTCGCCGGGCGGGACCGTGCTGCTCTTCGCCGATGCCGGCCCGGTGCCGAGCGATCCCGTGTACCGGCGCGAGCTCACGGTGCTCGGGTCGCGCTCCTCCACCCCGCGCCACATGCGGGAGGCGGTGCCGCTGCTGGCCGAGCTCGAGCTCCCGCTTCCGACCGTGCTTCCGCTCGAGCGGATCGCCGACGGGCTGGAGGCGCTCCGGTCGGGAGCGGCGCTGAAGGTGGTGCTCGTCCCTTGACGCTCGCGCCCGGAGGGACACGTCCGCAAGGGGACGCCCGGTGTCAGACACCGCGGGTCTGTCAAGGGCGCGAGCGCCAGGTCTGTGCCGATCGCTCCACAGGGGGCGTCCGGTGAAGGCCCTGCGCTTCCACGGCCCGGGCGACCTTCGCGTCGAGGACGTTCCCGACCCGGTCGTCGCCGAGGAGGGCGACGTGCTCGTGCTGATCGAGGTCGCGCTCACCGACGGAACCGACCTCAAGGCGTTTCGCCGCGGCCACCCCGTCCTGCTCGGCGAGTCCCCGAGCGCCTTCGGGCACGAGTTCTGCGGGATCGAGGTCGCGACCGGGCGCCGCGTGATCGCTGCGAACTCGGCGCCCTGCGGCCTCTGCCCTCCCTGCACCCGCGGACAGGAGACGCTCTGCGAGTCGCTCTTCCCGCTCCTCAACGGCGCCTACGCCGAGCTCTTGCTCGTGCCCGCCCGGATCGCCCGCACCAACCTCCTTCCCGTGCCCGCCGGGCTCGAGCCGTCCGTCGCCGCGATGACGGAGCCGCTCGCCTGCTGCCTCCACGGCCTCGACGTCGCGGGCGTGCGGCGTGGCGACACGGTCGCGATCGTCGGCCCCGGCCCGATCGGGCTGATGCTCTGCGCCTGCGTCGCCGACGCCGGCGCCCATGCCGTGGTCGTCGGCGGCCGACCGAGCCGACGGGCGCTCGCTCCGGAGTTCGGCGCCGTGGCCGGTGACGGCATGGGGGCCGACGTCGTGATCGAGGCGGCAGGCACGGTCGAGGCCTGGGAGCGGGCCATCTCGCTCGTTCGCCCGGGCGGAACCGTGCTCGCCTTCGGCGGGCTCCCCCGCGAGGCACGCGTCTCCGTCGACCCGTTCCGGATCCACTACGAGGAGGTGCGACTCGTCGGCGCCTTCCACCACACCCCTCGACACGTGCGCGCCGCGCTGGCCTTCCTCGCAAGCGGTGCCCGTCCGTTCGAGCGGCTGATCAGCCACCGCGTCACGCTGCGCGACGTCGCCGGGCTCCTCGCCGACCCGCCCGACGACTACGTCAAGGCAGCGGTGTCTGCCGTACGGGTAGAGGCGCGAGCCGTCGCTCAGGGGTAGCGGCAGGCCCTCGGCGCCTGCGGCGCGACGCTGGCGGGGATCCCAGGAGACGAGCGTCGGCTCGAGAACGGCGGAGCTCGAGCGCGCTCGCGAGCTGGAGGGCATCCAGTCCCGTTGTCTACAAGAGGACGCGCGCCGGTCAGACGGAGAAGAGCGTCAGATCGGGCTCGCGCTCTCCGCGCAGCGCGGCGAGGTCGACCTCGACCCAGCCGAGTCCGCGGGCCTCGCAGAGCGTCCGCGCCTGCGGCTTCACCGACTCGGCCGCGAGGATCCCCCGCACCTCGGCGAGCGCGGGATCGCGGCGGAGCACCTCGAGGTAGCGCGAGAGCTGCTCGACCGCCTCGATCGTCCCGATCCGCTTGATCTCCACCGCGACCCAGCCGTCTGTCGCATCACGGCACATGAGATCGACCGGCCCGACGTCGGTCGGCCACTCGCGGCGCACGAGCCGCAGCCCGCCCTCGACCAGCGGCGGGTGTTGCCGCGAGCTCCTCCTGGAGATGCCGCTCGACGCCGTCCTTCTCGAGCCCGGGGTCGTCGCCGAGCTCGTGCTCGAGCTCGGCGAACACCTCGAGGAGACGGATCTCGAGGCGATCCTCGGTGCGCCCTGCGCGCTTGCGGACGACGACCACGCCCTCGCCCTCCTCGATCACGACCGGCGGCGTCATCCAGTTGAGCGGCTTGTAGCCGCCGCTGTCGGCGTGGACGAGCACCGACCCGTCCGCCTTGAACACGAGCAGCCGCGTCGCCTCCGGGAGCGTGGCGGTGAGCCGGCCGGTGTAGATGACCTCGCAGCGGGCGACGACGAGACGCACGGGCCGCTGAGGCTACCGCGGTGGCGGATGCCCGCTGCGGGCGGGAGTCGGGACGGGTGCGAGGCTGAAGCCACGCCCGCAAGACGCGCCATCGTCCGCCCGAGCCGCCAGCGACACGCCCGCACGGGGACACAGTCGGCTCCGCCCCGCGTCGCGCCGATGCAGGAGCGCCGCGCCGGGTCCGGCGCTCGCCCCGTCGGCGACGACGCGCCGGACCGGGAAGCGACGCCGTGCCGAGTCGCGACCTGCACCCGTGCGCGCCGCCCTACCAGCCGCTGCTGGCGACCGTGCCGTCCTCGCCCTCTCTCCGGTCGCGACGGCCGGGGTGCGCGTGGTCGAGCAGATCGACCTCGAGGCGACGGCGGCGCGCGGCGCCGTCGGGCTCGCCGTCCCGGGCGCGGGCCCGACCGTCACCCGCGCGAGCGCGCTCAACACGCTCCTCACGGGCGGCGTGGAGAGCTCGATCCTCGGCGGCACGCCGACCGGCAGGCCGAAGCTCGCGCTCGGCGGAGCAGTGCCGCCCGACGATCCTCGTCACGCTCCCGCCGCCCGGGCGCACGACGAACGACCGCGCTACCCGATCGCGGTCGACCGGGAACGGCGCGCCGGCGTCCTCACCTCCGACTCGACGCGGATCGTCGGCCTCGTCTCGCTCGCCGACGTCGCGAACGGCGACCTTCGCTGGGTCGCGGTCGACGACCCCGTGGCGACCCTCGAGCGGCTCGACCGGCGGATCGAGCGGAACGACCGGATCCGCATGCCGATCACGCTCGCTCCTCGTCTTCGCTCGACGGCGATCGTCGGCTGGCTCGCCCCACGCTGGGGCGCCGCGGCTCGCGCTGCTCGCGCTCGCCGCGAACCTGTGGCTCGCCGGCTGGTGGGTGGTCGCGCTCGCCGCCGTCGCCGCGCTCGCGCTGCCGCTCGGCCCCGCCTGCGCGGCGATCGTCGTCGCCTACCTCGCCGTGCTCGGGCTCGATCCGGAGGCGATCGCGCTGTCGCCGTTCGGCCCGTCTCAGGCCGGGCGCTTCTACGGCCTCTCGAACCTCCTCTCCACCTGGCTGCTCCTCCCGGCGCTGCTCGGCGCAGCGCTCCTCCGCGCGCCGGGGAGTCGCGGTCGCCGCCGTCGCGATCGTGGCCGTCGGCGGCAACCGCTTCGGCGCGGACGGCGGCGGCCTGCTCGTGCTGCTCGCCGGGTACGGGACGCTGGTGCTGCGGCTGAGCGAGGTTCGCCTCACCGCCGCGCGGCTCGTCGCCCTCGGCGCCGGCGTCGTCGTCGTCGGGGCGGCGCTCGTCGGGCTCGACGCGGCGCTCGGAGGCTCGAGCCACGTGACGAACGCGCTCGGCGACGGGCCCGGCACCGTCGCGGCCGACGTCCTCGACCGGCTCGAGCTCTCGCTGCGGAGGGCGACGGGAAGCGTCGGCGCGGCCGCCGCCACGCTCGCCGGGCTCGCCGGTCTCGTGGCGGTGGCCACGCCGCCGCCCACGCACCCCGGTCACCGACGCGATGCTCGTCGCGGTCGTGCTCTCGCTGCTCGTGAACGACACGCCCACCGACGTCGCGGCGGTCGGAGCCACCGTCGTCTACCTCGTCCGCCGCTACGAGACCGGTTCCCCTTCCCTGCGTCCGGTCGACCTGGATAGACTGCGCGCCATGCGCCGGACGACGATCGCCGCGTCCTCTCTGCTGGCCGCCCTCGCGTTGGCCGTCGCGGGCTGCACGAGCGGCGAGGAGGTCGGCGCGACGCCCGAGACGGTCGAGGGCGAGGTCCCGACCCAGGCCGCGCCGGATGCGCGGCGACCTGCCGGCGCTCGAGCTGACGGGCGACGCCGCGAACGGCGAGTCGCTGTTCGCCGCCAACGGGCTGCGGCGCCTGCCACACGCTCGCCGCGGCGGGCGCGATCGGGCACCGTCGGCCCGAACCTCGACGAGGCGAAGCCGTCGTACGAGCTCGTCGTCCAGCGCGTCACGCTCGGCCAGGGCGGGATGCCCGCCTTCGGCGACAAGCTCACGCCCCAGCAGATCGCCGACGTCTCCCAGTACGTCGTCGACTCGACCGGCGGCTGAGCCTCCCGACCGACTTCCCCGCGGACGTCTCGGCCTTCGCCTGCGACCTCGACGGCACCCTCATCGCGCGGCGGCGGTCCGCTCGGCGAGCGCACGCGCGCGCGCGATCGCGCGCTCGCGGGCGCCGGGATCCCCGTGATCGTCGCGACCGGGCGCATGTTTCGCTCGGTCCGGCCGCTACCTCGACGACGCCGGGATCGACGACCCGGTGATCTGCTACCAGGGCGCGGCCGTCGTCGACCCGACCGACGGCGACGTTCCTCCTCCACCGGCCGCATCGAGCTCGACGTCGCCCGCGAGGCGATCGCCGCGCTCGCAGGACGCCGGGCACCCGCCGAACGTGCTACGTCGACGACGAGCTCTTCGTCGCCGCAGCACACCGCGTACTCCCGCGCGCTACGCCGACTTCCAGCACCTCCCGGTCGACGAGGTCGGCGACCTCGCTGGCCTGGCTCGACGCGGCCGCCGACGAAGCTCGTCGCCGTCGGCGACCCCGAGGAGCTCCCGGCGCTGCGAGAGACGCTCGTCGGAGCAGCTCGCGGGCACGGTCTTCCTCACCACGCTCGCTGCCCCACCTGCTCGAGCTCGGCAACCCGGCCGTCTCGAAGGGGTCGGGGATCGCGTTCGTCGCCGAGCGGCTCGGGATCTCGAGCTCGAGCGGATCGTCGCGTTCGGTGACGGCGAGAACGACCTCGAGCTGATCGACGAGGCGGGCTTCGGGATCGCCGTCGAGGAGGCGAACCCGCTCCTCGAGCGACGCCGACGGGTCGTGCCCGGGCGCCGGACGACGAAGGCGTCGCCGCCGTGATCGACGCCGCCCTAGACTTCCTCGCATGATCGACCTCAAGGCAGCCCGGGCCGAGCCCGAGGCGTGGCGTGCCGCGCTCGCGCGCAAGGGCGCGGCCGAGGCGTTCGACGCCTGCTCGCCGCCGACGAGCGCTGGCGCGCGCTCGTGCCGCGGGTCGACGAGCTCCGCGGCAGCGACGAAGCTCAAGGGCAAGCCGACGCCGGAGCAGCTCGAGGAGCTGCAGCCGCGTGAAGGAGGAGCTCCGCGCGGCCGAGGACGAGCTCGCGGCGGCCGAGGCCGCGCGCGACGCGGCGCTCGGAGTCGTCCCGAACCCGCCCGACCCGTCGCGCGCCCGACGGCGACACCGAGGACGACGCCGAGGAGCTCCGTCGCTTCGGCGAGCAGCCGACGCTCGCCGAGCGCGCAGGAGGCGAGCGAGATCGGCCGCTTCGAGCTCGAGCGCGCCGTGCGCCTCTCCGGCTCGCGGTTCGGCTACCTCGTCGGCGACACCGCCCTGCTCGCGCTGGCGCTCTACCGCTTCGCGCTCGACCACGTCGCGCAGGCCGGCTTCACGCCGGTGCTGCCGCCCGTGCTCGTGCGCGAGGAGGCGATGGTCGGCACCGGCTTCTTCCCCACCGAGAAGCTCGAACATCTACGCGCTCGAGGCGGACGAGCCTCTTCCTCACCGGCACCTCCGAGGTCGCCCTCGGCGGGATGCACATGGGCGAGATCCTCGAGGCGGCCGAGCTGCCGATCCGCTACGCGGGCTTCTCGACCTGCTTCCGCCGCGAGGCGGGGGCTGCGGGCAAGGACACGCGCGGGATGTTCCGCGTGCACCAGTTCAACAAGGTCGAGATGTTCGTCTTCACGACGTCCCGAGGACTCGCGCGACGAGCACGACCGCATGGTCGCGCTCGAGGAGGAGCTCCTCCAGGCAGCTCGGCCTCCCCTACCGCGTCGTCAACGTCGCCGCGGGCGACCTCGGCGCCCCGGCGGCGAAGAAGATCGACATCGAGGCCTGGTTCCCGTCCCAGGAGCGCTACCGCGAGGTCACGTCGTGCTCGAACACGACCGACTACCAGGCACGGCGCCTGGGCATCCGCTGGCGCTCCGAGCACGGCCTCGAGCCCCCGCACACGCTGAACGGCACCGTCGTCACCGACCGCGCCCTCCTCGCGATCCTCGAGAACTTCCAGGGCGACGTCCCCGACGTGCTGCACGCCTACGGCGCACCCGCGCGCGTCGAGCGCTGACCGCGTCACCCCGACGGGGGTATGGGTCGACCCCCGGTCGGCCGATGACCTCCGCATGAGCGGCTGGAGGGATCCCGTGCACACGCCTCGCGAAGGCCCCCAGGTGAGCATCCCTCTCACCCGGGCCGAGCTGGTCGCCGTGAAGGAGGCGATCGAGGTGACACCGCTGTTCGACGGGCGCAACGAGGCTCGCGACACGATGCGAGCGGCGCTCCGGACGCCTCGCATCGAGCCTGTCGCGCTCGAGGGCGGCATCGCGCGCCAGCTCGCGACGCGGATCGTGCCGGTCGACCTCGCGACGGCCACGGCTCGCGCCAAGCTCCAGCGGGCGGTTCGCGCGCTCCCCACGGCCGAGCCGGCCTGACCGTCCGTTCACCTCCCGACGACCCGCTGCGACCGCTAGAGTTCCGCCGCTTTGGGGGGTCAAGAGGGGGTCATCGTCGTCGCCTGGACGCGGGCGGAGCTCACCGCCGTGCGCGAGGCGATCGAGGTCACGCCGCGGTTCGACGGGCGCGCGCGGGCGCGCGAGGTCGTGCGGGCCGCGCTCCGCTTGCAGCGCATCGCCCCGCTGACCCTCGAGGAGCCGGTCGCCCGCCAGCTCGCGGCACGGATCGTGCCGGTCGACACCGCCACGGCGACGGCCCGCGCGAAGCTCCAGCGCGCAGTCCGCAGCGCGCCGACGGCCCAGGCCTCCTGACGGCCGCGATCGGCCCACGAGCCGGGCATCCGGGAGGGGCGACCGACCGCTTCGCGTCGCCGGGCACCGGGCGCGACCGACGACGAGGAGAACCTCGCGCCCGGTGCGGCAGATGAGGCACACTCATGGCCCGGCGGGGTGCGAGAGCGGTCGAATCGGGCAGTCTTGAAAACTGTTGACGGGGGAACCCGTCCGTGGGTTCGAATCCCACCCCCGCCGCTCGAGCACCTGTCTCCCGACGGATCGACGACGAGGGCCTGATCTATCGTTGACAGGGAGGCGCAGGCCACACCACGTGTCCTGTCGCGCCCTTCGCACCTCCACTCCCCACCTGCGCAGGAGGCACACGATGGAATTCGCGATCGGAGCACCCGTCCGCTGCACCGACGGCGACGCGGGGCAGGTGGCCGCGCTCATCACCAACCCGGTCGCCCGCTCGCTCGCCCACCTGGCCGTCGGGATCGAGCACGAGCCGTCCGGGGCGCGGCTCGTCCCTGTCGAGCTCGTTCGCGGAGCATCCGAGGCGGGCGTCGAGCTCTCGTGCTCCCTCGCCGAGCTCGCGCGCCTGCCCGTGTTCCACGACGTCGAGTTCGTCCCGTACATGCCGGACACCGGCGACGCCGGGACCATGCTCGCATGGCCGTACTACGGCCTCAACGAGCGCGAGACCGCGGTGATCGTCGACAGGGTGCCGGCCGGCGAGATCGAGATCAGACGCGGCGACGCGCTCCATGCCTCCGACGGCAGCGTCGGACGCGTCGAAGGGCTGGTCGTGGCGGAGGACGGGCACATCACACACCTCGTGCTCGAGGAGGGGCACCTCTGGCACCGCAAGGATGTCGCCGTCCCGATCGGATCGGTCGAGCGGATCGACGCCGACGGAATCCACGTACGTCTCTCGAAGCAGGAGCTCCGCGACCTGCCCGAGCTCGGTCTCGAGCGCCCGGACGGGCCGCCCTCCGGATGACGCCGCGCCGTGCGGGTCGGCGCTCCGAGCACCACCGCGACCGGCCCCCTCCGCGCCCGCCGTGTTCGCCGTCAACGATCGGGCGCCCGGCTCCTGTGCCGGGGTTTCGCCGCTCCCGGCGGTGCCGGGCCTGGTCGAGCGCTCGGCGGTCCCGGGGACTCCTGCGACCCGCTCGTGCGGGCCCTGAGCGCGACTGCGGGACCGCCTGCCTGACGGCGGGCGACGCTTGGAGGCAGCCCCGGCCGTCACGGCGGCGCGCCGTCGGGACGCCGTTCGGCATCGCGCGTCGCGCGGGCCTGCTCAGCGGATCACGCGGTAGCAGCCCCAGGCGTACATCGTGTGGTTGGCGGCGATGCGAAGCGCGACGCGGTACTGCTGCTTCGGTGTCGCGCGGTGTGCCTCGGTCGGGTAGCCGGGGAGCCGATAGGTGTCCCACGTGCCCTTGTAGATGCCGAAGGCGCCCTGGAAGGTGCCGCTGTCGTGCTGCCAGTTGGCGCCGGTCTCGCAGGTGGCGAGACGCCACCAGACGTTCGGGAGCCAGGTCGGCTGGCTGCTGCGCGTGCTCGCTGCGCCCGCGGAGGTCGCGAGGACCAGCGCGACACTTGCGAGCGTGAGGGCGAGGGTGATCGTCGAGATGGCTTTCTGCACGGGCAGCTCCTTCCGTCACGGGCCGGGACGCACCGCGTCGGCGGAGCGTGGTCACGCGTGAGAGGCGTGCGGGCGCCCCCGGAGTGGCACCCGTCGTCGGGAGGCGCACCTGATGGCGCCTCCGCTTGATCGAACAGCTGTTCGAGTATAGCGGACCGGGCGGCCGACACGACACTCGAACGGGTTCCGCTTGACACGGTAATGCTTCTATATGCATAGTCGCTTTTACTAATGAAGTAATGCACCGAGACGGGAGGGACAGATGTCGGTTCTCGAGGAAGTCCTGGACGCGAACGAGCGCTACGCCGCGTCGTTCGGAGGGCGGTCGGAGCTCCCGCTCCCGCCGGCACGGCGGTTCGCGATCCTCACCTGCATGGACGCACGTCTCGACCCCGCGAAGTACGCCGGGCTGAGCGAAGGCGATGCGCATGTCATCCGCAACGCAGGCGGACGCGCGAGCGACGACGCGATCCGGTCGCTCGTGATCTCCACGAAGCTGCTCGGCACGCGTGAGTGGTTCGTGATCCACCACACCGACTGCGGGATGGAGTTCTTCACCGACGAGCTCATGGGCGATCTGCTGGCGAGCAGCCTCGAGACCGCGGAGCTCGGCGAGGACGGCTTCCGCGACGTCGGCACCGGGCCCGGATCTCCCGAAGGGCGCTTCGTCAAGTGGCTCACGATCGCCGACCGGACGGAGAGCGTCGTCGAGGACGTCCGCCGCATCCGGGAGCACCCGCTCGTCCCGGGCGACATCCGGATCCACGGATACCTCTACGACGTCCGCAGCGGCCGCCTGGTCGAAGTGCCCGGCGCACGCGCGGCGGGCGCGTCCGCCGCCTCGCGATAGACCCCAAGCTCCTCGGGCGCGTCGTTCCATCCCGACCTCTTCCTGGTCGGCTTCGGTCGCAGAGCCCAACCGCCTGCCCAGGGGGAGCCGGAAGGGGCGCCCGAACCCCGCGAGGGCAGTCCGGAGGCCCGTCGACCGAGGCCGACGCAGGCGCTCGAGCACTGGTGGACGCCGGCGCCGGAGGCGGCCGGCGCGCGCGCACATCGCCGGCCCGACCGTGAGTGCACGGCGCGGCGGGCACGATCGTCCCACGCTTCTGCTTGAATCGGCCGCACGGAAGGGGCCACCTCGCGCATCCCTCCACTCAGGGGTCGCTCCATCCCCCACGGCGGCCGACTCTCATGCTGATGCGATCCCGCACCCTCCTCTCCCTGTTCGCGCTGGCAGTCGCGCTGGTCGCCCCGACCCAGGCCGGCGCTTCACAGCTGATCGCACGCGACGCCAAGGGCGTCCAGCTCAGGGTCAACGCGAAGGGCGAGGCGCTCCTCGGCTACACCACCGGCGGGAAGCGCGTGTCGGTGCTCGCCTGGGGCGCCGTCAACGCTCTGCCTCCGACGCCCGGAGGCAGGCAGGTCGCGTTCAAGCTCGACTACGCGGGCGGCTGGGGCAAGTACCGCAAGGTGCTCTCGGTCAGGACGCTTCAAGAACGCCTGCGGCCCCTACACCGGGCCGCCGCTGCCCTGGCTCGTGACCGCGTGCACGGCGCCGGACGGCAGCCACTGGGCCCTCCAGTCCTGGCAGAAGGCGCTGCCCAACCTCGGGCTCACACCCTGGCTGCCTCTCCAGGGCGCGTGGGAGCTCTACCTCAGCCACTGGAGCACGGACCTCCCCAGGCTCGAGCTCTGGGCGAACTGGGCGTACTCGAAGCGCTTCGACCATGTCTTCGGCCGGTTCTCCTATCTCGGGCAGCCCGTGTTCGGGTTCGGCTCGACGTCGAAGGGCGAGCCGACCGACTCGTTCGGCCGCAACGTCTACCTCGACACCTACGACTCCGCGTACGGCCCCGGCTGGAAGCGCGAGAACAGCTTCCTCACCCACAAGGGCACCGGGGTGTTCTGCTACGGCTTCTACGAGCACGACCCGTACCCCGGCTACCCGGCCGGCCGGCGCCCGCAGGGCAAGGGAACGCGCTACCGCGCCACCGTGCTGGGCCCGGGGGTGACGCCCGTCGTCACCTGGGAGGGGCCGGCGCTCGGCGCCTACGACGCCGCGCTCGACCTGCAGCTGCGGGAGACGCAGCGCCAGGTGTACGCGGGCGATCCTCTCTGCAAGCCGCTCTGACGTCGCCGTCGGGGCGGGCCCGCACCGCGCCGTAGGATGAGGCGGTGCCGGAGCCCGTCCCCCCGCCGATCGACCTTCTCGCCGTCGTCTTCGACATGGACGGCGTGATCGTCGACACCGAGCACGTGTGGGACGAGGTGCGGGAGGAGCTCGTCGCCGACTGGGGCGGCCGCTATCCCCCGGGCGCCCAGCAGGCGATGATGGGCATGAGCTCGACCGAGTGGTCGCGCGTACATGCACGACGAGCTCGAGCTGCCGCAGACGCCCGAGGAGATCAACGCCGAGGTCGTCCGCCGCATGCTCGACCGCTACGCGACCGACCTGCCGCTGATCGACGGCGCGGTCGAGGCGGTCCGGACGCTCCACGCTGCCGGGCTCCCGCTCGCCGTCGCCTCGTCCTCGAACCGCCCGCTGATCGACGCGGTGCTCGAGGCGGCAGGGATCGCCGCCTGCTTCGCCGCGACCGTCTCGTCGGAGGAGGTCGCGCGCGGCAAGCCCTCGCCGGACGTGTACCTCGAGGCCGCGCGGCGGCTCGGAGTCGACCCTTCGGCCTGCGCGGCCGTCGAGGACTCGGCGAACGGGATCCGCGCGGCGGCAGCCGCGGGGATGCGCGTGATCGCGTACCCGAACACCCGCTTTCCGCCGGCGCCGGACGCGCTGGCGCTCGCAGACGTCGTGCTCGACGGGCTGGACGGCCTCCCCGGAGCGCTGGGCCTCTGACGTGATCGCGGCCCGAGGAGCAGGCGCCCGGCGCCGGCCTGTAGGCCGGCGGGCTGCCCGAGACTCGGGATCAGGGCTCGCTCCGCGACCCCGGACCCCACGCCCGATCTCCCCGACGAGGCCAGGCGCCCGCCGGAAGCATCACGGCGCACAACCGCGAATCCACGCGCCCAAGCGTGAGCAGAGTTCGTCAAGGCTCGCTGCGCGTGAACGGGCTCAGGGATCCTTCCGCGACCCAGCCCCCACCTGCGAGGTGCACCCCGCGCGCGACCGGTGGGGTCTGGCGTCCGGCGCAGCCGGAGGCCAGACCCCAGATGTCACGCGCGTGCGTCCTGGCTGAGCTCGCGACGGTCAGGCGTCGCCGCGGCCGAGGAGGACGCAGGCGTTGTGACCGCCGAGGCCCATCGCGTTCGAGAGCGTCACGTCGAGCTCGACCCTGCGGGCCTCGTTCGGGACGTAGTCGAGGTCGCACTCGGGGTCGGGCGTGCGGTAGTTGATCGTCGGCGGCAGGATCCCGTGCTTGAGGGCAAGGGCGCACATCATGGCCTCGATCGCCCCGGCTGCCCCGAAGCAATGACCGGTGACCGACTTCGTCGAGGACACCGCGAGCTCGTACGCGTGATCACCGAAGACGCGCCGGAGAGCACGGGTCTCGGCCAGGTCACCGAGGGGCGTCGAAGTCCCGTGCGCGTTCACGTACCCGACCCTCTCGGGGACGATCCCCGCCCGGTCGAGCGCCGCCGTGATCATCCCCGCGACACCGATCGCCTCGGGCTCCGGCTGGGCCAGGTGGTGCGCGTCGTTCGAGGCGCCGTAGCCGAGGACCTCGGCGTAGATCGTGGCGCCGCGCGCGCGGGCAGCATCAAGGTCCTCGAGGACGAGGATGCACGCCCCCTCCCCCATCACGAAGCCGGCACGCGTCGCGTCGAAGGGCCGGGAGGAGAGCGTCGGATCCACCTCCTCCGCGACCAGCCCCCGCATCGCGCAGAACCCCGCGAGGATCAGCGGGATGATCGCGGCCTCGGTGCCGCCCGCGAGGACGACGTCCGCCTGGCCGCGTCTGATCATCTCGGCGCCCTCGCCGATCGCGGTGGAGCCCGTCGCGCACGCGGACACGGGCGCGAAGTTCGGCCCGCGGATGCCGAGGGCGATCGCGATCTGCCCGCTTGCCGTGTCGACGAGCACGGAGGGGATGAAGAAGGGCGAGACGCGGTCGCCGCCGCGCTCGACGAGGGCCGCGTGCTGCTCGACGATCGTCGCGATCCCACCGATCGCGGAGCCGACGAGGATGCCGGTGCGCGTCGTGTCGGACGTCTCGAGCCCCGCATCGGCCCATGCCTCCTTCGCCGCGGCGACGGCCATCAGGACGTTGCGGTCCATCCGCCGCACCTCCTTGACCGGCCCGACCGTCTCCGGGTCGAAGCCCTTCACCTCGGCGGCGATGCGCACCGGGTAGTCGCTCGCGTCGAAGGCTTCGATCCAGCCGATCCCGCTGCGGCCCGCGACGGCGGCGTCCCAGGTGGACGGAGCATCGAGGCCGAGCGGCGTGACCGCCCCGAGACCGGTGATCGCAACCCTTCGCACGGAGCGGAAAGAGTAGTCATCGCCCCGGGGGCCGTGCCCGCGGTGCCGACCCGCGACGCGTCCGGCCCGGACGACGCGCGCCGCCAGGTCCGGGCTCGCAGGACGTGTACCGTCCCGCCGATGGCACGACCGCGCAGAGCCCGCAGCGGAGAGCCCGTCGAGCGGCCGGACGGCCTCGACGCGCTCGTCCCGTTCCCTCCGATGGAGGCCGAGCTCGTGCGCGAGCTGCCCACGGACGAGGGCTGGCAGTTCGAGCCGAAGTGGGACGGCTTCCGGGGACTCCTCGAGAACACCGCGGGAGAGCTACGGCTCTGGTCGCGCAACGGGCGGCCGCTCCTGCGCTACTTCCCGGAGCTGCGACCGCTCGGCGAGCTGTTGCCGCCGCGCTCGTGCCTCGACGGCGAGATCGTGATCGCCCGCGACGGGGTGCTCGACTTCGACGCGATGCAGATGCGCCTTCACCCGGCCGAGAGCAGGATCAACCGACTCGCGGGAGAGATCCCGGCGTCGTTCGTCGCGTTCGACCTGCTTGCGTGGAGCGGCGAGCCCCTCACCGCGCGGCCCCTGCGCGAGCGACGCGAGTCGCTCGAGCGGGACGCGACGGCGTTCGATCTCTCCCCCGCCACCACCGAGCGGGACGAGGCGCTCTCGTGGCTGGACGCCTTCGAGGCGATCGGGCTCGACGGCGTGATCGGCAAGCGGCTCGACCTGCCCTACCTGCCCGGGTCGCGCGAGGCGGTGGTCAAGGTGAAGCCCGAGCGCACCGCGGACTGCATCGTGGTGGGCGTCCGCTGGAAGAGCCGACCCGACAGGATCGCCACGCTGCTCCTCGGGTTGATCGCGGACGACGGGACGATCGACTACGTCGGATCGGCCGCCGTGGCGCCCGCACGACACGAGGAGATCGCCGCACTCGTCCGGCCGCTGCTCGAGGACGCGCCCGAGCGGCGCTTCTCCGAGCCGAACCGCTGGGGCGGCGGCGAGCTCGAGGAGTCGCCCGTCCGGCCCGAGCTCGTGGTGGAGGTGCGCTACGACAAGGTGCAGGGGTCGCGGTTCCGCCACGGGACGAAGCTCGTGCGGTTCCGGCCGGACAAGGATCCGGGGCAGTGCACGTGGCGCGAGCTGCGGCCGCCGCGGGACGCGTCCGCGCCGAGCGTCGAGTCGCTCCTCGGCCGCTGACGTGTCGAGCGCGAGGGGCGAGGCCGAAGCCACGCCTCCGGGGCCTGCGTCACACCGGGTCGAGCGAGGGCTCCGCACGCGGGACACCTGCCCGCGCAGGGCGAGCTCGGACGAGGGGCGGTACGGTCGGGACGAGACGCCTGCGCGGCTTCGGCGTCGCTCCTCGCTCCGGTCTGAGACGATCCGCTCTTTCGCGGACTGCAACCCGCCGAGACGCACCAGGGGTCGGGCTCGCTCGCGCGATTCCAGACCTCACGATGTGCGCCCGATGGGCCCGCATGCCCGCGACGACGCGTACCCCCAGGACGTGCAGCCACCGGGACCAAGGGGTCAGGGCTCGCTCCGCGACCCAGACCCCGCGCGCAGCGCGCCCGATGCCCCGGCACGCCCGCGACGACGCGTACCCCAGGGCGTGCAGCAACCGGGATGCGCAGGGATCTGGGTCGCGGAGCGACCCCTGACCCCGCCCGCTCAGCCCGAGAGCTCGCGGCCGGCCTGCGACGAGGCCACGATGCGCTCGAGCAGCCGGATCACCTCGACGGCCTCCTCGGGCTTGACGACGAGCTCCTCGTCCCCGCGCACCGCGGCGACGAACTGCTGGATCCCGGCGTGCCAGTGGTCGCCTCCGGGGAGCGCGGGCACGGTCTCGATGATCGCGCCGTCCGCGCCGCGACCGTACAGACGAAGGGGTCGTCTGAGACCGTAGAGAGCCGGCGAGCGATCGGCTCCGCCGTCCGTGCCGTGCAGCGTGACCCGCTCGTCGTCTGGCCCGAAGGACGCCCACGCCACGTGCAGCCGGAGCGTCGCTCCTCCCTCCAGGGCCAGCGTCGCGAGCGCCGTGTCATCGACGTCGAACGTTCCACGCTTGCGCGGGTCGTCTCCCCAGCTACCGAAGCCGATGCGCCTCGGGCCGAGCCGGGCCGAGACAGAGCCCCGCACGCGCTCGACCTTGGGGAAGCCGATGAGCGAGAGGCCGAGGTCGAGCATGTGCACGCCGATGTCGAACAGCGCACCCGCGCCCGCGAGCTCCGAGCGCGTGAACCAGCTCCCGTAGCCGGGGATCCCGTTCTGGCGGGCCCAGCGGACGTCGGTGAGGTAGACGTCACCGAGCGACCCTGCGAGCACCGCCTCGCGCATCGCCCGCGCGGCGGGGTCGAACCGCATGTGCTGGTTGACCCCGAGCACGAGCCCTCGCTTGCGGGCCTCCGCGACCATCTTGCGGGCGTCCGCGCTCGTCGTCGCGATCGGCTTCTCGCAGAGGACGTGACGGCCGGAGCGGAGCGCGTCGATCGTCGCCGGCGCGTGGAACACGTTGGGCGCACCGATCGTGACGAGGTCGATCCCGTCGAGCGCGAGCAGCTCCTCGTAGGAGGCGAGCGCGTTGGGGATGCCGAAGGCCTCCGCCAGCTCGCGCGCGCGGGCGCGATTGGGATCGCACACCGCGACGACCTCCACGCCGGCCTTCCGCAGCGCCGGGATGTGGCCCTCGCGGACGATGCCGCCTGCGCCGATCACACCGGCTCTCAGCCCTGTTCTCGCCATCGATCCGAACCTACCGGACGTGCGAGAGCGCTGTCTCGACAACCGCCCGACGTCGCTCCCTCTACGATCGTCGGGCGATGCCCGACCGCGTCCTCGTGATCACGGAGATCCTCGGCCCGCCCGTGGAGCTCCTCGAAGCGTCCGATCGGATCGCCGCCGAGGTCGGCGAGCGCGACGGACTGCTTCTGCGGCTGCGGGGCACCACCACGGACGGGGTCCTGGTTATCAACCTGTGGGACTCCGAGGAGGCCAGGGCAGTCGCGACCGCCGACCACGGGCACGCCGCAGCCAGGGAGCGAAGCGGAATCGGCGAGATCGAGCAGGGTGTGCGGACGACCGTCGTCCGGGACATGCGGCTCGACGACGTGTCTCCCGGCGCCTGACGCGGCGTCGAGGTCGCGTCAGCGCGACAGCTCTCCGATCGGGTCACGGAGGACACGGCGGATCGACTCAGCGTCCCGTCCGACGAAGGCGTCACTCCGATTCGCGCTGCGCGCCCTCGCCGTCGGGCTTGCGCGCCCGCGACGGCTGCACGCGCGGCGGCTCGCCGGGCATCTTCGGGAAGTTCGGTGGGTACGGGGCCTCGCCGAGGCCGTCGGCCTCGTCCCGCTCGACCCAGGCGAGCAGGCGCTCGAGGTCGCACACGGTGTCGTCGATCCCGGCCTGGACGTCACCGAGCTCTGTGAACCGGGCCGCCATCGTCGCGATCGTCAGCTCCTCCGGGATGACGTCGGCGAGCTCGTCCCAGCGGAACGGCGCCGACACGGGCGCGTGCGGGAGGGGTCGCACCGAGTAGGCCGACGCGATCGTGCGATCGCGGGCGTTCTGGTTGTAGTCGATGAAGACCCTCTCGCCGCGCTCCTCCTTCCACCACGCGGTCGTCACGAGGTCGGGTGCGCGCCGCTCGACCTCGCGCGCGAAGGCGAGCGCCGCGCGACGGACGACGGGGAACGGCCAGCGCGCCTCGATCCGCACGGCGACGTGGATCCCGCGGTTGCCTGACGTCTTCGGCCACCCGACGTAGCCGAGGTCGTCGAGAACGTCGCGCACGAGGCCCGCGACCCGGCGGCCGTCGTCGAACGTCGTGCCGGGCTGCGGGTCGACGTCGATCCTGCAGCTCGTCGGGGTGCTCGACGTCCGGCCGCCGGGACGGCCACGGGTGGAAGTCGATCACGGCCAGGTTCGCTCCCCAGATCACCTGCGCCAGCTCGGTCACGCAGAGCTCGTCGGCATGCCGGCCCGACGGGAACGTGACGCGGACGGCCTCGACCCACTCGGGGCGCTTCTCGGGCACGCGCTTCTGGTAGATCTCCTCGCCCTCGATCCCGTCCGGGAAGCGGCGCAGCTGCGTGGGGCGCTCGCGCAGCGCCCGCACGATCCCCTCCCCCACCGCCAGGTAGTGATCCACGAGCCCGCGCTTCGTGATCCCCGCCGCGGGGAAGAGCACCTTGTCGGGGTTCGTGACCTTGACGAGACGATCTCCGACCTCGAGCTCGATGAAGGGAGACGGCACAGCCGCAGGTTAGAGGCTCGGGTGCCCGCGGGAGCAAGCCGTCCTGCGGCGTACCGGGGAGCGCGGCCGACGGGACGACGGTCGCGACGACTGCCTCTGGTGCCCCCCTCCAGGGCTGCGGGCGCGCAGGTGCGGGCCACAGAGCCAGACGTCTCGCGAGGGCGCGACGGCCCGCGACCCGACGCGGTGCAGGATCGGCACGATCTCGGTGCGGTCCTGCGCGTCCGGGCGCCGTATCCTTCCCATCCCCGTGGGCGGGCGGGGGCTGGGGATGGGTCGGCGCACACCGGCCTGGGACGGGTCGCGCCGGTCAAGACACATGGCGCGCCACCTCGCGAGCCGGTCGAAAGCCTCCGCTATCGAAAGTGAAGTAACGGGTGGAGGTGTGGTAGCCTCGCGGCTCCGGACTCCCTGATCCCAGGAGACATCGAACTCATGCGCAAAGCACTGCTCACCACCCTCGCGGTCGTCGGGGCCGTCGCTCTCGCCCTGGTCGCCACCGCCACCGCATCGCGCTCGTCGGCGTCGGCCATCCCCGGCTGCGCGGTCGGCTCGCTCAACCTGCTCGAGGACGGTGTCCTTACCGTCGGCGCCGACAACCCGGCCTACCCGCCCTGGTTCGGCGGCGCCGAGAAGAAGCCGTGGAAGGTCTCGAACCCGTACTCCGGCAAGGGCTACGAGTCGGCCGTCACCTACGCGATCGCCCAGCAGCTCGGCATCCCGAAGTCGGCCGTGAAGTGGACCTACGTGCCGTTCAACAACTCGTACAAGCCCGGCAAGAAGCCGTTCGACTTCTACGTCACCCAGGTCTCGATCACACCTGAGCGCGCCAGGACCGTCGACTTCTCGCGGGCGTACTTCATCAACAGCCAGGCGGTCGTCGGCCGCAAGGGCACGCCGATCACGAAGGTCAAGACCGTCGCCGGTCTGAAGAAGTACAAGCTCGGCGCGCAGGTCGGCACGACGAGCTACACGTACATCGTCAGGAACATCAAGCCGTCGCAGACGCCCGGCGTCTACGACGACAACGACAAGGCGATCCAGGCGCTCAAGGTCGGACAGATCGACGGCATCGTCGTCGACCTCTACACCGCGTTCTACGTCGTCGCCGTGCAGCTCGACGACGGCACGATCGTCGGGAAGCTCCCGAACAAGGGCACGCTCGACCGGTTCGGGCTCGTCCTCCAGAAGGGCAACCCCCTGAAGAAGTGCGTCGATCGCGCGATCGGGAACCTCTGGGCCAACGGCACGATCAAGAAGATCGACAAGCAGTACCTCCAGAACGCCGGCGCGCCGGAGCTGAAGTAACGACTCCGGCTCGCAGCCACCCGAAGCGGCGCGGCCCCACCGTCCGCTCCTCGCGCGAGGGGCGGACGGTGGCCGTCGCGACCGTCTCGACGGTCGTCGTCTTCGGCCTGATCGCGTTCCTGATCACCAGGACGCCGGGCTGGGGCGAGTTCAAGGCCTACTTCTTCGACTGGACGATCTACCGCGAATCGTTCGGCGAGATCGCGCACGCGTTCGTCCTGAACGTCAAGCTCTGCCTCGTCGCGGAGGTGTTCATCCTGCCGGCCGCGCTGTTCGTCGCCGTCCTGCGAAGCCTTCCCGGCCCCGTCTTCTTCCCCGCCCGGCTGCTGGCGATCGTCTACACGGACTTCTTCCGCGGCGTCCCGACGATCCTGATCATCATCATGCTCGGGTTCGGGATGCCCGCGCTCGGGGTCAGCTGGATGCCGCTCTCGCCGTTCTTCTGGGCAGTGGTGTCCCTCGTGCTCGTGTACACGGCCTACGTCTCCGAGGTCTACCGCGCGGGGATCGAGTCGGTGCACCCGAGCCAGGAGGCGGCGGCGCGCTCGCTCGGTCTGAGTCGCGGGCAGGGCCTCCGCTACGTGGTGCTCCCGCAGGCCGTGCGTCGCGTGATCCCTCCGCTCCTCAACGACTTCATCGGACTCTCGAAGGACACGGCGCTGGTCGCCTACCTCGGCGTGGTCGAGGCCTTCAGGCAGGCGCAGATCGACAACGCCGCCACGTTCAACTTCACCCCGTACCTCGTCGCTGCGACGCTGTTCCTGCTGCTCACGATCCCGCTCACGCGCTTCACCGACTGGCTCCTCGCGCGCGACCGCAAGCGCCAGCAGGCAGGGAGGCTCGCATGACCGAGGCGCTGCTGATGGAGGGCGTGCACAAGTCGTTCGGGGCGCTCGAGGTGCTCCGCGGCATCGACCTCTCCGTCGCGGAGCACGAGGTCGTGTGCCTGATCGGCGCTTCGGGCTCCGGGAAGTCGACGTTGCTGCGCTGCGCGAACCGGCTCGAGCGGGTCGACGCCGGCCGGATCGTCGTCGCCGGGGCCGAGATCACCGACCCGGGCGTCGACGTGAACGCCGTCCGCCGCCACATCGGGATCGTGTTCCAGAGCTTCAACCTCTTCCCGCACATGACCGTGCTGCGCAACATCACCCTCGGGCCGCGCAAGGCGCTCGGCCGCTCGCGCGCCGAGGCCGAGGCGGACGCCGACGCGCTGCTCGGGCGCTTCGGGCTCGCCGACAAGCGGGACGAGTACCCGGATCGCCTCTCCGGAGGACAGCAGCAGCGGGTGGCGATCATCCGGGCGCTCGCGATGCAGCCGCGGCTGCTGCTGCTCGACGAGATCACGAGCGCCCTCGACCCGGAGCTGGTCGCCGAGGTGCTCGACGTGATCCGCGAGCTGGCGGAGTCCGGGATGACGATGGTGATCGCGACGCACGAGATGGGCTTCGCGCGGGACGTCGCTCACCGGGTCTGCTTCCTCGAGGCGGGCGCGATCCTCGAGGAAGGCCCGCCGGCGCAGATCTTCGGCGCCCCGCGCGAGCCACGCACGCAGCAGTTCCTCCAGCGCATCGTCGCCGCCGGCAGGCTCTGACCGGCCACCCCCGGCTGCCGGGACGGCACGGGTCGCGCGCGCCGGCGGCAGCGCTCGTCGCCCGAGGGCTCAGTCGTGCACGCGGGCGATCAGATCGCCACGCTCGAGGATCCGCACCTCGATCCCGCCGAGGCGCACCTCGTACCCGGCCTCGCGCGGGTAGAGCACCTTCTCCCCCGGCTCGATCCCCGTCACGTCCGCACCGACCGCGGCGACGATCCCCGTGCGACACGACGCCGCGGACGCGGCCGAGGCAGGGAGGATCAGGCCGGCCCTGGTCTCCGTCTCGTCGGAGACGGGCTGCACGACGATGTGCTCGTCGAGGGGCTCGAGGGTGACGTCGACACGCTGGGGATCCTGCAGCACACCCGAACGATAGAGCCTGCGGCCCACGGTGTGCGAGCCTTCGTTCCCCCGGACGCGCCTCAGCCGCGCGGGGCGGCGGCCCGGGCGGCAGCGAGCGACGGCAGCGGTCGGCTCACCGTCCTGCCCTTGCGATCGAGCCAGAGGTACTGCGGGTGGTACGTCGCGCCGACGAGCGCCGAGACCGCGCCGGTCGGGTCGAGCCGCAGCGGCACCCCCGACCCCGCGTAGAGCTCGCGCTGGAAGCTCCGCGCCTGGGCGACGTCCGACCAGGGCGATGCGAGGAGGACGACCCGCTGCCCGTTCCGTGCTGCCTGCCGCGCGAACCGCGCGACCGAGGGCGCCTCGCCCCGGCACGCCGTTCAGAGCGGATGGAACGCGACGACGAGCGTGGGCTTGCCGCGCACGGAGGCGACGAACGAGCGGTACGCGGCCTTTCCGGCCGCCGTGCGCTCGGCGCCCGGCGTGGGCTGGGCACTCGCCGAGCCCGGCGTCAGGGCGACCGCCAGCGCCGCGACTGCTGCGATCAGCGCAGCGAGCACCGCACGACGCAGCGCGGCGGTGATGATGGGCTCGGCCTCTCTGTCCATGTTCTGTACAGATCCTAGCGGGAGCGGTGACGTCTCCGCACGCTCGACCCGGCGAGCGGACGGATACAGGTTGCGGCAGGGCGTCCGATATCCTCTGCACGCACCGCACGATCCCCCCGGAGAAGTGGCCGAGTGGCTGAAGGCGGCGCCCTGCTAAGGCGTTAGGTGGGTGAATGCCTGCCTCGAGGGTTCGAATCCCTCCTTCTCCGCTCCGACGGCGCACCCGCGCAGGGTGCGCCGTCCGCGTTCAGCCCGCAGGAAGCTCGACCCTCTGCTGCGGGACGAGCTCGACCACCACGTCGACGTCGTCGTGGCCGGCGGCGTCGAGCGCGGTACGGAGCTCCTGCGGATCGGGCGCCGGAAGCGGACCGTATGCGCGAACGCGGATGCCGACACGGTCCGTCTCGACGCTCGCGAGGCGCCACCCGGCCGGCTCGGCCCACTGTCCGGCGACATCCTCGACCGCCCGCTGGCCGAGCGTCTCGGCGGCGATCCGCGCGCTCGAGGCGGTGAGTGGGATCGCGATCACCACGAGGGCGGCGATGACGAGCAGGAGCGCTCGATTCCTCCCCGCGTCGCCCACCTCGTCTACGACCACCGCCGCGGAGCGGACGTGGTAGAGCGCCATCACGATCAGTCCCGTAAAGAGGATCGCGGCGACGTTCGTCAGGAAGAGCAGGGCCGCTCCGGTCGCCTGACCGGTCGCGCCCGACTCCAGCGTCAGCCCGACCACGGCGAGCGGCGGGACGAGCGAGATCGCGATCGCGACGCCCGGCAGCGTGTCCGACACGTCGGCTCGGACGAGCGCGAACGCTCCGACCGCCCCGGTCGCGAGCGCGGCGATCAGATCGATCAGGTGAGGATGGACGCGGCCAGCGACCTGGGAGTTGGTCTCCGCGGCGACCTCGACCGGGACGAAGAGCCCGATCGAGTACCCGATCCCGACGACGGCGAGCGCGCCGAGCACGACGAGCGCGAGTGAGCGCACGACGTTCGCCCGATCGCCGAGCACGACGGCGAGCACCGTCCCGAGGATCGGGGTCATGAGCGGCGCGACGATCATCGCCCCGATCACCGTCGCTGTCGAGTCTCCGATCACTCCGGCCGTGGCGATCACGGCAGCGAGCACGAGCAGCACCCAGAAGCGGCTCAGCTTCCGCGCGGCGTCAGGCCCCGAGAAGAGGAGCCCGTCGCGCATGCGCGCAAGGTCATGGGCGTCGATCGTAGGCATCGGTCTGGTGGCGGGAGCGCGGTGGATGCTCGCCGATGGGTCGGATGGCGGAGTGGGATGGCGCAGGTTCGGCTGGTGCCCGCCCCGGGTGACGGCTACCCTTTCTCGGCCCCGGAGGGGTGCCGGAGCGGTCGAACGGGGCGGTCTCGAAAACCGTTAAGGGTGCAAGCTCTTCGAGAGTTCGAATCTCTCCCCCTCCGTCAAGCTGAGAGGCCGAGATCCCCAGGTGCAGGGGTGTCGGCCTCTCGGCGCTTCGCATCGACCGGGACGCACCGCGCGCCGCCGACCGGGGAGCATCCACCCGACGCGGGTGCATGGCGCGGAGGACCTGCACGGACAGACGCACGAGCGGCTGTGGGTGGGTCGGAGACCCGTCCAGGACGTCACGCGCGCAGCGGGCAGAGCGATTGGGATCGGCTCAGCCGGGGCGCGGCCTAGCATGGATCGCTTGACCGAGGAGCGCCACCCCGACAGCGGAGCAGAAGCGACGGATCCGGCCGCGGCGCGGCCACCGGTGCTGCAGATCGACGACTGGCTCGGAGAGATCTCCGACGACGACTGGAACGAGAGCGCAGGAGAGCGAGCCGTGGGACGACCCCGGGGCGACCGTGACGACCACGCGGAGCCCCACGGTGACGACTCATACAGCGCATGGGCGGACGATCGGTCTCGGCCGAGCAGGTCGACCGACGCCAGAGATGCGCGCGACGTCGCTCTCCGCCGGCGACGTCTCGCCGCCGTGCTCGTCGTCGCAACGACGATCGTGGTCGTGACCGGGATCGCCGTGGTCACGCTCCGCGGAGGCGACGCGGCGCCGACCGCGACCGTCGCGGAATCCGTCACTCAGTCGCCGGAGCCGGCCGCGACCGACGCGTCTGCCACACCGACGACGCCGGCCCCCACGGACACGTCGGAGACACCGGCCGCCACGAGCCCCTCTGCGCAGCCGACCACCCCCACGGTCACGGACGTCGCGATCACACTGCCCGCGGGGGCGAAGCTCCGGCGTGGCGAGGTGGCCGATCCTGCCGTGGTCACCGCCCTCCAGCAGGCGTTGCAGGCGGCCGGGTACGACCCCGGCCCGATCGACGGCACCTACGGTCTGAGGACGGTCCAGGCCGTGACGGCGTTCCAGCAGGCGACCGGTCTGACAGCCGACGGTGTCGTCGGAGCAGCCACCGCCGCCGCGCTGAACGAGGCCCGGCGCGCCGGGCAGGAGGCGTCGTCGTTCGCTCTGCCCGCGGGGACGAAGCTCCGGCGTGGCGAGGTGGCCGATCCTGCCGTGGTCACCGCCCTCCAGCAGGCGTTGCAGGCGGCCGGGTACGACCCCGGCCCGATCGACGGCACCTACGGTCTGAAGACGGTCCAGGCCGTGACGGCGTTCCAGCAGGCGACCGGTCTGACAGCCGACGGTGTCGTCGGAGCAGCCACCGCCGCCGCGCTGAACAACGCCACCCCGACCGGCTGACACGCTCGTCCAATCGCCGGCCTGCCGGGTGCCCCAGCGCAGTCTGAAGGGAGGAGCTCGGCGCTGGGGGGCGGATCGGGCGCGGTGCGTGCCGGCGGTCCTGACGAGATCAGCCATGGCTCACGGCCCACCCGGCGTCCCGCTCACGTCCGCCATGCAAGGAGGGCTCGCCAGGAACGACCTGCTCAGTGCGTACCTGCCCTACACCGGCTCCGCCCTCACCCGGGGTGCGCAAAGGCCGTTTCGTCGCTGACGAGCTGTTCGTCTGAGGCCGAGCCAAAATGACCGACCTCGCCGACCTGCGGGGCGCTCGGCCTCGCAGCGTCCGACGACCTGCCTATCGTCGGGCGAGGCCCGATCGACGATTGGAGCGCTCGACCATGTGGAGGAAGATCGGACGCGGCGCGATCCTCGCTGTGACGATCGTCACGGCGGCAGCCGTGCTGGCCGTTCCCGCGGCGGGTCGGACGAGCATGCCGCCGGAGCACGACGGCTCCACCTACACCTGGCCGGGGGCGACCACCCTGACGGTCGACGTCCAGCCGTGGGGCGGAGGCTACGTGCGCAGCACGCCCTACCTGATCGACTGCCCGCTCGCGTGCGTCCGGCCCTTCGATCCCGGCCGCGACGTGACGCTCACGGCCTATCCGACGCCGGGCTTCGCGTTCGCGTCGTGGACGGGGGCCTGTGAGGGCCAGCCGAATCCGTGCACGCTGAGGACGTCTGGGGCCGCGCTCGATGCCACCGCGGTCTTCACCGGTCGCTACGTGCCGCCGTCGTCGGCGTCCTCGGGCCCGACGCTGACCCTGAGCGTGTCAGGGGACTGCCCCGGCTGCGTCGCCTCGGCGCTCGGAACCGGGTTCCACGCCCAGAGCTCGATCACGCTGTCCGTCGTGATCAGCAGCCCGTTCAGCGGGAGCGTCGAGATCCCCGACTTCGCCACCACGGACGGCGCGGGGACGTGGTCGTACGAGGGCACCGTTCCCTGCGACTTCGGCGAGGGCCCGTACGTCGGCCAGTTCGTCGAGGACATCACGGCGACGGACGCCGAAGGCGCCGCGGCATCAGGGCGGCTGACGGCCAACTGCGTCGCCGCGGACTGACCGCCGGCGTCGCCGGCTGGGCAGGAGTCCGGCCCCACGCGGCCGGCGGGCGTCGATGGGTGCTGCGCACCACCTGGTGGCGACCGCCGATCGAGGAGGAGCACGGAGACGACCGCGCCGTCCATCGCTACGCTGACCCCGTGAGCGACGAGATCCACGTCCACCGCGCCGCCGACTGGTTCGAGAGCTCGTTCCAGCCCATCGAGCGGGCCGAGTGGGAGGAGCACGTCAACGCGCACACCGATCTCGTGCCGTGGCCCGACGGCACGATCCGCTGGACCGACCATCCGGCAGGCACCTCGGTCCCGCTCGTCTGGGACGACGGCCGCATCGTCGCGGACAACCTGGACGGTCCGACGCGGGTCAGGCTCGCGCGGATCGCCGTGGCCTTCCACGGCGTGCTGCAGGGCGACGACTGCGAGGTCTACGGCGCCGACGGCGAGCCGCTCGTCGAGGACGACCCGGAGCTGGTAGAGCAGGCCGCGTCCGACGCCCGCGACGCGGATCTCGATCGGCTGTGGGACCCGGAGCGGCCGACCTCGCGAGGCGACTTCCTGCGCGGCCTGCTCCGCCGCGAGTAGCCGGACGCCCTAGGAGACGAGCTCGAGGCCGGGCCGGTCGTCGTCGGGCGACGCGCCGAGCGCGTCGGGCTCGGGTCCGCCCCATGCCGTCCAGGGACGCTCGACGGTCTTGCGGACGATCTGCGCCATCGTCGCCGCCTGCGCGCCGTCGACGAGCCGGTGGTCGAGCGTCACGCCGATCCGCAGCACGCGACGCGGCAGGATCTCCCCCTCGACGACACGCGGCTGCCAGGTCACCTCGCCCACCACGACCGTCCCGGCGTTGCGCGCATACGGCAGCGCCGGCGCGAGCGCGGTGTCGAGGCCGAGCATCCCGACCGACGAGATGAGAACCGAGCCGAACGGATCGCGGCCGAGCCCGAGCGGGCGCAGCTGCCGCCCGAAGCCCGAGGCCCAGACGCCTCCGGCCCAGAGGAACGCCCGCCTGATCCCGATCGGCGCCTTCGACGCGACGAAGGTCGCGCGGCCGAGCTCGGAGTCGTCGCCGCGGCGATCCTCCTGCGCGCGCCTCGTCAGCCGCTCCGCGAGCTGGACGGGATCGAGCCGGTCGGCGTCGCGGATGCAGGTCGACGTGAGGTCACGGCCGTCGAGGTCGACGACGTAGCCGACGTCGACGGTCGGCCGGATCCGGATCCGGCCACCCACGATCGCCCCGCGTGCGTCGGGAAACGCGACGAGGCACTGGGCGATCGCGCAGCCGACCACGTGCGTCGGCGTGACGCCCGGCCGGGCCTGCCACCACGTCTCCGCTGCCGTGACGTCGAGGTCGAGGAAGCCGTGGATCAGTCCGGTGGTGGGCGCGCGCCAGGTCGCCGAGGCGACGCGGCGGCGGCGGGCGGTGCGCTCCTCGCCCGGACGAGTCGCGTGCGCGTGGAGAGCGGGCTCGTCCATCAGGGAAGTGTGCCGGTTCCCCGCCGTCTCTGGTCGAGAAGATCGCGAGCGCCGCTCGAGCGGCGTCTCCGCCGGGCGCGGCTCCAGGACTCCGGCTCGAGGTCATGGGACGGCGCGTTTCCCGGTCGTGGGGTCAGGGCTCGCTTCGCGACCCCAGACCCCGGCCGTCTTCGCCCCGGTGGGGTCTGGAGTGGCCCGGCCCGCAGGGAGTGGTAACGGTGAAACCGTGCTCGTTCGCCGCGCGTCATGCTGGAGGCTCCGCACCCGCGTCGCCGCGGATCGGGGCCGAAGGCCGGCTTTGCCGGCCGGGAGGCCCTGAGCGACTCGCCCGGCCGAACCCGCAAGGGAAGGGGGGACGGTGGGGGGAAACCGCAGGCTTCCCCCCACCCTAAGCGGAGAGGGCGGGATTTGAACCCGCGAAGCACCTTTCAGCACTTACGCGATTTCCAGTCGCGCTCCTTCGGCCGCTCGGACACCTCTCCGGGCGCCGACAGGGTAGCCAGGATGTGCGGACTACTGCCCGGCGACCGAGGAGACGTAGGCCGCCACGTCGGCGATCTGCTGCTCGGAGAGCTGGTCGAACGGGGGCATCACGCCCTTGCCGTTCGTGACGCGGTCGACGACGAGCTCCGCAGAGGGCTTGCGCCTCGTCGAGGTTCGGCCCCACCGCGCCGGTCGCGCCGGCGTCGGCGAGCGTGTGGCAGCTCCCGCAGCCGGCGCTGGCGAACACCGCCTTGCCCGCGGCCGCGTCGCCCGCGGCCGCCCCAGGGGTCGTCTCGGTCGTCTCGGTCTCGGTGGGCACGGTCTCCGGGAGCGTCTCGGGCTGCTCGGTCGCCGTCTCCTCCTCGACCTCCTGCGTGCCCGTCACCCAGAGGACGGCGCCCATCTGCGCGATCAGCAGCACGGCGGAGACGAGCACGAACGCGTCGAGTCGCTTCGGGAATCCCGGCCGCTTCTTCGGGACGACCATCGCCGTGTACAGCGACCACAGGATGAACGTGCCTGCGACGACGAGCAGGACGGTCTTGCCGAGGGTCGTGATCGAGGCGACCAGCACGGCCGGGAACCTACCACGGCGTCGCGGACGGCAGCCGGCGGAACCAGACCCTCGACGTGCTCGGCCCGGCCGCTCACCCGGCCGGTGGCCCCGCTCGACACGTAGGCTGCACCGTCGTGGATCCCGAAGTCCGGCTCGAGCGCTACGCCCGTCTGGCCGTCGAGGTCGGTGTGAACGTGCAGCCCGGGCAGGTCCTCCGGATCTCGGCGGGGCCCGAGCACCTTGCCTTCGTCCGCGCGATCGCACGGATCGCCTACGAGAACGGCGCGTCGTACGTCGAGACGACCTACCGGGACGACCACGTGCGTCGGGCCAGGATCCTGCACGCGGCGGAGGAGACGCTCGAGTGGTCACCGCCGTGGTCGCTCGCGCTCATCGACCACATGGTCGAGAACGGCGGCGCGATCGTGTTCGTCACGGGCGACTCGGAGCCGGAGCTGCTTGCCGACCTCGACCAGGGAAGGGTCGCGCGAACCCGGCCCCGGGAGGTCGCGCGGAGGATGCTCGACGCCGAGAACCGCCGCCTCGTCCAGTGGACGATCATCGGCTACCCGAACGCCGGCTGGGCGACCGCGATCTTCGGAGAGCCGGACGTCGAGCGGCTGTGGGCCGCCGTGGCGACCGCGACGCGGCTCGACGAGGACGACCCGGTCGCAGCCTGGAACGAGCACCTCGAACGGCTCGATCGCCGTGCCGCCACCCTCGACGCACGACGGTTCGACGCGATCCGCTTCCGCGGCCCCGGCACGGAGCTCGAGATCGGCCTCATCCCCGGCCACCGCTGGGTGGCGGGTGCCGACACCACCGTCGCCGGCATCACCCACGTCGCGAACATGCCCACGGAGGAGGTGTTCACGACGCCCGACCGTCGCCGGACGCGTGGCACGGTTCGCTCGACCATGCCTCTCGCCCTCGGCGGCACCGTCGTCCACGGTCTCGAGCTCGACTTCGAGGGTGGCGAGATCGTCGACGTCCGCGCGACGAGCGGGCTCGACGCCGTCCGAGCGCAGATGGAGACGGATCCGGGTGCGAGAAGGCTCGGCGAGGTCGCGCTCGTCGACGGCGAGTCACGCGTGCGCCGCACCGGCCTGACCTTCCAGAACACGCTGTTCGACGAGAACGCGGCCTGTCACATCGCCTACGGCCAGGGCATCCACGCCTCCCTCCCGAACGGCGGCGAGCTCGACGAGCACGAGCTCGAGGAGCTCGGCTACAACGACTCGACCGTGCACACCGACCTGATGATCGGGGGCCCCGAGGTGGACGTCGTCGGGGTCACGCACGACGGCGCCGAGGTGCCGATCATCACCGACGATCTCTGGGTGCTCGACTGACCCTCAGCCGAGGAGCGCGCTGAGCGCGACGCTCGGAGGCGACGGCTCGTCAGCGCTCGCCGGCGTCCGCCGGAGCTCGCCGTCAATGACCTCGTAGCACCCGATCGACCGCAGCGGCGGCGAGTAGACGTGGATCGTCACCGCCCCGCGATGGTGATCGACCCGATGGATCGCGTCGCCGGCGAACGAGAACACCTCACCCGCCTTGACCTTCCGGGGCCGCCGGACCCCGTCCAGGGGCAGGCCCTCGGCCGTGGCCGACCCTTCGATCACGTAGACGCCACCGCACGACCCGTCGTGGTCGTGGAAGCCCGAGTCGCGCGGCTGCCACCACGTGTTGAGCCAGGCCTCCGAGTACGTCGTCCGCCAGAGGAGCTCCGCAGACCCCGGCCCCGAGCGGTCCAGCGACCCGGCCTCGACCTCACCCGCCGCACGCCTCGCGATCTCGGCGCACTCCCGCGGGTCGAGGGCTCGCTCCGGGTGACCGAGCGTCGTGGGATCGAGAGCCGCCACGCGCGCATCGTGCCATGACGGCCGCGCGAGGACGTCGACCACAGGCTCAGAAGCCACCGCTGCCGGCCGACTCGACCCTGGCGCGTGCGCTAGCCTTCCGTTCCTCCCGGGCGCATAGCTCAGCGGGAGAGCGCTCGCTTCACACGCGAGAGGTCCCTGGTTCGATCCCAGGTGCGCCCATCATCATCATCATCACCCCCGTCCGTCTCAAGCCGTTCCGCGCATGGATGCTCGAGTCGGGTGTGTCATCCGTGTCAGGGATGGACGAGCGTTGGCCCTCGATGCTCCCCTCGCCCGTGGGTACCGGCCGGCGGGCGTCAACTCGAACGACCGCGCCGCGATAGCCTCGTCCCGATGCCACAGGACTTCCCCTCGAAGCGCGACGGCTGGTTCGTCGCGGTCGTCTGGCTCGCGTGCCTGCTGCTGGTCGGGACGGCGTGGCTCCCGCTCGCAGCCGACGACCTCGGCTGGTCGCAGCTGCCCCTCGTGCTCGTGCAGCTCGGCGGCGCCGCCTTCATGCTCTGGGTGCTCTACGGGACGGGCTATCGCATCGGTGAGCGCGACCTGAGCGTCAGGGGAGGGCCGTTTCGGTGGCGGATCCCGCTCGACGCGATCGTCTCGGTCGAGCCGACGCGGAACCCTCTCTCGAGCCCTGCCTGCTCGCTCGACCGGCTGCGGATAGCCCACCGCACCGACGACGGTGGGGAGCGCAAGCTCATGATCTCGCCGGCCGAGAAGCGCGAGTTCCTCGACGCGCTCGCGCTCCGCTGCCCGCAGCTCGTGCGCAGCGCCGACGGCCTAGATCTTCCGCTGCCGTGAACGCCGCGACGCCGTCGCGGCGTTGAGGGCGACCGCCGCACGAACGAGCTCCTTGAACGCGGCCGCGTCGACCGCCTCCCCTTCGCGGATGTCGATCGCGCGGCGCACGTTCCCCTCGAGGCTCGCGTTGAACAGTCGGGCCGGATCCTCCAGGGACGCGCCCTTCGCGAACGTGAGCTTGACGACCTGCTTGTAGGACTCCCCGGTGCAGATGATGCCGTCGTGCGACCAGACCGGGGTTCCTCTCCACTTCCACTCCTCGACGACGTCCGGATCCGCCTCCGTGATGAGCGTGCGCATGCGAGCGAGCGTCTCCCCGCGCCAGTCTCCGAGCTCGGCGATCCTGTTCGAGATGAGCTCGGCTGCGGACTGACCCTCGCCGGCGACCGACCCGCCCATGCCCTCCTCCTTGCCGTTCCCGCGATGGACGCTCGGTCGACCACGGTCACGGTCGGAGCGTCCCTCGCTCGGTGAGCGTGCGACAGCCATCGATCCTACTGCGTAGGTCGCCGACGGGCGACCTCAGGGCCTCCGCGACCGGCAGCTGCCACCCCCTCGCCGATGCCGGCAAGTCGAGCGTGTAGAACTCCCTGTCGTCTCCGGCGAGTCGAAGCGTGGGCCGCTCGGTGCGGCACTGCACCCGGACGCCGACCGAAGGGAGCCTGGTGAGCAGAGGACCAGCGAGCACGCACCCGCTCCCGGAGAGCACCGCGCGAGCGAGAGCGGTGCCTCTCGCCGCCGCCCTGGTGCCGTGCGCGCTGCTGATCGGGACGGCTGCGGTGATGGCCTGGAGCGGACTCGCGCTCCTCGGAGACGGCGCCTACTTCCTCGTGCGGATCATCGGGACGGAGGACTTCTTCAACGGCGGGTTCGAGCGACGGGCGCTCGCGAACGTCCTCCGACAAGGCCCTGTCGTCGCCTCCGTTCGCGCGGGAGTCACCGACACGCACGCCCTGGCGATCCTGCTGGGCGTCGGTCAGATCGTCCTCCCCGCGGCTGCCTGGTGTGCGGCGATCGTGCTGGCGCGCACCGACCGCCTCGCGTTCGCCGCGGTCACGATGGCAGCCGGCGTCTCCGCCGGCTCCACATGGCTCTTCAACGTGAGCGAGATCATCCTCTTCGCGCCGCTCACCGCGCTCGTCGCCGTGCTCCTGTGGGAGCCGCGCGCCTGGGGGTGGTGGCGCGGGGTGCTCGCCTGCGCCGTCTCGCTGATCCTCGTCGCCACGTACCAGGGCGCCACGCTCACCGGGCCTCTGCTCGCCTGCTGGGCGGGCTGGCGCGCGCTCCGCGCGTCCTCGGTCGGCGAGCGGACAGCGAGCGCGATCGTCGCACTGCTCGCCGTGGTGGCGCTCGTGGCCGGCGCGACCGATCCCGAGGCGGTCCGACGGTCCAGCGGACAAGGGCTGATCGCGACCGTCCTCCTGCTGAAGCCGTGGCCGCAGTACCTCGCCATCGCCGGCGCTGCCGCCCTGATCGCCGCGATCGCGGCCCCGAGGCGCTCTACGGCCCGCACGATCCTGCTCGTCCTGGGCCTCCTCGGCTGGACGGTCGCGACCCTCGGGCTGCTCCAGCTGACCGACGTCGACGCCCTCGCGGCGCGTGGCGGCGGCTTGCTCACCGCCCTCCTCCTGACGGGGTTCCTGTTCGCGCTGTGGATCCGTGGCCGGGACCCGTCGACGGCGCCGCGAACTGGATCGAGCAGCGCACCACGATGGACGATCGCCCTCCCGGTCGCCTTCTGCTCCGTTCTCGTCGCGTCGACGTGGCCGAGCGTGATCGACTGGTCGCGGAGCCTCGATGCATTCCGCAGCGAGGTGCGTGCGACGCGTGGCGTCGTCGCGCTCGCCGACAGGCTGCCTCCCGACCGTCGCGAGGTCGTCTGGGGCTGGACGGCCAGCTCGCTCTCGCTGATCGTCCGGGACGATCCCGCGAACGGCGTGCTCGTGGACGGGAACCCCAGCTACATCCCGTTCCCACCCCAGCACGCGCGCGAGCAGATCCCCGACGCGTTCACCTGGCGGCGGTGACCGGCGAGCCGGTCTCACCGCCGGCGCACGGCTACACCCGCTGGAGGTGCGTCTCCCGGAACCCTCCCGGGTACTTCAGGCCGTAACCCACAGCCCGGTCGACACCGATGTGGACGAGCCAGATGAGCGCGAGCTCGACGCCAGATCCCCGCCCGCACGTGAGCCCACGACGCTGAGCCGCCGTGCGCGGCATCGCACCTGCGGCTCCGCTGTCCTGCGTCTCAGCTCTGCTCGTCGAGGCGCGCGACGGCCTTGGCGGCTGTCGGCCGATCCCACGACCTCGACGACCTCGAACCGCACGATGTCCTCCCACTGCGCCATCCACTCCTCGAGCAGCGCCTGGTCGTCGCACTCCATCACCTGGTAGCAGCGCGCGAGGTCCACCGTCACCCAGCTCCCCCGGTACTCGAGGCCCTCGGGAGCCAGGCGGCCGCGCTCGGCGAAGCGCCGATAGACCGGGCGGGGATCGCGGTCGGCGAAGTGCTCGATCACGAGGTAGAGCACGACGACCTCTCTCGACCAACGCACACGTTCATCGTACACGAGGCGGATCCTAGGTCGAGGATGCGCGCGAGGCGAACCGGGCGGTTTGCCGCACCCTGCCTTCGCCTGCGCGCCGCACTGCGCCGGGGCTCTCCGCAAGCGACGCTCTGGACTCACCGAGCGAGACCCGAGGAGGGATCAGAGATGTTCGCCGACACCACGCTCCGCAGACCACCACTGCCGTTTCCTGCCCGGGCGTCACGGGCTCCATCGCCCGTCGTCCTCCAGGCCGACTTCGAGACGCCCAGCGGCCGCCGCTGGTGGACGATCGGAGGCGGCCGGACCGTCGAGGAGGCAGTCGGCGACGCCCACGAGGCGCTCCCGCTGGGCGCGCCCTGGCAGCTGATCGGCCTCCGCACCCTGTACGGCCAGTAGACGCTCGTCGTGGGGCGTGGGCCTGCACGCAAGCGCCCCACGACGAAGGCACGATGTGGGAGGAGGCGAGAGAGCGCCCGGTCGCGCACTCCGTCGTCGAACGGGCCTCACCGGGTGGAACCCAGGTCGCCGGCTCGGGCCGGGCGGTACCGCGGCACCTGAGAGGGAGTCCTTAGCGCTGCTTCCTTCCGGACCTGACGCGGTTCGAACGCTCCCAGTGCGCGGGACCCGGCCTGTCAACACCACGTGCCTGGACCCATGCCCGACGAAGCCGCCCTCGGACGGCGTTCGGTCCCGCTGGAGCGGATTTCGGGTTCAGGGAACCGCTGACTCCCCACCTAGCGCGACCGGGCAGCGGGACGGTAGCAAGGGACCATCCTCCCAGGGGCGCTTCTCGCTTCGCGAGAAGCGCCAGAGGAGCTGACTAGGTGGCGTTTCAGCAACGCGTGGAGCGAGGTGGCGCGTTGAGGGCCGATCCCGCCGATGCGGCGGAGCTCGCTCGGTGACGCAGCGGCGATCGCCTCGATCGAGCCGAACTCGCGGAGCAGGGCACGGGCAAGTCGCGGTGAGATGCCCGGCACGACGCTAAGCAGCGTCGTCGGCGTCGTCCGCGCGGCCGCGCGCGCCGGCCGCATCGACCAGAAGCCGGCAGCAGATGACTCCTGCGCCGCGACGCGTCGGCCGACTCGGACGAGCCAGAGGGCCGAGTCTCGCGGCGAGGTGCTCCACAAGAGCGGGATCCCCGTCTCGATCACCGCGAGGAGCGCGCCGCGCACGCCCTCTGCCGAGATCTGCCCCGCATCCAGTGGCCCGCCCTCGACGAGAAGCCACCCGCGGTCGTGACCACGGCGGATCTTCTCCAGCTGTCGCCACAGCCGACCGGTGGCGATCGACCGGTGGAGGTCGGCAACCGTCTTCCGCTCGACGACCTCGCGCGGGCCGACCTGGTAGTCGCCCGCAGGCAGCTGCTGAACGCTGATCGTCGCCCCCAGCGAGCGAAGGATGGAGGGGATGCCCGACCGCACCTCTCCGGCGTCAACGAGTATCGTCACCCCCATGATCGGCGCTCCCCACGATCGCATCCCGAACCGTGCACGCGTGCGCCTCCTCGGCACCGATCACTCCACAGCCACCTCGCTCCTCTGGCACTTCGCGTCCGCAGGACGAGAAGTGCCCGCCGACCGCGAGGCTCCGAGATAGCTGCCCTGTATCGCACCTACCGCCCGCTCACCTTCGCCGACGTGATCGGGCAGGACGCCGTCGTCCGGACGCTGCGCAACGCGATCGAGACCGGGCAGGTGCGCCAGGCGTATCTCTTCTCGGGCCCGCGCGGCACGGGCAAGACGTCGATGGCACGGATCCTCGCGAAGGCCCTGAACGCGGAGGGCGGCCCGAACGCGGACTTCGACCCGGCAGCCAGGGTGGCGCGCGCGATCGCGGACGGTACGGCGCTCGACGTGATCGAGATGGACGCCGCCTCGCAGCGCGGGATCGACGACGTGCGCGAGATCCGCGAGCGGGCGCTGCTCCAGCCCGCGGAGGGCTCGTTCAAGGTCTACATCATCGACGAGGCCCACCAGCTCACCCCGGCCGCCTGGAACGCGCTGCTGAAGCTGATCGAGGAGCCGCCGCCCCACCTCGTCTTCGTGTTCTGCACCACGGAGCGGCACTCGGTGCTCGCGACGGTCCGCTCGCGTTGCCAGACGTTCTCGTTCCACCCTCCGCGGCTCCGGGAGCTCGTCTCCGCGCTGCGGCGCGTGTGCGACGGCGAGTCGATCACCGCTCCCGACGCGGCGCTCGCCCAGATCGCCCGCGCCGCCGGCGGCTCGTTCCGTGACGCGATCTCGATCCTGGATCAGCTCGCGGCGGCGACGGGCAACGAGGTCTCGGTCCCGGACGTGATGCAGCTCGTCGGCACGGTGGACGAGGAGGCGCTCGTGCGTCTCTGTGACACCGTGATCGATCGGGACACGGCCGGCGCGCTCACCCTCGTGGAGGAGCTCGCCGAGCAGGGCCAGGACCTCGGCCAGCTCGTCAAGGACCTGGTCGAGCACCTCCGCCAGCTGCTGCTCGTGCAGCACGTCGGCCAGGTGCCCGACTCGCTGCCGGTGACCGAGGAGCACGCCGAGCGCCTGCGCGAGCAGGCCAACCAGCTCCCCGAGCCGACGGTGCTGCGGCTGATCGACCTGCTGGCTGTGGCGATCGACGACGACCGCCAGGGCGGTGACCCCCGCCTGCCGCTCGAGCTCGCCCTCGTCAAGGTCACCCGGCCACATGCCGACCTCTCGCGCGAGTCGCTGGCCCACAGGGTCGAGCTGATCGAGGCTCGGGTCCATCCTGGGACGACCCTCCAGCCTGCGGGCCCGCGGCCGGCCGTTCCCCCCACGCCCGCCGCGACCCCGCCCCGTGAGCCCGCCACAGCGGCCGACGCCGTGGAGGGAGTCGGCGCGGCGACGAGCGACGGCCCCGCTCCGCCCGCCGGGCCTGCTGTGGACGAGGGCACGACGGCCGCGGCGCCATCGCCGACGCACGAGCTGACGCTGGAGACGCTCCGCGACTCCTGGACGAGAAGCGTGCTGCCCGCGCTCCGCGAGCGGTCGATCCCGACGGCGACGCTCCTCGAGGGCGCGACGCCCTCGGCCCTGACCGACGACGCCGTGACCCTCGCGTTCGCGCACGGCGCGGAGTTCCACCGCAGCCGGCTCGACGACCCGAAGACGAACGCGATGGTGCGCGACGCCCTCTACGAGGTGACCGGGAAGCGCCTTGCGATCGTCACGGAGATCGCCGCCGCCCACACCGGAGGCGACACGACCGCAGACGAGCCGATGGGCGAGAACGAGCTCCTCTCGCTCCTCAAGGACGAGTTCAACGCGACCGAAGTGGAGGAGACCACGTGAAGCTCGACATGAACGCCCTGATGAAGCAGGCGCAGCAGATGCAGGAGCAGATGGCCAGGGCTCAGGAGGAGGCCGCGAGCGAGATCGCGGAGGCCTCCGCCGGAGGCGGGATGGTGACCGTCAAGGCGAACGGCTCCGGCGAGCTGATCGCGATCGCCATCGACCCGCGGGCGATCGACCCGGACGACCCGGAGATGCTCGGCGACCTGGTCCTGGCCGCCGCGAACGAGGCGATCCGGAGCGCCCAGCAGGCGGTCGAGGCCAAGCTCCGCGCGCAGATGCCGGACCTGGGAGCGCTGGGGCTGCCGGGGATGTAGCCCGCCCGGGGCCGCCGGCCCGCTACGCGGCGGTGAGGAAGGGATCAGTCGCGCGCTGCGTGTGCACGCGCACCGGGTCCCGGTCGAGCCGGGCGAGCGACGCACCCAGGGTGCGCACCGCGCGCAGCGCGCCCAGCCTCGGCACCCTGACCTGGAGGAGCACGATCGCCGCGACGACCACCGCGGCGCCGGCGAGCTGCGGCGTCGCCAGCCGGTCGCCGAGGAACAGCGCCGCGAGGGTGAGCCCCACGGGCACCTCGACCGTGACGAGCAGCGACGCCGTGCCGGGCCCGACGAGTCGGATCCCGGAGAGGAAGGCGGTGAGGGCGAACGCGCTGCCGACGACGGCTCCGCCGACGATCGCGGTGAGCCCCGACGTGCCGCCGACGTGGAGCAGGCTCCCCTGGGCTCCGCCGACCGTGAGGAAGGCGACCGCCGCGCCCGTCGTGAGCACCGCCGCGTAGGCGACCGGATCGACTCCGCGGAGCAGTCGGTCGGAGGCGAGGATGTAGACGGCGTAGACGACGGCCGCGCCGATCGCGAGGGTCACGCCGAGCGGGTCGGGGCTGACTGCGCCACCGCCGACGAGCGCGACACCGGCGAGGATCGCCACGAGCGCCGCGGCGCGGCGGGCATCGAGCCGCTCGCGGCCGAGCAGCGCCGCAGCGCCGACGACGAGCGCCAGGTGCGCGTAGTGGAGCAGCGTGGCGAAGGGCGCCGACGTCCGCTCGAGCGCCGAGTAGAAGAGGAACGAGTCGGCGGTGTAGAGGACGAGCCCGAGGGCGAACGCCACGAGCATCACGCGCAGAGGCATCGCCCGCAGACCACGGCGGGCGATCACCGCGAGCAGGACGGCGGCCAGCAGGTACCGCCAGCCGAGCATCGGGACGATCTCCGCGCCGCCATCGAGCGCGATCGTGCCCAGCACGGGCTGGACGGCGAACGCCACGCCCGCCGCGAGGCAGAGCGCGACGCCGAGGCGCGAGAGGCGGGTCGACGAGTCCATGCCGTGAAGGTACGGCACGCAACTAGTAGGTCGTACTCGCAGTATACTCTACTAGCAATAGGTAAAACCTATGACTCTTCAGCAGCTCCGATACTTCCTCGCCGCGGCCGAGCACGGCTCCTTCACCGCGGCGGCACGTGCGCTCTTCATCGCCCAGCCGTCGCTCTCCGAGCAGGTGCGCCAGCTCGAGGCCGAGCTCGGGGTCGAGCTGCTGGCGCGCGTCGGCCGGGGCATCGTCCTCACCGAGGCGGGGCGCGCCTTTCGTCCCGAGGCGGAGCGCGTCCTCGCGGGTGTCGCACAGGCGCGCGACGCGGTGCGCGAGGTGCGGGAGCTCCATGGCGGCACGCTCAGCTTCGGCATGTTCGGCACGGCCTCCGCGTACCTGGTCGCCGGTCTCGCGACCGAGTTCCGCCGCCGCTTCCCGGACGTGCGGCTCCGCCTGGTCGGGCAGAACTCCTCCCTCGTCGCGGATGCCGTCAGGGCGGGGCGCCTCGAGGCAGCGCTGGTCGTCCTCCCCGTCGACGACGACGGCCTCGACGTGCGACCGGTGCATCGCGAGGAGCTGGCGGTGGTCAGCCGAGACCCGGAGCACGTGTCGGGGCCGCTGACGATGGAGCGACTCGCGGACCTTCCGCTCGTCCTCTACGACGTCGGGTTCGGGCAGGCGGACCCGACGCGGCGACAGCTGGTCGAGAGGGCGCAGCTCGAAGGAGTCACGCTCGCTCCCGTCGTCGAGGTCGAGGACATGGAGGCGGCGCTCCAGCTCGCCCAGAAGGGGATCGGGGCGACGGTCGTCTCGCGGGCGGTGCTGCGCGACCGGCGCGGGGTCCGTGCGCTCCACGTCGCGGGCTTCGTCGACCCGATCTGGGAGGCCTTCGCGCTGATCGCCCGGCGGGATGCGCCCATCTCCCCCGCGACGCGCGCGTTCATCGGGCTCGTGGAGAAGCGGCTCGAGTCGTTCGGCGAGATCAGCCTCTACGGAACGGCCACGTCCGGCGTGGACGGTTAACGTTGCCGGCGTGCTGAGCCCCGCGATAGAGGACCTCGTCGCGCAGCTGACGCGGCTGCCGGGCATCGGCACGCGCACCGCGCAGCGTTTGGCCTTCCATCTCCTCTCCGTCTCACCGGACGAGGCGGGAGCGCTCGCCTCGGCGATCACCGAGGTCAAGGAGCGCGTGCGCGCGTGTCGCGAGTGCGGGAACCTCACCGAGGAGGAGCTGTGCCGCGTTTGCGCCGATCCTCGCCGCGACCGCACGGTGATCTGCGTCGTGGAGCAGCCCGTCGACGTCCTCTCGCTCGAGCGCACGCACGAGTTCCGGGGGCTGTACCACGTCCTCGGCGGCGCGCTCTCGCCCCTCGACGGCGTCGAGCCGTCCGACCTGCGGGTCGCCGGTCTGTTCGAGCGGGTCGGTCGGGGCGAGGTGACCGAGGTGGTGCTCGCGACCAACCCGACGATGACCGGCGAGGCCACGGCCGCGTACCTCGCGGAGCGGCTGCGCGACCGCGTGACCGTGACGCGACTCGCGAGCGGGCTCCCCGTCGGCGGAGATCTCGAGTACGCCGACGAGGTCACGCTGGGACGCGCGCTGTCCGGGCGTCGCCCGGCCTAGACCGCATCCGCCGAGCCATCAGGTGAGGACGCGCACACACGCCGAGGGGCGCGGCTGAAGCCACGCCCCACCGCAGCGCAGCGACCCCCGCCCGCCGAAGGAGCGAGACCGGCAAGGGCCCGGGAAGGAACATCGACCGGAACGACCAAGGTCCTGGTGATGGCCGTAGCGGTCATGAAGTTCGGCGGCACGTCCGTCGCGACACCGGAGCGGATCCGCGCGGCAGCACGGAGGCTCGCGGCTGCCCACGAGCGCGGTGATCGCGTCGTGGGGGTGCTCTCGGCGATGGGCCACGCGACGGACGAGCTCGTGGAGCTCGCCCACGCCGTCTCGCCGAGCCCCGATCCGCGTGAGCTGGACATGCTCGTGACCACCGGTGAGCGCGTGTCGTGCGCTCTCTGCGCGATGGCGCTCGACGACCTCGGGCACGAGGCGGTCTCGCTCACGGGCTCCCAGGCGGGCATCCACACCGACACCGTCCACGGGGAGGCCGAGATCGTGGCGCTCCGCCCCCGTCGCGTGGAGGAGGCGCTCGACGCGGGGCGGATCGTGCTCGTCGCCGGCTTCCAGGGCGTCTCGCTCGAGCACGAGGTCACCGCGCTCGGACGTGGCGGCTCGGACCTGACCGCCGTCGCGCTCGCCGCCGCGCTCGGCGCGGACGCGTGCGAGATCTACACGGACGTGGACGGGGTCTACACCGCCGACCCGCGGCACGACGCGAGCGCGCGCCGGCTCGAGCGGCTGACCTTCGCCGAGATGGAGGCGCTTGCCGCCGCAGGGGCTCAGGTGCTGCAGTTACGGTCTGTGCAGGCCGCCCGCGAACGCGGCGTCCGTCTGCACGTCCGCTCGGCGTTCGACGACGCCGAGGGCACCTGGATCATGGAGGAGACCGACACGATGCCGAGCCGCAGCCAGCCGATGTCCGCCCAGCCCGATGGGAGGGCCGTCTGATGGCCCCGAGGATCGGCATCGTCGGCGCGACCGGCGCGGTCGGCACGATCACGCTGGAGCTGCTCGCGCAGCGCGGCCACGAGCACGTGCGCGCCTTCGCGTCTGCCCGCTCCGCCGGCTCCGCGCTCCCCTTCGGCGACGGCAGCGTGACGGTCGAGGAGGCGACCCCGGAGGCGCTCTCGGCCGGCGACGTCGACCTCTTCCTCTTCTCGGTGGGGACGTCGGCGAGCCGCGAGCTCGTCCCTCCCGCCTCCGCCTCTGGTGCGATCTGCGTCGACAAGTCGTCGGCGTATCGCCTCGTCGACGGCTACCCGCTGGTCGTCCCCGAGGTGAACGGCGACCGTGCGCTCGAGGCGCTCCAGCGCGACAGGATCGTCGCGAACCCGAACTGCTGCACGATCCCGCTCACCTGCGTGCTCAAGCCGCTCCACGAGGCGGCCGGGCTCACGCGGGTGCACGTCTCGACCTACCAGTCCGTCTCGGGCGCCGGCGCGCAGCGGATGGATCGTCTCGCCCATGAGGATCCGCGCGAGCACGATCTCGTGATGGACTGGTCGTGGGAGGGCGACGAGTCGGACGAGGAGTCGAAGCTGCGCGCGGAGACGCAGAAGATCATGGAGCTCCCCGACCTGCCGATCTCCGCGACCTGCGTGCGCGTCCCGGTGATGGTCGGCCACTCCGAGGCGATCTGGGCCGAGTTCGAGGACGCGCTCTCCGCAGAGCAGGCAGCGACGATCCTGCGCAGCGCTCCGAGCGTTCGCGTCCTCGACCTGCCGGCGTTCCCCACGCCGGCCCAGGCCGCGGGAGGCGACGAGGTGCTCGTCGGTCGGATCAGGCGTGACGCGGCCTCGCCGAACGGCATCGCGCTCTACCTCTCCTGCGACAACCTGCGCAAGGGAGCGGCGCTGAACGCGATCCAGATCGCCGACCTGCTGCTGGCGGGGGCTGCCGTCGCCTAGCGGTGCTGTGCCCCGGCGCCCCGCTACGGACCGTGGGGCGTCGGTGTCGGCATCGGTGGCGTGAAGGCCTCCTGCACGACGCGGAGCACGCGCGCTCGGGCGCCCTCCTCCACCGGCGCCAGTCCCCCGAGCTCGAGCCTGCAGAGCTCCACCCGACCACGGACGCGGAGCGTCCTGAACCCGAAGTCGTCGAGGAAGTCACGCGGGAAGACGGTGCGGTGGGTGCGGAACCGCTCCTCCTCCGTCGCGTCCTCGGAGTAGCGGTAGGCGAACGCCTCGAGCGCCTCCGCTCCCCGGTCGCGGCACTCCCCGATCGCGGCGAGCAGCAGGGACTTCTCGACCCAGTCCCCCGCCCCCCGGGCGAGGTAGGCGCAGGTGACGAGCGCAGCGTCCTCCGACGGCGGCCCGGCCGGGAGGTCGGCAGCACGGGGGAAGAGGCCCGAGGCGCCGTACTGCATCAGACCGAGGAAGCGACCGTCGTCGTCGAGGTAGATCGTCCCCCACTCGCCCCACTCGTCCTCGACGCGCTCCGTCCAGCGCTCCTTCGAGGCCGTGCGGTTCCCGCGCGACTGCCACCAGACGCAGTCCCGACAGACGCCCGGCGCGGAGTGGAGCGTCCCGCGGGTGAGGCCCGAGACGCGCTGGGCCATCAGGCGGCCGGGGCTCCGATCTCGTCGACGACCACGTCGACCGCGCGTGGCGTGACGTCGGCCATCTGCGCGAGGTACGCGATCACCCGCTCCTGCACGGCGGCTCCCACCGCGGGCACGTCCGCGCCCCGATCGACCGCGAGGTGGAGCTCGACGGTCACCGCGCCGTCCTCGTCCACCACGCGCACCCCGCGATGCCGGTGCATGGGGCTCTCGACCAGCCCGCTCACGCCCGAGATCTCCAGGGCGGCGTCCGCGGCGTACTTGCCGAGCAGGTCGGCAGAGATGACCGAGTGCCCTTCCACCCGGGACAGTCTACGTCGCCGTCAGCCCGCCGCGGGGGAGCGCAGCACGAGCTCCGTGACCTCGGGCCGGGCGAACAGCCGGAAGGGAACGAACGTCGTCCCGGTGCCGGGCGAGATGTGGAGCGTGCCGGCCGGCGTCGAGTAGACACCTGCGACGAAGCGGGCACGCGGATGGGCGAGGGTGATCGGCCCGCGCCCGGGGACCGGGACGCAGATCTGCCCCGCGTGGAGATGCCCGGCCAGCGTGAGGTGGAACATCCCCGGTGGCACGCGCCGCACGATCCCGGGGAAGTGGCAGAGGAGGAGCCTCAGCGGCACGGAGGCGTCGACGTGGGTCCAGGGACGTGCCTCGCCGTCCGGGTACTGCTCGGCGTCGACCCCCACCACCTGCACGCGGACGCCGCGCACGATCAGGTCGACCGCCTCGTCTCGGAGCAGCGTGGCGTCTGCGAGGTCGTCGAGCTCGGCAGCCCGCGAGAACGGGTCACGCGTGACCGCGACGTCGTGGTTGCCGAGCACCACCAGCGGGTCGTCGAGCAGCGCCATGATCTTCCGCAGCCGCGGCTCACCGCGCGGGTGCGAGACGAGGTCACCGGTGACCACCACGAGCTCGGGAGCCCGGTCGGCGAGCCATGCGGCCGCGCGGACGCTCGCGCCGTTGCCCCGGCTCAGCGGTGCCCCCAGGTGGAAGTCCGAGAGGTGGCCGATCCGCAGCCCTTCGAGCCCGGGAGGCAGCCCCGGCAGCTCGAGCTCGAGCACCCGGGTGCGCAGCCACCCGGCTTCGAACCACGCATATGCCGTCACGACAACACCGATCGCGACGAGCAAGGTGAAGGCCCACATCATCGGTCTACCGTGCCAGGCGCTTCCGCTTCGCGAAAGCGCCAGAGAGGCGGCGACAAGGCACCCCCGGCCAGCGGATCGGATCCTCTGGCACTTTCGCGCAAGCGAAAGCGCCCGCTAGAGCGAGAGCTTGTCGACCACGGGCTGCACGCTCACGACGTGGCGCTTGAACTTCAGCTCCGCGTCGTCGAGCCCGGCGGCGACGCCGACGAGCTGTGAGAGGTGCAGGATCGGCATCTGGAAGTCCTTGCCGTAGCGCTTCTTCAGCTTGGACTGCCACGCGTCGAGCGAGAGGTGGCACAGCGGGCACGGCGTCACGATCGCGTCGGCTCCCGCCTCCATCGCCTGCTCGATCGGCTGGACGAGCTCGGCGAGCGCCGTCTCCTCGCGCGCCTGGATGATCGGGAAGCCACAGCACTTGACCTTGGCCGGGTAGTCGACCGCCTCGCCGCCGCACGCCTGGATGATCCGCTCGAGCGAGTCGGGGTTGTCCGGGTTGTCGAACCCCATCAGCTTCGACGGGCGGAGGATCTGGCAGCCGTAGAACGGCGCGATCTTGAGCCCACGGAGGCCGTGATGCGCTGCGGCCTGGAGCTGGCCGAAGTGCTCCCCGGCGATCAGCCAGAGGAAGTGCTTGACGTCGACGGTGCCGTTGTAGCGCGGCGCACCGACGCGCTCGAGGTTGTCGTTCACCCGCTCGCGCAGCGCCTCGTCGATCTGCAGCTGATGGTTCGCCTGCCGCAGGTTCAGCGTGCAGACGTTGCAGATCGTCATGAGGGTGTCGCAGCCTGTCTGCTCCGCGTAGGCGAGGATGCGTGCGTTGAGATGGACGTAGTAGTCGGGCTCCGCCTCGTGGATGTCGCCCGCGCCGGTGCACGTCACCTTGGTCAGCTCGATCAGCTCGATCCCGACCTTCGGCGCGAGCGCCTGGGTCGAGATGTCGAGCTCCTTCGCCGAGAGGCTCGCGAGGCAGCCCTTGTAGTAGGCGACGGTGCGCACGCCCACGATCCTAGCCTCCCACCGTTGGCGCGCTCTCGGGCTCCTCCTCCGGGAGGAACGGACGCGCGAAGGAGTCGGGTGAGTCGTACGGGTGCTCGGGGTGCTCGACGTGGCCGTGCATCCCCTCGAGCCGTCCGAGGGCGTTCTCGCCCTGGACGATCCCGAGCGCGCCGTCGCGCCCCTGCTCCTTGACGAGGTCGTAGAGCCCGCGGGACTCCTCGACGTTCTCCGCGACGTGCGGCGGGAACGGGGGCGGGACCTTCCCTTTCGGGAGCAAGCTCATCGCGAACTTGATCTCCTTGATCGACTTCACGATGCCCTGGGTCTTGGGCACGAGCTCCGTCTCGCGGAGCCAGCCGGTGGTCTTCGCGGAGACGACGAACCACTTCGCATGCCGCGCGCCCATGTCGCGGTCGATGCCGTGATGCATCGCCTCGGCGCCGAGCTTCGCGATCGCATCGCGCGGGTCGACGCCCTTCGGGCAGCGCTCGTTGCAGAAGTAGCACCGGGTGCAGTCCCAGATCCCGTGCGGGTCCGAGTACTGCTCGAGCCGTTCGACGGTGCGCGCGTCGCGGACGTCGCCGACGAAGCGGAAGCCCTTGGCGAGCGCGGCCGGCCCGAGGAACTCGGGATCGGACTCCATCGAGTTGCACTCGCTCACGCAGCACCCGCAGTTGATGCAGAGCGACTCCTTGTGGATCACGTTCATCTGCGTCTGGGCGATCAGGTTCTCCTTCTCGGTCGCCTGGTCGTAGCCGGGCTGCAGCCACGGCTCGACGGCGCGCATCTTGTGCCAGAAGGGATCCATGTCGACGACGAGGTCCTTGACGACCGGGAGGTTCCCCATCGCCGAGATGACCGGCACTTGGCCGTCGGCGACGATGTCCGCCACGCGCGTCTTGCAGGCGAGCACGGCGCCACCGTTGACGCGCATCCCGCAGGAGCCGCAGATCATCATCCGACAGCTCTTGCGGTAGGCGAGCGAGCCGTCGACGCGATCCTTGATCGCGTCGAGCGTGTCGAGGAGCGTCGCCTCGTCGGAGACGTCGATCTCGTAGGGCTTGAGCGCCTTCTGCCCCGTCGTCCCGTCGTAGCGCCAGATCTTGAGCTCGACCTTCACCGGGCCTCCTAGTACTTCCGCTCCATGGGCTCCCACTGGGTCATGCGCACGTCGCCGTACGAGAGCTGCGGCTCGCCGTCGCGCCAGTGCGTGATCGAGTGCTTGAGGAAGTGCTCGTCGTCCCGGTCGGGGAAGTCGTACGGCCGCGAGTGCGCGCCACGGCTCTCCTTGCGCGCGATCCCGGCCTGGAGCATGCACGCGGCGATGTCGAGGAGGTAGCCCAGCTCGATCGCCTGCGTGAGATCGCTGTTGAAGATCTCGCCCTTGTCCTCGATCACGACGCCGCGGTCGTAGCGCTCGCGCAGCCCTCCGATGATCTCCTCCTGCGCCGCCATCTTCTCGGCCCGCCGGAAGACGCCGAAGTTCTCGAGCATCGACGTCCCGAGCTCGTCACGGATCTGCCAGGGCCGCTCGCCCTCGGTGCTCGCGAGCAGCCCGCCGACCCAGGCCTCGGCGTCCGCGCGCGCCGACTCGACATGGCCGTTGCCCGAGCCGCTGCGCGTGAGCGCGTACTCGGCAGCGGCCTGACCCGCACGGCGGCCGAACGTGATCGTCTCCATCAGCGAGTTCCCACCGAGCCGGTTCGCGCCGTGCACCGACACGCAGGCGACCTCGCCGGCGGCGTACAGGCCCTCGAGACCCGTGAGGCCCCAGTTGTCACAGGCGACGCCGCCCATGTGGTAGTGGGCCCCGGGTCGGACCGGGATCGGCTCGTAGATCGGGTCGACGCCCGCGTACGTCATCGCGAGCTCGCGCGACCCCGGCAGCCGGGAGAGGATCTTCTCGGCACCGAGGTGCCGGAGGTCGAGGAAGACCGACCCGTTGACGCCCCGCCCCGCCTCGATCTCCGTGGTCTCCGAGCGGGAGACGACGTCGCGGGAGGCGAGCTCGAGCGCGTTCGGCGCGTAGCGCTTCATGAACCGCTCGCCGTCCTTGTTGATCAGGTAGCCGCCCTCGCCGCGGCAGCCCTCCGTGATCAGGATCCCCGTCGGGTACATCGTCGTCGGGTGGAACTGCATGAACTCCATGTCCTTGAGCGGGAGCCCGAGGCGCAGAGCCATCGCCATGCCGTCGCCGGTGCACGCGTATGCGTTCGTCGTCGCGCGGAACAGCCGTCCGGCACCGCCGGTGGCGAGGATCGTCGAGTGCCCGGAGACCGCCTTCACGCCCCCGTTCATCAGGTCCCAGCAGATGACGCCGGCGCACCGGCCGTCCTCCTCGACGAGCCGGAAGGCGAAGTACTCCTCGAACACGACCATGCCTTCGGCCATCCGCTTCTGGATCTGCTCGTAGAGCACCTGGATCAGGACGTGGCCGGTGATGTCGGCCGCGTACACGGTGCGCGGCGAGCCGGCGGCGCCGAACGGGCGCTGCGCGAGCTTGCCCTCGTCGTTGCGCGAGAAGACGCAGCCCCAGTGCTCGAGCTGGTAGATGTCGCCGGGCGCCTCCGCCGTGAAGATCTCGATCGCGTCCTGGTCGCCGAGGTAGTCGGAGCCCTTGACCGTGTCGAAGGCGTGCTTCTCGGGGCTGTCCTCGGCGGTGTTGCCGAGCGCCGCGTTGATGCCCCCCTCGGCCGCACCGGAGTGGCTGCGCGTCGGGTGGAGCTTCGATACGACCGCGACCTTCGCGCCCTTGTCGTGTGCCTCGATCGCGGCGCGCATCCCTGCGCAGCCGGCACCGACGACGAGCACGTCGAACTGGGACTCCATCTCTGCGGAACCTAGCGCATGGGGACGCCGTGACGCGGTTCCAACCCTCACGCCGACACCCCCGACGGTCTCGTTCCGGGCCTCACACCGGCTCGTCGGCTCCGAGCTCCTCGAACAGCGTCAGCTGCAGCCCCGCAGGCGCCTCGAACCGGGCGTTGAGCGAGCCCCACGGCGTCCGTGTCGGCTCGGCGAGCACGATCGCGCCGGCCGCACGCACGCCCTCGGTGGCGCCTGCGACGTCGTCGACCTCGATCGCGACCCGCACGTGCCCCGCGACGCGACGTCCGACCTCGACCTCGTCGATGTACGCGGCGTAGGCCGGGTCGACGAGCTCGAGCGTCGCCCGGCCGGCGTCGAGGATCGCGACCTCGCTCCCGTGCGGCCCGGCGTAGACGCCCTCGACCGTCATCCCGAGGACGTCGCGGTAGAACCGCAGCGCCGCGTCGTAGTCGTCGCAGGTGACGCTCAGCCGCAGCTGCCGGACGGTCATCCCGTCGGGCCGGCGGCCGCGATCTCCTCGCCCGCGTCCGCGAACTTGGCGGCGAAGTTGTCGCGGAACATCGCGGCGAGCTCCGCGGCCTTCGCGTCGTACGCGGCCCGGTCGGCCCACGTGCCCCGCGGATCGAGCAGGTGCTCGTCGACCCCGGGCACGTGCACCGGCACCTCGAACCCGAAGACGGGATCGGTGCGGAACTCCACCTCGTCGAGCGTCCCGTCGAGCGCAGCGTGCAACAGCCCGCGTGTGGCGGTGATCGGCATGCGGTGACCGACTCCGAACGACCCTCCTGTCCACCCGGTGTTCACGAGCCACACGCTCGACCCGTGCCGGTCGAGCTTCTCGCCCAGCATCCGGGCGTACACCGACGGCGGCTGGGGCAGGAACGGCGCCCCGAAGCACGCGGAGAAGGTGGGCTGCGGCTCGGTGACGCCCATCTCCGTCCCCGCCAGCTTCGCCGTGAACCCCGAGAGGAAGTAGAACATCGCCTGATCGCGCGTGAGCAGAGCGATCGGGGGCAGGATGCCGAACGCGTCCGCGGTGAGGAAGATCACGGAGCTCGGATGCCCCGCCTGCTTGGTGGGCAGCGCGTTGGAGATCCGCTCGAGCTTGTACGCGGCGCGGGTGTTCTCGGTCTTCGCGTCGTCGTCCAGGTCGAGCACGCCGTCGTCGGTCGTCACGACGTTCTCCAGGATCGTCCCGAACGTGCGGGTCGTGCGCCAGATCTGCGGCTCCGCCTCCGCCGAGAGCCTGATCACCTTGGCGTAGCAGCCACCCTCGATGTTGAACACGCCGTTGTCGCCCCATCCGTGCTCGTCGTCCCCGATCAGCGAGCGGGAGGGGTCTGCGGAGAGCGTCGTCTTCCCCGTGCCCGAGAGCCCGAAGAAGATCGCGACCCGCCCGTCCTCGCCGACGTTCGCGGAGCAGTGCATCGGCAGCACGCCCTCGAGCGGGAGCCGGTCGTTCATCACCGTGAAGATCCCCTTCTTGATCTCGCCGGCGTAGTGCGTGCCCCCGACGAGGAACTCGGTGCGCCCCGGGTGCAGCACGACGAACGTCGTGCTGCGCGTGCCGTCGGTCTCCGGGTCGGCCGTGATCTCGGGCGCATGGAGCACGAGCGCGTCCGCGACGAAGTCCTCCATCTCCTCCGGCCGGGGGACGATGAACATCGTCTTCGCGAAGAGCGCGTGGTAGGGGCTCGCCGTGACCACGCGCACGCCGATGCGGTGGTCGGGATCGGCGCCCGCGAAGTGATCGACGACGTAGAGCGTCTCCTGCGCGTCGAGGTGCGCGACGACCTTCGCGCGCAACGTCTCGAAGTGCTCCTCCGCGAGCGGCTGATTGACGTCACCCCACCAGATGCGATCCTCCGAGGACGGCTCCCGAACGACGAACTTGTCCTTGGGGGAGCGACCCGTGTGGGCGCCGGTGTCGACCACCAGCGGCCCGCCGTGCGCGAGGCGGCCGATCCCGCTCCGGAGCGCGTGCGTGTACAGACGGGCCGTCGTCGGATTGTGGACGACGTCGCCCTGCGGGGTGAGTCCGTGGCGCTCGAGCTCCACGGGGCCGGAGAGAGTGGTCATCGAAGCTCCTTGGCTGGATGTCTCACGTCAGAGGCCCGGCGCGCAGCGCAGCCCGGGCGGTCGACCGTACGCTAGACGCCGCGCGAGGAGAATGGCAGGGGAACCACCCGCAACGTGGTCACGGGCTCCTACTCGCGATGCGGTCCGCAGATGTCGTTGGGATGGTCATGGGAGCTCGGTCGGTGTCGGTGGAATGCGCGTCACGGCAGGGGGTCAGGGCTCGCTGCGCGACCCCAGACCCCGGCGTGTCATCCCACGCGACCTGGCCAGCTGGGCTCTGGCGTCCGGCGAAGCCGGACGCCAGAGCCGCAACATGCGCACACCCTTCCGGCTCTCAGGCGACGTCGATCACGGCGTCACGCTCGACGAGCGTCGCGTAGCGGCCGCCGAGCGCGAGCAGCTCCTCGTGCGGCCCGCGCTCGACGACGTTGCCGCCGTCGAGCACGACGATCTGGTCGGCGTCGCGGACGGTCGAGAGGCGGTGGGCGATCGCGATCGTCGTGCGGCCCTCGGCGAGCCGCTCGAGCGCCTCCTGGACGAGCGCGCTCGGTCTGCGTGTCGAGCGCGGAGGTCGCCTCGTCGAGGACGAGGATCGGCGGGTTGCGAAGGATCGTGCGCGCGATCGCCATGCGCTGCTTCTCGCCGCCCGAGAAGCGGTAGCCGCGCTCGCCGACGACGGTGTCGTAGCCGTCGGGGAGCGAGGCGATCAGCTCGTGGATCTGCGCGGCCCGCGCGGCCTCCTCGACCTCCTCGTCGGTCGCGTCGGGCTTCGCGAAGCGCAGGTTCTCGCGGACGGTCGCGTGGAAGAGGTACGTCTCCTGGGAGACGACGCCGACCGTGGCCGCGAGCGACGCGAAGGTGAGGTCGCGCACGTCGACGCCGTCGATCGTGACGCGTGCCCCGGGTCGCGTCGTACAGCCGGGCGACGAGGTAGCCGCACGTCGTCTTTCCCGAGCCGGTCTCGCCCACGAGCGCCGTCTTCGTGCCCGCGGGCACGGTGAACGAGACGTCCTTCAGCGTCCAGGCGTCCTCGTCGTAGCGGAAGCAGACGTCCTCGAAGACGACGTCGCCGCGGGGACGGTCGAGCGTCCGGGTGCCCTCGACGATGTCGATCGGCCGGTCGAGGTACTCGAAGATGCGGTCGAAGAGCGCGAGCGAGCTCTGCACCTCGAGCTGCACGCCGAGCAGGCTGCCGATCGGGAAGAACAGCCGCGTCTGCAGGGTCGTGAAGGCGACGAGCGTGCCGATCGTGATCGCCGCCGAGCCGTGCGCCTGCGTCCAGCCCGCGAACCAGTAGACGAGAGCCGGCATCACCGCGAACGTCATCTGGATCGCCGCCATCATCCAGCGGCCCGTCATCCTGCTGCGCACCTCGAGGTCGGCGAGGTTGCGCGACTCGTCGGAGAAGCGCACCGGCGAGATCGTCGGAGCGCCCCATCGTCTTGCCGAGCAGGATCCCCGACACCGAGAGCGACTCCTGCACGATCGACGAGACGTCCGAGAGCGAGGCCTGGCGCTCCGCGGTCACCTTCTTGCGCTGGTCGCCGACCCGCTTGGTGAGCCACACGAAGAGCGGCAGCAGGATCAGCGCGAACGACGGCGAGCCGCCAGTCGAGCAACACCATCGCGACGACGGTCGCGAGCACGGTGGTGACGTTGGAGAGCACCGAGGTCGCGGTCGAGGTGACGACGTTGTCGATGCCGCCGATGTCGTTGGCGATCCGGCTCTGCACGTCGCCCGTCCGCGTGCGCGTGAAGAACGCGAGCGAGAGCCGCTGCAGGTGGCGGTAGACGGACGTGCGCAGGTCGTGCATCACCGCCTGCCCGACCTGGTTGGAGAGCAGCGTCTGGAACACGCCGATCGACGCCCGTCGCGATCGGGATCAGGATCATCCCGGCCACGAGGAGCGTCAGGAGCTGCACGTCGTTCTCCGGGATCGCCGTGTCGAGCACGCCGCGGAGGAGGAACGGCGGGATCACGCCGAGCGCGGCCGAGAAGACGATCAGACCGCAGACCGCGGCGAGCCGCGCGCGGTACGCCCGGAAGAGCGGGAAGATCCGGCGCAGGTTCGCCTTGCGGACGGCGGGATCCTCTGGCCGCACAGGGGCGTCGGGGGCGGTGAACGCGTCGAAGCGGCGGCCGGGCACTCCCGGAGAGTGCCTACCGGCGTGACGTCCGTGTCGGCTCCGGACGCCCCCGGCCGGGCGCGGCGATCGGGGGCGCCGGCCTCAGCCGACGGCGTCGGCGTAGAACGGAGCGCGAAGCGCCTCCACCGCGACCCGGACGCGCTCCGTCAGCACCGAGGCCGTCTCCTCCGTCGGCGCCACGGCGCTCTCCACCTCGATCGGCTCGCCGACGACGACGCGCACGGCGGGGAACCCGATCCGCATCGTCGTGGGACGCAGCACGCGCTCGGTGGCGACGAGGGCGACCGGCACGATCGGCACGCCCGCCTCGAGCGCGACGCGCGCCGCCCCGCGCCGCCAGCGCCGGTCGGGCTGGCCGAGCACCGTTCCCTGCGGATGGATCACGACGGTGTCACCCGCGCGCAGCGCCTCCACCACGGCGGCGATCGCGCGGGAGTCCCCTTCTCCTCGCACCACCGGGATGGCGCCGAAGGAGCGCAGGATCCCGCCGAGCGGGAACCGGAACAGCTCCGCCTTGCCGAGCATGCGCAGCGGCCGCGGGAGGGCCACCCCGACGAAGAACGGGTCGCTGAGCGAGTCGTGGTTGGGCGCGATCACGCACGCTCCGGGCGGCAGTCGCTCGAGCCCGTCGACCTCGAGCCGCCAGACGGCGCGGACCACCGGCCCGAGCGCCGTGCGCAGGATCCGGTAGGCGATCAATACGTCGGGCGCACGGACGGAAGCCGGGGCAGGGTGTCGTCGAACGAGCGGGTCAGCACGACCTGCACGTCACGCAGGGCGCGGATCGCGAAGCCCGCCTCGCAGTAGGCCAGGTAGTACGTCCAGATGCGCAGGAACCGCTCGTCGTAGCCGAGCGCACGCACGGCATCGACGTTCTGCCAGACGCGCTCCCGCCACTCACGGAGCGTCCGCGCGTACCCGAACCCGATCTCCTCGAGCCCCGCGATCATCAGGTGGGTCGTCGCGACCGCACGCGCGATCGCCCCGACGGACGGGAGGAGCGAGCCCGGAAAGATGTACTGCTGGATCCAGTCGGGCGTGCGGCGATAGCGCTCGAAGCGGTCGTCGGGCACGCCGATCGTCTGGATCACCGCGACCCCACCGGGTGCGAGAAGCCTGTCGATCGTCCGGAAGTAGGTCTCGTACTCCGCCAGGCCGATCGCCTCGAACATCTCGATCGACACCACGCGGGTGTAGGAGCCCTCGACGAGCCGGTAGTCGCGCTCGACGATCTCGACGAGGTCGTCCACGCCTGCCTCGACCACCCGTTCCCGTGCGAGCGAAGCCTGGGACGGCGAGATCGTGAGCCCCGTCACCCGGCACCCGTGCTGCTGCGCAGCGTGGATCGCGAACCCACCCCAGCCGCAGCCGATCTCGAGGACGTGGTCGTCGGAGCCGAGGCGGAGCTTCTCGCAGATGCGGCGGAACTTGGCGTGCTGGGCCTCCTCGAGCGTCATCGCGTCGCGCTCCCAGTAGGCGCAGGAGTAGGCCATCGTTGGATCGAGCATCAGCCGGAAGAGGTCGTTCCCGAGGTCGTAGTGGGCGTGGATGTTGTCCCGCGCCGCCGTCAGGGTCTGGCGCTCGGGCAGGTGCGGCCGGCGCTCCTGCAGGCGGAACAGCTGTCGGATCGCCGGGTGATCCGAGGAGGCGTGGAGGCTGCGCCCGAGGATCGAGAACAGCGTGACGAGATCGTCGCAGTCCCAATCGCCGTCGACGTAGGCCTCGCCGACCCCGACCCGCGTGCGGCGTCCGAGCTTCTCCCAGAGCGCCTCTGGGCGCCGGACGTCGACGAGCACGGTCGGGCCGGCTCCGTCGCCGAAGCGGCGCCCGCGCCCGCCCGGGAACCGCAGCACGACCTCGCCGCCCTGGACGCCCTCGAGCGCCTGCAGCACGAGCCGCTGCGCCAGGCTCCCGAACACGCTCACGGTCTCAGCGACCCCCTGCCGGGGACGAACGGAGGGCGCCGGTGGAACGGCGCGCGCTTGAGCCAGAGCCGCGCGGCCTGCCAGTGGATGCGCGCGACGACCGCCGCGGGCATCAGCGGGTAGCGGACGAGCAGCGAGCGGAGCGACGCCGGCGTCAACGGGATGCGCCGCGCGACGAGCGTCGCGTGGAAGTCGGGCATCCCCTCCTCGTGGACGTCCATCCGCACGGCGAGCTGGTCGCCCGGCTCCGAGATCCACCAGGTGTACGACTGGTCCATCGGCATGAAGGGCGAGACGTGGAGGCGCTTCTCGGTCTCCCAGACGGTTCGCGCCCCGACCTCGCCCGACGCCTCCTGCGGCAGCAGGACGTAGGGCAGCCGGTCGCCGAACGTGTTGTTGACCTCGGCGACGACCACGGCCGTGGTGCCGTCGGGCCGCCTTCCCCACCAGAACGAGACCGGGTTGAAGACGTGACCGAGCACGCGGAGGTTCGTGAGCACCTCGAGGCGCCCTCCCTCCCCCAGCTCGATCCCCGCTGCGTCCAGGTGGGCGCGGACGTCGACGTGGTCACGATCGTGGAAGCTCGTCACGGCCCGCCGGTTCCAGCCGAAGAGCGGGAGGCTCCGGTCGAGCTCGGCGAGCTCCTCGAGGTCGAGCAGCGTCATGTAGACCGGGTAGCGGAAGACGTGCTCCGTAGGAGCCTTGCGCGCGTGCATCACCGTGCCGGCGTAGAGCGCGGACCTCACCAGCTCGCCCCCAGGCTCGCGGCAGCCGCGACGCCGCTGCGGATCCCGTCCTCGTGGAACCCGTACCCCTGCCAGGCGCCGGCGAACGCGAGCCGGTCGGCGTTCAGACGTCCGATCTCGGCCTGAGCGGCCAGCGCGGCGAAGCTCATCTGCGGATGCGCGTAGCGCAGCACACGCACGATCCTCCCAGGATCGATCTCCGCCGTGCGGTTGAGCGTCACGCACCACTCCTCTGCGTCGTCGAGGCCCTGGAGGCGATTCAGCGAGTAGGTGACGGTCGGCTGCAGCGCGTGCACGCCGCACCCGGGCGACTGGTAGTTCCAGGCCGACCGCTCGTCGTGACGCTCCGGCAGCAGCCGGGCGTCGGTGTGGAGGACGGTCTCGTTCTCGGTCACGGCGAACGCGCCCAGCAGCGACGACTCGTCGGCGGTGGGTCGCTCGAGCAGCGCGAGCGCGGTCGGCGCGTGCGTCGCGATCACGGCCGCGTCGAACCGCTGGACGTCGTCGCCGGCGAGACGGACGGCGACCCCGTCGGCCGTGCGGGCGACCGACCGCACCGGCCGCTCGATCTGCAGCGTGAGCGGCTGACGGGCGAGCAGCGCCCGCACGTACTCGCGGCTCCCGCCGACGACCGTGCGCCAGCGACGGCGACGCAGCCCGAGCATCCCGTGGTTGCGGAAGAAGCCGACCCCGAAGGCGGCGGGGAAGGACAGCGACGCGCCTGGGGCCGCCGACCACAGCGCCGAGGTCATCGGCACGAGGTAGTGCCAGCGGAACGCGTCGGAGTACCCCTCGTCGCGCAGGAACCGGTCGAACGTCTTGCCCTCCACGTCCGCGCTCCCCGCCGAGCGCAGGAACCGCGTGATCTCGCCGAGGAGCCGCCCGGCCCGCCATGGCCGCCGGCTCGACCACCGCACGCCGCAGGCGCACGACATCGAGAAGCTCATCACCGTCGGTCGCGTCGCGACGCCGAGCTCGTCGAACAGCCGCGTGAGCAGCGGGTACGTCTCGCGGTTGTGGACGATGAAGCCGGTGTCCACGGCCAGCCCGCCGACGTCGAGCGTGTTGGTGTGCCCGCCCGGGTAGTCGTTCGCCTCGAACAGCTCGACCGCATGGGAGCGGCCGAGGACGTGAGCCGCCGAGAGCCCGGCGATGCCGGTACCGATGATCGCTATCTTCATCAGGGATGATTCGTCGCTCGAGGACAGGCGGATGAGTCCATCATGGCCGTAGTCGAGAGGGCTGCGCCGGAGGACGTGCAGGTCGCGACCGTCAGGGAGCGGACCTCCCGCAGCAGTCAGGTCGTGACCGTGATCGCAGTCGTCGTGCCGCCGCTCGGGCTGCTCTTCGCCGCCGGGCTCCTCTGGGGCGTGGCGCTGTCGTGGATCGACGTCGTCCTCTTCGTCACCCTCTACGTGCTCGGCGGCCTCGGCATCACCGTCGGGTACCACCGGCTGTTCACCCATCGCAGCTTCGAGACGAAGCCGTGGCTCCGCGGGACGTTCGCAGTGCTCGGGTCGATGACGATGCAGGGGCCGGTGACCCAGTGGGTGACCGACCACCGCAAGCACCACGCGCTCTCCGATCAGGAGGGCGACCCGCACTCCCCGCACGCAGGCCGCAAGCCAGGCGTCTGGGGCGCGGTCACGGGCTTCGTGCACGCCCACGTCGGGTGGCTCTTCCACCTCAAGGGGATGGAGCGGGGCGAGCAGTACGGCAAGGATCTCTACGACGACCGCGTCGTCCGCCGCGTCGACCGCCTCTACTTCCTGTGGGTCGTCCTGACCTTCGCCATCCCGTTCACGATCGGGTACCTCGTCGGCGGCTTCAGCGTCTCCCTCGGGTTCCAGGCCCTCGTCTGGGGCGGGTTGATCCGGATCTTCGCCTACCAGCACGCGACGTTCTCGGTGAACTCGATCTGCCACCTCTTCGGGCGTCGCTCGTACCGCTCCCGTGACGAGAGCCGCAACAACTGGGTGATCGCAGCGCTGACGTTCGGCGAGGGGTGGCACAACAACCACCACGCCTTCCCGAGCTCGGCGCGTCACGGGCTCGACCGCTTCCAGCTCGACCTCTCGTGGTGGACGATCCGCGGGCTGGAGCGTGCCGGCCTCGCCTGGGACGTCCGCATCCCCGACGCCACGCAGCGGGATCGGCGGCGGCTCGCCTAGCCTCTACGTCTTCGCGGATCCGGCTTCCGCTCGGCGGGAGTGCGCGACGAACCGCTCGAGCGCCGCACGAACGTGATCGATCCACTCCTGCCAGCCCGGGAGGCGTTGCAGCTCGCCGGACGGACGCCGGACGGCGGCGCCGTGCAGTCCACGCGGGATCAGCGTGTAGCTGCCCTCGACGCCGAGCGAGCGGGCCCGGTCGAACCCACGACGTGAGATCGTGGGGCTGACTCCGGGGATCCCCGGCAGCCACCGGTCCCAGCTGCCGTGGATCACGTCGAACCGCTTCCCCCGGAGGCCGTCGACGGGGAGCCGCTCGGGGATCCAGGGCGCGAGGCCGACGACGGCTCCGACCGCCTCGTGGCCTGCGACGCCGATCGACACCGCTCCGCCCATCGAGAAGCCGATCAGGATCGCCGTGTCGACGCCGTGCCCGTCGACCAGGTCGAGCGCGGCCTCGGCGTCGGCGATGCAGGACGGGAGCTCGTTCCAGGTCTTGACCCGGTAGCGCACCTCGGCGAACGTGACGCCGGGGAAGCTTGGCGCGAGGCTCGTCGTGAGGAGCTCGCTGGTCGCGCTCCAGGTGCCGGGCACCGCCCGCGCGGTGCCGCCGTTGACGAGCACCGCTCCGAGCGGGGCGCCCTCGTTCGTCAGCCTGGCCTCCGCTCCCGTGGGCAACGCCACGATCCGCGTCATGAGACCTGCGTCCCAGCCGCGGGGCAGTCGCGGACGAGGCGCGCGGCCTCGACCGCGCGCGCGGCGTAGCCCGAGGGGCTGCCGTGCAGGCCGTCGGGGGCGAGCAGCGTCCGGTCGCGATCGAGCATCTCCGCCCATTCGAGCAGACGGAGCCGGCGGTCCTGCGCCGCCACGCCGCGCAGCACGTCGTTGAACGAGTCGTCCGGCCCGCCGTCGCGCCAGATCGTCGCCCAGACCAGGCAGCGACCGGCCCCCGCGATGCGAAGCGCACGGCGCACATCGGCCTCGAACCCCGCGGGATCCGGCGGGTCGTTCGTGCCGAGCGAGACCACGACGGGCTCGGCGCCGGGCAGCGCCGCGAGGGCGTCCAGCCCTTCGTCGGTCTGGCGGCCGACGACGCTGTCGTCGCGCACCGTCCAGCCGGAGAGCTCGTCGCGGAGGTAGGGCGCCGTGCCGACGTTCAGGGAGTCTCCGACGAGCACGACCGCGCCCGCACCGCCGTTCGGGTCGTCCCCGCGACGGAGGGTGACGCCGGCGGTCGCGACGATCGCGACGGCGAGCACGACTACGACGGCGCGCGACATCCTCACATGGTGCCGGAAGGGACGGTAGATTCCGGCGGCGTGACGGGCGTTCCGATCGACGGCGAGCATCTCGCGGCCGAGCTGCGGGCGGAGGTCGAGAGCGGCGTCGCCGAGCTCGCCGCCGCGGGCGTCGTCCCCGGCCTGGCCACGCTCCTCGTCGGCGACGAGTACGCCTCCGCCGCCTACGAGCGCCGTGTCCGGCGGCTCGCGGAGGAGCTCGGCTGCCGCTATGCGTGCGAGCAGCTCCCCGGGGACGCCGAGGAGGCCGAGGTGCTCGCGATCGTGGGCAAGCTCAACGCCGATCCGAGGGTCTCGGGGATCCTCGTCCTCCGTCCGCTGCCCCGTCACGTGGACGAGGGGCACGTCTACCGGAGGCTCGACCCGCTCAAGGACATCGAGGCGGTGCACCCGGACAACGCGGGCCTGCTCGCGCTCGGGCAGCCTCGCTTCGTGCCGTCGACGCCGGCCTCGGTCTTCTGGATGCTCGACCGCTACGTCGAGGACACCGGTCGTGACCCGAAGACCTTCTACAACGGGCTCGACCTCGTGCTCGTCGGCCGCTCGAACAACGTCGGCAAGCCCGCGCTCTGGCTCGGGCTCGCCCGCAACGCGACGGTGATCAGCGCCCACCACTACACGGCGCAGGCCGGCCGGCTCGACGACCACACGCGTCGCGCCGACATCCTGGTCGTCGCCGCCGGAGTCCCTCGATTCGTCACCGCCGAGATGGTCAAGCCCGGCGCGATCGTGATCGACGTCGGCATCAACCCCGAGCGCGACGAGGAGTCCGGCAAGGTGCGGATGGTGGGTGACGTCGACTACGCGTCGGTGATCGACGTCGCGGAGGCGGTCTCGCCGGTGCCCGGCGGCGTCGGGCCGATCACGGACGTCTTCCTGCTCCGGAACGCCGTGCACGCCGCGCGACTGCAGGCGCGGATCCACGAGGACTGACCCTTCCCCGCAAGCGGGGTTCCGCAGAAGCGGAACCCCGCGCTCCGATCCCCCGGGCTCACCTTCGGCTCGCGCGGCGGCAAACCCCTGAAGCTGTAGAGCCCGCGACCACGCATCCCCCTCGCCGGGGCAGCACAGTCGGACGAGAGTCGTGACCTGCCGATCCGAGGCCGACACTTGACGAAGGCCGACGTGAGCGCTTCGGGCAGGACGGTGGCCCGCCGGGGCCGAACCCGTCCGCATGGACACCGCGCTCGCGATCGACCGGTTCCTGGCGAGTCCCGGCCTCTCGGAGGCGACGCGCCGGGCGTACGCGTCCGACCTGCGCCAGTTCGCCGGCTGGCTGGGCGACGCGGGGCTCGACGTCGAGGACGTCGACGTCCGTGCGCTCGCCGCGTACACCGGGGAGCTCGGCCGTGCGCGGAACCGCCTCGCACCCGCGACCATCGCGCGTCGCCTCTCCGCCGTGCGGGCGTTCCTCCGGTTCACGCTCGGCGCGGCCCGCGTGCCGGACACGGGGGTCACGGCCCGCACGCGCCGCCGCCTCCCCGAGACCCCGAAGCTCGCCGAGGTCGAGGGGATCGTCGACGCGCTCGCCGGTGACGCCCCGCTCGACCTGCGCAACTGCGCGCTGGTCGAGGTCGTCTACTCCTGCGGCCTGCGCAGCGCGGAGGCGGTGGGGCTCGACCTCGCGGACGTCGATCTCGAGCGTGAGGCGCTCCACGTCCGCGGGAAGGGCGGGAAGGAGCGGCTCGTGCCGCTCGGCGAGGAGGCAGCCTGGAGGCTCGGCCTGTACCTCCGGTCGGGGCGTCCGGCACTGGCGCGGCGCGCCTGCGACGCGGTCTTCCTCTCCGCGCGGGGCCGACGGCTCGACACCAGCACGCTGCGACGCCTCCTCCCGAACCCCCACCGGCTCCGCCACGCCTACGCCACGCACCTCCTGGAGGGAGGCGCCGACCTGCGGACGATCCAGGAGCTGTTGGGGCACAGCTCGCTCTCGACGACGCAGGTCTACAGCCACGTCGACGCCCGCCGACTGCGCCGCGTCTACGACCGCACGCACCCGCGCTCATAGAGGAGCGCACTCCGCGCCGCCGAATCGGGTCCCGCCGTGCCGCGCCGCCCCCCCGACCCGGACGTCGAGAGCTACCTCCTGCTGCTCGCTGCGCGGCGGTCCGAGCGAACCGTGGACGCCTATCGGCGCGATCTCGAATCCCTGGCGACGCACCGGGAAGGCCCGGCAGGCGAGGCGACCACGGAGGAGCTCGAGGCCTGGCTCGCCGGGATGCGCGCGGATGGCCTGGCCCCCTCGACGATCGCCCGGCGTCTCGCAGCCGCCCGCTCGTACTACAAGCATCTCGTCCTCCTCGGGAGCCGGGCGGACAACCCGGCAGCAGAGATCACGCCGCCACGCCGTCCCCGCACGATCCCCCGGACGCTGTCGCCGTCCGAGGCCGAGCGCCTGATCGACGCCGCCACCGGCACGACGCCGCGCGCGCTGCGCGATCGCGCGCTCGTCGAGCTCATGTACGGCGCAGGGCTTCGCGTCTCCGAGACCGTCGGGCTCAGCCGCAGCGGCGTCGACCTCGACAACCGCGTGGTGCGTGTGCTCGGCAAGGGAGGCAAGGAGCGCATCGTCCCGCTGGGGCGGCCTGCAGCCGATGCGGTGCGTCGCTACATGGCGATGGGACGGCCACACCTCGACCGGCGCCACCGGCCCGACCTCTTCCTCAACGCCCGCGGTGGCGCCCTCACCCGCGCCGGCGCGTTCCTCGTCCTGCGTCGCCTCGCCGACCGCGCCGGGCTCGAGCCCGGCCGCGTCCATCCGCATCTCCTCCGCCACTCGTTCGCCACCCACCTGCTGGAGGGCGGCGCCGATCTCCGCTCCGTCCAGGAGATGCTCGGGCACGCCGACCTCGCGACCACCGAGCGGTATACGCACGTCTCCGATCGCCGCCGCCGCGAGTCGTACTTCCAGGCCCATCCGCACGCCCGTCGCCGCGAGATCTCCCCCGCGCCCGACGCCGGGTAGCGGCCGCTCCAGGGCCTCGACGCAGTCAGGGCGGCTCAGCCGACGAGCACGTCGACCGGGGCGTGGTCGGACAGCACGACGCCTCCCACCGTCCGCCGCGGTCGCTCCCAGACGACCGGTGGCGTGCAGGGTGCGCCGCGCACGAGCACCTGGTCGATGCCCGGAGCCGCTGCCGAGAAGCCGTCGACCGACGGCGAGCTGACGTTGAAGTCACCCGCGAGCACGATCGGCTCGTCGGGGTGAGCGACGGACTCCACGAACGCCCGGGCGCGGCGCACCTCCTCGGTGGGGATCTCCGGACGAGCGAGCTCGTTGGACGCATGCAGGTTCGCGACCACCCCGATCCCCTCGACCCGCACCGCCTGTACCAGCCTTCGCTCGCGGCCGTGATCGCTGATCCGCACGTGCCCGAGATCGACCGCCTTGCAGTCGGCGGGCGACGAGCACGGCGTTCGCCTGCCCTGCGAGCCCTGACCGGAAGAACCCCTGGTGGAGCCGCGTCACCCACCCGCTCAGCGGGCCTGGCCAGAGAGGAGGGCGGGTGACGACGCCGAGACGGTGCATCCCCGACCAGTCGTCGAGTCGCGCGAGGGCCCAGACCGGCACCTCCTGGAGGCAGATGACGGTCGGCCGGTCCGCCGCCGCCAGCTCGACCATCCGATGCAGGTGGCTGTGGCGACTCGGCGGATCGGCGTTGCCGTGGAACAGGTTCCAGGTGCGGATCAGCTCGGCCACGGCGCGTCCGCGAAGGCGCTCACGACCACACGTCGTCGGCGAGCGCGATCGCCCGGTCGACGGTCTCGGGTGAGGCGTCGACCAGCGTCACGTGTCCGACCTTCCGCCCCGGTCGCGGCTGCTTGCCGTAGAGGTGGACGTGCGCCCCCGGCAGCGCGAGCAGCTCGTCGAGCGGCGGGATGCCGCCCACCAGGTTGGCCATCACCGAAGCACCGACCGCAGCGGTGTCCCCCAGCGGCAGCCCGAGGATCGCACGGAGGTGGTTCTCGAACTGCGACGTCACGGCGCCGTCGATCGTCCAGTGACCGGTGTTGTGGACGCGCGGAGCGAGCTCGTTGGCGAGGAGCCGGCCGCCGACGTCGAACAGCTCGACTGCGAGGACGCCGACGTAGCCCAGCTCGTCGAGCAGCGCCGTCGCGATCGCCTCCGCCTCCGCCTGGGGCGCCTCGGGCGCCGGCGCCCGCGTGAGCGAGAGGATCCCGTCGCGATGGACGTTCTCGGCGAGTGGCCAGAACCGGGTGTCGCCGTCCCGCCCGCGCACGGCGACGATCGACAGCTCGCGGTCGAAGGCGACGAGCTCCTCGGCGACCTCGTCCGGGTCGAGCGGGCCCGGCTCGTCGACGCGCCGCTGGCCCTTGCCGTCGTACCCGAGCCTCCTGGTCTTCACGAGCGCCGGCAGCCCCGTGTCCAGGAGCGTCCCGAACCTCGCGGTCGGGATGTCGAGACGGCGGAAGAGCTCCTTCTCCCGCAGGCGGTCCTGCCCCTCCTCGAGCGAGCGGCACCCCGGGACGGCGCCCACGGCGGCCGCCGCGGCGACGGGGACGTTCTCGAACTCGAAGGTGACCACGTCTGCGCCGTCCGCCAGGCGTGACAGGAGCTCGGGATCGGAGTACGCCCCGACCAGCAGCTCTCCCACGTCGCCGGCGCACGCATCGGGTGAGGGGTCGAGGAACCGGAACGAGAGGCCGAGCGGGAGCCCGGCGAGCGCGAGCATCCGCCCGAGCTGACCGCCGCCGATGCAGGCGACGAGGGTCACGACGTCGTCCCGAGCGGCAGTCGCTCGACAGGCTGCCAGCGATCCGGTTCGCGCTCGCCCATGACGGTCACCGCGTCGACCCGGGAGCTCGCCGGCAGCAGCCCCGAGAGGGCGGACTCCGCCCGCGCTGCCACGACGCTCTCGTCGCCCGGCTCGGTGACGGCCAGCGTCGCGTGGGGCACCGGGTCGGGATGCTCGCCTCCGTAGGGGGGGAAGGAGGGATGCGCCTCGATCACCGTCTCCATCAGCTCGCGCAGCGCCGGGCTCGGCGCGGGCTCCGCGTACACGACTCCCGGCCACACCGCGACACGCTCGAGCGTGACGGTGACGGGCTCCAGCGAGCGGAGGAGCTGTGTGAGCTCCGGCAGGTGCCCTGCGACCGCGGCGGCGGGAGCGAACGGGAAGAGCACCGTCACGTGGAGCGGGATCCCCGTCGCGACCGCCCCCGGGGAGATGCGCCGCCTCACCTCCGCGACGCCCGGGAGCAGCTCCTCGAGATCGAGCACGAGGCCGCTCCGCAACACCGGGGCGCCGGTCACACCGCAGGATCGGGCTGGTCGAGCACCGACTGCGTCTGGCTCGCACGGAAGGCCGCGAGGCGCTCGGCCACCGCCGCGTCCGTCCCCGCGAGGATCGCGGCGGCGAGCAGTGCCGCGTTGACCGCCCCCGCCCTGCCGATCGCGAGCGTCCCGACCGGGATCCCGGCAGGCATCTGCGCGATCGAGAGCAGCGAGTCCATCCCCGAGAGCGCCTTCGACTCGACGGGGACGCCGAGCACGGGCAGCGTCGTCTTCGCCGCCGCCATCCCCGGCAGATGAGCGGCGCCGCCGGCGCCCGCGATGATCACGCGGAGGCCACGCCCCTCGGCCTCCGAGGCGTACGCGAAGAGGAGGTCGGGCGTGCGGTGGGCAGACACGACGCGGCGCTCGTACGGGATCTCGAGGGCCTCCAGCGTCTCCGCGGCGTGCCGCATCGTCTCCCAGTCGGAGCGAGAGCCCATGATCACGCCGACGACGGGGCTGGCCACGTGCGAACCCTACGCGACGCCTCAGCCGAGTGCCTCGGCGAGCGCGTAGAAGAGCGGGATCCCGACCGTCAGGTTGAGAGGGAACGTCACGCCGAGCGCAGGCACGAGCGAGACGGAGGGGCTCGCAGCGGGGAGCGCCTGTCGCACCGCCGCGGGCGCCGCGATGTACGAGGCGCTCGCGGCCATCACGCCGAGCCGTGACGACGCAGAGCAGCAGCGTCAGCGACCGCCCTCACGAGCTCCCCGGCGTCCGCCTGCGCGAGCTGGACGCCCCCTCTCAGGCCGATCGCGAGCAACAGGTACAGCAGAGCCCGGTCGACGAGCCCCGGAGGCAGCGAGAGGTCGCTCCGGACGAGCGCGGCGACGCGCGCCGAGCGCGAAGGCGAGGACGACGGGCGACAGCAGGTTCGCCTCGGCGAGCTCGAGAGGAGACACGCCGGGATAATATACGAAGAATTATTCGGTATTACTTCTTCGCAAGACGCTGCTTCTTGACGAGCAGCGTCGACACGCCTGCGGCCGCCTTGCGCACCTCGGCCGGCGCCTCGTCGTCGCCTGCGATCCCGTCGAGGATGCGGATCGTGGCCGGGTCGGGAGTGCCGTTCTTGAAGCACGCGATCGCAAGCCGGCGCACGGCGAGGTTCGGATCGCGCGCGGCCAGCTCGTTGAGGAGCGGGCGGAACTGGTTGACGTCGCCGGGGTGGTCGCGGGAGAACGACTCGAGCGCGATCAGCGCCGACCCGCGCACCGCCGGGCTCTCGTCGTCGAGCCCACGACGGAGCAGCTCGAGCTTCTGGCGATAGCGGAACTGCGCCAGCGCCCGGAACGCGACGCCACGCACCCGGTAGTCCGGATCGCGGGCGGCCGCCTCGAGCTCGTCGCCCCACTCGAGCCGCAAGGCGGCAAGGTCGCGCTCGGCGTCCGGCCGGGCCGCGAGCTCCTCCGCGTAGGCGGCAGCCTGGTCGAGGGTCATGGCCACGTGCGCACCGCCTTCGGGGTCGGGTCTGTCGTCGGCATCGCGGCGGACGGTACCTCACCGGCAGCGCCGTCCCGATGCACTACGCTCGCAGGAGCACGAGCCCGACCGTGCACGGTCGGGTCGTTCGCGACGGGCGCACGCGCCCTGCGCGCGAACGTCGCCAGCGATCATGCCCCGGGCAGCCCGCCGCGGGGCGGGAAAGGACGCGAAGTGAACGGCAGGAAGAAGGTCACCGTCGTCGGGGCCGGGAACGTCGGCGCGACGTGCGCCCAGGAGGTCGCCCGACGCGACTACGCCGACGTCGTCCTCGTCGACGTCGTGCCCAACCGGGCAGCCGGCAAGGCGCTCGACATCAACCAGGCGGGCTCCGTGCTCGGCTACGAGCCCAACGTCGTCGGCGTCGACGGCAGCGGCTACGCAGCCACGTCCGGATCCGACGTCGTCGTGATCACCGCCGGGCTGCCGCGCCAGCCGGGGATGAGCAGGGACGACCTCGTCCAGACCAACGAGGCCATCGTCGCCGACGTCACGCGGGAGGTCTCGAAGCGGTCGAAGAAGGCCGTGCTCGTCGATCGTCTCCAACCCCCTCGACGCGATGTGCCACGTGGCCAAGGCGTGTCTCGGCTTCCCGCGCGAGCGCGTCGTCGGGATGGCGGGCATCCTCGACACGGCGCGGTTCGAGTGCTTCATCGCCCAGGAGACCGGGCTCTCCGTGAAGGAGGTCACGGCGACCGTCCTCGGCGGCCACGGCGACCAGATGGTGCCCGTGGTCTCGGCGACGACGGTCGGCGGCATCCCCCTCGAGCAGCTCGTCACGAAGGCGCGCATCAAGAAGATGGTCGACCGGACGAAGGTAGGAGGCGGCGAGCTCGTCAAGCTCCTCGGCACCTCCGCCTGGTACGCCCCGGGCGCGGCGGCCGCCCAGATGGTCGATGCGATCTGCCTCGACGAGAAGCGCGTGCTCCCCTGCACGTCGTACCTCGAGGGCGAGTACGGGATCGAGGATCTCTACATGGGCGTCCCCACGAAGCTCGGCGCCGGCGGCGCGGAGGAGATCGTCAGGCTCAGGCTCACCGCCGAGGAGAAGAAGATGCTCCGCGTCTCCGAGGCGGCCGTCCGCGACGTCGTGCAGGTGCTCACCCACCGCTGAGTCAGTGCTCGCTTGCGAGCGTGGGCTCCGCATCCGCGGAGCCCACGCCGCAGGTATCCCCGGGTCCGCCTGCGGCGGACGCCGGGCAGATCCCTGACGTGGCCTGCTGCCTGTGGCAGCGGACCAGGGTGTCGTCCGTCGCGTGGCGTCGGAGCCTGGCGCCGGCACACCGGAGCCTGCCCCGCTCGCAGCAGCGACCGCGCTGGTTCTCGCAACGCATGGGGTCTGGCATCCGGCGCGAGCCCGCCCGTGAGATCCCGGCGGGCGGTGGCCTGCTCGTTCAGAGCGCTCTCGGCAAGCAAGGCGGTGTTTGCATGCCCTGAACACACGCCCGGATAGGCTTGACCGCCATGGATCTCGGTCTTTCCGGCCGCACGGCGATCGTGACGGGCGCATCTGCGGGGATCGGCCTCGGCATCGCCGAGAGCCTGGCCGCGGAGGGCGCGAACGTCGCGATGCTCGGCCGTCGGCGCGACCTCCTCGAGCGGCAGGCCGAGCGCATCGGCGCGCTGGCCGTTCAAGGCGACATCACGATCCCGGCCCACCTCGACCGGCTCGTCGCAGAGACGCTCGAGGCATTCGGCGGGATCGACGTCGTCGTGCTCAACGGCGGGGGACCGCCCCCGGGGACGGCGGTCGAGGTGACCCCCGAGGCGATCGAGGATGCCGTCGCGCTCCTGCTGATCCCGTTCGTCGGGCTGGTCGCCCGGACGCTCCCCCATCTCCGCTCGAGCGACTGCGGACGCATCGTGGCGGTCGAGTCCATCTCCGTCCGCGAGCCGATCCCCGGCCTGGCTCTCTCCAACGCCGTCCGACCGGGCGTCGTGGGCTGGCTGAAGACGCTCGCCCGCGAGCTCGCCGCCGGAAGGGATCACCGTGAACACCATCGCTCCCGGCCGCATCGCGACCGATCGCATGCGCGCGCTCTACGGGCCTGATGGCCCCTCCCCGGCGGAGCTCGCCCAGATCCCTGCAGGCAGGCTCGGGACGACAGCCGAGCTCGGTGCGGTCGCCTGCTTCCTCGCCTCCGATCAGGCCTCGTACGTGACCGGCGCCGTCGTCCCGGTCGACGGTGGGCTGGCACGCGGCCTGACCTGAGCGGCTTCCCGATGCGGATCCCCTACGGCACCATCGCCCTCGTGGGCGCCACGCTCCTCGTGGGCGTCGTCGTCGTCTCGTACATCCTCCCGAGCGACGACTACCTCTACGTCCCGAACGAGGCGCAGCCGGTCGCGGACAACGTGACCATCGAGGGACGCAAGGATCCCTCGGATGCCGCCGGTGGGATCTACACGATCGACGTGACGGTGCGCAAGGCGCGCTGGGCCGAGCGCTACGTGCCGTTCCTGCGTCCCGACGGCGCGTCGCTCGTCCCCGGCCACGCCGTCACCGCCCGAGGCGAGAGCTTCGCGGAGCGACGCGCGAAGTCCCTCGCCGAGATGGCCCGCTCCGAGGAGATCGCCACGGCGGTCGCGCTGCGCGCGGGCGGCCTCGACGTGACCGCGACGCCGCGCGGCGCACTCGTGACCTCGGTCGCCGCAGACGTGCCGGCGAACGGGGTGCTCGAGGAGGGGGACGTGATCGTGGCGGCCGCCGGACGACCGACGCGGACGCCCGGCGCGCTGCGAGCGGCGGTGGGGACAGTGCGACCCGGCGAGCGCGTCACGCTGAGGATCCGACGTGGCGACACGATCGTCGTGCGCACCGTCGCGACCGTGCCGGCCCCCGACGACGCGAGCCGGCCGATCATCGGGATCGGTGTGGGCCAGGACGCGAAGATCGCGCTCCCCCTGAAGGTCGACATCGGGCTCGGTGAGACCGGTGGCCCGTCCGCCGGCCTCCCGTTCGCGCTCGAGGTCCTCCAGGAGCTCGGGAAGGACGTCGATCGCGGCTACCGGGTCGCCGCGACAGGCGAGATCGAGCTCGACGGCACCGTCGGCCCGGTGGGTGGCCTCAAGCAGAAGACGCTCGGTGTGAAGGCGGCGGACGCGGACATCTTTCTCGTCCCCGCTGGGGAGAACGCGGCCGTCGCACGCCGCTATGCAGGGAACATGCGCGTCATCCCTGTGGAGAGTTTTCAACAGGCGTTGCGCGCTCTGAGAACGCTACCTCAGAAGTAGGGAATTTCCAGGGGTTTCGCCCGGTCTGGCGACAACCCGCAAACTGCGGGGATTTCGTCGCCGCACCCCTTGCAGCCCCGCGGAGACGTCGCCACAATGGCCGCTGTCCCCCCCTCGCGGTTCCCTATCTTTTTGGAAGCATGAGCAAACGAACTGTTTCATCCTGCAATGATTGCTACTTCCGGCGCGCCGGTCTCTGCGCGCTCCCCGGCAACACGCCCTGCCCGACGTTCCGCTCGGCGACGCGCGAGGGCCTCCAGCCTCCGCCCCAGCCGCGGCTCGTGCTGCGGCCAATGGCCGCCTCACGCGGATAGCATCCGCCGCGTGAGCAACCTGCCCGAGAAGCGACCCGACCAGACATCGGCGGCGCCACCGTGGCGCGCGATCCTCGGCGCCGTCGCCGTCGTCTACGCCGTGATCTTCCTGCTCCTCAACACGGATCAGGTCTCGATCAGCTTCGTCTTCTTCACGGCCGAGACGTCGCTGCTCTTCCTCATCCTGCTGAGCATGGGCCTCGGCGCCCTGATCGCGCTCTTCGCGCCCGCCTACTGGCGCCGGCGCCAACGCGTCAAGCGCCACGACGACGCGTCCGGCTCCGGGAGCAGCTAGAGGAGGCGCGCGAGGAGCGCGACGCCTTCGGCGATGCGCTCCGGCGACTCGTACGAGAACGCGAGTCGCGCCGCGGTGGCGCCGCCCTCGCCGGGCGGGAAGAAGTCGGTGCCGCGGACGAAGGTGACGCCCTCCTCGGTGGCGCGGGCGAGGAGATCGGCGGCGTCGGTTCCCGGGCCGAAGTCGACCCAGAGGAAGTACCCGCCCTCGGGCGAGCTCCAGGTGACGCCATCGGGCATCTCGCGCGCCAGCGCGCTCAGCATCGCGTCCTTCCGAGCGCGGAGCAGCCCCCGGATCCGCTCGAGGTTCGTCTCGAAGGCGCCACGCGCGAAGAGCTCGTGGATCGTCGCCTGCGGCAACAGCGAGGGCGAGATGTAGGTCGAGACGGCGCGCTCGTCGTAGGCCGCACGGAGCCCGTCGGGGACGACGAACCAGCCGACGCGCATCCCCGGGGCGACGGTCTTCGAGAACGACGACGTGAAGGTGACGTGCTTCCCGCCCTCGAGCTCGAACAGCGAGGGCGGAGCGGTGCCCTCGTAGCGAACGAGCCCGTACGGATCGTCCTCGAGGACGTCGAGCGCGTGCTCGGTCGCCAGCTCGACGATCCGCCGGCGGCGAGCCTCGCCGAGCGTGCGTCCGCTCGGGTTCTGGAACGTCGGGATCGTGTAGAGGAAGGAGATCTCCCCGCCCCGTTCGAGCTCCGCCTCGAGGGCGTCGGGCACGAGCCCTTCGTCGTCCATCGGCAGCGCCACGACCTCGACGCCGTCCCAGCCGAGCAGCTTGAGCGGCCGGTCGTACGTCGGTGCCTCAACGAGGACGCGCCCCGGCTTCCGCTGGAGCTGCACGGCCGAGTAGAAGACGAAGCCCTGAAGCCCGCCCGTCGTGAGGAAGACGCGAACCGGATCGACTCCGTGCCGCTCACCGAGGAGCTCCCGCAGAGGCCCGTAGCCGCCGCCCTGTCCGTAGGACAGGATCGTCGTCCCGTCGCGGTCGAGCGCGACCTGGGCGCAGTCGGCGATCAACGCCGGATCGAGGCACTCCGGCGCCGGCGCACCTCGGGCGAACGAGATCGGGGCCATGCGCCGAGCCTACCTACCGGGGCCTCGCCGACGCGCCTGCTACCGTTCTCCACAGGGACGGCGCCGTGTCGTGCCCGTGGGATCGGTTCGCTTTCGGCCCCGGAGATGCTCCGGACTCGGGATGCAGGACGGATTCCGAGACCGCCCCCGTGGGGCCGAAAGGAACACATGACCGACGAGACCTTCGCCGCGCTCGGCGTGAGCGCCGAGATCGCAGATGCGCTTGCCGCGCGCGGCATCACCAGCCCGTTCCAGATCCAGCAGCGCGTCGTCCCGGAGGCGATGCGCGGATCGGACATCCTCGCGAAGTCGCCGACCGGCTCCGGGAAGACGCTCGCGTTCGCGCTCCCCATCGTCACGCTGCTCGACCCCGCCGAGCCCCGCCCGGCCGCGCTCGTGCTCGTGCCGACCCGCGAGCTCGCCGTCCAGGTGACCGACGAGCTGGCCGCAGTCGGCAAGCCCCGTGGGATCGCGGTCGCGTCCGTCTACGGCGGCGTCGCCCTGCACGCGCAGGCCAAGCTCGCCTCCGATGCGCACGTCGTCGTCGCGACCCCGGGACGACTGCAGGACCTCGTCGACCGGCACATGCTCTCACTCGACGCAGTCCGCATCCTCGTCCTCGACGAGGCCGACCGGATGCTCGACATGGGCTTCAAGCCCCAGGTCGACCGCATCATGAAGCGGATCTCTTCGGACCGGCAGACGATGTTCTTCTCGGCGACGCTCGACGGAGAGGTCGGGGACCTGGCGCGGGCCTACACGCGCTTCCCGATCCGCGTCGAGGCCGAGCTGCCGCACGGCCGCTCGCCCGGGGAGATCGACCACCGCTTCGTCCCCGTCACGCTCGACACGAAGCTCGACACGCTCGCCGGCCTGATCCGCGAGGCGGACGGCCTCTCGCTGGTCTTCGTCCGCACGAAGCGAGGCGCCGACCGTCTGGCCTCGCGCCTCAAGGGAGTGGAGATCGACGCCCTGGCGATGCACGGCGATCTCACCCAGGTGCAGCGCGAGAAGGCGCTGTCGCGGTTCGAGAGCGGCAAGGTCACGACGCTGATCGCCACCGACGTCGCAGCCCGCGGGCTCGACCTCGACGACGTCAAGCTCGTCGTGAACTACGACCCGCCCGAGGACGAGAAGGCCTACACGCACCGCGTCGGACGCACCGGCCGCGCGGGCCGCTCAGGCGATGCCGTCACCCTGGTCCTCCCCGACCAGCAGGCAGACGTCAGCCGGGTCGCCCGGCTCAACGGCCAGGTCGAGCGGTTCGAGGAGACGGGGATGAAGGTCGCCGCGCCGCGCCTCGTGTACTCCTCGCGCAGCCGCAACTCGAAGTGGGGCCCGGTGCGGCCTCGCCGCAAGATCTAGCGGCCGGGGCCCGCGTCCTCCCGCAGGCAGGACGCCTGACCTCCCACGCATCACGCTTCCCGGTCTCCCCAGGGGTCAGGGCTCGCTACGCGACCCCAGACCCCACGCCTCACCACACGCCAGACAGCCGGGGCTCAGGCGAAGAACGTGTCCTCGGAGGAGTACGCCGGAACGCACGTGCACAGGAGCCGCACGCCGTCGGGCCCGGCGACCAGCTCGTGCCAGGAGCCCGGCGGGATCAGGATCGCCTCGCCTGCTCCGACCTCGGCCGTCGCACCGTCCACCTCGAGGGTTCCGCCGCCCTCGAGGATCAGGTAGATCTCCTCGGCGATCCGGTGGTAGTGCCGGTCGGTCCGCTGCCCCGGTTGCAGCGTGCCCTCGGCCAGCGTCTGGGCGGAGAGTCCGCACGTACTCGCGGATCGCCGACCCGTCCTCGGAGACGAACGGCACGATCGCCGATGTCCGAACGCGCTGCACCGCCTGAAGGGTACGTAACGACCGGGCGGGAGCAATGCCGACCCGACCGACAGCGACGGCGGCGCATCGTCGACGCGGTCTTCCGGGGGTCGACGGCGACTGGCGGCTGACGCGTTCTCCCCCGCCCGTCCAGCCGTACGTGCGATAGTGCCGTTTGACGACAACCTACTGAGCAGAGGCGCCCCGGACTGTCCGGGCGCCCGAAAGGACATACATGGTCGCAGCTACCTTCCTCGACTTCCTCTGGTCGCTGATCATCATCTTCTTCATGGTCGCGTTCTTCATGATCCTGTTCCAGGTGATCGGTGACCTCTTCCGTCGAGACGATGTCTCGGGCTTCGGGAAGGTGCTTTGGATCCTCTTCATGATCTTCTTCATCTTCTTCGGTGTCTTCATCTACCTGATCGTGAACGGCAACGGCATGCGTGAGCGGCAGATGGCAGCGATGAAGGAGAGCCAGCAGCAGTTCGACTCCTACGTCCGCGAGACCGCGGGCACGGGCGGCTCTGCGGATCAGATCGCGAAGGCGAAGGAGCTCGCTCGACGCCGGCACGATCACGCAGGAGGAGTTCGACGCGATCAAGGCCAAGGCGATCGCGTAGCACCACCGGATCGGACGTCGAGCGGGCGGGGCGGCACGACGCGCCCCGCCCGCTTCGTCGTTCAGGGGCTCCACCGACGAGCGCGCGCCACAGGGATAGCGACGGCGGCCGACTAGAGGAGCTCGTTCGCGTCGCGCCAGAGCACGATGCCCGACCTGACCGCGACCACGACGAGCGCGATCGGGACAACGACGCGGGCGACCGACTGGATCCGCCCCGCCAGGACGGGCGAGCGGCGAAGGGCGAGAGCGACGCCCACGACGACGGCGACGGCGATCAGCACGACGTTGAGGACGAGCGCGGCCAGGGAGAGGACGACCGCGAGAGGGACGTTCGACCACGGAGCCACCCGCAGCAGCCGCTCGACGACGACCGAGATCGTGAACGCGGCGATGCCCGGAAGCAGCGTGAAGGCCGCGACGGCGAACGCCTTGGGCTCGAGGGCGGAGAAGTCGAAGCTGCTGGGGTTGACGGCGTCGGCACCGAAGACGAGCGCGACGACCACTCCGACGAACCAGGCGCGACCCCTGACCGGGAGCGCGTTGCGCCCTGCGACGTAGATGACCCCGGTCACCGCTCCGAGACCAGCCGTGACCATGAGGAGGAAGAAGGTGGACGTCGAGACGATGCCGATCGTGAACCCGTCGTCCGTGTCGGCTCCGCGTAGCGCGTCGTCCGAGCCGAGGCGCAGGACGAGCATCGCCAGACGTCCGCCGATCCCCCCGATCACGACGCCGACGATCGCACCCGCCCCGGCCCCCACGACGAAGCGCCACCCGACGACCCGGGCGTCGTCCACGAGGGCGGGCCGCGGATCGTTCACGAGCCCGACACCATGCCGAGGAGTCCCCCGACCGCGGCATGGAGAGCGCGCCACCGACGAACGGGAACAACCCGACGCGGAGAGAGAATCCCATGAATAGGAAGATATAGTCCTTTTCGCCGCGACATGCAAGACTTGGGCGCGTGAGACGCAAGCCCGGCGCCCTCGTCCCTCTCGAGCTCTCGATCCTCGAGGTCGCGTGCGAGCGCACCGAGCCGTTCCACGGCTTCGAGCTCGCGAAGGCGCTGGCCGACGCGGAGCGCTCTCGGACGCTGACCGCGCACGGCACGCTCTACAAGGCGCTCGGGCGGCTCTCGGAGCAGGGGCTGCTCGAGGCCGAGTGGGAAGATCCCGCGATCGCCGTGCGCGAGGGCCGTCCGCGTCGCAGGCTCTACCGGATCACGGGCGAGGGCGCGCGACGCGTCGCCGCAGAGCATCGTCCCGCTCCGACCTTCGGCCCGGCAGCGGGACTCGCGTGAGCGGGGAGCACCTAACGCTGTGGTGGGTCGACCGCTACACGCGAGGGCTCGACGCCGAGGTGCGCCACGAACGACGCGCCGAGCTCGAGAGCGACCTCTGGGAGCACCGGGCGGCAGGCGACGGTCTCGCGGCGACGCTCGCGATCGCGTCACGGTGCCTGCGCGGCGTGCCCGCCGATCTGAGCTGGCGACGATCGGTCACGCGGGGCCGCCGCTCGCTGCCGAGCCGCTCCTCGCTCCTCCGTGGCACCGGCTGGGCACTAGCCGGGATGGCCTATGCGCTGCTGGTCATGATCCACGGCTGGTTCGCGACGGCGCTGCTCGGCCTCGGCCTCTACGGAGCCGACTGGGCGCCCGGCGACGTCGCACATTGGTCTCGGATCGCGGGCGTGCTCCTGGTGATGCTCGTCGCTGGGGCGGCGGTCATCCGGCGCGCGCCACGGGCTGCGGCGCTGCTCGTCAGCGCCGCAGCGGTCACGACGGCCTGCCTGATGTGGTGGTTCATCCCGGTGATGGGCCCGGTCGCGCTCGCCGTGACTGCCGGGCATCGACGGTGCTGGCCCGCCGCCGGCGGCGAACGCTTCAGGCCCGAGCGAGCTCGGCCACGAGCTGAGCGGCCTCGGTCGGGGTCGTCCCGACGCGGATGCCCTTCGCCTCGAGCGCGTCCTTCTTCGCCTGGGCCGTGCCGGAGGAGCCGGAGATGATCGCGCCGGCGTGCCCCATCGTCTTGCCGGGCGGCGCGGTGAAGCCGGCGATGTAGGAGACGACGGGCTTCGTCACGTGCGCCTCGATGAACGCTGCGGCCTTCTCCTCCTCGTCACCGCCGATCTCCCCGACCATGACCACGTACTCGGTCTCGGGATCGTCCTGGAACTTCCCGAGGACGTCGATGAAGGACGAGCCGACGATTGGATCGCCTCCGATCCCGACGATCGTCGAGTTGCCGAGCCCGAGCTGGGTCAGCTCGTGGCCGATCTGGTAGGTCAGCGTCCCCGAGCGCGAGACGAGGCCGATCGAGCCCTCGCGGAAGATCTCAGCCGGGATGATCCCGACGTTGGCCTTGCCCGGGGAGAGCGCTCCCGGGCAGTTCGGCCCGATCAGCGTCACGCCGCGGGGGCGGATGTAGGTGTGGATGCGGAGCATCTCGTGGGCAGGGACGCCCTCGGTGATGCAGATGACGGTGTGGATGCCGGCGTCGACCGCCTCGTAGACGGCGTCGGCGGCGAACGGGGCAGGGACGAAGATCATCGACGTGTTCGCGCCCTGCTCGCGCACCGCGCGCTCCACGGTGTCGAACACGGGCACGCCCTCGACGTCCTGACCGCCCTTGCCCGGCGTGACCCCGGCGACGAGGTTCGTCCCGTAGCCGCGGTTGCGGAGGCCGTGGAACCGTCCCTCGGAGCCGGTCAACCCCTGGACGACGAGCCGGGTCTCCCGATCGACGATGATCGCCATCAGCGCACCACCGCGCGGATCGCGATCTTGTCGAGGGTGAGGGTCTCACCCGAGACGCGCTCGCCGAGCAGCGCCGTCGCGCGCTCGGCGTCGGCGCCCGTGCAGCCCGTGCGGGCCAGCCAGGCGGCGAGGTCGATCGGGTGCTCGAGCACGCGCACCTCGAGCGGATCGAGGTCCGCTGCTGCGAGCAGGTCGTGCCACTCGTCGACGGCGTAGTTGCGGACGTGCGAGGGATCGCGGATCGCCTCGGCCTGCTCGACGGCGTCGCCCATGTTCACGGTGTCGACCAGCAGCACCTGCTGCGCCGCCACGCGGGCCATCTCGCACGACCGCCGCCCGGACGTCGTCGAAGTGGTGCGCCGCCGTGCGGCACGCGACGACGTCGAAGCTCCCCTCCGCGAACGGCAACGACTCCGCCAGGCAGATCACGTCGGGATGCATGCCGTGCGCGGCGTCGCAGGTGACGACCTGGATCCCGGCCTCGCGCAGCCGTCGCGCGACGTGGCCGCCACCGGTCGCGACGTCGAGCGCCGTCCGTGCGCCTGCCGCCCACGACACGATCAGGTCGAGATCCTCGCCCTCACGGTGCGCGTCGGAGGTGACGTACGCCTCGGCGCGTGGAGACCAGACCTCGCTCACGCGGCCAGCTCCACGGCCCGCCGGGCGGCGTCGAGCATCGTCGGCTCGACGTGGAGGTTCGCGGGCGCCGCCTCGGCGAGGATGCGCCGCCCCTCCTCCGCGTTCGTCCCGTCGAGCCGGACGACCATCGGCAGGTCGAGCGAGATCTCGCCGAGCGCCTGCAGGATCCCGCGCGCCACCTCGTCACAGCGGGTGATCCCACCGAAGATGTTGAAGAACACGGCCTTCACCTGCGGATCCCGCGTGACGACGGTGAGGGCGTCGACGACCCCCTGCGCGTCGCCGCCGCCGCCGAGATCGCAGAAGTTCGCCGGTCGGCCGCCCGCGAACGTGACGACGTCGACCGTGGACATCGTCAGGCCCGCGCCGTTGCCGAGCACCCCCACCTCGCCGTCGAGCTTCACGTACGTGACGTGCTTCTCCCGCGCGAGCGCCTCGAGCGGATCCGCGGCCTCGAGATCGCGCATCGCGGCGATGTCGGCGTGCCGGAAGAGCGCGTTGTCGTCGACGGTGAACTTCGAGTCGAGGGCCTTGACCACGCCGTCGGGGGTCACGATCAGCGGGTTGATCTCGCAGAGCATCGCGTCGAAGCGGATGAAGGCGTCGTACAGCTTCCCGATGATCGCCGCGATCTGCTTCTGCTCGGACGGGTCGGTGACGCCTGCGCCGTAGACGAGGCGCCGGGCCTGCCAGGCGTGGAAGCCCTCGAGCGGGTCGACGTGCAGGCGGACGAGGGCGTCCGGGCTCTCCTCCGCGACCTGCTCGATCTCGACCCCGCCCTGGGTCGTGAACATGAACAGCGGCTGCTTCGCGCCGCGATCGAACGTCAGCGAGAGGTAGTACTCCTTCGCGATGTCCGACGCGCGCTCGATCCAGAGCCGTCGCACCACATGGCCGCGGATGTCGAGCCCGAGGATGTCCTTCGCACGCTCCTCCGCCTCGTGCGCGGTCGTCGCGAGCTTGACGCCCCCGGCCTTGCCGCGGCCGCCGGTGAGCACCTGGGCCTTGACGACGACCGGCCCGCCGAGCACCTCCGCCGCCTGACGGGCCTCGTCCGGACTGGTGGCGAGTCGCCCCTCGGAGACCGGGATCCCGACCTGGCGGAAGAGCTCCTTGCCCTGGTACTCGTACAGATCCACGGGCTGCCGAGCCTACCAGCGCCCGTGTGCGAGCATGGCGCCATGCGCATGGCCACCGGCGTCCTCGTCGTGCTCGCCGCGGCCCTGCTCGCCGGCTGCTCGGGCTCCGACGCGGGCTCGCCCGCCGCAACCGCACCCGTCAAGGCGGCACGCCCCCAACGAGCGGAGCTCGACTGGGTCGAGCGCTACCCCGAGAAGGGGCCGGGCCTCGTCTTCCGCGTCAGCTCGTTCGCCGTGACGAAGGGCGGCTGGGAGGCGGAGATCGCGTTCGACAACGCCTCGGGCGCGCACTGGGAGCTGCCGGAGGCGCAGGAGGCGTACAAGCGTGTGTTCGGCGTGATGCTCTTCGCCACGGACGGTCTCGAGGAGCTCGAGCGTCTCAACAAGGACGGGCAGCTGCCGACCGTTCGGCGGGCCGACAGGTTCGCGCCCCCTCTCGTCACGTTCCTGCCTGCCGGCGAGAGCTGGAAGGGTCGGATCTCCGCTCGCGGCGCTCTCCCCGCGGGAACGTTCGTGCGCATCGTGTTCGGGCCGTTCATCGCGGTCGCCGACCCGCCCAAGGGCATGGACGAGCGCGTCATCTGGATCACGGACGAGGCCCTGGAGCTCCGCCCGTGACCGGCTTCGCGAGCGACAACACCGCAGGCGCGCACCCACGGGTGCTCGAGGCGATCGCCCAGGCCTCGGTCGGCCATGCCGACGCATACGGCGACGACGCCTGGACCGAGCAGGCCCTCTCGATGCTGCGCGACCGCTTCGGCGCCGACAGCGTCCCCTTCCTCGTGACGACGGGCACGGCGGCGAACGTGCTCGCCCTCGACCAGCTGACCACGCGCCACGAGGCTGTCGTCTGCGCCGCCTCCGCGCACATCGCCGTCGACGAGTGCGGCGCGCCGGAGCGCTACGCGGGCGTCAGGCTGCTGACCGTCCCCACGGCCCACGGCAAGCTCATGCCCAACCACCTCGAGGTCGGTGCCTCGTGGGTCGGCGACGTCCACCGCGTACAGCCGGGAATCGTCTCCGTGTCGGAGTCGACCGAGCTCGGAACCGTCTACACCGCGGCCGAGCTGGCAGCGCTCGCCGACGCGACGCACGCCGCCGGGATGCTCCTCCACGTCGACGGCGCCCGCCTCGCGAACGCGGCGGCGGCGCTCGGCGTCCCGGTCCGGATGCTGACCCGCGACGTCGGCGCCGATGTGGTCACGGTCGGCTTCACGAAGGCGGGGGCGATGCTCGCCGAGGCCGTCGTCTTCCTGCGGCCAGGCCTCGCCGAGGGCTTCCCGTACGCGCGCAAGCAGGGGATGCAGCTTGTCTCGAAGATGCGGTTCCTCTCGGCCCAGGTGGTCGCGCTGCTCGAGGACGACCTCTGGCTCGACCTCGCCCGGAACGCGAACGCGATGGCGCGTCGCCTCGCCGAGGCGGTCGGCGCTCACGTCGAGCTCGTCCATGCCGTCGAGGCGAACGCCGTGTTCGTGCGCGTCGACCCGGCGGCGATCCCCACGCTGCGTGCCGCCGGCGCCTACACGCCCTGGGACGGAGACGTCGTCCGCTGGATGACGGCGTGGGACACGACGCCGAGCGAGGTCGACGCGTTCGCCGAGCGGGTGCGCCTCGCCCTCGGGTGACTCACGCGGGCGCTCGCCCCTCAGCTCGTGGGGGGCGGGCGCGCCGGCGAATGCGTTCTGAGAGACTCCCGCGGATGACGCGGAGCATCGAGCCGTGAAGAAGTGGCTGCCCCTGGTCGCGCTCGCGGGCGCGCAGTTCATCATGGTCCTCGACCAGTCGGTGATGAACGTCTCGATCAGCCAGCTCGTCGAAGACTTCGACACGACTGTCACGACCATCCAGGCGGTGATCACCCTCTACTGCCTCGTCATGGCGATGCTGATGCTCGCAGGAGCCAAGATCGGCGACATCATCGGCCGTCGCCGGGCGTTCACGATCGGGCTCGTCGTCTACGCCTGCGGCTCGGCCATGACGGCGGCGGCGCCGACCGTCGCCGTCCTGACGCTCGGCTGGTCGATCCTCGAGGGCATCGGCGCGTCCCTGGTGCTTCCGGCGATGGCCGCGCTGATCGCAGGGAACTACGAGGGGCGAGACCGCAAGGGCGCGTACGCGATCATCGGCGGCGTCGCCGGCGCGGGCATCGCGATCGGCCCGATCCTCGGAGGCTGGGCGACCACGGAGCTGAGCTGGCGCGTGGTGTTCGTCGGCGAGGTCGTCATCGTCCTCGGCATCCTGGCCATGACCCCGTTCGTCCACGACGCCGTCCGCGACGGCGCCAAGCCGCGCTTCGACCTCCTCGGCGCGATCCTGTCGGCCGCGGGCCTCGGCGCGGTCGTCCTCGGCACGCTCCAGGCGAGCACCTGGGGCTGGCTCAAGCCGAAGGACTCCCCTGTCGAGCCGTTCGGGTTCTCACTGACGTTCTTCGTCGTCGCGGCCGGCGGCGTGCTGCTGTGGGCGTTCGTCCGCTGGCAGCGGCACCGCGAGGCGACAGGCACCGATCCGCTCGTGCACCTCGACCTGTTCAGGATCCCGCCGGTGCGATCGGGGCTGATCGGGATGCTCTCCCAGAACCTGATCCTGATGGGCGTCTTCTTCACCGTGCCGCTCTACCTGCAGATGGTGCTCGGCCTCGACGCCCTGGAGACCGGCATCAAGATGCTGCCCGTCTCGGTGATGATGTTCCTCGCGGCCGCGGCGGGCTCGCGGCTCTCGAGCCGTTTCCCCGTACGGTCGATCGTCAGGGCAGGCCTCGTGATCACCGGCATCGCGTCCGTGACCCTGCTCGCGACGATCGACCCGGAGCTGAACGAGAGAGGCTTCGCGATCGCGATGGGCGCACTGGGGCTCGGCATGGGACTCCTCGCCTCCCAGCTCGGCAACGTCGTCCAGTCGTCGGTGGACGCGTCGGGCCGGAGCGAGGCAGGCGGTCTCCAGTACACAGGGCAACAGCTCGGCTCGTCGCTCGGGATCGCCCTGATCGGCGCGGTCGTCCTTACCAGCCTGACGTCGGTGTTCCTCTCGAACGTCGAGTCGAACCCGGCGATCAGCGACAAGGTCGAGTCCCAGGTGAGCGTTGCGGTCGGAACCGGCATCGACTTCGTCTCGACCGACCAGATCGAGACCGCCGCGCAGGAGGCAGGGCTCAGCGAGACCGAGACCGCGGCGCTCGTCGCCGACTACGAGGATGCCCAGCTGCAGTCGCTGAAGCTCGGGCTCCTGCTCGCTGCGTTCCTCGCTCTCGGCTCACTCGTGTTCACGCGCGAGCTGCCGCGGACGGTGCCCGGTGAGGACGCGCACCTGGAGGACGCGGAGGCGGTCGCCGCGACGTAGGCGGCCGTCCGCGGCGGGACGGCGTCGCTCGACCCCTGCCGCGCTACGCTCGCAGCATGGACGCGATCGTCGTCGACGGGGTCGAGAAGACGTACGGCAAGGACGTGCGCGCGCTCGACGGGATCCGGTTCTCGGTTCCCGAGGGCGAGGTGTTCGGCCTGCTCGGGCCGAACGGCGCGGGCAAGTCGACCACCGTGCGGATCCTGACGACCCTGACCCGCGCCGACGCGGGAACGGCGACGGTGGCGGGGCACGACGTCGCCCGTGAGCCGGGAGCGGTCCGCCGCGCGATCGGGTACGTGCCCCAGGCCTCGGGCGTCGACCGGGAGGCGACCGGCCGCGAGAACCTCCTGCTCCAGGGCCGACTCCAGGGGATGCGGGGCACGGAGCTCGAGCGCCGTGCGGCGGAGCTGCTGGACACCTTCGGGCTCACCGACAAGGCGCAGGCGCTCGTGAAGACCTACTCCGGCGGGATGAAGCGGCGCCTGGACGTGGCGATGGGCCTCGTCCACCGGCCACAGGTGCTCTTCCTGGACGAGCCGACGACCGGTCTCGACCCCGAGGCGCGTGCCGCCATGTGGGAGGAGCTCGAGCGTCTCGCCGCTGCCGAGAAGCTGACGATCCTGCTGACCACCCACTACCTCGAGGAGGCCGACAGGCTCGCACGGCGGGTCGCGATCGTCTCGCGCGGACGCGTTGTGGTCGAAGGGACGCCCGACGAGCTGAAGCGCGCCCTGCGTGGGGACGCTGTCACGGTCGAGCTTCCGGACGGCGACTCGGCCGGCCGCGCCGTCTCGATCGCCGAGGGCCTCGACGGCGTGTTCGAGGTCACGCCCGACGCGCGGCGCCTGCACCTCCGCGTCGACCAGGGCGCCCAGGCCGTACCGGTGATCCTCTCCGCGCTCGACGCGGCCGGGGTCGGCGTCGACGCGGTCACCGTCTCGCGTCCGTCCCTGGACGACGTCTACCTGCACCACACGGGTCGCGACTTCCGCGCCGACGACGAGGGCGCTTCGTGAGCGTCGTCTCGCAGACCCTCTTCCTCTGCGCCCGCGTCCTGCGCAACCTCTCGCGACAGCCGATCTGGATCGTCGTGATGGTCGTGCAGCCGATGTTCTGGCTGCTGCTCTACAGCCAGCTCTTCCGTCGGATCACCGAGCTGCCGGGGTTCGGCACCACGTCGTACATCGACTACCTCACGCCCGGGATCGCCGTGATGACGGCCTTCTTCTCCGGCTCGTGGGCGGGGATGGGGATGATCGAGGATCTCGACCGCGGCGTGCTCGAGCGGTTCCTGGCGACGCCCGCCCACAGGGGCGCGATCGTGTTCGGGCGCATCCTCGAGTCGGCGACCGTGGCGACGCTGCAGGCGGTCCTGATCCTCGTCACCGGGCTCTTCCTCGGCGCGACGAACGGCGGTGCCGTCGGCTGGATCATCATCCTGCTCGCCTCGTTCCTCGTCGCCGCCGGCTTCGCAGGGCTGTCGCACGGCATCGCGCTGCGGACGCGGCAGGAGGCGACGATGATCGCCGTCGCGCAGTTCATCGGCCTGCCTCTGCTCTTCTTCTCGTCGCTGCTGATCGCGCGGGCGCTGATCCCTGCCTGGATGCAGGACTTCTCGCTGCTGAACCCGGTCGAGTGGGCGGTCCGCGCCGCCCGCGGCGAGGCGCTGCCGGGCACCGACTGGAGCGAGATGGGGGTCTTCCTGCTCCTGCTCGCGGGCTTCGCCGCGCTCACCACAGCCTTCGCGACGCGAAGCTTCCGCGCGTACCAGAGAACGCTCTAGGTGGGGGAACCCATGGTTCCCCCACCGGCCCCCTCCTCTGTGGCTGCGCACCGGTCGCGGGATCCGAGCCTCCCGGCCGGCCAAGCCGGCCTCCGGCCCGTGACCAAGACGCATTGCAGTAGCGGCCTGAGCGACAATTCCGCGTTGCTCGCGACGTCGCGATCTCGCCAGCGACCCCTGCTCCAGACGCCCGGGCCGGAGGCCGGCCTTGCCGGCCGGGAGGCTGAGTCAGGCTGAGCCGTGAACGAACCTGAAGGAGGGGGCCGGTGGGGGAACCATGGGCTCCCCCACCCCTGCTGGGCGGTCGGGCGCACGAGGATCTCGTTCACGTCCACGTGGGGCGGCTGCGAGACCGCGTAGAGCACGGCGCGGGCGATGTCTTCCGTGAGCAGGGGCGCGTCGAGCGGAACCTGATCGAAGAACGGCGTGGCGACGATGCCCGGCGCGATCACGGTCACGCGGATGCCGGTGCCGTCGACCTCGAGGCGCAGCGACTCGGCCATCGCGTGGACGGCGTGCTTGGTCGAGCTGTACAGCGATCCCGGGAGCGGGCGCCTGCCCGCCACCGAGCCGGTCAGCAGGACGTGACCGCGGCTCTCCTTGAGCGTCGGCAAGGTCGCACGGATCGTGAGCGCCGCGCCGTAGACGTTGGTGAGCACCATGCTGCGCCAGTGCTCGGGCGTCTCGGCGAGGAACCCCCGCGAGGCGCCGAAGCCCGCGTTCGCCCAGGCCGCGTCGAGCCGCCCGAAGCGCTCGAGCGTCGCCGCGACCGCGGCCTGCTGGTCGTCCCACTCCGTCACGTCGCAGCGCAGCGCGAGCGCGGCGTCCCCGAGGTCTGCCGCAAGCGCCTCGAGTCGGTCGAGCGACCGTGCTGCGAGCGCCACCTGCCACCCGTCGTCGACGAGCGCGCGCGCCGTCGCCTCGCCGATCCCCGACGAGGCGCCCGTGATCAGCATCACCTTCCTCATCCGAGCCGCACCCTATAGGCGGTCGTGGGCTCGGGATCGGCGCCGCAGCTCCTGGGAACCCCCGGTCCGGGGTGCTCGGTGACCCAGGCCTCGATCCGCTCGCCGGTCGCTGTCTCGAGCTCGATCCACGCCTCGTCGCCCTGCACGACGCGCAGCCCGTCGACCGCGTCGATCCCGCGCGCCACCCGCACCGCGACCTCGGCTGCCTGACCGAGCGGGTCGTAGAGGCTGCGCCCACGGTAGAGCGCCAGCGGAATCCGTCCGGCTCGCAGCAGCGGCACGATCTCTGGGGCGTGATGCGGCTCGGCGCGCCCCAGCGTGACGCCGTCCGGCAGAGCGACGACGTTGGCGGCGAAGCGGTGCCCCCCGGTGTGCGAGCACTGCCATACGAGATCGGGCCCGGCGATCGCCTCGAGCGCGTGGAAGACGGGGATGCCGAGGCGCGAGCAGCACGCGTCCCGGCGACCGTGGGTGCACACGAGGAAGAGGGGCTCGTGGATGCGCTCCCCCTCATTCCAGGGGTCGAGCCCGGTCAGGGTCGCGACGTCGTCGAGCTCGAGTCGACGGAGCACCGACCCCGCCTCCGAGGTCTCCGCGGCGAAGACCGTGAGCTTCTCCCTCCGTCCCGGCCGCCTGATCGCCAGAACCTTCGCGTCGAGGGAGCCCAGCCAGGCCGCGACCGGCTCGTCGAACCCGGACCCGACCGCGTCCCTGTCCCACGGGCGGCGCGACTCGACGAGCAGCCACCGCTCGGCCACGATCCCCGTCCCGGGAAGCTCCTCGCCCGCAGCAGCGGAGGCGTCGGCGCAGCGCACGATGCTCATCGGTCGATCCTGACGGTCGCCGGGAGGCGGTCGGCGAGAGCACGTTCGAGCGCTGGCTGCACCGACAGAGCGTCGACGAAGGCCCGATACCCCCCGGCGAGGCGGTCCGTGTCACGCGCCGGACGCGGCCCGTCGAGCGCCGTCGCACGGATGAGCACGTTCTTCGGCGAGTGCTCGAGCGCGAAGAGCTCGACGAGCTGGACGTCGTACCCGACGAGCTGCAGGAGCCGCGCCCGCGCCGCGTCCGTGACCTCGGCGGCGAACCGCTCCCGCAAGGCGCCGTGCCGGACGAGCGGCTCGAGGACGTCGCTGGCGAGCTGGCCGAGCAGCTCGTGCTGGCAGCACGGGACTGCGAGGATGACGCGCGCGCCGAGACGGACGGCCCGGTCGAGTGCCGCGTCGGTCGCAGTGTCGCACGCGTGGAGGCTGACCACGAGATCGGCGGCGTCAAGCGTCGTGCTCGCGATGTCCCCCACCTCGAACCGCAGCCCGTCGAGCTCGAGGCGGCGCGCGAGCGCCTCGCACTCGGCCACGACGTCCTCCTTCAGATCGAGGCCGACGATCTCGACCTCCCGGCCGTGCACCTCGTGCAGGAGGTGGTGGAGCGCGAAGGTGAGGTACGCGCGCCCGGAGCCGAAGTCGACGACGCGGAGCGGCCCATCGGGGAGCGAGCCGACGACGTCCTCGACGAGCTCGCAGAAGCGATTGACCTGTCGGAGCTTGTCCGACCGCTGCGCCCGCACCCTGCCGTCGGCGCTCATCACGCCGAGCGCGACCAGGAACGGGACCGGCTCGCCGTCGGAGAGGATGCGCCGCTTGCGGCGGTCGTGCTCGAGCGTGGCGACCGGGCGGGTCGCGGGCCGGCGGAGCACACGCGCGCCCTTGCCTCCTGCGAGCACCTGGTAGTCGGCCTCCGCGGAGCGGAGGAGCCCCTGACGGAAGGCCCCGCCGAGGAGGTGCCCGAGCCTGCGCGCCGTCTCGTCGGGGTCGAGGTTCTCGTCGATCGTGCGGGTGGCGTGGTGGTAGCGCCAGCGGTAGCGGCTCCCCGCCTTCAGCTCGACGGGATCGATCGTGATCCTCTCGGCGCGGGAAGGGTCGCCGCCTCGCGGCTTCGAGAGCGTCGCCCCCGTCAGGAGCTCGTCGCCGACGAGGCGCGCGACCAGCTCGTCGAGCGGCTCCTCGGGCGCGCTCATCCCGGCTCGGCCACGACGAGCAGCCGCTGGCCGTTGGCGACGGCGTCCCCGGCGGCGACCGCGAGCCCCGAGACGGTGCCCGCGCGGGGTGCGGTGATCTCGTTCTCCATCTTCATCGCCTCGACCACCAGCAGCACCTGCCCCTCCTCGACGGCGTCGCCCTCGACGACGTCGACCTTCAGGACCGTGCCCTGCATCGGGCTGGCGACCGTGCCGCCGCCTGCCCCGAGGTGCCCGTCGTGTCGCGCGCGACGTGCGCGGGCGAGCTCCGTCCAGGGAGGCTGGGTGACGTGGAGTCGGACGTCGACGGTCCGACCGTCGACCTCGACCGCGACGAGGCGCGGGCGCGTCGGGACGGCGCCGGTCGCCTGCTCCTCCACGGCTGCCGGGACGAGCTCGGCCGCACGGGCGGCGAGCTCCTCGGACTCGACGATCCCGTGACACGTCTCTCCCGCGACGAAGCAGGGATGTTCGAGCAGCGCTCGGTGGAAGCCGACGAGCGTCGGCGGCCCGCCGATTCGGAACTCGGCGAGCGCGCGCAGCATCCTGCGTCGCGCGTGCTCCCGGTCGACGTCGTGGACGATCAGCTTCGCGATCATCGGGTCGTAGAGGCCGGTGATCTCGTCACCTGCGCGGATCCCCGAGTCGACGCGCACGCCGGGCCCGGACGGCTCCTCGTACGCGGTGATCGGGCCCGGGGCCGGCAGGAAGCCCTTGGCGACGTCCTCGGCGTTGATCCGGCACTCGATCGCGTGGCCACGGAGCGTCACCTGCTCCTGGGTGACCGAGAGCGGTGCGCCCGCCGCCACGAGGATCTGCTCGCGGACGAGATCGAGCCCGGTGACCATCTCGGTGACGGTGTGCTCGACCTGGATGCGCGTGTTCATCTCCATGAAGTAGTACGACCCATCCGCCGTGAGCAGCCCCTCGACCGTGCCGGCGGAGCGATAGCCGGCGGCGCGCGCAGCGTCGACGGCGATGCGACCGATCCGCGCGCGGAGCGCCTCGTCGACCGCCGGGGACGGCGTCTCCTCGACGAGCTTCTGGTGCCGGCGCTGGATCGTGCAGTCGCGCTCGCCCGAGGTGGATCACGTTCCCGTGCGCGTCCGCGAGCACCTGCACCTCGACGTGGCGCGGCTCGAGGATGAACTTCTCGACGTACACCGCGTCGTCGGCGAAGAACTTCAGCCCCTGGCGCTGCGCCGTCTCGAACGCGCGCACCGCGCGTGTCGGGGCCCTCGACGAGCTCCATCCCCTTGCCGCCGCCGCCGGCCTTCGCCTTGATGATCAGCGGGTAGCCGATCTCCTCGCCGAGCGCGACGACCTCGTCGGCCGAGCGGACGGGCTCGGTCGTCCCGGGGATGATCGGGACACCGGCCGCCTGCATCGCCGTGCGCGCCTCGGTCTTCGAGCCCATCAGCTCGATCGCGGCCGGCGGCGGCCCGATCCACGTCAGCCCCGCCTCCTCGACCTGGCGGGCGAAGGCGGCGTTCTCGGCGAGGAAGCCGTAGCCGGGGTGGATCGCCTGGGCGCCCGCCCGGAGCGCGGTCTCGACGATCAGGTCGCCCCGGAGGTAGCTCTCCGACGCCGGCCCCGGCCCGAGCAGGTACGCCTCGTCGGCGACGCGGACGTGCATGCGTCCCCGGTCGGCCTCGGAGTACACGGCGACGCAGCCGATCCCGAGCTCGCGGAGCGTGCGGAACACGCGCACGGCGATCTCGCCGCGGTTCGCGACGAGCACCTTGCCGAACGGCGGGTCACCGATGGATGGCATCTCCTGCGTATTCTCTCCCACAGTGACGCTCCCCGATCAGTTGACCCTCGCGCGAGCGCTCGCGGTGCCCGTCGTGCTGGTGCTGTACGCCTGGGACTTCCCCGACCACGCGTACTGGGCGACGATCGTCTTCGGCGTCGCGATGGCGACCGATCAGGTCGACGGCTGGCTCGCCCGGCGCCGGAACCAGACCTCGTCGTTCGGCGCGTCTGCTCGACCCGATCGCCGACAAGGTGCTGGTGCTCGTCGCCTTCGTGATGCTCGTCGGCGAGGGCGTCGCGCCGGCATGGATGGTCGCGCTCATCGTCGCGCGGGAGATCGCCATCTCCGGGCTGCGGCTCGCGGCGGTCGAGCGGGGAGTGGTGATCGCGGCACGCGATCTCGGGAAGCTGAAGACGTGGGCGCAGGCCCTCGCGGTCGGGTTCGCGGGGTTCGCGGCGGCCGGGGCGTGGTCGACCGACATCGCCTGGTGGGCGGTGCTCGTGGCGACCGTGCTGACGTGGGTCAGCGGGCTCGACTACGCGCGCGTCGCGCCGCGGGTGCTCCGCGGCACCCAGGCCTGAGCTCGCGCGCGCCCGGTGCGGAGGGCGCTTGCGCCTCGAGCTCATGGCGCGCGGTCGACCGACTCCAGCAGACCGGCCCGGCGCCAGGCGCTGTCGAGGCCGAGACGGGCGGCGATGCCCCAGCCCTTCCTGCCGGAGCGCACGGGCTGACGGCAGCGGCGTCGTCGCCCCCGAGGGGCGGCTCGAGCGAGAGCGTCGACCGCGCCCGGCTCGGAGGCGAGCACCCGACGCCCCGCGCCGTTGCCGTCGCTGCCGGAGAGAGCCGGATCCATGCAGAGCACGCTACGCGAGCGGCAGAAGCCGTGCCGCGGTCGCCTTGAACGAGGCGACGACGACCTCTCCCTCGCGGATCCCGAGCCTGTCGGCCGAGGCCGTCGTCACCTCGGCCGTGAGGGGACCGACCCGCACGCGAGCGCGGTTGCCGATGGCGACGACCGACCCGACGGGGGCGCGGACGTGGTTGACCGCCGTGTCGTCGGGCGCCGAGCGCGGCGAGTGCGCACCTCCCACGGATGGATCGCGATCGCGACGCGACCACGCCCCTCGTCGGTCGTCCACACCGTCCCACCCGTGTCGAGCGTGACCGCCGTGAGCCCGCCCTCCCCCGCGACCGCGACGCCTTCGAGGACGTTCGCTCCCGTGAACGACGCCACGAAGCGGTCGGCCGGTCTGGAGAGCAGCTCGGAGGGCGTGCCGACCTGCAGCAGCCGGCCGTCGACGATCACCCCGATCCGCTCCGCGAGGGTCGTGGCGTCCTCGATGTCGTGGGTGACGAGCACCGTCGGCAGCCCGAGACCGCCCAGCAGCGCGCGGAGCTCACCGCGAACCGTGTCGCGCGTGTGCGCGTCGAGCGCCGCGAGCGGCTCGTCGAGCAGCATCACGTCCGGCTTCCGTGCCAGCGCGCGTGCGAGCGCGACCCGTTGGCGCTCTCCACCCGAGAGCGAGCCAGGGCGAGCGGTCGCGAGACCGTCGATGCGAAACCGCTCGAGCAGCTCGTCGACGTCGTCCTTGCCCCGCGCGCCATAGGCGACGTTGCCCCTGACCGTGAGGTGCGGGAAGAGCGCGTACTCCTGGAACACCATCCCGACCGGACGGCGCTCCGCGGGCACGTCGACCGAAGCGGTCGTGTCGAGCCAGACGTCGGCCCCGAGGGCGATTCGGCCGCGGGCCGGGGCGAGGAGCCCGGCGATCGCCCGGAGCACGGAGGACTTGCCCGCGCCGGACGGCCCGACGAGCGCGAGCGTCCCGGGCGGGACGTCCAGGCTCAGCGCGAGCTCGAACCGACGGAGGGGATGGGTGAGATCGACGGAGAGCGACGCCATGAGGGAACGAGCTTGACGGCGAGCAGGACGACGGCGGAGACGACGACCAGCTCTGCTCCGATCGCGAGGGCGGTGTCGAAGTCGACGTCGAACTGCTCGTAGACCGCGAGCGAGAGGGTCTGCGTGACGCCCTGCAGCGAGCCCGCGAACATGATCGTCGCGCCGAACTCACCGATGCCCCGGGCGAACGAGAGCGCGGCGCCGGCAGTGAGCCCTCCCGCGGCGACGGGGATCGCCACGCGGGCGAACGTCCGCGCCCGGGCCGGCCCCGAGCGTGCGCGAGGCGTCGACGAGCATCGGGTCGACGGCGGCGAACGACGCGATCGCCGTGCGGACGTAGAACGGCCCCGCCACGAACACGACCGCGAGAACGACGGCAAGACGCGTGAACGGGATCTCGACACCGAGGGCCGACAGCTCCTCCCCGAGGAGACCCACCCGGCCGAACGCCGCGAGCAGGCCGATCCCCGCGACGGCGGGCGGGAGCACGAGCGGAAGCTCGACGAGCGTCACGGCGAGCTCTCGTCCACGGAACCGTCTCGTCGCGAGCAGGTAGGCAGCCGGGGTTCCGACCCCGATGATCACCGCCTGCGCCACCAGAGTCGTCACGAGCGTGACCCGGAGCGCGTCGAGAGCAACGTCCGACCCGAGCGCGTCGACGAGCTCGCCCGGCGGCACGCGGAGGAAGATCGCCGCGATCGGGAGCGCCAGGAAAGCCAGCAGCGCGACCGTCGCCGTCCACAGGACGACCGAGAACAGACGACTCATCGCGGCAGCCCGAAGCCGGCCGCGCGCAGCGCCTTGCGACCGTCCGCGCCGAGCAGCGCGATGAGGAAGGCCTGCGCCGCCTCGAGATCGCGCGGGCGGGTGGCGATCGCCGCCTCGTAGACGACGTCGGGCTGCGCAGCGGCAGGGAAGCGCACGATGCGCACCTTCCCCGCGACCGGACGCACGTCCGTCGCGTAGACGAACCCGGCGTCGGCCTCGCCGAGCGCGACCTTGGCGACGACGCCCTTCACGTCGGGCTCCAGGCTGACGGTCTTCCGCAGCACGCGCAGCAGCCCGAGGCGCTTCAGCACCTCACGCGTGTAGAGGCCGATCGGCACCTTCGGCCCGGCCACCACGAGGCGGAGCGACGGGCGGCGCGCGAGGTCGGCCACCTTCGCGATTCGCGCAGGGTTCGCGCGGGGCACGATCAGCACGAGGCTGTTCGTCGCGAACGGGACGGGCCGGCGCACCAGCCCTTCCGCGGCGAGCTGCCTGGGTGTAGACGGGGCTCGCGGAGAGGAAGACGTCGAACGGGAAGCCCTGCCGCGCCTGCTGGGCGAGCTGGTTCGAGCCGCCGAACGAGGCGCGGGCCTCCGGGTCGATCGCCGGCAGCACCTGAGCGAGCGAGGCGGCTGCAAGGACCGTCGCCGGCCCCGAGCCCTGCCGCCCGGGTGCCGCTACACCGGTCGTGGCGATCAGAGACACGGCCACCAGCACCGCGAGGGCCGCCGCGACCGCGAGGCCGAGCCTCCGCCTCACCGCTCCACCATCACGCTCGTCGACTTGACCACGCCGGCCGCGCTGTCGCCCGGCTTCAGCCCGAGCTCCTCGACTGCCTCGCGCGTCACGATCGCGACGACGCGCGCCGGCTCCGTCACGTCGATCTCGATGCGCGCGAGCAACCCGTCGACCTCGACCGAGCGGACGACCCCGCGGAAGCGGTTGCGGGCGGTCAGCCGGTCGCCGCCGCTCTCCCCGCGGAGGCGGTCGATCTCCTCCGCCGGCACGACGCGGCGGTTGGCCGCGTCCCGCTCGACGCGGATCTTGCCGTCGCGATCCCAGCGCCGGAGCGTGTCGAGGCTGATCCCGAGGGCCCGGGCGGCCTCCGCCGCCGTGAAGATCTTCCTAGGCATTGCCTATTCATAGCAGATCGCACCCGCGGAACGGCAAGCACATCTTGCTTATTTCTGTCATATGATCTGCTAATCTCTACTGACCTTATGGGTGATACCGAGATGGGGAGGAATCCGATGGCACGTCGCATGCTCGCAGCGCTCACGGCCCTGGCGGTGGTGGCGACGCTCGTGACCGCCGCGACCGCGTCCGCGCGGTCGAACGACGTGAAGCTGAGCCTCGTCGGCTACGCCGTCCCACGCGAGGCGCTCGGCGCGATCATCAAGGCCTGGCAGCAGACGCCCGAGGGCAAGGACGTCTCGTTCACCCAGTCCTACGGCGCCTCGGGCGACCAGGCGCGCGCCGTCGCGAACGGCCTGCCCGCGGACATCGTCCAGCTCTCGACCGGGCTCGACGTCGACTACCTCGTCAAGCAGGGCTCGTCGACGCCAAGTGGGACAGGCAGTCCTACAAGGGGATCGTGACCAACTCCGTCGTCGTCTTCGCCGTCCGTCCCGGCAACCCGAAGAAGATCAAGCGCTGGGAGGACCTGATCAAGCCGGGCGTCCAGGTGGTGACGGCGAACCCGTTCACCTCGGGCGCCGCGAAGTGGAACATCCTCGCCGCCTACGGCGCGCAGCGGAAGCAGGGCAAGACCGACAAGCAGGCGCATCGCCTTCGTCGAGAAGCTCTTCAAGAACGTCGTCGTGCAGGCGAAGTCGGGACGCGACGCGACGAACGCCTTCCTCTCGGGCAAGGGCGACGTGCTGCTCGCCTACGAGAACGAGGCGCTGCTCTCGCGCAAGAACGGCACCGACATCCAGTTCTACATCCCCAAGCAGACGATGCTGATCGAGGCGCCGATCGCCGTCACGAAGACGAGCGAGAACAAGGAGAAGGCGAACCAGTTCATCCGCTTCACGAAGTCCGCGCAGGCCCAGCGGATCTGGGCGGAGTGGGGCTTCCGCCCGGTCAACAAGACGGTGGCGAAGCAGGTCAAGGCGAAGTTCCCGTCGCGGTTCGCCGTCTACCGGATCTCCGATCCGATCTTCGGCGGCTGGGCCGCGGCCGACAAGAAGTGGTTCGACCCGAAGGGCTCCGTGATGGTCGAGATCGAGAAGTCGATCGGAGGCCCGACGTCCTGACCCCGGCAGGCTCCACGACCACCGCGTCCGTGAGCCTCGCACGACGGGGCGCGCGGGTCGCCGACGGGGACGTCGCTCCGGCCGGCGGTGTCCCCGTCTCGCGTCGGCCCGAGCCGACGACAGGCACCCGACACGATGAGCGCCTCCGAGACGATCACCACCCCGGTCCCCGCGGGCCGGGCGCACACCCCCGGCGAGCGGGCCGGCACCGCCCTCTCGCTCGGGATCATCACGCTCTACCTCACGCTGATCGTGATGCTCCCGATCGCGGCGCTCGTCTGGGCCTCGCGCAGCGAGGGGCGCGAGGCCTTCTGGGACGCGATCACGAGCCCGCAGTCGGTCGCCGCGCTGAAGCTCACCGTCGGCGCAGCGTTCCTCGTCGCGGTCCTCAACGCCGTCCTCGGGACGGTGACGGCCTGGGTGCTCGTCCGCGACGACTTCCGCGGGAAGTCGGCGTGATCAACTCGATCATCGACCTCCCCTTCGCGCTGCCGACGATCGTCGCCGGGCTCACGCTGCTCGCGCTCTACGGGCCGCAGTCGCCGGTCGGGATCGACATCGCGTTCACGCGGACGGCGATCGTCGCGGCGCTGATGTTCGTCACGCTCCCGTTCGTCGTGCGCACCGTGCAGCCGGTCCTGGTCGAGCTCGACCGCGAGATGGAGGAGGCCGCGGCCTCGCTCGGTGCCTCGTCGCTCACGACGTTCCGGCGCGTGATCTTCCCGAACATCCTGCCGGGGATCCTCTCCGGCTTCGCGCTCGCGTTCGCCAAGGCGGTCGGCGAGATCGGCTCGCTCGTGATCATCTCCGGGCAACCTGCCCTACAAGACCGAGGTCTCGTCCGTGTTCATCCTCGGCCAGATCGAGAGCGGCAACCCGGCCGGCGCCGCCGCGGTCGCCGTCGTGCTGCTCGTGATCTCGTTCGCCATCCTGCTCGTCGTCGGCGCGATCCGGCACTACGCGACGAGGCACGACCGATGAGCCGTCTGCTCCCGGTACGGCCTGCGCTTCGTCGCGCTCGGCTACCTCGCCGCGATCCTCGTCGCCCCGCTCGGGATCGTCTTCTACCGCACGTTCGAGGACGGCTTCGAGCGCCGCCTGGGAGGCGCTCTCGACGCCCGAGACGATCCACGCGTTCAAGCTGACGCTGATCATCACGGCGATCGCGGTGCCGCTGAACACCGTGTTCGGGATCGTCTGCGCGCTCGCGATCGTCCGCCGCGCGCTTCCGCGGCAAGGGACTGCTCAACGCGTTCATCGACCTGCCGCTCGCCCTCTCGCCCGTCGTCGTCGGGCTCTCGCTCTTCCTGCTCTACGGGCGCACCGGCTGGTTCGGCGGCTTCTTCGAGCGCCACGACATCCAGGTGCTCTTCGCGCTGCCGGCGATGGTGATCGCCACGATCTTCGTCTCGCTGCCCGTTCGTCGCGCGCGAGGTCGTCCCGACGCTGCGCGAGATCGGCGACGAGCAGGAGCAGGCCGCGCGCACGCTCGGCGCGAGCGGCTGGCAGACGTTCTGGCGCATCACGCTGCCCTCGATCCGCTGGGCCGTGATCTACGGCGTCATCCTCACGACCGCGCGCTGCCTCGGCGAGTACGGCGCCGTCGCCGTCGTCTCCGGCCGCATCCAGGGCGAGACCGAGACGGCGACGCTGCGCGTCGAGGAGCGCTACGACAGCTTCGACCTCGCCGGCGCCTACGCGATCTCGATCGTGCTCGCGCTGATCGCGATCGCCGTGCTGCTGCTCATGACCCTCGTCAAGCCCAAGGAAGGAACCGTCTAGATGTCCATCCACGTCCGCAACGTCTCGAAGCGCTTCGGCGACTTCACCGCGCTCGACGACGTCTCGCTCGAGGTCGCAGGGCGGCTCGCTCACGGCGCTGCTCGGCCCGAGCGGCTCGGGCAAGTCGACCCTGCTGCGCATCATCGCCGGGCTCGAGGTCCCGGACGCAGGCGAGATCCTGATCTCCGGCGAGGACGCGACCGGCGGTCAAGCCGCAGAAGCGCGGCGTCGGCTTCGTCTTCCAGCACTACGCCGCGTTCAAGCACATGACCGTCCGTGACAACGTCGCGTTCGGGCTGAAGGTGCGCAAGCGCCCGCAGCGCCGAGATCAGCGCGACGCGTCGACGAGCTGCTGAGGCTCGTGCAGCTCCAGGACTTCGGCCACCGCTACCCGGCCCAGCTCTCCGGCGGCCAGCGGCAGCGGATGGCGCTCGCCCGCGCGCTCGCCCCGAGCCCGAAGGTGCTGCTGCTCGACGAGCCGTTCGGCGCGCTCGACGCGCGCGTCCGCGCGGAGCTGCGCGACTGGCTCCGGCATCTCCACGAGGAGATGCACGTGACGACGATCTTCGTCACGCACGACCAGGAGGAGGCGATGGACGTCGCCGACCAGATCGCGGTGATGAACCAGGCACGCGTCGAGCAGGTCGGCAGCCCGACGTCGCTCTACGACGAGCCGGCGACCGAGTTCGTGATGTCGTTCGTCGGCGAGGCGAACCGGCTCGGCGACACGTGGGTGCGCCCGCACGAGCTCGAGATCGTCACCGACCCGGCCCCGGGCGCCGTCGAGGCGATGATCGACCGGATCACGAGCTACGGGTTCGACGCACGGGTCGAGCTCACCCCGGCGGACGGCGAGCCGCTGACGGTGCAGCTCACGCGGGACCAGCTGGAGCTGCTCGAGCTCGAGCGGTCGCAGATCGTGTGGGTGCGCAGCCGATCGCGAGCGCGTCTTCGCCTGACGCACCACGTCCGACCGACCGGCGAGCTTGCCGGGAGGCGGCGCGGTCAGCGGGCTTCGTCGTCTGCCTCGATCGCCGCTGAGCGAGCCACGAGGTCTGCGAGCGTGGTCTGCTCGAGCACGTCCCGCATCGCCGTCCGCAGCTCGAGCCATACCTGCTGGAGCGAACGCGCAGCCCCCGCGTACGACGAGCTCGTCGGGACGGACGCCGCGCACCGTCGCGATCGGCCCCTCGACCGCGCGGATCACGTCCGCGACGCTGATCTCCGCGGCCGGACGTCCGAGCGCAGTAGCCGCCCTCGACGCCGCGCTGGCTGGCGACGAGCTCGGCGCGCCGGAGCTCGAGCAGGATGTTCTCGAGGAACTTCCGCGGGATGCCCTGCGCCGGTCGCGAGGCGCTCGCCCTTGACGAGCCCGTCGGCCGCGGCGAGCTCGAGCATGGCACGGAGCGCGTAGTCGACCTTCGCGGAGGCGCGCACGACGGGAGCCTACCGCCGTCAGGGCGGGCCGCTCTCGGAGCGTGAGGCGCCGCCCACGGGGCTCGAGGGTCCGACCGATCGGAGTGCGAGCATCGCCGCATGCCGTCGTGGGTTCTCTTCGGGCTGCTCGCCGCGGTGTTCGCCGCGCTCGTCGCGATCCTCGGGAAGATCGGCGTGCGTGACGTCGACCCGACCGCCGCGACCGCGATCCGCGCGGTCGTGATGGCGATCGTCCTCGTCGCGCTGACGCTCGCGCTCGGGAAGGCGGGGTCGCTGCGCGACGTCAGCGGGCGCGCTCTCGGGTTCATCGTCCTCTCCGGGCTCGCCGGCGCAGCGTCGTGGGTCGCCTACTTCGTCGCGCTACGGGACGGGCCGGCGACAGGGGTCGCGGCCCTCGACCGGCTCAGCATCGTGTTCGTCCTGCTGCTCGCGATCCCGTTCCTCGGCGAGGCGCTCACGTGGCGCGCAGCCCTGGGGGCGGCGCTGATCGTGGCCGGGGCTGTCCTCCTCGTCTGAGCACGGGGCGGGCTGCCTACGTCGCCGGGCCCATGCGGCGGGCGTAGTCCCAGCTCGAGACCTCGACCGGGTCGAGCCGCAGCACGACCTCCGGCGTCGTCCGCGCGAGCAGCCGTTGCGCGAACGCTCCGTCGGTGCCACCGAGGTAGCGGGTGAGAAGCTCCGTGAGGGTCGCGAGGGCGTCGTCGGGCTCGAGCGTCACTCGCGCACGGCCACGGACCCCGCGGTAGGGCGGCGTCTCCCCCGCCACCTCGAACGCGCAACGAGGATCGCGCTCGAGCGCGCGGACGAGCGAGCTCGAGGCCTGCGTCGCGCAGACGAGCTCCTCCCCCCGCCGCAGGAACCACAGCGAGACGACGAGCGGCCAACCCGAAGGCGCGACGCACGCGAGCCGAAGGGGGATCACCGCCGCGTCGAGGAACGAGGCGACCTGGCCTCGGTCGAATGGACCTGACAGCCTCGCCGTCGAGAGGGGCACGCCCCAAGGCTAACGCGGGGCGAGACCTCTCGGAGCACGGGTCCCGATCACCCCGGCGGACAACCGCGCTCCCTTGGAGCTCGAATCCTGATTGGAGCTCTTACAGGATCCGAACATCCCTCCCCTTGTCGCTCCCGGGGTCGGGCGTAGAGTGAGAAACGGAGATATCTCCCGATTTTCGAGAGAGAGGGCGGAACATGTTCACGCGAAACCGAAGCCTCCGGAGCACGTTGGCCTGGGTCGGCGTCGCCGGTGTCGTCGCCGCAGCGATGCTCACCCCCGTCGGCCTCGCCGCGAAGCCGACGACGAAGCCGACGGACAAGAAGCCGATCGCGGCCGAGAAGACCTGGGTCAAGGTCGGCGGCGGCAAGAGCTACGGCACCTACCTCAAGCTCGACACAGGCTTCACCACCGCGGTCGCGAGCCTCGCTCCGACGCCGTTGAAGCCGGCAGGTACCGCAGGCGACAAGGGGATCCGGTTCCCGATCACCCAGGGCAAGCTCGTTCTCGGGTTCGACACCAGCACGCCGCCGCAGGTCAACGCGGTGCGCGGCACGATCGCGCACGTCGGCGGGCTCTCCTTCACCAAGGGCACTACGGTCGTCCGGGTGCGCAACCTCGTGATCGTCGCGAGCGTCTCGACGGCCGACACGTCGAAGCTGACCGCCCAGGTGAACGGCAAGCGCATCGACTTCGCGAGCCTGAAGTTCACCGCGTTTCCGACGATCGTCGGCAAGAAGGTCTCGGTCTCGGGCGTCGAGGTGCGCCTGAGCGCTGGTGCTGCTACCGCGCTGAACGCCGCGTTCGGCACGTCGCTCGCCGCGAACACCCTCGTCGGCACCGCCTCCGTCGAGGCACGACTCGTGGGCAAGGGCAAGGCCTAGCGCTCCAGGGCCCGCTCTCGTGAGCAGTCGGGGCGGCCGCCGGCCGCCCCGACTCGCTCCGGAGTCGCACGCCGGGCATCGATGCCCGTCCGTTTGACGGCTACCGCGGGGCAGACGAGACTGAGACGATGGATCGGCTCGCACGCTACGCCGAGCTCGCAGTGCGGATCGGCGCGAACGTCCAGCCCGGGCAGACCCTGTTCGTCTTCGCGCAGCCGGAGCACATGCCGCTCGCACGGGCGGTCGTCGAGGCGGCGTGGCTCGCGGGCGCCGGCGACGTGCAGGTCGTCTACCGCGACGAGCACGTGCGCAGGCTCCACGCGCTCCACGCTCCCGACGGCCTGCTCGACCGCACCCCGGACTGGCAGGAGACGGCTGCCCGTGCGACCGACGGCGCCGCGCTCGTGCACGTCACGGGCGACCCCGACCCCGACCTCTTCGCGGACGTCGACGAGCTGAGGGCAGCACGCGCCGAGCCTCGCAGGCTGCGCGAGATCGGCATCGAGCTCGGCGCACGCCGCGCTACGGCCTGGACGGTGATCGTCCAGCCGACCGAGGGCTGGGCTCGCGCGGTGTTCGGAGAACCGGACGTCGCGAGGCTGTGGGACGAGCTCGCCGCGGTCGTCCGTCTCGACGCGCCCGACCCGGTCGCCGCCTGGCGCGAGCACGTGGAGAAGCTGGACAGACGGGCACGATCGCTCGACGAGCTGGGCCTGCGCGCGATCCGCTTCCGCGGCCCCGACACCGACCTGCACGTGGGACTGATCGACGGCGCCCGCTGGCGCACGGCGAGGCTGGAGACGAGCTGGGGCCAGGAGCACGTGATCAACCTCCCGACGGAGGAGGTCTTCACGAGCCCCGACCGGCGCCTGACGGAGGGGACGGTGCGCCTCACCGGCCCGCTCTACTGGTCGGGCTCGGTCGTGGAGGACGCAACGCTCCGCTTCGCCTCGGGCCGGGTCGTCGAGGCGCACGCGCGGGTCGGGGAGTCGTTCCTGCGGTCGAAGCTCGCCGAGGACGACGGAGCCTCGGCCCTCGGAGAGGTGGCGCTCGTCGACGTCGACTCTGCCGTCGGCCGGCGCGGGCTCCTCTTCAAGAACGGGCTCGTCGACGAGAACGCCTCGTCCCACATCGCGCTCGGGGGCGCCTACACGGAACCCGTCGAGGGCGCGGCGGAGATGACCCCGGAGCAGCGCCTCGCCGTCGGGCTGAACGAGTCCGTGATCCACGTCGACGTGATGATCGGCGGCTCCGAGGTCGACGTCGACGGCATGACCGCCGCCGCCACCGCAATCCCGATCCTCCGGCAGGGCCACTGGGTGCTCGACTAGCCACCTGCCCAGGGCGCAGCGTCTGCGCCCGACGCGGCGGGCGCAGACGCTCGACGGCGCTCTACGCGAACCGCGAGAACCCGCCCCAGGGGCCGAGGTACACGGGGCCGAAGCCCGCGAGCAGCTCGCGCGCAGCGGGGCTCGGATCGCCGTACACGACGAAGCGGGTCGGGTCGACGCACTCCATGAAGCGGGCGGCCCACTTCTCGAGGAAGCCCGTGACGTGCGTGATCATCGCGTCGGAGTCGGCGTACTTCTCGTAGATGTGGACGACCCGCTCGTCGTCCGACACGTACCACTCGTAGCCGAGCGTCCCGGGCTCGGTGCTCGTGCCTGCGACCATCTCCTCCATCAGGGCCTTGAAGGTGCCGAACGCGCCGTCCTTCACGGCGAGCTCGATCACCCAGGAGACGTGATTCTCCATCGTCCGCTCCTTCCGTCGTTTCGACCGACGCTATCGCGTCCCGCGACGCCGTGGGGACCGTCGTCTCGCACGTCGAGCCGGGCTCGTTGGAATCCGCACAAGGATCCTCTAGGGTGAAGGCTCAACGACGGGAGGAGGATGCGATGGGAGGCTCTGATCACAAGAGCTTCGACACCCCCGACGAGGTGCGCGAGTTCCCGCTCGGACGCTCGGAGATCGTCAACATCGGCGGCGGCGAGGTCGGTCGGATGACGCTCCAGCCGGGGTGGAGCTGGTCGGAGCACATCAAGCCGGTCGCCGGCACCGAGCTCTGCGAGGCGCCCCACTTCCAGTACGTCGTCTCCGGTCGGATCGGCGTGCGGATGGCGGACGGCTCCGAGCACGAGGTCGGCGCAGGTGAGGTCTCCTGGCTCGAGCCCGGTCACGACGCCTGGGTGATCGGCGACGAGCCGGTCGTCGCGGTCGACTGGGGCGGCGCGCACGTCTGGGGCCAGCCGGGAGGCCACGGCTAGGAGAGCGCCCGGCGCCCGTCGGGTGGGTTGGCGTCCGGGTGCGGCGACGAGTCCTCGTGCCCGGTGAGCACGAGGGCTAGGATCGAACCATGCCCGAGCTGCCCCGCGGCACGGTGACGTTCGCGTTCACGGACATCGAGGGATCGACCACGCTGCTGAAGCAGCTCGGCGACGGTTACGCGTCCGTCCTCTCCGACCATCGACGGCTTGTCCGCGACGCCTTCACCTCCCACGACGGCGTCGAGATCGACACGCAGGGCGACGCGTTCTTCTTCGCGTTCGTCCGCGCACGCGACGCCGTCGCGGCAGCGGCCGAGGTGCAGCGCGCGCACGTCACCCACGACTGGCCCGGCGGGGCCGAGGTGCGGATGCGGATCGGGCTGCACACCGGCGAGCCGACCGTGGGGGAGGAGGGCTACCTCGGGCTCGACGTCGTCCGTGCCGCCCGGCTGTGCGGCGCCTGCGACGGCGGCCACGTCCTCCTCTCGGAGACGACTCGCGCACTCGCGGGATCGACCCTTCCTCCGGGCGTCTCGGTCTTCCCCCTCGGCGAGCGCCACCTGAAGGACATCGACGAGCCCGAGCGTGTCTACGAGCTCGAGATCGAGGGCGTGGCAATGGGCCCCTCCCCCTCCGCTGCCGGACCGACCCCGCCGGAGCCGCCGACCGCCGCGTCCCGCGCCGACCGAAAGGCGCGGCAGAAGGAGTGGGAGAAGGACTTCGAGCGGCGCATGGAGGAGCTCGCCGAGCGCACCGCCGACGGAGTGATGGGAATGATCGAGCGCACCTTCAGCGGACTCGGCCACGAGACGCACCCACCCCGCGAGATACGCGTGGAGGTCACCTCCGACGAGGGGGAGGAGGGCAAGCGCAGCGCAGTCGACGACATCGCAGCCAAGGCGGAGGAGCTCGCGAAGCACATCGAGGCGGCGATCAGCCAGGCACAGCGGGACGTGAAGCCTGCGAAGGGTGAGTAGCACCCGTCGGGGAGGGCGGCGTCAGGTCATGCATTCACGCAGCTCGCTCCGCCGAGCATTCGTATGCCACGACTCGACCGTGAGTCGGCGCCTACGACGCGAGCAACAGGTGAGAGGGGTTGACCATCAAGAAGGAGCCGTGGTAGACCCAGCCGTAACGCTCGATTGCCAGCGCAGGCTGCTCCGGGAACCCCGTCGAGATCCGGCCCGAGTCGCGAAAGGCGCTATGCCCGTCGTTGCCCTCCGGGCGGTGTCAATCGCTCACGCATGGGCAAGCAGCCGGGCGAGCGCGGCGATGTGGTCGTCGCCCGTCCCGCAGCAGCCGCCGAGCAGGCACAGCCCGCGACGGGCGCCGACGTCGGCGATCTCTCGGGCGAAGGGCTCGGGCTCCGCGGTCTCGAGCTCCTCGAGCCCGTCGAGCTCGTCCGGGTCGCGGGCCGAGGTGTTCGCGAGGAGCCCGACGAAGCGGCCCGCGGCTCGCGGCGAGGCGGCGAGCGCTGCATCCGCCACCCGCGGGTGGACGCAGTTGAGGAGGTAGGCGAGCGGCACCGGGTCGACCGCCTCGTCGATCTCGGCCACCGCATCGTCGAGCGGCGTCCCGTCGAGCAATCGCCCCGTCGGGCGGACGACGAAGCCGACGAGGTACGGCTGGCCTGTCGCGCCCATCGCGTCGGCCAGCCCGAGCGCCTCCGACAGCGCGGGGACGGTGGCGCACAGGAGCAGGTCGACCCCTGACGAGGCGAGGGCCTCAGCCTGCCTCGAGTGCCGGGCGCGGGCCTCGTCGTGGGCGAGCGCGACGGCCGGGTCGTACCCGTCCCCGACGGGGCCGAGCAGGCCGCCGACGAGCACCGTCCCACCGGCCGCTCTGCCCTCGGCCGCCACCGCCTCCACGAGGTCGGCGTTCGCCCGGTTGAGGTCGGCGTCGCGCCAGGCCGACGCATCGATCCTCGAGCCCGTCGCGCGCCAGGTGTCCGTCTGCAGGAGCATAGGCAGGCCCGCGTCGAGACCGATCCGCAGGTAGCCCCGGTGCACGTCGGCGAGGACGTCGGCGAAGCGATCATCGAGCGCCAGCGCTCCCGTTCCGACGTGCCGATCGAACGGCACGTCCGGGTGACGCCGGAGCCGCTCGTACACCGACCCCTCTGCGAGGACGGGGCTCGCCGCCGATCCGCCACCGAGGAGGTCGACGGCATCCACGTGCTACGCGAGCGCTTCGAGCCGGTCGACGAACGACGCGAGCACGGCGAACGCGTCCTCGACGGGGGCAGGCGAGCCGAGGTCGACGCCCGCCCGACGGAGCGCATCGAGGGGATAGAGCGAGTCCCCGGCAGAGAGGAACTCCCGGTAGCGCTCCGCCGCGCCCTCCTCGCCGGCGAGGACGCCGCGTGCAAGGGCGTGGGCCCCCGCGATCCCGGTGGCGTACTGGTAGACGTAGAACGGCGCGTAGAGGTGACCGAACTGCGCCCAGGTGATCCCCATGCGCTCACGGTCGACGTCGACGTCCGGCCCGAACCCCTCCTCGAACAGATCGGCCATCCGCTCGACCAGCTGATCGGCGGTCACGCCTTCCCCGCGCTCGACGCGCTGGTGGAGCTCGCGCTCGAACCTGGCGAGCGTCGGCATCACGAACAGGTACCGGTGGAGGTTCGCCATCGCCTCCTCGAGCACGGCGAGCTCGAGCTGCCGGTCGTCCAGCACCTCGAGGAGGTGGGCCCGGAGCAGGGCCTGGTGGAAGTTCGACGCGACCTCGGCGACGAACAGCGAGTAGTGGGTGTAGACCTGTGGCTGCGTCTCCCAGGCGAGGTACGAGTGCATCGAGTGCCCGAGCTCGTGCGCGAGGGTCCCGAGGCTGACGGCGGTGCCGTCGAAGCTCATCACGATGAACGGCCGAGTGCCCGGAGCGCCTGCCGAGAACGCGCCCGCCATCTTCCCGGCGGACGGGAGCGCGTCGATCCACCGCTCCTCGCCGCACCCCCGCCTGACGGTGTCCACGTACGCCGTCCCGAGCGGCGCGAGTGAGTCGCAGATCCACCCCACGGACTGCTGGTAGCTGAACGTCGGCGGATCGCCGGCGAGCGGAGCCCATACGTCGTAGGGCCGCAGGGCGTCGACGCCGAGGAGCGAGCGCCGTACCTCCCAGTAGCGGTGCCACGTCGGGAGGTTCGCCTCGAACGCCGCGATCAGGTTGTCGAACACCTCGGTGGGGACGTTCGCGCGGGCGAGCGAGGCCTCGAGGGTCGATCCGTGACGACGCACGCGCATCCCGAAGACGTCCTGCTTGACCGCGCCGGCCAGGTTCGCGGCGAGCGTGTTGCGGACGCCGAGGTACCCGTCGGCGTAGCTCTCCCAAGCGCTGCGCCGGAGCGAGCGATCCGCCTGCGCGAGCAGCGCGTCGATCGATCCCTGCGCGACCTCGACCTGCTCGCCGCTCGACGAGCGCGCCGGCGCGAACACGAGATCGCTGTCGGTGAGGGCGCTGTAGATCACGTACGGACCACCGAACACGTCGCCGACGAGCCCGAGCACCTGCTCGACCTCCGCCGAGCGCGTGTGCGCCTCCCGGCGGAAGAGATCGTCGAAGTGATGCGCGTACGGGGCGAGGGACGCCTCGGACGCGCTCCACTCGGTGATCCGCTCACGACCGAGGGCGAGGACCTCCGGCTCGACGAAGGCGAGGGCCGCGTCGACCTGAGCCTGCACCGACTGGGCGCGCCCGAACCGCGCGACGGCGACCTGGTCGGTCGTCTCGACCGCGTAGCCGAGCATCGCGTACACGAACACCTGCCCCTGACGACGGACGAGCAGGTCGCGAGCGGCGAGCGCCTCGGCGAGCAGCGACGGCCCCTCGGCGAGGCGCCCCTGGAACGCGGCGACAGCGGGCACGGCGGCCAGGACGGACTCGAGCTCCGCCTCCCACGCCTCGACCGATGCGAACACGCTCTCGGCGTCCCACGTCAGCTCGACGGGGATGGTGCTGCGCGGTGGGGTTGCGATGTCGGTCACGGGAGAGAGGAGGCGTGCAGACGGAGAGCTGCGTGGTTCACAGGGGGATGTTGCCGTGCTTTCGCTTCGGTGTGGGCTCACGTTTGGCGAGATGCATCTCCAGCGCGCGGATCAGGTACGGCCGTGTGACGCGGGGCTCGATCACGTCGTCGACGTAGCCGCGCTCCGCGGCGGAGTACGGGTTCGCGAACCGCTCCTTGTAGTCGGCGATCAGCTCCGCCCGGCGCGCCTCGGGGTCGTCGGCCGCCTCGATCTCCTTGCGGAACACGATGTTGACCGCGCCGTCCGGACCCATCACGGCGACCTCGGCGGTCGGCCACGCGACGTTGACGTCGGCGCGGATGTGCTTGGAGCTCATGACGTCGTACGCGCCGCCGTAGGCCTTGCGCGTGATCACCGTGAGCTTCGGGACCGTCGCCTCGGCGTACGCGTAGAGGAGCTTCGCCCCGTGCCGGATGATCCCGCCCCACTCCTGTGCGGTCCCCGGGAGGAACCCGGGGACGTCGACGAACGTGACGAGCGGGACGTTGAAGGCGTCGCACGTCCGGACGAAGCGCGCCGCCTTGACGGACGCGTCGATGTCGAGGACACCGGCCAGGGCGTGCGGCTGGTTCCCGACGACGCCGACGGCGTGACCGCCGAGCCGCGCGAACCCGCAGACGATGTTCTCGGCGTGGTCGGGCTGGATCTCGAGGAACGCGCCGTCGTCGACGACCGTCTCGATCACGCGCTTCATGTCGTACGGCTTGTTCGGCGAGTCGGGGATGAGCGCGTCGAGCTCCGGCGACTCGCGGTCGACGGGATCCGACGGGGCGGCCCACGGAGCGGTCTCGAGGTTGTTCTGGGGGAGGAACGTGAGCAGGTAGCGCGCGTCGTCGATCACCGCCTGCTCGTCCGGCGCGACGAGGTGCGCGACCCCCGACTTCGTGGCGTGGGCGACCGCGCCGCCGAGCTCCTCGAACGAGACCTCCTCCCCGGTCACCGTCTTCACCACGTCGGGGCCGGTGATGAACATGTAGGACGTGCCCTCGGTCATGAGCACGAAGTCGGTGATCGCAGGCGAGTAGACGGCGCCGCCCGCGCACGGCCCCATGATCAGGGAGATCTGCGGGATCACCCCCGACGACTGGACGTTCCGCCAGAAGATCTCCGCGTACCCCGCGAGCGAGACGACGCCCTCCTGGATCCGCGCGCCACCCGAGTCGTTGATCCCGACCACCGGGCACCCGACCTTCACGGCCATGTCCATCACCTTGCAGATCTTCTCGGCGAAGACCTCCGACAGCGACCCGCCGAAGATCGTGAAGTCCTGGCTGAACACGCACACGGGCCGTCCGAACACCATGCCGTACCCCGTCACGACCGCGTCGCCGAGCGGTCGCCGGTCTCGCATCCCGAACTCGACCTCGCGGTGCTGGACGAAGCGATCGAGCTCGACGAACGAGCCCGGGTCGAGCAGGCGCTCGACCCGCTCGCGCGCGAGCAGCTTCCCACGGTCTCGCTGGCGCGCGACCGCCTTCTCGCCGGCGGCGGCAAGCGACTCCTCGCGAAGCTCCTCGAGCCAGCGGAGCTTCGCCTCGGTCGTGTCGTGCCGCGTGCTCATCCAGACCGGAGCCTATCCCGGCACGGGGAGCGGGGTCGCAGAGCGAGCCACGACCGCGGGGTCGGGGGATCGCACGCCCAGCCACGACCGCACACATCGCGGGGTCTGGGGTCGCGCAGCGAGCCCTGACCCCCTGGAGCGCGCCACACGCCCGGGCGGCCCCGCGGTGAGAGCCCGTCGCGCACGTTGGGGTCAGGCCTCCGGCTTCGCCGGACGCCAGACCCCTGCGGACGCCAGATCCCCCGCGGCCGCCAGGTCGCTACGCTCGCCCGGATGCGCACCGTCACCGCGACCCGGTACGTGACCCCGCTGCGCGAGGGCGGCTCGCTGCCCGCGCTCGTCGAGGCGGACGACGACGGGCTGTACGTCCTCAAGTTCCGCGGCGCGGGCCAGGGCGCCGCGGGCGCTCGTCGCCGAGGTCGTCGCGGGCGAGCTGGCGCGGGCGCTCGGCTTCCGGGTGCCGGAGCTCGTGCTGGTCGAGCTCGACGCCGACGATCGGCCGCGCCGAGCCCGACCCCGAGATCCAGGACCTGCTGCTCGCGAGCGACGGGCTCAACCTCGGCGTCGACTTCCTGCCCGGGCGCGCTGCCGTTCAGCCCGGCCGCCGGGCCCGCCCCCGATCCCGACCTCGCGGCCGACGTCGTCTGGCTCGACGCGCTCGTGACCAACGTCGACCGCACCGCCCAGAACCCGAACCTCCTCTGGTGGCACGACCGCCTCTGGCTGATCGACCACGGCGCCGCGCTGTACTTCCACCACGCGGCAGACGCCGGTCGCCGGCCACGAGCAGCGGGCGCTTCGAGGCGATCCGCGACCACGTGCTGCTGCCGTACGCGGCCTCGATCGAGGAGGCCGACGGCGGCTGGCGGCGCGAGGTCACGCCGCGCCTCCTGGGCGAGATCGCGTCGCGTCCGTGCCCGCGGCCTGGCTCGGGAGCGATGATCCCGGCGTGTACGTCGACTACCTCGACGCGGCGCCTGGAGACGCCGCGGGCGTTCGTGGAGGAGGCGGAGCGTGCCCGCGGGTAGCCCGTTCTCCTACGCGATCGTCCGCGCCTCGTCCCGGACATCGAGCGCGGCGAGCGGCATCAACGTCGGCGTCGTCGTCTTCTGCCGCCCGCTCGACTTCCTCGCGGCGCGCACGGCGCTCGACGAGACGCGCGCCCGGGCGCTCGCCCCGGCGCTCGACCTCGAGACGGTGCGCGGGCACCTCGACGGCGATCGAGCGGATCGCCGCCGGGGACGCCGGGAGCCGGCCCGATCGCCGCGCTCGACACGACGGCGCGCTTCCACTGGCTCGTCGCGCCGTCGAGCACGATCCTCCAGCCGTCGGAGGTGCACACCGGCCTCTGCGGCGATCCGGCGGCCCAGCTCGAGCGCCTGTTCGACCGGCTCGTCGTCTGAGCCCTCGACGGATACAGTCGGTCGCGTGACCGGCCACCTCGACCGCTCCGCGACCTGGCCATACGAGCACGGCGTGCCCGGCGCCTTCTCCTACGCGCGCGCCGACCACCCCACGGGAGTCGCCTGCGAGGAGGCGCTCGGATTGCTCGACGGCGGCCACGCGCTGCTGTACCCGGCAGGCATGGGAGCGGTGACCACGGTCGTCCTCACGCTGCTGCGTCCGGGTGCGACGATCGCGCTCGCCGAGGGTGCGTACTACGGTCACAAGCAGCTGCTCGACCACCTGTCGTCCTGGGAGATCGAGGTGGTCGAGTTCGACCAGACGGGGCCGCCGCCCGCCGGGCGCCGACCTCGTCTTCCTCGAGGCGCCCGCGAACCCGACGCTGACGATGCCCGACTTCGAGGCCGCCGCCGCGCACCCGGCGCCCGTCGTCTGCGACGCGACCGTCGCCTCGCCGCTGCGGCTGCGGCCGCTCGAGCACGGCTGCGACGTCGCCCTCCACAGCGCGACGAAGATCCTCTCCGGCCACGACGACGTGCTCGCCGGCGTCACGGTCACCCGCGACCGCGAGCTGCGCGACCGCCTGCACCTCACGCGCCGGCTCGCCGGGATCGTCGCGCCGCCCGACACCGCCTGGCTCGTGCTGCGCGGGCTGGAGACGCTGGAGGTGCGGCTCGAGCGCCAGGAGGCGACGGCGCGCGCGCTGGTCGACCGCCTCCAGGAGCACCCCGCGGTCTCGCGCGTGCGCTACCCGGGGTTCTCGTTCCTCGTGTCGTTCGACGTCGCCGACGAGGACGGCCGCCGCGCGGGTCGAGCGGGCCGTGATGGAGATCGAGAACGCCACCAGCCTCGGCGGAACCCGCACGAAGCTCGAGGCCCGCCACCGCTGGGAGGGCGACCGCATCCCGCCCGGTCTGATGCGCCTCTCCGTCGGGCTCGAGGACGCCGACGAGCTCTGGGCCGACCTCGACCCAGGCGCTCGCACAGGCCTCCTGACTCGTCGGGCCACGTCTCCTGACCCTCCAGGGCGCGCTCAGTCGAGCGAGCGGGGCGACGCCGAGCCGGAGTAAACGTCCTTCCGCGCGATCAGGCCGTCGCGCAGCGGGAAGAGGTCGACCCCGTCCCACTCGATCCGACGTCCGTCCGGGAGGGTCGTCGTCGCCGTCCACTCGCTGACCACGAGGTCGTCCGCCGCGTACTGGTTGCGGCCGCTGAAGCGAAGGTCGGGATACCGAGCGAAGATGCCCGCGATGTGCTCGCGGACCGCGTCCGCGCCCTCGACGCGCTCGCCGGCCGTGTGGTTGTGGAAGACGATCTCGGGTGCGTGCGCCGCGTGGATCGCGTCGAGGTCCTGCGCGTTCCAGGCCGCGTCGTATGCGGCGATCAGGGCGCGGGCGGCTGCGGCATCCATCGCACGAGTGTGCGCTGCAGGCGGGCGCAGGTCAAGCCGACGGCACGACCTCACTCGGGCTCGACTGCAGGCCACGGGAGCGCTCGACGCCGGCGGCTTCGGCGTCGGTCGGCGGCACCGCTCCTCGAACGGTCGGCGCTCCCGACGCGTGGAGTTCACCGGTCCGTAATGACGCCCCGCGTATCATCGGACGTCATGAGCCTCTTCACCCGCAAGCCGTCCGCCCTGCCGTCACCGGAGGAGGCGCTGCCCGGCCGGGACGCGCCGATCCCCGTCGTCGCGAACCACCTCGTCCTCGGCACGCCGCTCGTGCCGCCGTTCCCCGAGGGATCCGAGCGCCTCGTCGTCGGGATGGGCTGCTTCTGGGGCGCGGAGCGGCTCTTCTGGCAGCGCGCCGGCGTCCACACGACCGCCGTCGGCTACGCCGGCGGGTTCACGCCCAACCCGACCTACGAGGAGATGTGCTCCGGCCGCACCGGTCACACCGAGGTCGTGCTCGTCGTCTTCGACCCGCGAACGAGTGACGCTACGAGGACGCTGCTGCGCGTCTTCTGGGAGGGCCACGACCCGACGCAGGGGATGCGGCAGGGCAACGACCGTCGGCACGCAGTACCGCTCCGCGATCTACTGGCACGACGAGGCGTCAACGGGATGTCGCGCTCGCGACGCGCGAGATGTTCCAGGCCGAGCTCGACCGAGCAGGCTTCGGACGGCAGATCACGACCGAGATCGCCGAGGCCGGCCCGTTCTACTACGCCGAGCCGCTACCACCAGCAGTACCTCGCCGCGAACCCGAACGGCTACTGCGGTCTCGGCAGCACCGGCGTCCCCTGCCCGATCGGCACCGGCGTCGGCGCCTAGCCCTCTGGACGATCGGCGGAGGCGACCTCCGTGCCGCCCTTGAGCCTCTCTACGGCGCGGCGACGCCGACCGTCTTCGCCTCGTCGCCCTCGATCGGGCCGGCGAGCTTCTGCGCGGCCCAGACGGGGATGATCGAGATCACGATCACGACGAGCGCGACCACGTTGATGATCGGCAGCTGGTTCGGCCGCGCGAGGTTCGTGAAGATCCAGATCGGCAGCGTCTGGTCGGAGCCCGGCGGTGAAGACGGTCACGATCACCTCGTCGAAGGAGAGCCCGAAGGCGAGCAGCCCGCCCGCCAGCAGCGCCGTCCCCAGCGCCGGGAGGGTCACGCAGCCGGAACGTCTGTGCACGTGTCGGCGCCGAGATCCGACGACGCCTCCTCGAACGAGAGCGACGTGCGGCGCAGGCGCGCGATCACGTTGTTGTAGACGACGACGATGCAGAACGTCGCGTGGCCGATCGACGATCGTGACGAGGCCGAAGCCGATCCCGATCGGCTCGCAGCACCGTCGTCGATCGTCGCGTTGAGCGCGATGCCGGTGACGATGCCGGGCAGCGCGATCGGGAGCACGACCAGGAACGAGAGCGTGTTGCGGCCGAAGAAGCGGTAGCGGGCGATCGCGAACGAGAGCGCAGGTCCCGAGCACGAGCGCGATCGACCGTCGCGAGCGAGGCCGCCTTGACCGAGAGCAGGAACGCGTCGCGGACGTCCTCGTCGTGGAAGCGCGACCGAGAACCACTTCGTCGTCCAGTTCTCGATCGGCCACGACTGCGTGATGTCGTCGTTGAAGGCGTAGAGCCCGATCACGACGAGCGGGAAGTAGATGAACGCGAGCACGAACGCGGTGCCGAGCCGCAGCAGCCAGCGGGTGACACGGCCCTCTCGACCATCAGAGGTTCTCGAACGCGCCCGCGCGCCGTCGCGAGCAGCAGGTAGACGACCATGACCGACGATCGGCACGAAGGCGTACGCCGCCGCGAACGGGCAGGTTGTTCGCGACGCCGACGTTGTCGTAGATCACGTTGCCGATGAACTGCGTGCTCGAGACGACCTCGGGCGTGATGTAGTCGCCGAGCGTGAGCGAGAACGTGAAGATCGAGCCGGCCACGAGCGCCGGGAAGACGAGCGGCAGCACGACCCGGAGGAACGTGCGGCCCGACCGCGCGCCGAGATCGGCCGAGGCCTCGAGCAACGAGCGCGGGATCCGCTCGAGCCCGGCGTAGAGCGGCAGGATCATGTACGGCAGCCAGAGGTAGGTGAACACGAGCCAGGTGCCCGACGATCGAGTAGCCGGGCCCCTCGAGGCCGAACGGCTCGAGCAGCCAGTTGAGCACGCCGTCCTCGCGCCAGGATGATCCGCCACGAGTAGACCTTGACGAGGTAGCTCGCCCAGAGCGGGATCAGGATCGCGACGAGGAGCAGGCTGCGCGTCCGCGGCTTCGACGCGATGCGCGCCATGTAGTACGCGATCGGGAACGCGAGCAGCGCGCAGGCGACCGTCACGGCCGCCGCCATCGCGATCGTGCGCAGCGCGATCGTCCGGTAGACGGGCTCCTCGGCGATCGTCTGGAAGTTCGTCGAGCGTCGGCTCGTGCACGACCTCCGCCGGTGAACGGGTCGAGCTGCCAGAACGCCGAGACGAGCAGCACCGCGAGCGAGCCGAGGTAGAGCGACGACGAGCCACCCGAACGGCCCGGCGAGGAGCAGCGCCGAGCCGCGCAGCCGCGGGTGCCGGTAGAGCGAGGCGGAGACGCCGGCGCAGGCCGCCGGGCGCTGCGGTGGGTGTCGTCTCGGCCGTGGCTCGAGGGGCGTGGGGCCGGCCGTCGCGAGGCCCCACGTCTTCAGGCGTCCGCGCGAGCGCTCAGCCTCGGATCTCGGTCCAGGCCTGTCGTCCACTCCGAGTAGTCCTTGCAGACGTCACCCCGGTCGTCGCCGCAGTCGGCGACCGGCGTCTTCCAGTAGTAGACCTTCGAGAAGTAGTCCTCGTCCTCTGCGTGGAACGTCGTCGCAGTGGTTCGGGTCCTGCGTCAGCCTGCACGCCTCCTTCGGTGACCGGGCGCCTCGCCGAAGTACTCGGTCGCCTTGGCGTTCGCCTCCGGGCTGATGATGTAGTCCATCCAGAGGTACATGCAGTTCGGGTTCGGCGGCCTTGGACGCGATCATCCACGTGTCCGACCAGCCGGTCGAGCCCTCCTCCGGCAGCGATCGCCTCGACGGGCACCGGCTCCTTCGCGCCCTGCAGCTGGTTGACCTGGTACTGCCAGGTCGTGCCGGCCGTGCTGTCGCCGCTCGTGAACGACTGGATCTGCTTCGCGGCGTCGCTCCAGTACTCGCCGACGATCTTCTTCTGCTCCTTGAGCAGGTTGACCGCGGCGTTGAACTGCTCCTCGTCGAGCTCGTACGGGTCTGTGATCTTGAGGTCGGGCTGCGTCGTCTTCAGGTACACCGCCGCGTCCGCGATGTAGATCGGGCTGTCGTAGACCGAGATCTTCCCGGCCGCCGGGGAGTCGGCGTCCCAGACGATCGTCCAGCTGTCGTGCGGCGCCGGTGTCACGTCGTCCGTGTTCCAGATCAACAGGTTCGCGCCGCGGCCGTGCGGCGACGCCGTACGAGACGCCGTCGACCGTGTTGTGCGGCTGGTCCTTGAGCCCCTCGAAGACGTTCGCGTAGTTCGGGATCGAGGTCGAGGTTGACCGGCGGCGACGTCCTCGGCTGCGATCAGGCGCAGCGTCGCGTCACCCGACGCCGAGACGCCGTCGTAGTTGCCGGTGCGCATCAGCGTGACCATCTCGTCGGAGCTGCGCTCCGACCTTCGAGTTGACCTTGCAGCCGGTCTGCTGCTCGAACGGCGTCACCCAGTCCTTCTCGACGTAGCCGGCCCAGTTGATCGAGGTTGACCTGGCCCTCCTCCTTCGCCTTCGCCTGGATCTCCTCGAGCGAGGTGCCGAGCCCCTCCTGGTGCTCGAGCGCTCGCGTCGTCCCCACCGCAGCCGGCGGCGACGATCGGCGAGCGCGGCCACGAGCAGCCCCAGCGCACCGCGGATCCCGTAGCGCCTTCCGCTTCGCTCATGCCTTCCCTCCCTCCGTCGTTCGATCGATTTCCGACTCCTGCTCGGGGCGCCACTGCAGCCGCACCCGCTGCCCCTCTCGCCTCGAGCACCTCGGTCGAGCTCTTCTCGAGGTTCTGCGCGAGCACCTGCAGCTCGCCGCCCCGGTCGAGCGTGACGTGGTACCGGGTCAGCGGGCCCGACGTACTCGACGTCGCGGACGACCCCCTCCTCCACGTGCGCCCCGTCCGACGGCACCTCTCCGTCGCGGAGCACGTGGATCTTCTCGGGTCGCACCGTGAGCGTGCGCCCGTCTCGCTCGAGCACGTTCGAGACGCCCACGAACCCCGCGATGAACTCGGTCGCCGGGTGCTCGTAGACCTCCGCGGGCGGCCCGACCTGCTCGATCCGGCCCTGGTTGAACACCGCGAGCCGGTCGCTCATCGTCAGCGCCTCCTCCTGGTCGTGCGTCACGTAGACGAACGTGATCCCGACCTCCTGCTGGATCGCCTTGAGCTCGATCTGCATCTCCTGCCGCAGCTTCAGGTCGAGCGCGCCGAGCGGCTCGTCGAGCAGCAGCACGCGCGGGTTGTTGACGATCGCGCGCGCGAGCGCGACGCGCTGGCGCTGCCCGCCCGAGAGCTGCGACGGGCTTGCGGTCGCCGAGCCCTCGAGACGGACGACGTCGAGCATGCGCCCGGCGCTGCGTCGCGCGCTCCGTCCTTCGGCACCTTCTTGACCGCGAGCCCGTACTCGACGTTCTGCTGCACGGTCATGTGCGGGAAGAGCGCGTAGTCCTGGAACACCGTGTTCACGTCGCGGTCGAAGGGCGGCAGCCGCGAGACGTCCGCGCCCGCCAGCTCGATCGAGCCCGCATCGGGGATCTCGAAGCCCGCGATCATCCGCAGCGTCGTCGTCTTCCCGGAGCCGGAGGGCCCGAGCATCGTGAAGAACTCGCCGCGCGCGATCGTCGAGGTCGATCGCGTCGACCGCGGCGACGTCGCCGTAGCGCTTGGTCAGACCGCGGAGCCGGATGTCGGGCGCGAGCGCTCACGCGGCCGCGGCGAGCGACTCCTCGAGGAGCGGCCAGCCCTTCCTCGAGCTCGTCGTCGGCGATCGTCAGCGCCGGCAGCAGCCGGAGCACGTTGCCGTACAGCCCGCAGGCGAGGAGCAGCAGCCCGCGCTCGAAGGCGGCGTCGACGACGCCTTCGCGCGGTCGGGCGACTGCTCGGCCATCTCCATCGCGATCATCGGCCCGAGGCCGCGCACGTCGCCGATGAACGCGTGCGTCGCCTGCAGCGCCTCGAGGCGCGCGCGCAGGGTCTCGCCGAGCGCAGTCGCGTGCGCGAGGAACTCCGGCTCGCGCACGGCCTCGAGCACGACGTTCGCCGCGGCGCACGAGAGCGGGTTGCCGCCGAACGTGCCGCCGAGGCCGCCGGTGGGCACCGCGTCCATGATCTCGGCGCGGCCGGTGACGGACGCGAGCGGCAGCCCGCCGCCGATCGACTTGCCCGCCGACGAGGATGTCCGGCTCGACGCCGTCGTAGTGCTCGATCGCCCACATCTTGCCCGGTGCGCCCGACGCCCGACTGCACCTCGTCGTCGACGTAGAGGATCCCGTGCGCGCGGCAGAGCTCGAGCAGGCGCGCGGGGTAGTCGGGCGGCATCTCGATGAACCCGCCCTCGCCCTGCACCGGCTCGAGCACGACGCAGGCGACGCTCTCGGGGTCGACCTCGCTCTTGAACATCCGCTCGAGGCCGGTGATCGCGTCGTCGCTCGAGACCCCGCGGTACGGGTACGGCGCGGGCGCGCGGTAGACCTCCGGCGCGAACGGCCCGAAGCCCGCCTTGTACGGCTTCACCTTGCTCGTCATCGTCATCGTCAGCAGCGTCCGGCCGTGGAACGCGTTGTCGAAGACGATCACCGCGGGCCGGCCGGTCACCGAGCGCGCGATCTTGACGGCGTTCTCGTTCGCCTCGGCGCCGGAGTTGACGAGGAGCGACTTCTGCTGCTCGAGCCTGCGCACGGGCGAGAGCTCGGCGAGCAGCCGGCAGGTCTCGACGTACGGCTCGTAGACGCCGACCATGAAGCACTGGTGGAGGTACGCGTCGGCCTGCGCCTTGATCGCGTCGACGACCGGCGCGAAGCGGTGGCCGGTGTTCTGGCAGCCGATGCCGCCGGCGAAGTCGAGGAACGTGCGGCCGTCGACGTCGGTGATGCGCGCGCCGTCGGCGCGCGTCACGACGAGGCGCGGGGTCGAGACCCCGGCCGAGACGTAGCGTGCGCGCTCGGTGAGGATGCGGTCGTGGTCGCTGGTCTGGGTCGTCTGTCATCGGCGGAGTATGCACCATCGAGACGCGGTGATCTCAGCCCCTCCCTCCACGCATTGCGCAGATCCGGGCGCGGGTCGAGCGACGGAATGCGTCGCTGCGAGCGGTCCATCGCCGCGCGCGGCGACAGTGCGGTAGTGCCGTACCTCGCCGTCAGGCCCGTGGCGTCTGCGACGATGCGCGCGTGCCCACCGTCGTGATCGTCGACGACCACCCGAGCTTCCGCGCCTCCGCCCGCGCCATGCTCGAGGCGGACGGGTTCGAGGTGGTGGCCGAGGCGAGTCGACGGCACGACGGCGCTCGCGGCTGCTGCGGGAGCTCCGCCCCGACGTCGTCCTGCTCGACGTGCAGCTCCCCGACATGACCGGGTTCGACGTCTGCAAGGAGTGCGGCGACCTCGACCACACCGCCGTCGTCCTCGTCTCGAGCCGCGACAGCACCGACTACGGCGACCTGATCGAGCGCAGCGGCGCGCGAGGCTTCATCCCGAAGGCGGAGCTGACCGGCGACGCCGTCGTCGCGCTGCTCGGCGTGATGGGCCTGCGGCTCGTCCTCGCGGGATCCCTCAGCGCGGCGCTCTACGTCGTCGCGCTCGCGGTGATGGCGCGCTCCGAGGCCGACCTGTCCGCCGCGATCACCGTGATCGCCGTCGTCGCGGGGCTCGCCTGGGTGGTGGCCGGGCTCGTCGCGCTGGCGCGCTGGCCGAGCAACAACACGGGGTGGCTGATGCTCGCGGCAGGCGACCTGTGGGCGCTCGGGGCGCTCCAGTACGCGAACGACGACGCCCTCTTCACCGTCGGCGCCGTCGCCAGCCAGCTCGCCTTCGGGCCGTGGATCGCGCTCACGCTCGCCTTCCCCGAGGGCCGGCTGCAGGAGCGCCGCGATCGCGTGCTCGTCGGGGTGTCGGCGGTCGCGCTCCTGGTCTTCCCCCTCCTGCAGGCCCTGCTCACACCGGATCCGCTGCGCACGTGCGACGACTGCGCGCAGAGCGCGATCGTCCTCCGCGAGAGCCCCGACCTCGCGAACGCGCTGTCGGCGATCGGGGCGGTCGTCGGCATCGCCCTCTCGGCTGCGTACATCGCGATCCTCGTCCGGCGCTATCGGGCCGCGACCGAGCCGCGCCGGCGCGTGCTCGGGCCGGTGTACGTGGTGAGCGTCGGAGGGCTCGTCGCGATCATCCTCGTCAACGTCGCGCTGACGCTGTTCTCGCGGGACGTCGCGCTCGTCGTCGCCGCCGTCGCGGTCTCGTTCTTCGGGGCGGTGCCGCTCGCGTTCCTCGGGGCGCTGCTGCGGATCCATCTCGATCGAGACCTCGATCACCGAGCTCCTCACCTCGCTCGACGACGAGACCGCGCTGCGCGACGCGCTCGCCGACTGCCCTCGGCGACCCGTCGCTGCAGATCGTCTACCCCCCGAGGAGGGGTGGGTCGACGGGCAGGGCCGCGATGCGGACGACCTCGCTCGCCGACCAGCGCTCGTCCTCACGCCCGTCGAGGCCGGCGGCGAGCTGGTGGCGGCCCTCGTGCACGACGCGTCGCTCGCCTACGACGGGGCGCGGGTCGACTCCGTCGTGGAGGCGACGGCCCTGGCGCTGCGCACGCGGGGCCTCCAGGCCGAGACGCGGGCGCAGTTCGCGTTCCTGCGGACGCTCGTCGAGACCGCGCCGTCCCTCTTCATCCACATCGGCACCGACGGGACCATCCGCAACCAGAACGCGGCCGCCGTCGAGGCGGCGGGCTTCGACGACCAGGAGGAGATGCGCGGCCGGCCGTTCTGGGACGTCTTCATCGACCCCGCGGAGCGCCCTCAGGTGATCGAGCGCTTCGAAGCGGACGCACCCGCCTTCCCGCCGGGCGAGTTCGAGAACGCCTTCACCAACCCCCGGGGCGAGCGACGGGTGATCTTCTGGCGCTCGGCGCCCGTCAAGGATCCCCGCGGCCGCGTCACCGGGATCATCTCCGGCGGGCTCGACATCACCGAGCGGCAGCTCGAGGCCGAGGCACGCGAGCGCGAGCGCACGTTCCTCAACGCGATCGCGAACAACGCGCCGAGCCTGCTCTGCCTGATCGAGGACGACGGCACCGTCGCGCCGTTCGCGACCAACCGCGCCTTCGAGCGGCGCCTCGAGGTCGACCCCGAGACGGTCGGCGGCGAGGCCTTCTGGGAGCGCTACGTCGCTCCCGAGGACGCAGACGCCGTGCGGGAGATCGTCCGGCGCGTCTCCGCCGGCGAGGCCGTCGGGCCGCACGACCACGTCTGGGTGACGAGCGCCGGCGAGCGCGTCGACGTGGCCTGGTCCTGCACGGCTCTCCCGGCGATGGACGAACGCCGACTGCTCCTCGTGAGCGGGGTCGACGTGACCGACCGCAGACACCGCGAGCAGGAGCTGCAGCGCGAGCGCGACGCGACCACGACCGTGCTCGAGTCGATCTCGAGCGTCGTCGTCGTGCTCGACCGCGACGGGACGATCCGCGATCGGAGCGACGACAACCCACGGGCGGCGGCCAACCGCGCGTTCCGGCAGGCGCTCGGCTGGCGCGACGTCGACCTCGTCAACGCGCGCTTCCTCGAGCTGCTCGTCGAGGACGACGACGGCCGCGGGGCCGCGGCGATCGCCACGGCGGCAGCGGGCTCGGCCTCCGAGGAGGTCGAGTCGGAGTGGCACTGCGCCGACGGGACGGTGCGCGCCTTCGCGTGGTCGGCCGTGCCGGTCTCCGACGCGACGGGACGGCGAGACGTCGCTCGTGCTCGTCGCGGGCATCGACATCACGGAGCGACGCCAGCGCGCGCTCGAGGACGAGCGGCGCCGCGCGTTCGTGGAGGCGATCACCGAGACGATCCCCACCTACCTGGTCATCGTCGAGCGCGACGGGACGATCCGGGAGGGAGGCGCCAACACGTCGTTCTGCGACGCCTTCGGCTGGACGGACACGGAGATCGTCGGCGAGCCGTTCTTCGGCACCGTCGCGCCGTCGACCGACGTCGTCGCGCGGATGCACGTCGCCGCACGCGCTCGACGGCGTCGAGGTCGGCGAGATCGAGTCGCGCTGGGACACCCGCGACGGCGACAGCCGCATCGTCGCGTGGACGGCACGCCCCGTGACGAGCCTCGGCGGCCACCGTCTCGTCCTCATCGCAGGCAGCGACGTCACCCAGCGGCGCCTGCAGGAGGAGGAGATCCGCGCGTCGCGCGCGCGCATCGTCTCCGCGGCGGACGAGGCGCGCCGCCGTCTCGAGCGCGACCTCCACGACGGCGCGCAGCAGCGGCTCGTCGCCCTCTCCGTGTCGCTTGCGGCTCGCCGAGTCCCGGCTCGCCGCCGGCAAGCCGGAGGAGCGTCGGTCAGATGCTCGTACGCCGCACGCGAGGAGCTCGGCCTGGCGCTCGAGGAGCTGCGCGAGCTGGCGCGCGGCATCCACCCGGCCGTCCTCACCGACCGCGGGCTCGGCCCGGCGCTCGAGGCGCTCGTCGCGCGCACGCCCCTCGACGGTGCGCGTGCAGCCACTGCGACGCGTCCCTGCCGCCGCCGGTCGAGGCGGCCGCGTACTTCGTCGTCGCGGAGGCGCTGACCAACGTGACGAAGTACGCCGGCGCCGAGACGGTGGCGGTCGAGCTCGCCGTCGCCGACCGGACGCTCGTCGTCCAGGTGCGCGACGACGGCGTCGGCGGCGCCGACCCGGCGGCCGGCACGGGCCTACGCGGCCTGGCCGACCGGCTCGCCGCGCTCGACGGGCGCCTGACGGTCGAAGCCGCGCCCGGCGCGGGCACGTGCATCCGAGCCGAGATCCCCTGACCGGCGCGGCGCGCGCATAGACTCGGGCCCTGAGCGAGCTCCCCACCGGCACCGTCACGTTCCTGATCGCCGACGTCGAGGGCTCGACGCGGCTCGTCCAGGCGCTCGGCAGCGACTACGCAGCGGTGATCGGCGACGTCCGCCAGATCCTCCGCGGCGCCGTCGAGGCGCACGGCGGCGTCGAGGTCGACGCCACCGGAGACGAGCTGCTCGCCGCTTCCCGCTGGCGCCGGACGGGCTCGCCGCCGCGCTCGACGCGCAGCGCGCGCTGCGCGACGCCGAGTGGACCGGCGAGACCTCCGTCCGCGTGCGCATCGGCCTGCACACCGGCACGCCGGCGCTGACCGACGAGGGCTACGTCGGCATCGACGTGATCCGGGCCGCCCGGATCGCGACCGCGGGGCACGGCGGGCAGATCGTGCTCTCCTCGACGGCGGCCGCGTTCGCGACGGGCGTCGCCGGCGTCACGCTCAAGGACCTCGGCTCGCAGCAGCTCGCCGGGCTGGTCGAGCCGGAGCGCGTCCACCAGGTCGTCGTCGACGACCTCCCGCGCGACTTCCCGGCCCTGCGCAACACCGTCTCGCAGCTCGGCGGAGGACGCCGCGTCTCGCTCGCCGAGGACTCGGTGCTGCTGCGCGAGGGCGTCGCGCGCCTGCTCGAGGAGGTGGGGTTCGAGGTCGTCTCCCAGGCCGGCACCGCCGAGGATCTCCTGCGCCACGTCGCGATGCACCACCCCGACGTCGCGGTGATCGACGTGAAGATGCCGCCGACCCACACCGACGAGGGGCTCCGCGCGGCGAAGACGATCCGCGAGCGGCACCCCGAGACCGGCGTGCTCGTGCTCTCGCAGTACATCGAGACCGCCTACGCCACCGAGCTGCTCGCGAGCGGCGAGGGCGTCGGGTACGTGCTCAAGGACCGCGTCTCCGATCTCGACCAGTTCGCGAACGCCGTGCGCCGCGTCGCGGACGGAGGCTCGGCGCTGGACCAGGCCGTCGTCGCACAGCTCGTCGGCCGCAAGACCGCCGACGACCCGGTGGCCCAGCTCACGCCGCGTGAGCGCGAGGTGATGGAGCTGATCGCCGAGGGCCGCTCGAACCAGGCGATCGCCGACCGGCTCTTCGTCACCCTGCGCGCGGTCGAGAAGCACGTGACGAGCATCTTCGAGAAGCTCGACCTGCCCGCGACGAGCGACGACCATCGTCGCGTGCTCGCGGTGCTCACCTACCTCGGGGCTTGAGTTCTCTTGCTCCGGCGATTCCGCCGAGCGGAATCGCCTCCGCAGGCGACTCCGCGCCGCGCGCGGGTAGACCCCTGAAGCAGCCTGGCGCCTGGGGGCGCCGGCTGGGGCCTGCCTCCGCCAGCCGCTTGCCCCGGCGATTCCGCCGAACGGAATCGCCTCCGCAGGCGACCCCGCGCCGCGCGCGGGTAGACCCCTGAAGCAGCCTGGCGCCTGGGGGCGCCGGCTGGGGCCTGGTCGAGAGCCACCACAGCCGGTTCGGCACCATCCCCTGCCTCGCCGTGCGGGTCGGGGCCGTGTCACGGCGGGCGCAGAGGTGCGGGTAGCCGCACGGTGGGACGCGGGAAGCCCTCACTGCCCGCGGGCGGACGCGGTGCGAGCCTCGGGTCATGCTCCGTCGTTGGCTCGCAGCCCCCCACTCCGGCTTCCAGGAGATCGCCGGCCTCGCCGCGCTCTACGCGGTCTACGAGGTCGTCCGCGGCTTCGGCGGCGAGGACTTCGCCGCCGCGCTCGACCACACCTCCGACATCGTCGCGCTCGAGCGCAGCCTCGGCGTGTTCGTCGAGCGCCAGGTGCAGGACGCGGTCGCCGGGCATCGCCGGCGCCCCGGCCGTCCTCGGCGCGCTCTACGTCCTCCTCCACTTCGCAGGCACCGCGCTCGCGATCGTCTGGGTGCACCGCAGCCATCGGGCGGCCTACCCGCTCGTCCGCACGACGCTGATCGCGGCGACGGCGCTCGGGCTGGTCGGCTACGTCCTCTATCCGGCCGCGCCGCCGCGGCTCGCCGACCTCGGCTTCGTCGACACCGTCACGGCCTCGACCGGCCTGAACCTCAGCTCCGACCTGCTCGGCAGCCTCTACAACCCCATCGCCGCCGTCCCGAGCCTCCACTTCGGCTACTCCGCTGATCGTCGGCGCGGCGCTCGTCGCGCTCGCGCGACATCGCGTCGTGCGCCTCGCGGGGCTCCTCTACCCGGCGCTGATGCTGTTCGTGATCGTGGCCACGGGCAACCACTTCTTCTTCGACGCGGCCGCCGGCGGGATCACCGTGCTCGTGGCCTGGCTGCTCGCGCGGGGGCTCGTCTCCCGTCGGGCTGCCTGGTCGCTGCCCGCGACCGCCGGCCCGGCGTAGCCCGCGGCCCGGCGCAGCCCCCGGACGAGCCCCGAGACGCCCCTGAGCGCCCCCGGGCGGTCGGGGGACGAGGGGTGAGATCCCCCATGGTGGCGCGGCCGCACGCGCGCGAGCCTGTCGTCGAGACCCGAGCACGGCCGCGCGGAGACGGATCGGCGACCGAACCGGGACGAGCACCGCCGAGACGGTGCGGCAAACCGCACGTGGAGACGCCAGAGCGCCGCACTGCCCGAGGGGCCCGCGCCGGGCGAGGCTGAGCACGTCAGGCACGACCCCCACCCGAAGACCCACAGGAGAGAACCCACCATGTCACCGCTCAAGCACAGCACCAACATCGCGGCCCGGATGGGTCGCTGGAGCGCGCGCCACAGGAAGACTGCGATCTTCGGCTGGCTCGCGTTCGTCGTCGCCTCCGTCGTCATCGGCGGCGCGATCGGCATGAAGACGATCGACCAGAACGACATCAACGTCGGCGAGGCCCGCACGGCCGACCACATCATCCGCGACGCCGGCTTCAAGCTGCGACGAGCAGATGGAGTACGTGCTCGTCCAGTCGCCGACGACGACGGCGGCCGAGCCCGGCCTTCCGCGCGGTCGTCGACCAGACGATCGCGAAGCTCGAGACCGTTCCCGCAGGTGACGAAGCTCCGCTCGCCGCTCGCCGCCGGGCAACGAGGGCCAGATCTCGGCGGACGGCCACGCGGTGCTGATCCAGTTCAGCCCGAAGGGCACCTACGACGAGGCCGACGGCTACATCGACACGATCACCGCCGGCCACCGCCGCGGTGCAGAAGGCGAATCCGGCGTTCACCGTCGTGCAGGCCGGGATCGGCGTCGACGGGCAAGGCGCTCGACGAGATGTTCGGCTCGCAGCTCGCGCGGGCCGGGCTGATCTCGATCCCGATCACGCTCGTCATCCTGATGCTCGTGTTCGGCTCCGCTCGTCGGCGCGCCGTGATCCCGCTCGCTGCTCGCGCTCACCGCCGTGTTCGCGACGATCGGGCCTCGTGGCCCTCCCGAGCCAGATCGTCCCGATGGACGAGGCCGATCTCCGAGGTGATCCTCCTGATCGGGCTCGCCGTCGGCGTCGACTACTCGCTCTTCTACATCCGGCGCGAGCGCGACGAGCGACGCGGCGGGACGGAGCGAGTCCGCGGCGCTCGAGGCCGCCGCCGCGACGTCGGGCCGCGCCGTGCTCATCTCCGGCGTCACCGTGATGATCGCGATGGCCGGGATGTTCTTCTCCGGCGACAAGACCTTCATGTCGTTCGCGATCGGGACGATGATGGTCGTCGCGGTCGCGATGATCGGCTCGCTCACCGTCCTGCCCGGCGATGCTCTCGTGGCTCGGCGACCGCGTCGACAAGGTGCGCATCCCGTTCCTCGGCCGGCTCGCAGCGGCGACGACGGCGAGGGCCGCGTCTGGGGCGCGATCCTCGACGTCGTCCTGCGCCGGCCGCTCGTCTCCGCGATCGCCGCCACGGCCGTGCTGCTCGTCGCCCTCGCGTTCCCGGCGCTCAGCCTGCACACGACGCCAGTCCGGGCTTCGACGCGCTGCCGAAGTCGCTCGAAGGAGGTCCAGGCCTTCAACAAGGTGCAGGACGCGTTCCCGGGCGGCGCCGACGCCGGCGATCGTCGCGATCAAGGGCGACGCGTCCGACTCCCGCCGCTCCAGGCCGCGGTCGCCGACCTGAAGCGGCAGGCGCTCGCGTCCGGCAAGGCGCTCGAGCCGATCTACGTCGAGACGTCGCCCGAACGGCCAGGTCGTCCGCGTCGACGTCCCGCTCGTCGGCGACGGCACGGACGACGACGTCGAACGACGCGCTCGACGACGCTGCGCAACGAGATCATCCCGGCGACGGTCGGCACGGTCGCCGGGCGTCGAGGTACGCCGTGACCGGCGACGACGGCCGGCGTCGAAGGACTGGAACGAGAAGATGAAGTCGTCGGCGCCGCTCGTGTTCGTCTTCGTCCTCAGCTTCGCGTTCCTGCTCCTGCTCGTCTCGTTCCGCTCGATCGTGATCCCGATCAAGGCGATCGTGATGAACCTGCTCTCGGTCGGCGCCGCCTACGGCCTGCTCGTCGCGGTCTTCCAGTGGGGCTGGGGCGAGAACCTGCTCGACTTCCAGACGCAACGGCGGCATCGCCTCGTGGCTGCCGATGTTCCTGTTCGTGATCCTGTTCGGCCTCTCGATGGACTACCACGTGTTCATCCTCAGCCGGGTCCGCGAGTACTTCGACCGCGGCATGAGCACCGAGCACGCCGTCGACGCAGGGCATCCGCTCCACGGCCGGCGTCGTCACGAGCGCCGCCGTCGTGATGGTCGTTCGTGTTCGGCGTCTTCGCGACGATGCCGATCATCGACATGAAGGAGATGGGCATCGGCCTCGCGGCCGCCGTCCTGATCGACGCGACGATCGTCCGGGCCGTGCTGCTGCCCGCGACGATGAAGCTGCTCGGCGAGCTGGAACTGGTACCTGCCGCGTGGCTCGAGTGGCTGCCCCGGCTCGAGCACGAGCGCTCGGCCGACGTCCCGGCGGACGCCCAGCCGGCGCGGCTCGGCCGCCTGAGCTCCGGCGAGATCAGGCACCGCGGGAGGGCCCCGGCATCACGCCGGGGCCCTCCGTCGTCTCGGGCGCGGCAGGGCCGTGGCACCGGACGCACGGCGGGGCGTGGCTTCAACCGCGCCCCTCGGCTCGGGCAGTCGCGACACCTGCGTCCGGCCGACCGCCCGTCTCGCGTGGGCTATGCCGCCCGCAGCTCCGCCTCCGCGCGGAGCCAGTGCTCGGTCTGGTCGCCCGGCTCGCCCCGCTCCCAGAGGAGGTAGGCCCGCTCCGCGATCGCCTCGGCGGTCGGCTCCGGGACGGACGCGAGCGTGCGCGCCCGACGGGTCGGCGCCGTCCTCGCCGGCACGGCCCTCTCGGCAGCCGGAGCCTTCTTCGCCGCCGCCGAGCTCGCCGCGGCCGGCGCCTTCTTCTTCGCCGGTGCCGCCTTCGCGGTCGTGGTCTCGACCTGCGCGGTCTTCGCCTCCGCGCTCTTCGCGGCGCGCTTCGTCGTGGCCTTCGCAGCGCCGGTCGGGCCGGCCTCCGCGGTCGGCCTTCCGGACGCTCGCCCGGGCCTTCGTCGTCTTCTTCGGCTCGGCGGCCGCTCCGGACTCGCCGTCTGCCTTCGTCCGCGCGCGGGACGCGCGTGTCTTCTCCTGCGCCATCGCAGCCTCCTTTCGTCGAGGATGCAGGGACCGAGCGTCATCGCCCGCTCTCCCGCCCCTTCAGGAAAGCCGATGGACCGGACGGAGCGGTCCGGATTACGATGGGAGCGCGCCGGAGTAGCTCAGCTGGTAGAGCACCTGTCTTGTAAACAGGGGGTCATGGGTTCGAGTCCCTTCTCCGGCTTCCTTGTCCCGTGCCCCGGCTCGGCGGAGAGAGGTCAGCCGCGCGTCCTCCAGAGAACGGCGTGCCACTTCCCGGCCCTGGTCGAGGCCCAGCCGGCGACCTGGCCGGAGTCGTTGATCGCCGTCGCCGCGCTCTCGACCCCGCCGAGCGTGCCGAGCGACGTCGTTCGCCCGTTCTCCCACACGAACGCGAGGTAGCGATAAGGGGACTCGTCGCCGTACCGCTCCGAGTTCCGGCCGCACCACCCGACGACCCGACCCCGTCGGTCGATGCCCGTCGGCTGGCAGTTCGGACGGCCCGGCAGACCCGTCGATCATCGACACCCGCCCTGCAGACCAGACGAAGGCACGAGGCGAGAAGAGGCCGTGGTCGTCCTCTCCGAGCCACGAGATCCCGACGACCTGGCCGCGGTCGTTCAGGTCGACGGCGTAGACGTCGTCGCCGCGAACGCCGAGGTCGCGCATCTTCCCGTTCGCCCAGATGAAGGCGTGAACGGCGCCGCCTCCGCCGCCCGAGCGCGCACGCGTCTCCGCGTCGCCGACGATCTGGCCACGCGCGTTGACCGCGACCGCGTGGCTCTCGGAGCCTCCGAGCGTTCCCAGGTCCCGGATCCGCCCTGCCTGCCAGAGGACCGCGTGCTGCAGCGGATAGCCGGAGTCGCCACGCCGTCCGGAGTCGGCCGAGCCGACGATCCGCCCGGCTCCGTCCGTCGCAGTCGCGTCGCTCCTCGGCCCGGCACGTGCCCCGAGCGTGCCGAGGTCGCGCCACTCGCCGCTCCTCCAGACGGCCGCATGCTCGATCTGTTCGCCGTCCCGATCGCGCTTCGCGGTCGCGGCCCAGCCGATCACCCGCCCCTGCGTCGTCGATCGTCACGGGTTCGCTCGCACACCCGCCGAGCGTGCCGAGATCCCGCATCGTGCCGTTCGCCCAGAGGAACGCGTGGGTGCCCGGGTACGCGTCACGACACGGGACCTGTTCGCGACACCTCGCTGGAGCCGACGATCTGGCCGCGGTCGTTGATCGCGTCGGCGTCGGAGCTCCCGTCTTCCCCGGCGAGCGAGCCGAGATCGCGGATCCTCCCGTTCTCCCAGAGGAACGCATGCTCGACTTGGTCGCCGTCGTCGTCCTTCAGCGCGAGCTTCGATCGGCCGACGACCTGGCCACGGTCGTTGAGCGCCCAGGCCTGGCTGAAGTTCCCTCCCCCGAGGACGCCGAGGTCCCTGATCACCCACCCGCCGGATGCGGCCGCCTCGGGCCCGCTCAGCCCGAGCGCGACCGCCACGCCGCTGACGAACACCACCACCGACGCGGCCCGCTGCATCCAGCCCATAACGGCACCTCCTGCCAACAGGGTTGCACCCGACTCCAGCGCGGGTCATCCGTGCCCCCTCGGACGCTGGCTTCCTCCGACTACGGATGCCCTCCGGCCGCTGGGTCGTGACGACCGGTGCGATCCGCTAGGCTCGCCCCGTGACTGGAAAGGAAGCGGCGATCAAGGGCGTTCCGCTCTTCGCCGAGTGCTCGAAGGACGAGCTCGCGCTGATCGCGCGCCTCACGGACGAGATCGACCTCCCGCAGGGCAAGGAGCTCATGCGCGAGGGCGAGACCGGCCGCGAGTTCTTCATCATCCTCGACGGAACCGCAGACGTGCGCAGGGGCGGAGACCTCGTCACGACGCTCGGCCCGGGCGGGTTCTGCGGGGAGCTCGCGCTCGTCGAGAACGTGCCCCGGACGGCGACCGTCACCGCGACCTCGCCGATCGACGTGCTCGTCCTCACACGCGAGGCGTTCTCGGGTCTCAGGAGCCAGCTGCCGAACATGAACAGCGCCGTGCTCGACGAGATGACCGCCCGCCTCGAGGCCGACGCCGCCGGGGCCTAGCTCCGGCTCCCCGTTCCTCGCGGCTCAGGCTCCGGCAAGGCGAAGACCGCCCCGCCGGTATGCGAACATGTGTTCGATGACCGCGCGGGCCGAGATCCTCCACGCCGACCTCGACGCGTTCTTCGCCTCGGTCGAGCAGCGCGACGATCCCCGGCTCCGGGGGCGCCCCGTGATCGTCGGCGCCGGTGTCGTGCTCGCAGCGAGCTACGAGGCGAAGGCGTGCGGGATCAGGACAGCGATGGGTGGCGCGCAGGCCAGGCGCCTCTGCCCTCGGGCGGTCGTCGTCCCCCCTCGCTTCCACGCCTACAGCGAGGCGAGCAAGGCGGTGTTCGGGGTGTTCCACGACGCGAGCCCGCTCGTCGAGGGCCTCTCGATCGACGAGGCGTTCCTCGACGTGCGCGGGCATGGAGCGGATCGCCGGGACTCCCGCCGAGATCGCCACCCGGCTGCGACGCGACGTGCTCGAGCGCGTCGGACTGCCGATCACGGTCGGGGTCGCGCGCACGAAGTTCCTCGCGAAGGTGGCGAGCGGCGTGGCCAAGCCGGACGGGCTGCTCGTCGTCGAGCCGGAGGACGAGCTCGCGTTCCTCCACCCCCTCCCCGTCGAGCGGCTCTGGGGCGTCGGGCCCGCGACGGCCCGACGGCTCCACGCGTGCGGCCTGAGGACGGTCGGTCAGGTCGCCGCCGTCGATGCGGACTCGCTCGTCGCGCTGCTCGGTCGCGGAGCCGGCCGGCACCTGCACGCGCTCGCGCACAACCGCGATCCGCGCCGCGTCGAGACCGGGAGACGCCGTCGCTCGATCGGCGCCCAGCGCGCGCTCGGCCGACGCCGCCGGTCCGACCTGGAGATCGACGCCACGCTGATCGGGCTGGTCGACCGCGTGACGCGGAGGATGCGCACGGCGCACCGCGTCGGCCGCACGGTCGTGCTGCGCCTGCGCTTCGACGACTTCGCCCGGGCGACGCGATCGACGACCCTCGCCCACGCGACCGCCGATACCTCGGCGATCCTCGCTGCCGCCAGGGGACTGCTGTGCGCGGCGAGGCCGGAGATCAGGGAGCGCGGCCTCACGCTCGTCGGCGTCTCGGTCGCGAACGTCGAGGACGCGAACGCGGTGCAGCTCGCCCTGCCTCTCGCGGGGCCCGACACCGCTCCCCTCGATGCCGCGCTCGACGAGGTGCGCGAGCGGTTCGGCAGCGCGGCGATCACCCGCGCGGTGCTGCTCGGCCGCGAGCCCGGGATCGCGATGCCGCTGCTGCCCGACTGACCCGGCGGCTCGCTCTCTACGACGCACGTCGCCGGAGTAGTGTCGGAGGCAGGTCGAGATGCGCGTACTCCCGTCGGCACGCACGGTCGCGAAGGCATCGCTGGCGCTCGGCGTCGCGTGGCTCGCGGGGGCCGCGCTCGTCCGACGCCGGACGTTCGGCGGGCCCGAGGCGGACGTCTTCTCGGTGGCGGCCGTCTTCGGAGGCGTCGAGCACGACAGCCGGGCGACCGCCCTGCGCAGCGGACGTGCGCTCGCGTTCTGCGGCGGCGTCGAGCTCGACCTGCGAGGCGCGACCCTCGACCCCATGGGATCGCACCTCCGACTCGGGGCCTATCTCGGTGGCGTCGAGGTGAGGGTGCGGCGGGAGTGGAGCGTCGCCGTGGCCGGCAGCGTCGTCGCCGGAGGGATCGAGACGCACGTCACCCCGCCCGACGAGCTGCCCGCGGGCGCGCCCTCCCTCGTCGTCGACGCGACCGCGGTGATGGGCGGCGTGATCGTGCGGGGGACCGACTGACCGCGCGCCCCGCCGGGCGCGCCGTCGTCCGGCTCCCTCACCGCCCCAGCCCGGGCGGCTGCGTGCGACCGAAGCTGTTGCGCGACCAGCGGTTCGCGCCCGGTCTCGCCTCGTCGCCGGCGTCGGCGACTCGGTTGCGCTTCGCGATGCAGCCGGTGATGACGTTCCGGGACGAGGCGGCGTCGAGGATGATCCCGTACTCGAGGTTGAGCGTTCCCACGTTCCGCGTGAAGGTGCTCCGCCTGACGCCGCGGCCGTCGTAGCCGGTGCGGTTGCGGATCGCCGTGTTGGCGGCGAGCACGTTCCCGCTCGAGCTGCCGACGAAGAACCCCGACCCCGCGTTGCGCCGTGCCTGGTTGAGGCGCAGCCGGTTGTCCGATCCCCCGCTCACCTGGAAGCCCCAGCCCGACGCTCCCGGCGCGGAGCTGCCGTTGAGCGTCGACACGTTTCGCTCGAGCACGTTGCGCGCCGCCCCGGAGAGCGAGAAGCCGGCGATCGCGTTGTCGGAGGCGCGGTTGCCGACGAGGACGTTGCCGTCGGCCCGGTACACCTCGAACCCGTACTGGTTCTCGGAGGCGACGTTCCCGTCGACGAGCGCAGCCGTCGCCGTGTTGGCGACGCCGAAGCCGATCCTCCCGCCCGTGGCGGTGTTCTCCCGGACGATGTTCCCGCGCCCCGCGTCGACATGGAACCCCGTGCCGCCGTTCGCGGTCGCCGTGTTCTGGGTGAGCACGTTGTGGTGCGACGCCTGGTCGATCAGGACGCCGAAGTCCCGGTTTCCGCGCAGCGTGTTGTCGGTGAGCGTGTTGCGCGCAGAGAAGCTCACGAGTTGAACGCCGGTGTTGTTCCTCTCGAACGTGTTCCCCGTGATGCGACTCCCCCTCGAGGCGTCGATCCAGAGGCCGTGGTCGCTGTCGCTGCCGACGTTCCCCTTCAGCACGTTGTCGTCCGACTCGTGGATGCCGAACGCGTTGCCGTCCCGGCGCGCGGTGTTCCCTGTGACGACGTTCTCCCGCGAGCCCTGGTCGAGGGCGATCCCCTCGCCGCCGTTGTCGTCTGCGCGATTGCCGACGACCGTGTTGCCGCTGGCGAGCCTGAGGCTGATCCCCTGCTCGCGGTTCGCGATCGCGACGTTCCCGGTGACGGCGTTCTGGGAGGATCCCGAGATCGCGAACCCGCTCGCGCCGCTCCCGCTCGCCGTGTTCTGCGACACGGTGCTCCCACCGCCCGCGACGAGCTCGAACCCCAGCCCGGCGGAGGCCCGCGCGACGTTCCGCTCGAGCGTCGCGCCGCTGGTGCGGAGGAGCTGGTACCCGACCCCGTTCCCCGTCGCCACGTTCGCGACGAAGCGGTTTCCCTCTCCCGCCTCGGTCACCGCGAACCCTTGCGTGGGGTTGGCCGTGACCGTGTTCGACTGGAACGTGTTGCCTGCGGTGCCGTTGCCGAGCTCGAACCCGTCGAGTCCGTTGGCAGCGCTGGTGTTGCCGGCGAAGACGTTGCCGGACGTGCCTGCTCCGTAGATCGCGAACCCGGACCTCGCGTTGCCGGTCGCGACGTTCTCGCGGAGCGTGTTCCCGGAGGCCCCGTCGCCGAGATAGAAGCCGTTGTGCTTCACGGCGCCGGAGGCGCGATTGCCGACGAGCGTGTTGCCCGAGGCGCCGACGAGCGCGAACTCGCTGCCCGGGGTCGGCCCGGTGCCGCTCCCGCTCGAGACGTTGTCGCGCACGATCGTGCCGGTCGCTCCGCTCCAGAGGCCGAACCCGTTGTTCTTGCTGTCGCGTGCGCTGTTCCCCTCGAACAGCGTTCCCGACGAGCCGGCGACCGCGAACCCGTCGCCGTTGCCCGTCGAGATGCTGTCCGCGACCCGGTTCCCGTTCGCGGCGCCGTACACGGAGAACCCGGCCCAGCCGTTCGCGGACGCGATGTCGTTCACCAGCGAGCTCTTGGACGTCCCGTCCGCGAGCACGAACCCCTCGCTCGCGTTGCCGGTCGCGATCGTGCCGGTCACGGTCAGCCCGTCAGAGCCCCACGCGATCACGCCGACCTTGAAGCCCGTGATCGTGCAGCCCTTCACGGTGACAGCTGTACGCCCACGCAGGCTGACCCCCGCGAAGTCCCCCACTCCGGTCGCCAGGTCGTAGCCCGAGCCGACCACGCGATGACCCGCGCAGTCGAGCGTGACGCCGTCGGCGTCGATCGAGATCGTCCCCCGGTGATCCTCGGTCAGGACCGTGTCCTTCGTGATCGAGAGCGAGCCGGTGGAGCCGACCGCTGTCGACCCGAGCGGGAGGATGACCGCCGCGAGCGCGGCGAGCAGTGCGCAACGGATGAACGCCCTCATGGGAGTCTCCTTTCGCTCGAAGCGTCGGGCCGCCGGCCGAGCCGAGGCGAACGGCGGTGCGGAGCAGCGGCTCTCGCACGCACCCGCGGGGCGCGGCTGTGACGCCGGACGGAGTCGGATGCAGGGCCGCTCCGACGCCGGGGGAGGTCGTCGGGAGGATGCTCCTCGAGCATCTCCTCCCACAGCGGCTCGATCAGGTGGTAGGTGACCCACCGCTCGAGGTCGTGGTAGCGGTCGAAGCCGCGCTCGGTGAGGTGGAGACGCTCCTCCCGCAGATCCAGATAGCCGAGCCGCCTCAGCACGTCGAGCAGTGGTGCCACCGCCGCCGCCCCCGGGAACGTGCCCCGGAACCGCACGAGGTCGATCCCCGGCGCGTACAGCTGCCAGAACGCGTAGTAGAGCGCCGCGCGCAGCGCGCCGAGGTGCGCCCGCCGCGCCAGCGGCAGCCGACCGACCGCGAGGGCCTGCTCGTACCGGGCGAGGCCGAAGTGGTTGACGAGGAAGTCCTCCCCCGTGAACGTCGCCGCGCCGGCGCCGCAGCCGAGGTAGAGCTCGCGCGCGATCGAGGCGTAGAGCGGCCCGCCGACGCGGGTGAACGTCCAGACCGAGCGCCGCTCGTAGCCGAGGCGCTCGGCGAGCTCGCACGTCTGCCGGAGCAGGGCGTGCTCGATGCGCGGCGTGTGTGCCGCCTTGCCGAACGGCGTGTAGCCGAAGTGCATCAGCGGGTAGGTCGAGATCTGGTCGACGCCTGTGCGGCAGCACTCCTCGAAGTCGGAGAGGAAGACCTGGGGCTCGGCGAAGGCGACGTCGAAGATCAGGTCTGCGTTGACGCACGCGAAGGCTCCCACGCTGCGTGCGAGTGCAGCGCGGTTCTCCTCGGCGGTGTTGAGCCGGCCGAGGTGGCGCAGCATCCCGTCGTCGAACGACTGGATACCCAGGCTGACGTAGTCGAACCCGAGCGAGCGCAGCCGGGCGAGGGTGTGCGTGGTCGCGTGCGTCGGCAGGACCTCGATCGCGCGCTCATGCTCAACGATCAGCGACTCCACGAGCGGCGCGAGCTGCTCGACGCAGAGCGACGGGGTGCCACCTCCGACGTAGAGCGACTCGAAGCGGAGCACCTCGGCTCCGTAGAGCCTCAGCTCCTCGCGCAGCGCGGCGAAGTACGGTGCCGCCGCTCCCCCGCGCAGCAGCACCTTGTTGTACGGGCAGTACGGGCAGAGCGACCGGCAGAACGGGACGTGCAGGTAGAGGCCGAATGGCCCGGGAAACGCGCCCAGGACGTCCCGCGGCTCGGGCGGCGGCGCACGGCCGTCCGCAACCACCGTGGTGCGCGCTCCAAGGCGCATGGGACAGACCTCGCTCTCGGCGAACCCTCACCCAAGGTATGGCAGATCCCTCGCGGGCGCGCATCGGGGTTTCGCCGTGCGCATGGGACAGGTCTGGGAGCGCCCACCACGATCCCCGGAGCCCCTGACGGCTCACCGAGGGTCGACGGCGAGCAGCTCCTCGATCGCCGCGAGCACGTCGGGCTCACGGTCGGCGTTGAAGTGCTTTGCCCCCGGGCAGACGCGGACGTCGGCATCGAGCCGGCGCACCCACCCGTCACGATTGGCGATCCAGTCGGTGGTGAACGGATCGTCGTCGGAGAGCAGCACCCGAGGGCGACCGACTGCCATCTCGATGAGGCGTGCATCGTGCTCGAGCGCCTGCCACGGAAGGATGCTGGGCCACGGCTCGTCGACGCCCCACCACGCCGCGACGAGCAGCAGGCCGCGGAGCGTGGTCCCGTCGGGCAGCCGCTCGACGGCGCCGAGCGCCGCGCGGCACCCGACGCTGTGTCCGACGAGCAGGGTCTCGGCCGTCGCGCTCGCTGCGATCGCGGACACGACCTCGGCGATCCAGACCTCGACCTCGGGCGCTGCGGGGTTCGGGAGCTCGAGCACCTCGAGCTCGATGCCCACGCGTCGCAGCTCGCGCGCGGCCCATGGATACCAGTCGTCGCCGGGCGTGCCGCCCCAGCGGGGAACGACCAGAATCCGCATCAACCCGACGGCGTCAGAGCGATCGACATCGGCACATGATCCCGCAGCGCCCGGCTGGGCGACGCCAGAGGAAGGTGCCGGACGCGGGCGAGAACGCGTCGAGGCCCCTTGCGGGGCCTCGACGGGGCCGGGAGAGCCGAGAGCAGGGTCAGGCGATGACGGCGCGCGTCGACTGGTGCGCGAGGATCTTGCGCTTCACGCGCTGAAGCGCGTTGTCGATCGTCTTGCAGTCGCAGTCGAGCGTACACGGCCATCCGCTCGTAGGACTGGCCGTCGAGGTAGCAGCGCAGCGCCTCGGACTCGAGCGGCGAGAGGGTCGAGCCGAGCACGCCCACGAGAGACTGGAGCTCCTCGGTCGAGATCACGCAGCTCGAGGGCTCATCGACGGCGGGTCCGGGAAGCGCGTCGCCGAGCGTGCAGTCGCCTTCGCCGTCCTGGCCGGCGGGCGTGTGCGAGAACGAGACGTAGGTGTTCAGCGGGGAGTGCTTGAAGCGCGTCGCCGACTTGATGGCCGTGATGATCTGCCGTGTCACGCAGAGCTCCGCGAAGCTGCGGAACGACGTCTCCTTCTCGGGCCGGAAGTCGCGGACGGCCTTGTAGAGACCGATCATCCCCTCCTGCACGAGGTCGTCGCCGTCACCGCCGGCGAGGAAGTACGAGCTCGCCTTGAGCCGCACGAAGCCGTGGTAGCGGCGCAGCAGCTGATCCATGGCACCCTGGCTGCCGTTACGGGCCTTGAGGACGAGCTGGAGATCCTCGAGCTCACGTTGAAGCTTCTGCGGCGTCTTCGCGGCGGTCGCTGTGCGGGCGGACATCGGCTCTCCCTGCAGTTCGTGTGGTTTCCCGGACGGAGAACCTCAGGGCTTCGCGGTAAGCCTCACCCTGAGGTCGAGGGAGAACCTAGCAGGCTTGCGCGAGCGATACAACCCCTTTGCGCATTTTCCACTGTGATTAGAACACGTGTTCGCCGGGGCTCCGTCCGCCTCCGGCCGCGCGCGTCGTCGGCGACAGTCCTCTCGGGTCGGCCTTCCCGTCGGAGAAGTGCAGGGAGTGTCAGACACCGGCGACAGCTGTCAGCACACTCCGCCCGACGGCCGCGACGGGCGGCGATCCCGCACTCGCGACTCAGCGCTCGCCGCGACGGAGACGCTCGAGCCGTGCGCGCGTCTCGTCGTCGAGCCGGTCGACGATCCTGCTCGACGCGCCCTCGTGGTGGGCCGGCGAGGTCAGCTCCGCGAGGAACGGCTCGGAGCCTCGCTTCCTGACCTCCTGCCCGCTCGTCATGCGGATCGTCTGGTCCGACGTGACGAGCTGTATCGCCTCGCGTGCTCCGTCGCTCCGAGCGCGATCCGCTCGAGCACGGTGTCTGCGTCCGGGCGCATAGCGGACGGCGAGCCGGCCGATCTCGCGGTCGGGGCCGACCCCGTCGAAGACGACCACGCCCTCGGCCCCCTGCGTCGCGACGTAGCTCGCGAGCAGGTCGATCAGCGTCTCGCGGTCGGCGAATCCTCCCGCGTGGAAGAGGTTCGAGCCGTCGAACAGGTACAGCGTCGGGTCGGCCAAACCATCAACCTCCACTTGAGGGTGAGACTTTCGCGCTGCCTCGCGGCCTCGTAGACGAGAAGCGACGCGGCGACGCTCACGTTCAGCGACTCGACGCCCTCGGCGAGCGGGATCGCGATCGCAGCGTCGCACGTCCGGCGGACGAGCGGTCGCACGCCCTTCCCCTCCGCGCCGAGCACGAGCGCGACGCCTCCCGTGAGGTCGGCGTCCCACAGCCCGAGCTCGCCGTCCGCAGCGGCGGCGTAGGCCCACAGCGTCGGCCCCTTCACGTCGCCGAGCCAGCGCGCCAGGTTGCCGACGACGGCGACGGGCAGGTGCTCCACCGCTCCGGCGGAGGCCCGGCACACCGCGGCGGTGACCCGTGCCGCGCCGTGCGCCGGGAGGATCACGCCTGTCGCCCCTGCACCTGCCGCCGAGCGGATCACGGCGCCGAGGTTGCGCGGGTCGGTGACCTGGTCGAGGCAGACGAGCAGCGGAGACGGCTGCGGCGGCGAGCTCCCACGCCTCGGCGTACGGGTACGGCGCGCACCAGGCCACGACCCCCTGGTGGTCGGGCGACCCCGCCGCCTCGGTCAGCTCACGCTCGCGGTGCACCTGGAGGCGCGGCCCCTCGGCGAGCCACGGGAGCGTCTCCTCGGCCTTCTCTCCCGCCCACAGCTCGAGCACCGCGCGTCGCCCGCGGAGCGCCTCGCGGACGGCATTGCGCCCGAAGACGAGCTCGCGAGTCATTCGCTGCGCGAATGACTAGAAAGATCCGCCGGCCTCCGGACGAGCGTGTAGCCCGGTGGCTCGGCCACGTCCCGCACCTCCCAGCCCGGCCCGATCGATCGCGGCGCGCAGCTCGTCCGCGGCGGCGAAGTCGCGTGCGGCCCTGGCCGCGACACGGTCGTCCGCGAGCGCCACCACCTCGGGTGGAGCCTCGTCGGCCTCTCCGAGCGAGGCCAGGCCGAACACGTCGAGGCCCCGTCGAAGCGACGTGACCGCGCCCTGGCGCGCGAGCTCGTGCAGGACGGCGAGGGCTGCCGGGGTGTTGAAGTCGTCCTCGAGCGCAGCGGCGAACGCGCTCCAGTCGCCCTCGCCCCGATCGTCGCCCCGCAACGCGTTGCGCAGCGTCTCGGCCTGCGCGGCGGCGGCAGCGAGCGTCTCCTCGGAGAAGTCGATCGGCTTGCGCCAGTGCGCCGTGAGGAAGAAGAGCAGGACCGTCTCACGGCCCCAGCGCTCGAGCACCTCCTGGATGGTGGCGACGTTGCCGACCGACTTCGACATCTTCTCGCCGGTGAACCGGAGCATCCCGTTGTGCATCCAGACGCGTGCGAACGGGTGGCCCGCGGCCTGCGACTGCGCGCGCTCGTTCTCGTGGTGCGGGAAGACGAGGTCGAGACCGCCTCCGTGGATCCAGAACGCCGGCCCGAGCTCGTGCAGCGCCATCGCCGAGCACTCGATGTGCCACCCCGGGCGTCCGCGTCCCCAGGGCGAGTCCCAGGACGTGTCCTCGCCCGGCTTCGTGGCCTTCCACAGGGCGAAGTCCCGCGGGTCCTCCTTGCGCGGGTTCGGCTCCGAGTCCTCCATCTGGTCGGGACGCTGGCCCGAGAGGCTCCCGTACCCGGCGAAGCTCGCGACGCGGAAGTAGACGTCGCCGTCCACGGCATAGGCGTGCCCCTCCGCCACGAGCTGCTCCACGAGGGCGAGGATCTCGTCCATCGTGTCGGTCACCTTCGGATACGAGTCGACCTCCTCCAGGCCGAAGCGGGCGACGTCCTCGAGGTACCACTCGCTCGCCTCGGCCGCACGATGCGCGCTGGCGCCGGGGGCCGCCTCGTAGATCTTGTCGTTCACGTCCGTGATGTTGTGGACGAGCCGCACCGTGTGGCCCTGCGTCCGCAGCCAGCGGGCGAGCCACGAGAAGACGACGTAGGGCCGGGCGTTCCCGATGTGTGCCCGCTGGTAGACGGTCGGCCCGCAGACGTACATCCCCACCGGCTCGGGCGGGTCGGGCAGCGCGACGACGTAGCGCGTCAGCGTGTCGTACAGGCGCATGTGTCGATCGTATCGGCGTCGTGCGCGAGCCGACCGCCCTCGGCGTCGGCAGCCGGATCAGGCGCCCGCTGCGGCCCGGGCGCGCGCCAGCGCCTCGTCGCGCGTGAGGAACGCGACGACGGTCCACAGCTCCGGGCCACGCTCCGCTCCGGTGAGCGCGAGCCGCAGTGCCCGCAGATCCCCGCCGACGGCCTTCAGCTCGCGGACGATCCCGCGTGCCTCCTCCTCCGTCAGTCGGTCGGGCGCCGGCTCGCGGAGCTCCGCGAAGCGCGCGAGCGTGAGCTGCGCCTCCTGTGGGAGAGCGACGGACGGTGGGTCGACCACCTGCCGGCGCGATCGCGCGAGCCTCGACGAGCGTGCGCGCCCCGCGCAGCGCGCGTGCGAGCTCGACCGGAGCCCCCGCCTCCGCAGCCAGCTCGGCGTCGTCCATCGCGGCGATCGCCTCGATCGCGAGCCGTGTGAGCCGCGAGGGGTCGAGCTGCACGTCGTGCTCGGGCAGCCCGAGCTCCTCGAGGTACCGCCTGCACGGCGGACGCCGGGATGCCGTCCGCGCGGAGGTCCGCGATCGACGCGTGCCCGGCGCGCTTCGAGAGCTTCTTGCCGTCGGCGCCGAGCAGCAGGCCGTGGTGGATCACCTCAGGCATCTCGCCCGCCGAGCGCCCGTGCGATGCGCCGGTGTGGCTCCTCGTTCGGGCGGTGGTCCGAGCCGCGGATCACGTGGGTGATGCCCAGTGCGAGATCGTCCACGACCGTGGCCAGCTGGTACGTGGCCGTGCCGTCGGGACGGACGAGCGTGAGGCCGTCGAGGCGGACGCTCCCGTCCGCGTCGCGCACGGCGCCGTGCCCGAGCGCGGTCTCCGCCGCCTCCCCGTAGACGGCGCCGCGCTCGCTCTGGCGCACCGGCCCCTCGTCCCACGTCACGTCGAGCCAGCGCAGGTCGTCGAGGATCGCCTCCTCGCCGCCCTGCATCACTCGCGTCGGGTCGGTGTCGTCGATCCGCAGCACCAGCATCCCGCCGTGGTCGTCGGCGAACCCCCGGTTCGCGACCGCGGTGAGGGCGTTCCCGAGGTGCAGCGAGCCGGTGGGGCTCGGCGCGAAGCGGACGCGGACGCTCACGCAGCGACCATAGACGCAGGGTCAGCGGTCGTGCACCGCCGGGGCCGCGAGCCGACGGGCGACACGCCCGGCCGGCCGACGCCGCCGAGCGTCACGACTGCCGCTTCCGCGGCCCTGACACCCGTAGACTGGCCTCGCCGATGTCGATCCGGCCCACCGCGTGAAGGCAGCGGTCTGCCGCGAGCACGGCGAGCCGCTCGTGATCGAGGAGCTCGCGCTCGAGGCGCCGCAGGCGGGCGAGGTGCTCGTCGACGTGCGCGCCTGCGCCGTCTGCCACAGCGACATCACCTACGCGCAGGGCGGCTGGGGCGGATCGCTGCCCGCCGTCTACGGACACGAGGTCGCGGGCGTCGTCGCGGCCGTCGGGCCCGGCGTGCGGGGCGTCTCCGCGGGCGAGCGGTCGGTCGTCACGCTGATCCGCTCCTGCGGCACCTGCCGCGCCTGCACGGACGGGCCGCGTTCGTGCTCTGCGAGGGCTTCGTGCCGCTCAGCGCGCGGGCACCGCTGCGCGACGCGACACGGCGCGCCGGTGCGTGCAGGGCCTGAACGCCGGCGGGCTTCGCCGAGCAGGTGCTCGTCCACCACTCGCAGATCGCGCCGCTGCCCGACGACGTCGACTTCGTCACCGGCTCGCTCCTCGGCTGCGGCGTGATCACCGGCGTCGGTGCGGTCGTGAAGACGGCCGACGTCGCCGCCGGGCGAGAGCGCGGTCGTGATCGGCGACCGGCGGCGTCGGGCTCAACTGCATCCAGGGCGCAGCGCTCTGCGGGGCGAACCCGATCGTCGCGATCGACGTCGTGCCGGCCAAGCTCGAGGCCGCCCGGATCGTTCGGCGCGACCGCGACCATCGACGCCTCGCGGGAGGACGTCGCACGCGGCCGTCGCGGCGCTCACCGAAGGCCGCATGGCCGACCACGTCTTCGTCTCGGTCGGTGCGCCCGGCCGCGATCGAGCAGGGCATCTCGCTGATGGCGCGCGGCGGCGAGACGGTGATCGTCGGCATGCCCGCGACCGGGATCACGTGCGCCTTCGACCCCGGCGACCTCGCCGACCGCGGCCAGAGGGTCGTCGGCAGCAAGATGGGCTCGCGCCCACGTCCAGGTCGACATCCCGCACCTGCTCGGCCTCTACCGCTCCGGGCGGCTCAAGCTCGACGAGCTGGTCAGCGGCACGTACCCGCTCGAGGAGATCAACGAGGCGTTCGCGTCGGTCATGCGCGGCGAGGCCCTGCGCAACGTGATCGTCTGCGGATGAAGGTCGTCGACGTCGAGACGTTCGTCGTCGGCAACCCGACCCCGGGCGAGGGTGGGCGGCTACTTCATCTTCGTCAAGCTCGTCACCGACTCGGCCGTGGTCGGCTACGGCGAGGTCTACGCCGCCACGTTCGAGCCCCACGCGACCGCCCGCCTGGTCGAGGAGGTCGTCGACCGGCACGTCGTCGAGCCGCGACCCCCACGAGATCGAGGCGATCTGGCGCGACGTCTACGGGCGCGGCTACACCGCGCGCCCCGACCTCACGCTCTGCGGGGTGCTGAGCGGGATCGAGATCGCGCTGTGGGACATCGTCGGCAAGGAGGCGGGTCGGCCCGTCTACGACCTGCTCGGCGGCCGCGTGCACGAGAGACTCCGCTCCTACACCTACCTCTACGCAGAAGCCCGGACGACCCGGTCGACGTCTTCCACGACCCCGACTTCGCGGCGCAGCGGGCGGTCGAGTTCGCAGAGCAGGGCTTCACGGCGCTCAAGTTCGACCCCGCCGGGCAAGTACACGACGCTCGACCCGCGGCAGCCCTCGCTCGAGGCGCTCGACCGCTGCGAGCGCTACGTGCGGGCGATCCGCGACGCCGTCGGGCCCTCGGTCGACCTGCTCCTCGGAACGCACGGCCAGTTCACGACCGCGGGCGCGATCCGCCTGGCGCGGCGGCTCGAGGCGTGCGATCCGCTCTGGTTCGAGGAGCCGATGCCGCCCGAGCTGCCGGAGGAGATGGCGACGCGTCGCGCGCTCGACGTCGATCCCCGTCGCGACCGGCGAGCGGCTGACGACGAAGTACGAGTTCGCCCGGGTGCTCGCGACGGGGGCCGCCTCGATCCTTCAGCCGAACCTCGGCCGGGTCGGGGGGATCCTCGAGGCGAAGAAGATCGCAGCGATCGCCGAGACCCACTACGCGCAGATCGCGCCGCACGTCTACTGCGGGCCGATCGTCGGGGCGGCGGCGATCCAGCTCGCCACGTGCTCCCCGAACTTCCTGATCCTCGAGGGGATCAAGCGCTGGGACGGGTTCCACGCGGAGATCCTGAAGACGCCGATCGTCTGGGAGGACGGCCACGTGCTCCCGCCGACCGCGCCGGGCATCGGCGTCGAGCTCGACGAGGACGTCGCGCGAGCCCACCCGTACACGGGAGAGCTTCTGCACCTCGAGCCGACGTACGGGCCGCCGCGGCCCGCGGACATGGCCTGAGAGCCCGGGGCCGGGACGAAGCCTGCTGCCGCGGAGCGCGCTGCGCGGCGCTCCAGGCGTCGCGTCGGCTCAGGCGTCGATCGGGACGTGCCCGGGCTGTGCGGCCACCCGCTCGAGCCACGCACCGATCGCGGGATAGCCCGCAAGGTCGAATCCGCCCTCGGGCGCGACGTGCGTGTACGCGTAGAGCGAGATGTCGGCGAGCGAGTACTGCTCGCCGACGAGGAACGTCCGATCGGCCAGATGCCCCTCCATCGCGTCGAGCGCCCGGTAGCCCGCGGCGCGCCGTTCGTCGAGCCGATCGGCGAAGTCCTCGGGGCGGCCCGAGTAGGCGACCCAGAAGCGCACGACGGCGAGCGACGGCTCGTGGTCGTACTGCTCGAAGAACTGCCACTGCAGCACCTGCGCGCGCTCGAACCCGTCGTCGGGGACGTACCGCGTGCCGTCGCCGAGGAACCAGAGGATCGCGTTCGACTCCGCGAGCGCACGACCGTCGTCGAGCACGAGCGTCGGCACGCGCAGCGCGGGATTCAGGCCTCCGAGCACCTCCGGGCGGTTCGAGCGATCCGCGACCGAGAGGTCGACCGTCTCGTACGGCGAGGCCCAGGTGGGCCAGCAGCAGGCGCACCTTGTAGCAGTTGCCCGAGACCGGCGAGCTGTAGAGCAGCAGCTCAGCCGACCTGCACCCGCTCGTCCACGAGGAGCCTACCCGACCGCTGACGTTCGCGAGCGAGTCCGCGGCGACCTCCCGCCCGATCTGGCTCGCGTACGCGGCCTCGAAGTCCTCCTGCGAGTCGAACCAGAGCTCCGAGACGCCGTCGATCCCCGCATCGTCCGTCTCCACGACGTTGAACACGAGCCGCCGCAGCGCCGGGAAGCTGCCGCGCGAGCGGCGCATGGTCGCTCGAGCCACCACGAGCGGAACTCGTCGGCGGTCGTCCCCTCGGCCCGCGTCAGGAGGATCACCGCCTTGAACATCAGCCCGGCTTCCGCGTCCGCGCGCGCGGCCGCCGCCGCGTCCGAGCGACGAGGCAGACGAGCACCTCGTCGGCGCGCGGCGCATCGTCGACCGACGATCTCGGCCGCGTCCATCTCGTCGAAGCTCCAGATGTCGTCCTTGTTCGTGAGCGGCATCGTGATCGCCGAGCCTGCGCCCGCGACCTTCTTGGTGGACGGGATGATCGCCGCGCCACCGCCGACCGCCGCGCGCACCGGGGCGCCGAAGCGCGGGTGGAGGATCGCCGCGGCGTGCTCGAGCTCGCCGTCGAGGCCGACGATCGCCCCCTTGCCGTACGCCGATCACCGGCACGTCGCCGAGCGCCGCGACTGCGCGCTCCGCGAGCAGCGCGGCGACGTCGGCGCCGAGCACCTCGAGCTCCGAGAGATCGCTCCGGTGAACGTCCCGGCGAGCGGGTTGCGCACGACGGCGGCGGCGACGACCTTCCTGCTCGCGTGCTCGACCGGGCGGTCACGCCCTCCGCGAGGATCTCCTCGACCTGCACGACGATCTTGCGCACCTCCATCGCCGACCTCCTCGCTCGACGCCCGATCCGAGCCTAGACGATCGATTCTGGCAGCCCGCAGATCGGCGGCGCCTCCGTGGCGCGGCGACCGGCCTTGCGATCACGTCCTCCGTCGCGCTCCGGCCACGGTGACCGCGTCGCGGATCTCCCGCTGCGTCCCGTCGACGGTCTCGCGGCACCTCGCGGACGCCCTGCCGAGGGAGCGCGCGACGGACGGCGCCTTCGCCGGGCCGACGATGAGCAGCACGACGGCGAGGAGGATGACGACCTCCCAGATCCCGATCCCGAAGGGCATCCGCACATCGTACGGACGCCGACGTCGGCGTGTGGGGCGAGCCGGGCTCAGGCGGGGTCGGCCGAGAGGGCGACCGGCTCGGCGCTGGCTGCCGACGCGACCTCGGTCTCGGTCTCGGCGACCGGCGTGTCGCTCACCTCGCGCCGCGCCACGACGTTCCCGTCGGCGTCGAGCACGAAGCGCTCCGGGTGCTCCGCGAGCTCCGCGGCGGTCCTCTTGCGCTCCGCGCGACGCTCCTGCTTGCGGAGGCGCTTCTCCTTCACGTCACGTTCACGGGCCATCTTGGCCGCTGTCATCTGGCGCTTCGATCCCATCCTCGCTCCTCTCGTTCGTCAGGCCGGCGCGTCCGGCAGCGCGTGCTCCAGGTCGAGCGGGGCGCCGCATGACACGCAGGTGGTCGCGATGTGCCAGCGTCCGCCGGCGGTGCTCGGGTAGTGGCGCCACGAGCAGGCGGAGCAGTCGATCCACGGCACGGGCACGACGCGCGACCGGCTCGTCCCCGGCTGCGCCAGGCTGAACGGCCCGAGCCGGGTCGGCCTGTCGCCGCCGCTCTCGGCGGCCTCGCCGCTCATCGAGTCCACCCGCGTCTGCACGCCGGCAGTACCTGACGGACCACCCGTGAGAGCTCCATCGACGCCCCTCGCTCGAGGCAGTGCATTCGACCCGGCGCGCACGTGGCCGCCTGGCCATGACCCACCAAGGCGCCGGCCTGTGCCCGGAGTCGGCCTCGGATCACCTGATGGTACCAGCGAGGCTCGGGGCTCCCGGCCCCCGGGTCTTCCCCGGCCGCGTCTCTGGCGAGGGACGCACGGGCTGCCACGAACGCAGCGCACGCCCTCGCGAGTAGGGTGACGGCCATGAGCACCGAGGCCTCTCCGCGCAGCGCAGTCGTCTTCGGCGCGCGCAACCTCGGCAAAGCAGTCATCGACCTCCTGCGCGCAAAGGGCTGGAGCGTCGTCGGCGTGGCGCGCTCCGAGTCGACCCTCGACGGCGTCACCGCTGCCGGCGGGCTCGCGCTCGAGGGTGACGTGACCGACCCGGCGAGCGTCCGCCGGGTGCTCGAGCGGGCAGCGGCGGAGCACGGGCGCGTCGACCTCGTGCTGAACGCGGCGTCCGCCTACGGCGGCGAACGCAGTGGGCCGTTCGGCGGAGGGCCGCTCAGCGAGGCTCTGCCCGAGGCCTTCGAGTCGTGGGCCGCGGCGCCGGCGCGCTCGGCCTTCAGCTTCCTCTCCGCCTCGTCGGCATTCCTCCTGAGCCAGGGCGGCCCGGCGACGGTGATCCAGGTGACAGGCGGGTCGACACGTCGTGCGATGGCCGGCAGAGGGCTCTGGGCTGCGGGCTCCTTCGGCGTCCGCGCCCTCACCAACGCCGCCGCGCTCGAGCTGCGCGAGCGCGGGATCCACGTCGCCCTGCTGATCGTCGACGCCGGGATCGAGCCGCTCGCCGGCGCGCCCGCCGGTCGGTCGACCGACGCGCTCGCCGATCCCCGTGCGCTCGCCGAGGCCGTGCTGTTCCTCGCCGATCAGGGCGCGCGCAGCGCGACGCACGAGCTGCAGGTCACGCCGCTCGCCGAGCGCTGGCTGCCCTGACGACCGGCCCGGCGGTCAGCGCCGCGGGACGATCAGGATCTTGCCCGAGCGTCCGCCGCTCGCCGCGGCCGCCACTGCATCCTTGATCTCGCTGACGTCGTACGTGGCGTGGATGGGCGCGTGCAGCTCACCTGTGCCGATCAGCCTGGCGATCTCGCCGACGACTGCACCGCGCTCCTTCTCGGGTGTGGTGCGGAACCAGCTGGCGAGCCAGAACCCTCGCATCGTGAGGTCGCGAAAGATGAAGGCGTTCGGCTCGACCTCACAGGGCTCGTCGCTCATGCGACCGTAGTTGACCAGGGTCGCACCCGGGCACAGGCAATCCGCCAACCGTCCCGTCGCGGCTCCGCCGACAGCGTCGATGCCGAGCCGGATCTCTGCCCCGTCGGTCGCCTCCGCGACGCGGTTCGCGAGGTCGTCGCCGTCGACGAGGACGACGTCGCCTCCCGCCTCGCGGACGACTGCCGCTGCTCCCTCCCGCCGCACCACGCTCACCGTCCGGTGGCCGCGCTGCCGCGCCAGCTGCACCAGGTACAGGCCGACGGCGGAGTTGGCGGCGTTCTGGATGACCCACTCCCCCATCCCGAGCGCCACGAACTCGCTCAGCAGAAGCGCCGCGGTCGGTGGGTTGATCGTCATCATCGCCAGCTGCAGGGGGTCCGCGTCGTCCGGCAGCGCCACGAGCTGGTTCGCCGCGACGACGACGTGCGTCGACCACGTGCCGCAGCCGAGGGGCAGCAAGACCAGCTGTCCGACCGCGGGGCCGTCGGTGTCGGGACCGAGCTCGGCCACCTGCCCGACTCCCTCCCGGCCCCCGAACGCCGGCAGCGGCGGCAGCTGGCCGTACTCGCCGGTGAGGGTAAGCAGATCCGCTGGGTTGATCGGCGCCGCGGCCACCTCGACCAGCGCCTGGCCGGTCCCGGGCGGGGGCGTGTCGACCACGACGGCGTGGACCACGTCCTGCGGCACAGGGCCGTGTGTCTCGTACCGCGCGCGGAGGGTCTTCATGTGAGCGAGCCTACCCCTGCGTGCGCGTCGTGAGCGTTCACCGCAAGGCCTTCGCTCGCCGGGATCGACAGCCGAACCGCGTCGTCAGAGCGCTCCGGGGTGTTCAGTAGCATCGTGCCGTGCGCGAGCTGCGTCCGGGCCTGTGGCACTGGGAGGCGCCCCACCCGCAGTGGCGGTCAACGGAGCCGTGGGGCAAGAACGTGTCGTCGTACGCGATCGACGACGGGAAGACTCTTCTGCTCGTCGACCCGCTGGCCGTGCCAAGCCAGCTCGAGGACATCGCGGCTGACCGCGAGACCGCGATCGTGCTCACCGCGCCCTGGCATGAGCGCGATGCGCAGAGCCTCGTCGAGCGGCTCGGCGTGCCGGTCTTCACGCCGCTCCCCGACACCGCTCAGGACCTGATGGACACGTTCGGGATCACCGCCGAGCAGGCCGGCGACGGGTCTCCCGACCTCGTCTGGCTGCTCCGCGAGAAGCACGGCGAGGCATGCCCGTACTCGTCCGGCGAGCGGTTGCCGTTCGGTGCCGACGTGTTCCCCGGGCACAAGAAGAACGACACTGTGCTCTGGATCGAGGGTGTGCGTGCGGTGATCTCCGGCGACACGCTCGTCGATTTCGGCCGAGGGCTCCAGATCAACGAGAGGTGGCTTCGCCCCGGCGTGACGCGTGAGCAGATCGCAGACGGGCTACTCCCGCTGCTCTCGCTGCCGGTCGAGCACGTGCTCATGACGCACGGCGGGCCGACCGACCGGGCGGCCCTCGAGCGCGCGTTGTCATCGTCATAGCCCCGGGCACGACGTGTCGGTGCTCGAGTGGAAGGAGCCGGCCCCGCCTACCGCAGAGAGGGCTCAATCCGGGGTCGAGGGTCGATGTTCTCGGTCGTCCGACTCCGTTCCGGAGCCCTCGACCGGAGCCACGAGCGCAGGAGGACGAGCTCCTCGTAGCCTCCGCTGGAGGCTGACAGCGCGATCGGCTCAGCCGGCGTCCGCGAGCTGTCCCACGAGCACGACGTAACCGTCGGGATCCTCCATCCGGAACTCGCCTGCCTGCATGTGGGGCGGGTGCTTGATCGGCTCGACCTCCACCCCCGCCGCCGCGAGCTCGGCGTGCAAGCCCTCGACGTCAGGGGTCCAGCAGTAGAAGAGCACCGCCTGGCTTCCCGCGTCGATCGGCCCGCTGGCCAACGCCAGCATCAGCCGCGCTCCCGCTGCGCCGGGAGCGTCGGCCCGTCCCGCCATGAGCGCGAAGACGAGCCTCCCTCCCGATTCGTACCTGCTCTGCACCTCGAGGCCGAGGAGGCGGTAGAACGTCACCGACCGTTCGACGTCCGCGACGTGGGCGTACGCGGTGAGGGCGTCGATCGGCACGGCGGGGATCGTCGCACACGACGCGTCTCGGTTGCATGCGGCGTGCGCGCCGGCCCCAGGGCGGCTCGCACCGTGGGTGAGCGCCAGCGGTGGGCCAGCACCTAGGTCTCGGGAGGGTACTCCGGGTACTGCGGCGCGTCGCCGGTGATCACGTCCCATGGCGCCTTGTAGGCGACCATCATGTGGTATTCGGGCACGAACGCCACGTCCTGGAGCGTTCCCGCGGACACGTAGTACTTCCCGTCCCCGAAGGCGTACAGGCTCGAGCCGCAGGCGCTGCAGAAGCCGACGCCCGAGAACCCCTCCTCCGTGAAGTGCTCGATCAGCTCCTTGCCCGCGGTGACCTCGAAGCTCTGTTCATCGACCTCGACCTCGGGGAGGCCCGCGCCACCGCTCCAGCGCTGGCACCGCGTGCAGTGGCAGTACCCCATCGCGCCGAGCTCATGGACGTCGAAGGTGACCTGACCGCACAGGCAGGCTCCGTGGATGGTCGCGCTCATCGGGACTCCCTTCCGCGCTCGCATAGGTGACAGTGCGATCGACTATCTCACGCCGAGCGGAGAGGACGGATCGTAGGATCGGTCGGGTGGAATCCCTCCTGCTCGCCTGGTACGGCCTGAACAAGCGGGATCTGCCCTGGCGCAAGACCACGGATCCGTACGCGATCCTCGTCTCGGAGGTGATGCTGCAGCAGACGCAGGTCGACCGGGTCGTGCCGCGCTACCTCGAGTGGCTCGAGCGCTGGCCGACTCCCGCCGCACTCGCTGCTGCCGCTCCGGCCGAGGTGATCCGCGCCTGGCAAGGGCTCGGCTACAACCGGCGGGCGATCGCGCTGCACCGGGCGGCGCAGCAGATCGCCGCTCACGGGTGGCCAGGCGACCTCACCGACCTGCCGGGCGTAGGGCCCTACACGGCTGCGGCCGTGCGCAGCTTCGCGCTGGGGGAAGACGTGCTCCCACGCGATGTCAACGTCGAGCGCGTCGAGCGCCGGACCGGCCACACGTTCACGGGCGCCGCGGGACAGGCGCTGATGGATCTGGGCGCCACCGTCTGCCTCGCGCGCATCCCGCGCTGCGAGGCCTGCCCGCTCGCGGAGGCGTGCCCGTCGCGCGGAACGCGAGACGAGCCGGCACGCAAGCAGTCGCCGTTCGAGGGCTCGTTCCGCCAGCGACGGTCTGCCGTGCTCCGCCGCGTGGCCGCTGCGGAGACGGTTCGCGCCGCACAGGATCCAGAGGCCGTCCGCTCCCTCGAGCGCGACGGGCTCGTGGTCGTCCGCGACGGCGTGGTGTCGCTGCCGACCGCCTCCGCAGCAGGCTGAGAACGCCGAGCTCCCCGAGAACGCGAACCGCCCCGCATCCCGGCCGTGGGCGGGGGTGCGGGGCGGTTCGCGGATCCGTCGCTGTCGTCCGCCGAGCGCAACGCCAGCCGACGAGATCGACTCCAGGCTCTGCCGACGCGGCGGCCGGCGCGACCTACCCGTCTCGGGGCCGGTCGCGCGGGTTCAGTCCGGTGGATCGAGCTCCACGCAGCTCCTCCTCGTTGGAAGAAGGAAGGTGACGAACCCGCACGTTAGCGCGCCGGACGGACGAAGGGAAGGGCCGAGCGCGATGGGCCTCGAGCGGATAGCGTTCGGCCCCGTGAGCGACGACACCGACAAGCCGGCGACACCTGCACCGGCAGCCCACGAGCCTCCCGCCGCCGCGGAGATCTCGGCAACGTGGACCAGCGGCGACGACGCGGTCGCCTACACGGCTCGCGCGGAGTGGCTCGTGCTCCGCAAGAAGGAGAAGCCGGCCGCGGAGATCTTCTCCGTCGCGTACGTCGCCGACGACGCAGGGACGGACCGCCCGATCACCTTCGTGTTCAACGGCGGCCCCGGAGCGGCCTCGGCGTACCTGCACATGGGTGCCGTCGGGCCGACGCGCGTCGATCTCCCGCCCGACGGCTCGCTGCCGGCGATGCCTGCCCGTCTCGTCACGAACGAGTCCTCGTGGCTCTCCTTCACCGACCTGGTCTTCGTCGACCCGGTCGGGACTGGCTTCAGCCGGGTGATCGAGAGCGAGAAGCCCGAGGGGACGAAGGAGACGAAGGAGAAGAGCCCCGACGCCCTCGACCCGAAGGAGTACTTCGGGACGAAGCGCGACCTCGAGTCGCTGTGCGAGTTCATGAGCCGGTGGCTCTCTTCGCGCGGGCGCTGGGGCTCCCCGATCGTGATCGCGGGCGAGAGCTACGGCGGCTACCGCGTCGGCCGACTGATGCGGATGCTCCAGGAGAGCGCCGGAATCGGGCTGAGCGGCGCGATCCTGATCTCCCCCGCGCTCGAGATCACCTCGCTCGACCCGAGCGACTACGACGTCGTCGGCTGGATCGACACCCTGCCGACCATGGCCGCGGCCGCCCTGCACCACGGACGCTCGCGCGCGTTCCCGCCGGGGACCGCGCTCGAGGTCGTGCTCGCCGAAGCCGAGACGTTCGCGACGGGCGAGTACGCGACGCTGCTCACGCGAGGTGCCGCGATGCCCGCGGCCGATCGCGACCGCATCCTCGCCCGGCAGGCCGACCTGATCGGCCTGCCGCACGACGTCGTCCGACGCGCGGAGGGCCGGATCGCGTTCCACTCCTTCGCACGCGAGCTCCTCCGCGACGAGCGGAAGGTGCTCGGGCTGCTACGACGCGACGATCACCGTCACGGATCCGTTCCCCGATCGCGAGCCGTTCGCCGGCCCCGACCCGACCCTCGCCGGATCGACCGCTGCGTTCACGACGGCGGTCAACCGGCAGCTGCGGCTCGGAGATCGGCGTCGAGACGGACCGCGTCTACGAGCTCCTCAGCTACGAGGTCTTCACCTCATGGCGGAACGACGGAGACGCGCAGCACGCGTTCTCGCAGCCCCCCGGGGCGACCGACGACCTCCGCTACGGGATGTCGCTCAACCCGCACCTCCGGGTCTTCGTGACGCACGGACGCTACGACCTCGTCACCCCGTACTTCGCGAGCGACCGGCTGCGGAACCTGATGCGGCTCGATCCCGAGACGGCAGAGAGGATCACTGTCCAGCACTTCGGCGGCGGTCACATGTTCTACGCGTGGGAGGAGAGCCGGCACGCCTTCCGCACGGCGATCGAGGCGTTCTTCCGGACGGCCGTCGGCGCATAGACCCGGCGCGGCGTTCGCTCAGACGCTGCGCTGCGATCCGTCGAGCGCGTGCCGCACCCACACGCCCGGCTCGACGTACATCCCGCGGTCGGCGTCCACGTCGATCTCGACCGGCACGAGGGCCCCGTCGACGACGTAGCGCCCGCTGTCGGGGAAGCGGAGCCCTGTCCACGCCTCCCACTCCGCGACGGAGCCGGGGATCGTCATCGCACGGTGGCACACGCCGTCGATCACGCCGCCCGCTCGGACGTGCACGCGCAGCCATGGGTCGAACGGCAGCCCGTCGTCCCGTGCCCACCGGGCGTAGTCGGCGATGTCGGTGAGCGGGTAGCGCGCCTTCCACGTCGGGCGGACCGGCGCCACGAGCTCGTCGAAGCCGTGCTCGCCGCGACGTCGACGCATGTGCCCGAGCGCGACCGCGCTGAGCCCCGATCCGCGCAGCCGCGGATGGACGTTGATCTGCAGCGCCGAGACGACGGTCGGCGGGTCGTCGACGAGGGACCGCTCGATCGCCTCGTCCCAGCCCCGGTCGGGCAGCCTCTCGCGGTCGATCGCCGTCGGGACGGCGTTCACCTTCACCACGACCTCGCCGCTTTCCTCGTCGACCCCGTAGAGCTGGAAGTCGGGGTGGCGCCGCGTGAACGCGCCCCACGAGGCGTTCGCGATCGGATCCTTCGTCATGAAAGGCGCCCATGACGTGTCGAGCTCGTCGGTGAGGTCATCCGAGCTCGGGCCGGTCGGCGTACGAGTGGAACGTCACCCCGCGCGCGGTGCCGGGCTGACGCTCAGGCACGACGCAGCAGCGCGACCGCCTGCGCCGCGAGCCCTTCGCGTCGCCCGGTGAACCCGAGGTGGTCGGTCGTCGTCGCCCTCACGTTGATCCGGTCGCGGTCGACGCCGAGCGCTTCCGCCAGCGCCGCGCGCATGGCATCGCGGTGCGGGGCGACGCGCGGCTCCTGCCCGATCACGACGCAGTCGGCGTTGACGAGCTCGAACCCGGCTGCCCGCACGCCGGCGAACGCTGCGGCCAGCAGTACGAGCGAGTCGGCCCCGCGGTACGTGTCGTCGTCGGACGGGAAGAGCGCGCCGATGTCCGCGAGCCCCGCCGCGCCGAGCAGCGCGTCGGTCAGCGCATGGGCGACGACGTCGCCGTCGGAGTGCCCGACCAGCCCGCGGGGATGGTCGATCGCGACGCCGCCGAGGACGAGCGGCACGCCGTCGCCGAACGCGTGCGCGTCGACGCCCAGCCCGATCCGCAGGTCGCTCACGGGTGAGACGCTAGCCGCTCCGCGAGGCCGTCGAGCGAGTCGACGACGAACGCGGCTTCACCGGCGGCCTCCTGCAGCAGACCCCACGGCCCCCGCCTCAGATGGACCGCCACCATCCCGGCCGCAGCGGCTGGTCGCACGTCGTTGTCGACGCGATCGCCGACGTACGCGATCTCGTGCGGCGCGAGCGCGGTCTCGGCGACGATCCGCTCGAAGAACCGCGGATCCGGCTTCTCGACGCCCCAGGACGCCGAGGAGGCGACGACGTCCGCGGGCACCCCCGCGTCGCGGAGCATCGCCTCGACGGAGGCAGGCTGGTTCCCCGCGATCCCGACGACGAGCCCGGCGTCGCGGCAGCGCTGCAGACACGCAAGGGCGTCCGGGTAGAGGTCATCGCTTCGAAGCGCGTACGCGGCCGACGGCCCTTCGGGCGCCTCGACGCCGACGAGCTCCCACACCGCGCGGTGCTCGATGCCGCGCTCGATCGTCACCCCGAGAGCCGCCCAGAGCGCGTGCGGAGGGACGCCCGCCGCCTCGGCGACCACTCGCCAGGCACGCTCCTCGTCGACCAGGGTCTCCCCCACGTCGAAGAAGACCGCGCGGACGCTCACAGCAGCGACTCGACCCGCGCGAGATCCGCGCGGGTCGTGACCTTCACGAGCGCCGGGTCGCCGGTGACCACCCGGACCGTCCCACCGGCGCGCTCGACGAGCGAGGCGCAGTCCGTGGCATCGGCGTCGCCGGTCGCGCGAGCGGCGTATGCCGCGCGCAGCCGTGGCGCGAGGAACGCCTGGGGGGTCTGGACGGCGACGAGGCCCTCGCGAGAGACCGTCTCGACGACCCTGCCGCCCTCCACACGCTTCACCGTGTCGGCGAGCGGCAGGCCGGGGATCGCGCCGTCGGAGCCGTCGCCGAGCGCACCGAGCACGCGACCGAGCACCTCGTCGCCGACGAGCGGGCGTGCAGCGTCGTGCACGACCACGACGAGCGCGTCGTCGGGAACCTCGGCCAGACCTGCGGCCACGGACGCGCTCCGGGTGGCCCCGCCCGTGACGACGGCGGCGACCTTCGACGCGACCAGCTCCTCCGCGAGCAGGATCGCGGGCTCCTCCCACTCCGGCGGCGCGACCACCACGACCGCGTCGATCCACTCGCTGCCGTCGAGCCGCTCGAGGCTCTCCGCGAGCAGCGGACGGCCGCCGAGCGGCACGAACGCCTTGGGCTGCTCGAAGCCGAGGCGCTCACCGGCGCCGGCAGCGACCAGGATGCACCAGGTCCCGCTACCCGCACCCGTGCCGCCGATGTCCGACGATCTCTGCGCGGTGGTCATCTGGCACTTCTGCGCAGCAGAAGTGCCTACGCGGTCGCGGCGGCGGCTTCGGCCGCGGCGGCCGACTTCGCCCGGGACTTGCGCGCCGGCTTCGCCGGGTTGGCGAGAACCTCCTCGAGCCACGCGTACGCGTCGTCCTCGGAGAGGTTCTTGGCGTACATCAGCTCGGACGAGAGGATCTTCTTCGCCTTCACGTACATCTGCTTCTCGCCGGTGGAGAGGCCCTTCTCGTGGTCGCGCAGCGCGAGGTTGCGGACGACCTCGGCGAGCTCCAGGATGTCGCCGGTCTTCATCTTGTCGCGGTTGTGCTTGAACCGACGGTTCCAGTTCTTCGGCATCTCGGTCGACCCGCCGAGCAGCACCTTGTGGACGATCTCGACCATCTCCTGGTCGATCACCCAGCGCAGGCCGACCTTCTCGGCGTTGTCGGTCGGCACGTTGACCGTCATGTCGTTGTGCAGGATCTTGATCGTGAGGTACTCCCGCTCCTGCCCGAGGACGATCTTCACGTCCTTGCTGACAACCGTCCCCGCACCGTGGTGCGGATACACGACCTTGTCCCCGACATCGAACACGCCTTGGCCCTCCCGTCGTCGCCCTGATTCCCCGACCCACGAAAAGCGCCGGCTCGGAATGCTTTCTCCTGCCGGCGTTCGGGCACTCATTCTAGCGAAGAATCGCGCGTCTCTCGGCACGAATCCGGCACAGTCGTCGGACGGTCAGAGGTCGTCGTCGGGCGTCTCCCGCGACCGCGCACCAAGGCCGGCGGCGAGCGCCTGACGCAGCGTCTCCGCCCTCACGACCCGCGGCGTGCCACCCCGCGCCGTCGTCCCGTCGGGTGCGACGACGGTCGGGATCCCGAGCTTTGCGCACTCCTCGAGGCGCCGCTCCGCCTGAGCGGCGGGACGCAGCCTCCCCGTCAGCCCGATCTCGCCGAACACCGCGATCCCCTCCTGCACGGGCGCGCCGCGCGCGGCCGACGCGATCGCGAGCGCCACCGCGAGGTCGGCTCCGGGCTCGTCGATCCGCACGCCGCCCGCGACGTTGACGAACACGTCGGCAGTGCCGAGCGGCACTCCCGCGTGCCGGGCGAGCACGGCGACGATCATCGCGAGCCGCTTGGGGTCGACGCCCGTGCCCACGCGCCGCGGCATCGCGAGATCGGTGCGCGAGACGAGCGCCTGCACCTCCAGCAGAATCGGGCGCGTCCCCTCCAGCGCGCACGCGACGGCCGCCCCCACCTCGCCGGCGTGCGTGCGCCCGAAGAGCTCCGACGGGTCGGGAACCCCGACGAGCCCCGCAGCGGTCATCTCGAAGACGCCCAGCTCGTTCGTCGAGCCGAAGCGGTTCTTCACCGCTCGAAGGATGCGGTGGGCGTGGTATCGGTCGCCCTCGAACTGCAGCACGCAGTCGACGAGGTGCTCCAGCACGCGCGGCCCGGCGACCGCGCCGTCCTTGGTGACGTGGCCGACGAGCACGGTGGCCACGCCTGCCTCCTTGGCGACCCGGAGCAGCCTCGAGGCCGCTTCTCGCACCTGCGCCACGGAGCCCGGCGCGGAGCCGAGCTCCGACGAGAAGAGCGTCTGCACGGAGTCGATCACGCAGACGTCGGGCCTGAGCGACTCGAGCGTCGCGCACACCACCTCCAGCTCCGTCTCCGCCAGGATCTCCACGTCGTCGGCGCCGCCGAGACGCCCTGCGCGCAGCTTCACCTGCGCGACCGACTCCTCTCCGGTGACGAGGAGCGCCCGACGCCCGTCTCGCGCGATCGCACCCAGCGCGCTGAGCAGCAGCGTCGACTTCCCGACCCCCGGCTCCCCGCCGACAAGGACGAGCGAGGCCGGGACGAGCCCGCCTCCCAGCACGCGGTCGAGCTCGGGGACCCCGGTCGGAATCCGCGCGGCCTCCTCGACGCGGACGGTCGCGAGTCGCTCCGGGGTGCGCGCCACCGCCGAGGACGTGCGCCCCTTCGTGGGAGTCGGCTGCCCCGTGAGCTCCTCGACGAGCGTCCCGAACGCCCCACACCCGGGACACTTGCCCAGCCAACGGCCCACGGTGGTGCCGCACTCGCTGCACGTGAACTGGACGACGACCTTTGCCACCACGACATCGTACGACGCCCCCCGGACGTCACGTTGCCGGAGGAGACAACTCCCTACATGCCACGACCGACCCGTGGGCTCTTGCAGGTCGCCCCCTCGAGCAGGCCGTCGCGGCAGAGCTCGACCTCCGGCGCGCTCACCGAGAACGCGCTGCGCAGGTCACGGGTGAACCAGACGTGCATCATCTCGCTGCCCTGCTCGAGCTTGGCTCCGGGCGGGCACGTCCCGTCGGCGAAGGGCTTGCGGCCGCGCCGGTCGCCCTTGACGCAGACGACGTGCGAGTGCCAGCGCGTGATCGGGCCGCCGGGGCTCGGCCCGAGGCTGCCACGTCGCATCGCGTACATCACGCCGACGAGAGCCAGGGGCCGCCCAGGCTCGTTGGCGTAGATGAGGGACTTGGGACGCGCGGGATCGAGGGTTCGAGCGCCGCCGCGCTCGTGGCGGTACTCGGCGTGGAGGTAGTGCGCCAGCTCGTCGCCCTCGCGGTGAGGGGCAGTCTTCGTGGTGTACCCCGCCCGGCGGGCAGCGGCCGGGCTCGCCCAACGGCGGGCCGCCGTCTCGAGGCGGTCGAGCAGGCGGCGCGCCGCGGTGCGCTGCGTCGGCGTGGCCAGCCGCACCGCCGGATACTGCGACAGGTGCTGGATCAGCCCTCTGCGGGCACCGGCCGGCAGGCGCGCCTGGCCCGCACGCAGGGTGCAGACGAAGCCCTTGCCCCCCGCCGGCCGCAACGGCCCGGAGTCGCCACGTGCGACCGCGGGAGAGAGCGTCGCGAGAGCCACCGCGACGACGAAGCCCACACGAGCGGACGTCCGGGTCGGGAAGGACGACACCATGGGCAGGGTACTCCCCGGCGGCGTCGGCGTCGACCCGCGGGAGCTCAGGCGTGCGCGGCGAGGGCGCTGTCTGCCCTCGCCAGGCCGTCGGCCGTCGCGAGAGCCTGCTCCAGATCGAGCCAGAGATCGTGCACGTCCTCGAGCCCCACCGCGAGCCTGAGCAGCCCGTCCGAGATCCCGCTCGCCGCACGCGCCGCCGGGTCGACGAGGCGGTGCGTGAGCCCCGCCGGGTGCTGGATGAGCGTGTCGACCGCACCGAGGCTCACTGCGGGCGTGATCAGCCGGACGTGGTTCATCACCGCGGCGGCGGCCGGATGACCGCCCCTCGAGCTCGAATGCGAGCACGGCCCCGGGGCCGCGGAGCTGGTAGCCGTCCGCCTCCGGGTAGAGCACGCGCGCGACCGCCGGATGCTCGCCCAGCAGGAGCGCGAGCGCCCGGGCGCGCTCCTGCGCCTCGCGCACCCGGAACGGGAGGGTGGGCAGGCTCCGGTGCAGGAGATAGGCCGCAAGCGGATGGAGGATGCCGCCGGTGAGGATCCGCACCTGCCGCAGCCGCCCTGCCCAGGCCGAGTCGGTCATCACGCACCCGGCGACGACGTCGCCGTGGCCGCCGAGGAACTTCGTCGCGCTGTGCAGCACGAGAGCGGCTCCGTGGTCGAGGGGGTTCTGGAGGACCGGGGTCGCGAAGGTGTTGTCGACGAGCACGGGCACGGCGCCGGCAGCCCTCACGGCGGCGGCGATGTCGACCACGCCGAGCGTCGGGTTCTGCGGCGTCTCCAGGAGCACGAGACCCGTCTCGTCGCGCGCGGCGGCGGCGATGCCCGTCGACCCCGTCGACCCACGACACGTCGATGCCGAGCAGCCCGCAGGCCAGGAGATGGTCGGAGCCGCCGTACAGCGGGCGCAACGCGACGACGTGGCGTCGCTCTCCGCAGGCCGCGAGCAGACAGGCGCTGAGCGCCGCCATCCCCGACGCGAACGCGACGGCGTCGTCCGCGTGCTCGAGGGCGGCGAGCGCCTCCTCGACCCGCCGGACGGTCGGGTTGTGCAGCCGCGCGTAGACCGAGGAGCCGGCGTCGGCGGCACCCGCAGCGAGCGCGTCGAGCGCCTCGACACCGGCGTCGAGATCGGGCAGCGGGTAGGTGCTGGAGAGGTCGATCGGGGGCGCGTGGACGCCGAGCTCGGCGAAGGCGGAGCGTCCCGCGTGGACGGCGAGGGTGTCGGTCTCCATGCGCACATCGTGCACGATCGTTCGTCGATTACGGAAGACTTCCGACTATCATTCGGAATCGATGCCCGAAGACCGGCTCGACCGCACGGATCGCGCGATCGTGGACGCGTTGCAGAAGGATGCGCGGCTGACGAACAAGGACCTCGCCGCCACCGTCGGGATCGCGCCGTCGACGTGCCTCGAGCGGGTGCGTGCGCTCCGGCTGCGCGGCGTCCTGCGCGGGTTCCACGCGGACGTCGACCGGCGCGCGCTCGGACGCGGGCTCGAGGCGATCGTCGCGGTGCGCATCCGCCCCCACTCGCGCCAGTACGTCGACGCGTTCTGGTCGCTCGCGCTCGAGCTTCCCGAGGTCGTGCAGGTCTTCCACGTGACCGGCGCGGACGACTTCCTGCTCCACGTCGCGGTGCCCGACACCGATGCGCTCCGCGACTTCGTCCTCGACCGGCTCACCGTGCGCCCCGAGGTCGGACACGTGGAGTCCCGTGTGGTCTACGCCCAGGGCCGCCGACCCGCGCTCGAGCCCATCGACCCCTGAGCCGCCGGCTCCCGGCTCGACCGCTCAGCCACCCGTGGTCGTCGTTCCCGTCGTGTCCGTCGCGCCCTTCGTGCCCGTCTCGTCCACCGGCTTCGGCTTGGGCTTCGGGATCGGGCGGGACGGGGCGGGCGGGCCGACCTCGACGATGCTGTTCTCGGCCTTGTAGCGCCACGTGTAGCGCTCGTTCCGTCGCAGCTTGCCCTTGCGGAACACCTTCCGCGTGTAGCTGATGGTGAAGCCCGAAGGCCCGGCCTCCTGGACGACGCTCGTCGTCCCGGGCGGCAGCGACGAGTTCGACACGGTCAGCGTCCGCGGCGGCACCGTGCAGCACGGCTCGCCGGTCACCGTGGTCACCCGCCGCCCGAGCTTCTTCGAGAAGAAGCGGATCGTGATCGACGTGTCCGTGAAGGACGTGTCGATGAAGATCGCAGCGGGCCAGTCGTTGCGCCAGATCAGCTCGGGGCCGCCCCACGAGACCGTCGCCTCGCGGCCCATCGGGTAGCGCGAGATGTAGAACTCGTGCGGCTGGTGCGTGATGATCTGCACGCCGGCGAAGAACGCGGCGTTGTACATGGTCGTGGCGATCTGGCTCACGCCTCCCCCCACGGCGTCCTCGAGCCGGCCGTTGAAGATCTGGGGAGCGGAGACGAAGCCCCGCGCCTCCGTCCTCTGCCCCATCTCCTCGTTGAGCGAGAACCGCTTGCCGGGCAGCACGATCGTCCCGTCGAGGATCTCGGCGCCTCGGTGGATGTTGTTGACGCGCGGCGCGCAGCACGGGTGGTACGTCGTGAACTCGGAGATCTGCTCCACGATCCCGAGCTTCTTCGCCTCCCGGGTGGTGAGGTCCGGCCGGGCCACGGTGAACCGGGCGAGATGCTTCTCCGTGTCGAGGTTCTTGACCAGCGACCTGCCGATCCGCCGTCCGTCGAGCGCCTGCCCGTCGCGCGACGGGATCACGACGACGCGCTTGCCGACGGGCCGGAAGCTCGCGTCCTGCGCCGGCGCGCTCGAAGCGCCCGAGCCGCGGCCGGAGCGCGGCCGCGAGGCCGTCGGGATCGAGCCGCACGGCGAGCGCGCCGGCGACGGGCACCGTGCGGACGAGCTCGCCCGTCCGCCGTGGCCAGAGCGTCGCGTCGACCCCCTGGAAGCTCACGACCCGGGGGCCCGCGAGGAGCCGCTCGACGCGTGCGCGAGCCTCCTCGGCCTCGAGCGTCGAGACGGTGGGGTCGGCGTCGACGAGGGTGAGCCCGACCTCGGGCGGCAGGGTCACGAGCGCGCGGCGCAGGGCGCGGCGGTCGACCGCAGTCCCGGGCGCAGCGGTGACCACGCGGACGTCGGTGCCGTTCACGCGCAGGTCGCCGTTGCGCGGCGGGTCGGCGAACTGCCGATCGAGATCGTTGGCGAGCTCCGCCGTCCGCACCGGGCCGAGCGCGTAGGTGAGCGGGATCGCGCGCTCGCGGCCGATCCCGATGCGTCGCCAGATGCGCTCGAGCGCACCCGGCTCCAGCGCCAGCTCGACGGCCTCGTCGACGCTCGGGGTCGCGCCGAGCGCGGCGCCTGTCGTCTCCGCGGTGCCCCCGGGGCCGACCAGCCGGATGGGGCGACGGGAGCGCACGGCGCCCGCGACCTCCACCCGTGCGCGCGCGGCCTCCTCCGAGAGCCCGCCCACGGGGATGCCGCCGATCGTCGTCCGTGCCGGGACCTCGTCCTTGCCGAGCAGCCAGAGGACCCCGAAGGCGGCCGCGAGCACCGCGAGCACGAGGCCGATCGCGCCGAGCACGGTCCACAGCCGCCGATGGCCGCCGCGCCGGCGTCCGGTGCTCGAGATGAAGGGCCCGACATCAGCCCTCAAGGTACCCACGGGCCATGTCGAGCCGGCACCCGCCCGGCTCGCCCGCGAGACATGGCCCAGCGGTCGTCGCTCCGAGACAGGGTCTACGCCGAGCGCAGAGCCGCGCGGGCCGCGTGGAGCCCGCACATCCCGTGCACCCCGCCGCCCGGCGGCGTCGACGAGGAGCAGAGGTAGACGCCGTCGATCGGCGTCCGGTACGGGCTCGGGCGCGCGACGGGTCGTGCGAAGAGCTGGCGCAGGTCGGCGCTGCCGCCGTTGATGTCGCCGCCGACGTAGTTCGGGTTGTGCGCCTCCATCGCCGCCGGGCCCGCGGACGCTGCGCGCGAGGACGACCTCGCGGAAGCCCGGGGCGAACCGCTCGAGCTGCGCCTCGATCGGCGGCGACCGCTGCCTCGACGTCCGTGCTCAGCCGTTCGGGCACGTGGGTGTAGGCCCACAGCGTGTGGGCGCCGGAGGGCGCCCGCGAGGGGTCGAAGAGGCTCTGCTGGGCGACGAGCACGTACGGCTGCCCGGGCACCCGGCCGCGGGCGACGTCCGCCTCGGCCGCAGCGATCTCCTCGAGCGTTCCGCCGAGGTGCACGGTGGCGGCTCGCGCGCAGCCGGCGGAGCGCCAGGGCGCGGGAGCCGGAGAGCGCGTAGTCGAGCTTCACGACGCCGGGCCCGTAGCGGTACCGCTCGAGCGCGCGGCGATAGCGACCGTCGAGGCGATCGCCCGCGAGCGCCAGCAGCTGGCGCGGCGTCACGTCGAGCAGCACGAGCGGCGTGCCGGAGACCTCGTCGAGCGACTCCACCCTCCTGCCCGTCTCGATCTCGCCGCCGAGCGATCGGAGGTACGACGCGAGGCGCATCGGCGATCTGCTGCGAGCCGCCGCGCGGGAGCGGCCAGCCGACGGCGTGGCCGAGCATCGCGAGGATCAGCCCGAAGGAGGCGGTGGCGCGGGTCTCGAGCGGGAGCATCGCGTGGGCCGCGTTCCCCGCGAAGAGCGCCTGCGCGCGCTCTCCGTCGAAGCGCGAGCGCGCGAGGCCGGTGGCGGAGCGGAGCGCCTTGAGGCCGAAGCGCGCCATGCGAGACGGGATGCCGTGGCGGGCGGGGCCCGAGCGGTGCCAGCGTCCCCTCGACGATGGCCTCGTACGAGCCGACGAGCGGCCCGAGCAGGGCGCTCCACGCGCCTCCGTCGAGACCCAGCCCGGCGGCGGTCTCCTCGAGCGAGCGCTCGAGCATCACGGCGCTGCCGTCGTCGAGCGGATGCGCGAGCGGCGCGGGTGGCTGGATCCACTCGACGCCGTGCTCGGCGAGCGGCACCGAGCGCATGAAGGGCGAGGCGACCCCGAGCGGGTGGATCGCGGAGCAGGTGTCGTGGCAGGAACCCGGGGCGGGTCAGCGCCTCCGTGCGCAGGCCGCCGCCGATCGTGTCGGCCTGCTCGACGCACGAGCACCGACCGGCCCGCGCGCGCGAGCACGATCGCCGCCGCGAGCCCGTTCGGCCCCGAACCGACGACGATCGCATCGTGCACGCCGCTCGACGCTACCCGGTGGTCTTCTTGCCGGGCTTGAGCATGTGCAGCGTCGAGCGGATCGCGACCGAGTGCCTCACGTTCTTCGCCTGCGACCACTGGCGCTTGCGGTCGACGCACGTCACCGTCGTCGTCACCTCGGATCCTCGACGCCGAGATGCGCGGCGAGGTTCGCGAGCGTCTGCTCCCAGAACTTGTTCTCCATCCGGTGGCCGCCCATCGTCAGCCCCATCTCGCTGATCGGATCCTGCGCGCGCATCAGCACCTGCGCCTGGGCGACGGTCGCCCGTCCTCCTCGTGGGAGCTGAACGTGATCCAGCCGGCGAACATGTGGCCCTCGGGGGTCATCAGCGTGAACGACTCGTCGTCGGAGTAGAGCACCATCACGCCGGTCTTGAACTTCATCCCGCCCGGGCCGGCGGCCTTGATCAGCGCCACCTCGCCCGGCTCGAGCCCCGTCAGCGGCGGGTAGAAGTCGTTGCCCTTCGGCCAGAACGACGGGAAGCTCTCCCGCCACTCCGCGATCACCTCCTGCGGGGTCTGTCTCGACCCCGTCGAGCCGCACCTTGTAGGTCTTCTGCCACATCTTCCCGAAGCCCTGGACGGGGCTGAGCAGGCGCTTCCCCTCGACGAGGTTCGGCGCGCCCTCGCGTCGTCTCGGTGACGGTCAGCGTCGAGAGGGCTTCGCCCAGTTGTCCGCGTTCGCGTGGCTCGTCGGTCATGGTTCGCCTCTCCTCCTCAGGCCGCGGCCGCGACGGCGTCGGCCTCGGTCTCGTAGATGCCGATCGCCTCGTCGAGGCGGGTCAGCTCGAAGATCTGCGTGGTAGTGCTCCGTGAGCCCGAACGCGAGCAGCTTCTGCTTCGCGCGGTTGGCCCGCACGAGCACGGTCACGAGCAGGCCGATCCCACCGGAGTTCATGTACTCGAGCCCGGTGAAGTTGAGGATCACGGTCTCCGCGTCCCGTCGGCCGCCGCGGAGGCGTACGCATCCATCAGCTGCGTCCTCCGAGAACGCCGTGATCTCGCCCTCGATGTCGAGGACGCGCGACCGCGTCGTCGATGCGGCGCACGTCCAGCGAAAGCGTGCCCTGCGTCATGCCGAGCCCTCCTCGTCGTCGACGATCGTCATGAAGTCGGACAGTCGGGTGATCTCGAAGATCTCGCGGTAGTGCTGCGTCAGGCCGCGCGCGCTGAGCGTCTGGCCGTTCGTGCGCGCCTTGGCGAGCAGGCCGACGATCAGCGCGATGCCGGTGGAGTTCATGTAGGTCGACGCCGTGAGAAGTCGAGGAGCACGTCGTCGGCTCCCTCGACCTGCGCGTAGGCGGCCTCGAGCTGCCGCCTCGGCGCGGCCGTCGACCTCGCCGATCAGCTCGATCGCGACCGGGCCGTCACCCTCGCGGACGTGAGCCTCGAGCTCAGCCGTTGCCATCATCGCACTCCTTCCAGGTTCAGGACGAGCTCGACCGTGTGCCGGCCGTCGGCGTCGTACGACGCGGATCTCGTCGACCATGTTCTCGATCAGGAACAGGCCCCAGCCGCGGGGCTTCTGCAGCCCGGCGAGCTTCGCCTCGAGGTCGGGCGACCTCGGCCTCCGTCGCCTGCGGGCCTGCGCCGACCCTCGTCGGAGATCCGCACGATGAGCTCGCCGCCGGCCGCCTCGACCTCGACCTCGACCGGGAGGTCGGCGCGGCCCTGGTTGCCGTGCTCGATCGCGTTCATCGCGGCCTCGGAGACGGCGGTCTTGAGCCGGTCGAGCTGCGTGCTCCGGCAGCCCGAGCGGCGCGACCGCCTCGAGCGACGCGCTGCCATCGCCTCGCGCTCGTTGCCCGGCGCGCTCGCGACGGTGAAGCCGTGCGGAGCCCACCCGGGGCGGACGCGGCCCCGCTGACCCGGGTGCGGACGCGTGCGGCGGAGCGTGACGAGCGTGATGTCGTCCTCCTGCTCCCAGCCCGTCGCCGGTGAACCGCTGCAGGCTCGTGAGGAGGCCGTCGATGAGGTCGCCCGTCGCCGGCTCGCGACCTGCTCGCCGAGCCGCGGCGTGCCGTACATCTCGCGGCTCGGCGTCGTGCGCCTCGGTGACGCCGTCGCGAGTAGAGGAGCAGCGACTCGCCCGGTGCGAGCACGGCCTCCTTCTCCTCGTAGCGTCATCCCGGGCATCAGCCCGAGCGGCATCCCGGTCGCGCGGAGCTCGACGATCCCGTCGGCGGTGCGCGCGAACGGCAGGTTGTGCCCCGCGTTCGCGAACACGATGTGGCCCGTGCCCGGGTCGACCACGCGCGTAGAGGCAGGTGACGAACATCTGCTCGGGGATGTCCGGGCAGAGCAGGTCGTTGACGCGCTCGAGCACCTCGCCGGGCGAGACGATCCGCGACCCGGAGGCGCGCAGCACGCTCCTCGCGGCCGCCATCACCATCGCGGCGGGGACGCCCTTGTCGGTCACGTCGCCGATGACGACGGCGACCTGCCCGTCGGGCAGCTCGAAGAAGTCGTAGAAGTCGCCGCCGACCTCGCGGGCCGGCTGGTAGTACGCGGCGACCTGCCAGCCGGGCAGGTCGGGCAGCTCGCGCGGGAGGAAGTTCTGCTGGATCAGCGTCGCGACCTTGAGCTCCTGCTCGATCCGCTCGCGCGACCGCGCCTCCGCCGCCTGCTTGCTGCACGAGCTCGGCGACCTGGAGCGCCGGCGCGGCCTGCGCGGCGAGGCCGTCGAGCAGGCGCTTGTCGTCGGTCGAGTACTGCTGGTCGGAGAGCCGCGGCCCGAGGTTGAGCGTGCCGATCGAGCTCGCCGCCGGTGACCAGCGGCACGACGAGCGCGACGCCGGCCTCGCGGAGCGCCGCGACGCCGGGCGACGTCGAGCTCGAGGCTTGTCGACCTCGACCGCGCCGCCGGCGGTCTGGAGGTACGCGACGAGCGGGTCGTTCGGGGCGATCTCGACGCTCCCGCGACGCCGCCTCCGTGGCCTGCTTGCGGACGAGCTCGGCGACCTGCAGCGCCGGCGCCGCCTGCGCGGCGAGGCTGTCGAGGAGCTTCTTGTCGTCCGTGGAGTACTGCTGGTCGGAGAGCCGGGGACCCAGGTTGAGCGTGCCGATCAGCTCGCCGCCGCTGACGAGCGGCACCACCAGCGCGACCCCCGCCTCCCTGAGCGCCGCCACCGCGGGCGAGTCGAGCTCGAGCTTGTCGACCTCGACCGCGCCCCCCGCGGTCTGGAGGTACGCGACGAGCGGGTCGTTCGGGGCGATCTCGACGGCCGGAGCGCTCTCGCCCGGGCTCGCGACCTGCTCGACCGGATCGCTCGCGTCGGCGACGACGGACACGTCCGCCGCCCCGCCCCTGCGGATCACCCTCCTCATGCTCTGCGCGATGGTCGACATCTCACACCCTTTCTACGGCGTCATCGTCACGGGATCGTTACGGGGTCTTGGGCCGCTCGCGGGGAGAGGTGCCGCGCGTCGTTGTCGCGCGGCTGTCCGGATGATCGCGGCCCGGCTCCTCATCGCGGGGCTCCCGTGCGGAGCCACAGCGAGACGTGGGCGGGCTGCATCGTCTCGGTGACGACGCGTCGAGGTCGATCTCGAGCGTCTCGAGCTCGACCTGCTCGCGCAGGCGTGCGCCGAACGCCTCGAGCGTCCGCTGCGCGTCGTAGCGGCGCCGGTAGAAGCGTCGGTCGACGAAGCGCTGCACGCGTGAGCGCAGCGGCAGGAACAGCGCCGCCACGACGAGCGTCGAGGCGGCGATCGCGAGGTTCGAGCCGCCCGCGAACGACGAGAACAGCGCCTGCCCGGCGAGCACGAGCCCGACGTACGCGGCGCCGAGCACGCACGGTCAGCGACGCGTACACGAGCGTCCGCGAGACGATCCGGTCGATCTCGTAGAGCCGGTAGCGCAGGATCGCGATCGCGACCGCAACCGGCATCAGCAGGAAGCCCGCGAAGGCGATGCCGAAGGACAGCCGCGAGAGCCAGTTGTCGCGGCCCTCGAGAAGGAGGCCGAACAGCAGTCCGACGATCGCAAGAGCACCCGCGAGGGCGAGCCAGGTGAGCTGCTGGCGCTCGACCCCGCGGGACCGACGGAAGCGCACGACCACCGATCCGAGCGAGAGGCCGAGGAGGAGCATGACGGCAACCCCCCAGGTGGGGTCGACGATCAGGTCCCCGGCGAGCCCGGGGAGCCCCGCTGGATTGTCGACCGTCGGGAAGTCCCCGAGCGTTCCTGGGCCGAGCGCGGGACCGAGCGCCAGGTACGCGGCGAGCACGAGGCTGAGCCGGAACACGATTCGCCACCTGCCCGGAAGTGCTCGGCCGTCGGGAAAGAGCTGCGCGATGAGGCACGGTGCGACGAACACGGAGATGATGAGCCAGCTCGCAAGCCAGGCGGCCCAGCTCGCTCCGACCCACCCCTCGCCTCCGTACAGGGCGAGATCCGCATAGCCGTACGCGACTGCGGTCAGTGCGAGCGTCAGCCCCGAGCCGAGGAAGATCCACCCGATCGGATTCCGGGGCTCCTTCCGCGCGATCAGGAGTCCGACCGCCGCGAAGAGCATCGCTGCGATCGCCGCCACCAGCTCCACGAGCAGCTTGGATCCCCGATCCGGAGGCAGGTCGAGGCCGCGACGCTCCCCGACGACACCAGCGCGATCCCCACCGGAGCGAGGGCTACGGCAGGGATGAACAGCGCCCAGGCGACCCGTCTCATCGGGCGGGCTCCCGTCGCAGCCACACCGAGACGTGCGCGGGTTGCATCGTGTCCTCGACGACGATGCCGAGGTCGGAGCGAAGCGTCTCGAGGTCGACCTGCTCGCGCAGCCGCGCGCCGAAGCCTCGAGCGTGCGCTGCGCGTCGTAGCGGCGGCGGTAGAAGCGCCGGTCGACGAAGTGCTGCACGCGCGACGCGCACCGGCATGAACAACGCGGCCACGGCGAGCGTCGAGACGGCGATCGCGAGGTTCGAGCCGCCCGCGAACGACGAGAACAGCGCCTGCAGCCCGATCACGACCGCGACGTACGTCCCCGCGAGCAGCGCCGAGAGCGTGCCGTAGACGAGCGTGCGACGGATGATGACGTCGATCTCGTACAGCCGGTAGCGAAGCACCGCGATTCCCACGGAGACCGGCAGCGCGATCAGCTGGAACGTGATCACGATGCCGCCGATCCCGGTCCAGTTGAACGCGGTCGGCGAGCGGCACCGTCACGACGAGGAAGCCGGCGCTCGTCGCGAACCACTTGAACTGCTGGCGCTCGTCGCCCCGGGAGCGGCGGAAGCGGCGCACGACGATGACCGCGGCGACGACGACCGAGACGAGGCACGCGACGACCAACGGGATCGCCGAGGGCGGCGTACGCGTCGCTCGTCGTGAGCACGAGCGGGTTGTCGTACGCCTTGAGCGGTGGCTCGAGATCGCTGCTCGTCGCGATGATGAACCAGATCGCCGCGAAGTCGAGCAGCACGAGACGCGCGAATCGCCGCATCGCGCGGGACGACAGCGTCCCGGACGGGAAGACGAGGAGCAGCAGGAAGACGCCGCCCATCAGGGCAGTCCAGCTCGCCGGCGGCGATTGCGCCGGCCGCCCCGCCCGCGGGAAGCCCTGCCTCGGGCTTCGACGAGGAGCGCCAGCTCCGCGTACGCGCGGAGCACTCCCTCCAGGAGGATCCCGATGCCGGCGAGACCGAGCGCCCAGCCGACGAGGTTGTCGGGGCGCTTCCACGTCACGACCAGACCGACGCCGACGAAGGAGACGATGATGGACGTCTGGCCCGAGGGCGTCGCCGGCACTCGTGAAGTCCGGGTCGAAGCTCAGGACGACGACGAGACCGACGAAGCAGGCAAGCAGGATGACCGAGATCGCAGCCGCGACCCGGGAGAGCGTTCGCGGCGTCGGCCAGCGGAGCGCTCATCGCCCGCTCCGGAGCCACAGCGACACGTGCGACGGCTGGATCGTCTCCTGCACGACGAGCGCGAGGTCGCGTGCTCAGCGTCTCCAGCTCGACCTGCTCGCGCAGTCGCGCGCCGAAGCCCTCGAGCGTGCGCTGCGCGTCGTAGCGGCGCCGGTAGAAGCGGCGGTCGACGAAGCGCTGCACGCGCGAGCGCACCGGGCAGGAACAGCGCCGCGACGACGAGTGTCGAGGCGGCGATCGCCAGGTTCGATCCGCCCGCGAACGACGAGAACAGCGCCTGCCCTCGCGAGCACGAGCCCCACGTACGCTGCGCCGAGCACGAGCGAGAGCGCCGCGTAGACGAGCGTCTTCGAGATGACGCGATCGATGTCGAAGAGCCGGTACCGGAGGATCGCGACGCCGACCGCGATCGGCAGCAGCGACGAAGCCGACGACCCCGGTCAGGAAGCCGATGTCGCTGACGAGCGTGCTCCCGCCGACGAAGGCGACGAAGAACCCGGCGACCATGACCGAGCCCGCGAAGGCGACCCACTTCAGCTGCAGTCGCTCGACGCCTCGCGAGCGTCGGAAGCGCACGACGATCGAGGCGAGCGCGAGCAGGAGCATCGATCGGCGCGAAGCGTCACCTGCGCCACCGAGTCGACGTCGACGGCGATGTCCTCGAGGACCGGGAATGCCGCGGGGTTCTCGACGTCCGGGTAGCCGGCGAGCGGCCCGGCCTGCGAACGCGCCGCCGAACGGCGCGATCACGAGACCGGCCGACGACGAACCACGACCGCGTACCGCCAGCGTCGCGTCAGCGGGCGCCGGTCGGGGAAGAGCAGCGCGATCAGGCACGGTGCGACGAAGACGGGCGGGACGAACGCCCAGGCCGTGAGCCACGTCGCGACCGGACGTGAGCGGCCAGTCGAGATCGCCGTAGAGCGAGAGATCGGCGTAGCCGTACGCGCAGCCGACGAGCGCGAGCAGAGCGCCGGAGCGCGAGGAAGATCCAGCCGATCGGGTTCCGCCGCTGGCGCCGCGCGATCAGGAGCCCCACCACGGCGAACTCGAGCGACGCGAAGCCGATGATCAGCGCCTGCGGGAGCATGGAGCCGCGCGTCCTCCGGGAGGACGAGACCGCGGCGATCGCCCGCGATGCCGAGCGCGACGCAGGTCGGCGCGAGGAACGCCACCGCTCACGAACGAGCGTCCACGCGAGCGCCCTCACGATCGCGCCCCCGTCCGCAGCCACACCGAAGCGTGCGTGGGCTGCATCGTCTCGGTGACGACGCCGCGGAGGTCGTGCTCGAGCGTGCCGAGGTCGATCTGCTCGCGCAGCCGCGCGCCGAAGCCCTCGAGCGTGCGCTGCGCGTCGTAGCGGCGGCGGTAGAAGCGCCGGTCGACGAAGCGCTGGACGCGCGAGCGCACCGGCAGGAACAGCGCGGCGACGACGAGCGTCGAGGCCGCGATCGCGAGGTTCGAGCCGCCCGCGAACGACGAGAAGACCGACTGCCCGGCGAGCACGAGCCCGACGTAGGCGGCGCCGAGGATCACCGACAACGACCCGTAGACGAGCGTCTTCGAGATGATGACGTCGATCTCGTAGAGCCGGTACTTGAGCATCGCGATGCCCGCTGCGATCGGGATCGATGTGATGACCAGGCGCGAACAGCAGGTTGACCGCGGCATCCGGGATGACGGGGACGGTCTCGGTGAAGACGATGTGGCGCGAGCAGGAGCGTCGCGGCCACGAGCATCCACTTGAGCTGGAGGCGCTCATCGCCGCTCGAGCGGCGGAACCGCACGACGGCCGAGGCGAGCGTCGCGAGCAGGATCACGAGCACTGCCAACGTGCCGGCGCCGCTCGCAAGGTCGAGTGCGCCCTTCAGCTCCGTCGATCCCGAGCGGGTTCTTCGGCTTGCCAGGCCAGCTCTCGTCGATCAGGCCCGGGTAGATCGCCGCACCGCCCACGCCGAGCGCGGCGAACGTGACGTACGCCCAGAGGAGCGGCCGCCACCGGCGGCCCGGCACGCGTCCGTCGGGAAAGAGAAGCACGACGAGGCCGATCGCGATGAGCGCGGGATACCACGTCCACAGGTAGAGCCATCCGAAGAGCGCCCCCGCCGGGAGGCCGTCCGGGTCGGCCACGTAGCGCGTGGTACGCGTACTCCGGCCGAGAAGGCGGCGACCATGCCGAACAACGGGCTCGCCAGGAACAGCCACCCGACGGCGTTCCGGGGCAACCGCGACGCGACGAGCGCGCCGACCGTCGCGAAGGCGGTGAATGCGACGAGGATGCCGATGTCGCTCGCGAGCGACTCGCCCTCCTCGCTGGGCGTGACGGTCGCCTCGTCGATGACGACGGTCGCGATCATGAGCACGACAAAGGCGCCCCAGAGACCCCAGGCGAGCCACCATGTCCAGGGGCGCTTCACGACGGTGCTCCCGTTCGCAGCCAGACGGACGTGTGCGTCGGCTGCATCGTTTCGGTGACGACGCTCTTCAGGTCGGTTTCGAGCGTCGCGAGGTCGATCTGCTCGCGCAGCCGCGTGCCGAAGCTTTCCAGGGTGCGCTGGGCGTCGTAGCGGCGGCGGTAGAAGCGGCGGTCGACGAAGCGCTGGACGCGGGAGCGCACCGGCAGGAAGAGCGCGGCCACGACGAGGGTCGAGGCGGCGATCGCGAGGTCCGACCCGCCCGCGAACGACGAGAAGAGCGCCTGCCCCGCGAGCACGAGGCCGACGTACGCCGCGCCGAGGACGACGGTCACCGCTGCATAGACGAGCGTGCGCGAGATCACCCGGTCGATGTCGTAGAGCCGGTAGCGCAGGATCGCGACGCCGACCGACGATCGGGATGGCAGCGATGAGCACCAGCCAGACGACGTCCTCGGCGCCACCGAGATCGCCTGCGATCCCGGTGAGCGCCGTCGACGAGCGAGAGCGTCACGAGAGCGACGACGACGAGGCAGACCGTGCCGACGAACACCTTGAGCTGCTGGCGCTCGACTCCGCGCGAGCGGCGGAAGCGGAGCACGAGCGAGACGTCACCGACAGCAGCAGGCACGAGAAGGAGACCCAGCGCGGACACTCCGCCGATCGCTGCGACCGCCTCATTCCCGAGCGGGTTCTCGGCTCCCGGACGCCGCGCCTTCGACCTCCCCCGGCGAGAAGGCGAACCCGATCGATGTCGCACCGAGGAGTGCGCCGCCCACCCAGGCCACCGGCCGCCACGCGGCCGAGAGCAGCCCTCCGTTCGGGAAGAGCAGGAAGCCGAAGATCGCGATGAGGCAGCACGCCGGCGAGCCACGCGCCGCTGAAGATGACGCGCGGCCAGACGACCCCGGGAAGTTCCGCGCTCCGTCGGCGAACGTCGACGCACGCCGCCGACGAGGTTCGCCCACTGGCAGAGCGCCGCGCCGGCGAGCAAGAGCCAGCCGATCGGCGTTGCGCGGGCTGGCGCGCCGCGATCGAGCACGCCGACGGTCGCGAACGGCCTCGAAGCGACGAAGGCCGCGAGCGACGGTCGGTGCAGTCGTCGACGGATCGTCGAGTCCGCGGATGTCCGTCGAATGCACGCAGCGGCACGATCGCGAGGCCGCACAGCGCGGTGAGGACCCACAGCGCCCAGGCGAGCCACCACGTCCAGGGTCGCCTCACGATCGGCGCTCCCGTTCGCAGCCAGACCGGACGTGTGCGTCGGCTGCATCGTCTCGGTGACGACGCCCTGCAGGTCGCGCTCGAGCGTCCGAGGTCGATCTGCTCGCGCAGCCGCGCCCCGAAGCCTTCCAGCGTGCGCTGCGCGTCGTAGCGGCGGCGGTAGAAGCGCCGGTCGACGAAGCGCTGGACGCGCGAGCGCACCGGCAGGAAGAGCGCTGCGACGACGAGGGTCGAGGCGGCGATCGCGAGGTTCGAGCCGCCGGCGAACGACGAGAAGAGGGCCTGGCCCGTCAGCACGAGGCCGACGTACGCGAGCGCGAGGAGGGCCGTGACAGCCCCGTAGACGAGCGTCCGCGAGACCACACGGTCGATGTCGTAGAGCCGATAGCGGAGCACCGCGAAGCCGACGCCGATCGGAATCAGTCCGATCGAGAGCAGCGCCACCGCCCAGAAGGTGTCGACGACCCGCCCGTCCGGGACGATGAAGCCCGGCGATGATCAACACCACCCAGGTGAGGCCGGTGGCCGCGCCGGCGGTCACGATCCATCGCAGCTGCTGCCGCTCGACGCCCCGCGACCGGCGGAAGCGGACGCCGACCGAGACGATTCCGGTGAGGAGGAGCGCGAACGTGAGGGCGATCGCGACCTGTTCGAGCACGCCCGCCACGCCGTCGAGGGCGGAGACGCCGAGGGGATTGCGGACGCCTTCCTCCTCCCAGTCCAGGAAGACGCCGGGTCGAATGATCGCCGCGAGATCGAGCAGCGCGAGGAGCACGACCCCTGCTCCTGCGACACGCCATCTCGGCGAGGCAAGCCTGCCGTTCGGCAGGAGCAGCACGGTCGTGACAAGGCAGAGAAAGAAGGTGCTGAAGATCAGGGAGCTGGCCAGGGCGAATGCACCCGCGAGCGTGGGAGCTTCTCGCTCGAGACCGACGTCGACCATTCCGTCCGAGACGAGAGACGCCGCAAGCGCGAGCCCGCAGCCGAGCATCAGCCAACCGATCGGCTGCGAGGGCTGGCGCGCGGCGATCAGCGCGCCGACCGTCGCGTAGGGCAGCCCGAGCAACAGGAATGCGAGCACCTCGAACTCGTCGCCGTCGGCGACGAGATCGAGAACGAGCGCGATCGTCAGCAGGACGGGCGTCGAGTGCGAGTCCGAGCCACGCCAGCTTCGCGCGGCTCATGCGAGCGCACCGCGGCCAGGCCGACGCCGGGCCGACTGCCGTGGCGAGCGCCGTCGCCTGCAGTGCCGTCTGCGATCCGCCGCAGCATCGCCTCCCGATCGCGGCAGCGCTCGGTTCGCTGCATCAGTCTTCGCTTCACTCTGCGCAGCTCGTCCTGCGTGCGACCACCTGCGATCGCGCCGTGCGCGTCTCGATCCGACGCGTCTCCGCCCGGTGTCCGCCACCATGCCCGGAGTCTCGATCAATCCCGTTCCGGGATCGTTACGGCGCGCGCGCCCGCAGGCACGACCGCACCTACTCGTACTGCAGCGCCTTGAGCACGTCGAGCTTCGCCGCGCGCCTCGCCGGCAGCACCGCTGCCAGCACTCCCGCGACCGCCGCGACGACGACGTACGCGACGAGCGGCTTCACCGGCAGGTGGAACGCGACGCCGAACCGCGAGAGCCCCTGGATCACGACCCCCGCGACGAGGATCCCGAGCGGCAGTCCGACGGCGGCCCCGATCAGCGACGTCGTCACCGCCTCGTGCCGCACCATGCGCCGCGTCTGCCTGCGCGTCATCCCGACCGCGCGCAAGGCGCCGATCTCGCGCGTCCGCTCGATCACCGCGAGCGCGAGCGCGTTGACCATCCCGAGGAGCGCCGTGATCACGGCCAGCACGAGCAGCATCGTGAGCAGCGCCACGATCCCGTCGATGTCGCCCTGCCGATCCGCGATCATCGCGGGCGTCGTGCGCAGGACCGCGTCCGGGAACCCCTCCAGCCGTGCCGCGAGCGCAGCCGTGTCCGCTCCGGGCGCCAGGTCGACGAAGGTGAACATGTCGGCCGGCTGCGGGAACGACGCGTCGAACGCCTGCTGCGTGATCACGACGTGCCCGAGCAGCGAGTCGAGCCGCGCCGGTGCGAACACGCCACGCACGACGTAGCTCGTGCGTCTTGCCCGAGGCGCTGAGGACGGCGATCCGTGTCGCCGACGACGAGGTCCTTCTGCTCGGCCAGGTCGTCGCGCACGAGCGCCCCGGTCGTGCCGAGCGTCGCAAGGCTCTGCTTCGAGCCGTCCTGCCACGTGAAGCGGTACGGGCCGTCGATCGTGGCCGGGTCGATCCCGCTCACGTCGACCTGCTTCTTGCCGATCTTGCCGCGGTCGTAGCGCACCGAGCTGAGCGCGCGCACGCCGGGCGCGCCGGCGATCGTGCTTCGCCGCCGCCGGGGGCAGCGACTCCCAGCCGCGTCTCCGACTGGAGCACGTGCGACGAGCCGATCTGCGACTCGACCGCCTCGACCGCGGTGACCTTGAGGCTCCGACCGAGCACCGCGATCGCGGAGACGAGGGCGATCCCGATCATCAGCGCGGCCGCCGTCGAGGCGGTGCGGCCGGGATTGCGGATCGCGTTGTCGCGAGCGAGGCGTCCCGGGATCCCGGCGAAGCGGGCTGCCGGCCACCCGACGATCCGCGCGATCACCGGCACCGCGATCGGCACGAGCATCGCGGCGCCGATGAACAGGAGCAGCATCCCGCCGAGCGAGGACGCGAGCGTCCCGGCGACGCCGAGGTTGCCGCCCTTCAACATCCCGAGCGCGAGCAGGGCGATCCCGACCGACGAACAGGATCGTTCCGAGCACGCTCGCGACGCGCGCCATCCGGCCGCGCTGCGTGGGTGGCGCCCTCGCGCACCGCCTCGACGGGCGAGATCCGCGTCGCCCGGGCGGCGGGGAGGAGGCCCGGCGATCACCGTCACGATGACGCCGATCAGGAACCCGACGGCGCAGCGTCTGCGGCGAGATGACGAGGCGGTCGCGGGGAAGCTGAGAATCGAACGCGCCGAGCAGTGCGCGCAGCCCGACGGCGAGCGCGACCCCCACCGCCACGCCGACGAGCGAGGCGAGAATCCCGATCAGGAGCGACTCGAGCACGACCGCCCGCCGCACCTGGGAGCGGGTGGCGCCGATCAGGCGGAGCGTCCCGAGCTCGCGCGTGCGCTGGGCGACGGTGATCGAGAGCGTGTTGATGATCACGAAGCCGCCGACGAAGAGCACGACGCCGCCGAAGCCGCGCAGGATCCACGTGATGATGTCGACGAAGAGGCCGATCCCGGCCTGGTCGTCGGCGGCGCGCTCATCGGCCGTCTGCACCTGCACGGTCGAGGACGCGAACGGCTGAAGCCGCTGCGCGAGCGCCTCGGCCGTGATCCCGTCCGCCGCAGCGACCGAGACGACGTCGAGCCTGCCGTCCTTCTGCAGCAGGCGCTGCGCGACGGGAACGTCGAACACGACCATCGTCGCTCCTCCGAGCGAGCTGACCTTGCCGAAGCGGCCGATCCCGACCACCTTGAACGGGCGCCGAGGGCGTCAGCGCGGCGACCTTGACGGTGTCGCCGACCTTCACCCCGTGGCCGTCGGCGGTGCTCGCGTCGAGCACGACCTCGCCGTCACCTGCGGCCCAGCGTCCCTCGCGCAGCCGGAGCGGGTTGAACTGCTCGTCCTCCGGCTCGAAGCCCATCACGAACGACGGCTCGCCGGAGATCTTCTTCCCGTTCGGGGCGATCACGATCGCGTAGGGCGAGTTGCCCGAGAAGTCGAAGATCGCGCCCGCCGCTCGCGCGACACCGGGCGTGGCCCTGATCTCGTCGAGCATCGACACCGGCAGCGTCGGTGCGCTCGACTCCGACCAGTCGACGACGGGCTTCCCCGAGACGACGACGTCGGTCTGCTCGTAGGCGCTCGAGAAGACGATGTCGAAGGAGCGCTTCATCGTCGCGCCGAGCACCGAGCTGCCCGTGACCATCGCGACGCCGAGCACGATCGCGAAGGCGGTCAGCGCCGTGCGGAGCTTTCTCGCGCGCAGGCCGCGCAGCGTGACCCGTCTCATTTCGCTGCTCCCTTGAGCGCGGCGGCGACGTCGTCCATCGCGGACTGGTCGATCTCGCCCACGATGTTCCCGTCGGCGAGATAGACGACGCGGTCGGCGATCGCGGCTGCGCGCTGGTCGTGGGTGACCATGATCGTCGTCTGGCCGTAGCGGTCGACGGCAGTGCGGATCAGCTCGAGCACGTCGGCGCCCGACTGCGAGTCGAGGTTGCCCGTCGGCTCGTCTGCGAAGAGCACGGACGGCCGTGCACGAGCGCCCGTGCGACCGCGACGCGCTGCTGCTGGCCGCCGGAGAGCTCGGCCGGCCGGTGCTTGCGTCGCTCGGCGAGGCCGACCGAGGCGATCAGCTCGTCGATCCACGGCCTGGTCGACCCGCTCCCCGGCGAGGTCGAGCGGCAGGGTGACGTTCTCCTCGGCCGAGAGCGTGGGCAGCAGGTTGAAGGACTGGAAGATGAAGCCGACGTGCGCCCGGCGCAGCTTCGTCAGCTGGGTGTCCTTCAACGCGGCCGGGTCGACGCCGGCGATCGAGACGGCGCCGCTCGTCGGTTGGTCGAGGCCCGCGAGCAGATGCATCAGCGTCGACTTCCCCGAGCCTGACGGCCCCATGATCGCGACCAGCTCACCCCGATCGACCTGCATGGTCACGCCGCGGAGCGCGTCGACGGCGGTCTCGCCCGAGCCGAAGCGGCGGGTCAGGTCGTCGCAGCCGATCGCGGAGCCGGCATCGCCGTTCGTTGAGGGTGGTTCGAGCATCGCTGTCATCGGGATCGTCCCCTCTCGTGTCGCCCTTCCCGGGTCTGCGCGCCGGGTCAATGGGCACAGCGTGGCGGACGGTCGTTCCGAGATCGTTACGAGACAGAGGATCGACCGTCTTCCGTTGCGGATACGATCGCCCGTGTGGGAGAGTCCGGAGAGCTGACGATCGCGTTGCTCGGCGCGCCCCTGATGGCGATCGACGGCGCGCCGCTCACGGTGGACACCAGAAAGGCGACCGCGCTCCTCGCCTACCTCGCCGTCACCGACCGCCCCGTTCGGCGGGACGTGCTGACCGGGCTCTTCTGGCCCGAGGCCGACCCCGAGCGGGCGCGCTCGGCGCTCAGGCGAACGCTGTCGACGCTGCGCACGGCCCTCGGCGGGCGCTGGCTCACGATCGACCGCGAGACCGTCGCGCTCGACCGGGACGGGGTCTGGCTCGACGTCGCGGAGCTCCGTGGGCAGATCGCCTCCTGCGCGACCCACGGTCACGCGCTCGGCGAGACGTGCCCCCGCTGCCTCGCGCCGCTCGAGGCGGCAGTCGCGCTCGACCGCGGACGCTTCCTCGAAGGGTTCGGGCTCCGCGACAGCGCCGAGTTCGACGACTGGCAGCAGCTGACCACCGAGGAGCTCCGCCGCGAGGTCGCGGTGGCGCTCGACCGGCTGGCGGCCTTGCTCGGAGCACGAGGCGATCACCCCGCCGCGATCGCGGTCGCGCGGCGGCGCCTCGCCCTCGACCCGCTCCACGAGCCGGCGCACCGGGAGCTGATCCGCCTGCTCGCCGACGCCGGCGACCGCGCGAGCGCGCTCGAGCAGTACCGCGAGTGCGTCCGCACGCTCGACCGCGAGCTCGGCGTCCGCCCGCTCGACGAGACGACGGCGCTCTACCACGCGATCCTCGAGGGTGCGCACACGCCGGCCGCGCAGATCGAGCCGCTCCGGGAGCCCGAAAGCGGCGTCGAGGCGCGCTACGCGCTGGTCGGCCGCGATCGCGAGGTCGACGTCGTGCGCCGCTCGTTCGAGTCGGTCGGGCCTGACGGGAGGCTCCTCGCGATCGTCGGCGAGGCCGGGATCGGCAAGACCCGGCTCTGCGACGAGCTCGCGTCGATCGCGCGCGAGCGCGGCTCCCGCGCTGCGACCGTGCGGTGCTTCCAGGAGGAGGCAGGGCTCGCGTTCGGCGTGGTGATGCAGCTGGTGCGCGCCGCCCTGGAGACAACGGACGGCGACGCCACCACGGGGGCCTGGTGGCGCCCCGAGGCCGCACGGCTCCTGCCCGAGCTGGGCGCTCCGCCGACGACGCCCCTCGACAGCCTTGCGGCCCAGGCTCGCTTCTACGAGGCGATCTGCGCTCTCGTCACCGAGTGCGTCTGCGCTCAAGGCACCGGCGTCGTCGTGGTCGACGACATCCACTGGGCCGACGAGGCGTCACTCGGCCTCCTCGGCTACCTCGTGAACCGCCTCCGTGGCCGCCCGCTCCTCGTCGCCCTGACGTGGAGGCCCGAGGAGGGTGCGTCCGCCCACGCGATCCAGGGGCTTCTCTCCGACGCCCGGCGTGGGCGCTCGGCCCGGCTGCTCCCTCTCGGACGGCTCTCACAGGCCGAGGTCGGGGTGCTCGTGCGCCTGGCGGGACAGGACGAGGGCCTCGCCTCCCAGCTGCATCGGGAGAGCGGTGGGCTCCCGTTCTTCGTCGTGGAGTACCTCGACGCCCTCGCCCGAGGCGAGGATCTCACGGGCGACTGGCCGATGCCGGGCGGGGTGCGCGAGCTCCTCGGGTGCCCGCGTCGCCGCGCTCGGCGAGCTCGGCGGCCAGGTCGTCACCGCGGCCGCGGTGCTGGGACGGTCGTTCGACCCGGACACCGTCCGGGACACGAGCGGCCGCTCCGACGACGAGACGGTCACCGCGCTCGAGGAGCTCGTCGCACGCGGCCTGCTGCTCGAGGCGAACGACGGCACGTACGACTTCCGCCACGAGCAGGCGCGCGATCTCGTCGTATGGCGAGATGACGCTCGCCCGGCGGCGGCTGCTCCACCGGCGGGCGGCAGCAGCCCTGGGGCTGCGTGGACGCCGCGAGGAGCAGGCCGCGTCGATCGCAGACCACCTCGCGGCGGCAGGCGACGACCTGGCCGCCGCGGAGAGCTACCGCCTCGCAGGAGATCGCGCGCGACGGCTGTACGCGAACGTCGAGGCCGCCTCGCACTACCGCGCGGCGCTCGCGCTCGGCGATCCGGGCGTGGCGGAGCTGCAGACGGCGCTCGGCGACCTGGCGACCCTGGCGGGCGACTACGGCGGCGCGATGGCCGCCTACGAGACTGCCGCCGCCAACGCCGACGGCGGCGAGCTCGCCCGCGTCGAGCACCGCCTCGGCCTCCTCCACCTGCGGCGCGGCGCGTGGGAGCTCGCCGACGCCGCGCTGACCTCCGCCGCCGACCGGCTCCCGCCGGAGGACCGCGCGCGAGTGCTCGCCGACCGCAGCCTCGTCGCACACCGGCGCGGCGACGCCGCCGCGGCCGAGTCGCTCGCCCACGACGCTCTCGCTCTTGCCGAGGCGGGTGACGACCTGCCCGCGCTCGCGCAGGCGCACAACATCCTCGGCATGCTCGCCGGCCGCAGCGGCGACGCCGGCGAGGCGATCGCGCAGATGGAGCAGAGCCTGCAGCTCGCGCGCCTGGCGGGCGACCGCGAGGCGGAGGCGGCAGCGCTCAACAACCTCGCCCTCGTCGTGTCCCGCGACGGCGAGACCGATCAGGCGATCGTCCTCACGACCGCGGCGCTCGAGGTGTGCATCGAGCTCGGCGACCGCCATCGCGAGGCCGCGCTGCGCAACAACCTCGCCGACCTGCTCCACCGGAGCGGCAGAGGCGACGAGTCGATGGCCGAGCTCAAGCTGGCGGTCGCGATCTTTGCCGAGATCGGCGAGGAGGGGCGCCTCGAGCCCGAGATCTGGAAGCTCACCGCCTGGTGAGGACGCTCGCGCTTCGCGCGGTCGTCCTACGCGAGGCGGCGGACGAGCAGCACGCGATCCTCGCCTGGCCCGTCGTAGTCCGCGACCACGTGGTCGACCTCGAACCCGAGCGCCTTGTGGAACGCCGACCGACTGCTCGTTCACGGGTGACGTGACGGCACGGACGACCGTCCGCCCGTTCTCGCGAGCGTCGGTCGAAGAAGCGCTCGTAGAGCGCCCGTCCGAGCCCTTCGCCGCGATGCTCGGGCGCGACGCCCATGAAGTGGACGTACGCCTCGGTCGGGTCGGTCTGCGAGAGGAAGCCGATCAGGAACCCGGCGAGCTGACCGTCCTCGTCGTCGACGACGTAGCTCGTCCCCTCGAAGTGCACGAAGAAGAGCTTGGGCAGCATCGGCGCCATGTCGCGCCCGCCCCACCACGCGTTGACGCGGCCGATCACCCGGCCGTAGTCGGACGGCTGGGCGTGGCGGATCTCGAGGGTCACGTCACGAGCGTAGCGCGTCACGCCGAGCCGGCCTCGAGCGACCGACTGCCCTGCGCGCGCGCCGGTCCGGCCGGGCGCTACGACTCGTCGACCGGAGCCGCATCGTCCCCGGGCTCGTCCTCGGCGGACGGCTCGGTGGGCGGCACCGTCACGGGCTCGGGCAGCGCCTCGGGCTCGATCACGCGCATCTCGACCTTCGGCTCGTCCGGGCCTGGATCCTCGCGGCGGTCGACGACGATCGTCGCGCCCTCCGGGAGCTCGCGGCCGAGGACGAAGTCGGCGAGCGGATCCTCGATCAGCCGCTGGATCGCGCGCCGCAGCGGGCGGGCGCCCATCGCCGGGTCGTACCCCTCGTCGACGAGCAGCTCCTTCGCCGCGTCGGTGAGCTCGATCATCGCGCCGTGCACCGCCATCTGCTCGCGCAGCCGCTTCATCATCAGGTCGACGATCTGCAGGATCTCGCTCTTCTCGAGCTTGTGGAAGACGATGATCTCGTCGATCCGGTTGAGCAGCTCGGGGCGGAACACCTTGCGGAGCTCGCCCATCACGCGGCCCTTCATGTCGTCGTAGGTCAGCCCGCTCTCGTCGCCGACGGTGAAGCCGAGCGACTGGTTCTTCGAGATCTGCGCGGCGCCGATGTTCGACGTCATGATCACGATCGTGTTGCGGAAGTCGACCTTGCGGCCCTGGGCGTCGGTCAGCTTCCCGTCCTCCAGGATCTGCAGGAGGATGTTGAAGACGTCCGGGTGCGCCTTCTCGATCTCGTCGAGGAGCAGCACGGAGTACGGCTTGCGGCGGACGGCCTCGGTGAGCTGGCCGCCCTCGTCGTAGCCGACGTAGCCCGGGGGCGAGCCGACGAGCCGGGACACGGAGTGCTTCTCCATGTACTCCGACATGTCGACCTGGATCATCGCGTCCTCGTCGCCGAAGAGGAACTCGGCGAGCGTGCGCGCGAGCTCGGTCTTGCCGACGCCCGACGGGCCGAGGAAGATGAACGAGCCGGTCGGCCGCTTGGGATCCTTGATCCCTGCGCGGGCGCGGCGGATGGCCTTCGAGACGGCGACGATCGCGGCCTCCTGGCCGATGACGCGCTTGTGCAGCTCCTCCTCCATCCGGATGAGCTTCTGCGACTCGGCCTCGGTGAGCTTGAACACCGGGATGCCCGTCCACATCGAGACGATGTCGGCGATCTCGTCCTCGCCGATCTCGGGCTGCTCCTCGTCGGCCTCGTTGCGCCAGTTCTCCTCGAGCTCCTTCTTCTTCTGCGTGAGCTTGCGCTCCTTGTCGCGCAGCGAGGCGGCCTTCTCGAACTCCTGCGCCTCGATCGAGCTCTCCTTCTCGGTGCGCACGCGCTCGATCTCCTCCTCGAGCTCGCGGTAGCGCGGCGGCGCGGACATCGTCCGGATGCGCACGCGCGACCCCGCCTCGTCGATGAGGTCGATCGCCTTGTCGGGCAGGTGCCGGTCCTGGATGTAGCGGTCGGCGAGCACCGCGGAGGCCCGCAGCGCGTCGTCGGAGATCTTGACGCGGTGGTGCGCCTCGTAGCGGTCGCGCAGGCCGCGCAGGATCTGGACGGTCTCGTCGATCGACGGCTCCTCGACGCGCACCTGCTGGAAGCGGCGCTCCAGGGCGGCGTCGCGCTCGAGGTACTTGCGGTACTCGTCGAGCGTCGTCGCGCCGATCGTCTGCAGCTCGCCGCGGGCGAGGGCCGGCTTGAGGATCGAGGCGGCGTCGATCGCGCCCTCGGCCGCACCGGCGCCGACGAGGTTGTGGAGCTCGTCGATGAACAGGATGATGTCGCCGCGCTGGGTGATCTCCTTCATCACCTTCTTGAGGCGCTCCTCGAACTCGCCGCGGTACTTCGACCCGGCCACGAGCGCGGCGAGGTCGAGCGTGTAGATCTGCTTGTTCTTCAGCAGCTCCGGCACCTGGTTCGACGCGATGCGCGACGCAAGCCCCTCGACGACGGCGGTCTTGCCGACGCCGGGCTCGCCGATCAGCACGGGGTTGTTCTTCTGGCGGCGCGAGAGGATCTGCATCACGCGCTCGATCTCGTTCTGGCGCCCGACGACCGGGTCGAGCTTGCCGTCCGTCGCTGCCTTCGTGAGGTTGCGGCCGAACTGGTCGAGCAGCTTCGAGCTCTTCGCCTTCTCGCCGGCGGCGGGCGCGCCTGTCCCCGACTGGCGACGGCCCGGGCCGGAGAGCATGCGGATGATCTCGTTGCGGATCTTCTCGGCGTCGGCGTCGAAGTCGAGCAGGATCCGCGCTGCGACTCCCTCGTTCTCGCGGACGAGCCCGAGGAGGATGTGCTCGGTGCCGATGTAGTTGTGCCCGAGCGAGAGCGCCTCGCGCAGCGCGAGCTCCAGCACCTTCTTCGCGCGCGGCGTGAACGGGATCTGGCCTGTCGTCACCTCGTCGCCCTGACCGACGATGCGGGCGACCTGGGCGCGCACCTCCTCCACCGTGATGTCGAGCTGCTCGAGCACGCGCGCGGCGAGGCCCTCCTCCTCCCGGAGGAGGCCGAGGAGGATGTGCTCCGTGCCGATGTAGTTGTGCTTGAGGGCGCGCGCCTCGTCCTGGGCGAGGACGACCACCTGGCGGGCTCGCTCCGTGAACCGCTCGAACACGTTGCCTCGACGCTCCTTTCCGCCGTTACCGACGTCTGCGTGTGCCGCGGCGCCGGGTCGAAGGCTAGGAGGATCGTACCCGACAGCGCGGGGGTCGGCGCCGCCGCGCCCGAACAGCCCGCGCCGCGATGGCCGCGTGGGCGGGCGCGAGGGAATCTCTGTGCCCTCCGAGCAGGGCGGCCGGGACGTCCTCGACGAGCCAGTCGACCCAGGCGCCGATCGCCGAGCGCCTCCAGCGCGGCCGTCAGCCCGGCTCCGCGGATGTGCGGCCCATGCGCATCCGACGCGATCACGTGCGCGAGGCCGCCGTCGAGAAGCGCGCGCGCGCACTTCGCCGGCTCTCCGCCCGAAGCGTCCCTCGACGGATCCGGCGGTGAGCTGGACGAGCGCTCCTGCGGCCACGGCGTCACGCAGGAGCGACGGCTCGCTCGGCCACGCGAGCGTTGCGCTCCGGATGCGCCAAGCACGGGTGTGAAGCCGAGTCCTCTCAGTCGGTCGACCCGGCGCTCGAGGAAGCTCGGCCAGTCGCTGTACGGGAACTCGACCAGCAGGGCGCCGGAGCTTCCGCCGAGCGCGAAGCACGTCAGCTCCTCGGGGCCGGACTCGTCGACGAAGACGAGCGAGAGCTCCCCGCCCTGGATGACCTCGATCGCCGCCCCTGCCTCCTGTCGCCGCGGCCCGAACGTCACGCAGAGCGGCGGCCATCGCAGCCGGGTGTCGTCGGGTAGTCGAAGCGGACGTGCGGCGTCGCAGCAACGACGCGGACGCCCTCAGCCTCCATCTCGCCGAGCATCGCGAGCGACTCGTCGAGGCTCCGGGCGCCATCATCGAGCCCCGGAAGTACATGGGTGTGGAGGTCGATCACGCCGGACGAGGATAGACGAGTCTCACGGCCGGCTCGGTAGCGGAACGACTCCTGTACCCTTCCGCCCCGTGCCCGGCAAGGCGCTCATCACCGGCGGTGCGGGATTCATCGGCTCCCACCTCTCCGAGCTGCTCCTCGCGGAGGGCTGCGGAGGTCTGGGTGCTCGACGACCTCTCCACCGGCTCGCTCGCGAACGTCGAGCACCTGCGGGACAACCCGCTCGTTCCACCTCGTCGTCGACTCGGTGCTCTCGTACGACCGCCGTGAACGAGCTCGTCTACAAGTGCGACGTCGTCTACCACCTTGCGGCTGCGGTCGGCGTGCGGCTGATCGTCGAGCAGCCGGTGAAGACGCTCGTCACGAACCTCCGGGGCACGGAGATCGTGCTCGAGCACGCGCACACCTTCGGCAAGCGCGTGCTCGTCGCCTCGACGTCCGAGGTCTACGGCGACCACCGCGAGGAGCGACCGCTCGCCGAGGACGACCGCCGCATCTACGGTCCGACGACGCAGCGCCGCTGGGCGTACGCCGACTCGAAGGCGATGGACGAGTTCCTCGCGCTCGCGCACCACCAGGAGTCCGGGCCTCGACGTCGTGATCGCACGCCTCTTCAACACCGTCGGGCCGCGTCAGAGCGGTCGAGTACGGGATGGTGATCCCGCGCTTCGTCCGCGCGCGCTCGCCGGCGAGACCGCTCGAGATCCACGGCGACGGCTCGCAGACCCGCTGCTTCTGCCACGTCCAGGACACGATCCGGGCGCTGCACGGCCTGATGGAGAGCGGGCAGCTCCGGGAGAGATCTTCAACGTCGGCTCCGCGAACCGCATCGGCATCCGGGCGCTCGCCGAGCAGATCGATCGAGCGCACCGGGTCCGTCCTCGACGATCGTCGACGATCCCCTACGACCAGGTCTACGGGCACGGGATCGAGGACATGCTGCACCGCATCCCGTCGATCGACAAGATCACCGCCGCGATCGGCTGGACGCCGACGCGCACGCTCGACGACATCCTCGCGGACGTGATCGCGTTCGAGACCAACGCGGCTCGAACCGCCTGAGGCGACCGACGCCTTTCTCGCGGGGCGAGGCTGAAGCCACGCCCCGTCCCAGCCACGTCCCGCGGCGCGCGACGACCCCCTCGGCGTGGCCTCAGCCTCGCCGCGCCCCCGTCGGTCAGTCGACCGGGCGCAGCGCGGGGAACAGCACGACGTCGCGGATCGTCTCGCGGCCCGTCAGGAGCATCACGAAGCGGTCGATCCCGAAGCCGAGGCCGCCGGTCGGCGGCATCCCGTAGGAGAGCGCCTCGACGTAGTCCGGATCCCCGCGCTCGCCCTCGACCTGCTGCGACTGCATGTCGAAGCGCTCCTGCTGCGTCGCGGCGTCGTTGATCTCCGAGAACGCGTTGCCGAGCTCCATCCCGCCCGCGAAGTACTCGAACCGCTCGGTGAGCGTCGGGTCGTCGTCGGTCGCGCGGGCGAAGGGCGAGATCTCGACGGGGTAGTCGTGGACGATGGTCGGCTGGACAAGGCCGGCTCGACGTAGTGGGAGAAGGCGTGGTCGACGAGCTGGGCCCAGTCCTTGTCGGCGTCCGTCTCGACGCCCGCGCGCGACGAGCGCCGCCCGGAGCTCGGCCTCGTCGCGCAGCCAGAGCCCGTGCTCCGCGAGCGCGTCGGGGAAGCGCACGCGTCGCCAGGGAGCCGCGCAGGTCGAGCTCGTTGCCGCGGAACGTGACGACGGTCGTCCCGAGGACCTCGCTCGCGACGCGCTCGACCAGGCTCTCGATGCGGACCATCGTGTCGCGATAGTCGGCGTAGGCCTCGTACCACTCGAGCATCGTGAACTCGGGGTTGTGCTTGAACGAGACGCCCTCGTTGCGGAAGTCCTTCCCGAGCTCGTAGACGCGCTCGAGCCCTCCCACGATCAGGCGCTTGAGGTAGAGCTCGGTCGCGATGCGGAGGTAGAGGTCGGCGTCCAGCTCGTTGTGGTGCGTCACGAACGGCCGCGCGAACGCGCCCCCGTACCGCGGCTGCAGCACCGGCGTCTCCACCTCGACGAACCCCGCCTCGTCGAGCACCCGGCGCACGGCGGAGACGATCCGCGCGCGCAGGACGAAGTCCTGGCGCGTCTCGTCGTTCACGAGCAGGTCGAGATAGCGCTTGCGGTAGCGCAGCTCGACGTCGGTGAGCCCGTGGAACGTGTCAGGGAGCGGCTGCGTGTTCCGCGCCAGCACCTCGACGCTCGAGGCGATCAACGACGGCTCGCCGCGCTTCGACCTGCGCGGGTGAGCCGACGACGGCGACGACGTCACCGAGATGGACGTCGACGTCTCCCGTGACGGCCGTCTCGCAGATCGCCTGGATGCGGCCCGAGCGATCGACGACGTCGAGGAAGACGAGCTTCCCCATCCCGCGCCGCGCCATCGCCCGTCCCGCGATCCGCTGGTCGCCGTCGAGCGAGGCTCCGGCCTCGAGCGGCTCGGCGCAGCGCGCGAACGCTCGCGATCTCGTCGCGGTCGGGAAAGCGCTTCGCTGCTGTGGGCTCGGTCATCGGAAAGGGATCGTACGAGAATCGGTGGTCACCGCCGGAGGGGCACCCGCCTCCCGTCCGGCGCGGGCGCCCGTAGCGTCCCGACGGCGATCGCGCGACGGCACGGGCCCGGAAGGCACTGTCCGCGAGCGCCGCCGGCCGCGGCGGAGGACCACGCCAGCGCTCGAGCGAGCGACGGCGGCCCGAGCGTCAGGCGGCTTTGATCTCCATGATCTTGAACTTGACCACGCTGCCGCGGGGCGTCGTGACCTCCACGGTCTCGCCCTTCTTCCGGCCCATGATCGCCTTCCCGACCGGAGACTCGTTCGAGAGACGATGCTCGGCGGGGTTCGCCTCCGCAGAGCCGACGATGTGGTACTCGACCGTCTGCTTCGCGTCGACGTCACGGAGCCGCACGAAGGAGCCGATCGAGACGACGCTCGTGTCGATCTCGTCGGGATCGATCACCCTCGCACGGGCGAGACGCTCCTCGAGCTGGGCGATCTTGTGCTCGAGCATCGCCTGCTCGTTCTTCGCGTCGTCGTACTCCGCGTTCTCGGCGATCTCGCCGAACTCGCGCGCGACCCGGATGCGCTCGGCGATGTGACGGCGGCCGTCGACGCGGAGCGTCTCGAGCTCGTTCTTGAGCGTCTCGTAGCCCTCGGGGGTGAGAACGACGTCCCTCAGGGGAACCTCCTGGACCTGCGTCTTCGACGGGTGGGTCACGGCGCGGCACGCCGCGGGGACGGGCATCCTAGCGGTCACGCCCGCCCGGCTGCAACCCGGCACCTCCTGCGGCGCAGATCCGCCTCTACCATGACCCGATGATCACCGACCTCCGCGCACCGTGGACGATCGGCGACGTGGAGATCTCCACACGCCTCGTCCTCGCCCCCATGGCGGGCGTCAGCGTCCAGGCGTTCCGCCGGCAGGGACGGCGCTTCGGCGCGGGTCTCGTCTGCTCCGAGATGGTGAGCTGCGCCGGGATCGAGCACCGCAACGAGCGCACCCTCGGATACCTCCGCGTCGCGTCCGACGAGCATCCGCTCGCGATCCAGCTCTTCGGCTCCGAGCCGACGACGATGGCGGAGGCCGCTCGGATGGTCGAGGCGGCAGGCGCGGACATCGTCGACCTCAACTTCGGATGCCCCGTGAAGAAGGTCACGAAGACCGGAGCCGGCGCGACCATGCTGGAGGACGTCGCCCGGGCCTCGCAGATCGTCGAGGCGATCGCGAAAGCGGTCGACATCCCCGTGACGGTGAAGATGCGCCGCGGCGTCCGCGAACGGCTCGCGCGACTGCCTGATCGCCGGGCCGGCGCTGGTCGAGGCCGGCGCAGCAGCCCTGACCCTGCACCCGCGCTCGGCGGCGCAGATGTACACGGGGACGGCCGACCACGCCCTCACGGCGGAGCTCGTGTCGCTCGTCGACGTCCCCGTGATCGCCTCGGGCGACATCACGTCGCGCGCTCGGGCTCAGGCCGTGCTGGCGACCACCGGCGCGACGGCGGTGATGGTCGGGCGCGCCGCACAGGGTAATCCGTGGGTGCTCGAGGAGATCGTCGAGGGCGAGCAGCGTGCGCCGTCCCGCGAGGAGGTCGTCGCGGAGCTCGTGCTGTTCGTGCGCGAGACCGTCAGGGAGCTCGGGGAGCGGCGCGCGAACGGGTTTCTCAAGAAGTTCTACGGCTGGTACCTCGGTCGCGGGCGCTTCCCTCGCGCCTTCAAGCAGGAGCTGGTGCTCCTCGACTCCACCGTCGACGTCGAGCGGCGCCTCCTCGCCGCCGCCCCGGAGGCCGGTGCGCTCATCGAGCGACTCGAGTCCGAGATCCCGAGCGGCGACGAGATCACGCTCGCCCTGCCGATCTCGGTGTACGGCGGCGGGTAGCGGCGCTTCTCCCGTGGGGCTTGCGAGCCCCACGGGAGACGACGAGAACGGCGCTACGCGGTCGACGCGTGGAGCGAGGAGGTACCTCGTTCGGGGGACGCCGCGGGGCTCGGGCACCGGTTTGATGAGGGCAGTGGCAATCGACCCTGCGGCTCCGCGTCGATCCCGGAAGCGCCTGTCGGTGATCGCCGACGACGCAACCGTCGTCGACCCCACGCGCGGTACGCGCGTCGCCGTCGCATTCCCGGCCGTCGCTCTCGCCCTCACGATCGGCTGGGTCGCGCTCGACGGCGCAGACGAGCTCGCCGGGCTCGGGCCGGCGATCGCCCTCCTCGCGGTGGTATCCGCTCTCGCGGAGCGGATCTCGATCCAGCTCGGCCCTCGCAGCTGGTACTCCCCGACGACCCCCGTGATCGTCCTCGCTGCGCTGATCGGCGGGCCGCTCGCAGGTGTGCTGGTGGCGCTCGCGGGGCAGCTGGGCGCGACCGACACGGTCTGGCGGCGGCGCGCCGCCGGTGCGGGCCTCGGTGCGGTGCAGGGCCTCGTCGCGGGGATCGTCGGACTGACCGCGGCGACCACGCCGGCGGCGGCGATCGTGCTCGCCGCCTGCGCCATGACGGCGGCCATCGCGATCAACTCCGCCGGCCGGTGGCTCATCCTCCTCGACCGACGAGCCTCGCCGCTGCGGGACGTGTGGCTCCGCGGCGTCATGGTCGACGGCGTCGAGGGGGTGATCACCGTCCCGATCCTCGCCAGCCTCCTGCTCGTCGCCCCGCAGAGCGAGCTGCTCGTCGCGACCGTCCTCGCCGCCCTCCTCAGCGCGCTCGCGATCGCGCAGCGGATGCGAGAGACATCGGTCGCCGCCCTCGAGGCCGAGCAGGCCAACGCCCGACGCGACACGCTCACGAACGCCCCGAACCGGCGGGCCTTCGAGGAGGTGCTCGTCCAGGCCGCATGCTCGGATCGTCCGCGGAGATCAGCCGGCAGGCCTCTTCGTCGTCGACATCGACCACTTCAAGTCCGTCAACGACCGGTTCGGGCACCGGACGGGCGACAGCGTCCTCGTGGAGGTCGTGCACAGGCTCGCAGGAGGGACTGCGGACAGGCGACGTCGTGGCCCGCTGGGGCGGCGAGGAGATCACCGTCCTCGCCCCGGGAATCCGCAGCCGCCGTGGCCTCGAGCAGTTCGCGGAGCGCATCCGGCGGCTGATCGGCGACGTGCCTCTCGCGACCGGCCGTCATACGCTGACGGTGACGGTCTCCGTCGGCGGTACCTTGCTCGACGGATCGCTCTCGCCCACGGAGGCCGTCCATCGGGCAGACACGGCGATGTACGAGGCCAAGCGGACGCGCGACGCGTGGGTCGTCTCGCTCCCGCCTCGCCTCTCGCTGCACCTCGAGAGCGCCTGACGCCCGGGTGCGCCAGGTGGTCGATCGGGCATCCGGGTGTCCTCGGGGAACGCACTGCACCGAGCAGCGTGGAGGCCTCCACTCGGGGCGCACCGGAATCACCGGTCAACCGACTACGTGGAGGTCGGACGGTGCCCGGTCACGAGCGCCGCGACGCCGAGCCCGATGAAGACCGATCCCGAGACCCAGCGCTGGAGCCCGAGGAACCGGCGGCTGTCACGGAGGACGATGCCCGCCGTCCCGGCCGCGAGCGCCCACACCAGGTCGCTCGTGAGCGCGATCAGCACGAACATCGCCCCGAGCACTGCCAGCTGCGGCCGGGCGGGAGCGTCGGGGTCGACGAACTGCGGCAGGAACGCGAGGAAGAACAGCGCTGTCTTGGGGTTCAGGACGTTGACGACGACCCCCTGCGTGTAGACGCGACGGAGCGTCGGCTCGAGGCTTCGCCCCCCGATCGTGCCGTCCACGGGGCGCATCAGGACGCGGATCCCCAGGTAGACGAGATAGACAGCGCCCGCGACCTTGACGGTCGTGAACGCCGCGGCGGAGGCGGTCAGGATGGCGGAGAGCCCGATCACCGCCGCGAGGACGTGGACGAAGCCCCCGCTCGCGATGCCGAGAGCGGAGACGACGCCGACCTGCTCGTCCACCCTGCACCGACTGCGCCACGATGTAGAGCACGGCGGGGCCGGGCACGACGGCGAGCGCGAGCGCGGCGAGCGCGAACACCCAGAGCGTGCGGGCGTCGAGCGCCGCGACCAGCTCAGGCGACATCGAGGTTGAGCTCCCACACGAGACGCAACCCCTCGAGCGTGAGGAACGGGTCGACCGCTGAGATGGCCGTGCTGTGCGGAGCGACGAGATCGGCGAGCCCCCCGGTCGCGACGACCGGAGCCTCCGGCGCGCCGAGCTCCTCGCGGATGCGCGCCGCGATCCCGTCGACCTGTCCGGCGAAGCCGTACACGAGACCCGACTGCAGCCCCCCCACCGTCGTCTTCCCGATCACGCTCGACGGCGCGACGTAGTCGACCTTGACGAGCCGGGCGGCACGCGCGAAGAGCGCCTCCATCGAGATCTCGATCCCCGGCGCGAGCACGCCCCCGACGTAGTCCCCGGCACTCGAGACGACGTCGAAGTTCGTCGACGTGCCGAAGTCGACCACGATCACCGGGGCGCCGTACCGCGCGCGCGCGGCGACCGCGTTCACGATCCGATCCGGCCCGACCTCCCTCGGGTCGTCATAGCGGATCGGGATCCCGGTCCTGACGCCAGGGCCGACCACGAGGATGGGGGCCTCCGCCCACCGCTCGGCGAGACGCGTCCACTCGCGCACGAGGGTCGGAACCGTCGCCGAGAGACAGATGCCGTCGACCTCGTCGAGCTCGAGGAGCCCCTGGAGGAGCACGCCGAGCTCGTCGCCTGTCCGCTCACGATCGGTGGCGATCCGCCAGTCCTCCGCGAGCCGGTCGCCGTCGTACAGACCGAGGACGGTCTGGGTGTTGCCGACGTCCACCGCGAGCAGCATCCCGGGATCCTAGAGGCTCGATGCGAGCTGCACCCGCGCTCTGGACGCCGCCCCGGGAGCCCGCCCTCGCAGCCGCCCTCCGCTCTCCGGAGGCGAGGGGCAGGGCTTGCTCTACCCGCTCCCGTCTCTTCTCGTCGCCTTACGGCAGTGCTTCGTCGTCGGGAGGCAACAGCTCACCGAGGCGGTCGGCCAGCGTCTCGGCGGTCAGCCGCGGCTCGTCGTTCTCCCCACGCAGCTCCTCCACCGTCACGTCACCGGAGGTGTACACCTCGGTGCGCGGGATGATCCGCGACGGTCGGTTCTTGTCCCACACCCACACGTCCTCGAGCTGCAGATGGAAGAACGGGTAGCTCGCCTGCGGCGTGACCTTCAGCTCGAGCTTGTTGCAGAGGTACGTCGCGTCCTGCGTCAGGACGCAGAACCTGAACATCGAGAAGACGGCGGTGTACTCGCGCTTGAGCTGGAGCTCGAGCTCGGCCTCGAACTCGTCGAGGTCGTCCAGATGGCTCATGCCGCGGAGTGTAGAGGCTCGGTGCGGGTCAGGCCCCCGCCTCCAGGGCGGCGAGCAGCGCGGAGACCCGCCCCTGGCCCGGGACGTCGAGCTTCGGGTCGAGGTCGCAGAGCGGCTCGAGGACGAACGACCGCTCGTGCAGGCGTGGATGCGGCAGCTGCAGTCCCGGCTCGTCGACGACGATGCCGTCGAGGAGCAGCAGGTCGAGGTCGATCGTCCGCGGCCCCCAGCGCTCCCCGTCCCTGACGCGACCCAGCTCGGCCTCGATCCCGAGGAGCGTCTCGAGGAGCTGACGCGGGTCGAGGTCGGTCAGGAGCTCCACGGCTCCGTTGAGATAGCGCGGCTGCGCGATCGGCCCCCACGGCTCTGTCTCACGCAATCGGGAGGTCGCCACGACCTCGACGCCGGGAGCGAAGCCGAGGAGCGCGATCGCCCGCCGGATGGTCTGCTCCCGATCGCCGAGATTCGCCCCGATGCCGACGAACGCCCTGCCCACGCCGAGACCGTACACCCGCCGCCGCGCCCCGCTTAACTCCCGCGCAACGGCGCTTCCTCATCCTTTCCTCACCCGTGACCCGTACAACTCCCGGAAGCGATTCGATGCGCGCCCTCGTCCTCTCCTCCCTGGCCGTCCTCGCGGCGGCCACCATCAGCCTCGCCGCGACGAGCGGGAGCAGCCCGAGCGACGGCACGATGCTCGTCGCACTGCGCGCTTCCTCGACCGCAGCGGAGCGAGCGACGCTCCGGTCGGCCGGCGCCCGCGTCGTCGACGCGAGGCTCAGGCTCTGGGAGATCACCTCCGACGCCCCTGCGCTCGACGCGCTGCGACGTGCGAACGCGGTCGCGTTCACGCAGCCGGTCGTCACGTACGCGGTCCTGGCGCACTCAGCGGTCAAGGCCGACCCGCTCTCGGCCACGGAGTGGTGGCGCGTCGAGATCGGCGCGGCCGGGCTGACGCCCCCGGCAGCGGGCGTGCCGGTGACCGTCGTCGACTCAGGGCTCGATCTCGTCCATCCGGAGTTCGCCGGCCGAGCCAACACCACCGCGCTGAACGCCCAGGAGCCCCAGCCGCTCGGGGGCGAGCACGGCACCATGGTCTCGTCGCTGATCGCGGCTCCCGAGAACGGCGTCGGGATCGTCGGGGTCTACCCACTGGCGGATCTCCGCTCCTGGGACGCCGCGCAGGGCCAGGGCACGCGTCTCGACAGCCCCGAGATCGTGAACGGGATCCTCGCCGCCGCGCGATCCGGCAAGGGCGTGATCAACCTCAGCCTCGGCGGTCCGCGTGACCTCGCGATCGAGCTCGCCGTCGACGAGGCCGTCTCGCTCGGATCGCTGATCGTGGCGGCCTCGGGCAACGAAGGCGACTCCGGCAACCAGCTCGGCTATCCGGCGGCGCTCCCCCACGTGCTCACGGTGGGAGCGACCGGTCGCAACGGCCAGGTCACCGCCTTCTCGTCCAGCTCGACGTACGTGGACATCGCGGCGCCCGGAGAGGACGTCACCGTCGCCTCCGCGATCGGCAACAACTGGACGACGAGCTCTGGCACGAGCTTCTCGGCGCCGCTCGTCAGCGGTGCCGCGGCGTGGCTCTGGACTGCGCGACCCGGCCTCACTGCCGACCAGGTGGCGGAGCTGCTCCGGCGCTCGGCACGGGACCTCGGTCCCGCCGGTCGGGACGCGTTCAGCGGGTTCGGGATGCTGAACGTCGCAGCAGCCCTCGCTGCGCCGATCCCGGTCGCCGACCCGGGCGAGCCCAACGACGACGTCGACAACGTCGATCCCGAGGCCGACCGCAACTTCGCCCGGCCCGCGCCTCTGACCACCAAGAAGGTGCGACGAGCGGCGTTCTCCGCACGCCTCGACCGCTGGGAGGACCCCGCCGACGTCTACCGGGTGTGGCTCCCCGCCCGTCGCACGCTCACCGTGACGGCCACCGGGTCCGCCGACACGGATCTCACGCTCTACCGCTCCGGCGTCCCGAGCGTGACCGGGAAGTTCATCTCCGAGTACCGGCTCGCGCGCGCACGCACGCAATCGACCACCGAGCGGCTCCGCTACGTCAACGGGCCAAGCGGCCGTTGGGCCTACGTCGCCGTCACTCCCGGCCGGGCGACCACCGACGCGACCTACCGGCTCGTCGCGGTCGTCGGCTAGCCATCGCGGCGGCGCTCGACGACGACGGCCGCATGCTGGACGGGCACGCCCAGCTCGACGTCGGGCTTGCGCACGCGCACCTTGACGCTCTCGAGGTCGAGTCGTGCGAGCAGCGTCTCGGCGAGGTCCGTGGCGAGCGCCTCCAGGAGCCGATACGCCCGGGCCTCCGACACCTGCCGGACGACCTCGACGGCCTCCCGGTAGTCCTGCGCGTCCTCGATCCGGTCACCCTGCGGCGGGTTCGTCAGCTCGAGCTCGAGGTCGAACAGGAACCGCTGCCCCTCGCGTCGCTCGTGCTCGAGCACGCCGTGGTGGCCGTGAAGCTCCAGCCCGAGCAGCTCGATCCTCATCGCGCCACCGTACCGCGCTCGATCGCCGCCGCGACGCCGAGAGCCTCGACGTGCGCGCTCACCTCGTGCACCCGGAACAGCGTCGCGCCTCGATCGAACGCCGCGACCGCGGCCCCGACCGAGGCTGCATCCGACGCGACGCGCGCCTCGGGCCCAACCGTGACCTTCGCCAGCGTGCTCTTGCGCGACGCGCCCACGAGCACCGGCCTTCCGATCGCGACGAGCGACCTCAGGCCTCGCAGGAGCGCAAGGTTCTGGTCGGGCGTCTTGCCGAACCCGATCCCCGGATCGACGCAGATCCGCTCCTCGGGCACGCCCTCCGCGACCGCGAACGCGAGACGCTCCTCGAGGAACGCCGTGACCTCGGAGACGACGTCACCGTATCGCGGCGCGTCCTGCATCGTCCGCGGCGTGCCCTGCATGTGCATCAGGCAGAGGCACGCGTCGGCAGCGGCGACCACGCCGGCCAGATCGGGATCGCCACGCAGCGCCGTGACGTCGTTGACCATCACGGCCCCGGCCGCGAGCGAACGCCGGGCGACCTCTGCCTTCGTCGTGTCGACCGAGACGTCCAGGCCGGCGAGCTGCTCGACGACGGGCAGAACGCGGCGGAGCTCCTCGCCGAGGGAGACGGGCGGCGCCCCGGGACGCGTCGACTCACCCCCGACGTCCACCAGGCCCGCTCCTGCGCCGAGCATCGCGCGGGCACCTGCGACCGCCGCCTCGATCCCCATGTGGACGCCCCCGTCCGAGAAGCTGTCGGGCGTGACGTTCACGATGCCCATGACGGTGGGCCGGGGCCAACGATTCTCGAGCGACAGACGTCCCATGCGACATGGACGGTAACGCCCGGCGGCCGGGATCGGCCCGATCATGGGTCATCGGCCTCCTGATCGTCGCGCTCGTGACCGCAGTCGCGATCGCGTCGACGGGCGGCGTGCCCGGTGGAGGCCCCGGCGTCAGACGCCCGTCGGCCCAGCTGCTCGACGTGACGATGAGCCTCCTCGTCGTCGTGATCATCGTCGGAGGCACCGTTGCGCTCGTCGTGTTCTCGCTGATGCGCCGCGACGAGGCCGTCGTGACGGCGGCGCGAGGGCAGCGACGACGCGGCCCGCTGGGGGCGATCGCGTCTGCGGCGATGGGGCTCGCGCTCGTGATCGTCGCCTTCCGGCTCCTGAGGTCGGACGACGGGAGCGGCAACGCCGGCGGTCTGCTCCCCGGCCTCGGGCAGGCGCCGGGAGTCAGTGGTGACGATTCCGGGAGGTACGAGCCGCAGTTCACGATCTGGCCCGTGGTCATCACGCTGGTGCTCGCCGCCGCGGGCGCCGCCGCCGTGGCGCTCGAGCGCAGCGCACGCCGACGGGCGCTCGGGATGCAGGAACCGGCTGCTGCCGAGGAGGCGCTCGCGGACGTGCTCGACGAGGCGTTGGACGACCTCCGAGCGGAGACCGATCCCCGGCGCGCCGTGATCGAGGCCTACGCGCGGATGGAGCGGGCGCTGCGGGCCGCAGGGCTTCCCCGGACAGAGGCAGAGGCGCCCGAGGAGTACCTCGCGCGGATCGTGGACGGGGTCGACCTCAGCCGTCGCAGCGCCGGACGGCTGACGGCTCTCTTCACATGGGCGCGCTTCTCCGGGCACGATGTGCGCCCGGAGATGAAGGAGGAGGCGATCGACACGCTCGAGGACGTGCGCGACGAGCTGCGCGCCGCCGCAGCACGGCGCGAGCAGCTCGAGGCCGCCCGCGAGGCTTCTGCGGCGGAGGTGGGCGCATGAGCGCCCGGCTGCGTCGCGCGGCCGCCACGGCCACGATCCCCACGGCGGCCCTCGTCGTCGCGCTCGTCGCGCTGCCGGGCCGCACCGAGCTCGCGCTGCACGTGTGGCTCCTCGTCGTCCTCGGCATCGCGCTCGTCGCCCTCGTCGCCGGCATCGGCGAGGACGTCCCGCTACGCGCATCGGGCTTCGCCAACGCGCTCGTCCCACCTCCGGCCGCCCCTGTGCGGCCCCCATCCCTCGCGCGCGTCGAGCGCGAGGTCTCGATGGGAGCGGAGACGGCGTTCGACACCCACTACCGCCTTCGCCCGCTGTTCCGCGAGCTCGCCTCCGGCCTGCTCCTCACCCGGCACGGCGTCGACCTCGATCGAGCGCCCGACCGCGCCCGGGGCCTCGTCTGCGACGAGCTCTGGTCGCTGATCCGGCCGGACGTCGTCGCGCCCGACGACCGCGGCGGCCAGGGGATGCCGCGCGACCGGATCGCTGCGGCGGTCTCCGACCTGGAGCGTCTCGCGTGGAGCTGAGCGAGGTCGCCCACCTCGGCAGCCGCATCCTCGACGAGGTCGAGCGCGCGGTGGTCGGGAAGCGCGAGCGGCTGGCGCTCGTGCTCCTGGGGCTGCTCGCCGACGGTCACGTCCTGCTCGAGGACGTGCCAGGACTCGCCAAGACGCTCACCGCCCGGTCCTTCGCCACCGTCACGGGGTTGCGCTTCGCGCGAGTCCAGTTCACACCCGACCTCCTCCCGTCGGACGTCACCGGCTCGTCCATCTGGAACCAGCGCGACGCCGTCTTCGAGTTCCGCCCGGGCCCGGTCTTCGCCAACCTCCTGCTCGCAGACGAGATCAACCGCGCCCCACCGAAGACCCAGGCCGCCCTCCTCGAGGCGATGCAGGAGCGGCAGGTCACGATCGACGGGACGACGCACGCGCTCGAGCCGCCGTTCCTCGTCCTCGCGACCCAGAACCCCATCGAGTACGAGGGCACCTACCCCCTCCCCGAGGCGCAGCTCGACCGCTTCATCCTCCGCGCGGGGTTCGGCTACCCGTCCGAGGACGACGAGTGGGAGATGCTCGCTCGACGGATCGAGCGACGGGCGGACGAGGTCGAGCTGACGCAGGTCGTCGACCGGGAGCTTCTGCGTGAGATGCAGCAGGCCGTCGAGAGCGTGCACGTGGACGAGAGCATCGGGCGGTACGTCGTCGCGCTCGTCGCCGCGACGCGACGGAGCACGTCCCTTGCCGTCGGATCCAGCCCTCGGGGCTCGCTCGCGCTCCTCAAGCTGTCACGCTGTCGGGCCGCGCTGGCAGGCCGGGACTTCGTGACGCCGGACGACGTGAAGGAGATCGCAGTGCCGGCACTCGGCCATCGCCTCGTCCTCAGGCCGGAGCTGTGGGTCCAGCGGCGGACGGGCGACGATGTCGTCGCGGAGGTCCTCGACGAGGTGCCGACGCCCCGGACCGATGACGCCTCTCCGCCCGCGTGAGCAGGGTCGCCGGCCCACTCCTGCCCACGGCGACGCTGGTCGCAGCGCTCGGCCTCGTCGCAGCGCTCGCCCTCCGGCGGGCAGAGCTCGTCGTCGTGGTCGCGCCGTTCGCGATCGCTGCGGCCGTCGGTCTGCGGGCGGTGCGCCCGGACGTTCGCGTCTGGCTCTCGTTCGACACGGAGCGGGCGCTGGAGGGTGACGAGCTCGCCGGGCTCCTGACGATCCGCTCGGAGACCGGCGTCGAGCGCCTCGAGCTCGGCATGGTCGCGCCCCGCGGCGTCGAGATCGCCGACGCCGCCCTGCCGCTCGCGATCCACCTGCAGCCTGGCGAGGAGCGGGAGCTGCCGCTGACCCTCCGCCTCGGCCGGTGGGGCTCGGTCACGGTCGGAGACGTGCGCCTGCGCTCCCGCGACCGGCTCGGTCTCGTGCGCTGGGAAGGACGGATCGAGCGGCTGCACCGACTGCGCGTGTACCCACGCCCGGAGCAGCTGCAGGCGCTCCTCTCGCCTGCGCACACGCAGTCGACCACCGGCAGCGAGGTGGCACGGCTCCGCGGGGAGGGCGTGGAGTTCGCAGACACCCGTCCGTTCGTGACCGGCGATCGGCTCCGCTCGGTCAACTGGCGCGCGAGCGCGCGCCGGGCGACCCTCGTCGTCAACGAGCGGCATCCCGAGCGCAACACGGACGTCGTCCTCTTCCTCGACAGCTTCGCCGAGGCCCGCGAGTCGGACGAGGGGACGCTCGAGCACGCCGTCCGCGTCGTCGCGACGCTCTCGGCGCGATTCCTCGAGCGTCGCGACCGCGTCGGCCTCGTCACGTTCGGCGGGATCCTGCGCTGGCTCGAGCCTGGGGGCGGGATGGCGCAGCGCTACCGGCTCGTCGATGCGCTGCTCGAGACGGGCGTCGAGTTCTCGTACGCGTGGAAGGACATCAACGTGATCCCGGCCCGCACTCTGCCCGCCCGCGCGCTCGTGATCGCGGTGTCGCCGCTCCTCGACGAGCGGTCGATCTCGGCCCTGCTCGACCTGCGCGCCAGAGGCCACGACCTCGTCGTCGTCGAGGTCTCGCCGGAGCCGCACGTGACGCCGGGCACGCTGCCGCTCGAGCAGCTCGCGCACCGGATCTGGACGCTGCAGCGTCAGGAGCTCCGCTCTCGGTTCGAGAGGCTGGGCGTCGCGGTCACGACCCTCGGCGACGACACACCGCTCGACGTCGCACTGGAGGGGGTGAGGTCGTACCGCCGTCACGCGCGCATGCTCCGGCGGTAGGCGCGGGCCTCGCCGCCGTCGGTGTCGCGGTCGGCGTCGCGGTCTGGCTCGGCGCGGAGTCCAGCGACACGGTCCGCGCAGCCGTGCTCGGGATCGGGCTCACGGGTGCGGTGGCGGTCGCCGCAGCGCTCGTCTGGTCGCCGGCGCTCCCCGCGGCGATCGTCCTGCCCGCCGCCGCGTACGGAACGCTCCTGGCGGTTGACGATCCGCCCCTCGACGGTCGAGCAGCCGTCCTCGCCGCGTGCCTCGTCGCGATCGCAGGGCTCGTCGACTGGTCGATCGAGCTCCGGACGACGAGCCCCGACGAGCCGGGAGGGCGCTGGCGGAGGCTGGCCTGGATCTCGCTCGCGTCGATCGGTGCGTTGGCTCTCGGCGGCGCGCTGCTCGCGATCGTCGATCTCGCGCGGACGGAGGGCATCCTCGTCGAGGTGGTCGGCGTGCTCGCAGCGCTGGCGGCGCTGGCGCTCGTCGCGCGCCTCGCCCGTCCGGTCGAGGACCTCGACAGGTAGCCGAGCCCGCGCCGCCCGGCGTGGCGCGTGCCCGAGGCTAGGCGTCGCGGCTGGCGTAGCGCACGTGCGCGAACGGCCACGCGTCGGACGCGAGCCACGCGCGCACGGCGAGCCAGAGCGGACGGTCGAGCTCGTCCCGCGTCGAGCGCACCCACGAGCGGACGTGCGCATCCGCGTCACCCGCTCGATCCGGGTAGATGTAGACGCACCCGAGCACCTCGTCGTCGGCCGGGTCGAGCACGGTGTAGGTGAACCCGTGTCGCGTCCGGAAGTGCCTGGCGTGCATCTCCAGGTCCGCGAGGTTCTCCTCGAGCGTCATCGGGTGGGGCCAGGAGTCCTCACCGCGGTCGTCGAAGCCGGGAGTCGCGTGGATGTGAGGCACGCTCGACGCCCACGCGTCGTAGTCACGGACGTTGTGCTCGGGGCCGAGCGGGACGAGCACGAAGGCGTCGGTCACCAGGCCGGCGGGCGGCTCGAAGCTCGCGGGCACGAACATCGCCGCAGGATACGTGGCCACCACGGCCGACGACCTCGCGAGCCCGGAACCGTGTCCCGAGCGCGCACGCTGCGGCGGGGGCGGCGCTAGACGGCCGGATCGGGCGGCGGCTGCATCGCCGCACCGGGCAGCGCACGCGGAGCCGGCTTCGGGGCAGGCTTGTCCTTGCTCTCGGGCTCGGCCGGCTCTTCCTTCGCGGCGTCGACCTCGGCGAAGACCGACTCCTCTGCCTCACCCGCTAGCAGCCGCTCGAACTGATCCTTGTCGACCGTCTCGCGCTCGATCAGGATCGCCGAGAGGAGATGGAGCTCGTCCATGTGCTCGCGGAGCGTGGTCGTCGCCATGTCGTGCGCCTCCTCGATCACCCTGCGGATCTCGTCGTCGATCTCGCGGGCGATCTCCTCGGAGTAGTCGGGCTCCGCGCCCATGTCCCTGCCGAGGAACGGCATGTCGTGGTTGCGACCCAGCACGCGGGGACCGAGCTTCTCGCTCATCCCGAACCGCATGATCATCGACTTCGCCGTCGCGGTGATGCGCTCGATGTCGTTCGCCGCACCGGTCGTGACCTCGTTGAACACGAGCTCCTCGGCCGCGCGGCCGCCGAGGGTCATCGCCATCTGGGCCATGAGCGAGCCCTTGGTCGTCAGGTAGCGATCCTCCGTGGGCAGGGAGATCGTGTAGCCGAGCGCCTGGCCGCGGCTGACGATCGAGATCTTGTGCACCTCGTCGGTTCCCTCGAGGTAGAAGCCGACGATCGCGTGACCCATCTCGTGGTACGCCGTGATCTTCCGCTCCTTCTCGGAGAAGAGACGCGACTTCTTCTCGGGGCCGGCGATCACCCGCATGATCCCTTCCTCGAGCTCGTTCTGGCCGATCACCTTGTTGCCGCGCCGGGCGGCGAGGAGCGCCGCCTCGTTGATCACGTTGGCGAGGTCGGCACCGGTGAACCCGGGGGTCGAGGCGGCGAGCACGTCGAGATCGATCTCGCGTGCGAGCGGCTTGCCCTTGGAGTGCACCTCGAGGATCTGCTGCCGTCCCTTGCGGTCGGGCCGGTCGACGACGATCTGCCGGTCGAAGCGGCCGGGGCGCAGGAGGGCGGGGTCGAGGATGTCGGGGCGGTTCGTGGCCGCGATCAGGATGATGTTGTCCTTCAGCTCGAACCCGTCCATCTCGACGAGGAGCTGGTTGAGCGTCTGCTCGCGCTCGTCGTGGCCGCCGCCCATGCCCGCGCCGCGGTGACGACCGACGGCGTCGATCTCGTCGATGAAGATGATGCAGGGGCTCGCCTGCTTGGCCTGCTCGAACAGGTCGCGCACGCGCGAGGCGCCGACGCCGACGAACATCTCGACGAAGTCGGAGCCCGAGATCGAGAAGAACGGCACCCCGGCCTCGCCGGCGGTCGCCCGTGCGAGGAGCGTCTTGCCCGTTCCGGGAGGGCCGTAGAGCAGGACCCCCTTCGGGATGCGCGCCCCGAGCGCCTGGAACTTCTTCGGGTTCTCGAGGAACTCCTTGATCTCCTGGAGCTCCTCGACCGCCTCGTCGGCGCCTGCCACGTCCTTGTACGTGACCTTGGGCGAATCCGGCGACATCCGCTTGGCCCGGCTCTTGCCGAAGCTCATCACCTTCGAGCCGCCGCCCTGCATCTGGTTCATCAGGAAGATCCAGAAGCCGATCAGGAGCACGAACGGCAGGAGGGTCGAGAGCAGCGTCCACCAGGCGCTCGAGCCGGTCCCCTTGGAGTCGAACTTGACGTTCTGGGCCTCGAGGGTCTTCTGGAACTCCGCCTGGGACTGCGGCGACGGGTAGTAGACCTTCACCTTGTCGCCGCCGGTGAGCGTGGCCGTGATCTGCTGGCGGTTCGGGTTGAAGACCAGCGATTCGACGCCGCCGTTCTTCGACTGCTGGATCAGCTCGGAGTACGTCATCTTCGTGTCGCTGCCGCGCCGTCGGGATCAGCGTCTCGCTCGCGAGAAACACGAGCAGGACGATCACGACGAGCGGGAACAGCGCGCTGCGGAAGAAGCGATTCACCGTTGTCGGAGGGTAGCAGCGTGCCGTCCGGTCACCGCGCTGCGCACCCGTGCGCGCAACGCTCGCGCAACGACCCGGGAGCCGTCCAACCGTGCGGGCGGAGAGCTCGCGCGGACGTGACTCAGTGGCCGCCACCGGGGATCAGCTCGTCGCGCAGGACGCCGATGTAGGGCAGGTTCCGGTAGCGCTCCGCATAGTCGAGGCCGTACCCGATCACGAACCTGTTCGGGATCTCGAAGCCCACGTAGCGCACCGGGACGTCGATCTCGCGGCGCTCGGGCTTCGTCAGCAGCGCGCAGATCTCGAGCGACCGCGGGCCCCGGGCCCGGAGGGTGCGCATCAGGTAGGAGAGCGTCAGCCCGGAGTCGATGATGTCCTCGACGACGAGGACGTCACGGCCCGCGATGTTCAGGTCGAGGTCCTTCAGGATCCTGACGACACCGGAGGAGTCCGTGCCCGCGCCGTAGCTCGAGATCGCCATGAAGTCGATCTCGCAGGCGTTCGTGCAGCTCGCGCATGAGGTCGGCCATGAAGAAGACCGCGCCCTTGAGGACGCCCGACGAGCAGCAGGTCGCGCTCGGCGTAGTCGGCGGAGATGGCAGCGCCGAGCTCGGCGACGCGCCGACGAAGCGCCTCCGCGTCGACGAGGACATCCCCGACGTCGGCGTGCACGTCGCTCATCGCCCGTCCCGCTCGCTGCGCACGATGCCCTCCCAGCCGGGCGCGACGGCGACGCCCGGCACGGCGACGACCGGCCCGTCGTGCAGTGCGACGACGGGCCACTGCTCGCGAGCCGCGCGAGGAACCTTGGCGTCCACGAGCAGATCCTGCACTTTCCTGCGGCGACCTGCGAGACGATCCCCCTCGCGACGGGTCCGCACGACGAGCCCGGGGGCATCGGACGACAGCCGCCACGGCCCCCACTCGACCGTTCCCTCGAGTCGCAGCTCGTCGTACTCGCGGACGGCGCGCACGCCGCCGCCGAGGTCGGCGTGGCGCGGAGCCCTCGCGCGAGGCGAGCAGCTCCGCAAGCGTGCGCTCCACCCGCGTGGCGAGCCGAGCGACGCTCCTGCGCCGCCGCGAGCAGGCCCGCCCGGGCCCGGGGATCGAGCTGCTCGAGGAGCGGGCAGGATCGTGGAGCGCACGAGCCCGCGCTTCGTCGTCGGGTTCGTCGCGTCCTCGCGCCAGCCGAGCCCGGCGGCGCGGCAGTACGCGCGCGTCTCCTCTCGCCAGACGGTCGAGGAGCGGACGCACGACGCCGTCGCGCGTCGCGGTCTGATCCCGCGCGTCGAGCCACTCGCGACGAGGCGGAGCAGCACGGTCTCGACCTGGTCGCTCGCGGTGTGCCCGGTCGCGCGCTTCCCGAAGTGCGCACGTCGCGGCGTATCGCGCGTCGCGCAGTCCTGCCTCCGTGGCCTCCGCCGCGACGTGCACGACCTTCGCGCCCAGCACCGAGGCGCAGTGCTCGGCGTCGGCGTCGGCGTCCGCGCCCGCGGACGCCGTGATGGACGTGCACCGCGCGACCGGGTGGCCGAGGCCGCGCAGGGCGTGCCAGAGGCACGTCGAGTCCGCTCCACCGGAGACGAGGCAGGTCACCGGCTCGCCCGGCGCGAGCAGCTCGTGGCGGGCGATCTGGGCCGGAGACCCGCTCGAGGACGTCGTGCATCGACCCATTGTGGCCGACGGGAGGTCGGGTCAGCCGGCAGGTTCTGCAGCGCGGACGGGTCCGCGACGTCGGACGCGTCCGGCAGGTCGACGCGACAGGCTCGCCGTAGTCGAAGAGCTCGAGTCCGACGAAGGTCGAGAGCGTCTGGCCGCCCTGCTCGAGGTCGACCTCGATCACGTACTTCCGGAGCAGGCCCTCGTCGTCGACCCATACGTCGATCGGCACATCGGAGACGTCGACCTGCGCCATCGCCTCCGTGAGGCCCGAGAGCAGGTCTGACGAGCCCACCCGGCGCTCTCTGCACCGCGTCGGCGAGCTTGGCCGGATCGAGGGTCGTCCGGTAGTGCGTCGTCTCGACACCGCGCACCTCCTCGCGGCCGACGGTCTCGAGATCGCCCGAGACCGCCTCGAGCGCGTCGAGGGCGTCCCGCGGGTCGGTCGCGGCGAACCCGCCCAGGTCGATGCTCCCGCCCCGGCTGCTCGCGATCTCCTCGAGGTCCCCGCCGATCCAGTGCTTGCCGCTGGAGCTGCGAGTCGAGGAACGGCGCCCGCAGGTACATCTGCTTGCCGTCGAGGACGATGTCCAGCTTCCACGCGTCCGGATCGGAGAGCTCGGCTGCGGCAGGTCGCCCTTCTTGGCGCCGAACGCCTCGCCGAAGCCTCCGATCAGCTTGGCGAACGAGGACAGGTCCATGTGCATCCTGCCGCGCTGCGCCGCGTTGTCGAACGCCCCGTCGGCGAGGATCTCGAGATCCATGCCGAGCACCTGCTGGCGCATCTCCAGCGCGAACCCGAAGCTGTCCGCCGCCTTGGTCGCAGAGGACACCGCGGCGAGGCTCTCGAGCTGGGGAACCGCCTGCTCCGCGCCACCGCAACCCGCCGCAGCAGACGCGACCACGACGGTCACAGCCAACGCGAGCAGATTCCTGAGACGCCGCATCTCCACCATCATCGTATCGCGCCGATCGCCCGGCGATGCCCCTTCCGGGGGAATCGCTCCTCCGCCACGCATCGCCTCATCCTCTGTGGCGGCGCGAAGCTCGGCGAGGCGGCCCAGGCGCGCAGTCGGGACGCCGCCAGCTCGACCGCGTCGCGCTCGAGCGGGTGCGCGGCCGCGTGCGGCACGGGCGTGATGCGCGCGGAGGGATCGAGCCCGCTCGCCGCGTCGAGCGCGTACCGGAGTGGGAGAGCATGTCCGACGGCGAGCACGACGTCCTCGGGACGCGCGAGCAGAGCCTCGAGCGCATCGGCGACGCGAAGAGCGGCAGCGACCCGGCTCTCGCCGTGCCCGGCGGAGGCATCTGCGGCGGCGTCGTCCAGGCCCACTCCCGGTACGCGGCGAGCGGCCCGCCGTCGAAGGAGCCGAAGGCGATCTCGTCGAGGAGCGGCTGGACGACCCGCTCGATCCGGCGCCGACCGAGCGCGAGCTCGAGGGTCTGGCGCGTGCGCTCGAACCGGCTCGAGACGCCGAGCTCGATGGGCTCTCCGGCGAGCTCGTCCTGCAGCGCCATCGCCTGTGCGACCCCGACGTCCGAGAGCCCTCCGCCCGGAGGGGTCGAGCTGACGACGTCCTGGTCGTTGGACTCCGCGTGCCCGTGCCGGACGAGGAGCAGTCGTCTCACAGCAGGACGCTCCGGTAGTCCAGGACGTGACGCATCCCGATCGACTCGTACAGGCGGATCGCCGGGGCGTTGTCGGTGCGCACGAAGAGGCAGACCGCCGGCACCACGTCGAGCAGCCGACCGACGAGATCCTGCAGCCCGCGTGCCGCGTACCCCTTGCGGCGGGCGGCGGGGTCGGTCCAGACCTGCTGCAGCTGGACGGCGGAGCCCGTCCACGCCGAGGCCTCGGCCTTGAACAGGATCACCCCGTCCTCCTCCCACACCCACGACCGCCCCTCGTCGATCTGTGCTCGGGTGCGCCACCGGAACCCGTTCGGGTCTCGTCGCATCGGATCGACGCCGAGCTCGAGCCGGTGCGCAGCCGCGCAGGCGGGGAGCAGACGGTCGAGGTCGCCCGCCGTGGCGAGCCGCATCCCCGTCGCGTCGACCACCTCCGGGGGATCGGTCATCACGTACACCGGCTGGCCGGGGCGATCCTCGCGTGGGCTGCCGAAGCGACGGCGCGCAGCGTCCCAGAGGTCGGTCACCGCGCGCGCCTCGCCGATCAGCATGCGCGGCCCCGCCTTCACGGCGAGCCCGGCGAACGCGGCGCACCCGTCTCCCGACGGCACCACGTTCGTGCCGAGGTGGCAGAGACCACGGAGGGCGTCCCCGTCGTCCCCGAGCAGACCGGCGAAGCGGCCGTGCCCTCGGCGAGCGACGTCCTCCAGGAAGACGCGCTCGACAGGGTCTTCGGCGCAGAAGCGCAGGATCTGGTCACGGGTGGGCTCGACGAGCGTCGGCATCGGTGACGAGTCTACGAGTGAGCGCGTAGGGTGCGCGCATGCCAATCCACGTGAGGGCGAACCCCGGTGACTACGCGGAAGCCTGCCTCCTCCCAGGCGATCCGCTCCGGGCCAAGTACATCGCCGAGACCTTCATGGAGGACGTCGTCCAGCGAAACGGCGAGCGCGGGATGCTGGGGTACACGGGCACGTTCGCCGGCAAGCCGGTGTCCGTGCAGTCGAGCGGCATGGGCTGCCCGTCTGCGGCGATCGTGATCGAGGAGCTCGTCCAGCTCGGCGTGAAGAGGATCCTGCGCGTCGGGACCTGCGGTGGGCTCCAGCCCGGCATGACGATGGGTGACCTCATCGTCGCGCTCTCGGCCACGCCGGCCGACTCGACGGCGTCGCACTACGTCGGCGGCGAGCCGCACGCTCCGACCGCCGACTTCGGGCTCGTCCACGAAGCCGTGCACCAGGCGAAAGGGCTGGGCAAGAAGGTCAGGGTCGGGCCGATCGTCTCGAGCGACATCTTCTACAACCCCGATCCCGGTCTGGCCGCCCGCTGGTCCGAGCGCGGGATCCTCGCCGTCGAGATGGAGGCGGCCGTGCTCTTCACGCTCGGAGCGCTCCGCCGCATCCAGGCCGGCTGCATGCTGCTGGTGAGCGACATCGTCGTCGACGGAGAGTTCATCCGGATCACCGACGACGAGATGCGGGCGGCCGTCGATCAGATGACGGAGCTCGCCCTGCACACCGTCACGGCCTAGGGCACTGCGGCTGCGCCGACGTGCCAAGATCAGTCGCGTGAACGCTCCCGGAACCTCTGGCACTTCTCACCCGCCGGGTGGGAAGTGCCTGTTCCTGGTCAATCCCGCCTCCGCGAACGGCTCGACCGGACGCCGCTGGCCGGAGCTCGCGCGGCGGGCGGCGGCGGCGGGCCTGCGCGGCGATGCGCTGCTCTCGGAGCGACAGGGGCACCTGGGCGAGCTGGCGCGGGAGGCCGCGCTCGACGGGGCGACGCTGCTCGTCGTCGTCGGCGGTGACGGCTCGGTCAACGAGGTCGCGAACGGCCTTGCGGGCCTCTCGGAGCCGCCGGAGCTGGCCATCATCCCACGAGGCACCGGGTGGGACTTCGTGCGGACGTTCGGGATCCCCCGAGGTGTCGAGGAAGCGGCCGCGATCGCGCTCGACGGCGACGTGCGCGAGATCGACGCCGGACGCATCAGCTACCGCGCCTGGGACGGAGCCGAGGCGAGCGCCGTCTTCGTCAACGTCGCGAGCGCGGGGATGAGCGGCGCGATCGCCCAGCGCGCGAACGAGACGACGAAGGCCCTCGGAGGCAAGGCCTCGTACCTGCTCGCGACGTTCGCGGTGTTCGCGCGCTGGGCTGCGACCGACCTCGTCGTCACCGTCGACGACGAGGTGCGGTCGGGCCGCATGTTCGACGTGATCGTCGCGAACGGACGGTTCTTCGGAGGAGGGATGCAGATGTGCCCCGACGCGATCCCGGACGACGGGCTGTTCGACGTCCTGACGATCGGTGACGTCACGAAGGGCGATCTCGTGAGGACGATGCCCAGGATCTACCGGGGCACGCACCTTCCCCATCCGAAGGCGGAGCTGCTCCGCGGGTCGACCGTCACGGTGACCAGCGACGGTCCGGTGCCCGTCGAGATCGACGGGGAGCAGCCGGGGACGACGCCTGTCCGCTTCGAGCTGCTGCCTCGGGTGCTGCGCCTGCGGGTGCCACGCGCGACCGCGACCTGACGCCGACCGTCGTCCGTCGGTGAGGGCTCAGGTGCCCTTGCGCGCAGGCGCCTTCGGCGCCGGCTTCTGGGCCCGCTTCAGCGCCGCGACGTCCTTCTCGAGCCTCGCGATCCGCGCCTCGAGCGCGTCGATGCCCCGCACGCGCTTGCCGAGCTCGTCGACGCGCAGGCGGAGGTCGTTGAAGGCCTTCAGCGCGGTCGTGCCGCCCGGAAGCTCCGTGAGCCGCTGAAGGGTCTCCTGCCCACGGGTCGCGAGGTCTCCCAGCGTGTCTCCGGATGCGCGCTTGGTCACCATCTCCCCTCGTTGTACCACGGCGACCGGGTCACGCGCGGATGAGCACCGGCGTCCCCTCGATCGCGATGTCCATGAGCTGACGCAGGTGGTAGTTCGAGATGCGGACGCAGCCGTTCGAGACCGCGTCCCCGATCAGATAGGGCTGGTTCGTCCCGTGGATCGCGATCGGTCCTCCCTGGGCCCAGTCGACGAGAACGGGCGAGAAGGCGGAGACGCCCACGCCTCCCGGGCCCCACGGGCCGGTCGGGTCGTCCGCGAGCAGCCGTTGGTTGACGTAGAAGTGCCCGGTCGGGGTGGGGGTCGCCGCCTTCCCGACGGCGGCGCGCACCCGGAGCACGCGCTCCCCGTCTCGGTAGACGGTGACGAGCCGGTCCGAGAGGTCGACGACGACCCGGGTGTCCACGACGAAGCGACGGACGTCGCGAGCGCTGACCCAGCCCGTCGTCCCGTTCGGTCGAACCGGGAGCTGGACGCGATACCAGCTCGCACGGCAGTCCGCGCCCAGCCTCACGCCCCGCACGGCGAGCACAGTGCGGACGCCGTTGACGTTACGTCGGGCCAACCGGGTGATCGCGGTGCCTCCCGGCGCCCGTCGCGCGACCGTCGGTCGGACGACGAGGGCGGCGACGGCGGCCGTGCTCGAACCCGTAGGCCGCACCGTCCCCGCGACGCAGCGCCTCGAGGCGGGGACCGCCACCTCCGGTGGGTCGTCCGCGGGCACGGCCGAGACCGGAGGAACCGCGTCGTCGGGGGAACGGCTCGCGCGACGGTCGCCGGGCCCGTCGGAGAAGGGCGAACAGGCCGACGCCCACCAGGACGGCGGCGGCCGCGGCGATGGCGACACGGCGGCTCATGAGAGAGATGATGCCGGTCGGCACGCCCGGAGAGCAACCGCCCGACCGGCGCCTGCGGCGGCCGCCGGGCAGTACGCTCGCAGCCGATGGTCGGCTACGGCTTCTCCCACCCCGTTCGCGTCCGCTTCGCGGAGACCGACGCACAGGCGATCGCCCACCACGCCTCGTACGTCGTCTGGATGGAGGAGGCGCGGGTCGCCTACCTCGCGCGCAACGCCGGCGGGTACCCGGCGATCCGCGCGCGCGGCCTCGAGGCGCTGACGACGGGCGTCGAGGTGACCTATCACCAGGCGGCCGAGTTCGACGACGTGCTCACGATCTGGGTCAGATGCACCGAGATCCGCGGCGCGCGGTTCCGCTACGAGTACGTCGTCGAGCGCGACGGCGAGCGCATCGCGAGCGGTTCGACCCTCCACGCCACGGTCGACCGCGCGACCTACCGACCGACGCGCGTTCCCGACTGGCTCGTCGAGGCGATCGTCAGCGCCGAGCCGACGCCGCCGAGTCTGCGCTAGTCCTCGGGGTCGTCGGCTCGGAAGCGGGGTCGCCGACGCCGGGCGGGCCGAGGCTGCCGCTCTGCGGAGGCGCCGAGGTCGACGGGGCCGGCGCCTCGGGACGCGGCTTCGTCCCGACCCGGACGAGCGTCGGCTCCGATCGGTAGAAGGACGCCCACGTGTTCTCGTAGAGGAGGTCGCCGGACGGGTCGTAGACGCGTCGCACGACCCGCGTCTCCCGTGGCGGCGTCCCGACCTCGTCGATCACCCGCGTGCCCTTCGAGCAGCGTCGGATCCGCCGTTCTCTCGATCGTCACCTTCCCGGTGACGGCGAGCGGCGCGGTCTCGCTCTCGACCCTCCGCCCGAGCGGCTTCCCGTACAGGTTGACGGTGAGCGAGCCGGCGCCGACGAACGTCCGCACCAGGATCCACCGCTGCGTGTCGTTGGAGAAGGTCAGGTCGATGTCCGGGTAGTTGACGGTCGCGTCGCGCCCGAGCGGGTAGTGGCTGATGTAGAGCGCGTGGTTCGTCCTCGCGCCGATCGGGAGGCCAGCCTCGAAGGCCGCGTTGAACAGCGTCGTCGAGACCTGGCACACGCCTCCGCCGATGCCGTTCGTGATCTCGCCGTTGATGATCACGGGAGCCTCGCGAAACCCCTTGGCCGCGTTGCGCTCGCCCGTCGTGGCGTTGAAGGAGAAGGTCTGCCCCGGCGCGACGAGCGCTCCGTCGATCAGCTCGGCGACGAGACGGACGTTCGCCTGCCGGTCCTCCGAGCCGCCGTACGTCGTCGTGTACGAGCCGACGACGCCGGTGATCCCCATCGCCTTCGCCTGAGCCGTCGTGCGCTCGGGCGGCGCCGAGCGCACGACCAGCGGGACGACCCTTGGCTCGGGCTCGACGATGGCCTTGCGGATCGCGTCGACCGACGCACCGATGTCGAGCGCGCGGCCGTCCGCCGCCGGCATGACCTCGATGCCTCCCGGCCTGACCCGGAACGTCGCATCACGTGGAGGTCGGTTCACCCGGGCCTGGAGACGGGCGATCCAGCGATCGGCACCGAGCCCGGCGACGTCGATCCCGGTGCGCCCCCGGGAGGGAAGGCGCACGATGCGCGCGAGCTCCCAGCGCGGGATCCGCCACCGGGTCGGACCTGCCGTGAGCACGAGCGGCGAGGAGAGGGCGACGCGAGCCTGCGCAGCGGAGGCTTCGAGGTCGGAGGCGTCGAGGCGCGGCGTCTGCGTGACGACCGGGAGCGGGACGGGCTCACCTCGCTCGAGCGCGGCGAGGGAGCGCACCATCACCGCGACCGCGGCATCCACGTCGAGCCGCACTCCCGGACGCCCCGGGGCGACCACGACCGCAAGCCCCTTGCGCTTGACGGCGGGCTCGGCGGCAGGGACGTCGACGGTCCGCGCGATCTCTCGTACCTGGTAGGCGACGACCGACTCGAACGACGAGACGGTCGGCTCGAGCTGCGCCCCGAAGAGCCGCGTCTGGATCCTGCGGAGACCGCGCACCGGGCGGAACCCGTCGCTCTCGGCGCCGGCGGCGCGGACGGCGGCGCGCCAGTCTGCCTTCACGCCGAGCTGGCTCGCAGAGAGCGTCCACGACTCGCCACCGGCCGTGAACCGGATCGGGATCTTCTCGACCTCGTGCGCGCGCCGCTCGAGCTCGGTCTGCGCGGCGGAGGTGGTGAGACCGCCGACCTCGACCCCCGAGATCTCGGTGCCGGCCGCAAGGCGTTGGGGCGACCCGCCGAAGGCGAGCCCGAGCACGACGGCAAGCCCTGCGAGCAGGGCGCCTGCGAGCGCGGTGCGGCGCACCAGGTACCGGGAGGTACGACGGGTACGCGCCGCCCGACGCGGGGTCGAGGCCTGAGCGGACACGAACGACAGAGCCTACCGAAGCACTACCGGACGACGGGCCGAGCGACCGGCCGCGCGGTCGACCTCCCGTGGATGGTCAGCCCTTCGGAAGGAAGATCTCCTTCGCGATCACGAGGCGCTGGATCTGGGAGGTGCCCTCGTAGATCTGGAAGAGCTTGGCGTCGCGCATGAGCTTCTCGACCGGGTACTCCTTCATGTACCCGTATCCGCCGAAGACCTGGACGGCGTCCGTGGTCACCTTCATCGCCGTGTCAGCGGCGAATCGCTTGGCGAACGACGAGTACTTCGTCGCCTTGCGACCGTGCCCCGCGTCGATCATCCACGCCGCCTGCCAGCAGAGCAGCCGTGCCGCCTCGATCTCGGTCGCCATGTCGGCCACGAGGAAGTTCACGCCCTGGTTCATGGCGATCGGCATCCCGAACTGGACCCGCTCCTTGGCGTAGTCGACCGCGAGCTCGAACGCCGCCTGCGCGACGCCGACCGCGCCGATCGCAGTCCCGGGACGCGTGAAGTCGAGCGTCTGCATCGCGATCTTGAAGCCCTCGCCCTCCGCGCCGAGGCGGTTCGCCGCCGGGACGACGACGTCCTGGAAGGCGACGGCCGACGTGTCGGTCGCCCGCTGGCCCATCTTGTCGAGCTTCCGCTCGATCGTCACGCCGTCGGCGTCCATCGGGACGACGAAGGCCGAGAGGCCCTTGTGCCCCTTCGAGCGGTCAGTCGACGCGAAGCACACGATCCACGACGCGTGGCCCGCGTTCGTGATGAACATCTTCGAGCCGTTGATCACGTACTCGTCGCCGCGCCGCTCGGCGGTCGTCTGGATGCCGGAGACGTCCGACCCCGCTCCGGGCTCGGTCAGGCCGAAGCAGCCGAGGAGCGGCGCCTCCACGAGCGGCCCCAGCCACTCGCTTGCACTGGGCCTCCGTGCCGGCGACGAGGATCGGGCCTGCGGCCAACCCGTTCGCCACGAGCGACGTGCCGATGCCCGAGCATCCCCAGTTGAGCTCCTCGCCGACGAGCATCCCGTCGAAGCACGTGAGCTCCGCCCCGCCGAGCGAAGCGGGCACGTGGAGGTTCAGCAGCCCGAGGGCATGAGCCTTCGCGATGATGTCGGTGGGATGCGTCTGCTTCTCGTCGTGCTCGGCCGCATGCGGCCGGATCTCCTTCTCCGCGAACTCGCGGGCGAGCGCCCGCAGCTCACGCTGCTCCGCGCTCAACGCGAACGACACTCCGCTCGCGGTGGTGGTCTCGACAGGGTGTTCGATCGTGGCCATCGGTGCGCGCTCCTGAGCGTCGGATCCGGGTCTGGACCCGTCGATTGACTGGTCAGTCAATGAGTGTAGAGGCAGGATCGAAGCCGGGTCAAGCCGTGGCGCTCCGGCTCGAGGCACGTCTCGGTGTGGCACTGGCACGCGGCGGCGGGCGTGCGCGTCCCCGTGATCCAGGACGTCGACTGGACGGTTCGGACAGGCGAGCGCTGGGCGCTCATCGGGCCGAACGGCGCAGGCAAGACCACACTGCTCGGCGTCGCCGGAGCCGTCTCGTTCCCGAGCAGCGGACGCGCCGAGGTGCTCGGCCGCACCCTCGGACGGACGGACGTCCCGTCGCTGCGGGCCAGGATCGGCCACGTCGACGTGCGCGACGTCCAGCGATTTCCTCCAGGCGATGACCGTGGAGGAGGCCGTGCGAACCGGGGCGACCGGGACGATCGGCCTGTTCCTCGAGCGCATGACGCAGGGTGACTTCGAGCGCGCGCGCGAGCTGATCGCGGCCTTCGGCCTCGCGCGGCTCGCCCAGCGCAGGCTCCGGGACTGCTCACAGGGTGAGCGCGCCCGGGCGCTCGTGGCCCGGGCCCTGCTCGCCCGTCCGCGCCTGCTGCTGCTCGACGAACCCGCGGCCGGCGTCGACCTCCCGGGGCGCGAGGCGCTCCTGACCGCGCTCGACCGCATGTCCGGCGAGCTGCCCGATCTCGCGCTCGTGATGACGACGCACCACCTGGAGGAGCTTCCCTCGCGAGACGACGCACGCGCTCCTTCTCCGGGAAGGGCGGGTCGTCGCAGGCGGCCCCGCGGTGGAGACGCTGACGGACGGGCTGCTGTCGGCGTGCTTCGGCCTTCCGCTCGTCGCCGGCCGCAGCGGCGGGCGCTGGCACGCCCGGCGCGCCTGAGAGCACGCGGGCCGGACTGGCGCTTCGTCGGCGAGGTGTCCTGGGCGAGCGCGCTGCAACGGGCGTAGGGAAGCGGAGCCGGCATTCCGCCCGAGCACTGGACACCAGGCTCATTTTCCTATAAATTACTCTCTCCTTCCTATAGATTTCTCCTCACCCTGGAGGTACGTCCCGTGGCCACGACCCACGCCGAGCAGCCCACCACGCTCGACCCCCACGACTTCCTCGCGATCGACGCTCTCCTCGACGAGGAGGAGCGGGCGATCCGCGACACCGTCCGGCAGTTCGTCCGCGACAACGTCCTGCCCGAGGTGGGTGACTGGTTCGAGCAGGGGATCCTCCCGCGCGAGGTGATCAAGGGCCTCGCCGACCTGGGGCTCTTCGGCATGCACCTCGACGGCTACGGGCTCCCCGGCGCCAGCGCGGTCGCGTACGGCCTCGCCTGCCTCGAGCTCGAGGCAGGCGACTCGGGGATCCGCAGCGCGGTGTCGGTCCAGGGCTCGCTGGCGATGTTCGCGATCTGGAAGTGGGGCTCGGAGGAGCAGAAGGAGCGGTGGCTCCCGGCGATGCACGCCGGCGACGTGATCGGGTGCTTCGGCCTCACGGAGCCGGACGCCGGCTCGGATCCCGGCACGATGCGCACGCACGCCAAGAGAGACGGATCCGACTGGATCCTCAACGGCGCGAAGATGTGGATCACGAACGGCACGATCGCGGACATCGCGATCGTCTGGGCCCGGACCGAGGACGGCGAGGTGCGCGGCTTCATCGTCGAGAAGGGAACGCCCGGGTTCACGGCGCCCGAGATCCACAAGAAGATCTCGCTTCGCGCGTCCGTCACCTCGGAGCTCGTCCTCCAGGACGTCCGCGTCCCCGCCGACGCCATGCTCCCCGAGGTCGCGACGCTCCGCGGCCCGCTCTCCTGCCTGAACGAGGCGCGATACGGGATCGTCTGGGGTGCGGTCGGCGCCGGGCGTGCGTGCTTCGAGGAGGCGCTCTCGTATGCCAAGGAGCGCATCGTGTTCGCGAGGCCGCTCACCGCCTACCAGCTCACCCAGCAGAAGCTCGCCGAGATGGCGCTCGAGCTCAACCGCGCGACCCTGACGGCGCTCCACATCGGACGGATGAAGGATCAGGGAACCCTTCGGCCCGAGCACGTGAGCCTCGGGAAGATGGGCAACGTCCGCGGTGCGCTCGAGGTCTGCCGCTCCGCGCGGACGATCCTCGGCGGGAACGGGATCACCCTCGAGTACCCGGTCATCCGTCACATGAACAACCTCGAGAGCGTTCTCACGTACGAGGGCACCCACGAGGTGCACACGCTCGTCGTCGGCCACGCGCTGACGGGCGAGCAGGCATTCCGGATCGGATAGCGGATGTCCGAGCCGCGAGAGGTCGCCGAACGCGCGCCGACCGCGCAGGCCCGCGCGGTCGCCGCGCTGCGCGCAGCCATCCTCGAAGGGGACCTGCGCCCGGGGCAACGAGTGAACCAGGAGGCCTGGGCCGCCCGGGTCGGGGTGAGCCTGATCCCGATCCGCGAGGCTCTCGGCACGCTCGCCGGGGAAGGGCTCGTCACGTACCGACCGCGACGCGGCTACGCGGTCACGGAGCTCGATCTGGGTGAGCTGGAGGAGATCTACCGGATCCGCAGGCTGCTCGAGACCGATGCGCTCGAGCGTGGAGTCCCACACGCGACCGACGGCGACGTCGAGCGGCTGCGCGCCGCCGCGAGCGCGTGCCGCGCCGCGGCGGCGCGCGGCGACGCGGTCGATCAGCTCGCGGCGAACCGCGCGCTTCCACGACGCGCTCCACGGGCTTGCCGGGTCGGCGACGCTCGTGCGCCTGATCGACCAGCTGTGGGACACGACCGAGGCCTATCGGGCCCTGTACTACGCCTTGCCCGGCGAGGCCGACGCTGCGCACGAAGCCCACGCAGGCGCTCGTGGAGGCGGTCGCCGCCCGTGACGGCGACCGGACGATCCGGCTGCAGGACGCGCATCGCGAGCGCGCGCTCGACGCGCTGCGGATCGCGTTCAGCCGACAGGCGTCCGCCGCCTAGCGCTCCTGCTCGCTGTGGTGCTCAGGCTGCGACGACCGCCGAGAAGCGTCGCGCGAGCGCCTCGAGGCCGGCGCTCCACGTCGCGGGGCCGAGATCGAGCCCGAACCGCGCGAGCTGATCCACCGGCGCCGCGCTCCGTCCGAGGCCGAGCAGCGCGACGCACCGCTCCCCGAAGCCGACCGGATCCTCGGAGCGCTGCTCGAGCAGCGCTAGCGCCACGAGGGCCCCGACGGCGTACTGGAAGCCGTAGAACCGCGCGCCGACCGCGTATCCCGCCTTCGCGCCCGCCAGCACGACGGCGTCGAGCTCGGTGATCGGCAGAGCCGGCCCGTACGCCTCGCCGAAGCGGTGGAGGAACGCGTCCGCGATCGCGCCGGACGTCAGCGCGCCGCCACGGCTCCGCCGTTCGTAGAGGTCGAGCTCGACCCGGCAGAACGTCATCGCCTCGAACACCGACCAGGCGAGGTTCTGGGCGAGGGCGAGCCGTACACCCGTCGCGTGTGACGGGTATGCCTCCGCGAGCGCGTCGGCCGCCGCGATCTCCGCCAGGAGCGACGGCAGCTCGAAGAGGACGCCGGGCCAGCCTTGCGCGATCGGAGGCTGTGCTGCCGCAGCTCGGGCAAGCGCGACCGCGTGCCCGAGCTCGTGCCCGAGCGTGAGCACGCTCGGGGCGCTCCCGACCGAGCGAAACCCGACGAACGCGGGAGGATCGAGCCTCGTGGCGAACGTCGACCGCGTACGGCTGCTTTCCCGGGCGCAGCTCCGCGTCGATCCGCTCAGCGGCGAACAGCGCCCGACCGTCGGCCTCGAGCACCGGGGCGAGGGCGCGGAGCCCCGCGAGCGCGACCCGCACGACCTCGCCGTAGCCGAGCGGAGGCAACCCCTCGGCTGGCGCCTCCAGGTCGGCGGCCGCCAGCCGGTCGAGACCGAGCAGCTTCCGTCTGACCGACCAGCAAGGCCTGGAGCACGTCATGGCGGCCTTCAACGGCCTCGAGCAGCGCGCCGAGGCTCTCGAGCGGCAGGTCCTCCTCGTCGAGCGTCTCGGCCGCTGGATGGTCGCGGCCGCGGAGGCGATCCTCCGCGATGCGATCGGCGACGGCCGCATCCCAGGCGAGCGCGACGACCTCCTGGGTTCGGCTGCGCGCCTCGGCGAGGGCGCTCCAGGCGGCGCGCCGCACGTCGGCGCCGGGCCGACTGAGCACCATCGCGAGATCGCCGACGCCCCACAGGCGCTCTCCCTCCCCGTCGTCGAACGTCACGCGGGCTTCGGCCTCCACGAGCTCCTGCAGGCTCACCCAGCGCGCCCTCGCCGTCTCGCTGCGCAGAGCCCACGTCGCCTCCACGGACGGATCGAGTCGGTGCCGCGTCACCGCCCGCGCCCGACCGAGGCGGTACGCCGCCGGAGCGAGGGCGGGCTCGGCGAGCACGCGCGCCGCAGCGTCGTCCGTGAGCGCCCGCCACGCGTCGAGCGCCGTCTCGAGCGCCGCGCGGCCGCGTGTGGTCGCCGCGCCAACGCCGACCACGGCGGACTGGACGCCATCGTCGCTCGCATCGGCGTACTGGCGCATGGAGACGTACTGGGCCGCCTCGTCCAGCCTGCTCTCGACGTCTGCGAGCTCGTGGACGAGCTCGATCGCACGGCCTGTTGCGAGCAGCGACGGCGCGGAGCCCGCTAGCGACTCCGCGCGCGCCGCAAGCCGTTCGGCAGCGGCGATCGCGGCGTCGTCGTCGAGGAAGAGCGCGCCCAGCGCCCAGCGGCGCGGTGCGCCGACGGGATCGGGCGTCGTCGTCACCGTGCGATCCTACTCCCGCTCACCCGGGAGACGGCTCAGGCGCCTGGGTGCTCCACGACGGCCGCCTCCGCTCGTACCAGCATCGCCACGAACGGCAGCACCGCCAGCACGGGGATGCCGAGCACGGGCCAGACCGCCTGATATCCCTGTGTCTCGCCGAGGGGGCCCCGCAGGATCTCGATCGCCGCACCGGCGACGAGCGGCCCGATGAGCAGGCCGAGGCCCTTGGTGGTCGTCGCAAGGCCCGAGACGGCACCACGGTCGTCGGGCGGCATCAGCTTGAAGAGCAGGCCCCACGCGAGGGTCATCACGGCACCCCCTGCGATCGCCACCACGAACACGACGGCGAGGTACCAGGTCTCCCAGCTCGTCGCGAGCCCTCCGCAGACCAGCCCGACGCCGTAGATCGTGGAGGCCACCAGGATCACGCGGGCGAGCCCGAACCGGTCTCCGACGCGCCCGATCAGGAGGGCGGCGACGATGTACCCGGCTGCGACCGCGCCGAGCACCGCAGTCGACGTCGTCAGCGGCTGTGCGACACCGACCGTCACGTAGAGCACAGCGAACGTGCGGGCACCCGCGAACGCCCCCTCCCACGCCGTGTTGGCGACGAGAAAGCGTCCGACGTCAGGGTTGCGCCGCAGCACGCGCCAGGAGTGCCCGACGTACGCCCCGACCCCCTCGAACACGCGGCCGTGGCCGCCGTCCTCCCGGACGAGCACGATCGGGAGACCGCACGCGACCCCGACGACTCCTGCTGCGACGAGGAACGGCGCGGGCTGCCAGAGGTGGAAGAGGATGCCGCCGCCGATGAGGCCGCCGCCGAGGGCCACACCGCGGAACACGTGCTGGGCGCCCTGGGCTCGTCCGAACACGGCGAGCGGCAGCACGTCCGGGTAGAGACCACGGTAGGGCGGCTCGTAGACGTAGTACGCGAAGAAGAACGCGAAGAGGAGCAGCGCAGTCGTCCACAGGCTCGGCATGAACGCGAGCAGCGCGAGCGTGAAGAGCATCGGCCCGAGGGCGGCGAGCATGAAGGGCCGGCGCCTGCCGAGCGGGGTGTGGAACGTGTCGCTCCACGGCCCGATCACGAGCGGCAGGGTCAGCGCGAACAGCCCCTCGGCGGCCAGGATCAGCCCGACGAGCGTCGTGGAGCTCGTGAACGACTCGATCAGCGGAGGCAGGTATGCGGCGGTCGTGGTCAGCGCCCACGCCAGGCCGAAGGCACCCGCCGCGAGCGCGGTGATCGTCCCGACCGGGGCGCCGTCAGGGCGCGCGGAGGCCGCCGACGACGACGTCGACGATCGTGCGCTCGGCACGCGCGATCTCCTCCTCCCCGTCCGGCAGCTCCCCGAGGACCCAGCCGGTGAGGATCTCCTCGAGCCCACCGTAGACGACCCAGCTCGCGAGCCGGGAGTCGAGGTCGTCTCGGAACGTGCCCTCGCGCCGACCCTGGTCGATCACCCGTTCCAGGATCAGCAGACCTTCTCGCAGATCGGCGACCTGTCCGGTCAGCTGCGAGCTGCGGGCGACCTCGCGCACCATCACGGTGACGAGAGCCGGGTCGTTGCGCCAGGTGCGCAGCAGGATCTTCGCGATCCCCCGGAGCTTCTCGTCGGCCGGCTCCTCGGTCTGCTCGACCGTGCGGAACCTGGCCAGCAGCTCGCTCCAGTTCTCGCGGAAGACGGTCTCGAGCACCTCCTCCTTCGACCCGAAGTAGTGGTACAGGAGCCCGTGCGCGACCCCGGCCTCCTCGGCGATCGCTCCGACGCGCGACGTGTGGTAGCCGTCGCGCGCGAACACGCGAACGGCCGCATCGAGGATCTGGCGGCGCTTCTCCTCGGCCCCTGCCTGGCGCGCGTCGGCGCGGGTGCTCGATTCGTCCGTCAAGGCGCCTGCAGGATAGGACTCGGCACCCGTTGGCGCAACGCGGCCGTCACGCGCCACCGAGCCCGAGGGCAGCCGGGAGGTCGGCGAGCGACCCGATCACCTCGTCACCCGGTGCGTGCGCGCCCTCGCGGTCGAGGAGGATCGCGCGGATCCCGAGGGCCCGCGCGCCGGCGATGTCGTCCGCCGGCGAGTCGCCGACCATGGCGGCCTCCGTCGGGCGCACGCCGAGCGCCGCGAGCGCGGACTCGAAGATCGAGCGGTGCGGCTTCACGAACCCGTGCCCCTTGGAGCCGACCGCGACGTCGACGTCGAGCGCATGATGCGCGGCGAACTCCTCGAGGTCGCGCTGCCCGTTGGAGATCAGGCCGATCAGCAGCCCGTGGGCGCGCAGAGCGGCGAGCGCCGGGAGCGCGTCGTCGTAGAGGAAGAAGTTCTCGTGCCGCTCCCACTCCGCGACGATCTCGCGGGCGCATCGATTCCCGGCGGCCCCTGCTCCCCCCATGCCCCGGACGATGTCCTCGGTGAAGCGCACCCAGATCTCCTCGTCGTGCTCGAGCTCCGGGTGGTGCTGGAGGTCGTCGAGCGCGGCGAGGCGGGCCTCCTCGTAGCGCTCGGCGACGAGCTCGAGGCCATGGCGGGCGCCTGCGCGGACGTAGCCGTCGGGCCCGAGCTCCGGGCCAGGACGGAACAGCGTGAAGTCGACGTCGAGCAGGACGGCGCGGAGCACCGTCCGAGGATACGGTGCGAACCGTGTCCGCCGACGGCCACACCGCGCCGGACGAGGTCGACGACCGGGAGCCTCACGCGCTCGTCGCCTTCCGGAGCAGGGACTTCCGGCTCCTCTGGGGCGGGCAGACGGTCTCGATGATCGGCGATGCGGCGTTCATCGTCGCGCTCGGCTGGCTGACGTACAGCCTCGCCGGCTCCGGCGCTCTCGGCGTCGTGCTGATGCTGCAGGCGGTCGGTCTGCTGCTGACGCTCCTGATCGGCGGGGCACTGGCCGACAGGTTCTCTCGCCGCAAGCTGATGATCGTGTCGGACCTGGGTCGCGGGGCGGTCGTGACGGTGCTCGTCGTGATCCAGGCGACCGGTCATACCTCCGTTGCGGCGCTGGGCGCGATCGCGTTCGTGACCGGCCTCGGGAGCGGGTTCTTCATGCCGGCGTTCGGGGGCATCGTGCCGCTCGTCGTCGAGCAGCCTCACCTCTCGTCGGCGAACGCCCTGATCGGCGTCTCGCGCCAGCTGTCACTCGTGGTCGGGCCTGCGGTCGCGGGGCTGCTCTACGGCCCGATCGGACCGGCGGCCGTGTTCGCCCTCGACGCCGCGTCCTACGTCTTCGCGGCCACGCTGGTGTGGCTCGCACGGCCCCGAAGCTACGAGCGGGAGGAGCGGGAAGGGGCGCTGCGCGAGGTCGCGACCGGCTTCCGCTACGTCGCGTCCCAGCCCTGGCTGTGGGTCACGATCGTGCTCTTCTCGGTCTTCCTGATGATCGTGATCGCCCCTGTCCAGGTGCTCCTGCCCGAGCTCGTCGCGGAGCACTTCGGTCGAGGCGTCGGCGCCTACGGGCTGATCTTCGCGGCCCAGGGGGTCGGGATGGTGCTGGGCGCGCTCACGTTCGCGCACCTCAGCCCGACGGCCCACCGCGGCGTCCTCAGCTACGCGCTCTGGACGATCAACGCCGTCGCGATCGTGCTCTTCGTCGTGTCCCCCTGGTTCGGTCTCGCGCTCGGGCTCGCGATCGCCCGCGGCGCAGCGCTCGGCTTCGGGATCGCGGTGTGGGAGACGATGCTGATGGCGCTCGTCCCGGAAGGACTCCTGAGCCGCGTGATCAGCGTCGACTACTTCGGGTCGGTCGGGCTGATGCCCATCGGCCTCGTGGCGGCCGGTGCGGCCTCCGATCTCGCGAGCCCCGAGGCGCTCCTCGTCACCGGCGCCGCGCTCTGCGCGCTGATGTTCGCCGCGTGTCTCCCAGCGCGCTGGCTGCGCGCCGTCCAGTAAGGAGCGGTGGGGGAACCCCATGGTTCCCCCACCGACCCCCTCCTTCACGGACGCCCACAGGTCTCTCCCAGTCAGCCTCCCGGCCGGCCAAGCCGGCCTCCGGCCCACGTGTTCACGCAGAGGTGAAGATCTGGACCGCCCGAATACGAACGCTGCTCGCGAACCAAGACAGAGAGAGCGAGAGAGAGACGAGCACCAACCCGAGCTGAACCGGGTCTCGGTCAAGGTGCACCCAGCCCCCTTCAGGGATCTGCCCGCGCGTCCGGCGCCAGCCGGACCCGCGGGATCCAGGCGGTGGGAATCCGCTCCTGCGGATTCCCACCTTGCCGAGGCAAGGATGAGACTTTGGGAAGGCCGTCCGTCGGACGGCCTTCCCAAAGTCGGGGTGCCCAGATTTGAACTGGGGGCCTCTCCGACCCGAACGGAGCGCGCTACCAGGCTGCGCCACACCCCGAGAGGGCCAAAGGGTAGCGGCTTTGGGCCGCGACGAGAGAGGCAACCACGGGCGCTGCCGCGACCGACGCGAGGGACTACGATCGCGAGATGGCGGGAAGAGACGAGATCGTCACGTACGCGAACGAGCTGCTCGACGTCGAGCGCTGGCCCGAGTTCGCGCCGCCCGGGATCCAGGTCGTCGGCTCACGCGAGGTCTCGACGATCGCCTGCGGCGTCTCGAGCTCGCGGACGCTCTTCGAGCAGGCGGTCGCGCTCGGTGCAGACCTGATCGTCGTCCATCACGGGCTGTTCTGGCGGAACGAGCCGCTCGTCGTCGACGGCCGGCTCCGCGGCCGCCTCGAGGTGCTGTTCCGGGCGAACGCCTCGCTCGTCGCCTACCACCTCGCCCTGGACGCGCACCCCGAGCTGGGGAACAGCGCGCAGCTCGCGGCGCGGATCGGCGCGACCGCCGACGGCCCCTTCGGCGGGGTCGGGCTCGCGTGCACCGTCGTCCCGCAGCCGGTCGAGGAGCTCGTCGAGCGCGTGCAGGCGACGACGGGACGGGAGCCGCTCGTCTTCGCCCACGGACCGGCAGTCGTGCAGCGGGTCGCGATCTCGACGGGTGCTGCCGGCTACGACCTCATCCGCGCCGCCCACGAGGGCTTCGACGTGCTGGTCACGGGCGAGCCCGAGGAGCCCAACCTGCACGCGGCCCGCGAGCTCGGCATCCACCTGATCGCGGCGGGGCACCACGCGACGGAGCGCTTCGGTGTCCAGGCGCTCACCGCTCACCTCGCCACCCGCTTCGGGCTCGACTGGCACTACGTCGAGGTCGACAACCCCGTCTGAGCCCGATGCTCGGGCAGACGTTGCGAACAGCCGGGTCACCCGGGTATCCTCGGGGAGAGATGAGCGATTTCGGGAGGCGGGCCCGTTGACCCCCGTCACAGCGATCGAGCGACGACCCGGCCCGTCCGCGCGCACCTGCGCCGGCGGGCTTTCTCGTTGCCCCTAAGGAGGAACGCCGATGGCCAACCACCTGACGCCCGACGAGCTCGCGAAGGAGCTCAACATGGACCGGGAGGCGATCATCCGGCTCTGCATCAGCGAGGGCGTGCCGATCTACCACGGGAAGATCGACAAGAGCCTGTTCCAGGCGCAGCTCCAGGCGGTCGGCAGCGCCGCTCAGGCGTCGAGCTGACGCTCACCTCGTCGGGCTAGGGCGACCCTGCGGGTCGCCCTAGTCGTGCCCCGTCAGCGCTTGGTCGCTCCGCGTCGCGGCGCCTTCTTCGCGGCCGGCGCGGCCGGTGGCACAGCGTCTTCCGTGGACGCCTTCTTCGCCGCTCGTCGGGCCTTCGGCGCAGCCGAGGCCTTGGCGGCCTCGACGCTCGCCTTCAACGCCTCGAGCAGATCGCCCATCGGGGCAGGCTCGGCATCACGTGGCGCCGGCGCGATCGACTCGCCCCGGGACTTCGCATCGAGCAGCGCCCGGAGGTCGCGCCGGTAGGCGCTCGTGAGGAGCTCGGGCTCGAACGGCCCCGCGAGGCCCTGGACGATCTGCCGGGCCAGGTCGAGCTCGGCATCCTTCGTCTCCGTCGCCTCGACGGCCTCCTCGATCTCCGCCTGCGAGTAGACGTCCTCGGCGAGGAAGAGCGTCTCCAGCGCGAGCGCCTCGCCTCGCGGCCTCACCAGGCAGAGAGACTCGCGACCCGAGCGGACGAACCGTCCGAGCGCGCCTGTCTCCGTCTCCCGCATCGCCTGGAGCAGGAGACGGTAGGGCCTGCGCTGCGCCGGGGCCTGGCCGGGAACGAGGAAGTACGTCCTGTCCATCCACGCCGGATCGACCTCGGCGGCCGGGACGAAGCGCTGGATCTCGATCACCCTGGAGTCGTCGTGCTGCTCGATCGCCTCGAGCTCTGCGTCCTCGACGACCACGAACTGCCCCTTCGTCACCTCGAGCCCGCGCACGATCTCGTCGGACGCGAGCTCGCGGTCGTGATGCGGGCACCAGCGCTTCTGCTTCACCGGCGTGAGGCACTCGCGGTGGAGGAGGCGGAACGAGACGTCCGACTGCCGCGCAGCCGCCTTCGTCGCGGGGGCGACCCCGACGGGGATGTTGACGAGGCCGAAGCCCAGGGATCCGTTCCAGGCGATGCGCATGTGCAGAGTCTAGGCGGGACCAGGCGGATTCTCCTCCGGCGCCCGGTCTCCTGCAGGGCGGCGACCGTCTACGATCAGAGCGATGAGCGGCGAGCGCACCATCGGACGGCTCTGGCGGAACGCCATCGCGGCGGGGCATCCCGAGCCGGCGTACCTGCATCGGGTCGGCGGCGACTGGCGTCCCGTGACGTGGGCCGACGCGGGTGAGCGCGTCGACCTCCTCGCCAATGGCCTCCTCGCCTGGGGCGTGCGCAAGGGCGACGTCTTCGGGATCCTCGGACGGACGACGCTCGACTGGGCGCTCTTCGACTTCGCGCTGGCGCTCGTGGGCGGCGTGACGGCCCCGGTGTACGCGACCAGCTCGGCCAAGGACGCGGCGTACGTCCTCTCGCACTCCGGCGCCGTCGGCGTCCTGGCGGAGGACGAGGCGCAGCAGGCGAAGGTCGACGCAGAGCGCGACTCGCTTCCCGAGCTCCGTCACGTGCTGAGCTTCGCCGACCTCGATGCCCTCGCGGAGGAGGGACGGGCGTACAGAGAAGCGCACCCGACGGCGCTGTCGGTGGCCGAGCAGGCGGTCGACGACAGCGATCTCTTCACCTTCATCTACACGTCCGGCACGACCGGCCCTCCCAAGGGCTGCATGATCCTGCACCGGAACTACTACGAGATGGTCGCCGTCGTCCGGCACCTCGACGAGTTCCTGCAGGAGGGCGACACCTGCCTCCTCTATCTCCCGCTGGCCCACAACTTCGGGCGGCTCGTCCACCTCACCGGCCCGTTCGCGGGCTTCACCATCGCGTTCGAGCCCGACCCGTACGCCGTCGCGACCTCGCTCTCCGAGGTCAAGCCGACCGTGCTCCCGAGCGTTCCGCGGATCTTCGAGAAGATCCACACGGCTGTCGTCTCGGCCTTCGACGAGGCGACGGGAGCCAAGGCGCGGATGATCCGGTGGGCGCTCCGGGTCGGTCGTGAGGCAGGCGAGCTGCGCAGGCGAGGTCAGCCGCTGCCGCGCGGGCTGGCGCTCCGGCATCGCGCCGCCGACCGGCTCGTGTACTCGAAGGTGAAGGAGCGCCTCGGTGGACGCCTGCGCCTGCCGATCTCGGGTGGCGCGCCGCTCTCGCGGGAGGTCGCCGAGCTCTTCGACGCGCTGGACATCCGGATCATGGAGGCCTACGGCCTCACGGAGTGCACGAGCGGCGCGACCGTGAACACGCCGAACGCGTACCGCTACGGCACGGTCGGGAAGGCGCTGCCGGGCTTCGAGCTGCGCCTCGCGGAGGACGGTGAGCTGCTGATGCGGAGCGAGACGGTGTTCGCGGGGTATCACAAGGAGCCCGAGGCGACGGCGGCGATCCTCGACACGCAGGGCTGGTTGAGCACGGGCGACATCGCGTCGATCGACGAGGACGGGTTCGTCACGATCACCGACCGCAAGAAGGACATCCTCGTCACGGCCGGCGGCAAGAACATCGCGCCGCAGAACATCGAGAACGACCTGAAGGCGTCGCGCTGGATCTCCCAGGCCCTCGTCGTCGGCGACCGCCGCCCGTACGCCACGGCGCTCGTCACGCTCGACCAGGCCGAGATCGAAGGCTGGGCCTCCGAGCACGGGGTCGAGCCTGAGCTGGCCGTGCTGGCGCGTGACCCGCGCATCCTGGCTCTCGTCCAGGCGGCCGTCGACGCTGCGAACCGCGATCGCACCCCGTTCGAGCAGATCAAGCGGTTCACGATCCTCCCGCGCGACTTCACCGTCGACGACGGGGAGGTCACGCCCACCCTCAAGCTTCGCCGGCGCGTGTGCATCGAGCACTTCGCCGACGAGGTCGAGCAGCTCTACGCAGCTCCGTCGGATCCCTCCTGAGCGGCGACCTCCGCCCCCGCCCGCTGCAGCGTGCGCCGGGCACGGCTGACGAGCTCGGCCGCGACCTCGTCGTCCGTGACGATCCCCGGGTACGAGCGCGTTAGAGCCCGGATGAAGCCGCTGCTGAGCCCCTCGGCCCCGGGCAGCAGCTCGGTCGCGGCGACGACCCATCCGAGCGCGATCGCGTCCCCGCCTGCGACGATCGCGGCACAGAGCCGGAGACGAACGCGCTCGGACGACTCCGCATCGACGACCTCATCCAGCCCGTGCTCTGCGCGAATCCCCGCAGCCACCACACGTGCTCCTTCGACTGCGGCGTCACCGGACAGCTCGTCCAGCGCGGCAGCGGTGCGCGCTGCGGGTCCGCCCGTCCCCTCGGCGAGCGCGCATCGGGCCGCCGCGCAAGGTGACCCGGCCCGACGAGACCGGCCTGGTAACAGACCAGAGCAGCCTCGAGGTCGAGCCGCTCGACGACCTGGAGGACGCCCCAGGCGCGCCTCGCACGTTGCCGCGCGCTGCGCCCCTCCCACGGACGCTCTTCGGGGGGAGCGACGTCCAGGGCCTGCGCGAACGCGAGGATCGCCTCCTCGTCCAAGCCGAGCGCAGTCAACAGCGAGCCGCGAAGCACGTGCAGATCTGCACGCCGGCCGGTCAGCGACTCGTCGCCGTCGTCGCAGCACACGTCGACCTCGTCATCCAGGAGAGCGATCGCCGCGCGGTGGAACCCGGCTTCCTGCGTGATCCGGGCGCGAGCGAGCAGCACGTCGAGGCGCAGGCGACGGAACAGCGGCGCTGTCGCGTCCTCCAGGCATCGCTCCGCGTCGTCGAGGGCCAGCAAGGCGCCAAGGAGATCACCGTCTTCGGCCAGGTCGCCCGCATGCCCGGTCAGCAGGCGCGCCCGCTCGAACGACGTGCCGGCGTTTCGTCCCCGTGCCAGCCGTGCGATCACCGCTCGCTCGAGGGCGACTCCCTCGAACCCCGTCGCGCGAGCGAGGAGCTCCCGCAGCACATCGACCGACCACTCGGCACGGCTCCGTAGCTGCCAGTCGTCCGAGACGTCGACCGCGCGGATCGCGCGCATCGCCCAGACGATCCCCACGTCGTCCCTCCCGCTGCACGCGAGCAGCCGTGCACCGCGGGCGAGGGCCGTGACCACGCAACGGTGCGCACCGGGCGCGTCGCTGTCGGAGAACCGCTCCACGAGCTCGGATTGGACTGCGAGGGCATCGTCGTCGGCGTGCAGCGCGGCGAGCATCCTGCCCCGTGCGACGAGCGCGTCGAGCGCGACCGCCCGTCGCTCCGGCCGCCGAAGAGGAGAGAGCAGGCGAAGCGCGCGGTCGACGAGAGCGAGCCCACCGACGACGTCGTGCGTGTGGCAGTGGCCCGCCGCGAGGATCGCAGCGTCGAGGAGCGCCTGCGCGCGAAGCTCGACGTCCCCTGCCGTCACGCTGCGAGCGGTGTCGACCTCCGAGGGGTCAGATCACGTGATGCGACGCGCGCCGACGTAGCCCGAGCGGTAGATGCTCGAGATCTTGACGACGTCGCCGGTCTGAGGCGCATGGATGTACTGGGCGCCGCCGATGTAGATGCCCATGTGACCGAGGCCGTTGAAGAAGACCAGATCACCGGGCTGAAGCTCCGACTGGGAGACCGGCGTTCCGTAGCCGTAGATGGAAGCCGCGTGGTGCGGGAGCGAGACGCCGACCTGCGCGAAGACGTAGGCGACCAGACCGGAGCAGTCGAAGCCACTCGGGCTCATGCCGCCCCACAGGTACGGCACGCCGAGGTACTGCATCGCGATCCCGACCACACCGCCGTACCTGGCGGGGGGCGCGACGCTCGTGCTCGCGTCCGACGAGCTCGGGGTCTCGACGACGACGGGGGCGGCCGCGGCGGAGGCCTGAACCTCCTGGGCTGCCTGGGCTGCCGCCTGCTGAGCGGCCACGCGCTGCCTTGCCTCGGCGGCAAGGCGCGCCTGACGCGCAGCCTCCGCCGCACGCAGCTGGGCGATCTCGTCCTTGACGGAGGCGAGCAGGCGGTTCTGCTCGTTGATCTTGCCCTCGATCCACTGCTTCTTCGACGCCTGGTCGGCGACGATCGCCGCCTGCGACTTCCGGGCCGCTGCGAGGCGGGCGCGCCGCTGCTTGACCTCGCGACCGAAGCGCTTGACGTCGCGCAGGACCTTCGAGTCCTGCTGGCCGACCCGCTGGGCGACGTCGAGCCTCGCCAGGAGGTCGTCCAGGCTCTGCGCGCCGAGGATCACCTCGACGGCACCGCCGCCACCGCCGTTGATGTAGAGCGCCCTGAGGCGGTCTGCGACGTGCCCCTGCGCGGTGACGAGGCTCTTGCGAGCGACGACGAGATGCCTGCCGTTCGCCGCGAGATCTCCGTCGATGCGGGCGAGCTGGATTCGCGAGTAGTTGTACGCCTCGATCTGCTGCTCGAGCTCGTGGCCCTGCTGTTCGATCTGGGCCATGATCGCCCGGGCCTGCTCCTGCTTCGAGCTGATCGAGGGGTCGGCGGTCGCCGACGAAGCCCCACCGAGCACCGCCGCCACGAGAGCCGCAGTCGCAAGGAAGAGGGCGGGTGCCTGTCGCGATCGTGAACGCATCAAGTCTCGGCTGGTTCGACCGTCGTCAGGCGAGCCGTGTGCGGCTTGCCCCGTCATGCAGGCAGTACCGTACCAGCCACTCCAGATGGTCGCAACCGTGAAGGAATCGAAAACCTCTGCAAAGACCCTGATTTCCAGGGGTTTAGGGCGAGGGTGTGCTACGGTCCGCGCCCCGTGCGGAGACGACGGATCACCTCTGCGGCCCGGCTCGCGACCGTGGCGTCCTGCCTGATCGCCGCCCTCGCGACGAGCGCCTCGGGCCTCGCCGACACTGCTCCGGCTCTCCGCGACGAGCTCACAGGGCTCCAGCGGGCAGAACGATCGGCTGCGCTCGAGCTCTTCGCCGCCGAGACGGAGCTCGCGAGCGCCCGGGACGATGCCGAGACGCTACGGCGCAAAGCGGCGGCAGCAGCGACCGCGGAGCAGGCCGCCGCGCGCCGGGCCGGACTGGTGCGGCGGTCGCTCGCGATCACGCGCGCCCGCGCCACCCGAACGCTGCGCGCGCTGTACATGGAAGGTGACCGCAGCGACCCGATCGCCGTCCTGCTCGGCGCCGAGTCGCTCGACGCCGCGATGGACGGCCTCGACGGCCTCGAGCACGTCACCCGATCTCACCGCCGGCTCGCCGTCGAGCTCACGGCCAGGGAGGGCGCTGTCCGACGCGCAGCCGCCCGGGCCCGGGCCGAGCGCGCAGCCGCGGAAGACACGCGCCAGGCGGCCGAGGCGGCCGCCGCCAGGCTGGCGACCAGCGTGGCCCGGAGGGCATCGACGCTCTCCGGCATCCGGGCGCGGAGCGCCGCGTCAGCCGGCCGGCTCGCCGCCGTCGAGGCAGCTGCACGTGCTGCGCAGCAGCGAGCGCAGGAGCTCGAGGCGGAGGCAGCGACGCCGGGCGCGAGCGGCGAGGCGACGTCCGGCCCCGAGTCCGCGGAACCCGAGCAGCCGGTGAGCCCTACGCCCTCACGGCAGGGCACGCGGACCCTCGTCGTGGACGCGGTGGCCTACCACCTGCCTGGCCGGACGGCGAGCGGGCTGCCGGTCGGAGTCGGGGTGATCGCCGTCGACCCCACCGTGATCCCCCTCGGAACGCGGGTGTTCGTGCCGGGCTACGGCCCGGCCGTGGCGGCGGACGTCGGCTCCGCGATCAAGGGGGCGATCATCGACCTCTGGATGCCGAGCACCGCGCAGGCGCTCGCGTGGGGTCGCCGCACCGTCACGATCACCATCTACGCTTAGTCGCCGATGCCGGCCCGGCGCGTAGCTCACGGCGCACGTCTCGCGTCCGTCCTCCTTCTCGTCGGCGTGATCGCCCTTGCGCTCGCGCTGCCCGCAGCGACGTCGGCGAGCGCCCCCGGGCTGCACGCGCGGCTGAGCGGCGCGCTCGCGGGCAAGTGGCTCGCTCCAGGGCGGACGGCAGCGATGGCGATCGACCTGCGCAGCGGAGACGTCGTCTTCGCCCACAACGCAACACGCCCCTTCCTGCCGGCCTCGAACGAGAAGCTCCCCGTCGCCTGGGCGGCGCTCTCCCGTCTCGGCCCGGACTGGACGATCCCGACGGAGATCGTCGGTCTCGGCACCCGCGCCGGCGCAGTCTGGGACGGCGATCTCGCCATCAAGGGCTACGGCGATCCGACCCTCTCCTCCGACGACGTCGACCGCATGGCACGCACGATCAGAGCTCGGGGGATCCGCGTGGTCACAGGTGGCGTCGTCGGCGACGAGTCGTCCTTCGACGCTCGGCGCGACGCTCCCGGCTGGAAGCGTGGGTTCCTGGGGATCGAGTCGCCGCCGCTCTCCGCGCTCACGGTCGACCGCGCGGCCGGCTGGCCGTCTGCGTCGCCGGCGATGCTCGCTGCGCGCGCGTTTCGCAAGGCGCTCGTCCGTCACGGAGTGGCTGTGCGCGGCGTCGCGTGGGTCGGTGTGGCCCCGGTCGAGTCGGCGCGGCTCGCGCGAACGGAGTCGGCTCCGCTGTCCGACATCGTCCAGTTGATGGACACGACGAGCGACAACTTCCTGGCCGAGATCCTGCTGAAGCAGCTCGGTGCCGCCGATGGCAAGGTCGGGACGACGGCGAGGGGCGCGGCGGCGGTGATGGCGGAGCTGCGCGCCGCGGGGATCCCGACGGAGGGCGTCCGGATCGTGGACGGCTCCGGGCTCTCGAGCGCCGATCGGATGACGGCGGCCGCCCTGGTCGGTGTGATCCGGGCTGCGTATGCCGACCCGGCCGTACGCGAGCCGTTCCGGCGGTCGCTCGCGATCGCGGGCGTCTCCGGGACGCTGTCCCGTCGCTACGGGATGCCGCACCGCGCCGTGATCGGGAAGACCGGCACCACCAACCTCGCGTGCACGCTCTCCGGCGTCGTTCGCGGCACGGTCGCGTTCGCCGTCCTCCAGAACGGGTCACCCGTCGCGTCCTGGGCAGCCCGGGAGGCGCAGGACCGATTCGTGACGCTGCTCTCGCAGGACGTCGCTGCCTGAGGCTCAGTCGCCGCGCAGGAGCGCCACGAGATCCGACTCCGCCAGGATCGGCACGCCCGCCTTCTCCGCCTTCCCGACCTTCGAGCCGGGGCTCTCGCCGACGATGACCCCCGTCGTCTTCCTCGAGACGGAGTCGGTCACCTTCGCCCCCAGCGCCTCGAGCGCGGCCTTCGCCTCCTCCCGCGTGAACCCCTCGAGCGTGCCCGTGATCACGTACTGCGAACCCGTGAGACGCCCTGCTGCGGGGCGCTCCGCCTCGCCGGCGGTCACGGTCAGCCCGAGCTCGGCGAGCTCGGCGACGAGGGCTCGGTTCTCGGGATCGGCGAACCACTCCGTCACGAGCTCGGCCCGGTCCGGACCGAACCCCTCGACCTGCTCGATCCTCTCCTGCGTCGCCTCGGCGAGGGCTGTCATCGAGCCGAGATCGCGGGCGAGGTTCCGCGCGAGCACCCAGCCGACCTTGGGGATGTTGAGCCCGAAGAGAACACGTGAGAACGGCTGCGCACGCGAGCGGTCGATCGCGTCGATCGCCCGCGCTGCCGAGATCTCGCCGTAGCCTTCGATCCCGACGAGCTGCTCGGCAGTCAGCCGGTAGAGATCGGGCATCGAGCGGAGAAGCCCTTCGTCCCAGAGCTTTCGCACGAACTGCTCGCCGACTCCCTCGATGTCCATCGCGGCGCTGACCCAGTGGATCAGCGTCTCGAGCCCGCGCGAGGGGCAGGCGCGGTTCGGGCAGCGGTGGTTGACCTCGCCCTCGGGCTTCTCGACCGGCGCGTCGCACAGCGGACAGCGCACGGGCATCCGGAACGGCACCGTCCCCGGCACGTGCTCCCCGGCGGGGCCGACCACCTGCGGGATCACGTCGCCCGCCCGCTGGACGATCACGCGATCGCCCTCGCGGATGTCCTTGCGGTTGATGTCCTCCTCGTTGTGGAGCGTGGCCGTCGAGACCGTCACGCCACCGACCTCGACCGGCTCGAGCTCGGCCCACGGGTTGAGCTTGCCGGTGCGCCCGACGCGGATGTGGATGCGTCGCAGCGTCGTGACGGCGGTCGTCGGCGCCCATTTGAACGCCCGCGCCCAGCGCGGCCGCTGGTGAAGCGCCCCGAGTCGCTCCTGCTGCGCGAGATCGTCGACCTTGATCACGATCCCGTCGATCTCGTAGTCGAGCTCCGACCGGCGCGTCTCCCACGCGCGGCACGCCTCGGCGACCTCCTCGATCGTCTCGAGCCGCGTCGCGTGCGGGTTGACCCGAAAGCCATGGTCACGCAGCCACGCCAGCATCTCCGAGTGCGTTCCCGGCAGGTCGCCGCCCTCGTGCGCACCGACGCCGTACGCCCAGAGCGCCAGGGGGCGCTCAGCGGTGATGCGCGCGTCCAGCTGCCGAAGGGAGCCGGCCGCGGCGTTGCGCGGGTTCGGCGCCTCCTTCTTCCCCGCGGCCACCTGGGCAGCGTTGAAGCGGGCGAAGCCGGAGAGCGGGAAGTAGACCTCCCCACGCACCTCGAGCAGTGACGGCGGCTGCTCGCCCTCCGCCACGAGCACGCGGAGGGGCACGGTGTCGATCGTGCGGAGGTTGGCGGTCACGTCCTCACCGCGCTCGCCGTCGCCGCGGGTCGCACCACGCACGAAGAGGCCCTGCTCGTACACGAGCGAGATCGCCGACCCGTCGATCTTCGGCTCGAGGACGTACGCGACGGGCTCGTCGGTGCCGAGCCGCTTGCGGACGTCGTCGGCCCACTTGAGGAGGCCGTCCTCGTCGGTCACCTTCTCGAGCGAGCCCATCGCGAGCAGGTGGGCGACCTTCTGGAAGCCCGCGGACGGCGTGCTCCCGACCCGCTGCGTCGGCGAGTCCGGCGCGACGAGCTCGGGATGTGCCGCCTCGAGCGCGACGAGCTCGTCGTAGAGGGCGTCGTAGACCGCGTCCGGGACCTCGGGCTCGTCGAGGACGTAGTACGCGTGCGCCTGCCGGGCGAGCAGCAGCCGCAGCTCGACGGCCCGCGAGACCACCTCAGAGGACATCGAGCAGCTCCTCGGGCGTCGAGACGAGATGGTCGGGCCCCTCCGCGCGCAGAGCCTCGGCTCCGTGGATCCCACCCCACGTGACGGCGACCGCGAGCACCCCGGCGGCCTTCGCGGCGCGGACGTCGAACGGCGAGTCTCCGACGTACGCGGCATCGCCCGCAGCCGCCCCGAGGCGCGCGATGCCCTCGAGGATCGGATCCGGATCGGGCTTGTGCCGCTCCGTGTCCTCCGCCCCGACGAGCACCTCGGTCAGCTCGCGCAGGACTGGGAAGCGATCCATCGCGAGCCCGACGGTCGAGCGTCTCTTCGCGGTCACGATCCCGAGCCTGTGGCCGCGCTCGAGCAGCACGGGCAGCAGCTCGAGGACGTCGTCGAACGCCTCGAGCTCGGCGTGCAACGGCTCGTTGTGGGCCCGATAGACCGCGACGAGCTCGTCGACCCGGTCGGGGTCGAGGTCGCGCATCTGGGCGATCAGGCCCGGCCCGCCGATCGCGGCGCGCACCCGATCCTCGTCTGGCTCGCGCCCGAGCACCGTCAGAGACGCATGGCGCATCGAGGCCATGATGATCGGGCCGCTGTCGATGAGCGTGCCGTCGAGATCGAAGAGGACGACCGATCTGCGCACCGCGCGATCGTATCCCGCCGGGTCAGGAGGGAGCCTCACCCCTGTCCTCGTTCCGCGCCCAGGCCGGGTCGCCCATCAGGTCGCGCCTGAGCAGCTCCGGACGCGCGCGCAGCAGATCCGCGATCCCCACCCTCGTCTCCTCCGCGACGAGCGCCTGGAGGGCGCCGAGCCACCGGGCCGTGAGCTCGGGATCGAACCGATCGGCGCGCGCCGAGACGCTCTGTCAGGCCTCTCAGCCCTTCGACGACGGCAGCGGGGCCGTGATCGGGCCCGAGCCGGCGCAGCACGACGAGCGCAAGCCGCACGTGCTCCTCGTGAGAGATCGGACGCTCGAGCCGCCCCGCGAGGAAGGAGTCGGCGAGGTCGTCGTCCTCGTAGGCGACGCGCTCGAGGTAGAGCCCCCACGGCGGAGCGGTGAGCCCGCCGTCTGCGCGCGGCCGGCCGGCGAGCAGCGGGGCGATCTCTCGCCTCTCGAGCATCGTCCCGACGAGCGAGCGCACCATGTGGCGCAGGAACGAGTCGGCGGTGATCGTGAAGTGCAGCTCGGAGCCCCGCCGTTCCCAGCCCGCCTCCCGCACCGTGCGGACGAAGACGACGTGCTGGGTCTCCGCGGGCGTGAACGCCGTGAAGTCGTGAGTGCCGGCCAGCGCTGCCGCCTCCGCTGCGAGCCGCGCCTCGTCGATCGGGCGTGGCCACCACAGCGCCCGACGCGCGCGCAGCGCGCTGCGCGTCCCCGACGCGTGCACGACGTAGCGGTACGAGCGGCTCGTCGCCGAGAAGCGCGCGTGGAAGCCCTGAGGGGCGGGCTCGGCGCGAAGGATCGCGATGTCGCCAGGGAGCGCCGTGTTGAGAGCCTCGGCGGCCCGCTCGGCAGGCGGCCCGCCGTCGACCTGCACGGTCGCGACCTGCCCGGTCGCGTGCACGCCTGCGTCGGTGCGGCCGGCGACCGCGAGCTCCCCCCAGTGAGGGAACGTCCGGTCGAGCGCATCGTGGAGAACGCCCTCGATCGTCCGCCGGTCGGGCTGCCGGGCCCATCCGTGGAACGACGTGCCCTCGTACTCGAGGACCAGGCGAAGCCACGTGGTCATGGACGGCTCTCGGTGACGCCGGATCCGCCGGAAGGGCCTTCGACCGTGAGCGTCAGCCCTTCAACCGAGCGGACGACGACGCGGGAGCCGGGAGCGTGAGCGACGTCCGATCGGGCAGTCCACAGCTCACCGTCGAGCGCGACCTGACCGACGGGATCGGTTGCGCGAACGACGGTCGCCTCTCGGCCCATGAAGGTCTCGACGCCGACCGTCGGACGTCGTCGGCGTGTCCACCAGAGGAAGGCTCCCGTCTCGGCGACGTCCACGACGGCAGCGCACACGACCGCAACGGCGCCCCACGGCGAGGGCAGGACGAGGATCGCGAGAACGATGGCGATGACCGTGAGCATGCCCGTCAGGGTAGGCGCTTCGTCGACCCGCCGTCACGGCAAGACCGCGGCCCCCGGGCCCTCTCGTGCGCAGAGGGGGTCAGGCTCCGGCTCCGCCGGCGCCAGACCCCGGGCCCGGTGCGCTCAGCGGCGCGAGGCGGGCGAAGCCGGGCTCTGCCCGGCGGGAGCCCGCCGGCCGAGCGTCAGGCGGAGGGGTCGTGGTCGACGAGCTCGAGGAGCGCCATGTTCGCCGCGTCACCCTGGCGCGGGCCGAGCTTGACGATCCGCGTGTACCCGCCCTCGCGCTCGGCGAAGCGCGGTGCGACGTCCGAGAAGAGCTTGTGGACGACGTCGTTCGAGCGCAGCTCGGCCATCGCCTGGCGACGGGCGTGGAGGTCGCCGCGCTTGCCGAGCGTGATCATCTTCTCGGCCAGCGGCTTGACGGCCTTCGCCTTCGCCTCTGTGGTCTCGATCCGCCCGTGGGTGATCAGCGCACCGGCGAGGTTCGAGTACAGGGCCTTGCGATGCGATGCATCTCGCCCGAGCTTCTTGCCTGCGTTGGCGTGGCGCATGGGCTAGGGCAGCTCCTCGCCCTTGAGCGTCAGGCCGTGGGCGGCCAGGGTCTCGCGCACCTCGTCGATCGACTTCTTGCCGAAGTTCGGGATCGCGCCGAGCTCTGCCTCGCTCTTCGAGGTCAGGTCGCCGATCGTCTCGATGCCGACGCGCTTGAGGCAGTTGTACGAGCGGACGCCGAGCTCGAGCTCCTCGATCGGGAAGTTCTCCATCCCGTGGGACGTGGTCGGCACCTCGACCTCGCCGGCTGCCGCTTCACCGAAGCCCTCGATCCGATCGAGGTCGGTGAAGATCGCGAGCTGGCGGATCAGGATCTCGGCTGCCTGCCCGATCGCCTCCTTGGGCTCGATCGACCCGTCCGTCATCACGTCGAGCGTGAGGCGGTCGTAGTCGGTGCGCTGCCCGACGCGGGCGGCGTCGACCTCGTACGCGACCCTGCGCACTGGCGAGAAGATCGAGTCGATCGGGATGACGCCGATCGCAGTCTCGGGGCCCCGGTTCAGCTCGGCCGGGACGTAGCCGCGGCCTCGGCCGATGGTGATCGTCATCTCGAGCTTGCCCTTGTCCGCGAGGTGCGCGAGCTCGAGATCCGTGTTGAGGATCTCCAGGTCGGCAGGCGCCTCGATGTCGGAGGCGGTGACGATGCCCGGGCCCTTCTTCGAGATGTGCACCTCGATCTCGGGGGACTCGCCGTGCAGGCGGCAGATGAGATCCTTGAGGTTGAGGATGATGTCCGTCACGTCCTCGCGCACGCCCTGGAGCGTCGTGAACTCGTGCGAGACGCCCTCGATCTTCACGGCGGTCACGGCTGCGCCCTCGAGCGACGAGAGCAGGACGCGGCGCAGCGAGTTCCCGAACGTGTAGCCGAAGCCGCGGTCGAGGGGCTCGATCGTGAAACGACCGGAGCGCTCGTCGGCGTCCTCCGAGACGATCTTCGGGATCTGGAAGTCCATCAGGCTGGCCAATGCGGTCCTTTCAGTTCATTCAGCAATCGCGAAACGGGTGTGCCGCGGTGCGGCACGGGTGGGGCGGGCCCCGCCCCTACTTCGAGTAGAGCTCGACGATGAGGGACTCCTGGACGGGCGTGTCGATCTCCGCCCGCTCGGGCCACTTCAGCATCTTGCCCGTGAGTCCGTCGTGGTCGGCCTGGAGCCAGGGAGCGACCGATGCGGTGAGGTCGGTCGCGTCGCGGACGATCGGCTCGGCCGGGCTGCCGGTCTTGAGCGAGACGATGTCGTCGGGACGCACTCCGAAGCTCGGGATGTTGACCCGGCGTCCGTTGACGAGGAAGTGGCCATGGCGCACGAGCTGGCGCGCCTGGGCCCGCGACCCGGCGAAGCCGAGGCGGTACACGACGTTGTCGAGCCGCGTCTCCAGCATGCGGAGGAGGTTCTCGCCCGTCGGGCCTGAGCCTCGGGACGCCTTCTCGTAGGTGTTGCGGAACTGCTTCTCGAGCAGCCCGTAGTAGCGGCGCGCCTTCTGCTTCTCGCGCAGCTGGAGCAGGTACTCGCTCTGCTTGATCCGGCCACGCCCGTGCTCGCCCGGCGGATACGACCGGCGCTCGAGCGCGCACTTCTCGGTGAGGCAGCGCTCGCTCTTGAGGAACAGCTTGATCCCCTCGCGCCGGCAGACCCGGCACTTGGCTCCGATGTCTCTCGCCATGCCTAGACCCTCCGCCGCTTCTTCTGTCGGACACCGTTGTGGGCCTGCGGCGAGACGTCCTTCACGCCGAGGATCTCCAGACCCGCAGCCTGGAGCGAGCGGATCGCGGTCTCACGGCCGGAGCCGGGCCCCTTGACGAGCACCTCGACCTTCTGCAGGCCGTGCTCCATTCCCTTCCGCGCGGCGTTCTCGGCCGTGACCTGCGCGGCGAACGGCGTCGACTTGCGCGAGCCCTTGAACCCGGCCGAGCCGGCGGACTCCCAGGCGATCACGTTCCCGTCCTTGTCGGTGAGGGACACGATCGTGTTGTTGAACGAGGTCTTGATGTGCGCCTGTCCGATGGCGACGTTCTTGCGGACGCGGCGACGCGTCCGGCCACGGGAGGCCGCTGCCTTGCGCGGAGGTGCCATCTACTTCCCCTTCTTCCCGCGGCCGACGGTCTTCTTCGGTCCCTTGCGGGTGCGAGCGTTGGTCTTCGTCCTCTGCCCGTTCACCGGCAGTCCGCGACGATGGCGCACTCCCCGGTAGCAGCCGATCTCGGACAGCCGCTTGATCGACTGCGAACGCTCACGCCGGAGGTCGCCCTCGACCTCGACGTTCGCGTCGATGTAGGCGCGGAGCTTGGAGACCTCGTCGTCCGTGAGGTCCTTGACCTTCTGGTCGCGGGACAGGCCCAGGTCGTCGCAGATCTTCTGCGCCGTGGACTGACCGATCCCGTAGATGTACGTCAGCCCGATCTCGAGCCTCTTGCCGTTCGGAAGGTTGACGCCGGCGATGCGTGCCAAATCGTTTCTCCTAGCCCTGCCGCTGCTTGTGCCTGGGATTGGTGCAGATCACCATGGTCCGACCGTGCCGCTTGATCACGCGGCAGCGCTCGCACATGGGCTTCACCGAGGGACGGACTTTCACGAAGAGCTCCTGGGTACCTGGGACGGATGGTGAGTCGGTCGCGCGCCCTGGCGTGGTGGGAAGCTCCACCTCACCCTGGCACCGAGGGTTGCAGGGCCGGGCGTCCCGACCTCGATCGCGTCCCTCGTTGTGGCCACCGTGCTTCCTGCGCGCGTCGTCCGCCTCACCGTCGCAATGTCATGAGATCCACGCAGGGCAGCGACGAACAGCCGCTCTGCGGGCCGCGCAGTGTAGCAGACCATCTGCGTCACGTCTTCCCCGCTGCGATGCCCACGCGGGGCGTCAGGATCCTCGGGCCGTCGGGCAGGATCGCGACGGTGTGCTCGAAGTGGGCGGCGAGCGAGCCGTCCTCCGTCGAGATCGTCCAGCCGTCCTGGTCGAGCCACACCTCGGGACTCCCGACGGTGATCATCGGCTCGATCGCGATCGTCATCCCCTCCGAGAGCTTGGGGCCGCGTCCGGGCTGGCCGAAGTTCGGGACGTGGGGATCCTCGTGGTAGTGGCGCCCCACGCCGTGCCCGACGAGGCTCCTGCACGACGGAGAAGCCCGCATCCTCGACGACGACCTGCACGGCGTTCGAGATGTCACCGATCCGGTTCCCGACGGTCGCCTGCGCGATGCCGGCCGCGAGCGCCTCCTGGCAGACGTCGAGCAGCCGCTGCGCCTCCGGCTCGACCGCGCCGACGCCGAAGGTGTAGGCGCTGTCGGCGATCGCGCCGTCGAGCACGGCCCCGACGTCGATCGTGACGAGGTCGCCCTCTGCGACGACGTGGCCGCCGGGGATGCCGTGCACGACGACGTCGTTCGGGGAGATGCAGATCGAGGCGGGATAGCCGCGGTACCCGCGGGAGGCGGAGGATCCACCCGCCGCGAGGATGAACGCGTCGGCGATGTCGTCCAGCTCCGCCGTCGTGATCCCCGGCTCGATCCTCTCGCCCACGTGGGCGATGGTGGCTGCGACGAGCGTCGCCTGCACGCGCGATCCGCTCGAGCTCCGCAGGCCCCTTGCGGATGATCATGTCGACTCGCCGACGAGCGCCAGCGCGGCCGAGATCTCGTCGTGGACCTCGTCGATCGTGCGCTCCGCGTGCAGCGTCGATCAGGACGCCGGCGGCGCGGTAGTGCTCGACCAGCGGCTCGGTCTGCTCGTGGTAGAGCGCGCAGACGCGTCGCGATCACCTCCGGGGTGTCGTCCGTGCGCCCCTCGGCAGCTGCGCGGCCGCTGATCCGCTCGGTCGCGAGCTCGTCCGAGAGGTCGAAGAACAGCACCCGGTCGAGCTGCCGCCCGTGTCGCGAGAGCAGCGCGTCGAGCGCCTCCGCCTGCGCGAGCGTCCGGGGAAAGCCGTCGAGGACGAACCCCGCTGCCGCGTCCTCGAGCCCGAGGCGCTCCTCCACGAGTGCGATCGTGAGCTCGTCGGAGACGAGCGCACCGCTGTCGAGGACCGCCTTGACCTTCTTGCCGAGCGGGGTCGCATCGGCGATCGCGGCACGGAACATGTCGCCGGTCGAGACGTGCGGGACGCCGTGATCCTCTGCGATGCGCTTCGCCTGCGTGCCCTTGCCCGACCCCTGCGGGCCGAGGACGAGGCAGGTTCACCGCAGGAAGCCCTCGTAATTGCGCATCATCATCTGCGACTCCATCTGCCGCATCGTGTCGAGCGCGACGCCGACCGCGATCAGCACGGACGTGCCGCCGAGCGCACCGGCACTGGCCTGCGAGAACCCGCCGTAGCGGATGAACAGGCTCGGAAGGATCGCGACGGCCGCGAGGAAGAGCGAGCCGGGAAGCGTCAGACGGGTGAGGACCCGGTCGAGGTACTGCGCGGTCGGTGGACCGGGCCGGATCCCCGGGATGTAGCCGCCGTGCTTGCGCAGGTTGTCCGCCTGCTCGACCGGGTTGAACTGCACCGCGGTGTAGAAGAACGCGAACACGACGATCATCCCTGCCTCGATCAGCAGATAGAGCCAGTCGCCCGGCTGGAAGTACGTGTTCACGAACCCCTGCGTCCCCGGGAAGAACTGCGCCATGGTCGCCGGGAAGGCAAGGATCGCCGCGGCGAAGATCACCGGGATCACGCCGGCCATGTTGACGCGCAGCGGCAGGTAGGTCGAGCCGCCCGAGACCTGGCGCCGCCCGACCTGACGCTTCGCGTACTGGATCGGGATGCGGCGCTGCCCCTCCTGGACGAACACCACGGCGGCGACGATCGCGAGAGCGATCAGCGGGAAGAAGATGCGCTCCATCGGCCCACCGTTCCACCAGGCCGTGATGCCCAGCGGGAGACCGGTGAGGATCGATGCGAAGATCAGGATCGAGATGCCGTTGCCGATCCCGCGCTTGGTGATCTGCTCGCCGATCCACATGAGCAGGACGGTGCCGGTGGTGAGCGTCACGATGATCAGCGTCATCCGGCCGGCGTTGGCCTCGAGCACGCCCTGGTTCTTGAACAGGAACGCGTAGCCGAGCGCCTGAAGCGCGGCGAGCACCACGGTCAGGTACCGCGTGTACTGGTTGATGGTCGCGTAGCCGGACTCACCCTCCTTCTGGAGCTCGGAGAGCCGGGGGATCACCACGGTCATCAGCTGCACGATGATCGAGGCCGTGACGTACGGCATGATCCCGAGCGCGAAGACCGAGAACTGGCTCAGCGCGCCGCCCGAGAAGAGGTTGAGCAGGTTGAAGATCCCCCCCGTGCGCGAGAGGTACTGGTCGATCGCCTGGGCGTCGACGCCCGGAGCCGGGATCCACGATCCCAGCCGGTAGATCGCGAGCGCGAACGCCGTGAAGAGCAGGCGCCGCCTGATCTCCGGGACGCGCCACGCGTTGGCAAGCCAGGAGAACATCGGCTACGCCTTCGGCCCCACCGCTGTTCCCCTAGGAGACAACCTCGTCCTCCGCAGCTGCATCGGCGTCGACGGCATCGTCTGGTGCGAGGACGTCGTCATCCCGAACGTCGGCGTCACTCTCGGACGAAGCCGGCCGCTTGCGTGTCTTCGGCTTCTTCGGGCGATCGACCGGCTCGCCGCGCAGCCAGACGATCGTGCCGCCCGCGGCCTCGATCTTCTCGCGCGCCGTCTTCGAGAAGCCGTGCGCCGAGATCGAGAGGCTCTTCGTCAGCTCACCGACGCCGAGGATCTTCACGTCCACCGAGACCTTGCGGATGAGCCCCTTCGCCTTCAGCGACTCGGGGGTGACCTCCTCGCCGGGGGCGAATCGCTCCTCGAGCGAGCTGAGGTTGACCGGCTGGCTGTAGGTGCGGAACGGCCCGATCGGCATCGCATCCGCTGAGGTGTTGCCCCGCAGCTTCGGGAGCCGCATGTCGATCGGCATCTGGCCGCCCTCGAACCCGCCCGGCATCTTGTGCGAGCCCGCACGTGACTTCTGCCCCTTGATGCCCCGGCCGGAGTAACGCCCCTTGCCCGAGCCCATGCCGCGGCCGACGCGCTTGCGCTCCTTGCGCGCCTGCGCGGGCCGGAGGGTCGTGAGGTTCAGCTCTTCCGTCGTCTCGTCCATCTCAGCTCACCGCCCTTCGACCCGGACGAGGTGCGCGACGTGGCGCAGCTTGCCCTCGAGGGCCGGGTTCATCGTGTGCTCGACCGTCCTGCCGATCGTCCCGAGCCCGAGCGAGCGCAGCGTGCCGCGGTGCTTCTGGCTCTGTCCGACCACGCTTCGCACCTGGGTGATCTTGACGGTGCTCACGCCGTGACCTCCGAGACGGCCGGGGCGGTCTCCTCCTCGAGCGCCTCCACGACGCGCTTCGGCGGCAGCACGTCGTCGATCGACTTGCCGCGGGCTCGTGCGACGTCCTCGGGCCGACGGAGACGCTTCAGCCCGTCGACGGTCGCCTTCGCCATGTTGATCGGGTTGGTCGTGCCGAGGCTCTTCGAGAGCACGTCCCGGATCCCGGCGAGCTCGAGCACGGCGCGGACGCCGCCGCCGGCGATGACCCCGGTGCCCTCGCTCGCGGGGCGGAGCACGACGCGCGCAGCGTCGAACTCACCCGTGATGCCGTGGGTGATCGTGCTGCCGTGCTTCGGAACCGTGAAGAGGTTCTTCTTCGCATCGTCGACGGCCTTCGAGATGGCGAGCGGAACCTCGCGCGCCTTCCCGTACCCGACGCCGACCCGGTCGACCTCGTCTCCGATCACGACGAGCGCCGTGAACGAGAAGCGCCGGCCGCCCTTGACGACCTTCGCGACGCGGTTGATCTCGATCACGCGCTCCTTGAGCTCACGCGTCTCGGCGATCTCAGCTGCCATCAGAACTCCAGCCCTCCCTCGCGCGCGCCGTCGGCGAGCGCCTTGACGCGTCCGTGGTACAGGTAGCCGCCACGGTCGAACACGCACCGCGTGATGCCGGCCTTGCCGGCCGCAGCGGCGAGCGCCTTCCCGACCTCGGCGGCCTGATCTGTCTTGCTGCCCTTGAACGAGCGGATCTCGAGCCAGCTCGCGGAGGCCAGGGTGCGCCCGGCCTCGTCGTCGATCAGCTGGGCGAAGACGCCACGGTTCGAGCGGAAGACGGCGAGCCGCGGCCGCTCGGCCGTGCCCGACACCTTGCCGCGCACGCGGCGATGCCGTCGCAGGCGTGCCTCGCGGGTTGTCAGCTGGGTCATGCCTGCACCTCCTTCCCGCAAGACGGACATCCGCAGGAGCGGATCCCCGCCGCGGGCATCCGCCCGCCGCGGCAGCCCCCTGAAGCGGCCGCCTTGCGGCCGATGACGATCGAGATGCTCATGCTCGCTTGCCGACCTTTCTGCGGACGTGCTCACCGTGGTAGCGGATGCCCTTGCCCTTGTACGGCTCAGGCGGCCGGACCTTGCGGATCTCCGCCGCCGTCTGGCCGACGGCCTGCTTGTCGATTCCCTTGACGATGATCTGGGTCGGGGCGGGTACGTCGAAGCTGATGCCCTCGCGCGGCTCGATCAGCACCGGGATGCGAGTAGCCGACCGCGAGCTCGAGGTCGGAGCCCTTGAGCTGGGCGCGATACCCGACGCCCTGGATCTCGAGCTGCTTCTCGTATCCCTTCGTGACGCCTTCGACCATGTTCGCGACGAGCGTCCGCGTCAGCCCGTGCAGGGAGCGGTCGGAGCCGCGGTCGGTCGGGCGCTCGACGGTGATCACGCCGTCGCCCTGCTCGATCTTCATCCGGTCGGGGACCTGCTGCTCGAGCGCGCCCAGCGGGCCGCTGACCTTGACGTTGCCGCCGGGCGAGACCTCGACGGTGACACCGGCGGGAACCTCGATGGGGCGTCTGCCGATTCGGCTCATGGCGCTACCACACGAAGGCGATCACCTCGCCGCCCACGCCGCGCTCTGCGGCCTGACGGCTCGTGATCACCCCGTTCGAGGTGGACAGGATGGCGGTGCCGAAGCCCCCGAGGACGCGCGGGAGACGATCCTTCCGTGCGTAGACCCGGCGGCCGGGCTTGGAGACGCGCTTGAGATCGGTGATCACGCGCTCGCGGTTCTTGCCGAACTTGAGCTCGACGACCAGCGTCGCAAAAGGCTCGCCCTCGACGACCTTGAAGTCCTTGATGTAGCCCTCGTCCTTGAGCAGGCGCGCGATCTCCTCCTTCATGCGGGAGGTCGGCATCGCGGCAGAGTCGTGCATCGCGCGGTTCGCGTTGCGGATGCGGGTGAGCATGTCTGCGATCGGATCAGTAAGCACTTCTTCCTCCGGAAGAAGCGCTAGGGGAAAGGCATGCCCCTGGCACTTCCGTCGTGATTGTGAACTCGGGATGCGTCATCATGGGTGTGTTCTCGCTCGGTGTTCTTCCTAGGACATTCACGAAGTGGATGTCCTTACCAGCTGCTCTTCGTCATGCCCGGGATCGCGCCCTCGTGGGCGAGGTCGCGCAGGCAGATCCGGCAGAGCCGGTACTTCTTGTACACGGCACGAGGCCGGCCGCACTTGTTGCAGCGCGTGTAGGCCTGCACCTTGTGCTTCGGTGCGCGCTTCTGCTTGACGCGCAGCGATGTCTTGGCCATCAGCCGTCCCTTCTCTCAGTGGCGAACGGGAGCCCGAGGTGGCGCAGCAGCGCCCGCGCGTGCTCGTCAGTCTCCGCCGTGGTCGTGATCGCGATGTCGAGGCCCCGGATCGTCTGCACCGCGTCGTAATCGATCTCGGGGAAGATGACCTGCTCCTTGATGCCGAGCGAGTAGTTGCCCCGGCCGTCGAACGAATCGGGGTTGAGCCCGCGGAAGTCGCGGATGCGCGGCAGCGCGATCGACACGAGCCGATCGAGGAACTCGTACATCCGGGCGCCCCGCAGCGTCACGCGCGCGCCGACGGGCATGCCCTCGCGGAGCTTGAAGCTCGCGATCGACTTGCGCGCCTTGCGCACCTGCGCCCGCTGGCCGGCGATCGTGGAGAGCTCCTCGATCGCCGCGTCCATGGCCTTCGCGTCGGTCTTCGCGTCGCCGACCCCCATGTTGAGGGTGATCTTCGTCACCTTGGGCACGCTCATCACGGACGGGATCTCGAGCTCCTCGCGGAGCGCGGGCTTGATCTCCGTGTCGTAGCGCTCCCTGAGGCGCGGCACGTAGGTCTCGGTGGTGCTCACGCGTCGATCTCCTCCCCGCAGCCGCTGCGCTTGCACACGCGCACCCGCACCGCCTCGCCCTTGAGATCCTTGACCTTGCTCCCCACCCGGGTCGGCTGCTTGCACGTCGGGCAGACGAGCATGACGTTCGACACGTCGAGCGGCATCGGCTTCTCGATGATCCCGCCGGGGATGATCGTCGCGCCGCCCATCCGGGTGGAGTCGCGCACGGGGCGCGGCTTCGTGTGGCGCTTCGCCAGGTTGAGGTTCTCGAGGATCACGCGACCGTCGCGTGGGCGCGCCTCGATGACCCGTCCCTGCTTGCCGCGATCCTTGCCGGCGAGCACCTGGACGAGGTCACCCTTCTTGATCTTCATCGTTGTAGCCATCTCTAGAGCACCTCGGGAGCGAGGCTGACGATCTTCATGAAGTTCTTCTCGCGCAGCTCACGGGCGACCGGCCCGAAGATGCGCGTGCCGCGCGGGTTGTTCTGGTTGTCGATGATGACGGCCGCGTTCTCGTCGAACCCGATCAACGTGCCGTCGTTGCGCCCGTAGGGCTTCTTCGTCCGGACGACGACCGCCTTCACGACGTCGCCCTTCTTGACCGTGCCCTGCGGGGTCGCGGCCTTCACTGTAGCGACGATCACGTCACCGACCCGTGCGTATCGCCGATGCGAGCCTCCCATCACGCGGATGCAGAGGAGCTCGCGGGCGCCGGTGTTGTCGGCGACCTTGAGGCGGGATTCCTGCTGGATCACTTCGCGGCCTCCACGATCTCGGCGAGCCGCCAGTGCTTCGTCTTCGACAGCGGCCGGGTCTCGACGATCCTGACCACGTCGCCGACCTTCGCCTCGCCACGCTCGTCATGGGCGTGGAACTTCACGCTGCGACGGACGACCTTCTTGTACTTCGGATGGGCCTTGACGACCTCGACCTTGACGACGATGGTCTTGTCCATCGCGTCGGAGACGACGGTGCCCTGCCGCTCCTGGCGTCGACCACGATCGCCTTCGGGCTTCTCGAGCCGGACGATCGGCTTGCGCTCGGAGGGCTTCTCACGCTTCGGCTTCGAGCGCTGACGGCGCTCGGAGCGCGGGAGGCGCTTCTTCTTCGGCTTCGGACCGGATGGCGCTGCCACTGCGGCGGCGACCTCGGCGACCTCCTCGACGGCGGCCTCCTCGACCTCGGCCTCGATCTCTTCGACCTCGGCCACGATCTCCGCGACCTCCTCGACAGCAGCCTCCTCGACCACGGCCTCGGCCACCTCGACCTCGGCCACGATCTCCGCGACCTCCTCGACGGCAGCCTCCTCGACCACGGCCTCGGCCACCTCGACCTCGGCCACGATCTCCGCGACCTCCTCGGCAGCAGCCTCCTCGACCACGGCCTCGACCTCGGCGACCGCCTCGGCCTCCTCCACGATCGCGTCGGCGACGGCGGCCTCGACGGCCTCATCGATCTCCTCGCCCTCGGCGGACGTGAGCGTCCCCTCGGCGACTGCCTCGGTGACGGCCTCCTCGATCGCTTCGGCCTCCGCGACGATCTCCTCGACCTCGGCGACCGCCTCGGCCTCGACCTCCGCCTCGATCTCCTCGACCTCGGCGACGATCTCCGCGATCTCCTCGGCAGCAGCCTCCTCGACCACAGCCTCGATCACCTCGACCTCGGCGACGACCTCCGCGACCTCCTCGGCAGCAGCCTCCTCGACCACAGCCTCGATCACCTCGACCTCGGCGACGACCTCCGCGACCTCCTCGGCAGCAGCCTCCTCGACCACAGCCTCGACCTCGGCGACCGCCTCGACCTCTTCCACGATCGCGTCGGCGACGACCTCGTCGGCCGGCTTCGCATCCTTCTTCTTCGTGCTCTTCTTCTCAGCCATCTCGTTCACACCTTCCCGAGCCGCGCCCGCTCGTGCTTGATCGTGAGGATCCGCGCGATCTCGCGCTTCGCGGTGCGCAGACGTGCGCCGTTCTCCAACGCCCCGGTCGCGGACTGGAAGCGGAGGTTGAAGAGCTCCTGACGGCTCTCGGCGAGCTTGAGATCGATGTCCTCGTCGCTCAGCTCGCGCAGGTCCTTAGCCTTCAAAGAGATCAGCCTCCCGCTTGACGAACTTCACCCGCACCGGGAGCTTCTGACCGGCCAGCCGCAGGGCCTCGCGGGCCAGCGGCTCGGGCACGCCCGAGAGCTCGAACAGAACGCGTCCCGGCTTGACGACCGCGACCCAACCCTCCGGGGAGCCCTTGCCCGAGCCCATGCGGGTCTCCGCCGGCTTCTTGGTGAAGGGCTTGTCCGGGAAGAGGTTGATCCACACCTTTCCGCCGCGGCGGATCTTGCGCGTCATGGCGATACGAGCAGCCTCGATCTGCCGGTTGGTGACCCAGCCGTTCTCGAGCGCCTTGAGCCCGTAGTCCCCGAACTGGACCGTGGTCTGTCCCTTCGCAGTACCGCGACGCCGTCCCCGGAACTGCTTCCGGTGCTTTGTCTTCCGTGGCAGCAGCATCAGCTCTCACCACCCTGGGGAGCGTCCCCTCCGGCGACTGTCCCGTCGGAGCTGGTCGCAGGCGTCACGTCCGACGCGGTCGCAGGCGACACGTCCGACGCGGTCTCCGGGCTCGGTGCGTCAGAGGCCGTGGCGTCGCTGACGCCGCCTCGCGGCGCCTGCGTCTCGGGAGCAGCGCCACGACCCTGGCCACGCCCGCGACCGCCAGGCCCACCGGGACGTCCACCCTGCCCGCGTCCACCCGGACCACCGCCGGGGCGGCGACGACGCTGGACGAGCCCGAGCCCTTCACGGTCCTGGCCCCGTCCGCGGCCGCTCTCGCGCGAGGCACCGAGGCCCTCCGTGTTCGAACCACGACGCCGACGCGAGCCGTCCGCCTCGGTGATCCGCTCACGACCGAGGGAGCCCTCGTAGCCCTCCGGCATGATCTCGCCCTTGTTGACCCAGACCTTGACGCCGATCCGACCGAACGTCGTCTTCGCCTCGGCGAAGCCGTAGTCGATGTCGGCGCGGATCGTGTGGAGCGGGACGCGCCCCTCGGTGTAGCGCTCGACGCGGCTCATCTCCGCGCCGCCGAGGCGACCGCCGCACTGGATCTTGATGCCCTGCGCGCCGGAGCGCATCGCCGAGGCGAGCGCGCGCTTCATCGCGCGCCGGAAGGCGACGCGGTTCTGCAGCTGCTCTGCGATCGACTGGGCGACGAGCTGCGCGTCGAGCTCGGGCCGCTTGATCTCGTTGATGTTGATGTGGACGCTCTTGCCCGTGATCGCGTGGAGCTCCTTGCGGAGCGCGTCCACCTCGACGCCCGACTTGCCGATCACGATGCCGGGGCGCGCGGTGTAGATGTCGACGGTGATCCGCTGCTTGTCCTTGCGGATCAGGATGTCGGACAGCCCGGCATGCGCGAGCTTGCCGTTGATGTGCGCGCGGATCTTGATGTCCTCCGCGATGTAGTCGGCGACTTCCTTCTTGCCGGTCCACCAGTTCGACTTCCAGTCGTGGATGACGCCGACACGAAGGCCGCCGGGATGCACCTTCTGGCCCATTACGCGACCGCCTCCTTCTTCTTCGCCGGCGACCGGCGCTTGGGCTTCTCGTCCGCGGCGGTCGCCTCGGACGTGGACGCGGCCTCGGTCGCAGGCGCCGTTGCTGCCTGCTTGCGAGGACGGCCGCTCTTCGGCGCCTCCGCGAGGACGATGGTGATGTGGCAGGTGCGCTTGCGGATCCGGTTCACGCGTCCACGGGCCCGGGCGCGCCAACGCTTGAGCGTAGGGCCTTCGTCCGCGTACGCCTCGAGGACCACGAGCTCGTCGCCGTCGAGGCCGTGGGCCGACTCGGCGTTCGCGACGGCCGAGCGCAGCACGCGCTCGATGTCGACGGCGGCCGCGCGCGACGTGAAGGCCAGGATCGTCCGGGCCTCCGGAACCGTGCGACCGCGCACGTTGTCGAGGACGAGGCGCGCCTTGCGGGCCGACATGCGGACCCACTTGGCCTGCGATCGCACCTGGATCGGGGGTGTCTGCGTGGTCGCCATCAGCGCTTCTTCACCTGCTTGTCGCCGGCGTGACCGCGGAACGTGCGGGTCGGCGCGAACTCGCCGAGCTTGTGCCCGACCATCTGCTCGCTGACGAAGACGGGGACGTGCTTGCGCCCGTCGTGCACAGCGATCGTGTGCCCGACCATGTCGGGGAAGATCGTGGAGGAGCGCGACCAGGTGCGGATCATCCGCTTCTCCCCGGCCGCGTTCATCGCCTCGATGCGGCCGAGCAGCCGCGCCTCGACGAACGGGCCCTTCTTGGACGATCTAGACATGGACTAGCGCCTTTCCTTGCCGCGACGACGGCCGCGGACGATCAGCTTGTCGGACTCCTTGTGCTTCCTGCGGGTGCGCTTCCCGAGCGTCGGGACGCCCCACGGAGTCACCGGGTGGTGCCCCTTGGACTTGCCCTCGCCACCGCCGTGTGGGTGGTCGACGGGGTTCATGGCCGTGCCGCGGACGGACGGACGCTTGCCGAGCCAGCGACTCCGGCCAGCCTTGCCGCTCGACTCGTTGGCGTGGTCGCTGTTGCCGACCTGGCCGACGGTCGCGCGGCAGGTGAGCAGCACGCGGCGCATCTCGCCGGACGGCAGTCGCAGCACCGCGTACGGCGCGTCCTTGGCGACGAGCTGGATGCCCGACCCTGCGGAGCGCGCCATCTTCGCGCCCTGGCCGGGTCGGAGCTCGACGGCGTGGACGACGGTGCCGGTGGGCATGTCGCCGAGCGGAAGCGCGTTCCCGGGCTTGATGTCGGCGCCTTGGCCCGACTGCACCGCCGCTCCGACCTTGAGCCCTGCCGGCGCGAGGATGTAGGCCTTCGCGCCGTCGGCGTAGTGGAGCAGCGCGATGCGGGCCGACCGGTTGGGGTCGTACTCGATCGTGGCGACCTTCGCCGGGATCCCGTCCTTCGTCCGCTTGAAGTCGATCTTCCGGTAGCGGCGCTTGTGGCCTCCGCCCTGGTGCCGGGTGGTGATCCGGCCGTTGTTGTTCCGCCCACCCGTGCGCTTGAGCGGCTCGAGCAGCGACTTCTCGGGCTCGGAGCGGGTGACCTCCTCGAAGCTCGAGGTGGCCATCGTGCGGCGACCGGCGCTGGTGGGCTTGTACTTCTTGACAGCCATGGCGGACTAGACCTGTGCCCCTTCGAAGATCTGGATCGTCTCGCCCTCGCGGAGCTTGACGACGGCCTTCTTCCAGCCTGGCCGCGTGCCCTTGATGAGCCCGCGCCGCTTCGGCTTGGCCTGGACCTTGACGATGTTGACGCGCTCGACCTTGACCCCGAAGTGCTGCTCGACGGCCTGGCGGACCTGCGTCTTGTGCGCGTCCTGGTGCACCTTGAACGTGTACTCGCGGTCGGCGATCCCCGCGTAGCTCTTCTCCGACACGACCGGTGCGATCAGGATGTGGGTGGGCTCGACGCTCATGCGTCCTCCTTCGACGCGCCTGCACGGCTCTCGACGATCGGGAGCGCGGCCTGGGTGACGATCACGGCGCGCGCCCAGACGAGCGCGGCCACCTCGAGCTCGGCCGGAACGGTCACGAGCACGCGATCGATGTTGCGGAACGACTTGACGACGGCCACCTCGTCCTCGTGCGCGACGACGACGACCGGCATCTGCTGGCCCCAGTCGGCGAGCGTCTTGACCGCCTGCTTGGTGGACGGCACGGCGAACGTGTCGCCGTCGAGCACCGCGAGCGTGCCGGCTGCGACGTGGTGCGAGAGCGCCCCGCGCAGCGCCGCGCGCCGGGCCTTGCGGTTGACCTTGACGTCGAAGCTGCGCATTCCCGGCGCGAACACGACGCCGCCGCCCGTGAACTGCGGCGCACGCGTCGTCCCCTGCCTGGCCCGACCGGTGCCCTTCTGGCGCCACGGCTTGGCGCGACCGCCCGAGACGAACCCGCGCGACTTCGCGCCACGCGTGCCCGCGCGGTGCGCGTTCATCTCGGCCCGCACGGTCTCGTGCAGGAGGTGCTTCTTGACCTCGGCCTCGAAGACGGTCTCGTCGAGAGCGACGTCTCCACCGCCGAGCAGCTGTGCCTTCGCGGCCATCAGCTCTCCTCCCCGCGGATCTCGACGAGCCCGCTGCGCGGCCCGGGGACGGCGCCCCGGACGAGGATCAGGTTGCGCTCGCCGTCGATCTCGTGAACGACGAGCCCCTTCTGGGTCGCGCGCTTCGCGCCCATCTGGCCGGCCATGCGAACTCCCTTGAACACCCGGAGGGCGTGGCCGACGCACCGATCGAGCCCGGCTTGCGGATGTTGTGCGAGCCGTGCGACATCGGGCCGCGGCTGAAGTTGTGCCGCTTGATCGTGCCCTGGAAGCCCTTGCCGATCGAGACGCCGGAGACCTTGATCTTGTCGCCCGGCTGGAACGCCTCGACGGTGACGGTCTCGCCGACCTGGAGCTCGGTGGCCCCGCGGAACTCGACGAGATGCCGGTGCGCGTCGACGCCCGCCTTCTTGAGGTGGCCGAGCTCCCCCTTCGTGATCTTGCGCTCCGCGACCGGCTCGATAGGCCAGCTGCACGGCGTCGTAGCCGTCGGCGTCCGACGTCCGCACGAGGACGACCGGGCACGGACCGGCCTCGATCACGGTGACCGCGTCGACGTTCCCGGTCTCCGGGTCGAAGATCTGGGTCATGCCCAGCTTGCGTCCGAGGATTCCCTTCATCGTCGTCACCTAGAGCTTGATCTCGATGTCGACGCCGGCAGGGAGATCGAGGCGCATGAGCGAGTCGACCGTCTTGGGCGTCGGGCTGTGGATGTCGATCAACCGCTTGTGCGTGCGCACCTCGAAGTGCTCGCGCGAGTCCTTGTCCTTGAACGGGCTCCGGATCACGCAGTACACGTTCTTCTCGGTGGGCAGGGGCACAGGCCCGGTGATCGTCGCACCGGTCCGCTGCGCCGTCTCCACGATCTGGGACGCCGAGCGATCCACCTGCTGGTGGTCATAGCCCTTGAGCCGAATACGGATCTTCTGCTGCGCCACGATCTCCCTTTCCGGCTTCCTACTTGATGATCTCGGTCACGACGCCGGCGCCGACGGTGCGGCCACCCTCGCGAATCGCGAACCGAAGACCCTGATCCATGGCGATCGGCTGGATCAGCTCGATCTCCATCGTCGTGTTGTCGCCCGGCATGACCATCTCCTGGCCGTCCGGCAGCTTGATCGAGCCCGTCACGTCGGTCGTGCGGAAGTAGAACTGCGGCCGGTAGCCGTTGAAGAACGGCGTGTGACGCCCGCCCTCGTCCTTCGAGAGCACGTAGACCTCGGCCTTGAAGTGCGTGTGCGGCGTGATCGAGCCCGGCTTCGCGAGCACCTGGCCGCGCTCGACGTCCTCGCGCTTGATGCCGCGGAGCAGCGCACCCGCGTTGTCGCCGGCCTGCGCGTAGTCGAGGATCTTCTGGAACATCTCGAGCCCGGTGACCGTGGTCTTCTCGGTCTTCTCGTGGATGCCGACGATCTCGACCTCCTGGCCGACCTCGATCTTGCCCTGCTCGATGCGCCCGGTGACGACGGTGCCGCGACCGGTGATCGTGAAGACGTCCTCGATCGGCATCAGGAACGGCTTGTCGACGTCGCGCGTCGGCTCGGGGATGTACGAGTCGACGGCCTCCATCAGCTCGACGATCTTCGCCGTCCAGTCCGCGTCGCCCTCGAGCGCCTTCAGCGCCGAGACGCGCACGATCGGGATGTCGTCGCCGGGGAACTCGTACTTGGAGAGGAGCTCGCGCACCTCCATCTCGACGAGCTCGAGCAGCTCCTCGTCGTCGACCATGTCGGCCTTGTTGAGCGCGACGACCATCGCCGGCACCTCGACCTGGCGGGCCAGGAGGATGTGCTCGCGGGTCTGCGGCATCGGGCCGTCCGCGGCGGAGACCACGAGGATCGCGCCGTCCATCTGCGCGGCGCCCGTGATCATGTTCTTGATGTAGTCGGCGTGCCCCGGGCAGTCGACGTGCGCGTAGTGCCGGTTGGCCGTCTCGTACTCGACGTGCGCGGTGTTGATCGTGATGCCGCGCTGGCGCTCCTCGGGAGCCGAGTCGATCGACGCGAAGTCGCGCGCCGCCGTGCCCGTGCCGGTCTCCGAGAGGACCTTCGTGATCGCCGCGGTCAGCGTCGTCTTGCCGTGGTCGATGTGACCGATCGTGCCGATGTTGACGTGCGGCTTCGACCGCTCGAACTTCTGCTTTGCCATTGGGTCCTCCGACTCCTTCCGAACCGTCGTCCTAGGCGCCCGTCTGGGCGCTCACGATGTCTGCCGCGATGGACTGCGGCACGTCCTCGTACCGATCGAACTGCATGGTGAACGTCGCGCGGCCCTGGCTCATCGAGCGCAGGTCGGTCGCGTATCCGAACATCTCCGACAGCGGCACGCTCGCCTTGATCGTCTGCGAGTTGCCGAGCGGCTCCAGGTGCTCGACGCGTCCGCGCCGGCCGTTGAGGTTGCCCATCACGTCGCCGAGGTAGTCCTCGGGCGTGACGACCTCGACGGCCATCATCGGCTCGAGCAGCTTCGGCTTCGCGCGCTTCATCGCCTCCTTGAAGGCCATCGAGCCGGCGATCTTGAACGCCCGCTCGCTCGAGTCGACCTCGTGGTACGAGCCCTCGATCAGCTCGACCTTGACGTCGACGACCGGGTAGCCCGGCGAGCACGCCCGGCGCCGAGCGCCTCCTGGATGCCCTCGTCGACCGGCTTGATGTACTCCTTCGGGATCTTGCCGCCGACGACCTTGTCGACGAACTCGTAGCCCGCTCCCGGCTCCTGCGGGATCAGGTTGATCACCACGTCGCCGTACTGGCCCGAGCCGCCGGTCTGGCGGACGAACTTGCCCTGGACCTTGTCGACGGCCTGTCCCGCGGTCTCGCGGTAGGCGACCTGCGGGCGGCCGACGTTCGCGTCGACCTTGAACTCGCGCATCAGGCGGTCGACGATGATCTCGAGGTGGAGCTCGCCCATGCCGGAGATGATCGTCTGGCCGGTCTCCTCGTCCGAGGTGACGCGGAAGGTCGGATCCTCCTCGGCGAGTCGCTGCAGACCCTGGCCGAGCTTGTCCTGGTCGCCCTTCGTCTTGGGCTCGATCGCGACCGAGATCACCGGATCGGGGAACGTCATCGACTCGAGCACGATCGGCTTCGTCTCCGCGGAGAGCGTGTCGCCGGTCGTCGAGATCTTGATCCCGACGGCGGCGGCGATCTCGCCCGCGCCGATGTCGTCGCGCTCCTCGCGGTGGTTCGCGTGCATCTGCAGGATGCGCCCGATCCGCTCGGTCTTGCCGTTCGTCGTGTTGAGCACGCGGTCGCCGGCCTTGACCTTGCCGGAGTAGACGCGGAAGTAGGTGAGCTTGCCGACGTACGGGTCGGACATCACCTTGAAGACGAGCGCCGAGAACGGCGCGTCCTCCGCCGCCGGCCGGGTGATCTCCTCGCCGCTCTTCGGATCGGTGCCCTGCACCGCCGGGACGTCGAGCGGGCTCGGCAGGTAGTCGACGACGGCGTCGAGCAGGGGCTGCACGCCCTTGTTCTTGAAGGCGGAGCCGCAGAGGACAGGGGTGATCGCGTCGGCGAGCGTGCCCGCGCGCAGCGCCGCGGCGGAGCATGTCGGGCGTCACCGCGGCCTCGTCTCCGAGGTACGTCTCCATCAGCTCGTCGTCGTGCTCGGCGATCGCGTCGATCAACGCGTGATGCGCGGCATGCGCCGCGTCGGCGAGGTCGGCGGGGATCTCGCCGACCGTGAACGTCTGGCCGAGATCGTCGTCGTAGGTGATCGCCTGCATCTCGACGAGGTCGACGACGCCGCGGTGCTGATCCTCCTCGCCGATCGGCAGCTGCACCGGAACCGGGTTGGCCCCGAGGCGGTCGCGCATCGACGCCACCGCGTTCAGGAAGTTCGCGCCGGTGCGATCCATCTTGTTGATGAAGGCGATCCGGGGGACGCCGTAGCGGTCGGCCTGGCGCCAGACGGTCTCGGACTGCGGCTGCACGCCGGCGACGGAGTCGAAGACGGCGACCGCGCCGTCGAGGACGCGCAGCGAGCGCTCGACCTCGACCGTGAAGTCCACGTGCCCGGGAGTATCGATGATGTTGATGCGATGGTCGCGCCAGAACGCCGTGGTCGCAGCCGAGGTGATCGTGATGCCGCGCTCCTGCTCCTGCGCCATCCAGTCCATCGTCGCGGCGCCCTCGTGCACCTCGCCGAGCTTGTGGGTGCGGCCGGTGTAGTAGAGGATCCGCTCGGTCGTCGTCGTCTTGCCCGCGTCGATGTGGGCCATGATGCCGATGTTGCGGACGCGGTCGAGGCCGACCTCTGTTGCCGTGGAGCTCATGCAGTCCTCTCTACCACCGGTAGTGCGCGAACGCCTTGTTGGCCTGCGCCATCCGGTACATGTCGTCTTTCTTCTTGAACGCGCCGCCCTGCTGGTTGATCGCGTCGAGCAGCTCCGCGGCAAGCTTGTTCTGCATGCCCTTCTCGCGCCGCTCGCGCGCGTACGTGACGAGGTAGCGAAGGGCGAGCGTGCGACCGCGACGCGGCGGCACCTCGACCGGAACCTGGTAGTTCGCCCCGCCGACGCGGCGCGAGCGAACCTCGAGCACCGGCGTGACGGACTTGACCGCGGCGTCGAGACCCTCGGCGGCGGACTTGCCGGTCTTCTCCGCGACCTGCGCCAGCGCGTCGTACACGACCTGCTCGGCGATCGACTTCTTGCCGTCGAGCATCACGCGGTGGATGAGCTGCTGAACGAGGACGGAGCCGTAGACGGCGTCCGGCTCGACTGTGCGCGGCTGGATCTCTGCGCGACGCGGCATCAGCTGCCCCTCTTCGCGCCGTACTTCGACCGCGCCTGGCGGCGGTCGGCGACGCCCGAGGTGTCGAGCCCGCCGCGGATGACCTTGTAGCGGAAGCCCGGCAGGTCCTTCACGCGACCGCCGCGGATGAGGACGACCGAGTGCTCCTGGAGGTTGTGCCCCTCGCCCGGGATGTACGCACCGACCTCCATCTGGTTCGTGAGCCGCACGCGCGCGACCTTGCGCAGCGCAGAGTTCGGCTTCTTGGGGGTCGTCGTGTACACGCGCGTGCAGACGCCGCGCTTCTGCGGCGCACCGCGGAGCGCCGGGGTCTTCGTCTTCGTCTTGGGGTCCTTGCGACCCTTGCGGACGAGCTGGTTGACGGTGGGCACGCTGCTCCTGTCGATTCGATCGTGGCTTTCGGTCACACAGAAAGGACGGCAGGGTACGTGGCCCCGCCAACCGGACGAGGAATGGTAGCCGAAGCCCCGAGACCGTGCAAACCGAGCCGCCGCCCGGCGCTCGCCGACCCGACTGCCGGGCGCCGGAGAGGAGGCGCAAGGCCTATCGAGCGGGGGTGCGACGCTGCGTTTCGAACGTCTGGACGATCAGGACTGGTCGCCGACCTCCCGGGCGAATAGAGTGCGCTCGGGGGATGGGGACGTCAACTGTGGCTCTCGCCGTCGCGGCAGCGGCGGTCGTCGCGTTCGCGCTGGTCGCGTGGCTGGCGGTACGTGCCCGTAACCACGCCGACGAGCGCACACGTGACGTGCTCCGACGGATCTCCGACGAGATGATGTCGATCTCGGACGGACTCGGCGCCGTCGTGGAGGGCGTCAGACCCGCACAGCAGCAGGACGTCCTGTTCCCGGTCACGCTCGACCTCGACGAGGCGCTTCGACGCGTCGCTGCAGTCGCGGCGGCGCTCCCCGGGATGACCGGAGGTGCTGCGAGAGCCGACAGGCTCGACGGCACCGCTTCGCTGCGCTCGATCGGGATCGTCAGCAGCGCGACCGGGCTCGAGCATGCCCCGGAGCCGCCCGACGGCCAGAGCTGGGACAGCGCTCTGGTCGAATGGGTGCCGGCACCCGGTCTGGCGCGACCGTCGACGATCCGACGCGCGGTGATCGCCCCCGTCCGGCACAACGGCATCCGGATCGGGTTCGTCGGCGCCTACTCCACGACCCCGGCAGTGCCGACCGACGTCGTCGAGGCGGTCTGCGCGCTGGCAGTGTCGGCCGCCCCGGGACTCGCGGCCGCACGCGAGCACGAGGCGGTCAAGGAGCTCGTCCGCACCGACCCGCTCACCGACCTGCGCAACGTCCGCGGCCTACGCGAGGATCTGACCCGCGAGATCGCACGTGCGACGCGCATGGCATCGCCCCTCTCGCTGCTGATGCTCGACCTCGACGACTTCAGCGACGTCAACAAGGTCAACCACACCGTCGGCGACGACGTCCTTCGGGAGTTCGCGCGCGTCCTGCTCGAGGCCTGCCGCGAGACCGACATCCCCTGCCGTCGCGGCGGCGACGAGTTCACGATCATCCTGCCGGAGACCGGTTGCGCCGCGGCGCTGCGCGTCGAGGCCCGCATCCGGGCGCTCGCCTCGACGACCGACTTCCCGCACATCGGCTCGCTCACGTACTCGGCAGGCGTGACGACGCTGCGCGACGGGGACACGAGCGAATCGCTCGACCAGCGCGCGAGCGGCCTCGTCAACCTCGTCAAGCGAGGCTCGAAGGCGAACGTCGCGCACGACTGCGGCGACGACCTCGAACGCGGGTAGCCGACGGGTGCCGGCTCTGCCCTTCGAGTACGCTCGAGCAGGGCCCGGATGAGCACCACCGCCTACACGATCGCGCTCGTCTGTGCGGCCGGGGTCGCGCTGATCCTGATCGTGCTCGTCCGCCGCGGCCGCGCTCGCAGGCGCTCGGAGGCGGCTCGCCGCGCGGCCGCCGTCGGGCGGCTCGCGGAGTCGCTCGAGCGGGTCGCGCGCGAGCTCGAATGGTCGCCGAGCCCGGCCTCACCCCTGCTGACCGACGCGGCCGGCGCAGCCGATCCCGTACCCGCGCGGAGCGTCGGCCCGACCGATCCCGCGACAGGACTGCCCACCCGCGCGGCCCTCGTCGATGCGCTGATCCACGACGTCGCGAGCACTCGCAGCGCGGGCGGAAGGCTGGGGTTGGCGCTCGTCGACGTCGAGGCGTCGGGAACGGGCCTCGAGCCGGCGATGGCCGAGGCAGCACGGGCGGCCCGTGCGGCCGCCCCGGAGGGTTCGACCTTCCGCTCGGGCGAGCGCTCCCTCACGCTCGTCCTTCCTGCCGCGGGCCGCGCTGACGCGATGGCCGCCGCGGCGCGCATCGAGGCGAGCCTGGCCGGCGCGCCACCCGTGCGGACGTCCGCCGTCGAGCTCGAGGCGGACGAGGACGCCGCGGCGCTGCTGGCGCGGCTCGTCTCCGTCGGGCGCTGACCCCTCGAACGGAGGAGGGCGGCCGCTCGGCCGCCCTCCCTCGAGCTCTGCTGACGACGGGGCCTAGGCCTCGTCTTCCGCGGGCGCCTCGGGCTTCTCCGGCGCCTCGTCCTCGAAGGTGAGGCCGAGCGCGGAGAGGTCGATGCTCTCGCCGTCGCCGATCTCCTCCAGCGCAGCCAGTAGCTCCGCCTCCGCCCCGCCCCCGAAGATCGAGGCCGGAAGCGGCTCGTTCGGCTCGATCTCGATGCTCCGGTACTTCTTCAGCCCGGTCGCAGCGGGGATCAGCTTCCCGATGATGACGTTCTCCTTCAATCCGAGCAGCCGGTCGGTCTTGCCCTCGATCGCGGCGTCGGTGAGCACCTTCGTGGTCTCCTGGAACGACGCTGCCGAGAGGAACGACTCCGTCGCGAGCGAGGCCTTCGTGATGCCGAGGATGAGCGGCACGTTCGTCGCCTTCTCCTTCTTCTTCCCGACGGCGGCGTTGGCCTTCTCGTAGACGACCTTGTCGGCCAGCTGGCCGGGCAGCAGGCCCGTGTCGCCGGACGTCTCGACGCGCACCTTCTTCATCATCTGTCGGACGATGAGCTCGATGTGCTTGTCGTGGATGTCCACGCCCTGCGACTTGTAGACCTTCTGCACCTCGCCGACGAGATAGACCTCGGTCGGCGTCGAGCCTCGCCCGGCCTGCGCGTGGAGGTCGAGATGCTCGGTCGGGTTGATCGACCCCTCGTTGAGCGGGTCGCCCGTCTCGACGAGCTGGCCCTCGGCGACCAGGAGCCGCGCCCGGCGCGGCAGCGAGTAGCTGCGCTCGGGGATGACCTCGCCGTCGTCGTCGAGAGCGGTCGGCGTGACCGTGACGACGGTGGCGCGATCCTGGTGCTCGATCGCGACCTTGCCCGCGACCTCGGCCAGCTGGGCGGCCCCCTTGGGGTTGCGCGCCTCGAAGATCTCGACGACGCGCGGGAGGCCCTGCGTGATGTCGGCTGCAGCGGCGACGCCGCCCGTGTGGAACGTGCGCATCGTCAGCTGGGTGCCGGGCTCGCCGATCGACTGGGCCGCCACGATCCCGACAGCGTCGCCGATCTCGCCCATGTCACCGGTCGCGAGGAAGGTGCCGTAGCACGCCCGGCACACGCCGACCTCGCTGCGGCACTTCAGCACCGAGCGAAGCGGCAGGACGAACCCGTCGGCCTGCTCCTCGAGGTGCTCGACGACCTCGAGCAGGCGCGGGCGTGACAGGAGCTCACCCCGCTCCGCGATCACGGTCTTCCCGGGCTTGCCGTCCTTGAGCGGCTTGTGGATGTCCTCGCCGACGACCCGACCCGCAGCCGACAGGTTCAGCTGGCCGTCGATCATCACGGGGACGTCGATGTACTCCTCCGTCCCGCAGTCCTCCTCGCGGATGATCACGTCCTGCGACACGTCCACGAGCCGCCGGGTCAGGTAGCCCGAGTCCGCGGTCCGCAGCGCCGTGTCGGCGAGACCCTTGCGGGCCCCGTGCGTCGAGATGAAGTACTCGAGGACGGAGAGCCCTTCCATGAAGTTCGCCTTGATCGGTCGCTCGATGATCTCGCCCTTCGGATTGACCATCAGACCGCGCATCCCGGCGAGCTGGCGGATCTGGTTGAACGACCCACGAGCACCCGAGTTGGCCATCATGTAGACCGAGTTGGTCTTGTGCAGGTTGTCGCGCATGGCCTCGCCGACCACGTCGGTCGCCTCGGTCCAGACGGCGGTGACCCGCTCCCGGCGCTCCTCCTCGGTCATCAGGCCACGCTCGTACTCCTGCTCGATCTTGGCGACCTGCTCCTCGTACCCCGCGAGGATCGCCTCCTTCGCGGGCGGCACGACGATGTCGTTCTTGGAGATGGTCACGCCGGCGCGCGTCGCGTAGCGGAACGCGAGGGTCTTGATCGTGTCGAGCACCGAGGCGACCGCGTAGGCGCCGTAGGCGCCGACGAGGCGGTCGATCAGGCTGTCGAGCTCACGCTTCGTCAGCGCCGCGTCGACCACGACCGGCTCACCGAGCTCACCCCGGACGGATGCCTCGAGCGCCCGCTCGATCTCGCACTCGAAGATGACACGACCGGGCGTCGTCAGACGAACCTCGTCGCCGCGCCGGTACTCGATCGGCTCGGCGAGCGTGATCTGCTTGGCAGCCAGCGCGAACTCGACCTCGTCCTCGTTGCGATACCGGCGGAACCCGTCCTTGCCGAGCGCCTTCGCGAGCTCCTCGGACGTCGTCGCCGCGAGGTCGTGCTCGCAGTAGGTGAGGGCGTACGAGCCCAGCACCATGTCCTGCGTCGGCGTCGCGAGCGGACGGCCGTGCGCCGGCGAGAGGATGTTGTTCGAGGAGAGCATCAGGATCCGCGCCTCCGCCTGCGCCTCGGCGCTGAGCGGCAGGTGGACGGCCATCTGGTCGCCGTCGAAGTCGGCGTTGAACGCGTGACACACGAGCGGGTGCACCTGGATCGCCTTGCCCTCGACGAGCACCGGCTCGAACGCCTGGATGCCCAGGCGATGGAGCGTCGGGGCGCGGTTGAGCAGCACCGGATGCTCCGCGATGACCTCCTCGAGCACGTCCCAGACCTCGGGGACCATCGACTCCACGTGCTTCTTCGCCGCCTTGATGTTCTGCACCGACTTCCGCTCCACGAGCCGGCTCATGATGAACGGCTTGAAGAGCTCGAGCGCCATCAGCTTCGGCAGCCCGCACTGGTGCAGCTTCAGGCTCGGCCCGGCGACGATCACCGAGCGGCCGGAGTAGTCGACGCGCTTGCCGAGCAGGTTCTGGCGGAACCGGCCCTGCTTGCCCTTGAGCATGTCCGAGAGCGACTTGAGCGGCCGGTTGCCCGGGCCGGTCACCGCGCGGCCACGGCGGCCGTTGTCGAACAGCGCGTCGACGGCCTCCTGGAGCATGCGCTTCTCGTTGTTGACGATGATCTCCGGGGCGCCCAGGTCGAGCAGGCGCTTGAGCCGGTTGTTGCGGTTGATCACGCGCCGGTAGAGGTCGTTGAGGTCGCTCGTCGCGAAGCGGCCGCCGTCGAGCTGCACCATCGGGCGGAGCTCCGGCGGGATCACGGGGACGGCCTCGAGCACCATCCACTCGGGCTTGTTCTCGGACTGCTTGAAGGCCTCGACGACCTTGAGCCGCTTGATCGCGCGCTGCTGCTTCTGCCCCTTCGAGGTCTTGATCGTCTCGCGGAGCGTCAGCGACTCCTCGTCGAGATCGAGGTCGCGGAGCAGGTCGCGGATCGCCTCGGCGCCCATGCCGCCCCGGAAGTAGACCCCGAAGCCGTACGGCGAGCCGAACCGGTCCTTGAGCTCCCGGAAGAGCTGCTCGTCGTTGACCACGAGCTTGGGCTCGAGGTCGCGGAAGAGCTTCCACGTCTCCTCGAGGCGCCGCACGCCGTCGACCGCGGCCTCACGGGCGTCGTCGCGCCGGGAGTCCATGTCCTGCACCATCTCCCTGACCTTCGCGACCCACTGGGTGACCACGTCGAGGTCGTCCTTGCGAGCGCCCTCGACGAGGCACAGGTCGGACGCGAGCTCGCGCAGCTGCTCCACGCCGTCACCGGGCTGGGCCTTGCCGAGCACGTCCGAGAGCAGGCCGTTCCCGATGTCCTTCGCCCGCGCGAGGTTCTTCGCGTCGATCGAGGCGGCGAGCGCCGCGTCGTCGCCGGTCAGCTCCTCGCCGGAGAGCAGGTGCTCGAGGATCTTGTGCAGGTGCTTGGTGATCGCGCCCTTCTTCGAGCCCGACGACGCATCGAGGTCCGCGCGGAGCGGCTCGAGCGCGGTACGGATCTCGAACGCAGCCGTCGCCACGGAGTCGAGCTCGCGCGGAGCCAGGCGGCGGTCGTCGCGCGTGGCGGTCTGGCGGACGGCCTCGCGGATCTTCTTCGGATCCTCGTGCGCGATCGTCTTGGCGAGCTCGGTGAAGATGCCGCCGCCCAGCGTGCGCACCTCTTCGAGCGAGGGGAGCATCTGATCCTCGGCCCAGTTGGAGAGGCCGCGACCCCAGAACTCGTCGTCCTCGTCGAAGCCCTTCTCCTTGCCGGCGACCAGGTAGTCGCGACGCCGCTTGAGACGATCGTCCACGGCCGCGACCTGCTCGTCGCGGTCCACGTAGATCTGCTCGGACTCGGACCTGACCTTGTCCTCGAGGTCGGCGAGATCGGCCGCCCGCTTCTCGCGGTCGACCTGGGTGACGATCGACGACGCGAAGTAGAGGACCTTCTCGAGCTCACGCGGGGCGATGTCGAGGAGGTAGCCGATGCGGCTCGGGACGCCCTTGAAGAACCAGATGTGGGAGACGGGCGCGGCGAGGTCGATGTGCCCCATCCGCTCACGACGGACCTTCTGGCGCGTCACCTCGACGCCGCAGCGCTCGCAGATGATGCCCTTGTAGCGGACGCGCTTGTACTTGCCGCAGTAGCACTCCCAGTCCTTCGTGGGCCCGAAGATGCGCTCGCAGAAGAGCCCGTCGCGCTCGGGCTTCAGGGTGCGGTAGTTGATCGTCTCGGGCTTCGTGACCTCGCCCATCGACCAGTCGCGGATCTGCTTCGGGGAAGCGAGACCGATCTTGATGGCGTCGAAGTCGTTGATGTCGATCTGTGCCAAGGATTTCTCCTTCGGAGAAATCCTAGAGATACCCCAGGATTTCTCGAGTTGAATGTTTCCGCTCTAAATTGTCGTCGGTTTCTCTAGCGATTCGCGAAGCGAAGCGCTTACTCGTCGGTCTCCAGCTCGATCGCCGGGACGTCGACCAGGTCCTCGACGTCGGCTTCCTCGTCGAGGTCCTCGTCGGCAGCGAGCAGGACGTCGCCGGCGCTGCCGTCGACAGCGGGGGCTCCCTCCTCGAGCTCCTGGACGCTCGGCTCCGCCGCGGCGGCCCGAACGGCGGCCGGGGAGAGGTCGATGCCGAGCTCCTCCGCGGCACGGAGCAGCTCGTCGTCCTCCTCGCGCACCTCGACCTCACGCCCCTCGTCGGAGAGGACGTGGACGTCGAGCGCGAGCGACTGCATCTCCTTGAGGAGGACCTTGAACGACTCGGGGATCGACGGCTCGGCGATGTTCTCGCCCTTGACGATCGCCTCGTAGGCCTTGACGCGCCCGATCGTGTCGTCGGACTTGATCGTGAGCATCTCCTGGAGCGTGTACGCGGCGCCGTACGCCTCGAGCGCCCACACCTCCATCTCGCCGAAGCGCTGGCCGCCGAACTGAGCCTTGCCGCCCAGCGGCTGCTGCGTGACGAGCGAGTACGGCCCCGTCGAGCGGGCATGGATCTTGTCGTCGACGAGGTGGAGGAGCTTGAGGATGTACATGTAGCCGACCGTGACCTTCTGGTCGAACGGGTCGCCGGTCTTGCCGTCGAAGAGCTGCACCTTGCCGGAGCAGCGCCGGCCCTCGGGACGGCTGTCGTCGACGTTCATCTTGATGATCTCGCTCGAGCGGGCCCAGGTCGAGAGCGCCTCGTCCACGTCCTTCTCGGTGGCACCGTCGAAGACGGGCGTCGCGACGGCGCGCGGGTTCGGGCGCGTTGATCGGCGCGCGCTCGTTGACCGGAGAGCCCTCGGGGAACACGCCGTGGGCAGCGGCCCAGCCGAGATGCGTCTCGAGGATCTGGCCGATGTTCATCCGGCTCGGCACGCCGAGCGGGTTGAGCACGATGTCGACGGGACGACCGTCCTCGAGGAACGGCATGTCCTCCTCGGGGACGATCTTCGAGATGACGCCCTTGTTGCCGTGACGCCCGGCGAGCTTGTCGCCCTCGGAGATCTTCCGCTTCTTCGCGACGAACACCCGGACGAGCTCGTTGACGCCCGGCGGCAGGTCGTCGCCGGCGTCGCGCGCGAAGCTCTGGACGCCGATCACCTTGCCTCCCTCGCCGTGCGGCACCTTCAGCGAGGTGTCGCGGACCTCGCGCGCCTTCTCCTTGAAGATCGCGCGGATCAGCTTCTCCTCGGCGGTCAGCTCGGTCTCGCCCTTGGGCGTGACCTTCCCGACGAGCAGGTCGCCCGACCCGACCTCGGCGCCGATGCGCACGACGCCGCGCTCATCGAGGTTCGCGAGCGACTCCTCCGAGCGGTTCGGGATGTCCCGTGTGATCTCCTCGTCGCCCAGCTTGGTCGAGCGGGCATCGATCTCGTACTCGTGGATGTGGATCGAGCTGAGCACGTCGTCCTTGACGAGCCGCTCCGAGAGGACGATCGCGTCCTCGAAGTTGTAGCCCTCGAACGGCATGAACGCGACCAGCAGGTTGGCACCGAGGGCGAGCTCGCCGCCGTCGGTGGACGAGCCGTCCGCGAGGACGCCGCCCTTCGCGACCGGGTCGCCGAGCTTGACCACGGGCTTCTGGTGGATGAGCGTGCCCTGGTTCGAGCGCATGAACTTGGTGAGGCGGTACTCGTCCCGCGTGCCCTTGCCCTCGACGACGATGTGCTCGGCGTCGACGTCGATCACCGTGCCGTCGTTGCGGGCGAGCACCACGTCGCCCGTGTCGATGGCCGCGCGATACTCGAGCCCGGTGCCGACGAGCGGCGCCTGCGGGATCATCAGCGGCACTGCCTGCCGCTGCATGTTCGCGCCCATGAGCGCGCGGTTCGCGTCGTTGTGCTCGAGGAACGGGATGAGCGCGGTCGCGACTGACACGATCTGCGCCGGCGACACGTCCATGTACTCCACCTCGCCGGCCCGAGCGACCACGGCCTCACCTGCGGCCGAGCGGCACAGCACCTGCTCGTGCAGGAACTTGCCCGTCTTCGGGTCGATCGGCTCCGACGCCTGGGCGATCGTGAAGAGCGCCTCCTCGGAGGCGTCGAGGTAGACGATCTCGTCGGAGACCTTCCCGCCCTTGACGACGCGATAGGGCGTCTGGATGAAGCCGAACTCCGACACGGTCGCGAACGACGCAAGGGAGCCGATCAGGCCGATGTTCGGGCCTTCCGGCGTCTCGATCGGGCACATGCGGCCGTAGTGCGTCGGGTGGACGTCACGAACCTCGATCGGCGCGCGCTCACGCGTGAGCCCACCGGCGCCGAGCGCGCTCAGGCGGCGCCGGTGCGTGAGCCCGGCGAGCGAGTTCGTCTGATCCATGAACTGCGACAGCTGCGACGAGCCGAAGAACTCCTTCAGCGCCGCCACGACAGGACGGATGTTGATGATCGTCTGCGGCGTGATCGTGTCGACGTCCTCGGTGGTCATCCGCTCGCGCACGACGCGCTCCATGCGGTACAGGCCGACCCGGAACGCCTCCTGGATCAGCTCGCCGGTCGTGCGGAGACGCCGGTTGCCGAAGTGCTCGTACTCGTCGAGCTCGGCACGGATCGGCTCGCGGCCGAGCACGGCGGCCTCGGCGGCGAAGTCCTTCGAGTCCTCGGGCACCCCGAGCTTGGCCGGCAGGTCGACGAGCCGGCGGACGAGCGCGAGGATGTCCTCGGTCGTGAGGACGCGCGTGTCCTCGGGCACCTGCACGCCGAGCCGCTGGTTGAGCTTGTAGCGGCCGACCTTGGTGAGGTCGTAGCGCTTGGGGTCGAAGAAGAGCGACCGCAGCAGGTTGCGCGCGTTGTCGAGCGTCGGAGGCTCGCCCGGGCGCTGCTTCTTGAACACCTCGATCAGGGCCTCCTCCTCGCGGGTGGTGGTGTCCTTGTCGAGCGTGTTCTGGATGTAGCCCGCGGGTCGACTCGTCGAACAGCGCGAGGATCGCCTCGTCCGTGCTCGTGTCGAGGACGAACCCGGTGGACGGATCCTCCGCCGGGAGCGCGCGGAGCAGGGTCGTGATCGGGAGCTTGCGCTTCCGGTCGATGCGCGCGTAGACGATGCCCTTCTTGTCGATCTCGAGCTCGAGCCACGAACCGCGAGACGGCATCAGGTTGGCCGTGAAGACCTGCTTGGTCGCGTCCTTCGGCTCCATCAGGTAGGCGCCGGGAGAGCGGACGAGCTGCGTGACGATCACGCGCTCGGTGCCGTTGATGATGAACGTGCCGTTCACGGTCATCATCGGGAAGTCGCCCATGAAGACCCGCTGCTCGCGGATCTCACCGGTCTCGGTGTTGACGAAGCTCACCGTCATCGAGAGCGGGGCCTGGTAGGTGAGGTCCTTCTCCCGACACTCGGAGATGGAGTGGGCGGGCTCACCGAACTCGTACTCGCCGAACTCGACGGCGAGCGTTCCGGTGTAGTCCTCGATCGGCGAGATGTCGTCGATCGTCTCGCGCAGGCCCTCGTCGAGGAACCAGGCGAAGGACGCCTTCTGGATGTCGATCAGGTTGGGGAGGTCGAGGACGTGCTTCAGGCGCGAGAAGGTCTTGCGCGCGCGCGGCGCGACAGCGGTGCTGCTCAAGTACAGCCTCCCTTACGGCGTGCGGTCTCGGAGACGGGCAGGGTAAAAAGCCAAGAGCTCGGCGGAACAGCGAAGCATAGCGGAACAGCCCACCATCCTGCAAGGCCTGCAGGACGGCGGACGTCCGATGACGACAGCATAGCGGCAGCCAGGCGGTCGCCGCAGCGGCAGGCCTTGCCCGACGGGACGGCGTCGGGAGTCTCTCACCCCGCCCGGGCGCGGGGCCCGGCCGAGGCCGGGTGTGGCTCCGCGGGGCCGGCTCTGGGCGGCCGCGGGCATGTCACGCTCAGAGTCGCGCGCCTCACCGAACCTGGCGACGGCGCCCCAGCTTGCTGGTGGCCGGATCGGTCGCTCATCCCAGAAGCCAAGGGGCGCGGCAGAAGCCACGCCCCTTGCGGGAGGCAGGTCGGCGGATCGCTCGCCGGCACCACGCAAGGCCAAGAGGCGCGGCCGAGGCAACTCCCCCAGGCGCGAGGCAGTCGATGGATCGGTGGACCGTGCCACCAATGCCGAGGGGCGCGGCAGAAGCCGCGCCCCTCGGCGCGATGGAGCATTCGTGCGGTGGGCCGGGCCCACCGAACGATCTACTTCAGCTCGACCGACGCGCCGGCCTCCTCGAGCTCGGCCTTGAGCTTCTCGGCCTCGTCCTTCGCGAGGGCCTCCTTGACGGCGCCAGGGGCGCTGTCCACGAGGTCCTTCGCCTCCTTGAGACCGAGCCCGGTCGCAGCCCGCACGACCTTGATCACCTGGATCTTCTTGTCACCGGCACCGGTCAGGACGACGTCGAAGGAGTCCTTCTCCTCGACCGCGCCGCCGTCACCGCCGCCGGCAGGGGCGCCGACCGCTGCGACCGCGACGGGAGCGGCGGCGGTCACGCCCCACTCCTCCTCGATCGCCTTCTTGAGCTCGACGAGCTCGAGCACCGTCATGCTGCCGAGCGTCTCGAGCACCTTCGCAGTATCTGTTGCCATTGGTCTCCGTGATCCTTTCGTTTCGTCTTGGCGGGCACTTCCGCCTGCGGCAGAAGTGCCAGAGCTCCTATTCGGTCTCGGCGCCCGGTTCGGGCGTTGCCTCCGCACTGGTCTCATCGACGGCGGGCTGGTTCTCTGGCACTTCTGCGCCAGCAGAAGCGCCCTCGCCGAGCTGCTCGATCCGGGCGTCGATCAGACCTACCAGGTCGCGGACCGGCGCCTCGAGCAGCCCGAGCAGCTGGGTCAGCGGAGCGATGATCACCCCGACCAGCTGGCTCTTCACCACGTCTGCCGGCGGCAGCGTGGCGAGCTCCTCGACGTCGGCCCCGGTCAGCGTGCGGCCGGAGAGCACCCCGCCGCGGAGCGACAGGACCTTCGTCTCCTTCGCGACGTCGGCCAGAGCCTTCGCGACGGCGATGGGGTCTCCATCGCTCTCCACGAACGCGATCGCCGTCGGGCCCTCCAGCAGGGCGAGGAGCGCCTCGGCCCCGCGTCCTTCGCGGCACGCCGGGTGAGGGTGTTCTTCACCACCTGGAGCTTCGCACCGCTGTCGCGGAGCGAGGCGCGGAGCCCGACCAGCTGGCTGTTGGTCAGCCCGCGGTAGTCGGCCACGATCAGGGTCTCGGACGAGCGCAGACGCTCGGTGAGATCCGCGATCACCTTCTCCTTCTCGGTCTTCTGCACGTGTTCACCTCCTCTCGAACGCATCGAGCCCGCCTGGTGGGCGGGCTCGAACGAGGGGGGGCGACACGCGGTCGCTCCGGATCTCTCTCGAGGCCGCCTCGGCCGGACCTCTGCCTCACGGCTGCCGGCTGTCTGTGGCGACGGGCTGTTGTCGAAGAACGGTCGGGTCGGCCGGAGCCGCCCTAGGCTACTGCCTCCTCGTCGGCGAGGTCGCGGGTGCGCGTCGGATCGAGGTGCAGCCCGGGCCCCATCGTCGTGGTGAGCGTGACGCCCTTGATGTAGCGGCCCTTCGCCGCCGCGGGCTTCGCCCGGACGATCTCCTCGACGAGCGCTGCGTAGTTCTCGAGCAGCTGCCGCTCGGCGAAGCTCTTCTTGCCGATCGGAACGTGCACGTTCGCGCCACGATCCGTGCGGTACTCGAGCTTGCCGGCCTTGGCGTCGGAGACGGCCTTGCCGACGTCGAACGTGACCGTGCCGGTCTTCGGATTCGGCATCAGGCCGCGTGGCCCGAGCACGCGGCCGAGGCGGCCCACGTTGCCCATCTGGTCCGGCGTCGCGATCGCGACGTCGAAGTCCAGGAATCCGCCCTCGATCTTCGCGGCGAGGTCGGCGGAGCCGACGATGTCGGCACCGGCCTCCTCCGCCTCGCGTGCCTTGTCGCCCTCGGCGAACACGGCGACCCTCATCGAGCGGCCCGTCCCGTGCGGCAGCATGATCGTGCCGCGAAGCTGCTCCTCGGCGTGGCGCACGTTGAGGCCGAGCCGGAAATGGACCTCGACCGTCTCGTCGAACTTCGCCCCGTCGATCCCCTTGAGGACCTTGATCGCCTCGGCAGGCGCGTACAGCTTCTCCCGGTCGATCGCCGCGCGCGCAGCGTCGTACCGCTTCCCGTGGCGGCTCATGCCTCCACCTTCCTGCCCGCAGACCACGACCCCGCAGAAGCGGGCCCGTGGTCGCGACAACCCGATTCCCCCGCAGACCACGACCCCGCAGAAGCGGGCCCGTGGTCGCGACAACCCGATTCCCCCGCAGACCACGACCCCGCAGAAGCGGGCCCGTGGTCGCGACAACCCCTGAAGCGGCCGCTGGCGCGGCCGGCGACGGGGATGATGACGGAGGTCATGCCTCCACCTCGACGCCCATGGAGCGGGCGGTGCCGGCGATGACCTTCATCGCCTGCTCGACCTCGTGCGCGTTCAGGTCTGCCATCTTCGTCTCCGCGATCGAGCGGAGCTGTGCCTGCGTCAGCTTGCCGACCTTGTTGCGGTTCGGCTCGGCCGAGCCCGACTCGATGCCGAGCGCCTCCTTGATGAGGACGGCGGCCGGCGGCGTCTTGGTGATGAACGTGAAGGAGCGATCCTCGTAGACCGTGATCTCGACCGGGATGATCCGACCGTTCTCATGGGCGGTCTGCGCGTTGAACGCCTTCGTGAACTCGACGATGTTGACGCCGTGCTGGCCCAGCGCGGGGCCGACCGGGGGAGCAGGGTTCGCCTGTCCACCCGGGATCTGGAGCTTGATGAGTGTGAGGACCTTCTTGGCCATATGCGTGAGTGCGTGCGGGGCTGCTCGCCCCTCCTCCCGTCTTGGTTCGCTTCCGTGGGCAACGCGACGGTCTGGCTGGGCACGCCGCTTCGCGGCGTGCCAGAGAACCGTATCGCGTGTCGTTGTCTCTGCTTGTCGCCTTTCAGTAGCGGAGCCGCGAAGCGGATCCGCTAGTCGATCTTCTTGACCTGGTCGAACCCGAGCTCGACCGGAACCTGCCGCTCGAAGATGTCGACGAGCACCTTCAGCTTCTGCTGGTCGGCGTTGACGTCGACGATCTCCCCGTCGAAGTCGCTGAGCGGGCCGGACGTCACCTTGACCGACTCGCCGAGCGCGAACTCGACCTGCGTCTTGGGCGCGGGCGCCGTGCCGGCGACACCGCCCGACGCGTGGAGGATCCGCTCGACCTCGCCGGGCGAGAGCGGTGACGGCTTGGCGCCGGCCCCGACGAAGGCGGTGACGCCGGGTGTGCCCTTCACCACCGTCCAGGCCTCGTCGTTCAGGTCCATGTTGACGAGCACGTACCCGGGCAGCACGCGCTTCTCGGTCTGCACCTTCTGCCCGTCCTTCGTCTCGATCACCTGCTCGGTGGGGACGACGACGCGGCGGAAGCGCATCTGCTGCCCCATCGAGACGATCCGGTGCTCGAGATTCGCCTTCACCTTGTTCTCGTGCCCGGAATACGTGTTGACGACGTACCACTTGAACATGCTCGACTCGTCTCCCCTACCCGATCAGGATGTCTCGGACGAACGGACGGATGATCTGGTCGAGGCCCCAGAGGTAGGCCCCGACGACGGCGCAGGCGAGGATCACGACGATCGTGCCCTGCATCACCTGCGCACGGTTCGGCCACTCGACCTTGTGCAGCTCGGCCCACGACTCGCGGACGAACCCCCCGCGCTGCTCGCGCGGCGCGACAGCGCCCTCGGCCGGTCCCGCAGCCGCCGGCTGGGGCGCTCGAGCAGGCTGCTGCTCGGGCGTGTCGCCCGCAGCGCGCCGAGCGTCACGGCGTTGCCTTCTGGTCTCCCCGGCCACCAGCGTCCTCCGTCAGCGGGTCTCGCGGTGCAGCGTGTGAGTCCCGCACCAGCGGCAGTACCGCCGGAACTCCACACGGTCAGGGGTGTTCCGCTTCGACTTCTGCGTCTGATAGTTGCGTCGCTTGCACTCCGTGCAGGCGAGCGTGATCGCGACTCTGACTCCGGTGGCCATCTCTTCTCGTTCTCTCGGGGATCGACTAGGAAGGGAAAGGTAGCGGCGGTAGGACTCGAACCTACGACACGCGGATTATGATTCCGCTGCTCTAACCAGCTGAGCTACGCCGCCGAGCGGATCGGGAGTGTAGCAAGGTTCTCCGGCGCCTTCGGCGCCGGAGAACCTAGAGAACCGCCCCGACACGAGCCCGAACATCGGTACAGCCGCCGGGGTCTCTAGGATCACGCCCCGTGATCCGGATACCTCCACAGCGCGGCGGGTGGCTCGAGGTCGTCTGCGGGCCGATGTTCAGCGGCAAGTCCGAGGAGATGATCCGGCGGCTCCGTCGCGCGGAGATCGCCGGGCAGAAGGTCGTCGTCTTCAAGCCGCAGATCGACGACCGCTATGACGCCGCCGACGTCGTCAGCCACGCCGGCGTCCGGATGCGCGCGATCCCGGTCGGCTCCGTCGCCGACGTCCTGCAGCGGGCCGAGGGCTACGACGTGGTCGGGATCGACGAGGTGCAGTTCTTCGAGGCGACCGTGATCGAGGCCGCCCAGTCGCTCGCCGACCGTGGCGTCCGCGTGATCTGCGCAGGGCTCGACCAGGACTTCCGTCGCCTCCCGTTCGGCCCGATGCCGGAGCTCCTCTCCCGGGCCGAGTTCGTCGACAAGCTGCAGGCGGTCTGCCAGTGCTGTGGTGGCCCCGCCACCACGACGCAGCGACTGCTGGACGGGGAGCCGGCGCCGTACGAGGGCGAGACGATCGTCGTCGGCGCGCGGGACGCGTACGAGGCGCGCTGCCGCGACTGCCACCGGCCGGGCGCCGACGCGGCGCTCCGCGTCGCCTAGCGACCCGCTTCGCCGCTGCCGACCCGATCGAGCGGCGCCGGCGGCTCGGGCGGGCGCCGCACGAGCCCGAGCAGCGCCTCGCGGATCTGGACCGGGAAGCGGCGGGCCGGGCGGGCCCGGCGGCTCTCCGAGCGCCGACGCGAAGCAGGCTCCGAGCAGCAGCGCGCAGGCGGCGAGGTAGACGCTGTAGAGGAACGCGAACACGGTCGTGAGCGACCCGTAGACCGCGCTCAGGTCCGAGGTGCGCCCGATCACCGCCGAGGACGCGACCGCGATCGCGACGAGCATCAGGCGAGGTCGCGATCGCCCCGGCGAGGGCGTGGCGGGTCGCGACGTGCCTGGCCGGGACGAACCGGAAGAGCGCGAGCACGATGCCGACGGTGAGCGCCACGTGGAGCCCGGTCGTCACGACGGAGAGCCAGGTTCCTCCCAGGGCGATCCCCACGGTCGCCCCGAGCTCGACGATCGCCTTCTCCGCGAGCGACGCGAGCGTGCTCATGAGCACGAGCAGCGACCACGAGCAGCGCCGTCGACATCACGAGCGCGGCGTCCACGAGCTTGCCGTGGACGGCGGGCCGACCGCTCCTGCACGTCGAAGGCGACCTCGAGGCCGACGCGGATCGCGGTCATCACGCCCGTCGCCGTCCAGGCGAACGCGAGCAGGCCCAGAACCCGAGCAGGCTCGCGGGCGAGGCGATCGCGACGATCGCGTTCTCCACCTCCTGCCGCGAGGATCTCGTCGAAGGGCAGGAACTCGACGACCCAGTCGATCACGCGCGCCTGCAGCTCGGCGTCGCGCAGGACGAGGCCGAAGATCGCGACCAGGACGATCGCGAGCGGCGCGAGCGCGACGAGCATGCGGTAGCGATCGCCGAGGCGTTCTGGCCGAGCCGCCGGGCGAAGTACGTGTCGAGCGCCAGGGGAACGGCCCGGACGACCTCGTGCACGCTGCCGCGCAGCCGCTCGACCGGCCGCCGTCGGGGGGCGTCACTCATGCGGCAGTCGGCTCGGCTGCAGGGTCGGGGTGGCGCTCGGCACGCAGACATGGTGGCCGTCTGCACGGACGGGCGCACGCGTGACCGTCAACGGAGGCGATCCCCGGGTGTGCGTCCGCAGGGCGAGGCAGCGGCGGACTCCTGCGCCCACCGCCGCACCGCGCGCCGGCCGTTCTCGGCTACTGCCCGCTGTAGAACGGGTTCCAGACCGTGTCACGGTCGGCGACGAGCTGCGCGGCGGCGACAGGATCGCGTCCCTCCACGCACATCCCGATCGCCTTGCGCACCGCCGAGCGGGTCGCGACGCGGACCTCGGTCTCGTCGTCCGCACGGCCGTCGATCCAGAGCGCGACGAGGACGATCAGGTCCCCGGTCGCCTCGATCAGCCCGTCGGCGACGGCGTCGAGCACGGCCTGGCCGATCCCGAGCTGGCCCGGCCCCCAGGTCATCTTCTCGATCTGCGGGGTGCTCGCGGTCGTCTTGTTCATCATCAGCGTCGGCGGCCAGATCGGCTGGTACTCCGGCTGGCTGCGTCCGACGCAGCAGAGCACCGGCGAGTGCCCCGGCGACGGATGGGTGAACATCGAGATCGCGGCGGCGGCCGTCGGGCTGCCGCGGTGGGCGAGCACGACGTTGACGTGGGCCCCGTTCGGAGAGAGGCCACCCCAGCCCTCGCCGATCCGGCCGTCCAGCTCCTCGAGATTCATGCTGCTCCTCCGTCGGTCGCTTGCATCGTGGGGTCGAGGACGACGCGCAACGCCTCGCCCGCGTTCATCAGGGCGAAGGCGTCGTCGACTCGCTCGAGCGGGAGTCGGTGCGAGACGAGCCGGTCGAGCGGAAGACGCCCCGAGAGGTACACGTCGAGGATCTTCGACGAAGTCGCGCTCGGGACGCGCCGAGCCGTAGATCGAGCCGAGCACCCGCCGCTCCATGCGCGGGATCGTCAGGGCCGGGAGCGGGACGACCGTGTCGGCCCGCGGGATCCCGATCAGGACGGCAGCGCCGCGGGTGCGGGTCGAGAGCACGGCCGCGAGCATCGCCTCGCCGCGTCCGGTCGCCTCGATCGCGTAGTCGACGCCGCCGCCCGAGGCCTCGCGCACGGCCTCGGCGGTCGCCTCGGCGCTCCCCGCCCAGACCACGCCGTGCGCGACGCGCCGAACGACAGCGCCGTGTCGACCTTGGCCTGCGTCGCGTCGACGGCGATCACGGGCTCGGCGCCGACGGCGACCGCGGCCATCAGCGCGGAGAGCCCGACGCCGCCGCAGCCGATGACCGCGACGCGGTCGCCCGGTCGGACGCCGGCGGTGTTCCAGACGGCGCCGACGCCCGTCGTCACCGCGCAGCCGACGAGGCTCGCGACGTCGAAGGGGACGTCCTTCGGGATCGGGACGCAGGCGCGCTCGGGGACGACGGTCGCCTCCGCGAAGGTCGAGAGGAAGCAGTAGTGGTAGACGGTCTCGGCCGTCGAGCGAGAGCCGGGAGGTCTCGTCGAAGAGACCGCCCGCCCCCATCAGCGGCCAGATCGTCGAGCACAGCTGCGGCAGGTCGCGGAGGCACTCCGAGCACTCCCCGCACGACGGCGTCCACGAGAGCGTGACGTGGTCTCCGGGCTCGACGCGCGTGACCCCCGCGCCGACCGCCTCGACGACGCCGGCGCCCTCGTGCCCGAGCACGACCGGCCACGGGAGCTCGTCGTGCCGTCGACGGCGTTGTAGTCGGAGCGGCACACGCCGCTCGCGCCGATGCGGACGAGCACCTCGTCCGCGTGGGGCTCGGCGAGGTCGAGCTCCTCCACCCTCGTCGTCGCGCCCATGCCCTCGAGCACCGCATGCCCTGATCCTCACGCGCTCGCCGTCTCCTTCCGCTGCAGCACGCGGAGCTCGTCGATCGGGATGTGACAGCGCATCTGGTGGCCCGCCTCGACCTCGACGAGCGGCGGCTCGGTCGTCGTCGCAGATCGCGCCCACCCTGCGCGGGCAGCGCGTTGTGGAACACGCACCCGCTCGGCGGCTCCGCGGCGCTCGGGATGTCGCCCTCGAGCCGGATCCGCTCGCGGCCGCCGCCGTCGATCGTCGGCACCGCGGAGAGCAGCGCCTCGGTGTACGGGTGATGCGGCCCGTCGAAGACGACGTCGGCGGGCCCGAGCTCCATCACGCGCCCGAGGTAGAGCACGGCGATGCGGTCGGAGATGTAGCGGACGACGCCGAGGTCGTGGCTGATGAAGAGGTACGAGACGCCCTTCTCCGCCTGCAGCTCGACGAGCAGGTTGAGGATCGCCGCCTGCACCGACACGTCGAGCGCGCTCGTCGGCTCGTCGCAGACGACGAGCTTCGGCTCGCCCGGCGAAGGCGCGGGCGATCGCGACGCGCTGCTTGAGGCCGCCGGAGAGCTGCACCGGCTTCTGCGTCAGCGTGCGCTCGGTGATCCGGACGCGATCGGCCAGGTCGGAGACCCGGCGCGTCCGCCTCCGCCCCGCTGATCGCCGATCAGCTTCCGCATCGAGCGGGTGAGGATCCTGCTGCACGGCGTGCCGCCGGTTGAGCGCCGAGTCGGGGTTCTGGAAGACGATCTGGAGCGCGCGGAGATCGTCCGTGGTCCGCTTCTGGTACCGGGGCGCGAGCGGCCGGCCCTCGAGCTCGACCGCTCCCGACGTCGGGCCGACGATCCCGAGCAGCGTGCGCGCGAGCGTCGTCTTCCCGCTGCCCGACTCGCCGACGAGCCCGAGCGTCTCGCCCGGCCAGATCGCCGCGCTCACGCCGACGAGCGCGTGGATGTCGACCCCGTGCTGCTGGAAGACCTTGCCGAGATCGTCGAACTCGCAGCGAGCGGCGCCGCAGCGCGGTCGATCGGCCGGCAGCGACGAGATCGGCGGTCTCCTCGCGCGGCAGCCCGCTGCGCCTGCTCGTGGTGGAAGCAGCGGGCCTGGTGGCTCGAGCCGACGCTCTCGAGCGGCGGCTCCTCCGTGCGGCAGCGGTCGTCCGCGAGCGCGCAGCGGTCGGCGAAGACGCACCCGGCGATGCTCGCGCCGAGGCTCGGGAGGAACCCCGGGATCGTGTCGAGCCGGCCGCGGTCCTTGCGGACGCCGCCGCGCGGGATGCAGCGCAGCAGCCCGACGGTGTACGGGTGCCGCGGGTCCTGGAGCACCGTCTCGACCGGGCCCTCCTCGACGAGCCGGCCGGCGTACAGGACGCCGACGCGGTCGCACATCTTCGAGATCACGCCGAGGTTGTGGCTGATGAAGAGGACCGCCGTCTCGATCTCGGCCTGGAGCTTCGCGACGAGGTCGAGCACCTCCGCCTCGACGGTCGCGTCGAGGCCGGTCGTCGGCTCGTCGAGGATCAGGAGCGCCGGGTCCTTGGCGAGCGCCATCGCGATCACGACGCGCTGCTGCATCCCGCCCGAGAGCTGGTGCGGGTAGCGGCCCATCACCGATCGACGGGTCGGCGATCTGCACCCGCGCCGAGCGCCTCGCGGGCGCGCTCCTCGGCCTCCTTGCCCGGCACGCCGAGCACCGTGAACGCCTCGGCGACCTGCGCTGCCGACCGTCAGCGCCGGGTTCAGCGCCGAGCCGGGGTTCTGGTAGACCATCGACACCGTGCGCGCGTGGTACTCGCGCAGCCCGCGCCCGCCGAGCGCGAGCACGTCCTGCCCCGCGACCGAGACCGCGTCCGCCGCGTGATGCGGCCGTTGCGCGGCAGGTAGCGGACGATGCCGAGCGCCGCCGTCGACTTGCCGCAGCCCGACTCGCCGACGAGCCCGTACGAGCGCCCGCGCTCGATCGAGAACGAGACGCCGCGGAGCACCGGCCGGTCGATGCCGCGGACCCGGTAGACGAGCTCGAGGTCCGCGACGTCGAGCGCGGCGTCGCGACGTCGGTCGCGACGCCGGCTCGCTCATCGCTCGTACACCTCCCGGATGCCGTCGGCGACGAGGTTGACCGAGACGACGAGGCTGGCGATCGCGAGCGCCGGGAACAGCGTCATCCACCAGTACGGGTCGATGAAGCGTGTAGTACTGGTTGATCTGCGCCGCCCAGTCGGGCGAGGGCGGCTGGACGCCGAAGCCGATGAACGTCAGCGTCGCGACGGCGAAGATCGCGTACCCGAGCCGCACGGTGAACTCGACGACGACCGGCGCGAGCACGTTCGGCAGGATCTCCGAGAACATGATGTAGTGCGCTCCGCTCGCCGCGCAGCCGCGCCGCCTGGACGTAGTCGAGCTCGGCCTCCGCGAGCACGGCGGCGCGCACGGTGCGCGAGACGACCGGCGTGAAGATCAGGCCGATGGTGAGCGCGACGACCCAGCGCGACGAGTTGCCGACGGCGGTCACGATCAGGATCGCCGTGACGATCAGCGGCAGCGACAGGACGGCGTCGATCGACGCGGCTCGTGACGTCGTCGACGACGCCGCGGAAGTAGCCCGGTGATGAGCCCGAGGATCGTGCCGAGCACGGTGCCGATCAGCGTCGCGGCCGGCGCGATCAGGAGCACGCTGCGCGAGCCGGCGAGCACGCGGGAGAAGACGTCGCGCCCGTTCGTGTCGGTGCCGAACGGGTAGTCCCACGACGGCGGCTGGCTGGTCGGGAGCTGGTTGTCGAAGATCGGGTTGTACGGGCAGACGAGCCCCGGGAAGAGCGCGCAGAAGACCCAGAACCCGATGATCGAGGACGCCGATCAGGACCGTCGGCGTGCGCAGGAGCAGGCGCAGCCGCTCCGACGCGCGCGGAGCGCGCCTCGCGCTTCGCCGGCGGCGGGCACGGCGGCCGGGTCGGGGGCGACGGCGCTCACTCGGTGGCTCCGAAGCGGATGCGCGGGTTGAGCACCGCGTAGAGGATGTCGGCGATCAGCGTCACCGTCAGGTAGACGATCCCGACCACGAGGACGCCGGCGGTCAGCAGCGGGAGGTCCTTCTCGCGCGCCGCCTCGTAGATGAGCAGGCCGACGCCCTGGTAGTTGAAGAGCACCTCGACGGCGACGAGGCCGCCGACGAGGTAGCCGACCTGGACCGCGACGACCGCGATCGTCGGCAGGAGCGCGTTCCGCAGGACGTGCTTGCGGACGACGACGGACGACGGGCAGCCCCTTGAGGTAGGCGGTGCGGGTGTAGTCGCTGTCGAGCGCCTCGATCATGCTCGGCGCGCGTGATCCGGGCGATGTACCCGAACAGCACGAAGCGTCAGCGTCAGCGCGGGCAGCAGCAGGTACTTGACCTGCGTGAGGAGGTTCGAGCCCTCCGGGCGCCTGCGCCGTCACCGGCAGCCAGCCGAGCCAGATCCCGAAGACGAGGATGAGGACGATCCCCGTCACGAACTCGGGCATCGCGGCGAACGAGATGCCCGGCGATCGTGATCCCCTTGTCGGTCGAGCCCGCCGTAGCGGAGCCCGGCGATCACGCCGCCGAGGATCGAGAGCGGGACGACGATCAGGAAGGCGACGAGCGCCAGCTTGAGCGAGTTCTCGAGCGCCGGGCTGGAGGAGATCCCAGGCGGGCACCTGCAGCGTGAGCGACGTGCCGAGGTCGCCCTGCACGAGCCCGCTCGCCCAGTCCACGTACTGCTCGAGGACCGGCCGGTCGGTGCCGAGCTGCTCGTTGAGCGCGTCGACCGACTCCTGGGTGGCGAACGGCCCGAGCACGGAGCGTCCGACGTTGCCCGGGAGGATGGTCGAGATCGCGAAGACGATCACGCTCAGCAGGAACAGCGTGATGAGCGCGAGCCCGATGCGTTTGAGGATGAAGCGGGTCACGATGGCGCACTGCGAACGACGGAGGGCGGGCGGAGGACGGTCATGCGCCCACCGCCCGCCCTTCCGGTCGTGCTCTAGGCCAGCCCGACCTTCGCGAGCCGGACGTGCGAGATCCCCTCGGGGACGTAGTTCTTGACCTTCGAGGAGCTCGCGGTCACGTAGTTGATGAAGTAGTTCGGTGACCACCGGCGTGTCGCGGAGGAGGATGCCCGCCATCCGCTTCGTCGCCTTCCGCTGCGCCGCCAGCTCGGACGCCGCGAGGTACGTCTTGGCGAGCGAGTCGAACTCGGCGTTCTTGTAGTGCGAGCCGTTCCAGTCGCCCGTCGACACGTAGCAGCGCGTGAGGTAGATGTTCGGCACGCCGCGGGCGCCGTACTCGGTGAGCGAGGCCGTGCGGTTCAGCCACGGCGTCGTGCGTGGCGTAGTCCGCCCCTGCCGGCTCGGAGTCGTAGTACTTCGAGACGTCCATCACCTCGAGCCCGACGTCGATGCCGGCCTCGCGGCAGTAGGCCTGCATCGACGGCGGCGTGGTCGGTGTGGTCGAGGAAGTTCCACGTCGTGATGTTGAACTTCAGGTTCTCGGCGTTCGCCGCCTTGAGCAGCGCCTTGGCGAGCGCGATGTTCTGCGTGCCGCTGCTTGACCGACGGGTCGGACGAGGCGAAGCCCTTCCAGAACGGGTTGTCGTTGCCGACCGTCGCCGCGCCGAGCATGACCTTCGACGAGCTGCTGGGCCGGTTGATCGCAGAGCGCGACCGCGCGCCGCACCCGCGGGTCCCTGAGCGGCGCCCTGGTCGGTGCGCAGGCAGAGCTGCCGGTGCGCAGCCGTCGGGAGGCTGTAGGTCTTGAACTTCGAGTTGTTCTTGAAGACCTGGACCTCCTGCGGCGAGAGCTGCATGGCGAGGTCGATCTGCCCGCCGCGCGAGCGCGAGCACGAGCGGCGCGGAGCCCGGTGAAGTAGGTGACCTTCACGCCGTCGAGCGGCGGGCGGCCACCCCAGTAGGCGTCGTGGCGCACGAGCTCGGCGCTCGCTTCTCGACGAGCGACTTGAGCTTGAAGGCGCCCGTGCCGATCATCCCGCCCTTGACCCACTGTCCCGGGCTTGGCAGCGTCGCGATGCGCGCTGGATGATCGCCTGGTACGTCGTCTGGCTGAGCAGGTACGGGAACACGCCGATCGACGACTTGAGCTTGAAGACGACGGCGTACGGCCCGACGGCGGAGACGCCCGCGGCGTCGAAGAACGGGCGAGAGGCCCGCGTTCGACTCCTTCGCCCCGACGTACTGCTTCATGCTCGCGACGACGTCCTTCGAGGTCATCGTCTGGCCGTTGTGGAACTTGACGCCCTTGCGGAGCTGGAACGTCCCACTCGGTCGCGTCCTTGTTCGGCTTCCAGCTCGTGGCGAGCCACGGCACGACCTGGCCCTTCGGGTTCGGTGAAGGTGAGGTACTCGCCGGGGATGCCGGAGAGCGCGAGCGCACCGCCGTCGTTGAGCAGGTACGGCTCGAGCGAGCCGCCGCCGGTGAGGCCGACGCGGATCGTGCCGCCGGCCTTGCACGGCCTGCGGTCGCGCCGAGGGCGACGTCCTCCATCGCCGGCGTAGCGCGAGCAGGAGCGCCGATCGTGCCGAGCGAGAGGCCGAACATGCGTCGCGCGCTGGAGGAACTCCTGCCGGTCGAGCTCGCCGCTGACGAGCTCGTCGATCAGGTTGTTCTCGAGTGGCCCCGCCGCGCTGGAGTGGCGGAAGCCCTCGACGAGTCGTCTCGTCTGCCGATCCATCGTTCCTCCTAAGGTCGTTGTCCCCGACTGGGGTCGATACCGCAGTTAGACGTCGAGGACCGCAACTCGGATGGTCCGTCGCACGACTTCGAGAGAGCAGTTCTGCACTTGGGCACGCGTCCCACGGTGCGGGGAGTCTGACGTGCGCGGAGGGGGCGTGTCAACCCTTCCTCGTTCCTCCTGTGGAACAACGTCTCCGAAGAGAGTAGTCTCAGCCGATGGCGACCGAGGCCGACCGGTTGGCTCCTGCGGGCAGCGGCGCGCGCCAGGGAAGCTCCGCGGGCGTGCACGCGACCCTGGCGATCCTCGACCTGCTCGCGGCGCGGGCCCCGCTCGGGCTGTCCGAGCTCGCGCGCGAGCTCGGGATCGCGAAGAGCACGCTTCACCGGATCTGCGCCGTGCTCGTGGAGCGCGGCTGGGCGGTCCGAGACGTGGAGGGCCGCTTCTCTCTCGGGATCCGGGCGCTGCGGCTGGGGTCGGGCGCGGCCGACCTGCCGATCGTGACCGCCTTCCGGACGGTCGCGGCGGAGTTCCTCACCCGCCACGACGAGACGATCGCCCTCGCGATCCTCGACGGAGGCGAGTCCCTCTACATCGCGCTCGAGGAGACCTCGCAGCCGGTTCGGCTCGTGACGCACGTCGGGTCGAAGACGCAGGCCTACGCGTCGGCGAGCGGACGCGTCGTGCTCGCCTCGCACCCCCCGGCCTCGGTCGCTGCGCTCTTCGGCGGGCAGCTCCTGGTGACGCCGACGGGCCGGCGGCTGAACGGTGTCGCGGAGCTCCAGTCGATCCTCGAGGAGGTGCGGGAGCGCGGGTTCGCGGAGAACATCGAGGAGACTGCCGAGGGGCTCTACGCGGCCTCGGTGCCTGTGGTCAACGACGACGGCATCACGATCGCAGCGCTCACGACGCTCATCCCGGTGTCACGCCTCGGCCACGACCGGCGCGAGCTCATCGTCGCGGATCTCCGATCGCTCGGCGCGATCCTCTCCGAGCTCGTCGGCTGGCTGCCGTCGTTCGACGCCAGGAGACCCTGAGCGCCGGTGAGGGTCGCCGAGCTCCGAACCTACGTCGTCGGCACCCCTCCGGGGGCGTTCGGCGGCCGGTACTTCGTCTTCCTCCAGCTCGTCACCGACGACGGCATCGTCGGCGTCGGCGAGGTCTACGCGGCGACGTTCCACCCGCGCGCCCTGGAGGTGATGATCCGCGACGTCTTCGAGCGGCACGTCGAGGGCGTCGACCCGTTCGCGATCGAGCGGCTGTGGCGGGACGTCTACGGGCGCGGGTTCACCGGTCGCCCCGACGCCTCGCTGATGGGCGTGCTCAGCGGGATCGAGATCGCGCTCTGGGACATCGTCGGCAAGGCCCTCGGCAAGCCGGTCCACGCGCTGCTCGGGGGGCGGGTCGAGGAGCGGCTGCGCGCCTACACGTACCTCTACCCGGAGGACGGCGACACGGCCGACGTGTACGTCGACCCGGCGCTCGCCGCGGAGCGGGCGGCAGCCTACGTCGCCCGCGGCTTCACCGCGGTGAAGCTCGACCCGATCGGGCGCTGGTCGGCGTTCGATCCGCGTCAACCGGGGCTGGAGGCGCTCGCGAACGCGGAGCGGCTGGTCGCCGCCGTCCGCGACGCGGTCGGCGACCGGGCGGACATCCTGATCGGGACCCACGGCCAGCTCACGACGTCGGGGGCGATCCGCGTCGCCCGCAGGCTCGAGCGCTTCGACCCGCTGTGGTTCGAGGAGCCGGTCCCCCCGGAGATGCCCGAGGAGATGGCCGTGGTCGCGCGGGGGACGACCATCCCGATCGCAACCGGCGAGCGGCTGACGACGAAGTACGAGTTCGCCCGCGTCCTCGCCACCGGAGCGGCCCGCATCGTCCAGCCGAACCTCGGCCGGGTCGGCGGCATCCTCGAGGCCAAGAAGATCGCAGCGCTCGCGGAGACCCACTACGCACAGGTCGCGCCGCACCTCTACTGCGGCCCGGTGGTCGGCGCGGCGAACGCCCAGCTCGCGACGTGCATCCCGAACTTCCTCCTGCTGGAGGGGATCCTCGACTGGCGCGGCTTCCACGCCGAGCTGCTCCGACGCCCGATCCGGTTCGAGGACGGGCACGTGCTGGTCGGCGACGAGCCGGGTCTGGGGATCGAGCTCGACGAGGACGTCGCACGCGCGCATCCCTACGGCGGCGACGAGCTCCACCTCACCCCCACCCCCGGCCCGGTGGTCGACCGGTGAGGGTGGGCTTCATCGGGCTCGGCAACCTCGGCGCGAAGCTCGCCGGGAGCCTGGTTCGGGACGGCTTCGACCTCGTCGTCAACGACCGGAACGAGGCTGCGGCTGCCCGGCTGGTCGAGGCCGGTGCGACCTGGGCGCCGACCGCTGCCGCAGCAGCTTCGGGGGCGGACGTGGTGATCACGTGCCTCCCGTCCCCGGCGATCAGCGCCGCCGTGGTGGCCGGAGAGGGCGGGGTCTTCTCAGCGCTGCGACCCGGCGGCACGTGGATCGAGATGTCCACGACCGACAAGCACGAGGTGGAGCGGCTGGCCGCGCTCGGCGCCGAGCGCGGGATCACGACGCTCGAGGCGCCGGTCACCGGCGGCGTCCACCTCGCGGCGACCGGCGACATCACCGTGATCGTCGGCGGCGACGCCGACGGTGGTCGCCGCGCACATGCCGCTGTTCGAGTCGATGGGGAACCGGATCTTCCACGTCGGTCCGCTCGGTCGCGCCTCGGACATCAAGGTGATCACGAACATGCTCGCCTTCATCCACCTGCTCGCCTGCGGCGAGGCGCTCATGCTGGCCGGCCAGGCTGGGCTCGACCTCCGCCAGGCATGGGAGGTGATCGCCGCGAGCTCCGGCACGAGCTTCGTCCACGAGACCGAGGGCCAGGTCATCCTCAACGGCAGCTACGACATCGGCTTCACGATGGATCTCGCGCTGAAGGACCTCGGGCTCGCGCTGCAGCTCGGCGAGGAGACCGGCGTGCCGCTCGACCTCGCCTCGCTCACGCAGAGGACGTTCGCGACCGCACAGGCGCGGTACGGCGGAGACGCCTGGTCGCCGCTCGTCGTGCGCCTGCTCGAGGAGGCCGTGGGCGTCGACCTGCGCGCGCCGGGCTTCCCGGCCACGCTCGATCCGACGGCTGACCTGAGCGCGAGCGGCGTCAGGCGACGCCGAGCAGCTCGTCGGCGTAGGTGACGGCGACGCGACGCATCACGCCGTTGTCGTCGGGCTGGTAGTGCCCCATGCGCCAGAGCGCCGGGGAGTAGCAGTGGATCGAGGTCGCCGGCGGCGCGTCCCCACCGGGGTGCCGCACGCCGTGGATGTAGGTCGAGTCGAAGACGAACGACCCGCCGGCCGCGTGCGCGCGCGTCTCCTCACGCACCCACCCGTCGGCGCCACGCACGAAGAAGTCCTCGTTGAGGATCCCGTCGCAGACCACGACACCGCCGCCGGAGCGGTCGTGGTCGTGGTAGCCGGTCGACTGCGCCCCGACCCAGCAGATCAGCCAGACGTCGATGTTGGGATCGCGGTAGAGCTGCGCGTAGTACCGCTCGCTCTCGTCGTGACGGACCCGAGGCCGCCAGAGCCCCTCCTCGCGCGCGCAGCGCGTGTGCGAGCTCGCCGAGCCGCTCCGGTGCGAGGTCGGCGTTGGCGGGGACGTGCTCCGCGATCCAGGCGGCGATCTCGGTCATGCGAAGAGTCTCCCGGGGGTCTCGGACTGGAGGATGTGAGCGACAGACTCGCCGAAGCCGCGGACGGCGCGGAGGGTCGGACGGGGGTCGACGACCGGGACGTCGCTGCCGTAGACGACCCGCTCGACGCCGAAGGTCTCGATGCAGAGCTCGATCGCCCTCCTGCCGTAGGTGGAGGTCTCGAAGAGCGTGAGCGGGTCGAGCGCCGCGCGGACGTGGACGCCGCGGTGGGTGAGCCGCTCGTGGTGGACCGGCGCGCCGCCGGCGAGCTGGGCGAACACGACCGGCACGTCGGGGTGCGCCTCGCGCCCTCCGCCGAGCCAGGCGAGGTACGCGCGCTGCATCTGGCCGGTGTAGCCCGCAGTCCAGTTCCACCAGGCCGGACGGCCGTGAGGCACAGCGCCCTCGGCCTCGGGATGGACGAACACGAGCGTGCCGGCAGCGGCGGCTGCGGCGAGCGCGTCCGCGCCACGGCCCGGCTCGAGCAGCGCGGAGGCGCCGACCGACACGCCCGAGAACCCGTCTGCCACGCGCCACGGCGCGAGCGCACGGAAGCGACCGCCGCTCTCGGCGACGAGATCGAGCATCCCGGCCATCCACGTCTCCTCGAGGTGATCCCGCTCGCCCGCGGGGAGCGCCTCCACGCCGAGGGTCGGCTGCAGCGAGAGCACCGCCACGCCGATGCCGTCGCGATCGAGCACGGCGAGACGGGCGTCCGGGTCGTGGGCCCGCGCGTCGAAGGCGAACGCCCCCTCGGGGGTCACGAGCGAGTCGTCGCGCACGAACGGCGTCGTGTCGCGGGCGCGTAGCGCGGCGAGGAAGGCCGCTGGCCAGAGGTGCTGGTGGACGTCATAGGTCAGCATGCTGCGATCCTCCCAGAACGGACGAGCGCCACGAGCGGCTCGATGTCAGGCAGGAGATCGCCCTCGCGCATGAACGGCGCGACCGAGCGCACGAGCGCATGCGCCCGGGACGTCCCGGCGCCCAGCACGGTGTCACGGAGGTCGCACGCCTGGGCGGCGAGCAGCAGCTCGACCGCCACGATCCGCGTGCCGAGCTCGACCATCTCGGCCAGCCGCCGCGCGGCGAGCGGGGCCATCGTCATGCGGTCCTCGATCCCGCCGGCCTGGGACGAGGAGACGAGCTCGTGCGAGACGGGCTGCGCGAGGAGGCGTGCCTCGGCGGTGAGCGCCTGCATCGCGATCCCCACCTCGCTGAGCACGCTCTCGGCGATGCCCGCACGCTCGCCGAGCCCCTCCGGGAGGCCGGAGTGCCACGGATGGAGGAGCTTGGACGAGCGCTCGCACGCGCTCGTCAGCGCCGGGGCGAGCGCGAGCCGCGCGAGATCGAGGGCGGTCGCGAGCGGGATCATCTCGAAGTTCCCGACCGAGACGACGATGCCCTCCTCCACGACGACGAGCGGGTTCGCCTGCGCCGCGTTCAGCTCGATCGCGAGCTGCTCGGTCACGAAGCGGAACGCGTCGCGCGCCGCGCCGTTCATCTGCGGCAGCGTCCGGAACGTCAGCGGATCCTGGAGCGCGCGCGGCACGCCCTCTCCTCCAGCGAGCAGCCCGTCGAGCCGCTCGAGGGTGGAGCGGATGCCAGGGTAGGGCCGAACCGTCGCGATCGCAGGGTCGAGGAGCGTGCGGTTCGCTCCGAGCGCCTCGAGGTCGAGCGCGCCTGCCACGTCGAGCGCATCGAGCAGCCCGATCGCGTCGTGGACGGCGAGCGCCGCCCACCCGGTGGAGAACGAGCTCTGGTTGAGGAGCGCGATCGCCTCGCCCTGGAGGAGCTCGAGCTCGCCGAGGAACCCGTCGGCCAGGTCGGCCATCGCGGCGAGGTCGCTCTGCCCGATCGAGCCGCGGACGCGCACCTCCGGGAGCGCGTCGGCGTTGAGCGCCTCGACGAGCCGCTCTGCGATCACGGGCCGGGCGACGGTCGTCGCCTTGCGCGAGCGCGTTCGCGAGCCGCAGCGGCCATCGCGCGGACGACGTCGCGAGGCGCCGCAGGGCCGTGACCGATCAGGTGCTGCCGCAGGACGAGCCGGTCGTGATCGGGCCGGGTGATCGCAGAGTCCCTGCGGATGCCGAGGCCGGTGGTGAGGCCGTACGCCGTCCCGCCGCCGGCGACGACCTTCTCGGCCACGGCCCGTGCGGCAGCCATCCGCTCGAGCGACCGCGGCGCGAGCTCGACCCCCTCGCCGGTGCGCGCGACGCGCGCGACCTCCTCGAGGGTCAACGAGGTGCCGGTGAGCGTGACGGTCATCGAAGGCGCATCATCGCGCACGGCCGAGCGACGCGACGAGGGAGGCGACGAGCACCACGCCGGCCGACGTGAGGACGATCGCGCCCCCGGGGGGCAGATCGGCGTAGTAGGAGAGCGCGAGACCGACGACGACCGAGCCGAGCCCGATCCCCATCGCCAGGCCGAGCGTTGACCGCAGGCTCCACGCGACCCGCTGCGCCGCGATCACGGGCAGCACCATCAGCGCGGCGATCAGGAGGATCCCGACGATCCGCATCGAGATCCCGACGGTCAGGGCGGCCAGCACGGCGACCACCATGTTCATCAACCCGACACGGACGCCCGCGACCCGGCTCCCCTCCTCGTCGAGCACCGCGCCGACGAGCCCGCGGTAGAGGATCGCGATCGTCGCGAGCGACGCGATCCCGAGCGTGAGCACGACCCAGAGGTCGGTCCACGTCACGGTCAGGATCGAGCCGAAGAGGAACTGGAAGAGGTTCACGTCGAGACGATCCGCAGACGAGATCAGGACGACCCCGAGCGCGATCCCCGTGTAGAAGACGAGCGCGAGGGCCTGGTCGCCCGCGGTTCCGCCACGCGAGCGGAGCCACTCGATCGCGAGCGCGCCCACGACGGCGAAGACGAGCGCCGTGAGCACCGGGGAGATCCCGAGCAGGTATCCGGCCGCGACGCCTGCGAAGGCGACGTGGCCGAGCCCGTCGCCGACCAGCGAGGCACGGCGCTCGACGAGGAAGAACCCCACCGCGGGCGCGAGCAACCCCACGACGGCACCCACGGCGAAGGCGAGGCGCATGAACTCGAGCCGGAGCATCAGTGGAGGTGTCCGTGGTCGTGAGACGGGTCGTGCCAGAGGGCCGGCAGGTCGGCCGGCGGTCCGTCGAAGGTGATCCCGCCGCGCACGAGGATCAGGCGGGAGACGACGTGCTCTACCGCACCGAACTCGTGGGAGACGTAGAGAACGGTGACGCCAAGCTCGCCCCGGAGCTCCTCGAGCAGCACGGCGAGCGACTCCTGCGAGGCGGCGTCCACCCCCGTGGTGGGCTCGTCGAGCGCCAGCAGCGCGGGCTCGGTCGCGATTGCCTTGGCGATGAACGCGCGCTGCTGCATTCCGCCGGAGAGCGTCCGCAGCGGCGCGTCGGCCCGGTCGCGGAGCCCGACGCGCGCGATCGCCTCCGCGACGACGGTGCGGTCGGTCTGTCGCAGAGGGCCGATCGGCCCGCGCACCGCGAGCCGCCCCGCCGAGACGATCTCGCGCACGGTGACCGGACTCCCCGAGACGAGATGGGCGCGCTGCGGGAGGTAGCCCACGCGAGGGCCGATCCGCTTGTTGGGGTCGTCCCCGAACAGCCGCACCACGCCGCTCGTCGTGCGCTCCAGCCCGAGCGCGATCCGCAGCAGGGTCGTCTTGCCCCCGCCGTTGGGCCCGGCGATCCCGACGAAGGAGCCCTGGTCGACCGTCAGCGAGACGTGCTCGAGAACGTCAGGCCCGCCCCGGTAGGAGAACGAGACGTCGCTCAGCTCGAGCGCGGCGGTCGTCTCGGCTATCGACATCCGAGGGCCACCCGCAGGACGCCGAGGTTCCGGCGCATGACCGTGAAGTAGTCCTCCCCAGCGGCCAGCTGCTCGGCGGTGAGACCCTCGAGCGGGTCGAGGACCGCTGTCTCCACCCGCGCCTCGCGGGCGACCGTCTCGGCCAGGTCGGGCGCGACGAGCGGCTCGAAGAAGACCGTCGTCGCCCCGTCGCGCCGCACCTGCTCGACGAGCTTCGCGATGTCCCTCGGGCTCGGCTCGGCCTCGGGCGAGAGGCCGGTGAGGGGAACCTGACGGAGTCCGTAGCGATCGGCGAGGTACCCGAAGGCAGCGTGGCTGGTGACGACCTCCCGGCGCTCGCACCGTTCGAGACCGCGCCGAAGCTCGGCATCGAGACGCTCGAGCCGGGCGACGAGCGGGGCCGCACGCTCGGGCGTCCCGAGCGCACCGGCGATCGTCCGGACGATCGCGGCATACCGAACCGGATCGAGCCAGACGTGAGGATCGGCCCCCTCGTCCTCTGCTCCGTCCAGGAGGCTCAACCCGCCGAGCACGTCGACCGACCGTCGCGTGCGCCCCTCCAGCGCACGCTCGAGCGCAGGCTGGAACCCGCCGCCGAGGTAGGCGACGAGACGCGCGGCGCGGATCTTCTCGACGTCAGCAGCTCCGAGCTCAAGATCGTGCGGCTCCGCTCCGGCCGGCGTGAGGTTCACGACCTGGAGGCTCGCGCCGCCGACCTCCTGCGCCGCGAACGCGAGGGGATAGAACGCCGCGACGACCTCGTCGGTGGACGCATCCTCCGCCGCGCCGCCGCCGCAGCCGGCTCCGCCGACAGCCAGGACGATCGCGCTGAGAGCGAGAACCATTCTCGAATAGCGCACGAGCAGGAGAGTACCACTTTCGAGAACCGTTATCGTTCAGCACGATGTCCAGCGACGCCACCACCCCACCCTGGATCGACCACGCCCTCGCAGGGCTCCGCGCCGCAGGCTTGCGGCGCGGCGGCGCCCGAGAGGCGGTCGTGCGCTGGCTCGGGGGTCAGAGCTGCTGCCGCTCCGCGCAGGAGATCCACGAGGGCGTGCGCGCCGACGGGCGGTCGGTCGGGGTCGCGAGCGTCTACCGGATCCTCGACACGCTCACCGCGCTCAGACTCGTCCAGCGGGTCGACGTCGGCGACGGGACGGCCCGGTTCGAGCCGGCCTCGGCCGGGAGCGACCACCACCATCACCTCGTCTGCGACGACTGCGGGGCGGTCGAGCCGTTCCACGACGACGGACTCGAGCAGGCGCTCGAGCTCGCCGCGAACCGGCTCGGCGTCGCGATGGAGCAGCACGAGGTCGTGCTCCACGGCGCCTGCGAGCGCTGCCGGGCGCGCCTAGCGTGAACGCTCATCCGGGGACCGGGTCGCCCGGGTCCTGCTCGCACCGGCGAGCCTCAAAGGCGTTCTCGACGCGACGAGCGCCGCGGAGCGCCTCGCCGAGGGCGTCTGGCGCGTCGCCGGAGCAGAGCCGACGCTCATGCCCGTCGCCGACGGGGGAGAGGGCACCGCGGAGGTGATCGCGCGAGCGCGTGGCGGCACCTGGCACGAGGCGACCGTGCGCGATGCTCTCGGCCGCCCCGTCCCGGCCCGGTTCGCTCTCCTGCCGGACGGGACCGGGGTCGTGGACTGCGCCGAGGCGATCGGCCTGCCGAGGCTCCTCCCCGCCGAGCGGGACCCACTCCGAGCGTCGAGCGCCGGACTCGGCGACCTTCTGCTCGCCGCGCTCGACGCCGGAGCGCGCACGCTCCTCGTCGGGCTCGGGGGGAGCGCGACCGTGGACGGCGGTGTCGGGATGCGCGACGTCGTCGGGGAGCGCCTCGCGACCGTCGCGGTGACCGCCGCGTGCGACGTCGCCAGTCCGCTCCTCGGCCCACGCGGAGCGGCACGGGCCTTCGGCCCGCAGAAGGGCGCGGATCCAGACGCGGTGGAGGAGCTGGAGCGTCGGCTCGCTGGGCTGCCCGAGCTCGGGCCGTACGCGGATCTGCCCGGAGCCGGCGCCGCCGGTGGGCTCGGGGCGGCCCTCGCGTCGCTCGGTGCCAGGCTCGCACCGGGAGCAGGGCTCGTCCTCGAGACGCTCGGAGCGCACTCCGCCATCGCGGAGGCCGATCTCGTGATCACGGGCGAGGGCCGCGTCGACCGGACGACCGGCGAGGGCAAGGCGCCCGGAGTCGTCGCACGGCTTGCCGGCGACCTCGGCGTCCGCTGTGTCGTCTTCGGGGGGACCGTCGCCGATGCACCCGACGATCTCGAGACCGTTGCGCTGTCCGGTGACCCGGAGCGCGTCGCCGCCGACCTGCGAAGCCTCGGTGCGACGCTGGCCGGCCAGGCGCTCGCGGCCGTCGCGCGACGAGAACGACGCCGGCTGATATCCTTGCGCAAGCAACTACATATGAGCACGAAAGCCGCCCACACCACGACTCGCCCTTTCCTCCCCACCGGAACCCGGCTCGGCGCGGTCCACCTCACGGTCACCGACCTCGACCGCGCGATCGAGTTCTACGCCGGCGCCCTCGGGCTCCGCCTGCACGAGCGAGAAGGCTCCCGGGCCACCCTCGGAGACGGCCACGGCGACGCGCTCGTGCTCGTCGCCGACCCGGATGCGAGGCCGGCCGGCCGCCACGCGGGTCTCTACCACGTCGCTCTCCTCTACCCCTCGCGCCTCGAGCTGGCACGGGCCGCGCTCCGGCTCTCGACGAGCGCGACGCCGATCGAGGGCGCGTCCGACCACGGCACGCACGAGGCGATCTACCTCCCCGACCCCGACGGGAACGGCGTCGAGCTCGCGGCCGACCGGCCCCGGGAGCAGTGGCCGCCGCTCGACGAGCTGATCCAGGCGGGGGGCCCGCACCCGCTCGATCTCCAGGGACTGCTCGCGCTCGTCGAGGGTGAGACCCCGCGGCCACACGCAGCAGAGGGCCTGCGCGTGGGTCATGTGCACCTGCACGTCAACGACCTCTCCGCTGCGACGGCCTTCTACCGCGACGTCCTCGGGTTCGACGTGATGATGGAGCTCCCCCACGCCGTGTTCGTGGCGTTCGGCGGCTACCACCACCACGTCGGCTTCAACGTCTGGCGCGGACGAGGGATCCCGGGCGTGCCGAGCGACGCGGTCGGCCTGCGCCACCTCACGCTCGAGGTGCCCGAGCCGGGGTTCGGCGAGCTCGTCGGTCGACTCGACGTCGCCGGCGTCGTCCGCGCTCCAGCCGGGAGCGGCACGCTCGTGCGCGATCCCGCCGGGAACGGGATCCTGCTCGTTCCCGTTCCGGCCGGCGGCTGACTCACGCGCCTACGGCCGCCGGACGACGCCACCGCGACGGCTGCGTGCCGGCGAACGGCACTTGCGTCCTCCCCAGGCCGTGCCACCATGCACAGGGCCGCCGACAGGCGACGAGCCGACCTCGAGAGGAGAGACATGGACAGGGACACGCTGCGCGCAGCGCAGGAGCCTCTGAAGGAGCGCTACCGGGCAGATCCCGACTCCGCGCTCGTCACGCTCAGCGCCATCGGGGGCGCTCGGCGCCGGGGCAACGTGCTCGGTGCGCACGGGCCGGGCGCTCGCGGAGGCGGGCCTGCATCCGGCGACCGGTGGCGACGGGACGCTCCTCTGCTCGGGTGACCTCCTGCTGGAGGCGCTGGCCGCCTGCGCGGGCGTCACCCTGGGCGCGGTCGCGACGTCGCTGGAGATCCCGATCACGGCCGGGATCGTCCACGTCGAGGGAGACCTCGACTTCCGCGGGACGCTCGCCGTCGCGAAGGACGCGCCGGTCGGGTTCCGCGCGATCCGCGTGCGGTTCGACCTCGAGAGCGAGGCGACCGACGAGCAGCTCGACACGCTTCAGCGGCTGACCGAGCGCTACTGCGTCGTCCTGCAGACGCTGGCCACGCCTGCGGCGCTGTCGGCCTCGTGGAGCCGGGTCCCGTCCGTGGCCTGACGCTCAGTGTGGGGCCGCGGCCAGCGCACGGTGCTCCTGACCGTCTAGGCTCGGCGCGTGCACGGCAGCGTCACGCAGATCTCGACGACTCCCGTGAAGGGGCTCGCACTCCTGCACCCGGAGACAGTCGTCCTGGACCCGGCCGGCGTCGAGCACGACCGTCGCTTCCATCTCGTCGACCTGGACGGCAGGCTCGTGAACGGCAAGGCGGTCGGTGTGCTCGTGCAGGTCGGCGCGACGCTCGGAGCCGAGGGAACGCGGCTCGAGCTCCGGTTCCCCGACGGTGCCGTCGCAGACGGCGAGGTCGCGCTCGGTGAGCGGGTCGAGACGAGCTTCTACGGCCAGCCCGTGCCTGGGCGGATCGTCATCGGCCCCTGGAACGAGGCGCTGTCCGCCTTCGCCGGCCGCGGGCTCCGACTCGTGCGCGTCGAGAGCGAGGTCGGAGGGGTGGATCGCGGGGTTCGCGCGAGCGTCTCCCTCGTCTCCGTCGCCTCGCTCGAGCGACTCGCCGACGAGGCAGGCGTCGAGGCCGTCGACGCGCGGAGGTTCCGGATGCTCTTCACCGTCGACGGCGTCGAGGCGCACGCCGAGGACGGATGGCTCGGCCGGGACGTCGCGGTGGGCGAAGCCGTTGTACGGCCGAACGGGCTCGTCGGACGCTGCGCGGTCACGACCCACGACCCGGACACGGGCATGCCGACCCTCGACACGCTCCACGTCCTGCGCGGTTACCGAGCAGACGTGCCGAGCGACGAGCCTCTGCCGTTCGGGATCTGGGGCGAGGTCGTGCGCCCGGGACGCGTCGCGGTGGGCGACGCCGTCGAGCTCACCTGAGAGCTCACGGTCCGGGGCAACGGTCGACCGTTCCGACCGCAAGGGGCGTATTGTCCTCGCCACCTCTGGCCGGCAAGAACACATCCTGGACGCTGATCGCGACCACCGACGAGCGGTTCGCGGGCTTCGCGCCGTACGTCGCCTCCGTGACGAGCACGGGGCTCGTCACCTTCCAGGCGGCCTTGCGCGGCGGCGCGACGGGGGTCTTCGTCGGTGACGGAGTGGACGTCGAAGAGATCTCCGGACGACGGATCGTCGCAGCCGTCACGAGCCATCCGGACGTCAACGACGCGGGCTGGGTGAGCTACTACGCCGAGCTCGCGAACGGCGGGCCCGGTCTCGTCCTCCACCGGGACGGCGAGATCGGGGTCGTCGCGGATGCGAGCCACGGCTTCCACGCGATCGGGCCTGCCGGGCCGACGATGAACGAGGCGGGGGCGGTCGGGTTCCGGACGGAGCGTCCAGGCGGTGCGACCGGCGTGCACCTCTATCAGCCCGATGGAACGGTCACGACGGTCGCGGAGAGCGGAGAGCGCTGGGCCGGCTTCCACGGGCTGCCCGTCGTCACGGAGGACGGGGCGGTCGTGTTCCGCGCCGACCTGCGCGACGGCCGCTCGGGGATCTACTCGTTCATGCGGGACGGGATCGAGACCGTCGTCGAGACCGGCGATCGCTTCGAGTCCCTCGGACGCTTCCCCGCCGTCGACGCACGCGGGATGGTCTTCGTTGCTGCGACGCAGGCATCCGGACAGGACGTGGTCGTCACCGTCGACGGCGACACGGTCACGGTCGTGGATGAGCAGGGCGCCTTCGCGTCGTTCCGGGGGGCGCTCCCGCTCGGGGCGGACGGCGTGGCGCGTCTTGCGACACCGCTCGGCGGGTTCCTCGGCCTCTTCTCGGGCCCCGACCCGGTGCGCGACCGGATCGTCGAGATCGGCGAGCCGCTGCTCGGATCGGTGGTCACCGATCTCGCTGCCAACCCGGTCTCGACGAGTGCGGCCGGTCACCTCGCGGTGCGGGTGGCGGTGGCCGACGGCCGCGAGGCGGTCCTGAGGTTCGACCCGTGATCCACGAGCTCAGCGCCCGGCGTCTCACCCGGGGTGAACGGCGGCAGCGCCAACTCAGGAGAGGAGCTCCCGCACCCTCTCCTTCGGGCGCCCGACGATCGCCGTGTCGGCCGTCACGACGACCGGGCGCTGGAGCAGCTGCTTGTGCCGGACGAGCAGGTCGACGACCTGCTCCTCGGTCGCGGCGTCCTCCTCGGTGAGACCGAGCTTCTTCCAGAGCGAGTCGCGACGGACGAGATCGGTGACGGGATCCTCAAGCTTCGCGATGACAGCCCGCAGCGTGTCGGCGTCGGGTGGCGACTTCAGGTACAGGACCACGTCGACGTCGACGCCGAGCTCCTCCGCAATGCTCACGGCATTGCGACTGGCGTTTCAGTTCGGGTTGTGGAAGATCGTCACCGGGGCCATGTCGGCAAGCCTACTCCGTGCCGCTGCGACTCCGCCGCCGCCCCTCTGCCCGCGTGACTCGACTCACCGGCAGAGGTCGACACCGGGCCGTCCCGACGTCAGTCGGCACCCTCCGCGCTGCCGGCCGCCCGCTCGGCGACCCAGCGGGCAGCGTCGTCCTCTGCGCGAGCCAGCGTCGCACCGACGCGCTCGTCGCCGAGATAGACGTTGGCGGCGCCGATCGCTGCGGTGATGCCTGCGACCTCGAGCTGCTCGCTGACCCGCTCGTCGACCGACGCGATCACGAGCCTCGAGCCGACCTCGTCGAGCGCGATCGCGTAGCGGTAGAGGACGTCCATGAAGGTCGTTCCGAGATCCGACCGGCCGCGCAGCCGGAGGATCACGACGGATCCGGACGAGCGCGACCCGACGGCCGGAAGCTGCTCCTCGAAGACGGGCGCCGACGCGAAGAAGAGGCTGCCGTAGGGCTGGAGCACGACGACCTCCGATCGCGGAAGCACGGCGGGCGGAACGGTCTCGATCACGTGCCCCCCGCCGTCGCGGATCCGACGGACGATCGTGACCCGGTTCGACTGCTGCACGACGTGGAGGACGACCGACAGTCCCACCCCGACCATCACCGCGTACTGCAGCGGGATCAGCATCGTGAGGACGAAGGTGACGACGAGCACCGCCTTCTGCACGATCCCGGTGCGCCAGACGGACCGCAGATCCGCAGGCTTGACGGTGCGGACGCCGATCAGGATCAAGAGCCCCGCGAGCGCCGGCATCGCGAGGTTGCCGACCGCGTCGCCAAGGGCGACGATCACGATCGCCATCACGACCCCGGCGATCAGCGCGGCCTGACGCGACCTCGCACCCGCCGCCTTGCCGAGCGCCGAGGCGGAGACCGATCCACCGACCGGCATGCCCTGGAACACCCCCGAGGCGAGGTTGGCGGCACCCTGTCCGGCGAAGTCCCGCGACGCGTCCGGGTAGCTCCCGTCCGGGTTCGGGAAGCTCGCCGAGATCCCGGCACCCTGCACCAGCCCGACGAACGCGAGCGCCGCCGCCGGCACGAGCAGCGCCGGGATCAGGTCGAGCGACGGCAACGCGGGGAGCGGCAGGCCGTCGACGGAGACGCCGAGATCGCTCAGCGTCGCGACATCCGTCCAGCCGACGAGAGCGGCGATCGCCGACGTCGCGATCACCGCGACGACCAGGCCCAGCGCGCCGACCGCGGTGCGCTCGAGCACCAGGATCAGCCCGATCGTGGCGAGCCCGACCGCGACGCTCCGCCAGCTCAGCTGTCCAGGGCGACAACAGCGTGTTCAGCGCTCGGGCGACGCGGTTCGAGCCCTCCGCCGCGTACCCGGTCAGGTTGGCGAGCTGCCCGAGCACGATGTTGACGCCGACCGCGTTGATGAACCCGACCATCACGGCGTTCGAGACGAACCGCAGCGCCGAGCCCAGCTTCAGGAGCCCGGCCGCGAGCATCACGGCTCCCGTCAGGAGCGAGAGCGTGAAGAGCGCACCAGCGGGGTCGGTGGCCTCGTGGACCTCGGGGACGTCGGAGACGACCATCGCCATCGCGCCCGTCCCCTGCACGACCATGAACGCCGACGAGGTGACGACGGCGCCCGTGATCGTGCCGACGAGGTACGCGTACAGGCCCGAGACGGGATTGACCCCGGCGAGCAGTCCCGTGGCGAGCCCGTCGGGCACGCTCTGCACGCCGAGCACGAGACCCGCGACCGCGTCCTCACGCAGGGTCTCACGTCGCAGGCGGGGACGTCGGATGCGTGAGATCAATCGTCGTTACCGGTGCGACGTAGCCGCGCCCGAGGACGCAAGAAGCCTGGGAGCCGCTACAGCATACGGCCACGGGTCAGCGTGACCTCACCTGAGGAGCGATCCAGGATGAGCTCGAGACAACCAGGGTCGAACGAGAACCCGCGGCGGAGGGCCGCTGCTGCTCCTGCTGCTTGCTGCTGCGCTGGCTGCTGCGCGCGCCACCAGCCAGCCGCCGAGCCGCCGCCGCCGCCTACTCGATCAGCTGCAGCATCTTGAACATCGGCAGGTACATCGAGATGATGATCACGCCGACCATGAGGCCGACGCCGATCATCATGATCGGCTCGATGATCGAGGTGAGCGCGGTGATCGCGGCGTCGACCTCGTCCTCGTAGAAGTCGGCGACCTTGCCGAGCATCTTCTCGAGCTCGCCGGTCTCCTCGCCGATCTTGACCATCTGGGCGACCATCGGCGGGAACACCTCGGAGTCGACGAGCGGCGCAGCGATCGTCGCCCCCTCCTGCACGCGGATCCGCATGTTCATCGTCTCGGACTCGACGACCCAGTTGCCGGCCGTCTGCGAGGTGATCTCGAGCGCCTTGACGATGTCGACGCCGGAGGCGACGAGGGTCGACAGCGTCCGCGACCAGCGGGCCATCGCGACCTTGTTGACGACGGTGCCGATCGACATCGGCATCCGCAGCTTGAACCGGTCCCAGGCCTGGCGGCCGGTCTCGGTCTTCTTCCAGCGGAAGAACGACCAGACGGCCAGCCCGATCACCGGGAAGATGATGAACCAGTAGCTGCGCAGGCCGTCGGAGGCTCGCACGACCTGCTGCGTCAGCATCGGCAGCTCGCCGCCGAGGCTCGTGAAGATCTTCTCGAAGATCGGGACGAGGAAGAGCAGCATGCCGGTGAGCACGAGGCTCGCGAAGCACAGCACGACGACCGGGTAGATCATCGCGCCCTTCACGCGGCGCTTGATCTTCTCCTCCTTCTCGATCTGGCTCGCGACGCGGTCGAGCACGACGTCGAGCACACCGGCGGCCTCGCCGGCCTCGACCATCGAGACGTAGAGGCGGTTGAAGGCCTCGGGGTGCTCGGCGAGCGCCTCGGAGAGCAGCGCGCCGCCCTCGACCTCCTCGCGGACGCTCGTGATGATCGCGGTCAGAGCCTCGTCCTCGGTCTGCGCCTCGAGGATCACGAGGGCGGAGACGACGGAGAGGCCCGCCTCGATCATCGTCGCGAACTGGCGGGAGAAGATCTGCAGCGCCTTCGGCTTCGGCTTCTTGACGCGACCGAACATCCCGGTCTTGCCCTCGGCCTCCGCCGACGCGCCCTTGCGCTCCTCGATGAACTGCGCGAGCAGGCCCTGGCCGCGCAGGGCGTCGCGCGCCGCGGCGAGGTCGGTCGCCTGGATCTCACCCGCGAGGGTGGAGCCCTGGGAGTTGATCGCGCTGTAGCTGAACGACGGCATCTGCCTCTCCTATCGGCGGCGGCCGGTGGCGACTTGACGGGCGCTGCTCACGGGGCCGGAGTCGTGGTCTGCTGCTCCGGCGCGGTGCTCCCCGCATCGCCCTGCGTCGGCGAGAAGGCCGCCGTCTCCTCCGGCGTGGTGCCGGTGTAGAGGAGGTCGAGCGTGTAGCGGGCGCCGGTCGCGGTGTTGACGAGCGTCAGCTTCTTGCCCATCTGCAGGGTCACGGTCTTCCCGTTCTTGAGGCTGCCGCCGGCGATGCCGATCTTGGCGGTCTTGGCGCCGACGGAGACGAGCCGGAACATCGGGTCGTCGGCCGGGAACTCCTGCTTCGTCTGGAGCGCCTCGGGGTCGCCGTTGACCGAGATGGTCGCGAACGTGGGAACCACCTTCGCCGTCTGCGCGCCGCCGTCCTTGCCGCCCTTCGCGATGGCCGCGTCGGCCTTCGCGGGTGCGCCGCCGGCGGTCGTAGCCGTCCCGCTGCCGGGCGCGCCGACGTCGGCCTTGATCTGCTGGACGAACGGATCCTTGGCCTCGAAGAGCGAGAACGATGCGAGCTGCGCCTTCCCCGCCTTGGGCGCGGCCGCAGCGGTGAGGGTCGTCGGAGCGGTCTGTGCCGCGGCAGCCACGGGTGCGCCCGTCGTCGACGGGGCAGCGCCCGCGTCGGTCGCGGCCGCCGTTGCCGGTGCGGCTGCGGGGGTGCTCTTGCCTCCCCCCATGATCTTCGGGAGCTGGATCGCGAGCAGGACGCCGAGCAGGACGAGACCGACGATCAGGATCTTCTTCTGCTTCGCCTGCTTGGCAGCGGCGATATCGACCTTGTTGGCAGCCATCAGGGTGTCGCTCCTGCTGCGACCGTCCCGTCAGAGGACGGCGTGGTGGTGGGAGGCGCGACGGCGGGCGCCGGCGCGATGAACGAGTGGGCGTTGAGGGTGACGGTCGCCTTGACGATCGGGAACGCGACCTTGTCGGGGGCTCCGAGCTCGACCTGGGTCACCGAGTAGGTGCGCCCGCGGGCGTCGAGGCGTCCGTCGCGCACCTTCACCAGCGAGCGAACGTCGCCGAGGAACCGCGAGACCGACGAGAACCGCCCCTGGACGACCACGGTCATCGGCAGGGTGACCCCGGCGGTCCCGAGCGAGGGCGAACCGGGGGTGACCGAGTGGAAGACCAGCTTGTTCTTCCCGGCCAGCCGGTGCACGTCGAGCAGGATCCCGGACATGTTCGTGCCGTCCGGCAAGGCCTTGGTGAGCCGGTACAGGTCGCTCGCCTTGATCTTGACCTCGGCGGGCGGGCTGGCGAGCTCGGCCTGCTTGGCGGCGAGCTCGACCTGCTTTGCCGCCACGTCCTGCTCGAGCGATGCCGCCTGCTCGCGCTTGGGCGCGACCAGCAGGAACCATCCCGCTGCGAGCACGAGCACGAAGGCTCCGATGCTTGCGGCGAGCGCCGCCCTGGGGTTCTCCTTCAGGCGGCTCACTTGGCACCTCCGTTACCGTCGATGTCGGCGACGATCGTGAAGGCGATCGCCTGCTTCTTGCCCATCTCGCGCTCCTCGGTCGAGCCGAGGACGACGTTCGTCAGGCTCGGGACGGTGCTGAGGCGGCTGAGCACCTTCGCCACGTCCGGCACGCTGTAGGTGTAGCCCTCGATCGTGACGCCGGTGGGCGCCGCGGGGATCGTGGCTCCCACAGGCTGGCCCGAGACGGCCGCGGCCGTCGGCAGGACCTGCTCCTGCGGCGTCTGCGCCGTGAACTTCGTCAGCCAGACGTTCGCGGGGAGCACCCGGGAGAGATCCCCGAGCACGCGATCCCAGGCGAGACGTCCGCCGAGCACCGTCGCGAGCGCGGCGGCGCGCTGCTGCTGGTCGACCGCCATGCTCGCGTCGATCTGCGCGCGTGGCGGCTCGGGCAACGCGTCGATCTGCGCCTGCACGGCGACCAGGTCGCTCTTCTGCGAGGACACGTCGCCGTTCGCCTGCAGGAACATGAAGCCGAGCGCTGCGAGCGGGACGACGGCCGCGACCGGAAGCGCGATCTGGAGCGCACCCGGCTTCTTGCGCCGCTGGCGGCGGAAGTCGTCGGGGAGCAGGTTGACGCCGCGGGCGGCGTCGTCGGCGATGGCGAGGCCGACGGGGACGGCGAAGGAGCCGATCGACGCCTCGTGCTCGGGATCGATCGGGTGCGGCACCGAGAGGCGCTGCAGCGGATCGCCGACCCGCACGCTCACGCCGATCATCTGGTGCAGCGCGTCGGCGAGCCCTTCGAGCCTGGAGGTGCCACCGGTGATCACGATCTCGCCGATGCCGAGCGAGCCGGACTGGGCCTGGTAGAACTGGAGCGAGCTGACGAGCTCGCGCGCGAACGGGGTCAGGCGTGTGCGGACGGCGTCGAGCGCGCGTGCGCGCATCCCCTCGTCGAGATCGGCACGTCCCTGACCGACGAGCGAGAGCCCGTGGAGGATGTTCGTCGCCTCGATCGTGTGGATGTCGAGCTCCTGGGCGATCGCCTGCTGCAGCGCGAGCCCGCCCCAGTCGAAGACACGGGTGAACTCGCAGGTGCCACCGCCCGAGACGAGCAGCGTGGTCGACTCGTGGCCGATCGCGACGACGACCGTCGCGGTGTCGGTCGAGAGCCGCGACCCCGCCGCCTGGGGCAGGACGAACGCGCGAAGCAGACCGAGCGCCTCGAGATCGACCCCGGCGAGCTTCAGGCCGGCGCCGGCACACGCGGCGACGAACGGCTCGACCTGATCCTTCGGGGCGACGACGAGCAGGACGCGCTTGGTGAGGTCGCCGTTCTCCGTCGCACGCTCCTCGACCACCCGGTAGTCGAGCACGGACTCGCTGAAGGAGACCGGCAAGACCTCGTGGGCCTTGAAGCGAACGGCGTTGTCGAAGCGCTCCTGGTCGTCGATCCCGGAGATGTCGACCGTCCGGACGCCGATGCGGTTGCTGGCGACGCCGATGGTCACGTCGCGGCGCGGGAGCTTGTTCTCGTCGAAGAAGGTCTGCAGCGCGTCCTTGAGCGCCTCGGCGTCGCGGACCTCGCCGTCGACGACGATGCCCGGCTCGAGCGACATCCGCGCGAGCCCGACGAGCTCGTCCTGGCCGTTCGTCCGGGTGACGACGGCTGCGGCGAGCTGCGAGGCGCCGATCTTGAGACCGACGACCTTGCGACCGCCACGGCCGCCCTTCGGGCCCGATTCCTTCGGGGCCGCTGCGACGGCACCGCGGCGCGCACGGATCGAGCGCCGCTTGGGGGAGGACTCGTCGGCGGCGGCGATCGCCACCGGCGCGGAGTCTGCGGCCGGGTGCTCCGCGTCCGCCTCTGCGGAGTGCTCGTCGAGCTCCGGGTCGAGCTCGGCCGCCGGCTCGTCCGAGAGCTTTGGCTCGTCCGGGAGCTCGGCCCCCTCGGGCGTGGCGTCGAGATCGACGACCTCGACCTGCTCGGCGCTCTCGGCCTGCGGCTCGTCGATCGAATCCTGGATCTCCTCGATCTCGGCGTCGACGATGTCGAGCTCGTCTGCCTCGGCGGCGAGGGTGTTCCGCTCGGACTCCTCGTCGGGGCCGTCGACGACGTCGGCGTCCTCGTCGATCGCCACGGGCTCGTCCGTCGAGACCTCGTTCGCGCCCTCGTCGGCAGACGCGTGGTCGGCGTCGTCGTCAAGGGCCACGATCTCGTCGTCCTCGACGTCCGCCGACTCCGGCTCCGGCTCCTCGGCCGGTGCGGCAAAGCCGATCTGGCGCTCGGGCTGCTCGTCGCGCTCGGCCTCGTCGTGGTCGTCGGAGACGACCTCGCCGACAGGCTCGACGGGAGCGGGGGCGTCGGAGTCGGAGCGCTTCCTGCGACGCAGTGAGATCTCACGCTTGTAGAACGGGACGTGCTCCGCCGCCGAGCTCTCGGACGGGACCTCGGAGACCGGCGTGGTCGTCGCGGGCTCCGTGTCCCCGAGCTCGGGCAGGTCGGTCGGGCGCCAGCCGGAGGCATGACCGACGCCGATGGGGCCGGCGGGCGAGCCGGGCGCGGGAACCTGAGCGTCGGCACGCGGCGCGGTGCGACGGAAGGAGAGCTCGGTCACGAACTGCGGCTCGACCGGCGCGAAGCCGATCGGCGAGCGCTGCCGCTCCGGCCCGTCGGGCGGAGCGATGTCGCGCACGTTCGCGAAGCCGAGCGGGTAGTGCCCCTCGGGGCCGCTCTGCGTCACGCTCGCGCTGGGCGTCGTGGTGGTGCGATGGAGGAACGACCTCGAGTGCATGGCGGCTTAGCTCCCGGCCACCCGCAGCCCGCCACCCATGGAAGGGGACGGGACGGGCGCGCCGTCGTTGGACATGGACGGGATGGGGACTCCGGCGCGCTCGAGCGCCGACGTGAGCGCCTCGGGCCGGCTCGAGCGGGTCATGGCCTCGGGGACGCTGACCACGTTCTTCGTGATGAGCTCGGTGAGCGACTGCTCCATGGTCTGCATGCCGCGACGGGTGCCGGTCTGCATGTACGAGTAGACCTGCTCGATCTTCCCCTGGCGGACGAGGTTGCGGATCGCGTCGTCCATGAAGAGGATCTCGAGAGCGCACACACGGCCGGTGCCGTCGGCGCGGGGCAGCAGCGTCTGCGTGACGATCCCCTGCAGCGAGTTCGCCAGCTGCATGCGCACCTGATCCTGCTGCTCGGCGGGGAAGACGTCGATGATGCGGTCGATCGTGCTCGGCGCGCTCTGCGTGTGCAGCGTCGCGAAGACGAGGTGGCCGGTCTCGGCCGCGGTGAGAGCCGTCGAGATCGTCTCGAGGTCTCGCATCTCGCCGAGGAGGATCACGTCGGGGTCCTGCCGGAGCGCTCCGCGGAGCGCCTCCGCGAACCCGACCGCATCCTGACCGATCTCGCGCTGGTTGACGATGCAGCTCTTGTGGTTGTGCAGGAACTCGATCGGATCCTCGATCGTGATGATGTGGTCGTGGCGGATCCGGTTGATCTCGTCGATCAGCGCGGCCAGCGAGGTCGACTTGCCCGAGCCGGTCGGGCCTGTGAAGAGCACGAGACCGCGCGGCTTCGTCGTGAACTCGTGAAGGCTCCCGGGCAGGTTCAGCTGCTCGAGGCTCTTGATGTCGGTGGGGATCGTGCGGAACGCGGCTGCGATCGCCTCGCGCTGGTAGTACGCGTTCACACGGAAGCGGGCGAGACCGCGGATGCCATACGCGAAGTCGAGCTGGCGGCTGAGCTCGAGATGCTTCTGCTGCTCCGTGGTCGTGATGCGATAGACCAGGGTGCGCGTCTCGTCGGGCGTGAGCGGCTCGTAGTCGTCGTACAGCTCGATGCGCCCGTGGATGCGGATCGCCGGCGGCGAGCCGGCGGTGATGTGCAGGTCCGACGCGCCGCGCTCGACCGCGCGCTCGAGGAGCGCGTCGACCGACAGGGGTGCGGACGTGGACGACGGAGTGGCGGCTGAGTTCTCCACGGTGGCCTCTATCGGCAGGCCCGGGTGCCACCTTGAGCCCGGAACGCACGAGCGACGAGATCACAGGTAGGGACGGCGCTTCAACGGCAGAGGGCGGCGCGACCGCTGAGCCCCGGGTCGCGGTCGCTCGACCTCCTGGCCGCCGAGCCGAGGCGTCCTTCCCGCAAGCCGGCGCCCCGTCGCGGGCCGGCGCGGGCGAGCGCCAGCTGCGGCGGCATCGCAACCGGCGGCGCAACGGGCACAGCTCGCGCGGCTGGGCATCCGCACGCGGCAGGCCGGCAGGCGCACCCCGGATCCCCCGCTGTGGGGGATGACCTATCCCCTCGAATCACCCGATAGAGGGGTGCAGGTGGGGAGGCGGCCGCTCCGATAGACGGGGAGTCGGTTCCACCCACCCCCATCTCAAGGAGAGGGAATGCTCACCAAGCTGAACAGCGGCGTCTCCGGCCTTCGCAGCCGGCTCGCCAAGGAGGAGAGCGGCTTCACGTTGATCGAGCTCCTCGTCGTGCTCGTGATCATCGGCGTCCTCCTCGCGATCGCCGTCCCGTCCTACCTCGGCTTCAAGCAGCGCGCCGAGAAGCAGGCCTCCAACTCGAACGTCCGCGCAGCGATCCCCGCCGCCGAGGCGTTCTACTCCGACAACGGCTTCTACACCGGCATGACGGCGACGGTGCTCCAGGCGTCCTACGACCAGGGCATCAAGACGAGCGGCAACGGCAGCCTCAACGTCTCCGCTGCCGGCGCGTCGACCTACACGATGACCTCGACGGTCGGAAGCTGCACCGCGACCATCAGCGGCCCGGGCGGCACCATCAGCAACAGCTGCTGAGCCACCCGCACCACGACGAACGACCAGCCGGGGGGGCGCGGGAGACCGCGCCCCCCCGGCTCGTGCAGGGCAGACATCCCCCACCCCGGATCCCCCGCTGTGGGGGATGACCTATCCCCTCGAATCACCCGATAGAGGGGTGCAGGTGGGGAGGCGGCCGCTCCGATAGACGGGGAGTCGGTTCCACCCACCCCCATCTCAAGGAGAGGGAATGCTCACCAAGCTGAACAGCGGCGTCTCCGGCCTTCGCAGCCGGCTCGCCAAGGAGGAGAGCGGCTTCACGTTGATCGAGCTCCTCGTCGTGCTCGTGATCATCGGCGTCCTCCTCGCGATCGCCGTCCCGTCCTACCTCGGCTTCAAGCAGCGCGCCGAGAAGCAGGCCTCCAACTCGAACGTCCGCGCAGCGATCCCCGCCGCCGAGGCGTTCTACTCCGACAACGGCTTCTACACCGGCATGACGGCGACGGTGCTCCAGGCGTCCTACGACCAGGGCATCAAGACGAGCGGCAACGGCAGCCTCAACGTCTCCGCTGCCGGCGCGTCGACCTACACGATGACCTCGACGGTCGGAAGCTGCACCGCGACCATCAGCGGCCCGGGCGGCACCATCAGCAACAGCTGCTGAGCCACCCGCACCACGACGAACGACCAGCCGGGGGGGCGCGGGAGACCGCGCCCCCCCGGCTCGTGCAGGGCAGACATCCCCCACCCCGGATCCCCCGCTGTGAGGGATGGCGATCACCCAATGGAGGGTCGACCGCTCATCCTGCGATTCCGATACGTCGAGCATCGTCGACCCCGGTCTCCCGAAGGAGCCCCATGCCCGCCACACCACAGCGCGCGCTCGACCGTCTCCGCCGCCGCCTCGCGGGCGAGGAGAGCGGCTTCACGTTGATCGAGCTCCTCGTCGTGCTCGTGATCATCGCGGTGCTCCTCGCGATCGCCGTCCCGTCCTACCTCGGCTTCAAGCAGCGCGCCGAGAAGCAGGCCTCCAACGCGAACGTCCGCGCAGCGATCCCCGCCGCCGAGGCGTTCTTCTCCGACAACGGCTTCTACACCGGCATGACCGCCACCGTCCTGAAGGCCTCCTACGACCAGGGCATCAAGGACTCGGGCAACGGCAGCATCGACGTGACCGCGGCGGGCGCGTCGACCTACACGATCACGAGCACCGTGAACAACTGCACCGCCACGATCAGCGGCCCGGGCGGCACCATCAGCAACAGCTGCTGAGCCACCCGCACCACCACGAACGACCAGCCGGGGGGCGCGGGAGACCGCGCCCCCCATCTCGGTTCTGCGCTCGTCTCCCGATCTCGAAGTCCCTCGCTCAAGGGATGCCCGGGACGTGCCGATCTCCTCGTCATGTCGTCGGCTCCGTGGTCCGCAGCTCCCTCGCTCCGGCGTGCTCCGAGCGTCAACCGACTCCTCTCCCCCTCGGTCGGGCTGGTCGTGATCGTCGTCCTCGCGGCGATCGTGCGCTTCGCTCTCGCGAGCGGGCGCACGACACCGCGGTACCTGCCCGACGAGTACCTCTACCCCGAGTTCGCCCGCTCGCTGGCACGTGGTGACGGGATGACGATCCTCGGCGTCCACTCCGGGTTCCCCGCCCTCCTCGAGCCTCTGCTGCTCACCCCGATCTGGGGCTCGCTGGCGCCCGCGCAGGCGATCCTGGCGACGCAGGCCCTCCACTCCGTGCTGATGGCGCTCGCCGCCGTCCCCGTCTTCGCGATCGCACGCCGGATCGGGCTCGCCGAGGTCGGCGCGCTCGCCTGCGCGGCGGCCGCGACGTTCGCACCCGGTCTCTTCTTCGCCTCCCTGCTCAGCGCAGACGCGCTCGGATACCTGCTCGGGCTCACGACCATCGCGCTCGCCGTGCGAGCGCTGAACGAGCCGACGTGGCGGACGCAGTCCGTGTTCCTGCTCGGCGCGGGGCTCGCGACCTTCGCCCGCCTCCAGTACGTGGTGCTCGTCCCTGCGTTCCTCGCGGCCGCCGTGCTCGTCGAGCGTGGGCTGCGCCCCGCGCTGCGCCGCCAGGTGGTCGTCGCGGCCACGACCGCCCTTGCGGCCGTCGCCGGCCTGGTCGCGAGCTCGGGTGCCCTCGGGCGCTACCAGGCCGTGACCAGCTTCGGCATCTCGACGGACGCCGGCCGCTGGGCGCTGATCGGCGCGTTCCTCCTCGCACTCGGCGCCGGCGTCGCGATCGTCCCAGGGGCCCTGGCCTGGCTCGGAGCGACGCTCGTCCGCCCGCAGGATCGCGCAGGGCTCGCCTTCGCGGCGTACGCCACGGCCCTCACCCTCGCCCTGCTCGCGGCCTCGTCGCTCTTCGCGAGCGAGACCGCGTCGGACCGGTTCATGGAGCGCTACCTGATCGTCGTCGCACCGCTGCTGGTGCTCGCGTTCGCGCGGTGGCTCGCTGACGGCGGCCCCGGGAGGCCCGTGGTGGTCGTCACCTCGCTCGTCCTCATCGTCGCCGCGGCGCGCGTGCCCGTCTCCGGCTGGACGGCGGGGCAGGGCGTCGCCGACTCGCCGACGCTCCTCGCGATCAGTCGCCTCGAGCGGATCGTCGGCGTCGGGAACACGAGCCTCGTCGTCGCCGGCCTCATCACCCTTGCCGCGGTGCTGGCGCTCGCCGGCGGCTACCTCGGGCGGCGCGCCGGACTCGCTGTGGCGACGTTCGGCGCGGTCGCGATCGTCTCGCTCTCGGTCGGTGCGCATCACGGCGACGCCGCGACGTCGGCGAACGTCAGGAACGGCCTGTGGAGTGGGAGCCCGTCGTGGATCGACGAGGCCGGCGCCCGAGATCCTCTGCTCGTGCAGACGCCGTGGAGCTCGCGCGTCGACGCGATGCTGACCGCCCTCATGAACCCATCCATCCGGCGGGCGGTCCCGTTCGGCACGCGCGGGATCGACACGTTCGACGGCCTCGGCAAGGCCCCCCTCACCGTCGCCTCCGATGGGAGGCTCCTGGAGGCCGGCAGACCCGTGCGGCAGCCGGTCGTCTGGGCGATCGGCGGAGGGATCGCAGCGTTCGACGATGCGCGGAGCGTCGCCTACGACCGTCGCTTCGCGCTGGTCGTGCCACGCGACAACGTTCACCTCACGCTCGTCGCCGACGGGTTCCGCTACGACGGGAAGGTCTCGCAGCGGGGAACCATCGCGGTGTACCCGGCCGTCGACGGTCGCTGCACGCGGATGACGGCCCGGTTGAGCGTCCCGGCCGGCGTTCCCAGGACGCTCCTCGAGGTTCGCGACGACCGCGGCGCGACCCGGCACGTAGAGGTCGTGGCGGGCTCGAAGGCGACCCTCGAGGTCACCTCGACCCGGGACGCGCGCCGCACGCTGACCTATCGAACGCTCCGCCTCGGCGATCGTCCGGTGACCCCGTTCGACGAGACCGTCGCCTCAGCGGACTTCAGGGCGACCCAGATCGCCTGTCCGGCTCAAGGACAGCCGGGCTGATGCCGATAACCGGGGCATGACCGCCACGCTCCCCCTCCCCGCTCGCACGCTCGCCGCCATCGGCCTTGCTCTGCTCGCCGCGTTGGCGCTCATGCTCGTCGTCCGCCCGCTGCTCAGCGGTGACGACACGTCGACCGCGACGCCCGCCACCCCGGTGTCAGGCGCGCTGCCCACGACCACCCCCCGGACGACACCGGCCAAGCCGGCGGTGACGCTGCTCCCGGGCGTCCCGAAGCCGCTCGTCGCGAAGCTCAACAAGGAGCCGGTCGTGGTCGTCTCGATCTACTCCGGCACCTCCGGCACCGACCGGGCCCTCGTCACGCAGGCCCGAAAGGGCGCGAAGGCGACCGGTGCGGCGTACGCCGCCTACAACGTGCTCGACGAGTCGAGCGCCCGCGACGTCTCCTCGTTCTTCGGCACGGTCGACGTCCCGGCGGTCGCGGTCGTCCGCCGGCCGGGCACGGTCGTGACCCTGCTCGAGGGCAACGTCGACGCTGCGATCGTCGAGCAGGCCGCGCACAACGCGGGCTCGCGGAGATGAGCCTCTCCCCTGGCGTGCTTCGTGCACCCGGGGGCGGCGCCGACGGCGGAGGGCTCTTCCGTCACGAGGCGCGACGCGACAGCAAGGTCGTCGCAGTGCTGGAAGGAACACGCCAGCCCGACGGGTCCGTGGTCGTCGAGGCGACGGTCGTCGGTGTCGGCAAGTCGGCCAAGCAGGCGGCTGTCACGAGGCCGTTCCCGTTCGCGCACGCGGAGGCAGCCCGGCGCTTCGCCGACGAGACGCTGCAAGCGCTCGAGTACCTCGGCTGCGAGATCGTGAGCTGATTGGAGCTCTTCCGGAGCTCCAATCAGCTAGAGAACCTGTACCCGGATCGAGCGCGTCGCCGTCCACCGACGCGAAATGCGCGCTCGCAGCGCCTGGCGCCAGCCGCGCAGACCAGCCAAGGCCAACGGGGGTCAGGCTCCGGCTCCGCCGGCGCCAGACCCCACCGACACGCCTCGCCCAACCCCCTGGCCGCCGCCACGAGCAGTGGGCCGCTTCAGGGATCTGCCCGCCAGCCGCGCACGAGCCGCCGGCGAAGGCCGACGGGGTCAGGCTTCGGCTGCGCCGGCGCCAGACCCGCCGCCACCCCATGCGTACGCCGGGCTCCACGCCCTGGACGCTGCCGCAGGCAGCAGGCCACTTCAGGGATCTGCCCCGCGTCCGCCGCAGGCGGACCCGGGGATACCTGCGGAGGTTGCCCTGCTCCCGCAGGGCAACCTCTCGCAAGCTACAACGTCACGACGCGCGCGAGCTCCTCGATCGAGGTGAGGCCGGCAGCCGCCTTCGCGATCCCGTCGTCCCAGAGAGAGCGCATCCCGCCCGCGGCGGCGGCACGCTCGATCTCCTCGCGAGGGGCGTTGCGGGCTGCGAGCGACTCGAGGTCGTCGTCCATCACGAGCAGCTGGAAGATGCCGATCCGACCCTTGTACCCGGTGCGGTTGCAGCGCGGGCAGCCGACGCGGCGGTAGAGCACCATGCCCTCGCGCGCCTGCGCGGTCTGGGGCGAGATGCGGGCGGAGACGAGCTCGTCCACCGACGGCACGTACATCTCGCAGCAGTTGGTGCAGAGCTTGCGTGCCAGCCTCTGCGCGAGCACGGCGGAGACGGCGGAGCCGGTGAGGTACGGGTCGACTCCCATCTCGTTGAGGCGCGTGATCGCGCCGGGGGCGTCGTTCGTGTGCAGCGTCGAGAGCACGAAGTGGCCGGTGAGAGCGGACTCGATCGCCATCTTGGCGGTCTCGGAGTCCCGGATCTCGCCGACCATGATCACGTCGGGATCGGAGCGCAGGATCGACCGGAGCGCGGCTCCGAACGAGAGGTCCGCCTTCGTGTTGATCTGAACCTGGTTGATCCCCTGGAGCCGGTACTCGACGGGGTCCTCGACCGTGATCACGTTGATCTCCGGCTTCGCGATCTCGGCGATCGCCGCGTACAGCGTCGTCGACTTGCCCGACCCGGTCGGCCCGGTCACGAGCAGCGCCCCCGTCGGCTTGCGGATCACCTGGGCGAGGGTCTCGCGCATCGCCTCGGAGAGCCCGAGGGACTCGAGCGTCGGCGTCTTGCGGGACTTGTCGATCAGGCGCATCACGACCTGCTCGCCCTCGACGGTGGGGAGCACGGCGACGCGGATGTCGAGCACCCGGCCGCCCACGCTGATGCCGATGCGACCGTCCTGCGGGCGGCGCCGCTCGGCGATGTCGAGCTTCGCGAGCACCTTCAGGCGGGTCGTGACGCCCGGCGCCATCCGCTTCGGGATGCGCTGCATCTCGGTGAGCACTCCGTCGACGCGGTTCCGCACGAGCAGCGCGTCCTCCTGCGGCTCGAAGTGGATGTCGGAGGCGCCGTCGCCGGCCGCCTGCATGATGATCGAGTTGACGAGGCGCACGAGCGGGGCGTCCGAGACGCCGTCGTCTGCCTCGAGGTCGTCCTCCTCCTCGACGACCGCGAAGTCGTCGAGCGCCGACTGCGTCTCGCTGAGCTCGGCCTGGCGCTCGAGCCGCTGCAGCTCCTCGAGGATGTCCTCACGCGGCGCGACGACCAGGTCGACCGGGTAGCGGGCGGCGATCTTCAGCTCGTCGACGCCCATGATGTTGGACGGGTCGGAGACCGCGATCAGCAACCGGTTGTCATGGAGCGCGACCGGCACCGCGACGACCTGGCGCAGCGTGCGCAACGGAACCATCTCCATCGCGCCGGGCGACGGGCGGTGCTCGGTGATGTCGTAGAACTCGAGTCCGTGGCGCCGCGCGAGCGAGCGCGCGATGCCTTCTGGGGTGGCGATGCCCTCGTCGCGGAGCGCGTCGGCGAAGCTCCCGGTGCCTGCCCGCCCGCGGGCCGCGGCGAGCCGGTCGCGCGAGACGATCTCCGTCGCCGCCACGACCTCCGCGACGAGGTCTGCGATGGTCTCGAAGCCACCGTCGAGCGGGGCGTCCGTTCCCGTCTCGGCCTGGTCGCCGAGGTTCGTAGACGTGCGGAGCGGTCCGGTGGGCTCGAAGTTCACGTGGGAATCCCTCGAATGAGGTATCGGCACCCGCGGCCCCGGGGTTGAGGCCGCAGGCCCTGACTCACGTGACGAGCCGCAGGTACGCGTGGATGAGCGAGTCGCCCCAGAAGAGGGCGATCACGCTGCCGAGCGCGAGAAACGGGACGAACGGCACCTTGAGCCCCCGCACGGAGCCACCACGGGCCGCGACCACGACCGCCGGCACGAGCGCGGCGACCATGCCGATCATCAACGCGGCCGCCACGTTGCGACCGAGCATCGCTCCCAGCAGGAGCGCGAGCTTCACGTCACCCATGCCCATCCCCTTCGGATAGGCGATCGCCGCGACCAGCAGGAACGCCGACGCGCCGAGCGCGGCAAGCGCCCACTCGGGGCTCGGCGAGATCAGCGTCTGCGCCACGAGCACGGCGCCGGCCGCGGGCAGGACGATGCGGTTCGGAACGATCCGGTACTCGATGTCGATCGCCGAGAGAACCACCAGCACGGCGCAGAACGACGCTGCGAGCACGCCCTCGGCGGTGAGGCCGAACGCGATGATGCTGAGGGCCACGAGCAGCGCCGTCACCCCCTCGACGAGGGGGTAGCGCGCCGGGATCGGGGCCCGGCAATCGTGGCAGCGCCCGCGAAGGACGATGTACGAGACGAGTGGGATGTTGTCGTACCAGCGGATCGCGGAGCCACAGCTCATGCACTCCGATCGGGACGTGCCGATCGGCATGTGCGCGGGCACGCGGGAGGCGACGACGTTGAGGAAGCTGCCGATCGCGAGACCCGGGGGAATGGCGATCGCGGCGAGCGAGAGCGTCGCGAGCATCAGCAGCGCACCGCGTTGCGGAGGGCCAGCGACTCGGTCAGCTGGTAGTGACGGTAGGCCGCGTTGACCGGGTCGACGGAGGTGTTGAGGAGCACCTTGAGCGTGGGCAGTCGCCCGGAGGGGCACACGTCGGCGGTCGGCCAGAGGTTGCCGATCCAGTCGGTGTTGCCCGTGACGGCGGTGTTGGTCGGCCACCCGGAGGTGGGCACCGTCACGTAGTCGACCTGGAACGTCGACCCGACCCCGCCGTCGCACTCGTCGGGGTTGAGCCCGAGGAAGCGGTACAGGCGGAACTTCGTGTTCGTCCCGTCGGTCGGGATGGTGCACCACTGCACGCCGCTCGCGCCCGTGCCGGCCGGGATGACCGCCGGGCACCAGCCGGAATCGTCCTCGACCGCCTCGGTGAGCGTGAGCGTGAAGCCGCCATAGATGTTCTCCTCGACGCCCGTGACCGCGCTCGCGCAGTGGACGTCGGTGCGCATGCGCTGGAGAGCGAGCCGGGCGGAGGAGTAGGCGCCCTCGCGCTGGGACTGGTCGATCTCGTGCTTGAGGGCCGACGTGAAGCTCGAGACGAGCGGCGTGAGCACGACGAGGAGGATCGCGAGCACGGCGAGCATCTCGGGCAGGGTCACCCCGTGCTCCGCGCGCAGTCGCCCCAGCAGCCGTGACAGACGGGTCCTCACAGACGAGTCCATCGGCGCTCCGGCGCGCTGCCTTTAACCGGGCTCGCTCCGGTTCCCCCGGAAGGGTGACGCCGAAGCCGCCGGGATGGCCGAAGAAGAGAGAGTCAATCTCACGACCCGGAAGGGGTTGTCTCCACGGTGCTCGCTCGACTCGAACAGCGCATGCGGAACGAGGACGGCGTGGTGCTCGTCATCGCGCTGCTCGTCGTCGCCGCCCTCACGATCTCGACCGCAGCGATGGTGACGCTCACGCAATCGAACGAGCGTGCCTTCGGCCGGGACAAGCTCGAGACCCGTGCCTTCAACACCGCCGAGCAGGCGTTCAACGAGGGGATCGCGACGCTGCGGGGGTACGACAACGGGACGATCGCGGCCGGTTCGTTCTACGCGTCCGAGGCGAGCCCGGCGACCTGCTGCGGTGGCCTGGGCGGCTGGTGGGCCCAGAAGGTGAACTCGTCCAACTGGCAGATCTGGTCGACGGGGCTCTCGCCGAACGGCGACGTCCTCCGACGGCTCTCCGTGCAGACGAACGTCGACACGACGACGATCACCACGCAGCCATCGCTCGCGTGGTCGTACGGGTTCTTCATCGCCAACCCGCCCTCCTGCACCAACATCGTCGGCACGGCGACGCTGACGGTGTCCACGTTCATCAACGGCGACCTGTGCCTGCAGGGAACGAACCAGATCGTCGAGCCGAACGCGACCGGAGCGCAGCTCGTCGACCTGTACGTCAAGGGGAAGCTCTACATCACCGGGAGCGCCCAGGTCGGCACCGCGTCGCGCAGGATCCTTCAGGCCAACATCGTCGGTGGATGCGTCCGGAACAACCAGAACAAGATCTGCTCCCAGTCGGGCCAGTCGAGGGTCTACGCCGCAAGCTACGGCGCTACCCAGACGACGCTCACGAAGCCCACGGTCGACGCGGCGGCGACCTATGCCGAGGCAAGCTGGAGCACGCCGACGTGCACCGGTGGCTCGTTCACGTTCGACGACGACAGCACGCGCAACGCGAGCCGAGGCACCGTGAGCCTCTTCTCGGGGGGCTCGTACGACTGCACCTTCACCGACGCTGGTGGAGGCTACGTGTCTCGGATCGCCTGGGACAGCTCGACGCGGGTGCTCACGATCGACGGAACGGTCTTCCTCGACGGGAGCCTGGCGCTCAACGGCGGCGATCAGGCCAGCTACACGGGCTTTGGCTCGCTCTACGTCAACGGCACCGTCACGACGAACGGGAACTCCGCCATCTGCGGGCCTGGCGCGACGTTGAACGGCTCGAACTGCACGGGGCTCTGGGACGCGAACACCGGGGCGTTGTCGATCGTCGCGCTGAACCCCTCGAATGCGTCGCCGGCCTGGCTCATGAGCGGGAACGCCGAGTACAACGTCTTCGCCTACGTCGTGGGGCAGATCAACCAGACCGGTACCGCGTACGTGTCCGGCCCTGTCGTCGCAGACGCCGGGTCGGTCGCCGGCACGGCGGATCACACCGACAACCCGAACCCGCCACCCGGAACACCCGGCGCGACGACGACCACCGTGACCAGCGACTGGCGCGTCGTCCCCGGCTCCTGGCAGCAGCTGCCGAACAGCGGATGAACATCGTGCGCGCTCACCTGCGGCGGCTCGGCTCGGAGACCGGCACGATGCTGATCGAGCTCGTGATCGGGATGATGTTCCTCGCGGTCGCCGTCTCCGCCCTGATGGCCGTCTTCGCCTCGACGCAGGTCTCGCTGCGCAACGCCGGCATCGAGGGAACCGCGCTGACGCTCGCGGAGTCGCAGATCGAGGCCTACAAGACCATGGCCTACAACGACATGCGGATGAGCACGTCCACGATCCCAGGCTCCGGCGACCCGTACCTCACCGCGAACTCGACCGACGCGACCATCCCGTCGGCAAGCGGGCAGTTCTCCGGCGGAACCTCGAGCTCCACCGCGTGCGCGGCGGCGACCACGCCGATCCCGGACTGCGCGGTGCAGACGCTGACCGGGCCGGACGGCCGCACGTATCGCATCGACTCGTACCTCCACGAGGTCAGCGGTCTGAAGACGCTCACCGTCGCAGTCCGCCAGGTGCAGGGTGGGACGCCAGGATTCATCCGCGCCCGCGCGACCACGGCCTTCGACCCGGCGAACCCGCCCTCCTGAGATCGGCGCTCAAGGCCTCGCCCGCTGCTGCCGATGCCTGACCTGAACCATGGAGCTCATCAACCTCCTCACCGCTGCAGTCGGCACCGGCGCGTCCGACGTGCACCTCAAGCTCGGCCAGCCGCCGATCGTCCGGCTGGACGGTGAGCTCGAGCCGCTCCCGGGCTGGCCCGCGCTCGGCGAGCACGAGCTGACCGAGGTGCTCGACGCCGTCACCGAGATCTCGCCACGTCGACGTGATGCGTTCGACGAGCACGGCGACCTCGACATCGCGTACTCGCACCCCACGCTGCCGCGGTTCCGCGTCAACGGCTTCCGCCAGCGCGGCGCGACCTCGTTCGCCTTCCGCGTGATCCCGAGCGTGATCCCCAACTTCGAGGAGCTCGGGCTCCCGTCCGGGCGTCCGCCGGCTCGCGGACGAGCACCGCGGCCTCGTGCTCGTGACCGGCCCGACCGGGTCGGGCAAGACCACGACGCTCGCGTCGATGCTCGACCACATCAACCGCCATCGCCGCCACCACATCGTCACGGTCGAGGACCCGATCGAGATCCTCCACCCCGACCGCGGCTGCATCGTCAACCAGCGCGAGGTCGGTCTCGACACCGAGAGCTTCGAGCAGGCGCTCCGCCGCGTGCTCCGCCAGGATCCCGACATCATCCTGATCGGCGAGCTGCGCGACACCGAGACCGCCCACACCGCCCTGCAGGCCGCCGAGTCCGGCCACCTCGTCTTCTCGACGCTGCACACGATCGACGCCGCCGAGACGCTCGGGCGGCTGATCGAGTTCTTCCCCGCGGCGAAGCAGCCGCAGATCCGCTCGATCCTCGCCGGAACCCTGCGCGGCGTCGTCAGCCAGCGGCTGCTCCCGAAGGCCGGGGGTGGACGTATCCCCGCGGTCGAGGTGATGGTCACCAACTCGCGCATCCAGGACCTGATCCGGGAGAACCGGCCCGACGAGATCACCGACGCGATCGAGGCCGGGGAGTTCTTCGAGATGCGCTCGTTCGCCCAGTCGCTGATCGAGCTGGTGCTCGCCGGCACGATCGACCGCGAGATCGGAGCGAACGCCTCGACGAACCGCCACGACTTCCTCGTCGCGCTCGAGCACGCCGAGAAGGAGCAGGCGGCGCTCGCCCGCGAGGCCGAGCAGCAGGCGGAGGCGAACGGGAAGGCCGAGACCACGGGCGGCGTCGCGTTCACCCCGGTCGCAACCGGCCTGCGCCAGTAGCGGTCGTACCGCGCGTCTCACCGCGAGGCGCCGACGGTCGACGCTCACGACGATCGGGATCTGAGCCCGGCTCCTACCGCGCAAGCCGCGCGATGAGGCGCAACGGCGGCCGCGCCAGTCCCCGGGCCTCGGACGGATGGCCCACGTCACCGCAGAGGAGCCCGGCGACGACGCCGAACACCCCCGGCGCGCGGGCGGCCGCGAAGACCGCCCGAGGATGCCTGTCGAGAGCACGCTTGGCCGCCCAGGACGCCGTCGCGTGGTGGTCGAGCGCACCGGCGAGCGCCCCGGCGTAGCGATCGAGCTCGTCGGCGAGGATCGCCTCCGCGGCGAGCTGACCCGACGTGAAGGCCTCGTACATCCCGTCACCCGAGAGCGGGTCGACGAGCCCTGCGGCGTCGCCGACGAGCAGCGCGCGACCCTTCCGCGGTGATCCACCGGGACGGCGCATCGGCAGCCTGTGCCCTCGCACCTCGGTGAGCGCGTCCGGATCGACGCCGTGCTCCCGCGCGAGACGCGCCAGATGATCGCGCAGGCGCGGCCCCTCGCTCCCCCAGCCGCCCACGCCGAGGTTCGCGTGGTCGCCCTTCGGGAACACCCAGCCGTATCCGCCCGGCAGCGTGGCGAGCTCGATCACGGCCGTCCGCTCGAGCTGCTCCACGTCGAGCACGTCGAACGGGACGTTTCCCTCGAGCGCGACGCCGTGGACGATCTCGGCGCCGAGCCCTGCGGCACGGGCGACGATGCCGTTCGCGCCGTCGGCCCCGACGACCACGTCCGCCGAGACCCGCTCGCCACCGACCCGAGCGCTGACTCCCGTCGGCCCGAGGGCGACCTCCTCGACGCGCGCGCCCTGCCGCAGCTCCGCGCCGGCCGCCTCGGCACGGTCCGCCAGGAACGCGTCGAGCCGGCGGCGCTGCGTCATGCTGATCAGCGGCTCGTCGTGCTCCCGCACGAAGGACGGCCCGTAGCGCAGCCGCAGCTCGAACCGGTCGACCGACCGCTCGACGACCGGCGTGGGATCGACCGGGATGCGCTTGAGCGCCCGACCGGTGAGCCCGCCACCGCAGGGCTTGTCGCGCGGGAACCGAGCCCTCTCGGCGAGGAGGACCTGTGCGCCGCCCCGCGCGAGGTGGATCGCCGTAGCGGATCCGGCAGGCCCTGCGCCGACGACGAGGACGTCGAACCGCTGCATCCACCGAGTGTACGCGGCGTCATCCGGCCGCTTGCCGTGCTTTGCCCGCTCTTTGCCTCACGCGTCCTAGGTTGCCTCTCGCCCGACGCCCCGGGGCTCGGTGCTTCGATGACCAGAGACACGACGTACGAGGAGGCAGCGTCATGAGCAGCCAGCCGACCGGGTCAGATCCGACCCCCCGACGACATCGAGGCCGGAAGCGCATCGTCGGGTTCTCCGCCCTCGGCTTGCTCGTCCTCTTCGGCCTCGCGCAGCTCGTCCCGTTCGGGCACTCCTACGTCCCGTTCGGCCACCCCACGGGCAACCCGCCGGTCACGAAGGCGGCGGTCTGGACGAACCCACAGGCCCAGACCATCGCGGAGCACGCCTGCTACGACTGCCACTCGAACCTGACGAAGTGGTGGCTCGGGACGAACGTCGCGCCGATGTCCTGGCTGGCCCAGAGCGACGTGAACGGGGGCCGCGCGATCCTCGACTTCTCGGAGTGGGACAAGCCCCAGGCCGCCCTCGACGAGGTCACTGAGGTGGTTCAGGAAGGCGGGATGCCGCCACTCCAGTACAAGCTCGCCCACCCGAACGCCCGCCTGAGCGACGCGGAGCGCCAGACGCTGGTCGAAGGGCTCCGGCGGCTCTACGCGACAGATCCACCGGCAGGCGTCAAGCACGGCGGCGACTGAGCCACCGCAGCCGGCGCTCTCAGCGGCCGTCGTAGACGATCGCGCCCTCGACGAGCGTCACCTTCACGGAGGCACCAGTCGGCGGCGGCGCATCCGCTCCGAGCAGGTCGCAGTCGAGGACGACGAGATCGGCCAGCTTGCCGACCTCGAGCGTTCCCGTCTCGCTGTCGAGCCCGTTGACGAAGGCCGATCCGAGCGTCGCCGCCTCGATCGCCGTCGGCAGGTCGAGCCGCTCGTCGGGGAGGAACGGGCCGTCGTCGCTGCCCGGCTCCCGGCGGGTCACGGCGACCTCGAGCTGCTGCAGCGGATCCGGGCTCGACACCGCCCAGTCGCTGCCGAACGCGAGCCGCGCCCCGGCGCGCCGGAGCGACCCGAACGGGTACATCGAGGCGCCTGCCGCCTCGCTCACGAACGGCAGCGTCAGGTCCTCGACGTAGCCCGAGCGCACGGCCCACAGCGGCGTGACGTTGGCTGCGACGCCGAGCCCGGCGAAACGCGGGATGTCGTCGGGATGGACGAACTGCAGGTGCGCCAGGTGATGACGCGCGTCACGTGCACCGTTCGCGTCGCGCGCGCCGGCGAGCGCATCGAGCGCCTCGCGGACGGCGCGGTCACCGAGCGCGTGGATGTGCACCTGAAAGCCTTCGCGATCGAGAGCGGTCACGATCCTGTCCAGGTCGTCGGGCGCGTAGAGCGAGAGGCCTCGGTTGTCGGTCTCGCCCCCTGCATCGCGATAGGGCTCCAGCATCCCGGCCGTGAAGTTCTCGGCGACGCCGTCCTGGAACAGCTTCGCGCCGCGCATCCGCAGGCGGGGGGCGGTCGCCTCGGCCCGCCGCTCGACGAGCTCCGCGAGCTGCTCGTCGCCCCGGTGGCGCACCCAGTCGAGGTTCCCCTCGATGCGCAGCGTCAGGACGCCGCCGAGCGCGGCGCGACGGTAGGCCGCCACGAGCTCCTCGGTCGCGTTCGCCTCCTGGCAGGCGGTGATCCCGAGCCGGTGGAGCTCTGCCTGCGCGCGCAGCAGCGCCTCGTCCCACTCGGCGGCCGTCGGCGACGGCAGGACGGTGACCTCGAGCCAGTCGGACAGCTCGTGCACCGTGCCGGCCGGCGTCCCGTCGGGCTCGCGGTCGACGACGCCTCCCTTCGGCACGGTCGTGTCCGCCCCGATCCCGGCGAGCTCGAGAGCGCGCGTGCTGAGCCACGCGGTGTGGCCGTCGCGCGTCTCGAGGCAGACCGGCTCGGCCCGGCGACGATCTCGTCGAGCACGTGTCGGGTCGGCATCGCGCCCCCGAAGTCGTCCATCGACCAGCCGCCCCCGACGATCCACTCGGCGCTCGGGGTGACGGGCGGCGTACGCCGAGATCTCCTCGCGATAGCCGGCCGGCGTCGAGTGCCGGTAGAGGTCACACCGAAGCGTGGCGAGGCCGGCGTGCAGAGGGTGGGCGTGCGCGTCCTGGAAGCCCGGCAGCAGCATCCCTCCGGCGAGCTCGATCACGTCGGTCGCGGGGCCGCGGAGGTCGGCGACGTCGTGCGCCGATCCGACGGCGACGATGCGTCCGGCGGCGACCGCCAGCGCCTCCGCGTGGGGCAGCGCCCGAGCGACCGCGTGGACGCGCCCGCCGGTGAAGATGGTGTCCGCGTGCACGCCCGTAGCCTGCCACGAGGAGCTCGGCGCGGGGCTCGCGCTCAGCGCGGGCCGCACCGGTCGGTGCCGTCGCACGCGCGCACGACCTGAACGGTCGGTGGCTGCGACATCCCTCCGGGCCGGCGCAGGAGGACGCGGACCGAGGCGACGTTGTTCGCATACGAGCGCTCCCGCATCCTGTGCTCCGGGTTCGCCCGGTGCACGACGACGTACGCGCCGGCCGTCACGTCGGTGACGTCGACCTCCTGCCCGTGGAAGAACTGCGGGTAGCGATCCGTGTACCCGACCGAGGAGCCCTCCTCGACCGACCGAGCGTCGGGACGTCCTGCAGCGCAGTCACCGAGGAAGCGTGGTGGGCCACGCCGGACTCCGGGCGGGAGCGGCGCGGTGCCCCAGCGGTCGAGCAGGCAGAACCCTGTCTTCCGGTCGCGCCTGACCAGGGCCCCGTCCGACGCCCGACGGAGCTCGTAGCCGTCGAACGGGTCGAGATGCCAGTGGTGGTGCGGCGGGTGGGACTCGAACCGCATGTCTCCGACCCCTCGCCGCACCACCACGCCTCCTCCGCGCGTCTCGACGAGCTGATCGGCCCGCATCACCCGACGCTCGCCCAGGCGCGTGCCGCGGATCCGCAGCGGACCCGACCCGACGTTGTCGACGGCGGAGGCGAAGCCGAGCCAGACACGGCCTCCCTCCGAGCGGATCACGAGCCCAGCCGGAGGGCGCTGATCGAGGTCGGGGAGCAGCGCGTCTCTCCTGGGAGCGAGATCGCGACCGACCGTCGCCAGATGGATCGAGACCGCCGGATCGCCCGCCAGCCGTCGCGCGCCCGTTCCGTCGGCCCGCACGAGCCAGGGCGTCAGCGGGCCGCGGCCGCGCACGAACCCGAGCGTGCGACCGTCTGCCGACCAGTCCGGCCGGCCCTCGAACCCCTTGCCAGCGACGAGGCGCTCGGCTCCGAGGCCGTCGGCCGAGAGCTGCCACACGTCTGCGTCTCCCCCGACGATCCCCGTGTAGGCCAGGCGCTCACCGGACGGATGCCACGCCGGCCCGAGCGCCTGTCCGGGCAGGTCGCCGAGCGGCTCCGGCTCGCCGCCGGCGGGGGAGACCGTCCAGATCCCGTACCGGCCGTTCGCGTCCGCGGCGAACACGATCCGCGTCCCGTCGGGCGACCAGTCGGGATCGACGTCGTCGCCCGCGCGGCGAACCAGTGGGGCGCGCTTCGATCCGTCGAGGCGCATCACCCAGAGGTCGTGGTCGCCCTCCGCCCCGCTTGCCCAGACCAGGCGCCGTCCGTTCGGCGACCAGGCAGGACCGACGTCCTCCTCCGCGGGGGAGCGCGTGAGCCGGGTCAGCTCGCCCGTGGCGGCGTCGGCGACGTAGAGCTCGCGGTTGCCGTCGCGCTCGCTGCTGAACGCGATCCGCCGGCCGTCGGGTGAGAAGGCGACGTCGGCATCGCCCGGCAGAAGCCACGGGAGCCCCTCGGCGGCGCTGCCGTCCGAGAGCGAGAGCGTGGCGCCTCCGCCGTCGACGACCGCGACGACGGCCGCAGGGCTGGTCTCGTCAAGAGCGGACGCAACCTCCGAGAAGGCGGCAGCGGCGACCGCCGCGACGAGCGGGCAGGCACCGAGCAGGATGACCGCGGAGAGTCGCACGGTCTGGAACTGTCGCACGTGGGCGCCCTCCGGCGCGGCAGGGGCGTGATCGTCTCCCCCTGGTGACGACCCGAACGACGCCCGGCGGGTGGCGTCACGCGGTTCGTCTCGCTCGGTCGGGACCAGGACCCGCCCCCCGATCCGGTGCTCCGTCTCATGCAGGGGAGAGGATTCGAACCTCTGAAGGCTGAGCCAGCGGGTTTACAGCCCGCCCCCTTTGGCCACTCGGGAACCCCTGCGCGGCTGGGAAGTGTAGCGTCGCGCTCCCGGGCTGGCACCGCTTCGGCGTGGCTCTTCCGGCCGCGTCGTCGTCGGATCCCCCCGGGCTCGCTGTCGTCGAGACCTCCCGGTCTCATCCTCGCTTCCCGGCCCCGGGTTCACGTCGAGCGGGACGCTGGACGCGCTCCTGCAGGCGCGCAGAGCGACGCTGGGTCCGGGTCTCGCCGACTCCTCAGGCCAGGAGCAGATCGGCGATGCGCTCGCCGACGACGACCGCAGGGACGTTCGTGTTCGCGCGGGGGACGACCGGCATCAGCGAGCAGTCGGCGACGACGATCCGCTCCTGGCCGTGCAGACGGCCGCGCGCGTCGCAGACGGCGTGCGGAGCGTCGGCCGGGCCGAGCGAGCACGTGCCGACCGGGTGGTAGTAGTGGACGTGCGATCGCCGGATCGAGTCCTCGAGGTCGGCAGCCGACCCCGGTGCGATCTCGTCGCCGATCAGCGAACGCAGCGGCTCCGCTGCGGCCAGCTCGCGTGCCCGCTCGATCCCCTCGACGAGCAGCGCGAGGTCGTGACCCTCCGGATCGGTGAGGTAGCCGTGATCCATCACCGGCGCGACGGACGGATCGGCGCTCGCGAGCGTGAGCCGGCCGCGCGAGCGTGGCTCCATCGCGCCGACCGCGATGATCGTCCGCCCCTCGAGCAGGCTGTGCTCCGGCGCGGCGACCGGGATCAGGTGGAGGTCGTACGGACCGCTCGCGCGGCTCGAGCGGAGCTTGCCGAGCGTCTGCTCCTCCGGCACGAAGCCGACTGCCGCCGCGGAGGCCAGCGACGCGCGCAAGGCGGCGCTGCCCGCGAAGTCGAGCTCGACGAGCGGATGGTCGTGCAGGTTCCTCCCGACGCCCGGGAGCGCGTGCGCGACGGCGATCCCGTGCGGCGCGAGCACGTCGGGGTCGCCGATGCCCGACCGCAGCAGGATCGCCGGCGACCCGTAGCTCCCCGCCGCCAGCACTGCGGTCGCCGCGCGAACGCGCACCTCGACGCCGTCGCGCCAGGCGACGATCTCGACCCCGTCGGCATCCGGAACGACCCGATCGCACAGCGCCCGGTCGATCACGCGCAGGTTCGACCGGGCGCGAGCCGGGTCGAGGTAGGCAAACGCGGTGTTGAGCCTCACGCCGACATCGACGTTGACGGCCTCGATCCCGAAGCCGACCCCGCCGTCGAGCTCGTGGAGATCGTCCGCGCGAGGGAGCCCGAGTGCCGCGGCGGCCCCGAGGCACGCGCGGTGGAACGGTCCGATCTCGTCCTCCCCGTAGAGCCTCACCCGCAAGCGGGCGAGCGCGCGCGCGAAGAGCGGCCGCAGCGCCTCCATCCCCCATGCCGGGTCGCCCGCGATCCGGCCCCACGCGTCGTAGTCCTCGGGGCAGCCGACCGCGGCGACGCACCCGTTGTGGGAGGAGCAGCCGCCGATCACGCGAGCCCGCGGGAGCTCGACCGGGCCGCGGAGCGGATGGAGCGACCCGGTGTCGTAGCCCCACGAGTGGGAGGCGACGAGCGCGCCTCCGTCGAGCAGGTCGGCCGGCCAGCCGCCCCCGCTGCGGGGCCCGTAGTCCGGCCCGGCCTCGAGCACGACGACCTCTGCCTCGCTCTCCGCTGCGAGCCGCCCCGCGACGACGCAGCCCGACGTCCCTCCGCCGAGCACCACCACGTCACATGCGATCCGCTCCACGGAGGCAGTATCTCCGGCCCCGGGGCTCAGCGCTCCTCGACCAGCTCGTCCACGCTGCGCACGAGCGAGCGCTTTCGCCGCAGCAGCCCGAGGGTCGGCGCCGCGAGCGCGACGCCGACCCCGACGAGCGCGACCCCTGCGACCAGCGGAACCACCGGCGAGCGCGTCCCCATCACGTTGCCTCGGCTCGACGACGACATCACCGAGCCGTACGACCGCCATGACAGCAGCGAGCCGAACGAGCACGCCGAGCCGACGGAGAGGCACGACGCGAACGACCCGACCGACCCGAAGGAGCAGCACGACCCGACGGAGCCGACCGAGAGCACGGATCCCCGCGAGCCGATGGAGAGCAGCGAGTCCTCCGACCAGAGCGACAGCCGGGCGCTCACGCGGCGACCGCCGTCCGCTCGGCGAAGAGGCGCTCCGCCCGCTCCTTGATCCCGAGCAGCATCCTGCGCTCCATCACGAGCGACCCGGGCTCCATCACGGCCATCCCGAGCCGATCGCCGAGCGACGGGTCGGGCATCGTGATGCGGTTCCTGCTGAGGAGCCTGGTCGCTCCGCCGTGGTCGTCGAGCACGAACGCCCAGACCCACATCCCGTCGTCGGAGCGCGTCACCAGCGCACGCTCGGGCTCGAGCACCTCGACGCGCATCCCCGGGAGGCTCGCCTTCCCGGGGATCACGTCGCCGACCGCGAGCCTCTGCCACTCGGGGTGGATCGCGTCGGCGCTGCGCATGCCCAGCCCGAAGAGGTTCTCGATCCAGTCGTAGGTGTACGCGCCACCGCGGCCCGAGCCCATCTGGACGAGCCAGGGCCACACGTCCGCCGGTGGTGCGTCGATCGTGATCGCGCGCGTCGAGACCACGTCGGCATCCTCGAGCAGGTCGTCGCCGGGAAGCGTCCGTGCAGCCTCCTCCGGAGTCGCGCCCCAGGTCAGCACGGGTGCCCGCAACGCCCGTCGGTAGGTCTCGCGCATCGCCAGCGTGCCGGCCGCCACGACACCGACCGGCACCAGAACCTTCGTCGCCGTCCTCATCTCCATCCCTCCCAGGGTGCGCAGGTCTCCTCCCTCCAGACTGCCCACTCGGCGCGGCCCTCGCATCGGCGAGAGCGCGGATCTCTCGGTGTCGTGTTCTACGCACGGACGGCGAGGCCGATTCGATCCGGGCGGACGCGCTACGCTTCCGAGCCTGCCCTCTTAGCTCAGTTGGTAGAGCACCTCCATGGTAAGGAGGGGGTCAACGGTTCGAGTCCGTTAGAGGGCTTCGAGAAACCGCCTGGAAACGGGCGGTTTCTTGTCTCTCCGCAAGCCCGGCCTCGCTGCGTCCCTGGCGCCGAGTCCGGGGGAGCTCGGCCGGCGATCTGCTCTCGGTCGGCTATCCGTGTCAGCCCGGCGTGGTCAGCTCATCGTCGCGTCGGGAGCTGACGGTGATGACGAGCTTGCCGCGCGCGCGTCCGGCTACGAGCTGTCGCATGGCGTCGGGCATCTCGCCGAGCGGGTACGTCCGCTCGACCGCCGGCACCAGCCGGTCGTCCTCGATCAGTTCGGTCAGGCGCTCGAGGAAGGTGTAGTGCTCCTTCGGGCCGAGCATGGTCAGTCGCTGGCCGACGAACGGTGAGAGCGCGAGCGCTCGCAGTTGCCGACCCATGCCGATCCAGCTGCCTCCGCCTTCGCCGCCGACGATGACGAGCGTGCCCCTGGGAGTGAGCGCCCGTCGCAACCGTGAGAGCGCCGAGTTCCCGCCGACGTCGAGGATCAGGTCGTACAGCGTCTCCCCGTCGGCGAAGTCGTCCTTGGTGTAGTCGATGACGTGGTCGGCGCCGATCGAGCGCACGAGGTCGAGCTTGCTCGTGCTGCAGACGCCGGTGACTTCCGCTCCGAGTGCCTTGGCGATCTGCACGGCGTAGCTGCCGACACCGCCCGACGCGCCGACGATCAACACCTTCTGTCCGGCCTCGAGGTGGCCGACGTCGCTCAGTCCGCGCAGTGCGGTCATCCCGGAGACCGGCACGGCGGCGGCCTGTTCGAAGGTCAGCTTCGATGGCTTGCGCGCCAGCTTGTCCTCGCGGGCGGCCGCGAACTCGGCGAACGAGCCCTTGCTGACACCGAACACCTCGTCACCGGGCTGGAAGCGCGTCACTTCGCCACCGACCGCAACCACCACGCCCGCCACGTCGAGACCGGGAACCGGGTTCTTCGGCGCACGTAGGCCAGCCACCAGGCGAGCGGCATAGGGCATACCGGCCATCAGATGCCAGGTGCCCCGGTCGACGCCGGCGGCGCGAACCTTCACCAGCACCTCGTCGGCTCCGATCACCGGCCGCTCGATCTCGGCCAGCGCTCAACACGTCTGCCGTGCCGTACTCCTTCTGGACGATCGCCTTCATCGTCTTCGTGTCGTCTGCCATCAGAGGCTCCTCTGGTACCCGCGTCCGCCGGAAGCGTCAGCGACCCCCTTTTCGGCGGTCGCAGGAAGTCCTTCATAGCGCGCGAGGTCGGCTCGAACGAGACGGCATCCCGCACCGCAGCCCGGACGATCGCCGGCAGGAGCGAGCCCCAGCCGGCCACCGGCCACTCCAGGGACATCGAGGAAGTCCAAGCTTCGACCCGCAGTCCCCGGAGCCCTCGCTGCCGCTTTGCGGGGAGCGGCCCCACGTCACGCCGCCGACGAGGAGGCGACCGGCGAGCGGGCGCCCTCGATCGACGGCAGCCGATGGTCGAGCCAACCCGGAAGCCAGGAGTTGGCATCGCCGAGGAGGCCCATCGTGGCCGACACCAGGATCATCCGCGCGCACTTGCGAGCCTGATGGCGAAGCTCGATGCGCGCAACCGGGTCGAGATCACGATGTGGGCCTACGAGACCGGACGGGTCCGGACCTGACACCGACAGGGCAATCGTCGTCGGATAGCCTGCCCGCCCGTCGACGACCGCGGCAGGACAGATCGGCACGTGGGCGAACGGTGAAGGTCCATGGGCTGGCGGCGAGGAGAGGTCTGGCTCGAGGCGGAGGTGCTCTGGTTCCGTGAGCGGGCGGCCGAGACGACGGGCCGGCTGGGAGCGGCGCTGCCGATCGCCGCCGGCGCGGTCGAGCTGCCGGTCTTCGGGCCCGGCGCGAACGGGCTCGACGCCTCCCGCCGACGACGGGAGGCGCTCCGCCGCAGCCGCAGCACCCGTCGCACGCGCACGGCCGCTCTCGTGCTCGGGCCGGCGATCGTGCTGTCGGTCGCCGCGCCGAAGCTCGCGGGCGGTCGAGCGGGGGCGCCGCTCGCCGAGGATCCACCGAGCCTGACGCTGCGCCTGCGCACAGGGTCGAGCCCCGCCGCGGCGGAGGCACCACCGCCGCCGCACGTTCGCGGTGCTGCGGGAGCACAGGCCCACCCGCGACGCGTACGCCGGAGCGGCGCGCGCAGGAGGCCACGATCCACTGGCACCGTGCGACCGCCCACGGACTGCCCTACGCCGGCAGCCTGAGCGACGGCACGCAGCTCCCGATCGAGGGCCCCGACTGGGTCACCTGGAACCCGGTCGCAGACCACCGTCCGAACCGGCCAGGGAGGCTGTTCGGCACCGAGAGCACGATCCGCCGCGATCCTCGAGGTGATCACGGCGTACCGGTCTGCGCACCCCGACGCGCCTCGCGTCCTCGTCGGCGACATCAGCCTCCGGCACGGCGGCCCGATCGACGAGCACCGCTCACACCAGAACGGCCTCGACGTCGACGTCTACTACCCCCGGCGCGACGCGGCGCTCCGCGCGCCTGTCTCGACCGACCAGGTCGACCGCGACCTCGCGCAGGACCTGCTCGACCGGTTCGTCGCAAGCGGCGCGGAGATGGTGTTCGTGGGCTACGGGGTGGGGCTGTCGGGGCGCCCCGGCGTCGTGGTGCCGTACCCGAACCACGAGAACCACATGCACGTCCGCTTCCCCGAATAGGGCGACGCCCGGCATGCCGGCGTCTCGCCGCCCGGCGTTCCGTATCGTCCGCAGCAGCGCGAGAGCGCCGGTGGTCGTCGAGACGAGCAGGGAGCCGCGTGGAGGCGAGTGGGCAGCAGGCATCGAGGTCGGCAGAGGGCCGCGAGCACCGGTGGGCCGAGGCGCTGGCCGCGCTCCTCCGCCGCGAGCCGCTGCGCGCGTGGTCGCCGACGACGACCGACCTGCCCTGGGGCGACCCCGCCTTCAGCGAGCGGATGCTCGCCGAGCACCTCGACCAGGGCCACGATCTCGCCTCTCGCCGCCTCGCCGTCGTCGAGCAGCAGGTCGAGTGGCTCGTGGAGCGGCTCGGACTGAGGGCGGGTGATCGGGTTCTCGACCTCGGCTGCGGTCCAGGGCTCTACGCGGCGGAGCTCGGACGCCGCGGCGTCGTCGTCACCGGCGTCGACGTAGGGCCGGCCGCCGTGCGCGAGGCACGTGCGCGCTGCGCCGGTCTTCCGTGCTCGTTCGTCTGCTCCGACATGCGCACGATCGCGCTCGAGGAAGGCTCCTTCGACGGCGCGCTGATCCTCTTCGGGCAGCTGGCCGTGCAACGGCCCGCGGAGGTGGAGCCGCTGCTCCTCCGCATCGCGTCAGCGCTCACGGCGACGGGGCGACTCGTCCTCGAGATCGCGGACGTGTCGACGCTCGATCGCGCGAGCACCTCGTCGTGGTGGACGGGCCGGGACGACCTGTGGGGCGAGGGCGAGCACCTCGTCCTGCACGAGCGCGACTGGGACGAGGACGCCGAGGCGCTCGTCGACCGCTATCACGTCGTCGACGCCGCGACGGGCCGGGTCGAGGTCTACGGCGTGAGCGAAGCGGCCTGCCCTCCCGCACGGCTCGCGACGGTGCTCGCGGCTACGGGATTCTCACCCCCGACCATGCACCGGGGCTGGGACGGCATCGCGCCCGCCGCTGCTCGCCGACTGGATCGTCGTCGTGGCGGGGATCGACACCTGACCGAGCCATAGCGGCTCGAGCGCTTCAGGCGCCGCTTCCGCACGTGGCGGAGAACCTCCTCGTCGCGCCGAACGGCCCGCCGTCACGCAGCGCTGCAACGCCCCGCCTGCGCGCCGCTTCCCGACCCCGTCGGCCGCCGCGTCACGGAGAGCCTTTCCGGATCCTGCCGTCGCGGTTATCCTCGGGCGGTCGTGCCCGAGCTGGTCGTCGTCAGCCCCGTCTTCCTCGACCTGACGTTCGTCGGGCTCGAGTCGCTGCCCGCGCTCGGGGACGAGCGGTTCGCGGCCGACCTGCTCCGCTCCCCGGGGGTGGCGCCATCACCGCGGTGGGTGCGGCGCGCCTCGGGGTCTCGGCCGCGGTCGCCGCGCCGCTCGGCGACGACGTCGCCGGCGACCTCGTGCGAGCCGCGCTCGAGGAGGAGGGCGTCGCCTGGATCGCCTCGCGACCCGCTCCACGGACGCCGACCACGGTCGTGCTCCCGTTCGGCGGCGACCGCGCGATGGTCACCGTCGATCCGGGGGCGAGAGCGCAGCTGGCGGACGTCGCCGCGCAGTCGCCACGAGCGGTCGCCGCGAGCATCGACCAGCTCTACGCGGTGCCCGATGGTGCGGACGCCTACGTGACCTGTGGAGGAGACGACGCCCGAGCGTACGCCGGCCGGCCCCCTGCATCGCTTGGCGACGCCCACGCGCTCTTCGTGAGCCAGAGCGAAGCGATCGTGCTCACCGGCGCAGCGACGCCGGAGGACGCGGCCATCGTCCTCGCCGGCCTGTGCCCGACCGCGATCGTGACGCTCGGCGCCGGCGGGGCGCTCGCCTGCAGCGACGGCGTGCTGACCGCCGCCGAGACCGACCGCGGTCGAGCATCCCATCGACACCACCGGGGCCGGCGATCTGCTCGTCGCGGCCTACATCTGGGCAGAGCTGCGAGGCGCGCCGCCCGAGGATCGGCTGCGCTGGGCCGTGCTTCACGCAAGCCTCGCGGTGATGACGCCGACCGGGATCGGGGGCGCCGTGCGCGAGCCGGAGCTGATCACCGCCGGCCTGGCCCGCGGGCTCACGCCGCCACCGGGCGCGACTGCCGCGGGCTGATCTCCGCCACGGTCGTCCGGGGCGGGTTCGGCGCGACCGCGTCCGCCGGCGCTGCACGAGAACGCCCATTCTTGTATGATACGAGAACGATCATTCTCTTTCAGAAGGAGGTGCCCTGTGTCCGAGACCCGCCCGCCTCTGCCCCCGTTCGATGCCGCCTCCGCACTCGCGAAGGTGCGCGCAGCCGAGGCCGCCTGGAACACCCGAGACCCGGAGCGGGTCGCAGCTGCGTACACCGTCGACTCGGAGTGGCGCAACCGCGACGAGTTCCTCTCGGGCCGCGACGAGATCCGGGCCTTTCTCGAGCGCAAGTGGGCCAAGGAGCTCGGCTACGTGCTGCGCAAGGACCTCTGGTCGTTCGGGGCCGACCGCATCGCCGTGCGCTTCCAGTACGAGTGGCACGACCAGGACGGCGAGTGGTACCGCTCGTACGGCAACGAGCTCTGGGAGTTCGACGAGCACGGCCTCATGCGCCGACGAGAGGCGAGCATCAACGACGTCGCGATCGCCGAGAGCGACCGGAGGATCCTCGCACCCCGCGCCGACGGCGACGACAGCGGGATCCCGGTCCGCTGATGCTCCACGTCGCCGAGCTGTGGCGCTACCCCGTGAAGACCCTCGCGGGAGAGCGTCTGGACAGCGCAGACCTCACCAGGGACGGAGTCGCGGGCGATCGCCTCGTGCACGTGCGCGGCCCTGAGGGCGTGCGGACGTCGCGCAGGCACCATCGCCTGCTCGGACTCCACGGCACCCTGGCCGAGGACGGCACCCCGCTGATCGACGGGCGCCCCTGGCACGCACGGGAGTCGCTGGAGCGCGTCCGGGCCGCCGCGGGCGAGGACGCCGAGCTGGTGGCGTACGCCGGGTCCGACCGCTTCGACATCCTCCCGCTCCTCGTGGCGACCGACGGCGCCGTGGCAGCGTTCGGACGCGACGTCCGGCGCCTTCGACCGAACCTCGTGATCGGCGGCGTCGACGGCCTCGCCGAGCGCACCTGGCCGGGCGCGGAGCTGCACATCGGCGAGGCCGTGATCCGGCTCGACTCGCTCCGCTCGCGGTGCCCCATGACCACCGTCGATCCCGACACCCTCGAGCGGGATCCCGGCGTGCTCAAGGACATCGGCCGCCGCTTCGGCGGCCGGATCGCGCTCAACGCCGAGGTCGTCCGCGGAGGGACCGTTCGAGAAGGCGATCCCGTCCAGCTCGTGCGCGATCATCGACGCGGCGAAGCAGCATGACCACCACGCCCTTCACCCCAGCCGGCCGGATCCCGCGTTGAGCCGGACGCCGGCCCTCGACGACGACGCCGCGCGGGAGGCCGTCCTGCGGACGGCTGACCTCGTGTTCTACGAGCACGGGGTCGCAGGAACGGGGATGGCCGAGATCCGCGATGCCTCCGGTGTCTCGCTGCGGCGGCTCTACGGCCTCTACCCCTCGAAGCGGGAGCTCGTCGCCGCCTGGCTGGAGGCCCGGCACGCGACGTGGATGGCGTGGTTCACCGGAGGCGTCGAGCACCGGATGGAGAACGGGGCCGGCGCCGTCGACGCGATCTTCGACACGTTGGCGGCCTGGGCCTCCACGCCCGGGTACCGCGGGTGCGCCTTCCTCAACACCGCGGCCGAGGCCAGCGAGATCGACGAGACGCACAGGCGGATCATCGCCGACCACAAGCGCGACCTGATCGTGACGATCGGGCGCATGCTCGCCGACGGTGGCGTCGCCGACCCCTCGACGACCGCCCGCGAGGTCGGCGTGCTCGTCGACGGCGCGATCGTCCAGTCGGCCGTGCTTCGGGTCGCTCGACCCGATCGAGGCCGCGCGCGCGGTCGCCCACCGCCTCGACCGCTGACCGACGGTCGGGGAGGAGGGGCCTACCGGGGCAGCGTGAACGAGATGCGCGTGCCGCCCGTGGCGACGCGGCTCGGCCCAGATGCGTCCGCCCTGGGCCTCGACCAGCCCGCGCGCGATCGCGAGTCCGAGACCCGAGCCACGCGTGTTGCCGTGCGCGAGTCGCCGCGCCAGAACCGGTCGAACATCCGCGCGCGCCGCCTCGGGAGCGATCCCCTCGCCGTCGTCCTCGACCGAGACGCGGACGTGGTCGTCCGCGGCGGCGAGCGTCGACGGCGACGGTGCCGTCGGACGGCGTGTGGCGGAGCGCGTTCGTGAGGAGGTTCAGCAGGACGCGCTCGACCTGCTCGGGCGCGCAGCGCGCCTCGGGTCGGCTCGTCCGCGACGCGTCTCTCGAGCTGACGTTGCGGGCGCGCGCCTCGGCCTCGAAGCCGCGCAGGCACGACTCGACGAGCGGGGCGAGCGCGACCTACTCGGAGCTCGAGGACGAGCGCGCCCGCGTCGATGCGGGCGAGCTCGAAGAGGTCGTCGACGAGCAGCCGTCAGGCGTCGCGCCTGGTCGCGGAGCGGCGCCGAGGTACTCCTCCGGCTCGGCGAGACCGTCGTCGATCGCCTCGAGCATCGCCGCGATCGACGCGACGGGGGTGCGCAGGTCGTGGCTCGCCGCGGCGACGAGCTCGCGCCGGGCGTCGAAGAGGCCTCTCGAGGCTGGCGGCCATCTCGTTGAACGACCGGCCGAGCTCGGCGAGCTCGCGCGGGCCGCCGTCGGGTGCGCGGGCTGCCGAGGTCGCCGGCGGCGAGCGCCGCCGAGGCGGCGCGGAGACGGTCGATCCGCCGCGCGATCGACGCCGCCGAGCACGAGCGCCGCCGCGACGGCCGCCGAGGCGGAGGCCGCGGCGACGGCGAGGATCTTGACGTCGTCGCCCATGTGGAACATCACCCAGCCCGAGAGCAGCACGACGAGCAGCGGCAGGCACGACCGCGAGGAGCGCGAACCCGGTCAGCTGCAGCCGCACGGTGGGCAGGAGGCGCAGCGCGAACGTCGCGGCGAGGCCGACCGCGAGCGTGCCGGCGGCGACGAGCGAGGGCGAAGCGCGATCACGGCACGAACCTGTAGCCGACGCCCCAGATCGTCTCGAGGCGGCGCGGGTTGGCGGGGTCGCGCTCGATCTTGGCGCGGAGCCGGCGAATGTGGACGGTGAGCGTGCCGGTGTCGAGGGCCGCCTCGTAGCCCCAGACGCGCGTCATCAGCTGGCTCGCGCGAGAAGACGTGGCGCGGGTTCGACGCGAGGAAGAAGAGCAGGTCGAACTCCTTCGCCGTCAGCCGCAGCTGCTCGCCGTCGCAGATGCGCCTCGCGGCTGGCCGGATCGAGCGCGAGACCGTCGAAGGACGAGCGGCGCTCGAGATCCGCGGCGCGGGTTGCGTCCGGCGGAGCACGGTCTGCACGCGCATCGCGAGCTCGCGGGCGCGAGAAGGGCTTGGTGACGTAGTCGTCGGCGCCGAGCTCGAGCCCGACGATCCGGTCGGCCTCCTCGCCGCGCGCGGTCAGCATGATCACGGGCAGGTCGCCGCGCGAGCGGATCCAGCGGCACAGCGACGAGCCCGTCGGTGCCCGGGCAGCATCACGTCGAGCACGACCAGCTCCGGGTCGCTCGTCTCGATCAGCCTGCGGGCGGTGTCGCCGTCGCCGGCCTCGAGCGTGTCGAAGCCCTCGCGGTGGAGGTAGCGGACGACGACGTCGCGGACGATCGGCTCGTCGTCGACGACGAGGACGGTTGTCATCGGCTGCATTGTCACCCACCGGGTCCGGCTCACCGTCGATCCACTTGCGCGTGGTGCTCGCGCGCCCAGTCGCGCCGGACGTCGCCGCGCGTGATCCCGCGCAGCGCGTGACGCGTCGTCGGGTGGATCACGGCGAGGTAGAGATGGCCCGACGAGCAGGACGAGCGACGACGTAGCGTCAGCGCGTCGTGGAGGACGATCGATGCCGTCGAGCCGGAAGCGCGTGTCGCGCTCGCCGAGCCAGAGCAGCGTGCCCGAGACGGCGAAGAGCAGCGCGAACGCACGCGGTGAGCACGGCGTTCACCTTCTGGCCGGCGTTGAACCGGCCCTGCGGCGCCGGCCGGCCGCCGCAGCCAGCGGCGGTCGTCGGCGTCGAAGCCGTCGAGCTCGCGCAGCGTGCGGCCGCAGCCCGCGCCGGTCGCCGAGCGACGACGACGAGCGCGAGCGCGACGACCCACGCGACCGCGGTCAGCAGGTGCACCTCCTTGACGAGCGGGCGGCGGCCGATCGGCTCGCTCAGCCACGGCAGGTAGAGCACGAGCCCCGTGGCGAGGAGGACGAAGAAACGCGGTCGCGTGCACCCAGTGCACGGCGCGCTCCGTGCGGGAGAAGCGCTGGACGTCAGCCGGCGCTCAGAGCGCCATTCGAGCCGCCACCCACGCGTCCGCGTCGTAGCCGCGCTGCTCCCAGTACCCGGGCTCGGCCGCGGTCGCCGAGCGACGATCCGCTCGACCCACTTCACGTTCTTGTAGCCGTACATCTCCGGGATCACGAGCCGCGGTCGGCGCGCCGTGCGCGCGTCGAGAGCGGCTTCCCGTCCATCTCGTAGGCGAGCATCACGTCGGCCAGGCCCGGCCTGCTCGACGCGTGAGCGTGTCGACGTACGGGCGTCTCCGCCGAGACGAACGTCAGACGCTCGCGCGCCGGGCAGCGGCCCGGCGGGCGCGAGCAGGTCGTCGCAGGCGGACGCCGGCCCAGTGGACGTTCTTCGACCGACCAGCCGGTGACGCAGTGGAAGGTCGAGACCTGCTCGGCGCGCGGCAGCGCGCGCAGCTCGTCGTAGGTGAGCGTCAGCGGCCGCTCGACGAGCCCGTCGATCGCGCAGCCGCCACGTGGCCGGGTCGAACCGCGGCATCGACGACGGCGACGGTGTAGATGCGCCAGCCCGACGACGGGAGGATCCCGGCGGGGACGGCGTTCCTGAGCGGGCTGGTGGCGCCGGCGGCCGCATCCCAGGCCGCACGGCCCCAGAGGAGAGAGCTGAGCCCGACGGCGGTGACTCCGATGAAGGCGCGGCGACCGTAGGCCCGGGTGGTGCTCTCCTGAGGGCTCTCGGGCGACATCAGACGAAGGTACAGGCCGCGCGACGCCGAGCACGATTACGGGTTTCTGAACGACGCGACACGCGTCCGTCGGCCCCCGGGCGAGCGGAACTGAACAGTCCCTTACAACCCGGCCCGGGCCATTGCGGGCGGGCGTCGCTGCCGGAACCCTGGACGCGGGACGTCCCTTTCCCGACACCGACCGCAAGGAGACCGACATGCATTCGAAGCTCGTCCGACTCGCCCTCCCGCTGGCGATAGCCGTCGCCGCCGTCCTTCCGCTCGCCGCCACGGCCGCTCCGGCTGCGCCCGCGAAGCCGGCGATCGAGATGAAGGCGAAGAACCTCGGCAAGGTGATCGCGACGACCGGCAAGCTCGGCATCTACTACTGGGACACCGAGAAGAAGGCCGGCGGCAAGATCCGCTGCACCGGCGCGTGCGCCGTGGAGTGGCCCCCGGTCTTCGTGAAGAAGTCCGTGCCCAAGCACATCGCAGGGGTGATGGCGACGTTCGGCACGATCAAGCGCGGGGGCAAGCTCCAGCTGACCGTGAACGGGCTGCCTGCGTACACCTACCAGGGCGACACGGCAGGCGTGGTCAAGTGCGACAACGTCAACGGGTGGCACGCCGTCCGGCCGATGTAGTCGGGAGGTCGGGCGACCGGTCGGCGAGCCACGTCGGCCGGTCGCACGACCCCGGCTGTTCTGCAACGCTCCGGCCGACCCGGGGCAGCGGCGCCGGACAAGGTGGATGACGAGAGGTGGTCAACGATGGAGCTGAACGAGCGCCAGAAGGAGCTCTGCACGACGAGCCGGTGGGACTTCTCCGACCTGCGTGCGCTGTTCGTCAACTGCACGCTCAAGCCGTCCCCCGCCGTCTCGAACACCGACGGCCTGATCGAGCTCTCCGCCGCGATCATGGCGGCGAACGGCGTCACGGTGGATCGGATCCGGGCGGTCGACCACGACCTCGCTCCGGGGGTCTACCCCGACATGCGCGACCACGGTGCGCCGAGCGACGACTGGCCGGCGCTCTACGAGCGCGTGCAGCAGGCGGACATCCTGGTGCTCGGAACGCCGATCTGGCTCGGTGAGAAGTCGTCCGTGTGCACCCGCGTGATCGAGCGGCTCTACGGCAACTCCGCCGAGCTCAACGAGCACGGGCAGTACGCCTACTACGGCCGCGTGGGCGGCTGCCTCGTGACCGGGAACGAGGACGGCGTCAAGCACTGCGCGATGAACGTCCTCTACTCCCTCCAGCACCTCGGCTACACGATCCCGCCTCAGGCCGACGCGGGCTGGATCGGCGAGGCCGGCCCCGGCCCGTCCTACCTCGACGAAGGCTCAGGCGGTCCGGAGAACGACTTCACGAACCGGAACACGACCTTCATGACCTGGAACCTCCTCCACGCGGCGCGGCTGCTTCGCGATGCGGGTGGGTTCCCCGTGCACGGCAACCAGCGCGCAGCGTGGGACGCGGGCTGCCGGTTCGACTTCCCGAACCCCGAGTACCGCTGACCGGGCGTTCGGTCGGCGGCCGCCCGGGCCAGCCGCCCTCGCCGCCCGGACGTCGAGACGAACGGCCCGTTCGCGCCCGCAAGGGGCGAGGCCCGCGGGAGCGGGCAGAGCGGCCCGGACCACGAAAAAGCACCGAGTCCGTGAGCTCCTTCGTCCGGCTTATCCGATCGACCTACGCCGAAGCGCCTGCCTTCCGGAACCGCCATCAACCTCCGGTGCCCCGTAACTCGGTGCACGAGGAACCTACCCCCACCCACACACCACGTCAACGACCCCGCAGCCGAAAAACACGCACACAGCGACAAAAATCGTCGACGCGCGCGCCCCGCCCGTCCACGTGCTCCGGTCACGGCGCGGCGACCGGCCGAGCACGTCCCGCACCCTGTCGCGTCGGGAGGCGTCGCGCGGTCAGGGCAGCGCAGGATCGACCGCGGGCGTCGAGGGCGGCTCGCCCTCGGTCTCTCGCCGCATCTCCGCGAGGTCGCGGATGAGGATCTGGATGGCGCCGGCGACGGGGATGGCGACGAGGGCACCCACCACCCCCGCGATCTGGGCCCCGATCAGCACCGCCACGAGCACGACGAGCGGGGAGACCTGGACGGTCCTGCGATACACCACCGGCTGGATCACCTGGTTCTCGAGCTGCTGGTAGAGCAGGAAGAAGATCAGCACGATGATGCCGTTGCGGGTCGAGTCGACGAACGCGACGCTCGAGACGATCACGGCGGCGATCGTCGCGCCGGCGAGCGGCACCAGGTCGAGGAGCGCGACGATGAGGGCGAGCGCAAGCGCATAGGGGATGCCGAGCGTGAGCAGCAGCGCAGCGGTCAAGGTGCCTGCGATGAGGCTGATCGCGATGTTCCCGATCACGTAGCCGCCGACCGTCCGGTAGATGTCCCTGCCGAGCCGTCGCGCCCTGGGGCGATGCCGGTCGGGTACGAGTCCGAAGCCGCGCTCGACCCAGCCCGGTCCCTCGAGCAGCATGAAGAGCGTCAGGAAGGTGATCGTCACGATCGCGACGATCGCACTCAGCACGCTCTTCGTCACGCTGAGCGCCTTGCTCGAGATCCCGAGCAGGCCGCCGACGCCGCCGGAGTCGACGGCGGCCTTGATCTTGTCGACGATCTGGAACCGCTGCTGGAGCTCGCCGAGCTTGCCGCGCCCCGAGGTGAGGTCGTCGACGTAGCCCGGCGCAGCCTCCGCGAAGTCGTTGACCTCGGCGACGACCTTGGGGACGAAGGTCGCGCTCAACGCCACGACCACGACCAGCGTGAGACCGAAGACGATCGCAACGGCAAGCCCGCGGCGCCTGACGCCGCGCCCCGTGAGCCATTCGACGGCGGGGTTGAGCGCGACCGCGAGGAACAGGGCGATCAGGATCCAGACGAGGACGCCCCGAATCGTCCAGAGGAACCAGAGAGCGCCGAGCGTCGCGATGACGATGCCGAGCGTCGAGAGCACGGCCCTCGGTCGGAACCTGACGACGCGCTCCTCCACGCGGTCGATGCTACGGGAGGCCCCAGACGGCCCCGGCGGCCCGCGCGGACCACGAAAAAGCACCGAGTCCGTGAGCTCCTTCGTCCGGCTTATCCGATCGACCTACGCCGAAGCGCCTGCCTTCCGGAACCGCCATCAACCTCCGGTGCCCCGTAACTCGGTGCACGAGGAACCTACCCCCCACCCACACACCACGTCAACGACCCCGCAGCCGAAAAACACGCACACAGCGACAAAATCGTCGCGTTCCGTCAGGTCAGCGCCAGGGCAGGCGCGGCGGCCGACCCCGAAGCGGCGTCATCGAAGCCCGGCAGCGGCGCGAGCGGCGAGAACCGGGCCTGGAAGAAGCGGAGGAACTCGGGCTCGTAGGTCATCTCCAGCCCCGAGAGCTCGTCACGACGCTCGTGCACCCGGACGACCGTGTCGGCGACCCAGTCGAGGTGCTCCTGCCCGTAGACACGGCGAGGGATCGTGAGACGGACGAGCTCGAGCCCGTCGTACGGCTCGTCCCCGTGCTGCCCCGAGACGATCCCCCGCTCCATCGCCCGGACGCCGCCTGCGAGGTACAGCGCCGCCGCGAGCGCCTGGGCCGGGAACTGCTCCTGCGGCACGTGGGGGAGGAAGCGCTTGGCGTCGAGGAAGACCGCGTGGGCGCCGACAGGCTCGACGATCGGCACGCCGGCGTCCTCCAGCCTGCTCCCCAGGTACCGGGCCTGCGCGACGTAGGCGGCGACGACGCGCTCGTCGGCCGACTCGCGGATGCCCTGAGCGAGGGCTTCCATGTCGTGCCCGGCCATCCCCCCGTAGTGGAGGAAGCCCTCGAAGAGCACGAGCAGCTCCCGCGCGTGCTGCGCCAGCAGGTCGTCGTCGAGGCACAGCATCCCGCCGATCGGGACGAAGTGGTCTTTCTTCGAGGAGAACACCGCGCCGTCGGCGAGCGCTGCGATCTCGCGGATCACGTCGGCGAGCGGACGATCCGCGTGGCCCGGCTCGCGCTCCTTCACGAACAGCGCGTTCTCGGAGATCCGCGTCGCATCGAGCACGAAAGGCACGCCGAAGCGGTGGACCAGCGCGCTCACCTCCCGGACGTTCTCGAGCGAGAACGGCTGGCCACCCGCCATGTTGAGGCACGCCTCCTGGCGGACGAACGCCACCTCACCGGGAGAGGCAGCGTCGAGCACCTCCTCGAGCCGATCGAGGTCGATGTCACCCTTGAACGGGAACGGCGACGCCGGATCCGATGCCTCCGCCACGGCGACGTCGACCCAGACGCCACCCGCGAGCGTCACGTGCGCGCGGGACGTCGTGAAGTACAGGTTCGACGGCACCAGCGAGCCCGGCCGCACGAGCACCCGGGCGAGCAGGTGCTCTGCACCGCGACCCTGATGGGTCGGGATCAGATGCCGGAACCCGTAGAGCTCGCGCATGGCGGCTTCGAGCCGGTAGAAGCTCCGCGAGCCGGCGTAGGCCTCGTCGCCGAGCTCCATCGCGGCGCGTTGCTCCTGCGAGAGCGCGGACGTGCCGCTGTCGGTGAGCAGGTCGACGAACACGTCCTCGGCACGGAGGAGGAAGGTGTTGTGGCCGGCCTCCTCGATCGCCGCGCGCCGGCGCGCCGCCGAGACGAGCGTGATCGGCTCGACGACCTTGGCCCGCCAGGGTGGTGGCTGCACGACCTCATCGTCCCGCCCGGCGCGCCGTCCTGCATCCGCGAAAGGCCGGACGCGACTCCGTAGTCGAAGGCGAACTGGTCCCTCACGGGTATCGCGCAACGACCGTCGGGGAGACGCCCGATGCGCACGCCTCGCTCTCGTGCGAACCTCCGTGCATGGAGGGCCACACGCCGCCTCTTCGCCAGGACGCGGTCCCGCTCCGGATCGAGCCGGACGGCGGCCTCTGGGAGCGCACCTTCGCGGTCGCGCCGCTCGTGCTCGTCACGACCAGGGAAGGCGACGGCTGGGACGTGGCCCCGAAGCACATGGCGATGCCGCTCGGCTGGGAGGCCTTCTATGGGTTCGTCTGCACCCCGCGCCATGCGACGTACCGGAACGTGGAGGCGCACCCGTGGTTCACGGTGAGCTTCCCCGGGCCCGAGCAGGTCGTGGCGTCGAGCCTCGCGGCAGGCGGTCGCGCCGCTGACGGGACGAAGCCGTCGCTGGCGGACGTCCCGACCATCCCCGCCCGGGAGATCGACGGCCGGGTGGTCGAGGGCTGCCCGGTCACCCTCGAGTGCGAGCTCGACCGGATCGTCGACGGCTTCGGGGAGAACAGCCTGATCGTCGGGCGGGTGGTCGCCGCCTTCGCGAGCCGGGAGGTGCTCCGGGGAGCCGAGGTCGACGACGCCGACCTCCTCCATCGCGTCGGCGTCCTCGCCTACCTCCATCCCGACCGGTTCGGCGTGGTGCGGGAGACGCACGCGTTCCCCTTCACGCCCGACTTCCACCGCTAGATGGCCGAGCCGCAGGGCCAGCGGCTGCACGCGTGCCTGCAGGCGCTGCAGCCGGAGATGGTCGATCTGCTCGAGCGGCTCGTCCGGGCGGAGTCGCCGTCAGGCGACGTCGAGGCGCAGCGCGGCCCGTACCGCATCCTCGCGGAGGCCCTCTCGGCTGCCGGCTACACGGCGCGACGCATTCGCGGGTTCGAGACGGGAGACCACCTGTACGCGCGACCGGCGGACAGGCGCCCCGCCGCGCCCCGTCAGCTGCTGGTCGGGCACATGGACACCGTGTGGCCGGTCGGAACGCTCGAGCGGATGCCTGTCCGGCGCCGGGGCGGCCTCCTGTTCGGCCCTGGCACCGCAGACATGAAGGGCGGCCTCGTCGTCCTCGTGTTCGCGCTGAAGGCGCTGCGGGAGCTCTCGCTGCATCCCGCGGTCACGCCGGTGGTGCTGGTCAACGCAGACGAGGAGATCGGCAGCGTCGACTCGACGCGGTTCGTGCGCCTGCTCGCCGAGGGAGCCGAGCGAGCGTTCGTGCTCGAGTGCGGCGAGGGAGCCGAAGGCCGACTCAAGATCGCACGGAAGGGACTGGGGCGCTTCGTGCTCACGGTGCGCGGTCGCTCCTCCCACGCCGGCGCCGCCCCGGAGGAAGGCGTGAGCGCGATCCTCGAGCTCTCGCACCTGGTGCAGCGGCTGTTCGCGCTGAACGACCCGGCGGGAGGGGTGACGGTGAACGTCGGCACGATCGACGGCGGGTACGGCGCGAACGTCGTCGCGGCCGAGGCGCGTGCGGTCGTCGACGTGCGCGCGCCGACCACACAGGCGGCGCGGGCCCTCGAGGCAGCACTCCGCCGGCTCGAGCCGATGCTGCCGGGCGCGTCCATCGAGGTGACGGGTGGCTGGCGACGGCCCCCGATGGAGCCCGGTCCCGGCAACCGGGCGCTGCTCGCAGCCGCCGAGCGGCTCGGTCGCGAGGTCGGGCTCTCGATCGCGGACGCCGGGCTCGTCGGCGGGGGCTCGGACGCGAACACGACCAGCCTCTTCACGCCGACGCTCGACGGGCTCGGGCCGATCGGCGACGGCTCCCACGCGATCGACGAGCACGTCGACGTCGAGCTGATGCCCGCCCGCGCGGCGCTGCTCTCGCTGCTGCTCCTCGAGCCCGCCGGGCCCGAGGCTCCAGGCGGTGCCCGACTTGCGTCATCCGAACCCGCACGCGACGATGCGGTCCATGTCGGGTGACCTCGTCGGGATCGAGCGGGTGGGCGACGTCTGCGTCCTCACGCTGCGCCGACCCGACAAGCTGAACGCGCTCTCGATCGCCGTCGAGCGCGCCCTGGACGATGCGCTGCGCGCGGACGAGCTGCGCACGAGCCGGGCGGTGGTGCTCAGGGGCGAGGGGCGTGCGTTCTCGGCAGGAGCCGACATCACGGAGCTGCGCGATGCGACGCCCGCATCGATCGCCGCCTACTATCGCGACACCGGCGACGTCTACGAGCGGTTCGCGTCGCTTCCCCAGCCGACGCTCGCCGCGATCCACGGCTGGTGCGTCGGCGGAGGCTTCGAGCTGGCCCTCGCCGCCGACTTCCGCATCGCCGACGAGACCGCCGTGTTCCGACTCCCGGAGGTCGCGATCGGGATCGTCCCGAGCTCGGGTGGCACCCATCGCCTCGTCCGCCTGCTCGGGCCTGCGCGTGCCAAGGAGCTCGTGCTCCTCCACGAGCAGGTGGATGCCCGCGAGGCGCGGCGGCTCGGCGTCGTCACCGAGGTGGTCGCCCCCGGCAAGGCGCTCGACCGCGCGCTCGCGCTCGCGGAGCGGCTCGCGCTGCTCCCGGCGCTGGCCGTGTCCGTCGCCAAGCAGGCGATCGACGCGATGACGGACGCGCCACGCGAGGCCGGACTCCTGATCGAGCGGCTCGCGTACGCCTCGCTCGCGCAGACGCCGGACGCGACGGACGCGCTGGACGGCTTCGGCTCACGTCACGGCTCGAGCGGAGGCGGCGGCTCCGCCTGACCCCAGGCGTCGGCGCCCCCGTCGACGACGACCGTCGTCCCGGTCACGTACCCGCCGCCCGCCGAGCAGAGGAACGCGATCACCGAGGCGACCTCCTCCGCTGTCCCGAGCCTCCCGAGAGGCACGCTCCGCTCCCACTGCGCGACCTCATCTGGCGCCGTACTGCGCCAGCCCTTCGGTCGCGATCGTGCCCGGTGCGACGCACACCGACCGGATCCCGTACCGGCTCCACTCGAGCGAGAGGCCGGCGGCGAGGTTCTCGAGCGCCGCGCGCGCCGCGCTCGCGTGCGCGAATCCCGGGATGCCCCGCCTCGGGCTGAAGCCGACGAAGACGATCACGCCCCGTCGCCGCGGGATCAGCGACCGCTCCGCCACGAGGCGGGTCACGCTCCATGCCGAGTCGACCGCGAGGCGATGCACGGCGCGCCACCCGTTCGGGGAGATGCTCTCGGCCTGCGCCAGGAACTGCCCCCCGGCCGCGTGCACGAGGGCGTCGATCGCGCCGTAGCGCTCGAGCGCGGCGTCGACGAGCGCCTCGACCTGGTCGAGCTCGCGGACGTCGGTCGGCACGACGAGGCACGATCCACCGGCCTCCTCGATCGCACGGTGGACGCGATCGAGCGGCTCGGGGCGTCGCCCGCACACGACGACGGAGGCGCCCGTACGGGCGAGCTCCAGCGCGGTGGCGGCACCGATCCCCGTGCCACCGCCGGTGACGAGCGCGACCCGCCCGGCGTTCGCGTCGGGGGCGAGGACGGACGGGCGCTGTGCGGGCGTGCTCACGCGGTGAGTCTGACGGATCGCGACGGTCGGCTCACCACACGTGGGGTCAGGCTCCCGGCTCACGCCGGGCGCCAGACCCCACGCCACACGCTTCCCGCGGCTACATCCGCTCGATCATCGCCTGCCCGAAGGCGGAGCAGGAGACCTCGTGTCGCGCCGTCCATCAGCCGCGCGAAGTCGTAGGTGACCTGCTTGTCGCCGATCGCGGCCTCGATCGAGGAGACGATCAGGTCGGCGGCCTCGCGCCAGCCGAGGTGGCGCAGCATCATCTCGGCCGAGAGGATCAGCGAGCCGGGGTTGACCTTGTCCTGGCCCGCGTACTTCGGCGCGGTGCCGTGCGTCGCCTCGAACATCGCGACCGTCGTCGGAGAGGTTCGCGCCCGGCGCGATGCCGATGCCGCCGACCTGGGCGGCGAGCGCGTCGGAGATGTAGTCGCCGTTCAGGTTCGGCGTCGCGATCACGTCGTACTCGGCCGGCCGCAGCAGGATCTGCTGCAGGAAGGCGTCGGCGATCACGTCCTTGATCGACGATCGTCGCGCCCGGTGCTCGGGTTCGGGAACGTCAGCCACGGGCCGCCGTCGAGCGGCTGCGCGCCGAACTCGCGCGCGGCGAGGCGCGTAGCCCCAGTCGCGGAAGGCGCCCTCGGTGAACTTCATGATGTTGCCCTTGTGCACGAGCGTGACCGAGCGCGCGGTCGTTGTCGATCGCGTACTGGATCGCCTTGCGCACGAGCCGCTCGGTGCCCTCGCGCGAGACCGGCTTGATCCCGATGCCCGACGTCTCCGGGAAGCGGATCTTGCGCACGCCCATCTCGTCCTGGAGGAAGTCGATCACCTTGCGGCGCGCCGTCCGACTCGGCCTCCCACTCGATGCCCGCGTAGATGTCCTCGGTGTTCTCGCGGAAGATCACCATGTCCGTCTGCGAGGGATCCTTGAGCGGGCTCGGCACGCCGCGGAAGTAGCGCACCGGGCCGCAGGCAGACGAAGAGGTCGAGCTCCTGGCGCAGCGCGACGTTGAGCGAGCGGATGCCGCCGCCGACCGGCGTCGTCATCGGGCCCTTGATCGAGACCGAGTACTCGCGCACGGCCTCGAGCGTCTCGTCCGGCAGCCACACGTCGGCGCCGTAGAGCGCGCGTCGACTTCTCGCCGGCGTAGATCTCCATCCAGTGGATCTGCGCGCGCGCCGCCGTACGCCTTCGCGACGGCGGCGTCGACGACGGCCTGCATCACGGGCGTGATGTCGACGCCGATGCCGTCGCCCTCGATGAACGGGATGATCGGGTTGTCGGGACGTCGGCTCGCCCGGGACGATCCTGGCGCCGCCCTCCGGGACCTCGATGTGCGTGACTCGGTCGCTCATCTCGTGCTCCTCGCTCGTCTCGTCTCGATGGTGTGCCCGAAGCCGAGGCGCAGCGCGTGCACTACGCTCCATGCCGGTGCCCGGTGACGAGACGCGCACGGCAGGAGCGTGCGCAGCAGATCGCCGACGTCCTGATCGAGGGCTTCGACCGGCACTACCGCGCTCTTCCGCGAGACGAGCGCGCGGCGCGAAGGAGCGCTTCGAGGCGGCCGACTGGGCGGAGCGCGCAGCAGCGCGGTGCAGGAGCGGATCCGCTTCTACGACGAGCGCGTGCGCGAGTGCGTCGAGCGGCTCCGCAGCGAGCTCGACGTCGGACGCGCTCGACGACGACGACCTGGCAGCGAGGCGAAGCTCCACTACATCGGCCTGCTCGTCGACCACAAGCGGCCGGAGCTCGCCGAGACGTTCTTCAACTCGGTCGATCACGCGGATCCTCGCAGCGCACGTACGTCCGACAACGACTTCATCTTCGTCCGCGCGGCGATCTCGACCGAGTACATCGAGTCCGACCCGCCGATCTACCGGAGCTACTACCCGGACGAGACGCGGCCTCGCGCGCGAGCGCTCGTCGAGGCTCTTCGCGCGACTTCGGCTGGAGCCGGCCCGTTCGCCGACCTCGAGCGCGACGTCGACCGCGTGCTGCGCGCGCCTCGAGCACGTCGACGCCGGGCTGGCCTGGCCACGCTCGAGCCGAACTTCCAGATCCAGGTGCTGGCTCGGCCTTCTACCGCAACAAGGCCGCCTACGTGATCGGCAAGATCGTCAACGGCCACGACGAGACTGCCGTTCGTCGTCCCCGTGCTCCACGACGCCGAGCGGCCGGCTCGAGCTCGACACGATCCTGCTCGACCCGGAGCAGATCACGATCCTCTTCTCGCTCTCGCGCGCCTACTTCATGGTCGACATGGACGTGCCCGTCCGGCTACGTCGAGTTCCTGCAGTCGATGATGCCGACGAGGCCGCGCTCGGAGCTCTACACGATGGTCGGCCTCGGCAAGCAGGGCAAGACGCTCTTCTACCGCGACCTGCTCCAGCACCTGCACCACTCGCGAGGACCGTGTTCGTCGAGGCGCCCGGCACGCGCGGCCAGGTGATGCACGTCTTCAACCTGCCGTCGTACCCGTACGTGTTCAAGGTGATCAAGGACGTGTTCGGGCCCGGCAAGAACACCGACCGCGCGACGGTGAAGCGCGAAGTTCCCGATGGTGAAGCACGTCGACCGCGTCGGGCGCATGGCCGACACGCTCGAGTTCACCGAACCTCGCGCTGCCGCGCGAGCGCTTCGCGCCGGAGCTGCTCGAGCAGCTGCGCGAGCTCGCGCCGTCGACTGATCGAGCTCGACGGCGAGCACGCTGGTCATCCGCCACTGCTACGTCGAGCGGCGGATGATGCCGCTCAACCTCTACCTCGAGCCGGCGACACCGGAGGAGGTCGAGCGCGCGGTGCGCGACTACGGCGACGCGATCCGCGAGCTCGCGATCGCGAACATCTTCCCCGGCGACATGCTCTGGCGGAACTTCGGCGTCACCCGCTACGGCCGCGTCGTCTTCTACGACTACGACGAGATCGAGTACCTCACCGACTGCACGTTCCGCGCGCATCCCGCCGCCGCCGAACCCCGAGGCCGAGCTGTCGCGGCGAGCCCTGGTATCCGCGTCGGCCCGCGCGACGTCTTCCCGGAGGAGTTCGACGACCGTTCCTGCTCGGCGACCCGCGCGTGCGCGAGCGCGTTCCTGCGCCACCACGCCGACCTGCTCGGCGCCGGCGTTCTGGCAGGACTGCCAGCGGCGCGTCGCGGCGCGGCGAGATCGTCGACTTCTTCCCGTACCCGGAGAGCGTCCGACTCCACCCGGTCGAGCCTGGGCCAGCCGTCGAACGCTCCGGCGGGGCCTGAGGGCAGTCGCGGGCCGGTACGAAGGGTTGTCGGGCGTCGACTCCGTGCCTACGATGCGATCGATGGCCCTGGGGAGGGCCGCTTGGCGTCAGGCGAACAGGGGGAGAGCATGCGGTTGGGACGTGTCGTGGTAGGCATGGTCGCGCTTGCAACCGCGACGGCGGTCGCGACAGGGGTGGCCCTCGCCGGTGGCGGCGCGACCGACATCGGCTCGTACGGCTGGACGCAGGTGCGGCAGACCGCGCCGTTCGACCCGGCGATGTGGACGCCGCGCGCCGGTCTGCAGGCGGTCGAGCTCCGCAACGACCTCTACGTGATGGGCGGCCGTGGCGCCTTCAGCTTCGAGACCGAGACCGTGCTCTACGGCGACGTGTGGAAGAGCGCCGACGCAGGCAAGACGTGGTCGCGCACCGCGTCGAGCGCCTGGCCGGCCCGCGGGTACTTCGGGGCGGTCGCGCACCGCGGACGGATCTTCGTGATCGGCGGGCAGAACTTCGCGTCGAAGCCGAATCCCATCTTCCCGGGCGGATGCGCGCTCCTCCCACCCGGCGTCCCGTGTCCGCCGACCCTGCCGGACTCGACGTTCTTCGACGACGTCTGGAGCAGCAAGGACGGCGTCACCTGGACACCCGAGACGACCGACGCCCCCTGGGCGGGCCGCGCCGGGCTCTCCGCCGTCGTCCACAACGGCGCGATCTACGTGCTCGGCGGGAGCCAGGGCGATGACGAGGCGACGGGCGGCCAGGGCCGCGAGCTCTTCAACGACGTCTGGCGCTCGTACGACGGGAGGAGCTGGACACGGATGACGGCGTCCGCCCCGTGGGCGAAGCGGGCAGGCGCGGCTGTCGTCTCGAAGAACGGCTACCTCTACCTGCTGGGCGGCGAGCGCGGCTTCAGCTGCGGGTTCGATCCGACGAGCCCCTGCCAGCCGGCGACGGCGACGCTCTACTTCAACGACGTGTGGCGCTCGCGCGACGGCGCGTCGTGGGAGCTGGTGACTCCATCGGCAGGCTGGTCGCCGCGACCGGGGCACCAGTGCGTCGTCCTCCTCGACCAGATCGTCTGCTTCGGCGGCTACGGCGAGATCCCCGGACTGCCACCGATCCCGGCGAACCCCATCGACATGTGGACGAGCCGCGACGGCAAGACGTGGACGGCGCTCGGATCGCCCGCCGCGCCGCCATGGAACGGCACGTCACCGGCCGACGGCCGATACGACTTCGACGCGCTCGTCTTCTCGGGCGGTCGTGCGGGGCTGCGCCCGTCGATCATGACCTTCGGCGGCGACAGGGAGCGGTTCGGACTTCCCTCGAACGTGAACGCGCTCCTCGTCGAGAACGACGTGTGGCGTCTCACCCCCTGAGCTCCGAGAGCGGCCCGGCCGGCGTCGACCGGCCGGGCCGCCTCACCTCCCGGGCGTGAAGCGCTCGACGAGCGCGGCCCGACGCGCGCGAGGGGCTCCGCGATCCTCCGCCTCGTCGGCAGAGCGAAGGACTCGCGGCACGGCCCTGGCCGCGAGCCAGCGGAGCGGCTCGGGCTCCCACCCTCGGGCTGCGTGCCCCACCCACGGCAGGGACGTCAGCTCCGTGTCGCGCTCGAGCACGAGGTCGGCGAGGGTGCGGCCGCAGAGGCTCGACGCGACGACGCCGTGCCCGGCCAGTCCTCCTGCCCAGCCGAGCCCGGTGCGACGGTCGAAGCCGACGCCCATGCTCCAGTCGCGCGGCGTTGCGAACGCACCGCCCCACCGATGCGTGATGCTCGCGTTGCCGAGCGCCGGGAACCACTCCCGTAACGTCCGCTCGACGCGCTCCAGGGCGGCGGGGTCTCCCTCGCGAGACTCGGCGATCCGGCTGCCGAGGCCGTAGGTCGCCCCTGCTCCACCCAGCGCGATCCGGTCGTCGGGGGTCCGCTGGCCGTAGCGGAAGACGTAGCGCTGGTCGGCGACGGGCTCGCATCCCGCCCAGCCGACCTCCTCCCAGAACGAGGCGGGCAGCGGCTCGGTCGCGAGCATGTGCGAGTAGACCGGTAGGAACCGGCGACGCTGCCCGGGGAGCAGGATCGTGAACGCCTCGGTCGCCCGCAGCACGGTCGCCGCGCGGAGCGTCCCGTCGGCGGTGACCACCCGACCTGGCTCGACCGCGGTCGCACGCGTGCGCTCGTGGATCACCACGCCGCGTCGCTCGCAGGCCTCCGCGAGCCCGCGAGCGAGCGCGGCGGGGTTGATCCGGGCGCAATGCGGCGTGTAGGTCCCGCCCAGCACGCCGGCGATCCGCACACGTCCGGCGATCTCCGCCGGCGTGACGAAGCGGACGTCGTCCTCGCAGAGCCCTCTGGCGCGTCTGCCCGCGAGGCCAACCTGTAGCCGGTCGAGCTGGGCCGGCGAGGTCGCGACGCGGAGCGCCCCGTTCTTCACCCAGCCGCAGGCGATCCCCTCGTCGGCCACGACACGGCCGATCTCGTCGACGGCATCGACCATCGCTCTCTCGGCGCGGCGCACGCCGTCGGCTCCCCCGCGCCGCTCGAAGACGCTCGCCTCGCCGGCGATCCCGGCGGACACGAAGCCCGCGTTGCGGCCAGCAGCGCCGAATCCCGCGATCTCGGCCTCGACGACCCGCACGCGCAGCGACCGGTCGGCGCTCGCGAGCGCGTGCGCGGTCCAGAGCCCGATGAAGCCCGCGCCGACGATCGCGACGTCGCAGTCCACGTCGCCGGCGAGCGAGGCCCGCGGCGCGAGGGAGCCCGGGAGGACGTCCAGCCACAGGCTGCGCTCACGGTAGCGGCGCTCGAGGTCCACCATCCAGGCGATCCTACGGCCGAACACCGACGCTGACGCGCGAGGAGCGTCGTACGATCGAGGCATGGACGGCCAGTCGCGCCCGTCTGTCCCCACGCTCACCTTCCTCGGCGGAGCTCGCACGGTCACCGGGAGCCGCTTCCTGCGTCGAGACCCCGACAGGCACGTGTGCTCGTCGACTGCGGGCTCCATCCAGGGCGACCGCGAGCTGCGGGGGCTCGACTGCGGCCCCTTCCCGGTCGCGCCGGCCGAGATCGACGCCGTTGTGCTGACGCACGCGCACGTCGACCACTGCGGCTACCTGCCGGCGCTCGAGCGGGACGGCTTCGACGGGCCTGTCATCGCGACGCCGGACACGGCGAGCCTCGCCGCGATCGTGCTGCCCGACAGCGGCCACCTCCAGGAGGAGGAGGCCGCGCTACGCGAACCGGAAGGGCTACTCGCACGCACCGCCCCGCCGCTCCCCCTCTACACCGAGGCCGACGCCGAGCGGGCGCTCGCGCCTGCTCCGAGCCGCTCCCGTTCCACGCGTCCCGGGAGATCGCCGACGGGAGTCACCGCGACCTTGCGGCCGGCCGGGCACATCCTCGGCTCGGCCACCGTCGCGCTCGACCTCGCGCGGCCGGGCGGCGACGCGCCGTCGGCTGGTGGTCAGCGGCGATCTCGGGCGGTCGACCCACCCGCTGCTCGCTGCCCGCCGGCGCCCGCTCGGGGGCGCCGACGTCGTCGCTGGTCGAGTCGACCTACGGCGACCGCTCCATGACGACGGGCGACGCCCTCGAGGTGCTCGCCGGCGCGATCACCCGCACGGCCGGCGCGCGGCGGGACCGTCGTGATCCCCGCCTTCGCGGTCGATCGCACCGAGGTCGTCCTCTACCACCTCCGCGCGTTGCGCGAGTCCGGCCGGATCCCGGAGCTCGTGCCGATCTACGTCGACAGCCCGATGGCGCTCGCGGCGCTGCGCGTGTACCGGAGCGCGGTCGACCGAGGGGCGGGACGACGTCCGCGCCGAGGCTCGACGGCGCTACGGCGTCTTCGAGCCCGAGGGGATCACGGAGGTGCGCGACGTCGAGGGGTCGAAGGCGATCGACGCGCTTGCGTGCCCGTCGATCGTCATGTCGGCGTCGGGCATGGCAACCGGGGGGCGCGTCCTCCATCATCTCGCGCGTCGGCTGCCCGACCCGCGCAACTGCGTGATCCTCGTGGGCTTCCAGGCTGCGCAGACGCGTGGCCGGATGCTCGCCGACGGGGCACCGCAGCTGAAGATCCTCGGCCGCTACGTGCGGGTCGCGGCCGAGATCGTCGAGCTGCCCGCGCTGTCGGTGCACGCCGACCGCGACGAGCTCCTCGCCTGGCTCGCCGGGTCTCCGCAGCAGCCGGATCAGATCTACGCCGTCCACGGTGAGCCGCGCGCCTCGCTCGGGCTCGTCGAAGCGATCCGCGAGCGGCTCGGGTGGGAGGCGGTCGTCCCCGAGCCGGGTGAGCGGATGCGTCTCGACTGACGGGAAGAAATCCACAACTATTTCGTTGTATAGTTGAAATCGCTCAGGTGAGCACGAGAAGCTGAAAGGAACCGCAATGCAGCCGATCCACGTCGATCAGTCCACGTTCGAGGAGCACGTCCTGTCCGCCGACACGCCCGTCCTCGTCGACTTCTGGGCCGCGTGGTGCCCACCGTGCCGGATGATCGCGCCGATCCTCGACGAGCTCGCCGAGCGCCACGAGGGCCGGCTCAAGATCGCGAAGGTCGACGTCGATGCCGATCCCGGCCTCGCCGCGACGTTCCAGGTCTCGGGCATCCCGACGCTGATCCTGTTCGAAGGTGGCACCCCGACGAAGACCCTCGTCGGCGCCCGCCCGCTCGCGGCGCTCGAGCGTGAGCTCGGCCTCGTGCCGGCAGCAGACGCCGCCTGAACGCGCACGGCTCGCTCCTCCGGCCGACGCGGCGCCACGCCCGCGGGCCGGAGGAGCGGCCGGCCCCGGCGGCACCCGCGATCACCCCTGCGCAGTCGTCGCACGAGGGCGTCTAGGCTGCCGGGACGATGACCAGCGCCCGCTCACGCGCCCTGCGCGCGCCGTCGGCCCGCACCCGCGTCAAGCGCGTCCACGACCGTGCCCGCTACGACCGCGAGGCCATCGACAGCGTGCTCGACGCTGCGCTCGTCGCCCATCTGGGCTTCGTCCACGACGGACAGCCCTTCGTGATCCCCACGCTCCACGCGCGGGTCGGCGACGAGGTTCTCGTGCACGGTTCGAGCGCGGCTCGTTCCCTCCGCGCGCTCGCCGAGGGCATCCCGGTGTGCCTCACCGTCACGCTCGTCGACGGACTGGTGCTCGCGCGGTCGGTGTTCGAGCACTCCGTCAACTACCGATCGGTGGTCGTGATCGGGACGGCCACGCCGATCGTCGAGCCACACGAGAAGCGTGCCGCGCTGGAGGCGCTGACGGAGCGCCTGCTCCCCGGTCGCTGGGCCGACGCCCGCCCCCCGACGGCGAAGGAGCTCCGCGCCACGTCGGTGCTGCGGCTGCCGCTCGACGAGGCGTCCGCGAAGATCCGTGACGGGGGCCCGGACGACGACGACACGCCGGACGCCGAGCTCGACGTCTGGGCCGGGGTGATCCCGCTCGGCGTCAGGGCCGGCGCACCGGTCCCCTCGCCCGGACTCCGGAAGGGGATCCCCGTTCCGCCCTACGCCCGCCGGTATCGGCGCCCGGGCTTCACGACGTAGGCACCATCTCCCCATGGCAGTGGAGCCCTCCTACGACACCGTCGTGATGAAGTTCGGCGGCTCCTCGGTCGCCGACCCCGACAAGGTGCGCCACGTCGCGCAGCGCTTCGTCGACGCGCGTCGTCGTGGGCTCGACGTCGTCGGGACGGTCTCGGCGATGGGCAAGACCACCGACACCCTGATCGCGCTCGCCAACGACGTCTCGCCGCACCCGAACCCGCGGGAGCTCGACATGCTCCTCTCCACGGGCGAGCGCATCGCCTGCGCGCTCGTCGCGATGGCGATCCACGACCTCGGCGAGGAGGCCGTCTCCTTCACCGGGTCACAGGCCGGGATCCTCACGGACGAGGCGCACACCAAGGCGAAGATCACGACGATCCACCCGGACCGCATCCGCGCGGCGCTCGACGACGGCAAGATCGTCCTCGTCGCGGGCTTCCAGGGGTTCTCGCCCGTCACCAAGGACATAACGACGCTGGGGCGGGGCGGCTCCGATGCGACGGCTGTCGCCCTCGCGGCGGCGCTCGGCGCTGCGTGCGAGATCTACTCGGACGTCCCCGGCGTGTTCACCGCAGACCCCCGCATCGTCCCCGGCGCACGCAAGCTCGACACCCTCTCGTACGACGAGATGCTCGAGATGTCGGCATCGGGCGCCAAGGTCCTGATGCTGCGCTCGGTCGAGCTCGGCCGCAACCACGGCGTCTCGATCCACGCGCGCTCGACGTTCTCGGACGAGCCAGGCACCTGGATCCAGGAAGGAGAAGGCATGGAGCAGCCCATCGTCACCGCCGTCACCCACTCGGAGAGCGACGTCGTGCTGACGCTCTCGGGTCTGCCCGACCGGCCCGGGGTCGCCGCCGCCGTCTTCGATGCCGTCGCCGCGGCGAACGTGAACGTGGACACGATCATCCAGAACGTCGTCCATGGCGGCGCCGAGATGTCCTTCTCGGTGCCCGAGGGCGACGTCCCCGCGACCAGGGGCGCGATCGACAGCGCTGCGGCCGACCTCGGCGCCTTCCAGGTCGAGGAGAACCACGGACTCGGGAAGGTCTCGTTGATCGGCGCCGGGATGCGATCGCACCCGGGCGTGGCCGCGACGATGTTCCGGACGCTCGCCGACCTCGGGATCAACCTCCACATGATCTCGACGTCGCCGATCAAGATCTCCTGCATGATCGACCGTGAGAAGATCCCGGACGCCGTGCGGGCGCTCCACGACGCGTTCGCGCTCGAGGGCGATCCGCGCGCCGAGCCTACGATCTAGCGGAGCCGACGATCGAGGGAGCTCAGACGACGTCCGGCTCGTGCGCTCGGACGGTGAACGGCAGCCGCCAGTCCTCGTCGACCTCTCCGTCGATCGAGAGCCTCCACTCGTAGAGGCCAGGCTCGAGCGGGAGTGGGCCCGAGTTGATCGCGATCGGGAAGTCGAGCGCCGTGCCCGGCTTGATGCCGGCCGGACGGCCGACTTCGAAGGCGATGTCGTCGAAGAACACGACCGGGGCCTCCCCGTCGTCGGTCTCCGACGTGACGGCCTGCCCGTCGGCGTCGAGCAGCTCCAACCGCATCGTGTGGACGGCGTTGGCCTGATCCCAGGGGACGCGGACGAGGATCGCGATGCCGAACGGCACGGCCTCCGGTCCGGTCAGCGACCAGCCGCCCCCGACGACGGTCAGCTTGCCGTCGGCGACCTGGGCGAAGTCCGCGAGGAGCATGGTGACCTGCACCCAGCGAGTCTAGGCAACAGGCTCCCAGACGGCGCGCGAGACGTCGTGACCGCGTTCGGCGGCGAACTCCCCGTTCGAGGGCTGGAAGGACGCCCGCACATGGCGCAGAATGCGGCATCTGCGACGCCACCACCCGCCACGGAAGGAACTCCGCGTGAGACCCATCTCCGCCGCGCCGGCCCTCGCCGCCGTGCTGGCACTCCTCGCCTTCGCGACCGGCTCGGCCGGCGCCACCGCGTCTCCTGCCGGTGCTCCGGCACAGGTGCCGACCGACCAGATCATCGTCCGGCCCGCGGAGCGATCGCTGCCCGACAGCGCCTCGCTCGCGGCGACGGCAGGTGAGCCGGTGCAGCAGTCTCGTCGGCTTGCGGACGGCGCCTACGTGCTGAAGCTCTCGGGACGGCGGTCGCCTGAGAAGCTCGCGAAGATCATCGAGCGCCTCGCGGCCCGAGGGGACATCGCCTCGGCGGAGCCCGACGCGCTGCTCCTCCCGCTCGCGACGCCGAACGATCCGCGCTATGGCGACCAGTGGCACTACTTCGCTCCGTCCTCCGGGTTCTTCGGCGCGAACCTTCCCGGTGCATGGGACCTGACGACCGGCTCGAGCAGCGTCGTGGTCGGGGTGATCGACACGGGCTACCGTCCGCACGCCGACCTGGCCGGCCGCTTCGTCAGCGGCTACGACTTCATCGGCGACGCGTTCGTCGCCAACGACGGCGGTGGCCGTGACGCTGACGCATCGGACCCGGGCGACTGGATCTCGACGACCGAGAACGCGACCGGCTACTTCGCCGGGTGTGGTGTCCGCAACAGCTCCTGGCACGGCACGCACGTGTCGGGCACGATCGGCGCCGCGACCAACAACGGCGTCGGGGTGGCCGGCATCAACCGAGTCTCGAAGATCCAGCCGCTCCGCGTGCTCGGCAAGTGCGGTGGCTACACCTCCGACATCGCCGACGCGATCCGCTGGGGCGCCGGGCTCTCCGTGAGCGGCGTGGCCCGCGAATGCCACGCCCTCGGACGTCGTCAACCTGAGCCTCGGCGGAGGCGGCAGCTGCTCGTCCACGATGCAGTCGGCGATCGACGCGGCGGTCTCGGCCGGGACGACAGTGGTCGTCGCCGCGGGGAACAGCAACGCCGACGCTTCGGGGTTCTCCCCGGCCAACTGCAGCAATGTGATCACCGTCGCCGCGACGGGGCACACGGGGGCGCGTGCGTACTACTCGAACTACGGCGCGACGGTCGAGCTCGCGGCGCCGGGTGGCGACGCCCAGCTCGGCAGGACGGTGCTCTCGACCCTCAACGCAGGGCACACCACGCCCGGGCGCGGACAGCTACGCGAACTACCAGGGCACGAGCATGGCGGCCCCGCACGTGGCGGGCATCGCCTCGCTGCTCCTGTCCGTCAATCCTGCGCTCACGCCCGCGCAGGTCGCGACCTGCTGCGAACGACGGTGACGCCGTTCCCGGCAGGGAGCAGCTGCACGACCGCGCTGTGCGGCACCGGCATCGTGAACGCCGCTGCGGCGGTGGCGCAGGCAGCCGGCGGGGCCGTCCCCACCCCACCGGGGGCGTTCGGGAAGATGACCCCGGCGAGCGGCGCCACGGGGCAGCCGGCGTCGGTGTCCCTCTCGTGGGGCACGAGCGCGGGTGCCGGGCAATACGAGTACTGCATCGACGCGATCGTCAACGCCTCGTGCGACGGCTCGTGGGTCTCGACTCCGGCGACGAGCGTCGTCGTCTCCACCCCGCTCTCCGGCACGACCTACCAGTGGCAGGTCCGGGCGAGCAACGCAGGTGGGACGACGCTCTCCGACGGCGGGTCGTGGTGGAGCTTCACCACGACCGCCACAGGCACGGCGCCGGCTCCGTTCTCCAAGCTCGCCCCGACGAACGGAGCAGCACAGGCTCCGCGCCCCGGTCACGCTCACCTGGGAGGTGAGCGCCGGGGCGACCGGCTACGAGTGGTGCGTCTCGACCACCTCGGGCACCTGCGCCGTCGTGGACGCCGACGAGCGGCACGTCCGCGGTGGTCACGAGCGCCGCGCGCGGGACGACCTTCTACTGGCAGGTGCGCGCGACCGGCGGTGGGACGACCGGCGCGAACGGCGACACCTGGTGGTCCTTCCGCACGCGCTGAGCACCCCTCCATCCTCCAGCGGAGGACAGCGCACGTGAGCACGCGACGCCGGCCCGACGCGGCCGACGTCGCGCCGACACGTCGCGCGAGCCGACGCCTGCTCGCGAGCGTCGGCCGTCGTGGCGGCGCATGCCGCCACCTCGCCCTCGGGTGGCGTCCACGAGCAGCTACGCCGCGATCGGCTCCCGCTCCACCGCGTCGCAGAGGCTGTCCAGCAGGCCGCCGCACCTGCTGACGGAGTGCCGCATCCGGCTCCTCGAGCCGCTCGTGCCCCTTCGGGACGGCAAGCTCGGTCGGGACGACCCGCGCACCCATGACGCCGAGCACCTTGCGCAGCTCCGCTTGCGCCCAGACGCCGCCGAACTGGCCGGGGCTCGTGCCCATCACCGCAACCGGTCTGCCGCGTAGCGGGGCTCCGAGGGCCGAGCGCGACACCCAGTCGAGCGCGTTCTTCAGCTGGCCCGGGACGGAGCCGTTGTACTCGGGCGAGGCGAACAGCACCGCATCCGCGGACTCGATCGCCTCGCGGAGCCCGAGCACGGCGTCGGGCGCGAGCTCCTCGACGTCCTCGTCGTACGGCGCGATGCTTCCGAGCCCCTCGTAGAGCTCGAGGCTCACGCCGGCCGGGAGCTCCTCCGCCGCGAGGCGGAGGAGCCGGCCGTTGAGGGAGTCGGCCCGGAGGCTGCCGGAGATGCCCAGGATCCGCACCGCTAGGCCTCCTTCGCGGCCACGAAGACGAGCTTCGCGGTGAGCTCGACGTCGTTCGCGAGCATCTGGCCCCCCTCGGGGAGCGGCGCGTTCCACTCGAGGCCGAACCGGGTGCGATCGACACTGGTCGAGAGCGTGAGGCCGAGCTTCTCGTTGCCCCACGGATCCGCGACGGGCGAGGTGATGGCCCCCTCGAGGACGACGGGGATGCGATTGCCCTTGATCTCGAGCGTCCCGTCGACCGTCACGTCGTGGCCGTCGACCACGAGCGGGCCGCTCTCGAACGCGATCGTCGGATGGACCGCGACGTCGAAGAAGTCCGGCGAGGCAAGGTGCCCTGCGAGGTTCTCGTCCCCGACGTCGATCGACGACGCGTCGGCCGTGCCTGCGAGGCCGGACTCGGTGAGGGACGCCTCGACCTTGCGGAACGCGCCCTCGAACGGCGCGACCCCCATGTAGAGCACCGTGAACCCGATCGACGAGTGCGTCGCATCGAGGTTCCAGGTGCCGGTGACCGCCGGGGCGGCCGGCGTAGCGGTGGTCGTGACGGTGATGGGAGACATCGCATCCTCCAGAAGTAGTTGTCATACGAATTGTTGTAACGACAACTATAACCCCCGGGGGATCGCTCCTATTCCCGTCGCTCGGGACGCCTCGCCGGCAGGCGCCGAGCTCAGCCCGCGGCGGTGAGCAGCGACTCGACCCGGGCGCGCTCCTCCTGCGTCAGCGGGAACATCGGTGAGACGACGAGGGCGGAGGCGTACGAGGACCGCTCGAGCCCGAGCAGGATCGCCTCCTCGAGCGTCGCGGCCTCGGCGACCACGGTGCCGCGAGCGCGGAGCGGAGCGGCGACCGCCGCACCCGCCGGCCCGAACACGACGACTGCACGCGCCGCTCGCGCAAGCACGTCGAGCGCCTCCGCGAGCAGCCGCCGCTCCTCCGCGGATCTCTGCACCGCGAGCCCGACGCTCTCGAGCTCCCCGCCGACGACGGCCACGACGGAGCCGGCGGGATACGCGCGGAGGGTCGCCGCCGCCTTCGTCGCGGTCGCCGCGGCCGAGTCGTCGACGAGCTCCGTCCCACCGATCACACCCAGCGTCCGCGCGCGATGCGGCGGCGTCCCGAGGGCGGCGAGGGATCCCACGAGGTGCTGCGGCTGCGCCCCTGCGGCGAGCGCTGCCGCGAGCGCCGCCAGCGCAGCACTCCGTCGGCCACCTCGAGCGGACGGGGCGCTGCCGACGACGGCCTCCTCCCCTCCACCCCGCACGACGGCGACGTCCCCGCGCAGGAACGCTCCCTGGTCGAGAAGCCGTCGCTCGGAGAACGGGAAGCGCGCAGCGGGCGTCAGCTCCGCGAAGCCGGCGACGGCAGGGTCGTCCGCAGCGAAGACCACCCGATCGTCGGGCCGCTGGCCGCGGACGATGCGCTGCTTGGCGCCACGGTAGGCCTCGAGGGAGCCGTGCAGCTCGACGTGGTCGGGCCAGAAGGAGGTCACGACCGCAACACCCGGCGTCGTGTCGCAGAAAGCGAGGTGTGAGCTCGTCAGCTCGAGGAGCAGCACGCCGTCGGATCGTCCGTCGAGCAGCGGCAGGAGCTCCTCGGACGCCCAGCGCTGACCCGGACGGGACGTCGTGCCCGCGTGGGCGACGATCCCTGCCCGTTCGAGGATGACGGCGAGGAAGGCGGCCGTCGTGGACTTCCCCGCGGTGCCCGTGATCCCGATGGTCGGGATCGGCGACTCCGCGAGCAGGAGGTCGGAGAGCGACGTGAGCCTCGTGCCCGCGGCGCGGAGCCGAGCGACGCGCGGTGCGACCTCTGGCGTCCAGACGTCCAGGTACGCGCGCTCCGGCGCCTGGGTCGTCGAGGTCGAGATCGATCTCGCCGTCGACGAGCACCCCGAGCGCCTCGAGCGCCAGCGCGTCCGGCGGCGGGAGGTCGGGCCCAGCGACGCGGACACGGTCTCCGCGCGAGGCCAGCAGCCGTGCGAGGCCGAGCGAGTCGGGTGCGAACCCTTCGACGAGGACGTCTGTCATCGGGCTGCCCGTCGGGCGGAGGCGGCGCCGCAGTGCCGCCTCCGCCCGACGGGCTGCGAGACCCTATCGCGTCTGCGGGAAGCCGAGGTCGATGCGTGCTCGTGGCCGGGTCGGGCCAGCGGCTGGTCACGACCTTGCCGCGGGTGTAGAAGTGCACCGACTCCGGCCCGTAGGCGTGGCTGTCGCCGAAGAGCGAGGCCTTCCACCCGCCGAACGAGTAGTAGGCGACCGGAACGGGGATCGGGACGTTGATGCCCACCATGCCCGCCTCGACCTCGAACTGGAACTGGCGCGCAGCGCCGCCGTCGCGCGTGAAGATCGCGACGCCGTTGCCGTAGGGGTTGTCCTGGACGAGCTCGACCGCCTCGGCGTAGGTCGGGACCCGCACGACGGAGAGGACAGGCCCGAAGATCTCGTCGCGGTAGGCGTCCATCTCGGTCGTGACGTCGTCGATCAGCGAGACGCCGAGGAAGAAGCCGTCCCCGGCGGGGGCGGTCTCGCGGCCGTCGGCGAGCACCGTCGCCCCCTGCTCGGCCGCCGAGTCCAGATACGAGGCGACCTTGTCGCGATGCTCGCGGGTCACGAGCGGCCCCATCTCGGAGGTCGGGTCGGTACCCGCCCCGACCTTCACCTGCGGCAGCCGCTCCTTGATCGCCGCGACCAGCGGGTCGGCGACCTCGCCGACCGCGACGAGCACCGAGACGGCCATGCAGCGCTCGCCGGCCGACCCGTAGGCGGCCGAGACGGCCGCGTCCGCCGCCATCTCGATGTCCGCGTCGGGAAGCACGATCATGTGGTTCTTCGCGCCGCCGAGAGCCTGCACCCGCTTGCCGTGCTTCGTCCCGGTCTCGTAGATGTAGCGTGCGATCGGCGTCGAGCCGACGAACGACACAGCCTTGACGTCGGGGTGCTCGAGGAGCGCGTCGACGGCGACCTTGTCGCCCTGCACGACGGTGAACACGCCGTCCGGCAGCCCGGCCTCCTTGAGGAGCTCCGCCGTCAGCAGCGAGGCCGAGGGGTCCTTCTCGGAGGGCTTCAGCACGAAGCAGTTGCCGCAGGCGAGCGCGGGCGCCCACATCCACATGGGCACCATCGCCGGGAAGTTGAACGGCGTGATCCCCGCAACGACGCCGAGCGGCTGCCGGATCGAGTACACGTCGACCCCCGTTGAGGCCTGCTCGGAGAAGCCGCCCTTGAGCAGCGTCGGGATCCCGCAGGCGTAGTCGATCACCTCGATCCCGCGCGCCACCTCTCCCAGCGCGTCTGAGAACACCTTGCCGTGCTCCGCGGTCAGCAGCCGCGCGAGATCCTCCCGATGCGCGTCGAACAGCGCCCGGATGCGAAAGAAGATCTCCGCCCGGCGACCCACCGACGTCGACCGCCATGCGGCCGACGCGGCCTTCGCGCTCGCCACGGCGGCGGCGACCTCGTCGACCGAGGCGAGGTCGACCGCGCCGGTCTGCGCCCCGGTCGCAGGATCGAAGACAGGCCCCGATCGGCCCGACGTCCCGGGCACGCGCACCCCGTCGATCCAGTGGGTGATCCTGGAGATCTCTGCGTCGCGCCCGGCGGCGGGCGCGTCGGCGACTTCGGTCATCTGCTCCTCCTCACGATGTCTCCGGAGCGTACCGCGGGAGCGCCGGTGGTGAGACGGCGCAGAGCGGTCAGTGGCGGAGGAACGGATGTCCGTGCGGCACTCGAGAGGCTGGCGAGCCGATGCCGCCGAGCGCTCGTCGCTACAGCGCCGGGCCCGCCTCCGTCAGCGGCCGTCGGCCCCAGGCGAACGTCTTCGCGTACCACCCCTCGAACGGCTGGAGCGTGACGCCGTTGCCCGAGGAGTGGACGAACCAGCCGTTGCCGACGTAGATGCCGCTGTGGCCCACCTGCGAGGGCTTCGAGCTCTTGCCCTTCGATCCGAAGAAGACGACGTCGCCGGGCTGGAGGTCGGCGACGGCGATCCGCAGCGCCGGCTTGACCTCACCGCTCATCTCGAAGGTCGTCCGTCCCTTGAGGACGGACGTGAGCGTCGGCGCGGTAGGGAACGGCTCGAGCTTGTACACCCTCCAGACGAGACCGGAGCAGTCGAACCCTCCCGGAGCGGCGACGGTCCCGCCGGGCGCGGTCGAGCTCCACAGCCGTTGGGGCTTCTCGCTCGTGCCGGCCCAGACGTACGGGAAGCCCACGAGGCGCAACCCGCGGCGGACGACCTCGCGCTGCAGGTCGTCGAGCGCAGGGAGGGTGAACGCCTCTGCCTGTGCGACGAGCGCGGGCACCCTCGAGGCGTCGAGCGCGAGGATCCGCGCGAGCGAGAACGCCGCCTCTGCGCGGGGCGCTGGCTGCGTGGGCAGCCGCTCGAGATCCTCGCTCCCGGCCGGATGGTTGATGCGGAGGCCGAGCAGGCGGGCGGCCGTCTCCGTCCCGAGCATCGCGGTCGGCTGAACGCCGGCCGCCAGCGCGGCGAGCCGGATGGCGCGCGATGCCGGCAGGGCCCCGACGGCCGCGACGAGCTGCGCGTCGAGCTCGCGCATCGTCACGAGCCGGGTCGGGTCGGCAGGCGCGGCGTGAGGCTTGCCGAGCGCGACGATGGCGTCGTGGAGCTCGCCGCGCGTCAGCGGATCGTCCGGGCGGAACGTCGCGACGTCGGGCCCCATCAGCCCGGCGGCGACGACCTTGGCGATCTCGGATGCCGCCCACGAGCGACCCGACTTCGCGACCGGCTCCGCACCCGAGCCCTCGACGGGGCGCGCAGCGGCGAGCGCCGAGACCGGCGCCGCCACGAGCACTGTGACGACGAGCGCGCAGAGCAGGAGACGATCCCTCATGCCTTGACTATCGACGGCCGCGAGCGTCCGCTTGAACGATCCTTACGAGATCCTCAACTCGGCACGGGCACCGACACGACCCGTTCGCGTGTCGCTACGGTGGCCACATGAGACGGACGCCGACGGTCATCGCTCTCCTGCTGGTGGTCGCGCTGGCCTCGACGGCCTCCGCCGCTGCGGCCGCACCTCCGGTGGCCGGGCCGACGGTCGACGGAAAGCGAGCCTCGCTGGCCGCCCTGCGGGGAAAGCCCGTCATCATCAACGTCTGGTCGTCGTGGTGAACGACCTGTCGGAGCGAGGCGGTCGCCTACGCACGCTGGGTCGCACGGCAGGGGAACGGGATCCGCTTTCTCGGTCTGAACGCCGCCGACACCGACGAGGGCGCGCGGGCGTTCGTCGCGGCATACGGCTGGACGTGGCCCTCGATCCGTGACCCCCAGCGCACGCTCGCACGCCGCTTCGGCGCCACGTACCAGCCCGCCTTCATCCTGATCGACGCGAAGGGCCGCACCGTCGCCGGGTTCCAGGGAGCCGGGTCACCCGCCCGCTGGAACGCGCTCCGCGCACGGCTCACGCCCAGGCGTTGAACGACGATCCTCTCCGCGCGGCGCTCGTCGCCGCCGCCCAGGCCGGCGTCGACGAGCAGCGAACGCTGCTCGCGTTCGTCGCCGGCCGGGACGTCAGGCTCGACCCGGACGAGCTGAACGGGGCGATCCGTCGGGCCCAGCTGCTGCTCGCGACCGGCGGTGACCCCCGCCGGTCGCTCAACCCGCAAGGCCGCGCCGTGACGGCGGTCGCCGCCGATCTCGACGCCCCTTCCCGACGCAAGGCGCTTGCCGCGGGTCTTGCTGCGCTCGAGCCTGTCGTCACGGACATCCCGTCGCTCCGCGGAGTGCTCGACGAGCTGCGAGACGATCCCGACCTCGCGTGGAGGGCGTTCGCGACGGCGACCGTCGCCGACGCGCTCGACGAGGACGAGGACGAGGACTAGCCGGACGCCGGCGCGGCGACGGGGGCGCGCCCGATCGAGACGTCGCCGCTCACCGACTTGACCCGGAGCTCGACGACCGGCCCTTCCTCGCCCGACGACGGCGCGTCACCGACCTCGAGGTCGGAGGTCACGTCGCCGCTGACCGCGCTCGCGTCGATCCAGACGCCGAGCCCGGGCTCCAGGGAGACGTTCACGTCCCCCGAGACTGTCTGGATCCGGATGTCTCCCCCGCTGATGCGACGGATCTGCACGTCGCCGGAGACGGTCTGGACGGTGGCGCCGGCGCGGCCGTCGCGGAGCTCGACGTCCCCGGAGACGGTGTTGACGGCGAGCTCGCCGGCGATCCGGCCGAGCCGGACATCGCCCGACGCCGTCGAGAGGGTGACCTGCCGCTCGGCGGCATCCAGGGCGACGTCGCCGCTCTGCGAGCTGACTCGCACCGAGCTCATCCCGCCGCCGAGCACGACATCCCCCGACGCCGTCTTGACGTCGACCGCATCGAGCCGGCCGTCGACGCGGACGTCGGCGCTGGCCCCCGCGACGGTCAGGCTCGCATCCTCCGGGCACCGGACGCGCACGGTGATCTGCGGCGAGCGAAGCCTGAACCCGAAGCGCTTCGGCTCGCGGATCACGAGCTCGTGCCCCCCGGAGCGGGGATGGAGCTCGACGGCGAAGGACTCGATCGCCTCGATGGTCGCGTCGTCGGAGCGCCGCCCCGCGATCTCGACCTGCGTGGTGCTCTGTTCCCAGGTCGAGACGTCGAGGTCGGCGGAGGCGAGGTCGGCGTGGAGCGCGAGGGCGCCCGCTGTCTCGAAGCGCTCCGACCTCATGGCCGGAACCTCTCCGGCACCGAGGGGCGCCTGTCGACGCGGGTGTCGCCGCGACGGCGGATAGGACGGTCGGGCGCGACGTCCGGGACCTCGATGTGCCCGAAGAGTGTGACGGTCAACATGCTCGCTCCTCTCGCTCAGCTCCGGGAGAAGCCCTGGAGCCGGTTGCCCGTCCGCCGTGTGGCAGACGGTCGCTGTTCGAGCGCCCGTGCGAGGGCGCGGACGATCCAGGCGTTGGCGGAGACGCCTTCACGCGCGGCGGCCGCCTCGACCTGGCCCTTGAGGGTCTCCGGGAGCCGCAGCGTGATGCGGGCGCTGAGATCGTCTCCCGGGGCAGGTGGCTCGTCGGCCTCGACGGGTGCGTCGACGAACACGAGGTCCGGGTCGCGGCCGGCGAGACGAACCTCCACGTGCCCGCTCGGCAGCTGGCTGCTGAGCGAGAGGGCCGCCTGTCCGAGCACGTCGAGCAGCTGCAGGCGCAGCGACGGCTCGACGGCGTCGACGAGTCGCCGCCCTGCCTCCCCGACCTCCTCGCCGCCGAGGGAGGCTGCCGTGGCGAGGTCCCGCTGGATGGCCTCGACGTGGATCGTGATCTCCATGTGACCAGTATGACATCAAAATGATGTCTGTCAAGTGCCAGTCAGATGTCTTCTCGATGTCCCAGGTGGTGTCGGTGCTATCGTGTGCCCTCGCTCCGGCCCTCGACGGCCGTTCGCCGGAGCCTGGCCGTCCGTGCATCGCTCGACGCCTCCGGACCGCCGTCGTCCCGTCCCCCGCGCACCCGTGCGCAAGGAAGGAGCCCCCGCGCCCGTGAGCCCGGTCGACCCACCCGACCTCCGTCTCTGGCCGACGCTGCGTCACCTCTACCCACTCTGGTGGGCCCAGCGCCGCATGGTCCTGCTCGCGCTCGTGCTCGCGCTCGGCTTCACCGGGCTGTCGCTCCTGATCCCCGTGCTGATCCAGCGCACCATCGACGACGCGATCGACACGAGCGATGGCTACAAGCTCGGGGCGTACATGGCCGCGATCCTGGTCGCGGCGTGCGGCCGCTTCCTGTTCAACTACCACCGCCGCTACCTCACGGCCCAGGTCGGCATCGCCGTCGAGGCGCGCCTCCGTCAGATGCTGTACGAGGCGTACCTCCACTATCCGCGCGCGTTCTACGACCGGCACGCGACAGGCGAGGTCATCTCACGCGCGACGAACGACATCTATCCCGTGCGGTACTTCATAGGCTGGGGCGTCGTCCAGGCGATCCAGAGCATGATGATGCTCGTCGGCGCCACGATCGTCCTGGCGAACGTCAACCTCCGCCTGACGCTGATCGCCGCGCTGACGATGCCGCCGATCGCGATCCTCACGTACGTCTTCGCCCATCGCGTCTTCCCGATCTCGCGGAAGGTGCAAGCCCGGAAGGGGCACCTGACCGAGGCCTCGGACGAGGTCGTCGTGGGCATCGAGATGGTGCAGGCCTTCGGTCGCGAGGACGATGTCCGCGACCGGTTCGGCGAGCGCGCCGAGCACGTGCGGCGCGAGACCATGAACCAGGCGGCGGTCGAGTCGCGCTTCCTGCCGGGTCTGATCTTCCTCCCCTCGCTCGGCATCGCCGCCGTCCTCTGGTTCGGAGGCACCGACGCGATCGCAGGGAACCTCACGATCGGGCAGTTCACGCTGTTCGTGACCCTGCTGCTGCAGCTGGTGTGGCCCCTCGAGGCGCTCGGCTGGATCATCAACCTCGGCCAGCGGGCCACTGCGGCGGCGTCCCGCAGCTTCGCCTGGCTCGACGGGATCGCCCCCCTGCCCGAGCCGGATCGTCCCGTCCCCTTGCCCGCGGGGCCGTTGACCGTGCGCTTCGAGGACGTCTGCTTCTCGTACGAGACGGGCGCCGAGGTGCTCTCCGGCGTCGACCTCGAGGTCCTGCCGGGCGAGATCGTGGCCGTCTGCGGCACGACCGGCGCGGGCAAGACGTCGCTTCTCAACCTCCTGCCCCGGTTCTACGACCCGACGGCGGGTCGGGTGCTGATCGGCGACGTCGACGCGAGCGAGGTCGCCCTCGCGGACCTGCGCCGCTCGGTCGCCCTCGTCACGCAGAAGCCGGTGCTCTTCTCCGTGCCGCTGCGCGAGAACCTGCTCGCGGCGCGTCCGGACGCCGACTGGGCGGACGTGCTCGCGGCCTGCGACGCGGCCGGGGTGAGCGCCTTCGTCGACGAGCTCCCGGAGGGCTACGACACGCTGATCGGGGAGCGGGGCGTCAACCTCTCGGGCGGCCAGCGGCAGCGGGTCGCCCTCGCGCGCGCGCTCGTGTCGGGAGCCCGTGTGCTGGTGCTCGACGACCCGATGTCCGCGGTCGACACGGAGACCGAGCGTCACCTCGTCGAGAACCTCCGTCCCGCAGTGGCCGGCAAGACCGTCCTGATCTCCGGGCAGCGGCTCTCCACGGTGCTCGTCGCCGACCGCGCCGTCGTGCTGCAGGACGGACGGGTGATCGAGTCGGGCACGCCTGCCGAGCTCATGCGCAGCGGCAAGGCGTTCATCGCGCTCTTCGGGGACGAGGCCCTTGCCGCCTAGGGCTCCCCGCACCGGGCTCTCGCGCCTCTGGCGCTACACGGAGGGACGCCGGCGGCGGATCGCCTTCGTGATGCTGCTCGCGGCGATCTCCGCGGCCGCTCCGGTCGCCGGGTGGATGATCGTGGGCGACGCGATCGACAACGGCATCCGCGCCGGCGACGAGCAGCGCCTCAAGCTCGACGTGATCGCGTACATCGCCGTCGGGCTGAGCGCCTGGATCCTCGGGACGACCACGTGGCTGATGCTCGCCGGCATCGGCCAGCAGATCGTGCTCGACCTCCGCCGCGATCTCTTCCAGCACCTGACGTCGCTGTCGCTGCGCTACTTCTCCGAGCAGAAGGCCGGCTGGATCATCGCGCGCCTGACGAGCGACGTGGACGCGCTGTCGGACGTCCTCAACCAGGGCCTGACGACGCTCGTCGTGAGCACGCTCACGCTCGTCGCAGCGATCGGCGGCCTGTTCCTGCTCGACTGGCGCCTCGGCCTCATCGCGCTCCTGGTGCTCCCGCCGGGGATCCTCGTGACTCGCTGGTTCCAGCGCACCTCGCACGTCGCGTTCGCCGACGTGCGGACGCGAATCGCCAGCGTGACGGCGCAGCTCGCGGAGTCGGTCTCGGGGATGGCGGTCGTGCAGGCCTTCAACCGCGAGCGGCACTTCCAGCGCGAGTTCGACGAGCTGAACGAGGCGAACCGGGTCTCGAACGTCTACGCCCAGAAGCTCTCGTCCTTCTTCTTCCCCGCGATCGAGTTCCTCGGTGCGGTGGCGACCGTCGCCGTGCTGTTCGGCGGGGCCGAGCTGATCGACCACGGCAGCCTCGAGATCGGGACGCTGATCGCCGCGGTCGGGATGCTGCAGCTCGTCTTCCAGCCGCTGCAGGAGCTCTCGGAGCTCTACGGGCAGGTGCAGTCGGCGTCGGCCGCGATGGGGAAGATCTCCACCGTCCTCGACGCGGAGCAGGACATCACCGACGCCCCGGACGCGCGGCCGCTGGGCCGCGTCGACGGCCACCTCGAGCTCGACGACGTGGTGTTCGCATACCGCGACGCCGCGGTGATCAAGGGGATCTCGTTCGACGTGGCGCCGGGCGGATGCATCGCGCTCGTCGGCGAGTCCGGCGGGGGCAAGTCCACGACCGCGAAGCTGATCGCGCGCTTCTACGACCCGCGCTCCGGGGCGGTGCGGGTCGACGGGACAGACCTCCGGGACGTGCAGCTGCGCTCGTACCGGCGCCAGCTCGGGGTCGTGCTCCAGGATCCGTTCCTCTTCAGCGGGACGATCGCCGAGAACATCCGCTTCGGCCGGCCTGACGCCGCGGACGACGAGGTCGCGGCGGCCGCCCGCGCGATCGGAGTCGACCGCGTCGCGTCGCGATTCCCGGAGGGCCTGCAGCACGTCGTCCGCGAAGGCGGGGCCGGGCTCTCCGCCGGTGAGCGCCAGCTCATCTCGATCGCGCGCGCCCTGCTCGCCGACCCTCGGATCCTCGTCCTCGACGAGGCGACGTCGAACATCGACCGGCCCGCCGAGATCGCGATCGAGCAGGCGTTCGACACGCTGTTGCGCGGCCGCACCTCGGTGATCATCGCGCACCGCCTCGCGACGGTCAGGCGCGCCGACGAGATCCTGGTGATCGAGCGCGGACGGGTCACGCAGCGGGGTCGCTACGACGAGATGCTCGCGACCGACGGCCCGTTCCGCCGGCTCGCGACGACCCTGCACGGCTCCGTCGAGCTGTAGGACGTCCGGCTCGCGCCGGCCGCCAGAGGAACATGCCCGCAGGCGTGCTACGGCTCGAGGCCGCTTCGAGCCGAGTGCGTCACGCCAGGACCCACGCGTCGTCCCTGATGACCGGCACAGCCGTGCCGGACGCGTCGAGCCCGTCCACCTCGACCTCCGGCCCCCCGACCATGAAGTCGACGTGAGTGCCCGACACGTTCACGCCTGCGTCGAGCAGCGCCTCACGATCGAGCCCGTCCGCCCCCTCGACCGCGAACGGCAGGCCCGCGCCGAACGCGATGTGACAGGCGGCGTTCTCGTCGAAGAGGGTGTCGTGGAAGATGACCCCGGTCTGCTTGACGGCGGAGTCGCCTGTGACGAGCGCGAGCTCGCCGAGGAAGCGCGCGCGCTCGTCCGCGTCGAGCTGGTTCTCGATGATCGCGGCCCCGTCACGATCGGCGCTCACCTCGACGATCCGACCGTCGCGCAGGACGAAGGAGAGCCCTTCGACGCGGGCGCCGACCCCGGGAACGACCAGCGGCATCGTCGAGCGCACGGTTCCCTCCGCCCGCCGCCAGTCGGGCGTGGTGAACACCTCCTCGGTCGGGATGTTCGGAAGGTGGGCGATCCCGTCTCGCGTGGTGAACCTCGCGGACAGCCACCGCGAGGCCGGCGACAGCCCGACGGTCAGGTCGGTGCCGGGCCCGCGGTAGCGGATCGCGTCGAAGCGCCGCTCGTTGAGCGCCGATGCGCGGGCCTCGAGCCTCGCGACGTGCTCGTCCCAGGCGGCCACGGGATCCTCCCGGTCGAGGCGCGTCGCACCTGCGACGGCGTCCCACAGCCGCTCGACGTCGGGCTCGCCGTACACCGTGTTCGCCCAGCCAGGCGTCGGCGCCGCGACGATCACCCAGTTGGTGAGCCGCTCGTTGACGAGCGGGAGATACAGCGCCCGCCAGTCGGACGGGTTCGACCGCGCGACGAGCGTCGGGTCGAGCCCGTCGAACAGCGTCGGATCGGCGACACCCGAGAGCGAGATGATCGCCGGCTTCGTCTCCCGCCAGCTCACGACCACGTCGAGCAACCAGTCCGGGGTGACTCCCAGCGTCTCCGGTGGGCCGAGCTCGATCGCCGCACGGCGAAGGTGGAGGTCGGTGTAGAAGGGGGTGACCCGACTCGCGCCCGCGCGATACGCGGCGCGGGCGACGGCACGCACCACGTCGACATGCTCGACGTGACAGGGGACGACGACCTCCTGCCCCGGCTGGACGTTCGCGCCCGACCGGACGGCGAGCGTCGCGTAGCGCTCGAGGCGGTCTGCTGGAGCCACGCTCAGCCCACCGCCGACGCGAACGGGGTCAGTCGCCCCAGTCGAAGTCCCGCGAGTTGTTCCACAGCCCGTCGGCGAGGGCCGGGCCTTCCGTCGACTCCTCGCCCGGCCAGGGCAACGGCGAGGCGTCCACGGCGGCCGGGTCCTCGACGAGCACCGCTCCTGCCGCGAGAGGCTCGTCGACGACGGACTCGAGGGTCTCCTCGAGTCGTGCCTGCTCCTCGGACTTGAAAAGGGGGTGGTTCTCGAACGGATCCTCGACCTCGTAGCGATCGATCGGCATGTCGTCGCCGAGATCGGCATTGCGCTGCTTCAGATCGAGATGCTCCTGGATCGCGCTCGCGAAATTCGTCTCCGCATCGACGCTCATCTGACCTCCTGAATCGCACGACTGTCGGCCACGCGGGCCTGTCGTAGTGTAGCCGACCTCGAAATCCCTGCAACCGGAGCGTATTTCCGTGGTCTCCCCGATCGTGTGCTTGGATGCGAGCAATGGCACGCCCTCGCTCAGGCCGGCTGGGAGCCGCGTTGACGCTCTTCGCGCTCTACCGGCGACTCCCCCGCAGGCACCGTCGCATGCTCCTGGGCGTCGCGCGTCGCCACGGGCCGAGGGTCGCGCTCACGACCTGGACGATCGCGCGCCGTCGCCGCGAGGCGCGCCGTGATGCTGCTCTATGAGACACCGAGCGCGGCGCGGACGATCCTGTCCTGCTCGCGCTGGTGGGCCGTCGGGTATCCCTCGCTCGGGCTCGCCTTCCACGTCCGGCCCACGTAGGTGACGCTGGGGACGGACGAGCCGAACCGTGCGGCCTCGTCCAGCCGGTGCCGGATCGAGCGCCAGGGCCCCATGTTCTGCGGCTCCTCCTGCGCCCACACGATCTCGCGCAGCGAGGGGTATCCCGCGATCACGGCCGTGAGCTCGTCGACAGGGAACGGGTAGAGCTGCTCGACCCGCGCGACCGCGACGCCCGTCGCCCCGCCGCGCTGCTCGTGCCCCACGACGTCGTAGAAGACCTTTCCGGAGCACAGGACGAGTCGGTGGGCGGCGAGGTGATCGGTGCCCGCGTCGTCGAGCACGGGCTGGAACGCGCCGCGCGCGAGGTCGTCGAGCGACGAGGCCGCCTGACGCAGGCGGAGCAGCCCCTTGGGCGTCATCACGACGAGGGGTCGTGCGACCGCATCGAGCGCCTGACGGCGCAGCAGGTGGAAGAACTGGGCGGCGGTCGAGCAGTTGGCGACGCGGATGTTGTCCTGGGCGCCCAGCTGGAGGAACCGCTCGAGACGCGCGCTCGAGTGCTCGGGGCCGTTCCCCTCGTAGCCGTGCGGGAGGAGGAGCGTGAGCCGCGACGTCTGCCCCCACTTCGAGCGGCCTGCGACGATGAACTGGTCGATCACGATCTGGGCGCCGTTGACGAAGTCGCCGAACTGGCCCTCCCACAGGACGAGCGCGTCGGAGGCTGCGACCGAGTACCCGTACTCGAAGGCCAACGCCGCGTACTCCGACAGCGGCGAGTTGTAGACCTCGAACGAGGCGTTCGCGCCGTCGAGGTTCTGGACGGGGGCGAAGGTCTCCCCGGTTCCCGGATCGTGGAGGACGAGGTGGCGGTGCGAGAACGTCCCGCGCTCGGAGTCCTGACCCGAGAGACGGATGGGGATGCCGTCCTCGAGCAGCGTCGCGAACGCAAGCGCCTCTGCCTGGCCCCAGTCGATCCCGCCCTCGTGCACGCTGCTGCGCCGACGATCGAGCTGCTTCGCCAGCTTGGCGTTGACGGTGAAGCCCTCGGGGACGCGCAGCAGCTCCTCGTTGAGCGCGAGGAGCCGCTCCTCGGGCACCGCGGTCACGACCCGGTCTCCCTCGGTCCCGGACGGCCGACCGGCACGGGGCCGGCGGGCGGCAGGGCTCTCACCGATGCTGTGACGGAGACGTTCGTGGGCCTCCCGCAGGGTTGCGGTGACACGCTGCACGAAGGCGTCGGCCTGCTCGGCCGTCAGCACGCCCTCGTCGACCAGGCGCGCCGCGTAGCGCTCGCGCGCCGTCGGCTGCAGCTGGATCTGCTCCACCATCAGCGGCTGGGTGTACGACGCCTCGTCCTGCTCGTTGTGCCCGAAGCGGCGGTAGCCCACGAGGTCGATCACGAAGTCGTGCCCGAACTCCTCGCGGTAGGCAAGCGCCAGACGGACGGCGCTGAGCGCCGCTTCGGGATCGTCCGCGTTGACGTGGACGATCGGGACGTCGAAGCCCTTCGCGAGATCGCTCGAGTACCGGGTCGAGCGGCTCTCCGTGGGGTCCGTCGTGAACCCGACCTGGTTGTTCGCGATCACGTGGAGCGATCCGCCCGTCGAGTACCCGTCCAGGCTCTGCAGGTTGAACGTCTCGGCGACGACACCCTGGCCCGCGAACGAGGCGTCGCCGTGGATGATGACCGGGAGCGCCACCGACGGGTCGTGGAGACCTGCGCCACCTGACCGATCCGTCTGCTCGGCACGGGCCCGCCCTTCGACGACCGGATCGACTGCCTCGAGGTGGCTCGGATTCGGCGCGATCACGACCTCGACCTCCCCCGCGCGCGTGACGCGCGAGCCCGTGGCCGGAAGGTGATACTTGACGTCGCCGCTCCCTCCTTCGGGATCGATCAGGAGCGCGTCGAGGGAGCGCTCGCCCTCGAACTCACGGAGGATCGACTCGTACGAGCGGCCGACCGTGTGGACGAGGGCGTTCAGCCGCCCGCGGTGCGCCATCCCGATCACGACCTCGTGGGCGCCGCCCTCCGCCGCGAGCTCGATCGCCTCGTCGAGAAGCGGGATGAGGGTCTCGAGCCCTTCGAGCGAGAACTGCTTCTGCCCGAGGAACGCTCGCCGGAGGTACTGCTCGAACCCTTCGGCCTCGGAGAGGCGCTCGAGCAGGGTGAGCCGCTCGTCCTCGGGAAGGGGTCGCCGGAAGCGGCCGGACTCGATCGCCTTCCGCAACCACACGCGCTCGGCGTGGTCGGAGATGTGCTCGATCTCGTAGGCGATCGACCCGGTGTAGACGTCGCGCAGCAGCGGCAGCGCATCCCGGAGCGTCTCCCCGGGGACGAACAGGCGCAGGAGACGGGCGGGGATCCGCTCCTGCAGCTCGGGGGTCAGGGGTGGCTGAAGGCGCAGCTCGTCGAGCGCCGGGTCGCCCGTCGGCTCCGCCCCGAGGGGATCGAGCCGTGCCGCGAGATGGCCGTGCATCCTGATCGCCTTGACGAGAGCCATGGCCGCGGCGATCCCGCCGAGCAGCTCCTCGTCGGGCGCGGCGGCGACCCCGGGGCCGGCCGCGGCTTCACCAGACGGCGCCGTTGGGGTGCCAGGCACGGGCGCGTCCGCGGCGGCAGCGGGTCGCGCGGGTGGCGGCGTCGCGACGTGCGCGGTCGGCTGGACGCGGGAAGCCTCGGGTGGGTGAGGGGACGACGACGGCTCCCTCGCCGGCCGGCCGTGCTCGACCAGCGCTCCGAGTGTGGGAAGGGCGTCGAGGACGGCGGCGCCGGAGCCCTCGAACAGGGCCCGCCACTCCGGCTCGACGCTCGCCGGCGACTCGAGGTAGTCCGCAAGGAGCTGTGCGACGTACCCGGCGTTCGCGCCGGAGAGATCCGTTGACGCCATCTCGTCTCCGAGCCCCCCGCTCAGGGACTCAGAAGAGCGGCGCCTCGGTCAGCACGGCGACCGTCATCCCGAACGCCCATGCGAAGGCGGCGAAGTACATGGCCTTGAGCGACATCCGCTCGAACCGCTCGCTCATCACGCCGGCGACGATGGCGAGGACGATCGCGATCGGTGCGGTCCTGGCGGGGTGGGCGTCGACGCCGAGCACGAAGAACAGATCCATCGCGACGGCCGAGAGGACGACCGAGGCCGCTGCGAGGAACCCGGCGACGGCGTCCGTCGCCGTGAAGGCGTTGTTCTTCGGCTGGTCGAGCGCGCTCATCGTCGCACCTCCGTGCGGGCTCCTGCGGGACGGTCGAAGACCGGACGACGCGGCCCGCGGCCGGTGGGCGCCGGGCGCCGCCGCGCGGGACGCGGTGACCACCGGGTCGGATCGGGAGAGGGCGTGTCGGTCACGGGCACATGTGCGGTCGGCGGCTCGCTGGTCGGCTCGGCCTTGATCGCCCACCAGACGACGAGGCAAAGGTACACGACCGGGATCTTCAGGACGACCAGCAGGAAGAGCGCCTCCCAGAACATGAGACGCCAGTCTACGTGAGGCGGTCGCCGTCACGAGAGGCGCGCAGGAGGACGAGACCGGCGGCGGCGTTCAGCAGGCCACCCACGAGCGCGACCGCGCCGAGCCCGGGCCCAAGCGTCGTCACGACCTCCGCTCCCTCACGTTCGACGGCGGCCAGCACGACCGGGCCGACCGCGAGTCGGAACGTCGACTCCGCCGCGGCTGCGGCGACGACGAGCGCCGCGCCCACCACGTACGCGACCGCGCCGGTGACGGCCGCTCCGATCAGAAACGCGCGAAGCACGATGCTCATCCCGGTCTCGCCGAGCGGGGCTGTTCGGGCAGGCCGCAGACCGTCCGCCCATCCCTCGCGGCCACCGTCGCCGCGAGCGCGTGGCCGACGGCGGGGCACGCGGAGAGCGCGATCGCGGGTGACTGCTCCGCCAGCGCGACGACCGAGAGCACCATCCCCAGGAGGACGGCCGCGAGCGGCCCTGCGAGCGCGACCCAGACCGCGCGGCCCGGGGTCCCGCGCCCGTGCACCACGGAGGTGCGACCGCCGACGAGCAGGATCGCAGCGGGGGCACGCCCCAGCGCGAGGACGTGCCCCAGCTCGTGGACGAGCAGCGCAAGACCGGCGACGCCACCCACCACGACGACGCCGAGCAGGTCGGCCCCACCCGTCACGACTCCCGTCCCCGTCAGGGCGGCCACGGCGCCCAGAGCGAGGCCGACGACGCGGCCGCGCAACGCCCGTGCCGTGGTGATCACCGCACGTGCGGGGGACGACGTGTCGATCGCGTGCCGCCGAGCCCGCGGCGCGGGCAGACGGCCGAACTGGAAGGGTACGGAGCGCCAGCCCGAGCCACGGGAGGATGTGAGCGACGGCAGAGACGTCGCGGCGCACGTTCACGAGCCCCAGGCGGTTGAGCTGCCACGCGAACCGCAGGACGTCACGCCGCGCCTCCTCCTCACCGAGATGCCACCGGCGCGCGAGCCTCTCGATCGTCGCGGCAAGCGGCAGACCCGCGTCCGTCAGCACGACGATCGCCGCGGGGTTGGCCGGAGCGACGAGCCCACGGACGTCGTCGATGATCTGACCCTCCGCGAACCGGACTCCCGGCGCCAGGACGAGGACGTCGCGCTCGTCCAGCATCAGCGCACGGGCTCCAGGTTGCGCACCAGGCTCCCGAGCGCACCGGTGAGCGCGAGCCCCAGGACGAGGATCGCCGTAACCGCCGAGGGCACCCCGAACGCGGCGAGCCGTGGTCCGGCGAGCGCCGAGACGAGCGACAACGACCCGCACAGCGCGGCGAAGAGACCGAGCGAGGCGGCCTGCTCGAGGACACGCCCCCCACTCCACGGCAGCAGCGCCCCCGCGGCGAGGCCAGCCGCACAGATGCCCGCCGCGACACCGAGAGCGGGAACCGCGTCCGCCGGGTCGCCGCCCTCGAGCGCCACCGCCGCGCCACACGCGAGCGCCGCCGGCGCCAGCGTCACGAGGCCAGCTGCCCCGAGCCAGGCGAGCGCGACGGACGTTCGTGACGACGCGAGGATCCACACGTGCTCGGCCTCTCGGAGCGCTCCTCCGACGGCGACGGCGCACGGGACGGCTGCGAGGACGGCGCCGCTCGAGCCGAGAGCCATCCCGGTCGGGGCCGGAGCCTGAGCGAGCCACGAGCAGACGACACCCGCGAGTCCGATGCCGACTCCCCCGACGAGCGCCGCCCTGAGGTCGCTGCGGCGTCCGAGGATCCGCGCGGCGGCGACGAACGTCGCAGGGACGGCGGCTCGCGGCTCGAGCCGGGAGGCCGACGTGCGTCCCGCCCCGCCGTCGTCGACCCGTGTGAGCAGTGCACCCCACGCGAGGAGCGCAAGCGCTCCGCCCGCGACGGTGCAGGCGCTCTGCCACACGGCCGCGCTCTCCGTCGTGACGGCAGCGATCGTCGCGGGGCTCGAGGCCAGCAGCACCGCCAGTGCAGTCGTTGCGGCGAGCAGGGCGGCGCACCTCGGCGCACGCGGCCCTCCGCGGAGCGACGACCCGACGGCTCCGCCGACGATGCCCGCGCACCAGAGCGCCGCCAGGATGTGCGGGAGGGCCGAGAGCCCACCGGGGGACGCCTCGAGGACGGGGAGCGCGACCGGGAGCGCGACCGCCGAGATCGCAGCGAGCGCCAGCGTGAGGGGGACGACCAGCACGGCAGACGCGCGATCGAGCCCCGAGGCGCCCGTGGCGCAGACCTGCGGCCCGAGCCTCGACAGCGACGGGACGACCGCGCCGAGGGCCAGACCACCCGCGAGGGACGTGACGATCGCTCCGGCGAGGAGCACGCGGACGACGTCCGGGTCGACGAGCGCGGGATCGAGCAGCGAGGCCAGCTCCCTGCCCAGCAGCGATCCCGCCAGCGGCTCGGCGGCGACGCACGCCACGAGCGGTGCCGCGAGCCTCGGGGCCGCGCGCAGACGCTCGCGTAGCCCGCGAAGACCGTCCGTGGCCGAAGCCCTAGTGAGCTCGAGCGGCAACGCCCTCACCTCCCGACCCAGCGGTGCCGAGGTGGGCGAGGGCGACGAGGGTCGAGGCGGTGCGCCCGGGCCCGGCGCCGACGATGCGCCCGCCACGCAGGACCTCGACGCGATCGCAGGTGCGTTCCGCGAACGCGAGATCGTGCGTCGCCAGCAGCGTCGTGCCGCCACCGCGGGCACGATCGCGCAGGACACCCGCGAGTGCGGCGACCGCCGTCGAGTCGAGGGTCACCGTCGCCTCGTCGACGAGCAGGACGGACGGTGCCGACGCCAGGGCGGCGGCGAGCGCAGCCCTGCGGCGCAGCCCACGCGAGAGCCGTCCGACGCGCTCCGAGGCATGCTCCCGCAGCCCCAGCGCGGAGACGGCCCGCTCCCCGAGGTCGTCCGGCGCGGCCGCGAGCGCCCGCAGGAGCGCGACGTGCTCGGCGACGGTGAGCTCACCGAGCCCTGCCGGCTCGTCGGGCACGAACGCGACCCGCCGACGTGCAGAGCGCGTACCGGCCCGATGCCCGTGCACGGCGACCGAGCCACCCGACGGCACGGTCAGGCCCGCGACGAGACGGAGGAGCGTCGTCTTGCCCGATCCGTTCTCGCCGAGGAGCGCGACCACCTCGCCGGCGTCGACTTCGAGGTCGACGTCCGAGAGCGCGGGACGCGCGCCGTAGCGCTTGCCCGCACCGACGAGAGTCACGACTGCAGGCGAGGGAGGGCGGCGCGAGGCCGCCCTCCCATCCGTCTCACTTCCGGCAGACAACCTTGAACCCCGTCCAGCCGAACGAGATCTCGGCACTCCCGCCGTTCGTGCGGCACCAGGTCGCCCAGGCGAGGGCGACGGCGTAGGCGAAGCCCACGACGACGACCCACCAGACGACGTCCTCCTGCCGCGCGACCTCTCCGTCGAGCGTGACCGCCGGAGGGGCGTACCCCGGTCCGGCGAGCGCGAGCGTCGCTCCCATGCAGATCCTCCTCTCGTCGCGTCCGTTGCATCGATCACGCTACGGAGCACGCTGCTTCGGAAGGGTGCCGCCTTCGCGCCGGAACCGTGACGGCAGACGCGATCCGTACCCTTCACATAGCCCTAACCGACGGTCGGTAGGGTCGGCCTCGTCCACGTACAGGGAGGATCGCCCGTGAGAGTCGCCATCCGCTTGCTCGTCGCCGTCTGCGGCGCAGCTGCATTGCTCGCACCCGCCGCACCCGCCGCCGACCGCATGTGGATCGGCTTCCACGACGACCCCGTGCTGCGCTACGACGGCGGCCGCGTCGAGGCGATGGATCGCGCTGCCGAGAACAACGCGGTGATCATCCGCACGCTCGTCGAGTGGAGCAAGGTGGCACCGGCCCGGCCGGCGAAGCCGTCGGATCCGTTCGACCCGACGTATCGCTTCAACGACCTCGACGAGCTCGTGCGGGGCGCGCAGAGCCGGGGGATGGAGGTGCTGATCACCCTGTGGGGAACGCCGACCTGGGCCAACGGCAACCAGAAGCAGCAGGTGCTGCCGACCAGGATGGCGGACTTCCAGGACTTCGCCCGCGCGGTCGCATCGCGCTACTCGGGCCGGTTCGCCGGGTACCCGTTCGTGCGCTTCTACGGCATCTGGAACGAGTCCAACCTGGCGACCTTCCTCGTGCCGCAGTTCGACGCCAAGGGCAAGATCGTCAGCCCGAAGAACTACGCGAAGCTCGCGGCTGCCGGCTACGCGGGCATCAAGGCAGGGAACGCGAAGGCGCAGGTCGCGATCGGCGAGACCTCCTCCAACGGACGCGACAAGCAGGTTCCCGGCAAGACCGACACGGTGCGCCCCGGGACGTTCATGTCGCTGCTCGCGAAGGCCAACCCCCGCCTCAAGTTCGACGCGTGGGCACAGCACCCCTACCCCTCGCCGGTGAACCAGGCGCCGACCCAGAAGGTCGCGTATCCGAACGTGACGTTCTCGACGATGGGGACGTTCGAGAAGGAGCTCGACAAGAGCTTCCGGCGGAAGAACATCCCGGTGTGGATCACGGAGTACGGGAACGAGACCAAGCCGGGTGAGCCGAAGGGCGTCACCGAGTCGCAGCAGGCGTCATACCTCTCCCAGGCGATCGCGCTCGCGAAGAAGGACCCGCGGATCCCGATGTTCATCTGGTTCGTGATGCAGGACTCCGGGACGAGCCCCTGGCAGAGCGGCATCTACCGGACGACCGGTGCGCCCAAGCCCGCGCAGCCGAAGTTCGCAAAGGCCGCGCTCCCGCTGAGCCCCGTCAACGGGAAGGTCGAGGTGAAGGGCGGCACGTCGAACCCGACCGTCACCGCCTACCTGCGCTCCTACTGCGCGAACAACCCGGTCGGGACGGCGGTCGGCATGACCGTGCGCACCACGCTGGCCGGCAAGCTCGTCCTCGTCTTCCAGACGGCGCAGCCGCTCGCGATCGACTGCACCGTTCCCGTCAGGCTGAACGGACTGAAGGTGCTCAAGGGGAAGACGTACACCGTGACGGTGGATGCGAACACGTTGACGACCGCCGGCGTGCAGCGAACGATCACGATCGTCGGCATCTGAGCCACTCGGTTCGGCAGGGTCGCAGCCGCGGGCGCGGCCCTGCCGAACGCGCATCTCACGTGCCACCCGGGCCCGGCGCTCGGCGAGCGCACGGTGTGACGCCGCGCGGCCCTGCGCTGCCGCCGTCCGGCCCCGGGAACCGACGCGCACGACCAGCCGGTCGGGCACGATGGCGTGATGCCGCCGACCTTCCGTCGCATCGACGGCCTTCCCCCGTACGTCTTCGCCGTCATCCGCGACCTGACGCTCGAGCTGCGCCGCGCGGGTGAGGACGTCGTCGACCTCGGCTTCGGCAACCCCGACCTGCCGTCGCCCGACGTCGCGGTCGCGAAGCTCGCCGAGGCAGCCGCCAAGCCTCACAACCATCGCTACTCGCAGTCGAAGGGGATCCCGAAGCTGCGCGCGGCGTGCGCCGACCTCTACCACCGCCGGTTCGGCGTCGAGCTCGATCCCGAGACGCAGGTCGTCGCGACGATGGGCGCGAAGGAGGGGCTCGTCCACCTGATGTGGACGCTCGTCGAGCCCGGCGACGCCGCGCTCGTCCCGGCGCCGAGCTACCCGATCCACATCCACGCGCCGATGCTGGCCGGGGCGAGCGTGTTCCAGGTCACGATGGGGCACGACGAGGACCTCGTCGCGAACCTCGCAGAGGCCTACGAGCGCGCGCAGCCCCGTCCCCGGGTGCTGCTGCTCTCGTTCCCGCACAACCCGACGACGGCGACCGTCGAGCTCGACTTCATGGAGCACGTCGTCGACTTCGCCCGGCAACGCGACATCGTCGTCGTCCACGACTTCGCCTACGCCGACCTGGCCTTCGACGGACACGTCCCCCCGTCGATCCTCCAGGTCCCCGGCGCGGCGGACGTCGCGGTCGAGCTGTACACGCTCACCAAGTCGTTCTCGATGGCCGGGTGGCGCGTCGGGTTCCTGGTCGGCAACGCCGACGTCTGCCGGGCTCTCGCCCGCCTCAAGAGCTGGCTCGACTACGGCACCTTCCAGCCGATCCAGATAGCCGCGATCACGGCGATGAACGAGGCGCCCGACACGCCGACCGAGGTGTGCGAGGTGTATCTCTCCCGACGCGACGCGCTCTGCGACGGGCTCGATCGGATCGGCTGGTCGTTTCCCCGGCCGCGCGGGACGATGTTCGCCTGGGCGCCCTTGCCCGAGAAGTTCGCGTCGATGGGCTCGCTGCGCTTCGCGGAGCACCTCGCCCGCGAGGCACAGGTGGCGGTGTCCCCGGGCGTCGGCTTCGGGCCGGGCGGCGAGGGCTACGTCCGCTTCGCGCTGGTCGAGAACGAGCACCGCATCCGCCAGGCCGTGCGCGGGATCGGTCGTGTGCTGCGCGACGGGCCGCCGACGTAGACTCGCGAGCATGCTGAGCCCCGGCCCCGAGCCCGTCCGGGACCTCGACTGGTCGCCCGATCGGGCCCGCGAGCTCGGCGAGCAGATCCTCGACCTCTACACGCGCTACCTGGCCGGGATGGACGGCCCGGCGACGCCGCGCGTCACCCCGGCGGAGGTGCGCGCAGCCGTCGCGCTCGACGTGCCGGAGGAGCCTCTCGACGATGCCGCCCTCGTCGCGCACCTGGCGACGATCCTCGACTCGTCGCTGCGCACGGGGAGCGGCGGGTTCCTCGCGTACATCAGCGGCGGCGGCACGGTGCCCGGCGCACTCGCCGACCTGCTCGCCTCCGGTCTCAATCCGAACGTCGGTGGATGGGTTCTCTCCCCCGCGGCAACCGAGATCGAGCGACGCCTCGTCGCGTGGACGACCGACCGCTTCGGCTTGCCGACCTCGGCCGGCGGCCACCTCGTCGCGGGAGGCTCCCTCGCCAACCTCACGGCGCTGAAGCTCGCACGAGACCGGGTCGACGCCGCGATCCGACGCGAGGGCGTCGGCGCGCGGCGCCTCGCCGTCTACGCCTCGGCCGAGGCGCATTTCACGATCGACCGGGCCGCGGACGTGCTCGGGCTCGGCGAGAGCGCAGTGCGCAAGGTGCCGGTATCGGTCGACCTGACGCTGCGCGTCGACGAGCTGGAGCGGATGCTCGAGCGCGACCTCGCGGACGGGGTCGTGCCCATGGCGATCGTCGGCACGGCCGGCACCACCGGCACCGGGGCGATCGACCCGCTCGAGCGCCTCGCAGCGCTTGCCGCCGACGTCGGGGCGTGGTTCCACGTCGACGCGGCCTACGGAGGCGCGATCGCGCTCTCCGACCATCTGCGGCCGCTCCTGCGCGGCATCGAGCAGGCGGACTCGATCACCTTCGACGCGCACAAGTGGCTCTCTGCGCCGACCGTGGCCGCCTTCGTCCTGGTGCGCGACGCCGAGCGGCTGCCCACCTCGTTCAGCGCACATGCCGCCTACGTCGAGCAGGATCGCGAGGTCGCTGCCCGCGCCGAGGACATGGGCTTCGAGGGGCTCCAGCTGAGCCGTGGCTTCCTCGCGCTGCGCGTGTGGGTGAGCCTCCTCGCGCACGGGCGGGCAGCGTACGCTCGTCGCATCGAGCACGACGTCGCGCTCACCGAGTGGCTGGCCCGACGGATCGAGGAGGAGCCCGACCTCGAGCTGGTCTGCCCCCCGTCGCTCTCGATCTGCTGCTTCCGCTACGTCCCGGTCGATGCGGCCTCGGACGCCGGGTACGTCGATCGTCTCAACGACCGGCTCATGACCGAGCTGCAGATCGACGGGCGCGTCTTCCCGTCGAACGCGCTCGTGCACGGGCGCACGGCGATCCGCACGTGCATCGTCGGCTACCGCACCGAGACGGAGCACCTCGAGCGGCTGCTCGCGCTCACGCGGGAGCTCGGCGTGCGGCTCCATGCGGACGGCGTCGTGCGCTGAGGTACGCGAGACGCCGCTCGGCACCGACCTCGCTCGGCCGCTCCTACCAGTCCCCGACGCTGCCGTCGGCATAGAAGACCCGCTGCAGCAGCTCGGGCTCGAACGGGTGCTTCGCCACCACGTCGAGGTCGATCTCGATCCCGAGGCCGGGCTTGCCGGTCGCGCGGGCGAGCATCCCGTCGCGATCGATCGGGTGCGACTCCGAGGCGACCTCTTCGCGCCAGGGCACGTCGGACGTGACGGCCTCGCAGATCACGTACGAGGGAGTCGCCAGGCCGAGCTCGATCGACGCCGCGGTCGAGACCGGGCCCTGCGGGTTGTGCGGCGCCAGCGCGACGCGGTGCACCTCGGCGAGCGCGGCGATGCGGCGCACCTCGCTGAGCCCACCGCAATGCGTGATGTCGGGCTGGATCACGCTGCACGCGCCCTGGGCGAGCAGGTCGGCGAACGCCTGGGCCCCGACGAGCCGCTCGCCGGTGGCGATCGGGGTCCGCACGGCGCGCTGGATCGCGGCGATGTCCTCGACGCGCTCAGGCCAACACGGCTCCTCGAACCAGTAGAGCCCGAACTGCTCCAGCGCCGCCGCGAACAGGTGCCCCATGCGCGGGCTCGGCCGGGCGTGGCAGTCGACCATGATGTCGATCCCCTCCCCGACCGCGTCGCGCATCGCGGCGACGCACCGCTCCGCGTGCCGGATCGGTGCGAGCCCCTCGAGCGGCATCGTCGGCGGCACCGCCATCGACTTGAACGCCGTGAAGCCCTGCTCCACCATCCCGGCCGCGAGCTCGCCGAAGCGCCGGGGCTCGTCCGACTCGTAGAAGTCCTCCATCCGGCCGCCGCCGAGGTGTCCGTAGAGGCGCACGTGGTCGCGCACCGGCCCGCCCCAGAGCTTGTGGCACGGCACGCCGTGCACCTTGCCGAGGATGTCCCAGAGGGCGATGTCGATCCCGCTCACCGCGGTGCCCCGGACGATGTCGTTGCCGTGCCAGAAGTGCTGGCGCATCATCATCTGCCAGAGGTGCTCGATCCGGGTCGGATCCTCGCCGACGATCAGGTCGGCGAGATCCTCGACCGCACCCACGATCGCCCGCGTGTGCCACTCGAGGGTCGCCTCGCCCCAGCCGTGCAGTCCCGGCTCGTCGGTGACCACGCGCACGAACACCCAGTTGCGCATCCGGGCGTTGCAGACGTGCGCCTCGACCGCGGTGATCTTCACGACGCACCTCGCAGGCTCTCGAGCAGGCCGACGCTCTCGTCGAGGAGCGCGGTCATGCCCCCGCGGTCGACGTTCGTGTTCGTGATCCCGTAGGCCCAGCGGTAGCGGTCCTGGTCGAGGATCTCCTCGAGCGGGACGCCCTCGACGAGGTCGAGATCCCCGTCCGGGGCGAAGTACCCGGCGTAGTCGTTCGTGTACCCGAGCGTGAGGGTGTGCGCGAAGGGGCTCCGCGAGCGGAGCTCGACCCCCGGTTGGTTGAACAGCTCGAACGGGTTCGCGACGATCGCGCCGTCGCCGATCGCGAACGCCTGCAGCTCGGCCGTGACGGGCACGTCGGCCCGCTCGATCATGTCCTTGTAGAAGGCGAGCGCGGTTCGCTGGTACAGCGCCGGGTACTGCTGCGCCGAGGTGACGGTGTGGACGGACTCGTCCCACGCCTCGGGGAAGTCGGGCGTGGGCAGCGCGTCGATCGCGGCGAGCCGCGCCTCGATCTCCTCGAGCGCGTAGGGATGACTGCGCCGCGGCAGCTCGATCGTGGTCGACGCGACGCCGAGCCGAGCGTGGTCGGTCGTCTCGACCGCCTCCAGCGCGGCGACCGCCGCAGCGCCGACCGCCTGGCCGAGCTCGTCGCGCCGCGCGTACGAGTGGCGCGAGGCCTCCCAGTTGCCGAACCAGTAGTCCCAGCCGGCGACGTCGCCACCGCAGCCGGAGAGGAACAGGCACTCGGCGCCCGGCCGCGCCGCCTGCACCGCCGCGCGCAGCGGCCCCGGGAAGTCGGCGTTCCAGAGCAGCGTGTGACCACCGATCAGCGTCGGGTGGCACGCGAAGCTGGCGACGACCGCGAGCGGCGACCCGTCCGCACGATCGACGGCGATCACCCCGACGGCGTCGTCCACCGGCCGCTCCGGCACGACGCGGTTGACCGTGATCCCCGGAGCGCTCGCCGAGGAGAAGCCGACACGCGCCGGCCGAAGGGCGCGCCAGGCCGCGTAGACGACGCCCGCGACCGTCTCGGGCAGCAGCTCCACGTAGCGGGCGAACGCGGGGGCATCCCTGAGGCCGGCGACGCTCGAGCCGCGTGAGAGGCTCGGGGCGCTGTGGTTGTGGGCCGCGTTCACCATCACGGCGTGCGGCGCGATCCCGGTCAGCGCCTCGACCCGGTCGCGCACCTCAGCGGTCAGCTCCGCCCCGGCGAACACGAGGTCGACCGCCACGATCGCGATCGTCAGCTCGCCGTCGTCGAGCACGAGCGCCTGCGCGACGAGGGGGTCGTGGATCCCCTCGGCGAGGCCCGTGCGGGCGGCCCAGCAGCCGTGCGGCAAGCCGCAGGGCGGGGTGATGTCGGCGCGCGCGACGCCTGCTCTCAGCTCGGTCACCGGTGCTCCTTCCCTCTCATGTGCGTCTCGTCAGCTCGTCGTACGTCTCCGGGCGCCGCTTGCGCAGTGGGAACGACGGCGCCTCGCGCACGCGCGCGAGCAGAGCGGGATCCAGCTCCGCGACCACGAACGAGCTCGCGAGACCGGGGTCGGAGCGCGCCACCATCGATCCGTCCGGGGCAAGGACGTAGGCGCCGCCGACGTGCGTGCTGTGCCCGTCGTAGCCGACCTGATCGGAGAACACGGCGTAGACGCCGTTGTCGCGCGCCAGGACGTCGTGCAGGCGCGGTGGCCGCGGTCGCTCGGCGAGGAGCGCCGCCTGCGCGGCGAGCAGCTCGTCGGCGGGCGCGGCGCGCCCGCGACCGTCGAACGCATGCGAGCCGTCGGCCGCCTCGAGCGTGCGGTTCGCATGCGGAAGCAGGACGAGCTCGGCTCCGAGCAGGGCGAGGATGCGCCAGCTCTCGAAGAAGTCGCTGTCGTGGCAGATCGCCGTGCCGACCCTGCAGAAGCCGAGGTCGAAGACCGACCAGTCGTAGGCCTGTCGGAAGCGGAGGAACTCGTCGAGCGAGGCGTGGACCTTCCGCTGCAGCCCGATCAGCCCGTCCGGGCCGACGAGCGCCGAGGTGTTGTAGTGGGTGCCTCGGTGCAGCTCGCAGAACCCGTAGGAGACGACGATCCCGCAGGCGCGCGCCTGCCCGTGGATCGCCTCGAAGATGGGGCCGTCGTGCTGCTCGGCACCCCGCGTGACCGCCTCGCTGCCGTTGTGGCCCGTGACGGAGAGCTCGGGGAACACGACGAGGTCGCAGCCGTCGGCGGCCGTCTCGGCGATCAGCCGCAGGTGCGTCTCGAGGTTGTGCGCGACGTCCTCGTGGCGGACGTCGACCTGCGTCGCGGCGACCCGGCACGCCTCCACGTTCAGTCCAGCTCCGACCGGTCCGCCTCGCGGGCGACCACGACGACGTTGTCGCCCTGCTGGGTCGTCGCGATCGCACGGACGACGCAGACGATCCCGTCGGTCCTGCTCAGGATCACCTCGGGCTCGCGGTCCGGTCTCTCGAGGAAGTGCATGCGACCGACCGGCTCGCCCACGGACACCCGCTGGCCGAGGTCGACGAGGGTCTCGAACAGCCCCGACTCCGGCGCGAGGAGGTAGTCGTCGAGCTCGGTCGCCATCAGCAACGTCTGCTCGGGCAGGCCGAGCTGTGCGCGCGTGACCGGCTCGCCCTCGATCACGCCAAAGCGCCGCAGGACGTTCCGCAGGCCACCGAGCGCGAGCCGGTGGATCTCGGCGGTGACGTGGCCGCCGCCGCCGAGCTCGGTGCTGACGACGACCTTGCCCTGTCGCTCGGCCTCGCCGACGAGGAGGCCGGTCCCTGCGATGTCGATGTAGACGCAGCACCAGTCGGTGTTCCAGTGGAACATCCCGTCGACCATCTGCCTGCGCTGCGCCGGCTCGTCGACCCAGTGCATCTCCGACCACGGCAGGCAGAGGCCCGTGCGCCCACCGCTGTGCATGTCGACGACGACGTCCGAGAGCGGAAAGAGGACGGTCGAGAGGAAGTGGGCGAGCTGCTCGTCGGGCCGGCCGTCCGGCGCCCCGGGGAACGATCGGTTCATGTTGGCGCCCGACGGCCAGAGCCGCGAGTAGGCCCGCGACGCGTCGATCGAGACGCACGGGATCACGATCACGCGCCCCGAGACCTGCTCGGGCAGCAGCTCGCGTGCGAGGTTGAGCGCGGCGACCTGCCCCTCGGGCTCGTCGCCGTGGACGCCGCCGAGCACGAGCGCCGTCGGCCCCTCACCACGCGCGATCGACACGATCGGGACGTACTGGTTCGACCAGCCGCTCTCGTTCGAGGACCGAGGCACCTGCAGGCGGCCGACCTGCTTTCCCGGCGCCTCGAGGTCGATCGTGCAGAGGATCGGAGAGTCGCTCATGGCGCCCGGCCATCCTAGAGGATTGTTGACAATTTCGCTATAGTCGACAATCCGGGCAGCAAACCGTCTCGCCCTCCACCCCGTCACCTCAGGAGCCACCCCGTGAAGATCACCGAGGTCGAGGCCATCGTCCTGCGACAGCCGGTCGTGAACGAGGGCATCGCCGACGGGAGCCAGGACGACCTGGTGATCCGGGTGCACACGGACGAGGGGATCACGGGGATCGGCGAGGTCGACTCGTCGCCCGAGCTCGTCCAGGCGCTCGTGCAGGCACCGAGCTCGCACGCTGTCGCGGTGAGCCTGCGCGACGTGCTCATCGGCGAGGACCCGCTCGACGTCGAGCGCCTCTGGCAGAAGATGTACCGCGGCCTCATCTACTTCGGCCGCCGAGGGATCGCGGTGCACGCCATCAGCGGCCTGGACATCGCGCTCTGGGACATCAAGGGGAAGGCACTCGGGAAGCCGGTCTGCGAGCTTCTCGGCACGCCGCACCGCGACCGTGTGCGCGCCTACGCCTCGATGCTGATGCCTGACACACCCGAGGAGGTGACGGAGGCGATCACCGCGCTGCGCGAGCAGAGCTTCACGGCGGTCAAGCTCGGCTGGGGGCCGCTCGGCAAGGACTCCCGGCGCGATGTCGCGCTCGCGGCCGCCGCCAAAGAGGCGGGCGGCGACGGCGTCGAGATCATGATCGACTCGGGCCTCGGCTACGTCGCCGACGCGAAGCGGGCGATCGAGGTCGCCCGGGAGTACGAGCAGCTCGGGATCTACTGGATGGAGGAGCCGTTCGAGCCGGACGAGTACGAGGCGTACGCGGAGCTCGCCGACACCGTCGACCTGCGCATCACGGCCGGCGAGCAAGATGCCACGTGGTGGGGCTTCCGGGAGCTGATCGACCGCGCGCACGTCGACCTCGTGCAGCCCGACGTGACGCGCTGCGGCGGCATCACCGAGACGTTGCGGATCGCGGAGCTCGCGCACTCCCGCGGCGTCGCGACCGTGCCGCACGCCTGGAAGAGCGGCATCATCAAGGCGGCCTCGCTGCACTGCAACGCCGTGATGCCGGACGGGATCTGGCAGGAGTACTGCGTCGCCGACACCCCGATCGCGAGGACGCTGACGGTGCAGCGCCTGCCGATCGAGCCCGACGGCTACGTCGCAGTGCCCACCGCGCCCGGGCTGGGCGTCGACCTGGACGAGGACGTCCTGGAGAGCCTCAGGGTCGGCTGAGCGGCCCCCTGATCACATGAGACGGAGGAGCGAAGGATGAGCTCGACCGACGTTGCTGGCACCGACCTCGCCGCACGTGCGGCGGCCGTCATCCCGGGTGGGGTCAACAGCGGCCAGCGTCAGGTCGCAGGGCTCGAGGACCTGGTGGTCACCGCCACGAGCGGGTCGACCTTCACCGACGCGACCGGGCGGGTGTTCACCGACTACCACGCCGCGTTCGGGCCGCCGCTGCTCGGCCACAACGACCCCGACGTCGAGGCGGCCGTCGCCGCCACCGGCCGGGCGCTCGACCTGATGGGCGTCGGCGTGACGCGCGTCGAGGTCGAGCTCGCCGAGCGCCTCGTCGCAAACGTCCCCTCCGTCGAGAAGGTGCTGCTCACGTGCACGGGCAGCGAGGCGACGTTCCACGCGCTCCGCGTCTCTCGCGCTGCCACGGGGCGCACGCACGTGATCAAGTTCCAGGGCTGCTACCACGGGTGGCACGACTCGGTGGCGATGAACGTGATCTCCCCCGCCGAGCGCGTCGGAGCCAAGGACCCGCTCTCCAAGGGGATGCTCCCCGAGGCGGTCGACTCGACGATCGTCTGTCGCTTCAACGACGCGGACGACGTCGCCCGGGCGCTCGCCGAGCACGACGTGGCGGCGATCATCCTCGAGCTGATCCCGCACAACATCGGCGCGGTGCTCCCGCAGCCGGGATTCCTCGAGCGGCTGCGCGAGCTCGCGACCAGCCACGGGACGGTGCTGATCTTCGACGAGGTGATCACCGGCTTCCGGCACGGGCTCGGCGGCTACCAGGCGATCGCCGGCGTGACGCCCGATCTCACCACGCTCGGCAAGGCGATGGCGAACGGCTGGCCGGTCTCGGCGCTCGGCGGGAAGGCGGAGCTGATGGACCTCTTCTCCACGACGCCCGGCCAGCCGGCGTTCTTCGCGGGGACGTTCAACGGCCATCCGGGCACGAGCGCCGCCGCGCTCGCCACGATCGAGAAGCTCGAGCGCGAGCCCGTGCACGAGCACGTCTTCCGGCTCGGCGAGCGGGCGCGCACCGGGCTGCAGGCGATGTACGACCGGATCGGCGTCCCGGCGGTCGTCTCCGGGTTCGGCTCCGTCTTCGTGACGTACTTCCTCGAGGGGCCGGTCGTGAGCTACGACGATCTGCTGCGGAACGACGTCGACCTCTTCATCGGCTACCGCCGCGAGCTGATGCAGGACGGCATCTTCGAGCTGCCGCTGAACCTGAAGCGCAGCCACTTCTCGTACGCGCACACCGACGACGACGTCGACCGGCTGCTCGTGGCCACCGAGGCCGCTGTGACACGGCACCTGGACAAGCGGGCATGAGCACTCCCTTCCGCCATCGCCGCGTCGCCGTCGCTCCCCCGGAGCAGCAGCTCGCGTGGAGCGTCACCTCGCGCCCGACGACGGCATGAGCCATCCGGTCTCGTGCACCATCGACCTCTCGGCCGGGAGCGGCAGGCACGTCGGTGAGCTCCGGCTCCCGCGCGGGACGGACGACGGAGCCGTCGTCTCGATCCCGATCGCGACGATCGCGAACGGGAACGGGCCGGCCGTCCTCGTCTCGGGCGGCACCCACGGCGACGAGTACGAGGGCCAGATCGCCGCACGCCGGCTCCTCGCGGAGGTCGAGCCGGCGCAGGTGTCCGGCCGGCTGATCGTCATCCCCACGGTCTCGACGGAGGCCGCGCAGGCGCACTCGCGCTTCTGGCCGTCGGGCGCGAACCTCAACCGCTCGTTCCCCGGCCGCGTCGACGGCCCGCCCGACGAGGTGCTGGCGGACTTCTTCACGACCGTGCTCTTCCCCCTCGCCGACATGATCGTCGAGATGCACTCGGGCGGCAGCGGATCGTGGATCGCTCCCTGCTCGCACATGTGCGCCGTCGACGACCCCGCACAGCGCAAGGCGATGCTCGAGGCGATGGAGGCCTGGGGCTCGGACATCCACTTCCTCTACACCGCCGGCGACAACTACTTCCCGACCACCGCCCAGGCACTGGGCAAGACGATCGTCTCCACGGAGCTCGGAGGCTCCGGGCTGATCCCGCGCTCCGTGCACGAGCTCGCGTGGAGCGGCCTGACGAACGTGCTGCGCCACTTCGGCGTCCTCGAGGGCGAGGTCGTCACACGGGCGTCGCTCGGGCTGCCGCCCGCCCGCATCTACGACGCGCGGGGTGCCGACGAGACCGTGACCGAGCGCGAGAGCGGGCTCATGGACCAGACGAGAGCACCCGTGAGCGGGATCGCCGAAGCGCTCGTGATGCCCGGCGAGACGGTCGAGCGCGGACAGCCGGTCGCCCGCATCTGGCCGTTCCACGAGCCGTCGCAGCCACCGGTCGACGTCCTCGCCGAGCGGACGGGCCTCGTCCTCGGCATGGCCGCCCAAGCGTTCGTACGGCAAGGACAGGGCTTCGCGTTCGTCGGCGAGCCGATCACCCGCGAGGCGCTGCTGGCGGAGGTGGGCGCATGAGCCATCCGGTGGGCTGCACGATCGACTTCACCCGCGAGGGAAAGCAGATCGGGCACCTCTCGATCCCGAAGATCACCAACACGGCGGGCTGGGCGAGCACCTTCGTCCACCTCGGCCAGATCGCCAACGGCGACGGGCCGACGGTCCTCGTGCTGGCAGGAAACCACGGCGACGAGTACGAGGGCCAGGTCGCCGCCCTGCGGCTCCTGCAGGAGCTGCAGCCGGAGCAGGTCACCGGCCGCGTGATCGTCGTGCCCGTGCTCTCGGTGCAGGCCTCGAAGGCCAACACGCGCAACTGGCCCTCGGGTGCCAACTTCAACCGTTCGTTCCCCGGCCGCACCGACGGGCCGCCGAACGAGCAGCTCGCCCACTACCTCTCGACCGTCCTCTTCCCCCAGGCCGACGTCGTGATCGACATGCACTCCGGCGGCCGCAGCGCGTGGTTCCTGCCGTGCTCGCACATGCACGTCGTCGACGACCCGGGGCAGCGCCGCGCGATGCTCGAGGGGATGGAGGCCTGGAACAGCGACTGGCACTACCTCTACATCGACGTCAACGGCCACGGACTGCTCCCCGTCGAGGCCGAGCGGCAGGGCAAGGTCGTGATCACGACCGAGCTGGGCGGCGGTGGACGCGTCCCGGCGCCGGTGCACCGGCTCGCGTGGAGCGGCCTCAACAACGTCCTGCGGCACGTCGGTGTGCTCGAGGGCGAAGCGCAGACGCGCGCGTCGCTCGGCCTGCCGCCGGCGGTCATCCTCGACGGCCGCGATCCCGCGACGATCGTCGTCTCGCCGGAGAACGGGCTCTGGGAGGGGATGCTCGAGCCGGGCGAGCCGGTGGCGGCCGACCAACCCGTCGGTCGGCTCTGGTTCGTCGACCGCCCCGACCGGCCGCCGATCGAGGTCGTCTCCCCGGTCGACGGCTTCGTCGTCGTCCAGAAGGCGATCCCCGTCGTCGAGCAAGGCGACTCCCTGTTCTGCGTCGGCGTGCCGATCGACCGCGCCGACCTCCTCTAGACCGGTGAGGCGCTGACGCGTGACGGTCGCCCCGCTCAGCGCGATCGGCGACCGCACCTTCGGCAGCCTCCGCCGCCATCGCAACTTCCGGCTCTTCTTCGCTGGTTCCAGCGTCTCGTTCGTCGGGACCTGGGTGCAGCAGATCGCGTCGTTCTGGCTGATCCTGCAGCTGACCGGGTCGCCGGTCGCGGTGGGTGCGCTCGCGCTGGTGCAGACCCTGCCGGTGACGCTGCTCGCGCTGGTGGGAGGGTCGATCGCCGATCGCGTCGACGTGCGGCGCATGGTGATCGTGTGCGAGGTCGTGCTGCTCGTGCAGGCGACGCTGCTCTGCGCGCTCGCGTTCACGGGCGCGATCACCGCGACGATGCTCTATGCGCTCGGGCTGCTGCGCGGCATCGCGCTCGCGCTCAACGCACCGGCGCGCCACACGCTCGTCTTCCAGACGGTCGGACGCGAGGACCTCACGAACGCGGTCGCGCTGATGGCGAGCGTCGGCACGAGCGCACGGATCCTCGGCCCGGCGATCGGCGGTGTCGTGCTCGCCCTGACCGGGCCGTGGGAGGCCTTCGCCCTGAACGCACTGGGAACGCTCGCAGGGATCCTCACGATCCTCGCCATGCGACTGCCGGCCCGCCCGCCGCGCGACGCGCCGACCGCCGGCGTCCTCCTCGGGATCGGCGAGACGCTGCGGTTCGCGGTCGGCAGCCGCAGGGTCGCGGTCGTCTTCTTCTCGCTGATCCTCGTCAGCACGTTCGCGTTCAACTTCGACGTCCTCCTGCCGCTCGTCGCGCGACTGACGCTCGACGGCGGGCCACGGACCTACGGCCTCATCGCCGCGGTCTTCGGCGCAGGCGCGTTGACAGGCGCGCTGGCCCTCGCCACGATCGGCAAGGCCCGGGTGCTGCTCGTGCTCGGCGGCGCGGGCATGTTCGGGCTCCTCCAGCTCGTCCTCGCCCGTCAGGACGAGCTGCCCGCGGTCTGCGCGCTGCTCTACCTGTGCGGGATCGCCTACATCCTCTGGGGCTCGAGCTCGCTCGCGACGCTCCAGCTGGCGGCGCCCGAGCACCTGCGCGCGCGTGCGGCGAGCCTGTACTTCTTCGGGTTCATGGGCGGCGCGCCGCTCGGCGGGCTGATCGCAGGCGCTCTCACCGAGCTCGGAGGGACGGAGCTCGCGTTGACGGTGGCCGGCACGGCCGCCGTGCTGATCGCGGTGGTCGGAGGGCTCGTGATCCGACTCGCACCCGCGCCCCGACCCGTGACGGTCGAGGGCTCGCCCTAGGCTCCCTGCGGCGGGCCGAACGCGCCCGCCGTCGCGAGCGCCGCGATGCGGGCGTCGTCGTACCCGCAGACGCGCCGCAGGACGTCCTCCCGATGCTCGTCACGCGAGGGAGCACGCCCCCAGGAGCGCGCTGCCCCGTCCACGCGCAGGGGCGAGGCGACCTGCTTGACGGTGCCGAGCCGGGGATGCTCATAGCTCGCCACCGCACCCCGCTCGACAGCCTGGGAGTCGGCGAGCGCCGCCGCGACGTCGTTGACGGGAGCACAGGGGACTCCGGCCGCGGCGAGGGTGTCGAGCCACTCCGCCGTCGTCCTCCCGCCCAGCTCGTCCGTGAGGATCGCCACCAGCTCCTCCCGATGCGCGAGCCGGGAAGCGAAGTCCGCGAAGCGCGGATCGGCCGCGAGGTCGGGACGCCCGAGCCCGTCGCAGAGCGCACGCCAGAACCGCTCCTTCGGGCACGCCACCACCAACCACCCATCCGTCGTGCGGAAGCTCTGGAACGGGACGATGGAGGGATGGGCCGAGTCGTCGAGCCGCTCGGGCACGTGCCCCGCGGTGGCTGCCCACGTGCCGATGTAGCAGAGCTGGTGCAGCGCGGTCTCGTAGAGCGAGACATCGCAGTCGCACCCGCGCCCGCCGGCCCGCGCTCGATGCAGGCCGGCGAGGATCGCGATCACCGCTGCATAGCCGGCAGAGAGATCCACCAGCGAGAGCCCGCTCTTCGTGGGCGGGCCGTCCGTTGACCCGGTGAGCGACATCCACCCGGCGAGCCCCTGCACGAGGTAGTCGTACCCGGGTTGTGCGGCACGTGGGCCGGTCGCTCCGAAGCCCGAGAGCGCACAGCAGACGATCGAGGGGTTCACGTCCCCGAGCGCCTCGTAGTCGAGGCCGAGGCGCGCGGCGAGATCGCCGCGGAGGTTCGAGAAGACGACGTCCGAGCCACGGACGAGGTCGTCCAGCACCTCGCGACCGCCTGGTGTGCGGAGATCGAGGGAGAGGCTCAGCTTGCCCCGGTTGAAGGTCTCGAAGAAGAGGCTGTCCTCGCCGTCCTGGAACGGCGGGACATAGCGCCCGACGTCACCGCCGACGATGGGGTCCTCGATCTTGATCACCTCTGCCCCGAGATCCGCCAGCTGCAGCGTGGCCCACGGTCCGGCGCCGTACTGCTCGACGGCCACGACCCTGACACCAGCGAGCGGCGGCGTCGAGCAGCGCTCAGGCATCGGGACGCCGCTCCCGGGCGAGTCGCCACACCCGGCGGTAGTGCGGCTGGAGGTAGGACAGGTGGGCGTCCATCGCCTTCCCCGCGGCGAGCTCGTCGCCGCGCGCGATCGCGTCCGTGATCTCGCGGTGGTCGGCATCGATCCGACGAGAGAACCGCGCCCCGAGGCCCGAGCGCGCGAGGCTCGTCTGCAGCACCGCGAAGACGGGCAGCGCGGCCACCTCGAGCAGCGCGTTGCCGGAAGCCGCCATCAGGCTCGTGTGGAAGCCGGCGTTCACGCTGAAGCGCTCGGTCGGGCCTTGCTCGCGGGCGTCGTCGGGGATCGAGTCGGCCAACCGCACGAGATCGTCGTCGGTGCGCCGGCGGGCCGCGAGCCGTGCTGCCGGCACCTCGATCAGTCGGCGGGCCTCGAGGAGCTCGTCGAGCGTGATGTCGTCCAGGTCGGCGAGCAGCGTCACGTTCGCCTGGAGGAGCCGGCCGGCGAAGTCGAGGCTCGGACGCGTCACGTACGTGCCACCCCGCGCCCCCTTGGTGGCGACGACGAGCCCTTGCGCCCCCAGCATGCGCACGGCCTCGCGGATGGTCGCCCGGCTGACGCCGAACTCTGCCGCCAGGGTCGCCTCGGTCGGGAGCCTGGTGCCGTGGGGCAGGCGACCGCCCAGGATCAGCTCGCGCAGCCGTCGTGCGATCTGCTCGTAGGCGCTCGCTCCGTTCTCGTCCACCACCGCCCCGCTCCGCCCCAGCGCTCGGCGCAGCCCTGCGAGCGCGGCAGCCTCGTCCTGGCGGACGACGGGGACGGTCGTCGCCGGTCTCACGTCGAGAGCATCGCCGTGCCGCCGTCCGACCGGGGATCGGAAGCGGCCCGGTAGCCCGCTCCCGTGATCTCCACGACCTGCGGTCGCGCGAACGAGGCGTGGTAGTTGTGCAGGCTCTGCTCGAGAGGCACTCCGCGGTCGCGCAGCGCCGCGACCGTCCGGCGCGGGATGCGCAGCTCGCAGAAGACGGGCGAGCCCTCGCTGTGGAACCGCGGCGCGACGACGGCCTCCACCGGGCTCATCCCGAAGTCGACGATGTCGGAGATGCACTGGAGGATCCCGGAGGTGACCGACCATCCTCCCGGAGCGCCGAGCACGAGCCATGGCGTTCCGTCGCGGAAGACGATCGTCGTCGCGAGCGCGCTCGCCCGGGCCCGCCCGGGGACGTACGAGTTCGGCCGCCCCGGGGTCGGATCCATCAGCGCGACGCAATCGTTCCACGTGAATCCGGTGCCGGGGACGACGACGCCACTGCAGCTCGTGAGCGTGTGGGTGAGGCTCACGCAGCTCCCCTCCTCGTCCACGACGACGAGCTGCGTCGTGCCGCCAGGCTTGCCGAGCGCGACCGCGTCGGGCAGCTCGCCGGCGCGGATCCTGGCCGCGACGGCGTCCGCATGCGCGTCGGAGAGCAGCTCGTCCACCGGGATCTCGTTGTGCTCGGGATCGCTGAGGTAGCGGAAGCGCGTCACCCCGGCCCAGGCGAGCGTCGCGGAGAGGAGGAAGCCGTGCTCGGGCCCGTTGTGCTCGAGGCCGGAGAGCTCGAACCGCTCGAGCACCTTCAGCATCTGGAGCAGCAGGATCCCGCCCGCCGGCAGATTCGTGGTGGAGACGCGCAGGCCGCGGTAGGAGCCTTCGAGCGGAGCCGACCAGCGCTCGCGATAGCCAGCGAGGTCCTCGCGGGTGACGAACGCGCCGCCCCGCTCGAAGTCCTCGGCGACCGTCTCTGCAAGGGCGCCCGTGTAGAGCTCGGAGGCCCCGTTCCGCGCGATCGCACGCAGCGACGCCGCCTGGTCCGGGTTGCGGTAGGCCTCCCCGCGCTCGAGCATCTTCCCGTCGGGCCGCAGCCAGAGCCGCTTCGCCTCCGGCGTCGCGCAGTACTTGTCCACGGGGTGCGGCAGCCCCGGCAGATAGGGCATCCGGCAGTACATCGCGATGTACTCGGGCCAGTCGAACCCACCGTCGCTCCACGCGATCGCGGGCTCGAGCAGCGCCTCCCACGGCATGGTGCCGTGGCGGGCATGGAGCGCTCCGAGCCCGGCGACCGTGCCGGGCGTCATCACGGCGGTGTACCCGACCATGTTCCGGTGGTCGTCGAAGAGCGCATAGCTCCAGACGTCGGTGTAGCCGCGCAGGTCGTCGACCCACATGTCCGGACGCATGCGCGAGCCGATCCGCGCCGGGAAGGCGAGGTCCTCGACCGCGCCGGTGCGCGCGTCGTAGAGCGTCGCGCCGCCCCAACCACCCAGGCCGCACTGGAACGGGTTCAGCACGGTCTGGGCGAAGGCGGTTGCCACCGCCGCGTCGAACGCGTTGCCGCCCGCCCGGAGGATGTCCGCGCCGACCTCGGCGGCGAACGGCTCCGGCGCGACCACCACGCCCTTCATCGCACGCCCCATTCGGCGTCGGTGACGGGGAACGCCGACGAGCTCTCGGGCGCGCTGCGCCGCGGCACCATGAACGTTCGCAGGTACTCGAGCACCACCTCACCCCGCTGATTGATCCCACGGGAGCGCAGCGAGACGATCCCCGCCGTCGGCCGCGACGCGGACGCGCGCAGCCCGAGGATCTCGCTCTCCGCCCACAGCGTGTCGCCGACGAAGACCGGCTTCGGGAGGCGGATGTCCGTCCAGCCGAGGTTGGCCACGGCGTTCTCGCTCGTATCCGCGACCGTCAGCCCGGCGACGAGCGCGAGGGTGAAGGTGCTGTTGACCAGGATGCGACCGAAGTGGGTGCGCTCGGCATACGGCGCGTTGAAGTGCACCTGGTTCGTGTTGAGCGTGAGGTTCGTGAACCAGGTGTTGTCCGCCTCGCTGATCGTGCGACCGAGCCGGCTGCGGTACACGTCGCCGACCTCGAAGTCCTCGAAGTACCGCCCCCGCCACTCCTTGGGGGCAGGCGTCGCCCCTGCCGCGCTCATCCGGTCCTGCTCCTCTCGTCGGATTCGATGATCCCCCTCGCTCTCAGCACGACGGGCAGGTCGACGAGCACGCCGTCGACGACGCCCACCGCCTCACCCGTGGCCTGCAGCTCGTCCCAGGCGGAGACGAGCCGACGGGCGCGCTCAACCTCGTCGACCGTGGGCGCCAGGACCCTGTGCACGAGCGCGATCTGGCCCGGGTGGATGCAGACCTTGCCCTGCAGCCCGAGCGCGCGCGCGACCGACGTCTCGCGCTCCAGGCCCTCTGCGTCATGGACCGCGAGGCAAGGGCCGTCGATGGGCGGCCGGATCCGCGCGGCGGCCGAGGCGACCACGAGACGGGAGCGCACGTAGGCGAGCTCGAGGCCGTCCGCGCGCGGCCCGAGCCCGAGGGCCGCGCCGAGGTCGGCGCTGCCGAGCGCGAGCGCGACGACGGCGGGATGCTCGGCAAGCGCGTGCGCATCTCGCACCCCCGCGGCATCCTCGACGAGCGCGATGACCGGTCGCCCCGCGTCCGCCGCCCGCCCGACGGACTCCGGGCCGGCCTTGGGGACGACGACGACGACGCCGGTGGCGTCAGTCACCGCCTCGAGGTCGAGGCGCCCCTCCGGTGACGATGGATCGTTGATCCGCACGAGACGGGTGGGGGCTCCGTCGGCAACCGCGAACGCGGCGATCTGCGCCCGAGCCTTCTCCTTGTGCGCTCTGGCGACGCCGTCCTCGAGGTCGAGGATCACGGCGTCGGCTCCGCTGGTGAGCGCTCGCTCGCGCTTCCGGTCGTCGTCGCCGGGGAAGATCAGGAAGGAGCGCGCGACGGCGAGGGCTCCGAGCAGATCGTCCACGGGCACATAATGTCAGACATTTCTAGGCGAGCGCAAGCGCGTGCGGCCCACGGCCCTCTGCGTCAGAATGACCCGGTGGAGCAGACGTTCGCCACGACCCGCTGCGTGTTCGGGGTCGCAACCCGGGACGTGACGCCGCCCGTCGGCATCTACGCCCGTTCCTGGGGCGCGGCGACGCACGAGGTCGCCGAGGGCGTCCACCGGCCGTTCGTGGCGACTGCCGCGGTCTTCTCGCCGCTCGGGGAGGACGGGCCAGAGCTCGCGCTGGTCGCCCTCGACATCGGCTGGCTCCAGCACGGGCCGGACGAGGTCGCGCTCCGCGAGTCGATCCGGGAGCGGACGGGCCTCGGCGAAGCGGAGCTCCTCGTCGCGATGTCACACACGCACGCGGGCGCGAACGCGAACTCCCAGCTCGTCGACAGGCCCGGAGTGGAGCTGATCCAGCCCTACCTCGACCACCTCGCCGACGAGATCACGAGCGCGATCCTCGAGGCCCGAGAGCTCCGGAACCGGAGCCTTCGTCACCTTCGGCCACGGCCGCTGCGCGCTTGCGACGAACCGCGACCTCTGGGACGAGGGAGCCGGGCGATATGCGTGCGGGTACAACCCCGGCGTTCCGGCCGACGACACGCTGCTCGTCGCGCGCGTCTCGGGCGACGACGGCACGGTGCTCGCGACGCTCTTCAACTACGCGTGCCACCCGACGACGCTCGCGTGGGACAACCGGCTCCTCTCCCCCGACTACATCGGTGCGGCCCGCGAGGTGCTCGAGCGCGCGTTCGACGCGCCGGCGCTCTTCCTCCACGGTGCCTCCGGAGAGCTGGGTCCGCGCGACGACTACGTCGGCGACACGGCTGTCGCCGACCGGAACGGCCGCCAGCTCGGGCACGCGGCCGCAGCTGCGATCGAGAGCTCTTCCTCCAGCCGGGACGCGGTTCGTCTACACCGGGATCGTCGCCTCGGGCGCCAACCTCGGCACGTGGGAGTACCAGGCCTGGGAGGACGCTCAGCGCGACGAGGCAAGCCGAGCTCGGGGCGGCCGCTCACCCACGTCGAGCTCGCCCGGAAGGCGCAACCGGCGATCGTCGAGAGTCTCGACGATGCTGCGCCAGACGCGGTACAGGAGCGTGAGAAGGCGCTCAGGCGGCAGTTCCTCGCGCTCGCAGCTCGGCACCGGGCCGACGCACCGGATGCCGCTCTGGACGTGGCGGCTCGGCGAGGCGCTGCTCGTCGGCGCTGCCGAACGAGCCGTACTCGCACTTCCAGACCGAGCTCCGACGGCGCTTCGCGGGGACCCCGCTCCTCGTCCTCACGACGACGAACGGTGGCGTCGGCTACCTCTGCCCACGGGAGCTGTACGGCAGCGGGCTCTACCAGGAGCAGCAGTCGCCGTACGCTCCGGGGTGCCTGGAGCAGGCGATCGACGCGTCGGCCGAGGCGCTCTCAGGGCTCCGCTCCACTGCGGCTCAGTAGTCGGCGACGCCGCCGTCGGGCCAGGAGCGCGACGGGAGCGCCGCGTCCCGCGACGGCCGCCGACGCGCCTCTGCCTCGTCCAGCTCGAGCCCGAGGCCCGGGCCGGCGGGCGGCACGACGTAGCCGTCCTGCGCCCGCGGCGCGTTCGGGAAGAGCTCGTAGAGCGGCTCGAGCTCCATCCACTCCTGGATGCCGAAGTTCGGCACCGCCAGGTCGACGTGCAGGCAGGCGACGCCGTTGACCGGAGAGCTCGCGTGGTGGAGAGCCGAGCGCTGCCCGTGCGCCTCTCCGCATGGCGAGGATCTTCTTCGCCTCCGTGATCCCGCCCGCGTGCACCATGTCGACGCGGAGGTAGTCGACGAGCTCGCCCTCGATCAGCGGCTGGAACTCCCACTTGTGCGCGAGCTGCTCGCCCGTCGCGAGCGGCAGGTTCACCTTGTCGCGCACGAGCTGCAGCGACGTCGGGTTGAGCGGCCGGATCGGATCCTCGTAGAAGTAGAGCCGGTACGGCTCGAGCGCGTGGCCGAGGTACGCCGCCTCGGCGGGCGTGAACATCGTGTGCGCGTCGAGCAGCAGGTCGACGTCGTCGCCGAGCGCGAGGCGCAGCGCCTCCGTCGCGGCGATCGTCGCGACGATCGACCGCTGCGGGTCCCAGCGCGCGCAGCCCCTGCTCGTCGAACGCGGCGAGCGGGCCGAAGCGCAGCGCGGTGAACCCCTGCTCGCGCCAGCCGCAGCGCATCCTCGACGAGCGCCTCCGCCGTGTCGCCGGCGAGGTGCCGGTAGACGCGCACCCGCTCGCGCGTCGGCCCGCCGAGCAGGTCGTAGACGGGCACGCCGAGCGCGCTTGCCCTTCAGATCCCAGAGCGCGATGTCGATCCCCGCGACGGCGCTCATCATCACCTGGCCGTTCGACCAGAACGTGCCGCGGATCATCTCGCTCCACCAGTGCTCGATCTGCGCCGGGATCCTTGCCCGACGAGCAGCTCCGCGAAGTGGTCGAGGATGCCGATCACGCCGCGGCCGCGGCCGGCGAGGCTCGCCTCGCCGATGCCGGTCAGACCCTCGTCGGTGCGGACGAGGACGAGGATGACGGCGTAGTCGTAGCCCGCCCCGACGCTCACAGGTAGCGTCTCGATCCCGGTGATCCTCATCCGTCCCCCGTCCTCGCCGTGATCGTCGACATTCATACACACGTCGGCGAGCACCCGGAGCACATCCGCGAGAAGTTCGCAGAGCAGGCGCGCGAGGCGTGGGCCGAGGTGAAGCTCGGCGGCACGCTCGACGAGCACTTCACGCCGTGCGCTCGACGGGGTCGACCGCGCGGTCGTCCTCGCCTTCGACGCGCCGGCGGCCGGCTTCGTCGTCCCGAACGACTACGTCGCCGCCTACGTGGCCCGCGACCCCGACGCGGCTGATCGGCTTCGGCTCCGTCGATCCCTCGTCCCCCGGCGCGCTCGACGAGCTCGAGCGGATGAAGGACGACCTCGGCCTCGTCGGCTGCAAGCTCGGGCCGATCTACCAGGACGTCGACCCGCTCGGGCCCGAGTTCCTGCGCGTCTGCGAGGCGCTCGAGCGGCTCGAGCTGCCGATGCTGATCCACCAGGGCACGACCTTCGCGCGCTCGGGCTCGCTGCTGCAGGCGCGACCGATCCTGCTCGACGAGATCGCGCTGCGCTTCCCCGACGCTCCGGATCGTGATCGCGCACATGGGTCACCCGTGGTTCGAGCGAGGCGATCGCCGTGGTGCGGCGGCACCCGCACGTCTACGCGGACGTCTCGGCGCTGGTCGGCCGCCGCTGGCTGCTCTACCAGGCGCTCGTCCAGGCGATCGAGTACCGCGTCGAGCACAAGCTGCTCTTCGGCACCGACTTCCCGTTCTTCACCGCGCGCGCAGACGATCGAGGGCCTGCGCTCGCTCGCAGGCCACCCGTTCGGCCGCGAGCTGCCCGGGATCGACGCGGAGGTGATCGAGGAGATCATCCACCGGCCCTCGCTCGAGCTGCTGCTCGGGCAGCGCTGACGCCTGCTGCGCACCACCCTGCTCCCGGTCGGCTCGTCGCCCTCGTGCGACTCGCTCCGGCTGCTCAGGACGGATCCTCGTCGTCCCACTCCGGACCGTCGAAGGTCTCGAGCTCGCTGATCGTGGGCAGGTCGGGCGGCGGCGGCACGGCATGGCGCTCGACGACCTCGGCGAGGATCGACGCGGCGCGCTCGACCTCCTCGTCCCCGATCAGACGGTGCGTGACGAACCGGATGCGGGTCGTGTCCCGCTCCATCACGCCCAGTCCCGCGGCACGGAGGAGCGCGACGAGATCGAAGGGGTCGATGCCTGTCGCCGAGACGTCGGCGAGGACGATGTTCGTCTCGATCGTCGCCGGCCGCAGCGCCACGCCGGGGATCGAAGCGATCCGCTCCCCCAGCGCGCGCGCACGCCGGTGATCGTCAGCGACGCGGTCGATCATCGTGTCGAGCGCGACGAGCCCCGCCGCCGCCGCGATCCCCGCGCGGTGCATCGTCGCGCCGCCGAGCCGCTCGAGCATCAGGTGCGCGCGCTCGACCACCGCCTCGCTGCCCGCGAGCATCGCGCCGAACGGGGCTGACAGGCCCTTGTTGAGCGAGAAGGACGACGGAGTTCGCAGGCGCTGCGAGCGCCGCCAGCGGGACGTCCAGCGCGACCGCCGCGTTCACGAGCCGGGCGCCGTCGACGTGCACACGGCAGTCGTGACGCTTCGCGCCGGTCGCGAGCTCCTCGGTCAGCTCGACAGAGACGGTCGTGCCGCCGGCACGCGTGTGCGTGTTCTCGATCACGAGCAGCGCGGCGTGCGTCCCCTGCACGAGGCTCTCCACCCGGGCCGGGTCGAGCCTGCCGTCGGCGGCGCACATCGGACGAGGGCGCGAGCCGGGCGATCTCGGTGATCCCCATCGCCTCCGAGGTCAGCACGTGCGAGGCCGCCTCGAGCACCACGTGCTCGCCCGGCTGGCAGAACGTGAGCATCGCCGCCAGGTTGGCCATCCCGCAGGTCGGCACCCACGTGGCCGCGGCCTTGCCGAGCAGCTCCGCCGTCCGCTCGCAGAGCGCGTTGAGCGTCGCGTCCTCGCCGAGCTTCGGCCAGCCCAGCTCGGCAGCGCGCATCGCCTCCCACATCGCATCGGTCGGGACCGAGCACAGGTCCGACCGGAGGTCGATCATCGGCGTCGCAGGTGCCGTCCCGGTCGGGCGCCGGTGTGCTCGCCGTCGTCGACGACGATCACCCCGTTGACGAGGACGTGGTCGACCCCGCGCGCGTAGTGGTGCGGGTCGTCGATCGTCGAGACCTCCTCGAGCGCGTCGTAGTCGAAGACGACGACGTCGGCGGCGTACCCGGCGCGCAGCAGGCCCCGGTCCCAGAGCCCGAAGTGCGTCGCCGGCATGCTCGTCATCTTGCGGATCGCCTCCTCGAGGCGGAGCGTGCCCGTCTCGCGCACGTGGTGCGTGAGGTAGTGGACGTGCCCGGAGTAGCCGAGCGGGTGCCGGAGGACGTCGGCGAGCGGCCCCTCGTCGGTGACGGTGAACGTGTCGACGCCGAGGCAGAAGAGCGGGTGCGAGATCATCTCGGCCATGTGCTCGTCGGTGAAGAGCCGCCCGACGACGAGGATGCTCTCGTAGGCGTCTCCGGCGTCCGCGAGCACGTCGAAGAAGCAGTCCCACGGGTCCTTGCGCGTGCGGTCGGCGATCTCGGCGAAGGTGAGGCCGTCCCAGTCCGGATGCTGCTCGCTCGTCTGCAGCCGCACGCGCTCCCACTCGCCCTTGTGGATGAACCGCCAGTAGCGGTCGCACTCGGTGCGCAGACGCTTGCGCGTCTCCGCGTCACGCAGGCGCTCGAGCGCCTTCTCGATCCCGTCCGCGCCGACCCAGGGCGGCAGGATCCCCGCCAGCTGCCCGAGTCCGTCGACGAACGGCGTCGTGTCGGCGAGGACGTCCATCCCCTCCTCCCGGGCGGCCGCCATCATCTCCACCGCGCGCTCCCAGCCGCGGTCGGGCGCCCCGGTGTTGTGGCGCACGTTGAGGTGCGAGATCTCCGCGCGGATGCCCCCGGCCCGCGCGACCTCGAGGAACTCCGCGATGGCGTGGAGGATCCCGGCGTCGCGGTTGCGCACATGGCTCGTGTAGATGCCGTCGTACTCGCCGGCGATCGCGTTCAGCCGCTTGAGCTCGTCGATCGACGCGGCGCGGCCCGGCTCGAACTCGAGCCCGGTAGACATGCCGAGCGCGCCCGCCTCCATCGCCTCGCGCATGAAGGCGTCCATCTGCGCCGCCTGGTCGTCGCCGACGTCGGTGCCGATGGCGCCGGCGGCGAGCCGGATCGCGTTGTGCCCGACGAACCACACGAGGTTCGGGGAGTGCCCGACCGACGAGATGAAGTCGAGGTGCTCGCCGAAGGTGCTCCACGGGATCAGCGGGCCGTCGAAGCCGAACGTGTGCAGGCGCTCGGTCTGGTAGACGCGCGAGAAGTCGGTCACCGGGGCGTAGCTGGAGCCGCAGTTGCCGACGATCTCGGTCGTCACGCCCTGGCGGATCGTGCTCTCCGCGTTCGGGTTCGCGAGGAGGGAGAAGTCGCTGTGGGAGTGCGGGTCGACGAAGCCGGGGCAGACCGTCTTCCCCGTCGCGTCGATCACCCGGTCGGCCGTCGCCTCGGGCGCGAGCCGACCGACCTCGACGATCGTCCCGCCCTCGATCGCGACGTCGCCGAGGAACGGTGGGCTGCCCGTGCCGTCCGTCACCCACCCGCCTCGGATCAGGACGTCGAGCACGCGCCCCTCACTTCTTCTCGCCTGCGCCGACGTGCGGCCCGAGGCGCGGGTCGAGGATGTCGCGCAGGCCGTCGCCGAGGAAGTTGAAGCCGAGCACGGCGATCATGATCGCGAGCCCCGGGAAGATCGAGAGCCACGGCGCGATGTCGAGGTACGAGCGGGCGCTGTTCAGCATCCCGCCCCACGAGGCCTCGGGGGGCTGGGTGCCGAGCCCGAGGAAGCTCAGCGCGGCCTCGCTGAGGATCGCGGTCGAGAGATAGACGGTCACGAGCACGGTCAGCGGGGCGACGATGTTCGGGAACACGTGACGCGCCATCACGCGCGTGTGCGAGGAGCCAAGGGCACGGGCGGACTCGACGAACGGGAAGCCCATCACCTCGAGCACGGCACCGCGGACGACGCGCGCGAACACCGGAGCGATCACGATGCCGATCGCGATCATCGCGTTCCGACGGTTCGGGCCGAGCATGCCGGCGATCACGATCGCGAGCACGAGACCGGGCAGCGCGAACAGCAGATCGACGAACCGCATCAGCACGCTGTCGAGCCAGCCGCCGAAGAACCCTGCGAGCAGCCCCAGGCTCACGCCGAGCACGAAGGCGATCGTGACCGAGATGATCCCGACCTGGAGCGAGACCTGCGCGCCGTGGATGATCCGGGCGAGCACGTCGCGGCCGAGCTCGTCCGTGCCCATCGGATGCGCCCAGCTCGGCGCCTGCAGACGGAGTGCGACGAGCTCGTCGGGATCGATCGTCCAGACGTACGGCCCGAGGACGGCGACGAGGACGTTGAACCCGACGATGATCGCGCCCGCGATCCCGATCGGGTTCCGCCACTTCGCGAACCGACCGGCGGGTCGGGAAGGGGTGTAGACCCAGGCGCCCTTGCCGACCTCGCTCGGGCCCTCCGGCGCGAGGACGGGGCCTTCGTTGTTCGGGAAGCTGCTCATTCCTGGGAGATCCTCGGGTCGAGCACGCCGTAGAGGAGGTCGACGAGCAGGTTGGCGAAGATGAAGATGAAGGCGAGCAGCATCGTCGCGCCCTGCACGACCGGGTAGTCGCGGTTGAAGATCGCGTTGATGAGGACGTTGCCGAGGCCCGGCAGGCCGAAGATGATCTCCACGATCGCCGAGCCGCCCATCAGGATCCCGACCTCGAAGCCGACGACGGTGACGACGGGGATCAAGGCGTTCCGCAGCGCATGCCGCGAGATGACGACCTTGCGCCGCACCCCCTTGGCTCGCGCGGTGCGGACGTAGTCCTGCCCCAGCACCTCGAGCATGGTCGCGCGCACCATGCGCATCACGATCGCGAGCGTGAAGACCGAGATCGCGATCGCCGGGAGGATGAACTGGCTCAGGTTCTGCAGCGGGTCCTCGTAGAAGGGCACGTACGTCAGCGGCGGCACCCACCCGAACACCCGTGACGTGAAGAGGAGCAGGAGCGTCGCGAGCCAGAAGCTCGGGATGCTCACGCCGATCAGGCCGCCGACGCGGGCGGCGAAGTCGTGCTTGCTGTCGCGCTTGACGGCCGAGAGGACGCCGAGGGGGATGCCGATCACGGTCGCGATCAGGAGCCCGAGGAACATCAGCTCGAAGGTGATCGGCAACGCGTCCATCAACACCACCGAGACGGGCTCGCTGTTGCGCAGCGAGTCGCCCAGGTCGCCCTGGAGCACGCCGCTGATCCAGTTCCAGTACTGCTCGGGATACGACCCGTTCAGCCCGAGCTGCTCGCGCGCCTGCTCGATCAGCTCGGGATCGGAGCCGACGTCCCCACCGGCGAGCACGCTGACGATGTCGCCGGGCAGCAGGCGCACCATCATGAAGATCAGGATCGAGATGCCGATCAGCGTCGGGATCGTGTAGATGACCCGCTTGAGGACGTATCCGCCCACGCGCTACCCGTCTGACGGATCGGGAGGGGCGCCGAGGCGCCCCTCCCGATCGAGGACGAGGCCTTCCCTCACGAGCTCAGCCACACGTTGTTGCGGAGCCCGGTGTTGAAGTCGTCGAACGCGACGTACATGCCCTGCACGCGCTTGCGGACGACCTGGTACTTGTTGACCTGCACCAGCCCGATCTGCGGGAGATCGTTCTGGAGCTGGATCTGTGCACCCTTGTAGATCGGGAGGCGCTTGGCCGGGTCGAGCGTGATCTTGCCGTTGCCGATCGCCCGCCACACCTTGACGTTCTTGTAGAGCCGGGTACCACCGCTGGTAGATCGTGTTGCTCGGGTTGTACTCGCTCAGGTACCCGTCGACGTCGCCGCGCATGCCGCGGGCCGTGAGATCCCACTCGAAGTTGCCGGTGCCGTTGTTGGTGGCGAAGGTTCCCGGCTCCTGGGCGACGATCTCGACGTCGATGTTGATCGCCTTGAGCTGCGACTTGATCACGGAGGCGACCTGCTGGAAGTCGAGCGGCGTCGAGAACGTCGAGAGCTTCACCGAGAAGCCCTTCGCGTACCCGGCGGCCGCCATCAGCTTCTTGGCCTTCGGCAGGTCGAACTTCTGGTACTTCGCCTTCAGCTCGGCCTGCGTCAGCGGCCACGGGCCGTAGCCCGGCGGCACGACGCCCGAGTAGTTGCCGTTCCCGCCGTAGACGGTGTTGATGATCGCCTGCCGGTTGATCGCGAAGTTGACCGCCTGACGGACGCGGACGTCGTGCCACGGCTTCTTGTCACCCTTGATCGTGAACTGCAGCTCGCGGAACGCTGCGGTGCCGCCCTTGAGCACGACGAGGTCGCTGTCGCCCCTGAGCGCGTTCGCGCCGTCGCTCGAGACGGTGGCGCCGTCGATCGCACCGGCGCGCAGGGCCGCGATGCGGGCCTGCTCGTCGGGCAGCGTCTTCAGCGTCATGGCGTCCATGTACGGCAGGCCCTTCTTCCAGAAGCTCTTGTTGGCCAGGTACTCGACGCGGTCGTTCGGAGCGAACCCGACCATGCGGTAGGGGCCGGTGCCGATCGCGTTGCGGGCGACGTTGATCTGGTCGTAGAGCCCCGCGGGGACGATCGGCGAGTAGCGGCCCCAGGCGAGGAACCCGAACACACGGGCGTCCCGCGTCTTCAGGTTGAGCCGGGCGACGTACTTCGAGACCACGTCCACCCCGAGGAATCCCGGCACCTGGCTGACCGTGGTGATGCTGCCCGGCAGCGGCGGGTTCAGCATCTTCTCGACCGAGTACTTCACGTCATCGGCGTCGAGCTCCTTGCCGTTGTGGAACTTGACGCCCCGGCGCAGGTTGAAGGTGATCGACTTCTGGTCCGCCGAGATCTTCCACGACGTCGCGAGCGCAGGCTTGAGGTTCAGCTGCTTGTCCCACTCGACGAGCGAGTCGTACGCCGCCTGCTTGCCCCAGTGGTTGGAGGTCAGGATCGCGCCGTAGGGGGCGACATGAACCGGGTCCTGCTCGAGCGCCCAGATGAGGCGCCCGCCGTACCGGACCTTCGGGGTCGCGAAGGCGTAGCGCTTCGCCGCGCTTGCGGTACCAGCCATCGACCCGGCCGCGACGGCGCCTGCCGCCACCACCCCGGCCTTGGCCAGCATGTCTCGGCGGGTTGTCCCCCCGCCTGCCGTGCTCTCGGTTGCGTCGTTCTCGGACACTGCCACGTCCTCCTTTCGTTGTCGGCTAGACGATCTGGCCGACCCTGGGGGCCTCACCCTGGATGTCGTCGTAGAAGACGGACTCTCGCACCTGAAGGTTTGCGAGTCTCTCGACCGCGTCGGGGTCGAGCTCGACGCCGAGGCCCGGTGCATCTCCGACCTCGATCGCCCCACTCGACATCTCGACGGGCTCGGTGAGCACGTCGAGCTCCTGCAGCGGATAGTGCGTGTCGCTCGCGAACACGAAGCTCGTGGACGACGCCACGAGGTGGGCATTCGCCATCGTGGCGACGCCGAGCTCGGCCCAGCTCCCGATCGCGCACCACTTGCCCGCCGCGTCGGCGAGCGCGGCGATCTGGCGTGCACGGGAGAGGCCACCGGCCTCGGACGGGTACACGACGAAGACGTCGCACGCCTCGGCCTTGATCAGCTCGAGCGCGGAGCGGACGTCCGTGCAGCCCTCGTCCGCCGCGATCGGGACGCCCACGGCGCGCCGCACGGTCGCCATCCCCGCGAGGTCGAAGTCGGGCACGGGCTGCTCGACGTACTGGAGGTCGAACTTCTCGAGACCGCGGATCCACGAGATCGCGGCCGGCACGCTCCAGATCATGTTGGCGTCGATCCGGATCTTCACGTCGCTCCCGACCGCGTCGCGGATCGCTGCGATGGTGTCGTGGTCCTGCCCGAAGTCCCGCCCGACCTTGAGCTTCAGCTCGGTGTAGCCGGCGTTCACGAACGCCGCCGCCTTGGCGGCGTTCGCCTCGGGCTCGTCGATGAACAGGTAGCCGACGACCGGGACGCTCCGGCGGCAGAAGCCGCCGAGCAGCTCCGCGGCAGGGACGCCGAGCGCCTTGCCCTTGAGGTCGTGCAGCGCGAGCTCGATCCCGGCGATCGCGTAGTTCGCGATCCGGCTCCAGTTGCGCGAGAACTCCTCCATCCGGTGCACGAGCCACTCGGTCCGGAGCGGATCCTGGCCGACGAGGAACTGCGAGAGCTCCGCGTCGATGATCGTCCGGATCGTGGGCAGCGTCGGGCCCGGCGCCTCGCCGACGCCGACGAGCCCTTCATCCGTGTGGATCTGGACGAGCAGGCCCGACGCGGAGTGGCGTGTCCCCCCGGGCCATACCAGGGGTTCGCGCATCGGCGTGCGCACCGCGATCGTTTCAATCCTGGTGATCCTCACGCGACCGCAAGCGTAGGCCACCCGGCGCAAGATTGTCAACCATTGCCTGATTGTCGACAATTATCTATGATCCCTCGCGCATGGCCGCCAGCCACGACCCGACCTCCGCGACCCACCTGGAAGGCGGCGCGGGCAAGGGCGGCCCGCGCGGGCAGCAGATCGTCGAGATCCTGCGCAACGCGATCATCACCGGCACGTACGAGCCCGGCGAGCGCCTGATCGAGGCGAGCCTCTCGACGGAGCTCGGCACGAGCCGCGGACCGGTGCGCGAGGCGCTCCGTCACCTCGAGAACGAGGGCCTGGTGATGTCGTTCCCGTACCGTGGCGCGGTCGTTCTCGGCGTCTCGGACGAGGAGGTGCAGGAGGTCCTGATCCCGATCAGGCTCACGCTCGAGCGCTACAGCTTCTCGCACGCGCTCGACCGGTTGACCGCGGAGGATGTCGCCGAGCTCGGCAAGCAGGTGTGGCTGATGGAGCAGGCCGCCGCGGTCGGCGACCTCGCCCAGAACGTCGAGGCCGACCTCCGCTTCCACGAGATCGTGATCTCTGCGTCGGGCCAGACGCACACCGTGCAGATCTGGCGAACGATCTGGCCGCGGATCCGCGCGTACTTCTTCCGTTACGGCCGTGGCCAGGACCTCGGACGGATGGTCGACGAGCACCGCGACCTCCTCGCCGCGGTGCAAGCGCACGATCGCGACCTGATGCTCGAGCAGCTCGAGAGGCACATCGCCGTGCCCGTGCCCGTCCCAACACCGGAGACCGCCCCGGCGCGCACGCGTGCGTCCGGCAAGAAGCGCACCCCGGCGGCGGCCGGCAAGAGCCGCCGATGACCGGGCTGCTCGACGTCCAGAACCTGCGCACCGGCTTCCACACGCACGGCGGAGTGATCCGCGCCGTGGACGGGGTGGACTTCTCGATCGCGAAGGGCGGCGCGCTCGGCGTCGTCGGCGAGTCGGGCAGCGGCAAGTCGGTCACCGCCCTCTCGATCATGCGTCTGATCGACCTGCCGGGCCGGGTCGAGCCGACGTCGACGATCAGCTTCGAGGGACGCGATCTCCTGGCGCTCTCCGAGAACGAGATGACGCAGATCCGCGGCAACGAGATCTCGATGATCTTCCAGGAGCCGATGACCTCGCTCAACCCTGTCTTCACCGTCGGCGAGCAGATCGCCGAGTCGGTCAGGCTGCACCAGGGCGTCGGCGACAAGGAGGCCGACGCCCGGGCGCTCGAGATGATGCGTCTGGTCGGCATCCCCTCCGCGGAGAAGCGGATGAAGGACTACCCGCACCAGATGTCGGGAGGGATGCGCCAGCGCGTGATGATCGGGATGGCGCTGAGCTGCAACCCGAAGCTCCTGATCGCGGACGAGCCGACGACCGCGCTCGACGTGACGGTGCAGGCGCAGATCCTCGAGCTGGTGAAGGAGCTGCGCGAGAAGCTCGGGATGGCGATCCTGCTGATCACGCACGACCTCGGCGTCGTCGCGGAGATGGTCGACGAGGTCGCCGTCATGTACGGGGGCAAGGTCGTCGAGCACGGCCCGGTGGCGGAGATCTTCGCAAGTCCGCAGCACCCCTACACCGAGGCGTTGCTCAGCTCGATCCCGCTCCTGGGGATGCGTTACACGACGCCGCTGAAGGCGATCCGCGGGATGGTGCCCTCGCCGCTCGACTGGCCCGAGGGCTGCCGCTTCGCGCCGCGCTGCGACTACGCGTTCGAGCGCTGCGCCACCGAGCTGCCGCCGCTCCTCGACGCGGGTGGCCAGCGCTCGGCCTGCTGGCTCTGCGAGAACGGGCCTCGTGCGGTCAAGGGCGTCGAGGTGCCACTGTGAGCGTCGACGAAGCGCCTGCCACCACGCACCCGGACGCGGAGCCCGGAGACGAGGGCGACGTCCTGCTGCGGGTCCGCGGTCTCAAGAAGCACTTCCCCATCCGGCAGGGGATCCTCAAGCGGACGACCGGCTACCTGCAGGCGGTCGACGGAGTCGATCTCGACGTCCGGCGCGGCGAGACGCTCGGGCTCGTCGGCGAGTCCGGCTGCGGGAAGTCCACGCTCGGGCGGACGATCCTGCGGCTGCTCGAGCCGACCGAGGGCGAGATCGTCTTCGACGGCGTCGACGTCGTGAAGCTCGGCAGCAAGGAGCTGAAGGAGACGCGCCGGCACATGCAGATCGTGTTCCAGGACTCTGTCGGGTCCCTCGATCCGCGGATGAAGGTCGGCGACCTGATCGCGGAGGGGCTTGCGATCCACGGCACGGTCTCGCGCAAGGAGCGCAGCGCAGTCGTGCACGACATGCTGGAGCGCGTGGGCATGCCACCCGAGGCGGCGGGCCGCTATCCCCACCAGTTCAGCGGTGGCCAGCGCCAGCGCATCGGCCTGGCGCGCGCGCTCGTCCTGCAGCCGAAGCTCGTCGTCGCCGACGAGCCCGTCTCGGCGCTCGACGTGTCGATCCAGTCGCAGGTGCTGAACCTGCTCGTCGAGCTGAAGGCCGAGTTCGACCTGACCTACGTCTTCGTCGCGCACGACCTCGCCGTCGTCGGCTACATCTCCGACCGCGTCGCCGTGATGTACCTCGGACGGGTCGTCGAGCTGGCCGGCTCCGACGAGCTCTTCCGACGGCCGCTGCACCCCTACACGATGGCGCTGCTCTCGGCGAACCCTGAGCCGGTGCCCGGCCGCAAGAGCGACCGCATCGTCCTGAAGGGCGACGTCCCCAGCCCGATCGACCCTCCGTCGGGTTGCCGGTTCCGGACGCGCTGCCCCATCGCGCAGCCGATCTGCGCGGAGGTGGATCCCGTGCTCGAGGATCACGGGCTCGGGCACAGGGCCGCGTGCCACTTCCCCGGAGCCGACCTCGCCGGCGCCCCCGACACGGTCGGATGACCTCCAGCGCCTCGCAGCCGACGCGCGAGGTGCGCGTGCTGCACGATCGACGGGTACCCCTCCGGGAGGGCATCTCGCTGTCCGCCGACGTCTACCTGCCCCTCGGTGCCCAGGGGCTGCCGACCATCGTTCAGTGGACGCCCTACGAGTCGACCCGCGAGCGCTTCGTGTCCTGGGGCGTGTGGTTCGCGAGCCGCGGGTATGCCGCCGTCGTCGTCGACGTCCGCGGCCGCTACGAGTCCGAGGGCACGTTCGCCGCCTGGACGCACGACGGGCCGGACGCATACGACACGGTCACGTGGGCCGCCGACCAGCAGTGGTCGAACGGCCGCGTCGGGACGTGGGGTCGCAGCTACGGCGGGCTCGTGCAGTGGCAGCTCGCCCATCTCCAGCACCCGAACGTCGCCTGCATCGCCCCGCAGGTGATCCACGACGACTACTTCTGGGACGGGTACTGGACGGGCGGCGCGTTCCAGCTCGCGCTGACCCTCGGGGCGGCGGCGCTCTGGACGAGCGCGCTCTCGCTGATCACCGGCCCGAGCGCGCGCGACGTCGTGCTCAACGACCGCGTCTTCGCACACCTGCCGCTGATCGAGCTCGACGAGGTGACGATCGGCCGCCGCGTGGACTACTGGCGCCTGTGGTGGGAGCACCAGACGAACGACGAGTACTGGCAAGCGTTCCGGCACCGGCCCGAGCAGGTGACGGTGCCGATCTTCCAGCAGGGCGGCTGGTTCGACCCCTACTCCGGGTCGCACCTGCGATCGTTCGCCGCGATCGGCGAGCGCGTCCCGAACCGCGTGCTGATCGGCCCCTGGTCGCACGAGGAGGAGATCGAGACGTTCACCGGCGACGTCGACCTCGGCGCGGCGCACACCGTGATCCGCGAGCACGAGCTCGCCTTCTACGACCGGTACCTCAAGGACGTCGACAACGGCTGGGACGCGCGCCCGGCCGCCGAGCTCTTCGTGCTCGGCGCGAACAGGTGGCGCGGCGAGCACGAGTGGCCGTTGCCGGGGACGACCTCCACGCCCTACTACCTGCGGCGCGGCCAGGAGCTGTCGCCCGACGAGCCGCGGGCCGACGAGCCCGCGGACCGCTACTCCTACGATCCGGCCGACCCGGTCCCCACGATCGGCGGGGTCAGCTCCGTGCTCACGATGACGCAGGGCGCGCAGACGCCGATCCGCCCGGGCCCGATCGACCAGCGAGCGCTCGAGGCTCGCGACGACGTGCTCGTCTACACGAGCGAGGCGCTCGCGGACGACCTCGAGGTGATCGGGCCGGTCGAGATGGTGCTCTACGCGGCGTCGTCCGCGCGGGACACGGACTTCTTCGTCCGCCTCTGCGACGTCTACCCCGACGGGCGCTCGATCTTCCTCACCGAGGGGGTGATCCGGGCGCGGTATCGCGGCAGCGTCGAGGGCGAGTCGGTCGAGCTGCTCGAGCCCGGCGAGGTCGCGGAGTACCGGATCCGCTGCTACCCGGTGGCGAACGTCTTCCGGCGCGGTCACCGCATCCGGGTCGACGTCACGAGCTCCAGCTTCCCGCGCTTCTCCCGGAACCTCAACACCGGCGAGGACGTGGGCACGGGCACGCGCATGCAGGTCGCGCACCAGTCCATCGTGCACACCGCCGAGCATCCCTCGCACGTCGTCTTGCCCGTCGTCCCCTCGTGAGCGGCGGCGGCTTCCCGACCTTCGAGGCCGCGAGGCGGCTCGAGGCGGCGCGGGCCGCCGGAGTGGTGCCGGTGCCCCTGTACGGCACGCCCTCGCCCGCGCTGCCGCCGCACGTGCTCGAGGCCGTCGCCCGGGTGCTCGCGAGCCCGATGGCGCCGCCGCCACCTCGAGGGCTCGAGGCGCTCAGGGCGACGTGCGCAGCGGAGCTCGAGCGCAGCACCGGGCGGCGCGTCGACCCCGGCGGCGAGCTCCTCGTCACGAACGGCGCGATGCACGCGCTCGGCATCTGCATGCGCTCGCTGCTCGCACCCGGCGACGAGGTCGTGGTGCCCGCCCCCACGTTCTTCTTCGACGGGCCGATCCGCGCGGCGGGCGCCGCTCCCGTGTACGTCGTCGCTGCCGAGGAGGACGGCTGGCGCTGGGATGCGGAGCGGGTGGAGCGCGCGATCGGTTCGCGCAGCCGCGCCCTCCTCCTCTGCAACCCCGGCAACCCGACCGGACACGTGCCGGGCGTCGAGGAGGTCGCCGCCGTCGTCGCCGTGGCCGTGAAGCACGGGCTGCTCGTCGTCACCGACGAGGCCTACGAGGCCAGCCTCTGGGGGGACGCCAGGCTCGCCTCCGCCTTTGCCCTCGCCGAGGACGTGGTCGTGATCCGCAGCCTCGGCAAGAGCCTCGCGCTGCCACAGCTCCGCGTCGGGATCGTCTCCGGCCCGCGTCGTCGGATCGCCCCGTGCGCTCTGACCCTGGAGTGGGACTGCCTGCGCGTGGGCGTCGCCTCGCAGGAGGCGGCGCTCGCCGTCCTCACGGGGCCGCGCGACTGGCTCGCCGCTGTGCACGACGGGCTCGCGGCCGATCGCGCGGTCGCGCTCGCGGCCGTCGCTGCGACGCCCGGGCTCTGCGCGGCCACGCCGGATGCGGCACCGTTCCTCTTCGTCCGCGCGGACGACGGCGACGACGTCGCTCCGTCGCTCCTCGACGCCGGGCTGCCCGTGGTCGACGGCTCGCACTTCCAGGCTCCGGGGTACGCACGACTCCCGTTCGGTGGAGCTGCCGCGGCCGCCGAGGCGCTCCGCGCAGCCCTCGGGCGCTGGGCGGCAAGCGGACCAGCATGAGCGTCGCAGCGCTGCGGCTGCTCAACACCCCGCGGCGCACGCTGGCGCTGATCAGCGCCAACAGCCTCACGGCGGCGGTGCAGGGACAGTTCATGTTCGTGCTGCCCTGGATGCTCCTCGCCCGCGGCAGCAGCCCGCAGGCGGCGGCGCTGGCGGGCTCGTTCATCTACGTCCCGCTGCTCGTCTCGGCCCTGCCCGCGGGAGCGTGGTCGGACGGCGTCGATCCGCTCCGGATGATCCGCTGGGCGACCGGCGTCTCGCTCGCCGCGTGCGCCCTCTATCCGCTCGCGGCGCTCGCCGGCAAGGACTGGTTCGGGCTCGTGCTCGTCGCCGCAGTCGTCGTCGGGGTGATGCGCAACCTCACGGAGGGCGCCGTCTTTCGCGCCCTCGCGGACACCACGCACGACGACGGCCTCCTGCGCGCTCACGCCATCCGGACGACGGTCAACCAGGCCGCGCTCTTCGGCACCGCGTTCGTCGGCCTGCTCCTGTTCCGCCAGGGCGGAGCCGATGCGGTGCTGCTCGGGATCTGCGCCCTCTACGTCGCCGCCCTGGCCGTGCTGGCGATCGTGCCGGCGCTCGGCCACGGGCCCGACCCGGACTCGCTCGTCCGGGAGCGGATGGTGGATGGGATCGCATCGCTCCGGGCCAACGAGGAGCTGCGCCGGATCGGCTGGGTGACGCTCCTCTGGAGCCTGTTCGTCGGCGCGGCGGTCGCCTTGATGCCCGCTGTCCTCCGCGAGCACCTCGGCATGGACGAGCTGCAGGCAAGCGCCACGTTCGTGGCGGGGGCGGTCGCGGTCGTCGTCGGCACGCTGCCGCTCGTCCGCGCGCTGCAGCGGCGGTTCGGGGCGATCACGACCTTCGTCGCGGCGACGGTCGCCCAGGGCGCGAGCGTCGTCTTCCTCGCGGAGTCCCGGGTCGCGTTGATCGCGCCGTTGCTCTACTGCACGTTCCTGCTCACGAACAGCACGGCTGCGGCCTCGCTCGGAGGCGCGCGCGCAGCGACCGTCGCCCACGAGCACCAGGGGATGCTCAACCTCACGGTCGGCACGGTCGGGCTGGCGGGGTTCCTCCTCGGCGTGCTGCTCGTCGCCGGCCTGCTGGGACCGCTCGGCTTCGGCGTGATGCTGATGCTGACCGGGCTCGGGATGGCCGCGACCGCCATCGGCTTCCGTCGCTCGCTGGTCGCGGCCTAGTCCATGCTCGACGTCCTCATCCAGGGAGCGACGGTCTACCCGGGCGACGCTCCTGCCTTCGTCGGGGACGTGGGCGTCCGTGGCCGGTCGGTCGAGCTCGTCGGCGCACGGTCGGCCGACGGGACGCCGCCCGAGGCGGCCGACGTCGTCGACGGGCGCGGGCTGATGCTCTGCCCCGGCTTCATCGACCTGCACACGCACTCGGCGCTCGTGTCGTTCGACGACCCGCTGCTCACGCCGAAGCTCGCCCAGGGCTTCACCACCGAGGTGATCAACCCCGACGGGCTTGCGCCCGCTCCGGTCGCGCCCGAGCGCAGGAGGGAGCGCCAGACGTACCTCCGACCGCTCGAGGGGCCTGGGCCGGCGACGTGGACGTGGTCGACCTTCGAGGAGTATCTGGACGCGCTGGACGCGACGCGGCCGGCCGTCTCGCTCGTCCCGTCGATCGGGCACGGGGCGGTGCGCGATCTCATCCTCGGCGGCGGGCGCGTGGCTCCCGACCGGGGCGAGCTCCGGGCGATGCGCGCCGAGGTGCGACGCGGGTTGGAAGCCGGCGCGCGGACGCTCTCCTACGGCCTGGTCTACCTCCCGGGCGCCTACGCGGCGACCGACGAGCTCCTCGCCCTCGCAGAGGAGGCCGCCGCGTTCGGCGCACCGCTCGTCCCCCACGTCCGCAACGAGGGCGCGGGGCTGCTGGAGGCGATGGAGGAGATGATCGAGGTCGCCCGGGCGTCGGGTGCGCCGCTGCACGTCTCCCACCTGAAGTCGCTCGCCGACGAGCGCCTCGTCGGGCCGCTGCTGGAGCTGCTCGAGCGCGCGGCCGCGGCGCACGACGTGACGTTCGACCAGTACCCCTACGGCGCTGGGAGCACGCTCCTCGCGAGCCTCCTGCCCGGCTGGGCGCAGGAGGACGGCGCCTCCGGGACGCTTCGCCGCGTCCGCGACCGCGACGCCCGACGGCGGATCGCCGAGGACATCGCCGACGGCCTTCCCGGCTGGGAGAACATCCTGGGGACGCTCGGGCCGGAGCGGATCGAGCTCGCGAGCGCGGCGCCGCCGAACGACGCGCTCGCCGGGCGCTCGCTCGCGGCCGTGGCGGAGGAGCGGAGCTGCGACCCGGTTGCCGCCGCCCTCGACCTGCTGAGCGAGTGCGCGCTCGACGTCGCGATGGTGCTCCACTACGCCTCGGACGCGGCCGTCCGCGAGATCGCCAGACACCGCCTGCAGCTGGTCGGGTCGGACGGGATCTTCGGGCCGCATCCCCATCCGCGGGTCTACGGCACCGCACCGCGGTTCCTGGGGCGCTTCGTCCTCCGCGAGGGTCTCGTGCCGGTCGAGGAGGCCGTGGCACGGCTCACCGCGCGCGCCGCGGACAGGCTCGGCCTCGCCGACCGGGGACGCCTCGCGAGGGGCCTGCGCGCGGATCTCGTCCTGCTCGACCCGGCGCGCTACGTCGACACGGCGACGTATGCCGACCCGTGCCGGTCGCCCGAGGGCGTCGTCGGTGTGTGGGTGGCGGGTGAGCGCGTGTGGCGCGACGGGGCTCCGACGGGCGCCCGGCCAGGCGGCGTCGTGCGGTGAGAGACTCAACCCCGTGACCGCTCGCATCGTCCAGCTCACCGACCTGCACCTCTTCCGCGACCCGGAGGAGCGCCTGTTCGGCATCCCGACCCGGGAGCTGCTCCGGGACGTGCTCGCCCACGTGGCCGAGCACGCCGGCCCCGTCGACCACCTGGTGATCACCGGCGACCACTCCCACGACGATCTGCCCGAGACCTACGCGGGGCTGCGGGAGATGCTCGCCCCCTGGCTCGATCGGCTGTGGCAGCTACCCGGAAACCACGACGCGCGTCCTGTGCTGCGCGCGGTCTTCGGGGACCGGATCGGCGGCGAGGGTGGCGAGCGGATCTCGTTCTCGTTTCACGCGGGCGACTGGCTGTGCCTCGGGCTCGACACCCAGGTGCCCGGCGACGTCGGCGGACGCATCGACGAGGAGCAGATCCGCTGGATCGAGGCGCAGCTGCGCGCTCACGACCCGGCGGACGCGGTGCTGTTCATGCACCACCCGCCGCTCGACACGGGGCAGGACTGGCTCGACCGGATCGGGCTCGACGGGAAGGAGCTGCTGCGCGAGCTGCTCGTCGCGGAGCCGCGGGTGCGGCTCGTCTGCTGCGGCCACATCCACCATGAGCGCACCGAGCGGGTCGGGAACGCGGAGATCGTGACCACGCCGTCCACCGGCCTCGAGTTCAGCCCGACGAGCCCGGCGAAGCTCTTCGTCCGCTCCGCTCCCGGGTACCGGATCGTCGAGCTCGGCGCGGACGGGTGCGCGACGTGGGTCGTCCGGCTGACGGAGGCCCGCTACACGCCTGACATCGGATGAGGAGGTACGCGTGACACAGCTCGATGGACGAGTCGCACTCGTGACCGGCGCCGGACGCGGGATCGGCCGCGCCACGTCGCTCGCGCTCGCGGCAGCGGGAGCCGCCGTCGTCGCGAGCGCCCGCAGCGGGGACGAGCTCGACGCCACCGTGGCGGAGATCTCGGCGGCGGGTGGTCGGGCGACCGCGCTCGCCTGCGACCTCTCCGATCGCGCCCAGACCGAGGCGCTGGTCGGGCGTGCGGCCGCCCCCTTCGGGCCGATCGACGTCCTCGTCAACAACGCCGGCATCGGCTCGAGCGCCGATCCGCGGCCGGTTGCGGAGTTCCGCGACGCGTTCTGGGACCTCACGCTCGAGATCAACCTCACCGCCCCGTACCTGCTCGCGAAGGCTGCGCTGCCGCACATGCGGGCGCAGCGATGGGGCCGCATCATCACCATCGCCTCCATCAACTCTCGCGTGCCGTCGCTCCACGGCAGTGCGTACGTCGCAAGCAAGCACGGGGTGCTCGGGCTGATGCGCACGCTGGCGCTCGAGGTCGCGGGAGAGGGCATCACGGTCAACTGCGTCTGCCCCGGCCCCGTGCGCACGGTTCTCAATGACGTGCGTGTCGCGTACGACGTCGAGCGGCTCGGCCGCGACCGGGAGGAGTACGAGCGCGGCCTGACGCCGATCGGTGGCCGACTCGAGCCCGAGGACGTCGCGCCGATGGTCGTCTACCTGACGGGCGACGAGGCGCGGATGATCACGGGGCAGGCCTACGACATCGACGGCGGGGTCTGCATGGCGTGACGGGCCGCTGCGCCTGCTCGAGCAGGTCTGCGCGCCCGACCGCCGACCTCCGGCTGCTGCCCGGTTCACCGACGCCCACGCGTCGGCGCGGGGCGGCGCGCGAACGCGCTCCATGCCTCAGCCGTCGTGGCGTGCCGCCGACTCGCGGCGGCGCAGCTCTCCTCGGCGGATCTTCCCCGTCACCGTCAGCGGCAGCTCGGCGACGAAGTCGATCGTCCGCGGGACCTCGTACGGCGCGAGGCGACTGCGCACGAGCTGCTGGAGCTCCGCGACGAGCGCCTCCGAGCCCGTCGCGCCGGGCGCGGGCACGACGAAGGCCTTCACGACCTCGCCGCGCACCGCGTCGGGCACGCCGATCACCGCCGCCACGGCGACCGCGGGGTGCCGGATCAGGCACTCCTCGATCTCGCCCGGCCCGATCCGGTAGCCGCCGCTCGAGATGAGGTCGTCGACGCGCCCGATGCTGCGGTAGGCGCCGTCCGCGTCGACCTCCGCGAGGTCGCCGGTGTGGAGCCACCCGTCGCGCACCTTCGCCGCCGTCGCGGCCTCGTCGCGCCAGTAACCCAGGAAGACCACCGGGTCGCCCTCCACACGCACGGCGATCTCGCCGTCCACCAGCCGCAGCTCGTGTCCGGGATAGGCGCGGCCCATCCACCCGGGGCGCGACGGCCACGCGACGGAGCTCCCGATCAGGAGATTGGCCTCGGTCTGTCCGTAGAACTCGTTCAGCCGCACCCCGAACCGCTCCTCGCACCAGGCGGCCGTCTCCGCGCCGACCGTCTCCCCACCGCTCGCGAGCGTGCGCAGCGCCGGAGCCGGGCCGTCGGCACGGCGCAGCATCCGCAGCGCGGTCGCCGGCATGAAGACGTTCCGGATCCCTGCCCGCGCCATCACCTCGTAGGCCCGCTCGGGATCGAAGCGCGTCGTGCGGAAGGCGACCACGGGCATCCCGCTCGCGAGGCCGGGCATGACGACGTCGTAGAGCCCGCCGATCCACGCCCAGTCGGCCGGCGTCCAGATCCGGTCGCCGGGCTGGGGGAACAGGTCGTGCGAGAGGCGGAACCCCGGCATGTGCCCGGTGAGCACGCGGTGCCCGTGGAGCGCGCCCTTCGGCGCACCGGTCGTGCCCGACGTGTAGACGAGCAGCGCCGGCGTGTCGGGCGTCGTCGGAACGGCGGTGAAGGCAGGCGAGGCCGAGGCCAGGAGCCCGTCGAGCTCGCGGTCGACGTCGACCAGCACCCCGTCGTACCCGAGCGCACGGACTCGCTCGAGCGAGTCGTGCTCGCCGAGCACGACCTTCGGCTCTGCCCCGGTCAGGCGCACGGCGAGCGCGTCGGGACCGAAGGCAGAGCTGAGCGGAAGCGCGATCGCGCCGAGCTTGTAGACCGCGATGTGGACGACTGCGGTCTCGGGCCGCTGGGAGAGGATCAGCGCGACCCGGTCTCCCTCCCGCACGCCGAGGGCACCGAGGGCGTTCGCGAGTCGGTTCGACTGCTCGACGAGCTCTCCGAAGCGGACGACGCGGGTGATCTCGCGGCCGTCGGTGACGAGGATCGCCGGATCACCGGGCGGCTGGCGGTCCGCGACCTCGACGCCGATGTTCAGGCGCTCCGGCAGCGCCCAGCGGTGGGACGCCCGGAGCTCGTCGTAGGTGGGGAGCGCATCGCTCATGCCCACAGGTGCTCGAGCATCCGGAGGTAGACCTTCGTGGCGCGCACGAGCTCGGCGACCGCCACCGACTCGACGTCGCCGTGCGCGCCGCTCCCGGCCGGACCGTGGTAGACCGCGGGGATGCTGCAGACGCCGTGGAAGAACGCGGCGTCGGCGACGAGCTTGCCACCCGAGACGGGGAGCTCGGCCCCGGTGACCTCCAGGTAGCCGCGGCGCAGCGCCAGGGAGAGCGGGTGCTCGGGGTCGATCTCGTAGGCCTCACGGACGAGCCGCAGGTCGAGGTCGATCGCGCAGCCGGTCTCCTCGGCGACGGCGGCGAGCAGCTCGCGCGTGTCAGCCTCGACGGCGGCGGCGTCGTTGCCCGGAAGCCAGCGGCGCGTGCCGACGAGGCTGCACGTCGTGGGAAAGCGGTTGTAGAAGTCACCCCCGTGCACCTCGCCGAGAAAGAAGGTCTCGGAGCCGACGAGCGGGTGCGTCACCAGCGCCAGCTCCGCGTTGCGGGCCGCGATCGCGTCGATCGCCTTGCCGGCCGCCACGATCGGGTGCGGCGTGCCGGCGGGCGTGCGCAGCTCGTGGGTGACGAGCCCGGGGCGCGAGACGGTGATCTCGACCGTCGCGCAGCCGAGGTGGGCCGCGACGAACGCGTCGCTGCCGAGCTCGCAGACGACGACGGCGTCGGCGGTGAACCCGTGCTCCTGCAGCAGCCACGCGAGATCCTCTCCCCGGCCGCCCGGCGACTCGTGCAGCCCGGTCGCGAGGACGACGAGCTCCCCGGGGAACGTCCCCGCCGCCCTCAGCACGCGCGCCACCTCGGCGGCACAGGCGAGGGCGCCCTTCATGTCGGCGCTGCCGCGGCCGAAGATCCGGCCGTCCTCGACGCGTGGCGGGTCGTGCGGGATCGGCACCGTGTCGAGGTGCCCGTTCAGGACGACCGTGGGCCCGGGCTCGCCGCCGCGGAGGCGGCCGATCACGAGCGGCGTGGCGGGAAAGACCTCGTCGAGCACCTCCACCTCGAGCCCGATCTCCTCCAGCCGCCGCGCGAAGAGGCGTGCCACCTCGGCGGTGTCGCCGGTGGGGCTCTCGACCTGAACGAGCTCGAGCGCGAGGTCGCGCAGGCGGCCGGGGTCTACCTCGTCGATATCGGGCATGCCCGTCCTTTCATTCGATCAGCAGGATGTCCACGTCGAGGGCGCGGTAGACGTCGAGCGCACGCACGTCGCGCGTCGCGAGCGGGAGCTCGTGGGCTGCCGCGACGGCGCCGACCAGGGCGTCGTAGACCCCGCCCCCTGCGACGCCGAGTGCGGCGAGGCGGTCGAGGAGATCGGCTGTGGCGTCCGCGCCGAGGAAGCAGGAGCCGGGGAATGCCGATCGCAAGACGCGCTCGACGACCCTGGGCTCGCGCCGGGCCGGCGGCGGCAGGCGCGTCAGCACGGAGAACGTCTCGAAGGCGGCGTGTCCGGCGAGGCCGAGCTCTCGGTCGCCGATCGCGGCCGTCACCGCTGCATGAGCGGAGTGATCGGCCACGACGAGCGGCACGGCCACGCTCGTGTCGACCAGCAGATCCGGCCGGGCTGCGGTCTCAACGGCGGTCGGCATCGCGCAGCGCCTGGACGAGCTCGTCGTCGATCGCCACCCCGGACGCAGGGATCACGAGTCGTCCACCCTCCTCGACGAGCCCTTCGCCCGCGATCGCCTCGATCCTGATCCCGGCACCGTCGGCCGTCACCTCGACCTCGGAGCCGGCGCGGAGGCCGACGCTGTCCCGGAGCGCCTTCGGCACGACGATGCGGCCCGCCCTGTCGATCGTCGCCCTCATGCCCACATCATACCACTCCGGTGGTTGGCAAGTGCCATCGATATGTCAGAGATCGCGGGCGACCCGGAAGCCGATGTGCGGGGCCAGCCGCCCGGGGAAGCTGCGGCTCCGCGCCGCGCACCGCAGGTGGAGAGCCGGGCTCGCGAAGGAGCCGCCCCGCAGCACCCGCTCCGCCGGCGACGACGGGTCCTCACGCCCGTCCTCCGCGTCGTAGGGATACGGTCGATAGGCGCTCGCCACCCACTCCCAGACGTTGCCCGCCGCCTGCACGAGGCCCCACGTGGAGGCACCGTCGGGGTCGGCGTCGACGGGCGCCGTGCCGCCGGTCTTGCTCCCCGCGCCGAAGCGCGCGCGGGACGCCGTGGGGCTCTGCTCACCCCACGGATAGGTGCGGCCGTCGGCGCCCCGGGCGGCCTTCTCCCACTCCGCCTCAGTAGGCAGGCGCCCTCCCGCCCAGGCGCAGAACGCCAGGGCGTCCCGTGGTCGACCCAGGTGACGGGATGGGAGCGGATGTCCGCGTGCGGCGCGGTGGTGCCCCAGTGCAGCGGCGCGCGGTGCCCGGTGGCGGCCACGAATGCCGCGTAGTGCTCGTTGGTCACCGGCGTCCGAGAGATGTCGAAGGCGCGAAGGTCGACCTCGGCGGCGGGATGCTCGTCCGGGAGCGCCGGACCCCGGCGCTCGACCGGGTCACGTCCGATCAACACGCGCCCGCCTGGTACGGCGACGACCGGCACGGGCGGCGCCGTGCCGTCGGCCTCGAGCGCCAGGCGGAAGCCGACGTAGGTGTCGACGGCGCCGGGGAGGAGCGGGCGGCGTGCAGCCGCGCGGACGTCGCCTGCGCCGTGGATGTACGAGCCGCCGCGCACGACGCGCGGCTCGTCGTCGCGGGCGTGCTCGCGCCCGTCGGCCGGGTCGAAGGGGTATGGCCGGTAGGCGCTGGAGACCCACTCCGCGACGTTCCCGGCAAGATCGAGCGCGCCGCAGGGGGATGCCCCGGAGGCTCTGCCGCCGACCGGCTCGGGCCCTCCGATGCCCCGCTCGCAGACGGCGAGCTCGGAGGTGGGAGGCGCGTCGCCCCACGGCCAGAGCCGCCGGTCCCCACCGGTCGCGGCGGCCTCCCACTCGGCCTCCGTGGGCAGCCTCCCTCCCGCCCAGGCGCAGAAGCCTGCGGCGTCGTGCCAGGAGACGTAGGTGACGGGGACGTCCTCCTGACCCGGGGGGATCCCGCCGCCGGGCCACGAGCTCGGTGGAGGTCGATCCGTCTCGTCGACGAACCGGCGGTACTGGGCGTTGGTGACGGCCGTGCGGCCGAGCCGGAACGGCGCGATCTCGACGGCGTGCCGGGGCGTCTCGTCGGCATCCGGAGGGTGCGCCGCATGCGGGTCGCTGCCCATCGTGAATGGCCCCGCGGGCACGCGGCACCAAGCGATCGCGGGGATACGGGTCAGAGTGGGATCACCGGGAGGACGACGTGGGATGGACGGGCCGCGTCAACGTACACCGCCTGCTGCGCGACGACCTGGTGCGTGTGGCGACCCATCGGCTCGCCGGTGTTGGGGTTGACGTCGAGCCGAGGCCAGTTCGACGACGAGACGTCGAGGCGGATCCGATGGCCGGCGTCGAAGAGGTTGCTCGTCGCCCAGAGCGAGATCGTGACGGGGACAGGCACGTCCGGCTCGAGCAGCACCTCCCGGTCGAACCCCTCGCGGTAGCGGCAGCGGATCACGGAGTCGACGAGGAGCATGTCGAACCCCTCCGGGTAGTCCTCGTTCGGCGGGTGCACGTCGATCAGCTTCGCCGTGAAGTCCGTGTCGAGCGCGGACGACGAGACCCACAGGTGCACGACCGACGGCCCCGTCAGCTCGACCGGCTCGTCCAGCGGCTCGGTCTGGAAGACGAGGACGTCGGGTCGCTCGGAGAGCCGCGGGTACGGCGGCTCCGAGCCGAAGAAGCGCGGGTCCTCGCGCTGGTCGGCCGGCCCAGGCGTGAGGAGGTCGCGCAGCCGCAGCACCGGATGGAGGAACCGGGCCCAGGCCTGCTCCATCCCCGCGCCCTCCTCCGGCAGCTCGCCGATCGCGCAGTAGGCGCCCCCGATCGTGGGCACGGGATGCGACGGGTCGAACGCGTAGCGCAGCGGCTGCGTGTCGGCCGGCGGCGGCTCGTCGCGCAGGGCTCCGTCGCCGTGCAGCCAGAGGGTCGTCTCCACTCGTCGGGCGAGCGGCCACTCGTGCTCCTCGCGCCAGCGCCCGCCGTGGTCGAGCTTCCCCTCCGCCGTCATCCGGCCCGACCCGCCGCCCATCACGAAGATGCGGATCGGCGCCTCGCTCTCGGGGTGCCCCGGCGCGTCGTCGGGCAGCCAGCGAGAGAAGTGCTCGAGCTGCTCGGCGAAGTAGCGCTCGACGCCCCAGACGCTGTCGGGGCCGAAGTCGACCTCGTGACACCAGCTCGCCTCCCCGCGCATCCCGACGTGGCTCCAGGGGCCGAGCACGAGCCGCTGCGGCGACGCGTTCTGCGCGGTCATCGCCGCCCAGTAGTCGGCGTCGGGCCCCGCCCACGGGTCGAACCAGCCCGACGACACCGTCATCGGCACGTCGGCATGGCGGTCGAAGTGAGCGATGTAGTCGCACTCCTCCCGCCCCCACCACGCGTCGTAGGCACCCCGCGTGTAGTAGTCGAGCAGCGTCTGCTCGAGCGTCGGCACGAGGCGCAGCGAGGTCTGACCACGCCGCCACGGGGTCGCCCGGTAGAGCTGCCGCAGGTTCCGGAGGTCGTCCCAGACCTCGGCGGCGAGGGCCGGCTCGTGGAGCACCTCCTGCGCGTCCTGGGCGTGGATGAGGAGCGCCCAGAACATGTGCCCCTGCATGGCGCCGCCCTCGCGGGCGCAGTTCGCGTAGTTGCTCGTCGTGACGACGTCGGGCCAGATCGCGGTCAGGTGCGGCGGCCGCTCGAGCGCGGTGCGCACCTGCACCTGCCCTGCGTACGAGCTGCCGACCGTGCCGATCCGGCCGTTCGACCAGGGCTGCGCCGCGATCCACTCGACGATGTCGTAGCCGTCCCGCCCCGTGTGCGGCGTCGCGGAGTGGAAGTACGTCCCCGACCCCTCCGAGCGATAGCGGTCGCGCATGTCGGCGAGCACGACCGCATAGCCACGTGGCACGAACCAATCCGCGATCTCGACGTAGCGCCTCGTCGCCTTGTCGTAGGCGGTGTGGCACATCAGCGTCGGGAACCGTCCCGTCCGCGAACGCGCCGTCGATCCCCGGGCGGTACACGTCGAACGCCAGCCGGACGCCGTCCCGCATCGGGACCATCACGTCCAGCGCGGCGACGACGCCGTACCCCATCGCTAGCCCGGGATCACCGGCAGGACGACGTGCGACGGCCGGTCCGCGTCGAGGTACACCGTCTGCTCGGCGACGACCTGGTGGGTGTGCCGGCCCATCGGCTCGCCGGTGTTCGGGTTCACGTCGAGGCGCGGCCAGTTCGACGACGAGACGTCGACCCGGATCCGATGCCCGACGTCGAAGAGGTTGCTCGTCGGCGGCAGCTCGATCGTGACCGGGTAGACCTCGCCCGGCGTCATCAGCACCTCCCGGTCGAAGCCCTCGCGGTAGCGGCAGCGGATCACCGAGTCGTTGAGGATCATGTCGAACCCCTCCGGGTAGTCCTGCGTTCGGCGGGTGCACGTCGATCAGCTTCGCGGTGAAGTCGGTGTCGAGCGCGCTCGAGGAGACCCAGAGCCGCACCTGCACCCGTCCGGTCACCTCGATCGGCTCGAGCAGCGGATCTGTCTGGAAGACGAGCACGTCCGGCCGCTCCGAGAGGCGCGGGTAGGGGGGCTCCGACCCGAAGAAGCGCGGCTCCTCCTTCTGGTCGACCGGCCCCGGCGTGAGCAGGTCGCGCAGCCGCAGCACGGGGCTGAGGAAGCGCGCCCAGGCCTGCTCCATGCCGGCTCCCTCGGCGGGGAGCTCCCCGATCGAGCAGTAGAGCCCGCCCAGGGTGGGCACCGGGTGGGCGGGGTCGAACGTGAAGCGTCTCGGCGCGGCGTCCGCACGCGGGCGCGTCGGCGCGAGCGACCCGTCGGCGTGCAGCCAGTACGTCGTCTCGACGCGGCGCGCGAGCGGCCACTCGTGCTCCTCGCGCCAACGGCCGCCGTGATCGAGCTTGCCCTCCGCCGTCATCCGACCCGACCCGCCGCCCATCACGAAGATCCGGACCGGCGCCTCGCCCTCCGGCTGCCCCGTCGCGCCGTCAGGAAGCCACCGCTCGAAGAACGCGAGCTGCTCCTCGAAGTAGCGCTGCACCCCCCACACGCTCTGCACGCCGAAGTCCACGTCGTGGCAGAACGTCGCATCCCCTCGCATCCCCACGTGGCTCCAGGGGCCGACGACGAGCCGCATCGGAGAGCGCTTCAGCTCGGTCATCGCTGTGAAGTACTCCGTGTCCGCGGTCGGGAACGGGTCGTACCACCCGGTCGACATCGTCACCGGGATGTCGGCGTGCTGCTCCCAGAAGAGCGTGTAGTCGTGCTCCACGCGCTTCCAGTACTCGTCGTAAGCACCGCGGGTGTAGTAGTCGAGCAGCGAGTCCTCCAGGGGCGGCACGTGGCGCAACGCGGTCTGGCCGCGGCGCCACGGCGTCGCGCGGAAGAGCTGCCGCAGGTCGCGCAGGTCGTTCCACACGTCCTGCTGCTTGGCGGGGTCGTCTGCGATGTCCTGCGCGTCCTGCGCGTGGATGAAGAGCGCCCAGAACATGTGCTGCTGCATCGCGCCGCCCTCGCGGCACTGGTTCTGGAAGCTGTTCGTCGGGACGACGTCGGGCCAGATCGCGGTCAGGTGCGGTGGCGCCTCGATCGCCGTGCGCACCTGGGTGATCGCGGCGTACGAGCTGCCGACCGTGCCGATCCGGCCGTTCGACCACGGCTGCGCCGCGATCCACTCGCAGATGTCGTAGCCGTCCCGCCCGGTGTGCGGCGTCGCAGCGTGGTAGTAGACGCCCGACCCCTCCGAGCGGTACCGGTCGCGGAGGTCGATCAGGACGACGTTGTAGCCCCTGGGCACGAAGAAGTCCGCGATCTCGCTGTAGCGCTTGTCGGTCTTGTCGTACGGGGTGTGCAGCATGATCGTCGGGAACACGCCCTCGACGAAGTCGCCGTCGCGGGCGGGCCTGTACACGTCGAAGGCGAGCCGCACGCCGTCCCGCATCGGGACCATCACGTTCTTCGACAGGACGATGCCGTAGCGGTCGCGCTCGCTCATGCCGCCTCCCTTTCGATCACGAGGTTGCCGACGTCGTCGACCCGCACCGAGAAGCCCGGATGGACGACGGTGGTCGAGTCGAACTCCTCCACGATCGCGGGGCCACGGAAGGTCGCGCCCGCCGGGAGGGCGTACCGGTCGTGGATGGGGCACTCGACGTAATCACCGGCCTCGGCGAAGTACACCGGTCGGTGGCCCTTCGGCGCGGGCGCCGACCCCGGCGCGAGATGCCGCAACGGCGGCTTCTCGATCCTGCCGACGCTCGTCAGACGCAGGCTCACCACCTCGACGGGCTCGCCGGGCGCCGCGAACCCGTAGGTGCGGTCGTGCTCCGCGTGGAAGCGCTCGAGCAGGCCGTCGCCGGCCGGGATCGTCAGCTCGAAGCTCTGGCCGACGTAGCGCACGTCGACCTGGCGCAGGAACGCGATCGACTCGCTGCCGACGCCCTCCGCCTCGAGCTCCGCGCGACCCGCCTCCTCGAGATGGGCGAACGTCGTCGCGACCTCGCCGTGGTCGAGCTCCTCGAGCCTGCGCATCACCATCACCGCCGCGTCGCGCTTGAGGTCGGTGGTCAGCAGGCCGGTCGCAGAGAAGATGCCCGGGCTCGGCGGGATCAGCAGCGTCGGCATCTCGGCGTCGCGGGCGAGCGCGTTCGCGTGCACGGGGCCGGCACCGCCGAACCCCACGAGCACGAAGTCACGCGGGTCGTAGCCGCGCTGCACCGAGATCAGGTGGAGGGCGTTGACCATGGCGGCGTTCGCGATCTCGACGATCCCGTTCGCGGCCTCGAGTGACGGACAGCCCGAGCGGCTTCGCGCAGCGCTCCTCGATCGCCCGTCGCGCGCCCTCCACGTCGAGATCCATCTCGCCGCCGAGGAAGTAGCTCGGGTTGAGCCGGCCGAGGACGACGTTGGCGTCGGTCACGGTTGGCTCGGTGCCGCCCCGCCGATAGCAGACCGGCCCTGGATCGGCGCCCGCGCTCTGTGGCCCGACGCGGAGCAGGCCGCCCGAGTCGATCCACGCGATCGAGCCGCCGCCCGCACCGATCTCCACGAGGTCGACGACGGGCGTGCGCACGGGGTAGCCGGAGAGCGACATCCCGCCGATCCCCGCGCCTGCGTGACCGCCGACGTTGTAGTCCTTCGTCACCGACGGGCGGCCGCCCTGGATCAGGCCGACCTTCGCGGTCGTGCCGCCCATGTCGAACGAGAGGATGTCGGGCCGGCCGAGCGTCTCGCCGAGGTGCGCGGACGCGATCACGCCGGCCGCCGGCCCGGACTCGACCATGAACACAGGACGCACGGCCGCTGCATCGGAGCCGAAGATGCCGCCGCTCGACTGCATCACGAGCAGCTTCGCCTCGACGCCTGCCTGCGCCAGCCGCTCCTCGATCCGCTCGAGGTAGCGCTGCACGACCGGGCGGATCACGGCGTTGATCACCGTCGTGGACGCGCGCAGGTACTCCCGGATCTCGGGCGCGACCTCCGAGGAGAGCGAGACCGGCACGCCCGGCAGCTCCTGCGCGAGGATCTCCCCGACCCGCCGCTCGTGCTCCGCGTTGACGTAGGAGTGCAGGAGGCAGACGGCGACCGACTCGACCTCCTCGCGGCGCAGCACCGCTGCCGCCTCGCGCACGCTCTCCTCCTCGAGCGGGCGCAGCACCTCGCCCTTGGGGCCGAGGCGCTCGCCGACGACCACCGCCCGGTCTCTCGGCACGAGCGGGCGCGCCTTCTCGAACTGCGTGTCGTAGAGCGTCGGCCGCACCTGACGCGCGATCTCGAGCAGGTCGCGGAACCCGTCGGTGGTGACGAAGCCGCTGCGCGCGATCTTCCCCTCGATGATCGCGTTGGTCGCGACGGTCGTCGCGTGGACGACGAAGCGCACCTCGCCCGCGTCGACGCCGCCCTCCTGCAGCGCCCGCGCAGCGGCCTGCATGAATCCCTCTGACGGGTCGGACGGCGTCGTCAGCACCTTCGCGATCGACACCTCCCCCGTCTGCTCGTCGATCAGCGTGGCATCGGTGAAGGTGCCTCCGATGTCGATCGCCAGCCGGACGCTCATGCAGCTCCTCTCAGGTCGTTGGTCTCCTGCTCGTCGACTCGCCGGTCGACGATCGCCACGCGGTAGTGCTCCCGGGCGCGCTCGACGCTCACCTTCCCCTCGAGCACGTCGCGCAGCACGCGCTCCGGGTCGCGCTCGGAGGGCGGGCCGAACCCGCCTCCCCCACAGCTGCGCACGCTCACCACGTCGCCCGCGACCAGGTCGGTGGTGCTCTTCGACCCGAGGGGCGACTCGACGCCGTCGCGGACGAGGACGTAGCGCGCCACGTCCGCGTCGTGCCCGCCGCCGGCGCCCCACGGGCCCGCCCTGTCGCGGTCGGCGAGGATCGTGAACGTCGTCGGCTGCAGAACGCGGAAGTCCTTGCGCAGGCCGAGCCCGCCCCGGAACCGGCCCGGCCCCTCGGAGTCCTCGACGAGCGAGAGCTGCGCGATCTGCACGGGGTAGTTCAGCTCCGTCTCCTCGATCGGCGCGTTCTCGGTGTTCTGGCCGTGGGCCTGCACCGCGTCGGGCCCGTCGCTCGCATGGCGGGCGCCGTACCCGCCTGCGAGCGCCTCGTAGAAGCACGTGTAGCTGCCCCTGGCCACGTCGAGCGAGCCGAAGCCCGCCTGGCACATCATCCCCTTCGTCCCTGCGGGGAGTCGCTCCGGGAAGGCGGGCAGGAGGGCGCGGAACATCACCTCGACGAGACGCGTCTGGGTCTCCCAGCCGCCGACGACGGGCGCGGGCCAGGAGCAGTTCGTGACCGTGCCCTCCGGCGCGCTCAGGCTGAACAGCCGGTAGAAGCCGTCGTTCACGGGCAGGTCCGGATCGATCAGGCACTTGAGCACGTACGCGCAGGCCGAGAAGGTCATGGCGTACGTCGAGTTGACCGGTGCCCGTCGCTGCGGGTCGGAGCCTGACGTCTCGAAGTGGAGTCCGTCCGGGGTGATCTCGATCCCGGCCCGAAGGCGAACCGGCCGGTCGGTGTAGCCGTCGTTGTCGACGGTGCCCTCGGCCTCGTACCTTCCCGGCGCGAGCTGTGCGACCTCGGCCCGCACGCGCCGCTCGGTGTAGTCGAGGAGCTCCTCCATCGTCGCGAGGAGCGTGGCGCGCCCGTGGCGCCGCGCCAGAGCGTCGATGCGTCGCACGCCCGTCGCGTTCGCGGCGAACTGCGCGCGGAAGTCCCCCGCCGTCTCGTGCTTCGAGCGGATCTGCGCGAGGATCAGCGCGAACACGTCGTCCACGATGCGGCCGCCCTCGACGACCTTCACCGGCGGGATGATCACGCCCTCCTGGAACACCTCCTGGAACGCGCCGATCGACGCCGGGGCGCCGCCGCCGACGTCGACGTGGTGCGCCAGGTTCGCGACGTAGCCGACGAGCTCGCCTTCGACGTGCACCGGCGAGATCAGGCTGACGTCGTTGAGGTGGACTCCGCGGGGATGCGGGTCGTTCGTGACGATCGCGTCGCCCGGGCCGAGGTTCTCGGCACCGTAGCGCCGGACCGCGTGCGGCACCTGCTGCACCATCGAGCCGAGGTGGACCGGCTGCGTGAACGCCTGCGCGACCGTGCGCAGCTCGACGTCGAAGAACGCGCACGAGAAGTCCGACCGCGTCTTGATGTTCGTCGAGTAGGCGCTCCGCTTGAGGGCCAGCACCATCTCGTCGGTCGCCGCGACGAGCGCGTTGCGGATCACCTCGAACGTGATGGGATCGAGGTGCCCGGCCGGCCCGGCTCCCGACGCGGCGCATCATGCGCGCAGCTCCGCGGTCGCGGCCTCGTCGACGCGCCGGTCGCGGATCGCGACGCGGTAGACGTCGCGCGCCCGCTCGACGCTCACCTTCCCCTCGAGCACGTCGCGCAGCACGCGCTGCGGGTCGCGCTCGGACGGCGGGCCGTAGCCGCCGCCGCCGCAGGTGCGGTAGCTGACGACGTCGCCCGCCTCGATCGCCACCGTCGTCTTCGCGCCGAGCCGCGTCTCCACGCCGTCGCGGACGAGGACGTACTCGGCGACGCGCCCGTCCAGCCCGCCGAAGGCGCCCGCGGGCCCCGACAGGGTGCGGTCGGCGAGCACGGTGAACGTCGTCGGGCGGTCGAAGAGGAAGTCCTTGCGCAGCCCGAGGCCGCCGCGGAACCGTCCCGCCCCGTCGGAGTCCTCGACGAGCGCGAGGCGCGCGATCCGCACCGGGTAGTTCGCCTCCGTCTCCTCGACCGGCGCGTTCTCGGTGTTCTGGCCGTGCACCTGCACGGCGTCGGGCCCGTCGCTCGCGTGCCGGCCCCCGTAGCCGCCCGCGAACGTCTCGAGGAAGCAGACGTACTCGTTCGTGACCGCGTCGATCCCGCCGAACCCGGCGTGGCACGCCATCGCCTTCGTCCCTGCGGGCAGCGCCGTCGGCATCGTCGGGCAGGAGCGCGCGGAAGATCACGTCGACGAGCCGGAACTGCGTCTCCCAGCCGCCGACGACCGGCGACGGCCAGGTGCAGTTCGTCACGCTCCCGGCGGGCGCGTCGAGCGAGACGAGCCGGTAGAAGCCGTCGTTGACGGGCAGGTCCGGGTCGATCAGGCACTTGAGCGCGTAGGCGCAGGCGGAGAAGGTCTGCGCGTAGGTGGAGTTGACGGGCGCGCGGCGCTGCGGGTCGCTCCCGGTCAGGTCGAACGCCATCCCGTCGGCGCTGATCTCGACCCGCACGCGCAGCCGCACGGGCTCGTCCGTGTAGCCGTCGGTGTCGACCGAGCCCTCGGCCTCGTAGACGCCGTGCGGGAGCGCGGCGACCTCGGCCCGCGTGCGCCGCTCGGTGTAGTCGAGCAGCTCGCGCATCGCCGCCGACGATCGTCGCGTGGCCGTGGCGCGCGACGAGCGCCTCGAGCCGCCGCACGCCCGTCGCGTTCGCGGCGATCTGCGCGCGGAAGTCCCCCGCCGTCTCGTGCTTCGAGCGGATCTGCGCGAGGATCAGCGCGAACACGTCGTCGACGATCCGCCCGCCCTCGCACGACCTTCACCGGCGGGATGATCACGCCCTCCTGGAACACCTCCCGGAACGCGCCGATCGACGCCGGGGCGCCGCCGCCGACGTCGACGTGGTGCGCCAGGTTCGCGACGTAGCCGAGGAGCTCGCCGCCCACGAAGACCGGCGAGATCAGGCTGACGTCGTTGAGGTGCACACCGCTCGGGTAGGGGTCGTTCGTGATGATCACGTCTCCCGGGCCGAGGTTCTCCGGGCCGTACGTCCTGCACCGCGTGCGGCACCTGCTCGACCATCGAGCCGAGGTGGACGGGCTGCGTGAACCCCTGCGCGACGGCGCGCAGCTCGGCGTCGAAGAACGCGCACGAGAAGTCCGCCCGCGTCTTGATGTTCGTCGAGTAGGCGCTGCGTCGCAGGGTCAGGACCATCTCGTCCGTCGCCGCGACGAGCGCGTTGCGGATCACCTCGAACGTGATCGGATCGAGGGTCGTCGCTTCACGGGCGCGCTCATGCCACCGTCACCTCCTCCGGGTCGACGGGCCGTACGGCCCCTGGCGCGCGTGCCGCTCGCGCGGCGTCGGCGACCGCGTCCCGGTCGAGCTCGAAGCCGAGGCCCGGGCGCTCGCGGCACGGCGATCCGTCCCGTCGACCACGGGCAGCGGCGTCGTCACGAGCGGATCCGCGAGCAGCTGGTGCGTCATCTGGTTGCCGAGCGTCAGGTTCGGGATGGCGGCCATCGCCTGGAGGGCGGCGAAGGTCGAGATCGCGCTCTCCAGGCAGGCGTGACGGTTGACCGGGATCCCGTGCGCCTCGGCGAGCGCGGCGAGCTGGCGCAGCCGCCAGAGGCCGCCCGACTCGTGGCTGCCGACGACGATCGCGTCGGCCGCCTCCGGCCTCGAGCACGGCGCGCAGCTCGGCGCGCGTGAACACCGCCTGGTCGGCCGCGATCTTCGCCTCGACCGAGCGCCGCACCCGGGCGAGGCCCGTCACGTTGCCCGCGGCGATCGGCTGCTCGACCCAGTCGAGGCCGTGCGCGCTCGAGCCGGCGGATCGCGTCGACGGCGGCCGGGCACGTCCCACGCCTCGTTCGCGTCGACGCGCAGCAGGGGCTCCGGGCCGATCGCGTCGCGCACGGCGCCGACGACCCGGCGTCGTCGTCGCGCCCGGCGCGGCCGACCTTGACGTACACGACCCGGTGCCCCGCCTCGACGAGCGCGGCCGCGTCGCGCCGCGAGCTCCGTCCGGCGGTGTCGCCCTGGACGAACCCCATCACGTCCACCTCGTCGCGCACGCGGCCGCCGAGGAACGTCGAGGCCGGCACGCCGAGACCCTTGCCGAGCGCGTCCCAGCACGCGCACTCGATGCCGCTCAGGACCTGCTGCGAGAACCGCGGGGTGAAAGCGCCAGCGGCCGTCGCGCCACAGCTCGCCGAGCACCGCCTCGACGTCGCCCGGCGAGCGGCCGACGAACGCCTCGGCCATCGCGCAGCCCGTACGCCCGACCGCCTCGGGGTCCTCGCAGATCGACTCGCCGACGCCGACGACGCCGTCGTCCGTCTCCACCTCGAAGAGGACGAGGTTCGCCCCGCGCTGGACGCCCGAGCGCCAGTGGAAGACGCGCGCGAACGGGACGGCGAGCGGCGTCGCGGTGACGCGGCGATCCTCATGCGCGGTTCCCCGCCCCCCAGACGGAGCTGAACGTGCGCCCCTCGGCGAAGCGGCGGCCCGAGAGCGACGAGATGTCGATCGGCGCCTCGGTCGCCCGCGATCGCCGCCGCGAGCGACTCGCCGATCGTCGGCCCGATCTTGAAGCAGTGCCCGCTGCCGCCGAACGCCGACCAGTAGCCGGCGACCTCCTCCTCGCCGACGATCGGGTACCAGTCCTCCGTGATGTCGTAGACGCCCGAGTAGCCCGTCACGAACGCGCCGCCGTAGCCCGGCTGCGAGAGCGTCTCGCGCAGCGCCGGGCAGGCGGCGGACGAGGCGCGGCACCATGTAGTCGAGCGCCTCCTGCGTGACCCCGTCGTCGTAGTCCTCGGGGTCGACGGGCTCGACCTGCTTCGGCCAGCCCTGCCCGACGAGCACCTTGCCGCCGTCGTAGTTGCGGAAGTAGAGGCGCTGCGCGACGTCCGACATCACCGGGATCTCGCCGAACCCCTCCGGCGCGTCGAACACCGCCTCGTGCTCGCGGCTGAAGCGCAGCGGGTACTCGACGCCGACCATCCGGCCGATCCGGTCGCCCCACGGCCCGCAGGCGTTGACGACGACGTCGGTCGCGATCTCGCCCTCGGTCGTGACGACGCCCGTGACCCTGCCGCCGGCCGTCTCGATCGCCAGCACCTCGCAGCCCTCGTAGAGGTGCAGCCCCAGGCGCCGCGCGCGTCTCGACGATCGTCTGCACCGTCAGCACCGGGTCGGCGTAGCCCGACGTCTCCTCGAAGCAGGCCAGCGCGATCCCCTCGAGCTCGAGCTCGGGCCAGCGGTGGACGACCTCCTCGGGCGTGAGGAGCGCCGTCTGCACGCCGAGGCGCTGCTGCTCCGGCACGACGTCGCGCAGCGCCTGTGCCTCCTCGGGCGGCGCGATCACCATGTACCCGAGCTGCCTGAACCCGGTCGGGCCGCCGAAGGCCTCCTCGCTGTTCGCGAACCAGCCCGCCGCGCGCACCGCGAGGCGGATCGCGACCTCGTTCGTGTAGTGCTGGCGGATGTGGGCGGCGGAGTACTGCGACGAGCCGCCGCAGACCCTGGCCTTGTCCACGAGGACGACGTCCCCGTAGCCGAGCCTGGTCAGGAAGTGCGCCGTGCTCGCCCCGATGATCCCCGCGCCGATCACGACTGCGTCGGCGGTGCTCTCTCACGCCCGTCTCCTCTCGTCTCGCACTGCGCTCGTCGCCCCGTCGTCGACGCGGCCGTCCTGTCCGATCACGACGCCGTGCAGCGCGAGCGCCGCCTCGGCCGAGACCTTCCCGTCCTGCACGTCCTCCGCGACCGCGGCCGGGTCCCGGTCGAGCGGGTCGCCCCAGCCGCCACCGCCGGCCATCCGGTGCACGTAGACGTCACCCGCCTGGATCGTGGTCGAGAACATCGCCGGCAGGACCGTCTCCGACCCGTCCGGGTGGAGGACGACGTTGCTCGAGGTCGCGCCCGGCAGCCCGCCGGCGAGCCCGTAGGGCGGGTGCCGCGCACGGTCGGAGCGCACGATCAGCGACGTGTCCGGCGTGAGGCAGCGCCACACGCGCTCGACCGCCAGCCCGCCCCGATACGTGCCCGCGCCGCCCGTGTCGGGAACGAGCCCGTACCGCTCGACGACGATCGGGAACTCCGACTCCGCGACCTCGATCGGGATGTTCGCCGCGAGGCTGGCCGGGTTCGTGACGCCGTCGTTGCCGTCCCACGTCGGCGTGCCGCCCCACGTGCCGACGACGAGCTCGTAGAAGACGAACGGCTCGCCGGTGGCCGGGTCGTCGGCGCCGAAGATCGCGAGCGTGTTGCCGCCCTCCCCCGCCGCCGGGACGCGGTCGGGGATCAGCTGCGCGAGCGCGCCGTTGAGCGCGTCGAGGATGCGGAAGCCGGTGACGCCGCGCATCGACGACGCCGCGGGCATCACCACCTCGGCGATCGTGCCCGGCTTCGTGATCACGGTCACGGGCCGGAACGCGCCGGCCGTGTTCGGCACCTCGGTCGTGAGCGCGCAGCGCACGACCTGGTAGACGGAGGCCAGGACGAACGAGCGCGTGCTGTTCAGCGCGCCGCGCACCATCGGCGCGGACTCGCTCAGGTCGGCGATCGACCTCGTCGCCGCGGATCGTGATCGTCGCGGTGATCGCGACGTCGCGCTCCTCGACGCCGTCCGAGCCGAGCCAGTCCGTGAACGTCGCCGTGCCGTCCGGCCAGGACGCGATCTCGTGGCGGACGAGGCGCTCGGTGTAGTCGATCAGCGCCTCCATCAGCGCGGCGAGCTCCGCGACGCCGTGGCGGACCGCGAGCGCCTGGAGCGCACGCTCGGCGACGGAGCACGCCGCGACCTGGGCGCCGAGGTCGCCGAAGGTCATCCTCGGGATCCGCACGTTGGCCTCGATCAGCCGGTGCACCTCCTCGACCGGCTCGCCCTCCGCGTACAGGCGCAGCCACGGCATCCGCAGCCCTTCCTGGAAGATCTCGGTGTTGTCGCACGCGCTCGAGCCGGGCAGCCGGCCGCCGACGTCGCCGTGGTGCGCCGTCGTCACGGCGAAGCCGAGCAGCGCCCCTTCCAGGTGCACGGGCTTGACGACGAACACGTCCTGCAGGTGCATCCCGCCGTCGAAGGGGTCGTTCATCACGTAGACGTCGCCGGGCCGGAGCCGCTCCCCGTACCGGGCGAGCAGCGACTCGATCGCGGTCGGGATCGACCCCAGGTGGAACGGGACGCTGACCGCCTGGGCCACGGTCTCGCCCCTGGCGCTGCAGAGCGCGCCCGGAGAAGTCCATCCCGTCGCGCACGACGGTCGAGTGCGCGGTGCGGGTGATCGTGGTCGCCATCTCGTCGGTGATCGACTGCAGCGCGTTGGCGACGATCTGCAGCGTCACGGGGTCGGTGGAGGGCTGCGGCGGCGTGCTCATGGGGAGCCCTCCCGCTCGAGGACGAGCGTCCCGGTGGCCGCGTCGCGGCGCGCGCCCCAACCCGGGGCGACGACGACGGTCGTGTCGTACTCGTCGACGAGGAGCGGGCCCGCCGACCGGCTCCGCGCCGAACGAGCTCCGCGCGCGCACCGGCACCTCGACCGTCTGGCCCGCCAGCCAGACCCGGCGAGTCGCATGGCGATCAGGGACGAGCGCGTCGGCGACCTCGAACGACGGAGTCGCCGACGACTCCCCGAGGGCCGCGAGACGCACCGCGCGCACCTGCACCGGCGAGCCGGGCTGGCCCCGGACGCCGTAGAGCACCTCGTGCTCGTCCTCGAAGCGCTCCCGCACCGCAGCGAGGAGAGCTCGGTCGACGGGGCCTGGCGGCAGCTCGACCTCTATCTCCCAGCTCTGGCCGCCGTAGCGGAGGTCTGCCGACCGCGCCCAGGTCGGCGCTTCCCGCCCGGCGAAGGCCGTGCGCAGCGCGCTCTCCAGCTCGTCGAGGAGCGCGGCCACGACCGCAGGGTCGACCGTGTCGACGTCGAGGTGGCACGGCCGCACCTCGTGGAACTCGGGTCGCGCGAAGAGCAGCCCGACCGCGCTGAAGAGACCGGCGACCGGGGGCACGAGGATCGTGCGCACACCGAGGTCATCCGCGAGCCCGCTGGCATGCACCGGACCCGAGCCGCCGTAGGCGATCAACGCGAAGTCACGAGGATCCCGTCCCTTCTCCGACGAGACGGAGCGCAACGCGCGCGTCATGCGAGCGTTCGCGATGCGGTGGATGCCGTCCGCGGCCTCGTGCAGGCCGAGCCCGAGCGGGGCGGCGACGCGCTCGATCGCAGCCTCCGCCAGCTCCCGCCGGATCGTGATCTGCCCGTCCGCGACCTGCCCGGCCGGCATCAGCCCGAGGACGACGTTCGCATCGGTGACGGTCGGCTCGACGCCGCCGCGCCCGTAGCAGGCAGGGCCCGGGGCGGCCCCTGCGCTGCGCGGCCCGACCTGGAGGCCGCCGGCCGCGTCGAGCCACGCGATGCTGCCGCCACCGGCGCCGACCTCGGCGATGTCGATCGTCGGGATCCGCAACAGCTCTCCCGCGCCGCGGATCAGCCGGCTTCCCGCCGAGATCGAGCCGCCCGCCTCGTACTCGCGGCCCCGCGCGATCGCGCCGGCCTCGATCAGCGACGCCTTCGCAGTCGTGCCGCCCATGTCGAAGGCGATGGCGTTGGCGACGCCGAGCCGCTGCACCATTCCGAGGGCCGCCACGACCCCCGCCGCGGGCCCGGACTCGAGAGCGAAGACGGGTCGCACCTTGGCGTCCTCGGACGTCATCACCCCACCGGACGACTGCATGATCGCGAGAGGGGCGCTGTCGAGGCCCACGCGATCGAGCCCGGTGCGGATCCGATCGATGTACGACGCCATCAGCGGGCGCACGTACGCGTTCACGACGGTCGTGGCACTGCGCTCGTACTCGCGCTGCTCGCGCAGGATCTCGCTCGAGAGGGACACGGTCGCTCCCGGCAGCTCCTCGGCGAGGATCGCGCCCGTGCGGCGTTCATGCCCCGGGTACAGGTATGAGTGGAGGAAGCACACCGCCACGGAGTCGACCCCGAGCACGCGCAGACGGGCCGCGATCGCCCGCACGGCGTCCTCGTCGAGCGGCACGACGACCGTGCCGTCGGCCGCCAGCCGCTCGGGCACCTCGAAGCGCAGCCGCCGTGCGACGAGCGGGGGCGGCTTGCGCCAGAAGAGGTCGTACATGTGCGGCACGCGGAGCCGACGCAGCTCGAGCACGTCGCGGAAGCCCGCGGTCGTGAGCAGCGCGGTCTCGGCGCCGAGTCGCTGCAGCACGGCGTTCGTCGCGACCGTCGTGCCGTGGACGACCTCGGCGACCCGCTCCGCCCCCTCGGCGGCGGCGAGTCCCGAGACGGCGTCGACCACCGCCTCGTCGTAGCTCGGCGGGGTGGAGAGCAGCTTGTGGACGCGCACGCTCCCGTCGGCGCCGTGGAGGATCACGTCGGTGAACGTGCCACCGACGTCGACGCCGCACCGCGCGCTCACCGGGCGCCCGCCCCCTCTCCGGCGAGGCCGAGCACGTCCGCGAGCCGCTCGCCTGCGGCCAGCCGGGCTCTGATCCCGTCCTCGCGCTGCTGCAGGGCCGTGACCGCCCGCACGATGTCGGGCCAGTCCGACGCGGAGACGACGGCGATGCCGTCGTCGTCGGCCACGACCATGTCGCCCGGATCGACCTCGACCCCGCCGAGGACGACGCGCTTCCCGACGGAGACGGCGCGCTCCTTCGCGCACGGCGCCGCCCCGACCCCACGGTGGAAGACGGGCAGGCCGAGCCCGGCGACGGCGGAGAGGTCGCGCACCGGTCCGTCGACGAGGATCGCCGCGACACCGGCGGAGAGCGCGTCGAGGGCCATCAGCTCGCCGAGGTGGCCGCGATGGGAGGCCGCGTCGGCGGCAGCGACGACGACCGCTCCGGGAGGCGCGCCGTGCAGGGCGCGATGGAGCGCGAGGTTGTCGTCGCACGCGCAGGCGCACGTCACGGCCGGCCCGACGACCGCGTAGCCCGGGATGACGGGGCGCAGCCCCTGGGCGACGCGTGCGCGGCCCGCAGCCGCCTGCACGACCTCCGCCACCGAGGGCGTCCGGGAGAGCCTCACCACGTCACCGAGTGTTTGATATCGCAAATCGCATGTTGCGGATCGTTCGAGCCTAGCGCAGAATGGATCGCGATGGAAGACCCGCCCGATCCGTCCGCCCAGCTGCCGATCGCACCGCTCGAGGAGCGCCCCTCCACGGAGGAGCGGGCCGAGGCGGTGCTGCGCGAGCTGATCGTGACCGGGGCGCTCCGCGAGGGCACGCCGCTCGTCCAACGTGACCTGGCCGAGCGGCTCGGGATCTCGCAGACCCCCGTCCGGGCGGCGCTGACCGCGCTCGAGCGCGACGGCTTCGTGGAGACCGGGTCGACCGGCCGCGCGGTCGTGCGGCGGCTCACGCGGGAGGACTTCGAGGAGATCTCGGCGGCGCGCTCCGGTCTCGAGGGCCTTGCTGCGCGCACGAGCGCGCCGCTCGTGGGCGAGGCCGAGCTCGTCGTGATGCGCGCGCTCCTGGCCGAGCTGCGCGAGGCGGCGGCAGCCGAGGCCGTCGACCGCTACCTCGAGCTGCGGTGGGCGTACTTCTCGACGTGCTACCGGGCCTCGGGGCGCCGGCGGCTCGTGGAGGAGGTCGAGCGGCTCTTCCGCCGCTCGGAGCGCTACAACCGCCTCGTCCTCTCCAGCGCCGAGCGCTTCGCCGGATCGGTGAGCCGCTATCCCGACTTCCTCGCGGCGTGCGAGGCCCGTGACGGCGAGGCGGCCGAGCGCGCCGTGCAGGCCAGCCTTCGCTGGGCCGTCGACCGCGTCGCTCCCGGCCTGCCGTCGGAGGACGACGCGGCGTGAGCGACGACCTCGGTCGCGGCGCTCGCCGACGAGCTGCGCGCTGCCCTCGCTCACGACCGGGTGCGCGACGGCGAGTCCGAGCGCGACCTCCACGGCGCTGACCTGACGTTCCACGCCCCGCGCCGTCCCGACCTCGTCGTCTACCCCGCCTCCACCGACGAGGTCGCGCTCGTCCTCGCACGCGCGTCCGAGCGCGGCGTGCCCGTCGTCCCGTTCGGTGCAGGGACGAGCCTCGAGGGACACGTGATCCCGGTGCACGGCGGGATCAGCCTCGATCTCTCCCGCCTCGACCGCATCGTCGAGGTCTCGCCCGAGAACCTGACCGCCACCGTGCAGGCCGGCGTCACGCCGTCTCGCCCTCGAGCGCGCGGCCGGTGCGCACGGGCTCTTCGTTCCCCGTCGACCCGGGGGCCGACGCCACGCTCGGTGGGATGGCGGCGACGAACGCGGCCGGGACGACGACGGTCCGCGTACGGGAAGATGCGGCCGAACGTGCTCGCGCTCGAGGCGGTGACCGGCGATGGCCGGGTGATCCGCACGGGCTCTCGAGCGGCCAAGTCGTCGGCGGGGTACGACCTCACGGGGCTGCTGGTCGGATCGGAGGGCACGCTCGCCGTGATCACCGAGCTGACGCTTCGGCTGCACCCGATCCTCGACCACGCGGTCGTGCTCCGCGTCGCGCTTCCCGGAGATCGAAGAGGCATGCGCCGCCGCTGCCGCGATCGTGGCGGTGGGCGCCGGCGTGACGCGGATCGAGCTGCTGGACGCGTGGTTCGTGGCCGCCGTCAACGCGTACTCCGGAACCGCGTATCGCGAGGGCCCCTGCCTGTTCGTCGAGGCGACGGGGAGCGCCGAGACGGTCGACGCCGACCTCGCTCTCGTCCAGGACGTCTGTCGGGCGCACGGCGCCGTCGAGCTCGTCCACGAGCGCGACGCGGACGCGCGCGCGCGGCTGTGGCGCGCGCGCCACGATGCCACGCACGCGATCGCGAGCCGATGGCCGGGGACGAAGGAGCGCGCGACCGACGTCTGCGTGCCGCTGACCGAGCTCGCAGGCGCGACGCGGTTCGCCCGCGGGGAGATCGAGCGCCTCGGGCTCCGCGCCGGGATCGTCGGGCACGCGGGTGACGGGAACCTGCACGTCGCCGTGATGGTCGATCCCGAAGACCCCGAGGAGCTGCGGCTCTCGGACGAGCTCGTCCACCACGTCGTGGACGACGCGCTCGACCGCGGCGGCACCTGCACGGGCGAGCACGGGATCGGGCTCGGCAAGGTCGGAGCGCTGGAGCAGGAGCACGGTGACCTGATCCCGCTGATGCGCGCGATCAAGGCCGCGTTCGACCCGGCCGGCGTGCTCAACCCCGGGAAGGTGCTCGCGCACGACGGCACCCGGACGCAGCACGCCGGCGAAGGGCCGACGGAGGCAGCGGCGGAGTAGTCTCCGCCGCATGGCCGAGCGCACCGTCCCCGCCCGCGGCCCGTCGTCCGAGCCGGAGGGCGCAGGGCGGCGTCGTGGCGGAGCGCCTGCCGGCGATCGCCCCGCTCGCCGGCGGCCGCACGGCGGAGAACCTGATCGCCGACGAGCTGCGCGAGTCGATCCTGGACGGAACGCTCGACGCCGGGTGCGCGGCTCCCCATCCGCGACCTCGCGGACCGGCTCGGCGTGAGCGTCACGCCGGTGCGCATCGCGCTGAAGCAGCTCGCGGGCGAAGGGCTCGTCGAGCTCACCCCCCACGCGGGCGCGACCGTCGCACCGCTCACCGTCGACGAGCTGGAGGAGCTGCTCGCCACCCGGGACGGGATCGAGTCGTGGCTGGCGTTCACCGGCGCACCCGCGTCTGACGGACGCCGCGATCGCCGAGATGACGGCGACCCTCGGCCTCCTCGACCGGGCGGTCGCCGCCGGCGACCAACCGGGGTTCGTCGCGGCCTCGTGGGCGCTGCGGACGCCGTGCTACCTCGCCGCGGGACGCCACCGCCTGTACGCGCGGGCCGCGGAGCTGTTCCGACGCTCGCGGAGGTACCACCTCCTCAACCTCGCGGAGCAGGAGCGGCTCGAGTGGTCGCGGGAGCTGTTCGGCCGGTTCGTGGTCGCCTGCGCCGCGCGCGACGGCACCGCGGCGCGCGACCTGACGCGCGAAGGGCTCGAGTGGACGCTCGAGTACCTCGTGGAGGCGACGCAGGCGACCGGGAGCTAGCTCCCGCCGGCTGCCGTCAGACGCGCCGGAGCACCTGGCCGCGTCGCGCTCCCCGTCGGTCTCCCGTCGTGCAGGGTGACGGCGCCGTTCACGATCACGGTGTCCATCCCGGTCGCGAGCCGGCTCGGGTCGAAGGTCGTGCCCTCCTCGCGGAACCTCGCGGGATCGAAGACGACGACGTCGGCGTGGGCGCCCGGCGCGCAGCACGCCGCGGTCGCGCAACCCGACCCGCTCCGCGGGCTGCAGCGTGAGCCGGTGGATCGCCTCGGCCAGCGTCAGCACCCGCTCCTGCTGCACGCAGAAGCGGAGGTACCAGGCGGCCCAGGTGTAGGCGCCGTGGAAGACCTGGCCGGCGAGCGGCCCGTCGGGCGCCATCGTCGTCGCGTCCGAGCCCGGGCACGCAGAGGGGGTGCGCGAACGCCTCGCGCTGCTGCTGCCTCGGAGTACGCGTGGATGATCACCATCAGCCGGGCCGGGTCGTCCGCCGCCTCGAGCAGCAGGTCGTGCACCGCGTCGAGCGGCTCCTGACCTCGCTCGGCGGCGATCGCCGCGATGTCCTTGCGGGCGTCCTGCGGCCGGACGTCGTTGTCGAGCAGCACCACCCGGCTCCAGTCGCCGCCGGCCGAGAGGATGCTCTCGTAGTCGCGCATCCGCCTGCGCTGCTCAGGGCTCGAGAGGATCTCCCGCAGGCGCGCGGGATCCTCGAGCGCCCACGGCGGCAAGCGCCGTCAGGAGGAAGGTCGTCCCGTAGAGGCGCGTGTGCATGTCGAACGCCACGTCCTGCCCCGCGCGCACCGCCGCCTCGACGAGCTCGACGCAGCTCCGGCCCGACGCGAGGCCGTTGCGCGGGACGAGGTGCGAGACCTGCAGGCGCGCGCCCGATCGCACGCCGGTGCGCAGCGCCTCCGCCACCGCCTCGTCGGCGCCCTCATCGCGCTTGCGCGTGTGCGTCGCGTAGAGCGCGTGATGGCGACCGCAGACCTCGCACATCGAGACGAGCTCGTCCTCGTCCGCGCCGCGCTCGGCCGCGTACTCGAGACCGGTCGAGTAGCCCCAGGCGCCCTGCTCGAGCGCCTCGTCGAGCAGATAGCGCATGCGCGCGAGCTCGTCGGGCACGGGCCGGACGGTCCTCCAGGCCGACGACCGCGAGCCGGATCTGTCCGTTCGGCGCGAGGCTCGCGACGTTGATCGCAGGGGCCGCCTGCTCGAGGCGCTCGAAGTACTCCGCCGCGCTCGTCCAGTCGAGCGGGACGTCGGCGGAGTGCCCGTAGATCGCCTTCGGGGCGAGCTCCCGGTTGAGCAGGGGGAAGCAGCCGAAGCCGCAGTTGCCGACGACCTCGGTCGTGACGCCCTGGTGGATCGCGCTCGACGCCCGCGGGTCGACGAGCAGCGTGAAGTCGGAGTGGCTGTGGATGTCGACGAACCCGGGCGCCACGACCCTGCCCGTCGCGTCGATCTCCGTGAGCGCCTCGACGCCGTCTGCCACCTCGACGATCCGCCCGTCCCGGATCCCGACGTCGCCGGGCCGCGGGTCCGCGCCCGTGCCGTCGACGACCAGGCCGCCTCGGATCGCGACGTCGATCACCGCCGGCCTCGCAGGGCGGCGGTCGCCTCGCGGTCGAGCGCGTCCCCGACGACGACGACCCCGTAGCGCTCGCGGGCGGCCGCCACCGAGACCTTCTCGTCGAGCACGTCCTCGAGCACCGCCTCGGCCTCGCGCTCGTACGGGTCGCCGTAACCGCCACCGCCCGCAGCGACGTGCGTGAAGCGGTCGCCGCGCACGAGGGAGCTCGCCTGCATCGGCATGGCAGGGAGCACCACGCGCTCGCCACCCGACTCGACGACGTTGCTCGACGGCGCACCGTGCTCACCGCCGTCCAGGCCGTAGGGCGGGTGATCGCGCCGGTCGGTGCGGATCGTCAGCTGCGCGCGGTCGGCGAGCACCTCGTAGGAGCGGACGTAGGCGAGGCCGCCACGCTGGCGGCCCGCGCCGCCGGAGTCGGGCTCGAGGCCGTAGCGCAGCATCCGGATCGGGATGTCGGCCTCGAGAAGCTCGACCGGCTGGTTGGCGAGGTTGGCGAGCGGGTTCGAGACGCCCTCCAGGCCGTCGAGCGCGGCCCGCGCGCCCCACGTGCCGACGAGCACCTCGGTCGTGCCCCAGGGTCGCCGCTCCGCGTCGTAGCCACCGAGGGCGATCAGGGTCGGGCCGCCCTCGCCGGCGGCGATCACCCGGTCGGGGACGATCGGCGCGAGCGCCCCCATGATCGCGTCGTACACGCGGTAGCCGATCACGCCCCGCGCGCCGCAGGCCGCGGGGAGGACCGGGTTGACGACCGTGCCGGCGGGAGCGAGGACGTGGATCGGCACCATGTACCCCTCGCAGTTCGGCATCTCCACGCGCACGATCCCGCGCAGCGCGCCGTAGCACGCAGCGCGGACCATCCCGACGGGGCAGTTGACGCTCGCGTCGACCTGCGGGGAGGTTCCTGCGAAGTCGATCACGATCTCGTCGCGCAGGATCTCGACGCGAACGACGATCGCGATCGGCTCGGGGCTCTCGCCGACGCCGTCGATCCAGTCGGTGAACGTGTGCACGCCGTCGGGGAGCTTCGCGAGCTCGGCGCGCATCGTCCGCTCGGCCGAGCGCTGGAGCTCGTCCATGTAGACGTGCGCCTCGGCGCCGTAGCGCTCGAGCAGCGCCGTCAGGCCGCGCTCGCCCACGTGACACGCCGCGAGCTGCGCGCGCAGGTCGCCGAGCACGTGGAGCGGCTGCCGCGTGTTCGCCTCGATCAGGCGCATCAGCGTCACGTTCTCGACCCCGCCGTCGTACAGCTTCGAGAGCGGGATGCGCAGGCCCTCCTGGTAGATCTCGGTCGCGTGCACGGCGACGCTGCCGGGCGCGATGCCGCCCACGTCCGAGTGGTGGGCCATCGTCGCGGCGTAGCCCTCGAGCGCCCCGTCCACGAAGATCGGCTTGATCACGTAGAGGTCGGGCAGGTGCTGGCCGCCGCACCCGTACGGGTCGTTCGCGATGTAGACGTCGCCCGGCGCCGCGGAGTTACCGAACTCCTCGAGCACGTAGGCCATCACGGTCGGGAACGTGCCGAGCTGCACCGCCAGGGTGAGCCCTTGCGCGACGACCCGGCCCCGGCGGTCGCAGAGCGCCGTTGAGTAGTCCATCGTGTCGCGCACGACCGGCGAGTAGGCGCTGCGCATCACGACGAGCGCCATCTCGTCGGCGGTCGAGGCGAGCGCGTTCTTCACCACCTCGAGGGTGATCGGATCGACGGATGGCGTGGCGGGCTCAGACATCGACGTCGACCTCGATGTTGCCGTACGGGTCGAGTCGGGCGACGCAGCCCGGCGGCACGACGCAGGTCGAGTCGGCCTCGTCGACCAGCAGCGGCCCGCGGCGCTCGCCGTCGAGAAGGCCGGCCCGGTTGCAGACAGGAGCCTCGACGAACCCGTCGCCCGGCCCGAAGTACGCCGCCCGCACCGTCGCGTGCGCCGGCAGCGCCCTGATCGTCGCCAGAGGGTCGTACCGGCGCGACGCGGTGCGCTCAACGCGGGCGAGCGCCCGGATCGAGACGACGTCCACCGGGTCGTCTGCGGCGCCGTGCCCGTAGGTGCGCACGTGCTCGGCGACGAACGCCTCCACGAGCCGCCGCACGTCGACCCGCCCGGACGGCACGGGCACCGGCAGCTCGTAGGCCTGCCCCGCGTAGCGGACGTCGGCCGAGCGCGTGAGCGTCGGCGGTGGACCCTCGTGGCCCGCGAAGTGCGCGGCCGCCTCGGCCTCCACCATGGCGAACGCCTCCTCGAGGGCGGCCGGCGTGATCGCCACGCCGCGCAGCATCAGCGTCCGCACCACCTCGTGCTCGCTGTCGGAGAAGAGGAGCCCGAGGGCGCTGAACACCCCGGGCGACGGGGGTACGAGCACCTGCCGGATGCCGAGCGCACGGGCGATCTCGACGCCGGTCAGCGGGCCGTTGCCCCCGAACGCGCACAGTGCGAAGTCGCGCGGGTCGCGACCGCGGTAGGTCGTGACGGCCTTCACCGCGCGGGTCATCGTCGCGACCGCCAGCTGGAGCACGCCATGCGCTGCCTCCTCGACGCTGCGACCGAGCGGCCCGGCTATGACGCGGTGCAGTGCCTCTCGCGCCCGCCCGCGGTCGAGCGTGATCACCCCGCCGCCCAGCGTCCGCTCGTCGAGGTACCCGAGCACGAGCAGGGCGTCGGTGAGGGTCGGCTCGGTGCCACCCCGGCCGTAGCACGCAGGCCCGGGGAGCGAGCCCGCGCTCACCGGCCCGACCGTGACGGTGCCGACCTCGTCGATCCCGACGATGCTGCCTCCGCCTGCGCCGATCTCGGAGAGGTCGACGAACGGCAGCTTGATCGGGTGCCCACCGCCCTTCACGAGCTTGCTGCTGAGGTTGATGCCGGCGCCGACCTCGTACTCGCTCGTTCGCACCGGCTGCCCGCCCTCGACGATCGCCGCCTTCGCCGTCGTGCCCCCCATGTCGAGGGAGATCAGCTGCGTGCGACCCGTGAGGCGACCGAGGTAGGCGCAGGCCATCACGCCGGCAGCCGGGCCCGACTCGATCAGGTGGGCCGGGCGCCTCCCCGCTGCCTCCGGCGTCAACGTGCCTCCCGCCGACTGCATCACCTCGAGCGGCGCGCCGATGCCAGCCTCCTCCAGCCGGGCGACGAGCGAGCCGAGGTAGCGCGTGATCGCCGGCCCGACGTACGCGTTGACCACGGCGGTGCTCGTGCGCTCGTACTCGCGGATCTCGGGGAGGATCTCCGCCGAGCGGGTGACGTAGACCCCGTCGCCCACCGCCGCGCGCACGATCTCCTCGACGCGCCGCTCGTGGCGGTCGTCGACGTAGGAGTGCAGGAGCGCGATCGCGACGGCCTCCACGTCGAGCTCCGCGATGCGCCGCGCCACGTCCTCCGCCTGCGCCTCGTCGAGGGGCAGCCATACCTCGCCGCGCGGCCCGAGCCGCTCCTGCACCTCGAAGCGCAGGCGGCGAGGGACGAGCGGCCGCACGTGGTCGTACTGGATGTCGTAGAGCACCGGGATGCGCAGCCGTCGCAGCTCGAGGACGTCGCGGAACCCGTGCGTCGTGATCAGCGCGGTGCGGGCGCCGAGGCCCTCGAGCACCGTGTTCGACGCGACGGTCGAGGCGTGGACCACGCCGGCGACCTGATCGGCAGCCAGGTCGTGCTCGGCGAGGAGCGCCCGGGCGCCCGTCGCGACGCCCTCCGCATAGTCGCCGGGCGTCGAGAGCACCTTCGTCGTGCGCACCGAGCCGTCGTCGCCGAGCAGGACGACGTCCGTGAAGGTCCCCCCGATGTCGATGCCGAGCCTGTGGCCCGGCGTCACCTGCTCCGTCACGCGTCGTGATCCCCTCGCGCAGTGGCTCTGTCTGCGATTTGTGATCACATACTACCGGCTGCGCCTCGGCAGGGGCAAGCGTCGCCGCGGAGCAGGACGGCTCTCAGCCGCGCAGCGCGACGAGCTGCACGATCCCCGCGAGCGTCACGACGCCGCCCACCCACCAGCCCGCCGGCACGTCGTCGAGCGCGTCGGGCCAATCGAAGAGATCGACGCGCTCACGCAGAGGCTGCCGGCGGGTGAACGGCGACGCGCCCCCGGGGCCGCTTCGGCGCCCAGCACTCCACGCAGGCACCACGCGCGGTCGTCGCCGTGTCGCGCCCGCACGCAGCGCACCCAGTGAGCTCGTCGACCATCGGAGCCACCGCCTTCGGGGCCTGCTCGACCTCACCTCTCCCCCGCCGAGCGTCTCGCTGTGCGGGAGAGAGATGGGGGACGAGCTCGACCGCGCTAGATCCGCCTCCGGCCCCTTCCCGGCGTGACGGCGGCGGCGACGACCGCCGTCTTCGCGACCGGTGCGGGGCCGGGGGTGACGGCCTTCGCGACCACAGCGGTCTTGGCGACCGGGTGGCCGATCACGCCGACACGTCCGACGCGTCCTGGTCCGAGAGGCATGTCAGGCTCCTTCCGTTGCGAGGGCTTCGTCGGCCTCGATCGAGGCGATGATGGCCTGGATCGGGATGCGGCCGTTGGCGATCAGCTGGCCGCCGGAGCGGCGGGCTGCGGCGGCGAACGGCGCCGCCCAGAGGTTCTCGTAGACGAGAACGCCCGCGACGCTGCCGGGCTCCATCGCGGCGGCGAGATGGAGCACGTCGTCCTCTGCGAGCAGCTCGGCGAGCTCGGCCTCGAGCACCTGCAGCTCGCCGAGCTCCGCGATGTCGGACAGCTCCATCGCCTCGACGGAGCCGTCGGCGTCCTTGGCGAGGATCAGGATGTCGATCACGCGGATCGTGCCCGCATCGACGAGCGCGACCAGCTCCCGTGCCATCTCGCCGGTGAAGTTCGAGTGGCCGGCCGGGAACTCGACGATCACGAAGTCGACAGGGCCGAGCTCGTCGAGCGGCCTGTTGGTCTCTAGTGCGGCGCTTGTCATCGTCTTCCTCTCATCGTGCTATTGGCGTGCCAGGTGGAAGCGGAGCTCCGCTTCCGGGTCGGTGATCAGGTCACCGCTCACGTCGAGCGTGACGCTGTGCAGGGTTCCGGTGAACGTGAACGGCCCCTCGTAGTCAGGGGTGACCGGGGAGCCGGGGTTGGCGCCGCAGGTCAGGGCACCGGGGTTGAACATGAACGGCGTCGTGATCGCAGCGTCGGCGTCGCCGACCAGCGTGCCGTCCACGTAGAGCTGGAGCCGTCCCGGTGCGCCGGCGCCCTTGCTCAGGTCCGGCTCGCCGGTGGGCTCGAACTCGAAGCGGAGCGCGTGCTTTCCCGCCGGGAGCACGTCCTCGGACTCGACCTCGAGCAGCTGCCGGCCGACGTAGTTGTGGACGTAGCGCAGCTTGCCGTCCTTGACGTAGAACGAGTAGCCACCTGCAGCGGTGCCCTGGCTCAGCAGCACGCCCTCGGCGCCTTGCTCCGGGATCTCCACGTCCGCGGTGATGCTGTGCGGCCGGTTCAACACCTTCGGCGCCGCGAAGTTCGGCACGGACTGGGTGTTCGGCCGGTACACGTAGCGGTCGCGAGGCAGAGCGATCAACGGCTTCTCGGCCATCAGCCGGAGCAGACCGCTGCCGTCGACCGGCATCACGTCGTACTTGCCCGCCTCGACGTACCAGGTCGCGATCATCGCGATCAGCTTGTCGCGGTTCTCCGCCGCCAGGTCCCTGGTCTCCGCGAAGTCCTCGGCGACGTGGTACAGCTCCCAGCCGGTCGCATCCAGCTCGGTCAGCTTCTCCGCCGAGATCGGGTTCCCGAACCCGGTGCCCGCCTCCGAGAACGACGGGCCCGGCCACGGGCACACGGCCCGCCAGCCGTCGTGGTAGATCGCCCGGTGCCCCATCATCTCGAAGTACTGCGTGTGATGGCGCGTCTCCGCGCCGGGGTCGTCGAGCGCGTGGGCGAAGCTGACGCCGTGGAAGGGCGACTGGGTGATGCCCCGGATCGCGGCCGGTGGCTCGATCCCGAGCAGGTCGAGCACGGTCGGGACCATGTCGACGATGTGCGCGTACTGGCTGCGCACCTCACCCCTGCTCTTGATCGCCTTCGGCCAGGAGACGATGAACGGATCGCACGCGCCGCCCCGGTAGGTCTCCCTCTTCCAGCGGCGAAACGGCGTGTTCCCCGCCCACGTCCAGCCCCACGGGTAGTGGTTGAAGTGCTTCGGGCCGCCGATCTCGTCGATCAGAGCGAGGCTCTCCTCCAGCGGCTCCTGTGCGTTGTTGAAGAACTGGGCCTCGTTCGTCGTCCCGCCGGGGCCACCCTCCGCGGAGGCGCCGTTGTCCGAGATGACCATGATCAACGTGTTCTCGAGCTCGTCGAGAGTCGCCAGGAAGTCGAGCAGCCGGCCGACCTGCGCGTCCGTGTGCTCGAGGAAGCCGGCGAACACCTCCATCATCCGCGCGTACAGCCGCCGGGCAGGCTCGGGCAGCGCGTCCCAGTCGGGCACGTCCGGGTCGTGCCGTGACAGCTCCGTGTCGGCGGGAACGATCCCCAGCTCCTTCTGCCGCGCGAACGTCCTCTCCCGGTAGGCATCCCAGCCGTCGTCGAACGCGCCCTTGTACCTGTCCGCCCACTCCTTGGCGACGTGATGCGGCGCATGGGTGGCGCCGAAGCAGAGATGGAGGTAGAACGGCTTCGCCGGGTCGGCCTGCTTGCTGTCCGCGATGAACGAGACGGCCTTGTCGACGAGGTCCTCGCTCAGGTGGTAGCCCTCCTCCGGCCTCTTCGGCGGCTCGACCGTGTGGTTGTCGTACACGAGGTCCGGATGCCACTGGCTCGTGTCACCACCGAGGAAGCCGTAGAAGCGCTGGAACCCTCGACCAAGCGGCCAACGGTCGTATGGGCCCGCCGCCGTCTCCTGGTTGCTCGGGGTCAGATGCCACTTCCCCACCATGAACGTGCTGTAACCCTCTTCGAGCAGGATCTCCGAGAGCATCCCGTTCTCGAACGGCATCACGCCGTCGTAGCCCGGATAGCCGGTCGCGAACTCCGTGATGCACGCCATCCCGTTCGAGTGGTGGTTGCGACCCGTCACGATGCACGACCGCGACGGCGAGCACAGCGCCGTCGTGTGCATGTTGTTCAACCGCAACCCGTCCCCCGCGATCCGATCGAGGTTCGGCGTCGCGATCGGGCTGCCGTAGCAGCCGAGATGACCGAAGCCCGTGTCGTCCAGCACGATCATCAGAACGTTCGGCGCGCCGTCGGCCGCCCGCACCGGCGCCGGCCACGCGGGACTCGACTCGTCCGCCGTGCGGCCGATCACGCCCGGGAATGCTGTTCCCGACTCATACTCGACGATGGGCATCAGGCATGCTCCGATCTGTTATCGCGGCGCTCGTGCGCAGGCAGGAAGTCAGATCGAGCCTACACCCGGCCCGTCGCCACCACGCTCACTACCTGCAAACGGGTGCGCGTCGGCCGCCTCCACGACTCACGGGCCTGACTGGGGCAGATCCCCTCACGTCCTACGCCGAGGGGAGCACATGAGACGCATGGCCATGCGGCCGAACGCGAATGGCGCTCCAGCACTGGGCGTGGCTCGTCTCCTCATGCAACGGATGGAGCCGAGGGGGCTCGAACCCCTGACCTTCTGGCTGCCAGCCAGACGCTCTCCCAGCTGAGCTACGGCCCCGGGGAGGGGGCGAAGTCTAGCGACCGCGGCACCGGCGCGTCCGGACGCCACCCTCTAGGCGCCGGCGGCGACGGCGACCTTCGGCACGTCGCTCCAGAGATCCTCGAGACGGTAGAACGCGCGGGTCTCGGGATCGAAGACGTGCAGCACGACGTCGAGGTAGTCGGCGACGATCCAGGTCGCCTCCGGGAGCCCGCTCGACGGAGCGCGGCACGCGCCGTGTCTCCTTCTTGAGGACGCCCAGCACCTCGTCGTGGATCGCCTTCGTCTGGCGCGTGTTCCCGCCCGTCGCGAGCACGAAGAAGTCCGTGTAGTCGCAGACGCCCCGCATGTCGAGGACGACGACGTCGGTCGCCAGCTTGTCGCCGCACAGCGCGGCGATGCGGTGGGCGAGCTCGAGAGGGGTCAGGGGCGCGATGTGAGGACTCGTGTGCCGATATGCCAAGGATACGCGGAGATCACGGACATCAGGGGGATCCGTAGAGACCGAGCCTGCGGATCTCGTCTGCGACAGCACCGGGAACGAAAGGGACGAGCGGCTCGCCTGCCGCGGCCAGCTCGCGCAGCTCGCTCGACGAGACCGGGTGCGGCGGGATCTCGAACACCGTGATCCTCTCCGGGCGCTCGAGCGCCCGGAGCACGCGGTCGAGGGCCTCCGGGTCGACCCCGGGCCGGGTTCCGACGCCGAGGCGCGCGAGGTCGAGGACGCGGAGCGGCTCCTTCCAGTCCAGGAAGCCCGCGAGCTCGTCCGCGCCGATCACGAACACCGGATCGTCGAGCGCCGAGCGCCTCGAGCGCGTCGACCGTCCGCCCGTGCGGCTCGAGCGACACCTCGACCGCCGAGATCCCGGCGAAGGCCAGCTCGGCGAGGTGGAGCCGCGTCGCCGCCGGCGTGCCGACCTCCTTGTGCCCCGGGTCGACGACCACGCGGACGAGCAGCCGCTCGAGCGCGAACCGCTCGATCGCCGCCGTCGCGAGCGCCAGGTGCCCGGCATGCGGCGGGTCGAACGCTCCGCCGAGCACGCCCACGGCCCCGGAGCGCTCACGGCTCCCACTCGAACTCCTCGTCGCCGACCTCGACGAGCGACCCCTTGCGCACCCCGGCAGCGCGCAGCGCCTCGTCGAGCTCCTCGCCCGTCGGCGCATCGCCCATCACCCGGAAGCCGCGGTCGGTGCGGTAGACGCGGAAGGGAGCGCGGCGCTTCGGCTGCGGCCGGTACTCGAGGAAGTCGGGCACCTCGGGCGGAGCGTCCTCGGTCGGCTCCGGCGCGGCGGGGCACAGGGCGAAGAGCGCATGCTCCAGCTCCGGGATCCCCTGACCGGTGGCGCACGAGACGCGGTGCACCGCGACGATCCGCTCGTCCGTGACCCCGAACGGCGCCGGCTCGAGCGTGAGATCTGCCTTGTTGAGGACGACCACCTGCGGGCGGGTCTCCAGGCCGGCGCCGTACAGCGCGAGCTCACGGTCGATCACGCGGAACCGGTCGTCCGCGTCGCCCTCGGAGGCGTCGATCACGTGCACCAGCAGGCGGGCGCGCTCGAGATGGGCGAGGAAGTCGTGGCCGAGCCCGACGCCGTCTGCGGCGCCCTCGATCAGCCCCGGGACGTCGGCGACCGTCAGCTGGGCGCCGTCGGGCGACTCGACCGTGCCGAGGACCGGCTGCAGCGTGGTGAACGGATAGTCGGCCACCTTGGGCGTCGCGTTCGAGATCCGGCGCAGCAAGCGACGACTTGCCCGCGTTCGGCAGCCCGGCGAGCGCTGCGTCGGCCATCAGCTTGAGGCGGAGCTCGACCTGGGCGGACTCCCCCGGGACGCCGACCTCGGCGAACCGCGGGGTCTGCCGGGTCGGGGTCGCGAACCGCGCGTTGCCGCGCCCGCCGTTGCCGCCGCGCACCACCGTCACGCGCGCCCCCGGGCGCGCCAGGTCGGCGAGCAGCTGCCCCTCGTCCCCCCACACCTGCGTGCCGACCGGGACGCGCAGCTCGATCGTGGCGCCGTCGGCGCCGTGCTTGCGCGTGCCACGGCCGTTGCCGCCGCGACCCGCGTCGAACGAGGTCTTGCCACGGAAGAACGAGAGGTCGCGAAGCGCGGCGTCGGCCTCGATCACGACGTCTCCGCCGCGTCCGCCGTCGCCACCGTCGGGACCGCCCTGCGGCACGAACTTCTCACGCCGGAAGCTGAGCCCGCCGTCGCCGCCGCGCCCGGCGCGGAGCAGCACGGCTGCGCGATCGTGGAACACGATCAGCCCGTGCGCGGCCGCGACGTGGCGGTCGGCTCGGGGAGGTGGATAGACCGCCTCAGGTGCGTCGCGACGAGCACCGCGTCGACGACGCGCGGATCGCGTAGCCGGCGGCGCCAGAACGCCGAGCGCCGCCGGCGAGCACGGCCACCTCGACCGCCACCCGCCGCACCGCGCCGACGGTCCAGACGAGCCCTCGGGGAGACCACAGGCCCCAGGCGAGCGACTGCGAGCAGCGGGACGCCCAGCCCGAGCCGCGCACGTGCCGCAGGCGTGTCTGCCGCCGAACGCCCAGGTCGCGACCGACGAGCGGCCACGAGCTCGAACGCGAATCGGAGTACCAGGTTCGCGGAGCGCACCGGGCTCACGCGCGGCCCCATCTCGACGGCGGAGGCGTGCGCGCTACTCGGCAGCCGACTCGGCCACCGAGACGAAGCGGCGCTCGCCGCTGCGACGGAACTCGACCGTTCCCGGCCGCAGCGCGAACAGCGTGTCGTCGCGACCGATGCCGACGCCTGCACCGGGGCGAAACCGCGTGCCCCGCTGGCGCACGATGATCATCCCGGCCTTCACCTGCTGGCCGGCGAAGATCTTCACGCCGAGGCGCTTGCTCTCCGAGTCGCGACCGTTCTTCGAGGACCCGAGGCCCTTCTTGTGCGCCATCTAGCTGCCCTCCTCCGCGAGTGCCGACTCGAGCGCTGCGATCGCGCCCTTGCGCTTGCCGTGCTCCTGCTCGTAGGCGAGTGCCGCCTCGGCGACCGCGTCGCGGCTCCCGAGCCCGACGGCCGACTTCACGTCCGCGACGGTCATCTCGGCGTAGCCATCGGGAAGACCCGCGGGTGCGGCCGGCCGCCTCGACGGCAGCCCGACCTCGGGCGTGGGCGCGGCCGGCGTCCTTCTTCTTCGCCGCGGCGCGCGCCTTCCCGGCGCCGATCGACTCGATCTGGATCTGCGTCAGCGACGCGCGGAAGCCCGTGTGGCGCTTGTAGCCCGTCCGCTTCTTGTACTTGCCGATGCGGATCTTCGGGCCCTTGGCCTCGCCGAGCACCTTGGCGGTGACGACGACGTCGTCCGGCGCGATCGCGGTCGCGTCGTTCCCGCCGACCAGCAGGACGGGACGGCGTGAACGTCGCGCCGTCCTCGAGCGCAACGCGATCGACCAGCAGCCGCTCGCCCTCATGGACGCGGTACTGCTTGCCGCCGACGGAGATGATCGCGTAGCTCATCGCTCGATGCCTTCTGACGTGGAAAACGCGGGCAGGTGCCCGCGAGCCGCCGGATTGTAGCGCACTTCCACGACCGGGTCGTGGGTCAGCTCCGCCCGCGCGGGCGGTCGAAGTCGTCGATCCACTCCGACATCGGCACGTACCCCTGTCGCCGTCGGGCGCGGCGCCTCGCATCGTCCGCGACGGCGGGCGGGACGCCGCGTCGAGCTCGCCGACGACCGCTCACCTCCGGCTCCTCTTCGACGGTCGCCTGGTCGCCGGCTCGGCCAGTCGCAGGCGCCTCGTCGACGGCGGCGCCTCGGCCGGTGGGCTCCCGTCCTGCGCGTCGCCGGTGCGCTCGCTCCGCGGGCCGCTCGACGGTCGGTCTCGACCGAGCGTCCTCCGCCGGCGTCGCATCGTCGCCGGTCGCCTCGACCGGGCCGTCGCCGTCTCGCTCCCGGCGTCGCCCGCCGCTTCGGTGGGCTTCTTCTTCCGGTTGCGACCTCCGCGCGACCCGCGTCGCGTGCGCTTTCTCGGTGCCGGAACCTGGTCGTCTGCGGATTCCCCGTCCACCGAGGCGTCCGGGCCCTCGACCGCGGCGTCCTCGCCGGGCGCGTCGGCACCGTCCTCCGCCTCGGCACGCGTCGGTCGCCGGCGCGTCGGGCCTCCCTCGCCCGCCTGACCGTGCGGCTCCGGCGATCTCGCCACCCTCGTCACCCTCGCGATCGTCCTCGGGGAGGTGGATCCTCGGGGAGCGGCGCGCGCGTGGTGCCCGCGGCCTGGTCACCGGGGGCGCCTCTCCCTCGGCGGCTTCCGCGTCGTCGTCCGCAGGGGCGGCGTCGGCCGAGCTCTCGGCGGCGTCCGCGTCCTCATCGGCGCTCGGCGTCGGCGTCGGCGAGCGGCTCGCCGTCCGCCCCGATCGGGCGCTTCTTGCGGCGCCGGCCGCCGCGCGAGCCGCGGCGCGTCTTCTTCTTGACGGGAGCGGCACCGTCCGAGTCGTCGCTCTCACCGATCGCGTCGACGCTCGCATCGTCGGACTCGTCCAGGTCGCCCAGGTCATCGTGGTCGGGCCCGTCATCCGTCCCCACGGCCTCGACGGCGCCGCGGGCCGGGGAGTCGAGGTCGGCGCCCGGCTCCGCGCTCTCGGCCGCGACGTCGACCGATTCCGTGGTCTCGGCGGCCTTGCGGCGCGCGGGAGCGCGCGTCGGCTTCTCGGCCTCGCTCTCGAACGTGATCGCGGCAGGAGCGCCTGCGACCGCCACGGGTGTCGCGAACGCCTGACCCGCGAGCACACGGCCGACCGCGACCGTCGCCTTCTTGCCGACGAGCTTCGCGGCACCGGCCACGACCACGTCGACGCCGTCGACCTTCGCCACGCCGGTGCTCGGATCGTGGAGCCCCAGCTCGACCAGCTTGACCTCGAGCTCGGCACCCTCCTCGATCGGAGAGGCCGGGCGAAGGTCGTCGAGCTTGCCCTCGGCTATCACCTCGAAGTGATCGCCGTGCGCATGGCCCTCTGCCGGCTCGAGGAAGAAGCGACGACGCGTCGACTCCTCGAGGTCGGCCAGGCGCTGACCGCCGGGCCCGACGAGGAGCGCGAGCGTCCTCGGATGGACGGCGACGCGGTAGGCCTGGACGCGCGAGCCGACGCCCCCTGCCGCGAGCGCGCGAAGCCTGCGCTCGACCTGCATCGCGACCGTCTGGTCCGACACGACGATGCCGTCGCCGCCGCAGGCGGGGCACTTGCGCGTCATCACCTCGCGCGGCCCGTCCGTGATGTTCTGGCGGGTCATCTCGACCAGCCCGAGCGGCGAGATCTCCACGACGTAGGTCTTGGTGCGATCGCGCTCGAGCTCCGAGCGCAGCGCCTCCTCGACGGCGGTGCGGTTCTTCTGGTTCGCCATGTCGATGAAGTCGATGACGATGATCCCGCCGATGTCGCGCAGCCGGAGCTGGCGCACGACCTCCTTCACGGCCTCGAGGTTGTTCTTCACGATCGTGTCCTCGAGCCGCTGCGTCGAGGTCTTCGAGCGCGAGCCCACGAACCGACCGGTGTTGACGTCGATCACCGTGAACGCCTCGGCGTAGTCGAAGATCAGGTACCCCCCCGAGGGGAGGTCGACGCGCCGGTCGAGCGTCGAGGCGATCTCCTTCTCGACGCCGAACTGCTCGAACAGCCGCTCCTTCTCCTTCCAGCGGTGCACGCGCTCGACCATGTGCGGCGAGGTCTTCTTGAGGTACCCGACGATGCGCTTGTGCGTGCGGTCGTTGTCGACGTAGGCGGCGAGGAAGTCACCGGCGAAGAGATCCCGGACGATCCGCAGCGGGAGCTCCGCCTCCTGGTACACGAGCTCGGGCGCCTTCGCTGGCTCGGCGCGCGTCTGGATCGTCTTCCAGAGGCGCTGGAGGAACACGAGATCGCGCTCGACGTCCTCGGCCGACGCGCCCTCGGCCGCGGTGCGGACGATCACGCCTCCCTCCTTCGGGGCGATGGGCTTGAGGATGTCCTTGAGCCGTTGCCGCTCGGCGTCCTCCAGACGGCGGGAGACGCCGAGCCCCTCGCCGTTCGGGACGAGGACGAGGAACCGGCCCGGCAGCGAGATCTCGGTCGTGAGCCGCGCGCCCTTGGTCTTCATCGGATCCTTGACCGCCTGCACGAGGATCTTCTCGCCGCGGGAGATCAGGTCCTGGATCTTCTTGCCGTGCCGCTTGCCCTCGAGCTCGGGCACGACGATCTCGTCGACGTAGAGGAAGCCGTTCTTCTCCAGGCCGATCTCGACGAACGCCGCCTCCATCCCGGGCAGCACGTTGTCGACGGTGCCGAGGTAGATGTTCCCGACGATCGAGCGGCTCTCGGGGCGCTCGAGGTAGACCTCGGCGACCTTGTCGTCCTCGAGGATCGCGACGCGCTGCTCCCCGACGTCGACGGAGATCAGGACCTCGCGCTTCGCCTCCGGCAGCGGAGCCCGCCGTGGCGCCTGCTTGCGCCGCTGCTGCGACGAACCCGAGCGACGTCGCTGCTGGCCGTCCTTGCGCTCCGTGGCGCGCTCGGCGCCGCGCTCGCCCCGGCCTCCGCCGTCCTTCGCAGGCTGCTTCCTCGCCGCCGCGGCGGCTCCCACCTGCGCGCGGCGGCGGCTCGGCGTCGTCCGCCACAGCGTCGTCCTCGGAGGCAAGGGGCGTGCTGCCCGCTGTCCCCTTGCTGCGGCGTCGGCCGCCTCGACTCCCGCGCCTGCGTCTGCGGCGTGCGGTCTCGCCGTCCTCCGTGGCGTCGCCATCGACCGCGTCGCCATCGTCGCTCTCTGGCGTCGCGCCCCTCTCGTCGCTCGCGGCAGCTGCCGCGGGGGCTTCCTTCGGCTCAGCCGGTGCTGCGACGTCCTGCGGTGTGTCGGCGGTCTCGTCCGCCGGTGAATCCGTGCTCTTCTTCAGAAACCTGAACCAGGGCAAGTAGTCCTTCTCCTCGTTGTAGCGCGCGCGGGCGAACAGCCGTGACGACGGTCACGGTCGGCCTCGCGCAGCGGATGTGGAATTCGGTGGCCATCGGCCTCGCCCGACAGGCTATCAGCCTCGTCCTCTGCGGACGGGTGCGCGGGCCGCACGACCGCGTCACGGGCGGGCGTCCGTGTCCGGCGTCCCCCGGGACGGTCAGGCTGCGGCCGGGCGGAGCCGGGCACGCCGCGCGCGGACCGCGCGCAGCCTCTGACCGAGACGGGCCCACGCCCACAGCTCGACCTCGTCGTACCGGGTCGCCGTCTGCCCGCGGGTCGCCTCGAGGTACTCGAACCAGGCGTCGGCCTCCTCGATCTGCAGCAGCTCCTCCGCCAGCTCGGTATCCGGCACCGTCGCCCTCCCATTCTCGGGTTCGTGGTCGGACGCGATCCTAGGTCCCGGACCGGACGGACACGATCCGCGGCCCCTTCGGGCCTGGAGGGCGGCTACCGCCGCCGCAGCGTGCGGTCGATGACGGCCGCGAGCGCGAGCGTCCCGCCGTAGGCGACGGCGGCGTCGATGACGCGGCTCCGCACCGGAAGGGAGCGAACGAGCGATCGGCAGACGGCGCCGGTGGCGAGCGCGGCCACCAGCTCCGGGCCGGCGGCGGCAGCGACGCCCTGCGGCTGCACGGGTGGCTCCGCGCCCCGCGCGATCTCGACGCGCCGGAGCATGCGCGCCTGGAGCATCGAGATCGCGGGCGTGAGCGGTCCGCTTCGCCCCCGCACCAGCCCGAGCACCGCCGCGGAGAGCGCGGTGTCGTGCGCCTGCCGCCCGACGACGGCCGCCCGCAGCGCCGGCAGGGCTGCCGCGAGGGCGACGGCGCCGTCGCGCAGAACCGGCGGCAAGAGCCGCGGTCAGCTCCTCGAGCGGCAGCGGCGCCCCGGACGCCCACGTGACCACGTTCGTCGCGAGCACGTATGGCACTCGCTCGGTCTCCGCGTCTCGCACGATCGCGACGAGCGGGATCGCCGCTCGCGCACCCGCGCGAAGGTGCTGCTCGTCGCGCGGGCCGCACGACGCCCTCCACGATCCGCACGAGCGCGGCGGCGCCTGCCGGATCACCGTCGACCGAGACGAGGCTGCCCGTGCCGCCCTCCCGCAGAGCAGCCGCAACCTCCGTCGCTCCCGGTCCGGAGACCACGATCGGCCGCGGTGCGGTCGGCCCACCGTGGGCCTCGCGCAGCAGGCCGATCACGTCGCGCGGACCGACCCCGAGCATTACCTGCGGAGCGGCACTGCGGTGCCACGAGCGTGGATGGACTGGAGGATGCCGATGGCGGCAAGGTTAGACACCATCGACGAGCCGCCGACGGTCATGAACGGCAAGCGGGATGCCCGTGACCGGGGCGACGCCCATGGTCATGCCGACGTTGACGAACACCTGGAAGAGGAACGCGAACGTGATCCCACCCGCGACGACGGCCCCGTACAGGTCGCCCGCGACGGTGACGATGCGCAGCCCGCGCCACACGACGAGGAGATACAGGAGCAGGAGCACCGCAGCGCCGAAGAACCCGCGCTGCTCGGCGAACGAGGCGAAGACGAAGTCGGTGGCATGCTCCGGGAGGTAGTCCAGCCGCGTCTGGCTCGCCTCCACGACCCCCGACCGTCGATCGCCGCCGGCGCCGATCGCCGTGATCGACTGCGTGACGTTGTAGGTGAGACCACGCGGATCCGCGTCCGGGTTCGTGAACCCGATCGAGCCGCTCGACCTGGTACGGCTTGAGCACCGGGAGCCCTGCGGCAGGCAGCAGCCAGAGGACGGCCGGCACGACGACGAGCCCGGCCGCGCCGAGCAGCACGAGGTGACGCCATCGCACGCCGGCGACGAAGAGCACGGCGGTCAGCGCGGCGACGTAGACGAGCGCCGTGCCCAGATCGGGCTGGAGGAACACGAGGATCATCGGCGGCAGCGCCAGCCCGATCGTCGCGAGCGCCGTGCGCAGCTCGCCGATCCGGTCGCGGCGGTCGACGACGAAGCCGGCCAGCGCGAGGACGAACAGCACCTTGCCGAACTCCGACGGCTGGAACTGGAACGGCCCGATGTCGATCCAGCGCTTCGAGCCGCGGATCGCCTCGGCGAACCCGAACGTGAACGCCATCAGGAAGATCGTCCCGCCGTAGATCCGCCTTCCAGCCGCGCCGGCAGCAGCTCGAGCGGCGTCGCGAGCGCGACGAGGAAGCCGACGACGCCGACCGCCGCTGCGATCCCCTGCCGCACGACGAACGCCTGCGGATCGCCGGGTACGTCGAACCGCGTGATCCCGCCGATCGCCCACAGGCCGTAGCCGACGAGGCCGCGCGACGGCGAGCAGGAGCACCCAGTCGAGCCGGCGGACGAGTCGCGGCGAGCTCGAGGCCCGTGCCTCGGCGGGTGGTGACAGCGGAGCGACCGGCGTCGGCGATCATCAGTCCGTCTTCACGAGCTGGGGAGCCCTGGCCTTCACGCCGAAGAACCTCTCGAACACCTCGAGCGCGGCCGGCGCTGCCGACGTCGATCCGTGGCCGCCGTTCTCGATCACGGCGCACACGACGATCTTCGCCTCGGCGTCGCTGGGGCCGTACCCGCACCACCACGACTGGTCCTCGAGGTGACCGGCCGGGTAGCCCGGGAGCTGGACGACCTTCTCCGCCGTCCCGGTCTTGCCGGCGATCGGGATCGGGTACGTGCCGAACACGCCAGACGACGTCCCGTACGACGAGTGCGTCGCCGAGTAGAGCCCGTCCCGGACGACCTGGAGGGCGGCCGGGTCGACGCCCGCCGAGCGCGGCGGCTCGGGAGCGAACCGCTGGAGCACCACCGACGACTGCGCGTTCGCCCCGGGCGTCTCGACCGACTGCACGACGTACGGCGTCACGAGCTTCCCGCCGTTGGCGATCATCGCGTAGAACCGCGCCATCTGGAGCGGCGTGACGCGCACCTCCTTCTGCCCGATCGAGAGCTGGATCGAGTCTCCCGGGGTTCCAGGCCCGATCCCAGTCGCTCGTGAACGCCTGCTTGCGCCAGGCGGGCGTCGGCACCAGACCGACCGCCTCGGAGCCGAGACCGAAGCCCGTGGGGACGCCGAACCCGAACCTCCGCGCCCAGTCCTGCATCCGTGAGCGCCCGTCGTTGCCGGCGAGGTAGAAGCGGTAACCGACGTCGTAGAAGTACGTGTCGCACGACCGCGAGAGCGCCTCCGCGAGCGTGATCGGACGATTGATGTACGGGTCCCAGTTCTTGAACGGGAACTTGTCGAGCCCGTACGTGGCGGTCGGCGTGCACGGGATCGACTCGTACGGCGCGAGCTTGTGCTCCTGCATCGCGGCGAGCGCGGTGACCGGCTTCCAGGTGGAGCCCGGCGGGTACTCGGCCTGGGTCGCCCGGTTCAGCCCCGGGTAGTTGGCGCGACGCGCGGCCTTCTCGTCGACGAGCGGCTCGATCTTCCTGGGGTCGACCCGACCGACGTAGACCGACGGCTTGAACGTCGGGTACGACGCCATCGCGAGCACCGCTCCGTCGCGCGGGTCGAGCGCGACGATCGCGCCGCCGTTCGCGAAGTAGGAGTCGTTCGCCCTGGCCGTCTCGATCCCCTTGACGATCGCCCGCTCGGCGGCCCTCTGGAGCCCGGCGTCGATCGTGAGCCGCACCGCGTTTCCGGCCCGCGCCTCGCGGCGCAGCTCGAGCTCGCTCTGCGGTCGGCCGAGCGAGTCGACGCGGATCTGCGCCTCGCCCGGCTGGCCACGCAGGTAGAGGTCGTACCGGGACTCGATCCCGACCTTGCCGATCTTGTCGCCCGCGCGGTAGCCCTCCTTGGCGAGCCGGTCGAGCTCGCTCTGGGAGATCTCGCCGATGTACCCGAGGATCTGCGCCCCGAGCGATCCGTTCGCGGTAGTTCCGGAGGTAGGTCTGCTGGATCTGCACGCCGGGGAACTCGTCCTGATGCTCGTACAGGTACGCGACCTGCTCCTCGCCCACGGCGGTCTTCACGATGATCGGGTTGAGCGGGTCGAACCGCCGCTCGTCGACCTCCTTCGCGAGCCGTCCGGCCGGGACGTCGAGCACCGCGGCCAGCTTCGTGATGACCTGGAATCGGCCCTGCTTCGGGAGGTCGCCGACCCAGAGCTTCACCGCGGTCCCAGGGACGTTGTCGACGAGCACACGTCCCTTGCGGTCGACGATCGTCCCACGGGGCGCCTCGACCTTGATCGTCCGCAGCTGGTTGTCCTGGGCAGCCTCGAGATACCGGTCGCCCGAGAGCACCTGCAGCGACCAGAGCCTGACGAACAGCACGGCGAAGATCGCGACCGCGACCGCTCCCAGCACGCCGACGCGGAGGGCGAGGCCGGGCGTGAGCCGGTGCGGGGCCTCGAGCCCGGGCTCGGGCGGGAGGAAGCGGCGCGACGGCGAACGGCGCTCACCGTAGGGCGGGCTAGACAAGCTCCACCCCCCGCGCCCGAGGCTGCTGGAGCGACGTGCCGAGAACGATGCGGCAGAGCGGCATCACTCCGAGCACAAGGACGGCCGCCAGCAGCGCCGAGGGGATGACCGAGCGGAGGACCTCGGTCGCGGCGACGGTCTCTCCGAGAAGGTAGTGCAGCGCGGCCCCGCCGAGGGCGACGCCGATCGTGGCCGTGAACGCGGTGAGCGACGGGGCGTAGGCCCGCCCTTGCCCGGTGGTCTCGCCGTAGCGTCCGGCCCAGTATCCGACGACCGTCAGCAGCACCGACGTGACGCCGAGCGTGCCGAGCGTCATCACGTCGACGAGCAGGCCGGCCGCGAAGCCCGCGCACGCGCCGACGATCGACCCGCGCAGCAGCGCGATCGAGACGAGCGTGACGAGGAGGACGTCCGGCTCGGCCCCGAGCAGGTGGGCGCCGGAGACGAGCGAGACCTGCACCACGGCCGCGACGAGCACGAGCGGAGCCACCCGGAGCGCGACGGTCACCGGCGCCCCTTCGGGACGAGGACGAGCACCGCGTCGAGTCCGGAGAGATCGGCGTACGAGCTCACCTGCACCTGCTTGTACGGGTACGTGTCGGACTGCCCGACGCTCGTGACCTCGCCGATCGGGATGCCGCGCGGGTAGATCGACGAGAGACGCGGCGACCGCCAGCCGGCGGTGACGATCACGTCTCCGGGCCTGATCCGCTGCTCCTTCGGGACCCGGTCGAGCCGGAGCGCCGCCCGAGGGCCCTGCCCGCGGCGGACGATGCCCGCGGCGTTGGTCGTGAGGTCGAGCGCGGAGACGGCGCTCTGGTCGTCCGTCAGGAGCATGACCCTCGACTCCCGCTCCTCGACGCGCGTCACGCGTCCGACGAGGCCGTCCTCGGTCACGACCGGGTCGTCCTCCTGCACCCCGTCCTTGCGGCCCGCGGCCACGACGATGGCCTGGGCGTACGCCCCGGCCGGGCGCGCGATCACCGCTGCGGCGACGCCGTCGTAGCCCTCCGGGAACGCCGGCCCCGACCGGTACCGCAGGAGGCGGCGCAACCGCGTGTTCTCCTCGGCCGCGAGCTGGTTGCGCACGACCTGCTGGCGCAGCGCGTCGTTCTCCTTCTCGAGCCGCTCGGCGTCGGAGCGCGCGTCGAACAGGCCGTCGAACCATGCCCAGCCGTCACGGAACGGCTCGGCGACGCGATCGGCTCCGACCTGCAGCGGCCGGAGGGCGGAGGCGCCGACGCCCTGGGCGCGTGAGAGCGCCCCGTCGGGTCGCTGGAACGACAGCGTCACGAGGACGAGGGAGAGGAGGATCAGGCCACCGACGATCAGCCGGCGGCGAAGCGCGGCGTTCGTCCTCGAGGTGGCCTGCCCGGATGCGGGACGCTGGACGCGGGAGCCCAGCACCGCGGAGCGTGCGGTGCGGTTGCGAGGCACTCCGGGCCAGTGTACCGGGCTCCCTGGCCGGAAACCGTGAGGTTCCCGTGAAGCGCGGCCGGGTGAGGCCGCCTGTTCTGCCTAGGTGGTCGGGCGAAGCCCGAGCACCTAGCGGCGACCGTTGCTGCGGCGCCCGCGGCCCCGGTTCGAGCGCGCGTACGACTCGAACTCCTCCAGGCTGCGCCCGGAGCCGACCGCGACGCACGTCAGCGGGCTCTCCGCGAGGTGCACGGGCATGTGCGTCTCATGCCGCAGCCGCTCGTCGAGCCCCATCAGCAGCGCACCACCGCCGGCCAGGACGATGCCGCGATCCATGATGTCGGCTGACAGCTCGGGCGGTGTCTTGTCGAGCGTCGACTTGATCGCGTCGACGATCTGCGAGACCGGCTCGTCGAGCGCTCGGCGGATCTCGTCGGAGGTGATGATCACGGTCTTCGGGAGCCCCGTGAGCATGTCGCGCCCGCGGACCTCCGCCTGGATCTCCTCCTTCATGCGGTGCGCCGAGCCGATCTCGAGCTTGATCTCCTCGGCGGTCTGCTGCCCCACCAGGAGCTTGTACTCCTTCTTGATGTGGGTGACGATCGCGTCGTCCATCTCGTCGCCACCGACGCGGAGCGACTGCGACACGACGATGCCGCCCAGCGAGATCACGGCGACCTCCGTGGTGCCGCCGCCGATGTCGACGATCATGTTCCCCGTCGGCTCGGCGACCGGAAGGCCGGCGCCGATCGCGGCGGCCATCGGCTCCTCGATCAGGTACGCCTGGCGGGCGCCTGCGGAGAGCGTCGCCTCCTCGACCGCGCGCTTCTCGACCCCGGTCACGCCCGAGGGGACGCACACGACGACGCGCGGGTGGGCGAAGCGATGCTGGTGCACCTTCTGGATGAAGTGTCGGAGCATCTGCTCCGTGACGTCGAAGTCCGCGATCACGCCGTCCTTGAGCGGACGGATCGCCGAGATCGACCCGGGCGTGCGCCCGAGCATCCGCTTCGCCTCGACTCCGACCGCGTGGACGTCGCCCGTCCGCTGGTCGATCGCGACGACGGACGGCTCGGAGAGCACGATGCCGCGGCCGCGGACGTAGACGAGCGTGTTGGCGGTTCCGAGGTCGACGGCCATGTCGCGGCCGCCGAAGCCGGTCATCGAGCGAAAGAGGCCCATGGGAGGCGGAGTGTAGCGACCGCCCGATTTCCAGGGACTTCTCCGGTCAGCCGTCGACCTCGGCCGCCGCCGGCAGCACGGGTCGAGAGCTCCCTCGACCTCGGGCCGCTCCCTCACACGTCTGCAGCATCGCTCCGGAGCGCGCGTGCCACGGGACTCTCGCGTCAGCCGAGAGCGAGGAGGTCCGGCGCGTGGGTCTCGAGCAGCCCGATCACGAGCGCCGCAGGCAGTCCCACGACGTTCAGGTAGTCGCCGTCGACGCGCTCGACGAGCCGTGCGCCGAGTCCCTGGATCGCGTAGCCGCCAGCGCGTCCCTCCCACTCGCCGGCCGCGACGTAGGACTCGATCGCCCGATCGTCGAGCGAGCGGAACGTGACGAGGGTGACGGCCTCCTCGACCCGTTCGACGCCGGGGCCGAGCAGACAGACGCCCGAGACGACGGCGTGCGTGCGTCCTGCGAGCGCGGCGAGCATCGCGCGGGCGCCGTCCTCCCCGTGAGGCTTCGCGTAGACGTGCCCGTCGAGGTGCACCGTCGTGTCCACTCCGAGCGTCCAGGCGCCGTCGGCATGGACGCTCGCGGCCTTGCCGCGGGCGTGCTCCCGGACGAGAGCCACCGGATCGGCGTCGGGCGGGTCGTGCTCCTCGTAGGCCGGCGCCGCGACGACGAAGGGGATCCGGAGCTGCTCGAGGATCGCGCGCCGCTGCGGCGAGGTCGAGGCGAGGACGAGCGGCCCGCTCACCGCTTGACCGCGACCCAGATCTCCTCGGCCGGCCACTGACGCGCCCACGCGAGCGGGAACGAACGAGTAGTACGGGTGCTCCTCGGCGTCGTCGGGTGGGTAGAGCTCGACCAGGTCGACGACGTCGAAGCCCGTCCGCCGCAGCAGTCGGAAGAGCTCGCCGTGCGGAAGCTGCCATTCGACTCCCACCTCGTCTGGCCACTCGAGGCGCCCGAGGCCGCGCTGCTGGCGCAGCAGGACGGTGCCGACCCTGTCCTCCTCGAGGTCGGGCGCGCACAGCATCGAGATGGTGCTGTTCCGGAGGAACCAGAGCCGACCGCCGGGCCGCAGCAGCCGATGCGCCTCGGGGATCCAGCGATGCGGGTCGCACCAGATCGACGCGCCGTACTCCGAGACGACGAGGTCGAAGCTCGCGTCGGGCAGGGGCACCTCCTCCGCGCTCGCCTCGAGCAACGGGAACCGCAGGTCGAACCGCTCCTGCATCCGGCGGGCGGTGTCGAGCTGCGCGGGGGTCACGTCCACACCGACTGGTCGCGCGCCGCGCTTGGCCAGCCAGGCGGAGAGGTACGCCGTGCCGCAGCCGAGCTCGACGACGTCGAGCCCCTCGACGGGACCGAGCGTGCCGAGCCCTTCCTCGGGCACGCCCCAGACCCCCCACGTGATCACGTCCTTCGCCCAGGTCTCCTCCGCCTTGCCGTCGGTGTACTCGGCGTTGGCCTCGGTCCAGGCCTCGCGGTTGCGCTTCGCGTCGTCGGAGATGTCGCTCATGCGAAGGATCCTATGTGGCCTGCGGGCGAAGGGTTTCAGCCGCCAACCCACGCGCAGCCAGCCGCGGCCGGAGGCCGGCTTTGCCGGCCGAGAGGCCACTCGTGGGCGACCTGTGCGACCACGCGAAGGAGGGGGGCCGGTGGGGGAACCACGGGTTCCCCCACCCGCTAGAGCCCGTCGGGGAAGAACAGCGCGAGCTCGCGCTTCGCGCTCGCCTTCGAATCGGAGCCGTGAACGACGTTCTCGGAGAGCAGCGTGGCGAAGTCGCCGCGGATCGTGCCGGGTGCAGCGTTCGCGGGGTGGGTCGCACCCATCATCGTGCGGACGCCCGCGATCGCGTCCTCGCCGCGGACGGCGAGCGCCAGCACCGGGCCGGAGGTGATGAACGAGACGAGCTCGCCGAAGAACGGCTTGCCCTTGTGCTCGGCGTAGTGCTGCTGTGCGAGCGGCTTGGTGATCTTCAGCAGACGGGCGCCGCGCAGCTCGTAGCCGCGACGCTCGAAGCGGGACACGACCTCACCGCAGAGACCGCGGCGGACGCCGTCCGGCTTGACCAGGACGAGTGTGGTTTCGGTAGCCATGCGGCGCAGGGTAGACGCACACGCTGCGACCCGGCGCGAGAACACGCGTGACGGCCGCCGGCCGGGGAGTGCGGCGGGAGCTCCGGGCTGGATCCACGCCCGCACCCCGGCAGACGCGACTCAGGAGCGGCGCTTGCCGGTGCTGCGCAGCGGCTGGAGGACGTCGTCGCTCGCGCCCAGCCCGTGCGGGATCGGGGTGGCGCAGTACGGACAGGCCTGCCAGATCGCCTCCAGCGGCGCACCGCACGAACCGCACGCCTGCTTCAGGCGGGTCGTGCAGACCGGGCAGACGACGAACGTCGAGTCGACCCGACCCCGGCAGGTCGGGCAGCGCAGGTCGTCGTCCGCCAGGCGCTCCTCCATCGCGCGGAGTCCGAGCTCGCGCTCCTGCCGATCCGCGAGCGTCTCCGGCGGCCGGAAGAGCATGTAGATCAGCGGCCCTACGAAGGGCGGGAAGAGCCCGAGGATCGCAGCCATCGCCACGAGCCACGGGTCGTCGATCCGGCGGCGGGCGTCCTTGACCACCCAGTACGCGGTGCCGAGCCAGAACACGACGACGAGGAACACGCCGACGTTGCGGGCGACGTCGACGTTTCCGGCGAGCGGGAGGGTGGCGGCGAGGTTCGGCACGGGCATCAGAGAAGGAGCTTGCCGAGGATATACCCGACGACGAACGACAGACCGAGGATCACCGCAAGGAGGATGAGCGCGAACGCCGTGGCGGTCAGCCGCTCGCGCATCCTGCTCACCGCCGGGACTCCGCGGCGGCGAGGTCGGCGAGGAGATAGAGCGATCCCGTCACGAGCACCGGCTCCCCGAGGACGTGGGCCCGTGCGAGCGCCGCGACGGGCTCATCGACCTGCTCGACCCGATCGAAGTGCCGGGTCGCGATCCGGGCGAGCTCGTCCGCTCGGAGGGCGCGCGCGTTGGACGAGGCCGTGGCGACGAGCGCGGAGCCCAGCTGTGCGAGCTCGGCGAGCATCCGGTCGGCGTCCTTGTCGCCGAGCAGCGAGACGCAGAGCGTGAACCGCTCCGGCCGCAGACGCTCGACGAGCCACCGCACACCGTCGGGATTGTGGGCGCCGTCCCGGATCTCTCCGGCACGGCGCTCGAGCCGCCCGGGGAGCGAGACGCGAAGCGCGGGGGCGGGGTCGACGACGTACCCGAGGAACGCCTCGACGGCCGTCTGCGCGAGGTCGACCGAGGCACCCGAGGTGACGACCGCGACCTCGGCGGCACCGGCAGCCCAGGCGAGCGGCTCGTGCTCGGGCTCGCCGAGCACGACGGTGCAGCCGGGTCGCACGACGGCGAGCTTCTCGCGCGCGATCGCCTCCCGGGTCGATCCGAGGACCTCCGTGTGCTCGAGCCCGACGTTGGTGAGGACCACAGCGATCGTCCGGTCGAGGACGTTGGTCGCGTCAAGGCGACCCCCGAGGCCGGCCTCGATGACCGCGGCGGTCACGCCCCCGCTTCTGAAGGCCACGAACGCGGCTGCGGTGAGCGTCTCGAACTGGGTCGCCCCGGTCTCGGTCGCAGGGCCGCGGACGACGTCGAGCACCTGCTCGAGGTCGCACTCCGCTCCCTGGACCCGGATGCGCTCCGCCCAGCTCGTGATGTGCGGCGAGAGATACGCGCCTGCGGCGATCCCCTCCGCGAGCAGCAGCGCCTCGATCATCCGGGTGGTCGTCGACTTGCCGTTCGTTCCGACGACGTGGATCGCCCGCAGCTCTCGCTGGGGCTCGCCGAGCAGGCTGAGCAACGCGCGCATCCGGTCGAGACCGAACCCGTCGGTCGGCCAGGGTGAGAGGCTCGCGAGCCACGAGGTGTTCGGACCGGCGCCGGGCATGGCGGGATCCTCGCACCAGCGCCCGCCGCCGTGCTGCCCGACCCCGCCCCACGGCTCGCCGCCATGCGCGGACGCCGGGCGAGAGCGGCGAGGAGCAACCGCGGCCGAGCACCGCCTCGCCAGACCCACGACACCACCACACCGTCGCGACCGCCGGCAGCACCGGCTGCAACCCGAACCCAGGGGACGCGGCTGAAGCCACGTCCCCAGCGAGCGGCCACCGAGCCCCCTGCGGCGGCGGCGCCTTCAGGGATCTGCCCGCGCGTCCCGCGCAGCGGGACCCGCGGGATCAAGCGGCGGGAATCCGCTCCTGCGGATTCGCGCCTCGCGCAGCAAACCCACGCGCACACCAAACACCGCAACCCACCGCGGCGGCGCAGCCGCCGCCTTCAGGGATCTGCCCGCGCGTCCCGCGCAGCGGGACCCGCGGGATCAAGCGGCGGGAATCCGCTCCTGCGGATTCGCGCCTCGCGCAGCAAACCCAGCGGATCTGCCCGCGCGTCCCGCGCAGCGGGACCCGAGGGATCAAGCGGCAGGAATCCGCTCCCGCGGATTCCTGCTTGCGCAGCTAATGCAGAGCGTCGAGCTCCGAGCGGTAGCGCTCGAGCTTCGCGCGCTCGGCCTCGACGACCTCGGGGGGCGCGTTGCCGACGAACCGCTCGTTCGCGAGCATCTTCTCCGCGCGCGAGATCTCGTTCTGGAGACGCGCGCGCTCGACGTCGACGTCGCCAGCGGCCTTCTGCCGCTCGGGACGCACGACCGCCGCGAAGATCCGCTGCTCGTCGGCGGTCGCGAGCTCGACCAGCACCCCGCTGCGCCGGAACGTCCTCGCCGCAGACTGGACGGCGTCGAGCGCGCCGACGGCGTCCGCGAACCGGGTGTCCGGCTCGGGCCAGGGCGAGACGATCAGCCGGGCGCGGCGGTGCGGGAGGTACGACCAGATCTCCTCCGTGACGTGAGGCAGCACCGGGTGCAGCAGGGCGAGCAGCCGCTCGAGCGCGACGAGCGCCGTCGCGATCGCGTCCTTCTCGCCGTCGTACAGGCGCGGCTTGAGCGCCTCCGCGTACCAGTCGCAGAAGTCGTCGAACGTGAGGTGGTAGAGCGCCGCCGTCGCCGCCGCGAAGTCGAACCGACCCCACGCCTCCTCGACCTCGGCGCGAACAGCGTCGATCCGGCCCAGGATCCACTGCTCCTCCAGCGCGTGGGGGCGCAGCGACGGGGTCACGAGCTCGGACTTCGAGAGGATCAGCCGTGACACGTTCCAGAGCTTGTTGGCGAGCTTCCGTCCCTCCTCGATCGCGCCCGGGGAGAAGCGGACGTCCTGCGTCGAGGAGATCTTGAGCAGGCCGTACCGCGTCGCATCGGCGCCGTGCTGGTCGACGGTCTCGAGCGGGTCGATGCCGGTGCCGAGGCTCTTCGACATGCGGCGGCCGTCCGGCGCCAGCACCGTCGAGTGGATGATCACGTCGGTGAAGGGCACCTCGCCGAGCGCCTCGAGCCCGGTCCAGATCATCCGGTTCTCCCAGAGGCGGATGATCTCCCGGGCCGTCGAGTTGACGTTCCCCGGGTAGTACCGGTCGAGCTCGGGCGTCTCGTCGGGCCACCCGAGTGTCGCGTACGGCCACAGCGCCGACGAGAACCACGTGTCGAGGACGTCCGGATCGCGTGTCAGCTCGACGCCCTCGCCCGCGCGTGCCTGGGCTTCCTCCTCGTTCACGGCGCAGACGGCCTGGCCGTCCGGGGTGTACCAGATCGGCAGCTGGTGACCCCACCAGAGCTGGCGCGAGACGCACCAGTCGGGCGACTCCTCCAACGACGCGATCGCGAACCGATGCTGGGACTCGGGGTGATAGCGGACGTCGCGGGCCTGAAGCGCGGTGATCGCGGGGTGCGCGGCCTCCTCCATGCGGCACCACCACTGCTCGGAGACGAGCGGCTCGATTCGCGAGTGGCAGCGCTCGCACGTGCCGACGGCGTGCCGGTAGTGCTCGCGCTTGACGAGCTGGCCGCGCTCCTTGACCCACGCGATGACGGCCTCGTCCGCCTCCTTCTGGGTCAGCCCTGCGAGTGCCCCGGCCTCGGCGGACATCTTCCCGTCGAGCCCGATCACGGCGGGCTCGGGGAGCCCGTGCGCGCGGCCGATCTCGAAGTCGGTGGGGTCGTGGGCCGGCGTGATCTTGAGCGCGCCGGTGCCGAACTCCGGCTCCACGCGCTCGTCGGCGATCACGGGGACCCGACGCTCGACGAAGGGGACGATCACCTCGCGCCCCACGGCCGCCCGGTAGCGCTCGTCGTGCGGATGCACGGCGACGGCGACGTCCGCGAGGATCGTCGCAGGTCGCACGGTCGCGACCGTGATCCCCTCGCTCCCGTCGCCGTCGGCGAACGGGTAGCGTGACGTACGTGAGGGTGTCGTCCATCTCCTCGTGCACGACCTCGAGGTCGGAGATCGCGGTTCGGTGGTGCGGGCACCAGTTGACGATCCGGTTCGCGCGGTAGATCCAGCCGTTGTCCCACAGCCGCACGAAGAACGTGAGCACCGCTCGGACGTAGGCCTCGTCGAGCGTGAACCGCTCACGCTGGTAGTCCATCGACGCGCCCAGGCGCCGGAACTGACCCATGATCGTGCGACCGGTCGTCTCCAGCCACTCCCAGGTGCGCTCGACGAACGCCTCGCGCCCGAGATCGTGGCGGGTCAGCCCCTCTCGCGCGAGCTCCTTCTCGACGACGTTCTGGGTGGCGATCCCGGCGTGGTCGTAGCCGGGCTGCCAGAGGGTGTCGTAGCCCATCATCCGGTGCCAGCGGATCAGGCAGTCCTGGATCGACCCGTTGAGCGCATGCCCCATGTGGAGCTCGCCGGTGACGTTCGGCGGCGGCACGCAGATGACGTAGGACTCGTCGCGGCGGCGGCCGGCGCCGGCCGCGTAGAGGCCCTCGGCCTCCCAGGTCTGCTGCCAGCGCTGCTCGACGCCGTCGGGGCGGTACAGGCTGTCCATCTGCTGCTCGGTCACCGCGGGCAAGTGTACGGAGCCGCGAGGCACGGACGTCGGGAAGAGACGCTCCGGCGGGCAGGGAGCCCGCCGGAGCCGTTCGGCGGCGCTACGGCGCCGTGCGCGAAGGGGAGCGACGCGCGCGTGCCGTGCGACGTGGGTTGCGGTGCCGCACGTCGGACTACCAGCTAGCCACCGAAGTCGAAGATGTCCTCCAGGAACGACGAACGACGGCGCGTGCCGCCGCGCGGCGCGTCGTCCGCCGGCGCGGCCCTCCGGCCTCGCATCTCCGCGATGAAGTCCGCGTCGACCTCGGTCTCGCGAGCGCGGCGCTCTTCCTCGACGATCCGGTCGAGCTCACCGCGATCAAGCCAGACGCCCCGACAACGAGGACACGCGTCGATGTGGATGCCCGACCGATCGAGCTGCACGAGGACGGCGTCGCACGTCGGGCAGTGGAGCGCCGCGGGAGGCGGTTCGAGAGAGGTGTTCATGGTTTCATTATACATGAAGCTTAGATTCATGCAATATACACTGGTAGAAAGGGCAGATCAGCGGTGCGCGTCGGGCTGTTCGCCGGCGCCAGACCCACGCACTCCTCGCCGCTGCGGGTGTTCGCCGTTGCGCCCGCAGGCGACCTCAGGGATCGGTCTCCGCGTCCCGCGCGGTGCGCGCAACCGGGGGTCAGGCTCCGGCTGCGCCGGCGCCAGACCCCGCGCGGCGCCAGACGCCCCGCTCCGGCCTCGCCTCGATGCCAGCCCTCATCCCCACGACAGCGCACCGCAACAACACCCTGGCCGCTGCCGCAGGCAGCGGCCACTTCAGGGGTTTGCCCTCGCGCCCGGCGCCAGCCGGGCCCGAGGGATACCTGCGGCGTCCGTTCCGCGAACGCGGAACGGACGCTCGCAAGCAAGGACTGCTAGGCGGTGCCGTCCGCGACGGCGCCCAGATCCTCGTCCTCGAGCGGTCCGCCCGTGGTGACGAGGGTCGGGCTCTGCCCGCGGGTGATCGTCTCGCGCGTGATCACGCACTTCGAGACGTCGCGCCGCGACGGGAGCTCGAACATGACGTCGTTCAGCGCGCTCTCGATGATCGACCGCAGGCCGCGGGCGCCGGTCTCGCGCTCGAGCGCGCGATCGGCGATCGACCACATCGCGTCCTCCGTGAAGACCAGCTCGATGCTCGTCGTAGCCGAAGAAGCGCTGGTACTGCTTGACGAGGGCGTTCTTCGGCTCGCTGAGGATGCGCACGAGGTCGTCGCGGCGCAGCTGGTGGACGTCGGAGACGACGGGCAGGCGGCCGATGAACTCCGGGATCAGGCCGAAGTTGACGAGGTCCTCGGGCATCACCTGCGAGAGCAGGTCGGACGATTGCTCGCCGACCTTCGAGCGGACGTCGGCGCCGAACCCGACGGCGTTCTGGCCGATCCGCCGGGCGATGATCTTGTCGAGCCCGGCGAACGCGCCGCCGCAGATGAAGAGGATGTTCGTCGTGTCGATCGTGAGGAACTCCTGGTGCGGGTGCTTGCGTCCGCCCTGCGGCGGCACGGAGGCGACCGTGCCCTCGAGGATCTTCAGCAGCGCCTGCTGCACGCCCTCGCCCGAGACGTCGCGCGTGATCGACGGGTTGTCGGCCTTGCGCGCGATCTTGTCGACCTCGTCGATGTAGATGATCCCGGTCTCGGCCTTCTTGATGTCGAAGTCCGCGGCCTGGATCAGCTTGAGCAGGATGTTCTCGACGTCCTCGCCCACGTAGCCGGCCTCGGTCAGCGCGGTCGCGTCGGCGATCGCGAACGGGACGTTGAGGATGCGGGCCAGCGTCTGCGCGAGCAGCGTCTTGCCGCAGCCGGTCGGACCGAGCAGCAGGATGTTCGACTTCTGCAGCTCGACGTCGCCCTCCTCGGGCTGGCCCATGCGCACGCGCTTGTAGTGGTTGTAGACCGCCACCGAGAGCGTGCGCTTCGCCTCCTCCTGCGAGACGACGTAGTCGTTCAGAACCGCGTAGATGTCACGCGGACGCGGGAGGTTGTCGAGGTCGAGCGCGACCGGGGCGGCGAGCTCCTCGTCGATGATCTCGTTGCAGAGATCGATGCACTCGTCGCAGATGTAGACGCCGGGGCCGGCGATCAGCTTCTTGACCTGCCGCTGGCTCTTTCCGCAGAAGCTGCAGAGAAGCTGCTCGTTGCCGTCGCTCGCCCTGGCCATCGATCTCCTTTTACTGCAGTTCGCCGTTTCCGGCTACCCGGGGAGGGCTCAGCGGTGGGTGATCACGCGGTCCACGATCCCGTACTCCTTGGCCTCCTCGGAGGTCATGAAGTAGTCGCGGTCCATGTCGGCTCGCACCTTCTCGATCTCCTGTCCCGTGTGCTGGGACATGATCTCCTCGAGCTTGCGCTTCAGCGCGATCGTCTCCTTCGCGTGGATCTCGATGTCCGAGGCCTGCCCCTGGTATCCGCCCCACACCTGGTGGATCAGGATCTTCGAGTTCGGCAGGGACATGCGCTTCCCTTCGGCGCCGCCCGCGAGCAGCAGCGCGCCCATGCTCATCGCGATCCCGACGCAGATCGTCGAGACGTCCGGCTTGATGAACTGCATCGTGTCGTAGATCGCGAGACCCGCGTACACCGACCCGCCGGGCGAGTTGATGTAGAGGTAGATGTCCTTGTCGGGGTCCTCCGACTCGAGGTGCAGCAGCTGCGCGACGATCAGGTTCGCGATCTGGTCGTCGACCTGCGTGCCGAGGAAGATGATCCGCTCGTTGAGCAGACGCGAGTAGATGTCGAACGACCGCTCGCCGCGGGACGTCTGCTCGATCACCATCGGGATCAGCGGGCTCATCAGCTCTCCTCGCTTCCTGGTGTCCACAACTTCTTCGGCGCCTCGGCCTTCTCCTTGTCGGGCGTCCAGATCGACTCGCGCGCGGCGCGCTGCTCGTCGCGCTCGGCCGCCTGCTCGATCGGAGATGGGCTTGACGTCTGCGGCGAGCCGGTCGAGCGCCTGCCTTCAGGCGCAGGTCCTCGCGGAGCGACTCCTGGTGCCCGTGCGCCCAGACGTCCGCGATCACCTCGCTCCGGATCGTCCCCCGCCGCCTCGGCCTGCTCGCGGATGACCGCCTTGACGTCGTCGTCGGTGACCTCGATCCCGGCCTTCTCCGCCACCGCCTCGAGCGCGAGCTCGCGCGCGACGGAGTGCGCCGCCTCGGCGCGGATCTGCGCCGTGAGCAGCTCGGGCGTCTGCCCGGTGACCTGGAAGTAGGCGTCGGGCGCGATCCCGCGGTTCGAGAGCGAGCGCAGGAAGCCGTTGAGCAGCTCGCGGGCCCGCGCCTCGACGAGCGGGCCGGCGCCCTGGACGTTCGACGCCGTGACGAGCTCGTCGACGGCGGCGGCGCGGAACGCGGTCTCGATCTCGTCGTCGAGCGCCTCCCGGATGCGCCCTTCGACGTCGGTCCGCCACTCGGCGAGCGTGTCGAACTCGGTCGCCGAGCGGGCGAGCTCGTCGTCGATCTCCGGCAGCACCTTCTCGTTGACGTGCTTGACCGTGACGGCCACCGTGGCGGTGGCCCCGTCGCCGACCTCGTACACGACCTCCCGCTCGTCGCCGACCTTCGCACCCGATCGAGCGCCTGCTCGACCTCCTCGACGAGCCGGCTCGCTGCCGAGCTCGACGACGGTGTCCGACTGGGTCTGCCCGTCCTCGTTGCGGAGGTCGATCGACGAGCGTGTCGCCCTCGCGGGCCTCCCGCTCGTCGGCGGGCACGAGCTCGGCGACGGCTCTGGCGCAACGCCTCGAGCTCCTGCTCGACGAGCTCCGCCGGGATCTCGACCTCGGCGCGCGGCACCTCGAGCGTCGTCCAGTCGACGAGCTCCGGGATGCGGCTGCACCTCGACCGTCGCGGCGAAGCTGCCACGGCTCGTCGCTGCGTGGTCGGCAGCTCGTACTCGAAGTCGGGCGCGCGTGATCGGGCCGCAGCCGCGCGCGCGCGGCCGCGCTCCAGAACCAGCCGCCGATGTGGGAGTCGACCGCCTCGGCCCACACGCGGTCCTTGCCGACGTGCGCGAGCAGGACGGCCGGCGGCACCTTGCCCTTGCGGAAGCCGGGGATGCGCACCGACTCGGAGAGGTCGTTCTGGGCGTGCTCGACCGCGTGGTGGAGCTCGTGCTCGCGAGACGTCCACCGTGAGGCGGACGCGGTTGTCCGCGAGCTGCTCGACCTGCGCCACGGCGCCATTCAAGCAGTTGCCGCGCTCGTGACCGGCCGCCGCAGGTCGCGCGCGTCGACCGCGTCACGGGACACCGCGCCCGGACCGAGGAGGCAGCCGACGCCAGTGCGGGCGAGAGGACTCGAACCTCCAGAGCGGCCGAAGCCCACCGGGACCTAAACCCGGCGCGTCTACCGTTCCGCCACACCCGCGTCGCGGCAAGGGTACGCGATCCCGGAGCTGGCGCCCGGCCGAGGGAGGGACGACCCCGATCTCGCCGCTGCATCGGCGTCACCCGGCCTCGAGCGACGCGGGGGTCCGCGACCGGACCCCGTCCTCCGGGGTCGCTGCCGGTCGTGCGCGTCACCCGGCGTCAGCGACCGAGGAGGAGCCCGACCGTCTCGCGCACCGAGTCGACGACGAGCCCGCCCACCGCGATGAGCGCGAACGCCGCGAAGGCGACGAACGGCTCGTGCGCCTGGATCACGAGGAGCGCCGCGAAGGCGCCGACCACGAGGCAGGCCGTCGTGAGAGGGCGACGGGTCATCGTCCCGAGCCGAGACCGGTCAGGAAGACCGCCCCGAACACGACGATGCCCAGCACCATGGACGGGAGCGTAGGACCTGGACCGGACGGACCGGACCCGTGCGAGGAGAGGCGTGGACCCCTGATCGATGTGGCAGGCTGTCACGGTGGCCCACCCCCCCAGCTCTCCTTCGACGACGCGGTGCGGGTGAGCTCGAGGCGATCGGCCCGCGGGCGGGCGCGATCCGGGGAACGCCCGTCGAGTCGGTGCTCGTGCTCCACGACGACGGCCGCGTCGAGAGCGGCGTCTGGGAGGTGACGAAGGGACCTTTCCCGGGCGCAAGGACGGCGTCTGCGAGACGTTCCACGTGCTCGCGGGTGCGGGCACGATCACCGGCGCCGACGGCGAGGTCGTGGTGCTCGCCCCCGGCGTCACGGTCCACCAGCCCGACGGCTGGAGCGGAACCTGGGACGTGACCGCGCCCGTGCGCAAGGTCTACGTCGTCGTGTCGACCCGGTGAGGCGCGACCGGGCGCCCTGGTGGCGCCGCTCGCTCGGCCGGTGGGGCGATCGCCTGCGCGGCGCTCGTCGTCGTCGCGCTCGCGCTCGGCTTCGTCGCGACCCCGGCGGCGCGCAGCTCCTCGTGCTCGGCGCAGCCGCGGGGTGCTACCTCCTCGGCCTCCTCCGCTCGCCGGACTAGGCGCTCGCTGCGCCTCGGGGCGGCGGCCCGGAGGCGTGGGCGCGTGCCGCGCTCCAGACGGGATCCGGCAGCGAGCCAGGGCCCATCCCACGTGCGCAGGAAGGGCGCAGCGCGCTGCGAACACGGCGGCAAAGCGACCCCTGGAGGACCCACATGAGCGCCATCTCGCTCGACGACCGGGAGACCGTGAAGGACGCCGCCCGCCTCTGGTGGCTCTTCCTCCTCACGGGCATCGCCTGGATCGTCGTCTCCTGGCTGATCCTGCGCTGGGACTACTCGTCCGTCAAGACGATCTCGTACCTGTTCGGCTTCCTCGCGATGTTCGCGGGCGCGAACGAGCTGCTGATGATCAGCGGCTCGTCGACCGGCTGGAAGATCCTCCACGCGCTGCTCGGCGTGCTGTTCATCGCGGCCGGCGTCTTCGCGCTCCTCGACCCGTTCAGCACCTTCGCGGCGCTCGCGTCGCTCGTCGGGCTCTTCTTCATCGTGAAGGGCACGTTCGACGTGATCGTGGCGATCGCGACCCGTGAGGAGATCCACCTCTGGTGGCTGCAGCTGATCGTCGGCCTGATCGAGCTCGGGCTCGGCTTCTGGGCGTCGGGCCCCGGCTGGGAGACCTACGGGAACCAGGTCGTGCTGCTCGTCATCTGGGCGGGCCTGATGTGCCTGTTCCGCGGCATCACGGAGCTGATCTTCGCGTTCAAGCTCCGCTCCGCCGGCAAGGCGCTCGAGGCCGCGTGAGGTCTCAGACCGCCTGACACTCGCGAATCGAGAGGGGCGCGCCGGTGGCGCGCCCCTCGTCGTCAGGAAGGCCACGACTCGCCCGCTCCGATCGTGCGTCCCGTGTGCTCGTCGGATGCCGGCTGCGATCGGTCTCCGGCTCCGAGCACCGACTGCGCCTGGGAGACCGTGACGCGCAGGGGTCCTTCCAGCCCACCGGTCGGATCACGCCCGCGAGGCTCGGCGCCGCGCCACCTCCCGATCGCGGCACCTCGCCGTCGGCGGGGCGAGCCCGATCGAGGCAGGCGGCTTCACGCCCGACTGCCGGAGGGCGGGTGATGGCCCCGGGAGGAATCGAACCTCCGCGCGCAGGTTCGAAGCCTGCCGCTCTATCCACTGAGCTACGGGGCCTGGGGAACCGCCAGGCGGTTGCCCAGAGGGTAGACGGACCGGCCCCGTCCCCACCGCTCCGGGTGGCGACGACCGGCGGGCTGTATCCTTCGCCGGCGCGCGGTGGCGGTAGCTCAGCTGGTAGAGCCCCGGGTTGTGGTCCCGGTGGTCGCGGGTTCGAGTCCCGTCCGCCACCCTCGTTCGCCTTGTCGCCGAGCTCGGTCTGCACGGCTCCGCGACCGGCGCGCCCCCGGGAGGGGTCTGGCGTCCGGCAGAGCCGGAAGCCCGACCCCGACGTGCGCGCGAGGGGTCGTGACGTGCAGCGTGGCTCCCGCGCCCGGAGTACGCTCACCGTCGATGGACGGCGTGCGGCACACGCGGTACGGCTGGTGGCTCGAGGACGCCGGGCCGGTCGAGGCGACGCGCACCGCTCGAGGGACCACGCAGCGGCCGACGTCGTGATCGTCGGCGGCGGCTACCTCGGGATGTGGACCGCGTGGCAGATACGGCGCCTCGGCCCGAGTGCGGACGTCGTCGTCCTCGAGGCCGGCCTCGCCGGACACGGGCCGAGCGGGCGGAACGGCGGCTTCGTCTCGACGCTGTGGGACGACCTCGACATCCTCCGCGACCGGGTCGGCGACGACGCGCGCGCTCGAGGTCGTCCGCGCCTCCGAGCGCGGCGTCCACGGGATCGGCGCGTTCTGCGACGAGGAGGGCGTCGACGCCTGGTTCCACGCGGCGCCGACCCTCTACGTCGCGACCAGCGACGCGCAGATCGGGCACTTCGACGACGCGATCGAGGCCTGCGCCGACGTCGGCGCCCCGGAGGAGATCGCCCCGCTCACGACCGCCGAGGCTCGCGCGCGCTGCGACGCTCCGCGAGATCCGCGGCGGCGCGATCGTCCGCACGTCGGCGACCGTGCATCCGGCGCGCCTCTCGCTCGGCCTGCGCCGCGGCTCCTCGAGTCGGGGCGTGCGGCTGCACGAGCGCTCGCCGGTGCCGCGCGTCGCCGAGCGGCCGGGTCGAGACGACGCTCGGCTCGGTGCACGCGGGCACAGGTGGTGCTCGCCGTGAACAGCGCGACCGGCTGCCTTCCCGGGCTTCCGCCTCTCCCTGCGGCGTCGCGTCGAGCCACATGGTCATCACCGAGCCGGTGCCGGACGTGATCGAGGAGCTCGGCTGGACGGGGCACGAGGCGATCGCCGACGGTCGCACCCTCCTCCACTACCTGCGCACCACCGACGACGGCCGCATCGCGTTCGGCTGGGGCGGCGGCCGGATGGGGCTCGGCGCGCGACGCCTCGGCCGCCTCGAGGTCGACGCGGCAGCCGCGCGCCAGACGCCGGGCCGACCTGGTGCGCTTCTTCCCGCAGCTGCGCGAGCGCCGCGATCGACGCACGCCTGGGGCGGGCCGATCGACGTCTCGCCCACCCACCTGCCCATCTTCGGCATCGCGCGGCCGGCGTGCACCACGGGTTCGGGTTCACCGGGAACGGCGTCGGCCCGAGCTACCTCGGCGGAGAGATCCTCGCGCGGCTCGCGCTCGACCGGCGCGACGAGCTCACCCGGCTCGCGCTCGTCGATCCCGACCGCAAGCTGATGCCGCCCGAGCCGCTGCGCTGGCTCGGCGGCACGGTGATCCGACAGGCCCTGATCCGCAAGGACGCGGCCGAGGACGACGGCCGCGAGCCCGACGCCGCGGTGTCGTTCGTCGCCTCGCTGCCGCGTCGGCTCGGTCTCCGGCTCCCGCGCTGAGGGCGCGAGGCCGCAGACCGGAGGCGCTCACGGGTCTGCCGGAGGCGACGGAGCGAGCCCGTCGAGCACCTCGAGGAGACCCGTCTTGGGCTCGACGTCCTCCGGAGCATCCGAGGGAGATGAGAGCGCCGCGAGCTCTGCGTACACCTGCGCAAACGCAGAGAAGAGCGCGGGGTCGAGACCGGCCGCGTCCTGCGTCGCCGCGATCTCCTCCATCTCGGCGACGTAGCGCCACGCCTTCGTCGAGGCGCGTGCGAGCGTCTCGCCCGTGCGCTCCCGGTCGGCGAGCCCCGTCACGACGAGATCGTCGAGCACGTGGTCGACGACTCCATGCGCGCGCGCGGTGCGGAGCGCCTGGGCGAGCAGTGCGACACGCCCCTTGTAGACGGACGCCGTGCACATCTTCACCGCGGAGGCGAGCCCGACCGAGGCGCCGACGACCGTGCGCTCGACCCCGTGCAGCGGAAGCGCCTCGATCTCCGCCGCCCTGCTCCCGGAGAGGTACAGGCGCGTGAGGCCCGGGGCGAGCGGTGGCGGCCCCGAGATCGCGCCGTCGACGAGGTCGAGGCCGGCGGCGAAGAGCGCCCCCGCGACACGCGCGACGCTGCCTGGCGAGATCGCGTTGAGATCCGCGACGAGCGGCCGCGCAGCCGTGCGACGGGCGGCGGCGGCGATCGCCTCGGCGACCGCCTCGGCCTCCCCCGGAGGCACGACCGAGAGGACGACGTCACAGGCGTCCACGAGCTCGTCGAGGAACGCGACCTGGGCGAAGCCCGCCCCCGCCGCGAGCGACTGCGTGCGGGCGCTGCGGTCGGCGACGCTCGCGACCGTGACGGCACCGCCTGCGCGCAGCCGCGCGCCGAGCGCGCTGCCCATCGCTCCGGGGCTGACGATGCCGACGGTGACCACGCGGCCAGCCTATGTGGGCGCGGCGGACGGGACGCCGGCTCCCACCGGGTCCGCGACCGCGAACGAGAGCGCCCGCCGGGATCATCAGCAGCGACAGGACCCCGCCGCGCGCGCGCGCCGTCCGGGCCGGGAGTCGGACGGCGCACGGCGATCGTCGTGGTGGACGACCGAAGGGCTCACGTCTCCTCCTTCCCTCACGCACCTCGTCCGTCGAGACCCGGCGATCGGCACACAGGCCCGCACGGATGACCCGGTCGCGGATTCGCAATTGCGGCGCCGACGTCGTAGGCTCGAGGACGTGGAGGACATGCACCGAGCGTCGACCGTCGTGCTGCGCTCCCCGATGCTCAGGCTCTGCTCCTCGTTCGGATGCACGGTGATCGTCTTCGGGGACGGGACCTGCGTCGAGCACGACCCGGTCCGAGCGGTCACCGACGAGCTGCTGCGCGAGGCTCTGGCACATAGTGGCGACCCGGACGCAGACGAGGTGGAGACGGCCGGCTCGAGCCGGCTACATGTTCGGCCGGGGTGAGTCGGCAGGACTCGCCACGGCGTCGACGATCGTCGAGATGCGCCCGGGAGGATTCGAACCTCCGACCCGCGGATTAGAAGTCCGCCGCTCTGTCCCCTGAGCTACGGGCGCTCGGCACGGAGGGTACTCGGCTCGGTGGCGCTCGTGGGCTCCGCAAAGGCACTGCCGCGGGCCGTGACGAACCGCGCACTAGACCGCTCCGCTCCCGTGAAGCGTCTCGGGTCGAGCAGCGTTCCGCGGCGCGGCGTCTCGGGCACCCACTCGTCCACGGGCTCGCCGAGGAGCGCCGCCACGATCCGCTCTCCGGCACGGCCGTCGCCGTAGGGGTTGAGCTTGCGCGACATCAGCGAGAGCTCGCCCGGTGACCCGAGCAGCGTGAGCGCCTCGTCGACGATCCTCCGCCGGTCGGTGCCGATCAGCCGGACGGTGCCGGCCTCGACGCCCTCGGAGCGCTCCGTCACGTCCCGGAGCACGAGCACCGGCTTGCCGAGGGCAGGAGCCTCCTCCTGGAGCCCACCGGAGTCGGTCAGGACGATCTCGCAGCGCTCGAGCAGCGCGACCATCTCGCGGTAGCCGAGCGGGTCGAGCAGCGTGACCGCGGGGTTCGAGCCGAGTGCGGCGCGCACCGTCGCGGAGACCGACGGGTTCGGGTGCACGGGCACGACGAAGCCGACGTCGGGCAAGCGTCGCGTGATCTCCTCGACCGCGGCGCAGATCGAGGCGAGCGGCGCACCGATGCTCTCGCGTCGATGCGTCGTGAGCAGGACGAGGCGCCGATCGGGCGGGAGGACGTCGAGCGCGGAGGGCGACACCAGCGGCATGGTGCGAGCGAGGTGCAGCGCGTCGATCACGGGGTTGCCGGTGACGACGACCGCGTCAGACGAGACGCCCTCCCGCAGGAGGTTGGCTCGCGCGGCGCCCGTGGGCGCGAGGTGCAGGTCGGCGACGACGCCGGCGATCCTGCGGTTGACCTCCTCGGGGAACGGCTCGCGATGCGTGTGCGTGCGAAGGCCGGCCTCGACGTGCGCCACGCGGGCGCCTGCGTAGAAGGCGGCGATCGCCCCGACCGCGGCCGTCGTGGTGTCGCCCTGGACGACGACCCAGTCGGGCTGCTCCGGTCGAGGAGGGAGCCGAGGCCGAGGAGGATCGCCGCGGAGGCCTCGTGGAGCGACCTCGCGCCTCGACGCATCACGTCGAGGTCGACGTCCGGCTCGATCCCGAAGAGCTCGAGCACCTCGTCGAGCATCTCCCGGTGCTGGGCGGTGACGCACACGGTCTGCACCACGCCGGATCGCCGGGCGAGCTCACGGACGACGGGTGCCATCTTGATCGCCTCGGGCCGCGTGCCGATCACGGAGCACACGCGCAGGGGGCGGTAAGGGGTGGGGGACATGCCCGAGCCATCGGCCGAACGGGGGACAAGCCCCTACCCCGTCCGGGGGATCGTCGGCAGTCCGGCGGGAATCTCGATCCCTCGCTCAAGTCATCCCCGACTCGCGCCGATAGGGGTGCGAACAGCCGCCCACCGGCCACCTGTCCCCCTGATGGCTCCCCTACCCACGCCCCTCCGCCACGTCCGCCGTGCGCCCCGGCCCCGCGCCGTGGTCGTGGTCGTCGCGCTGGTCGTCGCGCTCGGTCGCTCCCGCAGCGGCGGACGCGTCCCCCCTCAGCCGGATCACCCCGACGGTGACCTGCGTGGACGTGAACACCGACGGCTCCGTGACGGCCCACTTCGGCTACGTCAACAGCTGGACGAACCAGATGACCATCCCGGTCGGGGTGCGCAGCGGTGCCGCCAACGCGTTCTCGCCCAACCCCGAGGACCGCTGGCCAGCCGACCCAGTTCCCGCCCGGGACGTTCTCCGACGTGTTCACCGTGACGTTCACCGAGCCGTCGCTGACCTGGTCGCTCGACGACTGCGAAGGGCACGCCGAACAGCGCGACGGCCTCCGCCTCGTCGACGCGCTGCGCGCCCGTGCCGGCGCTCGGGCTCGACTCGCCGCTGCCGCTGGCGCTCCTCGCCGTCGGCGCCTCGTCGTCCTGCTCGGCCACCGCGCCGACGCGCCGCGTCGGAGGTGCCCGCGTGATCGCCACGCTGTTCGACGCGATCATGGCCGTCGGCCTGCTCCTGCTCGGCTGGGGCTTCGCCCAGTTCCTGATCCACCTGCGCTACGGGAGGGCCGAGCTCGACGCGGCGCTCGCCGCGCCCTCTCACCCCGCCACGCCTACACCCTGGCGTTCGTCGTCCCCTGCCTCGACGAGGAGTCGCGTGATCGGCGAGACCGTCAGCTCCCGCAGGCGCTCGCGCCGGGCTCACTCGTCGTCGTCGTCGACGACGGGAGCTCCGACGCGACCGCCGGGATCGCCGCGGCCGCCGGTGCCCACGTCGTCCGGCGCGCGCTGCCCGACGCCCGCCAGGGCAAGGGACCGGCCCTCAACGCTGGCTACGCGGCGCTGCTCGAGGTCGCGGAGCAGCGCGGCCTCGAGCCGACCGAGACGATCGTCTGCGTGATGGACGCGGACGGACGGCTCTCCGCGAACGCGGTGCACGAGGTGCTCGCCCGGTTCGACCGCCCGCGGTCGGCGGCGTCCAGCTCCCGGTGCGGATCCGCAACCGCGACTGTTCCTCGGCCGGATGCAGGACCTCGAGTTCTGGGGGATGTCGGCGATCGCGCAGATGGCGCGCATCCGGACCCGCTCGGTCTGTCTCGGCGGGAACGGCCAGTTCACCCGCCTCGCCGCCCTGCGGAGGTCGGTCGCTGCGCCGTGGTCGAACGCGCTGACCGAGGACCTCGACCTCGGGCTCGAGCTGACGCTTCGCGGCTGGGAGCTCGACTGCGCTCCGCGCGCCTGGGTCTCGCAGCAGGGGGTCGAGACGGTGAGCGGACTGGTGCGGCAGCGCACGCGCTGGTACCAGGGCCACATCGCTGCTCGCGCAAGGCCCAGTCCCTGTGGGAGTCGGAGGCCGTCGACCGACGGACGGCGCTGGAGACGACGCTGTACCTGGCGACGCCGGTGTTCGTGATCCTCCCCTGGTCGATCGTCTTCACGCTCGCGCTCGGCTGACGTGACGCGAGCTGGTGCTGATCGCAGCCCTCGTCCCCGTCGACGGGGTCGAGATGCACGCATCGGCTTCTACCTCGCCTTCTGGTACCTGCTCACGTTCATCCCGGCGATGATGCTCGGGCTGCTCTACGCCGAGCGGTCTCGGCGACCAGCCTGCGCGCGCTCGGGCTGGCCCACGCGCAGGTCTTCTACGCCTACGTCAACCTGCTCGCCGCCTGGCGCGCGCGTCGGGCGGATCGCGCTCGGGCGGCACGGGTGGGCGAAGACGGCGCGCGTCGCGGAGGACTCCCGATGAGCCTCCGGGCCTGCGCGGCTCGCTGTCGCTGCGCGCGCTCCCACGATCGGAATCGTGCTCGGCGGGTACCTGCTCCTGCACGCGCAGTTCGCGCGATTCGACAGCGCCGTCGTGGGCGACCTGCTCGCCTGGGCCGGGTTCGACGTGTCGCGTCCCGAGCCGGCTCGGCTGCTCGTAAGCGCGGGCGACACCTACGACGTCTACGCGGTCGTGACGGGAGCGTGCTCGAGCGCGGCCGGAGCGCTCGGGATCGCGGCAGCAGCGCTCGTCCTGCTCCCCGGGCCGCTCGGACGTCGCGCGGTCGGCGCCGCGCTCGCTGTCCTCGTCTTCGTCGTGCTGAACATCGCTGCGCATCTTCTGCATCCTCGACCTTCGGCTGGGTCTTCGCGACGCTGCCCTCGGCGGGCGCTGCTCCTCGGCCTCTGCGCCGCGGTGCTCGGGTGCCTCCTCTCGCGTGGCGCTGCCCCGGTCGCTCGTCGTCCGTGGTGCGCTCGTCCTCGGCGCTGCGGTGCTCGGCGTCCTCGCCTACGACGTCGCCCGAGGCTACGACTACGCGATCGTGATCGGGACGTACCACGCCCTGGCAGGCCCGATGCTGACGTTCGCCTCGCTCGCGCTCGCGCTGCTCGTGCTGTGGCGCGTGATCGTCGGGCGGCGCGTCTCCGACGCCGTCGCCTGACGCTCCGTCAGGCTTCGGGCGCGGCCCGAGCCGGTGGCGCCGGACGAGCACGCTCGCAGCACCGACGAACGCCATCGAGCTGCCCGCGACGAACGTCCAGCGAACGCCGAGCTGGTCGACGACCAGACCGCCGAGCGCGACGCCGGTGGCAGCGCCGAACGCCACGGAGGTCCCGAACCACGCGAACGACTCGGCGATGGAGGAGGCATGGGCGACGCGGTCGATGACCCCGTAGGCCGCGGCGATGGTGGGGGCGATCGGAAGCCCCGCCACGAACGCGAGCAGCGCGAGGGTCGGCACCGACCACGCGCCGACGAGCAGGAGCATCCCGCACCCGATCAGGGGGGCGAAGAGCACGAAGCGACGCACCGGATCCGGCGCAGCCTGCATCCCTGCCGCGATGCCGCCGACGAGGCTGCCCGTGGAGAACGCCGCCAGCGCGAGGCCGCCGAGCTCGCGCGAGCCCTGCGCCTCCGCGAGCGCGGGGAACCCGATCTCGACCATGCCGAACGCGAGCCCCAGGAAGAGGGCGAAGAGGCTGAGCACCCGCACCCCCGGCGCCGGCAGGGCGCCGAGCGGCCCGTGCCCTCCCGGGGCGGACGGCCTCCATCTCGCGCACCGGCGGAAGCCGGACGACGAGCAGCGTCCCGACGAGAGCGAAGACGGCTGCGCCGACGACGGCCCCCGCAGGACGGATCGCCGAGAGCAGCGCGGCGAGCATCGGCCCGACGACGAAGAACAGCTCCTGGGCCGACGCCTCGAGCCCGTAGGCGGCGCCGCGGAGGTCGTCCGGGACGAGCCGGGCCACACCGTCCGCACGGTCGGCGCGATCGGAGGGCATCGCCGCGCCCGCTGCTGCGGCCGCGGCGCCGATCGCGACGATCGGTGCGTCCACGACCGCGAGCACGACCACGACGCCGAGAAGCGACGGGTAGGCGAACGCGCGGCGGAGCAGGATCCGGTGCGCGCCCGCGCCGTCGACGAGCCGCCCGGCGATGGGCGCCCCGACAGCGAGCGCGAGCCCGTACGCGGCGGCGACGACGCCCGCGGCCGCGTAGCCGGCGCCCTCGCCGCGCGCAAGGAAGATCAGCCCGAGCGGCACCATGCCGAGCGGCAGTCGGGCCAGGAGCGACCAGCCGAGGAGCGCCGGTCGCGTTCGGCCGCGCGAGCAGCCGACGATAGGTCCCCCGCGTCGAGGTGGCCGACGTCACGGAACGAGTCTCGCAGCCGGATCAGCGCGCCCGGAGGACGAGCGGTGCGCAGGCGGCGCCGGTCTTCTCGCGGCACGGGGCCGCCGGTGGCCGCCTTCGGCGTCACGGTCAGCGTCGTCGCGCGTCACCGTCACCTGCGCGTAGCTGTACGTGTCGAGCGCGGCGCAGCGCAGGCCGAGCCCGCTCGGCGGCGGCGGCTTGAAGAAGAGCGACGTCGACGAGGTCGCCGGTGCCCGCCGCGCCGAGCACGGCGTCGATCTCCTTCGCGTACGTGTTCGTCGCGACCGGGCCGGTGATGACCTCCCAGATGCCGCTCGAGTCGGGGCCCGGCGCGTCGAACGTGCGTCGTGCCGCACCTCGCCGACGAGGTTCGCGTGCGTGTCCGTCGTGAGGACGACGACGTTCTTCACGCCCGCGCAGGACGTCGAGCACCCGCTGCCGCTCGGCCGCGTAGCCCTCCCAGCGGTCGTACGGGCAGCGCGTAGAGCTGCATCGATCGGCACCTCGTTCACGATGACCTTCCACGTCGCCGTCGAGGCGGTGATCGCCTTGCGCGAAGCGCGGCGAGCTGGCGCGCGCCGAGCATCGTGCGCGCGGGGTCGTTGATCGCCGTCGAGGCACGCCTGCGGGACCGGGCTGCGCGAGCGACGGGCGCGAGCGCGGCGAACGCCGTCGCGCACGGCCGCGGGCGCGGTCGGCGCGAGGTCGCCGCCGCACGCCGTCGCGACGCCTTCGCGCGAGCGGAACGAGCGCTCGTCGAGGAAGAACAGCTCGAGGTTCTTGCCCCAGCGGAACGTGCGGTAGAGGCCGTCGTGCCGGGCGTCGGCGACCGGCGCGTAGTCGCGGAACGCCTTCGACGCCCGCGCGCGTAGATCGCGCTCCCGTGCTCGGCGCGGCGAGAAGTCGTTGACGAACTCGTGGTCGTCCCAGTGGCTGTAGAGCCCGGTCGACGCGCGCAGCGTCCGCAGCGGCGCGAGCGCGAGGCCGAGCTTGTACTTCCCCCACTTCGCCGGCACGGTGAGCGCGGGCGGCGCGCCGGCGACCTCGCTGTCCGAGTAGATCGTGTCGCCGAGGTTGACGTTGAAGTCGTTGCGCTCGGCGGCCATCCGCGCGTAGACCTCGAAGCCGTTGAACGCCGGCTTGCCGTTCGTGCCCGGCGTCGCGTCGGCGTCGCCGGAGATCGCGAAGCGCACCGGCACGTCGGCGCCGTCGGCGCGGCGCCGTCTCGAAGCGGCCGAGGGGGCTGCTCGCCGCCCCCTGCGTGAACCGGTACGTGCAGACGGCGGCGGGCGGCAGCTTCCGCACCGGCGACCGAGACGCGTGAGGTCGCCGGCCGCGCCGGCCTTCCCCACGCGACGAGCGTCGGTGCTCCCGCTCGGAGTCCGGCAGGTGCCGCGCAGCTCGACGCGTCCGGCCGAGGGTGCGCGTGTCCAGAGGATCGCGCTCGAGGACGTGATCTCCCCGGCAGCGACCCCCTGCGCGAACGGCGCGTTCGCGCCTGTCGCGCTCACGATCCCGACGAGCGCGGCGACAGGGACGGCGAGAAGAGCGAGGCGGCGCACCGCCTGAGTGTACGCAGGGCCATGCGCGCCCGCCCGGCGCGCGACGAGTCGGGGAGACTGGCTACCCTTCCGCGCAGCGCGGGTGTAGCTCAATGGTAGAGCTCCAGCCTTCCAAGCTGGCTATGAGGGTTCGATTCCCTTCACCCGCTTTGCCCCGCAGTTCCGGGATCCGCAGGAGCGGATCCCGGAACGCGACAACCCCTGAAGGGGCCGCTGGCGCGGCCCACGCCGTCCACAGACGCGGCTTGCCCCACAGCTCCATTCGCCCCGCAGCTCCAGGATCCACAGAAGCGGATCCCGGAACGCGACAACCCCTGAAGGGGCCGCTGGCGCGGCCCACGCCGACCACAGACACGGCTTGCCCCACAGCTCCGGGAACCGCAGAAGCGGATCCCGGAACGCGACAACCCCTGAAGGGGCCG
>CAVQRA010000009.1:0-171940 GCA_963715075.1 uncultured Actinomycetes bacterium | reverse complement strand
CGTTGAAGTCGTTGCGCTCGCCGCCATCCGGCGTAGGTCTCGAAGCCGTTGAACGCCGGGCTTGCCGTCCTCGCCCGGCGTCGCGTCGGCGTCGCCGGAGAGCGCGAAGCGAACCGGCACGTCCGCCTCGCGGCGGCGCCGTCTCGAAGCGGCCGACGAGGGCTGCCTCGCCGCCCCCTGCGCGAAACGGTAGGTGCAGGCGGCGGCGGGCGGCGCTCCGCACCGGCGACCGAGACGCGTGAGGTCGCCGGCCGCGCCCGCCCGGCCCCACGCGACGAGGGCGGTGCGCCGGCCGGAGTCGGCGCGTCCCTCGCAGCTCGACGCGGCCCGCCGCGGGCGCGCGCGTCCAGAGGATCGCGCTCGAGGACGTGATCTCCCCGCGCGACGCCCTGCGCGAAGGCGGGGCGCTCCACCGGCCTGAGGCCGCCACCCCGGCCAGCCGACGACGGGCAGCGCGAGGAGGATGCGACGCACGGCGGCAGTCTACGGGCCCAGGCCCGCGCACCGCCTTCACCACGCCGTCACGGTCAGGTGCCACTCCTGCCGGCGCTCCACCGCTCCTCCCGGGCGCGACGGAGGCGACGGCGACGAGTCTCGCGGTAGGCTTTCGCGCCTCGCGGGTGTAGCTCAATGGTAGAGCTCCAGCCTTCCAAGCTGGCTATGAGGGTTCGATTCCCTCCACCCGCTTCTCTCCCCGCGGTTCCGGCTGCGACCCGCAGGAGCGGACCCCCGAACGCGACAACCCCTGAACGGGCCGCCGACGCGGCGCACGCCGATCCGCGGATCGCGGCTTGCCCCCTCCCGCCCCGCAGCTCCAGATCCGCGGAGCGGACCCGGGACGCGACAACCCCCGACGGGCCGCTGTCGCGGCCGACGAGCACCGACCGCTTGCACCACTGACACAAGCTCGAGGGATCGCCGAGCTGCGCCGCGTCGCGCGCGACGCCGTCGTGATCCTCACCTACGACGCCGAGGTGAGCGCCGCGATGTGGCTGATGGCCGACTACCTGCCCGAGGTGGCCGACCTCGACCGTCGCACCTTCCCGGCGCCCGAGCGCCTCGCCGAGCTGCTCGGCGGCGCGACGCGCATCGAGGTGCTGCCGATCGCCCGGGACACGCCCGACTGGATGCTCGGCTCGTTCTGGGCGCACCCGGAGCGGGTGCTCGACGAGAGGCCCGCCGCGCCACGTCCGGGTTCGCGCGCCTCGACCCCGCCGTCGTCGACCGGGTGGTCTACGAGGTGGGCGCGATCTCGCGAGCGGGGCGTGGGACGCGCGGCACGGCGCGCTGCGGGAGCTCGACGCCTTCGACGCCGGCCTGCGCCTCGTCGTCGGCACGGCCGGGTGAGCGCACAGGCGCCGTCGACGGGCGCTCGGCGGCCGCACCGGGCGAGGCGGCAGCCCTCAGCGGCGGTCGGCGAGGGCGCCCCGACACCCCGAAGGGGCGTCGACAGCGACCGCAGCACCGGTTAGCGTTGAGCCGTGCCGCCACCCGCGGCCGCTGCCGTCGACCGAAGGAGAGATCCGCCATGCGCAGGGCCGGCTTCCTCGTCTCGCTCCTCGTCCTCTTCGTCACGCTCGGCGCCGTCGCCGCCTCGGCAGCGCCGCCCGCGAAGGCGAAGTGGACGGTGATGGTCTACATGTCCGGGCGACAACAACCTCGAGGACTACGTCGTCAACGACCTCGAGCTCGAGCTCGGCGCGCTCGGCTCGAACGCCGACGTCCAGATCGTCGCGCTCGCCGACCGCGGGCCCGGGTACGACACCCGCCGCGGCGACTGGCAGACGACCAAGCTCTTCCACGTCACGCAGGGGATGCAGGCCGACGCCGCGAGCGCCGTCGCCGACTGGGGCGAGCGCAACATGGGCGACCCGCAGACGCTCGTCGACCTCGTCACCTGGACGAAGGCCAACTACCCCGCCGACCGCTACGCGCTCGCCTTCTGGGGCCACGGCTGGAGCTGGCACCCGGGCTGGGTGATGGAGGACGACACCGCGCGGCGACACGCTCGACTACCACGAGATCAAGTCCGTGCTGCCCGTCGCTCGGCTTCAACGACGTCGTCGCGCTGGGACGGCTGCAACATGGCCTCGCTCGAGATCGCGAAGCTGTGGGCAGGGCCGCGCCACGCGTGATGTCCGGCTCGCAGGAGTACGTCGGCTGGGACGGCATCGAGTACGACGTCGTCATCCAGCAGCTCCGCGCGAACCCGCATGATGTCGACCGATGCCGCGGCGATCGCGTTCAGCCAGAGCGCGACCAACGACCGCACGTGGTCGACGATCGCGCTCGACGGGCGGCTGACGACGCTGCTCGACGCGGTCGACAGCTGGTCGAACGCGCTCGCGCACGGCGACGGCGACGAACCGCAAGGCCCTGACCACGGCGTTCAACGCGACGCAGACCTACTGGCAGGCGCCGATGGACAAGGACCTCTACGACATGGCCGCCAAGGTGAAGGCGAACGTCGCCGTCGCTCGCCACGTCGAGCCAGGCGGTGATGAACGCGGTCTCCGGCGCCGTGCTCTACGAGCGGCACGTCAACTCGTACGCCGGCGTCGCACGGGATCACGATCTACCACCCGACGAAGTCGTCGCAGAAGCTCGACCACGCCTACTACAAGTCGACGATCGACCTGGCGCTGACGACCGGCTGGGACGAGTTCCTCGACGTCTGGGCGCCGTAGTCGACTCCGGGGTCGCGGTGGGGCGAGGCCGAAGCCACGCCCCACCGCCCCGCCCCACTCGTCGCGGTGCGGAGCCGAGCGTCGCCCGGACTGGGCGTGGCTTCAGCCTCGCCCCGCCCGACGCCGCCCTGCCCGGCCCGGCCGCCCTCAGCGGCCGTCGGCCGAGAAGTGCTGGTAGTCCTTCGCGCCGCTCCAGCGGCCGCCCCAGCCCCAGCCGACCGCGTCGAACGCGCGCACGAGCGCACCGCCCTCGACCGCCATCCCCGGCCGCGGTCGGCGAGCGGCGCACGTACGGCGCGGCTCGCCCGGTGGGCGACCGACGCCCGACGCGGTCACGTAAGGGTTCTCGATCGGGTTCACGTCGATCGCCCGCCCGTAGGCGTGGTTCGACCAGCGCGTCGTCCCGTCGACGAACCGGCAGTTGAAGGCCGACGTGTTGTCGGCCTCGATCGAGCGGAAGTCGCTCGCGCCGTAGGCGTCGACGGGCACCATCCGGCGGATCGGGAACCGGGCCGCGTACAGCCGCCGCAGCACGCCGACGACGTCGGCTGCGACGTCGCGATGGACGACGAGCCGCCCGGTGCGGACCCGACCGTCGAAGCCCCAGTGCGTCGCGCGCACGACGCGCAGGTCGCGCAGCCCGACCGGGCATCCGGGCCGCCACGAGCGGCCGGTCATGATCGCAGCGAGCGTCCGGTCGATCGGCCGGACGCTCGCCTCGAAGCCGGGAGGCGTCGCCGCGCCGGCCGCGAGCCCGGCGCAGACCGCGGCGACACACGCCGCGGCGGCGAGGGCGCCCGGGATGCCCCGGCAGAGCCGGCCCGGACGCCCGCTGCACCGTCGTCCGGCTATCGGCGCAGGTCGAACCGGTCGAGGTTCATGACCTTGTCCCACGCGGCGACGAAGTCGTGCACGAGCTTCTCCTGCGCATCGTCGCTCGCGTAGACCTCGGCCAGCGCTCGCAGCTGCGAGTTCGAGCCGAACACGAGGTCGACCCGGCTCGCCGTCCACCGCACCTCGCCGGTCGCGCGGTCGCGCCCCTCGAACGTCTCCTCTGCCTCGGACGTGGGCTCCCAGCGGATCGTCCGGGTCGAGGAGGTTGACGAACCAGTCGTTCGTGAGCGCGCCCGGGCGCGTCGTGAAGACGCCCGACGTGCGACCCGCCGGTGTTCGCGCCGAGGACGCGGAGACCGCCGACGAGCACGGTCGTCTCGGGCCCGGTCAGGGTGAGCAGCTGCGCCCGGTCGACCAGGAGCTGCTCGGCCGGACGCGTGTGGCCGTCGGCGAGGTAGTTGCGGAACCCGTCGGCGGTCGGCTCGAGAACCGCGAACGACTCGACGTCGGTCTGCTCCTGTGACGCATCGGTGCGACCTGGCGCGAACGGCACCTCGACCTCGAACCCGGCCTCGCGGGCAGCCTGCTCGACGGCCGCGCAGCCGCCGAGGACGATCACGTCTGCGAGCGAGACCTGCACGCCGCCGACATGCGACGCGTTGAACGTCTCCTGGACGCCGGTGAGGGCCTCGAGCGCCGCCGCGAGCGCGGCCGGGTCGTTGACGGCCCAGCCGCTCTGCGGGGCGAGTCGGATCCGCGCCCCGTTCGCCCCACCGCGCTTGTCGGTGCCGCGGAACGTGGAAGCCGAGGCCCACGCCGTGGAGACGAGCTGGGAGACGGACAGCCCGGATGCGAGGATCGTCGGCCTTGAGGGACGCGATCTCCGCCGGCGCCGACGAGCGGGTGGTCGACCGCCGGCACCGGGTCCTGCCACAGCTGCGGCTCGGCCGGGACCAGCGGTCCGAGGTACCGCGAGATCGGCCCCATGTCGCGGTGCGTCAGCTTGAACCAGGCCCTCGCGAAGGCCTCCGCGAACTCCTCCGGGCTCTCGAGGAAGCGTCGCGAGATCGGCCCGTAGACCGGATCCATCCGCAGCGCGAGGTCGGTCGTCAGCATCACCGGGGTGTGGCTGCGGGAGGGGTCGTGCGCGTCGGGCACGGTGCCCGCCGCGGCCGGGTCGGTCGGCACCCACTGCCAGGCGCCGGCCGGGCTCTTCGTCAGATCCCAGTCGTAGCGGAAGAGCGTCTCGAAGAAGCTGTTGTCCCAGGTCGTCGGCGTCGGCGTCCAGGCGCCCTCGAGACCGCTCGTGATCGCGTCGCCGCCGACGCCCGTGCCGTGAGCGCTCGTCCAGCCGAGGCCCATCTCCTGCAACGGCGCCGCCTCGGGCTCCGGCCCGACGAGCGCCGCGTCGCCGGCGCCGTGGGTCTTGCCGAAGGTGTGGCCGCCCGCGATGAGCGCGACGGTCTCCTCGTCGTCCATCGCCATGCGGCGGAACGTCTCGCGGATGTCGACGGCCGCGGCGAGCGCGCTCGGCTCGCCGTTCGGGCCCTCGGGGTTCACGTAGATGAGCCCCATCTGGACGGCCGCGAGCGGATTCGCGAGCTCGCGCTCACCGCTGTAGCGCGGCGTCGTCGAGCCACGTCCCCTCGGTGCCCCAGTCGATCTCCTCCGGCTCCCAGACGTCCTCGCGCCCGCCGGCGAAGCCGAACGTCTCGAATCCCATCGACTCGAGCGCGCAGTTGCCGGCGAAGACCATCAGGTCGGCCCAGGAGAGCTTCCGGCCGTACTTCTGCTTGACCGGCCAGAGCAGCCGGCGCGCCTTGTCGAGGTTCGCGTTGTCCGGCCAGCTGTTGAGCGGCGCGAAGCGCTGCTCGCCCGAGCCGGCGCCGCCGCGCCCGTCGCTGATGCGGTAGGTGCCCGCGCTGTGCCATGCCATGCGGATGAAGAGCGGCCCGTAGTGACCGTAGTCGGCTGGCCACCAGTCCTGCGAGGTCGTCATCACGGCCTCGATGTCCTGCTTCACCGCGGCGAGGTCGAGCGTCGCGAACTCCGCGGCGTAGTCGAAGTCCTCGCCCATCGGGTCGGCGGCGGGCGGGTTCTGGTGGAGCACGCCGAGGTCGATCTGGTTCGGCCACCAGTCGCGGTTCGTCCGCGGCCGGGTGCCATGGCCTGTCACGGGGCAGGAGCCGTTGGTCTCGGCGGTGTCGGGGGTGTCGGACATCGAGGTGTTCCTTCCGGATCGGGTTCGTCAGGACGCGGGCATGGCGGAGCAGGTGGGGCACAGGCCCCAGTACACGACCTCGGCCTCGTCGATCGCGAAGCCATGGTCGTGGGAGGCGGTGAGGCAGGGGGTCTCGCCGACGGCGCACCCGACATCGGTGATCGAGCCGCACGCACGGCAGACGAGATGATGGTGGTTGTCGCCGGTCTGCGACTCGTAGCGGGCGACGGACCCCGCCGGCTGGATGCGCCGCACGAGGCCTGCCGCCGTGAGCTGCGCGCAGGACGTCGTAGACAGCCTGGTGGGAGACCTCGCCGAGGTCGTCGCGGACGACCCCGATGAGGGTCTCGGTGTCGGCGTGCGGGTGCTCGTGCACCGCCGTCAGCACCGCCACACGGGGGCGCGTCACGCGCAGCGCCGCTTCGCGCAACAGATCCTGCACATCCACCGCCATTGGCACGCCGCCCAGTCTAGACCGATTCTTCTGGAACCAGTCAAGAGTAGTGCAGCCCTGCCGATCCTCCCGTCCTCTGGTGTCTCAGAGCCCACGGCCGCTCCGGACACTCGGAGCGGGGGTCGCTCGGGACACTCGAGGAGGGGGTCTCAGGGGGGAGCCCCGGTTCCCCCCTGCTTCAGGGATCTGCCCCGCGTCCGGCGCCAGCCGGATCCGGGGATCCCCCCGCGGCCGGGATCCGCTCCCGCGGATCCCGGCCTTGCGGGACAGGTCGGGGCGGCCGGATTCGAACCGGCGACTTCTCGCTCCCAAAGCGAGCGCGCTACCAGGCTGCGCCACGCCCCGTCGCGCACAGTCTACGAGCCGGGTGCCTCTTCCCTCCCGCCGGTGAGGAGGAGGACGAGCGAGCGCGGGCCCGTGGACTCCCTCCACCCGGTCGAACTCGATGTCGCTCGTCGCGGACGGACCCGAGACGAGGACGATCGGCCGCCCGTCGCGCGCTGCCGGCTCGAGGAGCGCGAAGAGCTCGGGCACCGTCTCGACGATCTGGTCGCGGCGGACGACGCACACGTGCAGGTCGGGAACGAGCGTGAGCGCCCGGCGACCCTCACCCACCCCTCCGGCGAGGGCGATCGTCCCCGTGTCGGCGCAGGCCGCAGCGCAGCAGGTGAGCGCACCGTCCAGCGCATCCAGCTCACGTGGGGCGAGTCCCGCGTCCTCGACCAGCACGACACCGGACGGGCGGAGCCGGGAGGGGAGGTCGGACGGGACGCCGATCGTCCTCCCCTGGACGAGGTCGCGAGCGGCACCCGCCGGGTCGCCGGTCTCGACGACCACGCCCCCGTACTCCTCGACGCGATCGCGGAAGCGTGCGACGACCTCCTCGTGGGTCGCCGAGCCGGTTCGGCGGTGGCGTCGCTCGACAGGCTCGACGACGGCGCCGTCGACGAGGGCCGCGCGAATCCTCGCGAGAACCGTCTCACGCGCCCCGGTCACGGCGCTCCCACCACTCGCGGAAGGTCTCCGGCGCGACGCCGGGGAGCTCACGGCTCTGCCCCCAGCCGCGCAGCTTCCCCGGGAACCAGCGCACCCGCCCGTCGCGCACCGCAGGCCGCTGCACCAGACGCGCGACCCGCTGGGCGCGCTCGTACGCTGCCCGCGTCGCGAACGCGCGCGCGAGCGTCCCGAGCGCGGCCCGCTCGGAGCGCGGGGAGCCTTCTGCGACGACCTTCGCCCGCTCGTGCACGAGGAGCCCCGGGATGTCGATGCGCACCGGGCACACGTCGGCGCAGGCACCGCAGAGCGTCGATGCGAACGGCAGCGAGCCGGCGGCTCCGCGCTCACCCGTGAGCTGCGGCTGGAGGATCGCCCCGATCGGTCCGGCGTACACGGTGTGGTACGCGTGTCCGCCGGTCTGTCGGTACACGGGACAGACGTTGACGCAGGCCGAGCAGCGGATGCACCGCAGCGCATCGCGCCCGACGGGATCCGCGAGGGCGCGGGTGCGACCGGCGTCGACGAGCACGAGGTGGAACGCCGACGGGCCGTCGCCGGCCCTGACGCCCGTCCAGAGCGAGGTGTACGGGTTCATCCGCTCCCCGGTCGCCGAGCGGGGAAGCAGCTGGAGAACGACCGCGAGGTCGTCCCAGCGCGCGACGACCTTCTCGATGCCCATCACCGTGATGAGCGTGTCCGGGAGCGTCGTGCACATGCGCCCGTTTCCCTCGGACTCGACGACGCAGACGGTGCCGGTCTCCGCGACCGCGAGGTTCGCCCCGGAGATCGCGACGCGGGCGCGGAGGAACGCCTCCCGGAGGTGGAGCCTCGCGGCCTCCGCGAGCTCCTCCGGATCGTCACCGAGATCGGGGCGTCCGAGCCGCTCCCGGAAGAGGTCTCGGATCTCGACACGGCTGTGGTGGATCGCCGGCACGAGCAGGTGGGACGGCCGCTCGCCCGCAAGCTGGACGATGAGCTCGGCGAGGTCGGTCTCGACCGGAGCGATCCCCGCCGCCTCCAGCGCCCGGTTCAGTCCCAGCTCGTCGGTCGTCAGCGACTTGACCTTGACGACCTCACGCTCCCCCGTCGCCTCGACGATCCCGACCACGATCGCGTTGGCCTCGGTCGCATCACGGGCCCAGTGCACGACCCCGCCCGCGCCTGCCACGCTCGTCTCGAGCTGGGCCAGCAAGTCCGCCATGCTCGCCAGCGACTGACGGCGGATGGCCTCTCCCGCGTCGCGGAGCTCCTCCCAGTCGGGCACCTCGGCGACGACCCTGGCGCGCCTGGCCCGGATCGCGGTCGTCGCATGGGCGACGTTGGCCCGCGTGACGGGGTCGCGGAGAGCCTCGACGGCAGCGCGCTCGAACGTCGTCGGAACAGCATCGCGGTCGGCGAGCCGCCGGCTCATCCCGCGAGCACCTCGGCCAGGTGGACGGCCCGGACCGCGGAGCCTGCGCGCTCGAGACCGCCACCGATGTGCATGAGACACGATGCGTCGCAGGCGCACACGGCACCGGCGCCCGTCGACTCCACCGCGCGCAGCTTGTCGGCGAGCATCGCCGTCGAGACGTCGGGGTTCTTCACGGCGAACGTGCCGCCGAACCCGCAGCACTCACCGGCATCAGGCAGCTCGACCAGCTCGAGCCCTTCGACCGCGGAGAGCAGGCGCAGGGGCTGGTCGCGCAGGCCCAGGAACCTCGTCGAGTGGCACGTGGGGTGGTACGTGAGCCGGCCCGCGTACCGCGCTCCGACGTCGGCGACCGCGAGATCGTCCACGAGGAGCTCCGAGAGCTCCCGGACTCGGAGACCGCTCGCGCCGGCGTGGGCCCGGACGTGCGCGGCGCAGGAGCCCGACGGGGTCACGATCACGTCGTGCTCGGCGAAGACCTCGTCGAACCGACGCTCGAGCGCGGCGGCCTGCCGGGCGTACCCGCTGTTGCGGTGGAGCTGCCCGCAGCAGGTCTGCTCCCGCGGGAACGACGACCTCGATGCCGAGTCGCTCCAGCACGCCGACCGTCGCACGTCCGACCTCCGGATAGAGAGAGTCGGCGAGGCAGGTGATGAAGAGCGCGACCTTCACGTCCATCGATTATCGATCATCAAGATCCCCGTTGTCACCTCTGCGAGCCGCCGGCGCGACGACGAGCCTCGGCGGCTAGCCTCGCGCAGTGACCGAGATCGCCTTCCCCCATCCGAAGACGCCCACGCGCTCGAACCGGCGAACGGGCTCGGCGATGGTCCTGCTGGCCGCCACGCTCTTCGCGCTCAACGGCTCGGTCTCGAAGATCGCACTCGAGGCGAGCGAGCTCGGCACGCTGCGCTGGACGGAGCTGCGGTCGACGGGTGCGCTGCTCGGGCTGGCCGCGTGGATCCTCCTGCGCGACCCCGGGTCGCTCCGGGTCGACCGCTCGGAGATCCCCCGGCTCGCCGCCTACGGGGTGTTCGGGTTCGCGCTCGTGCAGTGGCTCTACTTCGTCGCGATCAGCCGGCTCCCGATCGGGATCGGCCTGCTGTTCGAGTTCACCGCCGTGCTCCTGATCGCCCTCTGGGCGCGGTTCGTGTGGAACGAGAGCGTGCGCGCCCGGGTGTGGCCGGCGCTCGGCCTCGTCCTCTTCGGCCTCGGCCTGGTCGCGCAGGTCTGGGAGGGCGCGACGCTCGACACGATCGGCGTCCTCGCCGGACTCGCCGCCGCGTGCTCCCTGGCGCTCTTCTACCTGCAGGGCGAACGCCTCGTCGGCACCCGACCGCCGCTCACCGTCGTGTGCCTTGGACTCCTCTTCGCGTCGGCGCTCTGGGCGATCGTGCAGCCGTGGTGGAGCTTTCCCTTCGACGCGCTCTCGGTCACCGCGGAGCTTCCGCGCTCCGGGCTCGACGCACCCGTGTGGGCGCTCGCGCTCTTCACCATCGCGCTCGGCACGATCGCTCCGTTCGTCCTCTCGCTGAGCGCGCTCCAGCTCCTGCCGGCGACGACGGTCGGGATCCTCGCGACCTTCGAGCCCGTCGCGGCGACGGTCATCGCCTGGGCGTGGCTCGGCGAGTCGTTGCTCCTCGTCCAGGTGATCGGAGGCCTGATCGTGATCGGCGGGATCGTCCTCGCCGAGACCGCCCGCTAGGTGGGGGAACCCATGGTTCCCCCACCGGCCCCCTCCTCGGCGTTCGTCCAGAGCACGTGCGGGAAAAGCCTCCCGGCCGGCAAGGCCGGCCTCCGGCCCGGAGGTGGACTCAGGGATCACTGAAGATGACCCTCGAACGCTGGTGCAGACGTTCGTGTCCGCCGCTTCTCTGCGCACGGATACAGGCCGAAGGCCGGCTTTGCCGGCCGGGAGGCTGAGTGCGGTGCTCCCGTGTGCAGCCGTGAAGGAGGGGGCCGGTGGGGGAACCATCGGTTCCTCCACCCCACAACCATGGGTTCCCCCACCCACGACACCGAGTACCCTTCGCGGGACGATGGTCGAGCGTGTCCTCCTCGCCTCTCCCCGCGGCTACTGCGCCGGGGTCGAGCGCGCCGTCGAGACGGTGGAGCGTGCGCTCGAGCACTACGGCGCGCCTGTCTACGTCCGCAAGCAGATCGTCCACAACATCCACGTCGTGCGCGATCTCGAGGCCCGAGGGGCGATCTTCGTGGAGGAGGAGACCGAGGTCCCGGAAGGCGCCACGGTCGTCTACTCGGCGCACGGCGTCGCCCCCAGCGTGCATGCGAACTCCGCGGGCCTCGGGCACAACGTGATCGACGCGACCTGTCCGCTCGTCACCAAGGTCCACGTGCAGGCCCGACGCTACGCGGAGGCCGGGTACACCGTCGTGCTGATCGGGCACGCCGGGCACGAGGAGGTCGTCGGCACGATGGGCGAGGCGCCCGACGCGACCGTCCTGGTCCAGGACGTCGCGGAGGCGCGCGCGCTCGCGCTGCCCGACGGAGCCCAGGTCGCGTACGTCACGCAGACGACGCTCTCCGTCGACGAGACGAGCGAGATCATCGGCGTGCTCCGAGAGCGCTTTCCGGCGATCCACGGGCCCGAAGAAGGAGGACATCTGCTACGCGACCTCCAACCGCCAGTGGGCCGTCAAGGACATGATCCAGGAGATAGACCTGCTGCTCGTGATCGGGTCGCGCAACTCGTCCAACTCCAACAGGCTGGTCGACGTCGCGCGCGCCTCCGGTGTCCCGGCGCACCTGATCGACGACGAGACGGAGATCGACGAGGCCTGGCTGGACGGCGTCCGCACCGTCGGCGTCACCTCGGGCGCGTCCGCCCCCGAGCGACTCGTGGCGCGACTCTGCGACTGGTTCCGGGAACGCGGCGTCGACCGGATCGAGCCCTTCAGGATGGTCGACGAGGACGTCACGTTCCGCCTCCCGGTCGAGCTCCGCCGCGAGCTCGCGCTCGCCGACGGCGCGTAGCCGACGGGCGACGACCTGCCGATGCGCGTGACCGTGGTCATCCCGGCGACGAACGCCCCGCCGACGCTCGATCGGTGCCTCGCGGCGATCGCGGCATCGACGCTGCCAGCCGGACGAGGTGATCGTCGTCGACGCGCCTGCCGGCGCCGGCCCGGCCGCCGCGCGGAACGCCGGCGTCGAGCGGACGACGAGCGAGGTCGTCGTGTTCGTCGACTCCGACGTGCGTCGTCGCCCCTGACGCGCTCTCCCGGATCCTGCGCCACTTCGAGGACGACCCGGAGCTCGTCGCCGTGTTCGGATCGTACGACGACGCCGTCGCCACGGGTGACATCGTCTCCGGCTTCCGCAACCTGCTGCACCACGTGATCCATCACCGGCATCCCGGGCCGGCACAGACGTTCTGGGCGGGTCTCGGCGCCGTCCGACGGCCGGTAGCGCTCGCGGTCGGCGGGTTCGACGCGGCGCGCTACGCGGTGCCTTCGATCGAGGACATCGAGCTCGGCGGCCGCCTCGCTCGCGTCGGGACCGTGCTCCTCGACCCGACGATCCAGGGAACGCACCTGAAGCGCTGGAGCCTGTGGTCGATGGTCGCGACCGACTTCTCCGCGACGCGGTGTGCCGTGGGTGGAGCTGCTGGCGGAGCACCGCACGAAGCCGGCGACGCTCAACATCGGCCCTCGCGAGCGCATCAGCGCGCTCAGCGCCGTGGTCGCGGGCGCGGCGCTGCTGCGCAGGCGCCCGCTCGTCGCCGGGGCCGCGCTCGCGTGCCAGGTCGCGCTCAACAGGGACCTGTACGCGGTGCTGCTTCGGCGCCTCGGCCCTCGAGGCGCGGCGGCCGCGTGCGGGCTCCACACGCGTCCACCAGCTGACCGCCGCCGCCGCCGTGCCGGTCGGGCTCGCTCGGCACGCCCGACGCAGGCGCCGCGCACCCGACGGATCGGCACCACCGCACGTCCCGACCGCCACGCCGTAGCATCGACCATCGTGGCCGTGACGACGAGCGTGCGCGGGCGCCTGGCACGGATCACTGCAGTGCTCGGCGCCCTCACCGTGAGCGACCTCCGCGCCCGCTACGGACGCGGGCGCTGGCGGATGGCGAAGTGGCTCCTCGACCCCTTCGCCGCCGTCGGGGTGTACCTCATCCTGGTCGCCTTCGTCCTCGACCGCTCCGGCCCGGCGCCGGCACTCTCGATCGCGTGCGCGGTGATCCCGTTCCAGCTCGTGATCATGGTCGTCTCGAGCTCCATGTACGCCGTCCGCCTGCGCCGCTCGATCGTCCTCAACATGCACTTCGACCGGCGGCTGCTCCCGCTCTCGATCGTGCTCACCGAGACCGTCGCCTTTGCCGGCGCGCTTGGTCTGCTCGTCCTGATCATGGCGGTCTCGGGGGTCGCGCCGACGCCGGCAGCCCTCTGGATGCTCGTGTTCGTCCCGCTGACGATCCTCTTCGCGGTAGGGCTCTCGTACCCCGCGACCCTGTTCGGCGTGTGGTTCCGGGAGCTGATCCTGTTCGCGATGAGCTTCGTCCGGACGCTGTTCTTCGTCGCCCCCGGTCTCGTCGCGCTCGACACCGTGCCCGACGACGTCGCGACGCTGCTCAAGCTCAACCCGCTGAGCGGGATCTTCGAGGGCTACCGCGACGCACTTCTCTACGGCCATGCGCCCGAGGCGTGGGAGGTGCTGATCCCGCTCGCGTTCAGCGTCGGGCTGATCGTCGTGTTCGGCCCCCTCTACCGCGCGCGAGCAGGCGCAGCTGGCGAAGGTGGTCGAATGACGGCGGCGATCGAGGCGGTCGGCGCCGGCGTGCGCTTCCAGTTCGACCGCGATCAGCGGCCCCTGACGCCCGCGCTCGCCCGCCTGCGGCGCGGCGTCAGCGAGTCCTGGGGCCTACGGGACGTGACGTTCGCGGTGGGGCCCGGTGAGGCGATCGCGCTGGTCGGGCCGAGCGGATCCGGGAAGTCGACGCTCCTCCGGCTGATCGCCGGCGTCTTCACGCCCGACGTCGGCCGGATCGAGGTACGGGGCGGCGTCGGCACCCTCCTCGCGACGGACGCCGGCCTGATGGGCGGCCTGACCGGACGGGAGAACGCAGCGCTGATCGGCGTGCTGGCCGGGATGAACCGGGCGGAAGCGCGCACCGCGCTCGACGACGTCGGTCGAGAGGCACGGCTGGGGCCGGCGTTCGAGCGCCCGGTGATGAGCTACTCCGAGGGGATGAGGGCACGGGTCGGGTTCGCGGCGGCGATGGAGGCCGACCCGGAGATCGTCCTGCTCGACGAGGTCCACGAGGCGCTCGACCACGAGTACCGCGAGGTCGTCGAGCACCGCACGCGAGGTCTGCTCGAGCGCGGCGGGATCGTGGTCGCGGCCGGCCACGACCACCCGCTGCTCGAGCGGATCTGCACCCGGGCGCTGCTGCTCGACCGAGGGGCGATCGTCGCGGATGGGCCGTTCCGCGACGTCCAGCTGGCCTACCTGGGGGCCGGCAGCCTCGAGGCGTGACGGACGCCTGCCGTGACAGAGCACGCGGTGGCTCCGACGGAGGCGCCCCTGGCGCGACCCGGGCGACGCGACCTCCGGGCGCCGCGGGCTCAGGCGGCCCGCGGCCTCAGCCCGACGGGGGGCGCTGGGCCCGGGCGAGCGTCGGCTCGCCGTCCGCGTCGGCCGTGACGGACGTCGCGAGCGTCTCCCGCTCGATCCAGTCCACGTGCACGAGGAGGTCGGCGTCGACCGACGGGATCGCGAGCGCGATTCGGTCGGAGAGCTCGTAGCCCTGCTCCTTCCTCATCGCGTTCACCCGGCGGATCAGCTCGTAGACACGTCGCTCGCGGTCGAGCCCCTCGTCGACGTGCACATCGAGCGCGACGGTCACGCCGTCCTCGGCGGCGACGGCCCAGCCGTCCTTGCCCGCCCGCTCGACGAGCACGTCGTCCGGCCCGAGCTCGTGCTCTCCGACGCGGAAGCGGCCGCCGCCGAGCTCCTCGAACTCCCCGGCCTGCAGGGCGGCGCGCACCGCGCCCAGCTCCTTGCCAAGACGTGGCCCGAGCACCGGCAGGTTCGGCTTGACGAGGAGCTCGGCGTCGACCGGCTCGAAGCGCACCTCCTTCACGCGCAGCTCGTCCCGCAGCTCATCCGCGTGGGCGGCCGCGAGCGGGGCCCCCTCGACGACGAGCAGGCGGAGCGGCTGCTGCACCTTGAGGCCCGCGTTCTGGCGCGCCTGGTGCCCGAGGCCGACGATCCGCCGCACGTCGGCGATCGCTGCGAGGAGCTCGTCGTCGGGCGCGGGCTGGCGCGGGCCAGCCGGCGAGATGGACGCTCGCGTGCTCCTCGCCGAGGGGACCCGCGACGATGACCTGCCACAGGTGCTCGGTGAGGAACGGCATCACCGGCGCGATCACGCGGAGCCCCTGCACCAGGGCGTACCAGAGGGTGCGGAGCGCGACCTCGTCGCCGTCCCAGAACCGGCGGCGCGAGCGCCGGATGTACCAGTTCGAGACGTCGTCGACCCAGGCCTCGAAAGCCCGAGTCACGTCGACCGTCAGCCAGCGCTCGTACCCTGACGTCGCGTCGCGCTCGAGCGCGTGGGTGCGCTCGACGAGCCAGCGGTCGAGGGGCTGGAGCTCGGCGGCGTCGGGCCCGCCCTCGAGGTCCTCGCTCCGCGGCGCGAACCCCGCGACGTTCGCGTACTGGACGAGGAACCCGACCGAGTTCCACAGCGTCAGCAGGCGACGCTGGATCTCGTGCGCCGGGCCGAAGCCGAAGAGGAGGTTGCGGTCGGGTGGCTGCGCGCAGAACTGCCAGCGCATCACGTCGGCCCCCATGCGGGCGAACGCGTCCGGGGCGTGGATCATGTTGCCCCACGAGCCGTGCATCTCGCGTCCGGTCTCGTCGAGCATCTTCTCGTAGCCGAGGACCTTCCGGAAGGGCGCCCGCTGCGTCAGCACGACGGACATGAACAGCTGCGAGTAGAACCACAGCCTGATCTGCTCGCGCATCTCCGACACCCAGTCGGCCGGGAACCAGTCCTCCCAGTAGGCGTGGTCGGGCAGGTCGGCGTGCGTCAGCCCCCTGGCAGCCCCGGTCGCGTAGCCCTCCGGCACCCGCTCGGGGTTCTGCCAGCCGAGCGTCGAGAACGGGACGATGCCCGCATCGAGCCAGACGTCACCGACCTCCTTCACCCGCTCGACGGGCTCGCTGCAGGCCTCGCAGGCGATCGGCACGCGGTCGATCCACGGGCGGCGCAGCTCCTCGAGCTGATCGAGCCCCGACGTCGCGCGCTCCTCGAGCTCGGCGCGCGATCCGATCACGTTGACGTGCCCGCACGCACAGGGATAGATCGGCAGCGGCAGCCCGTAGTAGCGCCGCCGGGAGATGTTCCAGTCGCCCATGTTCCGCAGCCAGTCGTCCATCCGCTTGCCCATGTACTCGGGCGTCCACTCGACGGTCGCGTTCGCGTCGAGCATCTGCTGGCGCAGGTCGCGTACGGAGATCAGCCAGTCGTCGGCGATCCGGAAGATCAGCGGGGTGTCGCACCGCCAGCAGTGCGGGTACCGGTGCTCGTAGCAGCCCTGCCTCGACGAGCAGGCCGCGTTCCTTCAGGTCGCCGACGATCTGGTCGGCCGACTCGGCGGTCGAGAGCCCGTGCAGCCACCCGTACTCGTCGTAGAAGTGGCCCGCCTCGTCCACCGGCGTGAGCACGGCGAGCCCCTCGGCCTTGCCGAGCTCGAAGTCCTCGCCGCCGCAGCCGGGCGCGATGTGGACGACGCCCGTGCCCTCCTCGAGCGACACCTCGTCCCAGGCGACCACGCGGTGCTCGACCGCGGCGCCGGGCGCCAGCGTGTCGAACGGGCCTGCGTAGCGCCAGCCGACGAGCTCCGCGCCCGGCGAGCGTCTCGACGAAGGTCTCGTCCGGGTAGCGCCCGACTGCGACCCACTCGCCGTTCGCGCGACGGCCGTAGTCGGCCTCCGGGTTGACGGCGGCAGCGACGTTCGCCGGCAGCGTCCACGGCGTCGTCGTCCAGATCACGAGCGACTCGCCGTCCCGCTCGAGCAGCGGGAAGCGCACCGTGAGCGAGGGGTCGGCGCGGTCCTGGTAGACGCCCGACATCGTCAGCTCGTGCTGCGAGATGCGAGGTGCCGCAGCGCGGGCACCACTCGGTCGAGCGGTGGCCCGAGGTAGAGCCAGTCGCGCTCGTGGACCGTCTTCAGCATCCGCCAGACGTACTCGATGTTGGTGTCGCTGAACGTGAAGTAGTCGTTGCCCCAGTCCATCCACTGGCCGAGGCGGACCGAGCCCTTCGTCAGCTCCTCGGACGACCACACGACCACGTCGCGGCACTTGCGCGGCGAACTCCTCGAGGCCGAACGCCTCGATGTCGCGCTTCGAGTTGAGCCCGAGCTCCCGCTCGACCCCGACCTCGATCCAGAGCCCCTGGCAGTCGAAACCGTTCTGGTAGCGCTGGTGGTAGCCGCGCAGCGCCTTGTAGCGCTGGAAGACGTCCTTCAGGGTGCGGCCCCAGGCGGTGTGGACCGCCAGCGCCTTGTTCGCCGTGACCGGCCCGTCGAAGAAGCTGAACCGCGGCCCGTCGGCGTTCAGCGCACGCAGCCGTGCGAACGTCCCCTCACGCTCCCACAGCGCGAGGATGTCCCGCTCGAGGGCGTCGTGGTCGGGCTTGGCGGGGAGCGGGGCGAGCACGCGACCGATTCTAGGGAAGAGGCTCCTCCGCCCCGTCGTTGATACTTCTTGTGCGCGCGAGCTCTTCTCGCCCGCGAACAGACGAAAGGAAACGACGAACGACATGGCACTCGACGTGACGACCCAGAACTTCGAGCAGGAGGTCATCCAGAGCAGCACCCCGGTGCTCGTGGACTTCTGGGCCGAGTGGTGCGGACCATGCCACGCCGTCGCCCCCGTGCTCGACCGCATCGTGGAGGAGCGGAGCGGGGCGCTGAAGCTGGTCAAGGTCAACATCGACAACGAGAACGAGCTGGCATCGCGGTTCGGGGTCGCCTCGATCCCGACGATGATCCTGTTCAAGGACGGCGAGCCCTCCGCTGCGGTGATCGGCGCGCAGCCCAAGGGCGCCATCGAGCGAGCGCTCGGACTCTAGGGGTGGGGGGAACCCCTGGTTCCCCCCACGACCCCCCTCCTTCACGGCTGCGCATCGCAAAGCCGTGCGTAGCCTCCCGGCCGGCAAAGCCGGCCTCCGGCCCAAACGATTCGTGCAGAGGTGAGACGGGTCGGGGTCTGGCGCCGCGCAGCGGAGCCTGACCCCAGCGGTCAAGCCGCACCGAGCGTGAGGATCAGACTCGGGCAGAACGACGGTCGCCGCTCGTCCGCCGGCCCTGCGAGCTGACCGGTGCGACCGCCGTCGCGGCCGGAGGCCGGCTTGGCCGGCCGGGAGGCCACACCTGGCTGTGCCGTGCGCAAGCTCAGAGGAGGGGGCTGGTGGGGGAACCAGGGGTTCCCCCACCAGTCAAGGCGGGGGGTCGTGGGGGGAACCATGGGTTCCCCCCACACGCTCGCGCCACGCGGCGACGACGTCCGCCACCCGGGTGAAGGCGAGCTCGTGCGGTGCCGGGAGCTCGTCCGCGGCGAACCACGCGAGCTCGGAGACGTCGTCGGCCGGGACCGGGGCGCCTCCCGTCGCTCGCACGATCCAGAAGAGGTTCAGCGTGTGCACGGCGTCGGGGCCGACGCCGTAGCGATCCGACCACGCGCCGAGGAACGAGACCGGCTCGACCTCGAGCCCTGTCTCCTCGAGCAGCTCACGACGAAGACCATCCTCGACGTCCTCACCCTCGTGGAGGAAGCCGCCGAGCGTGTCCCACATCCCGAGGTAGGGCTCGATCGCACGGCGTCCGAGGAGCAGCCGTCCGCCGTCGTCCTCGACCAGGCCGCACACGGTCGGGGCGGAGTTCGCGTAGTAGACCGAGCCGCACGCCGGGCAGGCGAGCCGGCTCTGATCGCCGGTCAGGCCCGTCCCGCAGCGCGGGCAGGTCGTCCAGCCGTGAAGCGCACCCATCGCGGGCTACCGTACCCGGGCATGCCACGCCATGTCCCCGCCTCGGTCACGGAGCTCTCCCGCATCGGCCTGCTCGCGACGCTCCCCGGTGAGACCCTGACCCGTCTGGCCGAGCGGATGGCCCGTGAGGAGATCCCCCCGGGCACGGTGATCGTGCGGGAGGACGATCCCGCCTCCCGGTTCTTCGTCCTCCTCTCCGGCCTCGCCTCGGTGAGCCAGAGCGACCGCGGGCCCAGAGCGATCCTGCGGCCGGGAGAGGTGTTCGGCGAGGTCGCGCTGCTGATGGGAATCGGCCGTACGGCGACGGTCACGGCGATGACGCCGTGCGTCGTCGCGAGCTGCGACGTCGCCACGTTCGACGAGCTCGTCCGCCCCCTGCTCACCGCGGACGACTGAGAACGAGCTCCGCCACGCGGGCCGGACGACCGGGCGCGCGTCAGCGCAGCTCGGCCACGATCGCGTCGCCGAGCGCGGGCCAGGCCTCCTTCGCCCACGGGCCGAAGGGCCTCGTGGTGAGCACGGCGGCGGCGATTCCGAGCGCTGGATCCACCCAGAGGAAGGTGCCGCTGCCCCCGAAGTGGCCGAACGTCTCCGGTGACGTCGCGCTTCCGGTCCAGTGCCCGGACTTGCCGTCCTTGAGCTCGACGCCGAGGCCCCAGTCGAGCGGCGTGAACCGGCCGAAGTCGGGCAGGACGCCGTCGAGGCCGGGAAACTGCACGCGCACCATCTCCGCATGGGTCTCGGCTGCGATCAGCCGTGGCGCGAGCAGCTCACGGCCGAGAGCGAGCACGTCGTCCAGCGACGCGTGCATCCCCGCGCCGGGGTGGCCCTCGGGGTCGAGCCCGAGCCCGAGCGGCACGCACACGGCCTCGTGCACGTAGGACGCGAAGGGCATCGCCGCCGAGCGTCCGACGTGCTCGCCGATCACCTCGAACCCTTCGTTCGAGTAGATCCGGCGCCGTCCGGGCGGCGCGAGCGGGACGAGCCCTTCGAACGGAAGCCCCGACGCGTGCGCGAGCAGGTGCCGGAGGGTGGAGCCGGGCGGACCGACGTGGCCGTCGAGATCGACGACCCCCTCCTCGGCCGCGACGAGCGTCGCGAGCGCCGTGACGGGCTTCGACACCGAGGCCAGCCGCACGGCGGTGGAGACGTCCCCGCGGGTCGCGATCACCCCGTCCGCACGCGTCACGCCGGCCGCGACGAACGGCACGTCCCACGCGTCGACCTGGAACAACGCATCCATTCGGCGCGATACTAGGGGGATGAAGCGTCGGCTGATCACCGGGCACTCGCCGTACGAGGCGGTCGCGGGGTTCTCGCGCGCCGTCGTCGCGGGCGATCGCGTCCACGTCGCCGGAACGGCGCCGATCCCGCCCGACGGATCGGCGCCGCCCGAGAGCGCCTACGAGCAGGCAATGCTCTGTCTCGAGATCATCGGCGAGGCACTGGCGCGAGCGGGCTCGAGCCTCGACGACGTGGTGCGAACGAACCTGATCGTCACCGACGCGGCGCACTGGGGCGACGTCTCCCGTGCGCACGGCGAGGTGTTCCGTGACACGCGACCCGCTGCGACATGCGTCGTCGCGGGCCTGCTCGACCCGCGCTGGAAGGTCGAGATCGAGGCCGAGGCGGTGAGGACGTGAGCACCGAGCCCGGCCCACTCGGGGAGGTGCTCGCGCGCGAGATCGAGAGCGCGCTGGGGCCGCGAGCCGTTCCCTCGTCGATCACCGGCGATGCGACCCGCTACCAGGGGAGCGTCGACGACCACCGCTTCGGGAAGAGCGAGCCGTACACCCTCGGGGTGGAGGAGGAGTACATGCTCCTCGATCCCGGAACCCTCGACCTCGTCCAGCACATCGACACGGTGCTCGCGGCCGTGCAGGGGCACGAGCTCGAGACGCGGATCACGAGCGAGCTGATGCAGTCGGTGCTCGAGATCGCGACCCCCGTCTGCCGAACGGCCGGCGACGTGATGCACGAGCTCCGGACGCTGCGCGGCTACGTCTGCACGACCGCGCGCGACCACGGGCTCCGTGTGGGCTCGGCGGGCACCCATCCGTTCAGCCTGTTCGAGGCCCAGCGGATCACCGCGAAGGATCGCTACCACGCGTTGATCGACCAGCTCCAGTACGTCGCCCGCCGGGAGCTCATCTTCGGGATGCACATCCACGTCGCGATCGACGACCCGGACAAGGCGATCCAGGTGGTGAACGCGCTCCTGCCCGAGCTCGCGCCGCTGCTCGCGCTGTCCGCCAGCTCACCCTTCTGGCGCGGCCAGCCGACGGGCCTGGCCTCGAGCCGGCAGATGGTGTTCTCGGCCTTCCCCCGCTCCGGCCCGCCTCCGCGGTTCCGCGACTACGAGGATTACGCGCAGGTCGTCGGCCAGCTCGAGCGCACGGGCTGCATCGCGGACTACACCCACATCTGGTGGGACATCAGACCCCACCCCAAGTGGGGGACGATCGAGATCCGGATCTGCGACGCGGTCACGCGCGTCGAGGACGCCGTCGCGATCGCGGCGTACCTCCAGGCGCTCGTGAAGCTCCTGTGCGAGCAGTACGAGGCCGACGGCGAGCTGCCCTCGTTCCACCGGATCCTCACGAGCGAGAACAAGTGGCTCGCCGCGCGGTACGGGCTCACGGCGCCGGTGATGGATCTCAAGACCGGACGACGCAATCGCGTCCCCGTGGCGCAGCTCGTCCGCCGGACGCTGCGCGACATCACGCCCCACGCGCGGGAGCTCGGCTCCGACCGCGAGCTCGAGGGGATCCAGACGATCCTCGATCGCGGCAACTCCTCCGAGCGTCAGCTGCGGATCTGGAACGCGAATCGCGACATCCGCGAGATCGTCGAGGCGATCGCCGACGCGACCGAGGAAGGCTGCTGCGACCGCTCAGGGGATGCCAGCGTAGTGCTCGGCCCCGGTGACGCCGTCCCGGAGGTGAGCGTGTGGACCGCGCCGGGCCGACCCGCGGTCCCGCTCGCCGAGGCGACCGCAGGCGACGGCGACGCCCTGCTCTGCTTCTACCCGTTCGACTGGTCGCCCGGCTGAACGAACGAGCTGCTGCACCTGCGGGCCAGGGGCGACGAGCTGGAGGAGGCCGGCGTGCGCGTGTTCGGGATCTCGCTCGACTCGCCCTGGTCGCAGCGCGCGTTCGCGGAATCGCTCGCGCTGCGTGACCTCCCGCTGCTGTCGGACGCGCGCGGAGAGGCCGCCACGGCGTTCGGCGTCCTGGGCGACACCGAGGGCGTGCCGAAAGCGCTGCGCAGCGCGTTCCTCGTGCGGAGCGGTACGGTCGTCGCGTCGTGGATGCTGGGATCAGACCTGCCGGACGTGGACGCGATCATCGCGGCCGTCCTCGTCCTCGTAGCGCTCGGGCTCTACCTCGCCTGCGCGATCTGGGCGACCTGGCCGGCCGTCCGACACCTCGATGGGGGCCACTACCTCGCGCGGCCGGCCGCGGGGTACGGCGAGGCTGCCGCAGGCGACCACCTCCAGCTCGGCTGGGCGCTGTGGCTCACCGGGCACCAGCTCGGGCAGGCAGCCTCGCCGCTCGAGGACCCGTACTCGTTCCGCCCGGAGGCGGAGGCTCCGCCCAACCTCCAGGGCTGGCTGCTCGGCGTCCCGTACTGGCCGCTGGCGGCGGCCTTCGGGGACGTCTGGGCGTACGACCTGCTCCTGCTCCTCTCGTTCGTCGCGGCCGGCGGGCTGACGTGCTGGTGGCTTCGCACGCTCGGGCTCTCGGTGCCCGCCGCGCTGCTCGGCGGGCTCGTCTTCGCCCTGATGCCCTACCGCGTCGGGCAGTCGACCGGCCATCTGCTCGGGCCGATCTCGCTCCTGCTCCCGGCGCTGCTGCTCGCGCTCGAGCGCCGACGGCTGGTCGTCGCAGGGCTCGTGCTCGCGGCGCTGCCGCTCTCGGGGCAGCTCCACCTCGCGCTCGGCGCGATCCCGCTCGCGCTCGGCTACGGCTGGGCCAGGCTTCCGCGCGCCCTGTGGTGGAAGGTCGGCGTCGGGGCGGCCGGGGCGCTCGCGGCCGGGCTCGTCGTCCAGCGCTGGGCGGTCGCGGGCTCGATCGGCACGGGCCGGTCGTTCGCCCAGGTTGAGCGCTACTCGGCCGAGCTCTCCGACCTCGTGACCCGCTCGGTCGGGAACGGCGTCGAGGAGCTCGTGTTCGTCGGCTGGCTCGTGCCGGCGCTGGCGCTCGTAGGGCTCTGGTCGGTGCGCCGGCAGCGTGGCCTCGCCCTGGTGCTGGGACTCTGCGCCGTCGCGCCCATGGCGCTCTCACTCGGCGCCAACCTGCCTGGCTACGAGCTCCTCTGGCGGGTGACGCCGGGGCTCGCGTCGACGCGCGTCCCGGAGCGGTTCATGCCGATCGCTTGCCTCGCGCTCGCAGGTCTCGTCGGTCTGGCGGTCGACGCGGCGCTGAGCTGGGTCGCATCGCGGAGCGACCGGCCGTCGCCGTGGTGGGCAGCAGGGGTCGCGGGAGCGGCGCTCGCGCTGGCCATCGCCGTCGACCTGCGCGTGCCCGTCTTCGGCGCGGTGCCCGCCGACACGGCGAGCGCGGCGTACGCCGCGGTCGACGCGCCGGGCCGCATGCTCGAGCTTCCGGTCGTCCGACCCGACATCCACTACGGCTCCGTATACCTCGGCTACGCTCGGCAGAGCCCTCGCGAGCGGCCGCAGGGGTACTCGACCCTCGCGGAGCCTGCTGCCGACCGCTGGGCGCGGACGAACCGCAGCCTCTCGTGCGGTGCAGGCATGGTCCCCGGCTGGATCGAGTGGGTCGTCGTGCACCGGGGCGTCTACGCGCAGACCCGGTTCTTCGACGAGAGCTGCCCGACGCGGGCAGAGGCGATGCTCGCGCGGAGCGGATGGCAGCGGGTGCGGCGGGACGGCGTGATCACGACCTGGCATCGCCTTCCCGGTTGACCGCAGCAGAGAAGCCGACCGGGGTCTGGGGTCGCGCAGCGAGTCCCTGGCGCCGGGGTCTGGGGTCTCAAGGCGAGCCCTGACATCCCTCCCTCGAGCACGAAGGCCGTGTGCGGCGGGGGTCTGGGCTCCCGCTTGCGCCGGACCCCAGACCCCACGACGCTAGGCCTCCGGCACGACTCCTCCTCCCTCGGCGAGGGTCGATGCGACGAGCGCCAGGTTCTGCCGCCACACGTCCTCTGGGAGCGGCGGCAGGATCGAGTCCCAGATCTCGGCGAAGCTGGAGCGGAGCTGTGCGAAGCCGAACGGCCGCGCCAGGAACCACCAGTGCAGGTGCGCGCTCCCCTCCCCCCACCTCCCGACGTGGACGCGCGCGATGCCGGGAACGCCACACACCGCCCGCTCGACTCGCACGAGCATCCGTCCGAGGTCCGCGGCCGTCTCGTCGTCGAGGTCGCCGAGGTCGCCGTGCGCGCGCGGCTGCAGGAGCACGACCACGGGTAGCCCCGACGGCTCGTCGAGTCGCGTCACGAGCCAGCGCTCGTCGTGCCAGATCGCGCCCTCGAGGCCGCTCAGGCACCGCCGGCAGTCCCCGGGATCCTCACCCTTCCTGGGTGGCTCGACCGCCTCGGGCGGGAGCAGCTGCTTGACGCGCAGCTCGCCCTCGAACGGGAAGGTGTCCCACCCTTCCAGTGACGGCATCGGCAACCGGCCGTCCGCGTCGACCCCGGCGGCGACGCGGCGATAGAGCTCGTCAGCCGACTCGGCCACGGTGATCCTCGCCTGGGTGATCCTCTAGTCGTGGATGCCGAAGGCAGCCACGACTCACATGCCCATCGCGTGGTACCCGGCGTCCACGTAGAGCAGGGTGCCGGTCACGTTGCGACCGTCCTCCGAGAGGAGGTATGCCGCAGCTGCGCCGCAGTCGTCGGCGTCCATGTGGCGATGGAGCGGCGCACGGGCCTCGAACATGTCCTCCATCGTCGTGAAGCCGGCGATCGACCGAGCCGCGAGCGTGCGCACGGGTCCGGCAGAGATCGCGTTGATGCGGACGTCGGACTTCCCGAGGTCCCACGCGAGGTAGCGCATCGACGCGTCGAGGGTCGCCTTCGCGACGCCCATGACGTTGTAGTGCGGCACGGCGCGCTCGCCACCGAGGTACGTCATGGTCACGATCGATCCGCCGCCGCGCGTCTGCATGAGCGCTTCGGCACGCTTGGCGCAGGCGACGAGCGAGTACGCAGAGATGTCGACCGCCATCCAGAAGCGGTCTCGCGGCGTGTCGATGAAGCGCCCCTCGAGATCCTCGGCAGCGGCGAAGGCCACCGAGTGCACGAGGTGGTCGAGCCCACCGTCGAACGCCTCGGCGGTCGCGGCGAAGACGCGGTCGAGGTCGGCGTCCGAGCGGACGTCGCACTCGCCCACGACCACGCCGCCGACGGACTCCGCGAGCTCCCGGACGGTCTTCTCGATCCGCTCGCCCTGGAAGGTGAACGCGAGCTGCGCGCCCTCCTCGGCGAGCCGCTGCGCGATCGCCCACGCGATGGAGCGCTTGTTGGCGACGCCCAGCACGAGCGCCTGCTTCCCCTCGAATCTCCCGGCCACGCGGCGATCCTATCGTGGCGGGGTACCGTCACGCGCGTGCGAGCCTTCGCGCACGACGTCTTCACCTATCCCCTCCCCCCGGGCCATCGCTTCCCGCTGGAGAAGTACCGCCTCGTGCGCGAGCAAGCGGAGCGCCTCTCCGGTGTCGTGGTCGGGGCTGCCGGGCGTGCGACGGACGCCGAGCTCGGCCTGGCCCACACCGAGCGCTGGCTGCGCGTCGTGGCCGAGGGGGAGCTGACCCGGCGGGAGGAGCTCGCTCTCGGGCTCCCGTGGTCACCGGAGCTCGTCGAGCGCGCCCGGCGGGCGACGAGCGCGACCGTCCAGGCGGCGAGCGTCGCCCTCGCGGAGGGCGTCTCGGCCAATCTCGGTGGCGGCACGCATCACGCGTTCGCAGACGTCGGGCGGGGCTTCTGCGTGTTCAACGACGTCGTCACGGCGATCCGCGTCCTCCGGCGATCGGGCGCCCTCGGGCGCACGCTCGTGATCGACCTCGACGTCCACCAGGGAGACGGGACGCACGAGCTGCTCGCCGGCGACCCCGAGTCGTTCACGCTCTCCCTCAACGGGTTTCGCAACTACCCGTTCCGCCGGGTGCCCGGCGATCTCGACCACGACTTCGCGGACGGCACCGAGGACGACGAGTACCTGGCGACGCTCGACGCGCTGCTCGCCGAGGCGATCCGCCGCGCGCGGCCCGACCTGGCCTTCGTGCTCGCGGGCGCCGACCCGTACGTCGGTGACCGGCTGGGCCGGCTCGCGCTGACGAAGGCAGGGCTGCGCGCCCGGGACGCTCTCGTCCGAGAGCTTCTCGCCGCGTCGGGGATCCCCGCCTGCGTGACTCTCGCCGGCGGCTACGCGGAGGACATCCGGGACACCGTCGAGATCAACGTCGCGACGATCGGAGTCTTCGCCGGCGCGGCATGACGGCGCCGGGGCGATCGCGAACGGACGCCCGGGGCAGGCGGGAGCCCGCGGCGGACGGGCTCGACTACGCTGGCGCCGTGACGGCGGGCAGGATCGCGGTTGTGACGGGCGCCTCCTCGGGGATCGGCGAGGCGACCGCCAGGCGTCTTGCCCGCAGCGGGTGGAGCTGCGTGCTCGTGGCGCGGCGCGAGGAGCGGCTGCGCGCCCTCGCCGCGGAGATCGGCGGGGACCTCGAGGTCTGCGACGTCGGCGAGCGAGCGGCGGTGGAGGAGGCGACCGCTCGGATCCTCGAGCGACACCCCTCGGTCGACCTCCTGGTGAACAACGCCGGGATCCCCGCGCGACGGCCGTTCGACGAGGTCGACCTCGACCTCGTCGAGCGGGTCGCCCGCGTCAACTACCTCGGCGGCGTCCATGTCACGCGCGGACTGCTGCCCGGGCTGCGACGGGCCGCCGAGACCCGGCGAGCACACGTCGTGAACGTCGTCTCCATCGCCGGAGCCGTCGCCTTCGCGCCCTCGGGGGCGTACATCGCCGCCAAGCACGCGCAGCTCGCGTTCTCGCGCTCGCTCCGGGTGACGCTGCGCGGGAGCGGGATCGACGTCCACACCGTGCTGCCGGGCTACGTCTCGACCGAGGGCTTCCCGCAGCGGTCGCTGCTCGAGCACCGCCACCTCCGGCGGATCGTCGCCGAGCCCGGCGACGTGGCCCGGGCGATCGAGCGGGCCGTCGTGCGCGGGCACCGCGAGGTGGTCGTCCCGTGGTTTCCGTACCGGCCCGCGCTCGTGCTCTACGGCCTTGCGCCCGGCCTGGTCTCGCGGATGGGCACGCGCGTCACGCGCACGAGCCGGACGTTCCGCGAGAAGGCCGGCGAAGGCGACGGGGCCGTCACGTGACGGCGGCCGGCACCCCCCGGCGCGTCGCGGTCGTGACCGGGGCGTCCTCGGGGATCGGCGAGGCGACCGCGCGGATGCTCGCCGGGCGCGGCTGGCGGTGCGTGCTCGTCGCCCGACGCGAGGAGATGCTCCGGGAGCTCGCCGCGGAGATCGACGGCGAGGTCGAGCCGTGCGACGTCGGCGATCGCGACGGCCGTCGGCGAGATGGCGGCTCGCGTCCTCGAGCGCCACCCGGCTGTCGGCGTCCTGGTCAACGGCGCCGGGATCCTCGCCCGAGGCAGCTTCGTGGACGCGCCGCCCGAGCTCGTCGAGCGCGCCCTCGACGGTCAACTACCTCGGAGGGGTGTGGGTGACGCGCGGGCTGCTCGACGGTCTGCGCGCGACGGCGGCGGCCGGCGAGGCTGCGCACGTCGTGAACATCGCTTCGGTCGGTGGCTCGATCGTCTTCACGCCGGCTGCGCCGTACTCCGCGTCCAAGCATGCCCAGGTCGCGTTCTCGCGCTCGCTGCGCGCAGCGCTCGCCGGCAGCGGGATCGAGGTGCACACGATCCTCCCCGGCTTCGTGACGACGCCGGGCTTCCCGCATCCGACGGTGTTCGCCACACGCCTCGGCCGACGGTTCGTCGTCGGCCCGGACGACGTCGCGCGACGGATCGTGCGGGAGATCGACCGCGGCTCGACGGAGACCGTGATCCCCTGGTTCCCGTACGCCCTCGGCGCGATCGCGCAGGCCGTCGTCCCGTCGCTGACCGCCCGCGTGCTCGGCCGGGCGCGGTACCCGGGCGACCCGGACTGATCGCCGGGCGCTCCCGGTCGCTCAGGGTGTCTCTGCGGCGACGCGCTCGACCTGCAGTCGAGCGCTCTCGAGCAGCCGCAGCATCGCCCGCCCGTGGGCGACGACGACCTCGCCCGCCGGGGTGACGCGAACGGTTCGACCTCCCCGCCCGCGCTGGACGAGCGGCACGCCGACCGCCGCCTCGAGCTGCGCGATCTGGTGGCTCACGGACGAGCGCGAGTAGCCGAGTCGTCGCGCGGCCCTGCCGAAGCTCCGCTCCTCCGCTACCGCCACGAGCGAGGCGAGGACGCGCGCGTGAACGCCCATCCAGCTCGTGCGCTCGACGGGGAGCCGTCCCCGCGCCGCCAGCTCGGCCTGGTGATGCGCGTGCGGATCGACCCGTGGCGGCTCGACGACCTCGAGACCGGCCGCGACCGACCCGAACGGCAGCGGCGTTCCCCGCTGGACAGGGCCCATCCGCGGACGCTATCACCGTGCGCGGCCGGACGGAAGGGCCCGTGGCAGGGGCTGGCCACCCCTGCCACGGGCCGGGCTCTCACCGTCCAGCGCCCACGGGAGACGGCACGATCGCCGCCGCGGCGCTAGCGGACCTGAAGGAGCGAGAGGTCCGCAGCCTGGTAGACCGGTTGGAACACGTAGCCCGCGGTGCGCGCCGACACGAACTCGCGCACGTTCGGGGTGATGATGGGCGCGATCGGGGCTGCATCGCGCATCAGGTCGACGTCGAGCTTCCCGTAGGCGCCGAAGCGCGCATCGCCGTTGAGCCGACCGGCGACGGTCATCCGCCGGTTGAACACGGCGTCGTCGAAGTACGAGTAGTTGCTGTTGTTCGAGTCCTGGATCAGACGACCGTCGAGCAGCGGGTTGATGAACACCGACGGATCCGGGTAGTCGGAGGCCCAGGCGATGAGGAACATGTCGAAGTCCGCGCCTCTGGTGCCGGCCGTCTTGATCGCGACGCCGAACGGCTCGGGCCGGAGCTTGACGTCGACTCCGATCTGCTTGAGGTTGTACTGGATCACCGCAGCGCGGGCGGTCGACGTCGGGCTGGTCGTGTGGAGGAGCGTGATCTGCCCGCCGATGTTGGGCGAGACCTTCTTCGCCATCGCCGGATTGGCACCCTTGACCGCGTACAGACGCGCCTCCCTGAAGCCGGGGACGCTTGGCGGCAGGATCTGATCGGTGCGCGTGCCGGCCAGCTTGCCACCGACGCGCAGCAGCGCCGGCCGGTCGATCGCCCAGTTGACCGCCTTGCGATGCGAGACGTCGGCGAAGAACGGACGCGCCGTGTTGAGGGCCAGGTACGTCAGCCCGAGCGTCGGGTTGACGAAGTACCGGCCGACGCCGGCCTTCCGCACGCCGTAGGTGTCGGAGAGGTCGCCGTGGGCGGTCGGGGGGAGCCCTCCGAGGTCGTAGTCGGCCTGGCCGGCCCGAACCTGGAGCAGGCTCTGAGAGGTGTCGGTGTTGACGGTGATCACGATGCGATCCGAGCGCGCCGGGCGCGGCCCGCGGTAGAACCGGTTCTTCTCGAGCACGACGCTGACCCCCGGCTCACGGGAGACGATCTTGAACGCGCCCGCGCTCGGGTAGACGCTGATGCCGCGCGGGTCGATCGGCGTCGACGGCTTGACGGCCTGGAAGAACGGCAGCGAGACCTCGGAGAGGAACGTCGGCCGCGGTCGCGACAGGTGCACGACGAGCGTCGACCCCTTGGCGCTCAGGCCCGAGATCCGCTGCGCCTTCCCGGCGATGTACGCGTCGACCCCGGCGAGATCGCCGATGTACTGGTTGGCCGGCGACTGCTGGTTCGGGTTCGCGGCGCGTTCGAACGCCCGCACGAACGCCGCAGGCGTCACGGGGGAGCCGTCGCTGAACCGCAGCCCCTTGCGCAGGGTGAAGGTGTACCTCCTGCCGTCCTTCGAGACGAGCGGCATCGCCCGGGCGGCGTCCGGCACGATCTGCGTGCCGAGGGGTGCGGGCGCGTTGCGGAATCCGACGAGCGTCGCGCCCGTCGCGAACAGCACCTGCCACGAAGGCCCGTCATAGGCGAGAGCCGGGTCGAGGAAGGCGAAGTCGCTCTCCGAGAAGTTCACCCTCAGGGTGCCTCCGCTCTTGGCCTGGCCGCCCGTGCCCGCCGCGAGCGCGGCGGACGCGAGGACGACACCGAGCGAGGCCATGACGGCCGTGGCGAGCAGTGATCGGCGCATCCGAGCTCCTTTCGATCGCCACGGCCGGACGGCCGGGCAGGGTCCGAGTGCGACCTGAGACGTCGGCTCCCTGCGGATCGGCGGTGAAAGGTCGAAGTCTTCGACCTCTCGCGAGAGGCGCTTCAGCGCGACTTCGTGAAGCGCTGCACCGCGGCGAGGAGCTCCTCGGTCTTCGCGGTCGCGAGCGCCTCGTCACCCGAGCTGAGCGCTGCGGCCACGCAGTGGCGCACGTGCTCCTCGAGCACCTTGAGCCCGACGGACTCGAGCGCGGTCGAGACCGCCGCGATCTGGGTGAGGATGTCGATGCAGTACCGATCGTCCTCGACCATCTTCTCGAGCCCGCGCACCTGGCCCTCGATGCGCCGCAGCCGGTTGACGATCTTCTGCCTGTCACCCGAGTAGCCCGGGCTCATGTGGTGCCGGTGGTCCTCCACGCTCATGCGCGCACGCTCCTGAATCGCCGCAGGCGCAGCGAGTTGGTGACGACGAAGACGCTCGAGAACGCCATCGCGCCGCCCGCGATGATCGGGCTGAGATACCCGGCCATCGCGAGTGGGATCGCCGCGACGTTGTAGGCGAACGCCCAGAACAGGTTGCCCTTGATCGTGCCGAGCGTCCGCCGGGACAGGCGGATCGCGTCGACCGCCGAGCGCAGATCGCCCGAGACGAGCGTCAGGTCGGCGGCCTCGATCGCGACGTCGGTGCCGGTGCCGATCGCGACGCCGAGGTCGGCTCGGGCGAGCGCCGGCGCATCGTTGACCCCGTCACCGACCATCGCGACCACGCTGCCTTCGCCCTGCAGCCGGGCGACCACGTCGTCCTTGTCGACGGGCATGACCTCGGCGATCACGTCCTCGATCCCGACCTGGGCTGCGACCGCGCGGGCGGTCGCCTCGTTGTCACCGGTCAGGAGGACGGGACGCAGGCCGAGCCGTCGCAGCTCTGCCACGGCTTCGGCGCTCGTCGGCTTGACGGTGTCGGCGACGACGAGCAGCGCGCCGACCGTCCCGTCCCAGGCCACGACGACCGCCGTGCGCCCCGCTCCCTCCGCGTCGCGCCGGGCTCCCACGAGACGTTGCGGCAACGCCAGCCCCCACTCCTCGAGGAGCGACGGGCGCCCGACCACGACCGCGTGGCCGTCGACGACTCCACGCGCCCCGAGACCCGCCTCGGCCCGGAACCCCTCGACCGGGGGCAGCGCGCCGAGGCGGTCTCGGGCGCCGTCGGCGATCGCGCGGGCGATCGGGTGCTCCGAGGCGTGCTCGACCGCGCCGGCGAGCCGCAGCGCGTCGGCCTCGTCGATCCCGTCGGCCGCCACGACCGCGACGAGCGCCATCCGGCCGGTCGTCACCGTCCCCGTCTTGTCGAGGAGGATGGTGTCCACTCGCCGGGTCGACTCGAGCACCTCGGGGCCGCGGATCAGGACGCCGAGCTGCGCGCCGCGCCCCGTGCCCACGAGGAGCGCGGTCGGCGTGGCGAGGCCGAGCGCGCACGGGCAGGCGATGATCAGCACCGCCACGGCGCAGCTGAACGCGTACGCCGCATCCGAGCCGGTCCCCAGCCAGAACCCGAGCGTCGCCACCGACAGCGCGATCACGATCGGGACGAACACGGCGGAGACGCGATCGGCGAGCCGCTGGACGGGCGCCTTGCCGCTCTGCGCCTCGGTCACGAGCCGCGCGATCTGCGCGAGCGCGGTCTCCTCTCCGACGTTCGTCGCGCGCACGACGAGGAGACCGCCCAGGTTGACCGTCGCGCCGATCAGGGTGTCCTCCGGCCCGACCTCGATGGGAACGCTCTCGCCCGTCACGATCGACGTGTCGATCGCCGAGGAGCCCTCGAGCACGACGCCGTCCGTCGCCACCTTCTCGCCGGGACGGACGACGAACCTGTCGCCGGAGCGCAGCTCCTCGATCGGGACGCGCCGCTCGCTGCCGTCCTCGTCGAGCACGGCGACGTCCTTCGCGCCGAGCTCGAGCAGCGCGCGCAACGCGGCACCCGACCTCCGCTTCGCCCTCGCCTCGAGAAAGCGGCCGGTGAGGATCAGCGTCGTCACGACCGCGGCGACCTCGAGGTAGATGTCACCGCCGCCCGCCCCGGCGCCCAGCGTCAGCGCGAAGGACATCCGCATCTCGAGCTCACCCGCACCGAGGAAGAACAGCGCGATGACCGACCAGCCCCACGCCGCAAGGGTGCCGAGCGAGATCAGCGTGTCCATCGTGACCGCGCCGTGACGCAGGTTGACGAGAGCTGCGTGGTGGAACGGCCACGCGCCCCACAGCACGACGACGGTCGCCAGCTGGAGCGAGAGCCATTGCCAGCCGTCGAACTGGAGGGGCTCGATCATCGCAAGCGCGAACACGGGAATCGTGAGCGCAGCCGAGACGACGAGGCGGACCCGCCAAGGCGCGGCCGGGTCGACGTCCGCGGCGCCTTCGTCGCCCTCGGTGCTCTCGTCCGGGAGCGCGGCGTGATAGCCGGCCGACTCGATCGCCGCGACCAGCGCCTCGGGTGCAACTGTCGCGGCGTCGAATCGCACGGTCGCGCTGTCCGTCGCGTAGTTGACCGTGGCCTCGACGCCGTCGAGGCGATTGAGCTTCTTCTCGATGCGCGCCGCGCACGAAGCGCACGTCATCCCCTCGATAGGGAGCTCGATCCGGCTGCGCTCGGCGACGGCGCTCATCGACTCACCTCGACGGTGAACGGGGCCGTCACGACCCGCCCGTCGACCGCCAGCTGCAGGAAGGCGCGGTAGCGACCCTGGCTCGGGAGCGTGGACTCGAACACGACAGGCCCGGAGCCCGACTCCTCGGGGTGCGCGTGGACGTACGCGAGATCCCCCTCGCGCAGGACGACCAGGTGGCCACGCGCACCGAGGTACGCGTCGGGCTCGACCACGTCGCCGCCGCGCGTGACCGTGAAGCGGAAGGCCGTCGTCTCACCCGCGCGCCCACCGTCGACCTCGAGGGCGACCCGGTAGCCGTCGACGACGACGGACGACGCAGGGGTGGGCAGGGGCTGTGCGACGGAGGCCCCGGGTGCGGCGAGGTCGACCCCGAGGACGCGGCGGATCCCCTCGACGGAGAAGTCCGCGAACAAGCGGTACGCCCCCGGACCGGCGACGGAGACCGGGATGCGCCACGTGCCGTCCGTTGCCATCCGCGGGTGGACGTGGAGGAAGCCGGAGAGGTCGCGACGCACCAGGATCGCGTGCATCCGCTTGGTGTGCTCGACGTCGAAGTCGGTCACCGCGGTGCCGTCGGGTGCGACGACGCGGAACGCGAGGAGCGAGCGCCCGGCCGGGGCGAGAGCGGTCGACCGTGGCTCGAGGACGTAGCCGTCCTCGGAGACCGAGAGCCCGACCGGCAGCGCCGCTTCGCCCATGGCGCCGTGGCCCGCGTCGGCGTCGTCGACGGCGCGCGGGGCCACCGACGCTGCCCGCCCGGCGAGGGTCGCGACGCCGAAGACGACCGCGAGCAGCGCCAGGAACCCCACGATGCGGACGGGCGCGCTCACTCCGCCTCGTAGCCCGCCTCGTCGATCGCGGCGCGAACCTCGCCGTCGTCGAACGCGCCCGTGACCTGCACGAGCTTCGACTCGACGTCCGCGTCGACCGAGGCGACGCCGGTGACCCTCCCGACCTCCTCCTCGATCGCGGCCTTGCAGTGGGAGCAGGACATGCCCCTGACGATGTACGTCTGCTGTTCCATGTCGGCCACATTATACCCCTATAGGGTATCTGTCAAGGGCCTGCAGGCTTGCTCGCCTCGTACCAGCCGATCTCGACCTCGTAGTGCGGGGCCGGGGCCATCCGTCGCACGTGCTCGCGGCGCTCCCCCTCGAGGCCGGCGAGATCGAGGAAGCGCTCGACGTCGCGCATCTCGCGCACGACCTCGTTCGCCGGACGACGAGGTCGTTGGCGTCGAGGAGCTGGCGGACGTCGGCGTCGGGCAGGAGCCGCGAGTGGCTCGGATCGCGCGCCCGCTCGAAGCGGTCGAGCTCGATGCTGCGCAGCGGGTCGACGCTGCCGAGCTGGTCGACGACGAGGATGCGTCCGCCCGGGCGAACGACGCGGGCGAGCTCGGCGACGATCAGCTCGGGTCGACGGACGTGGTGCAGCACGCGCATGCAGCCGACGACGTCGAACGACCCGTAGGGAACGGCAACGCGGCCGCGTCGCCGACGAGGAAGGAGCAGTTGGGCGGTGCGACGGCCCTCGCCGCCTCGACGAACCGCTCGTCGGCATCGACCCCGACGACCTCGCCCACGAGCGGCGCGAGCGCGCAACGCGAACGCCCCGGTGCCGCAGCCGCCGTCGAGCACCCGCTCGTCGCCGGCGAGCGGCGCGAGCCACGACGCGACCCGCTCGGCGAGCGCGGCGGCGCGCTCCTGCTGGAGCCCGACGCGCAACGTGACGGTCGTCGCTCATCCCACCACCATCCTGACCGAACGGGACGGAGCCGTGCGGATCCGACAGGCGAGCTCGTAGCCGATCGTGCCCGCCACGCGTGCGTGCTGCTCCAGCGTGATCCCGTCGCCGACGAGCGTCACGACCGCGCCCACGCCGGCTGCCTGCGGGGAGCACGACCGCGAAGGCGTCCATCGAGATCGTCCCGACGACCGGCGTCGCACGCCCTGCGACGAGCACCTCGGTGCCGGTCAGGTCGCGGGGGAATCCGTCGGCGTAGCCCACCGGGACGACGCCGACGCGGGTCGGGCGCGGCGGCGACGAAGCGACGGCCGTACCCGGTGCTCTCCCCGGGCGCGAGCATCGACAACGCGCGCGACCTCGGACTCCCAGCGCAGCACGGGTCGCAGGCCGTCGACGCGCGCGTCCGGCGCCGAACGGGTCGATGCCGTAGAGCGCGATGCCGCAGCGGACGGCGTCGAGCCGCGTCTCGGGAAGGCAAAGCGCCGCCGCGCTGTTCGCGATGTGCCGGATGAGGTGCGCGTGCGGCGCCGTCGCCTCGCAGGAACCGCTCGAGCTGCAGGCGCGTGAACTCCGGATCGGTCTCCGACGAGGCGAAGTGGCGTCATCAGCCCGACGACGCTCCGGCCGGGCGCGACGAGCTCGGACAGGCCCCACCGTCCCATCCCGGTGTCGAGCTTCAGGTGGAGCGGGAGCCCTTCGGGCTGCGGCCCGGCGGCCACGACGCGCGAGCTCGAGCCCTGCGTCGCGCGCAGTGGCGAGCTCGTCTGCCGCCGCCGGGCCGAGCACGAGGATGCGCGTCGGAGCCGAGCGTGCGGGCGCAGCTCGAGCGCCTTCGCCGACCGTGGCGACGCACAGCGCCGTGACGCCGGCCTCGACGCGCCGCCCGACCGACGTCGACGGCCCCGTGCCCGTAGCCGTCGGCCTTGACGACGGCCCACACCTCCGCGCTCCCGACGACCTCCCGGAGTCGCGTCGCGTTGTGGCGGATCGCGGCGAGGTCGATCGTGACGAGCGAGCGCACCATTCCGACATTGTCGCTACGAGGCAGGTGCGGTGTCAGACACCGGGGGTCTGTCAAGGCCTTTCGTGCCGATTTCGTGCCGAACAACGCAGGAAGCCTCCGGAGGGAGGGCCTCGGTGTCCGACACCGAGCGTCCGTCAAGGGCGTTCGCGCCGCCTTCGTGCCAAGGGCTCACACGTCGACGGCGATGCCGTCCCACGCGAACGTGACGGCCGGCCCGCGGCGCGCTGCTGCGCCTCCACGAGCAGCAGATCGTCGTAGGAGAGCTGTCCATCTCCTCGACGTGGCTCAGCACGACCCGTCTCGGCGTCGAGCGCGTCGACGATCTCGAGCGTCTCCGCGAACGTCGCCTCGTAGCGCAGCACGGGTGCTCCTCGTGGATCAGCCGCTCGCCCGTGAAGAGGTCGAACTCGCAGATACCCATCGGCAGCACGGCGAGGTCGCAGCCCCGGACCTCCGGCGGGGGCGTCCAGCCGTTGAGCTCGTCCATGGCGACGAGCAGCCGACGGTCGCCCTGCGGTGAGCTCGAACGCGTAGACGTAGTCCTCCGCGAGCCGGAACGGACGGACGTGACGTCGCCGATCTCGACCGTCTCGCCGTCGCGCAGCTCGTGGATCCGGATCCAGCCGCGCGCGGCCATGAACTCGAGATGCGCCATCCCGCCGAGCCACTCGCGGAAGTCGCTCGCGACCTGCTCCGGCAGGTACACGTCCGTGACGAGCGGACGCTTCGCCTCGATCGGCCAGGTCCGGAAGTCGCCGTTCCTGGTCTCCCAGACGCGCCGCCCCATCGTGTGGTCGGGGTGCCAGTGCGAGTAGAAGCACGCGGCGATCTCGCCGATCGCCGGCCCGCTCGAGCTGGAGCTTCGACTCCTCCGGCGTGTCGAAGACGATGTTCGGGCCCGTGGACGAAGACGACGGCCCGGTGCGGACATGCCGCCCACCCTCGCGGCGCGCCTCGCGCACACGCGGCACGCGCAGCCGGGGCGTGGGATCGTGGCCGCGCCACCGGAGCCGAGGATCTCGACGCGCACGTCCCGAGCCTAGGCGAGCGCGAGCGGGAGCGCCTCGACGACGTCGAGCGCGATCAGGCCCGCCCCGTGACCGCAGCGTTGCGCAGCGACCCCGTGTGCCGTCGCGGCGGCGGCCGCGGCGTGCGCCGGCTCGATCCCCTTGGCGAGGAACGCGGCGACCACGCCCGTGAGCACGTCGCCTGTGCCCGCGGTCGCGAGCGACGGCGGGCCCGGGTCGACGACGAGCGGGCCCTCGTCGGGAGCCGGCGACGATCGTGTCCGCCCCCTTCAGCACGACGACGGCGTCGAACCGCTCGGCGCCGTCGGTCGCCGCCTCGAGCCGGTGCGCGTCGACCCAGGCGGCGCTCGCGGTCGAGGAGTCGCGCGAGCTCGCCCGCGTGCGGCGTCAGCACCGTCGGGTGCGACCGTCGCCACGGGCAGGAGCCCGAAGAGCGCGTCGGCGTCGACGACGACGGGAACCTCGAGTCGCTCGAGCAGCCCGCGCGACGAGCGCGTTCGTGCCGGCGGCGCGTCCCAGCCCCGGCCCGAGCGCGACGGCTCCGGCACGCCGAGGGCCTCGGCAGGATCGTCTCGAGCGCACCGCTCCGCAGCCGAACCCCGCTTGACCGGCTCGAGCGCGAGCATCTCGACGACGGGCAGGCACGCCTCGGGCACGCAGAGCGTCACGTAGCCGGCATCGGCGCGGAGCGCGGCCAGTCGCTGCGAGGACGGCGGCCCCGGTCGTCCCGGGCGCACCGCCGACGACGAGCACGACCGCCGCGGTGAACTTCGAGTCGCGTGAACCACGCCGCGGCACGGTGGAGCAGGATCGCCGTCCGCCCACCCGCCGCGCCCGTGTGGCGGCCTGCTCGAGCCCGATGTCGGCGACCACGACCTCGCCGGCGTGGAAGCCGCCCGGTGCCGACGGCGAGCCCGACCTTGCGCCCGTGGAACGTGACGGTCAGAGCGGCGCGCACGGCGACGCCTGCGACCTCGCCCGTCGAGGCATCGACGCCCGACGGGAGGTCGACCGCGACGACGGGCGCCCGGCACGCGTTGATCCGCTCGATGAGCGCCCGGCCGCGGCCGCTCGCGGAGCTCCGCGGAACCCCGTGCCGAAGAGCGCGTCGACGACGACGTCGCAGCCCCGACCGGGTCGTCCGTCTCGACCGCGTCGACGCCCGCGCTCGCGCAGCACGCGGCCGCGACCCGGCCGTCACCGCCGTTCGAGCCGCCGCCGCAGACGACGGCGAACCGCCGGGCGTCGGGGAACGCGCGCATCGCCTCGACGCGCGACGGCGGCGCCGGCCCGCTCCATCAGCTCGGGCGCGGTCGCCGGGATAGCCCGGGTAGCGCCTCCTCGGCGGCGCGCATCTCGGCCGCGGTGTAGAGCGGCTCGAGCATCAGCGGCTCGAGCTCGAGCGGCCGACGCAGGCCGCGCCGGCCATCGTGTGCGAGTGGGTCAGCGAGACGTCGATCTCGCGCATCCCGACCCGCTCGGCGAAGCGCGAGCGTGCGCCCGGTCAGCGTCACGCCCGGCTTCGGCGGGCCGACGATCTCGATCTCCTTCCAGGTGAAGCGGACCCCGCAGCCGAGCGCCTTGCCGACCGCCTCCTTGCCGCAGAAGCGGGCCGCGTAGCTCTCGGCCGGGTTGCGCCGCGTCTCGCAGTAGTCCTGCTCGGCCGTCGTGAAGCAGCGGTCGCGGAAGCCCGGCCGCTCGAGCGCGCGCACGATCCGCTCGATCTCGATCAGGTCGGTGCCGATCCGGACGGCATCGCCGTGGTCGCTTCCCGGCTGGCACGCAGGCTCCGCTCGAGCCAGTCGGGGAACTGCGCGACCGAGCTGAGGACGATCTCCGGCACGACGGCCGGAGCGCTCGAGCGTCTCGGGCCGGAACTTGCCGGTGCGGACGAGCGCGGTGCGCATCCCGAACGCCTGGGCGCCACGGACGTCGGCCTCGAGGTCGTCGGTGACCAGCCAGGTCAGCTCGGGCTCCGCGTCGAGCGCGTCGAGCGCGGCCGCGAAGTAGGCCGGGCTCGGCTTGCCGAGCACCGTCGCCTCGACCCCGGTCGCGTACTCGAGCCCGGCGACGAACGCGCCGCCGTCGAGCATCGGCCCGCGGCTCGTCTGCCACCACTTGTTCTTGTGCAGGCAGTAGAGCTCGGCGCCCATCTGGAGCTCGGCGAACGCGCGCCCGAGGTTCATGTAGCGAGAACACCTGGTTCGGCTCGAGGCGTCTCGTCGCAGCCGCCGATCAGCACCGCGTCGGCGCCGTCCCCGACGAGCTCGATGCCCTCGAGGTCGTGCACGATCGCCGCCATCACGAGCGCGAGCACGCGCTTGCCCGCGAGCTCGCGGGCGGCGGCGCGCGGCGTCGTCTGCAGCTCGTCGTCCTCGAGCTCGAAGCCGAGCCCGCGGAGCTCCTCGGCGAGCGTCGCCCGCGGGCGCGTCGAGTTGTTCGTGACGAACCGGAGCGAGTGGCCCTGCGCTGCGCAGACGGGCGACCGCCTCCTGCGCGCCCGGGATCGGCTCGCCCGGAGACGTGGAGGACGCCGTCGATGTCGAGCAGGATGCACGCCATGCGCCCTCCAGTCTCCCAGATCGGGCGGGGGCCCGCCGCAGGTCGGACCGGGACGACGACACGGCGCTCACGTACCCTCGCTGGATGGACGGGCAGCCGCACGACGCGCTGCGCATCACCCGCGGGTCGCGATCCCCCTGGGGGAGATCGTCGTGCGCGTCTCGCGGTCGGGCGGTCCCGGCGGACAGCACGCGAACACCACCGAGTCGCGCGTCGAGGCGCGTCGTTCGACGTCGCCGGCGTCGGCCACGCTCAGCGACGCGCAGAAGCGGCGCGTCGTCGAGCGGCTCGGGCCCGTCGTGCGCGCCGTCGCGCAGGACGAGCGCAGCCAGGCGCGCAATCGGGCGCTCGCGCTCGAGCGGCTCGCCGAGCGTCTCGCCGACGGGCTGCGCGTGTCGAGCGGACGCGCGTCGCGACCCGACCGAGCCCGACCTCGACCGAGAGGCGACTCGCCGCGAAGCGGCGCCGCTCGGACGTCAAGCGCGGACGTGGCGCGCCACGACGACGACCAGGGATGATCCCCGGGTGCCGACCGGCACCGCGCTCACCCCTGCGAACGTCCTGCCCCGCGTGCGCGGCCGCTTCGCGGTGCCGTACCTCTGGCAGGAGGCCGTCCCGTCGACGCAGGACCTGCTCCGCGGCTCGGGGCTCCCCGAGGGCGCCGTCGCCGTCGCCGAGCACCAGACGGCGGGCCGCGGACGCCACGGGCGGCGCTGGGAGGACGCGCCCGCGCGGCTCGCGTGCTCGTCTCGGTGCTGCTGCGGCCCCCGACCGGCGCGCCGCTGCCGCAGCTCTCGCTCGTCGCCGGGCTCGCGACGGCAGAGGCGATCGAGGCGGTGACCGGCGCTCGAGGCCGGGATCAAGTGGCCGAACGACGTCCTGCTCGGCGGCGCCAAGGTGGCCGGCATCCTGCTCGAGGCCGACGACGACGCGGTCGTGTGCGGGATCGGCGTCAACGTCGCCCAGACCGCCGAGGAGCTGCCCCGCCGGGACGGTGCTCGGGGCGACGTCGCTCTCGCTCGCGAGCGGTCGGCCGATCGACCGGGCGACCGTCCTCGCCACGCTGCTCGACGTGCTCGAGCAGCGCTACGACAGCCTGGCGCCACGACGGGATCGGCGCGCTGCTGCCGTGCGCTCGAGCGGCGCAACGTGCTCCGCGGTCGTCGGGCGCGCGCCGGCGACCTCGAGGGCGTGGTGGGACGGCTCACCGAGGACGGTCTGATCACGCTCGAGCTGCCGGACGGCGCCGAGCGGTGCGATCAGCAGCGGCGAGCTCGTGCTGCTCTAGTCGAGCGGTGCTCCCGGGCGTGTCGCGCGGGGGTCAGGCTCGCTCCGCGATGCGGCCGGCGCAGGGTTTTGGCGCCCGGCGCAAGCCGGGAGCCTGACGCCGACGGACAGACGAAGCGGTTGGGCGGGCGCACCCGGCCCGCTCGGCGCCGCGGTGCTCCCATCCCACTCGAACGCGCTACCCAGGCGCGCGAGGCGTCGCGACTCCCGGGCTGTCGACGTCGACGAGCGAGGCGAGCGTCGGGTCGGCCCGAGCGAGCGCGTCGTCCGTCGAGGAGCGTCGCCTCGTCGAGGCGACAGCGACACGCAGCGCGTCCGACGAGCGCGCGGGCCCGCCGCTCGCCCGCGTCGAGCAGCGCGTCGACCGTCGCCAGGACGTCGAGCCGGTAGGCGGCGGCGAGCGGGCTGCGCCGGCCCGTCCCGCACGGGAGGACGACTGCAGCGTCGGGATGCGCCTCGGCGAGCGCGCGGACACCGCCCGACCAGCTCGACGCGGAGCGCGGCAGGTCGACGGACGCGACGAACGCGACGTCGGCCGCGCCCTCGAGCGCCTCGAGCCCGGCGCGGAGCCCCTCGAGCGGGCCGTGGTCGGGCACCGCGTCGGCGACGACCTCGACGCCTTCTGCAGCTCGACCGGCGCGGAGCCTGCCCTACGAACCACGACGACGGGGCCGCCGACCGCCTCGCGCAGCACCGACGCGACGTAGGCGACGAGCGGCGCCTCGAGCCGGTCGAGCAGCGCCTTGTCGGAGCCCATCCGGGACGAGCGACCACCGGCGAGCACGATGCCGCCGACGCGTGTCACGCGTCGTGGACTCGCGTCGGGGTCGCGCCGCTCATCGCCGTGCGTCCCGCCGCGCCTCAGACGTCGTCGCGCGCCTGGACGTGCTGGAAGCCGAAGCGGCCCTTGATGCAGAGGTTGCCGCGCGTGATGTCGTGGTCGTCGGGGCTCGTGACCTTGACGATCGTGTTGTCCTGCACGTGCAGCTCGAGGTTGCAGCCGACGCCGCAGTAGGGGCAGACCGTCTGCGTCACGGTCTGCTCCTCCTCGCGCCACTCGCCCGCCTCGCGCAGCTCGTGCTCGCGAGCGGAACATCAGCGCGCCGGTCGGGCAGACGGCGATGCAGTTGCCGCAGTAGACGCACGCCGACTCGGGCAGCGCGGCGTCGTACTCGGTCGAGATGCGCGCGTCGAACCCGCGGCCGGCGACGTGGATCGCGAACGTGTTCTGGTACTGCTCGCCGCAGGCGTCGACGCACTTGTAACAGAGGATGCACTTCGAGTAGTCGCGCACGTAGAGCTCGTTGTCGACCTTGACCGGCTGCGTGCACGGTCGCGGCGGTCTGGCCGTCGGGCGCGACGTGCACGCCCGGTCGCGCTGCGGTCGCGCGACGGGTCGGGCGGGGCAGGCGGGCCGAACCGCTCGGGCTCGGCGTCGTAGCGCTCGAGGTACGCCGGCGCGACGGGCGTCGTCGAGAGGTCGACCGACGAGCCGAGCAGCTCGAGCACCAGCTTGCGCGAGTGGCGGACGCGCTCGGAGTCGGTCTGCACCTTCATCCCCGGCCTCGGCCTTGCGCGAGCAGGACGGGCGCGAGCACGCGCGCGCCCTCGACCTCGACGACGCAGACGCGGCAGACGTTCGCCGGCTCGAGCGTCTCGCCGTAGCAGAGCGTCGGCGTGTCGATCCCGAGCTGCCGGCAGGCGTCGAGGATCGTCTGCCCCTCGAAGACGCGCACCGGCCTGGCCGTCGATCTCGAGCTCGACCATCCGCTCGGGGCGACCGAGATCGCTCATGCCGACCTCCCTCGAAGACGCCGAGACGCCGCGATCGCCGACTCGATCGCGCTCGAGGCCGTCTGGCCGAGGCCGCAGATCGACGCGTCGCGCATGCACTGCCCGACCTCGGCGATCAGCGCGAGCTCGCGCCTCGACGCCGCCGAGCGGCTCGCCGGCCGCGAGGCGCGCGAGCGCCTCCTCCTGGCGCACGGTGCCGACCCGGCAGGGCACGCACTGGCCGCACGACTCGTCGCGGAAGAACGCGGCGATCCGCAGCAGGAGCCGCGGCAGGTCGACGGTCTCGTCGAGCACGAGCACGACGCCGGAGCCGAGCGTGGTGCCCGCCGTCGCGCGCGCCCTCGAACGTGAGCGGCAGGTCGAGCTCGTCCGGGCGCGAGGAAGCCGCCCGCCGCGCCGCCCAGCAGCACCGCCTGCAGCGGCCGACCGCCGGCGACGCCGCCGGCGAGGTCGAGCAGCTCGCGCAGCGTCGTCCCGAACGGCACCTCGTAGACGCCGGGCCGCTCGACGTGGCCGGAGAGGCAGAAGAGCTTCGTGCCGGTCGAGCCCTCCGTGCCGGTCTCCGCGTACGCCGGGCCCGGAGGCGAGCACGATGTCGAGCACGTTGACGAGCGTCTCGACGTTGTTGACCACCGTCGGCTTGCCGAAGAGGCCCTCGTCGACCGGGAACGGCGGCTTGTTGCGCGGCTCGCCGCGGTAGCCCTCGATCGAGTTGAAGATCGCCGTCTCCTCGCCGCAGATGTAGGCGCCGGCGCCCTTGCGGATCTCGATCTCGAAGCGAGAAGCCCTCCCCGAGGACGTCGTCGCCGAGGAAGCCGCGCGCGCGCGCCTCGTCGATCGCGTGCCTCGAGCGCGTGGTGCGCCTCGCGGGTACTCGCCGCGGAGGTAGACGAACGCCGCGCTCGCGCCCGGTCGCGTAGGCGGCGATCGTCATCGCCTCGATCAGCGCGAACGGGTCGCCCTCCAGGATCACGCGGTCCTTGAACGTGCCCGGGCTCGGACTCGTCGGCGTTGCAGACGAGGTAGTGCGGGCGCGCCGGCTGGCGCGCGACCGCCTCCCACTTGAGCCCCGTCGGGAACGCGGCGCCGCCGCGGCCCATGCAGCTTGGAGTCCTTGACCTCGCGGATCACGCCCTCCGGGCCGAGCTCGATCGCGCGGCGCAGCGCCGCGTAGCCGCCGGTCGCGCGGTAGTCGTCGAGGCTCGCGCGGCCGCCCGAGCGCCGGCGCAGCAGCCGCAGCGCCGGCTCGCCGGCCTGCGGCAGCGACGGTCGTCGGGCGCGGTGCCGGGGCCGCCGCCGGCGAGGAGCGTCGAGCACGTCGGCGGCGGTCGGTCGGCGCGAGACGTGCTCCTCGTGCGAGCGGTCGCCGGCATCGCTGACGCAGCGCCGCCGGGCGCGCGGTCGCACTGGCCGAGGCACGGGCTGCGGTACCAGGTCGCGGAGCCGTCGTCCGAGAGCTCGCCCTCGGCGCCGAAGCGCTCCTCGAGCTGCGCGATCAGGTCGTCGGAGCCGTTGCACCGGCACGCGATGTCCTCGCAGACGTGCACGACGCGCGCCGGCCGCGGCTCGACCGCGAAGCAGCGCGTAGAAGCGTGGCGACGCCGTAGACGTCGGCCGGCGGGATCGTCAGGCGGCGGCAGACCTCGTTCAGCCCGCCCGGGCTGATCCAGCCGATCTGCTCCTGCAGCGCCCAGAGCGCGGGCAGCAGCAGGTGGCGCCGCGCGCGGGCTGGCGTGGCCGCCGCGCGGCGGTGTTGCCCGCCGGGCCCGAGCTGGCGCGTCGCCGCCGTCCCAGCCGTCGGCGGGCGGGCCGAGCACGGTGTCGACGGCCGCGCGCTCGGCGGGCGTCGGCTCCGCGCCCGGGATCAGCTGGAGGTCCATCTAGGCCTGCCCTCCGCACGGTGCGCGGGCTCGGCGCACGCCCGGCCGTCGCCTCCTACGAGCGTCGGCCGGCGTCGAGCTTCTCGACCCGGATCGCCGCCGCCTTGAACTCGGCCGTGCCCGACTTCGGGTCGGTCGCGTCGATCGTGAGCTGGTTCGTGTCGACCTCGTCCGGGAAGTGGAACGTCATGAAGGCGAGCCCGGGGCGCAGCGCCGGGTCGATCCGCACCGGCGCCTCGACCGAGCCGCGCCGCGACGAGACCCGCACGATCTCGCCCTCGGCGAGCACCAGCCGCTCGGCGTCCTCGGGCGAGAGGTCGAGCGACTCGCCGCGGTGGAGCGGCGAGCGGTAGAGGTTCGTCTGCACGCCGGTGTTGTACGACTCGAGCCGCCGGCCCGTCGTGAGCCGGATCGGGTACTCGGCGTCGAGCGCCTCGAACGGCGGCCTGTCGCTCGACGACGCGTGAACGGCGCCGGCGGCCCGCGAGCGGGTCGGCCCAGAGCCGCTCGTGCAGGAACGGCGAGCCGGGATGCTCCTCGTCGGGGCACGGCCACTGGATGCCGCCGAGCTCCTCGAGCCGGTCGTAGCTCATCCCGCCGTGCATCGGCGAGAGCGAGCGCAGCTCGTCCCAGACCTCCTCGGCGATCGGGTCGCCCCAGTCGTGGCCGAGGCGGCGGGCGAGCTCGGCGATGATCCAGATGTCGTCGCGCGCCTCGCCCGGCGGGTCGAGCGCCTTGCGCACGCGCTGCACGCGCCGCTCGCTGTTCGTGACGGTGCCCTCGGTCTCGCACCACGACGCGGCCGACGGGAAGACGACGTCGGCCAGCTCGGCCGTCTTCGTCAGGAAGATGTCCTGCACGACGAGGAAGTCGAGCCCGGAGAGCAGCTTGCGCGTGCGGTTGATGTCGGCCTCGGACTGCGCCGGGTTCTCGCCGATCACGTACAGCGTCCGCAGCTCGCCGCGCTCCATCCCGTGGAACATCTGGGTCAGGTGCCAGCCGTACTGCGGCCGGATCGTGCACGCCCCACGCCGCCTCGAACCGCGCGCGCGCCTCGTCGTCGCGCTCGATGTCCTGGAAGCCCGGGAGCTTGTTCGGGATCGCGCCCATGTCGCCGCCGCCCTGGACGTTGTTCTGGCCGCGCAGCGGGTTGAGCCCGGAGCCGTAGCGGCCGACGTGGCCGCAGAGCAGCGCCAGGTTGATCAGCGAGAGGACGTTGTCGACGGCGTTGTGGTGCTCGGTGATCCCGAGCGTCCAGCAGATCATCGCGCGGTCGGCGCGCGCGTAGGCGTGCGCCGTCTCGCGGATCACCTCGGCGGGCACGCCGGTCAGCCGCTCGCCCTCCTCGAGCGTGAACGGCTCGACCGACGCGGCGTACGCGTCGAAGCCCTCGGTCGCGTGGTCGATGAAGGCGCGGTTGGCGAGACCGGCGTGGATGATCTCGCGCGCGATCGTGTTCGAGAGCGCGATGTCGGAGCCGACGTCGAGGCCGAGCCAGCGGTCGGCCCACTGCGCCGACGACGTGCGGCGCGGGTCGACGACGAAGAGCCGCGCGCCGTTGTGCACGCCCTTGAGCAGGTGGTGGAAGAAGATCGGGTGCGTCTCGCGGGCGTTCGAGCCCCAGAGGAGGATCACGTCCGTCTCCTCGATCTCGCGGTAGGACGACGTGCCGCCGCCCGCTCCGAACACCGTCGCCAGACCGACGACGCTAGGGGCGTGTCAGGTTCTGTTGCAGGAGTCGATGTTGTTCGTGCCCATCACCTGGCGCGCGAACTTCTGCGGCCAGGAAGTTCATCTCGTTCGACGCCTTGGAGCACGAGAAGATGCCGAACGACGTCGACGTGTCCGCCTCGCGCGCGCGGGCGAAGCCGGCGGCGGCGCGGTCGAGCGCCTCGTCCCAGGTGGCGGGGCGCAGCGCGCCGTCCTCGCGGACGAGCGGCGTGGTCAGGCGGCCCTTCGGCTTGCGCATGCGTCTCCTCCCGTCGTCGGACGGCTGCCGGCCTCAGCATGGATCGCCTGCTGCGGCGGCCCGCGTCAAAGTGACGACGCTCCGACTCAGAGTGATAGACTGATCTCTATCGATAGCGTGATCTATCATCGGTCGATGGATCTGCGCCATCTCGACCTACCTCGTCGCGCGTCGTCCGGGAGGAGCACTTCGGCCGGGCGGCGCGCTGCGTGCGGCGTCTCGCAGCCGACGCTCTCGGCCGGGCATCCGCCGCCTCGAGAGGAGGTCGGCTTCCCCGTCGTCCGGCGCGCGCAACGCTACGAGGGGCTGACGCCGGAGGGCGAGAGCGTGCTCGAGTGGGCGCGGCGGATCCTCGCCGACGTCGACGGGCTCGACGCGGAGAGCTCGACGCGCTGCGCGGTGGGCTCTCGCGGGCAGCTGCGGATCGGCGCGATCCCGACCTCGCTCCCGTCGCGTGCTCGCTCCTGACGACGCCGCTCTCGCGACGCCCACCCCGGGATCACGCGTCGTCGATCCACTCGCTGAACTCGCGGCAGATCGAGCGCGGCCTGCACGAGTTCGAGCTCGAGCTCGGCGTCACCTACCTCGACTACGAGCCGCTCGCGGGCGTGCGCACGCTCGCCGCTCTACGAGGAGCACTACGTCCTGCTCACGCCGGCCGACGGGCCGTTCGGCGGCGCGCGACGAGGTGACCTGGGCCGAGGCCGCGACGCTGCCGCTCTGCCTGCTCACCGGGACATGCAGAACCGGCGCATCGTCAACGGCGATCTTCCACGAGGCCGGGGCGCGAGCCGACGGCCGACGGTCGAGACGAACTCGATCTCGACCCTCTCGCCCACGTCCGCGACGGGCCGCTGGTCGAGCGTGATGGCCCACGCGTGGCTCGCACGTCTTCGACGTGCCGCGCGGGCATGATGGCGATCCCGCTCGTCGCACCCGACGACCACGCGCACGATCGGCCTCGTCTGGCTCGACCGCGATCCCGAGCCGATCCTGGTCCGCGCGCTGCTCGACGTCGCGGCGCGGCGTCGACGCTCGAGCGGGCGCTCGCGCTGGGCTAGGCCGGCTGATGCGCTCGGGCCGCGAGTACACGTTGCAGCGGCCGTCGCGCACGAAGCCGCAGAGCGTGACGCCGCGGTCGTCGGCGAGCTCGACGGCGAGCGACGACGGCGCGCCGACCGCGACGAGCACCGGGCAGCCGGCGACCGCCGCCTTCTGCACGAGCTCGAACGAGAGGCGCCCGCTGACGCAGAGGACGTGACGTCGGCGAGCGGCAGGAGGCCCGTCGAGGAAGGCCCGGCCGATCACCTTGTCCATCGCGTTGTGCCGCCCGACGTCCTCGCGCGCGACGACGAGCTCGCCCGGCGGCAGTGAAGAGCCCCGTCGCGTGGAGCCCGCCGGTGCGAGGCGAACGCGGCCTGCGCGTCCCGGAGCCGATCGGGCAGGGCCGTGAGCACCGCCAGGCCGACGCGTGAGCGTCGCTCTCGACCCGGGCGCGACTCGACCGCGACCGCCTCGAGCGCTCCCTTGCCGCAGACGCCGCACGAGGACGATGGTGTAGAACGACCGCGCGAGCGGTCGAGGTCGAAGCCGGGCGCGTCGACCTCGATCGTGTTCGCTGCGAGATCGTCGGGCACGCGCGCGGAGACGGGGCGCAGGCCCTCGGTGAGCGCAGAACCCGAGCGCCAGCTCCTCGTCGTGCCCGGGCGTCCGCATCGTCACGGCGACCGGCGCGCCGCCGATCCGCGGATCTCCAGCGGCTCCTCGACGGCCAGTCGATCCTCCTCGACGACCCGGCCGGGAAGCCGCGTGACCATGGCGCGCTTCGATCCGAGGGGAGCGGCGTCCATCGCTCGCAGCGTACTGAGCCCGTCCCCGGACGTGCCTACGCCGGCGCGTCCAACGTCGAGGCGTCACGGCCGGCGTCGCCCCTCGCGGGCTCGGGACGGAACACGAGCTGCCGGGAGAGGACGAAGGTGGTGAGGGTCACGAGGGGGAGCGCGCAGATCTGGCCCATCAGCGGAGCGAGGTCCGCGTGGTCGACGAGCGCCCACACCAGGGCGGCGTTCGAGCACGACGCCGCCCAGCTGGACGACGACGTACAGCGTCCGCGATCGCCAGGTCGAGATCGCGCGGAAGGTCCAGAGCCGGTTGAGGACGTAGCCGTTGACGGCGCCCGGCCGCGAACGCGAGCACCGAGGCGACCAGGTAGTGCAGCCCGAGGGCGAGGAGCCCCGCGAAGACGCCGAGGCTGACGAGCGTGTTCGACACGCCGACGACGCAGAACCGCAGGAGCTGCGCGACGACCGCGTGCGACGGGCGCGGTTCGACGCTCGCAGTGGGGCTCGCCATCCTGGCCATCGTAGAGGCCCACGGAGGAGCCGCCCCGGCGGGCTGGAGGCACGGCGTCGCGCGTCCGCTCAGCGCAGCGCGCGCAGCGCGTTCAGGATCACGGCGACGTCGACCGCCTCCTGGAACAGGGCACCCGCGACGGGCGGCAGGTAGCCGAAGGCGGCGACGACCATCGCGCCGAGGCTCAGGCCGAGCCCGAAGAGCACGCTCTGCCGCGCGATCCCCAGCGAGCGGCGCCCGATCCGGATCGCGTCCGCAACGCGATCGACCCGGTCGACCGTGATCACGACGTCGGCGGTCTCGGACGAGACGGTCGCGCCCTGGGCCCCCATCGCGATCCCGACGTCGGCGAGCGCGAGCGCCGGCGCGTCGTTGATCCCGTCGCCGACCATCACGACCGGGCGGAGCTCCTCCTGGGCGCGCACCGCCCGGACGACGTCGAGCTTGTCCGAGGGCGACTGCTCCGCGTAGACCATGTCGACGCCGACGAGCCGCCCGACCTCGTCCGCGACCTCTCGGCGGTCACCGGAGACGAGCGCGACGTGGAGGATGCCGACGGCGCGAAGCTCGTCGGCGAGCCCGGTCGCCTCGGGTCGGACGTGGTCGGCCATCACGATCACGCCGCCCACCACGCCGTCGACGCCGACCACGACCTTCGCGCGTCCGACGCTCTCCTCGCCATCGAGGGAGACCGAGGCGTCGTGCGCGCCTGCGTGGCCGTTGGCATCGAGCCACCTCCCCGAGCCGACCGCGACCGCGTGGCCGTCGACCGTCCCGCAGATGCCCTGCCCGGCGGTCTCGCGCGTCGCGGCCGGCGGGGAGAGCGCCAGACCGCGCGCCTGTGCCCCGTGGACGAGCCCCTCGGCGAGGGCGTGCACCGAGTGCTGGTCGAGCGACGCGGCAAGCCGGAGCAGCTCGTCCGGGTGCAGCGCGCCCGTCGCGACGACCCGGTCGATCTCGGGCTCGCCGCTCGTGACGGTCCCGGTCTTGTCGAGCAGCACCGTGCGGGCGCCGCCGAGCGCCTCGATCGCCCCGCCGCCCTTGACGATGATCCCCTCCGCTGGCGGCCCGCGAGAGCCCTGCGACGAGCGCGATCGGGGCTGCGAGGATCAACGGGCAGGGCGTCGCGACGACGAACACGGCGAGCGCGCGCACGGGATCGCCCGAGAGCGCCCAGGCGAGTCCGGCGACGGCCGCGGTGACGGGGAGGAAGACGATCGCGTAGCGGTCGGCCATCCGGACGAACGGCGCCCGCTGCTCGGCGGCGCTGCGCACGAGCCGCACGACCCCGGCGTAGGCCGACTCGGCGCGCCTCGCGGATCGACGCGGAGATCGAAGGCCTCACCGGCGTTGGCCGTGCCCGAGAGGACTCTCGCCGCCGGGCGCGACGGCGACTGGGCAGCGGCTCGCCGGTGAGCGCGGAGGTGTCGATCACCGCCTCATGCGGGCCGGCGACGACGCCGTCGGCGGGGATCACCTCGCCGGCGCGGATCACGAGCACGTCCCCGGGGACGAGCTCGTCGACGGGCACCTCGACGATCGCGTCGCCCTCCCGCCGGTGGCCGATGCGCGGGGCCCGGTCGACGAGCGCGCGCAGCTCACGGCGTGGCCATGCCCCTGCGCGTAGTCCTCGAGGGCGTTCCCGCCCGCGAGCATCAGCGCGATGATCGCGCCGGTGAGGTACTCCTCGAGGAGGAGCGCCCCGGTGATCGCGACGAGCGCGATCGCGTCGACGCCGACGTCGCCGCGGAGAAGCGAGCGCGTGACGTCGATCGCGAGCGGGACGAGGACGACCGCGGTCGCGATCGCCCAGAGGACGTCTGCCTCGCGGTCGTGCCCGGTGAGCGACAGCGACTCCGCCGACTGCCAGCGCGACGAGGATCGCGGCGGCGAGCAGCAGGTTGAGCCGACGACCCATCGCCGTCAGCATCGTCGGGTCGGCGACCGGCGGCATCCGCGCTCGCGCTGATCGACCAGGGGGGAATCCCCGAACGTCCGTCCGAGCGGGGCGAGCTATCCCAGCGCTGCGAGACCGCGCTCGACGTCGGCGAGCACGTCCTCGACGTCCTCGCAGCCGATCGAGAGCCGGATCAGGTCGTCGCGCTTCGGCATCGGGTAGGCGAGCGTCTTCAGGTCGCCGAGGCTGACCCCGATCGCAGCCAGCTCCAGCGCGTTCACGAACGCGTACATCGCGTCCGCGCCCCCCTCGAGGCGCAGCGAGAGCATCCCGCCGGCGCCACGGGGGAGCAGGCGCCGGGCGAGCGCGTGCTCCGGATGGGAGGGGTGTCCCGGGTAGGAGAGCCAGCGCACCTCGGGCCGCGCGGCCAGCAGCTCCGCGACGGCGGTCGCGTTGCGGGTGTGGACGTCCATCCGCAGCGGCAGCGTCCGCATCCCGCGCGCGACGAGCCACGAGCTGAACGGGCTGACGGCGCCGCCGAGGGCGTCGAGCTCGTAGCGGATCCCGTCGGTGAGCGCCCTGCTGCCGGCCACGACCCCGCACACGGTGTCGCCATGGCCCGCGAGGTACTTCGTCGCCGAGTGGAGCACGAGGTCGGCGCCGTGCTCCAGCGGCCTGAGCAGCGCCGGGGAGAGGAAGGTGTTGTCCACGACGAGCGGACAGCCGTGCTCGTGGGCGATCTGCGCCAGCGCAGGAACGTCGGCGAGCTGGAGGTGCGGGTTCGAGAGCGACTCGACGAAGACGGCCCTGGTCGTCGGTCTCAGCGCCGCGCGGACCGCGTCGGCGTCACGGGCGTCGACCCGCGTCACCTCGATCCCCTTGCGCGCGAGCACGTCGTCGAGCAGGAAGCGCGTGATGATGAACACGTCCTCCGCGGCGACGCAGTGATCGCCCGCGGCGAGCAGGCTGAAGACGGTGCTGGAGACGGCGGCCATCCCTGACGCGCACGCGACGGCCGCCTCGGCGCCCTCGAGCGAGGCGACCTTCTGCTCGAGCGCGTCGGTCGTCGGGTTCTGGGTGCGGCTGTAGAAGTAAGCACCGGGCTCCCACGCCATCGCGGCGTCGACGACCTGCTCCTTGTGCTCCCCGGTCTCGAACGCGAACGTCGCCGTCTGGTAGATCGGCGTCGCGTGCGCGCGCGTGACGGGGTCGGTCTCCTCGCCGGCATGGATCGCCCGAGTCGTGAACCCGGCCTCGCCCTCGCTCACCGCCCCTCCGTTCCTGCTCGCCCGTGTCCTCGTCGTCCGACGCCCGACCCTAGCGCGCCGCGCCATCGGCCCGCACCGGTGACCGTGCACCGGCCTCGGCACGGGCAGAATGGCGCGATGCTGCGCGGAGCGATCGCCGCCGGGCTCGGCCCGCTCGTCCTGCTCGTGCTCGCCGGGTGCGCAGCCGACGCCGCTCAGCCCCCGCCGCCCTCCGGGACGGAGCTCCTGGCTGCCGCAGACCGCGGCGACGTCGACGCCGTGCGCGCCCTGCTCGAGCGCGGCGCCGAACCCGATGCTGCCGACGGCAACGGCCGGACCGCCGTCACCGCGGCGGCCTACGCAGGCGCGGCGGACGTGGTCCGCCTGCTCGTCGAGGCCGGCGCGGACGTCGACCGGCGCGACGCCACGCCGACCAACGCGCTGCTCTCGACCGGGGAGACGGGGTTCGTGGATGTCCTCGAGGAGGTGCTCCGGGCGGATCCGGACCTGACGCTCACGAACCGCTACGGCGGCACGGCGTTGATCCCGGCCGCCGATCGCGGCCACGTCGGGGTCGTGCGGCGACTGCTCGAGACGGGGATCGACGTCGATCACGTCAACGATCTCGGCTGGACGGCGCTGCTCGAGGCCGTGATCCTCGGAGACGGCGGCCCGGCGCACGTCGAGATCGTGCGGCTCCTCGTCGACGCCGGCGCCGACGCCACGATCGCCGACCGCGAGGGCGTGACGGCGCTCGAGCACGCCCGCGCGAACGGCTATGGCGAGATGGTCGACCTGCTCGATCGGCGCGGCTGACCTGGTAGCGGCCGACGGCTTGCCCGTCGCGACGCAGCCGTCGAGGGTCGTCGGAGCTCCTGCCTACCTCAGGCGCGCCAGAGGAGCGGCGCCACGCACGCGAGCGGCGCTACTCGACCGTGACGGTCTTCGCGAGGTTGCGCGGCTGGTCGACGTTCAGGCCGCGCAGCCGGGCGATCCTGTAGGCCAGGAGCTGGAGCGGCACGACCGCCAGCACCGCCTGCAGGAACGCGGGCGCCTCCGGCACGTAGATCACGTCGTCGGCGTGGTGCTGGATGTCCTCGTTGCCGTCGGTCGCGATCGCGATCACGTGCGCGCCGCGGGCGCGCACCTCCTGGATGTTCGAGACGATCTTGTCGTACACGTGGATCCGGGTCGCGACGACCACGACGGGTGTGTTCTCGTCGAGCAGCGCGATCGGCCCGTGCTTCATCTCGCCGGCCGAGTACGCCTCCGTCGGGATGTAGGAGATCTCCTTGAGCTTGAGCGCGCCCTCGAGCGCGACCGGAAGCCCGATGTGGCGTCCGAGGTACAGGAAGAACGGAGCGTCGTGGTAGCGGCGCGCGATCTCCTCGATGGGATGGTCTCCGTCGAGGAAGTGCTGGATCTTGTCCGGGAGCGTGTAGACCTCGTCGAGGATGAACGTGAGCTCCGAGGCGGGGAGCGTCTCTCGTACCTGCGCCAGCTTCAGCGCCACCAGGAACAGCAGCGACAGCTGGGCGGTGAACGTCTTCGAGGCCGCGACGCTGACCTCGGTGCCGGCCCGGGTGAAGAGCACCGAGTCGGCCTCGCGCGTGATCTGCGAGCCCATCATGTTGGTGATCGCGACGGTGTGGGCACCCATCGCGCGCGCGAGCTTGACCGCCTCGATCGTGTCGCGCGTCTCCCCGGACTGCGAGATCCCGATCACCAGGGTGTCCGCGTCGAGCACCGGGTTGCGGTAGATCCACTCGGAGGCGATGTCGTGCTCGACCGGGACGCGGGCCCACTCCTCGATCGCGTACCGGGCGGCGACGGCCGCGTGGTACGACGTCCCCGCGGAGAGGATCACGATCCGTCGCAGGTGACGCAGCTCGTCGTCGTCCATCCCGAGCCCCTCGAGCTCGAGACGGCCGTGCCGGACCCGATCGCCGATGGTGTCGGCGACGGCCTGCGGCTGCTCGTAGATCTCCTTGAGCATGAACGTCTCGAAGCCGGCCTTCTCCGCGCCCTCGTCGTCCCAGTCGAGCTCGACGACCTCGTGCTCGACGGGGGCGCCGTCCGCGGCGGTGAAGTACCGCGCGCCCGACGTGGTGATCTCGACGACCTCGCCGTCGTCCGGGAACTGCACGACGTTCGTGTCGCGCAGGAACGCGGCGGCGTTCGACGCGACGAAGGTCTCGCCCTCGCGCAGGCCGATCACCATCGGGCACTGGTGCCTCGCTCCGACGAGCCGACCCGGATGGTCGCGATGGATCGCGACGAACGCGAAGTGGCCTTCGAGCTGCGCGTACGCCGCCCGCACCGCGGCGACGAGATCACCCTCGTAGGCTCCCTCGATCAGATGCGTGACCGTCTCGGCGTCGGTCTCCGAGGCGAACGTGTGCCCTTCCGCGATCAGGCGCTCGCGCAGCTCGCGGTAGTTCTCGACGATGCCGTTGAGGACGATCGCGAGCGAGGAGGCGTCCTCGGTGGCGAGCGGGTGGGCGTTGCGCTCCGTGACGCCGCCGTGGGTCGCCCAGCGGGTGTGGCCCAGCCCGGTCGTCGCAGGTGAGACCGAGTCCCCCGCCGCGCGCTCGAGGTTGTCGAGCGTCCCGACGGCGCGGACGTGCGTCAGGCCGTCGGCCTCGAGCAGCGCGATCCCGGCCGAGTCGTACCCGCGGTACTCGAGGCGCTTGAGGCCGTGCAGCAGAAGCGGCTTGCACTCCCTGGGCCCGACGTATCCGATGATCCCGCACATCGCGTGGTCTCCTTCGTCGCCTGCTGCCGCTCGCGCTCGGGCCGCCGACGCGCACCCCGCCGGGCCTGGCCGCTGCTACGCGGTCTCGGCTCCCTGTCGGACGAGATGGGCCACCGTAGCACAGAGCGCATCGGCCTCCTCCTGCTCCGCCGCCTCCGCGAGAACCCGCACCAGAGGCTCCGTGCCGGACGGTCGCACGAGGACGCGGCCGCGCCCGTCGAGCTCGGCGTTGAGCCGTTCGACCTCCTCGACGACGGACGCCGGCACGACCCGCCGGGCCACGCGGACGTTCTCCTTCGCCTGTGCGAAGCGGGGCATCACGGCCGCCGCCTCGGCGAGCGCTCGCCCTTCGAGCGAGCGGCAGAGCAGCAGCGCCGCAGCGAGCCCGTCGCCCGTGACGTGCCCGTCGAGGACGATCACGTGGCCCGACTGCTCGGCTCCGAGGATGCCGCCCTCGCGCCGCAGCGCCTCGAGCACGTAGCGGTCGCCGACGTCCGTGGTGAGGACGCGGATCCCGTGGTCGGCCATCAGCCGGTGGAAGCCGAGGTTCGTCATCGAGGTCACGGCGACGAGGTCGACTCCGAGCGCGAGCGCGCAGATCGCGACGATCTGATCGCCGTCGACCGTCTCACCGGCGGCGTCGACCGCGAGCATCCGGTCGCCGTCCCCGTCGAAGGCGATGCCGAGGTCGTGGCCGCCGCTGCGCACGGTGTCGGAGAGCATCGCGAGGTCGGTCGCACCGCAACCGGCGTTGATGTTCGTGCCGTCCGGCGCGTCCGCGATCGCCGTCACGGTCGCGCCGAGCTGCTCGAACACGGCCGGGGCGATCCCCGAGTACGCGCCGTTCGCGCAGTCGACCGCGATCCGCAGACCGCGCAGGTCGGTGCCGAACCGGTCGACGACGTGCTCGACGTACCCGGCGATCGCATCCTGGGCGTGCTCGACCGCTCCGCCACCGAGCTCAGGGGCATCGAGCAGCGCCTCGATCTCGAGCTCCTGGGCGTCCGTCAGCTTGCGGCCTTCGTGGTCGAAGATCTTGACGCCGTTGTACTCGGGCGGGTTGTGCGACGCGGAGATCACGAGCCCGAGGTCCTGCGCGAGCAGCGCGACCGCCGGGGTCGGCAGCACGCCCGCGAGGACGGCCGTTCCGCCTGCGGCCACGATCCCGCGGGCGAGCGCGTCCTCGAGCGCGGGCCCGGATGCGCGCGTGTCGCGCCCGACGAGCACCCGGCCACGCCCCGACCAGAGGGTCGCGGCCTTCCCGAGCCGCTCGACGAGGTCCTCCGTGAGCGTCTCGCCGACGATCCCGCGCACGCCGTCGGTGCCGAAGTGCATCCTGGCTGCGCCAGGCTGCACTAGGGCCCGGTTGCCGGTCGAAGAATCAGCCATCTCGTCTCATCGAGCACCATGCCGCCGAGTATCGCAACCGGCTCGAAAGCCGAAGCGCATCCTGGCTTCCCCAGGTTGAACTTGGTCCTGGTTGCCGGTCGAGGAGTCAGCCATCTCGTCTCATCGAGCACCATGCCGCCGAGAGTCGCAACCGGCTCGAGCGCCGCGCGAATCCGCAGCTAGCACTTCTCGGAGAGAAGTGCTAGCGCTTCGAGAACTGCGGGGCCTTGCGCGCCTTGTGCAGGCCGGCCTTCTTGCGCTCGACCTTGCGGGCGTCGCGGGTCAGGAAGCCCTGGCGCTTGAGCGGCACGCGGAGCTCGGGATCGGCCTCCACGAGGGCGCGGGCGACGCCGTGCCGGATCGCACCGGCCTGGCCGCTGACGCCGCCGCCGTGCACGCGGACACGCAGGTCGTAGGTGCCGACCGCCTCGGCGACGCCGAGCGGTGACATCACCTGCGTGCGGTGGAGCGACCGGGGGAAGTACTCCTCGATCGAGCGGCCGTTGATCCAGGTCTTGCCGTCACCCGGCCGCAGGATCACGCGCGCGACGGACGTCTTGCGCTTGCCGGTTCCGAGGTACTGGGCGATCTGGGTCATCGACTGGGTCCTAGAGCTCGAGCTGCTTCGGCATCTGGGCGGCGTGCGGGTGCTCCGGGCCGGCGTACACCTTCAGCTTCGTGATCTGCTGGGCCGCGAGGCGGTTCTTGGGGAGCATCCCCTTGACGGACTTGCGGATGACCTCGGTCGGGCGGCGCTGCAGCTGCTCGCGCAGCGTCCGCTCCTTGAGCCCGCCGGGATACCCGGTGTGCCAGCGCACCATCTTGTCGTCGAGCTTCTTGCCGGTCACGCGGATCTTCTCCGCGTTCACGACGATCACGAAGTCGCCGGTGTCGACGTGCGGGGTGTACTGGGGCTTGCCCTTGCCGCGGAGGGCGTCGGCGATGCGCGTCGAGAGACGCCCGAGGGTCTGGCCCTCGGCGTCGACGACGTACCAGTCGCGCTGGATCTCGCCCGGCTTTGCGGTGTAGGTGGTCATCTGTGCTCGGAAAGAAGGGCGACCGTGTGATCGCCGGCGGCGGATGATAGCAGCACGGCGGCGCCCGGAGGGGCTTCGACCCCGTCGGCGCGCCTCGTCCCTGTCGTCCGCTCCGGGCTCTACGCGGCGTCGGCCTCCTCGAGCGTCGCGGGCTCGCCCTCGCCGACGAGCAGCGCGTACGACGCCCCCGCGATGACCGCTCCCGCGATCGGCGCGAGGATGAAGAGCCAGAGCTGGCTGATCGCGTCCGAGCCGGCGAAGAGCGCCGGCCCGATCGAGCGCGCGGGGTTCACCGAGGTGTTCGTGACCGGGATCGAGATCAGGTGGATCAGCGTCAGGCTGAGACCGATCGCGAGAGGCGCGAACCCCTTCGGCGCACGGGTGTCGGTGATGCCGAGGATGACGTAGAGGAACACCGCGGTGAGCACGATCTCGATGACGAGACATGCGAGGAGGCTGTACCCGCCCGGCGAGCGGTCGGCGTAGCCGTTCGTCGCAAACCCGGAAGCCTTCGCCGAGAAGCCGTCGCGGCCGGATGCGATGACGTACAGCACCGACGCGGCGACGATCGCCGCGACGACCTGGGTCACGACGTAGCCCACGGTGTCCTTCCACGGGAACCGCCGGCCCGCAGCCAGCCCGAGCGTGATCGCCGGATTGAAGTGCCCGCCGGAGACGTGGCCGACGGCGTAGGCCATCGTGACGCACGGTCAGCCCGAAGGCGAGCGCGACGCCCAGGAAGCCGACGCCGAGCTGCACGCCGCCCGAGAGGAACGTGGCGGCGAGCACGGCGGTGCCACAGCCTCCGAAGACGAGGACGAACGTCCCCAGGAACTCGGCGGCAAGACGCTGGGGGGTGGTCGGGGGCATCTGCTTCATGACGAGCTCCTCCTCGGCCTCGGGGCGACGGTCTCGCCCAACGCTACCGCGCCTGCCAGATGCCTGGCGCATGCTCCGAACGGGAGACGGCCATCAGCGGGGCCCGCCTCGCGGAGCCGGCTGGCAAGCTCGCCGGCGAACGCCGCAGCGCCTCCGTGGGACGGATGCCTCACCGCCGGCGCACCGGTCGCCCGCTCGGCGACGCGCCCGACGGCGACGATCGGTCTGCCCGACGCGACGCGCTCGACCCAGGGAAGGCCGCCCGCGACCTCGGCGGCGCTCGGCGGCCTGTTCGCCACGTCCGTGCCCGGGTGCGTGGGAACGACGTTCCAGAGCAGCACGTCGTCCTCGAGACCGAGCTCCCGCAGGACGCGGTGGACGATCGTCGCGGTCGCCTCGGCCGGCCCCGAGCCCGTGAGCTGTCGCTCCGAGGTGAACGGGATGCCCGAGACGCGGGCGCCGCGGTACCCCGGCGCCTCGCCGACGAGGACGAGCAGCGCGCCGCGTCGCGCGTCGAGGTACGCGCCCAGGCGCTCGCGCAGCAGCGGAGCTCGAGGCCCGTCCCGGTACTGGTTGAACGTCTCGCCGATGCGTGCGCCGGCGAGCGCGTCGACCAGTCGCGTCGGGTCACCGGCCGACTGCGTCCGGACGTGGGCCTGGGCGTTCACGGCCCTGATGCTGAGGGTCGGCGGGCCGGCTGTCCAGCTGCGGGCGCCTGGGATGCGCTCGCCCGGTGGTGACCTGGCGGCGCAGAGCGGCGAGCACACCAAGGCTGAGCGGCTCACCGGCCGTGCGATCGAGATCGCCGCGACGATCGACAGGTATGAGGACATGGCACGGACGTACGCGCGTGACATGCGCGCGCGCACTCGTCGGCAAGCCGACCGAGGCGCGGGAGGCCACCGCGACGGCACTCGCGATCTACGAGGCCACGGGGCGATGTTCCCGCGAGCGCGTGGGCGCGCGAGCTCCTCACCTCGCTGCCCGCCTGAGCTCACGCGGCCCGCGTCGGCCGTCGCGTGGGCGTGCCGGCCTCACCGCGCTACACTCGGACGAGCGAAACGGGGAGCTCGGGGCAGCCGGGCTGAGAGGGTGGACGCAGGCCTCCGCCGACCCGCGAACCTGATCTGGGTAATGCCAGCGGAGGGAGCGGATGCAGCACTCGGAGATCGTCGTCGTCGCCGCCGGGCCCGGCCCCTCACGCCTCGACGGGCTTCCCGCCGCCGCGCTCGTGATCGCCGCCGACGGCGGCCTCGAGCGCTGCATGGCGCTGGGGCTGCAGGCGGACGTCGTGGTCGGCGACCTCGACTCGGCGGAGCCCGGCTCGATCGCCGCAGCGCAGGAGCGGGGTGCCGAGATCCAGCGGCATCCGGCACGCAAGGACGCCACCGATCTGGAGCTCGCGCTCGACGAGGCCATGGCCCGAGGCGCGGAGCGCGTCCTCGTCGTCGCGAGCGCGGAGGGCCGGCTCGACCACCTCCTCTCCTCCCTGCTCCTGCTCGGCCACGAGCGCTACGCGGCGGTCGAGGTCGACGCGCTCGTCGGCACTGCGCGGGTCGCGGTCGTCCGTGGCGAGCGGAGGCTCGTGGGCGCTCCCGGCGACACGCTGACCCTGCTCGCCCTCCACGGGGCCGCCGACGGCGTGCGGACGGTGGGTCTCGAGTACCCGCTGCGCGGCGAGCGCCTCGACCCCGGCTCGAGCCGGGGCGTCTCGAACGTCTTCTCCGCCCACGAAGCGACGATCTCGCTCGAGCGCGGGGTCCTGCTCGCGATCCTCCCCCGAGGCGACGAATGACGGTCCAGAGCGCGCAAGCAATACGGTGGTACGAGCGATTGCGGCCGGTCCCCTTCGCCGTGGCTGCGCTGACGATGGTGACGCTGGCGCTGGCTCTCGTCGGCGCGGGGTGCGGAGGGTCGGGTGAGACGACCCCGACGAAGGTCGTGCTCGTGACGCACGACTCGTTCGCGATCTCGAAGGACGCGAAGGCTGCGTTCGAGGCGCAGACGGGCCTCGAGCTCCAGATCCTGCAGAGCGGTGACGCCGGGGCCGTGCTCAACACCGCGCTCCTCACCGCCGGAGACCCGCAGGGCGACGTCCTCTTCGGCGTCGACAACACGCTCCTCTCCCGGGCGCTCGCCGGCGACCTGCTCGAGCCGTACGTCTCGCCCGCGCTCGACCAGGTCGCCGCGGAGTACCCGGCCCCCGATCCGCGCGTGACGCCGATCGATCACGGCGAGGTCTGCCTCAACGTCGACCGCGAGTGGTTCAGCCGCAAGCGCCTCGAGCCGCCGCGGACGCTCGCCGACCTGACACGCCCGCGCTACCGCGACCTCCTCGTCGTGGAGAACCCGGCGACCTCGAGTCCGGGGCTGGCGTTCCTGCTCGCGACCGTCGCGACATACGGCGATCCGGGCTGGCAGGACTACTGGCGTGCGCTGCGCGCGAACGGCGTGCGGGTCGTGGACGGCTGGGAGGCCGCGTACACGCAGGAGTTCTCCGGCTCGGCCGGGAGCCCTGGGAAGCGTCCGATCGTCGTGTCGTACGCGACGTCACCGGCCGCGGAGGTGATCTTCGCCTCGAAGAAGACGTCGCGGGCACCGACCGCCGCGGTCGACGCCGGCTGCTTCCGTCAGGTCGAGTACGCCGGCGTCCTCAAGGGTGCGGCGAACGAGGAGGGCGCCCGCGCGCTCGTCGACTTCATGCTCTCCCGCCGCTTCCAGGCAGATGTGCCGGGCTCGATGTTCGTGATGCCCGTGCGACGCGGCGTCCCGATCCCACCGGAGTTCGTCGAGCACGCCCTCGTCCCGCGCGACCCGCTCACGCTGCCTCCGCCCGTGATCGCCGCGAAGCGCGACGAGTGGGTGGATGCATGGACGGATCTCGTCCTGCGCTGAGCAGGCGGAGCCGGCTCGCCCTCGCCGCGCCGGCGCTCGCCCTCCTCGGCCTCTTCCTCGCCTGGCCGCTCGCCGCGATCCTCGAGCGGAGCCTCGCGGGCGGGTTCCCGCTTGACGTTCTCACAAGCAGCGCGACCCTGCACCTGCTCTGGTTCACGACGTGGCAGGCGGCCGCCTCGACGGCCCTCACGCTGGTCTGCGCGCTTCCGCTGACCTGGGCGCTCGCGCGGACGTCGTTCCGCGGCCGGTCGGTGGTCGAGGCGCTCGCGCTCGTCCCGTTCGTGCTCCCGACGATCGTGGTCGCCACCGGCTTCCTCGCGCTGCTGCCGGAGCGGGCCGGCCACACCGTCTGGGCGATCCTGCTCGCCCACGTCTTCTTCAACGTAGCCGTGGTGATCCGGGTCGTCGGCGCCTCCTGGAGCGCGCTCGACCAGCGACTGTGGGAGGCGGCGACCTCGCTCGGCGCACGCCCCACGACACGGCTGCGAACGGTCACCCTGCCGCTGCTCCGCCCCGCGCTCGCGGCCGCCTCGTCGATCGTCTTCCTCTTCAGCTTCACGTCCTTCGGCGTGATCCTCGTGCTCGGCGGACCGCGCTTCGCCACGCTCGAGACCGAGATCTACAACCAGGCGGTGCGGAGCTTCGACCTGGGGACCGCTGCCGTGCTCGCGCTGCTCCAGCTCGTCGCGGTCGCGATCGCCGCGACGATCGCCGGACGGCTGGAGCGCGGGCTCGGCGCCGTCGGACGACGCGCGACGCGCCATCCCGCACCGGAGGGGCGGATGCGCCTCGTGGTCGCTGGCGTCGTCATCCTCTCGCTCGGCCTGCTCGCGCTCCCGGTGCTCGCCGTGCTGCGGCAGTCGCTGCAGGTCGGCGACGGTTGGGGACTCGACCACTTCGCCGCGCTCGCCGACCAGACCCCGGCGCTGCTCGTCACCCCGTGGCACGCGATCGTCAACTCGCTCGCCTACGCAACGGTCGCCACGGCGATCGCGCTGGCGGTGGGCACGCCCGCGGCGATCGCGATCGCCCGGGGTGGTGACGCGCTCGGCGTGCTCGTGATGCTCCCGCTGGGCGCGTCGGCGGCGATGCTCGGCTTCGGGTTCCTGCTCGCGTTCGACGCGCCTCCGCTCGACCTCCGGGGCTCGCGCGCGATCGTGCCGCTCGCACAGGCGCTCGTCGCGCTCCCGTTCGTGGTGCGCGCGCTCGTCCCCCCGCTGCGGAGCCTCGACCCGCGTCTCGGCGAGGCGGCCGCCACGCTCGGCGCGAGCCCGTCGGTCGTGAGACGTACCGTCCATCTCCCGCTGCTCGGCCGGGCGCTCGCTGCCGCCGGAGCCCTCGCCTTCGCGGTGTCGCTCGGCGAGTTCGGGGCGACGGTCTTCCTCGCACGCGCCGACGCGCCGACGCTCCCGGTCGCGGTGTTCCGGTTCCTCGGCCGCCCCGGCGCCGACAACGTCGGGCTGGCCGCCGCGCTCTGCGCGGTGCTCGTCGTGCTCGTCGCCACGGTCTCGCTCGCCGCGGAGCGCGGGCTCGTCCGCAGGAGCCTCCGCTGAGGCTCGAGCTCGAGAGCGTGTGCGTCGACCTCGAGGGACGAAGGATCGTCCACGGCGTCGACCTCGCCGTCGAGAGCGGCGAGCGCATCGCGCTGCTCGGCCCGAGCGGGTCCGGGAAGTCGACGCTGTTGCGGACGATCGCGGGCCTGCGCGAACCGAGCGCCGGTCGGGTGCTCGCGGACGGGCACGACCTCGCCTCCGTGCCGGCGCACCTCCGGGGGATCGGGCTCGTGTTCCAGGACGGAGCCCTCTTCCCGCACCGGGATGTCGCCGGCAACGTGGGCTACGGGCTCGGGATCGGCGGCGTTCCGCGCGCCGAGCGGGACGAGCGCGTCGCCGAGATGCTCGAGCTCGTCGGCCTCGCGGGCACGGAGCGGCGCAGGGTGGGGACGCTCTCCGGAGGAGAGGCGCAGCGCGTCGCGCTCGCGCGGGCGCTCGCCCCACGCCCCCGCGCGCTGCTCCTCGACGAGCCGCTCGGCGCACTGGACGGGCCGCTCCGCCTCCGGCTGCAGGACGACCTCCGGGCGCTGTTCGCGCGCCTCGCGCTGACCGTCGTCCACGTGACGCACGACGTCGAGGAGGCCTTCGCGCTCGGCGATCGGATCGCCGTCCTCCGGGAGGGGAGGCTCGCGCAGGTCGCGTCCCCGACGGACCTCTGGCGCGCGCCGGCCGACGACTGGGTCGCCCGCTTCCTGGGGATGCGGAACGTCGAGCCGATGGGAGCAGCGGCACGCGTCACGCGGCCGGAGGCAGTGCGGCTCACCTCGGGCGCCGGCGCGCAGGTCGTCGAGGTCGAGCCGCGCGGGGCGACTGCGCGCGTCCGGGTCGTGCTGTCGGACGGGCGCGCGCCTGGAGGCGATCACGACCGGGCTCGACGCGCCGCCGCTCGGCTCGGACGTCGCTGTCGAGATCGATCCGGCCGGCGTCGTCGAGGTGCCCGTGTGGGACGCCTCGGCGTCGGCACCGCAACGGTCCGGTGTTGGACGCAAGCCGGAGAGGTCTGGCGTCCTGCGCAAGCCGGAAGCCTGACGACGAGCCGCCGACGCAGACCAGGGGGTCAGGCTCCGGCTGCGCCGGTGCCAGACCCCGGAGCCGCCCTTACTCCCACTCGATCGTGGCAGGCGGCTTCGAGGAGAGGTCGAGGGCCACGCGGTTGACACCGCGCACCTCGTTGATGATCCGCGTCGAGATCGTCTCGAGCACGTCGTAGGGGATCCGCGCCCAGTCGGCCGTCATCGCGTCCTCCGAGGTGACGGCCCGGATCACGATCGGGTAGGCGTAGGTGCGCTCGTCGCCCTGGACGCCGACCGAGCGAACGGCCGGGAGCACCGCGAAGCACTGCCACAGCTCGTCGTAGAGGCCCGCCCGACGGATCTCCTCGAGGAGCACCGAGTCCGCCGTCCGCAGGATCTCGAGCCGTTCCTCGGTGACGTCGCCGATGATCCTGATCGCAAGCCCTGGGCCGGGGAACGGATGCCGCCACACCATGCGCTTCGGCAGCCCGAGCTCCTCCCCCACGCGACGCACCTCGTCCTTGAAGAGCAGCCGCAGAGGCTCGACCAGCTCCATCTGCATGTCGGCGGGGAGTCCACCGACGTTGTGGTGGGACTTGATCTTCGCCGCGATCCCGACGTCCCCACCCGACTCGATCACGTCGGAGTAGAGCGTCCCCTGCACGAGGAACCGCACGTCCCCGAGCGAGCGGGCCTCCTCCTCGAACACGCGGATGAACTCCTCACCGATGATCTTCCGCTTCTCCTCGGGCTCGGTGACGCCCTCCAGCCGCCGCAGGAACCGCTCGCGTGCGTCGACGTGCACCAGCGGCACGTGGAAGTGGCCGCCGAACGTCTCGACGACCTGCTCGCCCTCGTTCTCGCGGAGCAGGCCGTGGTCGACGAAGACGCAGGTCAGCTGGTCGCCGACGGCCTTGTAGACGAGCAGGGCGGCCACGGCGGAGTCGACCCCGCCGGAGAGCCCGCAGATCACGCGCTCCGATCCGACCTGGGCGCGGATGCGCTCGACCTGCTCCTCGATCACGGTGACCGGCGTCCACGCCGGCGGCGCGCCCGCGACGTCGTACAGGAAGTTCTCGAGCACTCGCCTGCCCGTGCGGGCGTGTGGACGACCTCGGGATGGAACTGCACGCCGTAGAGCGCGCGCTCCCGATCCTCGAAGGCGGCGATCGGGGTGGAGGCGGAGGAGGCGGTGACCGTCGCGCCCGACGGCGGCTGCGGTCACGGAGTCGCGATGGCTCATCCACACGATCTGGTCGGTCGGCAGGTCGCGGAACAGCACCGACTCGCCGGCCTCGAGCGAGGTCTTCCCGTACTCCGAGACGTCGTTGGACTCGACCGCGCCACCGAGCTCACGCGCCATCAGCTGCATCCCGTAGCAGATCCCCAGCGTCGGGACACCGAGGGCGAGGATCGACGCGTCCATCTGCGGCGCTCCCTCCGCATACACCGACGCCGGGCCGCCGGAGAGCACGATCGCAAGCGGGTTGCGCGCGCGGACGTCGTCGGCGCTCACCCTGTGCGAGACGAGCTCCGAGTACACGTGCGCCTCGCGCACGCGGCGCGCGATGAGCTGGCTGTACTGCCCGCCGAAGTCGAGGACGAGCACGGGCCGCTCCTCCGGGCCCGGAACGCTCGCCGGGAACGGCACGACCTGGGCGGAGGGCTCAGAGCTCATCGCGGAACGACGCCTCGGCGCCGGGGAGCGCTGGGCGCGCGAGGCGAGGACGCAGGGCGCGCCAAGAGCAGCGCGCTCGCGCGACCGAGAACGGCGCAGCGTGCGTGCACAGGGCGCGCCGCAGCCACAAGGCTTCAATCTGGTTCGAGCTCTCAACCACGGCGATAGTTCGGCGCGTCCTTGGTGATCGTCACGTCGTGGGGGTGGCTCTCGCGCAGCCCTGCGCCCGTGATCCGGACGAACCGCGCCTCCTTCAGGTCCTCGACGGTCGCCGCCCCGCAGTACCCCATCGCCTGCCGGACGCCGCCGATCACCTGGTGGACGATCGGAGCGAGCGGGCCCTTGTACGCGACGCGCCCCTCGATGCCCTCCGGCACGAGCTTGTCGACGTCCTCGACGTCGCCCTGGAAGTACCGGTCCTTCGAGAACGACCGCGCCTTCATCGCACCGAGCGAGCCCATTCCCGCGGTACTCCTTGAAGCGCTCGCCCTGCACCACGATCACGTCGCCGGGCGCCTCGTCGGTCCCGGCGAGCATCGAGCCGAGCATCACGGTATCGGCGCCTGCCGCGAGAGCCTTTGCGACGTCGCCCGACGAGGTGATGCCGCCGTCGGCGATCACCGGGACCCCCTGCTCCGAGGCGACCCGCGCGACGTCGTGCACCGCGGTGACCTGGGGGACGCCGACGCCGGCCACCACGCGCGTCGTGCAGATGCTCCCGGGGCCGACCCCGACCTTCACGGCGTCGACGCCGACGTCGATCAGCGCCTCGGCCGCCTCGCCCGTCGCGACGTTGCCCGCGATGACCTCGACGGTCGCGGAGTCCTTGATCCTCCGGACGACGTCGATCACGCCGAGCGAGTGCCCGTGGGCCGTGTCCACCACGAGCACGTCGACCCCGGCCGCCTCGAGCGCCGCCGCGCGCTCGAGCGCGTCGGGCCCGACGCCGACGGCTGCCGCGACCCGCAGGCGTCCGCGGTCGTCCTTCGTGGCGACGGGATAGGCCTCGCGCTTCTGGATGTCCTTGACGGTGATGAGGCCCTTGAGGCGCCCGTCCAGATCGACGATCGGGAGCTTCTCGATGCGATGCCGCCCGAGGATCGCCTGTGCCTCCTCCAGCGTCGTGCCCACGGGCGCGGTCACGAGACCCTCCGCCGTCATCGCCTCCGAGACGCGCGCTCGCGGGTCGACGCCGAAGCGCAGGTCCCGGTTGGTGAGGATGCCGACGAGACGACCGTCGGCCTCGGTGATCGGCACGCCGGAGACGCGGTAGCGCTCCATCAGCGCGAGCGCGTCGCCGACGAGCGCGTCGGGCTGCAGCGTCACCGGCTCGACGATCATCCCTGCCTCCGAGCGCTTCACCTTGTCGACCTCTGCCACCTGGTCGTCGATCGACAGGTTCCGGTGGACGACCCCGATGCCACCGATGCGCGCGAGCGCGATCGCCATCCGCGCCTCGGTGACCGTGTCCATCGCCGCCGAGACGATGGGGATCTCGAGGACGATCGTCCGCGTCAGCCGCGTCGCGGTGCGCACGTCGTTCGGGCAGCACGGCCGACTCGGCGGGGACGAGCAGGACGTCGTCGAAGGTCAGACCCTCCCTCGCGAACTTGTCCTCGCTCCCGATCGGCACCGTCGCTCGAGACTAGCAACCGCCTCGGCGGCCCGTGACCTCCCGACCGGGCTGAGCTCGTGCACCTCGACCTGCGAGGCGACGCGACGGGCCTCGGCCGGGTCGAATCGTCCGGCGCCGACCTCGAGCACCGACGCCGCACCGGCGGCCACGGCCGCGCGCAGCGCCTCCTCCGGTGAGGCACCGACGAGGTGCGACGCGAGGAACTGCGCGAGCAGCGCGTCACCCGCGCCGACCATCGACACCGGCTCGAGGCGCGGCGCGTCGACCCGGTACCGGCGCACCTGGCGGTCGTCGCCGCGGATCGAGGCGAAGCACCCCGCCTCGGTGGTGATGTGGACGTTCCGCGCTCCCATCTCCGTGATCGTCGTCGAGCGCCATCAGGAAGTCGTCGTCCTCGGCGAGCTCCTGTCCGACCAGCTGCTCCGCCTCGAGCTGGTTGGGCGAGACGAGCCACGGCTCGGCCTCGACTGCGAGGCGGAGCGGCTCGCCGTCGGTGTCGAGCACGACGCGGACGCCTCGTCGCGTGAGCTCACGGGCGGCGTCGGCGTAGAACGCCTCGTCGACGCCACGCGGCAGCGACCCGGCGAAGACGACCGCCTCCGCGCCCTGCGAGAGGTAGCGCAGCTTCTCGAGCAGCATCTCGAGCTCCGCGGCGGAGACCTTCGGCCCCCACTCGTTGATCTCCGTGTGCGTGCCCGGAGGTCGGGTCGATCACGACGGTCGAGGTGCGCGACTCGTCACGGATGCGCACGAAGTCGTTGAGGATCGCCTCGTCGGTCAGCTCCTCGACGATGCGCGTCCCCGTGCGCCCGCCTGCGAGCCCCGACGCGACCACCGGGACGTCGAGCGCCTTCAGAGCCCGGGCCACGTTGATGCCCTTGCCGCCCGCGAGGGTGACGACGTCGCTCGCCCGGTGACGATGCCCGACGTGGAAGATCGGGACGGTGACGGAACGGTCGAGAGCGGCGTTGAGAGTGACGGTCAGGATCATCTAGGTGGCCCAGCCCAGCAGATGATGCACGGTCGCGGCGGGCGACGTAGGCCGCCCGTGCGAGACGACCTGGACGCTCGACGCTGCGGGCGGCGACGAGCGGGGCGCGGGCGACGACGCGGTCGCCGTCGAGCACGACGACGCGAGCCGAGGCGCGTGCCGGCCGCGCACCGGGCAGCGCGACCGTCACCGGTGCCTCGACCCGCTCGACGAGCGGACGGCCCGTCGGAGCCGGGCGGACGACCTCGCGACGCGCGACCAGCCCGACCGGGGCTCGACCCCAGCCGACCTCGACGCTCGCGTACACCCGCGCCGGGTCGACGACGTGCGACGGGCGGTACGGCAGCGAGGCCGTAGCGGAGGAGCGCTGCGAGATCGCGCGTCGCGCTGAGCCTCGCTCGTGCCGCCGAGGACGGCGGCGGTGATCCCGACCCCGTCGCGGCGCGCGGCAGCGACCTGAGACCATCCTGCCCCGTCGGTGTGCCCGGTCTTCCCGCCGAGGAACCCGGGCACGACGCCGAAGAGGTTGTCGGTCGAGGTCACGACCGTCCCGTTCGAGAGGGCCGCCCGAGCGGACGCCGGCGTACCGGCGGATGAACGGATCGCGGAGCGCGACGCGGAGCAGGCGGGCGACGTCGCGAGCGGTGGACACGTGGCCGGCCTGATCGAGCCCGTGCGGGTTCCGGTACCGCGTGCCCGTGAGCCCGAGCTCGCGCGCGGTCGCGTTCATCCGTGCGACGAACCGGTCGACCGAGCCCTCGCCGGCGCGGTACGCGAGAGTCGTCGCCGCGTCGTTGGCGCTCGGGACGAGCGTCCCGATCAGGAGATCGCGGACGGAGATCCTCTGACCGGAGCGCAGGAAGAGCGAGGACTCGCCCACGGCGTCGCGGCGCGCGGCACCACCACGACCTCGTCGAGAGCGAGCGCCCTTCGCGCCACGAGTGCGGTCATCAGCTTGGTGATGCTCGCCACCGGACGCGGCTCGTCGGCGCGGCGAGCCGCGAGCGTCGACCCGTCGACCGAGCTCTCGACGACGTAGGCCTGCGGCCTGGACGTTCGGGGCACCGGCGGCGGCGGAGCCCGCGACGGCGGACGCGAGGACGGCGATTGCGACGACGAGCGGGAGACCTCTGCGCACCGCGGCGCAATGTAGCGCAGACGGCACGATCCCCGGCATCCCCCGGCGCGGAAGGCGCTACCAGCCCGCCGCCGCCCACACGCCGCGCGCGCAGCCGTGCCGCCTCGGCTCCAGCAGCCGCGCGCCAGTCTGCGTCGGGCATCTCACGGTAGGCGTAGATCACCGAGCGCGAGGCGTTGACGAGCCCGCTCGCGGGCCCGCTCGTGAACGCCCGCGCCACGTCGGCGGGCGTCGCCCCCTGCGCGCCGACGCCGGGGAGCAGGATGATCGCGCGCGGCATCGCGCGCCGCGCCTCGCCGATCGCGAACGGCGCGGTCGCGCCGATGACCGCACCGACGCTCGAGAGCCCACGCTCGCCGACGAGATCCTCTCCCCACCCGTCGACGAGCTCCGCGACGTGGCGCCACAGCGGCCGGCCGTCGGAGAGCGTCGCGTCCTGGATGTCCGCCGCGCCCGCGTTCGAGGTGCGGACGAGCACGAACAGGCCGGCGCCGTCACGCCGGCAGGCGGCGAGGAACGGATCGAGCGAGTCGCGGCCGAGGTACGGGTTCACCGTCAGCGCATCGGCGAGCGGTGCGCAGCTCGCCGACCGGCTCGACGAACGCCGACGGCGTAGGCCCGCGCGGTCGACCCGATGTCGCCGCGCTTCGCGTCGGCGATCACGAGCAGCCCGGCGTCACGCGCGTACCGGGAGACGCGCTCGAGGGCGATGTACCCGTCGTCGCCGAGCACCTCGAAGAACGCGACCTGCGGCTTGACCGCGACGACGTACGGGGCGACGGCGTCGACGATCCCCTTGCAGAAGCGCTCGACGGCGAGCTCCCGCCGCCGCACGGCCGTGCGACGCCTCTCCGCGCAGCTCGACCGGGCAGGAGGTCGAGCACCGGATCGAGGCCGACCACGAGCTGGGTCCGCTTCTGCTCGACGGCCTCCGCGACGCGATCGGCGAACCGGGCGGTGCGGACGGACGAGGCTGCTCACGCAGCCAAGGCTATCCGGGCCGCGCCGGACGATCGCCTCGGCATGAGCGCGACGACTCGGAGCTCGGGCGGAGGCCGTCGCAGGAAGCGTCGCCGACGAGCAGCAGCTCGTCGGTGTCCGCCGCGGCGCGGGACGCGCGGCTCGCCCGGCCTCCGCGACGAGCGCCCCGCCTCGAGCGAGCGCCCGGCCCCGCAGGGGAGCGTTCGCGCGGCGGCGATCCGCCCGTCCCGGAGCGCGAGGGCGCGGACGAACCCCGGCTGCGACGGCCGGGCACGAGGAGGCACGCCTCCAGCGCGCGGAGCCGGTCGAGCTCGGCGACGCCGTCGAGCACCTCCTCGAGGGCGGCGAGCCGGTCACGCAGACGGGCAGCGTCCTCGAAGCGCTGCGCCCGCGCGAGCGCGCGCAGCCGGTCCGCGCAGCACGCGGTACCACCAGGCGCGGGGTCGTCGTCCTCGTGCCCGTCGAGCGCACGGGCCGCGGCCGACGCCAGCCGTCGCCCTCCGCGCACCGGCCCGAGCGGCGTCTCCTCCATCACGGCGGACCAGCGCGCCCCGCGCCGTCTCAGGTAGAGGTGCCGGTCGGGGCGCGTGCTCGCGCGCGTTCGCCGGCGGTCGCAGCTCGCGGAGCAGCCGCAGCTCCTCGAGGGCAGCCTCGAGCTCCGATCCGTGCACGGTCCACGAGACCCGCTCGAGCGCCGCGAGCGCGGCCTCCACGGCGGGTCGCTGCCTCCCACCGGCGAAGTAGGAGCGCAGGCGGGAGCGGAGGTCTCGCGCCCGCCCGACGTAGAGCGGGGTCTCGCCCGGCCCCACGAAGACGTAGGTCCCGGGGAGCGTCGGAGCCGCCGCGACGAGCGCCCTCTTGCCGTGCAGCCGACGGGCACGAGGCGCGGCCAGCGTGACGAGGTCGTCGACCGTCTCCGCGCCGCGCTCCTGGGCCAGCCCGATCAGGACGATCAGGATCTCGGCCGTCGCTCTCGCGTCCGGCAGGGCACGGTGGCAGGGCTCGGTCGGGACGCCGAGGAAGTGCGCGAGCGATCCGAGCGAGACGCGGCGGAGACGATCGCCGAGGAGCCGTCGTGCGAGCCAGACGGTGTCCACGACCGGCGCCGCGACGCGGCGGCCGGTGAGCCGCTCGACCTCACGGTCGAGAAAGCCCAGGTCGAACCGTGCGTTGTGCGCGACCAGCGCGTCGTCACCCGCGAACGCGAGGAAGCGCCGCACCGCCAGCTCGGCCCGTGGCGCGCCGCGCAGCATCGACCGGTCGAGGCCGGTGAGCGCCGACACCGCGGGCGGGATGGGCGTTCCGGGATCGACGAGCGTCTCGAAGGCGTCGGCGAGCTCGAGCGCGCGGACGCGCTGCGCACCGATCTCGCAGATCCGCGCCGACCCGGGCGAGAGGCCGGTCGTCTCGAGATCGAGCACGACGAACGACGCGTCGGCGAGCGAGACGGTCGCGCCGGGCGGGTCGGCGAGCCCGACGTGACGCGCCCCGCCAGGCGAGACGTGCGTCGCCGGTGACGACCTCGTCGAGCAGCGAGCGCGCGATCGCGGTCGGCGCGCTCGCGAGCGCGAAGAGCCTCCGGGCCGCCTCCTCGGCAGGCACCGGGCCCTCTGCGCTCGTGCACGAGCTCCACGAGACGATCGGCGGCGTCGAACGACAGCTGCACGCCGTCTGTCTATCGAACATGTGTTCGATACGCAAGCGCAAACGTGCCAATCCGAGATCGGCGTGGCTCGCCGGGACGCCTGGGCGGGGTCAGGCTCCGGCTACGCCGGCGCCAGACCCCACGCGGCACGACACCACCCCCACGCGTCTCGCCCGCGCCATCGCCGGTACGCCGGCAGCGACTCCACCCAGAGGCCCCGCCCGACGCCTGGCCGCTCGCCACAGGCAGCAGGCCACTTCAGGGATCTGCCCCGCGTCCGCCGCAGGCACGACCGCGGGTCAAGCCCTCGGGCCTGCACGCGGCAGGACCGGGGTCAGGCTCCGGCTACGCCGGCGCCAGACCCCACGCGCACGCCGACCCCACGCACACGCCCCGCCCGACGCCCTGGCCGCTGCCACAGGCAGCAGGCGCACTTCAGGGATCTGCCCCGCGTCCGCGCAGGCGGGACGCCGGGGATACCTGCGGCGTCGGCCCCGCTCCTGCGGGGCCGGACGCTCGCAAGCAGGACTAGTTCAGCGCCTTCTTCAGCTGCGAGCCGGCCGAGAACTTCGGCACGTTCGCCGCTGCGATCTGGACCTTCTCGCCCGTCCGGGGGTTCACGCCCTGGCGCGCAGCGCGCTTCGTGGCGTGGAACTTCCCGAAGCCCGTGAAGGCGACCGTGTCGCCGGCCATGAGCGCACCGGTGATCACGTCGAGCATCGCGTCGACGGCTGCGCCGGCGTCCTTCTTGCTGAGGCCGGCCTTGTCGGCTACGGCGTCGACGAACTCGTGCTTGGTCACTTGCTACTCCTCCTGGTGGTCGATGTCGATGGACGGCCTGCGCGGCATCGGGCCGTGCTGGCGCGGTTCAACCATGCGGGTCGGCCGCGGGATCGCGCACGGCGAGCAGCTGGCTCGCCGTGTAGAGCGAGGAGAGCCGCACGCCGACACGTGCGAGTGCGTCGGCGCCTCCCTCCTCCCGGTCGACGACGCACACTGCGTGGCGTACGACGAGCCCCGCCGCGCGAACGGCCTCCACCGCTTCGAGAAGGGCGCCGCCGGAGGTGACGACGTCCTCGACGAGGCACACGCGTTCGCCGACCCCGTGGGGGCCTTCGATGCGGTTCGCCGTGCCGTATTCCTTGGTTTCACCGCGCACGATGATGAAGGGCAGTCCGGACGCCATGGATGCCGAAGCGGCCAGCGCGACCGCCCCGAGGGCCGGACCGGCGATCCGGACGGTCTCCGGCTCGACCTCCCGGACGGACGTCGCGAGGCGCTCGCCGAGCGCGCGGAGCAGGTCCGGGACGGGTCTCGAACCGGTACTTGTCGAGATACCAGCGCGAGCGCTTCCCGCTGCGCAGGAGGAAGTCGCCCTCGAGCAGGGCGGCGTCGACGAGCTCGCGTCCGAGGTCGTCGACGCTCATCCGAGCGACCCCACGGGCGAGCTCGACCAGACGGTCTCGCTCGGGCGCGCCGGGCTCGAGGGTGACTGACGATCCGTCCTCCCAGCCGATCGTGACCTGCTCGTCCGGGGTCGAGCGGCGCGCGAGGAACCGCCAGGCGGCGAACGCGCCGAGGGCGAGGATCACCAGGCGCCCGATCATGCGCTCTTCTTCTTCGCGCGGCGGGTCGGCTTCTCCGGTTCGTCGAGCCGGCGAAGCAGCGAGCGCAGGTCGTACGTGACGAGACCGATCGTCGGCTCGGCGACGGTCGTCGCCACGACCGACGCGGCCCCCCTGTCGGACGACGATCACCGCTGCCGACTCGAGGTCGACGACGACGCGGTCGACGGTGGCGGCTCCCGGCCGAACGTCCGCCGCCGCTTCGAGCAGCGACGATCCTGCTGCGGCGAGCCGCTCGGCGCGGACCTGATCGGCCGCCGAGGAGGCCTCTACCCCGTCCGGGCCGGCGACGACGGCCTCGACGACCTGCGTCGAGAGCTCGAGGAGCTCGGTGAGGGCGGTCGCAGCGTCCACGGCATCCGAGCGTACCTGGCCTGCACGCCCGGGACGAAACCCAGCACACTGTGGGCGTGAGCCAGATCCGCGCAGCGTTCGGCCGGTTCTTCGCCGTGCGCGGGACGCACCTCGCCGCGATGGTCGCCTACTTCGCCCTCGCGTCGTTCGTGCCGCTCGTCTTCCTCGCGCTCGCGCTGCTGGGGCTGTTCGGGCGCGTCGACGAGTCGACGGCGCTCGTCTCGTACCTCGAGGAGATCTTCCCGGGACGCTCCGTCGAGCAGATCGTGAAGATCGTCGGAGCCGTCCAGGACAACGCCCGGACGCTCGGGATCGTCGGCGCCGTGTTCCTCCTCTGGAGCTCGCTGTCGCTCTTCAGCGCGCTCGAATCGGCGTTCAACATCGTCTACGACCGCCCGAACCGGCCCTTCCTCCGCGGCAAGGCTCTCGCCATCGTCTACATGACGGTCGGCCTGGCCGCGGTGTTCGTCGGGCTCGTCGTGGCGACGCTCGGCACCGATCTGCTCCAGCGGTACGCGGCCGACGTGGTCGGCAACCACTGGGCGGCGCTCGGGCTGACGTCGGCGGTCTCGGGCGTGGTGCTCCTGGTGTTCCTGCAGTCGGCGTACTTCCGGCTGACGAACGCCCGGATGACCCACCATGAGGTGCTTCCGGGCGCCGTGCTCGTCACGGTCGCGCTGGTCGTGACGCTGCAGGCGCTGCCGCTGTTCGTCTGGGTGTCGTCCGGCATCCTCGCCCTCCAGGCGCTCGGGGCGACGTTCCTGCTGCTCGTCTGGCTCTACGTGATGGCGAACATGATCGTGTTCGGCTCGGTGTTCAACTGGCAGCTCGAGCCACGGGCGCACGGGCAAGCCCGTGATCCCACGCCGGGAGCCGGACGAGGTGTCCGCAGAGGACGGCGTCGCCGGCCCCGGGCCGCTCGGAGCGGAGCCGGACCCGCTCGCCGCGCCACCCGAGCAGCCGCCGGCGGCGGCTAGCCCGCCCGCTGCCTGATCGCCGTCGCGAGCGCCGACGCCGCCCGCGCCCGGTGCGAGTTCGCCGCCTTCCACGCGTCGCCGAGCTCGGCGACGGTTCGGTCGCTCTCCCTCCGGCACGAAGATCGGGTCGTAGCCGAAGCCCTCGTCCCCGCGGCGCTCGAGCGCGATCGCGCCCTTCGAGCATCCCATCCACGACGATCTCCTCGCCTGCCGGGCCCGAGCGCGACGATCGCGCAGACGTAGCGGGCCCCGCGATCGTCCGACGCCGTCGAGCTCCCGGAGCATGCGCGCGACGCCGTCGGCGGCCCAGCGCGCCGAGCGCACTCCGGGTGCGCCGCCGAGCGCAGACGCCTCGATCCCCGAGTCCTCGCCGAGCGACCCAGGCATCCGGCGGCGCTGCGGCCCGGCCGGCCTGCGCCTTGAGCCGCGCGTTCGCCGCGTAGGTCGTGCCCGACTCCTCGGGCTCGTCGTCGAGGCGGAGGCCTTCCACGCGCCAGCCGGGCAGCGCGGCCGCGAGCTCCTCGACCTTGTGCGGATTGCCCGTGACGAGGACGGCGTGCACGGGCGGCTCTCGGCGCCGAGGCGCGGGGCCTCGCACGCCTCGCGCTGCGCGAGCGCCGAGCTCCGCGATGCCGCCTGCCGCCAGATCGAGCAACCGGTCGAGCAGCTCACGCGAGAACGGGTCCTTCTCCGCCGTCGCCTGCACCTCGACGAGCCGGCCGTCGGCGGTCATCACCACGTTCATGTCCGTCTCGGCCTCCGAGTCCTCGACGTAGTCGAGGTCGAGCACCGGCTCGCCCTCGACGACGCCGACCGAGACTGCGGCGACCGAGCCGGCGAGCGCCTTCGAGAGGCCGATCCGGTCGAGGGCGCGGAACGCGGCGATGTACGCCCCGGTGATCGCGGCGCAGCGCGTGCCGCCGTCCGCCTGCAGGACGTCGCAGTCGAGCCAGAGCGTCCGCTCGCCGAGCGCCTCGAAGTCGCAGACGCTTCGCAGCGCCCGACCGATCAGCCGCTGGATCTCGACCGTGCGCCCATCCGGGCGCCCTCGCGTCACGGCGCGCTGGACGCGCTCGCCGGTCGAGGCAGGCAGCAGCGCGTACTCGGCGGTCATCCACCCTCGCCCCTTGCCGCGCAGCCAGCGGGGCACGGTCTCCTCGATCGTGGCGGTGCAGAGGATCACGGTGCGTCCCTGCGCGTAGAGGATCGAGCCGTGCGGCTGCTCGAGGAAGTCGACCTGGAGGTCGAGCTCGCGCAGCTCGTCGACCCGACGTCCGTCGTGTCGCGTCATGCCGCCATCCTCTCCAGGTCTGCGACGGCGACCCGCTCGACCTCGGTGATCGGAAGCTGGAGGAACCGCCTGCCCATCTCGCGGAACGCGTCGGGGTCACCGGTCGTGAGGAACCGGTACGTCGCCCTCCCGCGCCCCGTCGTGCTCGATGCCCTTGCGCGACAGCGTCTCCGCCACCTCGCGTGCCGTCTCGTCGGCGGAGAAGACGAGGGTCACGTCGCGCCCGAAGACGCGCTGGAAGATCGGGCGCAAGATCGGGTAGTGGGTGCAGCCGAGGATCACCGTGTCCACGCCGGCCTCCTTCAGCGGGGCCGCGACCTCGCGCACCGCAGCCGTCGTCTCCTCGCCGAACGGGTCGTCGCCCTCGATCAGCGGGCACGAGCCTCGGGCAGGCGACCGGGATGACGTCGACGCCGGCATCGACGGTCGCGACGAGCGCCGGGTAGCGACCGCTCGCGACCGTCGCCTCCGTCGCGAGCAGACCCACGCGCCGGTTGCGCGTCGCGAGGGCAGCCGCCCGCGCCTCGGGCTGGAGCACGCCGACGACCGGGACCGTCAGCGCCTGCTGGAGATCGGGCAGCGCAGCGGCGGTCGCGGAGTTGCAGGCGGCGACGACGAGCTTCACGCCCTGCTGCTCGAGGAACCGTCCCACCTCGAGCGCGAAGCGCCTGATCTCGTCGAGCGGGCGCGTGCCGTACGGCAGCCGTGCGTTGTCGCCCAGGTAGAGGACGTCCTCGTGGGGAAGGGTGACCAGCAGCTCGTGGAGGACCGTGAGGCCCCCCACGCCGGAGTCGAACACGCCGATCGGCCTCTCGTCCACGCGGGGATCATACGGAGCGCAGTCCTGATCACCGTCGGCGTGGGCTACCCTTCGCCGCCGTGGTGAGGTTCCGGAGAGGCGCGGTGGCGCTCGTCGTCGCATTGAGCGCCGCGCTGCTCGTCGGCGGACACGCCTCGGCCGCGACGCGCGCGGACGTCGTGATCGCGTCGACCGACGGGACGAAGCTCGCAGCGACGCTGGTGCTCCCGGACGGGGCGCCTCCTGCCGGGCGGCTGGCCCGCGGTCGTCGTCGCTCCACGGCCTCGGCGGCGACAGGTCGAGCTCGCTCGCGCTGTCCGACTCGATGGGGCTCGACGCAGCGGTTCGCCGTCCTCGCCTTCGACGCGCGCGGGCACGGTCAGTCCGGTGGCCTGATCGGGATCGACGGGCCGCGCGAGATCGCCGACACGCAGGCCGTGTTCGCCTGGCTGCGCGACCGGCCCGACGTCTCCGACACGCGGATCGGCGGGTTCGGGACGTCCTACGGGGGTGGGGCGTTGTGGAACTCGCTCGCCGCCGGGACGCCGTGGGCGACGCTCGCCGTGAACATCACCTGGACCGACCTGCGCTCGGCGCTGATGCCGCAGGACCTCGTCAAGTCGGGCGTCGTCGCGGGCCTGCTCGGCTCGCTCCCGCCCGAGCGGGTCGATCCCGAGGTGCTCGCGATCCGCGATGCCGCGTTCATCAGCGGCAACATCGAGCCGATCGTGTCGTGGGGGGCGCGTCGCTCGTCGCTCCCTGCGCTGAGGGGCGTGAGGACACCCGTGCTGATGATGCAGGGGCGTCGGGACTTCCTCTTCGGCCTCGACCAGGCGTTCCGCGCATGGTCGGTGCTGGCAGGCCCCAAGCGGCTATGGCTCGGACTGCACGGTCATGCGCCCTCCGGGTTCCCGGCAGCGGACTCGACCGCGATGCTCGCGGAGGCGGCGGCGTGGCTCGACCGGTACCTCGGCGTGCCCGGAGCGAAGCCGCTCGACCCGCGTCCGGTGGCGATCTCCCCCGAGAGCTGGTCAGGGCGCCCCCGTCCGGATGGCATCGCTCCCGAAGGTGCGGCGGACGTCGTTCGACCTGGCCGGGTCGAGATCGATCGTCGCCTCCGGCAAGGTGCAGCGCACGACGCGCCCGCTGAAGGCACCCCTCGAGGTGTTCGGCGCGCCGACGGTGACCGTCCGCGCGACGACCGCCGGCAGCTGGTCGAGGATCGTCGCGATCCTCACCGCGCGGACACCGGCCGGCGCGGAGATCGTCGTCGCAGGGGGCGGCGTGCCGACCCGCCCCGGCTCGCGCGCCTACCGGATCGTGCTGGGCAACCAGGCGACGTTCGTGCCTCGCGGCTCGAGGCTGACGCTGACGCTCGCGTCGTCGTCGCTCGCGCAGAACCCCGGGAACCTCCTCTACCTCGACCTGCCGATGGCGTCGGGCGCGAAGCTCACGGTCGGCGGCGCGACCCTCGTCCTCCCGGGCCTCGTCAAGCAGGTGTCGCGGTGAGACGCCTCGCCGTCGCCGGGCTCGTCGCGCTCGTCGCCGCTGCCGCTGCGGTTGCCGGGACGAGCGCCGATCCCGGGATCACGCCGACGAGCGTGCTGATCGGCGGCACCGTCCCGCTCTCGGGCGAGGCGGCGGCGTTCGGCTCCGTCGCGCCCGGCGCGAAGGCGTACTTCGACTACGTCAACGCCCGCGGCGGCGTCAACGGACGGAAGGTCGAGTACCGCTACTACGACGACGCCTACAACCCGGCGCAGACCGTGCAGCTGACGAGGAAGCTCGTCGAGCAGGACAACGTCGCGGCGATCTTCAACTCCGTCGGCACGGCCAACAACCTCGCGATCCGCGACTACCTCAACGCGCAGAAGATCCCACAGCTGTTCGCGGGCGACGGATCGACCGCGCTCGGCTCGTCGCCGACGCAGTACCCGTGGACGATGGGGTTCCTGCCCTCCTACCAGGGTGAGGGCGCGACGTACGGCCGGGACGTCGTCAAGCGCCGCCCGAAGGCGCGGATCGCGGTCCTGCTCGAGAACACCGAGCTCGGGAAGGACATGACCCGCGGGCTCTCACGCGCGATCGCCGGCAAGGGTCCACGCGTCGTCGCGAGCGAGCCCTACGAGTACACCTCCGCCGACGTCGCCTCGCAGGTCGCAAAGCTGAAGACGTCGGGCGCCGACACCCTCATGCTCTTCGCGACGCCGAAGTTCATGATCCAGGCGGTCGTCGCGGCGCACAAGCTCGGCTGGAGGCCGCAGCTGTATCTCGCGTCCGTCTCGATCGAGCCGACGATCATGGGCATCGCCAAGGCGAACGCGCCGGAGCTCACGAAGGGCGCGCGCTCGATCGCGTTCGTCAAGAACCCGGAGGATCCGATCTGGGCGAAGGATCCCGCGGTCAAGCTCTATCGCACGATCCTCGCGAGGTACGCCCCGTCGGCCCGGCCGAGCGACGTCTACAACTGGTACGGGATGACCGTCGCCTGGACGATGGTCGAGACGCTGCGCAAGGCAGGGAAGAACCTCTCGCGAGCGAGCCTGCTCAAGGCAGCACGATCGCTCGACACCACGAAGAACCCGTTCCTGCTCCCCGGCATCCGCGTGCGCACGGGCGCGACCGACAGCTATCCGCTCGACACGCTCTACCTCTACCGGTACGACAACCGCCAGTGGGTCAGGGCCAGCGGGCTGCTTCCCGCGCGCTGACATGCGAGGATGCTCAACAGCCGACCCCCGGCGACGTCTCACTTCCCAGCACTCATCCACCAGGAGGGATCGATGAAGAAAGGCACCCGGCTCGTCACGGTCGGTCTGGCGGCGCTGATCGCGCTCGCCGTGGCCGCCACCGCGACCGCCGCATACAACACGGCCAAGCTCTCGGTGACGTACACCGGCACGACCACCCGTGTCGTCGTCTCGTCCGCCGTCGGCGACGACGCCACGGCCCGCGCGTCGATCGTGATCCCCACGGGGACGACGATCACGGCTCCGGCCACCCCCGGCGCCAAGGTCGGCACGGTCAAGGCCCAGGTCAGCGCGCTCGCGCTCGGGGGCGCCCTGCTCCCGCTCGAGGGCGACATGATCATCGCGCCCCCGGGTGCCGTTCCGGCGGCAGTCGCAGGCGGCGTGCACGGGAGGCGTCGCTCCGGTCGCGACGCTGCTGCTCGTCCTCCAGGCAGCGGGTCAGACGCTCAACCTGCCCGCGTACATCGTGCCCGACCTCCGGGGCGGCGGCCGCGATCGGGCCGAACGCGATCAACATCTGCCTCCCGCCGCCGGACATTCCGGTCGAGAAGGGCGGCGCGACGTTCGGCGCGAAGTTCCTGAGCGCCGACATGACGTTCAACGGCGTGTTCTCGCCTATCTCGCAGGGCGCGTGGGTCGGCTTCTGGACCCCGTACCAGGCAGGGAACGGCCAGATCAACGCAGCGGCCACCGTCGCCTCACCGGCCGTGATCGCACCCGGCAGCGTCACCCTCGCCGGCAAGAAGGTGAAGGGGCGCGTCGCGCTGAGCGGCAAGCTCACGCAGGGCGCGGTTCCCGTCACCGACCGCGTCCAGATCTGGGCCGCGATCGGCAAGGCGGCGTTCAAGCCGTTCAAGCAGGTCACCTCGAAGCAGAGCGGGACGTTCGCGCTCGTGCTGCCGAAGGGCGCGAAGCAGACGTCGTTCCAGGCGCGGGCCGTGGTCACCGGCCGCCCCGCTCCGGCGCTCTGCACGGCGCTCTTCTCGAGCCTGCCCGTCCCGTGCGTCAACGCCACGGTCAACGGGTTCGCGGCGAAGTCGAAGGCCGTCACCGTCCGCTAGGAGCGGCCGTGTCGCACGATCAACGACTGAGGGGCGCCGAGAGGCGCCCCTCGGTCGTTCGCCTCACGGCGCCTCAGCTCCACGACGAGAGGTGACCTCCCGGATCCGCTCGACCGCGGGAATGCCGCAGGCGAGAGCCGCGTGGAGCTCCAGCGCCTATCGTCCTCGGCGTGAGCGCCGTCGTCCGGATCGGAACGTGCAGTTGGGCCGACGAAGGGCTCCTGAAGGCGTGGTACCCGCGCGGGCGTCTCGTCGCGCGGAGAAGCGCCTGCGCTACTACGCCGAGCGCTTCGACGTGGTCGAGGTCGACTCGCCGTACTACGCGCTCCCCGACCCGGACGTGACGCGCCGCTGGGCCGAGCGCACGCCCGACCACTTCACCTTCCACGTGAAGGCGAGCGCGGCGATGACGTGGCACGAGGGCGTGCCGACCGACGCCGACTTCCGCGCCTTCCGGACGTCGATCGAGCCGCTCGAGCTCTCGGGGAAGCTCCGCGGCGTGCTGCTCCAGTACCACCCGCGCTTCACGAAGTCGGCGGAGGCGAAGGCCGAGCTCGCGCGCGCCGCCGGGCGGCTCGAGCCGCTCGTGCCGCTGATCGAGTTCCGCCACCGCTCCTGGATGGAGCCCGACGAGCGCGCCGACACGCTCGCGTTCCTCGAGCGGCACGGGCTCGCCTACGTCTCCGTCGACAGCCCGCTCACGCGCGCCTCGAACGTCTCACCGCGCGTCGCCGCCGCGACCCACCCGCTCGCCTACGTCCGCTTCCACGGACGCAACGCGCAGACCTGGAACATCCGGGGAGCCTCCGCCGCCGACCGCTTCGACTGGCTGTACGAGCGCGAGGAGCTCGGTGAGTGGGTCGGCCCGCTGCGCCGGCTGGCCGACGAGGCGCAGGAGGTCTACGCGCTCTTCAACAACAACCGCGACGACTTCGCGCCGCGCAGCGCGATGCTGCTGCGCGGCCTGCTCGACGAGGCCGGCGTCCAGGCCGCCGGGGGGATCGAGCCGCCCCCCGAGCGGCCGACGCTGTTCTGACGGCTGCGGCTCGACAGCCTCCGAGGGCTGCCGGCAGGACTCCTGGATCCGGCACGGAACCCCCTGCCCGACCGACGGGCAGCGTTCTGAACCGCGTGCTGCCGACTCCAGCCTCCGCCACGTCGATGCTGGGGCACGCCCGCGTCATCGCTTGCCTCGGGGCGATCCGACCACGACCACGCGATCGACGACGAGCTCGCCGTTCTGCACGCGGAAGACCGTGATCGGCGCCTCGAGGAGATCGCCCTGCGCGTCCCAGCCGACGCTCCCGAGGATCCCCTTCGTCACGACGGTGCGGCTGACCTCGTCGAGGACCGACCTGCGCGTCCCGTCGGAGCGAGCGATGGCGTCGAGCAGGATCTCGGCGGCCTGCGCTCCGTACGCCGCGCCCAGGTCGGGGCCGGGGTCGCCCCCGTTCGCGGCGGCGAAGGCGCGGAGGAGCTGCCGTCCTCTCGGCGGGAGCCGGTCGTTGGGGATGCCGTAGTTCGTGACGTACAGGCCCTCTCGCCGCGTCTGCCGGGGATGCTGTCTCGAGCTCGTCGGGCGGACGAACCCGTCGGGTGCGCTGATGGCGACGTCGGGGCCGAGCGCTGCTCGAAGCCCGCGGACGAGCGCCGCCGACCCCGGGCTCAGCGTCATCGACGATCGCAATGGACTCCGGCCTGCTCCGGGCGACACGGCGGACGAGTGCCGCGACGGACTCCTGCTCGGGGTCGAAGCGGGCGCTCCCCACGACCGTCGACCCCGCTGCGCTTCGCGTGCGCACGCAGGTCGGCGGACGTAGCGGTAGCCGCTCGTACTCGCCCGAGTCGAGCACGAAGAGCCGCTCGTGACCCAGCTCCTTCGCGAGCTCGACCTGAGCGAGGCCCTGGAGGCGATTGAGCGCAGCGAGCCGGAAGAAGCTCCGCGTCCCGGACGGGTAGAGACCGTCGTCCTCGGTCAGCAGCTCGACGGTGTTCGACGGGCTGATCATCGCCAGCGGCCCGCCCGGGGCCTGGTTCGTGATCGGGATCTGCAGGTACGAGCAGAACGACTGGATACGAGCCGATGACGCCGACGACGCGCTCGTTGCGCGAGAACGCCTTCGCGTTCGTGCCGCAGCGGAAGAAGTCCTCCGCGCCGGCCTGCGCCGTCGAGGAGTCGCACGCCTGGAAGCCGACCGAGAAGCCGCCGGCCTCGAACCCGCGCTGCTCGAGGACGAGACGGATCCCACCGACCATCGACTGGGCGAGGGCGCGGGCTCGCGCCCTGGAGCGGGAGGCTCGACACGAGCAGGAGGTCCGGGCGCCCGTCACCGCCCGATTGGACGTCCTGGCAGACCGCGTGCGGGAGCGCCGCATCCCGCGACGGCGGCGACGCCGCCGTCACCCAGACCTCGTCCTCGCCCGCGTCGACGTCGCGGGGCGACGCGTCGGTGGCGATGCGCTCGGTCTCGCTCGTCCGCGGGTCGATGCGATGGATCTCGTCGGTGATCTCGTTCGTCGCCCACACCGCTCCTTCGCCGTAGGCGAGACCGGCGACCCACGTCTCGAGCGGGACGGCTCGCGCGACGAGTCGCCGGTCGGTGTCGACGCGCCACACCTTGCCACCCTCGGGATCGGTCGCCCACACCGCGCCCCCGCCGATCGCGAGGTCGACGAGGAACCCTGCGTCGAGCGTCAGCCGCCGAGCGACCGTGTTCGTGGCGCTGTCGATCTCGGTGACGACGTTCTCCTCGGTGATCCAGACGTCGCCGTCGCCCGTTGCGATGTTCTGGGCTCGGACCTTCCTGACCCGGGCGACGATCCGGTTCGATCGCGGGTCGATGCGCGAGACGGTGAGATCGGGGTTGATCACCCAGACGGCATCCGGCGCGACGGCGATGTGCTGCCGGCTGCTCCCCGGGAACACGTTCGCGGCCCGCCGATCGGCGCGGGCGGGAGCTCGATCGTCTCGACGAGAAGTCCCGACTCGGGGTCGACGCGGGACACGCTGCTCGGGAAGACGCCGGCGGCCGACGTCGTGCGTGCCGATCCAGACGCCCCCGGCGCCCGCCGCGATGTCGGTCGGCGTCGAGGACGTGCTGAACGTCCGGACGACGGCTCGCGTCTCCGGGTCGATCTCCGACACGGTCCTGTCGTCGGCGTCGAGCACCCAGACGCCTCCCTCCCCCACGCTGACGGCGGACGGCGCAGTGCCGAGCGGGACGCTCGCGACCACCTCGCCGGACTCGGGATCGAGCGCGCGCACGCCGGCCTCGCTGACCATGGGCTCGCCGCGAGTGGCCTGGTAGGCGGCCGCTCCGACCGCGACAGCGAGCACGAGCACGCCGACCGCGACGAGCGTCCGCGGCCGCCGCCACGGCGCGCGCGCCGAGCCGGCCCGCGGCTCGCAGGCGGCTCCGGCGCTGCGAGGGCGGGATCCTGGTCGAGGATCTGCCGCTCGAGCCGCCGCAGGCTCTCGCTCGGCTCGAGCCCGAGCTCCTCCGCGAGCGCGCGACGCCCCTCCTGGTAGATCTGCAGCGCCTCGGCCTGGCGGCCGGAGCGGTAGAGCGCGAGCATGAGCTGGCCCCGGGGCCGCTCGCGCAGCGGATGCTCGGCGACGAGCGCCTCCAGCTCGACGACGAGCTCGGCGTGGCGTCCGAGCTCGAGCTCGGCCTCGATCCGCTCCTCCATGCGCGGCGAGGCGGAGCTCGTCGAGTCGCGCGATCTCGGCCTGCGCGAAGTCCGCGTAGCGGAACTCCGGGAGCGCCGGGCCGCGCCAGAGCGCGAGCGCCTGCCGCAGCTGCTCGGACGGCGAGCTCGGGCTCGCCACCCGCTCGCGCGCGCCGCGCGCCTCCTCGAGCGCGTCGCGGAAGACGTCGGCATCGAGCTCGCCGCGCTCGAGGCGAAGGCGGTATCCGTGGCCGTGCGACTCGAGCGCGCCACCGCCGAGCCGAGCGTCCCTCGCAGCCGCGAGACGAGCGCCTGCAGCGTCTTCAGCGCCGACGGAGGGAGGCGTCTCGCCCCAGAGCCCGTCGATCAGCCTGTCCGCAGACACGACCTCGTCCGCGTGGAGCAGCAGGATCGCGAGGAGCTCGCGCTGCTTCCCGCCCGGGATCTCGACGCGCTCGCCCTCGACGATGACTTCGAGAGGGCCCAGGATCCGTGCCTCCATCGCGCTCCTCGCTCGTGGTGCAGCCGACTGTGCTGGATCTGCAGCCGATCTGCAACCACCCGACGCCACGGTGCTCCCGACCGATCGCACGAGGCGGTCGACGACGGAAGGAGAACCCATGAAGCGCATCGCGTACCTCGTGGCTCTGGCGGCAGCGTTCGCCCTCGCCGCGACCACTGGCGCGATCGCCGCCAGCCATCCCGACAACCGCCCGACGCACGGCCCCGGCGCCGTGGCGCTCGAGCAGCAGGACGGCGTCGTCCGCCCTGACGACCGTGCGACGCACGGCACGGGTGCAGTCGGCATCCGGATGGCGACCGACGCCGTTCGTCCCGACGACCGGGCGACCCACGGCCAGGGTGCGATCGCGATCGAGCAGCTGCCCGGATCCGGCCAGGTCCCCGTGCTCGGGTCGGGCGAGCCCGAGGCCGTGCGCGTCGACGGCTTCGACTGGGTCGACGCCGCGATCGGAGCAGCTGCCGCCTTCGGGCTCGGCCTGATCGTCGCCGGGCGGCGTGGCGCTCGCGCTTCGCCGTGCCCAGGCACCGGCCTACCTGTAACGCCACTCGAGACCGACGACCACCCCGACAGACGACCGCGGGCCTGTCGTCCCTGGTCGGCAGCGGCAAGAGCGCCCACCTGTGGCTGCCACGAGGCCCCGTCGCCTCCCGGGCGGACGGGTACGTCCGTCGGGGCTGACCCCGGCGGGAGGAATCACCGTGGCTCGGGAGCGAATCCGAGCCGTTCACGCACGACGACAACCCTCGACCGAGGGGAGAGGAGCACGACATGCGATTCACGATCCTGGCTGTGGCCATCATCTGCGGGGCGCTGCTCGCGCCTGGCGCGCTGGCGGCGAAGCCGCACCGCGAGACGGTGCCGATCGGCAGCTCGGCCGAGCTGCCGGCCGGTGCCGCCTGTCCTACGTCGATCGCGCCCGACGGCGTGCGCATCGAGCTGATCGGAGGCAACCAGGTCAAGACGACCTTCGACAACGGCACGACCGTCTGGCACGGGACCCACGTCGATCGATTCACGAACATCGCCACGGGCAGGTCGGTGGAGATCGCGCTGGAGGGCGTCATGCGGGACGTCCCCCAGGAGGACGGAACCTTCCACGCCAGCGGTAAGGGCAAGCTCGGCTTCATCTTCTTCCCGGGTGACGCAGGGCCGGGAGACACGAGCACGGGCAGGATCTTCGTCTTCACCGGCGCGATCCGGCTCGTCTCCGACAGCTCGTTCGTCGTCACCGCGTTCGAGTCGGTCGGGACGGTGCAGGACGTCTGCGCCTTGATCTCCTGATCCGGGCCGTGCCACGCCGTGTGTCTGAGGGGCCCGCGCTGCGGGCCCCTCAGACTGAAGCCAGTCCTTCCCCTCGCCGGCCGGCTCCCTCCTCCCGCCCGCCGAGCCCCGTGCTGGTCGGCCCGGGCCGCCTGTGACTAAGGGACTGGCTTCCGGCCTGTCCCCGCCCCCTGGGCCCATCCCCGCCTTCGCCGGCGGCGGCAGATCACAGCGACTGGCCCAGGATGTCGTGCCGGCGCCGCCCGCCGTCGACGACGGCAGGGAGCAGCCCGGAAGTCACGCGGGTGGCTCCGACGAGGGTCTCGGCCTTCTGCCATTCGAACGCGCCGCTAGATTGGCGCGATGCGCGTCCTCTCCGTCACCCACGAGCCGGCGCCGTTCGGCGGGGGCGGTGTCTTCGAGGAGCACGTCCGGAGTCGCGGCGACGAGCTCACCGTCTGGCTGACCCCGGAGCAGGAGCGCCCCGGGGCGCCGGAGGACTTCGACGCGATCATGGTGTTCGGCGGCGCGATGCACCCCGACCAGGACGCGGAGCACCCGTGGCTCCCCGAGGAGACCGCGTTCCTGCGCGAGGCCCTCGACCAGGGCGTCCCGCTGCTCGGGGTGTGCCTCGGCGCGCAGCTCATCGCCCGCGCGGCGGGAGCCTGGGTCGGGCCCGGCAAGGTCGGCGAGGTCGGCTGGCACGAGGTCGGGCTGACGCAGCCGGGCGTCGCGGACAGCGTCGTCGGCGCGGCCCTCCCCGAGCGGTTCACGGCCTTCCAGTGGCACTACTACACCTTCGAGCTCCCCGACGGCGCCGAGCTCCTGGCCGCGAACGGCGCGGCCCGCCAGGCCTACCGGCTCGGCGACCGCACCTGGGCCGTGCAGTTCCATCCCGAGGTGAACAGGACGATGCTCGACTTCTGGTTCGCCCACGGCGCCGCGGAGCTGCCCGTTCCCGCCGACGTGATCCACGCAGAGACGGACCGGCGCCTGCCGACGTGGCAGGGGCACGGGGCGAGGCTCGTCGAGGCCTTCCTCGTCGAGGCTGCGCGCCTCAGGTGACCCGACACTGCAGCGCGTGCGGCGCTGCCCTCACCGAGCCGCTGCCGACGACGTGTGACGTCTGCGGCGCAGAGCAGTGGGACAACGCGAAGCCGGCCGCAGCCGCGCTCGTCATCGAGCGGGGATCGGTCCTCCTCACCCGCCGAGCCCACGCGCCGTGGCTCGGGCTGTGGTGCGCCCCGTCCGGCTTCTGCGAGGGGGTCGAGCACCCGATCACGGCGGCCGAGCGCGAGACGCGCGAGGAGGCCGGTCTCGCGATCCGCGTCGTCGGCTACCTCGGCACCTGGGTGGACGCCTACGCGGATCCGGGCGAGCACGCCGACGCGCACGTCAGCGTCGCGTACTACACGGCTCGGGCGCTCGGCTCCCTCGAGCCCGAACCCGATCCGACCGAGGTGGCGGATGCGCGCTGGTGGCGGCTCGACGCGCTCCCCGACGGCCTCGCACCCCCGGGCACGCTGGAGCAGGCGCTCGACGCGCTCCGTGCAGCGCTCGCCGGGCCGGGGATCGAGACGCCCCTGCCCGATCGGCCCTCGTCGGGCTGAGCGCCGTTCAGCCGGCTTCGACCGGCAGGGAGTCGTCGCGCGACCACTCGTGCCACGAGCCGACGTAGTTCCGGGCGACGTATCCGGCGGACGCGAGAAGGTCGACGGCGATCGCCGACCGCGATCCGGAGTGGCAGTACGCGATCACCTCGGTGCCCTCCGGCTCGCCCAGGAGCTCGCGGACGTGCTCCGGCGTGCCGACCTCGATCAGCCTCGTCACGTCGAGGTGGCGTGCACCCGGGACGTGTCCCTGACGGGGATCGCACGGCGCCCCCATCGAGCCGGTGAACTCGGCGAGCGACCGCACGTCGAGCACCACGAGACCCTCCTCGTGGAGCCGTGCCGCGAGCTCCTCCGCGGTGGCGTCGTCCGCGCTCATCCCGCGCCGGTGTCTCCGCGTTCGAGGTCGAAGCCGTAGCCGGCACCCTCGAGCCCCAGGGCGGCGGCGATCCCGGCGAGGAGGTCGCGGGCGGGAGGCAGGGCGGCCGGTGCGGGGCCCGTGCGGGCGACCGCACGGATCGCGTCAGGGTCGGCACCCGTGAGCCGGTGGAGCACGGTGGGGTTCGCGGCCAGTCCGATCACGTCTCCCGGCGGCAGCGAGCCGTAGAACTCGGGCACGGAGAGGTACTCGTCGACGATCCCTCCGCGCTCGAGCGCGACGAGGCGGACGACCTGGTCGACCTCGAGCGAGAGCGCGATCACGATCGCACCGAGGCGGGACGAGAGCTCTCTCGCGAAGCGCACGAGGGCGGTCGGGTCCTCGTCGATGATCTCGTCGTAGACCGCCGTCCACCCGTTTCGCGGCCCCTCCACGCGCCAGGCCCGCGACCCGATTCGAGGGGCGAACGCCTCGGACGCGCGCTGGACGTCCCCGACCTCGTCGGTCTGGACGTGGAGCGACGCGAACGAGACCGAGTGCTGGCCGGGGACGAGCCGCTCCCGCAGCAGGTGGACGGGCGTCGAGAGCACGAGGGTGTGCTCGACGAACCCCCAGCGCTGGTAGACGGCTCGCGCGTCGGCGTTGGAGCCCGTCACCTCGAGGTCGAGGTGCTTGACGCCGAGATCGTCGAGCACGACCGCGACCTCCGCGACGAGCGCGGCGGCGACGCCGCCTCTCCTGCGCCGAGGGAGCGACGTAGAGGTCGGTCAGGCGACCGAGCGTCGGCGCCTCGCGTCGGGCGAGCGCGAAGCCGACGACCGCCCCATCGCGCTCGGCGACGAACGCGAGCCCCGAGGCGACGATCTCGCGCACCTCGCCGATCTCGTGCTCGTGATCGAGGTCGATGTGGGTGGGTGGCGGCACCTCGGCGACGGACGCCCGCCAGAGGTCCTCGAGCACGCCGAGGTCGTCCGCAGTGGCCCGTCTGACGCTCATCCGCGCACCTTCGGCAGCGTCACCGTGACGACCGGCGACTGCCGTACCTGACCGTCGAGCGACCGAGCGACCGCGACCAGGTGGAGGGTCTCGCCCCGCCTGTAGCGGCGGGGGTCGAGGAAGACCCGGTAGGGCGCCGACGCGTCCACGCCGAGCCGGAGCCACGCCTTGCCGCGATCACGCCGCACGGCGACCGCGACGCTCGCGGGCGCACCGCCGGCGACCTGCACGGACACCTTCCGCAGGGCGGTGAGGTCGTCGGGGGCGACGCGCAACGCGACCGAGCCGGGTGCGGCCGGCCGGATCGTCGCCTCGGCGCGATAGAGGAGCGCCGTGAGCGCGGGGATCCGGAGGGAGACCGCTCCCGTGGCGCTCGAGGTGACGGGCGCGCTCCCCTCGATCAGCTCGGTCCAGCCCGACGACGGCGTCGCCGTCCGGACGGTCACGGAGGCCGCCGCCTTGCCCGCGTTGAAGGCGGCGAGGTGCTCGCGTCCCGGTCGCCGGGTCGAAGCGGCTGACGACGAAGCACGCCCTGCGCCGCGGTGCGCACGGCCGAGCCGCCGGTCGAGAGCGCCGGGTTGGCCTGGCGCAGAGCGCGCCGAGCAGCTGCAGCTGCTCGGCCCACCGGGTTGCCGACGACGTCGAACGAGGAGCCCGTCCCGATCGGCGGCGAGCCGACCCGCTCCTCGGTCTGCCACGTCTGCGACCTGCGTCGGGAACATGTCCTGCCGCGCCTCCTTGTCGCCGCCGCGACCGATCATCCCGACCTCGTCGCCGTAGTAGACGATCGGCGCGCCGCGGAGCAGGTAGAGCAGGCTGTGCGCGAGGTTCACGCGGCGCGACGAGCTCGCGGCCGCTCGCGCCCGACTGATCCTTGATCAGGCGCGCCGACGCGACCGATGTCGTGGTTGCCGAGGAACGTCGCCGGGCGTCGGCACGACCCCGGACGGGGTGACGGAAGTAGTCGTCGTCGTCGAGACGCGCCTGCGATCCCCTTCGCGCCGGCGGAGCCACCGGCGTAGCGGACGAGCGCGTCCTGGAGCGGGAAGTCGAGAACGTTCGGCACGCCGCGGTCGCGCGGGTAGGACGACAGCTCGATCGCGTCCGAGACGAACACCTCGCCGAAGATCTCGAAGTCCTCGACGCCGGCGGCCTTCGCCGTACGCGCGGATCTTCGGCACCCAGCTCGGGAAGAACGCCCGGTCGACGTGCTTCGCGGTGTCGACGCGGAAGCCGTCGACCTTGAACCGGCGTGATCCAGCCGCCGAACACGTCCGCGAGACCCTTCACCACGACCGGCTGCTCGGTGAAGAGGTCGTCGAGCCCGAAGAAGTCGCCCTGCTCGAAGCAGGTGGTGCTGCAGCCGGAGAAGTCGATGTCCCCGCGGTTGTGGTAGCGCAGGGACGTCGTTCAGCCAGGCCGGGCTCTTCGCCTTGCGGTCGCCCGGCAGCACGAACGGGATCCGCGGCATGTACTTGAGCGCGAGGCACGGGAAGCGTCGTGCCGCCCGCGTACCGCGCCGCGACGAACGGCTTCCCCTTGCAGTCGCGGTAGGGCACCTCCTCCGGCCCGACGTAGCCCGAGCCGCCGACGGAGTGATCACGTCCGCCGTGTGGTTGACGACGACGTCGAGGTAGACCTTCAGCCCGAGCCAGTGCGCGCAGTCGACGAACGCCGTGAAGTCCGCGCTCGGTGCCGAGGTGCGGGTCGACGCGCGTGAAGTCGAGACCCCAGTAGCCGTGGTAGGCGGCGCTGTCGCCCTGGACGGTCTGCTGCCCGACCGGCGGGCGTGACCCAGAGCGCGGTGAAGCCGAGCGCCTTGATCCGCGCGAGGCCCGTGCGCGGGTCGTCGCAGCGTGCCGGTGAGCCCCTTGAAGTCGCCGCCGTGGAACCAGCCGGTGCTCGGCCGGGTCGTAGCCCGTCCGCGAGCGCGAGGCCGGTCGGCGCCGCCGCGGTCGTTCGACGGGTCGCCGTTCGCGTAGCGGTCCGGCATCACGAAGTAGACGCGCTGCGAGGCGAACGGCGAGACCGTCGGCGGCTGCGAGAGCGCGGCGAGCTCCGCCCCCGCCGGCGGCGGCGGCGCGCGACGCGCGGCGGCTCCCGAGCGCTCCGCCGCGAGCAGCCGCTAGCGCGATCGACGCGCAGGCGGCGATCGCGCTAGCGGAGCGCCGCACCCGTCTCCTCGTCGAAGAAGTGGAGGTTGGCGGTGTCGATCGCGACCGGGACGGTGTCGCCGAGCCGCAGGTCGAACCGCGGCGGGAAGTGCGCGATGAGGTTCGGCCGTGGCGCCCGCGAGAGCTCGCGCGTCCGCCGTCCGCGCGCTCGGGCCGTGACGCGCGCCGCGCGACGGACTTCGGCGTCGATCGTAGAAGTACGCCATCTGCCCGGAGCCGAGCGCCTCGACGAGCTCGAGCCGCGCGTGCGACGGCGGGCAGCTCGGGCCGGCGGTCGTGCCGGGTGCACGTCCTCCGACGCGGATCCCGACGACGACCGTCGCGCCCGCCTGCTCGCGGATGCCGGCCGTAGCGCTGCGAGCGCGAGCGGGTCGAGCGTCAGCGCGGTCGCCGCCGAGCGTCATCACGACGCCCGTCGCCCACGACCGTCGACCGTCCGCCTCGAGCAGGTTCATCGGCGGCGTGCCGATGAAGCTCGCGACGAACAGGTTCGCCGGCTCGTCGTAGAGCTGCTGCGGGCGTGTCGACCTGCTGGAGGACGCCCATGCTCATCACCGCGACCCGGTCGCCCATCGTCATCGCCTCGACCTGGTCGTGCGTGACGTAGATCGTCGTCGTCGCGAGCTCGTGCTGGAGCTTCGCGATCTCCGCGCGCATCTGGACGCGCAGCTTCGCGTCGAGGTTCGAGAGCGGCTCGTCCATGAGGAACACCTGCGGCTCGCGGACGATCGCGCGGCCCATCGCGACGCGCTGGCGCTGGCCGCCGGAGAGCTCCTTCGGCTTGCGCGTCGAGGTACGGCGTGAGGTCGAGCAGCTTCGCGGCCCACGCGATCCGCTCGTCGATCTCGTCCTTCGGCATCTTGCGCAGCTGCAGCCCGAACGCGATGTTGTCGGCGACCGAGAGGTGCGGGTAGAGCGCGTAGCTCTGGAACACCATCGCGATGTCGCGATCCTTCGGGGAGAGCTGGTTGACGACGCGGTCGCCGATCGTGATCGTCCCGTCCGAGATCGTCTCGAGCCCGGCGAGCATCCGCAGCGCCGTCGTCTTGCCGCACCCGGACGGCCCGACGAGGACGAGGAACTCCCCGTCCGCGATGTCGAGCGACAGATCCTGGACGGCGTGCACGTCGCCCTCGTAGATCTTGTCGACGTCCTTGAACTCCACCTCAGCCACGGTCGGCCTCCTCGGTCGTCATGACGAGCAGTCTCCAGGCGTGGAACGCCGGCCCGCCAGCGGGAAGCACGACGCTCGCTCGCCGTCGATCGCGACGTCGTCGCCGAGCAGGGTCTCGAGCTCGTGCACGCCGAGCGCCGCCGAGCGGCAGGCGCACGGGCTCGTGCGGCGCCGCGCGCCGCGAGGCAGAGCACCCGCTCGCGCGGCGCTCTCGCGCAGGTAGGCGATCGCGTCGTCGTCGACGTCGACGTAGCGGATGCCGCCGCGGGCGAGCGCGTCGGACGACCCGTCGCAGCGCGATCAGGCGCGCGGTAGCCCTCGAGCAGCGTCGGCGTCCCAGCGTCCTCGGCGGCCCAGGGCATCGGTCCGGCGCGCGTCCTCGCCCCACTGTCGCCGCCGAGCCCGATCTCGTCGCCCGCGAAGACCATCGGCACGCCGGGCGTCGTCATCTGCAGGCCGACGCCGACGAGCTGGCGCTCCGCGGTCTCCCGCGACGGCCCCGAAGCGGGCGGTGTCGTGGCTGTCGAGCAGCGCCCAGGAGTGGAGCGACGGCCTGCCAGGGCACGCCGGCGCGGAAGCGACGCATCGTACGCGACGGTCGCGTCGCCGGAGATGCGCGGGCACGCCGACCGGCAGGCCGAGGAAGCCCGTCGGCGAGCTCGGCCGGAAGCTCGTCGCCGCGTAGCCACGCCCAGACCGGGCGGAGGAAGCCCGCGTAGTTCATCGTGCCCGTGCCAGCCGTCGCCGCGGAGGTCGGCGCGGTAGTCGTGCCCGTGCTCGGCGACCAGCGAGGCCATCCTCGCGCGCGTCGGTGACCGCGGTTCGCACCGCCGCGGCGACGTCGAGGTTGCGTCGACGTCGCGATAGCCGGCCGGTCATGTTCGCGACGTCGATCCGCCAGCCGTCGAGCTCGAAGGGCTCCCGCAGCCAGCGCTGCGACGACGCTCGTCGGCCCGTCGGCCAGGCGCCGTCGGAGCTCCGGCGAGCGGTAGTCGAGCTTCGGCAGGGTACGGACGCCGAGCCAGGTCTCGTAGCCGTGCCGGACGTCCTCGTCGAAGAGGAAGAACGACCGCTCGGGCGCGTGCTCGTCCGCCCGAGCCGCGCGGAACCAGTCGTGACCGTCGCCGCAGTGGTTGAGCGTGAGGTCGCCGACGACCCTCATCCCGCGCGCGTGCGCGGCGGCCGTGAGCGAGGCGAGGGCGTCGTCGCCTCCGAGCAGCGGGTCGACGCGGTCGAAGGAGACCGCGTCGTAGCGATGCGTGCTCCCGGCCGGGAAGATCGGGGTGAGGTAGACGACGTTGACGCCGAGCGCTGCGAGATGGTCGAGGCGCTCCTCGATCCCGCGCAGGTCGCCGCCGTACCACTCGGCGCCCGTGTTCTCGCCCCAGCCTGCAGGGGACTCGTCCCAGCCGCGGCGCACCGCCCACTCCGGCGGCTCCCCGACCGCTGCGCCCGCGCTCGCGAACCGGTCGGGGAAGACCTCGTAGACGACGGACTCGAGGTGCCAGTCCGGCCCGCCCGCGCCCACGGCGAGCGCGAAGTCGTCGGCGTCGGGGACGTCGAAGGGCACCAGGCCGGCGCCGGTCACCCACGCGTAGCCGAGGTCGCCGCCGGCGACGAGCCAGCGATAGCGGGTGACGGGGTTGTAGACCGTGAAGCGCACGCTCCACCACCGATCCGTCTCCGTCTCCTCGTCGAGCGTCGGCACCGTGCACGCGCGGCTCGCCGTCGTGGGTGTAGCGCAGCGCGACCCGGTCGACGGTCAGCGCGCGGGGCACGCGCAGCCGCACGGTGACCTGATCGCCGAGGGCTCGCGGCGGAGCAGGGACGTACAGCTCCGAGCCGTCGTGGTGCGGCTCGGCGAGGAGCGAGGAGGTCATCCCTTGACGGAGCCCTGGGTGAGGCCGGAGACGATGAACTTCTGCAGGTAGGCGAACAGCAGCACCGCGGGGATCGCGGCGAGCAGCACCCCGGCCGCGAACGGCCCCCAGCGCTCCCCGTACTGCTGGTCGATGAAGCCCTGCAGCCCGACCGGCAGGGTGCGCTTGTCGTTCTGCTCCAGGAGGATGCTGGCGATCGCGAACTCGTTGAAGACGCCGACGAACGCGAACAGCCCGACCACCGCGAGCACCGGTCTGGCGAGCGGGAGGATCACGCCCCAGAAGATCTGGGAGGGGGTCGCGCCGTCCACCCGCGCGGACTCGTCCAGCTCGTGCGGGATCGAGTCGAAGAACCCCTTCATCAACCACACGTTCACCCCCATCGCACCGCCGAGGTAGACGAGACCGAGCGCGAGCAGGTGGTTGAGCCCGAGTGCGGGGAAGACCTCGCCGGTGCGCAGCACGATCAGGTAGATCGCGACCAGCATCAGCAGCTGCGGGAACATCTGGATCAGCAGCAGGAACAGCAGCCCCATCCGGCGACCCTGGAAGCGGAAGCGCGAGAACGCGTAGGCGGCGAGCGCGCCGATGATCACCGTGAAGAACGCGGTGAACGTCGCGATGAAGATCGAGTTGAGGAACCACATCGGATACGCCGTCTCCGACTTGTCCGAGGGCGGGTTGAACAGCTCCTTGAAGTTGTCCAGCGTCAGCTCACGCGGGATCAGGGTGGCGCTGCTGATCGAGGGGTCGGCGTTGAACGCCGCGGAGACCACGTACGCCGCCGGGAACACCGCGACGATCACCGCGAGGATCGCGACCACGTGCCGCCACCAGGTGTCGCCCAGCGGCGGCCGCGGCGCCTTGCCCTCCACGGCGCGCTCCGCGACCACCAGCCGCTCGGCCTCGAGCGTGGTGCGGAAGTCGACGGTCTCCTCGCCGGTGCTCAATTCACGCCCTCCAGTGCCTTCGTGCGCCAGAACGCGATGCCCGAGATGGTCGCCACGATCAGGAACACGTAGATCGAGACGGCAGAGGCCAACCCGTAGTCCTGGCCCTTGCCCGCCGCGAACGCGAGCTTGTACGTGTACGAGATCAGGATGTCGGTCGAACCCGCCACCGACTGGTCGTTCGAGGCCGGGCCGCCACCCGTCAGCAGGTAGATGTTGTTGAAGTTGTTGAAGTTGAAGGCGAACGATGCGATCAGCAGCGGCGCGACCACGATCATCAGCAGCGGCAGCGTCACGCGCTTGAACACCTGGAGCTTGCTCGCGCCGTCGACCCGCGCGGCCTCGGTCAGCTCCGAGGGGATCGACTGGAGCGCGCCGAGCGAGACGAGCATGAAGTACGGCACCGTCAGCCAGGTCGTGACCATGATCACCGAGACCTTCGCCCAGAACGGGTCGAAGAGCCAGGGCCGGTCGAGCCCGCCGGGCAAGAGCTCGTTGATCACGCCGAAGTCGTCGTTCAGCAGCCCGCCCCAGACGAGCAGCATCAGGAAGCCGGGGATCGCGTAGGGGATGACGAGCAGCGAGCGGTACGTCTTGAGGAACCGCATCCCCGGCTTGTCGAGCGTGATCGCCAGGAACAGGCCGATCGCGAAGGAGAGGAAGACCGCCGCCGAGGCGAACACGATCGTCCAGATGAACGTCCGGAAGAACGGGCCGCGCACGAGCGGGTCGTTGAAGACGGCGGCGAGGTTGTCGAACCCGATGAACGTCCGCCAGCCCGGCTCGAGCTCGACCCCGTCGGGAGCGACGTAGGAGCCCTTCTCGTTGTCCGAGTAGACGACACCGGACTCGATGTTCTTGAACGTGTCGGTGGCAGGGTCGTAGACGAGCGTCGGCTGCAGCACGACGGCGGTGGAGACGCCTTCCGGCCGGATCGCCGCTCCGTCCTCGACGGGAACGGTGTAGGCGGCGAGCTCGGCGTCGAGCGCGAACAGGTCGCCGCCGGTGATGACCGTGTAGTCCGGGCTCGTGCTCGTGACGGCGCCGATCGCCTCGTCGACCTCCAGCGTTCCCTCGGGCAGCAGCGTCGACACCCTCCGGCGTGCCGACCGCCTGCTTGCCCGTCTCGTCGTCGACGAGCAGGAGCACGAGATCGCCGTTCGCATCGCGCGCAGGCGCCATCACGTACGTCACGCCGGTCGGCTGCAGCGACTGCAGCTGGATCGACTTGATCGCCTCGTCCTGGGTCAGGACGTGCCCGGTCGAGTAGACCTGGAACGCGGTCGTGACGGTGAAGAAGATCGGGATCAGGAGGTACGCGACGAGGAACACCGTCCCCGGAGCGATGAACTTCGCGGGGACGAGCCCCGGCAGCAGGTAGATCAGGTCGAGCAGGCCGAGCACCGCGGTCGTGATCAGCGCCCAGAGCGGCTTGCCCTGCGCGAAGAGCTGGCCGATCGACCAGATCACGAGGGCGTTCACGAGCGAGAGGAGCACCCACTTCGCGATCCGGCCGTTGCGGCCCGACATGGTCGCGATCGCGCGGGCGAGGGGCGAGGGGTGGTAGGGACTCGGCGGCGTCGCCGGGGTGCTGGTCATGGCTCCGTTCCCGCGGGCTCGTGGGACCCGCGCCTGCGGGGGTGGGACACCTTAGCCCCACCCCCGCCGCACGGTCAATCGGTCAGTCGCTCAGCCGATCTTGTTCGCGATGTTCCGCGAAGCGGTGATGAACGACGCGCGGGCCGGCACGGCGCCGGAGCCCTTCGTCGACTTCACCCAGGCACCGCCGAGCTCCGACCAGACGGAGGACATCTGGGGGATGTTCGGCATCGGGACGCCGCCCTTGCTCGCGTTGCCGAAGAGCCTGAGGACGGGATCCGTGACGAGCTTCGCTGCTGCGGTGTTGGCCGGGAAGCGGCCGTTGGCAGCGGCGAGCGCGGCCTGCGACGCAGCGGAGGTGAAGTACCCGGCGACCAGGTCCTTCGCCGCGGACTCGACGCCGTGGCCTGCGGCGAACTTCGTCACCATGAAGCCCTGCACGCCGAGGAACGGAACCGACTGGCAGCCCGTGCCCATGGTCGGGAACGGAGCGATCGTGTAGGAGAGACCGCTCTTCTTGAGCGTGTCGGACTCCCACGGGCCGGTGATCCAGAAGGCGGCCTTGCCCTTCAGGAACGCGTCCTTGCCGACGCCGTAGTCGACCTTGGAGTTGATGAAGCCGGTCTTGTTCCAGCCGTCGATCACCTTCGCGTTCTTCAGGAACTTCGGGTTCGCCACGCCGATGTTCGACGGGTCGAGGTTGCCGGCGCTGTTGGTGCCGAAGATGTAGCCACAGAGACCCGAGAAGAACGGGTACATGTGGTACGCGTCACCGTTCGCGCCCTGCGGGACGGCCAGGCCGATGTTGCCGGACGCCTTCTTCTGGAACTTCAGCGCCTGCGTCTGGAGCGACGCGATCGTCTTCGGGACCGTCGCCAGCTTCTTGTTGACGACGAGGCCGACGTTCTCGAGCGCGACCGGGACGCCGTAGAGGCGCTTGACGGCCGTGCCGTAGGACATCGCGTTGAGCGAGTAGGCCGGGAACTGCGCCTTCGTCGCCTTCGGCAGGACGAGCGGGACGACCGAGCCGTCGACCGACAGCTGGCCGACCCAGTCGTGCGCGCCGACGATCACGTCGGGAGCCGTCTCGGGTGCGACGGTCTTGAGGTCATCGCGGATCTTGCCGAAGTCCTTCTGCACGACCTGGACCTCGACGCCCTTCGCGGTGCCCCAGGCACCGGCGACCTTCTCGACTGCCGCCTTGCGATCCGCGTCCGTCCAGATGCGGACGACGGTCGCGCTGCTGGCGCTCATCGCTGCCGACGACGCGATCGCGGCCAGGACGGCCACTGCCGACGTCATCACCAGCGCGCGCAGCGTGCGGGTGCTCATCATTGAGCTTCCTCCTTCGGGGGTTTTCGGCGCAAGCGCCACTGAAACATGTTTCACGATTGTGTAACGACAGTGTAGACTAGCGCCTCGGACACCAGTCGGTCAAGAGCGATCTACGACCCGACAACCATGTAAAGTTGGACAAATCGATTGTTCGCACTCGGTGACCTCGATGGAATCTCGTTACGCAACCCTGAAACCCGAAGCGCCACATTCACGAGGCGCCACCCTTAGAGACGTCGCGAACCGCGCGGGAGTTAGCGTGGCGACTGCCTCCCGCGTGCTCAGCCACAGCGCGAACGTGCGTCCCGAGACGCGCGCGCGCGTCGAGCAGGCGATGCGCGAGCTGCTCTACGTCGCGCCGGAGCGGGGCCTTCGGGCCGCGACGGGCGCGATCGGGCTGCTGATGCCGGAGTTCCAGAACCCGGTCTTCGCCTCCCTCGCCCAGGCGCTCGAGACGCGCGCGACCCGGTCGGGCTTCGCGACGATCATCTGCAACACCGCCGGCTCGGCGATGCGAGAGGTCGACTACGTGCACATGCTCCTCGAGCGCCGGGTCGACGGGATGGTGTTCGTGTGCTCCGAGGTCACCGACGTCCGCGGCGCGCACACCCACTACCGCCAGCTGCTCGAGCAGGGCGCGCGGCTCGTGTTCGTGAACGGCGGCTCCGACGAGCTCCCGGTCACGTCCGTGGGGGTCGACGAGCGGGCGTCCGGCCGGCTGGCCACCGAGCACCTGCTCGAGCTCGGCCACCGTCGCATCGGGTTCGTCGCCGGCGGCCAGTTCGCGCAGGCGACGAGGGAGAAGGCGCTCGGTCGGCTCGATGCCCTCGCCGAGGCGGGCCTCGAGGGCGAGCGCTGGGTCGCGCACGCGAGCTTCACGGTCGACGGCGGTCGGCAGGCGCTGCGCGCGCTCCTCGAGTGCGCGAACGGCGACCGCCCGACCGGGGTGATCTGCTCCAACGACCTGATGGCGATCGGGGCGCTCCAGGAGGCGCGGGAGCTGGGGCTCGACGTCCCGCGGGATCTCTCGATCGTCGGATTCGACGGGATCGACGCCGGCCTGTGGACGCAGCCCGTGCTGACGACCGTCGAGCAGCCGGTCGACGAGATCGCCGAGACGACCGTCGTCGCGCTCGAGTCGCTGGTGAAGACGCCCGGCACGATCCTGCCGCGCTACGTCTTCCGGCCGACGCTCCGCGTCGGCGCGACGACGTCCTCTCCGCCCAGGCGCTGAGCCGCATCGGTGCGAGACGGGGCGAGGCTGAAGCCACGCCCCGACGCCGCGAGGACACGGCGCACACGGGCCAAGAGGCGGCTGAAGCACGCCCCGGCCGCTGGCCGGCGAGGGAGACGCCACGGGGAGCGGCTGCGAGTGACGGTGGGGCCCGACGACCGAGACCGCCGGGGCGTGGCTTCAGCCGCGCCCCCGACCCCCGCCGACGCTCACCCGGCGGGCTCCCTCCCCAGCGCACGGCGAACGTCGTGCAGATCCGTGAAGCCCTCGTGCGGCACGCCACGGTCGTCGAGCCAACGCGCGAGGCCGGCGCGGGCGAACACCCGCTCTGCGGCGAGCGAGACGCAGCGGTCGGAGACCCCGTCGCCGACGTACGCGAACGGCTCGAGCCCGGCTGTGACCATCCGCTTGCACGGCTCGCCGCAGACCTCGCAGCGCGGTCGCTCCTCGAACGTCGCCCGCCAGCCGGCCGGATGTGCCTCGACCCGGTTCGCGACGACGCGCGCCTCGACGCCCTCCCGGGCGAGGATCGGCTCGATCAGGTCGCGGAACCCCGCCGACACGATCAGCGGGTCGTGTGCCGCGACGAGCTCTGACAGCCCGGGCCGGACGACGACGTGCGCGAGCAGCCAGTCGGTCACCTCGCCGAGCGGCGCCGTCACCGTCGCCATCTCCACGGCGATCACCTCGTTCAGCGGTCGACCGCGGTCGATGTCCGCCTCGAGCGCGCGGAAGACGTCCATGTCGCCGAACCGCTCGATCACCATGTGCAGCGTGTCCCGCTCGGTGACGGTCCCGTCCCAGTCGACGACGAGGCTCTGCAGGGCGCTCATGGCTCCGTGTGCACCACGACGTCGGCCACGCCCGGGACTCTGCGACGCACGGCGCGGGCGACGACGCCCGCCCGCTCGTGGGCGTCGGCCAGAGTGGAGCCGCCGTCGACCGCGACGGTCAGCAGCACGACGAGGCCCCCTGGCGTCTCGAGCACGCGCATCGCGCGCGGCGGCGCCCCGGTCACCTCCACGACGACGCGCTCCACCGTCGCAGGGTCGAGCGCGGCCTCACGCCCGGTCGCGTCCTCCGCGAGCGGCTCCAGGTGCGTCTGCACGGCGCGGACGGAAGGCACGGCCGCGAGGATCGCCCGCTCGACGTCCTCGGCGCTCGCATGGGCCTGGGCGAGGGGAAGGTCGTGGGGGAGCTTCAGGTGGAGCGAGACCTCGATGCCGTCCTCGGTGTCGATCAGGACGACGTCGTGGATCTCCCGCACGTGGGAGACCGTCGTGGCAGCGGCCCGCACGCGCTCGCGCAGGGCGGCGTCGTCGTCGGGAAGCGGCTCGACGTGGACGACGACGTCGATCCCGGGCAGCGACGCGCTCGAGCGCCCGCTCGACCCGGTCGGCGGCGGCATGTCCCTGCCCGACCGCAGCGCCGGGAGAGACGCCGATCACGACGTCCGCGAAGGTGCGGCCCCCTGCCTCGCGCAGCCTCACCCGGTGGAGGTCGACGTCCGGCTCGAGCGCCTCGATCGCGGAGATCGCAGCGGCGACCGTTCCGGCGGGGGCCCGATCCATCAGGACGTCGACGTTGCGCCGCATCAGCCTCGCCCCTGCCGCGACCACGAGACAGGCGACGAAGAGGGCCGCGATCGAGTCGCCCGCGGGGAAGCCGGCGCGCGCTGCGACCAGGCCCGCGAGCACGGCGAGCGTCCCCGCGAGATCGGCGCCGAAGTGCAGCGCGTTCGAGAGGAGCGCAGCGCTGTTGTAGCGGCGGGCGCCGCGGAGCGAGACGACCGTCCGGGAGACGTCGATCGCGATCACGACGAACGCGGCCGCGAACGCCCACCAGGCAGGGTCGACCTCGGCCTCGATCCGGCCGGTGAGCCGTGCGAGCGCGAGGCCCGCGACGACGATGCTCACGAGCACGAGGAACGCGGCCTCTGCGAGCGCGGCCAGGTGCTCCGCCTTGCCGTGGCCGTAGGGGTGGGACGCGTCGGCGGGCTTGGCCGCGAACCCGACCGCGAAGAACGTCAGCAGCGCCGCGACGAAGTCCGTCCCCGAGTGGAGCGCCTCGGCGACGAACCCGAGGCTGCCCGACGCGAGGCCGACGGCGAGCTTGATCGCGATCAGCGCGAGCGCGGCGAAGACGGAGACGAGCGCGGTTCGGCGGAGCGGAGACACGCGGGGAAGCCTAGAGGCGTGATGGGTCGTGGAAGTGCGGCCGGGGCGGCTCCGCATCGGGGAGCGTGGCCGACGGCTGCGAACCGCGGCGTGCGGGGTCGCCGCCGGCCGTGCCGCCGGTGCGGGTCGCGCCTCTACGCCTCGGGCGGCCGGGGCACCGGCCGGGAAGGCGAGGCACCGGACCGTCGTCCGCGGGCGACGAGGATCCCGAGTCCGATCAGGATGCCACCCACGAGCAGGAGGGGATCGACGGGCTCGCCGAGGAGCACGATCGCCACGATCGCCGCCAGGAACGGCTGCAGGTTGGTGGCGAGCGTCGCGCGCGCCGGGCCGATCCGGTCGAGCGAGCGGAACCAGAGGACGTTCGTGAGCACCAGCGGGCCGAGCGTGGCGAAGACGAGCAGCCCCCAGACGGTCGGGCCGAGCGACCAGTCCTGCTGCTCGAGCTGCGGCAGGCCCGTGAGCGTGATCGGCACCCACGCGGCGGTCAGGACGGTCGCGCTGATCCGGGTCGCCGAGTGCCGCTGCATGAGCGGCGTGATCAGGATCGAGTAGATCGCCCACGTCGCAGCCGTCATCAGACCGAGGAGCACACCCTGGACGCTCCCCGCCAGCTCGCCACCGGCCGCGACCGCCACGACGGCGACGCCGGCGATCGACAGCGCCGTCCCGACCCAGAAGCGTGGCCGGAGCCCGTGCTCGCGGCCGAGCGCGAGGCCGATCAGCGCAGCCACGATCGGCGTCGCCGCCAGGATCAACGCGATCACGGAGGCGGACGTCGTCTTCAGCGAGTAGACGAAGCCGATCTGGTTCACGTAGAGGACGAAGGCTGCGGCCAGGGCGATGACCAGATCTCGACGCGGGAGCCTCAACGACCGCTCGGCGACGAGGACGATCCCCACGAACACCAGCGCGGCGAGGCCGTAGCGGACGCTCCCGTAGGCCAGCGGCAGGAACCCGTGCGTGAGGATGTAGCGCGTGACCGAGAGGTTCAGCGCCCAGAGCCCGATCGCGCTGAGGAGCATCACCTCGACGGTGGACGGTCGGCGCATGCCGGCGACGCTACTCGTTACAGTTGGGCGCGCGATGACCGAGCCGACCACCGACGACATCGACGCCCTCGTCGGGCCAGCCACCCCCCACTTCGCGTTCCAGATCCGGGCGCGGGTGCGCGAGGCAGTCGCAGATCTCCCGGAAGGCCACGCGGTGCGCGTCTACGCCGAGGAGCGGATCGCCATGCTCGAGCGGCTCGGCAACGCCTCCAGCAAGGCGGAGGACGACGCCGAGCGCGAGTCGGCGGAGCGGCCCGGCTGGGAGACGATCCCGTCGTCGGCGCCTGCGTGGGGCGTCGAGCCGGTCGCGCCGCGGTGAGCGGCACGGGCCGCAGCATCCTCGTCACGGGAGGCTCGCGCGGGATCGGCAAGGAGATCGCGCTGCGCTTCGCGCGCGAGGGCGCGAGCCGCGTCGCGATCGGGTACTTCCGCTCGGACGGCGCCGCCGAGGAGACCGCCGGGGAGCTGCGGACGCTGGGCGCGGAGCCGGTGCTCGTCCGCGGCAACGTCTCGTCCACCGGGGTCGCAGAGCAGGTCGCTGCGCTCGGGCCGATAGACGTCCTCGTCCACAACGCGGCGACCGGGGTCATCCGCCCCGCGCTCGAGACCGAGGACAAGCACTGGGACTGGACGCACTCCGCCAACGCCCGCGCGCTGCTCTCACTGACGCGCGCTGCGGCACCCGCGATGCCCGCGGGCGCGTGCATCGTCGGGATCTCGAGCCTCGGCGCAGTCCGCGTGCTGGACAACTACACGCTGGTCGGCACCTCGAAGGCCGCGCTCGAAGCGCTCGTGCGCTACCTCGCCGTCGAGCTCGGGCCGCGCGGGATCAGGGTCAACGCCATCTCCGCCGGGGTCGTGCACACGGACGCGCTCGACCACTTCCCGAACCGGGAGGAGATGCTCGAGATGGGAGCCGACAACGCCGCCGGGCCGGATCGTCACCCCGGCCGACGTCGCAGGTGTCGTCTCGTTCCTGTGCTCGCCCGACGCCGAGATGATCCGCGGGCAGACGCTCGTGATCGACGGCGGGTGGAGCCTTCCCTGCTAGCCCGAACGTGGGAATCCGCAGGAGCGGATCCCCACGCGGGCATTCCGCCCGAGCGAGGCAATCCCTGAAGCCGGGGGAACCGAGGTTCCCCCAGGGAACCCCTCCTTCAGTGCGAACCGCAGCGGTGCGCGAGCCTCGGACAGCTCGCTACGCGCGGCCGACGACCGGCCGACAGTCGCCTTGGCGATCGTCGTCGCCATCGCCGGGTTCTCCTGCAGGCGGCGGAGCGAGTACTCGTACCAGCGCTGGCCGAACGGGACGTACACGCGGAGCCGGTGTCCGGCCGTGACCAGCTCCGACGCCCGTCCCTCCCTCACGCCGAGGAGCATCTGCAGCTCGTACTCCGACGCAGGCATCCCGTCGAGGCGCGCGAGCGACTCGACGATCAGCCGCTCGTCGTGGGTGGCGACGCCGACGTAGCTGCCGCCCGCGAGCAGCGCCTCGAGACAGTCGACGAAGCTCGCGCCGGATCGTCTCGGCGTCCTGGTAGGCGACCCTCGCGGACTCCACGTAGATCCCCTTGCACAGCCGCACGCTCGGACGGAGGTCGGCGAGATCGGCGATGTCGTGGAGCGTCCGGCGCAACGCCGCCTGCAGCACGATGCCGACGTTGTCGACGCCCGCCGCGCGGAGCTCGCGATAGAGCCGCGAGCGTCGCGTCGGTGCAGCTCGAGTCCTCCATGTCGATCCGCACGAACGAGCCCTGCTCGGCGGCGTGCGCAGCGACGTCCTGGAGCAGCTCCCGGCAGAGATCCTGATCGAGGACGAGCCCGAGGCCGGTGAGCTTGACGCTCACGTTCGCGTCGAGGCTCTCATCGCGGATCGCCGTGAGCACGCCGCGATACGCCCCGGCGATCGCGCGCGCCTCGTCGGGGGAGCGGATCTCCTCGCCGAGGACGTCGACGGTCGCGAGCTTGCCGGCGGCGTTGAGCGCTGCGACGACACGCGTCGCGTCCTCGAGCGACGGGCCTGCGATGTAGGGCGCCGACACGCGCCGGACGATCCGCCCGCGGCACGACCGGCAGGGCGCGCGCGACGATGCCGTCGAGAACCCCCATCCGAGCCGATCGTAACGCCGGAGACGCGCCTCCGTCACGGGTCTCCGCGGCTCAGTACCTCTCCACACCCGCGATAGGCGCTCTCGCCGATGGCCGCAGGGCCGACTTCGGGTCGAATGGGAGCGTGTAGAGGCGTCGCCGGCGCCGGCCCCCCGCCGCCGCCGAGCGCGCGGATGGAGGATCGCACCGATGCGCAAGGTCGTGATCATGGGAGCCGGAGGTCGTGACTTCCACGACTTCAACGTCGTCTACCGCGACGACCCGACGACACGGGTGGTCGCGTTCACCGCCGCCCAGATCCCCGGGATCGACGATCGGACGTACCCGGCGTCGCTGGCGGGGCCGCTCTACCCGGACGGGATCCCGATCCGGCCGGAGGCCGAGCTCGCGGAGCTCGTCCGCGACGACGACGTCGACGAGGTCGTGTTCGCCTACTCGGACGTCGCCCACGCGGACGTCATGCACCACGCGTCGACGGTGCTCGCCGCAGGTGCCGACTTCCGTCTGCTGGGACCGCACGCGACGATGCTCGAGTCGCATCGAGCCGGTGATCGCGGTCACCGCGGTGCGCACGGGCTGCGGCAAGAGCCAGACGAGCCGGGCGGATCGGGCGGATCCTCGCGCGACGCCGGGCTCCGGGTCGCGCTCGTGCGGCACCCGATGCCGTACGGCGACCTCGAGGCGATGCGCGTCCAGCGCTTCGCGACGCTCGCCGACATCGACGCGGCCGACCCGACCGTCGAGGAGCGCGAGGAGTACGAGGCACCCGGTCGAGCTCGGGATGATCATGTACGCCGGCGTCGACTACGGCGACGATCCTCGCCCGGGCCGAGGACGAGGCAGACGTGATCGTGTGGGACGGCGGCAACAACGACTTCCCGTTCTACGAGCCGGATCTCCACATCACCGTCACCGATCCGCTCCGCGCCGGGCCACGAGCTCGCCTATCACCCCGGCGAGACCAACCTGCGCATGGCAGACGTGGTGATCGTCAACAAGGTGGACTCCGCCCAGCTCGAGGACGTCGAGCGCGTGCTGGCCGACATCGCCGCGGTCAACCCCGACGCCGTGGTGATCACCGCCGAGTCGCCCGTGACCCTCGATCCCGGCCCGCCGCTCGAGGGAGCGCGGGTGCTCGTCGTCGACGACGGTCCGACGCTGACGCACGGCGGGATGGCGTTCGGAGCGGGAACGGTCGCGGCGCGCGCAGCCGGCGCGGCCGAGCTCGTCGACCCTCGCCCCTACGCCGTCGGGACGATCGCGGAGACGCTGGAGCGCTTCCCGCACCTCGGCGCCGTCCTGCCCGCGATGGGCTACGGCGACGACCAGCTCCGCGAGCTGGCCGAGACGATCGACCGCGTCCCCTGCGACGTCGTCGTCACCGGCACCCCGTTCGACCTCGGGCGCCTGATCGACGTCCGTCACCCGCTGCGACACGCCCGCTACACGTTGCGCGAGCTCGGCGAGCCGACGCTCGAGGACGTGCTCGCACCGATCGTCCAGCTGGCGCATCGCACCCCGGCCCTCGCCCGGGAGAAGGGGGCCTCCTCATGACCACGGTGCACGCACCGGCCGTCCCCGACCACTTCCTCCGCGTGACGGATCTCGACGCTGAGGGACTGACGGCGCTGCTCGACCTCGCCGTGGCGATGAAGCAGCGGCCGCACGGGTTCGTCGACGCGCTGCGCGGCGACACCGTCGTCTGCTTCTTCGAGAAGCCCTCGACGCGCACGCGCGTCTCCTTCGCGGCCGCGGCGGAACGGCTGGGGATGCTCCCGCTCGTCCTGCGCCCCGACGAGCTGCAGCTCGGGCGAGGCGAGACGCTCGGCGACACGGCGAGGACGCTCTCCGGCTATGCCTCGGCGATCGTGGTGCGCACCTTCGCGCAGGCGACGGTCGACGAGCTGGCGGAGGCTGCGAGCAAGCCCGTGGTCAACGCGCTCACCGACGAGCACCACCCGTGCCAGGCGCTGGCCGACATCCTCACGCTGCGGGAGCACTTCGGCTCGCTCGACGGGCTCAAGGTCGCCTTCGTGGGCGACGGCAACAACGTCGCCCGCTCGCTCGCGGAGGCGGCACGCCTGACGGGGATGGAGCTCGTCCTCGCCGCCCCGTCGGGGTACGTCCACGACGTCCCGGCGACGGTCGTCTCCGATCCGGCCGAGGCGGTCACGGGCGCCAACGCCGTCTACACGGACGTCTGGGTGTCGATGGGTGAGGAGGACGAGCGCGAGGCGCGTCTCGAGGCTCTCCGCCCCTACCAGGTGGACGGCCGCCTGATGGCGCTCGCAGCACCCGACGCCGTCTTCATGCACTGCCTGCCCGCGCACCGAGGGGAGGAGGTCGCCGCGGAGGTCCTCGACGGGCCGCAGTCGGTCGTCTGGAGCCAGGCCGAGAACAGGATGCCGACCGAGGAGGCGCTCCTGCTCGCGCTCATCTCCCGGAGCTGGGAGCCGTAGCCGCCGCCGTTTCACGACGGCGGGGGCGCGACGCGGGAGTGCCCTTCCCCTGGATGGTTGATCGGCTAGGCCATGAAGCCCTGGCGGGCGGCGGAGACGAGCGCGACGGCCTCGGGGAAGAGCACGCGCATGGCGTCACGGAGGGCGATCGTCTGCTCGTCGACCGACCCGGTGGGCTGGACCTGCGCCAGCGCAGCCTTCGTGAGCTCCACCGCCGTGCCGAGGGTCAGCGTCGCGAACTGCTCGCGCTGCGCGTCCTTGACGCCCTCGGCCTGCTGCTCGGCGAACTCGCGCAGACCGCGCATCAGGTCGTCGGGGTCGCCGCCGAACGGGAAGAAGCCACCGCCCTCCATCGCTGCAGCCTAGCGCGGCACGCGGCGCCCGGCGCGGCGCCGGGGGCCGTCAGCCGTCGAGCGCCACGCGGTAGCTGAGCTCGACCTCCTGCCACAGCTCGTCGACGACGGCCTGGGCGGAGCGCATCGCGGCCGCGAAGGGCGACGGGACGGTCGGATCGAGAGCCCGCTCCAGGCGCATCGCGGCACGACCGATGTCGTCCAGCCGTTCCGGGGACGCGATGATCGGTGGCGCCCCGAGCGTCCGCTGGAGATCCCCCACCGCCGCCTCCGCCTCCTCGATCCCCTCGGGCGCCTCGGAGATCCGCAGCGCCACGAGCTGGGAGCGCAGCTCGTCCAGGTCACCCGGAAAGGCTGCCTCCTCCGCGATCTCGCACAGCGCCGCGATCGACACCGCGTCGCGGGCGTCACGCCGGTCCGCGACCGGTCGACCCGCGGGATCGACGACGAGCCAGCTCCGGGCGCCGTCGGCCGCCTCGAACGCGCAGACGTACGCCCGGACGCCCTGTGCCGCCTCGGCCACGAGCACCGCAACGAGGCGTGCGCCGTCGCCGAGCGGCGCGGCCTCCGCCGCGACGAGCTCGAGCTCCTCGACCAGACCCACCGTGCCAGGATAGAGCGACGTGTCCGCCCGCCGCAGCCATGCGCTCGAGCTCTTCGCTCCGCTGGGACCGACCTACGATCGCGTCGGGGCCGTCCTCTCGTTCGGTCAGGACCCTCGCTGGCGGCGCTTCCTCGTCTCGCGTCTGCCACGGGACGGCGGCCACGTGCTCGACGTCGCAACCGGAACCGGCCTGGTCGCCGCGAGACTGCTCGACGCGGGCTTCACCGTCACGGGGCTCGACCAGTCGCCCGGGATGCTCCAGACGGCTCGCGCACGCCTCGGGAGCCGCGTCGCTCTCGTCACCGGCTCGGCCGAGGCCCTCCCGTTCGCGGACGCGGCCTTCGACCACCTCACGTTCACGTACCTGCTCCGGTACGTCGACGACCCGGGCGCGACGCTCCACGAGCTCGCACGGGTCGTCCGGCCCGGAGGGACGGTCGCGATGCTCGAGTTCGCCGTGCCCCGCGGCGTCTGGAGGCCGCTCTGGGATCTCTACTGCGACGTCGGGCTCCCGCTCGGGGGGCGCGCCGTGTCTCGCGAGTGGAGGGAGGTCGGCCGGTTCCTCGGCCCGTCGATCCGCGGGTTCCACGCGCGCTATCCGGAGCCGCGGCTGCTCGGGCTGTGGCGCGACGCCGGGATCGGAGACCTCCACCTGCGACGGATGAGCCTCGGAGGGGGCGTGGTCGTCTGGGGAACGCGCACGTGAGCACCCCGCCACCCGCCTTCTACGCGGTGGGGCGGAGCGGCTGGCGCGCCTGGGTGACGATCCTCCACCTCCCCTACACCGCCTGGCACCTGGCGTACGTCGTCGTGGGCGGCTGCCTCGCCGCCGAGGTCGAGTGGGGTCGCCTCGGCGTGACGGTGCTGGCGTTCGCGCTCGCGATGGGCGTCGGCGCCCACGCCCTCGACGAGCTCAACGGCCGCCCGCTGGGGACGTCGATCTCCTCGCGGGCCCTCGTCACCGCAGCCGTGCTCTCCGTCGCGGCGGCCTGCGGGCTCGGCGTGGTCGTCGCGGCCGGCACGACCTGGTGGCTGCTCCTGCCGATCGCCCTGGGGGCGCTGCTCGTCCCCGCGTACAACCTCGAGTGGCTCGACGGTCGCGTCCACACGGATCTCGGCTTCGCCCTCGCGTGGGGTGCGTTTCCGGTGCTGACGGCGTTCCTCGCCCAGACGGAGGAGATCAGACCCGTCGCGGTCGTCGCAGCAGCGTGGGCGACGGTGCTCTCGCTCGCGCAGAGAGCCCTCTCCACAGCCGTTCGCCGTCTGCGGCGCGACGTCGTCGGGGTCGAGGGAGCGCTCTCCCTGCGCGACGGCAGCCAGGAGCCGCTCGACCGCGACGCGCTCATCCGCGCACCCGAGGCTGCGCTCCGGCTCCTCGCGCTCGCGACGGTGCTCGTCGCGGCGACGCTCGTCGTCTGGCAGGTCGGCTGACCGCAAGCGTCGGCGTCCAGACGCAGCGGCACGACCCGCACTAGCATCCCGCTGTGACCGTCTGGATCCTCGCCGCCTGCCTCGCGGCCGCGCTCGTCCTCGCGCTCGTGCTCTACCTCGCGCTCCGGCGCAGCCGGGATCGGGCGCGCGACACCGATCGCCTCGTCGATCAGGCACGCGCCGCCGTCCGCCGTGCCGTCGACGAGGAGACCGCGCTCCACGTCGAGGAGATGCGTCGGACGCTCGCCCGCGAGCGGGCCGCGTCGATCTCGATCCTGGCCGAGGAGGAGCGTCGGCTCGGCGAGGAGCGGCGCACGGCGTTCGTCGAGCGGGAGCGTCGAGCCGGCGAGGACCTCGCCGACCAGCTCGCGCGCACCGAGCGACGTCTGGAGGAGCGGCTCCGGGGCTTCACCGACGACCTCGACCGCTCGCAACGGCACTTCGAGCAGCAGATCGCACGGGTCGAGCAGGCGCAGCGCGCCGCCGTCGCGGAGGTCGAGGCGCGCATCGCAGCCGAGGCGGCGGCGCTCGGCTCCTCGGCCGACGAGCAACGCCGCACCGTCGAGCGGCTCCGCGACGAGCTCGAGCGGGCGGCGGGGCAGGCCGTGAGCGAGGCGCTGGACGAGCTCGAGGCGAGCACCGCCGACCGGCGACGCTCGATCGAGGAGATAACCGAGCGGCTTCGGGCTCGAGAGGCGGCCATCGCCGAGTCGCTCGAGCGCGCGGAAGTCGACGTCCGGGCGAGGCTCGACGTGATCCTGGTCGAATGGGAGAAGCGCCAGACCGAGCGTCTCGCACGGGTGATCGACCGCGAGGTCGAGCACCACGCCCAGCTCGCGCTTCAGCAGGTGGACGAGCGGTTCCGCGAGGCGCGCGAGGATGCGACCACCCGCCTCCACCGCGAGCTCGAGCGGGCGGTGGAGCTGCTCTCGAGCGAGGAGCTCGCCCGCCGCCTCGACGAGAGCTGAGGCCGCAGCTCCTGCGCGCGCCGACGCGCCCGACGGCACGCCGCCAACTTCGGCGGGAAGGGATCGTCGCAGTGAGGACGAAACTGCCGCTCACCATGGCCGAGGCGACCGAGACATCCGTGTGGCGCGAGGACGAGCAGTCCAAGGTCGAGAGCTGGCGGCTGCACGTGCTGATCGAGGCGGGGTTCCCGCTCCACCTCGCGGAGAGGCTCGCCGTGAGCGAGGCGGATCTCCACACGTGCGTGACGCTGGTGCGGCAGGGCTGCAGCCCCGTGACCGCGGCCGAGATCCTGCTCTGAGACCTCGTCGGCGCCCCGTGCCCGAGTAGGCTGGGGCGGTGAGCGACGCCGACCGGACGACCCCCGAGCGCACGGTCTACGCCGTCGAGGAGTTCAACGGACGGCTGCGCTCGTACCTCCAGCGCGTCAGGGCGGTCTGGGTCGAAGGTGAGGTCAGCGGACTGCGCCGCAACGACGCGTGGGCGACCGTGTTCCTCACGCTCAAGGGTCAGAGCGGCGCGTCGCTCCGGGTGCAGATGCCGCGCCGTCGGTACGACGCGACCGGACTCGAGCTCCTCGACGGGGAGCGCGTCCAGGCGTGCGGTGACCTCGACCTCTGGGAGCAGCGCGGAGAGCTCGTCTTCCGGGCCTCGGCGATCGAGCGTGTCGGCGCAGGAGACCTGCTCGTGCGCCTGGAGCGGCTCAAGCGACAGCTCGCTGCGGAGGGCCTGTTCGACGAGCGCCGGAAGCGGCCGCTCCCGCGGATGCCCCGGGTGATCGGCGTGCTCACGGGCACGGAGGGCGCCGCGCGCGGGGACGTGGTCGCAGCCATCCGCGCGCGCTTTCCTGCAGTGACCCTGATCGTCGCCGAGACGCGCGTCCAGGGGGATCGCGCACCCGACGGCATCGTCGGCGGTCTCGCCGCGCTCGCCGCGGATCCGCGGGTCGAGGTGATCGTCCTCACCCGCGGCGGCGGCAGCATCGAGGACCTCCTCCCCTTCAGCGACGAGCGCGTGGTTCGCGCGGTCGCCGCCTCGCCGGTGCCGATCGTCTCGGCGATCGGCCACGAGCAGGACACGCCGCTCTGCGACCTCGCGGCCGACGTGCGCGCGGCGACGCCGACCGCCGCGGCCAGGCTCGTCGTCCCGGACCTGGCCGAGGTGCGGACTGCCCTCGAGCGCGCGCGGGCGCGCATGGCGACAGGGGTGAGCACCAGGCTCGAGCGGCAGCGGGAGCGCATCGAGACGCGCCGAGGCCGGGCGCAGGCAGCGCTCGTGCGCTCGCTCGACCGCGATCGGGCGACGCTCGGTCGAACGCACGAGCGGCTGACGGCGGCGCCCCTGCGGCTCCTCGAGCGCCGGCGTGCCGCGCTCGACACCGGCGGCGCCCGCCTTCAGGCGCTGGCACCGCATGCCACGCTGGCCCGGGGGTATGCGATCGTCCGGGCGGGGGACGCCGTGCTGCGACGCTCCGACGCCGTGACGACCGGGGCCCGGGTGGACATCCAGCTCGCGAGCGGCTCGCTCGGGGCGACGATCGTGGAGGTGCGCACATGACGCAGGAGCGCTCGGAGCAGGACGTGACGATCCCGGCCGACGCGCCGTTCGAGGTGCTGCAGCGAGAGCTCGACGGGATCGTCGAGACGCTGGAGCAGGGCGACGTCCCCGTCGACGAGGCAATCCGGCTCTGGCAGCGCGGCGAGGCGCTCTACCGGGCCTGCGCGCAGCGCCTCGACGCAGCGGAGCTGCGCGTGGAGGCGCTCGCCCGGCCGGACGACCTTCCCCGTGACACGGGATCTTCCGGGCTGTAGAGTCGCACCCATGTCCAAACCGACACCAGAGCTCCTCCGCGGCGTACAGCTGTTCGCCAACGTCGACGACGCCACCCTCGAGCGACTCGCCGGCGACTTCATCGAGCGCGACTTCGCCGAGGGCGCGCTGATCGCAGAAGAAGGGATCGGTGGGCTCAACTTCTTCATCGTCGAGAGCGGCGAGGCCGACGTCACCGTCGGCGGAGACAAGGTCGGGACGATCTCGGCCGGCCACGCCTTCGGCGAGGTCGCGCTGGTCGACAAGTCGGCGCGCTCCGCGACGATCACCGCCACGACGCAGCTGAAGGCCTTCGCGCTCCCCGTCTGGAGCTTCCGCAGCTTCGTGGAGACGCGCCCGGACGTCGCCTGGACGCTGCTCGAGATCCTCGCCGAGCGCCTCCGCTCGGCGCAGTCGCGCTAGAGCCAACGCGAAGGGAGCGCCCTGATCGGCTCGGTCGCAACGGACGCGGAGCTCGTCGAGCGCTGCCGGGCCGGCGACGAGGCCGCCTGGCGGGCGCTCGTCGAGCGCTATGGGCGGTACGTCCACGCGATCGTGAGCCGGGTCTACCGCTTGCAGGGCCACGACGCCGAGGACGCCTTTCAGGACGTCTTCGCACGGGTCTACGAGCGACTCGGGTCGCTCCGCAACCCCGAGGCGCTCCGACCGTGGATCGCGCAGACGGCGAGGCGCTGCTGCGTCGACCGGCTCCGGGCGCACGACGGCGAGGTCCTGACCGACGCGCCGCCCGAGCAGGAGTCCGAAGACGAGCTCGCCCTGCTCGACGAGGCGCTCGACCTCCGCGAGCTGCTCGACACCCTGTCCGGAGACTGCGCCGAGATCCTCGACCGGTTCTTCTGCCGTGACGAGAGCTACCACACGATCGCGGCGGCGCTCGACCTGCCGTCGGGCACGATCGCCAGCAGGATCTCGCGGTGTCTGACACGGCTCCGGGGCGTCCTCGAGGAGCGCGATGGAAGAAAACCGGCCCCCGACCCGTCTAGTGGCTGATGGACGGAACGATCGACCACACCGAAGAGCGCATCGCGGGGTTGCTGCGGCTGCTGCCGCCCGCCCCCGACGGCTGGATCGCGGCGGCGCAGGAGCTGCCCTCCGCCCTGGCCGGCATCGACGTGCTCGTGGCCCGTGCGACGGAGGACGCTGCCTACCGCGCCCGGGTCGTCGAGGGCCTCGAGCAGGCGCTCCTCGACGCAGGACTCGAGCCGAGCCCTGCGGTGGTCGAAGCGCTTCGCCATAGACTCGAGCGGTGAGCCAGACGCCGCCGATCAGAGCGCTCACCGTCGCGGAGCTGCACACCGTCCTCGGTGAGCCGGCCCCGACGCCGTCGGGCGGATCGGCGGCCGCGGTCGCGGGTGCGATGGCGGCGGCACTCGTCGGCCTCGTCGCGCGCGCGTCTCCCGACTGGACGGAGGCCGCCGGGATCGCCGCCCAGGCGGCCGCGCTCGAGGATCGGCTGCTCGCGCTCGCCGACGACGACGCCGCGGCGTTCGGCGAGGCTCTCGCAGAGCTCCGGGCGGCACGGGCGGAGGGCCGCCGGTCGGGTCTCGGCCCGGCACTCCTCCGCGCGACGGACGTGCCGCTCGCGATCGCCGAGGCGTGCGCAGACGTCGCCACGCTGGCAGCGCTGGCGGCAGAGCACTGTCGACCCATGGTGCGCCCCGACGCCGTCGTCGCGCACGAGCTCGCGGTCGCGGCGACCCGCGGTTCGGCTCAGCTCGTCGATGCGAACCTCGCGACGCGGCCGGGCGACGACCGCTCGCTGCGCGCCGCCGCCGCGACGAGAGCCGCGGAGGCGACGTGAGCGAGCGGCATGCTCCCGGCGTGGAGCCTCCCGGCCGACGCCATGCGCACCCTGACGCTTGCTCCCGACTGGTCCGAGCAGATCACGCGTGAGTGGGCGTTCGGAGGTTCGACGGGGGCAGGGGTCGACGTCTGCATCCTCGACAGCGGCATCGACCGCGACCACCCGCTGATCGGCGAGGTCGCCAGTGCCGTCGTCGTCACCTTCGACGACGACGGGACGCCGAGGATCGTCGAGGACGACGGCGGTGACGTCTGCGGGCACGGCACCGCCTGTGCCGGGATCGTGCGGGCGCTTGCGCCGGACTGCCGTCTGCACTCCGTTCGGGTGCTCGGCTCGGGTGCGACGGGCACGGGCGACCTCATCCTCGCTGGGCTCCGCCACGCGATCGAGGCGGGTCACCAGGTCGTCAACCTCAGCCTCTCGACGACGAAGCGCCGCTTCGCGGACGCGCTCCACGACCTCGCGGACGATGCGTACTTCAACGGCACGGTCCTCGTCGCCTCCGCGCACAACAGCCCGGTCGAGAGCTATCCGTGGCGCTTCTCCTCCGTCGTGTCGGTCGGGAGCCACGAGGGCGACGATCCCCACTCGTGGTACGCGAACCCCGATCCCCCGGTCGAGTTCTTCGCACGCGGGGTCGACCTCGACGTCGCGTGGATCGGCGGCGGGACGATGAAGTGCACGGGCAACAGCTTCGCCGCACCGCACATCGCCGGGATGTCTGCGCTCATCCTCGCGAAGCACCCAGAGCTGACGCCGTTCCAGCTCAAGAGCGTGCTCTACCTCACGGCCGACAACATGGGAGGAAACGGATGAGCGACGAGACGCTACGCGCGGCGACCTCGGTCGGGTCGCTGGCCTCGGAGGACGGGCACCGGGAGCTGTTGAAGTCGATCGTCGACGTCGCACGGGCGATCTTCGACGCGGGAGCAGCGTCGGTGTTCCTGCTGGACGACGAGACGGACGAGCTCGTGTTCGAGGCCGTCTCGGGCGAGGGCGAGCAGGATCTCGTCGGCGTCCGGTTCCCCTCTTCCACGGGCATCGCCGGCTGGGTGCTGATCACGGGCCAGTCGCTCGTGATCGACGATCTCGCCGCCGATCCCCGCTTCGCGAAGAGCGCCGCCGAGGCGACCGGCTACGTCCCCCGGGCGCTCGTCGCGGTTCCGCTCCTCGTCGACGAGCGGACGATCGGCGTCCTCGAGGTGCTCGATCGGCCGACCGATCGCCCCTTCTCCCTCGCGGACATGAACCTGCTCCAGCTGTTCGCCCACCAGGCGGCGATCGCCCTCGATCTGCTGCGCTCCGCCCGCCGCGCGCAGCAGGCGCTCGACGGAACGGGAGAGACCGCGGTCGTCGCGCGCCTCGCCGCGCTCCTCGAGCGCGCGGACGACGGCGGCGATGCGCTGCGCCTGCTCGAGGCACTGGAGCGCGTCCTCGCGCGCCGCGTGTGAACGAGACCGATACCGCCGCCACGACGTGAATCGGGCGCCTCGTGGGCGCCCGATTCAACTGTCGTCGCTCGTCGGCGCCTGGCGCCGACGAGCCGTCTACTGCAGGGACGGACGCTGAACGGTCGGGCGGTCGACCTTGAGCTTGTGCGCCTCGAAGTCGTCGCCGTCGTCCGTCGGCACGGCGATCCTCGGCCGAGCTTGTCGCGCTCGATGTCGAGCTCGTCGCTCGGGGCGTCGTCGCGACGTGAGCGTCTTCTTGTGCGCCTCGAAGTCGGCGGAACCCAGCTTGTTCTTCTCGACGATCTGCTCGTTCTCGTCCATCTTCCTGGCTCCTTGTGAGAGGGGTTCGACCACTTCTTCGGCCGTCTGAACCCCTAGACGGGGTCCGAGGCGGAAATCTTCCCTCGCGATCGAGATTCGCGCAAGTCGCCGTCCCCGGTCGGGATCGAGCCGACGCCGGGCCCGATCGCTAGGCGCGCTCGACGGGGGCCGCGGGTGGCTCCGCTGCGGCAGGATGCTCGGTCCCGGCGCCGTCGTCCTGCTCCATCAGGTGCTCGAGCGCGTGCTCGGCGGAGCTCTCCTCCTCGTCTTCCATCCCCTGGAGGGTGGTGAGGTTCAGCCCTTCGCGCGCCAGGAAGATGAGACCGACGCCGACGCCCACCGACATCTCGACCGCCTGCAGCACCAGCCCGCAGGCGAAGCCGGTGCCGTAGGGGACGCCGTACTGCTTGAGGGGGAGCGCGACGGCCGCCTGGAGCAGGCCGACGTTGCCGGGCCAGAGCGGGAAGATCGTCGCGACGTTCATGAGCAGCAGCACGAGCGCCGCGGCCGGGAGCGGGACGCCCATGTCGAAGGCGCGGGTGACGGCCCACACCGCCATCAGCTGGAGGAACCAGCCGATCGTCTGGAACAGGATCGCCGCGATCGCCGCGCTCGGCGTTCGGAGCACCGCCAGGCCCTGGCGCGCCATCGCGAGCAGCCGCCTGACCGAGCCGGCGCTGTCCAGATGGACGCGTCCGTCGTGCGCCCGGCGCGCCGCGAGGACGGCGACGGCGAGCAGGGCGACCCCGACGAGCCCGCCGATCACGAGGCCCGTCACGGCCCAGTGCGGGATCTTGGCCGTGAGGAGGACGTAGACCACGAGCATCGATGCGGGGAAGAGGTCGAACAGACGGTGCGCGAAGACCGTGCCGAGCAGCGTCACGCTCGTCCCCGGGCCGTGCGGGAGGTGACGCCGCAGCACGGCTACGCGCGCGAGCTCCCCCGCCCGGGCGGGCAGCACGGCGTTTCCGAGGAGCCCGACCGCGAACGCCGAGAACACCTGGCCGAACGAGGGGTGCGGAGGCGGAAGCGCCTGGTCGATCGTCAGGTTCCAGGAGATCGCGCGGGCGAGCACCGACAGCAGGTTGAGCGCGACCGCGACGGCGACCCAGCGCCAGGCGACGAAGTCGAAGGCGTGGTACACGACCCCCCACTCCGGCCCGCGCCACCAGATCAGGACGATCGCGGTGGCCAGCATCGCCAGCACCAGGATCCCGCGGGCCCACGGGTTCCGGGCGACGGCTCCGAGACGGCTCACGCCGCCTCCCTCACTCGGCCCTCCACGACGCGATCGTAGATCCCCTCGAGCCGGCGTGCGATGTCCGGCCAGGCGTACCGCTCCTCGGCGAGGGCGCGTCCGGCGAGCCCCATCGCCTCGCGTCGCGTCTCGTCGGCGAGCAGGCTCTCGACCGCCTCGGCGAGCGCGCGCGGGTCGTCCGGGGGGACGGCGACGGACGTGCCGGCGGTGATCACCTCGCGGTAGCCGGGGATGTCGGACGCGACGACCGGGGTCGCGCACGCGAGCGCGCGCGTGAGGACCATCCCGAAGCTCTCGCCTCCGAGCGACGGGGCGATCAGCGCCTTCGTCGAGCGGAGGAGGTCGGTGAGATCCTCCTGGGCCAGGAAGCCGACGACGTCGATCCCGTCCGACGGCGTCCGCAGCCGCCTCATCAGGAGCCCGACGGCGAGAGGATCGGCACCGGCGACCTTCAGCCGGGCCCCCGTCCGACGCCTGATCTCGGGCCAGGCGCGCAACAGCACCTGCAGCCCCTTGCGCGGCTCGTGGCGGCCGGCGAAGACGACGGTGTGCTCGCGGTTCCCGGGGTCGCGCGTGGGGCGGCACGAGCACCCCGTTGGGCACGATCTCCCACGGGCCGCCGAGCCAGCGGTCGGCCGACTCGCGCGCTCGCTCGGAGACGGCGATCCGCTGGTCGACCCGGTCCATCAGGAATCCCCAGCCGGGCATCCCGAGCTTCATCCAGCCGAGGTCGCCGGAGGCGTGGTGCGTCGCCACGATCGGCTCGGTCGCCAGCGACGAGCACCGCGACGCAGATCGCCGGCGTCATCGGCTCGTGCAGGTGGAGCACGTCGAACCGCTCACGGGCGAGCGTCCGGCGGATCCGGAAGACGGTGCGCGGGCTGAGCGCGATGTTCGGGAGCGACCCGTTCGCCGGCACGATCACCGACCGGCCCACGGGGATCACGTGAGGCGGAGGATCGCCGTGCCGCCCGACCCGCGGGTGGAGCACGCGCGTGAACTGGCCGGGCGGATCGTTGGCCATGATCAGGCGCACGTCGTGGCCGCGCTCCATGAGCGCGTGGGCCTGAAGCTCTGCGTGCTCGACGACCGCCCCCCAGAACGACCACGAGAACGGCACGACGATGCCGATCTTCACGGTGTCACCCTATGCGCTCGCGCAGGTCGGGATCACCGGGCGGCGCCGGGGACGACCTTCTCCCACGCCTTCGCCAGCGCGGCGAGCTCGTCCGTCGTGAACCGGTCGAGGAAGCGCTCGTGGACGTCCTGGAGGTGCGTCCGCCGCGCCTCCACGAAGCGCGCCCTGCCTTCGTCGGTGATCCTCGCGTACAGACCTCGGCGATCCTGCTCGCACCGGTCGCGGGCGACGAGCCCGGCCCGCTCGAGCCGGTCGACCAGGCGGGTGAGCCCGCTCTGGCTGAGCAGGACGCTGTCGGCGAGCTCGCTCATGCGCATGCGTCCGCCCTCGCACCCGGCGAGGACGAGCAGCACCTCGTACTGGTGCAGCGGGAGCCCGTGCTCTCGCTCGAGCTCGTGGTCGAGCTCGCGCACGAGCGCCGAGTGGACGCGGAGGAACCCGCGCCAGGCAGCCGTCTCGAGGGGGGTGAGCATCGGTTCGCGTGACGTTTGCATGTGCAAGTAGTATAGGGCAGGCGCCGCTCGAGCGCGAAACGTGACAATGCCAGGATCGACGGCGCCCGTCCACGTCGCCGGCCGGCAGAGAGGAGTCGAGATGCGCTTCGAGGGCATCCACCACGTGACCTGCATCACCGGAGACGCCCCGGGGAACGTCGACTTCTACGTCCGCGTCCTCGGCCTGCGTCTCGTCAAGAAGACCGTCAACCAGGACGACCCGACCGTCTACCACCTCTTCTACGCCGACGAGGCGGGGAGCGCCGGAGCCGACATCACGTTCTTCGAGTACCCCGGCGCCCGACGCGGCCGGCCCGGCGCGGGGATGGTGCACACGATCAGCTTCCGCGTCGCGTCCGACGCGGCGCTCGACTTCTGGGCCGAGCGCCTGCGGGGCGAGGGCGTCGCATCGACGCGCGCCGGCGACCGGCTCCGGTTCGATGACCCCGAGGGCCTGGGGCTCGAGCTGGTGGTGGACGCCACGCGCGACGCGCCGCTGACCGCCGACGACGCGAGCATCCCCGCCGAGCACGCGCTGCGCGGCTTCGACGGCGTCCGTGCGTTCTCGACCGATCCCGACGCGCAGCCGGGGGCTCCTGGAGGAGGTGCTCGGGTTCGCCCCGGTGGGCGAGACGGCGTGGGAGGTGCGCGGGGCCGAGCGCGGTGGGCTGTTCGCGTACGATCCGGCCCCTGCCTCCGGCCCGGGTGTCCCGGGCGCCGGGACGGTGCACCACGTCGCCTGGTCGTCGACCATGGACGATCACGTCGCCTGGCAGCAGCGGGTCGCGGCCGCCGGCTACCGCCCGACCCCCGTGATCGACCGGTTCTGGTTCCGGTCGGTCTACTTCCGCGAGCCGAGCGGGGTGCTCTTCGAGATCGCGACCCTCGGCCCCGGGTTCGCCGTCGACGAGGAGCCCGACCATCTCGGGGAGTCGCTCATCCTGCCCCCCGCGTTCGAGCACCTCCGCGCGCAGGTCGAGCCTGTCCTCACGCCGATCACGAACCCACGGGAGCGTCACGCGTGACGGGGCTCGACCGTCGGGAGCGCCCTGCGGCAGGAGACCCCGAGGGCGCCATCGTCCTCCTCCACGGTCGCGGGGCCGACGAGCACGACCTGTTCGGGCTGCTCGACCTCCTCGACCCCGAGCGCAGGCTGCTCGGGGTGACGCCGGGAGGCCCGTTCGCGCTGCCCCCCGGCGGTCGTCACTGGTACAGGCTCGGCGGGATCCCGACCCCCGAGCCCGAGACCTTCCTCGCCTCGGCGGGCTTGCTCGCTGACCTCGTCGACGCTCTCCCGGTCGCTGCCGACCGCGTCGTGCTCGGCGGGTTCTCGCAGGGCACCGTGATGTCGTGGGCGACCGCGTTCGGCCCCGGGCGCCCGCGCCCTGCCGGTGTGCTGGCGCTGTCGGGGTTCCTGCCGCAGGTCGCCGGCTTCCCCCTCACGCTGGCGTCGGCCCGTGACCTCCCGGTCGCGGTCGCGCACGGCTCGCTCGACCCCGTCATCCCTGCGTCCTTCGGCCGTGAGGCCGCCGACGCGATGGAGGCGGCAGGGGCACGGCTGACGCGGCTGGAGAGCCCGGTGCCGCACACGGTCGACCCCGGCTGGATCGGCGCCCTGCGCGCCGTGGTCGAGGCCGCGGTGCCACCGGCCTGAGGGGGCAGGGACGGAGGTACGCTCAGCGCGTGAACGCGCCCATCGACCCGAGCCGGCTCGACGACGAGCCGACGCTCGCCGAGACGATCCGCGAGCTCTCGAACCAGCCGTCGACCGAGAGCTGGCTCGGCCGGCGTCGTGCCCGCTGGCTCGCGACCGCCGAGCGGCTCACGACGCAGGGCCCGCTCGCTCCGATCGCGGAGCTCGGCTGGGGGACGTCTCGACGCCTCGCCCGGGTCGGGGGCAGCGCGCTCGCCGCGCTCATCGCCTACCGGCTCTTCGTGTGGCTGCTGCCGCTCTCGCTCGTCGTCGTCTCGATCATCCAGCTCTTCGACGCCGACCACGTGATCGACGAGCAGGCTGCGATCGACCGGTTCGGGATCTCCGGGTACATCGCGGCATCCGTCTCGACCGCCACGGCCGGTGGCTCGGGCCCCGGGTTCTTCTCGGCCGTCGTCCTCGGCGGGCTCTTCCTCCTCTACGCCACGTTCGCGCTCGTCCGGGCGCTGCGCGCCGTGCACTTCCTCGTCTGGCGGATGCGGATCACCCCCACCCCGTCCCCGCTGCGCACGAGCGCGATCACGCTCGCGATCCTCACCGGCTTCGTGCTCGTGCGCGCGTTCCTCGACGGCATCCAGGACAGCGGCGGACCGCTGGTCAGCCTCGTGATGACGGCGGCGCTGCTCGCCTTCTACCCGGCCTTCTGGCTGCTCGCCTCGCTGTGGCTGCCCCACGGCGAAGCGGGCTGGCGTGCACTGCTCCCCGGCGCGGTCGTGTTCGGGGTGTGCGTGGCGATCATCAACGTCCTGGTCGTCCTCGTCCTCTTTCCCTACCTCGAGCAGAAGGCGGCGACCTACGGGGCGCTCGGTCTCGCCGCAGGGCTGATGCTCGCCCTCTACGCGCTCGGCTACGTCGCAGCGGGCTGCGCGGCGCTGAACGCGGAGCTGGTCGAGCAGCGAGAGGAGAGGACGGCCCCGGGCGCGCAGTAGACTGGCGCGCGTGATCCTGGAAGGCGAAGGGCTCGCCGAGCTCCACACGCACCTCGGCGGCTCGGTCGCCTCGGACATCATGTGGAGCCTGGCGCACGAGCAGGGGATCGCCCTGCCCGTCAAGGACTACTGGGCCTTCGACAAGCTCGTCACGGTCTCCGACCCGCGAGGCGTCGAGAACCTCGACGCGCTCGACGCGATCTACCACTGGACCGAGCTGATCCAGTCGTCGCCGCTCGCGGTCGAGCGCTCGGTGCACGCCGCGATCAGCGGGGCGTACCGCTCGCAGCGGATCACGACGCTCGAGCTGCGGTTCAACCCGATGAAGCGGAACCGCGGCGGCGAGCGCGACCTCGACCACATCATCCTCGCGGCGATCCGCGGGCTCGACCGTGCCTCCCTCGAGTACCCGCAGGTGCGCGCAGGGCTGATCCTGATGATGGACCGCACCTTCGACCGCCGTCAGAACGAGATCATCGTCGAGAAGGCGATCCACTGGTCCGACCGCGGCGTCGTCGGCATCGACATCGCCGGCCCTCGCCCCGGGGGTCTCCGCTACGACTACGCGGCGCTCGCACCGATGGTCGAGACGGCGCGCTCGGCGGGGCTCGGCGTCACCATCCACGTGGGCGAGGAAGGGGCGACCGGCCTCGAGGAGCTCGGCGAGGTCGTGGAGACGCTGCGCCCGGATCGCATCGGCCACGGAATCCTGGCTGCGGGCGATGCTGAGCTGATGGGGCGCCTCCGCGCCGGCGGCACGGTGCTCGAGATCTGCCCCACCTCGAACCTCCTGACCAAGGCGCTGCCCGACGAGGACGCGGTGCGAGAGACGTTCCGGCGCTTCGCAGAGCACGAGGTCCCCTTCACGATCGCGACGGACGGGCCCGAGATGATGCACACCCACCTCCGCGACGAGCTCGCGCTGTTGCACCGGATCGGCGCGCTCGACGAGGCGGAGCTCGCACAGGCGAACGCACGCGGCCACGCCGCGTCGTTCATCGGACGGACGGGGAGAGCCGCTCGACCGACGGCCTCCGCCGTGGCCCGCTAGCCGGCCGCGTGTGACGGGCTACGCGGCGTCTGGGGCGTCCGCTGCGCTCGCGACCGCGTCCTCTGCGGCCGCGGCGGCGTCGCCGGACGAGCCCGCAGCAGCGTCCGCGACGGTCGCGGTCGCAGCAGGTGCGCCGTCGACGTCGGCGACCGTGTCCTCGGCGCTCCCGCCGACGACGTCCTTTGCCTTCTCCACGGCGGTCGAGGCCACCTCACCGGCCCTGTCGACGGCGCCCGAGATGCGTCCGCCCGCCTTCTCGTCGGCCGCACCGTATGCGCCCGAGGCGGACTCCTTCGCCTTGTCGACCATGGGCGCGGCCTTCTCGGCCGCGTCGGAGGCGACGTCCTTCGCCTTGTCGAGCACCGGCGCTGCCTTGTCGGCGACGCCCGCTGCGGTCTCCTTCGCACGCCCGATCGCCTTGTCGAGAAACCCCATCGTCGCTCCTCCTCACCGTCCCGAGCCCGACCTCACCGACGACGACGCTACCACGTTGTCCCTCACATGAGACCGGCGACGAACGCACGGGTCTGGGTCGCTCTCGTCACGGTCTACGTCGTGTGGGGATCGACGTACTTCGCGATCAAGCTCGCCGTTCGGACGCTTCCACCGGTGCTCGCGGCGGGCACCCGCTTCCTCGCCGCGGGGGTGCTCCTCGGCGCGGTGCTGCTCGTGGCGGGGCGCAGTCTACGGGCGACGAGACGACAGGTCGTCGCGGCGGCAGGGCTGGGGATCGTGCTGCTCGGATGCGGCGTCGGGCTGGTGCACGTCGCGGAGCAGCACATCGACTCGAGCGTCGCCGCGATGATCGCCGGCTCGGTGCCGCTGCAGGTCGTCGTGTGGCGGACGCTCTCGGGGGAGCGCGTGCGGCGCGCCACCGTCGTCGCGGCGATCGTCGGTCTGCTCGGGCTGGCGCTCGTGGTCGCCCCGGACGGCCTGCGCGGTGGCGGCACGGCGGTCGGGCTCCTCACCATGCTCGTGGGGACGATCGCCTGGTCCCGTGGCTCGTTCGCCTCGTCCCGCCTCGACCTCCCGGCGGATCCGTTCGCCACCACCGTGATCGAGATGCTCGCCGGAGGCACGGCGCTGCTCGTCGTCGCCACCGCGCTCGGCGAGTGGAGCGACCTCGACCGGGCGGATCTCGAGGCAGGCCCGGTCGCAGCGTGGATCTACCTCGTGACGTTCGGCTCGGTCGTGGGGTTCACCGCCTACGCGTGGCTCCTCCAGCACGCGCCGATCTCGCGGGTCGTCACCCACCAGTACGTCAACCCGCTCGTCGCGGTCGCGCTCGGAGCGGCATTCCTCGGCGAGCGTCCCGGACCGACGACGATCGTCGGAGCCGTCGTGATCGTGGGCGCGGTCGCCGCGACGCTTCGGAGCGAGAGCGGCGGCCGGGTCAGGGTCGTCGGGGACCTCCCCGACCGCACGATCCCCGCCGAGCAGCCCTGACCGGCCTCTCCCGGTCGGACGCGCACGCCAGACGGTTCCCGATCCGGGCTGCGCGACCCGGGACAGGCCACAGGGCGCCGCGGCAAGGGGTCACGGCTCGCTTCGCGACGCCAGACCCCGCCAGACCCCGCCGTGCCGGTGCGGTACGCACATCCGCCTCGCGCACAGCACCGCCGCGGGGCCGAAGCTCAGGCCTCGACGTGGGTGCGGCGCGAGGCGAGGAACTCGAGCAGGTCGGAGCGCGTGAGGATCGCGACGGGCTCGACACCGCGCGCGACGAGCACCGCCTCCCGCTTCCCCGTGAGGTCCTGGAAGACGCGGTCGAGCGTCTCGGTCGCGTCGATCGCGCCGAACGGCGGCTGCATCGCGTTGACGACGTCCTCGGAGAGCGCGTCGGGGTTCCGGACGACGCGCTCGAGCAGGCCCCGCTCCTCGAGCGCCCCGATCACGTCGGTGACGCTCGTGGGCGGCTCCTGCCGGACGACGGGCAGCTGCGAGATGCCGTAGCGCTGCATCAGCTCGATCGCCGCCCCCACCTTCTGCGCGGCGCTGATCGTGACGAGCTCGGGAAGCCGCTCGCGGTGCCCGTGCTTGAAGTCGAGGACCTCCTCGACGGTGGGCTGCCGCCCGGCCCGCTCGACGAAGCCGTACTGCGTCATCCAGTCCTCGTCGTGGAACTTCGAGAGGTACGAGCGCCCTCCGTCGGGGAACGTCATCAGGATCCGCGCCCTCGGCCCGAGCTCCTTCGCGAGCTGCAGCGCGCCCCAGGCGGTCGACCCGCACGACCCGCCGACGAGGAGACCTTCCTCGCGCGCCAGCCGCCGGGCGGTGAGGAAGGAGTCGCGGTCGGAGACGCGGATCCAGCGGTCGACGACCGCGGGGTCCATCGTCTCGGGCCAGGCGTCCTTGCCGATCCCCTCGACGAGGTACGAGTGCATGGGGTGCTCGTCGTCCGCGGTGTAGACCGAACCCTCGGGATCGACACCGACGATCAGCACCTCGGGGCGGCGCTCCTTGAAGAAGCGGCCGATCCCGGTGATCGAGCCGCCCGTGCCGACCGAGATCACGATCGCGTCGACCTGGCCGCCGTCGGTCTGCTCCCAGAGCTCGGGGCCGGTGGTGCGGTAGTGCGCCTCCGGGTTCGCGAGGTTCGAGTACTGGTCGGGCTTGAAGCCGCCGGGGATCTCCTCCGCGAGCCGGTCGGAGACCGAGTAGTAGCTCTCGGGTGAGTCGTGCTCGACCGCCGTCGGGGTGATCACGACCTCGGCGCCGTAGGCGCGCAGGGTCGAGATCTTCTCCTGGCTCATCTTGTCGGGCATCACGAAGATGCAGCGGTAGCCCTTGTGCGCTGCGGCGATCGCGAGCCCCACGCCGGTGTTCCCGGACGTCGGCTCGACGATCGTTCCACCCGGCCTGAGCAGCCCGTCGCGCTCCGCGGCCTCGATCATCGCGAGACCGATCCGGTCCTTGTTGGAGCCGCCCGGGTTGAGGAACTCCAGCTTCGCGAGCAGCGTGGCGCCGGTCTCCCGCCCGAACCGGTCGAGCCGGACGATCGGCGTCTGGCCGATGAGCTCGAGCACGGTCGGGAACGTCGGGGTCATCGCGGGCGAAGCCTACCGTTCCGCCCTCGGCGTCCTGCCGTGCCCACTGCGGGTTTTCCGTACCGGGCTACGGGCACACCACGTTCCTTGCCGCGGGACGACTCGATAGCGTCTCGGTGCCTTGGGAGGTGGGTGATGAGCGAGCACGGACTCTGCACCATCGAGCTGATCGCCGAAGGGCATGCCGAGCGCTGCCCTGGACAGGGCTGCGCGTTCTGGCACGACGGCTGCGTGCTCGAGGCGGTCGAGGTCGAGCTGCAGGCGGCGCCGGGCGTCGCGGAGCTGCTCCTCTCGCTGCGACGCGAGATCGAGGAGGGCGCGCGGATTCCGGTCGACGAGGCACGGGAGCGGCTGCTCGAGGCGATGGGCGAGGAGAGCGACGAGACCGGTCCCGCAGGCGGAGCGACCGAGCTGGTCTAGCTCTGCTCCTAGCTCGCGACGATCCGCCGGGCTCCGACGATCGAGCTCCCCGCGCGCCGCGAGCGAGTCGATCTCGACCGTCCGCCCCGTCTCCGGCGAGTGGATGTACCGCCCCCGGCCGACGGCCATCCCGACGTGTCCGAGCCCGCTGAAGAACACGAGATCGCCGGGCCGTAGGCGCGCAAGCGGAACGGGCCTCCCCACCCCGTAGAGCGCCGCCGCGTTGTGCGGGAGAGGCACGCCCAGACGCCCGTAGACGTACGAGACGAGCCCCGAGCAGTCGAAGCCCGACGGTGACGCGCCTCCCCACCGGTACGGCACGCCGATGTAGCGACGCGCGACCCGGATCGCGCGCGCGCCGAGCGGCGTCTCGCGCGCCGCACGTCGTACGTGTGGCCGGTCGTGGATGGCGCGCACGCTCGCGTCGGAGACGGAGGGAACCCCGCCCGCACGGCTCTCGGGCGCCGTCACCAGCACAGGCACGGCACAGGCGCCGACGACGAGCGTGAGCACGAACAGGAGCAAGCCGATGCGGAGGGGGAGACGGAGCACGATGAGGGTCCGGGGCGCGGCCGCGCGAGAGGAAGACGTGCGAGGCGGCCGTTCGCTATGGGATCGGAGGCCACCGTACCGGGCCGCTCCCCCGAACGAGCGAGTGCCCAAAGAATCCTTACAGCAGCGAGAACGTGGCGATCGTCACGTTCCCGAGCCCGCTCGAGGCTCAGGTCGGTGGGCCGGCTAGTGCCGGAAGTGCCGGCGACCGGTGAGGACCATCGTGGCGCCCGCAGCCTCGACGGCGGCGGCGACCTCGTCGTCGCGGCGCGACCCCCCGGGCTGGATGATCGCCGTCACGCCTGCCTCGAGCGCGAGCGCCACGCCGTCGGCGAACGGGAAGAACGCATCCGAGGCGAGGACGGCTCCGGCCAGGTCGTGACCGTGCTCGCGAGCCTTCTCGACCGCGATCCTGACCGCGTCGACCCGGCTCATCTGGCCGGCGCCGATCCCGAGGGTCTGCCCCCCGCGCGCGATCACGATCGCGTTCGAGGAGACGTGCCTGACCACCGCCCAGGCGAAGAGCAGGTCATCCCAGACGGCCGTGTCGGCCTCCCCGCAGGCGACCGTCATCAGATCGAGCGGGTCGGGCCCGCTGTCGCGCTCCTGGAGCAGCGCGCCACCGAGCACGCGCTTGAGGTCGCGCTCGCCCGCCACGAAGGCGCGTCGCTCCTGGTCGACGAGGATCCGCGTCGACTCCTTGCGCACCAACGCCTCGACCGCGGCGGCGTCGTAGCCGGGTGCGAACAGCACCTCGACGAACTGCTCCGAGAGGCTCTGGCCGAGCGCGGCGCTGACGGGCCGGTTCAGCACGACGACCCCGCCGTAGGCCGAGACGGGGTCCGACGCGAGCGCCTTCGCGTACGCGTCCTCGATCGTCTCCGCGACGGCGACGCCGCACGGGTTGGCGTGCTTCACGATCACGCAGCCCGGGTGGTCGAGCTCGAGGGAGAGCAGCCTGGCCGCGGAGAGGTCGTTGAGGTTGTTGAACGAGAGGGGCTTGCCATGCAGCTGCTCGACGCGCGCGAGGAGATGGGTGCGCGCCCCGCGCTCGGCGTAGTAGGCAGCCTCCTGGTGCGGGTTCTCGCCGTACGAGAGCCCGCGCACGCGGTCGAGGACCGACGACGGCCGTCTCGGGAAACGTGCGATTGCCCCCGAGCCAGGCGGCGACGGCCGCGTCGTAGGCTGCGGTCGTCGAGAACGCGCGCGCAGCCAGCTCGTGCCGCGTCTCGGTGGAGACCTCGCCGGTCGCGCGAAGCTCGTCGAGGACGTCGTCGTAGTCGTCCGGCCGGCACAGCGGGACGACGAACGCATGGTTCTTGGCGGCGGCGCGAAGCATGGCGGGGCCGCCGACGTCGATCTTCTCGATCCCCTCGTCCCACGTCACGTCGAGCCGGCCGACGGTCTGCTCGAACGGGTAGAGGTTCACGCAGACCAGATCGAAGGGGAGGATCCCGTGCTCCTCGAGGTCGGCGACGTCGCCCGGGACGTCGCGCCGGGCGAGGATGCCGCCGTGAACCGCCGGATGGAGCGTGACGACGCGGTGGCCGAGCATGTCGTCGAACCCGGTGAGCTCCTCGACCGGCGTGACGTCGATCCCGTCCTCCGCCAGCAGCCGCGCCGTGCCCCCGCTCGCGACGAGGTCCACGTCGAGCTCGCGCAGGCCGCGCGCGAACGCGATCAGGCCGGTCTTGTCGTAGGCGCTGAGGAGAGCCCTGCGCACCGTCATGCGGCGATCAGCTCCCTCACGACCGCGGGCAGCAGCCGGTGCTCGACCTCGCGGATCCGCGCGTGCAGGCTCTCGACGGTGTCGTCCGGGCGCACCGGCACCGCCTCCTGGCGCAGGACCGGCCCCGTGTCGACGCCCTCGTCGACGAGGTGGACCGTCGCCCCCGTCTCGGGGACGCCTGCGGCAAGCGCGTCCTCGACGGCGTGGACGCCGGGGAACGCGGGGAGCAGCGCCGGATGCACGTTGACGACGCGACCGAGGAACCGATCGAGGAAGTCGACCGTCAGCAGCTGCATGTAGCCGGCGCAAACGACCAGCCCGACGCCGTGCCCGGCAAGCCAGTCCGCGATCGCGAGGTCGCGCTCGACGCGACCCGTGAACCGCTCGAGCGGGAACGCCGCCGTGGGGATCCCCGCTGCCTCGGCCCGCGCCAGGGCCGGGGCGCCCTCGACGTTCGACGCGACGGCGACGACCGGCAGGCCCTCGTCCATGAGCGCCTGGAGGTTCGATCCCGTCCCGGAGACGAGCACGCCGATCATGCGTCACCCCAGACGACGCCGTCGACGCCTGCCGCGATCCGGCCGATCACGAGGTCGTCCTCCCGAGCGTCCGCCGGCGGGACGACGGCGCAGTAGCCGATCGCCGAGGTTGAAGACGCGGCGGAGCTCGTCCTCGGGGACGCCGTTCTCGGCCAGCCAGCCGAAGACGGCGGGACGCTCCCAGGCAGCCCGCGTCGACGATCGCGCCGAGCCCCGGCGGCAGAACCCGCGCGAGGTTCCCGGCGATCCCGCCGCCGGTCACGTGCGCGAGCGCGCGGACGTCGGCGCGCGCCCGCAGGGCCCGGACGTGGTCGAGGTAGCAGACCGTCGGCGGCAGCAGGAGGTCGGCGTCGAACGGGCCGTCGCCGACGATGCGCCGGACGAGCGAGAAGCCGTTGGCGTGGATCCCCGCCGACGGCGAACCCGATCACGACGTCGCCGTCGGCTCGACGCGCGACCCGTCGATCAGGTCGCGAGCGGCGCACCAGGCCGACCACCGTGCCGCAGAAGTCGATCTCCTCGTCGCGGTAGATCCCCGGGAGCTCCGCCGTCTCGCCGCCGAGGATGGCGCAGCCCGCGGCTCGGCATACCTCGGCCGCCCCTTCGACCAGCTCGACGACCTGCTCCTCGTCGATCGTGTTGGCCGCGACGTAGTCGAGGAAGAAGAGCGGCTCCGCGCCCGTCGTGAGCACGTCGTTGATGCCGTGCGCGGCCAGGTCCATCCCGCACCAGCGCAGCCTGCCGGCGCGCCTGCCGAGGACGAGCTTCGACCCGACCGAGTCGGTGGACGCCGCGAGCAGCCGGTCGTCGTCGAGGGCGTACAGCCCCGCGAAGACGCCGAATGCGCCGTCGACCGCCGGCGTCCGCGTGCTCTCGACCGCGCTGCGCAGACGGCCGACGATGGTCTCAGCCGTGGCGAGCGAGACGCCGGCCGCCGCGTACGTCACCTCGGAGCTCACCTCCCGAGCGTAACCGAAGGATCGGCCCGGACCATCCCCCGGATGCGCGATGGCCGTGGGCGCGGCTCTCCCGCGAGCTCGCTCATACCCGAACGGGTGCGGTACCCGGGCGGGCGCCTGACCTACGAGGGCGCGACGACCGGCTCGAACCGGAGCTTCTCGACCGTTTCCGTCGAGGGAACCGCCGTCGGGTACTCGCGCGTGAAGCAGGCGCGGCACACGTGCCCGCCGGCAGGCGCGTCGCCGCACTGCATCCCCTCGAGCGAGAGGTAGTGCGAGCGAGGTCGCGCCGATGCGCGCGCGCATCTCCTCGACCGAGCGGTGCGCGGCGGCGAGCTCGTCCTCGTCGGCCATGTCGATGCCGTAGAAGCACGGCGAGACGACGGGCGGCGAGGAGATGCGCACGTGCACCTCGGCGGCGCCCGCGTCGAAGAGCATCGTCGACGAGCTGCTGCATCGTGTTGCCGCGCACGATCGAGTCGTCGACGATCACGACCCGCTGCCCGGCGATCTCGTCGAGCGGGTTGAACTTGAGCCTGATCCCCTGCCGGCGCAGCTCCTGATCGGGCTGGATGAACGTGCGCCCGACGTACCGGTTCTTGATCAGACCCTCCTCGTACGGGATCCCCGAGGCCTTGGCGAAGCCGATCGCGGCCGGCGTGCCCGAGTCGGGGATCGGCATCACGAGGTCGGCCACGGCCGGCGCCTCCTCGGCGAGCCGCTCCCCCATGCGCACCCGGCTCGTGTGGACCTCGCTGCCGGCGAGCCGCGAGTCGGGCCGGGCGAAGTAGACGTGCTCGAAGATGCACGCGGCCCGACGGCCCTCGGGGACGGCCTGCGCGCTGTGCATCCCGCGCTCGTCGATCCAGAGGACCTCGCCCGGACGGACGTCGCGCTCGCCGCTCGCGCCGATCAGGTCGAGCGCGCACGTCTCCGAGGCGACGACCCAGTCGTCGCCGATCCGGCCGAGCGTCAGCGGCCGGATGCCGTGCGGGTCGCGGAACGCGACGAGCGTGCCGTCCACGAGCGCGACGACCGAGTACGCACCCTCGAGCCGGCGCATCGTGGACGCGACGGCCTCGGGCAACGGCGCCGGGTCGCGGGCGATCAGCGCCGCGATCACCTCGGTGTCGGACGTCGAGCCGAGCCGGATCCCGTCGGCCGCGAGCTCGTCGCGCAGCTCGGCGAGATCGTCGAGGTTGCCGTTGTGGCCGAGCGCGACGGTGCGGGCAGCGCCCGTGGTGCACGAGCGGCTGCGCGTTCGACCAGTGCACGCCGCCGGTCGTCGAGTAGCGCGTGTGCCCGATCGCGACCTCACCGGGGAGCGCCTGGAGCTGCTGCTCGTTGAACACCTGGGCGACGAGCCCCATGTCGCGCAGCACCGTCAGCCGCCCGCCCTCGGAGACGGCGATGCCGGCCGACTCCTGCCCGCGGTGCTGCAGCGCGAAGAGCGCGAAGTAGGTGAGCCGCGCCACGTCGCGCTCGACCGAGCGGATGCCGAAGACGCCGCACATCAGGCGCCCGTCCCCTCGTACGCGGCACGCAGGTCGGCGAGCGACACGCCGAGCATCTCGTCGCCGCCGACGGTGCCGATCCGCCGCACCTGCACGTCCGATCCCGTCGGATCGACCTCGACCTGGTCGGACGGGAGTGCGAAGATGACCTGGCCGCCGACCTCGCCGAACAGCGCGACGGGGTCGTCGTCGACGTCGAGCAGGGCACCGACGTCGCTCCAGAGCGCTGCCTCGGCGAGCGCGACCGCGAGGCCGCCGTCGGCGACGTCGTGGACGAGCGTCGCCCGCGAGGCGATCTCGGTCGATGAAGCGCACGAGGTCGACCTCGGCGGCGAGATCGAGCAGAGGCTCGCCGCTGCAGGTGCCGTAGCGGGCCTGGGGCTCGGAGCCCGCGAGCGTGAGCGGGCTCGCCGAGCCGGCCACGAGCACGACGTCGCCTGCGCTCCAGCGCCCCGGTACGCGGCGGACGTCCGCGACGTCCCGACGCAGCCGACGACCGGCGTCGGATGGATCGAGCGCCCGTCGGTGTCGTTGTAGAGCGAGACGTTGCCCGAGACGATCGGAAGCCCGAGCGCCTCGCACGCCTGCGCCATCCCCTCGATCGACTCGGCGAGCTCCCAGCCGATCTCGGGCTTCTCGGGGTTGCCGAAGTTGAGGCAGTCGGTGAAGCCGAGCGGCTCGCCGCCGACGCAGGCGACGTTGCGTGCCGCCTCGAGGATCGCGAGCAGCCCTCCAACGCGCGGGTCGAGCGAGCCGACCCGCCCTGCCGTCGAGCGTGAGCGCGAGACCCCGATGGTCGGGACGCAGCCGCAGGACGGCCGCGTCGAGACCGGGGCGGCGGACGGTGCGCGACTGCACGAGCTGGTCGTAGCGGCGAGTGACGAAGGCGCGCGAGCGGAGCGCGTCGAGCCGAGCAGCTCGACGAGCGCGGTCGCCGTCGGCGGAACGGCTGATCGGGACCTCGGGTCGGGGCGCACGCGCGGTGCGCTCGACGACGTAGCGGGGGCAGTCCTCGGTGAGGAAGCGTGCGGGGATCGCGCCGACCTCCTCGCCGTGCCAGAGCGCGCGCAGCTCGCCGCTCTCGGTCACCTCGCCGATCACGGCGCGGTGCAGCTCCCAGCGGTCGATCACCGCCTCGACCTCGGCGAGCCGCTCGTCGGCGACGATCGCGACCATCCGCTCCTGCGACTCGGAGATCATCACCTCCCACGGCTCCATCCCTTCCTCGCGGAGGGGACGCGGTCGAGGTGGACGTCGATCCCGTCTCGGCAGCCATCTCCGAGAGGGACGACGCGAGCCCCGCGGCGCCGCAGTCCTGCAGCGAGAGCACGAGGCCCCGCTCGACGAGCTCGACCGACACCTCGATCAGGCGCTTGCCCGGTGAACGGGTCGCCGACCTGCACGGAGGGCCGCTTGTCCGCGTCGTCCTCGCCGAGCTCCTGGCTCGCGAGCACGGACGCGCCGCCGATGCCGTCCCGGCCGGTGGTCGCGCCGTAGACGAGCACGTGCGCCCCGACCGTGGTCGCCTTCGCGCGTCATCAGGCGGTCGGCGGGGAGCAGGCCCACGCACATCGCGTTGACGAGGCAGTTCGACGCGTAGACGTCGTCGAACACGACCTCGCCGCCGACGTTCGGCACGCCGACGCAGTTGCCGTAGTGGCCGACACCGCCGACCGCGCGGGAGAAGTGGTCGTCGGGAGCGCCGAAGCGCAGGCCGTCGAGCAGCGCGATCGGCCGCGCGCCCATCGCCGAGATGTCGCGCAGGATGCCGCCGACGCCCGTCGCGGCACCCTGGAAGGGCTCGACCGCCGAGGGGTGGTTGTGGCTCTCGACCTTGAACGTGACCGCGAGGCCGTCGCCGAGGTCGAGCACGCCGGCGTTCTCGCCTGGCCCCTGGAGCACGCGCGGCCCCTCGCTCGGCAGGCGCCGGAGCAGGAGCGCCGAGTGCTTGTACCCGCAGTGCTCCGACCAGAGGAGCGAGAAGACCGCCAGCTCGAAGTGGTTCGGGTCACGCTCGAGGAGCGTGACGATACGGTCGTGCTCCCCGTCCGTGAGGCCGAGCTGGCGGTGGAGTGGCTGTTCCACGGTGGAGCTCAGGCGGTCAGTCTAACCGCCGCTCGTGACGACCTCCTCCTGCCAACCGCCTTCGCGAGCTCGGCCGCCACGGCGGGCACCAGCGCGAGGGCGATCACGAGACCCACCTCGCGCGCGGTCAGCGCGACCGTCCCGAACGGCTCGTGCGCCCAGGGCAGGTAGACGATCGCCGCGAGCACCGCGAGCGACGCGACCACCGCGAGGTCCGAGCCAGCGGTTCGGCGACAGCTGCCAGCTCGGCAGGGAGTCCGAGCGGCACGCGTAGACGAAGGCGAGCTCGGCGAGGGCGATCGTGGCGAACGCCGCCGTCTGCGCCGCCTCCGGCCGCCACTCCCGGACGACGAGGAACGCCGCGAGGGACGCGACCCCGATCAGTCCGGCGACGAGCAGCGCCCCGCCACGAGCGGCCGCGCCAGCAGCGGCTGCCCACGGCGCATCCAGCTCCGTCCCTCCGTGGCGCGGTCGGCGGCGAGCGCGACCGCCGGCGGCCCGTCGGTGAGGAGGTTCACCACGAGGACCTGGACGACCGTCATCGGCACGCCGAGCCCGGCGGCGACGGCGATGGCGAAGAGCACGACCTCGCCGACGTTCGCCGAGAGCAGGAACGCGAGGAACGAGCGAACGTTGCGCGCTGACACGACGCCCTTCCTCCACGGCAGCGACGATCGTGGCGAAGTCGTCGTCGGTGAGGACGAGCATCGAGGCCTCTCGCGCCGCCTCGGTTCCGGCGCCTCCCATCGCGATCCCGACGTCGGCCTGGCGGAGCGCCGGCGCGTCGTTGACGCCGTCACCCGTCACGGCGACGACCTCACCGGCATCCTGGAGCCGCTCGACGAGCTCGAGCTTGTCCGCAGGGGTGAAACGGGCGTGGACGTCCGCGGGGTCGAGCCCGAGCTCCCGCCCGATGGAGGCGGCAGTGAGCGCATGGTCGCCGGTGAGCATCTTCACGGTGAGGCCCATCTCCCGGGCAGTCGCCGACTGCGCCGGCCGCGTTCGGGCGCAGCGGATCCGCCAGCCCGACGAGCCCGACGGCGGTCAGCCCGTCCTCGAGGCCGTCCTCGCCCGGCGGAGGAGACGCCCTCGTGGCGACGGCGAGGACACGGACACCCTCGCGGCCCACGCCTCCGCGACGAGGGCGAGCCGCTGCGGCTCCGCCCGCCGTGCACGGGCGAGGACGACCTCGGGTGCGCCCTTGACGACCGCTCGGAGCACCGCCGTCCGGCTCCTCGACGACGACGGTCGCGCGCTTGCGCGACGCCTCGAACGGGAGCGAGCGGACGACGACGTGGTCGGTGCGGGCGCCTGCCCTCTCGCGCGGCGAGGATCAGCGCCCGGTCGACCGGGTCGACCTCGGCCGCGGAGGCTGCGGCCGCCGCGCCCAGGACGGAGCGCTCGTCCGCCCCGGCCGCCGGCTCGATCCGCGCGAGCTCGCATCCGGTTCTCGGTGAGCGTTCCGGTCTTGTCGGCGCAGATCGTCGGTCGCCTCGCCGACGGTCTCGATCGCCGAGAGCGTGCGGACGATCGCCTGACGGCGCGCCATCGCGCGCGACCCGATCGCGAGCGCGATCGTGAGGATCGCCGCGAGACCTTCGGGCACCGCGGCGACCGCCACCGAGACGCCGACGAGGAACGCCTCGCGGAGCGGCTCCCCTCGGGCCAGCATCGCCCCCGCCAGGGCGAGCGTGACGCCGATCCCGACCACGACCAGCACCTGGGCCAGGCGGCCCAGCCTCACCTGCAGCGGCGTCGCGGGCGGCGTCGGCATCCCGCACGAGCTCGGCGATCCGGCCCTGCTCGGTCGCAGCGCCGGTAGCGACGACCAAGGCCGTCGCACTGCCCCGCGTAACACCCGTGCCGGCGTAGAGGATGCACGTGCGCTCCGCGAGGAGCGCCTCGGGAGCGACGGCACGGGCGTCCTTCCCGACCGGGAGCGACTCGCCCGTCAGCAACGACTCGTCGACCTCGAGGCCGTGGGTGGCGACCACACGCGCGTCCGCGCCGATCCGGTCGCCCTCGCGCACGCGCACGACGTCCCCGGGGACGAGCTCGGCCGCGAGGACGGTCGTCTCGATCCCGTCTCGGATCACCGTGGACTCGAGCGAGAGCGACGACTGCAACGCGAGCACCTCGCGCTCCGCGCCGGCCTCGAGGGCGAAGCCGAGCAGCGCGTTGAGGACGACGATCGCGGCGATCACGGCCGCCTCGAGCCCTTCGCCGATCGACGCGGAGACGATCGCGGCGACCAGGAGCAGGGCCGACGAGCGGGTCGACCAGCTGGCGTGCGGCGATTCGCACGTACGGCGGCCGACGGGGACGGACGAGCGCGTTGGGGCCGACCGTGGCCAGGCGGGCCTTCGCCTCGGCCGTCGAGAGGCCGACGCGCGCGTCGACCTCGAGCGCGGAGGCGACCGCGTCCGGCTCGAGCGCATGCGCTGATCGGGCAACGGCGGCGGACACGCCCTCAGCGAAACACACGCTCCGTCGCACCGCCTCGGGGCGTCCACGGTCGTCCGCTCAGCGGTCCCCCGGATCCCAACCTCACCCCCGGGGGCCTGCGGACGTTCACACTCCACCACGTGACCCGCCGTGACGCCGCCCTCCTGCTCCTCCTCTCAGCGATCTGGGGCTCCTCGTTCATGTTCATCAAGCTCGGCGTGGACGAGCTCGAGCCTGCCGTCGTCGTGTTCGGACGGCTCGTGGTCGGGGTGCTCGTCCTTTTGCCCCTGCTGATCGGACGCGGTGGGCTCGAGCCGCTGCGCGGGCACCTGCGACCGCTGATCGTGCTCGGCGTGCTCAACAACGCGATCCCGTTCTGGCTGCTCGGCTTCGCGGAGACGCGGATCGACTCCGGCCTGACCGCGGTGATCCAGGCCGCCGCCCCGATCTTCACCGTCCTGCTCGCGAGCCGGATCGACCCGAGCCAGAGGGTCACCGGGGTGCGTCTCGTGGGGATCGCGATCGGCTTCGTCGGTGTCGCGCTGCTCGTCGGCGTGCAAGAGGGCGGGCAGGTGCTCGGCGCCCTTGCGGTGATCGGGACGGCGCTCTGCTACGCCGTCTCCGTCCTCTACGCCGGGCGCACCGTCCGCTCGCTGCCGCCACTCCAGGTCTCGATCGGGCAGCTCGCCGCCGCCGCCGTCTTCATCGCGCCGCTCGCGCTGCTCCAGCTCCCCTCCTCTCCCCCGCCGCCCGGGACGATCGCCGCGGTCGTCGCCCTGGGCGCCCTCGGCTCGGGCCTCGCGTACCTCCTCTACTTCGCGATCATCGCCAGCGCCGGAGCGTCGCGCGCGATCCTCGTCACGTACCTCGTCCCCGCCTTCGCGCTCGTCTACGGCGCTGTCTTCCTCGACGAGGCCGTGACGACGACCGCGCTGATCGGCCTGTCCCTGGTGCTCGGCGGGACCGCCGTCGCAACCGGGCTCGCGCGTCGGGCACCTGCCGTGGTCGAGCCGTCCGGCGTCGACTGACCGACTACCCTGCTGCGGTGCGCAGCTATCCCGCCCTCCTCCTCACGCTGGCGGCGCTCTGGGGGGCGTCGTACTACTTCATCAAGGTCGGCGTCGACGGCGGGCTCGACCCGGCGCCGCTGATGGCCCTGCGGACGCTGATCGCGGCCGTCGCGCTGCTGGCCTATCTCCTCATCGCCCAGGGGCCTGCACGGGCGGTGGCCGACCTTCGGAGCGTCTGGCGCGAGGCGCTCGTGCTCGGCGCGCTCAACGCGGCCCTCCCGTTCTGGCTGGTCGCGTGGGGAGAGACGCACATCGACTCCGGCGTCGCGGCGATCGCGCAGGCGACGGTGCCGATCTGCTCGCTCCTGATCGGGCTGCCGTTCCTGCCGCACGAGCGGATCGGCGGCCTCCGCGTCGCCGGTGTCGGGCTCGGCCTGGTCGGCGTCGCCCTCCTCGCCGGCGGGATGCCGGGCCGGGACGCCTGGACGGTCGCGGGCACCCTGGCGGTCGTGCTCGCCTCGGTCTGCTACGCCTCGGCCGGGATCTACGGCCAGCTCCGGCTCACGGGGAAGGCGACCGGGCCCCGTGCTCGCGACCGCGTCGATGATCGGCGGCTTCCTGCTCCTGCTGCCCCCCGCGCTCCTCGACCTGCCGACGGAGAGGCCGACCGACGGCGCGATCGCCTCCCTGCTCGCGCTGGCGCTCCTCGGCACCGCGCTCGCGCAGATCCTCCTCTTCAGGATCATCGGGCTCTACGGGGCGCGGCGGCTCAGCCTCGTCACCTACCTGATGCCCGGGTTCGCGCTCGCCTACGGCGCGCTGCTCCTCGACGAGCCGGTCACGGCTGCAGCGCTCGGCGGCCTCGCGCTGATCCTCGCCGGAGTCGCGCTCGGATCCGGCGCGCTCGGGGAACGCCTGCGACGACGGGCCGCCGCGCGATGACCGTCGCGATCCGTCAGGCCCGGGAGGAGGACGTCGGCTTCCTCGTCGGCCTCGCCGGTCACCCCGAGGTCGCGCCGTTCCTCGCGGCCGTCCGCCCGAGCGACGAGGTGGCGATCAGCGGTGAGATCGAGCGGATGCGGAGCGAGCCCGACGGCCTCGGCCTCGTGGTGATCGAGCGCGACGGCATCGCGGTCGGCTCCGTCACCTGGGAGCGCGTCAACCGGCGCTCCCGGATCGCGAGCGTCGGCGGCCTCGCGCTCGACCCGTCGGCACGGGGCTCCGGCACGGCGGCGCGCGCGCTGGAGCTGCTCGTCGACGAGCTCCTCGACGACCGCGGCTTCCATCGCGTGCAGCTGGAGGTGTACGCCTTCAACGACCACGCCGTCCGGTTCTTCGAGAGCGTCGGCTTCGTCAGGGAGGGAGTCCGGCGCAAGGCGTACTGGCGTGAGGATCGGTGGGTCGACGGCGTGCTGTTCGGCCTCGTCGCCGAGGACCGGCTCTAGCGCTCGACCGGCGCGAGCGTCACCGTCCCGTGCGGCGACTCGGCTCGCGGGGCGATCTCTGCCCGGTCGAGGTCGCGGGGGACGATCACCCGGTCGAACGCGAGGGCCGCCTCGGCCTCGACCTCCGAGCGCGGGTAGCGCGTCGACAGATGGGTCAGCGCGAGCGTCCCGACCCCTGCCTGGCGGGCGAGCGTGCCGGCCTCGAACGCCGTCGCGTGCATGCTCGCGCGAGCGCGGTCGGCGTCGCGGTCGAGGAAGGTCGCCTCGAACACGAGGAGGTCTGCCCCCCGGGCCGCGTCGGCGATGGCCTCCGTGGGGCGCGAGTCGCCTGGGATCACGGCGACACGATCGCCGCCGTCTGCTTCCGAGAACCGCCAGCCGAGCGACGGCGTCCCGTGCTCGGTCGAGAACGTCTCCAGGCGCAGCGTCCCCAGCTCCAGCACCTCGCCAGGCTCGACCACGTCGAGGTTCGAGACGAGCGGCCACAGCGAGCCCCAGCGCAGCGCCCGCCACCACGACTCCGCGGGTGGGCGCGGTCCGATCAGGTGCAGGTCGCTGCGGCTGCCGAAGCTGCCGGCGCCGCGGCGCAGGAGCGTCGGCAGCCCGGCGACGTGGTCGGGATGCCAGTGCGTGAGCACGATCGCCTCGAGCTCGCCCGGCCGGAGCCCGACGGCCTGGAGCTGCGACGCGGCGCCGAGGCCCGCGTCCACGAGGACGTCGCTGTCGCCGAGTGAGACGAGCTGCGAGCTCGTGTGCGCGCCCGGGCGCACGGCAGCGTCGCGGGTGCCGAGGAACGTCACCGTGAAGCGGTCGGAGGGAGCCATCGCACGCGAAGGATGCCGACGCCGGGTCGCGCCCGGCGTCTCGGCCGCTCAGAGCCCGAGCGCCAGCCCGTCCTTGCGCGGGTCGGAGCCCGCGACGAGCGCGTCGCCCTGCAGCAGCACGATCTGCCCGCCGCCGAACCCGTAGACGTCGTCGGTCGAGCAGCACCCGCATGCCCGCGGCCTCGAGCTCGCCCGCGCGCTCCCAGAGCCCCTCCTCGAGCCGCACGACGTCGCCGTCGACCCGGAAGCGCGCCCGGTCGAGGGCGGCCTGCGGGTCGAGCCCGTCGTCGACCATCCCCGAGACGAGCTGCATGTGCGCCTGCGCCTGGATGAAGCCGCCCATGTTCCCGAACGGCCCGAGCAGCGACCCGTCGCGCCGCAGCATCCCCGGGATGATCGTGTGGTAGGGCCGCCGGCCCGGCTCGACGCGCCCGTTGACGGCGAAGCACGCGCCGCGGTTCTGCAGCGCGACGCCCGTGCCCGGCGCGACGACGAGCGAGCCGAAGCTCTCGTAGAGGCTCTGGATGAAGGAGACGGCCATCCGGTCGGCGTCGACCACGCAGAGGTAGGTCGTGCCGCCCGCGAGCTCGCGCGCCGGGCCGGGCGCCTCGCCGCGGCGGCGCTCCAGGTGGGCCGGATCGAGGAGATGCGCGACGTCGGCGCCGTCCCGGACGCTCGCCATCGCGTCCTCGAGCGCGAGGCGCGCGCGAGGCGATGCGGTTCGACGAGGCGTCGGCTCGAGCCCGTCGAGGAGGCCGAGCGCCTCGAGCGCGGCGACGCCCTGGCCCGGCGGCGGCAGCTCGACGACCTCGGTGCCCCGGTAGTCGAGCCGCAGGGCTCGACCCACGACGGGCGCGAACGACGGCGAGGTCATCCTCCTCCAGCCAGCAGACCGAGGCGATCGCCTCGGCGACCCGGCCGCGGTAGAAGGCATCGGGCCCGTGCTCGGCGATCGCGCGCAGCGTCGCTGCCGAGCTCGGGCAGCGTCGTGCGCGCGCCGAACGCCGGGCGGTGGGCCGAGCTCGGGCGGAGCGGGAACGCGGTGCCAGACGTCGGAGACGTGCCAGCCCGCCGCGAACCCGCGCTCGGCGGCGTCGATCGCGGGCGCGAGGCAGCGGTCGAGCCCGAGGCGGCCGTGGCGCTCCGCGAGCGCCGCCCATCCGGCCACGGCGCCCGGCACCGTCACCGAGGTCGGGCCGCTCTCCAGCACCGGCTCGAGCGGCGTCGCGCTCCGCGGCGCAGGCCCGGCCGCGTCGAGGCCGTCGAGCTCCGTCCCCTGCGCGACGATCGCGAAGCAGTCGCCGCCGATCCCTGTCGACATCGGCTCGACGACGCACAGCATCGCCGCCGCGGCGAGCGCGGCGTCGGCCGCCGACCCTCCCTCGGCGAGCATGCGCAGGCCGGCGCGCGTCGCGAGCGGCTGGCTCGTGGCGACCATCCCGTCGAGGGCGACGGTGGGCTTGCGCCCGTACGCGAAGCGGAACGACATCGGCCGGATCGTAGGCCGAGAGGCAGGGGCGCCGCACGCCCGGGCGCGGCTACGCTCCCGCGGTGAGCGCGGGGCACCCCTACGACGTCGCGGTCCTGGGCGGCGGCATGGCGGGGATCTCGGGCGCGCTGACCGCGGTGCGCAAGGGGGCGAAGGTCGTCCTCTTCGAGCCCGCCGCGCTCGGCGGCACCTGAATCACCCGGGGGTGCATCCCCACGAAGGCCCTGGTCAGGGCCGCGGAGATCGCGCACGACGCACGACGGGCCGCCGAGTTCGGCATCCGCGTGGGCGAGGTCGAGGTCGACTTCCCCGCGGTGATGGCCCGCGTGCAGCGGATCATCGACGAGGGCAGCGACTTCTACGAGCGCCTGCTCGCCGAGCGCGGCGTCGACCTCGTCCGCGCGCCACGCCCGCTTCGTCGGCCCGCACGAGATCGAGGCGGGAGACATGCGGGTCGCCTTCGCGCAACGCGCTGGTCGCGACGGGCTCGCGGGCCCGGCGGCTCGAGGTCCCGGGCTGCGAGGAGGTGCCGACGGTGACGAGCGACGACCTCCTCTCCCCCGGCTGGACGACGCTGCCGGGGCACCTGATCTGCGTCGGCGCCGGCGCGGTGTCGCTCGAGTTCGCGCAGGCCTACCGCCGGCTCGGCGCCGCAGGTGACGGTGGTGCAGCGCGGCGAGCACCTCGCCCACGGCGAGGACGAGGAGCTCGGCGACCTGCTCAAGGCCTACCTCGAGGAGGAGGGCATCGCCGTCCTCACCGGCTCGGCGGTCGAGCGCTTCGAGCTCGTCGACGGGCGTCCCGCGGTCGCCTGCGCGGGCGGCAACCGGGTCGTCGGCGACGTGATCCTGACGGCGGTCGGCCGCGCCTCGAACGTCGAGGGCCTCGGTCTCGAGGAGCTCGGGATCTCGACGGACGGGCGGCCGGATCCAGACCGAGCCGACGCCTGCGCACCGTCGGTGCCGTCGATCTGGGCGGCGGGCGACGCGCACGGCGAGATGCTCTTCACGCACGTCGCCACCTACGAGGCGCCGACCGCGGTCGCGAACATGCTCGACGGCACCGAGGTCGTGCCCGACTACCGCACGATGCCGCGCGCGATCTTCACCGACCCCGTCCTCGCCTCGGCCGGGCTCACGGAGCGCCAGGCGCGGGAGGCCGGCTACGAGGTCGAGGTACGCCGCTCCGACGTCGGCACCCGCGGCAAGGCCCGGGCGATCGGCGACCGGCGCGGCCGCGTCAAGTTCGTGCTCGACGCGCGCACCGGCGTGATCCTCGGCGTCGGCATCCTCGCCCACGACGGCGCCGACCTCCTCCCCGGCCCGCAGGTGGCGATGAACGCCCCCGGCGGCACGCTCGCCCCGCTGCTCGCGACGGTGCACACGCACCCGACGATCAGCGAGGCGGTCAAGGTCGCAGCGCGCGGCGGCTGAACCATCAGCTGCGGCCGAGTCGAGCGCGATCGTCGCCGCGGGCGCCTGCCGGGACGGCGACGGACGAGGCCAGCCCAGATCTGGACATGTCCGAAGATGCCATATATGGTAGGTGGTATCGTGAGTACGATGACGAAGACCACCCTCTACCTGCCCGCCGAGCTCCAGTGGGCGCTTCGCGACGAGGCGAAGCGGAGCGGCACGTCGCAGGCAGAGCTCGTCCGAGACGCGCTCACGGCCTTCCTGGCCGCCCGCGAGCGGCCCGTCCCTGCCTCGATCGGCATCGCCGCCGACGAGGGTCTCCGCGCCCGAGAGAGCGAGACCTGGCTGCGCGAGGCGTGGGGCGGCCACCCCGGGTGATCACGCTCGACACCTCCGCGGTGTTCGCGCTGCTCAACCGCCTCGACCCCGACCACGCGGCCACGGTCGCAGAGCTGCGGAGCGACTCCGGGCCGCATCTCCTGCCATGCGCGATCATGGCGGAGGTGGCCTACCTCGTCGAAAGCCGGCTCGGCCACGCTGCCATGGACGCGTTGCTCGGCGATCTCGAGATCGGCGCGTTCGGTCTCGACTGCGGCCATGACGATCTTCCGCGCATCCGTGCGCTGACGAGGCGGTACGACGATCTTCCCCTCGGCTTCACAGACGCCGCGGTGATCGCCTGCGCCGAGCGAAACGGAGGTCGCGTCCTCACGCTCGACATCCGTGACTTCGGCATCGTCGCCCGTGAGGGGACGATCGACCCCCGCCCGGCCGCGGACGCACGCCAGGTATAGGTCCTACGGCGGGAAAGCGGTCTCGACGCCTGCGAGCGCGGCGACCGCCTGGGCGCGGCTGCGCACGCCGAGCTTGGCGTAGGCGTTCTCGAGGTGCTTGCGCACCGTGCCCGGCGAGATGAAGAGCGCTCCCGCGACCTCTCGGTTGGTCATGCCCGACGCGACGAGGCGCAGGATCTCCACCTCCCGCGGCGTGAGCACGGTGTCGAGGGCGGGGTCGGGCGTGGGTCGGGCGAGCCGCAGGTGCCGCTCGCGCACGAGAGCGAAGTGAGGCGCGAGTAGGTCGAGGACGGCGCGGTCGCGATCGCTGAACGGCCGACGCTCGCCGTCGAGCACGACGAAGCCGTAGCCCGCGTCGCCGACCGCGATGAACAGCTTCATCACGTGGTCGATCCCGAGCGGGAGGCAGATCTCCGCATGCAGCTCGAGCCGCCGGAGCTGCCGGAGCGAGAGCACGTCGGCGAAGCGGAGTGCGACGCCGACCGGCGCGAGACGGCCGCTGCCCCACCAGGAAGCGGCCGGCAGGGGGTCCTGATGGCGGACGTCGTCATAGCGTGACCAGATCGGCCAGACGTCCGCGTCGTCCGCGCCGTCGAGCGCCCACGCGTAGCCGCGTGACGGCTCGTACTCGTGATAGGTCGCCATCGCGCTCGGGATCACCCGCCGCAACGCCGCCATCACCTCGACGGACAGCGACAGCGGCCCCTCCGACTCGTGGGCGACCCGCAGCACGTCGAGCGCCCCCCGGTAGTCCGAAGCCGTGAGCGCTGTCACCGACCGAGGATACGACAGATGACGTATTGCCGCGCGCCGCGCGCGAGGCGGATCCTTGCATCGTCATGTGCCGAGCGGAGATCGACGACGCGCTTCTGCTCACCGACGGTCGCCCGGATGCGTCGCGATCGTGGGCGTGACCCGCGAGGTCCGGACACGAGCGAAGGCTGGCTGATGCCCGTCTCGGCGCGGTACCTCGGGGCGCTTGCGCTGGTCGTCGGAGCGGGCGTCGCGGCACTCACGAGCACGGCGAGCGCCACGCGCGCGTCGTCCGTGCCGTCCGGCTGGACGATCCGCGACCTCGGCGCCCTCGGCGGGACGGGAGGCAGCGTCGCGACCGCCATCAACGACAGAGGCGAGGTCGTCGGCTACAGCGACTGGACGCCAGGCCCCGGGACAGGCCCGTTCACGTGCCCCAAGCGGCACGCGTTCCTCTGGCGGAACGGCAGGATGCACGACCTCGGCACGCTCGGAGGCCGGAGCGAGGCGCTCGCCCTGAACGAACGCGGCCAGATCGTAGGCTGGAGCTCGAGCGCGATCCGCACGGCCCGTCAGCCGGTGATCTGGGAGAACGGCGCGATCCGCCCGCTCCGCGAGCCCGACACGACGAGACCGATCGGCGGCAGCGTCGCGACCGGCATCAACGAGCGGGGAGAGATCTCGGGGTTCTGGTGGTTCGCGAACCGCAAGGCGCGGGCAGGTGAGGCCTGCGTCGGCCCGGGCGCGGGTCGCGCGTTCCTGTGGCGCCGGGGGTTCTTCCAGAGCCTGCCCGCGCGCCACCGGGCCGTCGCACACGCGATCAACGACAGCGGGCTGCTCGTCGGGACAGGCGTCGTTCCGCTGTGGTGGTCCGACGCCGGCAACCACGGGGGCTGGGGGACGATGCGCGGAGCCTTCTACGGGGTCAATCGGCGCGGCGTCGCCGTCGGCGAGGTGTTCGCTCCCGCGTTCGGCAGGACAGCGTCCGGCGACCCCATCGCTCATGCGGTCCGGTGGGAGAAAGGGAAGACCCGCGACCTCGGGACGCTCGGCGGCACGTACAGCTCGGCCAACGCCGTCAACGACCGCGGGCAGGTCGTCGGGGTCAGCGACGTGAAGTACGACGCCAGGCAGCACGCATTCCTCTGGCAGAACGGCCGGATGCACGATCTCGGCACCCTGCCGGGCGACAGGTCGAGCGCCGCCACCGGCATCGACAACCGGGGCCGCGTCGTCGGCTGGAGCCGCGACGATCGCGGCACCTCCCATGCCGTCCTCTGGACGCCGAGGGCGGCGGGATGAGGCACTCGACGCGGCCAACCCGCCGATCTCGCCGCCAGAGCTCATGAGAGGAGCTGCCTTGCCCACAGTGGGATCGTCGCGCGCACGGCTCGCCCGTCTGCACGCCGCGTTCGCTGCCGTCGTGCTCGTCCTCTCGTGCGCCCAGGCTGCGGGTGCATCGGGATTGGCGCATGCCGCTCCGGTGCAGGCGCGCTGGGTTCTGACCGACCTGGGGACGCTCGCCGGCGAGGGAGGCACGAGCTTCGCGTCCGGGATCAACAACAAGGGCCAGGTCGTCGGCACCAGCACGACGAAGGACGGCTCGAGCCACGCGTTCCTGTGGGAGAAGGGCAGGATGCGCGATCTCGGCACGCTGCCGGGGTTGAGAGCGGGCAGCCGCGCCGCCGCGATCAACGACCGCGGGCAGATCGCGGGTTCGGGCTGGGCGACCGACCCCGCGAGCAGTCACGCGGTGCTCTGGGAGAACGGGACGGCCCGCGACCTCGGCACCCTCGGCGGGAAGGACAGCTACGCGACCGCGATCAACAACAGGGGCCAGGTCGTCGGGGTGAGCGAGACGAAGGCCGGGACGCGGCACGCGTTCCTCTGGACGGACGGCAAGATGCGCGACCTCGGCGCGTTCGACCCTGCCGCGATCAACGACCGAGGGCAGGTCGTCGGGTCGGGCCCGACTCCAGGAGCCTCGTCGTGGAACCGGCGCTGGCGCGCGCGGCTGTGGGAGAAGGGGACGCTCCGCGTCCTCGGTCAGAAGCGACAGCAGGCTCTGGCCTCCGGGATCGACGAACGGGGCCGGATCGTCGGGACGGTCGGCTGGCGCCTCGCCACCTGGACGCGGGCGACGCCGTCGGGGACGTTCAGGGAGGTCCGGCTGCGCCCGTCCGTGGGTGGCAACCACGACATCGAGTCCCGGGCCTCGAGCAACGAGCGCGGCCAGATCGCCGCGACGGGCATTCGCGAGGCGTACGTGTGGGAGAACGGGAGACGGCACGTCCTGCCCGCACTCCCGGGCGGGCAGAGGAGCGTCGCCACTGCGATCAACGACCGCGGCCTGGTCGTCGGCGCGAGCGGCCGGGCCCACCACTTCGAGGCCGACCGCGCCGTCCTCTGGACGCCGAGGGCGGCGGGATGAGGGACGGGACGCGGCCTGACCGTCGGACGCTGCCCGTCGCCGCGGCCGTCTGCCTCGCCGCTCTCGCGCTCGCCGGGTGCAGCGGCGGCGACGAGGCGATCTCGGACGGCGGGCTGGCCGGCGAGTGGATCGCCTACATCGGCCCGATCGAGGGGGAGCCCAGGATCGACGGGTTGCTGCGCGACGGGGGAATCCGCCTGGTGCGGCCGGACGGCACGGGTGACGTCTGGGCGCTGCCCGACGTGCCGGTGCGCGAGGGGGGCACGCAGGCCTCGCCCGACTGGAGCCGGGACGGGAGCCGCCTCGCGTTCTCCGTCGACCAGGCGGGCGAGTCGCCCCCGAACGAGACGCGCGACATCTGGGTCGCGGACGCCGACGGATCGAACGCGAAGCGCGTCTTCGACTGCGCGCTCCCGTGCATCCAGGCCGAGGACCCGGCCTGGTCGCCCGACGGTCGCTCCCTCGTCTTCGGCGCGTTCGACGCCGCGAACGACAAGGCGGACAACGTCCGCGTCGTGCTGCTCGACCTCGAGAGCGGCGAGGCCACGTCCCTCGTCGTCGGCCGGGACGATCAGCGCCTCCGCTTCCCCCGCTGGTCGCCCGACGGGCGCTCGCTCGTGCTCGACGTCTGGCAGTACGCGGACGCCACCCTGGAGACGCTCGTCTCGACGCGGATCGCGACGACGAGCCTCGACGACGAGCCGGGGACGCTGACGCCGCTCACGGAGCCCTCGGCGTGGGCGACGTACCCGGACTGGCATCCGACGGACGACCTGATCGTCTACAGCACGCGGCCGTGGACGGTGGCCGCCGGTCTCGAGCCCGGGCCGTCCAACCTCTTCACGATCCGCCCGGACGGCTCCGAGCGGACACAGGTCACGCACTTCGGCGCCGACGGGCCGCGGGCCGTCGAGCCGACGTGGACACCGGACGGGACGGGGATCATCTTCACCAGCGTCGAGGGCACCGGGTACGGCAACCCGACCATGGCGACGATCGCAGCCGACGGCAGCGGGTTGACCTCCGCCACCGCCTCGGGCCCGATGTTCGGCATCCACCCACGGCTGAGGCCGGGCTCGTGAGACGAACGGTGAAGACCGCTCCAACGAGTGCGAGTCCGAACTGCGCCAGCGCCCTCGCCGGTGTGCTCGTGGCAGGAGCGATTCTCGCGTTCGCCGGCTGCGGGGGCTCCGCCGACACCCAAGCCACGAACGGGCCGTCGACGATCGCCTTCCAGTGGCTCCCTGGAGACCGCGACGGTGACGCCGTGTGGCTCACGGACGAGGACGGGGGCGAGCGACGCCGCCTTCTCCCGGATGGAGCGCCTGCGTCGACCATCCATCCTGACTGGTCGCATGACGGCGTTCGGCTCGCGTTCGAGGGCGAGGGCGCCGCGGGAAACGACCTCTGGGTCGCGAACGCCGACGGCAGCGAAGCGCGTCGTGTCCTCGAAGCGCGCGTCGGGTGCGAGGCGAGGACGTGCTACCTCACCTACCCCGCCTGGTCGCCGGACGACCGCTCGCTCGCCTTCGTCCGCTTCGCCGAGGCGGAGGACGGGGCGACCACGGGCCGGATCGAGGTCGTCGACGTCGAGTCCGGCGAGCGCAGGGTCGTCTGGACTCCCCCGGCGAGGACACTCCCCAACTACCCGCGCTGGTCGCCCGACGGCGCCTCGCTCGTCTTCGAGCAGACGCGCTACCCCTCCGCCGTGCCCGAGTCCGGCACGGACCTCGGCTCGGCGATCGCCGTCGTCGACGTCAGTGCCGTGCCCGCAACGCCGCGCGTCATCACCCGCTGGGACGCACGGGGGACGTACCCCGACTGGAGCCCGGACGGCGAGACGATCGTCTTCACCACCTACGACCTCGGCGAGCTCCAGGGAACCGACGAGCCGTCGAACCTGTTCACGATCCGGCCCGACGGAAGCGACCTCACCCAGCTGACTCGCTACCCGCCCGGCGGGAAGCGTGCGACTCAGCCCACCTGGACGCCCGACGGGAAGCGGATCCTCTTCACGCTCGTCGGCCAGAGCCCCGAGTTCGACAACCCGCGCCAGGCGGCGTTCGTCGACGCCGACGGCTCGAACCTCGTCGTCCTCCCGGGCAGCGCCACGCACCCGCGGCTGAGGCCGGGCTCGTGAGGGTGCGCGCAAGCTGGACGGGCGCAGCGCTCGGCGTGGCCGCCGCCGCTCTCGTCGCGCTCGTCGCCGGCTGCGGCTCGAGCGACTCCGAGCCTTGGGTCGTCTACCAGTGGGGCGCGCCCTGCGCGCAGGACGGCGCCCGGCGCCGGTCTCTGCCTGACACGGTCCGACGGCAGCGACGCGCACGCGATCCTCACCGACGTCCCCGGGCGCGTCGTCGACCCGGACTGGTCGCCGGACGGGAAGACGCTCGCCTTCGTCGTGGTCGGCGACGACGGCGTCGGGCGGATCTGGACGTCGGCCGCCGACGGCTCCGGGGCGAAGCAGGCGCTCGACACGACGACCCGCTGCCCGGCCGAGGCGCGCTTCCCCGCCTGGTCGCCCGACGGCACGCGGCTCGCGTTCGGCTGCTTCCATCCCGACCCGGAGCCGATCGAGCTCGTGATCGCCGACCTCGTGACGGGCGAGATGACGACCGTCTGGACGGCGGGTCGCCTGGAGCAGGGCTGGAACCCGCGCTGGTCGCCTGACGGCACCTCGCTCGTCTTCGAGCTCGAGCAGCTGAGCGCCGACCGCGAGCGCACGACCGGCACGGGGCTCGCGATCGTGCCGTCCGCCGGCGGGGCCGAGCACGACGGATCACCCCCGTGTCGATGTTCGCGACGTACCCCGACTGGAGCCCCGACGGCGAGCGGATCGTCTTCTCGACCTACGGGATCGACTCGTTCGAGACCGGCGGCCCCGGGGCGTCGAACCTCTACACGGTGCGCCCCGACGGCACCGACGTCCGGGCGGTGACGCGCTACGCGAAGGGCGGCGTGCGGGCGGGACACCCCTCGTGGACGCCCGACGGCGAGCGGATCGTCTTCACGCGCATCACCGACACCGCGACGGCGAACGACGGCTACGGCGAGCGCCGGATCGCGTTCGTCGACCCCGACGGCGCGAACCTCTCGGTGATCGAGGATCTCTGGTCGACCCACCCGAGGGAGCAGCCGGGACACGTCGTGAGCCGCTCGTGCGGGCGACGACGCCAGGTGGCAGGCCGCGATCGTCTAGGCTCGCCGCGATGGCGTACGAGGCCGACCCCACCCGCTACGAGCGGATGCCCTACCGCCGCTGCGGGCGCAGCGGGCTGCTCCTGCCTGCCCTCTCGCTCGGCCTCTGGCACAACTTCGGCGCCGACCGGCCCTTCGAGACGAGCCGGGAGATCATCCGCCGCGCGTTCGACCTCGGGATCACGCACCTCGACCTCGCGAACAACTACGGGACGCCGTTCGGCTCGGCGGAGGAGACGATGGGACGGCTGCTGGCCACCGACCTCGCGCCCTACCGCGACGAGCTCGTCGTCTCGACCAAGGCCGGCTGGGACATGTGGCCCGGCCCCTACGGCGAGTACGGCTCGCGCAAGTACCTGCTCGCGAGCCTCGACCAGAGCCTGCGCCGCCTCGGCCTCGACTACGTCGACGTCTTCTACTCCCACCGCTTCGACCCCGACACGCCGCTCGAGGAGACGATGGGCGCCCTCGACGCCGCGGTGCGCCAGGGCAAGGCGCTCTACGCCGGCATCTCCTCCTACGACGCCGAGCAGACCCGCCGGGCCGCGGCGATCCTGCGCGACCTGGGGACGCCGCTGCTGATCCACCAGCCGAGCTACTCCCTGCTCGACCGCTGGATCGAGCCGGACCTGCTCGACGCCGTCGGCGAGCTCGGGATCGGCTGCATCGTCTTCTCCCCGCTCGCGCAGGGGCTGCTGACCGACCGCTACCTCGACGGCATCCCGGAAGGCTCGCGGGCGTCGTTCAGCCGGTACTTCCCGCCGACCGGCTCACCGACGACCTCCGCGATCGGCTGCGCGCGCTGAACGAGCATCGCCGCGGCTCGCGGCCAGTCGCTCGCCCAGCTCGCGCTCGCCTGGACGCTGCGCGACCCGCGGGTCACCTCGACGCTCGTCGGCGCCTCGAGCGTCGAGCAGCTCGAGGCGAACGTCGCCGCGCTCGACCGGCTCGAGCTCGCGCCGGACGAGCTCGCCGCGATCGACGCCGCGCTGGCCGGGCTCTGACCCGCTGAGCCCCGGTCGCGGAGGTCATGTCCTCAGTGGGCTCTTGAATGGGCTATGCAGTGGGCCTAGACTGTGGACATGCGCGTGCACGTCCATCTCGACGACGACCTCGTGCGGCGCCTCGACGCGCGCGTCGGCAGCCGCGGCCGCAGCCGCTTCATCGAACGCGCCACCCTGCTCGCCCTCGAGGACGAGGAGCGCTGGGCGGCGATCGAGGAGGGCATCGGCGTGATCGATGCAGAAGGGCATGCCTGGGACGGCGACCCCGCCGGCTGGGTGGAGGCCGAGCGTCGGGCCGACGACGCGCGCGTCGGCTGACCTGCGGTGCCCGGGGCGCTGCTCGACACGACGGTGCTGATCGACCTGCTGCGCGGACGCCCCGGGACGGTACGCCGGCTGCAGGAGCTGAGACAGGAAGGCACCGTCCCGTGGACGTGCGCCGTCAACGTCGAGGAGGTCGCTCGTGGGCTGCGCGACGCCGAGGTCGAGCCGGCCAGGCGTCTGCTCGACGGCCTCAGGCTCGCGCCGCTCGGCCCGGAGGAGGCGCTCGAGGCGGGCACGTGGCGGCGGCGCTTTGCAGCGCGCGGGGTGACGCTCTCCCAGGCCGACTGCCTCATCGCGGCCGCCGCACGCGGCGTGGACGCGACTCTCGTGACCGGGAATCCCGCGGCACTTCCCGATGCGGGGCGTCCGCGTCGAGCACTGGCCCGCCGGCGACTGAGACGTGGAACGCCAGGCCGGCGGGGCTTCAGCCTCGCCCGGCCTACCACGCCGAGGATCTCGGCCGCCACGCGACGGCCGCTGCGCAGCGCCCCCTCCATCAGCGCCGAGAACGGGCCGGCCGTGTGCTCGCCGCAGACGTGGAGCGGGCCGACGGACGCCCAGGCCTCCTCGGGCGGCGCGTCGCAGGAGTAGGCCGCGCCGACCCACGGGTCGTCGTCCCAGGTCGAGAGCACCGCGTCGGCCGGGTCGATCGCGAGGTCCGGGCCGCAGGCGGGCGACCGAGTCGACCCAGGCCCCGGGGCCGTCCTCCACGCGGAGCGCCGCGAGCGCGGGCGCCGAGCCGGCGAAGGCGTGCACCACCGGCTGCACTCCCGCGCCGGCGGTCGGCCGTCCAGGTCCAGTACCGCTCGGGCACGGAGAGAACCGCGCTCGTCGGAGGCACCTCGCGCAGCGGCACGAAGAGCTTGGCGGCGTTGCCGTAGGAGACCGCGGCGTACGCGGCGGCGAGCGGCGGCGGGCAGGCCGGCTCGAAGGCGATCGCGCCCGACCACGCTCGCGGGCACGCGCGAGCACGACGCGGTCGGCCGCGACCTCCGCCCCGCCCGCGGCCACCCGCACACCGTCCTCGTCCCAGGCGACGCGCTCGACCGGCGGCGCCGAGCCGCACGGCGAGCCGAGCCCTCGGCGAGGCGGAGCGCGATCCGCTGGTTGCCGCCGAGCACGGTCGGGCAGGGCTCCTGCGAGATCGCCGCCAGGTGCGCGAGCGCGGAGGCCGGGAAACGGTCGGCGGTCGCGGCGCACGAGACCTCGGCGCGCGAGCGGATCGTCTCGCGGGTCGCCGGGTGCAGGTCGAGGCCGTCGAGGAAGCTCGCCGCGTCGACCCCGTCGCCGTGGTCGGCGCGCGACTCCAGCCCCGCGCGCACGGCTTCCACGCCCAGGTGCAGCTGCGCGGCGTCGACCGCCACCCCGCGCGGCTCGCGGTCGCCGTAGAACATCCCCTTGTCGGCGAGCTCGAGACCGAGCCGCGCGCAGGTCTCGCGCACGACGTCGTGGCCCGGGAGCACGAACTCCGCGCCCAGCTCGATCGACGCGCCGTTCGCCAGCGTCGTCGACCACACCCGGCCGCCGACCCGGTCGCGGGCCTCGAGCACGACCACCTCGACGCCCCTCCGCGCCAGCGCCTCCGCGGCGGCCAGGCCCGCGAACCCGGCGCCGACGACGACGACCCGGGTCACGAGCCCCACCGCTCGACGATCGCGCGCGCCTCGGCCGCGAACGCGTCCGCCTGGAACGCAGCGAACGACTCCCAGCTCGTGAGCGTGCGCGTGTCCTCGACCCGGTCGACGAACAGCACGCCGTCGAGGTGGTCCTGCTCGTGCTGGAACGTGCCGGCGCTCAGCCCGCGGATCGTCTCCACGTGCCGCCCACCGTCGCGGTCGAGGTAGGAGACCTCCACCTCGGCGTGCCGTCGCAGCCGCCCGCGCAGGGCCGGGATCGAGAGGCACCCCTCGATCACCTCGAACGTCTCGTCGGAGAGCGGGCGCACCTCCGGATCGACGAGGACGCGCAGCGGCATCTCCGGCTTGTACGGGTAGCGCGGGTTGTCGCGCACCTCGGCCACGTACACGCGGAGCGGTACGCCGACCTGCGGGGCGGCGAGCCCCGCGCCGCCCGCGGCGCGCATCGTGTCGACGAGATCGTCGATCAGCGACTGCACCTCGGCGGAGGCGAGCGCGTCGCCCACCGGTCGGGCTCGCTCGCGGAGCACCGGATGCCCGATCGTGACGATCTCGCGCACGGCCACGATGCGATCCTACGGCCCGCGTGCAACGGCTGGGGGTAGGCTCGGCCAGTGGGCAACGTCGACCTGCTGGGGCCTCGCCTGTTCGCTCGATCCGCCACGCCGGCTGCACTCGCACCACGACGTCCTCTTGCGCTCGCTCGCCACGGTGACCACGGCCTCGTGAGCGTCGAGGCCGGCAGGTGGGACGCGGGGGCGTCGAGGAGCTGATGGAGGGAGCGAGATGAAGGGGCTCACGAAGATCGCTCCAGGGCCGGAGAACGTCGGGATCACCGAGCGTGCGAGCCGGTCGCGATCGCCGGCCACGTCGTGCTCGCGGTGCGGGCAGCCGGGATCTGCGGAACCGACGTCCACATCGTCCACGACGAGTTCCGGTCGTGGCCGCCCGTGACGATGGGGCACGAGGTATGCGGCATCGTCGAGCAGGTCGGCGACGGCGTCGACCCGGCGCTTCTGGGAGCGCGCGTCGTCTCGGAGACCTACTTCTCGACATGCGGCAGCTGTGACCACTGCCGAGGTGGCCGGCGCAACCTGTGCCTCGAGCGTCGCTCGATCGGCTCGGCCGTGGACGGGGCGTTCGCGCCACGGGTGCTCGTCCCCGCGCACGGGCTGCACCACGTGCCGGGATGGCTCGCCGACGAGGCCGCGGCGCTCACGGAGCCGCTCGCGTGCGTCTGCCAGTGCCTGCTCGACCCGCCGCTGATCGCCGCCGGCGACCGGGTGCTCGTCGTCGGGCCTGGCCCGATCGGGCTGATCGCCGCGCAGGTCGCGCGCGCTGCTGGGGGCAAGGCGCACGTCCGTGGCCTCGCCCGCGACGGCATCCGCCTCGCGAAGGCCAGCGAGCTCGGCTTCGAGACCTCGACCGACGTCGAGGCGCTGACCGGCGTGTTCGACGTCGTGGTCGAGTGCTCCGGACACGAGGGAGGCATGCGCACCTGCCTCGAGGCGGCGCGGCGCGGCGGCCGGTACGCGCAGATCGGGCTCGCAGGTCGTGACGTCGCGCTCCCGTTCGACGAGGTGTGCTTCCGCGAGCTCGTCGTCACGGGCGGGAACGCGAGCACGGCAACCTCGTGGCACAAGGCCCTGCAGCTCATCGAGGATCGCGCGGTCGACCTCGGCACGCTCGTCAGCGAGGTCATCCCACTGGCTGACTGGGAGCGTGCGTTCGCGGCCACGCGAGCCGGCGAGAGCGTCAAGCTCGTCCTCGACCCGCGCTGAAAGCTCTGGTCAGGAGGACGAGTGCGCTGCGTGCCGACGCACCGCTCGCCCATGCGATCGAGCCCGCACCAGCGGGGCGACGAGCGCGCACAGCGGCACAGGCCCTGCCTGGACGGGTAGCGCGGGTCGTCGCGCACCCCTACGACGAAGACGCGCGGCGACACCGCGACCGGCAGCGCCGCGAGGCCCGCAGCGTCGGCCGCGGGCATCCTCCCGACCGGGTCGTCGACGGGCGCCTGGATCTTGCCCGGGGCGATCTCCGTCTCAGGGCCGGCAGGACCGGCTCGCGGAGCGCCGTGCACCCGATCGTCACGATCTCGCCCGCGGCTGCGTCGCGATCCTGTGTCGGTGTCGCGTCGTGCGGGCGCTACCGCTCGACGTCGAGCGCCTCGTCGAGGAGCGTCACGACCCGCCGCTCGTACTCTCTCGGCCGGGCGGCGAGGCCGCGGGTGTGGCGCGCCTCGGGTATCTCCCAGAGCTGCTTCGGGTCACCCGCCGCCGCGAAGTAGGTCGCGCTGAGCTCCTCACCGCCACCTCCGCGGCCGGCGACCACGAGCAGGATCGCCCGCGGCGAGATCCTGGGGACGAGGTCCTGCAGGGCCTCAGGCGGGGCATCTCCACTCAGGATCGCGACGGCAGCGGTCTGAACGGTCTGGAGGGGAAGGACGAGCGCCGCGGCGAGCCCTCGGCTCGCGGACTCACGGACGGAGCGCTCACCCGCCCCGTCCGAGACGACTGCCCGAAGGGCAGGACTGCGCGCGGCCGCCTCGAGCAGGACCTCGCCGCCGACCGAGAGCCCGAGGCCTCCGATGCGTCCGTCGACCACGTCGTCACGGGCAGCGAGGTAGGCGACCGCCGCGTCGACGTCCGGCGTCGCTCCCCAGCCGAACGCGTTGGGATCGCCTTCGCTCCCTCCGTACCCGCGCATGTCGACCGCGAGGACGCCGTACCCGTTGCGCGCGAGCATCCGGGCATGCGCGGCCGTGCCACGCCGCTCGGGGAAGACCACGATCGCAGCCCCGTTCCTCCCGGGGACGTATGACGCTCGAAGCTCGAGGCCGTCGCCGGTGACGAGCGTCACCTCGCGCTGACCCCGCCCGAGCAGCGGGGCGTCGGCCGCGCCCTGCGGCCGATGCGTGGCGACGATGGCGACCGCGACCGGCAGCACGAGCCAGACGGCGATCAGCGCCGCGAAGACGACCCGGGCGACGCGGCGCAGGATCCACCGTCCCTCGTGCCGACGGCTGCGCCAGAGGACGTGAGCGCCGAGGACGATGAGCGCGACGCCTGCGAGCCCGAGCACCGCCCCGGTGACGTCGTCAGCGTGGATGCCACCAGCGGCGGCCTCCGCGAGCGCTGCTCCCGCGCCCACGAGCGCCCACGTGCCGAGCACGAGCGCCGTCGCGCCGACCGCTCCCGCCCGCGAGCGCAGCATCACGACGCCCGCGAGGGCGAGCAGCGCCAGCGGTACGCCCACCGGAACGACGTGGTCGCGCAGTCGCGTCCCCGGCTCGGGGGCCAGCAGCCCCTCCACCAGGACGTGGACGGCGATCAGCGCCGTCGCGAGCGCGAGCGCTCGACGCTCCCTGCGCGATGCGTCCTGCATGCAGGCACAGGATCTCCCGTCGTGTCCCCCACCGAATCCGGGGAACCCCGCCCTCATGCGCCGATGAGCCGCAGACCTGTGCCACGACGGTGGCCGGCGCGGCCCGTGCGGCTCCCCGACGCGGTGGACGACTGCGATGAGATAGCCTCGCGTCGATGAGCGCCGCCACGATCGTCATCGCCTTCAGCGCCGCGCAGTGGATCCTGCTGATCGGGTTCATGATCCCCGTCCTGATCCTCTGGGGCTACGCGATCGCGAGCCTCGTCTCGCGGCCGGACCTCGGGCTCGGCGGCAAGCTCCTCTGGCTCCTCGGGATCCTGCTCTTCCCGATCCTCGGCTCCGCCGTCTACTTCATGCTGCGCCCCGCGCCGCAGGAGCAGAACCGCCGCGCCCAGGCGCGCCACAAGCACTGACGGCCGACGTCCACGAGGCCGCTGCGAGCCGACACGACCGTCCGGCTTGCGCCTCTAGTTCGCAAACGCGACCCAGGCGTTCAGGCTCGCCGCGAAGGCCACCCACACGACGTACGGCGCGAGCAGCCACGCAGCGAGCGGAGAGATCCCGTGGAACGCGACTGCCGTCGCGACGATCGCGACGAGCAGGACGAGGATCTCGACGAGCGCCCAGCCCGGCTGGCGCCAGCCGAAGAAGATCCACGACCAGCCCAGGTTGAGGACGAGCTGGACGAGGTACAGGGCGACCGCCACCTGCACCTCCGGCCGGTCGAGCCCTTCCCGGGCCACGAGCCACGCTGCGACCGCCATCAGCAGGTAGAGCACCGTCCAGGCCGGTCCGAACACCCACGAGGGCGGGTTCCAGGGGGCGCGCTCGAGGCTCTCGTACCACGAGCCCGGGCTGCCCACGGAGCGTGCGGTCGCGACGCCGCCCAGGGCGGCGACCATGACGACGAGCGCGATCGAGAGCCCGAGCAGCGCGGCCGAGGAGAGCCTGCCGAGGGCGAGGAGGTCGGCGGAGCGCATACCCGGGTTGTAGCGGCCGTCGGCGGGTGGGCCGGGGCCGGGGTCTGGGGTCGCGAAGCGAGCCCTGACCCCTCGACGTCCCAGCGTCCGACGCGACGGCGTCTGCGCGTCACGCGTTGCGCGTCGGGGTCAGGCTCCGGCTTGCGCCGGCGCCAGACCCCTGGGCTCACACGACGCACGGCGCGAGCACGTCACGGGCAAGCAAGAAGCCCCCGAGCTCCGGCGCGTCCTCGAGCCAGGGGTCTGGGGTCGCGAAGCGAGCCCTGACCCCCCGGCGCCCCGCGTCCGCGGAGACGCGTCGCGGTCATGCGTGCCCGACGGGGTCAGGCTCCGGCTTGCGCCGGCGCCAGACCCCTGGGCTCACACGACGTACGGCGCGAGCACGTCACGGGCGAGGAGGAAGCCTCGCTCGACGAGCTCCGGCGTGCCCTCGAACGCGCGATCCTCGTGCTCGATCGAGACGACGTAGTCGTACCCCACCCGGTAGAGCTGCCCGATGAAGCGTCCCCAGTCGACGACGCCGAGCCCCGGCAGCCGCGGCACCTGCCAGCCCATCCCGAGCGCGCCCGACGCCGCCCCGGTAGAGCCCCTCGCCGTCGATCTCCATGTCCTTGGCGTGGACGTGGATGATCCGCGAGGCGTAGTCGCGCACCGCCCGCTCGTGGTCGATCATCAGCCACACGAGGTGCGACGGGTCGAGGTTCAGCCCGAAGCTCTCCGACGGGATGATCGAGAACATCTCGTCCCAGACCGCCGGGGTCGAGGCGAGGTTGGTGCCGCCCGGCCACTCGTCCCAGCTGAACAGCATCGGGCAGTTCTCGATCGCGATCTTGACGCCGCGCTGCTCCGCGTAGTCCACGAGCCGCGGCCAGACCTTGCGGAACTCCCTGAAGCTGTCCGGGACGCTGCGCGCCGGGTCGCGTCCGACGAACGTGCCGACGATCGGGACGTCCGAGCTTCGCCGCCGCGTCGATCACCTTCTTCAGGTGGTCGTTGCGCCGCCTTGCGCTGCGCCGGGTCGGGGTGCAGGTTGTTCGGGTAGTAGGCGAGCGACGAGATCTCGACCCCCGTCCGGTCGAGCGTGTCACGCACCTTGCCGGCATCGAACGAGCGCACGTCGAGGTGCGAGACGCCGGCGTACCGGCGCTGACGCCCGGTCACGCGCGGCCAGCACGCCACCTCGATCATCCCGAACCCGTTCGCGCCCGCCCAGGTGGCGACCTGGTCGAACGACATCCGCGACAGCGCCGCGGTCATCACACCGAGCTTCACAGCTGCACCTCCACCCGTCGTCGTCGACGGCTCGCGATCACCGGCACGTCCGTGTGCCGCTCCTGGCGGCATCATCGCGTGCGACCGTGATGCGCTGCGTCAGCTCTGCGCGTGCCCGACGGTGCCGTTGATCGTGAGCCCGCCGTCGACGAGCAGCTCCTGCCCGGTCATGTAGCGCGACGCGTCGGAGGCGAGGAACACCGCGGCGTCGCCGATCTCCTCCGGGCACGGCGATGCGGCCGAGGGCGATGCGCTGCTCGTACGCCGCGCGCACCTCGGGCGTGTAGGCCGTGCGGTTGAGCGGGGTGTCGGTGGCGCCCGGCGCGATCGCGTTCACCGTGATCCCGTGCGGAGGCGAGCTCGACCGCCAGCGTGCGCGTCAGCCCCACGATCGCCGCCCTTGGCGGTGATGTAGGCGGTGAGGTTGGCGAGCGGCTGCGACGTCGGCCGCCGAGCTGACGTTGACGATCCTGCCGCCGCGTGCCCTGCGCGATCATCCGCCGGGCGGCGGCGCGGCAGCCGTGCATGTAGCCGTGCAGGTTCGCGGCCGAGGAGCGCGTGCCAGTCGTCGTCGGTCGTCTCGAGGAAGCGGCCTCACGAGCAGGCGCGCGGCGTTGTTGACCCAGATGTCGATGCCCGCCGAACTCGCTCCGGACGCGCGTCGGCGAGCGCGTCGACCTCGGCGGAGCTGCTCGTGTCGCCGACGACCAGCAGCGCCTCGCGTCCCGCGTCGCGGATCGCCGCCGCGGTCTCGGCGCCGTCGTCGAGCGACGATCCCCGCGACGTCGGCGCCCGCGGCCGCGAGCGCGACCGCGATCGCCTGGCCGATGCCGCTCGACGCGCCGGTGACGACGGCGCGCCGGCCGGTGAGGTCGAAGGGCGAGGTCACGGACACGACGCGTCACGCTACGCGACCTGCCCCCGGCGGCGGCAACCGGTGCGTAGGCTTCCGCGCGTGCGACTCGGGGTCGCAGCGGCGGTGGTCGACGGAGCGCTCGTGCGCGGCGACGTCGAGGTCGACGACGGCGTCGTGCGCGCGGTCGGGCTCGGCCGGCGAGCGGCAGCGGGCTCGCGATCCCCGGTCTCGTCGACCTCCAGGTCAACGGCTACGCGGGCGTCGACGTCGCGCGCGCAGAGGTCGGACGAGCTCGCCCGGCTGGGGCGCGCGCTCGCCCGGGACGGCGTGCTCTGGTACCAGCCGACGCTCGTCAGCGCGCCGCTCGGCGACCTGCACCGGGCGCTCTCGACGATCGGCGCGGCGACCGGACACCGCCGACGGAGCCCGGATCCTCGGCGCGCATCTCGAGGGCCCGTTCCTCTCCCCCGCGCGCGCCGGCGCCCACGCCCGGAGCATCTCCGGCGACCCGACCGCGACACGCTCGCGTCGCTGCTCCTCGCCGGCTGCCCCGTGACGACGATGACGCTCGCGCCCGAGCTCGACGGAGCGGACGAGCTGATCGACGCGCTCGTCGAGCGGGGTGTCCCCGTCTCGGTCGGGCACACCGACGCGACGGCGACGCAGGCGCACGCGGCGTTCGACCTCGGGGCGCGCGCCGGTGACGCACCTCTACAACGCGATGCGCCCGTTCGGCCACCGCGACCCGGGGACGGTCGGAGCGGCGCTCGGCCGCACGGACGTCACGTCGATGCTGATCGCCGACGGAGTCCACGTCGCCCCCGATGCGCTGCTCGTCGCCTGGCGCGCCGCCCGAGGGCGAATCGTCCTCGTCAGCGACGCGATCGCCGCGGCCGGGATGCCGGACGGCATCTCGAGCCTCGGGAGGCGGGACGTGCGGGTCGAAGGAGGCGTCGCGCGGTTGGAGGACGGGACGCTCGCCGGGGCGACCCGACCGCTGGCGTGGGGGCTGCGGATGCTCGTCGAGCTCGGCGTCCCGCTCGTCGAGGCGGTCGATGCGGTGACGACGACGCCCGCCCGGCTCGTCGGCCGTCCCGACGCCGGGGCGCTCGCCGTCGGCGGCCCCGCAGATCTCGTCGTCCTCGACGACGACTTCGCCGTGCGCTCGACGCTCGTCGGCGGGATCCGGCTCGACTGACGGCCAGGCGTCAGGCGACCGCCGGCGCCGTCTCTCCCTCGCTCACCATCGCGACGTCGTCGCGCGCAGGAGCACCGCGAGCACGATCGCGGCACAGGCGAGCAGGATCGCTCCGGCCAGGTAGGCGACGTGGAACCCGCTCGACGAGCGCGCTCGCCTGGTCGTCGGCGACGGCTCGCCGCCGAGCGCCTCGAGCTCGTCCGTCGTCTTGCTCGTGGCGAGCGTCGACAGGATCGCGAGCCCGAGCGCGCCGCCGATCTGCTGGGACGTGTTGAAGAGGCCCGACGCGAGCCCGGCGTCCTCGTGCGGCAGGCCGCTCGTCGCGATCAGCGTCACCGGCACGAACACGAGCCCCATCCCGATCGAGGCGAACATGATCCCGGGCAGCACGTCGCTCACGTACGAGCCGGCCGGCTCGAGCCGCAGGAACAGCAGCATCCCGACGACGCCGAGCCCGAGCCCGATCAGCGGCACCTCGCGCAGCGCCGAGCCGCGGGATCATGCCCTGCGAGAGCGCCCGAGCCGATGATGATCCCCGCGGTGAACGGCAGGAACGCGAGCCCGGCCTCGAGCGGCGAGTAGCCGAGCACCCGCTGCACGTAGAGCGTGTTGAAGAAGAACATCGAGAACAGCCCGGCGGCGACGAGCAGCATCGCGATGTTCGCGGCGCGCAGCGTGCGCACCGTGAAGATGTCGAGCCGGACCAGCGGTGAGCGCGCGCGCAGCTCGATCAGGACGAACGCGGATCAGCAGCACCGCCGAGGCGGCGAGGCAGGCGAGCACCTCGGCCGACGTCCAGCCGCGCTCCGCGGAGCGGACGATGCCGTAGACGAGCGCGATCGAGCCCGGCCGTGACCGAGACGGCGCCGAGCACGTCGAAGCTCCGGTGCGCGTGCTCGTCGACCGACTCGGGCACGAGCACGAAGCGAGAAGGCGAACGTCGCGATCCCCACCGGGACGTTGACGAAGAAGATCCACTCCCACGAGAGCGTGTCGACGAGGATCCCGCCGAGCACGCAGGCCGACGGCGCCGCCGCCGACGGCGATCGCCGCCCAGACGCCCATCGCCTTCGTCCGCTCGGCGCCCTCCTCGAAGGTGGTGGTCACGATCGAGAGCGCGGCCGGCGAGACGAGCGCAGCGCCGAGGCCCTGCAGGCCGCGCGCGACGATCAGCCACGTCTCGCTCGGGGCGAGACCGCAGAGCAGCGAGGCGAGCGTGAAGAGCGACGACGCCGGCGAGGAACACCTTCTTGCGGCCGATCAGGTCGCCGGCGCGTCCGCCGAGCAGGAGGAACCCGCCGAACACGAGCGTGTAGGCGTTGACGATCCACTGGAGGTCGCGTCGCTCATCCCGAGATCGGTCTGGATCGGCGGCAGGGCGACGTTCGTGATGGTCGCGTCGAGCACCACCATGAACTGCGCGATGCAGACGAGGACGAGGACGATCCACGGGTTCCGGTCGCGAGTGGTCATGGGCGCACGACGCTACCTGCACCGCCGAGGGGCGTGACGTACGGCTAGCCGTACTACCGCGTGAACGCCGACTGAGGGGCGAGACGACACGCAGGTGCCCGACCCCGGGTCGCGAGTCCGGCGAGCAGCGCAGCCGCGGCGCCGCGGCCGCACAGAGCCCGAACCCGGCTCGAAGCCCGTCGACGACGTCGTCCCCCGCGGTGGTCAGCAGGGCGGAGACCGCCGCGACACCGAGTGACCCGCCGAGCCACTGGCAGGACCCGAGGATCCCCGACGCGAGTCCCGAGTCGCCCGGCTGGACGCACTGCAGCGCCAGCGTCGAGCCTGACACGAACACGAGGGGAGCCGCGAGACCGAGCACGACGAGCCCCGGCAGAACGTCCGTCCCGTAGCTGGGTGCGGCCCCGACCCGGATCAGGGAGGCACAGCCGAGGGCCATGCCCACGAGGCCGAGGAGCTGCGCGTGCACCGCGCCGACGCGGGCGACGATCCTTCCCGCGAGACCCGCCCAGCCCGCCTGCGTCACCCGCCAGCCGAGCATCGCGAGACCCGCCTCGATCGGGCCGAGCTCCATCACGTCGACGAACGTCACGGTGAGGAGGAGCAGCGTCCCGAGCATGACCGCGCCGTGCACCGACCCGGTGGCAGCCGGTAGGACGACCCCCGTCCGTCGCAGGAAGCCGCGCGGCACGAGGGGAGCGGACGCCCGGCCGAGATGAAGCGCGTAGCCGAGCAGGCCGGTCGCAGCGACGACCAGGCCGGCGCACGATGCCGTCGAGATCCCTCCGGGAGCACTGGCGACGAGCAGCGCGAGCCCGGAGCCGCCGGCGGTCAGCAGGACGGCTCCGGCGAGGTCGACGCGGTGTCCGGGACGTCGGACGCCGGAGGGCAGCAGGCGCGGGGCGAGCGCGAGTGCCGAGCAGCCCGACGGGGACGTTGAGGAGGAAGACCGCGCGCCAGTCCAGCAGCTCCGCCGTCGCGCCGCCGACGAGCATCCCCGAGACGGCGCCGAGGCTGCCGACGGAGCCCCAGACAGCGAGCGCGCGGAGCCGTTCGCGCCCGTCGGGGTACAGGTGCGCGAGCAGGGCGACGGCGGCCGGCTCGAGAAACGCCGCCGAGAGCCCTTGCGCGGCTCGGGCCCCGACGAGAGGGAGGATCGCGGGCGCGGCCGCGCACGCGAGGGACGCGAGCGCGAACCCCGCCGAGCCGGCCGCGAACGCCCGGCGGGGACCCAGGATGTCCGCTGTCCTCCCTCCCGCGAGCAGGAAGCCGCCGAAGGCGATCGCGTAGGCGCCGATCACCCATTGCAGCGACTCCCGCGACGCTCCGAGATCGCCCCCGATCGGGTCGAGCGCGCCGTTCACGACCGTGAGGTCGAGCACGTCCATGAAGTGCGCGACGCAGAGCAGCCAGAGGCCGCGGCGACGAGGATCGCCTCACGCCGCGGCCTCGACCTCCCTGAGCGTCGCGTCGACCCTCGTCCGTCCCGGCGCGCGAGGACCGCCGAGGCGACGTCCGGGAACCGCGTCAGGAGCGTGCGGAACTCCCGGCGTGCGAGGACGACCAGGTCGAGCTCCGTGCGGGCGACCACGGTCGCCGTGCGGTACGGCTGGCCGACGAGCGCGATCTCGCCGAAGAAGTCGCCGGGTCCGAGCACGGCCGCAAGCCGCCCGTCGCAGGACACGTCGACCTCGCCGTCGACGATCACGAAGAACTCGTGGGCGAGATCGCCCTGGCGGATCAGGACCGTCCCGGCGGGAACGGTCAGCCGGTCGGCGGCGCGTGCGACCTCGCCGCGGCGGCGACGGGGCACGGTGTCGAACAGCGGGGCTGCAAGGACGTCATCGATGTGCATGAGGTCTCCTTCTCTGTAGTTAGCACGATCGTTCGTGCGTGCTTGCAGACTATACGACCGTTCGTGCTAACTTGTCAAGCGATGAGCAGCGCACCCGTCCAGCCGGAACCCGATCGCCAGGCGCGTCGCACGCCGCAGTGACGGCGAGCGGAGCCGGACGGCGATCCTCCACGAGGCGGCCCGGCTTGCGACGGTCGAGGGGCTCGCAGGGCTCTCGATCGGGCGGCTGGCAGAGGCCGTCGGGATGAGCAAGAGCGGCCTGTTCGCCCACTTCGGCTCCAAGGAGGAGCTCCAGCTCGCGACGATCGACACGGCGGCGACCATCTTCACGGACGAGGTGGTCGCGCCCGCGACGTCGGCGCCCACGGGTCTCGAGCGACTGCGGCAGCTCGTCGAGCGCTTCCTGCGCCACGTCGAGGAGGACGTGTTCCCCGGTGGCTGCTTCTTCGCATCGGTCGCCGCCGAGATGGACACCCACCCCGGTCCCGTCCGCGACCGCGCGATCCGGTTCGCGGAGGACTGGTTCACGATGCTCGTCGCCGCCGTCCAGGATGCGCAGGCCGAGGGCGCGCTCGATCCAGGACGAGGATCGCCGTCCAGCTCGCCTTCGAGATGGACGCCTACCTCCTCCTCGCGAACGCGAACTACGTCGTGAGCCGTGAGAGGACGCCGCTCGACCGCGCGCGTCGCGCCGTCGAGCGCCGACTCCAGGCGTCGGCGCCGCTCGCGTAGTCCGGGCGGTTCCCGCCCGCGGCCCGACGATCGTGGCGGCCCGGCTCGAGTCCGGCCGCTCAGGCGGAGCCGAGGTCGATCTCCGCCGGGAGCTCGCCGCCGTGCGTCGCGCGGCTCGAGCTCGCCGCGAACGCGGGCGTCGAAGTAGACGTACGCGGTCGTGAGCGCGACCAGCGGCATCGTGAGCACGTAGACGACGCCGGCGACGACGTTGAGGAGCGCCAGCGGCGACGCTCGTCGGTGAAGATCAGCAGCGTGCCGAGCAGCGGGCCGCTCGCGATCACGATGACCGCGCCGACGCCGACGAGCGAGCCGACGCGCAGCCACCGCCCGTGCACGAGGGCAGCCGCTGCGGCGCAGCGAGGCGATCCCGCCACGTCCCTCGAGCTCGACGACGGGCGCGATCAGGCACCAGCGGACGGCCAGCCAGACCGCGACCGGCAGCAGCACGCCGGTGCTCGAGAGCGCGACCCACATCACCACGAACGCCGCGATCGCGCCCAGGAGCGGACGCAGGCGTCGGAGCGCGAGGCGGTACGCCCGCACCGGGCCGACGTCCCGCCCGGCGTCGATCTCCACGAGGGCGCAGACGGTCGCGGCCTGGACGAGGCCGAGCGCCAGCAGGGTCAGCGCGCTGCCGATCGCCAGCGCGACGAGCGCCCCGACACCCGGCGCCCTCGCCGGTGCCCACGCCGACCGCGTCGAGGAGCGGCGAAGACCAGGTACTGGAGCACGGTGATGACGAACGCGGTCGGCAGCAGGATCAGCCCGATCCCGACGAAGGTGAGGATCCGGGAGAAGTACATCCGGAACGTCGAGCGAGACGATCTGCCCCCAGTGGCGGCGGCGCGCGAGGCGCAGCGGCGCGACCGGCGTCCACGTCGCCTTCACGGCGAGGAGGACGACGAGCCCGACGCAGCGTGCCGATCAGCAGCAGCATCGGCACCGGGTTGCGCAGCAGCCTGCGCGAGCCAGGCCGAGCCGGTCTCGACGCCCGAGCAGAAGAAGTCGGTCGCGCCGGTGCCGAAGACGCCGCCCGTCGGCACGGCGTAGCTCCGGTCGCGCCAGTCCTCCGACCAGGTGATCGGCTCCGTCCACTGCGTCTTCAGGTTCGGGCCGGTCGGGCCGTTGAAGAACGCCTTCTGCAGCTCGCCCCAGCGTCCCTCGAACGTGATCCACGGGAAGGCGCGCGGCCGCCGCCGCCGGGTCGCTCGGGATCGTCACGACCGCCGGCTCGCAGCTCGCGGTGCGGCCCGCGCGTGTCGTCGCAGCCGACGCCCGCCTCGGCCGAGCTGCCGAGGTAGAGCGCCTGCGTGAACTTGTTCGCGTGCGAGCCCGGCGGCCGGGTAGACGACCGGGTGCGTCCCGTCGACGAGCTCGAGCTTCTCGTCGCCCCAGGCCGCGCGCTCGGCGCCCTCGTGCGGCGCTGTAGCCGACCTCGACCGGGCTTCTCGCCGAGCGCCTCCTCGGCGTCGGCGGCGTCGAAGACGAGCTGGATCATCTCCCAGTCGCCCTCGTGCATGTTGTTGAAGTCGTTGAAGACGTAGAAGAGCCAGTACTGGAGCGCGAGCTTGCCGGGGTGGTCCGCGCTCGCTGCGCGACGTGGGCGTAGACGGTCGGCGTGTGGCCCTCGCGTGAGGCGCTTCGACCACTCCTCGTAGACGCAGCCCGGGTCGAGCGCGTCGCCCGGGAAGTCGAGGTGGTACTCGAAGCGGTCGACGAGGTCGGTCGCGACCGGGCCGACCTTGACCAGGTCGCCGGGTTCCACGGCCCGCGGAGCGCGACCGTCGCGGTCGTCGAAGAGCAGGTCCACGTCGATCGGCTCGTACGGCTCGCCGGGCTCGCACTCGCCGCGCTGCTCGACGAGCCGGACGACCGGCGCGTACTTCTCGGCGAGCGCCTTCTCGTCGGCGAGGTCGGCCGCGCGCCGCCGGGGCGCAGGCGACGCACGCGAACGCGGCGAGCGAGCAGGACGGAGGCGCCGTCCGCGGCGTCCGACGCCCGCTCGGGCTCGAGGCGCCGCATCCGCCCACCGTCCCGCTCGCGCGGCAGCGAGGCGAACAGGTCGAGGCCGAGCGCCCGCGAGAGGAACGTCGCGGCGAGCTCGCCCCGGACGCTGTTGCCGGCCGCGTCGAGCAGCGGGGCGAACGTCCCGAGCGCCGCCCTTGCCCGGCGCGACGGTGACGATCCCGCCGCCGATGCCGCTCTTGCCCGGGCAGGCCGACGTCGTAGAGCCAGTCGCCCGAGGTCTCGTAGAGCCCGGCCGTCGTCATCACGGCGAGCGTGTGGTGGCAGCGTCGTCGTCCGAGACGACGCGCTCGCCGGTGCGCGGGTTGACGCCGCCGTCGGCGAGCGTCGCGCCCATCACGCGCGAGGTCGCGCGCGCGTCACCGCGAGCGAGCACTGCCGGGTGTAGAGGTCGAGCGCCGTCGGCCGGGTCGCCGGCGATGCGCGCCGTGCCTCGCGAGCAGGCTGCGCGATGCTCGCGGTTGCGGTGGTTCGTCGCCGAGGCGGACGCGTAGACCTCCTCGTCGAGCGACGAGCGGCCGGCCGGCGAAGCGCGAGAGCCCGTCGCGGAGCGAACGCCCAGCGCTCCTCGGCGGTCGCGCCCGGGACGAGGCTCGTCGTCGCGATCGCGCCCGGGTTGACCATCGGGTTCGTCCGCCCGTCCGCGGCTGCGCTCGACCGCCGTCGAGCGACGTTGAACGGCAGCCCGGTGGCGTTGACGCCGATGCAGTCGGCCGCGCCTCGTCCGGCCCGACCGCGTCGCAGACGAGCGCGAAGACGAACGGCTTCGCGACGCTCATGATCGTGAACTCGACCTCGGCGTCGCCCGTCGCGGCACACGCGGCCGGTCGACCCCGGCGACGCAGATGCCGAAGAGCGCTCGGGTCGGCGCGCGCGAGCGCCGGGTAGACCGTCGAGAGCGCGCCGTCGGCGACGCTGCGCGAAGCGCGCGTACGCCTCGTGCGACCAGCCGCACGACGCTCGAACGGGTCGGGCAGCGCGCCCGTCGAGACGTGGCGCGGGTGACGTCGTCGGGCTCCAGCGCTCGCCGACCACTCAGAAGGACCAGATCACGGGGACGAGGAGCACCGCGACGGCGCCGAAGAGCGCGAGCAGCGGCAGGCCGAGCTTCCAGTAGTCGCCGAAGCGGTAGCCGCCGGGCTCCATCACCATCAGGTTCGCCGGCGTCGCGACCGGTGTGAGGAACGCGGCGGCGGCCGCGACCGCGATCGCCATCAGCACCGGCTTCGCCGAGACGTCGAGCTCGGCCGCGGCCGAGACCGCGATCGGGATCACGATCAGCGCCGTCGCCATGTTGCGGATCAGCTGGCCGAGCACGACGGTGAGCAGGACGAGCCCGAGCGAGCAGGGCGTGCGGGCCGGCGTCGCCGACGACGTCGACGAGGCCGCTCGGCGAGCTGCGCGGCCGCGCCGGTCTGGGTCATCGCGGTCGAGAGCGGGATCATCCCGCCGACGAGGATCACCGTCGTCCACTGGATCCCGCGGTAGGCCTGGTCGATCGTGAGCACGCCCGAGAGCGACGATCGCCCCGGCGGCGAGCAGCCCCGCGACCGCCGGCGGCACGACGCCCGTCGCGAGCAGCACGACCATCCGCGCGAGCACGACGAGCGCCCGCTTCGCGCCGGGCCCGAACGGCGACGGCCTGGCGGCGCACCGCGCTCGGGTCGTCGACGACGAGCACGTCGGGCTCGTCGAGCCGCTCCTCCAGCGCGCCCCACGGGCCGCGCAGCAGGAGCGTGTCGCCCACCTCGAGCGTGCGTCTCGCCCGCGACGCTGCTCGCCCTGCCGCTGGATCGCCAGCGACGACGAACGTGCCGTCGTCCGTGCGGATCCCGGGGAAGACCGTCTCGCCGATGAGCGCCGGAGCGCGGCGGGACACGACCTCCGCCACGCCCGTCCGCGAGCGCCAGCAGCCGGCCGCGGCGCTCGTCGAGCGCCGTACTGCTCGGCGAGCATCCGGGCGAGGTCGCTGAAGTCGCGCGTCGCGACGCGTGGCGTCCGCTCGGGCAGCAGCCGGTCGCCGAGCAGCACGACGATCGCGATCGTCCCGAGCGAGCAGCGGCACGCCGACGAGCGCGAAGTCGAAGAACCCGATCCGCCCGACGCCCGGCGTCGGCCGCGGCCTCGGAGACGATCGACGTTGACCGGCGACGCCGGTGAGCACGAGCAGCGAGCCGGCGTGGGCGGCGAAGGCGAGCGGCATCAGCAGCTGCGACGGCGCGCAGGCGCAGCGTCAGGCCATCACGACGACGACCGGCGCGAGCGCGGCGACCGAGCCGTTCGGCGTGATCAGCGCCGTGAGGAGCGCGCACGAGCAGCATCGTCGCGACGAGCACCCGGCGTGCGGCTGTCGCCGCCGCGCGCGATCAGCTGCTGCCCCGCCCAGGCGGTCACGCCGGTCGCGTCGAGCGCCTCGCTGACGACGAACAGCGACGCGATGAAGAGCACCGTCGGGTCGCCGAAGCCCGCGAGCGCCTGCTCGAGGTCGAGCACGCCCGTCGCCCACAGCGAGAGCGCGACGCCGAGCGCGACGACCGCGACCGGGAGCCGATCCCAGACGAAGACCGCCACGACGCCGGCGAGGATCGAGGTAGATGATCGTCTGATCGCTCACGGCGCCGACGCCCCGTGGCGTCTGCCGACGTGCCGGTACGCCAACGCGCCGATGCTCAGTCGAGGTGGACGGGCGAGCCCGGGCCGAGCGGGATCCCGAGCAGGTACCAGGCGACGAAGAACAGCGTCCAGACGACCGTCAGCACGAGGACGAACGGGCAGCATCATCGAGACGACGGTGCCGATGCCCGCGTCCTTGCTGGTAGCGCTGCGTGAAGATGACGATCAGCGGGAAGTACGCCATCAGCGGCGTGACCACGTTCGACGGCGAGTCGCCGACGCGGTAGGCCGCGAGCACCGTCTGCGGCGCGACGTCGAGCCGCAGGAAGAGCGGGATGAAGATCGGCGCGAGGATCGCCCACTTCGCGATCGCCGCCGGCATGATGAAGTCGACCAGCATCGTCACGAAGACGAAGCCGATCAGCAGCCAGACGACCCCGATGTTGGCCTCCTCGAGCCAGTCGCCGAGCTTCACGGCCGCGACCTGCGCCATGTTCGAGTAGTTGAAGTACGCGATGAACTGCGCGATCAGCAGGAACAGGAACAGCAGGCTCGCGAGGCCGGCCCACGACTTCGTGATCGACGCGAGCACCTCGTCGCTCGTCCGTGATCGTCCCCGCGCCGCGGCCGTAGGCGAGCCCGGCCGCGAAGAAGATGATCGTGATGATCACGATCAGGCTGTCCATGAACGGCGAGTCGCCGATGATGTCGCCCGTCACCGGGTCGCGCAGCGGCGCGTCGGGAAGCACGGTGAGCAGCGTGATCACGACGAGCACGGCCAGCGGTCGCGAAGAGCGCGTAGCGAAGGCCCTTCGCCTCCGCCTCCGGCGACACCTCGGGGCCCTTGTCGGCGTCGAGCGACGCGTCGTCGCTCTCGAGCGCGGGGTCGTGCGTGCCGAGGCTTCGCTCGACGATGCGCACGGAGACGAGCGTCATGACGATCGTGATCAGGATCGTCGAGGCGATGCCGAAGTACAGGTTCGCGGCGAGGTCGATCGAGCGCTCGGGGTCGACGAGCGCGCTCGCGTCGTTCGTGATCTCGGTCAGGACGCCGTCGAGCGGCGTGATCAGGAAGTTGACGCCGAAGCCGGCGGCGACGCCCGCGAACGCGGCCGCCATCCCGGCGAGCGGGTTGCGGCCGACGCTCTTGAACGCAGCCGCACCCAGGGGTATCAGCACGAGGTACCCGGCGTCGGAGGCGACGCTCGAGAGGACGCCGATGAAGACGATGATCGGCGTCAGCATCGCCTCCGACGAGACGCTGACGAGCTTCCGGATCAGCGCCCCGATCAGGCCGGCGGCCTCGGCGAGGCCGACGCCGATCATCACCACGAGGATGATCGCGACCGCCGCGAAGTTGCGGAAGTTGGCGACGAACGACGTGAAGAGGAAGCGGATCCCGTCGGCCGAGAGGAGGCTCTGGATCGCCGCCGTCTCCGTGACGATCGTCGTAGTCGCCCTCCTGGACCGACGCGTCCGGGAGGCCGCCGGAGGGCTGCGTGGAACCGCCCTGGACGACCTCCTCGACGGCGACCGGCGGCGGCTTCGCGACCTGGTAGGTGACCTTGATGTCCGCCCAGGCGAGCAGCGCGGAGACGACGATCACGATCACGCACAGCCAGACGAACAGGATCGCGGGGTTCGGCATCTTGTTGCCGCCGCGCTCGATCGCGCCGAGCATCCGCACCATCATCCCGCGGCGGCTCGGCCGGCGCGGTCGGGGCGCGGCGGCCGGCTCGCTCATGCCGTCGTCCCTGCCTCGGCGCGACGTCCGGCGAAGCGGCCGAAGAACTCGGCCTCGGCGAGCACCGCCTTCTCGAACTCGTCGAGCAGCACGCGCTCGTTCGGGGCGTGGATGTTGGCGAAGCCGTCCGTCGTCCCGAGCAGCAGGATCTCGGCGTCCGGCACCGCCTCGTGCGAGCGCGCTGACGAGCGGGATCGAGCCGCCGGTCGCGACGAACGACGGCCTCGCTGCCCCAGGCCGGCTCGCAGGGCGGCGCGCGCCGCCTCGTAGGCCGGGCCGGTCGTTCTGCGCGAGAAGCCCTTGCCGGTCTCGGCGGCCTCGACCTCGAGCGCGATCCCGAACGGCCGCAGCGCCTCGAGGTGGCGGACGAGCGCGGCCTGCGCCTCGCGCGGCGTCCTGCTCGGGGTGGATCGCGGAGGCTGATCTTGGCGCGCGCCGCGGGCACGACCGCGTTGAGCGCGTCGTCGACCGGCAGGGACGTCGATGCCCGTCACCGTGAGCGCGGGCCCGGACCAGAGCCGCTCGCCGAGGCCGCCGGTGCCGAAGAACGGCAGGCCCGGCTCGACCTCCGCGAGCTCGCGGAACTCGTCGTCGCTGTAGGAGGCGCCGGTCCACTCCTCGCGGCGCAGGCCCGTCGACGGCGACGTCGCCGTGCTCGTCGTGCAGCGTCGCGAGCGCGTGGAGCAGCGCGATCAGCGCGTCCGGCGCCGCGCCGCCGAACTGGCCCGCTGTGCTTCGGGCCGGCGAGCGTCTCGCACCTCGACGATCACGCATCGCCATGCCGCGCAGGCCGACCGTGAGCGTCGGGACGCCCGGGCGGACGCTGCCCATGTCCCCGATCACCATCGCGTCGGCGCGCGAACAGCTCGGGGTGGGTCGGCGGAAGGTGGTGAGGGCGCTGCCGACCTCCTCCTGGCCCTCGATCACGATCTTGATCCCGACCGGCGGCTTTCCGTCCCACGCGCGCAGCGCGCCGACGTGCGTCGAGGATGTTCGACTTCGAGTCGGCGGCTGCCGCGGCCGAAGATCGCGCCGTCGCGCTCGGTCGCCTCGAACGGCGGCGACTCCCACTTCGACTCGTCGCCGACGGGCACGACGTCGTAGTGGCCGTAGAGCAGCACCGTCGGCGCGCCGGCCGGCGCGGGGATCTCGCCGATGACGATCGGGGCGGTGTCCGGCAGCTCGAGCGTGTCGACCTGCTCGACGCCGGCGTCGCGCAGCAGCTCCGGACGAAGCCGTGCGTCTCGAGCAGAGCGCCGCGTCTCCTCCGGGTAGTCGGGCGCGGAGACGGACGGGATCGCGACGAGCTCGGCGAGCTCGCGCTCGAGCTCGGGCATCGCCGGAACGCGAGACGCGGCCTCGGTCGCACGGCTGTGATCGTCGGTCTGCAGCGTCAGGTCTTGAGTCGGCGAGGTCTGTAGTCGACGAGGGCCGGATGCCCACGCTGAACGATTGTTCATGTCGAGGCGTGCGCTCGTCAAGAAGCCTGTGTGTGCGACGGGCGGTGCCGTGCCGCCGGTCGACCTGGCAGGGTGTCGCCGTGAACCTGCCCGCATCCGAGCAGAGCGCCCTCGCGCTCGGACAGCTCGTCCGGCCGCGCCGGGTGTTCTCCACTCCCAGGGGGCGACGACGCTACCGGCGCGCGACCGACTTCATGCTCCTGCGCCGGCGCTGCTCGGCGTCCTCACACTCGTCCTCGCCTACCCGCCGCAGCGGTTCGAGCGCACGCTCTCCGTCTTCCTCTCCAGCTTCCCGCCTGGCTGGAGCCGGTCTGGGACACGCTCTACGACGGGCTGGTGCTCTGGGCCGTCGCCTGCCTGGTCGCGGCGCTCGTCACCCGCCGCTTTGCGGTCGTCGTCGCTGCGCTCTGTGCGGCGCTCGCGGCGCTCGCCCTCGCCGCGGTCTCGTCACGCCTCGCGCTCGGCAGCTGGCCCGCCGCGGAGGACGTCCTCCGGCTGCGCACGGGCGACAGCGCGTTCTCCGTGCTCGCGCTGTCGGCGTTCGCCGCAATCGGTCTCGTCGTCACGCCGTACCTCGTCCGGCCGCTCCAGCGGCTCAGCCACTGGGTGATGATCCTCGGCTTCGTCGGAGCCCTGCTCACGCAGGCCGCGCCCCCGAGCGCGACGCTCGCCGCCTTCGCGATCGCGATCGCGGCCGCGACGGCTGTCCGCCTGATCCTCGGCACCTCTGCGGGGCACCCGGAGCCCGACGCCGTCGTCGCGATGCTCGCGGAGCTGCGCGTCGGCGTGGCGGAGCTGCAGCCGACCTCCCGGCAGCCTGCCGGCGTCTTCGTCGCGCACGGAGACACGACGTGGACGGGGCGCCGCTGCTCGTCAAGGTCTACGGACGCGACGCCTACGACACG
>CAVQRA010000008.1:0-31265 GCA_963715075.1 uncultured Actinomycetes bacterium | reverse complement strand
ATGTCGCCGAGCGCGATGAGGATGGCGCTCACCTCACCGCGGTAGATCCCTTGCTCCTCGTCCACCTCCGCAGGGTGCCACCCGCTGCCGCGAGGCGCAAGATGTCCGCGAGGGCGCCGTCCCACCGGCGAGGGCGCCGTCCGCCCGTGGCTTCGAGCCTGCAACCACGAGCGCACAGGTCGCGGCGCGAGCGACGTCACGTCGAGCAGCACGACACAGAGCCGACGGGCCGCGTCTCGCTCCACGAAGGCGCAGCGCCGGAGTCCGGACGAGCAGCTGCGCCGCGTCCTCCGGCGCACCGTCTAGGGTGCCCGCGTGACCGTCGGCGCCTCGCTTCCGTCCGATCCCGCCGCGCTCATCCGCAGCCGCCAGTACCGCGTGCTGCTCGTCGCTGGCCTCGTTGATCGGCCTGGTCGTCTCGGCCGCGTCGTGGGCGTTCCTCGAGCTCGTGCACGAGCTGCAGATCGGCGTCTACGAGGAGCTGCCCGGCAGGCTCGGCTTCGACAGCACCCCGCGTGGTGGCCGCTGCCCTGGCTCGCGCTCGCCGGGCTCCTCACCGCCTTCGCGATCCAGCGGCTGCCCGGGCACGGCGGCCACGTCCCGGCCGACGGGCTCAAGACGGGCGGATCGCCCGACGACGCCCGATCGAGCTCCCCGGCGTGCTGCTCGCGGCGACCGCGACGCTCGGCCTCGGGCTCGTGCTCGGCCCGGAAGGCGCCGCTGATCGCGCTCGGCGTCGGCCTCGGGATCCTCGCGATGAGCCTGCTCAAGAAGGACGCGCCCGCAGCAGGCGCTCGGCCTGATGGCCGCCGCCGGCAGCTTCGCTGCGGTCTCGACGATCTTCGGCTCGCCCGTGATCGGCGCCGTGCTGATCATCGAGGCGACCGGCCTCGGCGGCGCCATGCTCCCGCTCGTGCTGCTGCCCGGGCCTGCTCGCCGCGGGGATCGGCTCGCTCGTGTTCATCGGGCTCGGCTCGTGGACGGGGTTCAGCACCAGCGCCTGGCAGCTGAGCCCGTTCGCGCTGCCGCCGTTCGAGGGACCCGGCTGGGGCGACTTCGCCTGGACGATCCTGCTCGCGATCGCGGCCGCCGTCGTCGCCTTCGCGATCATGGAGCTCGCGCCGCTGGAGCAAGCGCCTCGTCGACACGCATCCGTTCGCGCTCACCATCGCGGCCGGGCTCGCCGTCGGGGCTGCTCGCGATCGCGTTCGCCGAGATCACCGACCAGCCGCCGAGACGCGGTGCTGTTCTCCGGGCAGGAGGCGTTCGGCACGCTCTTCGGCGAGGCCGGGACGCTCTCGGTCTCGACCCTGCTGCTGCTCTTCCTCTTCAAGGGGCTCGCGTGGAGCATCTCGCTCGGGAGCTTCCGCGGCGGGCCGACGTTCCCCGCGATCTTCCTCGGCGCCGTCGCAGGGCTCGCTCGCCTCGCACCTGCCGGGCTACGCCGAGACGCAGGCGGTCGCGGTGCTGGTCGGCGCGATGTGCGTGTCGATCCTGCGCCTGCCGCTGTCGTCCGTGATGATCGCGCTCCTGCTGACCGCCAGCGCCGGCCTCGCGGTCGCCCCGCTGATCATCGTCGCGGTCGTCGTCGCCTACCTCACGAGCCTCGCGCTCACCGCCTACGTCGACAACCGGATCGCCGCCTCGGAGCCCGCCGCCGGCGACGACGCGCCCGCTCCCGCCCCCGCCGCGACCTGACCGCTACCCCGGCGGGACCCGCCGCCGACCGCGCGACGTGTCATCCTCGGTGGCATGCCGGACGATCCACGCGCCGAGCTGGCGCGGCTCGAGGAGGAGGAGCGAGCCGTCTCGGCCCGCCGCCGACGCCTGCACGATCGCATCGACTTCCTGCGCGCCACGGCCGGTGACGCCGCGCAGCTCGCCGACCTGATCGCGGACGAGCGGGAGCTGTCGACCGCGCGGCACGAGCTGCACGAGCGGATCGACTCGCTGCGCGTGCAGCTCGGCCTCGAGCCCGGCCCGCCGAAGCGACAGTCCCTGCGCGACTGAGCTCGGCTACCGCACGACGCCGACCGCGATCGTCCCCACGTAGCCCTTGAGACCGCCGGTTCGCCGCGTGAGCCGCAGCTCGGCGGTGGAGCCTCCTGCCTGCGCGTAGATCATGTCGCGCGCGTGCGGCGTGTCGTAGCGGCCGCGCCGCGCGTAGGGCGCCTGCGCGTAGACCTTCCGCGTGATCGCCTCGTCGAAGAACACCTGACCCGTGTGCACGGCGGTGCCGCCGACGTGCACCTTCATGTGGATGTGCGGGGTGCGGCCCGGATACCAGCCGGGGAAGATCGTCACGAGCTCGGCCCTGCCGCGGGCGTCGGCGCGCTGGTGGCCGCGCAGGAACCGCGTGGTGGCGCCGTTCACGCCGGAGTAGACGCCGTTCGCGTCGCAGTGCCAGATCTCGACGTCCGCGCCGGGGATCGCGGCGCAGGTGCGCGCGTCGAGCACCGTGAAGCGGATCACGAGCGGCACGCCGCGCTTGCCCTCGGTGATGTTCCGCCGGGTCAGCGCCCCGTCGACCCAGTACGGCCCTTCCGTGGTCTCGGGGGTGAGCAGGCAGGTGGAGGCGGCCTGCGCCTCGCCACCGAGAAGGTCGAGCGCCCGCGCGCCGAACGCCGCGGCGACGCCCGCGCCGCCCACCGCCTTCAGCGCGTCGCGCCGCGTGATGCCGTTGTCCATGTCGCACTCCTCGCGTCGTGTCGGGCGACGGTAGCCGAGCTACCTGAGAGGCTCCTGGGAAGACGCCCTGCGAGCGCTACGGCTTGCCGCTCATCGCCCACACGGCGACGAGCCAGGCGATCACGGCGATCGCCGAGAGGACGCCCGCGGTCTTCGCCATCCCGCCGCTGCCGCGGCGCACCGCGAGACCCGAGAGGATCAGCGTGATCAGGAGGATGAGCGCCCCCGCGTCGGCGGTGATGTAGCCGACGCCGATCCAGTTCGGATCGCTCGAGCCCTCGGGGAACTCCTTGGTGTAGAGCCACTCGGCGCCGACGCGCATCACGATGTAGGCGGGCAGCGCCACGAACAGGAACGAGCGGAACGACACGCGGCGCAGCCAACCGCTCTCGCCCGAGCCGCTCGAGAGGAGCGCGGTGAGCGAGCCCGTCGCTGCAGCGCCGACGAGCACCATCGCGCCGAGGACGTGCAGCAGCAGCGGGATGTTCCACGAGTCGGGGCGGGTGAGGGCGAGGATGCTCATGCGCCGGGCTTCCAGATCATGTCGAGAAGGATCAGGAGCGTGACCGCGGTCGAGGCCCAGTGGAGCGTCGGGGGCGCGAGAGGAGCGCAGCGCGTCGACGAGCTCCGGGCTCGAGCCGGTGACGCCCTTGCCGACGAGCTCCTCGGCAGGTCGCCCACACGCCCTTCATCGCGTCGCCGGCGCGCCGGCCGAGCTCGGTGGCGATCGCCCAGCCGACGATCGCGAGGATCACCCAGAGATCCCAGACCTGGTACGCGTCGAGCGAGATCGCGAGCCACACGCCGAAGACGATCACCCCGACGATGCCGACGCCGACGGCGATCTCGCCGATCTTCATCGTCGGGCGCAGCGCGAGCACCCGTGCGGGCGTGTCCATGCCGCGCATCGCGACGATGCCGATCGAGAACATCGTGAGCGCCCCGACGAGCGCGAACGCGCTCAGCAGGTGCAGGGCGAGGAGCCAGTCGTCGAAGCCCACGATCGGCGGACTCTACGACACCCGCGCCGAAATGGGAAGGGACGCACTCAGCTCGGGGGCCGGGTGTGCTGCGACGCGTCGGCGACCTTCTTCGCGCGGCGCCAGGCGAGGTTGCCGCGGGGGACCCACCACGCAAGCCAGAGAGGCGGCAGAGGTAGACGAGCGCGAGGCCGAGGTGACCGCTCGCCGGGAACGGAGCCCACCTTCGCATGAACGCTCTGGGCGGCGGCGCCTTCCCGGTGAGGAACTGAACCTTCCCCCGCGTCGAGCTCCGGGTCATGAACCAATCCACGGCGAGAGCGCGTGAACGCGCAGCTGCCGTGAGACGGAGCTGCGCGACCAGCGCAACATCTCGCTCGAAGTGCCCGCCCGGGGCACCGAGCGCTCGACAGACGCCGGCCGAGAAGGCCCGAGAAGCGGCAATCTCGGTGGCCTGACCCAATGCGTCATGCCAAGTCTGCTGGTCGACCATTTGCGCCGCCCGTACAACATCAAGAACCTCGTGATCGGTGTGCTCGTGCGCGCCCTGTGCGGCATGCAAGGCCAGGTGCATCCGAAGCGAAGGAACTCCGGAGGCGAGGGCTCGCCATGGCGGGGCTGGGTCGCGCCGCTGCGCCGGAACGCCTGATCCTTGCGGGCTGATCGAGCGTGGCGCTCCTGCTCGTGGGGTCTGGGGTCGCGGAGCGAGCCCTAACCGCGTGCGGTGCGCAGCGGCTCGCGATCGGCGGCTGGGAAGCCGCGGACACGCAGTGGCGGTTCTGGAGCTCGGCACTGCGTCAGTAGGCCAGATCGTGCGGGCTTCGCGTCGGTGACCGGCTCCGACGGCTGCCAGGTCGTCCGGGTGGTGCGGCGCGATCGGTCCAGGGTGACCCCCTGGCGCGAGCGGGTGGGTCGCCGGTTCACGCTCGGGGTCAGCAGCGAGCGTCACACCGGGTGATGCTCGCACGACCGTGAAGGGGAGATCCCACATGCGTGGACGATGGGCACTACGGGTTGTGCTGGCGCTTGTCCTGACCGGGGCAGTCGGCGCCGCGGTCGCGTACGCGACGATCCCGAACGGCGAGACGATCAACGGGTGCTACACGCGCAGCGGCGGCTCGCTGCGGGTGATCGACGCATCCGTGACGAAGTGCGGGAGCAAGGAGACGGCGCTCGCGTGGAACGTCCAGGGGCCGCCCGGGCCGCAAGGGTCGCAGGGAGCGACCGGGCCGCAGGGAGCGACCGGGCCCGCCGGGCCTCAGGGGCCACAGGGACCGGCCGGTCCGCAAGGGCCGCAGGGCACCCCCGGGGTCTCGACGGCGTACGAGTACAGCCGCGACACTCCGACGCAGCTCGGCCCGGCCCTGTCAGACCTCGCCACCCTGCAGCTGCCTGCGGGGCGCTACGTCCTCACAGGTCAGGCGCGGTTCTATGGAAGCTCTTCCGCTCAGTGTTGGCTCAAGGCAGACGGCACGGATCTGCACTACGCCATCGAGACGGCGGATCCATTCGCATCCATCTCGATGACCGACGTCGCGACGTTCGGGATCCCGGTGACCGTCACGATGGCCTGCGGCAACGTCAGCAGCGCAGTGGAGGCGAACGGCGTCCGCCTCGTCGCGCTGAGCGTCGGCCCCTGACGGTCGGTGCTCGATGACGGTGTGGTGTTCCGGCCCGCCGGGCCAGGCCGGGCCGGGACACCCCTGGGGGTGGTCGTGAGGTATGCGCGGCTCCGAGCGCTTCGGCGCCGCGCCACGCCTTGTGAGGAGGACTCCCGTGCCGTGCGCGGTGCGCGCTCTGCGTGGACGCGTGCGGTGGAGGCTTCCGGGGTCTCTCGCGCAAGCGGCGCTGGGAAAGGTGGGGCCGGCGGATGGAACCGGCCCCACGGCTTGTCGCGCCTCACGTGTTCGGATGGACGATGTTCACGTAGCTCGCGGGAACCAGGGTCAGCGTCACGCCGGTGATCTTGATGTTGAACGTGTAGCCGGGTGGCGCGTTCCCGGGATTGCAGGTGAGCGTGACGTCGTCGGTGCCGACGTAGGGGCTGACGAACGTCACGGTCGATCCGCCCTCGCCTTCGGCGGGGAGCCAGAAGTTCCAGTCCTCCTGGCCGAGCGTGCAGCCCATGTGGGCACCCTCGTCCGGCAGGTCTTGACCGCTCCCGACGTTCTCGATCTCGAGGCTGGCGAGCGCGATCGTCTGATCCCACGGCGGTTGGCCGTCGTTTGGACGGTCGAGCGTCAGGATCGTGACGGTCTGCTCGGGCTCCGTGATCGTCATGGCCAGCGGGCAACCCTGGCCGCCACAGAACTCACGATGCTCCATCACCGCACCAGGCCCAGGCTCTCCCTGCTCACCTTTCTCGCCGGGTTGGCCTTGCGCGCCCGGTTGGCCTGCCTGGTTCCAGGTGATCCGGGTCTCGCCCGACTTGCACTTCTGCGATGCGTCGATCACGCGGAGCGTGCCGCCCGACTTCAGGTAGCAGCCGGTGTAGACCCCGTCCTGGGGGATCTGGGCCCACACGATCCCGACGAACACTGCGCCGACGACAAGCGCCCCGACGAGCCCGATCCATCGCCGCACGGCTCGATGCGGGTTGCTCCCGTCCATGACACCACCCCCTCGGGTGCCGCAGGCGACCGCTGACGGGCGCCCTGTGAGCACCCTTCTCTACGTCTTCAGTATCGGCGCCGGTGGGTGGTCGCGCATCGTGTCGCGCCCCGGATTGCGCGACGCGGGAAGAACTACTGACGCGGAGCCGGCGAACCGGTGTCTGACACCGATTTCGAGAGCGTCACGAGAGCGATGCGAACTCTCCTCAGGTCGAAGCGTCGAGGATGAAGGCGCGAAAGGCCTCGAGTGCGACGGCGCGGGAGTGCCCGAAGCTCTCGAGGATCTCCTCCACCCGAAGGAACGGCGGGGCCGGCACAAGCCCGAGCGTTGCTCGATAGCTCGTCCAAGAGGCCTCCTCGATCGTCGGGCTCACGCCGCCGACGAACGGGTTCCGAAGGATGTACCGAAGCGTCACGAGGAACTGCTCCTGCGTCGCCTGCGGAACCGCCCCGAAGTGCGCCTGGAAGAGGTGGGCGGTGCGCTCGCGGCGACGGTTGAATCGCAGGGCGTACCGGTGGTTGAGCGCTTTCACGAAGTGCGAGAGACCCGACTGCGGTGAACGGACGAGCGCATGCCAGTGGTTCGGCATGAACGCCCACGCGTAGCACCCGACCTCGTGCTTCGTCGCGGACGCCGCGAAGCACGCCGCGAGATCGAAGTAGTCACGCTGATCGAGGCAGATCGCCCCTCGATTGCTGCCGCGCGAGAAGAGGTGGTAGATCGAGCCTTCGTGCCACTCACGCCGCGGACGTGCCATACGTTGACGATAGAGACAACGTACGGGTGGGGCCTGGTCTGGCGACGATCTGGAACGAAGTTGGCACGAAGGGGCTTGACGGAGACGGAATGTCTTACACCAAGCTCGACACAGCCTCGATCGGCCTCGGCCTCACGGGCGCTCGGCGATGCCGCGCTCGTCGATCGCCGCGCCGAACGTCCGCCAGTCCGCGTCCGTCATGCGGGTCTCGGCGAGATAGACCGAGAAGCCGACGGTTCCCGCCTGCGGCGAGAAGCCTCGCGTAGGTCGAAGCGCTGACGACGCCCCGCCGACCCGCGTAGACACCAACGGTCGGGTGCACGTCCGTCGCCGCGAAGAAGCCGCGCGCGGCACGGGCGCAGGTGACTGGAGACCCCTCGCGGCCCAGCTCGTTCGCGTACGCCTGCGGGAGAAATGCGAACCCCTCGCGACGCCACGACTCCCAATCGATGTCGTGACGATCGGCGCGACAGTAGGTCGAGAGCGCGGCAGGAAAGGGCCGCGGTGCGAGGCGCCGAAACGCCGCGACGAACCGCCGCGAGCGGGCGCTCCGCTCGTCGCTCGGCCCGCCGTCGCCGCTGAACTCGTACTCGGCCTCGGCGTTCGCGATGTAGAAGTCGAGGTCGAAGCGCTCGACGAGGCCAGCCGCGAGCGCCGCCTCCGCGTCCGGGTCGGTGCGAAGCACGCCCCACCCGCCGACGGCGAGCCCGCTCGCGACGCGCATCCGGTTGACCCAATCGTCTGCGATGGGATCCTCCGCCAAACCGTCGTGGACGCGGACGGCGACCCAGTCGAAGCCTCCTTCCCGCAGGGAACGGCCCAGCAGCGCGGGATCGACGTCCGTCTCGTGCCAGACGAAGACGCCGGCTCCCTTCCAGGAGAATCCGACGGCGGGCACGCTCGGAGCAGGTGCGGGCGCGGGTGTGGGTGGGAGGAGGGTGGAGGCAGCGTCTCGGGCGGCGTGGTGGCAGGAGGAGTCACGGCCTCCGGTGGCGGATGCTCGCCGGAAGGCCCGTCGTGCCGGCGATCGAGCGCGATCCCCACTACCACGACGACGAGCAGGCCGGCTCCGAGGAGCAGCATCCCGCGTATCCACACACTCCGAAGGTACCGGGAGGGACTCCGCTCGGAGCGGTCCCGGTCAAAGTCCCTGCGGCCCCCGTGCCCGCCCACCTCTCCGACACCGTCGGCGACCCGACGGGGATCACGACCCGATCCGCCTCTCGCACCCCGTGCGTGCGCCCACACCCTCGGCGCGCGTCACAGCCGAGAGCGCCTGCAACCCCGCCGCATCCGCCCATCCCCGCCCAGACGGCGCGACCATCTGCCGCCCCCGATCGAGGCCAGCCCTCAGCCGTCCGACATCCGTCCAGCCGCATGTCGCTCGCGGGCCGCCGCCGTCAGCGCGCGCCGCGCCACATCGTCGTCACGGGCGTCGCGCCGCCCGGCGGGAAGAACTCCCCGATCGCCTCGAACCCGAGGCGCTCGTAGCGATGGTTGTTCGCAGGGTTGCTCGACTCGAGGTAGGCGGGCATGTGCTCGCCGTCGATCCGGTCGAGGTTCTCGGCCAGGAGCCCCATCCCGAGCCCACGACCGGCGGCCGAGGGGCGGATGCCGAGGAGGCTGAGGTAGAAGTGCGGCTCGTCCCGCGGGTGAGCCTCGTCGAACCGCTCGAGGAGCTCGAGCACGTCGTCGGCGCGGTCGCCGACGAGGCCGACGAGGACGTCCTCGAGCTGCGCCTCGTCCTCCTCGGAGAGCTCGGTGCCGCCGGGCGGAAGCCACACGGATGCCGCCTCGCAGCCCTCGGTCGTCAGCACCCACGGGTAGCGCAGCGCCCCCGCCACCATCAGCCGCCAGAACACCGCGTACTGGGCCTGGCGTCGCGACCGGGTCGGGGAACGCCCAGCTCCAGGTCGGGTCGTCGTGGAACGCGAGGCTGATCGTCTCGGTCACCGGGGTGAGATCGGCCCACGTGGCCGAGCGCGAGACGACGCCGCTGTCGGCTCCCATCCGGCGAGTATCCGCCGTTCGCAGGCGTGGCGCAACCACCCGAACGGGGCACCCCACGACCCGCTACTGCTGCGCGAGGGCGAGACGCCGTGCCGGTGACCGGCACCGCGTGCGACGAACCCGCCCGCAGCGCGCCGACCTACCTGGCACACGCGAGGGAAGCCGCGCTCAGCGGCCGACGCCGTGCAGGCGGTGACGATCCCGTGGGCAGCGCGTCGACCGGGCGCGCGCCATGAACCCGCACCGCTGCCCCGACGCGCAGGCGGTCATGACGTGGCCGGACCTCACGTCGACAGATCCGCGGGCAGCGCGCCGACAAGGCGCACGCAAGCAGAGGAAGCGACACCAGGTCACCGACACCGGACAGGCGCTCACGACGAGGCAGGTCTCACTCCGACGCAGCCAGCGGCAGCGCGCCGACCGAGGACGCGCAGAAACGGCGAGGGGGCTGCCGTTGCGGGCGCCCCCTCGCGTCCCCCTCGTCCTGCCGGGCCTAGACCAGCGTCTTGAAGAAGACGTCGACCTTCTCGGCCGGGAACGTCTCGGTCTTGACGACCTCGAGCATCCCGATCTTCGCGAGCACGCGGAACGCGGTCTCGTTGTCCGGATACTTGACGATCGCGAAGAAGTCCCAGGGACCCATGATCGCGTAGATGTCGTCGAGCATCCCGCCCTCGGTCTCGATGATCGCCTTGATCTTGTCGAGGTACTTCGGGGCGTCCTGCATGTGCTCCCTGCCCTCTGGCAGGAGCTTGATCAGCCCGATGTACGTGAGCATGCACACACCTCCTTCTGGCTTCTTGCTCGCCAACGAGCGTCTCACAGTCCCCGGGTCGCGCACATCCGCGGAAACCCCGGCAGGAGGAACTACGGAGCGGGCCAGCGGAGCGTCGGCGACACCTGCGACGCGCGCGACACCCTGCTCGTAGTTCGAGGCAACACCCGGCGGTGCGCCACGGATGCGGTCGCCCCGCGCGCCGTGCGAGCGTGGTGGCATGCGCAGGCTCGTGATCGCCGCGGTCGCCGTCGCGCTCCTGGCCGTGGGGATCGTCGCCGCGTACGTCGTCCAGACCCGTCACGCCGCCCGTGACGTGCAGGGCTCGCCGACCGTGGAGTTCGACACCACGACCGACGCGACACCCCCGCCGACGAGCGCGCCCCAAGCCGGCGGAGCGGTCGAGTGGGCGACGTTCGGCTACGACGACCAGCGCACGCGGTACGACCCGACGGTCGCCCTTCGTCCGCCGTTCCGGAAGATCTGGACGTTCCACGGCCGCACGCTGCTCGAGTTCCCGCCGGCCGTCGCCTTCGGGAGGCTGTACCTGCCCACGTTCGACGGCCGCTTCTACGCGCTCGACCAGCGCACCGGCGCCGAGCTGTGGATGCACGCGACGGGCCGCTGCGGCTGGGGCACGCCTGCCATCTGGCGGCGCACGGTGATCGTCACGTTCATCGGACGCAAGGCCACCTGCGACGAGCAGGTCCCCGGCTCCGACGGGATCGTCGTCTCCTACGACGCCGACACCGGTCGGGTGCGGTGGCGACGGACCTCGGCCCGACCGAGTCGTCGCCGCTCGTCGTGCGCGGGCTCGTGCTCGTCGGGGACTGGAACAACGCCGTGTGGGCGCTCGACGCCCGGACGGGCGCGACCCGCTGGCGCTTCCGCACCGACGGGCAGGTGAAGGGATCGCTCGCGCTCGGAGACGGGCTCGTCTACATCGGCGACTACGCCGGTCACGTCTACGCGCTCCGCGTGCGGACGGGCGCGCTCGTGTGGAAGAGCTCCGCGCAGCCGCGGCTCGGCACGGGCGGGCGGTTCTACTCGTCCCCCACGGTCGCCTACGGGCGCGTGTACCTCGGCGCCACCGACGGCAAGGTCTACTCGTTCGGCGCGCGGAGCGGACGACTGCGCTGGTCGCACTCCACGGGCAGCTACGTCTACGCGTCGCCCGCCGTCTGGAGAGGGCTGGTGCTGATCGGCTCGTACGACGAGCGGTTCTACGCGCTCGACGCCGCGACCGGCGACGTGCGCTGGCGCTTCCAGGCGAACGGGATCATCTCGGGCGCGGCGACCGTCCTCGCCGGCGTCGTCTACTTCTCGACCTACGCCGAGCGCACCTACGCGCTCGACGCCCGCACCGGGCGCCTGCTCTGGACGTTCCCCGACGGGCAGTACTCGCCCGTCGTCGCCGACGCGAAGCGCCTCTACCTCGTCGGGCACGGGCGGCTGTACGGGATGGTGCCTCGCTAGGCGGTCGCCGCCGATCGCCGTGGCCGGCCGCGTCAGTCGTCCCGGCGAGGGAGGCCCGGAGCCGTCGCCGCCGCGGCGAGCGGGCGTCGCTCTGCGAGCAACCCGGCGACGTGGGCGACGTCGAGCAGGGTGGGGGAGGACTCGGCGAGGTAGCGCTCGAGCCAGCGCAACGCGGCCCGCTCGTACTTGGGGCTGCCCGCGTCGGCGTAGAGGTAGACGAGCGCCAGCGCGTCCTCCAGCGCCAGCGCCCCGAGCTCGAAGGCGGCGTCCTCGGCGTTGCGAACGTTCCTGTTCGCTATGGCGCGGGAGAAGCGGCCGTGCGCGGTGCCCTGGGAGGTCATCGAACACATGTTCGCACGGATGAGGAAGCCGCACCGGGAGGTAGGGTCGGGCGATGGCTGCCGGCCACTCCCACGCGCACCACCACGGCCATTCGCACGGACACGCAGGCACGGCCGTGCGGGGCCTGGCGATCGCGCTGGCGCTGAACGCGGGGTACACGGTGTTCGAGGCGGCCGCAGGGCTGGCGACGGACAGCCTCGCGCTCCTCGCCGACGCCGGGCACAACCTCTCCGACGTGATCGCGCTCGCGATCGCGCTCGGCGCGTCCTGGCTGGCGACGCGGCCACCGACGACCCGCCGGACGTTCGGCTTCAAGCGGGCGGAGATCCTGGCGGCCTTCGTGAACGCCCTCACGCTGGTGCTGATCGCCCTCGTGATCGCCGTCGAGGCGCTGCGCCGGATCGGCGACCCGCCCGACGTGCCCGGAGGCTGGCTGATCGTCGTCGCGGCCATCGGGATCGTCGTCAACGCCGCGGGCGCGGCCGTGCTGGCACGCGGAGCCCGGGACGACCTGAACGTCCGCGCCTCGTTCATCCACCTCGCCGGTGACGCGCTCGGGTCGGCGCTCGTGATCGGCGCCGGCGTGGTGATCCTGACCACGGGCTTCGAGCAGGCGGACACCATCGCGAGCCTGCTCCTGGCGCTGCTGATCCTGGCCAGCGCCTGGGGCGTGCTGCGGGACTCCACCGCGATCCTCATGGAGCAGACACCCCCGGGCATCGATCCGGCGGCGGTGCACGACGCGATCCTGGGCGTGCCGGGCGTGCGGAGCTTCCACGACCTCCACATCTGGACGATCAGCTCCGGCTTCGACGCTCTCTCCGCCCACGTCCTCGTCGGGCCGGGCGAGGACTGCCACCAGCGCCGGCGCGAGCTCGAGACCGTTCTCTCCGACCGCTTCGGGATCGGTCACACGACGCTGCAGGTCGATCACGCCGCAGCCGACGTGGTGCAGATCACCCGCACGGGCAGGACGAGCGACGACGCACGCGGTGTCTGACACTGATCGACCGGGCCGACGCGAGACCTCCCGCACAGGCTCGAGCACCCGGGCGATCCGAGCGGTGTCCGACACCGCTCGCGCCGGCGATGGTGTCTGACACCGCGCGCCCGGGCCGGCGCCAGACCTCCGCACGGGCGGGAGACCGGTGGACGCACGAGTGTCTGACACCGCTCGCCACGCGGCCGCGCGGGCGGCTCTGCGCGGCAGCTCCGGTTTGCCAGCGCAGGCGGCCTGCCGTACGCTCGCGCGCGTGCGGTCAGCGTGGATCATCCTCGGGACGGCCCTCCTGGTCGGCCTCGCGGTCGTCCAGCCGCTCGCCGCAGCCCCGTCTGCAGCGCCGGAGGCCACGGTCGAGACGGTCCGCGTCGCCCCCGGCGGCACCGTCAGGATCGTCGCCACCGGCCGCGCGTGCGCCGCGGGCAGGACGGTGATCGTCAGCGGCAAGCCGATCGCGTCCACCCTGCGCAGGAACGGCCTCGGGATCCTCCGCGTCAAGGCGGAGCCCGGTCGCATCCGCGTCTCGTTCAGGGTGCCCGCCGACACCGGCCCCGGCCGTTACCCCGTCACGATGCGCTGCCTGCGCACCCCCGCCGACACGGTTGGCCCGCTCATCCCGGGCACGAAGGTCATCGTGGTCGTCACACGCTAGGTCGACACCGGACGGCCTCGCCTCTACGACGAGAGCCTGCCGGTAGGACCGAGCGCTCGACGATGCGCCCACCTTCGAGGCGGACGATCCCGTCGACGAGGTCGAGGCCTTCGCTGCGGTGGGTGACGAGCAGGATCGTCCGTCCCGCCGCGGCTGCGAAGAGGTCTCGGACGAGCGGCTCGGCGGTGGCGACAACGCCTTCAGCTGACCGGCCCCCGATCAGCCGCGTTCACAACGTCCATGGGTAGGACGACGAGACGCTCGCCCCGTGCCTGCGCGACCTCGGGGCCGGGCGCCGGCCTGACCCCGCCGGCCCGCCGCGCAGCGCCCCGCGTGGGCATCGAGCCGGCGCCCGGAGCCCTGGCGGAGCGTCGGACGCCCCGGGTGTCGACCACCCGGGGCGCCTGTGCCGTCAGTGGGCCGCCGTCGGCGTGCCCGGGGTGCCGTGCCTTCCCATCCCTCCTCCACGCCAGTGCTCCACGCCGTAGACGATCACGACGCCGAGCAGCGCGAAGACCGCTGCGATGCCGCCGACGGTGAACGGATCCGTCCAGTGGTTGGAGCTCGGGGCGACGGTGTCCGCGGGCGCAGGCTGCACCACGGCTCCGACGCCTCTCGTTCCCGCCCGGTCGTCCGGGCGGATCGCGGCGCGCAACGATCCGCGTGGGTCGAGACCCATGCGGATCCGCGCCGCGACGGTGTCGGCGGTGCCGACCGGGGTGAACGTGCTGGCCACCACGGTCAGGCTGCCGACGCTCGCGCGGTCGGCTCGGTCGTCAGGACGGTCGGCGGCGATCGCGAACGGGACGAGCACGGCGGCACCGAGCACGACGGCCGCTCCCGTGAGGAGCCCTCCACGTGTCACGGTGACCACTTCCTCTCCGGCCGCCATCGGGACGACCGGCAGCGGTGATGCTCCCGCTCTGGTCGCTCGTCTCCATTGTCCCACCCGCGCGGAGGCACGCCATCGGGGCAAGACCCGATCCTCGGGATCTCCCTCGGCGGACGTTTTCCGTCGTGTGCACCGCGTTCGGGGTAGCGGCCCGTGGAGCGAGCGGCTGCACGATGCGAGGAACGGCAGCCCCAAGTTCGCGACCGTTTGGTTACGGTGGATCGTCATCCCGACGACCGAGAGACGAGAGGGGTGCGATTCGACGTGGGATCTGAGATCACGAATGCGCTCGCCGTGGTGAGCTTCGAGGAGACACCGCTGCTCGAGATCAGCGTCAAGGCCGCCGCGATCGAGGCGCTCGGCTGGAGCGAGTACGACCGCCTGCCGCATCGGTGGATCGTCAAGTACGAGAAGGCCGTCGCGCACGCTGACCTTCCCCCGGCGGACGAGCTCAAGGACGTGATGGGCGACTACTGGGTCGACCCGGGCGACATCCCCGCAGCCGATCTCGTGACCACGGAGGAGCTCGAGGAGCAGTAGTCGAGCGCTCGCCCTCCGACGGCGTGGTCAGGGGGAGGGAGCGACGGCGACGACCTGGGTGCTGCGGATCGCTCGTACCGAGGGGAGCAGCACGACGCCGATGCAGACCGCGATGTTCAGCACGCCGGCGACGACCAGCGTCTCCGCTTCGCCGAGCGCCGCCGCGATCGGCCCGATGAGGGCGTAGCCGATCGGGTTCAGCGCGACCGACCCCAGCCAGTCGAAGGAGCTGATCCGCGAGAGCGCGTGCTCGGGGACGTTGCGCTGCAGGGTGGTGACCCAGAGCGTCTCGCCGAGCGAGAAGCCGACGCCGACCACGAATCCGATGAGCGCGAGAACCACGACCGAGAGCGGCACCGCGAGCCCGAGCAGGAGGAGCCCGGCCGGCAGCACCACGAGCTGGCAGGCGACGAGGGGCCGTCCGGCGCGGATGCGCAGTGCGAACAGGCCGCCTGCGACCGCGCCGGCCGACTCGACGGCGAGGAGCACGCCCCAGGCTCCGGCGCCGCCGAGCTGCTCCTTCGCGATGACCGGTCCGAGGACGAGCAGAGCCGGGAAGTAGGTCAGCTGGAACAGCCCGAACGAGACGACCATCGCGACGACCCAGGAGCGCTCGACGAACTCGTGCCACCCGTCGCGGAGGTCGCCGACGATCGACTTCGACACCACGCGCGCGGTCGCCGGGAGGTGCATCGACGCGATGAAGGCGGCGGAGACGAAGAACGTCGACGCGTCGATCGCGATCGCCCACGCCGGGCTGCCCGCTGCGACGATGAGCGCGCCGAGGGCCGGCCCCGCGATCGAGAGCACGCTGCGCGCGAGCTGCACGAGGGCGTTCGCCTCCTGGAGCCGCGCGTCACTGGCGGCGTCGCGGATGATCCCGATCGTCGCGGGACGCGAGAACGCCGCCGCCACCCCGAACCCGGTCTGCAGGAGCGCGACGTTCCACACGTTCGCGGTCCCGGTGAAGAGCAGCACGGCAGTGACCGCCTGCGTCGTGCCCTTGACCAGGTCGCAGCCGACGAGGATCGTCGTGCGCGGGAGCCTGTCGGCGAACACGCCACCCAGCAGCAGGAAGAAGACCATCGGGATCTCCCGGGCGAGCAGCACGATTCCCAGGTCGGTCGCTCCGCCGAAGTCGAGCACCGCGAACGCGAGCGCGACGATCGCCATGCCTGACCCGAGCGTCGAGACGGTGACGGAGGCCAGGTAGCGCGCGAACCCTCGTTCGTGCAGGACGTCGAACGAGCGGGGCATGGGCATCGGGCGAGTCTACGGTCGCCCGGCCCTGCGCAGAGGGGCGGGGAGTGGGGGTCTGGGGTCGCGCAGCGAGCCCTGACCCCCTCGGGCCGCGGTCTGTCCCGCAGTACCTTCCGCCGGCTTCCCGGCGAAGCGGCCACCGTTCCTTCAGCGCCGAGCGCAAGCGCATGGACTTCACGCAGGCGTCTGCGCCGGCCACGACGTCATGCGAGCCCGATCTCGTGGACGGTGAGGCGGATTGGATTCGGAGGGGATTGGGCGTACGCTCGATGCATGGGTCGATTGCGCAGCGTGATGCTCGTCGGCTCGATCGGACTCGCCGTGCTGCTCGCGGGCTGCGGGAGCGACTCCTCGACCACGACCGAGTCGACGGCGGAGAACCCGCTCGCGCCGCCCGCCGTGCGCGCGCAGTACGGCACGATCGACACGCTCACCGCGAAGCCGGACGGCACCTACGTGATGCGCTTCGACCCGGCGTTCATCCTCGCCGGCGTGACCGCGAACACCGCCGCGGCCGAGGACGGGGCGGTCGCGCCGGGAGAGCCCGTCCCCAACGACTACTACACGGTGGACGAGTCGAAGCGGCTCTACACCTACCTCGTCTCACCCGACGCCAAGGTGACCGTCCTGGGCCGGAGCTCGCCGGACGAGTGGGGCCCCACGGTGATCGGCGTGAAGGACCTCGTGGCGATCGTCGACGGCACGAGCGAGCTCGATCTGTTCGAGCCCATCGACACCGGTGTGTGGATCACGGTGGACATCGACACCGTGACCGCGATCTACCAGCAGTACAAGCCGTAGCCCGCCGCGGCGCGTGCGCGAGCTCCGACGGCATCGCCTCGACGCGCTCAGGACTCCGGATGCCGGGCCATCGCCGTTCGGCGGGCTTGCCAGCGTCCGCGCGACGTGACAGGGTGTGTCGCAGCGGATCGCGAGGTTGTCAGGAGGGAGCGTCCGGTGCCGATCGCTTCGGTGTGTTCCGAGCAAGGGTGCGACGTGCTGACCATCGGGCCGTGGTGCATCGAGCACGACCGCATGCCCGCCCAGCAGTTCGAGCGGGGGAGGCCGTTCCACCCTCGGTCGGAGGTCGTACGTGCGGCCGCACCGAGCCGGGCGCGAAGGAGCGTCGTCAGCGCCGCAAGCGGCATCCGCAGGTCGTCCGTGGTGCTTCGCGCCTCGCTGGGACGATTGCGGCTCCCTCCGTCACGACGTGTTCCCGCGTCGGTGAGCCTGTCCTACCGGTCGTCATCCCGCCGTCTTCGCGACACGCTCGGAGGCGTCTGGGCGGCGCGTGACGAAAGGGTGCGGCCGCGGCTGCAACCGTGAGGACCGGCCGGTGGCGCGGGCGCGCGCCTGGTTCGGCAGCGCCGGAGACGCGTTCCTCCTGACCCCTCCCGTCGCGGGTGCGTTGCACCAGGGCCCCGCTGATCGCAAGCGCGTAGAGGGGCGTATCATGGATAGGGCAAGTGGGAGGTGGGGGATGAGACCCCTGAGCGAGACCCTGACCCAGCACGTCGACGACGTGATCGGGTCGCACCACCACAAGACGCTCCTCACGACCACGGGGACGCGAACCGCGGTCTACGAGCTCCTCGAGCGCAACGACGGGCTCGAGCAGGCCGTGCGCGAGCTGGCGGAAGAGGTGCAACGGCTCGCGGCGATCGTCGAGCGGGTCGACAGGCGGTAGTCACCAGGTCGTCGTCCCGACCCGGAGGAGGTGGAGCCGCACCGAGCACTCGGCCGGAGAGGGGTGCTGCCGGAACTGGCAGCTCGGGCGGGATGCTCGGTGCGGCGGTGGTGCGCAGGAAGGGGGCTTCCTACCTCGCTCACGGTAGGACACCGGCTGCGTGGCGAACACGGGGATTGTCACCGTTCGGGATCAGGGAATTCCACGAATGTCAAGCCTCGGGCACCTGGCTCACCGCCGACGAAACCGAAGCCGCACCCCCCAGGCGGAACGGTCGTCGAGGTGGGCGCGGCGGCGGCAAACGCCACGGACGTCGCCATCAGCGCTCGACGAGCCGCATTCCGTGCCGCTTCGCGTGCGGCGCGCTGTGCTGGACAGTGGGCAACGGTGGGTCTATGGTCGTTCGATGACCGCATCGATCGTGATCGCGTTCGGCAACACGCTGAGCACAGACGAGCGTGGGGTTCTCCTCCTCGTGGTCATGCTCGTCCTCGTCGGGATCGGCACGATGCTCGCCCTGAAGGGCTTCGCGGCGTCGGCCAAGGCGGCCGAGGCCGCTGACAGCGCCGCGCAGACCGGTCAGCAGCTCGCGTCGTCGATCGCTACGGCATCGTCCACCGATCCGTCCCTGATCGCTCAGAACAATGCCGCGGCGAACAACGTCGCCGGGGCGATCGATGCCGTGGCGGCCGCACTGAAGGAGATGAAGGGCAACCTCGCGCCGGCGGGTGTCCTGTTCGGTCTTGCGCTGATCTGCCTGCTCGGATCGTTCGTGGTGTTCGGGATCCTCGACTTGACGGTCACGACGAACACGGACACGAGCACCACCAACACCCCGACCGTGAGCGGCGGCTAGCCTCCACGCGCGCAGTGGACGGCGGGCTGGCTCTCTGCTCTACGAGACGGTAGGAGCGCTTGCTCAGGCCCAGGGCAGGCTGTCCCAGTACGAGGGCCGCCCGGGCCGGGGCCGCTCGAACCGCGCGTACGCGACACCCGGGTCGGGCGTCTCCACCTCGGCGCTCGCGCCGTAGCGCGCGGCGAGCTCGGAGACGGGGTAGAGGAGCTGCTCGTCGTCCGATCGTGCGCCGGCCATGAGGATCACGCATGGCCCGTCGCCTGCGCCCACGAAGACGTGCTCGGTGCCGGGCGGGCAGTGGAAGAAGTCCCAGGGGCCGAGGATCCGCTCCTCTCCCTCGACGAGCAGCCTGCACTCCCCGGAGAGGACGAGAAAGGCCTCCTGCTGCGACTCGGAGTGATAGAGGCAGTTCGGCTCGCCCGGCTCGAGGACGTTGAGGTTGATGCCGAACTGCGGGAACGGAGTACTCCCGGCTCTCGAACACGCAGCCCGAGCCGAACGTCTCCGAGGTCAGCCAGGCGGTGTCCCGCGCGTTCACGACGAACCACCCGTCGCTCGGTCGGCGCCAGGCCGGCGCCGGAGTCCTCGAGTCGCGCCTCGCTCACGGGCACCACGAGCCGTGGCCGGGAAAGGCGGACGTCTTCATCGATTCCCTCCGATCTCGAGTGGCGACGCACCCGCGTCTCGCGGATCCGCGACCCGCTCCGCTGGCGGCCGACACTACGAGGTGGGCCCGCACGAGTCAAGCGGGCGAACGGAAGGCGCCGGCCGGGCTCGTGGCGCGCCCGAGACGGGGGGCGTCGAGCGTCAGCGGCAGAGGTGGGAGGGGTGGGTCGCACGAGCGGCACCGGGTGGGTGGTGGTGTCGACGGCGATGCCCTTCGCCCGGGAGCGGTGAGCGCGTGGCGCGTCCGCGCAGCCTTTGTAGAGGACGCTCCGGGGCGTACTGTCGGCTCGTGGGGCTTCGAGCCCCGTGGGCGACCTCGGTCGGCGTGCTCGAGCGGGGCCGCCGCAGAGCGACGGAGCCGCGCGTCTTCGGCATCCCGGCGGCCCACGTACCGGGCACCGCGCGCTCGTCGGCGCCCGTGGACTCCGCCGTAGGCGCCACCGGTTGCGCCGGCTGCGGTCGCACGCCGCGCCCCGACGAGGACGTCGGGGAGGAGGGAGCTCGGTTCTCCCGGGTAGGTCGCGAAGGGTCTGCTGCGCGCCCGCCCCCGGCGTTCTGCCTGCGCCGGCTACTAGGGCCGATCCCCCAGGGGTGGCTGTGTCGCCTGAGCAGGAAGCTCGTGCGGGTCGGCATCGGACAGGTCGTAGTGACCTTCCGCCGGCCAGGGAGCGAGCGTCAGCAGGAGTCGTGTCGGCGCTTGCGACCGGAGCGAGTGGGACTCGCCCGGCTCGAACAGGATGAGCGTGCCGGCCCCGCAGGTCGCGCTGTCCGCTCCGCTCGTGCACGTCACGCGTCCCCAGAGGACATGGACGAGCGCCCGCTCGCGGACCTGGTGGTCACCCATCTCCTCGTCCTGCGCGAGGTCGAGCACGACCGCGCGGGCCTCGGGCGTCGAGAAGAGCACCCTCGGGCCCGTCCTCTCACCCGGCGTGGGGCCTGCCAGATCCCAGAGCTGCATGCCGACTCTCCCTCCGCGGTTCGCCTCGGCGCGGCGCGCAGGGTGCGCGTCGCCTCGAGTCTACGTCGCGCGTGACGCGACATGGAAGGCGCGACCCGATGAGCCCGGGTGCCCGCCCCGCAGGCGCCTCCAGCGTCTGGCGGCAGCAGCTTCTCCGACCGGAACGACGAAGCGGGCGAAGGGACTCGAACCCTCGACACCTGGCTTGGGAAGACGACCCGGTAATACCCCTGGATGCCCCGGAACGGCACGAACCCGCATGGATCCGTGATTAGGGCCCGGACGGTTACCCTCGCTGACCCTGCTCGGAACGTTGCCGGGTTGCCATTGGGTTGCCATCGGCGCACGACATCCACATCCGGGAATCCTCGGAGACAGGCTGCCGGGATTCCGGGTTGAACCTCCGCCGTCGGCGGCTTAAGGTGCGCCAAGCGAGGGTGCTCCCCTCGTGTCGCGTGCCTCGCCGGACGGGTTCGGTTCCTGCGGTGCCCCTCAATGCACTCACGGACCCCCTCTCAAAGCCGGAGCCCCCGGCGACGGCCGCGCTTCTCCGGTCAGAGACCGTTCTGGATGCGCCAGGTTTGCTCTTTAAGCAGCACGGCGCGTAGCTCGGTGAGTCCGTCTGGTGCGTCGTCCAGTGCCCAGAGGATCGCTTCGCGGTCAGGCACGGTCAGCGCCACGATCCGCTGCTCAGCGTCATAGGCGCGTTCGAGCGTCTCGGCCGCGTCAATCTCGTCGATCTCTCGGAGCCGGCCGGCGAGCTCGAGCACGAGCCTGTCCTGCCACGGGTATCCCGGCGAGCATCACGGGGGCGATCATACGTTCGATCCGACCCAGAGGGCAGACAGGTCCACCCGAAGGCTCTGAGGCGCTTAGAACGGCTTACAGCGCCACGAACGGGTGTATTTTCGGGTGCGGCGGCGCTGCCGGCGTGCGAATCTCGAGTCTTGCCGATGGGCTCCTGGCGGCGTAGGTTTCCGTGACAGGGCGCCGGGAGGCGGCGTCCACCGACCAAGGGGAGTGGTTGCATATGCGCAAGATCCTCGCTGTCATTGCGAGCATCGTCGTCATCGTTGGGGTAGGGGCGAGCGCTGCGTTCGCGGGTGAGATCACCGGCAACGGCTCGTACAAGGGTGTGCCAGGTAAGTCGATCTGCTCGTCCTCGGGCCAGGAAGACCTGCAGTGGTTCTACGACGACGGCCAGGAGTCCCCGAAGGATCCGGAGGATGTCACGAAGGGTGATCCGGCTCATTCGCAGTCGTGGGGCCAGGTTGTAAAGGGCATCGCCACGAACGGCGGGGTCGGGGCCATTGGCGGCCACGCTGGAGTTCCCGGAACGGCGTGCAACCCGACGCGGGGTGAAGAGTAGTTCGCCTCGCTGGTGCGCTTCGAAGGGGCGCACCCCACTGGTGGAGTAAGTGAGAAGAAGGAAGGCCCACCCTGACGGTGGGCCTTCCTTCTTCTCCAGCGTGGCCCTGCACGACGGTCGAAGACGAACAGGGGTCGCGCTGCACGCAGGGAAAGGGGGGAACCCGTCGAGTCGCGTCGTGGCATTCCCTCACGGGCCTTGTCGGCGGCGCTGGCGGCGTGCTTCGCGGCCCAGGACGTAGCTCATGGGCTGGGTGCCGGGAATGTGGCCGCTGACACCGTTGCCGATGCAGGGCAGCCCTCGGAGCTTCCCGGCGTCGCCGGCGGTGGTTGCGGTGTACCGGTGCCGACGGTCGGCCGGCTCGGACTCGTCCGCACCGACTGCGCGGAGGATCTTGTTGAGCTTGCGGCGGTCGGCTTCGAGCTGTTGCGCTTGGTTGTAGCGCGGGAGAGTTCTCGCCATGAATCATGCATCCTACATTCCCATCGCACATGTAAATCTTGTGTGTGTTCATGATCGGAAATGATCGGGACTCACCATCACCACATATCGTTGCGCTAACTACCAGGTGCCGAAAAAGGGGAACGGTTTGAGCGACGACAGATTGCTGACGCTGACGGAGGTCGCGACCTTGTGCCGCGTGTCGGAGCAGACGGCGCGGCGATGGGTGAAGACCGGACAGTTGCCGGCGTTCCGTACCCCGTCGGGTCGGTATCGCGTGCTCGAGCGTGACCTTGAGCGTTCGTTCGCCGTGGTGAAGGCCCGGTGAGCGGCTCGCGCGGGGTTCTTCCTGGGGATCCTCCCGCTGCGTGGGCGGCCGGGCGGCCGTGTCCTGGAAACGTCACCGCCCGGCCGCCATCGTGAGCGACGCTGACGCCCGCACCCGGCTCGCCTACCACGAGGCCGGCCATGTTGTTGTATCGCTCGCAGTCGGCCGCCGCGTTCAGATCGTCACGATCGACCCGCTCGTTACTGGCCGGTTCGCGTTCGCTGCCCCGGTGAGCGGTGATGGAAGCCCGGAAAGCCTCCGGCACGACCTGCGGATCTTCGTGGCCGGGGATCTTGCCGAGGGGATGGCCCGGCCCGACCCCGGCATGGGTGTCGTGTTCCAGACCGACCCCGACGATCCCGACTCGATCTACATGTCGCCTCTGGAGGCGAACCTCGCCGCGCAGTTGGAGCGGGCGATCACGAAGCGACCGCAGCAGCAGGATCCGGATCCGGGGGTGTCGCGGCCGCCGCTGTACGACTCCGACGCCGAGGCGGTCGAGACGATCGCCCGGCAGCTCGACCCAGACGACCCCGCCTCCGAGATCCTGCTCGCGACCGAGCTGGCAGGCCGGGCCCTTGTTGTCCACACGCCTCTGTTGCGTGACCTTGCCCATGCGCTGCTCGCGTGGCGGACGCTGGACGAGGCGACGATCCTCGCAATCCGAAACACACTCACCGAAGGAGCAGCACGACCATGAGACCCGACGCTACGACCCCGGCTTCCTTGACCGGGTGGCCGGCATCACACCCGAGGAGCGGGCCGAGGAGCGGCAGCTCGCAGCCGACCTCGAGTTCCTCCGTCGCCACGAGCAGGACGAAGACGCCGCGTTCGTGAACCAGCACCTCGAGGGGTGGACCGACGGTCGAGGGAACCAGCGGGAGGGCTTCGAGTTCATGCGCGTTTCCAGCATGAGCGACGCCGACTTCCGCAAGACCCTGGTGAAGCGCCGCGACCTCGAGCTCTCCTGGGATCCCGAGCAGACCCGTCGCGCCCTCGCACGGGGACGCCGCTAAATGGCCATCTTGAAGCCGAAGCCGAAGCCGAAGCTCGACGCGAACGGAGCAGAGATCATCGAGGGCCACATCTACGCGGCGATCACAAGCTTCTGTTGCGGCCCGGCCGGGCAGATCGTCGTCCGCGAGGGCGCGAACCTCCGAGGCAACGACCCGGCCGTGCAGACCGCACCGACCCTGTTCCTGCCACAGCCAGTGACGGATGGCGAGCTGGCGCAGGCCCGCCACCGCGTCTGGCCGACCGCACCATGACCACCGCCACCACGACCCGGTCGCTCCCGTTCGAGGCGCGGGTGCGGATCCTCAACACCCGAAACGAGTGTGCCGCACCGTGCACATCCGCCAGCTTGTCGCTGAGGTTCCGTCGGGAGTCGCCTCAGCTCGGGTCGCGGGGGCCATCTACGCGGACGGGGTCGAGCAGCCGTTCGAGCTGACGCTTCCCACCCAGCGCGGACGGGTCTGCGTCGACATCAACTATCGGCCGCGCGGCCAGGTCGTCAAGAGCTACTCGGCCGTCAAGGTGCGGGGTGGCAGCGGCAAAGTCGTAGACAAAATGACGATCGCGCACCGGGACCCCGTCCCCGTCGAACTCGAAGTGTGGGTGCAGGGGCAACCGCAGTTCTTCGTCAACACCCGCACCCTGTGAGCGGAGGCCCCGTCCCGGTTCTGTACCACGGCGCAGCCAAGGACCTCGCACGCGGGGCGCTTGACCTCGAGCGGGTGCCGCTCAAAATGATGCTCGCCGGGCCCGAGTACGAACCTGACCTCGAACGGCACGAGAGCTTCGCTGACGTTCGCGACTCGGAGATCCCGGCGTCGGGCGGCTACCGGGCCGGTGGGACGCGGCTCACGCGCGACAGCGACAACTACATTCGGCCCGTCCGCTGGAAAGACATGACGGCCGACATTCGCTATGGCATCTGGTTCCGGGCCGATACCGGGGCGCTCGTGATGTACCTCGACTTCGGGCCGCAACGGATCGAGCGCGGAGGCTTCCAAGTCGGTCTACCGGCTGACGACCCAAGCCTCCCGCTCCCGCGAGGCCGAAACCACGACACGATCGAAGACGAACTCGCCGCGCTCCTCGGGTACTGATGAGCGAACGCGACGACCGACGCGACGACCGCCGGTACGAACAACAGGTGCTCGCGGCGCGTCGCGGCGCGTCGGTGAGCCTTGCGGGCATCCGGTCACGGTGGCTCGAGCAGGTCGAGCAGGAACGCCTCGCGCTGCGCTGGAACTCGGCAAATCACCGGGGGATGAACTTAGTTCAGGGTGCTGACACTCCCGTTGGGTACCACGGCCGGTGTATTGCGACTCGGGACGCCGCGTGGCAACGTGCGGCGCACGTCCACCGGCGACCAGGAGGGAAATCCCGTGGTGAATGCACCGCTTAACAATGGCGCAACAATCCGTGTACGTGAGGAGATCCGGCGCGTTCGAGGGCACGCGGAAGCCCTCGAGCAGCGTGCGCTCGCCGGGACAATGGATGCTTTCGATTACGACCTGTGCGGCATCCTGCAGCAGCATTTAGACCTACTAGATCGCAGGGTTCATGCGGCTTTCAGGCCGTCTTTGCGAGTGCTCCGAAGCAGCGGCTAGAATCCTGGCGCAACCTCGCATCGTTCGCGAAATACGCTCCGAGACGGCCCGCCCTGTGCGGGTCGTTTCGCGTTTCAGTACGTGTGAATCCACAGGCGGGATACGTCCGACGGTCGTGTCTAGCATGGCGACCGTGCCCTTGAGCGAGGGCCGCGGAAACGAAAGGATCGAGTGTTGCGCGAGTACGAGAGCCCGTCTGATGCGTTCAAGGCCCGCCTTGTCGCGATGATGCCGGCAAACCTGTCGGAGCCGCCACCGATGACGCCCGCCGAACGGCAGGAAATGCACCGGAAGGCGAAGGCCGTCGAGTTCGATCATGGCTCCGAGCGCAGCGGCTCCGCACGCTGAAGCTCCAGATGGTTCGGGCACACAAGCTCGGGCTGACCCGTCTCGCACATCGCCCGTCGCGTGCTCATGCTCGCCAGCGTTCCGCGTCGTCCCGTGGCGCGTCCCGTCGGGTCGTTCGGACAGTCCGCACGGCACACGGCCCAACGGCACACGGCCCACCCGGCCGAAGTACCGACGACCCACACCCAGAACCTGAACCGCCTCTAGCTCGCCGTCGCCCTCGCGGGGGCGCGGCGTGACGCCGCGCGAGACACGGCTGCAGCAGGCCACGGCCCGGATCGTGTCGGAGCTCGTCGAGGCACGCGACCAACTCGACGGTGACGGCTACCGGGCGCTCGTGGACGTGACGATGCGCGTCCTCGTGCGTGAAGCGAACCGGCTCCGGATTCGGAGGACGCTACGCGCTCTCCGTGACGAGGAGAACGACCGCCGGTGACTCCGCAGCAGACACGCCGGCTGCTCGACCAGTTGCGCGACCTCGCGGATGATCTTGACCGCGACGACACGGACGCGGCCCGTGAGCGTGCCCGCGCTCTCGTGGACGACGTGGGAGACGGTGCGGATCGAGCATGCGACGTCGGTGCGGTGGACGCTGCGCCGCCAGCTCTCCGCCGCCGCTGCCGCTGTGGACGACGACCGCCATGCGGACGCGCTCCCGTTCGCCCGCAACGCAGTCCGGGTGCTCGAGCAGGAGGTTGGGTCGTGAGCACCGAGGCGCGGTGGAACGCGCGGATCGCTGCCGAGCTTGATCCTGTCCGGCGTGCGGAACGGCTCGGGGAGCTGCGGCTCGCGGCCGGGATCGCGCTCGCCCCGACCTACGTGCTCGCGGAGGCGTTGCTTTCCGGTGTGCCGGTGCCGGCCGAAAGGTTGGACGAGCACCTTGTTCGCGAGCTCGGGCTCGAGGGTGACGTGCATCTAGACGACCACGTCGCGATCGCCGTCGTAGCACGACTCCCCCGGAAGGCGACGACGTGACCTGTACCGCGTGCGGAACCACGGCCGGCCCGTGCGGGTATCCCGACCTCGAGCCGCCCGTCGGGTGCGTGCGCCTCGTGGATGTCGTCTCGTTCGTGACGTTCGCGGAGTTCGTCGCGCACCCGATCCCGCAGGCCGAGCCGATCGTGACCGACCCGGACGGCGCAACCATCATCCCTGCGGCCGGCATCACGATCGTCTACGGCGACGGCGGCGCAGGAAAGACGACGTGGATGCTCGACGCTGCCGCGCACCTCGCCGCCGGCGTCCCGTGGCTCGGAGGGCTCGCCGACGCCTGCACGGCCGCTGCGCGTCCTCTGGATCGAGAACGAAGGCCCGCAGGAGGAGTTCCGCCGCAAGCTCGAGCGCAAGCTCGCAGCCTGGAACGGCCGCATCCCAGCCGACCACCTCCACGTCCTCCAGTCGCCGTGGGCGGCGTTCGACCTTCGCGACGAAGACCACCGCGCAGCGTTGGCCGAACAGATCACCACCGCAGGAATCGACCTCGTGATCGTCGGCCCACTGACCCGGCTCGGGATGGAAGGCGGCGGCACCCCCGACGACGTGCGAGCGTTCGTCCGCTACCTCGAAGACGTGCAGGCCCGCGCCGGCCGGCCCGTGTCGATCGTCGTCCTCCACCACGAGAACCGCGCCGGCCAGATCAGCGGCGCATGGGAGGGCGTGCCCGACCTCCTCGTCCACGTCCAGGCGCAGGGGAACGGCCACACCCGCGTCTACTGGCAGAAGTCCCGGTGGAGCAGCGCCCTGCACGGCACCTCGACCGTGCTCGCGTGGGACGCCCACGAAGGGTTCGTCGTCGAGGACAAGCCCGACCGTCACCGACGACGACGATCGAGGCCGACCTCATCGCCGCGATCCGCGAGCAGCCCGGCGGCACCTGGACGCAGCTCCGCTCGAGCGTGAAGGGCCGCGAGCACGCCGTGATGAAGGTGCGCGACCGGCTCCTGATCGAAGGCGTGATCGTCAACACCGCAACCACGGAAGGCAGGTTCAAGTTGTGGCTCTCAGACGACCCCAACGTGAACCGTTCCCACACGGGAACGGATCGGGAACGGTTGTCGTTCCCACACCCGGCCGGGGACGAATCACCGTTCCGTTCCCCGTTCCCGCCTATAGGGAACGGAGGAACGGGAACGGATGATTCGGACCGGGTAGCGGACGAGCCCGGAACGACGAAGCGTGACGCCGCATGACCCCGCTTGACCTGCTCGACATCGCCGCCGTCGTGACCCTGATCGCCGTCCTCGCCCACGCCTGGCGGTCGAAGTGAACCCCGCCACGATCAGCGCCGTCGAGCTTGCCCGCCGCGTCCGCGCTAACAGCGGCATGAGCTGCACAACCGACCTCGCCCAAGAAACCCTCGACTGGCTATCCGCCATCGGCTACGCCGAGCAACCACTCCCGACCGCTACCGACTCACCCCCGCAGGCTGCGCGCAGTTCGCCGGCGTCCTCGAGCCCACCGACATGGAGCAGGCCGCATGATCGGTCAGCGTCGACCGTTGTCGTTCGGTGAGCACGCCTCGCAGTACGGGACGATCTCGACACCGTCACGGTCGTACCAGTACCGCAGGTGCAGCCCGGTCGACAGCCCGCACACCGAGCAGCGTGCCGTCTCAGCCCCACCACGAATCACCCGCAGCATGGGCCGCTCGGACGCCGCCGTCCCGGGATCGCTCAATCACCTGCCGCATATCCCGCAGCGAGCATGAACCGAACAAGCGGCACCGTCAACCTGTTGTGAGCGTCCAGGTCGACCCGGCAGGCATCAAGGGGAAACCCGACCGGGCCAACCTGTCGACGGCAACGCCGCATCGATCATGCGCCCGGACACACATTCCGTCAAGCGATCCGCCACGCCCCATGACCGACGATTCCGGGGCGCTGTTCGCCCGCGTGCTCGACCACGACGACCTCGAGCGGGCCGCATGAACCTCCCCGACGCTGCCCCCGTTGCAGCGACGACCAATGGAGCGCGACCCCGCTGGCTGGGGGCTTCCTGGGGAACCAACGGGGCCGCACACGCTGGTCGCCGGATAGCTCCATTGTCCCACCTTCCGAGCGGCGGCGTCACCGTCCACCGCGCCTGTCTGTCACGGACTTATGAGAGCGGGAGAGAAAGAAAGAGCGGACTCCGGCCCGACACGATCGCGGGTTGCGCGGCACCCCCATCCCCCCACCGGCAGGGGAACACCCGGTTTTCTTCGCGGCTAAGAGCGGACTGTCCGTTGCTCGATCCGTCGTTTGCGTTGACCCCCTGCCCCCCTGGGGGAGTGGGGTGCTCGCGAAGAACGCGACCACGCGGATTGCCGAGTCCGCCTCTTCGCGAAACACACTCTCGGATCCCGCATGGTTACGTGGTTTGCGGGGCTGTTTCCGCGAAACTCTCGGGGGCGGGGGTGAAGCCGCATGAGTGACGGTCGGTCGAGCGTCGCTAAGACGGCGTGTGAGATCGCTGCGCGTCTGTATCCGGACGTGCGCTGGTCGGCGCTACCACTCGATGCGCCGGGGCTGGTACCTGCGGCCCTGGCGGGGAAGGTCGAGCGAGGGATCGTCGGCCCAGACGATGAGGACGCGGTCAGCGACGGGGAGGTTGCGGGCTCGGCTCGCCGCCGTCCGAACGAAGACGGCTTGGATGCCGCTGCCTAGAAGCTGGCGCAGCTCCTCGGTCTGGCCGTTGTCCTGCAACGTCTGGACGAGATGGGCGAGGTCGAGGCCGTCCGGCAGGATGGGCGCGGTGCCGGTGGGCCGATGGTCTGCCGCGGCTGCGAGCTTCTGCTGCCAGTCCTGGTAGAGCGTGCCGATCAGACGGTCGTGGTCGGCGTTGCCGATCATGGCGCGTAGCTCGAGGTTGTCGAGCTGCTGCCGGTACGCGAGCTCTGCGTCTGTGGCTTCCGTGTCGAGCTTGGCGGCGGCTCCGTCGTCCGGGCTGCCGGACAGGTGGAGCGGGTACTCCGCGAGGAACCGCTCGATCACGTACTGCTCGATGCGGGTCTTGGCGATCGTGGCGGGCTGGTCGCACACGCCGTGCGTCGAATGCTTCACGCACCTGTAGACGGCCGTGGACGTTGCGCCTGCGCCCTGCGGCTTCATCGCGAACCCGCAGCCGGCGCACCTGACGATCCCGGAGAGGACGTTCACCGTGGGAGTGGAACGTGGGGGAGAGACTCTGGCCGCTCGCGCTGCGCGAGCAGGAACGTGCGCTCGTCCACGAGCGGATCGTGCGCGGCGGGGTTGACGACGCCCTGTCCTGAGCGGGCTTCACCGAGATAGACGCGGTTGGCGAGGAGCCGGTTGATCCGGGAGGAGCGCCAGTGTGCGCCGCTGAGCTTCTGCTTGGTCAGGTACTCCGCGATGGTGGTGTTGGACTCGCCCTGGGCCGCCATCGCGAACGCCTCGCGCACCGTGTCGGCGTGCTCCGGGTCGGGCACGAGCCGCCGGTCGGTGGCGGGATCGTTTGACTTCGGGTTGCGGACGTAGCCGGGGGGCGTGTGCCGGGTGACGTGGATGCCGCGCTCCACCGCTGAGCTTCGAGCGGTGAGCCACGCTTCCCCGATCCGCTCGCGCTCCCACTGGGCGGACGAGAACAGGATCGAGCGCAGGAATCTTCCGGCGGCGGTGCTCGAGTCGATCTGCTCGGCGACGATCAGGACGCCGCCGGCCGTCTCGATCGCGGTGACGGCCTCGAGCGCCCCGGCGTTGGAGCGGGCGAACCTGTCGAGCTTGGCGACGATGATGCCGTCGACCTGGCGGTCGGTGACTCGGGCGAGGAACTGGTTGAACGTGGGTCGGGACATGACGCCGCCGGACACGTCCAGGTCGGAACCCTCGTCCACGATCGTATGGCCGTAGGCGTCCGCGTAGGCGCGGCACCGCTGGTACTGGTCCGCCTCGCTGATGAACGACGGACCCTCGCGGCCTCGCACGTCGCTCACGCGAGCGTAGGCCAGTACGTCGAAGCCCTGTACCCTTCACCATCGCCGGTCGCCTCCTCGACTCGGACACTTCATATGTCAAAACGCTATCACGTCACGACGTTCGGGTGCCAGATGAACGCTCACGACTCGGAGCGGATCAAGGGCATGCTCGAGTCGCTGGGGCTGGGTGAGACCCACGATCCCGAGGCGGCGGACGTCGTGGTCTTCAACCTTGCACCATCCGCGAGAAGCCCGACACGAAGCTCGCGTCGTACCTGGGACAGGCCGCGGCGCGCAAGCGTCAGCAGCCCGAGATGGTGATCGCGGTCGGCGGCTGCTACGCCGAGGCGCAGCGCGAGCGGATCTTCGAGCTCTATCCGTTCGTCGACGTCGCATTCGGGCCCGGGTCGATCCCGCACCTCGCCGACTGGGTCGGTGCGGGAGGGGAGGGCGTCGCTCGCGGTCGCTTCGGAACCCACGACCACTTCGCCGGGCATCTGCCGCAACACCGTGAGCGCCACCACCAGGCCTGGGTGCAGGTCTCCATGGGCTGCAACTCCAGCTGCTCGTACTGCATCGTGCCGGCCGTCCGCGGGCGCGAGCAGAGCCGCCGCCCCGGGGACATCGTCGCGGAGGTGACGCGCCTCGCCGGCGAGGGGGTGCGCGAGATCACGCTTCTCGGTCAGAACGTGAACTCGTGGGGTCGCGATCTCGCCCCGGCCCTCAAGACCGAGTTCGGCGAGCTCCTGCGGGCGTGCGATGCGATCGACGGTCGAGCGCGTCCGCTTCACCAGCCCGCACCCCAAGGACTTCCGTGAGCCGGTGATCACCGCGATCGCGGAGTGCGACGCCGTCTGCGAGCACCTGCACCTGCCGCTCCAGTCGGGGTCTCGCGCATCCTCAAGGCGATGCGGCGAACCTACGACCGCGGTCGCTACCTGGCGCTGGTCGATCGCCTCCGCGACGCGATCCCCGATCTCGCGCTCGGGACGGACATCATCGTCGGCTTCCCTGGCGAGACGGAGGACGACTTCGCCGAGACCCTGGCGGTGGTCGAGGACGTAGCAGACGAACCGGACCAAGTACAACGACAACAT
>CAVQRA010000007.1:0-25443 GCA_963715075.1 uncultured Actinomycetes bacterium | reverse complement strand
TGCACGGGAAAGCGCTTCTCTACGGCGAGGTGCTCGAGCTCACCCAGGCGATGCTCGCGATGACCACCGAGGAGGCCGCAGAGGTGCTCGAGGGCGGTCGTCTCGACCTGTCATCCGGCCTCCTGACGCTCGCCGACGGGTGGCCGGCCGTGATCGGGCTCGCGGGGATGGCGCCGGACGTCACCGAGATCGACGCCGACATGCCCGAGAGCCTCTATGCGTTCTTCGCCGAGGAGGTCTTCCGCGGTCTCGACCCGGACCTCGCCGATGCGCTGGCTCTCCTCGCCGCGATGCCCATGATCGATCGTGAGCTCGCGGCGCTGCTGCTCGGCCCCGACCGCGCGACACGGGTCTGCGACGAAGCCCTCGCACTGGGGATCGTCGACGAGCGCGAGGGTCGTCTGGAGCTCCATCCGCTGGCAGCGCGCTTCATGGCTAAGGCTGCGCGCCAGGCCGAGATACCGGGGATGCGTGATGCTCTCCCGCCCGCCCTTGCCTTTTACCGTGGCCGCCGCGATTGGGACTCCGTCATGGAGATCTCGGCTGCGTTTGGTGACCCTGCCGAACTATCGCCGCTCCTGCTCGAACTACTGGAGGAGCTGTTGGGGGACTCGCGCTTGGCGACCCTTGAGGCGTGCGTGGCGACCGTGACTGAGAAGGACTCGGCGTCGGGTGTCGTGCAACTCGCCCAGGCGTGCTTGGCGCTGCGACAAGGACTGACCGTTCGGGCAGAGGCGCTCGCCGCGCCACTCCTCGATTCCCCGACGGAAGACCTCAGGTTGAGGGGAGCGCTTGTCGCGGGTGCTGCTTCCCATGCAGGCTCACGCGAGGAAGCCGCACTGCGGTTCTTCAAGACGGCCGAACGCCTTGCAGGGACTCCCGGTCGGCAACGCGAGGCCCGATGGGGCCAGTTAATGGCCGCCACGGCCCTGGAGTTGCCAGAGGCACCGTCGATGCTCACGGCCCTCTTGGAGGAGAGCCGGGGACGGGTCAGCCCGTTGGAGACGGTGCGTGAGGCAGACAAGAAACTTGCCCTGGGCCTGAGGTTCGGTGCGGTGGACTCACTAGCGGAGGCGCGCCGGGCTACTGAACTCCTGGCCCATGTTCACGATCCGGTTGTCCGCGTGTCCTTCAGAGCGACGTTCTCGTGCGCTCTGAATCTGGCGGCCGAGTACGACGAGGCCCTGCGCGTCGCAACCTCGCTCTGCGAAGAAGCCTCCGGGCTTCGGATCGACTTCGCGCTTCCTTACGGTTCGATGATGAGGGCCGCGGCCCTCGGAGGTCTGGGCCGGTCGGAGGAAGCCCACGCCGCTCTTGATCTTGCTCTGCTCGAAGCACGGCGATGTTCTGACGCGTTTGCTCAACAGGGCATATACGCGGGCAAACTAAGGCTCCTGCTTCAGGAGGGGCGTCACGCCGAGGCGTGCGCGCTGGAGCCGCCTGATCTTGGCCAGGCGCTGCCGGGCATGCGAGGCGAAGTCATCGCATCGCGTGGGCTGGCTTTGGCGTGCATGGGGCGGCTTCAAGAGGCGGTGGAGCACAAGAATCGTGCTGAGGTCGCAACCGGAGCGATTGAGTCGAGCGTCCTAACCCGTTGCATCGCTGGGGTGGTGGCGATCAAGCGTCGGGATGACGATCTCTATCATCGACTTCTCGAGATGGTCGAAGAGGCGTATTCGCGCGGCGGTGTCGATCTCGTCATCACGACGTATAGAGCCTGTCCGACGGTGCTGGATGCGCTACTCCGAAGGCCAGAAACAGCTGAGATCACGGGGTACATCGTCGCCCGAGCACGGGATGAGCATGTTGCGAGGGCACTAGGGATTAGCGTTGGCGATGCGCTGGATCCGTTCGTGTCTCTCACGCCGCGCGAACGCGAGATCTACCACCTCGCATGCCAGGGGCTGTCGAACAGGCAGATTGCATCGATGCTGTTCATTTCCACCGAAACCGCCAAACTCCACCTTCATCGCGTCTACAGGAAATTCGGCGTCGGCTCGCGGGCCGCTCTACTGGGAGACTGGAGTGCTCGGAGGACCCGTCAAGCGGCGCCGAGAGCCGCCTCCGGCGACGAAGGCGCTTGATCGAACTGCACCTCGATGGACGATGGAAGTCCGGGCATGAACTCCTCGCTCGTTGCAGTCCTATAGCGCTCGTTCGCGCTTGCCAGGATTGCCTCAAACGCAGCGACGACTGCCGTGTCGAACTGCGTCTCAACTGCCTGCGCAAGGCGAAGACGAGCAACTCTTGTTGGCATCGCCTCGCGATACGGCCGGTTGGACGTCATCGCGTTGTAGGCGTCGGCTACGCCGATGATCTTCGAGAACAGTGGCATCTCAGGACCCGGGATTCCGTCGGGATAGCCTTCACCGTCAATCCGTTCGTGGTGGTGACGCACGATCTTCGCAACGTCGTCGTATGTGGCGATCTCCCGAAGAATTCGCTCGCCGATCGCTGAATGCTCCTGCATCTGGCGCCGCTCCTCAAGCGTCAGCGGCCCGTCCTTGCCAAGGAGACTCGCCGGCAGTCCGACCTTCCCGATGTCGTGAACGAGGCCGCACAGAAACGCTCGATCTTGGTCCTGCGCGCTGAGTCCCATCCGGGCTGCGATGTCTCGGCAGTAGATCGCGACGGCCCGAGAGTGACCAGCCGTGTAGGCGTCTGAAGCCTCAAGGGCCGTGACCAGCGCGACCGCGAACTCGACGTTCGCCTTCTCGAGGGTCTCCGCCAGGTCACGTTGTCGCTGATACATCCCGAAGAGTCTTTGCGCAGCAAGCGCAGGGATAAAGAACAGCGGTGCTGTCCATGGCGACACGTCGCGGTACGCGAGAGCCAGGATGGCGACTAGCGGCGCGTAGAAGGGGACTGAGGTCAGAAGGAGTGGCCCGAGCGCGCTCAGCACACTTGTCGGGCGACGCCCGCGGGCCCAGGCAGCAGCGGCTGTGGAGACGATGTCGAGCGCCTCCGCCACGACCGCACTTGCCAGCGTGGCCATCAGGAGCCCTCCAAAGCTTGTGCTTGTGGCGTTGAGCACCGCGAGCGCCGTCAGTCCAGAAGCTGCACCAGTGATGAATCGGGTACTCCCGAATGCGATCAGTTTCAGTCGAGGAGCTCGCTCAGCGTCTCGCGGGCCGAACAGCTCAGGATCACCAAGCATCGAAGCGGCGTTGACCACGGCCGCGGCGAGAGGCCCCCAAAGGACTGCTGCGAACAACGTCGGCAGGAGCGCGATTGAGAGTTGCGTCGTCTTCGTGATCCGGACGCTGCTTCGCTCCGCGATCGCGTTCAGCGCCGACAATGCAACCACGGCCCCGACACTGCCCAGCGTGTATCCGCCTAGGACGAGGCCAATGGCCGTGACCACAGCGAGTGTGGCGACCACCGTCGCGTAGCGCCTGGTCTGGATTCGGGTCGAAGTGGTCACCCTTGCTATTTCCCTCGTTCGAGCGATACGATCCTGCTGCCGTCAGTTCCCAACCTAGGAGCACAATCATGCGGAAGGCCATCCGCCGAGTGCTTCGCGTTTCCGCCATGAGCGGCGCGAAGGACTGGTAGTTCGTCGTCGTAGTCTGGTTTCGCGCTCACGGTCGGGCATCCCTCTAACGGGGGAACCGTGCGTGAGAGCCGTTCGTGAGACCGGGCCGCGGCGTACGAACAGATAACGCGTTCAGCCGATGAGCCCACGCCGGAAGCCAACAGCGACGGCGTGGGCTCGGCTGCGCGCTTGCAGCTTCGCGAGGATGTGGCGGACGTGCGACTTGACCGTCTCCTCGGACAGGAACAGCGCCTTGCCGATGTCTCGATTGACGAGCCCGTCGGCGACCAGCTGCAGCACCTCGATCTCCCGGGCGGTCGGCTTCTGCTCGAGCTCGCGCGGGGGCGTGCTCGAGAACGGGATCACCGAGCCCGAGCGGCTTGCGCCACGTCGGGCCGCAGCCGCCTCGAAGCGACGGCTGTGATCCCGGTAGCGGTCGAGGATCTCCTTACGCTCTGCTGCGTCCACGCTGGGGGTATCGGCCGTCCGGCGATACCCCTTTAGGCGCAGAGCGCCGCAACGGGCGACGTCGAGCGGCTTTTCCCCTGCGCTGGGGGATGCGCATCCCCTACGACACGGGTGTCAGCGCGCCGCTCACGACCTGTTCCGCGTAGTGGCAGGCCACGACGTGGCCCGCGACCTCGCGCAGGACGGGCTCCTCGTCGCGGCAGCGAGTGGGCTGAGCCCAGGGGCAGCGCGTGTGGAACCGGCACCCGGATGGGGGATTCGCCGGGCTCGGCAGGTCACCGGGGATCCGGATCGCCGAGCGTGAGCGCTCGACCGCGGGATCAGGGATCGGGATCGCGGAGAGCAGCGCCATCGTGTACGGGTGCTGTGGGTGGTCGTAGAGGTCGTCGCTCGGGGCGATCTCGACGATCTTCCCGAGGTACATCACGGCGATCCGGTCGGAGATGTGACGGACCACCGCGAGATCGTGGGCGATGAAGACGTACGTCAGACCGAACTCGACCTGGAGCTCCTCCAGCAGGTTCACGATCTGGGCCTGGATCGACACGTCGAGCGCCGACACCGGCTCGTCGCAGACGACGAGCTCCGGGTTCAGCGCGAGCGCTCGGGCAAGTCCGATGCGCTGGCGCTGACCGCCGGAGAACTCGTGTGGATACCGCGTCGCCGCGTCCGCGGGCAGCCCGACGACCTCGAGCAGCTCCCGGACGCGGATCCGCGCCTCGTCACCCGAGGCGATGTGGTGCACCTGGAGCGGCTCCGACACCATCTTCCCGACCGAGTGCCGCGGGTTGAGCGACGCGAACGGGTCCTGGAACACCATCTGCATCCTGCGGCGGAGGGGTTGCAGCTGATGATCCCCGAGCTTCGTGATGTCCTGGCCGTCGAACAGGATGCGGCCGGCCGTCGGGTCGTAGAGGCGGAGCATCGCCCGCCCGACCGTCGACTTCCCGCAGCCCGACTCGCCGACGAGACCCAGCGTCTCGCCGCGCGGTATGCGCAGGCTCACGCCGTCGACCGCCTTGACGTCGCCCACGTGGCGGTCGAGGATGATCCCGGACTTGACGGGGAACCACACGCGGAGCTCGTCCAGCTCGAGCAGCGGCGTTCCCGTGCCGTTCGTCGCGGGTGCCGTGCTCATGCGGCTGCTCCTCCGAGCCGTGAGGTGCGCCACTCGTCCGCGTCGACCGGATGCAGGCACGCCGCGCGCTGGCCCGTGTCCAGCCGCTCGAGGACGGGGAGCGTCTCCCTGCACGCCTCCGTCGCGAACCTGCAGCGGGCCGCGAAGGGGCAGGAGGACGGAGGGCTCAACATGTCACGAGGAGCGCCGGCGATCGGATGGAGCTTCTGCTGCCGGCCGGTGTCCAGGCGGGGAACGCTCTGCAGCAGCCCGAGCGTGTACGGGTGCCGCGGGTGGGCGAAGACCTGGTCGGCGGTGCCCTCCTCGACGATCGTGCCGGCATACATCACGCTCACGCGCTCGCACATCCCCGCGACGACGCCGAGGTCGTGGGTGATCAGGATCAGCGCCGTGTCGCGCTCGGCGACGAGCGCGCGCAGCAGGTCGAGGATCTGCGCCTGGATCGTCACGTCGAGCGCGGTGGTCGGCTCGTCCGCGATCAGGAGCTTCGGCTCGCAGGCGAGCGCCATCGCGATCATCGCGCGCTGACGCATCCCACCCGAGAACTGGTGGGGATAGTCGCCGAGGCGGTCCCGGGCGCTCGGGATCCCGACCTGGTCGAGGAGCGCGATCGCCCTGTCGTCCGCCTCCTTGCGGCCCATCCCGAGGTGGGTCTGGAGCGCCTCCCGGATCTGCTTCCCGATCGTGAGCACCGGATTGAGGCTCGTCATCGGATCCTGGAAGATCATCGCGATCTCGCCGCCCCGGATGGATCGCAGCTCCCGCTCCGAGAGCTCGAGCAGCGGACGTCCCGCGAAGGTCGCGCTGCCGCCGGTCACGCCGCCGGCGCGCGGCAGGATCCCGAGGAGCGCGAGCGACGTCACCGACTTGCCGCAGCCCGACTCGCCGACGATCCCGATCGTCTCGCCCGCACGGACGTCGAAGGAGACGCCGTTCACGGCGTGGATCGTCCCGCGCTCCGTCGTGAACGTCACACGGAGGTCCTCGACCGCGAGGAGAGGGGTGCGCTCAGACACGGCCACGCAGCTTCGGGTCGAGCGCCTCCCGGAGGCTGTCACCGACGAGGTTGAACCCCATCACGACGATCATGATCGCGAGGCCCGGGAAGACCGCGAGGAAGGGTGCGGTCTGCAGGTACCGCGTCGCGCCCGTGAGCATCGTGCCCCACTCGGGCGTCGCGGGATCCTGCGGGCCGAGCCCGAGGAAGCCCAGGCCCGCGGCGTCGATGATCGCGGTCGCGAGCGCCAGCGTCGCTGCGACGATCACCGGTGAGATGGCGTTCGGGAGGATGTGCCCCCACAGCGCGCGGCGTCCGGGCACCCCGACCGAGCGGGCCGCGAGCACGTAGTCGGCGTCGCGCTGGCCGATGATCGAGCCCCGAGTCATCCTCGCGAAGATGGGGATGTTCACGACGCCGATCGCGATCATCACGGGAACCAGCCCACCACCGCCGAAGAGCGCGGCGATGCCGATCGCCATCAGGAAGCCCGGGATCGCGAGCATGATGTCGACCATCCGCATGATCACGCCGTCCAGGCGACGGAAGTAGCCCGAGATCGCCCCGATCACCAGCCCGAACGACAGGCCGACCGTGACGGACACGATCCCGATCAGGAGCGAGTAGCGGGCGCCGTAGACGATGCGGGAGAACTCGTCCCGGCCGAGGTCGTCGACCCCCATCAGGTGCTCGCGCGACGGGCCTGGGCAGCATCCGTCCTCGATCAGGCTGAGATCCTGGTCGAGAGGGCTGTACGGCGCGATCAACGGCGCGAACACGGCCATCGTCACGAAGGTGCCGATGATCACGAGCCCGACGACCGCGGGCGGGTTCTTCACCATCTTGCGCCAGGCGTCCCTCCAGAGCCCCGTGCCCTGCGGCTCGTTGACGACGGCCTCGATCTGCGGCGCGCTCACGGGTTACTTCCCTGCCAGCCTGATGCGGGGGTTGAGGAGGCCGTACGAGATGTCGACCATCAGGTTGACGAGCACGACGATCACCGCGATGAAGAGGATCCCGCCCTGGAGCACGGGGTAGTCCCTGTTGAAGATCGCCTCCTGGATCCACGATCCGATGCCCGGGAACGCGAAGACGGTCTCCGTGAGCACGGCTCCGGACAGGAGCAGGCCGACCTGGAGGCCGATCACCGTCATCACGGGGAGCATCGCGTTGCGCAGCACGTGCCGGCCGTCGACCGTGCGGGAGGGCAGGCCCTTCGCCCGCGCAGTGCGCACGTAGTCCTCGTTCTGCACGTCGAGCACGGAGGCGCGCGTCACGCGGGCGATCAGCGCCAACGGGATCGAGCCGAGAGCGATCGCCGGGAGGATGAGGTGCTGCGTGGCGTCCCAGGCGGCGTTCCAGTTGCGGGTCACGATCCCGTCGAGCACGTAGAAGTTCGTCGGGTGCTCGGCGTCGATCAGCACGTCCTGCCGGCCGACGCTCGGCAACCAGCCGAGCCGCACGGCGAAGACGTACTTGAGGATGATCGCGAGGAAGAAGATCGGGATCGAGACGCCGATCAGCGACAGCACGAGGCTCGCGTGGTCGAACGGGGTGCCGTAGCGCTTCGCGGCCATGAACCCGAGCGGGATCCCCACCAGCACGGCGAACATCCCTGCCGCGACCGCGAGCTCGATCGTCGCCGGGAACCGCTCGCGCAGCTCGTCCGTGATCAGCCTGCGCGAGGCGATGCTGGTGCCGAGGTCGCCGCTCGAGATCGTGCTGACGTAGCGCCAGTACTGCACGTAGATCGGGTCGTCGAGCCCGAGCTGGTCACGGATCTGCGCGATCGACTGCTCGTCCGCTCGCTCGCCCAGCAGCGACTCGGCGGGCGTGCCGGGCAACGCCCGCACCCAGATGAAGATCAGGATCGACAGCCCGATCAGGACGGGGACCATGAGCAGGACCCGTCGGACGATGAAGCGCAGCATCTAGAGGGCGCCCTCGGGCGAACGCGGGGGCCGGCGCGTGCCGGCCCCCGCGTGCTCGTCCTGCATCGGTCTCAGACCACCCGCACCAGGGCGAAGAGGTCGTTCAACGTCGGGCTCGGCTTGTAGCCGACGACGTTCTTCGCGAAGGCGAGCGCGGGCGTGCTGTGCGCGTACGGCACGCCGATCACGTTGGCCATGATGTAGTTGTTGATCCTCCTGTAGGCCGCCGCGCGGGCGTTGGCGTTCGTGATCGCCAGCGCCTTGTCGAGGTCGGCGTACAGCTTCTTGCCGATCGCGTTGTCGATGCCGAACTGCTTCTCCGCGCGGAGGACGCCGCCGAGGAACGACTCCGGGTCGGCGTAGTCGCCCGTCCATCCGAGCAGGTTGGCGGCGCCGGCCGTGCCGGAGTCCGCCTTGCCCAGGTAGTCGGGGCGCCACGGAGCGCTCTTCGGCACGACCTTGAACCCGGACTTCGCGAGGCTCGCCTGGAAGCCCTGGAAGTTGCGCTTCGGGTCGGGCATGTACGGCCGCGAGACGTCGGTCGGGTACCAGAACTCGACCTCCACCGGGAGGGTCAGGCCTGCCTGCTTGAGAAGGGCCTTCGCCTTCGTCGGGTTGTACGGATACTTCGCGACGCTGGTCGAGTAGCCGAACACCCCCGGGGGCTGGAACTCGTTGGCCACGATCGCCCGGCCGGCGTAGAACGAGCGCACGACGCCTGCCCGGTCGAGACCGTAGGCGAACGCCTTGCGGACGAGGATGTTGTCGAACGGCTCGACCGCCTGGTTGATCGTGACGTACGCGACGTTGAACGGCGGCCGGTCGAGCACCTTGAGGCTCTTCGACTTCTGGATCGTCTTGACGTCCTGGGGCTCGACGTTGTCGTAGCCCTGGATCTCACCCGTCTGCAGCGCCTGCAGGCGCGCCGCGTTGTCGGAGATCGGCCGGATGATGACCCGTCGGAGGAACGCCTTCTTGCCCCAGTAGCTGTCGTTGCGCACGAGCACGAGCTTGTCCCCGGTCTTCCAGGACTCGAGCTTGAACGGCCCTGTCCCGACCGCCTGGCCGCCGGGTGCGCCGTAGGTCCCGAGGGGCACGAACACGCCGTCCGCCGTGAGCTTGCCCTTGTCGGCGCCGTACTTCGCCATCGCCGTCGGGCTCTGGATCGAGAAAGGCGCGAGGGTCATCGCCCCGACGAACGGCCCGAAGACGCGGCGGAGGTTGATCACGGCGACGTCGGAGCCCTTCGCCTGACAGTTCTTGTAGAGACCCTGCGCGGGGCCCGGAGAGCCCTTCTCGGGCTTCTTGAAGCCCCCGAAGACGACGTTGTAGTAGTACGACGCGGCGTCCGACTGCAGGGCGCCGGTGAAGTTGTACCAACGGTCGAAGTTGGCGCAGACGGCCTTCGCGTTGAAGGGCGTGCCGTCGTGGAACGTGACGTTCTTGCGGAGCTTGAACGTCCACGTCTTGCCGCCGTTCGTGTTCTTCCAGCCGATCGCCAGTCCTGGCGCGTTGATGGTGGTGCCGGGTCGCTGGGAGACGAGGGTCTCGTAGATCTGGGCCTGTGGTCGGAACGACTCGCCGTCGCTGGTGACGGCCGGGTCGAGCGACACGGGGTCTGCGGACGAGCCGAACACGAGGGTGTCGCTCGCGGTGGACCGGTTCGGTCCCGCCAGCGCCGCGGTGACTGCCGTGAGCGCCACCGCGCCGAGCACCGCACCGAACTTGAACAGCCTGGGCATCCGTTGCTCCCGATCTCGTGGTTCTCGCTCTCGAGGCGAGCTGGTCGGGATTATGACCCGTTTCGGCGCTCGAGGTTGGCGGCGGGAGAGCAGGCGCAGGCCTCCCGCGCAGCCTGGTGCGTGGGAGGCCCGGGTGCTGGGCTCTGGGTGTCGGCTACGCCGCTGCGAGCGACGCGAGCTCGCGGATCGCCGCGAGTCGCGAGAGCGCCTGGCCCTCGAGCTGCCGGACGCGCTCCCGCGTCAGGTCGAGCTCGTGACCGATCGCCTCGAGCGTCCAGGGCTCGCCCTCGAACCCGAAGCGCAGCTCGAGGATCCGGCGCTCACGCTCCGGCAGGGCGTCGAGCGCTCGCCGGACGCCCTGGCGACGCAGGGACTCCTCCGCCTCGTCGAACGGATCGGCTGCCTCGCGGTCGGCGAAGAGGTCGCCGAGCTCGCCCTCGTCGTCCGCGCCGACCGTCTGGTTCAGCGAGACGGATGCGTGCGCGGCACCCATGGCCTCCTCGACGTGCTGGATCGGGAGCCCGGTCGCCTCGGCGAGCTCTTCCTTCGTCGGCTCGCGTCCGAGCTCCACCTCCAGCCGGCGGGCGGCCCGTGAGAGCTTCTGCTGGCGCTCGACGACGTGGACGGGCACGCGGATCGTCCGGGCGTGGTTCGCGACCGCGCGCTGCACCGACTGGCGGATCCACCAGGTCGCGTACGTCGAGAACTTGTAGCCGCGTCGCCAGTCGAACTTCTCGACCGCGCGATTGAGGCCGAGCGTGCCCTCCTGGATCAGGTCGAGGAAGGGGACGCCGAGGCCGCGGTAGCCCTTCGCGATCGAGACCACCAGTCGCAGGTTCGACTCGATCATGTGGCGCTTCGCCGTCGGGTCGCCGCGCTCGATCCGCTTCGCGAGCTGCACCTCCTGGGCGGCGGTCAGCAGCTTGTGCTTGCCGACGTCGGCGAGGAAGAGCTGCAGGGAGTCGGCGGCGCCGCTCAGCGACTCGGCGGCCCACACCGCCGCCTCCTGCGCCTCGCGCTCGCGCTCCTTCTCGTCGGCCGGCTGCACCGGCGCGCCGATCTCGAGCCCCATGGCCTCGAGCTCGCGCTGGATCTGCTCGAGCTCGTCGTCTGCGAGCTCGTGCTCGGTCTTGAACACCTCGAGCTCCGCGGGATCCACCCAGCCGCGCTCCTCGGAGCGCTCGACCAGGGCGCGGAGCTGGTCCGTCTCGAACAGTTCGATGAGCTGGTTCTGCGTCAAGCCGGTGTCAGTCCCTTCGATTCGGTCGGTGGAGCACGATCTCTCCGGACTCTAAGGGGAATTCCCCGTGATTCCAGGGGTCGGAGTGGGAAACGGCGTGTCACAAGCCCGCAACGAGCGGCCGGGATCTCGTATTCCGTGGAAGCGAGCGACCCGGGTGCGCCCGGTGCAGCGGCGAGCCGGCCTGGCGAGCCGGTGGACGGGGGAGCCTAGCAACTGCTTCGGACTCGAACCAAGGCGAGCTGGTCGATGGGCGATGCCGGCGCCCCCGAGTGGGGGTCTGCACGCAGGGCTTCGCCCCGTCGAGCAGGCCACGCTGCTCGGTGCCGGCTCTCCCCGACACCGGACCCACCGATCGACGGGCTACCGTCGAGACGAGCGCTTGCGCGGCGCCGACGGCCCCTTCGCGCGGCGTTCCGCGAGCAGCTCCAGCGCCCGCTCCATGGTGAGCCCCTCGACGTCGTCGCCGCGGCGCAGGCTGGCATTGGTCTCGCCGTCGGTCACGTACGGGCCGAACCGGCCGTCCTTCACGACGAGCGGCTTGCCGCTGCCGGGGTCCGGGCCGAGCTCCCTGAGCGGCGGCTTCGGCGCTCCGCGGCCGCGCCGTTCCTTCGGCTTCGACAGCACCGTGAGCGCCTCCTCGGCCGTGAGCGTGAGAAGCTGCTCCTCGCTCTCGAGCGACCTCGTCTCGGCTCCCATCTTCACGAAGGGGCCGTAGCGGCCGTTCGCGACGACGATCTCCTGGCCGTCGGGGCTCTCGAGCGTCCGGGGCAGGGTCAGCAACCGCACCGCGTCGTCGAGCGTGATCGTGTCGAGCGCCATCGTCTTGAACAGCGACGCCGTGCGTGGCTTGGCGTCGTCCCCCTCGGGGAGGACCTCGGTCACGTAGGGGCCGTAGCGACCGTCCTTCGCAAGGATCTGCCGGCCCGTCTCCGGATGCGCTCCGAGGTCGCGCTCGCCGGAGGGACGGGAGAGCAGCTCCTCGACGAGCTCGGCCGTGAGCTCGTCCGGCGCGATGTCGTCGGGCACGCTCACGCGCGTCTCGCCCCGCTCGATGTACGGGCCGTACCGACCGACGCGCACGACGACGTCGGTGCGTGGGATCTCGATCGAGTTGATCTCCCGGGCCTCGATCTCGTCGAGCTGGTCGGTGACGAGCGCATGGAGGCCGGGCTCGTCACCGACACCGTTCCAGAAGCGGCTCAGCCATTCGACGCGGCTCTCGTCGCCCGCGGCGATGTGGTCGAGGTCGTCCTCCATCCGCGCGGTGAAGTCGTAGTCGACGAGCCGGCCGAAGTGCTGCTCGAGCAGCTTCGTGACCGCGAAGGCGAGGAACGTCGGCACGAGCGCGGTGCCCTTCTTGAAGACGTACCCGCGGTCGAGGATCGTGCCCATGATCGACGCGTACGTCGACGGACGGCCGATGCCCCGGTCCTCGAGCGCCTTCACGAGGCTCGCCTCGGTGTAGCGCGCAGGAGGGCTCGTCTCGTGGCCGTCGGCCGCGAGCGAGAGCGCCTCGAGCGCCTGCCCGACCTGGAGCTGCGGAAGGCGCCGCTCCTCCTCCTGCTCGGAGGGGTCGTCACGGCCCTCCTCGTACGCCTTGAGGAAGCCGGGGAACGTGATCACGGTGCCGGAGGTGGAGAGCTCCGCGTCCTCGCCGGTCTCCGCGGTGGCGCCGATGCGGATCGAGACCGTCTGGCCTGACGCGTCCTTCATCTGCGAGGCGATCGTGCGCTTCCAGACGAGCTCGTACAGCGCGAGCTCGTCCCGTGAGAGCTCCCGCGCGACGTCCCGCGGCAGCCGGAACGTGTCACCCGCCGGACGGATCGCCTCGTGCGCCTCCTGGGCGTTCTTGACCTTGCGCTCGTACCGTCGCGGCTCGGCGGGCACCGTCTCCGCGCCGTACAGCTCCGCAGCCTGGCTGCGGGCGGCGGTCAGCGCGAGCTCGGAGAGCGTCGTCGAGTCGGTGCGCATGTACGTGATGTAGCCGTTCTCGTAGAGCCGCTGGGCGACGCGCATCGTCGTCTGGGACGAGAAGCGGAGCTTGCGGCTCGCCTCCTGCTGCAACGTCGAGGTCATGAACGGGGCGGCCGGGCGACGCGTGTACGGCTTCTCCTCGACCGAGCGAACCGCGAACGGCCTGCCGGTCAGCGCCTCGGCCAGGGCGTGGGCGCGGGCCTCGTCGAGCACCACGACCTCCGCCTTCGCGCGGCCGTCGGCGCCGAAGTCCCGCCCCTGCGCGACCCTGGCCCCGTCGAGCGCGACCAGCCGTGCGTCGAAGCCACCCGGGTCGAACGTGCCGACGACGTCCCAGTACGAGGCGGCGACGAACGCCATCCGCTCCCGCTCCCGCTCGACCACGAGACGCGTCGCGACCGACTGGACGCGACCCGCCGAGAGGCGTGGCATGACCTTCTTCCAGAGGACGGGCGAGACCTCGTACCCGTAGAGGCGATCGAGGACGCGGCGGGTCTCCTGCGCGTCGACGAGGTGCTCGTCGATCTCGCGGGTCTCCTCGAGCGCGCGCTCGATCGCGTCCTTCGTGATCTCGTGGAAGACCATCCGGCGGACGACGACGCCCTTCTTGGGCTTCAGCACCTCGCAGCAGGTGCCAGGCGATCGCCTCGCCCTCGCGATCCTCGTCCGTCGCGAGCAGGAGCTCGTCGGCGTCCGTGAGCTTCTTGCCGCAGCTCGGTGACCACGCGCTTCTTGTCGGCGTCGACGATGTAGTAGCGGCTCGAACCCGTCGTCGACGTCGACGCCGAGCGTGCCAAAGCGCGCACGATCCTCCTTCGGGATCTCGGAGGCCCGACTCGGCAGGTCGCGGATGTGGCCGATGCTCGACTCCACGACGAAGCCGTCGCCGAGATAGCCGGCGATGGTCTTGGCCTTGGCGGGTGACTCGACGATGACGAGGCGACGGCCCATGACGCGGCACACCGTAGCGGGGCTGTCAAACGGCGCAACCCCTCCGGGTGGACGTATCCTGGCTCACCATGGCCTCACCGCCCAGGCCCAACCTGGTCTACCTCTTCATCGGCGTCCTCAGCTGGCCCGTGCTCCAGGTCGTCTTCCGGGCCCGCGCGCGTGGCACCGAGAACCTCCCGCGCAGAGGGGGTTACGTCCTCGCGGCCAACCATCTCTCGAACTTCGACCCGTGGCCGCTCGGGCTGCCGCTCTTCCCGCGGCGGTATCTGCGGTTCATGGCGAAGTCGGAGCTGTTCTGGTTCCCGCTCGGGCACGTTCATCTCCTGCTGCCGGAGCGTTTCCCGTGCGGCGAGGGCAGCGCGACGACGAGGCGATCGCGACGGCGGTCGAGCTGTGCGCGCGACGGCCACGTCGTCGTGATGTTCCCCGAGGGGACGCGCCGCGAGAAGGGGCTCCGCAAGAAGCGCGAGGCGCGCTGGCGCGAGCGGCGCGGCCCGGATCGCCCTCGAGGCGGGTGTCCCGCTCGTTCCCGCGGGGATCTCCGGTACCGATCGCCTCTCGCGGCTCGGCCCGCTGCGGGTCGCCTACGGTGCCCCGATCGCGCTCGACGACCTCGTCGGGACGGCGAGCTCTCGCCGACGCCGCTCGGGCGACGCGACGACGCGGCTGCAGGAGGCGATCCCGGGGCTCGAGGCGTCGCTGCGCGTGACGCGCCGCTCCTCGCGATCGACGGCGACTCCTTCGCGCACCGCGCCTTCCACGCGCTCCCACGCTCGATCCGCCGCGACGACGGTCGTCCCGGCGAACCTGCTCATCGGGCTCACGTCGATGGTCGTGCGCCTCTGGCTGGCCGAGCAGCCCGCGCGCCGTCGTCGTCGGCTGGGACACGCTCGGCGCACCCGACCTACCGCAACGAGCTGCTCCCGGGCTACCAGGCGCGGCCGCGAGTTCGACCCCGAGATCGTCGAGCAGCTCGACCTCGCTGCCCGGCGCTCGCTCGCGGCCGCGGGGATCGTCTGCGTGCAAGGCGCGACGGCTACGAGGCCGACGACTTCCTCGCGGCCGCGGTCGCCGTCGGAGCGGGCGCGCGGCGGCACGCACGCTCGTCGCGACCTCCGACCGCGACGCCTTCCAGCTCGCGGCGCCGGACGTCACGATCCTGCAGCCCGCAGCGCGGCGTCAGCGAGCTCGCGCGCATCGGCCCGGCCGAGGTGCGGGAGCGCTACGGCGTCGAGCCCGAGCAGGTGCCCGACTTCATCGCGCTGCGCGGCGATCCGTCCGACAAGATCCCGGGCGCGCGCGGCGTGGGAGCGAAGACGGCGGCGTCGCTGCTCGCCGACGTACCGACGCTCGAGGCGATGCTCGCGGCCGGGCGCTTCGAGGCGGAGGCGGACGCAGCTCCGCGTCGTACCGTCGCATCGCGACGCTCGACCCGTCGCTCGCCGCTGCCGACCTCGCCCGACCTCGAGCCCGACTGGGCGGCGGCGCGCGGGCACGCCGACGAGCTCGGCCTCGCGCGGCTCGCAGCCAGCGCCTCGAGGAGGGCGCGTGGAGCTCGATCTCGCCACCCGGCGATCGGCGCACCTCCACCCGACGGGCCACCATCACCACCCGGAGCGCCAGGAGCGGCTCACGGTGCTCCTGGACGGCGCTTCGGCCCGAGCCGGACGGCGAGCCCGCGAGCCGGCGAGCAGATCGAGCGCGTCCACGACGCCGGCGTACGTCGAGCGGATCGCGGCGCTCCGGAGCGAGTGCTGGCTCGACGGCGACACGCTCGGCAGGCCCGACCACCTGGGAGGCGGCGCGGCTCGCCGCCGGGTGCGCGATCGCGGCGGTCGAGCGCGGAGGGTTCGCGCTCGTGCGTCCGCCGGGCCACCACGCGCTCCACGACCGGGCGATGGGCTTCTGCATCTTCGGCAACGTCGTCGTCGCGGCCCGGCACGCACAGGCCGAGCTCGGCGTCGAGCGGGTCGCGATCGTCGACTGGGACGTGCACCACGGCAACGGCACCGAGGCGATCGTTCCGCGGCGACGACTCGATCCTCGTTCGTCTCGCTGCACCAGTGGCCGTTCTACCCCGGCACCGGCGGGCCGGGGACCGAGCGACGCGACGATCCTCAACGTCCCGCTCCCGGCCGGCTCCGGCGACGACGGCGTACCTCGAGCGTCTTCGACGACGGTCGTCGAGCCTGCGGTGCGAGGCCTTCGAGCCCGGACGCTGCTGATCGTCTCCGCCGGGTTCGACGCGCACGTCGACGATCCGCTCGCCGGGCATGGCGCGTCACCGCGGACGGGCTTCCGCGAGCATGGCCGCGCGCTGCACGCTCGCTCGCGCCGCGGGTCGCGGCCGTGCTCGAGGGCGGCTACAACGCTCGAGACGCTGCCCGGGCTCGTCGAGGCCGCGCTCGAGGGCTTCGAGCGGGGCGCCCGCCGCTCTCGCGTCGAGCCGACCCCGGAACGTCGAAACGGCCGGGGTGCGGCCCGGCCGTCTCGGTGCTGGTTCCACCCCGCTAGCTCCTGCGGGGAACCTGCGTAGTCAGGATCATCGGCGCCGGAGCCGCCGCTTCCGCATCGCCCGCAGCGGACGGATCTGCATCCCTCGCGTGAGGGGATCCGGGTGAGCGGCGGCTCAGGCGTGCGCGCCGTGGCGAGCCGCTCGAGCGCCTCGCGGCGCGACGAGACGCCGAGCTTGCGCAGCAGGCTCTTCACGTGCGAGCGCACCGTGTGCTCGGAGATGTAGAGCCGGGCGGCGATCTCGTCGGTCGCCGAGGTGCTCGTCGAGCAGCAGCAGCACCTCGACCTCGCGGGCCGAGAGCTTCTGCGGCGACCTCGTCGGGGACGCCGCCCATCCGGCCGCCCTCGCGGACGCGCTCGAGGAGGCGCCGGGCGATCGAGCCCCGAGAGCGCGGCCTCACCGTGGGCGACGCCGCGGAGGAACAGCGGCGATCCGCTCGGGCGGCTCGCTCTTGAGCAGATAGCCGGCCGCACCGGCGCGGATCGCCGCGAGCAGGTTCTCGTCGGTGCCCGATGCGGTCAGCACCACGACCTCGCTGTCAGCGGCGCGGCCTCGCGGATGTGCGGCAGCGCGGTGAGCCCGTCCATGCCGGGCATCGTCAGGTCGAGCAGGACGAGATCGCGGCGCGCAGCTCGCGCGAGCCTCGGTGATCGCCTCCTCGCCGTCGCTCGCCTGGCCGACGACGTCGAAGCCGTGCTGGTCGAGCAGCGAGGCGAGGGCCTCGCGCGTCAGTGGGTGATCGTCGGCGATCAGGATGCGCTCTCCATACGCGCCTTATCGGCAGCAGCTGTCCTGCCGATGAGAGGGATGTGAGCGCACCTGCGCGTCCGACACGCTACCGCTCGTGGCTGATCGGCGAGCTCCTGCTCGTCGGCGTGCTCGCGCTCGGGCACCGTCGCTGCTCGCTCGACCGGACCGGCTCGACGGCTACCCGCTCCCGAACGCGCGCATCGCGCTCGACACCGCCGTCGCCGTCGTCGCCGTCGATCGTCGCGTCCTCGCCGGCGACCAGGTTCCTCGTCGAGGGGCGGCGGCATGGACCTCGCTGCTCGCCGGCGGCTTCCTCGCCGATCGGCGCTCGGGACGTTCGCTCTTCGACGTCGCTGCCCGTGCTCTCGGGCGGCGAGCTCGGCCGACCGACGGCAGGAGTGGGCGGCGATCGGCGCGGGCCTCGTCGGCGACCGCGCTGATCGCGGTCGCACCGTTCGTCGACGCGGAGTCGCGGCGCGACGCCGCCGTGCGCTCGTCGTCGATCGCTCGTGCTCGTCGCGGTCGCTGCTCGTCGGCGCTGTGGCTCGATCGCGCGTGCTCGGCTCGACGTCGAGGCGCCGCCGGCGCCGACGGTGCGGCGCGCGACGGCGGCCTCGTCGTCGCCTACGCGCTCCTCGCCGTGCTCGCTCTCGTCGCCGCCGTCGGCTTCGGGCTGCGGTACCGCCGCCACGGCCGCGACCTCGACAGCTGGCTCGCGCTCGCCCTGACGCTCATCGTCTTCGCCGACCTCCACTACGTGCTCGCCCCGGTCGATCGAGCGACTACGTCCTTCCAGAGCGACTTCCTCCGCCTCCTCGCCTTCGGCGTCCTGCTCGTCGGCGTCTGGCGCGCGATCGGCGAGGCGGAGTTCGGGCGGGCCGTCGCCGAGGAGCGCGCCCGGGTCGCCCGCGACATCCACGACGGTCTCGCGCAGTACCTGTTCGCGCTCTCGACGCAGGTGAGCATGCTCGAGGCGGGGCGCGCGCTCGAGACGATCCTGCCGCGGCTGAAGCACGCCGCGACGGCGGCCCAGCAGGAGGCCCGGTTCGCCGTGCTCGCGCTCTCGTCGGCGAGCGGGCTCGGCGCCGTTCGACGCGGCGCTCGCGACGCTACGTCGAGTTCCTCATCGCCGACGGTGAGCTCGACGTCGAGCTCGAGATCGACCCCGGGGTGCGGCTCGCGCCCGGACGAGCAGATCGAGGTGTTCCGGATCGTCCAGGAGGGGCTCGCCAACGCGCGCAAGCACGCGGACGCGCGCCGAGCGTCGAGGTGCTCGATCGTCGCAGCGCGGCGGGCGTCGCGTCGTGCGCGTGTCGCGACGACGGCGTCGGGTTCGAGGGCGACGACCGCCGGAGCCGGGCAGGGCCTGAAGAACATGCGTCGGCGCGCGGCATCGATCGACGGCGGCTTCTCGCTGCGCTCGTCCGCCGGGCAAGGGCACGGCGATCGAGGTCGTGCTGCGCGCCGGCCTGAGCGCGCCGAGCGCGGTCGCGAGCGACCTCCGACATGGAGAGAGCCCCGTTGCCGGGGCTCTCTCGGTAGCAGGCCTGTAAGCCGGATCCTGTCGTGGGTGACCATCTCTCTAGGCCGGCGGTTACCCGACGGCTCGAGCGGCGTACCCGGTTCCTCGGCGGGCCGCGTCAACGGAACCTGCTTCGCCTTGCACCGGACGGGGTTTGGCAAGCCGCCGTGTCACCACGGCGCTGGTGGGCTCTTACCCCACCGTTTCACCCTTACCCACGGTCGTCTCGCGGGCGGTCTCCTTTCTGTGCCACTTTCCATCGGCTTTCGCCGTCTGGGGTTTCCCCAGCGTCCTGCCCTGCGGTGTCCGGACTTTCCTCGGACGCCCGAAGGCGCCCGCGGTCACCCGGCCTGCGCCGTCTACGGTACCGGGTCAGGCGCTCGGAGGATCGCACGCGAACGGGCGTGCGAGAGCTCCGGGCGCAACCGGGCAGCCGCGATCGAGGAGGAGAGATGGCAGCGCAAGGCGGACTTCACCGAGGACGAGTGGAAGGCGCTCCAGCTGGGCGTGACGGGTTCGGGCATGCTCGTCTCGACCGCCCACCGCGACTTCACGGACAGCTTCGGCGAGGCCAGTGCGATCGCCAAGCAGCTCGCCGGGCACTCGTGAGAGCCCCAGCCAGCTCGTCCGTGAGCTCGCCGGGACCCACACGAGCGGGTTCGGACGTGGTCGCCTCGCCGACCGAGGTCGCAGCAGGGCACGATCGACGCGCTCCGCGCCGCAGTCGCGACGCTCGAGGCCGAAGGCGCCGGACGAGCTCGAGGCCTACCGCGGGCTCGTGCTCGACGTCGCCCACCGCGGTCGCCGAGGCGAAGGGCGGGGTCGAGGAGCACGGAGACGGCGGCGATCGAGCAGCATCAGCCGAGGCGCTCGCGGGCTGGCTAGCGTGACGGCGCGACGGAGGCGCCGCTCCGCGCCCGTCGGCCGACGGCGGTGGGCGCCGCTACGGCGCGAGCCCGCTCGCACCCCGGCAGCGCGAGCTCCGGGATCTCGCGGCCGTCGGCGAGGATCGAGCGGCACTCGGGGCACGCGAGCACGCCGCGCAGCCGCATGCACGAACTCCCCGCAGCACGGGCACTCGAGGCTCGCCCCGCGGCTGAGCGCGAGGAGCTCCTGGTCGAGCGTCCGGGCGAGGGAGGACACCGCGCTCATCGCAGGCTCCGGAACACCCCCACGACCTTGCCGAGGACCTGCACGTGGTCGGCGTAGATCGGCTCGAGGGCCGCGTTCTCGGGCTGCAGTCGGATGCGACCGTCGGCCTCGCGGTAGAACGTCTTCACGGTCGCCTCGTCCGCGGTCTCGTCGTCGCCGACGAGCGCCACGACGATGTCGCCGTTGCGCGCGTCGTCCGGCGCTGCACGACGAGCGTGTCGCCGTCGAGGATGCCGGCCTCGATCATCGAGTCGCCGCTGACCGTGAGCAGGAAGTCGGCGCTCGCGCCGAGCGGCTCCGGCACGGCGATCACGTCCTCGACGTTCTCCTCGGCGAGCAGCGGCGCACCGGCGGCGATCTGTCCGAGCAGTGGCAGGCGTGGGACGTCGTCGGCTGCGCACGGTCCGACCCGGCGATGCCCGATCAGCTCGAGCGCCCGCGGCTTCGTCGGGTCGCGCTTGATCAGCCCGACGCGCTCGAGGTTCGCGAGGTGCGCGTGCACGGTCGACGGAGACGCGAGGCCGACGTGCTCGCCGATCTCGCGCACGGTCGGCGGGTAGCCGTGACCGTCCATGTACTCGACGAGGAACTGCCAGATCTCGGTCTGTCGATCGGTGAGCGTGGTCTCGGCCTGCACCGTGGAGCCTCCTGGGTTCGGGTGATCGAACATGTGTTCTTCACCCAGAGTAGATCTCCTTCCGGACGACGTCAACGGCGTGATCGGCGGCGGCACGCGGTCGCGGGCGCCGACCGGTCGGCAGCGGTCACCATCCGCGTCGAGGGACGCGGGCGGGGCAAGCCCGGATCCGCTGCCGGTGGGCGAGATGGAGGCCTGGCGAGTCAGAAGAAGAGAAAGAGGCCCACCGGGCCTCTTTCTCGTGCATGCGCTGGAGAGGACTTGAACCTCCACGACCGCAATGGCCACAAGGCCCTCAACCTTGCGCGTCTACCAATTCCGCCACCAGCGCGTGGCGTCGCAGTGTAGCCCGTCAGAGCAGGCGGTAGAGGATCACCGTGTTCACGACGAAGAGCACCGCCACGAGGACGGTCAGCCGCGTGAGGTTCCGCTCGACGATGTGCGTGCCGCCCTGCGACGGCGGCGAGAAGCCGATGCCGCCGAAGCCCGCCTCGCGACCCGAGTGCATCAGCACGAGCGTCACGAGCGCGGTCCGAGCAGGACCTGGAGGACGGCGAACAAGGCGACCATCGCGGCGGCATGGTACCGGCCCCGCTACCCTCGTGGGGTGGCTGCAGGCGACGAGGGACGCGCCCGGGTGCAGCGGCTCCTCGTGACCGGCGACAACCGGCTCAAGCAGGGCGTCGCGCCGGAGAAGGTGCGCGAGAGCTACGAGCAGGCGCTCGAGGCTGCGCGCGAGGCGGGGATCGAGGACGCGGTCCGGCCGCTCGTCGAGCTCAGGCTCGCCGATCTCGAGGCCCGGCCGGCACCGCCTGACGCCGTCCGCAGGGCGCCTGCCGTCAGGCCGAGCGCGGCGCTCGTCGCGGCCCGCACGAGGATCTCCTCGATGCGCACCGCCTGCAGCCGGACGTCGTGGGCCTCGGCGGCGACGCGCGCGACCGGGTTCGGGCGGGGCAGAGCGGCGGCCGCGGCGAGCGCCCGCACGAGCGCCGTCGTCGTCGAGCGGGTCGACGAGGACGCCGGCTCCGGAAGGCACGAACTCGGGCGGCCCGCCGACGGTCGTCGCGACGACGGTGCGGCGCGGAGGCCATCGCCTCGAGCGTCGAGAGGCCGAACGGCTCGACGAGGCTCGGCTGGCACACGACGTCGGCGGCCGCGACCCAGTCGGGCACCGCCGTCGTGCGCGCACGCGGCCCGGCGAGGTGCGATGCCGTGCGCGGCCCTCGAGCGCGGCGCGCAGCGGGCCGTCGCCGACGAACGCGAGCGAGCCCTCCCCCCGCGCTCTCGAAGGCGCGGGCGAGGCGCGAGCACGTTCTTGCGCTCGGTGAGCGAGCCGAGACAGAGGAAGGCGGTGCCGTCGGGCTACCAGCCGACCTCGGCGCGCGCGGCGTCGGCGTCGCGCGGACGAACCGCTCGAGGTCGACGCCGCAGTCGATCACCGTGCGTCTTCGCGGCGGCCTCGGGCACCGTCTCGACGAGCCGGTCGCGCAGCCAGTCGGAGACCGCGATCGACCGCGCTGGCGCGGCGGACCGTCCAGCGCGTGTCGCCTCCCGCACCCCTGCCCGACCGGCGTTCGCGACGTCCTGGCCGTGGGCGGTCACGACGAGCGGTGCGCGTCCCGCGAGCGCTGCCAGCGCGCCCGGCGGGGACGAGGAAGTGCGCGTAGACGACGTCGGGCCGGAACCGGCGCGCGCCGAGCGCGACGTCCCGGGCGCGAGCTCGACGTGCCGGAGGCGTCGCCCGCGCGCTGTCGACGACGGCCCGCTCGAGCTCGTGGCCCGCGGGCGACGAGCTCGCGCTCGAGCGAGGCCACGAACACCCCGAGGTCGGGCGTGTCCGGCCCCGGGTACATCTGCGAGACGAGGAGGATGCGCATCCCGCGCGGAGTCTAGGCCCGGTGCGGGCAGACGGTGCTCGTCCGCCCGTCGCCCCGATCGCGCAGGCGGGCACCTCGGGCCCCGCCGCGTCCGACCGCAGGAGCCGCCGTCAACCGCGCGTGACCTGGAGGATCCCCAGGCACATCTCGTCGGTCGTGCCCTCGCCCCAGAGGACGTAGCGCGGCTTCGCGCTCGGCTGGTTCTTCTTGCGCAGGCTTGCGTCGTGGCGGCAGGTGACGCGCACCACGTCGCCCGGGCCGACCTTCTGGGCCGACTGCAGCACGTACGAGGCCTGCCAGTGGAAGTCCCAGCGCGGGATGTCGAGCAGGACCTTCGCGCGCGGTGTCCCCGGGTTGAGCTCGACCCTGATCGAGCTCCCGAGCAGATGCATGTGCCCCGCGACCGACTGGATCGTGGTCGGGCGGTCGAACGAGCGGTCGCACGTCGAGACCGGGCTCGCTTTCGGGGCGGCGGCGTCCCGCTTGCACAGCAGCAGGAGCCCGACCGGGAACAGCCCTGCGTCCTGGCCGTACTTTCGCACCTGGTCGAACAGCGCGGCGGTGCGATCGCAGAGCGCGCCCTTCTCGCCCTTCGCGCACGCGAGCTCGACGGGTGCGGGCAGGAGCATGGTCTGGACGGGACTGAGCGACCTGGCGGCCGGGACGGTCGTGAGGACGGCGCGTGAGCGGTCGGGCTTGCGACCGTTGAGGAGGTTGTAGTGCACCTGCATCACGACCTGGCTGCCCCGCGGGAGGGAGATGCCCACGCCCTCGGGCATCCGGTCGCCGCCCCAGCCGGGCGCCCAGGCGGAGATCCAGCCCGGCGTCGTTCAGGAACGAGCCGACCGCGCCGCCGCCGGCGCTCACGGGCTGTCGGACACCGCTGCCGCCGAAGCACGTCCAGCCCTGCCCGGGGGACTCGCGGTCGAGACGCTGCGCGTCGGAGACCAGCTCCGGGAGGACGCGGTAGAGGATGACGTGGTGGACGAGCGCTGCCTGCCCGGGCTCGATCCGCGCAGACGTGACGAAGGAGTCCTCCGCGAGCTTGGCGTCGAGCAGGAAGCAGCGGTAGTCGTCGGTCGCGCCGCCCACGGAGCGTGGGGTGTACGCGGTCGGCATCGCCAGGTCGAGCGTCGTCTCGCCGGGACGAGCGGTGACGCCCGTCTTCGGTGGGGCGCCGACGGGCGTCCGCGCGCGCGGCGCCCCGGGGCGCACGAGCTGCGAGCGCGCCCAGCGCAGCAGCGTCTCCCGCTGCCCGGAGGAGAGCGTGCGGAGGTCCTGTCCGACGTAACGCGGGGAGGCTGCTCCCGGCGGCCACGGCGGCATCCGCCGGCTCTCGACGGCGGCCACGATCAGCGGTGCCTTCGCGGCGACGTCGGCCTCCGTCCGGAAGGCGAACGGGGCGATCCCGCCGAGCCGATGGCAGCCCGCGCACTTGCCGCGGACGATCGGGGCGACCTCCCGGGCGAAGTCCGGTGTCGGACGCCGTGGTCGCGGTCGCGCTCCCACCGCGTCCGGCGGCGAGCGCGACGAGCGGCACGAGCAGCGCGAGGGTCGCGGCCGCGCCGACGGCGAGTGCCCGGCGCCTGCGGCGCGTGTCGGTCGCGGGAGCCATGACCGCGTCATGGTACGGGTCGCGCGCGGCGCCGGGGCGTGCGATTTCGTGAACGGGGCCGAGGGGCGCGGCCGAAGCCACGCCCCGGTGCGTGGCAGAGTCAGGGCCTGCCTGCGTTCCGCGGTCACGCCAGACCCGCGGAGCCGACGCCGTGGACCGCTCGGATCGCGCCGACGGCGCGGGTCGGGCACGGCGTCCGCGATCAGCGGACTCGTCCTGACGCGACCGAGCAAGCCTGCACGTCGAAGGATCGCCTCGGGGGAGCGATCCGGTTCGGGGGTTCCCCCCCCGGCTTCAGGGGTCTGCCCTCGCGCGGCGTAGCCGCACGAGGGATCAGCCGCGGGCGGGATCCGCTTCTGCGGATCCCGCGCTAGCGGACAGCTACAGCGCCCCGCCGGCCCGCTCGATCGCCTCGAGGGCGATGCGCTCGCCGGTCGCGACGTGCGTCGTGATCGCCTCCTTCGCGGCTGCGAGGTCGCCCGCCTCGAAGGCCGCGACGATCGTCGCGTGCTCGGTCGCGAGGTAGGAGCCGCCCTCGAGGCGACCGCCCCGGATCACCTGCATCATCAGGTTCACCGAGAGGTCGCGGTAGAAGCCCGAGAGCATCGCGTTGCCCGCGAGGTCGACCTGGTACTCGTGGAAGGCGGCGTTCGCCGCGTCCCACTCCTCGTGGGAGAGGGCGACCTCGGTGGCGACGAGCAGCTCCCGGAACCGCGCGAGCTGCGCGGCATCGAGGTGTCCGATCGTGCGCTCGGCGGCGTGCAGCTCGAGCGCGAGCCGCACCTCGTACCCGTCGTGCAGCGCCGTCTCGGTCACGGGGGTGACGTAGTACCCGCGTCGCGCCTTCACGGTGAGCAGCCCTTCGGACACGAGCCGCGTCAGCGCGTGGTGCACGGGGCTGCGCGAGACCCCGAGCTCGGTCGCGAGCTCGTGCAGGCTCAGCTTCGCGCCGGCGCCCGGCTCTCGCGCGAGGATGCGCTGGCGCAGGGTCTCGTAGACGTGCTCGTTGAGGTTCGTCCGCGGCAGGGTCGTGGCCATGGGCAGATGTAACATGACAGCCACGGGTCTCGGCAAGCCCGTCGGCCGCGACCGTCGTCTCGGGCACTCACGGGCGGTGCCCCGCCACGGGCAGGGTGGCCGGTGCGCGTGCCGCAGCGTGGTGAGCCTGCTCGGAGCGCGGAGAGTCACCGGCGGGGGCCACGCAGATACGCTCAGCCGATGCAGGTCGAGGTCCGGTTGTTCGCGGGGCTCCGGGAGCGCGCCGGGATCCGCGCGCGCTCGCTCGAGCTGCCCGACGGTGCCCGCGTGGCCGACGTCTTCGGCGCGCTCGAGCTCGGTGACGAGCCGGCCGGCCTCCTCTTCGCCGTCAACCATGCCTACGTCGACCGCGAGGCCA
>CAVQRA010000006.1:0-58143 GCA_963715075.1 uncultured Actinomycetes bacterium | reverse complement strand
GGAGACGTACGCCGTGCGACCCTTGACGATCGCGTAGTCAGGGTCGGTCTCGAAGGGGAGCTGCCACTTCACCTTCCCGATTCCGCGTCGAACACCGCGAGGGCGTGAGGAGAGACGGCGAGGGAGCCGCCTCCGCGCGTGACGGCCACAACGCCGACAGCGGCCGCGAGCGCGAGCAGGCCGACCGCGATCATCGCGACGCCGGCGCGACGAGAGATGCGCGGCCGCCGCCTTCCCACGCGACGGACCTGGTCGGGCGGGAGGGCGCCGGGCAGCGCGATCGGGGAGAAGCGCACCGGCTCCGGGATCCCCTTGACACGCTCCTCGCGCGCCTTGCCGTACGCGATCCCGTCCGCGGCGCCCGCGACGCGGGTCGTGGTGTCGCTCGCGAGCGTCTCCTGGACCGGCAAGCGAGCACAGCCGCGCCGCGGTGTTGAGCGCGCTGCCGCGGTAGCCCTCCCGGTCGGAGCAGCCTCGCCCGTGTCGATCCCGATCCCGACCCCGCGCGCCGGCGGCTCCTGCGCAAAGCGCGCCTGCGCAGCCACGGCGGCCCGCAGCGCGCTGCGCGCGGAGGCGAACACCGCCAGAGCCTCGTCGCCGCGGATCTCCAGCACCCGGCCCTCGTGCTCGGCCGCGACCTCGCGCATCACCTGCTCGAAGCCGGCGGTCAGCCTGCCCGCCGCCTCGTCGCCGTGCTCGCTGGTGAAAGCCGTGTAGCCACGGATGTCCGCTATCAGGAACGTGCGCGGCACCACCTGCGCGGCGGGGGCCTCCCGGTGGGCGACCTCCAGCCCGAGCGCCCCCGCCGCCGCCTCGAGCATCGCGGTGCAGGTCTCGTAGCGGGCGTTCGGGTCCTTGTCGAGGGCCCGCGCGACGACGTCGTCGACGGCCGCGCGCCCAGGCAGGGCTCGACGTCGGTCAGCCGCGGTGCGTCCTCTCGCAGGTGCGCGAAGAGCGTCTGCAGCTCGCCCTCGCGCTCGTACGGCTTCACTCCGGTCAGGCACTAGAAGAGCACCGCCCGCGAGGGCGTACTGATCTGCCCGCGCGTCCACCGCGCGCCCCTCGATCTGCTCCGGCGCGATGTACGAGTCGTGCCGACAAACGACCGCTCCCCCGTCCGCGAGTCCGCGCTCGACGCGTGCTTCGCGAGCCCGAAGTCGCAGAGGTAGGCGTGTTCGCGGCGCTCGGACAGGAGGATGTTCGCGGGCTTGACGTCGCGATGGACGAGCCCGGTCGCTGCGCCGCGTCGAGCGCGCTCCGCCACCTGGCCGAGAACAGCGTCAGCACCCGGCGCGGCTCCAGGTGTCCGCTCCTTGAGCGACCCCCCAGGTCGCGCCCCTCGATGAGCGCATCGCGAGGAAGGCGACCCCGTGCTCCTCACCGGCTGCGTAGATCGGGACGATGTGCGGGTGGTCGAGGCTGGCCGCGAGTTGCGACTCCCGCAGGAAACGACCCCGGAAGCGCTCGTCGTCGGCGAGCACCTGGATTCAGCACCTTCAGCGCCACCCGGCGGCGCAGGTGCACGTCCTCGGCGACGTACACGGCGCCCATCGACCCCTTCCCGATGAGCCGGTCGAGGCGGTACGAGCCGAGCGTCGTGCCGATCGTCACGTCCATGGAGCGCATCTCCACCACGCGGTAAGCCACGGGTAAACAGGGCCGTCTGTGGCGCAGCTCATGCGACCGCCCAGGACCCGTCCGCGGGAGGGCCGAACGGGCTAGGCCGAGGCATGCCTACCGCTCCCTGCACACCATGCTCCGGGTCACCGATCTGGCTGCCAGCGCGGGCGATCTACGAGGCGCTCGGCATGGAGTTCCGCCGTGAGGCGGACATCGTCCGCGACGGCCATCACCAGGCGACGCTGTACTTCTTCGGGTTCCCCGGCGAGGACGCCGAGCTGGAGCTGACCTACAACACCGACGGCCGCTCCTACGAGCTCGGCACGCGCCTACGGGCACGTCGCGATCGGCGTCGAGGACATGACGCTGACCCTGGCCGCGCTGGCGGTGCAGGACATCCACCCGGAGAAGACGCCGTACCGGATCCGCGAGGGCGGCTCGCTGCTGTGCTTCGTCCAGGATCCCGACGGCTACCGGGTCGAGCTGATCGAGAAGGGCGACTGAGGCGGTGCCCGCGCACCGCAGCGCCGAGGAGCTCGAGGGCGGGCTCGAGCACGTGCGCTCGCTCGCCCGCCGACGACGGCCTGGTCGAGCCGTCGTCCGCCGCCCCGCCGAGAACGCAGCGCGAGCTCCTCGACGAGGGCCGGCTCGACCCCGCGAGGGTCTCGTCGGCGACGTGTGGAGCCGCGACGGCGGCGAACCCGAACCATGACGTGCAGCTCACGCTGATGAACGCGCGCCTCGCCGAGCTGGTCGCAGGCGACCGTGAGCACTGGCCGCTCGCGGCGACCAGCTCTACGTCGACCTCGACCTCAGCGTCGAGAACCTGCCGACCGGGTCGCGGCTCCGCGTCGGCACCGCCGAGATCGAGATCACGGCCGAGCCGCACACCGGGTGCGCGAAGTTCCGCGAGCGCTTCGGCCCCGACGCGCTGCGGCTCGTGAACCAGCCGCCCGGCGCGAGCTGCGCCTGCGCGGGGTGAACGCACGGATCGTGGTGCCGGGCAGCGTCCGACCCGGCGACCGCGTCACCAAGGTCTCCACCGCTGAGCTCAGCGCTCGACGGCACGACCTGGGTCCCCGTCGGGAGCCCGACCGGTCGCGCGAGCCTCACGTTCGCAGACGGCACGGTCTCCGGCTGCGGCGGGATCAACCGCATCGGCGGGCAGGCGGACATCGAGGGCGACCGGAACCGGAGTCGGCCCGCTCGCGAGCACGCGGATGGCGGGGCCGCCGGAGGCGATGGCAGCCAAGGACGCGTTCCTTCGCGGGCTCGACGCGGCCCGACGCTGGGAGCTCGTCGACGGTCGCCTCGTGCTGCGCGATGAGGCCGGCGAGCGCGCGCTCGAGCTCGAGCCGGGCGACGGGCCTGACGACGCCATCGTCTGACGCCGACCGACGCACTATGCTCAGGCCGATGAGCGCTCCGAGGGGTCCCAGCTGATGGCCAGCGCGGTCGAGGCAGGTCACGCCGTTCTGGGATGGGGATCGCAAGCGCCGGTTCGTGAAGATCGGCGCCTGGTTCGGCGTCCTCCTGATCGCCGATGGTGGTGATGCGGGTGCTCGGCGTCGACGTCGTCGGCTGGCTCGAGGACGTCTGGGAGCAGATCAAGGACATCCCGCCCAGTCCATCGTGCTCGCGACGATCTCCAGGTCCTCCAGACGTCGCTCAACGGGCTCGCGTACTACGGGATCCTCTCGCTACGCGTACCCGGGCCGCGTGCAGCTCTGGCCGATCATCACCGCCTACGCGGTCGGCGTGTCGATGAACAACTTCCTGCCCGCGAACATCGGCACGTTCGTGACGCTGCTGATGTTCGTCGCGCTCATCCCCGGCTCGAACTTCCCCGGGATCTTCGCCGCCTACCTCGTCAACAAGATCTTCTTCACGGTCGTCGGCGGCCTCGTCTACCTCTACCTCTTCCTGGAGGCCGGGTCCGCCTTCGACGTCGAGCTCGGCTGGTTCCGCGACCACGGCGTGCTCGCGCTCGCGCTCCTCGCCGGCGGGGTGTTCCTGCTCGTCCTCGCGGCGAAGGTCTTCTGGCGCTGGGCCAAGAAGCTCTGGGACAAGGCGAAGGAGGGCGGCAAGATCCTCTCGTCGCCGCGCGCGTACGCCGGCCGCGTGCTCCTGCCCCAGATCGGAAGCTACGCGGCGAAGGTCGGCGTGATCTGCGTGTTCCTCGCCGCCTACTCCATCCCGGTGACCGTTCGACTCCGTGATGAGCGTGATCGGCTCGAGCTCGGCGGCGAACATGACCTCGGTCACCCCCGGCGCCGTCGGGATCACGCAGGCCGCGAACGTCGTCGCGCTGAAGGACTACACGGACGCCGACACGGCGACCGCCTACTCGCTCTCGCAGCAGCTCGTGACGACGGCGATCAACGCCGGGTACGCGCTCCTGCATGGTCGTGCTCATCTTCGGCTGGACGGGCGGGAAGCTGCTCGTCAAGACCTCGTACGACGACGCCAAGGTGAAGGCGGCGGAGATGAAGGCCTCACGGGGCAAGGACAAGAGCCTGCTCGACGGTGCCGAAGGCGACGCGGCCGCCGACGAGGGCGCGCCGGCCGTCTGACGCAGGGCGGCCGCGGCCCGGGGTCGCGCAGCGAGCCCTGATCCCAGTCTCAACACCCCGCCCGACGCACGCGACGGCCGCCGTCGGGGGTCAGGCTTCCGGCTGCGCCGGACGCCAGACCCCTCGCAGACGCGACGCACGTTACCCGGGGTCTGGGGTCGCGCAGCGAGCCCTGACCCCGCGTCTGACCCTCACGCGAAGGACGGCGGGCAGGCGACGTGCGCGCTGCGCGCGACCCGATCGAGCGGCGGCCAGAGCTACGCGACGGGCGTCGGCTCGGCCGGAGCCGAGTCGCCCGACTGGAGCGTCGCGCGCCAGCCGGAGAGGACGCCGTGCACGGCGGCGGCGCCGACGATCGGCTCGTCGGGAGCCGGCAGCGACGCGGGGTGCAGGATGAACGGCCGGGTCTGCGGGCCCGCCGAGGCCGCCGTGGAAGGAGATCAGCTCCTCGAAGGCGCAGCCCTCCTCGAGATCGGGGTCGTAGAAGCTCCCGATCATCATGTCGGCGACGTGCGCGAAGCCGTCGGTGCGGAGCAGGTGCTCGGCCGCCGTCGGCGAGAAGTGCCGCGAGCGGGTCGTCGCCCTCGACGCGGCCCTCGGAGAGGTAGCGCGTGCCCTCGCCGCCGAGCGCGACGGCGCCGTGCTGCGGAGGAGCGGACGAGCACCCAGCCGACGTGCGGGATGCGCGCGGAGCGCCGGCAGCAGGTCGCGGGTGGCGCTCGTCGATCTCCTCCAGCGTCAGCCGACGCTTCTCCTCCATCAGGTAGACGAGGCCGAGGTTGCCCGACCCGAGCACGACGACGTCCCGGTCGGAGACGTCGTTCTTGGCCTGCGCTTCTCCTTCTTGCCCGTGCCCGTGCCGGTGGCCTCGCCGATCGCGTGGCCGACCATCGAGTCCTGCTCGTCGCCGCCGGCGACGCCGTCGACGCGCCGCCTGGCGAGCGAGCGCTCGCACGAGCTCGTCGAGGCCGTAGCCGTTGCGCTGCTTGAAGGTCGCGCCCTGCGTCTGGCCGTGGTCGGAGAGGACGACGATCTCGTACGGGCGCGGCGCGTACCGTCGGGCGCGGTCGATCCGGCCGAACTGCTGGTCGAGCTTGCGCAGCGCCTCGAGCGTGTCCGGCGCGCTCGAGCCCCGAGTGGTGCGCGACCTCGTCGTAGCTCGAGAACGTCGCGTAGACGGCGGGCCGGCCGCGCATCATGTCCTGCAGCACGCCGTACACGATCAGGTCGCGGACGATCACGCACATCGCCGCCCGCATCAGCGGGTAGATGCCGCCGCGGTGGCCGCGCGGCCGCACGTCGCGCCGCTTCGCGCGCAGCGACGGCGGTGACCTCGAGCACGACCTCCCAGAAGAAGAGGACGAGCGACGCGCGTCACGTTGAAGCCGTTCGCGAAGAACGCGCGGTAGCCCGGGTTCGCACTCCTTCTCGGCCTCGATGCGGCTGACGGTGAGGATCACCTCGTCGGCCTCGCCGGAGAGCAGGTTGCCGCGGCTCGCCCCGCCGTTCGTCGAGCAGGCCGATGCCCGTCGAGCGCCGCCGCTCGATCTCGGCGCAGTCGGGCGGCGCCGAGCAGGTCATCATCGTCCCCGTCTCCTTCTCGACCCAGCGGAACGCGGGGATGTCCTCGTTCGAGCCGAGCAGGATCCCGGCCTGGCTGGCGCCGGTCTGCGAGGAGAGGTCGGTCTCCCACTCCGTGAGCTCGTAGCCGCCCTCGGCGAGCCAGCGCGCCATGGTCGGGCGCGTTGCCGTCGCGCATCGCCCGCCGCAGCACGGGCAGCGCCGAGGCCGTCGATCTCGAGGAAGATGATCCCGGGCACGTCGGTCGCTCGACCGCGCCCTCGACGCCTCGCGACGCGCTGCATGACGCGCAGCGTGTACACGTCGTCGTCGTTCGTCCCGAAGACGACGTCGAGCACCACCGTGACCGCCGAGACGACGAGCGCCGTGAGCAGCGCCGCCCAGAACGAGTCGACCTCGATCGCGTTGTCGGTGATGCTCGACGCGAGCGAGCAGGATCGCGGCGTCGCGACGAGCACGAGCAGGAAGCCGAGGACGAGCGTGAGCGGCAGCCGCAGCGCCGCGATCAGCGGCGGGACGACCGCGTTGAGCGCGGCGACGACGAGCGCGACGACCAGCGCGCCCGCCGAAGCCCTCGATCGAGACGTCCGGGACGATCGCGGCCGCGATCAGCAGCGCGAGCGCGCTCAGCAGCAGCGAGAGGACGAGGCGCGTCGGGTCGGAACGACGGTCGCTCCGGCGACCACGCCACGGGCTGTCCGAACTCTGTCGGCCGTGCTCATCGGCCGAGATCCTACTCGACCCAGGCGAGCGCGTGCGCGCATGACGCCGGATGCGGACGGCCGCCCCGAGCAAGTAGTGTTGCGCCGATGCCGAACGGCCGCCCGCTCCAGATCAGCGTCACGTTCAAGACGCTGCTCGCTCGGCGTCGCGCTCTTCTTCTTCACGTGGGCGATCATCTCGATCCGCGACACGCTGCTGATCGTCGCCGTCGGCGTCTTCCTCGGGCTCGTCTTCGAGGGGCCGGTGCGGTTCGTGCAGCGCCAGACGCGCCTCGGGTCGCGGCCTGGCGGCGACGGTCACCGTGATCGGGGCGCTCGTCGTCGTGACGCTGCTCGCGCTCGTTCCTGATGATCCCGCTGCTCGAGGGCGCTGCAGAGCTTCCTCAAGGACCTTCCGCAGACTCGTCGACGCAGCTCGCAGCTCGACGAGCTCGGCTTCGCTCGGCGACTCGGGCGCGGCCGACAACGTCGCAGTCGGGCGCGCAGAGCGTCTCGAACGCGGTGCCGGACGCGCTCGGCGCGCTCGTCGGGTTCGCCGGGCGACTCGCGTCCGCGTTCGCTCGACGATCTTCCTGATCACCTTCATCTGCCTGTTCTTCCTCTGCGAGGTCGACGACCTCAAGAAGGCGCTCGCGAGCGTGCTGCCGAAGGGGCAGGAGGAGGTCTGGCTGCCGCTCTGGGACCGCGTCACGACGATGGTCTCGCGCTGGGCGATCGGCGTCGTGATCATCGCGACGATCGCGGGCACGGTGCAGGGCACGACCGCCTACCTGCTCGGGCTCGAGCTACGCGGTCGCGCTCGGGCTGATCGCCGGGTTCCTCGACATGATCCCGAACATCGGCGCGACGATCGCCGGGTTCATCCTCGTCGCTGACGCTCCTCGCCGAGGAGGGGCTCGACGGCGGCGCTGATCATGCTCGCGGTCGTGCTGATCTACCAGCAGGTCGAGAACAACCTGCTCACGCCGACGATCCAGGGCAAGGCGGTCAACCTCTCGGCGTTCTTCATCATCGTCTCGGTCGCGCTCTTCGGCGCGCTGCTCGGCGTGATCGGCGCGCTGATCGCCGTGCCGGTCGCCGCGACGATCCAGATCATCCTCGGCGAGGTGACGAAGACCTACCGCGCGCAGGTCGCCGCTCGAGAAGGCCGCCTGGTCGCCGAGCCTGCCGAGCCTTCCCGGACGCTAGGCCTTCGCCTCTCACGCGGACTCGCATAGGATCGGCGCACCGACCCGCCCGGGCCGACCCGTTCCGCCATCCGTGACCGCCGAGGAGAGACGATGACCACTGCCGCAGCTGCGCGACCGCACCGACGGGCCCTCCCAGCGGGCGGATCGTCGCGGCGCGCATCCTCGTCGTCGTCGGCGTGATCCTGACCACGATCAGCATCCTCGCCGTGTTCGTGAAGCGCGAGGCGCTCGACGAGAGACGTTCAAGCAGACCTCGAGCGAGCTGATCGCCAACGACGAGATCCGGGCCGAGGTCGCCTCGACGATGGCCGACGCGCTCTACGCGAACGTCGACGTCAGCCAGCTCCTCGAGGAGAAGCTGCCGGAGAACCTGCAGGGCCTGGCCGGCCCGATCGCCGGTCTCTCGCAGGAGTACGCGGCGCGCGCGGCGGACGAGCTGCTCGCGCGCCCGCAGGTCGCAGAGCGCTGTTCGTCGAGGCGTCGTCGCTCGCGCAGAAGCAGTTCATCGCCGTGCTCCACGGCGACACGGAGCTGCTCGAGACGGCGAACGGCAACGTCGTCCTCGACCTGCGGCCGCTCGTGCTGCGGCTCGGCGACCGCTTCAACTTCGTCGCGAACCTCGCCGACCAGGTCCCCCAGGACTCCGGCTCAGATCACGATCGTCGCGTCGGACGACCTCGACATGGCCCAGAAGGTCGTCCACTGGCTCGAGCTCGTGGCGAACTGGATCTGGATCCTCGCGCTCGCGTCCTGGGTCGCGGCCTTCCTGCTCGTGAAGGGACGCCGCCGGCAGGAGCTGCGCGCGATCGGGATCGGGCTCGCCGTCGCGGGCGTCGCCGTGCTGGTCGTCCGGTCGCTGGCGGGCGGCTACTTCGTCGACAACGTCGTCAAGACCGACTCCGTGCGCCCGGCCGCGGAGGAGGCGTGGCGCATCATCACCGACGGGCTGGCGCAGTCCGCCTGGGGCGTCGATCGCCCTCGGCCTGATCGCCGCGCTCGGCGCCTGGGCCGCCGGCCCCGGCAAGCAGGCGACGACGTTCCGCGGCTGGATGGCGCCCGCGCTGCGGCGGCCGGAGCTCGCGTGGGTCATCTTCGCGGCGGGCATCGTCCTGCTCGTCTGGATCCTCCCGCTGAACCGCCTCGTGATCGCCGACGGTGCTCGTCATGCTCGCCGGCATCGGGTACGAGGTGCTTCGCCGCCAGACGGCGGCCGAGTTCCCCGAGGGCTCGGGCCCGGACGTCGTCGGGAGCGTGAAGACGCGCCTGACGGCCGCCCGTCCGTCGCGGACGGACACGACGCCGTCGGTCTCCGACGAGCTCGAGCGGCTCTCGGCCCTGCATGCGGACGGGCAAGCTCACGGACGAGGAGTACGCGGCCGCCAAGGCCAAGCTCCTGTAGGGCTCGGGCCGGCCGGGCGGCCGTCTGAGAGATCGGTCGTCCTCCACTAACGGGGTCGTCCTCCACGGTCGATAGTCGTGGTGATGGACCCTGTTCTCTCAACCGTGCTCGTCGTCCTCGACCACGTGATCGACGGTGGGCTCGTGGTCGACGCCGACGGTCGCGTCGTCTACGCGAACCCCGACACGCAGCGGATCTTCGCCCGCTCGCGCGACGCCTTGCCGGGCATGCCCGTGACCGACCTGTTCGCCGCTCTGCCTCCCGACTGGCGGGAGCCCGGCGTCCACGTCGGGACGGCCCTCCGCTCGACCGGCGGCGAGCTCGAGGTGCGGATGGCGACCACGCGCGTCCGACGAGCTCGTCGTCGTGACGCTGCAGGATCGCGCGAACGCCGGGCCCGTGCCGGCGATGCCCGACGTCGAGGTCGACGCCGGACCAGATGCTCTGGAACATCGCCTCGGCGGTCGACGCCTTCATGTTCGCGGGCGAGATGTCCGAGTCGGGCTGGTACCTGACGATCTTCCACGGCCCGGGGATCGACAGGCTCCTCGGCGGCCACGTGCCCTACGAGGACGCCAACCGCACGTACGACACGTGCGTCTATCCCGAGGACTACCCGGCGTACGAGGCGCTGTACGACCTCGAGACGAGACGGGAGGGCGTCCTCGAGGAGCTCACCTACCGCCTCGTGCGGGATCGACGGGAAGACGCGCTGGGTGCGGGAGCGCTCCGTTCCGCGTCGGGTCGGACGAGCGGACGCTCCTGCTCGGCGTGATCACGGACGTGACGGCGGAGGTCGAGGCGCAGGAGAGCCTCGACCTGGCGCGGGCCGAGCATCTGGCGGCGGTCGCGCGGTTCGAGCGCGTCGTGGAGCTCGCCAACGACCTGATCCTGGCCTTCGACGTCGAGGGCCGCGATCCGCTTCGCGAACCCTGCCGCGGAGGCCCTGCTCGGGTTCTCGGCCGACGAGCTGCTCGGCGCCGACTGGTCGCTGCTCGTCGAGCCCGACGACCTCGACGCGATCCGGCTGCTCAGCGCCTCGGTCTACGGCTCGCGGACGGAGAAGCCGACGGTGATCCGGTGTCGGACACGAGACGGGCGCACGCTCTCCGTCTCCTGGTCGGGAGCGTTCGACCGCGAGGATCGCCTGATGTTCTACGTCGGTCGAGACGTGACGGCCGAGATCGCTGCGCGCGACGAGATCGAGCGGCGCTCGCGCACCGACGCGCTGACCGACCTCTACAACAGGCGCCACGTCGTCGACTCGCTGATGGGGGAGCTCGAACGGTCCCGCCGCGATGGCCGCGTGCCCGGCGTGCTGATGCTCGACCTCGACCACTTCAAGTCCGTCAACGACCACTACCGGCACGAGGGCGGCGACGCCGTGCTCCGAGCGGTCGCACGGAGGCTGCGATCCGCCGTCCGCTCCTACGACGTCGTGGGTCGCTGGGGCGGCGAGGAGTTCATCGTCGTCGTTCCCGGCGTGACCAGCGGCAAGGCGCTCAGGCGCATAGCCGAGTCGGTGCGAGCCGCGGTGGGCAAGTCCCCCATCCCCCTGCCGGACGGCCGTCTGATCCACGTGACGACGTCGATCGGCGGCGCGCTCGCCGGGGAGTCGCTCTGGTCGGTGGAGGCGCTCGTCGACGCGGCAGATCGCGCGCTCTACGCAGCGAAGCGAGCGGGCCGCGACCAGGTCAAGCTCGTCGACGAGCTCACGGCCGAGGAGATCGCCGCGGAGGAGCCGGAGGCGCTGCGCCTCGCGCAGGCCCTCGCGTTCTCCGCCAGCGCACGCGAGGGCACCCCCGAGGAGCACGTCCGCGAGGTCGCGGATCTCGCCGGAGCGATCGCCGTGGAGCTCGCGCTCACCGAGGACGGCGTGCTGCGCTGCCGCCTTGGCGGCTGGCTGCACGACATCGGGAAGATCGCCATGCCCGACGCGATGCTCGACGAAGCCGGGGCCGCTCGACGACGCGGAGTGGGAGGTGATGCGGACGCACAGCGAGGTCGGCGAGCGCCTCATCCTCCGCATCTCCGGGCTGGCCGGAGCCGCGCCCATCGTCCGGCACCACCACGAGCGGATGGACGGCACGGGCTATCCCGACGGGCTCGTCGGCGACGCCATCCCGCTCGAGGCCCGGATCGTCGCGGTGGCGGACGCGTACTCGGCGCTGACGACCCGACGCGTCTACCGCGCTGCGCTGTCGTCCGAGCGAGGCGCTCGCCGAGCTCGACGCGACCGCGGGGCGCATCACGACCCTGCGTGTGTGGCGGCGCTGCGCCGCGTGCTCGCGAGCGCGATCGCACGCACGTCGGTGCCCGTGCCGGCGCTCACCTGCGCCGACGGCATCGTCGCGGAGCAGCGCAGCGGCGCGCTCCGCGACCATCGCGACGGGCCAGTTCGTGTGCCCGCGCGGCAGCGCGGGGACGCCGACGCGTCGACGACCCTGAGCCCGTCGACGCCGCGCAGCCGCAGCGCGGCGTCGAGTGGCGCGTCCGGCGTCCTCGCCCATCCGGCAGGTGCCGACCGGATGGTAGAGCGTCTGCGAGCGCTCCCGCGCGTGGGCGACGAGCGCCTCGTCGTCGTCCGCGGTCGTGCCGGGCAGGACCTCGTGGTCGAGCTGTGACGCGAGCGGCTCCGAGGCGGCGACCCGCCGGACGAGACGCAGCCCGTGGAGGAGGAGGCGCAGGTCCTCGCCCGTGGGATCGGTGAGGTAGCGCGGGTCGACGAGCGGAGGCGCAAGCGGGTCGGCCGAGCGCAGCGTCACCTCGCCCACGCTCCGCGGCTGCAGCAGGATCGTCGCGAGGGTGACCCCGTGCCACGTCGGGCTCCTTCGTCCCCTCGTCCTCGAACGGGACGGGCGCGAACAGGAGCTCGAGGTCGGGCGCCTCGAGCGCCGGGTCGCTCCGCACGAACGCGGCGGCCTCCGCGACGTTCGAGGTGAGCGGACCGCGACCGCTGAGCTGCCCAGCGGGCGAGGTGCCGGAGGCGACGCGCGGAGCGCCAGCGTCTCGACGCCGGGCACCGTCGCGAGGAGGATGCCGCAGGCGAGGTGGTCGCGCAGCCCCTGCCCGACCTCGGGCCGGTCGAGGACGAGGTCGATGCCGTGGCGCTCGAGGGTCTCCCGCGGGCCGATCCCCGAGAGCAGCAACAGCTTCGGGGTGTCGATCGCGCCTGCTGCCAGCACGACGCGGCGCGCCCTGACCTCGATCTCCTTCCCCTCCTTGACGTACACCACGCCGCAGGCCCGACCGCCCTCGACGAGGACGCGCGTCACGTGGGCTCGCGTCACGATCTCGAGCCCGGACCGTCGGCGTGCCGGTGCGAGGTACCCGTCGACGACGCTCCAGCGCCGCCCGCGGACGATCGAGACCGGGGTCGGGCCTGCGCCTTCGAGATCCGGGTTGCGGAGGCTCGCCGCGCGGGGGATCCCGCATGCGTTCGCAGCGTCGAGGAAGGCTTCCGTGAGCGGGCTCGGATCGGGCAGCGCCGCCACCGCGAACGGGCCGTCGGCGGCACGGTCGTAGAAGGGCTCGACGTCTGCCCAGCCCCAGCCTGCAGGCCACTGCGCGTGATCGACGCGGTGCCCGCGGATCACCATCATCGCGTTCGTCGAGGAGGAGCCGCCAAGCCCCTTCCCGCGCGGGTAGAGCACCTCTCGCCCGGCAAGGGACGTCTGCGGCGCGGTGCGATAGCCCCAGTCCCGGCCGGTGCCGAACAGCCGGGAGAAGGCGGCGGGGATGCGCACCTCGAGCCGCCGGTCGGTGCCGCCCGCCTCGAGGAGCAGCACGCCGGCATGCGGGTCCTCCGTCAGGCGGGCCGCGAGGATGCAGCCTGCGGTGCCGGCGCCGACGATGACGGTGTCGGGCATGGGGAGAGCCTACGGAGTGCCGCGAGCCGCGTCCCGGCCAGGGCGCTCGGAGTGCGTTCCTGCCGCCGTGGCGCTCGACACGAAGAGGCGCCAAAGCCGGCACGGACCCGTCACGGTCGGCGAGCTACGTTGTCCTGGATGACGACGACTCCCTGGGGACGAGCCCGATCGGTCGCGCAGGCAAAGGTCGCCCAGCGGGCCGGAGACCGGCGGTTCGCGACGATCGTCGAGCTGCTCGAGACCGAGGACGGGAGGCCGGCTCGTCCGCATCGCCTACACCACCGACGGGGTCGCCAGGCGTGGGCCGGTGACGCTGCGCGAGCGCGATCTCGAGCGGCTGCGCTCGGCCGTGGCCGGGATCCCCGAGCTGCGCGCGGTGCTGGAGGGGCCCCCTTCCGCCTAGCCGACGAGCGGGAGCTGCGCTCGGGCTGCCGCGATCAGGCCTTCGAGGATCGGCCGACCGCCGGTCGGCCCGAGCAGCGGATCGACGGCGTGCTCGGGATGCGGCATCAGCCCGAGCACGTTCCCCGCCTCGTTCGTGACGCCCGCGACCCGGGCGCGGGCGCCGTTGACGTCTCCGTCGTAGCGGAAGACGATCTGGTCACGCGCCTCGAGCTCGGCGAAGAGCGCGTCGTCGGCGTACCAGCTCCCCTCGCCGTGCTTGACCGGGATCACGAGTCGGGCGCCGACGTCGCACCCTTGCGTGAACGGCGTCCGCGTCGTCTCGACGGTCGACCGTCGACGTCGGCGCAGATGAACTGCTGCTGCCGGTTCGGGCGGAGCACGCCAGGGAGCAGACCCGCCTCGCAGAGGATCTGGAACCCGTTGCAGATGCCGAGCACCGGCCCGCCGGCGGCCGCGAACGCGGCGACGGCGTCCATCACGGGTGCGAAGCGGGCGATCGCGCCGCAGCGCAGGTAGTCGCCGTAGGAGAAGCCCCCGGGCAGCAGCACGCCACCGACGTCGTCGGGCAGCGCCGTCGTCGGCGTGCCAGACGCGGGCGACGTCCGTCCCGAGCAGCTCGAGCGCGAGCGCGGCGTCCCCGTCGTCGTTCGACCCGGGGAAGGTGACGACCGCGATCCGGCTCACGCTCCGCCTCTCGACGATCTCGAAGCTCTCGATCAGCGGGTTCGCGAGCAGCTCGGAGGACATCCGCTCGGCCTGCGCGCGGGCCTCCTCGGGATCGTCGGTCTCGAGCTCGACGTCGACGAGCCTGCCGACGCGGGCGCGGTCGACGGCGAAGCCGAGCTTCCGCAGCGACTCGCGGACGGCCTCGCCCTGCGGATCGAGGATGCCTGCCTTGGGACGGATGAGCACGGTCACCTTCACAGCACCACCTTCGGGTCGGAGAGATAGCGGTCGAACGGGATCCCCGTCAGCCGCTCGAACGCGTCGACGTAGCGGGCACGCGTTCCGCTCACGACGTCCGCCGGCAGCTCCGGGCCCGGGTCGGTGCGATCCCACCCGGTCGCGAGGCACCAGTCGCGGACGTACTGCTTGTCGAACGACGGCTGCGGGCCGCCCGGGCTCGTAGCCGTCGGCCGGCCAGAACCGGGACGAGTCGGGCGTCAGCGCCTCGTCGCCGAGCGTGACGACGCCGGCGGGATCGACGCCGAGCTCGAACTTCGTGTCGGCGAGGATGATGCCGCGCTCCTCGCGTGCGCCGCGGCGAACGCGTAGAGCGCGAGCGCGGCGTCGCGGGCGACCGCATACGCTCCGCGCCGCAGAGCGCGGCAGCCTCCTCCTCGGTGATGTTGAGGTCGTGCCCCTCGTCGGCCTTCGTCGCGGGCGTCACGATCGGCGCCGGGCAGCCGCTCGGACTCGCGCAGCCCGGGCGGCAGCGCGTGGCCGCACACCGAGCCCGTCGCCTGCGTAGTCGACCCAGCCGGAGCCGGAGAGGTAGCCGCGGACGACGAGCTCGACGGGCAGCATCGTCGAGCCGGCGACAGACTCGTCGAGCGCGCCGTCGTCGCGCAGCTCGAGCAGGTGGTTCGGGACGATCTCGCGCGTGCGGGCGAACCAGAACGCCGACAGGCCCGTGAGCACGCGCCCCTTGTCGGGGATCGGCGTCGGCAGGATCACGTCGAACGTCGAGATGCGATCGGAGGCGACGAGCAGCAGCCGCTCGTCGTCGAGCGCGTAGATCTCGCGCACCTTCCCGCGCGCGAGGTGGACGGCCTCAGACACGGCTCGGCCTCCCTCGCGTCGCGACGAGCGCGTCGCAGCCGCGTCGAAGACGACGTCGACGTGGCGTCGTGTACGCGCTCGAGGTCGAAGACCGCGTCGAGGTCGACGCGCGCTCGCGATCTCGGCGTCGGCGTCGACGAGCTCGCGGAAGTCGAGCGCCTCGTCCCAGGCCCGCATCGCGTTGCGCTGCACGAGCCGGTAGGCGTCGTCGCGGGCGAGCCCGGCTTCGACGAGCGCGAGCAGGAGCCGCTGGCTGAAGAAGAGCCCGTGGCTCGACGCGAGGTTCTCGCGCATCCGCTCCTCGCGGACGACGAGCCCCTCGACGAGCCAGGCGAAGCGGTCGAGCATGTAGTCGACGGCGAGGAACGAGTCGGGCAGGACGACCCGCTCGGCCGACGAGTGCGAGATGTCGCGCTCGTGCCAGAGGGCGACGTTCTCGAGCCCGACGACGCGCGTTCGCCGCGCACGACGCGCGCGATCCCGCAGATGCGCTCGGCCGTGATCGGGTTGCGCTTGTGCGGCATCGCCGACGAGCCCTTCTGGCCGCGGCCGAACGGCTCCTCGACCTCGCGCACCTCCGTGCGGGCGAGGTGGCGGATCTCGGTCGCGAAGCGGTCGAGCGACGAGGCGAGCGAGGGCGAGCGCCGAGAGCACCTCGGCGTGGCGGTCGCGCTGCAGGATCTGGGTCGAGCTCGGCGCGGGCTCGAGCCCGAGCCGCTCGCAGGCGACCCGCTCGACCTCCGGGTCGGCGGCGGCGTACGTCCCGACGGCGCCGGAGAGCTTGCCGACCCGCAGCCCGTCGATCGCCCGTGCGAGCCGCTCGCGGTCGCGGTCGAGCGCGAACGCCCAGCCGGCGAGCTTGAGCCCGAACGTGGTCGGCTCGGCGTGGACGCCGTGCGTCCGCCCGATGCACAGCGTGTCGCGGTGCTCCTCGCGCCCGGAAGACGACGGCGCCGAAGGCCCGGTCGAGCCCCTCGAGGAGCAGGGCGCCGGCCTCCTGGACGGCGAGCGAGAGCGCCGTGTCGAGCACGTCCGAGGAGGTCAGCCCGTAGTGGAACCAGCGGCCGTCCTCGCCGAGCCCCTCCGCGACGGCGTCGACGAAGGCGGCGACGTCGTGGTTCGTCTCGCGCTCGATCTCGGCGACCCGCTCGCGGCGTCGGCACGGACGCGCGCTGCGCGGATCGCGGCGACGTCGTCCGGCGGGACGACGCCGATCGCGGCCCAGCCGTCGAGCGCGGCGAGCTCGACCGTCGAGCCAGCGCCGCGAGCTTCGCCTCGTCCGACCAGATCGCGGCCATGGCCGGGCGGGAGTAGCGGGAGATCACCTCCGCCATTCTAGAGAGGGGTGCGGCGTCCACCCGCGGAAGCGACTGCGGTCTCCGACGGCTGTGGAGCGAGCTGTCACCGGAATCGACGCTCCTGGGCAGTGGAGCGTCTCGCCCGTTCAGGCTATAGACTGAACGCGGGTGGTGGTCCGGGGTGGCCCCAGGACACGAGCGTCAGCTCGTGGCCTAGGCCTGCAGTCCGAGCGTGAGCGCCATCCCGGACGCGGCTGCGAGGGCGATGTCGCCGCGCCGCCGCGAGCCTTCGAACTCGATCAGGTCGGCAGCCGCATACGCAGCCGCCCGTGCCTCGTCGAGCGTCGTCCGCCACCGCGGTGACGTTCAGGACGCGGCCGCCGTTCGTCACGACGACCCCGCCCGACCGCGCCGTGCCCGCGTGGAAGACGAGCGCGCCGGCCGCCTCCGCGCGCTCGATCCCCTCGATCGGCGTGCCGCTGTCGCCGCTCGCGGGGTACGACGCCCGCGGCGAGCACGACGGTCACGGCCGCGGCCGCGTCCGCCATCGAGCGCCGACGCCACCGTCACGTCGCCCGCGGCCGCCGCAGCGAGCAGTCGCGAGCAGGTCGCCGTCGAGCAGCGGCAGCACCGACTGCGTCTCCGGATCGCCGAAGCGGCAGTTGTACTCGAGCACCCGCGGCCCGTCCGTCGGTCAGCATCAGGCCCGCGAAGAGCGTGCCGACGAACGGGCAGCCCCGTCGCGCGAGCTCGGCGAGCACCGGACGCACGACGAGCTCGAGCAGCTCCTCGGCATCTCCCTCCCGAGCCCGGGGACGGGCGCGAAGGAGCCCATCCCGCCCGGTGTTCGGGCCCGCGGTCGCCGTCGTAGGCGCGCTTGAAGTCCTGCGCCAGCGGAAGCGCGACCGCGTCCGTCGCCGTCGCAGATCGCGAACAGCGACACCTCGGGCCCCTCGAGCAGCTCCTCGACGACGACCGCGCCACCGAAGGCGGCGACCTCCTCCAGCCCGGCGGCGAGCTCCGCCTCGTCGCGACAGATCACGACGCCCTTGCCGGCGGCGAGACCGTCGGCCTTGACGACGCACGGCGCCACGGGGACGTCGAGCAGGCGCGCGGTCGGCACCCCCGCCGCCGCCATCACGTCCTTGGCGAACGCCTTCGAGCCCTCGATCCGGGCCGCAGCCGCGGAGGGGCCGAACACCGGGATCGCCGGCGTGCCGGAGAACGTCCGCGACGCCGACGACGAGCGGCGCCTCCGGGCCGACACGACCAGATCGACGGCGAGCGACGCGTGCGAGGCCGAGCACCGCCTCCGGGTCGTCGGGGCGCGACGGGATGGCAGGCGGCGAGCGCCTCGATCCCCGGGTTGCCAGGGGCAGCGTGAAGCTCGGTCAGCAGTGAGGAGCGGGACAGCGCCCACGCGAGCGCGTGCTCGCGGCCGCCGGATCCGACGAGGAGAACCCTCACAGCGGCGACTGTACTCACCCCACCCGACCGCGGGCGCCGGATGCCGCAGCGGTTCCAGCGGCTCGATGCGTGCAGGGCGTGCGGAAGGGGCGGTTCGGCACCGGGGAGCGGGTCTAGGCTCCTCTGATGGTCGCAGGCGCGCTCCTCCTGCTCGTCGTCGCGGCAGCAGGTGTGGCCCTACAGCGCACACGCAACGGTCAGCGCCTGCGCGGCTGGCTCTGGCGGTTCTCGTTCTGGGTGCTCGCTCCCGCGCTCGTTCTGACGGCCTTCCTCACGGTGGAGCTCGACGCCGGCCTCGCACGGTCGCTTGTCGCGGCCGGGATCGCGAACTGGCTGGTGCTCGGCGTCGCCTACGCGTACGCGGTCGCCGCGACGCGGGAGCGCGACCTCCGCGGCTGCCTCGTGCTCGCCGGCGGCTTCGGCAACACCGGCTACCTGGGCATTCCTCTCGCCCTGCTCGCCTTCGGCCGGAGCGGAGTGGCCGACGCGGTCGTCTACGACCGTCTCGCGTGGATCGTCCCGGCGACGGCGATCACGACCGCGCTGGCACGGACGCACGGGCTGCGCGGCGACGCGGTCGCCCGTGGCACGAGGTCACGCGCGATCCTGCTGAACCCCCCGCTCCTCGCGCTCGGGGTCGCGCTCGTCCTGCGCTGGACGGGAGCCCCGACGCCCTGGCTCGACTCGCTCCGCTCCGTGGCGACGCTGCTCGTCGGTCCGACGGGGTTCCTGCTCCTCGGCCTGTCCGTGCCGCTCGGGCGCGCCGCTCTGGCGCGGCGCGATCTCGTCGAGGGGATCGGCGCGGTGGCGATCCGCTGCGTCGGTGGGCCGCTCGCGCTCGTCGCCGTCGCAGCCGCGATCGGCGCCGACGTCCCGCGCGCGTACCTCCTGCTCGCCGGCGTCCCAGGGGCCTTCCACCTGCTCGTCCTCGCGCGCGTCTACGGCCTCAGGCCGGAGCTCATGCGTGCGCTCGTGGTCGGATCGAGCGCGGCAGCCGTGGTGCTCGTCGCGCTTGGCGCGACTCTCTGGCGCTGAGGGCGTCTACGGGAAGGTGAGGACGGCCTCGCGGCCCGCGCCCGTGCCCACGAGGCTCACGGGCACGGCGAGCGCCTCCGACACGAAGTCGACGTACGCTCGCGCCGCCGCGGGCAGCTCGTCGGCGTCGAGCGCGCACTCCCAGCCCGGGAGCGTCTCGAAGACGGGCTGGCAGTGGTGGAAGTCGCTCTGGTGCGCGGGGAAGTGCTCGGTCTCCGACCCGTCGGGGAGCCTGTAGCGGACGCACACGGGGATCTCCGCGAACGCCGAGAGGACGTCGAGCTTCGTGAGCGCGAGCGAGGTCACGCCGTTGACGCGGACGGCGAAGCGCAGCGCGACGAGGTCCAGCCAGCCGCAGCGACGCGTGCGCCCGGTCACGGTTCCGAACTCGCCGCCCAGGTCGCGGACGCGCTCCTGATCGGCGCCTTCTATCTCGCTCGGGAAAGGCCCCTCTCCGACACGCGTCACGTACGCCTTGGACACGCCCAGCACCTCGTCGATCCGCTGCGGCCCGATCCCGAAGCTGACCGCTGCGCCTGCCGCGATCGGGCTCGACGACGTGACGAACGGGTAGGTGCCGTGGTCGAGGTCGAGGAGCGTTCCCTGGCCTCCCTCGAACAGGACGTCCTGTCCTGCACGCAGGGCCCCATCGACGAGCAGCGAGGTGTCGGCGACCCAGGGCGTCATCCGCGTGGCATAGCCGAGGTACGTCTCGAGGACCTCTGCCTCGTCGAACGGCTCGAGCTCGTACACGCGCTCGAGCCAGATGTTCTTCTCGGCGACCGCGAGCCGGATCTTCTCGCGCAGGATCTTCGGGTCGAGCAGGTCCTGGACCCGGATCCCGATGCGCGTCGCCTTGTCGGCGTAGGCAGGGCCGATGCCCCGTCGCGTCGTGCCGATCTGCAGGTTTCCCAGCCTCCGCTCGCGTGCGCCGTCGAGCGCGACGTGCCACGGCATGATCAGGTGCGCGTTGCCCGAGACGAACACGAGCCCCTCGGTGACGAGCCCGCGGGCCTCGAGGTCGTCGAGCTCGCCGATCAGGACCGCCGGGTCGACCACGCACCCCGCGCCGATGGCGCTCGCGATGCCACCGACGATCCCCGACGGGATCTGGCGGATCTTGTAGGTCTCGTCGCCGACCACGATCGTGTGGCCGGCGTTCGGGCCACCCTGGTAACGGCAGACGAGGTCGGACTCCTGCGCGAGCAGGTCGACGATCTTGCCCTTCCCCTCGTCGCCCCACTGCGCCCCGACGATCACGGTCGCTGGCACGGCCCAATCCTACCCCCGGACGGCCCCTCGTCCCGACGCTGCTCGCCGGTCACCGAGCCCGGGCCGCGGCGGTCGGACAGAATGTCGCGATCGCCGTCCGCCCGCTCAGCTCCCGCACGTTCTTCCGCGACCCGGTGCGCGCGGCAGCGATTCGCGACACCGACGCGCTCGAGCTGCGTGCGCCCAGAGCGCTGCTGCTCCGCGATCCCGACGAGATCTGGCGCGTGCTCGTCACCGACGCCGATCGCTTCCGCCAGGGGAAGTGGAAGCGGCGCGCCCGCCGCTTCCTCGGCCCCACGCTCAACACGCTGGACGGGCCGGAGCATCGCGCGCGGCGGCTCCTCGTCCAGCCCGCGGTCGACCGACGTCGGATCGCCGGGTTCACGGACAGGATCGTGGCTCGGGCGAACGAGGCGCAGACGGGCTGGCGACGCGGCGAGCGCTTCGTCTTGCGCGAGCGCCTCGATCCCCTCTCGCTCGTGATGGCCGGCGACGCCCTGCTCGACGCCGACCTCGCGCCTCAGGCGGACGAGCTCGCCGCGGCGCTGGGCATCGTGATGACGAGCGTCCCCCGGCTCATGCCACCGCTGCGCGGGACACGACGCGCACGCGCGCTCGCCGACGTCCATCGCGCCGCACGCGCGGTGCTCGAGGCCGTCGACCGCGACGACGACGCACGCACCGACCTGCCGGCGCTCCTGCTCAGGGGCGGGCTTCCCCCGTCGGTGGCGGTCGGCGAGATCACCGCCTTCCTGCTCGCGGCGGTCGACGAGCCACCGAGTGGCCTGGCCGCCGTCTGGTACTTCCTCGCAGCCTCGCCCGAGGTCGAGGAGAGGCTCCTCGCCGAGCTCGACGACGTCCTCGGCGACCGCGACCCGGCGACGACCGACGACGAGCGGCTGCCCTACCTGGACGCGGTGATCCGCGAGTCGTTGCGCCTGCTGCCCCCTGCACGTCACATCGATCGCTGCCCCGTCGCCGACTCGCGCGTCGGGGGAGTGGACGTTCGCGCCGGCACCAACGTCCTGATCAGCCCGCTCGTCACCCATCACGAGCCGTCGCTCTTCGAGCGGCCCGAAGCGTTCCTCCCCGAGCGATGGCTCGCCGACGGGCTGACGCCGACGGCGGCGCGGCGTGGCTACCTCCCGTTCGGGGCGGGTCCGCACACCTGCGTCGGAGAGCCGCTCGCCCGGTCGATCATGACGGCTACGCTCGCGACGGTCGTCCGGCGGTGGCGACTTCGCGTCGAGGACGGCGCACACGCGCCCGCGCCGGGGGCGCCGCCGTTCCGGGTCACGCTGGAGGCACGATGAGCGACCGGCGAGCACGATCCGTCGAGGAGCTGCTCGCGCTCGTCGACGCCATCGTCTACGCGGACGGCTTCGACGCCGCCGTCACGCTCGACGAGGCTCATCGCTACGCCCGCGTCCCGATCGATCGCGAGGAGCTCGAGGGGGTGCTCACCTCCGACCCTGCGCTCCGGGAGATCGTCGCCGAGCGCGACGGGGTGTACGCGCTCCGGGGACGTGAGGACCTGCTCACGCTGCGATCCGCTCGGATCGCGCACGCGCGACGTCTGTCCGATCGTGCCGCGCGGGTTGCGGGCGTCGTCCGCCACGTGCCGTTCGTGCGGACGATCGCCCTGACCGGCTCGGTCGCCGCCGGCGATGCCGGCCCCGATGCCGACGTCGATCTGCTGCTGATCGTCTCCGCAGAGCGGCTCGGGACGGTCTTCCTGGTGCTGGGCACGATCTCGCGGCTCATCGGCCGGCGTGTCCTGTGCCCGAACTACTACCTCTCCGACCGGCATCTCACGCTGGAGCGACGGACGCTCTACGTCGGGCGCGAGCTTGCGCAGATGCGATGCCTCGTCGGCGAGGTGGAGCAGCTGCGCGCTGCGAACCCATGGCTGCACGAGATGTTCCCGAACCTCCGGCTCGCCCACGCGCCTGTCCCGCAGCGCACACCCCCCGGGGTGGTGCAGCGGCTGGCCGAGCGGGCGCTCGGAGGCGCACTCGGCACGGCGCTCGAGCGCCGGGCACGACGCGTCGCGCACGCCCGGCTCCGCGCCCATCACGAGGGAGACGTTCCCGAGCGCGTGACGGAGCAGCTCGATCGGGGGATCGCGCTGCGCTTCCACGCGAGCGACGTCGACCGACTCGCCCCGAGCCGCTACGCGACTCGCCGGGCAGAGCTCGCAGCCGCGCTCGTGGCGGGCGAGCAGGCGCTCGCTCAGCCGGCGCGCAGCGTGTAGGAGAGGGCGACCCACGGCGCGTGGGCGAGAGCCTCGCGCATCGCCTCCTCCTCCGAGAACGTGCCGCCGAGAAGTCGCCCTTCCGTCCGGACGGTGACGCTGGAGGCGACGAACGGCCACGGAGCGACCGTGAAGTCGTCGCCGTCCCTGTCGATCGCCAGATCCACCAGCCCGTCCGCGGTCGGAACCGCCCGTCGAGTCCTCGGGGCGAGTCCGAGCAGGAGGTCGTGCGAGAGGCCGTCCCACGTCCGGACGAGCCGCCGGTTGCGCTCGACCTCCTCGTCAGTGAGGTCCAGGCTGCGCCGCAGCTCGGACTGCAGCGCCGCGAGATCCTCGAGGAAGGCGTGGATGCGTCTGCCGCCTTCCCGCATCCGCCCGATCCGGCCGGGCTCCTCGAAGAACGACGCGTGGTGGAGCGACACGAGGAGCGCGGCGTAGCGAGACTGACCGACGAGCTCGTGCGACCACGTCCGGTGGATCTCGAGGTGCACGGTGAACGGCGTGGTGTCGAACGTGTGCGGGAGCCCTCGGTCGCGGTCGAGCGTCGGCTCCTGCTCCCACGCGGCCCATCCGGTGTCGTGCTGCTCCGCGGCGAGGCAGACCTCCTCGAACGGGTCGACCGACCCGAACCTGCCGTTCCCCCACGCCCGCGCCAGCTGACCGCACATCCAGCCGTGGGCAGGCTGCGCCACCGCGACGTGGCCCTCGGGACAGGGAACCAGCAGCACGGCGCGACCATAGCGGGGAACGCCCGCCTGGTGAGCGCCTTGCTGGACGCCGCCGGTCGACCGTCTAGGCTCTCCGCCGTGGCGACCATCCTCGACCGCGCGCTCACCCCGCTCGCGAAGGCCCTCGAGCACGACGACATGGCGCTCCTCGGGATCGACCGGACCTCGCGCATCGCCCGCTGGTGGAACCGGGAGCGCGCGCCCCTGATCGAGCTCCGGCGTCGGGCGTACGAGGAGCGGTTCGAGGATCTCCTCGACGAGAACGGCTGGCCGAACGGTCGCGAGCGGATCACGCTCGTCGACGGGTTCTGGCTCGACGCCACCCACAGCCTTCCCCACCTCGAGCGGCTGATCGCGGAGATGGACGAGGTGATCGACGAGCGTGGCCTGCAGAAGTGGGAGGACCTGGGCAAGCCCTACCTCCAGAACATCCTGGCCGCCGACGCGGCGTCGCGATACCCGTCGCTCCTCGACTTCGGGACCTCGTCCAGGGTGCTCGCAGCGGTCGCACCCACGTTCGGCTACGTGCCGCACTTCTCGACCTCTCTGCCGCGGGGCGATCCGGCTGCAGGAGTCGAGCACGGTGCACGATCCGACCCCGACCGCGCCGCCGCGCGACAGCCAGAACTGGCACCGGGACTACCACACCGAGCCGACGTTCTACGTGATCACCCTGATCCGCGAGGTGACGGAGGAGTGCGGCCCGTTGCACTGGATCTCGGCCTCGGCCTCGGAGCGCGTGTCGGCCGCCTTCCGCTACCGCTCACGCCACTGCTCGTACCGGATCACCGACGACCAGCTCTACTCCGTGGTCGACCCGAGCGAGGTGCACGTGCTCGTCGGTCCGCCCGGGACGACGCTCTTCATCGACTCCAGCGCCTGCTTCCACATGGGCAGCCGCAACCCGGTCGTGCCTCGCTACCAGACGCAGTACGCGTACTCGTGCCCGGTGAAGAGCGACTTCAGCAAGATCCTGCGCGTCAAGGTCACGTATCCGGTCGGCGCGGACGACTCGACTCTGCGGCGCATGCTCTGCGACCGTGAGTGGGTGCCGCCCGGGACGACCGTGCCAGCCGGGGCAGCACGGACGTCCGCGCGGGCGTGAACGCAACCCGCCTGTTGCGCGTCACCCCCCTCCGCGCGGTCTGCCACGCGACCACGAGACCGACGGGGTAGAGCCTCCGGCGACAGGCGTCGCGCCTACCCTTCCGGGATGCTCGTCGGAAGGACACGGCTGGCCCGCGACCTCGCCGCACTCGGTGTGCGCCACGGCGCGGTCGCGCTCGTCCACTGCCGCATGTCGGCCCTCGGCACCGTCCTCGGCGGAGCCGAGACGGTCGTACGGGCGCTGCTCGACGCGGTCGGTCCCGAGGGAACGCTCGTCGCGTACATCGGCTGGCAGGACGGCCCGCCCGACGACCTCGACGCGCTCTCGCCGGCCGAGAGGGCTCTGGTGCGGGCCGAGCAGCCCGTCTTCGACCCGCGCGTCGCTCGCGCCCGTCGCGACCACGGACGTCTCGCCGAGGCGCTCCGCACGTGGCCCGGCGCCGTCTGCTCGGGGCATCCCGAGGCCGGCGTCGCGGCGGTCGGGCACGAGGCAGAGGCGATCGCCGTCCCGCACCCGCTCGACGAGGGCTACGGCCGCGGCACGCCCTACGAGCGCGTCGTCGCACACGGGGGTCAGGTCGTCCTCCTCGGCGCTCCGCTCGACACGGTCACGCTCGTCCATCACGCGGAGACGATCGCCGCGGTCGCCGGGAAGCGGCGGGTCGCCTGGGACGTGCCCGTGCTCGTCGCAGGCGAGCGCACGTGGCGCACGCTGCACGACGTCGACACCTCGACCGGCGCGCTCGACTACACCAGGCTCACGGGCGGCGAGGACTACGTGGCGTGGTTCGCCCGGAAGGCGCTCGAACGAGGCGAGGGCCGCTCCGGCATGATCGGGGCCGGCCTGGGCCACGTGCTCGACGCGCAGCCCCTCGTCACCGGCACCGTGGCGCTGATCGAGGCGGCGTTCCCTCCGTCGGAGCCGGTCCGCTAGCCGCCGGCGAGGTCGGCGAACTTCGCGTAGCGCTTGAGGAAGCTGAGCTTGAGCGCGTCGGTCGGCCCGTTGCGGTGCTTGGCGAGGATCACCTCGGCGAGCCCCTGCGCCTCCGACTCCTCCTGGTTGTAGTACTCGTCGCGGTAGACGAAGAACGACGAGGTCGGCGTCCTGCTCGATCGAGCCCGATTCGCGCAGGTCGGAGAGCATCGGTCGCTTGTCGGTGCGCTGCTCGACGGCGCGCGAGAGCTGCGAGAGCGCGAGGATCGGCACGTCGAGGTCGCGGGCGAGCACCTTCAGGTTCCGCGAGATCTGCGACACCTCCTGCACCCGGTTCTCGGAGTTCGCGCCGGAGGTCATCAGCTGGAGGTAGTCGACGACGATCAGGCCGAGCTTCGGCTCGCGCGACTTGAGCCGCCGCGCCTTCGAGCGCAGCTCCATCATCGTGATCGAGCCGGTGTCGTCGACGTAGATCGGCGCCTTCATCAGCTTGTCGCAGGCCGCGGTGAGCCGCGGCCAGTCGTCGGGCGCGAGCTTGCCGGAGCGCAGCCGGTTCGACTCGACCTTCGCCTCGCTGCACATCATCCGCTGCGTCACCTCGGACTTCGACATCTCGAGCGTGAACAGCGCGACCGGCGTGTTCTGCCGCACGCCGAGGTTCGCGGCGATGCAGAGCGCGAGCGCCGACTTCCCCATCGACGGACGCGCGGCGAGGATGATCAGGTTGCCGGGCTGGAAGCCCGACGTGAGCCGGTCGAGCTCGCGGAAGCCGGACGGGACGCCCGTGAGGTCGACGCCCGCCTCGTAGAGGTGCGTGATCCGCTCGAAGCTCTCCTTGAGGAGCGACTCGATGTGCGAGAAGTCGCCGGTGACGCGCTGCTGGGAGAGGTCGAAGACGATCTGCTCGGCCCGGTCGACGAGGTCGACGGTGTCGCCCGGCCGATCCTGGCCGAGCCGCGCGATCTCCTGCCCGGCGCGGATGAGCGCGCGCAGCGTCGCCGTCTCCTTGACGATCCGCGCGTAGTGCTCGACGTTCGACGTGGCCGGGACGAGCGCAGCGAGCTCGGCGACCCTGGCCGTGCCGCCGACCCGCTCGAGCTCGCCGCGCTCCTCCAGCTCGTTGGTGAGCGTGATCGCGTCGACCGGCTCGCCCTTCCCCCACAGCGCGAGCGCAGGCGCGGTAGACGATCGCGTGCGACTCGCGGTAGAAGTCGGAGGCGTCGAGGATCTCGGTGACGGCGCCGATCGCCGTCGGCGAGAGCAGCATCGCGCCGAGCACCGACTCCTCGGCCTCGAGGTTCTGCGGCGGCACGGACGCCGCGAGACGGGACGGGGCCAGCTCGGTCACGGCTCCATCAAACCGGCCCGCGCGCCCGCGTGTGAGCCTGTGGATTCACGTCCGGTGAGCCGCACGGCGGCAGCCGCCGGTCGGCGGGTACCCGCCCGGATGCAGGGAGAACGAACACGTGTTCTCCATTGTTCCACAGGCGACGGTCAGACGAACGCGGCGATCGCGCGATCGTTCCCCAGACGGCCTGTGGAAGGATTCCTCGCAGGGAGCGTCGACTTCCACAGGCTTCCACAGGCGGCGAGTTGTGGACAACCTCCGTCGAGACGCAGGGTCTGCGTCGCGGCGAGCTGCCGCCGACGGGGCGCCTCCGCCGCCGCAGCCGCGCCCGCGGGGCAGCTCCGCCGCCGGACGCCGCGCCACGCGCCACGCGACGCCGCGGAGCGCACTCGCCACGAAGCCTGCCCGCGCGCACCACGACACGAGGTCTGCGAAGCAACTGACCCGCGTGCACGCGGACGCGATCCGGCTGCGCCGGACTCCGCACGACGCCGACGGCCTCGGCCGCCCCTCGTCGCCATGCGCTGTGGAGCCGGCAGGCTAGGCCTCGGCCTCCGCCTCGGACGCGTCCTCGACCTCGAGCTCGGCTCGGCTCTCGACCTCCGCGTCGCGTCCTCGGCGTCGGCCTCGACGTCCTCCACGACCTCGTCCTCGAGCACGTCCTCGTACTCGTCCTCGACGGGCGGAGCCGCCGCTGCGGCTGCGGCTGCCTCCGCAGCTGCCTCGGCCGCCTCCATCGCCGCCAGCTCCTCCTCGGGCGGCAGCTCGCCGCCCTCGGGCACGACGAGCGTCTTCACCTCGGCGGTGACGTCCTCGAACACGTGGATCGGGATGCGTGTAGCGGCCGATCCGCTTGATCGAGTCCATCTCGATCTTGCGCCGGTCGACGCGGATCTTGCGCGTGCGCCAGATCTCCTCGGCGATGTCGGTCGTCGTGACCGAGCCGAAGAGCGCGCCGGTCGGGCCCGACTTGACGTCGAACCGGAGCACCGTCTTGCGGAGCGTGTCCGCGATCTAGGTCGCCTGCTCGGCCGTGCGTGCCTCGTGCGTGGCCCGCTCCGCCTCGATGCGGCGCACCTCGGCGACGCGCCCGGCGGTCGCGACCTCGGCCAGCTTGCGCGGCAGGAGGTAGTTGCGGGCGTACCCGCGCTCGACGTTGACGACCTCGCCCTTGAGGCCGAGCTTGTCGACGTCCTGGAGCAGGATGACCTCCATCGTCTACCCCTGCACGTACGGCAGCAGTGCCATCTCGCGCGCCCGCTTCACGGCGACCGCGACCTGCCGCTGGTGACGGCGGCAGGCGCCCGTGATCCGCCGGTTGCGGATCTTCCCCTTCTCGGAGATGTAGCGCCGCAGCTGGTTGACGTTCTTGTAGTCCACCTCTTCGACCTTGTCCTTGCAGAAGTGGCAGCTCTTGCGACGGCCGGCGGCGGCACCGCCGGGACCCGTGCGCGTTCTGGGTGTCTGGGGCTTCTGTGCCATGCTGCTCGCTCCTAGAACGGGATGTCGTCGTCGGACGGGACTGGGCGGGAAGTCGGCGGACGGCGCCTGCGGGCGTCTCGGACGGGATGAACCCGCCGCCGGCGGCACCGCCGCCACCCTCGCCGTCGCCGCGGCTGCCGAGGAACTGGACGGTGTCCGCGACGATCTCGACGGCCTCGCGCTTGCCGCCGTCCTGGGCCTCCCACTCACGCCACTCGAGGCGTCCGTCGACGCCGACCGGGCGGCCCTTGGCGAGGTACTGCGCGCAGTTCTCGGCCTGCTGCCCGAAGACGGTGACGTCGAAGTAGTTCGGCTTGTCGATCCACTGCCCGCCGTCTGTCCTTGCGGCGGCCGTTGACCGCGATCCGCAGCGAGCAGACCGGCGGTCCCCGAGGGCGTGTGCCGCAGCTCGGGGTCGCGCGTCAGGTTGCCGACGAGCGACGACGCGGTTGATGTTGCTGGCCATTACTCCTCCTCCGGGGCGTCAGCGGGCTCCGGCGATCCTCGCCGATCGGCGCGGCGACCGCTACTGGCTCGGTCGGACCACCCTGGATGCGACGTGTCGCCAGGTGGCGCATCACGTCGTCGTCGATCTTGAGCACGCGCGAGATCTCGTCGAGCGTCTCGGGCGCGGCGCTGAACGAGAGCAGGTGGTAGATGCCGTCGTCCTTCTTGTCGATCTCGTAGGCGAGCTTGCGTCGGCCCCAGGCGTCCTGGCGCTCGAACGTGCCGCCGCCCTTCTCGATCAGGTCACGCGTCCGCTTGACGACCTCCGCCTGCTGCTCCTCGGCGCAGGTCGGGGTCCAGCATCAGCAGGATCTCGTAGTCGATCACGGGTTCCCTGTCTCCTTCCTTCGGTCTGAGTCGGCCTCACCGGTGGATGTGCGACGCCCGGGAGCGGCGACGCGCGGCGTGGCAGGAAGCCGCAGAAGGGTAGCAGCGACCCCGCCACGGTAGGATCGCCCCCATGCGCAGGCTCTTCAGGTGGATCGGCAGGGCTCCTCAGCATCGCGGCGCTCGCGAAGCTGCTGGGACGACATCGCAGGGACGCCACGTCGGCGCCGCCGGAGCCCGCACCGGAGCCCGATCCCGCGGAGGAGCTCCGCCGCAAGCTCGCCGAGGTCCGCTCGGCGCCCCTGCCGCCGCCGACGACGAGGCGGCTGCCGCCGGCGCGAGCCGGAGGCGCCGCGACGCCGCGCCGACCGAGGACGTCCTCGCCGCTCCGGCCGACGAGCCCGGCCCCTCGATCGAGGAGCGTCGCGCCGCCATCCACGCGCGCGCCCAGGAGGCGATCGACGCGATGAAGGAGACGGACGCGTGAGCGAGCGCCGAGCCGACCGAGCCCGAGGAGCTCGCCGACGCCGTCCGCGACCTGAACGAGACCGTCGACTCGCTGCGCGACGACGTGCGGCGGAGCGGAGCGACCTTGCCGCCGGCCCAGAGCGCAGGCCGAGGTGCGACTACGCCTGGCTGTCCGTGCTCGAGGCGCCCGAGCGGCGACGGCCGACCGTCCCCCGGGTCGCTGCTCGAGGTGCTCTTCCTCGTCGCGTGCGCGACCGCCGCCGCGATCGCCGACCTCGACGCGGCCGCGATCGCCGGCGTGATGATCGGCGCCTGGGTGCTCGTCGCGCTGATCGAGTGGGCCGCGTCCCGCGCCGATCGCCGCCGCGAGGAGCTGCTGCTCGCCGGCGCCGCCGACGCGCGTCGCCGTGGAGGCCGCCCCGCCCGCCGCCGACCCCGCCTGGTACAGCCCGCCGGTCGAGCAGACGATGCTCGACATGAGCCGACGCGCGACGCGACCGCGATCACGCGGCTGCCGCCGCCGGCCGACGACCTCGACGCCACGATCGAGCGACGCACGCGTCGTTCGCCGACGCGCCCCGGCTCCCCGCCGACGACCCCTAGAACCCCTCCCGCGAAGCCTCCGCCGGGTTGCGCGCGAGGCGCTTGCCCCGGATCTGAATCGCGATCAGCGGGAACAGGAGCACGGAGACCATGCCGGCACCGACGAGGGCTGCAGCGTTCTCCGGCAGCATCCGCCCCTCCTCGAGCCCGATCTCGGTCACCGCGACGACGAGCGGGAGCGCGGTCGCGGACGTCAGCATGAGCGGCAGCCGGTCGGCCGCGGGACGTCCTTGCGGTAGAAGAGCAGCACCGGGGCGCCGCGCACGACGAAGAAGAGCGCGAGGAAGAGTGGCAGCCGGAGGATGCTCTCGACGCTCGCGAAGAGCGCGGGCAGGTCGAACTTGACGCCGCTGACGATGAAGAAGATCGGGATGAAGAACCCGAAGCCGATCCCCTCGAGCTTCGAGTCGAACAGGCTCGCGCAGCGTCGCTCTTCGTGACGAGGCCCACGATGATCCCCGCCGCGAAGGCGCCGAGCACGACGTCGAGCCCGAACTCCTCGGTCAGGTAGACAGCGCGACGAGGATCAGGATCGCGAGCCGGACCGCGAACTGTCCGCTCGAGTTCATCGTGCGCTCGATCGTGCGCACGACCCGGTTGGGCCGGGCCCGGAGGCGAGGACGCCGAGGCCGAGGCTGATCACCGCGAAGGCGATCAGGATCACCGCGTTGACTCCCGGTCCTGCCGCCTGGCTGAGGAGCAGCGAGATCGCGATGATCGGCCCGAACTCGCCGGCCACACCGGCCGCCAGCGTGAACGGGCCCGAGCGGCGTCTCGAGCTCGCCCGCATCGCGCAGGATCGGCATCAGGGTGCCGATCGCGGTCGTCGAGAGCGCGACACCGATCAGAAGGGTCGAGAGCACGAACCCCGTCGCCTGCAGCACGCCGGCGATCGCGAGCGCGAGCGCGAGCGAGAAGAGCCACCCCCAGACAGCGAGCTTCGCCGGCCTGCCGCGAATCTGGAGGAAGTCGATCTCCATGCCCGCGAGGAAGAAGAGGAACGCGAGCCCGACGGAGCTGAGGAAGACGATCAGCGCGCGGCTCGACGAGATCGAGCACATGCGGGCCGACGAGGATGCCCGCCAGGATCTCGACGACGACGACGGGAACGCGGACGCTTCGTGGGATGTCGACGATCAGCGGCGCCGACGCCGCGATCGCCGCGATCACGAAGAGCGCAGAGGAAGTCGGGCGTGACTCCCGCCGGGGCCGTGCACGGGCGATGCGAGCGCACACGACCTGGCGCCGACGGAGCGCGTGGTCGTCCCGCCGCGCCCACCGACGGCTCGCACGCTCTCGGCGCTCATCCTACCAGGGCACGCGGTACGATCGTGCACCCCGAGCTCCATCCGAGTCCGCCGAGCTCGAGGTGTCACGGCGGCAGGATGCGTTGCCGCGCGCTGGTCGCACCAGCCCGATGTGTCGCAGTTCTAGCACCGCCCTCTCGTACGGCTCCACTGATCGGCAGGCGCGGGACGAGCGCTGATGGACGGTCACCCTCCGACGGGCAGGCGGAAGAGTACGGTCGCCCGGCTCACGGCCCCGCGGGCGCTTGCCGCCGGAGGCAGCTCCATCGAGGCGCGGAGCGACACCAGCGGCGTGTCGGGCACGGTGACGAGGCCGCGCGTCGGCCGGTCGAGGTCGAACGTGATCAGGAGCAGCACCGAGACGAACGCGGCCGCGAGCACGACCGTGATCACGCCGCGCCCGAGGATCGCGAGGTAGAGCGCGAGCAGCCCGAGCCCGACCGCCGCGCCGACGAGCTCGATGAAGAGCACGGCGAACGGAACCCGGTTCGCGAGAGCCGACACGCGCACCGTCTGCATGTCGATCATCTCGTTCAGCGACTCGACGTAGAGGCGCGGCGCGCTGTCCCGCGGCGAGCCGGCGAGCGACTCGCCCGCAAGCCGCCAGAGCGAGCGCTGCAGCCGGTTCTCCTCGGCGATCGCGGCGAGCGCGGCCGCGCTCCCGGGAACGGCGTCGGAGAGCCGGATGCTCGCGTCCGTGTACCGCTCGAGGTCGCGCAGCGACCGGGTGCGGATCGGCTCCTTCAGGGTCTGCGCCCGCAGGTACGTGGTGCCGATCGCGTTGGCGTCGTCGACGACCGCGGCCCGGCGGGCGTCGTAGCGCCCGACGGCCATCGTCAGGCCGAACGCGAGGATGAGGGCGACGAGGCCGAGCAGAGCCGCCTGGAGGACGCCGAACGGCTCGCGCAGCTCGGTGCGCGTCCGCAGGTGCCGGCCGGCGAACGCGCCGAGCAGCGTCGTCCCGAGCACGATCCCGAAGACGATCAGGCCGAGCTCGAGGCTGTTCAGGCGGAAGAACACGGCTCAGACCCGCAGACCGTCGGGCGCCACCACGGGGTTCCTCGGGGCGACCATCGCCGCGGACGGTAGTCGCGTGCACGTGGGCCGGTCAAGCGCCGTTCACGACCGATTCACGCGCCACCTCCGAATCGGAGCGGACCAGACGAGGGCACTCGGTACCGTTGCTCGAGTGGAAGGCGTCAGCGCCATCCCGTTCCCGCCGTGACGACGCCCGACTCCCGCACCCGTGACCACGACAGCTCGGCGCGCCGACGTGCCGAGCGACGAGGCGCCAGGTGCGCCGGCGTCGGACGGTCGCAGGGCTGGTCGTGCTCGCGCTCGTGGGAGCCGTGACGCTGGGCTTCACGACACGGAGCCCCGGCGACGAGCCGGCAGTGCCGATCGCCACGCCCGCGGTGCAGGCGGCGAAGCCGGCCCCGAAGCCTGCCTCCCGTCCGAAGCCGGCAGCCACGCGCGTCGCCCGCCGCGACGGGTCGCCCGTCCGACAAGGCGCGCCTGAAGCTGCGCGAGGTGATCACCGGCAACATCTCGCCGAAGTCCGTCGCCTCGTCGGGCAACGGCTACGTGACCGCGCAGAACATGATGTACCGGCACTCGGTGACCGTCTACGACGCGCGCACGCTGAAGCTCGTGAAGACGATCTCCGACGCGGTGCGCCTCGCCGAAGCTCGGCTACCCGCGAGTACCCGGCGTCGTGCCGCGGCGCGCCGGTCGAGGCGGCGTTCTCGTCGGACGGCCGCTACGCGCTACGTCTCGAACTACTCGATGTACGGCGCCGGCTTCGGGCCGGAGGGCAGCGACGAGTGCACGCCGTCGTCGGGAACGACCGGAGCTTCGTCTACCGGATCGACATGGAGACGCTGAAGATCGACCGCGCCTACCGCGTCGGCGCCGTGCCGAAGGTCGTCGCGGTCACGCCCGACGACCGCTTCGTCCTCGTCAGCAACTGGTGCACCTGGGATCTGAGCGTGATCTCCACGAAGAAGGGCCGGGAGGTGCAGGCGCATCCCGATCGGGCCCGTACCCGCGCGGGATCGCCGTGTCGCCGCAGGGCAACGCCGCCTACGTCGCCGTGATGGGCGGCAACGAGCTCGTCCGGGTCGACCTCCGGCACTGGACGACCTCGCGCGTCGGGATCGGCGCCGGCCCGCGCGCGCTCGTGTTCTCGCCCGTCCGACCGCTACATCTTCGCGACGCTCAACGCCGAGGGCCGCGTCGCGAAGCTCGACCTGCGCGACGGGCGTCGTCCGCGCGAAGGTCGCGACGGGCAGCGCGCCGCGCAGCATGGACATCTCGGCCGACGGGCGCGCGCTCTACGTCGTCAACTACGAGAGCGGCACCGTGACCAAGCTGCGCGCCTCGGACATGAGCACGCTGCAGACGATCGAGGCCTGCTACCACCCGATCGGGATCACCTACGACAAGGCGACCCGGCGCGTCTGGGTCGCCTGCTACACGGGCTCGATCCGCGTCTACAACGACTGGTGAGCCCTGCGAGCGTCCTGCGCAGCGAGGAATCGAGCCGCCGACCCGCGAAGCGGAGCGCAGGCGCTCCCGCGCGCTCGCTTAACAGGCTCCTGATCTCACCTCGGTACCGTCATCCCGTGCGCGCAGCCGCCCTCACGCTCACGCTCGTCCTCGCGTGCCTCGTCGGCGTCGCGTCCGCGACGGCCGGCCCCGGCCGGCGAGAAGGGGCCGATCCGGGCGACCTTCGTCGGCGACTCGGTCTCCGCGTCGATCAGCTACGCGACCACCGCGCAGGCGCAGCTCAAGCGGGGCCTCTCCGTCAGGCTCGACCTCAAGGTCTGCCGCCGGCTCGTGCAGCCGAGCTGTCCCTACCAGGGCAGCGACGCCGCCGACCGCGCTGCAGGCGGTGCAGTCGCTACGGCCGCTCGCTCGGCCGGGTGCTGATCGTGAAGGTCGGCTACAACGAGTCCGTCGCAGGGGTACGGCAAGGGGATCGACCGGGTCATGCGCGCCGCGCTCGCGGCACGGCGTCGACGGCGTCGTCTGGGTCACGCTCCGCGAGACGCGCGACATCTACCGCGGCACGAACGTCGCGATCAAGGCGGCGGCGAAGCGCTGGCCGCAGCTCGTCGTCGCCGACTGGAACGCGTACAGCGCCGGCAAGCCCTGGTTCGGCTCCGACGGGCTCCACCTCAGCGCCACGGGCGCGACCGGAGCTCGCCCACTTCCTGCGGCCGTACGTCTTCCGCGCCGCCGCCGGACGCGCGTGAGCGACCGTCCCGACGGAGCGGCCTAGCGCTCCGAGGCCGACGAGGAGCTCGCGTGGCGCGTGAACGCCGCGTGAGCCGAGCGCCTGCACTCGGCCGGATCGTTCCATACCCTTCCCGCCCGTGCTGTTCCCGACCGCCACCTTCGCGATCTTCTTCCTGATCGTCCTGCCGCTCTCGTGGCTGACGATGCCGTGGCCGCACCGCTGGCGGCCCTTCATCGTCGTCGCGAGCTACGTCTTCTACGCGTGGTGGGACTGGCGCTTCGTGTTCCTGCTCGCCGGCTGCACGATCTTCAACCAGGTGATGGCGGTGCGCATCTGGCGCACGGAGGACGACGCGCCGACGCAAGGCGCTGCTCGTCGTCGCGCTCGCTCGCCGACATCGGCCTGATCGGGTACTTCAAGTACTACAACTTCTTCGTCGACTCGTCCGACGGGCTGCTCGGCGTCGTCGGGCTCGACGCGCCGCTCGAGCTCCGCTCGATCGTCCTGCCGGTCGGGATCTCGTTCTTCACGTTCATGGCGATCAGCTACGTCGTCGACGCCTACCGCGGCGACTTCCGGCCGACGTCGCTCGAGAAGTTCGCGGTCTACCTCGCGTTCTTCCCGCACCTCGTGGCGGGCCCGATCGTGCGGCCGGGCGAGCTGATCCCGCAGCTCGACACGCCGCGCGACCCGCGGAAGGTCGACACGAGCCGCGCCTTCTACCTGATCGCGACCGGCCTGTTCAAGAAGGTCGTGATCGCGAACTACCTCGCCGCGAACATCGTCGACGAGGTGTTCGGGGCGCCCGGGCAGCACTCGTCGCTCGAGATCCTGGTCGGCGTCTACGCGTACGCCGTCCAGATCTACGCCGACTTCTCGGGCTACACCGACATCGCGATCGGGCTCGCGCTGCTGCTCGGCTTCTCGTTCCCGCAGAACTTCGACTCGCCGTACACCGCGCTCTCGGTGCAGGACTTCTGGCGCCGCTGGCACATGACGCTCTCGCGCTGGCTGCGCGACTACGTCTACATCCCGCTCGGCGGCAGCCGCGGGATCGCTCGGCCTTCACGTACCGCAACCTGATGCTGACGATGCTGATCGGCGGCCTCTGGCACGGCGCCGCCTGGACGTTCGTCGTCTGGGGCGGGCTCCACGGCACCGCGCTCGTCGTCGACCACTGGCGCCAGCGTCAGGGCTGGCTACGCGCCCCCGACGGTGAGCAGGCGACGGACGTGGATCGCGCGGTTCCTGACGTTCAACTTCGTCTGCTTCGCCTGGATCTTCTTCCGCGCGCGTCGCTTCGCCGACGCGTGGACGCTGATCACCGGCCTCTTCACCGGCTGGGGCGAGGCCTCGCCGCTCGTCACCGGCGGCGTGCTGCTCGCGATCGCGGTCGGGATCGGCTCGCAGTACCTGCCGCCCCGCGTGCCCGCGCTGCTGATGGCGCGCTTCTCGCGGCTGCCGGTCGTCGGCGCAGGCTGTCGTGCTCGCGTTCGCCTCTGATGCTGACGAGCGCCATGGGCCCCGAGGGCGTGGCACCATTCATCTACTTCCAGTTCTGATGGCCGACCGCCCGATCCTCCTCTGCCCTCCCGCCGCCGCTGCCCGACGACGATCCGGCGACGGCCGAGCGACGTCGCTTCGAGGGCGCGCTGCCTTCCGCCGACGGTCGAGACCCGACGTCGCTCCGGATCCGACTCCTGCGAGCCGAGCCGAGCCGGCCCCGAGCCCGAGTCGCCCGAGTCGCCCCGAGCGGCCAGGCCGCGGCGCGCGAAGAAGAGGCCGCCGAGCGCAGCGCACGCCACGCCCGGCCAGGGCGGAGCGGCTCGCGCCGTGCTCCGAGCGGCGGACGGCCGCGCACGCGCGCGACCCGACGAGGAGCGGAGGCTCTCGAGCGCCGGCCACGGGCTGATCGTCGTGCGTCGCTCGCGCTCGTGATCGGCACTGCTCCTGAACGCGCCGGGCGCGCACAAGAAGGCCTACAACCAGTCGGAGGGCTGGCAGCGCGACGTCGCGCTCGCGGTCACCGGCCCGCTCGACGCGATCAGCGGCGCGCTTGCTGCTCGACCGGCCGCGCGCCGCGGTGCAGGCGGTCGCAGGGCGCAGCGGCGACGACGAGATCGACGTCGCGATCGTGATCCCCGACACGACCGACGACCACCCCGCCGACCACGCCGTCACCAAGCCCGCCACCGAAGCCTGCGACCGGCAAGCCCGAAGCCCACGCCGGCGGTGCCCGTCAAGCAGCGTTCACGCCGAAGAAGAAGCTGCGGATCTGGATCGCGGGCGACTCGCTCGTGATCACGCCCGGGTAGTCGATCGTCCGCGCGTCGGGCGCGAGCCCCGTGCTCGAGAGTCGGTCGGCGGCGTCGACGGGCGCGTCGCGACCGGGCTCACCCGACCCGACGTCTTCAACTGGTTCGAGCAGATCCGCACGCAGGTCAAGGAGCTCGAGCCGGAGCGTCGTCGTGATCGGCCTTCGGCGGCAACGACGACAAGGCCTACATGACGGGCCTGCCCGAGGGCGTCTCGATCGGCGACTTCGGCGACGCCGTCCTGGCGCAAGGAGTACGCGCGGCGCGTCGGCGGCGTGATGGACATGGTCGCGAGGAACGGGCGGCCACGTCTGTCTGGATCGGGCTGCCCGCAGACGCGCGATCCGGAGCAGACCCGCGGTTCGACATCGTCAACAGCGTCGTCGCGCAAGCAGGCGCGGAAGCGCGCGCAGACGCGCCACCTTCATCGACACGTACACGATGTTCGCGTCCGACACCGGCGGCTACGCCGAGTACCTCCCGAGACGCGCACCGGCGACGCAGATCGAAGGTGCGTGCCGACGACGGCGTCCACTTCGAGCGCGCGGGCGGCGACATCATCGCCCGCGAGGTGCTGAAGACGCTGAACAGGACGTACGACCTCACGAGCTGGAAGCGCAAGCAGAAGGCCACCTGAGCCGACTGCCGCGCGACCACATCCACCGGTCTATCGTCGGGACGTGCCGACCCCTCTGCCGTATCCGCCGGCCAAGAAGGCGCTCGACCGCGCAGGCGGTGTCCTCCTCACGGTGCTCGCGACGCCGCTCTTCGGCCTGGCGCTCGGCGCGACCGTCGTCGACCGCCTCCGCCATCCCGACGCGCGCGGGCGGTGGCTGATCCGCGACCGCCGGATCTCGGCCGGAGAGGAGTTCGACCTCCTCAAGTTCCGCGTTCTGCGCGAGGACGTGATGAGAGACGTCGCGGCCACCGACGGCAACGCCCGGCTGCGCGAGGCCGACCATGCCAACCTCACCGCCTCGGGCGCCCTGATCAAGCGCTGGTACCTCGACGAGCTCCCCCAGCTGCTGAACGTCGTGCGAGGCGACATCAGCCTCGTCGGCCCGCGGCCGTGGCCGATACCGATGGTCGAGGACCAGGTCGCGAGAGGCCTCGACTACCGGCTGCGCATCCGCGCCGGCTGGACGGGCCCCGCGCAGGCCAGCAAGGGCGAACCAGGCGCGAGCTTCGACCGCAGCGACCTCGCCTACGTCGAGGCGACGCGGACCCTCTCCGGCCGGGAGCTCGTCGCGCTCGACCTGCGCACGCTCGGCAAGACCCTCCGGACGATGCTGCGCGGCGAGGGCCTGCAGTTCTGATCTCGGCACGGGCGAGCACGGTCGTCCGGTCGGACGGCGTCGGATGCGGGACGATCGGCTTCGCCTCTTGCCCCGGCGCCGTGCTCCCATGCGACCGCGGCCGCTACGAGGACCGTCGAAGCTTCCAGGCCAGCGTTGCGGTTCCTGCACGCTCGGCGATGCGGACGATCGTGAACGAGATCGGAGACCGCTCGCTGCCGACGATCGTCTGCGCAGACGCCGGCGCCTTCTGGCCCCGTGGTCGAATCTGGTCGATCCCGTACGGCGCCGGCACGTTGTCCACCTGGTTCGGCGCAGTCCCCGAGCACCCGCGCCGAACCGAACGAATCTCGACGGAGACGGGTTGAGGGGCGACGATCCACCTGCCGTTGGCGTACGTGACCTTTACGAGCGCCCTACCGCTGTATGACCACTGCCGGTACGGGCTGAGCGTTGGCACGCAGGCCGGAGGGTACGAGCCCGTGACCCGCCCCTTCCCCGTCCCGGTCATCCGTGCGACCTGGAAGCCACCGGCCGCGGTCCTGCCGGTCAGCACGTACGTGGCCTCGTCGTGGTAGGTGACGACCGTCTGACCGGGATCGCCCGTGCTCGTCGTTCTCTCGAACGTATGGGTCGCGTCCTCGACGATCGTCACGGTGCCCTTCCACGCCGGCACCGCCGCGGTGCCGGCCCCCGCCGACCCGACGAGCAGGGTGAGCGCGATCAGGCCACTGCCGATCCAGACCACTGCGGTCGTCCGTTCGCTCCGGTGTCGCACTCGCGCACTCCTTCTCGGGGGGCTCGACTATCCCAGCCGGTCTCACCGGAGTCAAGCCGCCTCGCGGCATGTGGCACGTCCGGTCATACGGGGATCACCGCGCAGCCCGGGCCTTTCGGCGTGGCGCCGTCACAGGTCGATCGAGCCTCGACCCGAGCGTCCGGCCCGGAGCCGCGCTGTCCACCGGCGCCGCCTGCGCCCGACGCTCTCCGGCGCGATCGCTTCGGCAGCCAGGTCGCTCTGGACGCGAGCGTCAGCTGCCGCCCTGGAGGCCGCCGCTCGAGCTCGAGGCCTTCACGACCACCACGCCCTTCATGCCCGGCTTGCCCTGGCCGGCTCCCGTGCACTGGTACGGGTAGCGACCGGGCTTCGCGAACGTCACCGGGAGAATGTGCATGTTCTCCGGCGGGACACCGAGCATCGGCGTCCTCTTCCCGTTGATCTTGAAGGCGTGACGAGAGACGACGGCGTTGAAGACAACGAAGTCGGCCGCGTGGAGGAGCGGTGCACCCCGTGAGAGCACCGCGCCGTCCACCGACCAGCTACCGGAGGCAGCAGTCGGCGTGGGTAGAGCGTGCAGATCCGATCCGCGTCCCCCCTGATGGCGCGGCACCTTGCGCGAGGCACAATCGTGTCACAAGGGAAAGAAGGATGGATATGGCGCTCCGAAACGCGGCGTCCCGTGGTGGTGTGTTCCTCTTCGCCGTTCTCTTTCTGATTTCGGGCGTTGCGTTCGCGGCGGCGGGCTACCCCGACCGCGTTGGCGACGTCAAGCGCGGGACAGGGCCGGATATCGCCTCGGTAATGGTGTCCAACACGACGACGACGATCACATTCCGTGTCCGCTTCGCCGATGCGCCGCCGCTCCGCATCAGCCAGAGAGAGGGGTGGGTCGACATGCTGCTCATCAGCGTCGACGTCCCACCGCTCGGCCCTCGGCCAACGATCCCGGGCGGCGATTGGCGAGGTGCGAACTTCGCCCTCGGAACTCACGGCCCGTCTCAGACCGGTCTGATGGTGCGGCTCGGGCAGGACATCCCGGCCGGGTCGCGCATCCCGGCTCGGTTCAAGATCGTCACCAGCGGCTCGACCCTGACCTTTTCGATCCCACGTCGCGCTCTCGGCAGCCCCGCCTGGTTCGCGTTCACCGTTGCTGCAGCGCGCGAGATGCCGAACGACCAACAAGGCGGAGGCATCGACTTCGCACCGCCCGGCGGCAACTTCCGCTACACACTCACCCATTGAACGAAGACGCATCGAGGCCTGGTCGAACAGGTGAGCCAGAAGCTCGGGGTCCACGGCTCATGACCCCAGCACCATCAAGTGACATTCCCGAACGCTGGCTCAGGCGGGTGGCCAGGCTAACGATTCGTACTTGAGCCTTATCTACAGCGGTCATTTGGCTGGTCGGGCTGGCCGCTCGACCGGAATCCGTGGATGACTTGCTGTCGAGTCACCCGAGTTCGCTGGCGAGAGGACACTGGCGCAGCCAGCGCGCGTGTCTCCTGAGCCGGGGTTAGCTTGCTTTCGGGCTGGGGGTAAGCAGCTTCCAGTGGCCCTCGGAGACGACCTCGACGATGCCGTCGACCACCTTGATGGCGGTGTGGTCGTCGATCACGTATGCGGGCACGGAGAGCCCTGCCGCCCATGCCTCGATCTCGTCCGGTGGGGTGGGAGGATGTCCATCCTCGCGATCGAGGTGCGGGAAGACCGAGAAATCGACCAGCCCGAGCGCGTCGTCGCTGCCGGTGAGCAGCTCGCTGTCGTCGTAGGTCATTCCTCCGAAGTCGGGGGTCGCGACCATTGCTCCGCCGCTCGTGCCGACGTACACCGTTTCGGGTCGCAACGACTCCAGGATGTCGGCGAGGCCGGATTCCCGCATCCAGTACGTGAGATACCGGGGGCTGCCGCCCCACACCAGCAGGGCATCGGTCTCCTCGACAGCGGGCGCCCAGACGTCTTTCTTGATGCTGGGCAGCGCGGTGAGCTCGAGCACGCCGAGCGACTTCCAGCCCAGGCCACAGATCGAGTTCTCGGTCGCTCCGCGGATGAACCGGTAGACGTGTGATGGCCCGCCGGGGAATGGCTGAACCCCCGTAGGGATGCAGAGCGCGTTGGACTCGGCAATCGGCTTACCCAGCAGCTCGACCAGCGTGTCGCGGATGCTCGCGTTCACGATGCCGCTGGACGTGAGAAGAAACCTCATGCTGCCTCCTTGGAGCTCGTACTGCTCGGGGCTGGCTACCCCGGTTGGTCTACCGGAATCAAACCCTTGCTCGACTCGCCAACATTGGCCGGTCTGTTTGCGGGAGGCGACAACCTTGAACGCCAGGCGACCGAACGGCTGCCCGGCCAGCGGATGACATTCCCGAATGCTGGCCCAAGCTACGGCCCTTCACTAACGAGTAACGCGATAGTCGACGAGCAGAGAGCCAGTCGGTGAGATCTCGCTTCGGATCGATTCGAGCTGAATCGATGGCAAGCCGTCGAGGAGTCGTCGTCCGCGGCCGGCGATCCTCGGCGCGATCACGAGCCTGAGTTCGTCGACAACGTCGGCGGCGAGCAGCGCCTGCGCGACCGAGATACTTGCGTGGACGCCGATATCGCCTCCGCGCTGCTGCTTGAGATCCCGAACGAATTCGACCAGCCCGCCGTCGATCACCGTCGCATTGGCCCAATCTCGGTCAAGGGGCGTCGATGTCGCGACATACTTCGTGACCCCGTTGATGAATGTCGCGAATGGCTCGATCTGGCTGCTCGGCCAGAACTGCGCCCACTCGGTGTAGCTACGGCGGCCGAGAATGACCGCGTCCTGTGTCGCGATCACAGCGGCAAGGTTGGCGTCCATCGCGTCGTCCCAGTCTGCGAAGAAACCATCTGGGGCCTCGGCAACCCCGTCGAGGGACAACAACTCGTACACGACGATCTTTCGCACGCCCACACCTCCGATTCGTCTCGATGCTACTAGGGGCCTGAGGTGGAATGGGTGCCACGTGGGGCCCGCCTCAGGTCAAGCCACGACGAGTCCGAAGGTTGACCCGAAGCGTGAGCCTATAGAGCAGTGATCGGGGGTTGGCCGGTCGGGCTGGTCGTTCGACCGGAACGCGCAGGACGACGAGCGAGTCGAGTCTGGCGAGAGCACTGTGGCGCAGGCAAGCTCCGATACGCTCGCGGCATGAACTCCGGCGTGCTGAAGGGGCGATGCGGGTGCCGTCTCGTCGAGTTCGAAGTCTCTGATGCGTTCGTCGAGGCGTACAACTGCCATTGCTCGAACTGCCGTGCGACGACTGGCTCCGCCTTCAAGCCCTGGGGAGAGATCGAACCCGAGAAGATGAGGGTGACGAACGGTGCGGATTCGTTGCTCGTGCAAGGCGATGCGGCCGGACGGCACGCCGTGCGCTGCAACGAGTGCTTCTCGCTGCTGTATTGGTCGGGCTACGAAGGCAAGATCCGCATTCCGTACGGGACGCTGGTCGACGAGCCGACGCTCAAGCCGATGGCGCACATCTTCGTCGGCTCGAAGGCATCGTGGTACGAGATCCTCGACGACCACCCGCAGTACGACGAATCTCCGTGGTCAGGGTCGCCCCCACTGGTCGGGTGACATTCCCGAACGCTGGCCCAGGCGACGGAGACCTGTGATCAAGGATCGATTGACCTCGCAAATGTCGCGTGTCATCGTCCGGTCTGTGAACAAGCAACTGCTGGCGGGAGTGACCATCGTGAAGACCACCACCGTCGAGACCGCGGAGCGCGGCCGGTCGCCCCTGGGTGCTCATATCCGTTTCCTCATGGACGGACCGCACGGCAACATGATCCACTCGACCGTGCCGCCGGGGATGGTTGGCCGCGCCTGCCACTTCCGGACCATCGACGAGTACTGGTACGTCCTCTCGGGCGAGGGAGAGATCTGGCGCAGCGCGCCGGACGGCCACGAGAGCATCACCCGGCTCATCCCCGGCGTGTGCGTCGACATCCAACTCGGCACGGCCTTTCAGTATCGCTGCACCGGAACCGTGCCCCTTGTCTTCACCTGCACGGCCCTGCCACCGTGGCCCGGCGACGACGAGGCCGTGATCGTGGACGGGCCTTGGATACCCGTGTTGGACCCGGAGCCTGCGGGCAAGCGCCCGGAATAGCCTCCCGGCCCTTCGTATCCGTAATCGATCCGGTCTTCGGGTGACATTCCTGCACGCTCGGGCAGGTGACGCTGCTCATGCGCGATCTGCATGCGTCGGATCCTCGAGCTCAGTGAGCGTGTTCGTGTTTGTTCCAACCGCTCTCCGTCAGGCCGAGTTGCAGAGGGACATCGGTCGCAGGCTCCCAGAGGCGGAAGAGTTCGAGCGTGCGGTGACGGAGCCACGCTTGGTCGAAAGGCGGTACCAGCCGAAGCGATTGAGACTCGATCTCGTCGAGGGTCGCCCACCGCACGCGGCTGCCGTGCATGTCGTCGCCTGGACTCGGGACACCATCGAGGTACGCCATCAAGTAGGTGACGCTGATCATGTGCGTCACCTGGGCGTCGTAGCCGAAGGTTGACGCGTGCACAACCCCGAGAGGACGTACCCGTAGCGCTGCGCCCACCTCCTCGCGCACCTCCCGCAGCGCAGCATCGAGCAGCGTCTCTTCGTTCTCCACTGCTCCGTTCACCGGTTCCCACCAACCGCGGCGCAGCGGGCTTTCGAGGAGCAGCAACTCCTCGCGCTGGTTGACGACGGGTACGACGACGGCGGCGGGCTGGGTCTCGAACAGGCGCCCGCTGGCGGTTGCGATCATGTGAAAACCGGACCGCTTTGCATCTGCCGCGAGCCTACAATCAGTCGCGCTGGCCCTGCAAAAGCGGAGCGCGGGTCGTCGCCCTCGGGTGACATTCCCGGACGCTGGCGCAGGCGGCGGTTGCTTCGCCGAAGAGCGTGGGTTACGGTCGTGCGGAGGCGATGGCGCGCGACCCTAAACAGATTGAGCAGCTCGCACGCTCGTACACCGAAGCGTGGTGCAGCCGTGATCCCGCGCAGGTGGCCGGGCACTACGTCCCAGGCGGCATGATCGCCATCAACGATGGCGGTGCGACCGGGATAGCCGAGGTGGCGCAGGGATTCATCGCGGCGTTCCCGGACATCGAGGTCTTCATGGACGATCTCGTCCTCCGGGAGGACGGCAGCGTCGAGTACCGCTGGACATTCACCGGGACGAGCGCCGAGACCGGCAAGAGCGTACGCGTCCCGGGATACGAGGAGTGGACGATCGCCCCGGACGGGCTGATCGCCGAGTCACGTGGGCACTACGACCAAGCCGAGTACGACCGCCAACTCCAGCACGGCCTCGGCCCAGCCGTCTAGCGGCTCTCAGGCGTCATTCCCGAACGCTGGCTCTGCGGGGGACGGCGAGCGGATGGTGCTCTCGTCTCATCCTGAGGGTTGAGATTCGGCAGACCGTGCCCGGCAGGGACATGCCATCGCCGCGCGAAGCTGCACGCAACGGATGCGACGTAGCGTCCCTTCCTCGGAGGTCAGGCGTGAACTCGAAGAGCATGGCAGGCTGGATCGGCTTCGCGGGGATCGTGATGTTGATCCTCGGCTTCATCGACTTCTTCCAGGGTCTGATCGCCCTCTTCGATGACCAGTACTTCGTCGTCACCCAATCAGGGTTCCTCGTCGTCGATCTGACGGCCTGGGGTTGGATCATGCTGCTCTGGGGCGTCGTCCTCGTCTCCGCGGGGCTTGGGCTGCTCGGGGGGCAGGGCTGGGCGCGGTGGTTCGCGATCTTCGCCGTGGCGCTGAACTTCTTCACTCAGCTCGGCTTCCTCGGCAACAGCAACTACCCGCTCTGGGCGTTGACTGCCCTCGCGCTGAACGTGGTCGTGCTGTACGCGTTGACAGCACGCTGGGACGAGAGCCAGGCGGACATCGCAACAGCCCGTTAGTCGGATCTGCGTTGGGGCTGTCACGCCGCGCAAGCCGCGTGACGGCCCCGGCCTGACGTCGGCGGGCCGGGCGCACGGACTGGTCGCTAGTTCGGGCAGCGCGCTCGGGCGGGTGCAGCGTCACCCCATACGTCGGTCGGAATTGCCCGAACTGCCCCTCGCCACGCCTTGCTCAGGTGTAAACGCCGACGACCGATTCGACGCCGTAGTCATGCGGCGCTCACTGCACCCCCGCTTGCTGGGTTGAGGTAATCGGCGATCGCGCGCGGCTCGTCGAGGCGAGCAGAGTCGGCCAGGGCGAACGTCAGGGCGATCGAGCGAAGATTGTCCCGTCCTGTTGTTGCTGGAGTCTCGCCGGCAACGAGACAGCGATGGAACTCCTGAAGGACGTAACTTCTGTCCTCGGCTGTATCCATTGGGATCTCCGCTTCGAGCCAGCCGTTTCTCTCAAGGAAGCCATCCATCTGCACGGCGATCCACGGGATCTCGGGGTGGACGAGAACGCGATTGTTGACGAACTCGATCTGGCCCTGCTCGCACTCGATGAACCAGTCGCCATCAAATGTTGTCTGGCGACCACGCGCACCCCACGAGCCGGAGTACTCAACGACTCCACCATCTTCGAGCTGCAGCACTGCATTGAGAACCGGCGCGTGCTTGAACCAACTCCATGGTGGGTTGTAGAGATGTCCGTACACGACGGCCGGCTCGCAGTGGAGTAGACCTCGGATCTGGTCGAGGTGGTGGATGGCCATGTCGCGGATGTACTCGTATGCCGCGAAGCCATGGATCACATCCGGCGTAACGAAATGCAGTTCCTTGCGGTACGTAATGTTCGCGAAACCCAGCGGGCCGAGCCAGCCCTCCTTCATGATCCGTGCCACTACCTGAGCGGCGCGACGGAAGCGGTAGTTCTGGCTGACCATGAGCGTGCATCCGGCGGCCTCGGAGCGGCGAACGATCTCGTGCGAGTTTGCCATCGTGTCCGCCATCGGCTTTTCGACCAGGACGTGCAAGCCTGCATTGAAGGCCTCGGTTGCGACGTCAAGGTGACTGGAGACGGGTGTCACCACGAGCGCGGCATCCGCCTCGACGGCGGCGCATGCCTCGGTCAGGCTGGCGAAGCAGCGATCCGCTGGAAGACCGTGTTCCGCGCGCGCCCTTTCGAGGGCGTCGGCGTCGATGTCGACGATCGCCGCGAGCTCCCAGGACGGTGAGTCCACGACGCGGGAAAGCCACGTAGCCCCCCAACCGTTAACTCCCACCTGAACAAGTCGCAGAACCGCTCTCTCACCACTTTGGTACGACACGCTCACTCCTTGCTCCGGGGACAACCGGCCTCGACGCGCAGCCCGGCGGCGAGGAACGCCGCGGTCGTCCTCATGTTCACCTCGGATGCTACGCCGTGCTGGAGGCTCGTTGTGCGGGATCAACCCGGGGGACGCCCTGGGGCGGTCTCAGGCGGCTTTCCCGTTCTGGCGTCTCGGCAGGCGCGAATCCCCGCAAGCCCCGTCGACACGCCAACTTTGGCTTAACGGAGCGGCGCCGGAGTCGAACCGACCGAGCGTGGGGTTGCCACACCGCACAGGTTTTGAAGACCTGCTGGGCCACCGGGCCCATGCCGCTCCGCCGCGCAGGCTACCCGCAGTCTGCCTGTGGCTTCGGCTGCCCCGTCCCGCGTGCGGGATGAGCCGAAGCGGGGCGCGTGGCAATGCGTGCGCAACGCCCAGCGCCGTGCGAACACCGCCGCTCGCGCCGGGCATCGCTAGAGGACGCGCTACTCGCGGTAGCTCCAGGCCCTCCATGCCGTGCCGGTGCCGCCGTACTTGCCGCAGTGCTTGCACCGGAGGAACCGCTCCTCACCGGCCGTCGCCGTCACGAACGCGTGGACGCCGACGTAGCACCTCAACCGCTTGTGCTGGGTCTCTGAGAGAGCCTGGACGTTCCGGTCCGCACGCCTGCCTGCCGCGAGGAAGAGCGCACCGACGACGAGCGGGCCGACGAGGATGCCCACGACCACCGGCGTCGACGCGTCCGTGCTCGCGCCCCCGATCAGCATGATCGGCGACACCAGCCCGAACAGGACGGCGAGCCCCCACCCCGCGTAGGACGGTCGCACCCAGCCGACCAGTCCGATCACGACGTTCCCGACGACGAACGGCCAGCGATCCAGCGGCGTCCCATCGAGCACGTCGGTTGCGAGCACGATCAGCACCGCACCGACGAGCAGCGCCTCTGCCGCGACCTTCAAGACCGTCGAGGTGACGCGCACCCCGCGCATCGGACGCCTCCTTCCACCAAACAGACTGCACCACCGCCGCACGCACGACATCCGCGACGTCCCGCAACGCTGGCGCACGCGACTACCGCCGTCGACGGTCAGCCGCGCGACGCCAGCGGCATCGAGGCTCTCACCCCGTGATCAGCGGCTGCGACCAGCGGACGAAGCGCCATGCGAGGCGTCCGTGACCCAGACGGTACGCCGTCCCCACCTCGCGGATGCCGGGCGACGCAGCAGCGAGCGCCAGAGCTGCCGTGTTCTCGGGCACGACCGCCCTCAAGGTCTCGTCGATGCCGTCGGCGACGAGCAGCGCGCGCATCGCCTCGTTGCCGGCCCTGCCGTGCCCACGGCGACGAGATCTCGGATCTGTCCACATGTCGTACGCGTATGCGACGGTCGGTGGGAGCGTCAGGTCGAGCCCAAGGTGCTCGAGTCGGGCGATCCCGGTCGACACCCAGCGCACAGAGGCGAGCTCTCCGCTCTCGAAGGTCGCGAAGCATCGGTCGCCTCGGGCAGCCCGGCGGCGCGCCAGCGCGACGATCCCGGGCCGCAGGTCCTCGAACGGCGTGAGCACGTCCGGATCGACCCAGCGGCCCTCCGGGCCCTCGGGCAGCGGCCCGGTCGTCCCTGCGGTCGGCCGCGTCAGCAGTCGCAGGCGGGCGTAGACCGTCGCGTCGAGCGCCTTGAGCACCGCAACCCGGGCACCTTCCGACCGCAGCACGTGCACGGCGCGTTGCAGGCCCGGTGGACGACCGCGATAGGGGTCGGGCTCGGACACCGGCCGAAGGCTAGTGGTCGGTCTCACCGTGGCGCCGGAGCGTCGGCGCCACGCGGTGGTCGCGGACGACCGCGCGCTGCTGGCAGGATCTTCCCATGGCTCATCTCGAACTGATCGACCCGGACGACGCGACCGGCCCGCTGAAGGACGAGTACGACGCTGCCATCGGGCGTGCGGGTCGCGTCTACAACATCGTCCGCTCGATGAGCCTCCGCCCCGGCGTCCTCAAGCGCTCGATGGAGCTGTACAAGGCGCTCATGTTCGGCCCGTCAGGGCTCACGCGCCAGGAGCGCGAGCTGCTCGCCACCGTCGTCTCGGCGACGAACGAGTGCCACTACTGACGACGCGCGCATGCCGACGACCTCCGTGCCGAGGGCGCCTCAACCGATCTCGCCGACCACGCCGAGCACGACTACCGCCAGGCGACCGCCCTCGACGAGCGCACGCGGGCGCTCTGCGACTACGCCCGGAAGCTCACCCTCGACCCCGCGTCGGTGGGTGCGTCGGAGGCCGACGTGCTCCGCGCGGTCGGTCTCGACGACGTGGCGATCCACGACGCGATCCAGGTGATCGCGTACTTCAACTACATCAACCGCGTCGCGGAGGGCGTCGGCACCGATCCCGAGCCCGACTGGGAGCCTCACGTCTACGCGCCCGGCGACCGCACGCCGTAGCCCGGTCGCTGACAGGGGTCAGGGCTCGCTCCGCGACCCCAGACCCCTAACTCGACGACGCTCGTCGCGCGCGATGCATCAGGCTGCATCGTCGGAGCAGGGCTGGGGTCTGGCGTCCGGCGCCAGCCGGAAGCCTGACCCCGTCGTCACCGCCGGAACGTCGACCCGCCACGTCGCGTGGGAGGTCAGGGCTCGCCCAGCGACCCGAGAGCCAGTGTCAGACTCACGGCGCCGCCGAGGGCGTCAGGGCTCGCTTCGCGACCCCAGACCCTCGCGAGGGGAGCGCCCGGATCAGCTCTTCGGCGGCCTCCTCGCCTTGCGCGCCTTCGGCCTGACGATGTGGGCGTCGTTGCCCGGGAAGAAGATCGACTCGTGGCCGTCCTCCCAGCGGACGCGGAAATGCTCGTGCCCTTCGGCGCCGAGCACCTCGAGGATCTCGGCCGTGCGTGGGGCGTCGCCCACCGTGTGACCGGTGATCTCGATGATGTCACCCACGGATGCGGGCTTGCCCTGCATGGTCTTCGGCATCGTCTCCTCCTCGTCGAGTGGTTGTGCGAAACCGATCGGCAGCCCGAGCGCCAGCGCGATCGTCTCGAACAGATCGACGCCGGGCTGTGTGTAGCGCTCGTCGAAGTCGACTGCGCCGTTGAGCTCGAGCACGACCCAGCCGCCGGGAGTGCCGAGCAGGTCGACCCCGGCGAGATCGGCACCGACGGCCGCGATCGCCGCGCAGGCGAGCGAGGCGGCGTCGGGCGCAAGCGCTGCCGGGACGAGCTCGGCCCCGAGGGCGACGTTGGTGCGCCACTCGCCCTGCCGCGCGACGCGAGAGGCCGCGCCGGCGGCACGGGCATCGGCGACGACGATCCGGAGGTCACGCGGAGGCGCCTCCACGAAGGCCTGCGCCACCGCCCCGGTCGCCGCCCACCACGGCTGCGTCCGGGCGAAGGAGACGGCTTCCTCCAGCTCCCGTGGCGTGCGATAGCGGACGACGTCGCGACCCCAGCTGCCGAAGCGCGGCTTGAGCACCCCTGGCAGCGGGACGTCGTCCGGCGGGGCGTCCGGCCCCACATAGGTCGTTCTCGGATGGGGGAGCCCCGCGGCCGCGAGCGCCCGCGCCGTCCGGAGCTTGTCGTGCATCGCGAGCAGCGCGGCCGGGCGGTTCAGCACGCGCACGCCGCGCCGCTCGAGCGCCCGCACCTGCCGCAGGCCGGGCTCGACGCCGTCGAGCGACGGCAGCACGTCGAGCCGGACGATGGCGACGTCGCCTGGCTCGAGCACGTCGAGCGCCCGGTCGGGCCCGATCACCATCGCATCGATCCCCCGGGAGCGCCACGCGCCCGCGAGGGCGTCGCTGGTCCGCGTCGGGATTCCCGACGATGGCGACCGTTGGCGGTCTCACCCCCGTCTGCAGAGCCGGCGATCGCAGCACATCCGAACAGGCCATCGTGACCTCCGACCCGATCGTGGCGTGTGACGCAGGGCGCGGCATCGGTGGCGCCCCGGATCTTGACCGGCGCCCTACCGAGCGCTCGAACGCCCGGCCCGCCGCAGGACGCGCCCGTCACCCACCCGCCGGGTGAGCCCGTCCGCGTCGAAGCGCTCGAGCAGCAGCTGGGCATCGCGGCGACCGACGCCGACGAGATCCCGGAACCGGGCGAGCGTGATGCTGCCGGCCGCCTCGCACTCGGTCACGAGCAGGTCGCGGGCGACCTCGAACCCCCCTGCGCCGACGACGTAGCCCGTCGCCGAGCCGCACGAGGCGTCCATCCTCCTCGAGGAATCGCGCGAGCTCGCGATCGTCCGCCTTCACCGCCGCGCAGCCTGCCGCCGCGAGCTCCCGCTCGAGGCGCTCGGCCGCGGCGGCCCGATCGCCGAGGGAGGCCGCCGTCCCGGGCAGGAACGCCTTCCCGCCTCGTCGCTCGACGGGCAGGAGGGCGAGGATGACCGGCGCCCAGGGCTCTGACGGCAGCAGCTCCGCGAGCGCGAGGCCCGGGTCGAGGGCGCGAGCTCGCGGCGCGCTCGCCGAGGCGCTCTTCGACGTCGGCGACCACCGCTGCGAGCCACTCCTCGGAGAACGCCCATTCGCCTTCGACCCGCACCGCCTCGAGCCCTTCCTCGAGCTCCTCGGCGCCGAGCACCGCCCGCGCGGCCAGCGCCGAGCGACGCGTCGGCTCGTGGACGAGCGCGGCGACGATCTCGCAGGGATCGCCGGTCTCGAGGAGCGCGACGCGGGCCTCGTCGCTCGTGCGCGCCGGCGCGGGATCGAGCACCGTCGCACCGCCGACGGTCGTCTCGGTCCTCAGGACGACGTGGTCGCCGCGGGCCGCGACCACCGGGACCGCGAGGCGGAGCTGCGCGTGGCGGTCGCCGCGACGCACCACGCGGGCGGCGGAGCGACTCGTGCCGTGGTGGACGGTCAGACGGGCACCGTCGGCGATGGGCTGCAGCTCCTCGAGCACGACGTCGAGCCGGTACGACACGGGAAGCGACGCCGGCGCGACGAGGACGTCGCCCCTCCGGACGGCGTCGCGGTCGAGCCCCGGCAGCGCGAGCGCGACCCTCGCGCCTGCCGCCGCCCTCTCGACCGGCTCGTCGTGCACCTGCACGCTTCGCACCCGCACCTCGACGTCCCGCGGCTCGAGCCGGAGCACGTCGCCCTCGCCGATCGAGCCCGACCACAGCGTTCCGGTCACGACCGTCCCGATCCCACGGAGGCTGAACACCCGGTCGACGTGAAGACGCGCGGGGAAGCCGACCGAGCGCTCGCACGACCGTGTCGGCCGCAGCCGCGAGGGCGCCGCGGAGCTCCTCGAGCCCCGCGCCGGTCTGCGCGCTCACGGGGACGATCTCCGCCCCCGGCAGCAGCTCGCGCGCCTCCTCGACGGCGAGCAGCACGGTCTCCTCGTCGACCGCGTCGATCTTCGTCACCGCCACGACGCCCACGTCGACGCCGAGCAGCCGGAGGATCGCGAGATGCTCGTGGGTCTGCGGCCGCGCGCCCTCGGCGGCGTCGAGCACGAGCAGGAAGAGGTCGATCCCGGTCGCCCCCGCCACCATCGTGCGCACGAACCGCTCGTGCCCCGGCACGTCGACCAGCGAGAGCCTCCTCCCGTCCGGGAGGTCGAGCGGCGCATACCCGAGGTCGATCGAGATGCCGCGGCGATGCTCCTCCGGCAGGCGGTCGGTGTCCTTGCCGGTGAGGGCGCGGACGAGGGTCGTCTTGCCGTGGTCGACGTGCCCGGCGGTGCCGACCGTCAGCGCCATCGGTCGCGCGATCGCAGTCCGCCAGGGACGCGGGTGTGCTCGCCGCGCACACCCCGGCAAGTACCACGGAGTCACTAGCGGCCCTCCGCGCCCACCCCACGCGCGCGCTCGACCGCGGCGGCGACCTCGTCGACCTCGGAGTCGGCGATCGTGCGGGCGTCGAGCAGCAGCCGCCCGTCGCGGACGACGCCGACGACGGCCGGGTCGCCCAGGCGCAGCGGTGCGGCGAGCCCCTCCTCGACGGCGCAGGCGAACGACGGGATCTCGGCGAGCGGAAGCGCACCGCCTCCGACGCGCGCGACGGTCTCCTCGACCTCACCATGGACGAGCGACGCGAGCCGCTCCGCGCGGGTGCGGACGACCTCGGCGGAGGCGTCGAGCATCGCCACGACCGGGATCTCTCGACGCGCGCGCTCGGGGTCGAGGCACAGGGTGAGCAGGCCCTCGAGCGCCGCCAACGCGAGCTTGTCCGCGCGCAGCGCCCGCTGCAGCGGGTGACGCCGGAGCCGCTCGACGAGGTCGGCGCGCCCGACGACGATCCCCGCCTGCGGACCGCCGAGCAGCTTGTCGCCGGAGAAGCAGACGACGTCGGCGCCCGCGGCGAGGCTCGAGGCGGCGGTCGGCTCGTCGCCGAGCTCGAGGAGCGCCCCCGAGCCGAGGTCGTCGACGAGCGGCAGGTCGTGCGCGTGCGCGACGCCGCGAGCTCGGCGAGCGTCGGCTGCTCGGTGAACCCGACGACGCGGAAGTTCGACTGGTGGACGCGCAGGAGCACGCGCCGTGTCCGGCCCGATCGCGTGCTCGTAGTCGGCGACGCGGGTGCGGTTGGTGGTGCCGACCTCGACGAGACGCGCACCCGAGCGCACGAGGACGTCCGGGATGCGGAAGCCGTCGCCGATCTCGATCAGCTCCCCACGGGAGACGACGACCTCGCGGCCTTCGCCGAGCGCGGCGAGCGCGAGCATCACCGCGGCGGCGCAGTTGTTGACGACCAGCGCGGCCTCGGCGCCCGTGAGCCTCGCCAGGATCGGCACCGAGGTGGTCGTGCCGCGACCCCCGCTTGCCCGTCCCGAGGTCGAGCTCGAGGTTCGAGTAGCCCGGCGACCTCGACGATCCGCTCGACCGACGCGGCCGGCAGCGGCGCGCGGCCGAGGTTCGTGTGGATCACGACGCCCGTGGCGTTGATCGCGCGCCGCAGGCTCGGGCGTCGCGCGTCGTGGATCTCTGCCAGAGCGCCGCCTCGACGGGTCGCCCGGCTCGTCTCCGGCGCGGATCGCGGCGCGGGCCGCCTCGAGCGCCGCGCGTGCGGCGACGAGCGCCAGCCCATGCGGCTCGGCAGCGAGACGCGGGTCGGCGAGCATGCGGTCGATCGAGGGGAGGTCGCGAAGCGAGGCCATCCCTGGAGTGTAGGAGTCGGATGGAGCTCGGCGATCCCATCGCCATCCACCCTCACCCGGCCGCGTCGAGCGGGAACTCGAGCCCCGGGAGCCGGCGCACCCAGACGGATCGCAGGTCGGCGGCCGCGATGGCACCGTCGAGCGCATCGCGCAGACCGTGGTCTCCGAGGCGCAGGGCGCAGCCCCAGCGGTTGCGCGTCGCGACGGTGAACGCCACGCGAGCCCACGGATGGGTTCGGCCGAGCTCGAGGAACGCCACGTCGTCGTCGACGACCGCGTCGACCTCGCCGCGCTCGAGGGCCGCCATCATGTCGCCGAGCACGTCGTCGGTCGCGCCGTCGAACGGCACGCAGAGGGCACCCGCGAACGTCTCGGCCAGCGCGAGGTTCGTCGACCCCGCGATCGCGCCGACGCGCCTGCCTCGGAGGTCGCCGGCGGAGGAGGCGGGATCGTCCTCCCGCACCACCACGGACTCGTCGAACACGGCGTACGGGCGCGTGTACGTGAACACCCGCTCGCGCTCCGGCGTGATCGCCGAGCCGCACCAGATCCCGTCGCACTCGCCGCTCGAGCGAGCGCACCGGGCATGCCCGACCACTGCACGAACACCCAGCGAAGCTCGAGCCCGAGCACGGCAGCGACCGCCTCCGCCGCCTCCGGCTCGTACCCGTGGCGCGTGCCGTCCGGATCGGTCCAGAACAGCGGAGGAGCCGGCAACGAAGAGCACGCAAGCGTCAGGGCGCCGTCAAGGATCGTCATGCACGCGATCCTCTCTCCCGGCGGTGGCGTCTCGTGCCGCCGGAGCGGCGCTCACCCGTCTGAGGCCCCCGAACCGTCGAGCGGCGTACCTGTCAAGCGTCCTCATCGGCTGCGGGGGACATCGTCGCAGCACGTGCGGCCAGACATCGCGCCGGTACAGCCCTCCGATGCGGGCCAGGAGCAGAGGGCCCGCAGGGACGACATGCGACACTCAGAAGATGCCGACCTCGCGTCGCCCGCCCTTCGCGAACGGCTCTCCCAGGCCTTTGCGACCGGAGAGGCAGGGAGCAGGCTCTGGCTCTATGCGACGTACCACTGCAACCTCTCCTGCACGTACTGCCTGACCGACTCGACTCCGCGCATCGCCGACCGGCGCGAGCTCGACGAGGAGCGGATGCTGGACGCGGTCACCGCCGCACGAGACCTCGGCTTCGCCTCGGTCGGGATCACCGGCGGTGAGGTGTTCATGCTCCGCGACTTCCCCGAGGTGCTGGCCCGGATCGGCGCGATCCTGCCGACGCTCGCGCTGACGAACGGCACGCTGCTCACCCCTGCCGTGCTCGACCGACTCGCGCCGCTCGCGGGCGTCGGCGTCTCGTTCCAGCTCTCGCTCGATGCGGCCCACCCCGAGGCGAACGACGCGATGCGGGGCGCGGGCAACCATGCCGACGTCGTCGCGGCGATCGGGCGACTCCGCTCGCGCGGCCAGCGTGTTCGGGTCGCGACCACGCTCGGCGACGAGCACCGACCCGGGCGCTCTCGAGGAGCTGTGCGAGCTGCACCGCTCGCTCGGGATCCCCGACGAGGATCACGTCGTGCGCCGGATCGTTCGCCGCGGCAAGGCCGACGTCCAGGGCCTCGGCGAGCCGCTCGGCCCACATGACGTGCTCCCGGAGCTGACGCTCACGGCAGAGGGAGCCTTCCTGCATCCGTTCGCGCCCACCGTCCGGGACGGCGTCACCGATCTCGATCTGCGCGTGGCCGCGGCACCGCTGCCGTTCGAGACGGCGCTCGACGCGTTCCTCACGGCGGTCGAGGAGAGACCGACCGGTGACGACGTCCTCCGGAACGTCCGGTGAGCGTAGGCCCTCCGCCCCGCGGTCGCGGGGCACGCGCGCTCGTCGTGGCCAAGGCACCGCGTACCCGGACGGGTCAAGACCCGGCTCATCCCGCGTGCTGGGCGAAGACGGCGCCGCGGAGCTCGCGCGAGCCCTGCTCCTCGACACCCTCGATCGCTGCAGGGAGGAGGTCTCCGACACCGGCGTCCTCTACGCCCTCGCCGACGAGCGGGAGGCGCTCGCCGGGCTCATCCGGCCGGGCGAGAGACTCGTGCAGCAGGACGGCACCGGGCTCGGCGACGCGCTGCGGACCGGGATGCGGGTCACGCTCGGAGAGCGCGACGCGGCCCTGCTCGTCTCGTCGGACGTCGCGTGCATCCCCCGGGGGAGCATGCAGGACGCGCTCGAGCAGCTCGCACGGGGCGCAGATGTGGTGCTCGGCCCGTGCGAGGACGGCGGATACTGGCTCGTCGGGATGCGGCGAGGCGCACACCGAGCCCTTCAGCGGGATCCCCTGGTCGACGCCCGAGGTGGTCGCGACGACGATCGAGCGCAGTCGGCGGGCCGGCCTCGCGGTCGCACTCGTCTCGGTCTGCCGGGACGTCGACACCCCCGCCGACCTCGAGGCGCTCGCCGCCACGCCCACCGGCCTGGGCAGGCGGACGGAAGAGTTCATTGCGCAGCACCTGCCGGGCAGTGCAGTCTCCCGGCAGAGCGCTCCATCACACCCGCAGCCACGCCCACAGGAGGGAAAGTCCGACGTGAGCATCCTCTCGACGAACGAGTCCCACGCCATCGAGATCCCTGCCGGGGAGATCGCCGCCCACGCTGCCGAGGTCGACCGTGACGCTCGCTTCCCCGTGGAAGGGGTCGAGGCGCTCCGAGCCGCCGGACTCCTCGGGCTCGGGATCCCGGAGGCGCTCGGCGGTCGCCCTGCGAGCGCCGTGCGCATCGCCGGTGCGATCGAGCGCGTCGCGGCCGCCTGCGGCTCGACCGGGATGATCTACACGATGCACGTCGTGGCGGCGCAGACCCTGCTGGCCTGCACGCCCGAGGAGGCCGGGCCCAAGGCCGACGCCCTGCGGGCGATCGCGGCGGGAGAGCACCTGACGACCATCGCGTTCTCCGAGAAGGGGACGCGCAGCCACTTCTGGGCGCAGTCGTCGCGCGCCGAGGCCGACGGGCCGGGTGTCCGGTTCGATGCGGACAAGTCGTGGGTCACTGCAGCCGAGCACGCCGACTCCTACGTGACCGCGGTCGGAGCGCCGGGCTCCGACGACCCGCTCGTCACCGAGATCTACCTCGTCGATCCGGCCACGCCCGGCATCGAGATCGCCGGTCCCTTCGACGGGATGGGCATGCGCGGCAACGGCTCGTCGCCCGTTGCGTTCCGTCGAGTGCACGTCGAGGCCGATCGTCGCCTCGGCGCGGCGCAGGGTGGCCTCGACGTCATGCTCACCGCGACGCTGCCGTGGTTCGTCCTCGGCTGCGCGTCGTGCTGCGTCGGCCTCTCGGGTGCGGCGATCGAGCTTGCTGCCGCCCACGTGGCGACATCGCGCCTCGAGCACGAGGGGTCGGCGCTCGCAGACCTGCCCACGATCCGCGCGCGTCTCGGACAGGCGAAGGTCCGGCACATGCAGGCGCGGGCGTTCCTCTACGAGCGTCGCGGCGCAGCTCGACGCCGGCGCACCGGAAGCGCAGCTGGGCGTCCTCGGCGTGAAGGCAGCGTGTGCCGAGATGGCGATCGACGTCACCGATGCAGCGATGCGGCTCTGCGGTGGGGCCGCGTACTCCAGGCAGCTCCCGCTCGAGCGGCTCTTCCGCGACGCGCGGGCCGCGTCCGTGATGGCGCCGACGACCGACCTGCTCGTCGACTTCCTCGGCAAGGCGCTCACGGGACAGGAGCTGCTGTGACGCCGACGCGCTGCACCCTCGGGCGAGGGCGAGCAGACGCTGCTCGTCCTCGCCGGCGCGCGCATCTTCCTCGGCGTGCTGTGGCTCGCCAACCTCGCCTGGAAGCTGCCCCCCGACTTCGGGCGCGACGACCCCGAGGGTCTGCTCTACAACTTCGAGCTCGCGGCCGAGCACGCCGTCGGCGCACCGCTCCGCACGCTGGCGAACGACGTCCTGATCCCGCACTTCACGCTGTTCGGCTGGATCGTCTTCCTCGTCGAGCTCGTGGTCGGACTGTCGCTGCTGCTCGGCCTGTGGACGCGCATCGGAGCTCTCCTCGGCGTCGGCCAGGCGATCGCGATCACGCTGCTCGTCGTCCGAGCGCCCGACGAGTGGATCTGGACGTACCTCTTGCTCATCGCGATGAGCGTCGTCGTCGCACTGACCCCGTCGGGGGCCCGCCTCAGCGTCGACTCCAGGCTGCGCGCCGGGAGCTGAGCGGCGCTGCTGATCTCGGTCGTCGTCCCGACCCTCGACGAGGCCGCCATCGTCGCAGGAGCGATCTCCCGGCTGCACGAGACCGTCGGCGACCACGAGACGATCGTCGTCGACGGCGGCAGCAGCGACGACACGACCGTGGTGGCCAGGCGCGCGGGCGCACAGATCCTCAGCTGTCCCGGCACGCGCGCGCACGCGATGAACGAGGGCGCCGCGGTGGCGACCGGCGAGGCCCTGCTCTTCCTCCACGCGGACACCGCGCTCCCGGCCGGGGCGGGCGAAGCGATCCGCGCGACGCTCGAGACGTGCGTCGGCGGCGCGTTCTCGCTGCGGATACGACAGCCGGCCGACGATCTTCCGTGCGCTCGCCGCCGCGTACCGCCCCTTCCACCACGGGGTCTACGGCGACCAGGCGATCTTCGTCTCGAGCGCCGCCTTCGAGCAGGTCGGCGGCTACGCCGCGCTCCCGATCATGGAGGACTACGACCTCGTCAAGCGGCTGCGCAGGGTGGGTCGGTTCGCCGTCCTTCCCCTGCGGGTCACGACCTCCGCGCGACGGCAGCGCGGCCAGGGCGAGCTGCGGACGATGCTGCGCGTCGGGTCGATCAAGCTCCTCTACCGTCTCGGCGTGTCGCCGCACTGGCTCGCCGCGAGGTACAGGCCGGCACGGTGACGATCGCCACGTTCCGGCGGTCGGCGACCAACGGTCAGCCG
>CAVQRA010000005.1:0-11128 GCA_963715075.1 uncultured Actinomycetes bacterium | reverse complement strand
CTCCTGGCACGCGCCGTCGTGCCGTGGTGGGCGGCCGCCGGGGCCGGCGCGCTCGTCCTGGTCGCGGTCGTGGCGACCCCGATCGACCGCGGCGTCAACAGCTTCCCGTACTACGAGGCGCACGGGCTCGCGATCCTGGCCCTCCTCAACCGCGAGCTCGTCCTGCCGGTCGACCGGATCGACCTCGTCCTCGTGGGGTGCGTCGTCCTCGCGACCGGCGTGCTCGTGGCTCGCGCGCTCCTCCACGGCCTGCCAGGACGGGCGGGTCTCGCCCGTGGCCTCGCGGTCGGGGCCGCCGCCTTCACCCTCGTGTGGGGCCTCACGAACGAGGTCTACGCCGAGATCGGGGAGCACGACCTCTCGGCGCGGGTGGCCGAGAACAGCACACAGCCCTTCGGCTGGATCGACGACGTGGTGGGAGACGACGAGGTGACGGTGCTGGCCCAGCAGGTGACCGACGCGACGGGCATCTGGACGAACGAGTTCTGGAACCGCTCGATCGTCCAGGTGTGGAGCGTCGAGGGCAGCGCACCCGGCCCCGGCCCGACGCAGACGCCCGACCTCGCGAACCCCGACGGCACGCTCACGCCGAAGCCGGGGACGCCGTACGTCCTCGAGGTGAACGGCGTCGACCTGCAGGGCAGGACGGTCGCCCGCGGCGGCACGTCCGGCCCCGACCTCGTAGCGATCGGCGACACGTTCCGGCTGCGATCGAACGTCGTCGGGGTCTTCTCGGACGGGTGGATGTCCGGGGAGGCGGCCTACAACCGCTTCGACGTGGCGGGCGACGGGCCCGGCAGCGCCACCATCACGCTCTCCCGCGAGACGTTCTGCCCGAAGGGCGCGGCTCTTCCCGGCGTCGCCGAGGTGCGCGTCGGCACGATCGGCGTCGGCCGCGACAAGCAGCCGACGATCGACAAAGTGACCGGACGGGAGATCGTGTACGTGCCCGCCTGCGGCTCGCGCACGTCTCTTCCCCGCCCCGGCGACCGTGGCGGATCGAGGTCGTCGCTGACACGTTCGTGCCGGCCGAGGTCGATCCACGGAAGTCCGACAGCCGGACGCTCGGCGCCGTCGTCGGGTTCGAGTTCCTCCCCGCGAGCGGCTGAGCGGCTCAGAGGGCCCGGAGCGTCTCGGGGTGTCCGACGCACGAACCGCGCCATCCCCCGCGCGTGCCAGAGCGTGTGACGCGAGAGCCACCGCTTGTCGATGACCGCCGCGTAGGCGTGGACGACGACCGCCTCCGGCACGTACCACCGCTCCCAGCCCGCCCGCATCGCGCGGTACTGGAGGTCGATGTCCTCGACGTAGTGCCGGTAGCCCGCGTCCCAGCCGCCGAGCTCGTCGAGCATCGACCGCCGCTGCAGCAGGAAGGCCCCGAGCATCCAGTCGCAGCGGCACGGGCTCGGTCGGCGTCTCCTCGAGGCCGTAGTGCTCCCGCTGGGTGTAGATGCCGCGGACGTGACGGAGGGGCGTGCGTCGCACGAGCGTGCCGCTGACGGTGGGGAACCGACGTCGTGAAGGCTGCAGCGTCCCGTCCGGCCAGACCAGTCGTGGGCCCGCGATCCCGGCCCTCGGTTCGCGCTCGAGCAGCGCGCGCAGCGCGGCGACGGCTCCGGGCTCGGGGAGCGTGTCGGGCGTGGCGTTGAGGACGAGCTCGCCGGAGGTCGCGGCCGTGCCCAGGTTCACGTTCGCCGCGAGCGGACAGAGCCTGGCCGTTCTCGATCACACGGACGCCGTGCGGAAGCCCGACCGGCACCGAGCCGGGGAGGTTCGCGATGACGACCAGCTCGTCGACCTGCGGCAGCAGCGCAGGCACGAGCGCCGCGACCTCCTCCCGGTGGCCGTGCGACACGATGACGGCGGAGACCCTCACGGCGTGAGAGCCTCGAGTACGCGCGGACGGCGACCCGGGCGCTCGCCTCCCACGAGAACGCCCGGGCGCGCTCGAGGCCGGCCCGCACGAGGGCGTCACGCTCGACCAGGGCGCGCGTGATCCCGCGGCGAGGTCGGCCTCCGCACGACCACGGCAGCGTCGCCGGCGACCTCGACCAGTGCAGGCTCGTCGACGACGACGACCGGGGTCCCGCACGCCATCGCCTCGATCACCGGCAGGCCGAACCCCTCGTAGCGAGACGCCTGCACCAGGCAGGCCGCGCCACGGTAGAGGCTCGACGAGCCGCTCGAGCGTGACGTACCCCTCCAGCCGTGCGCCGCCTGCGCGCAGCCGCGCGGCGAGCGACGCGTCGCGGACGGGGCCGACGACGACGAGCTCCAGGCCGGCTGCGCGCGCCGCACGGAGCGCCGCCTCCTGGTTCTTCCGCTCCTCGACCGCGCCGACGCGAGGGCGTACGACGGTCCCGCGTCCGCACCGGGGGCCTTCCGGGCGAGAAGGCCGGGTCGACCGCGTTCGGCGTGACCAGGATCCGCTCGCGCGGGATCCCGTAGAGGGCCTCGATGTCCGCCGGGAGCGCTCGGACACGGTCAGAACCACCCGGGCCGCGCGGGCGGCACGCGGCACGACACGGCGGAAGACCAGTCGGTCACGCGCGCCCATCGTCGTGTCGCGTCCTCGAAGGAGAGGTCGTGGATCGTCACGACCGCGGGGCACGGGCAGCGGAGCGGCACGGCGTACTGCGTGTGCACGAGGTCTGCTCCGACCCGACGGAGCAGGCGTGGCAGCGTCCAGGCCATGCGGCAGCTCCTGCGAGCCGGTCGTGAGCGCGATCGGGGCGACGCCGTCGGGGACGAGCTCGGGGTGACGCGTGACCGCGGCGATCCGCAGTCCCGCCGCCTCGGCCGGCCCGGGCAGCTCTCGCAGGAGGTTCGACACGTAGGTCTCGTCGCCGGTGCGCCGTCGGCCGAGGACGTCAGCGTCGACGACGACGAGCCTCACAGCGACCTCCAGAGCGCCTCGACCCGATCCGCCGCCGCCGCCCAGGTGAACCCCGACGCGCGCACGAGACCCGCCCGGACGAGCTCGTCGCGCCGCGCCTCCGCCTCGGCGATCCCGTCGGCGACCGCGGCCGGGTCGTTGGCGTCGACGAGCACGGCGGCGCCCCCGGCGACCTCCTCCGTCGCGCCGCCACGGCTCGTCACGACGGGGGTGCCGCAGGCCATCGCCTCGAGGATCGGCAGGCCGAACCCCTCGTAGAGCGAGGGGTAGACGAGACAGCGGGCGCCGCGGATCAGCGTGGCCAGCCCCTCGTCGCTGGGCTCGCCGACCCACGTGTCGACGGAGACGCCGCCCCAGCCCGACATGCCGGCCACACGGAGCTCGCAGCCGGCGAGGCGGGCGGCCTCGACCGCGACCCCGAGGTTCTTGCGCGGCTCGAGCGTGCCGACCGCGAGGACGTAGTCCCCCTCGACACGCTCACCATCGGGCCGGAACACGGGGTCGACGCCGTTCGGGACGACGTGCACGCGATCGGGGTCGACGTCGAGCACCTCGACCAGCTCCGTCCTGGTGAACTCGGAGACGGCGACGATCGCGTCGGCGACCTGCACGGCCGAGGCGAGCGCCCGACGGCCGGTGACGCCGTGCCAGCGAGGGAACGCGTCGGGAAAGCGCACGACGCCGAGGTCGTGGACGGTGACGACGAGTGGGCAGCGAGGGCGAAGCGGCGCGCGGAAGGTCGTGCAGTGGAGGACGTCGAGGTCGCGGGCCGCGCGGGCGAGGCGCAGTGGGTACCAGAGCGCATCGCGCCTCACGGTCGCCAGCCGTCCGCTCCCGCCGGGAGGCCACCCCGACGAGGTCGAGCCCGGGCCGCCCCTCGAGCGCCTGCACCAGTCCACGCACGTGCCGTGCAGTGCCTGCGCGCGTCTGGACGAGCGGGGTGACGTCGATCCCGACCTTCATCGCGCGCGCTCCCGCTCCGCGGCGGCCCGCACGGCCAGTCCGGGCTCGGGGAAGTGGAGCAGCGCGACGGCGTCGTCCTCGTCGAGCCAGCGCCAGTCGACGTGCTCCTCGTCGAGCGTCGGCTCCCAGCCGGCGGGAGCCTCGGCGAGGAACGCGTGCAGCTGCACCCGGTCGGTGCCGGGCGGAAAGCGCAGCGCGGAGGTCGAGCGGCTCGTCCCTCGACCGCGTACGAGAGCCGCCGAGTCCGAGGTCTCGACCCGGCGACTCGAGCCCCGTCTCCTCGCGCAGCTCCCGCGCCGCGGCGTCGGCCGGCTCCTCGTCCCACTCCACGCCGCCGGCGACGAGATGCCAGTAGCCCTGCTTGGCAGGCGAGCGGAGGAGGACGAGGTACTCGAGCGCCGTCGGAGCGCGTCGCCGCACCACGATCACCGCCTCGTCGGGTCGTCGCCGACGCCGCTCACCGCGCGCGCTCCTCGAACGCCTCGAGCATCGTGCGGCCGGTCGCCTCCCACGAGAACCGCGCCGCGTGCGCGAGGCCGCGCCCGCCGAGCTCGTCGCTGCCGGTCGAGCGCCTCGCGGACACCCGCCGCGATCGCCGAGGGGTCGAGCGGATCGACGCGGACCGCGGCGTCGCCGCACGCCTCGTCGAGCGAGGGGTGCGAGGACGCGACGACCGGCGTGCCGCACGCCATCGCCTCGATCACGGGCAGCCCGAACCCCTCGAAGAGCGACGGGTAGACGAGGACGTCGGCGCCGCGGTAGAGCGCGCCGAGCCGGCGTCCTCGGCACGTAACCCGAGCCGGTCGGATGCGCGGATCCGCGAGGTCGGGCCGGTCGCCCCAGCCCTCGCCCGCCGACGAGCGCGAGGCCGAGGCTCGCGCTCGAGCAGCCGCCACGCCTCGACAGGCGCGCGAGGTTCTTGCGCGGCTCGATCGTGCCCACGCCGAGCACGTCGCCCCGCCGAGCTCCTCGCGCTCGCCCGTCGGGCGCGAGCCCGGCGCCGAGACCCGGGTGCGCGACGACGATGCCGCTCCGGCGCGACCCGCAGGGTCGTCTCGACGTCGCGCGCCCGTGAAGGCGGAGTTCGCGAAGAGCGACGTCGCACGTGCGCACCGCGTGCGAGCGCCTTGTCGTGTGCATCGAGACCGTGCGCGGCGTGCACCACTCCGGATGGTGGAACGGGACGAGGTCGTGGAAGACGGTCGAGCGGAGGCCGCCTCGCTGCGGTGGGAACATCCAGTCGGTGAAGACGAAGGCGTCGACCGGCCGCCCGACGACGCGCTCGAGCGCGAGCCGCCTGCTCCGGCTCCAGGCCGTCCGGAAGGCGTGCGAGGCGGGCAGCGGAACGAGCCGCGTCTCCACGTCGATGCCCGCGAGCGCCTCCCGGATCCGCGCGGGGCCGCTGCAGGCTCGTCGGCGCGAACGCGACGCACCTCGTGGCCCGCTCGCGTGCGCGGCCGCGACGAGGCCCTGCAAGCGAGCCGCGGATGTAGTTCCCGATCCCCGTGCGCGGATGCGAGAGCGGCGAGACGTCGACGACGATCCTCATGGCCTCGGCGTGTAGGAGAGCACGTCGAAGTGGACGCCGAGCACGCGATCGTCGCGCGAGGTCGGATCGACCTCGGAAGGGACCGCGGTCGGCGTGACACGTAGCGCACGACGCAGCGCCCGTCGGCCGCCGGCCGGACGGGGATGCGGAGCGTCGCAGTCCGCGTCGGCGGGAAGCGCACCGCCGCCTCTGCGCCGCCGGTCGCGAACCGCGTCGTCGCCCGCACGAGCTGCGGCGTCGTCGAACAGGCCCGGATCGGTGTGGAGATCGGCGCGCAGCACGCCCGGACGACAGCGGAGCCGCGTCCAGGTGACCGTGGGGCCCGACCACGTGTCGTTCGGGTAGAGGCCGGTCACCGTCGTCGTGCGGGCGAGCGGGCCGGTCAGCCTCCACAGCGTGATGCCGAGCGCCTCGTCGCGCGCGACGACCGTGCCGTAGGGCACGACGGTCTGGTCGAGCAGCGCGTACGGGGCGACGATCGGCGCGCCGTCCGGGTCACGGTAGACGCCGTCCCGGCCACCCGTACCCGGGTCTCGGCCAGCCCTCCCGGCGTCGGCGTCTTCGTGTAGAAGACCCTCCCGACGCGCGGTTGAAGAACTCGTTCTGGTTGATCGTGAACCGATCGGCGTTCCCCGTCCACAGGGCGACGACCTCGCCGTCCCCGGCGACCGCCCGGTCGATCCAGTCCCGCGGGACGGAGCGGATCCCCTGGAACAGCGCGCCCTTGCGCGCGACTCGAACCCCTGCTGGCTCGCCCACACCAGGCCGGGAGAGCACGACGAACAGCGCGATCACGGCACCGGCAGCACGGCGGCGTGACGACGCGCGGGACGAGCAGGAAGAGCGCGACGAGCGCGAGCGCGACGAGCACGACCGTGACCCACTCCCGCTCGTGCGACGAGGTCAGCACCCCAGGCCCAGAGCGGCATCAGGCCGAGGGTGTCGGACTTGGCAGGCTCGCCGATGAACCGGTCGAACGGGAAGGTGACGACGAGCAGCAGACCCGCCGCGGCACCGACGGCGGCGACGAGGCGAGGTCGCGGCGCGCCGACCGCGCCCACGCCGCGAGCAGCCGAGCAGCAGCGGGGCGAGGAAGAAGAGGTACCGATCCTGCACCCGGTCGGAGGCGAACCGCGACGTGAACGCCCCGACCACGCGCGAGCGACCAGGCGCCGCGAGCGAGACGTCGCGGCGAGGTGCTCCTGCAGCCGCGGGCCGAGGCCCGGCGCGGCCGGTGAGCTGCACGACGAGCACCACGACCGGGACGATCGCGAGGTACAGGACGAGCTCCTGGCTCTCCCAGAGCCAGATACCGCAGCACCTGGCCGACGTCGTAGCGCGCCTCGCCCGACCACGCTGTACGTCGCCGAGCAGGTCGAGCGAGCGAGCGACCGCGGAGCGCCTGGAGGACGACGACCGCGACGAGACCGGCGCCGAAGCACGACGTCCGAGCGGCACCGCCCGGCGCAGGTCGCCCCAGCGGCCCCGCAGCAGCGCGAGGACGAGCGGTGCGGTCAGCACCGCCGGGACGAACGCGAGGCCTGCGAGCGCGTCGCGAACGCCACGGCGAGGGCGCACGACGAGCACGGCCGTCCGTCCCGCGCTCGGCCGCTCGAGGTAGCGGACGAGCGACGAGCGCGACGCACGAGCGCGACCGGGTAGAAGAGGCTCTCGGTGGTGATCGTCCCGGCGTACGCCATCGACGGCACGAGACCGTCCCGGCGGCGACGAGCAGCGCGAGCCCCGTGGGGCGCGACACGTCGGGCGAGCGCGTAGGCCGGGCATCGCGGCCAGCGACATCACGACCGCGTTGATCGACTGCGCCAGCGGCGTGCGCGTCGACGAGATCGGCGAGCGCGTAGGCCGGCGCGATCAGCAGCGGGTAGAGGAGGCTGTACCCGCTCGTCGACGCGCCGCGCACCGCGTAGCCCTCGCCGTCGGCGAGGCTCCTTGCGAGCTCCGAGTAGATCAGCTCGTCGACGAAGATGAAGGGTGCCGGCATCCCGCGCGACTAGCCAGATCCGGAAGGCGGCCGAGACGACCACGATGCCGGTGAGCCAGCCCGCCGCCGGCACGCGGCGGAGCGCGTCACGCACCGAGGTCGACCTCGCCGAGACGCGCCGCGAGCTCCCGCGCCTCGGGCGAGCCGGGCTCGATCCCGACGTCGGCGGCGGCCCGCGCTGACCTCGCCGCAGGACGCCGTCCGCGACCGCCGCACCGCCCGCAGCCAGCTCGAAGGCTGCGACGTAGCTCTCGGCGACCTGCTCGACGGCGTGCGGCCCACGTGCGAGCGCGAGCCGACGCCTCGCCCATCCGCTCCCGCACGTCGGGTCGCTCCGCGAGCAGCTCCAGCGCGGCGGCGAGGGTGTCGACCTCGTGGGCGTCGACGGGAACCTTGAGCGCGACGTCGTCGGGCAGCTCGGCGAACCAGCCGACGTCGCTCACGACGAGCGGCTTGCCGAGCGTGAGCGCCCGGATCGCCGTCCCCGACGTCTCCCCCATCGTCGGCGAGCGCAGGTTCACGTGGACGTCGGCCGCGGCCATCAGGGCCCAGAGCCGGGCCTCGTCGACGTAGCCCGGTCAGCTCGACCCCGGCGCCGTCGAGGCCGAGCCGCTGCATCCGTCGCTCGACGTCGAACCCGGGGGACGGCGCGCCCACGAGCAGGAGCCGGGCCGTCGGATGGATGCGACGCAGCCGCGCGAACGCCTCGAGGAGCTGTGGCGCCCGCTTGCTCGCGTTGAGGTTCCCGAAGGCCGCGATCACGGGCGCCCCGTCGACGGCGGCCGGCTCGACCGCAGGCGCGGGCCAGGCGGCGTGCGGGACGTGCGCGATCCGCCCGCGGAAGCCGGTCTCCCGCGCCCGCGTCGCGACGTACCGGGAGTGCACGACCAGCGACGAGGCGTGGTCGAGGACCTCTCGCGCGAGCGGGTAGTCGACGGCCCGGCTCTCCCAGAGCGGCGGGATCCGCTTCTCGATCACGGCGTGGCCGAGCAGCCGGGCGACGAGCCCGCCGTCGCGCTCGAGCGCGTCGAGGTAGCCCTTCGCATCGCGGCGGCCGAGCGTCATCCCCGAGACGAGGTGGTGGAGGACGAAGTCGTGCAGGACCACGAGGCCGGGAGCGCGCCGCAGCGCCTCGACGATCCACCCGTGCGCTGCCGGGTCGTTGCCGACGTGGTAGACGGCGAGGTCGACGCCGCGCGGCGGGCGCTTCGCTCCCGCGACGGACGACCTCGACCTCGATCCGCTCTCGGACTGCAGGCAGGACGAGCGCGGCGTAGTCGGCGATCCCCGAGCGCTCCGGCGGCATCGGCGAGAACCAGGCGATCTTCACGACAGCAGCCTCGCGATCGCCCGGTCCCAGGTGACCTCTGAGGCGAGCCCTCGCCCGCGCTCGCCGAAGGCACGCGCCTCGGCCACGTTGTCGCGGAGCCAGGCGGCCGCGCCGGCGATCTCCGCAGCGTCGGGGCCGACCACGAGGCCCGTCGAGCGGTCGTGGACGACGTCGAGCGGCCCGCCCGCGTCCGCCGCCGTGATCACGGGCTTCCCGGAGAGGAACGCCTCGTAGGGCCCCATCCCGAAGTCCTCGTCGACCGGCGCGTAGTAGACCGAGCCGCAGCGCGCGTAGAGCTCTGCGAGACGCTCGGCGCTGACCCGGCCCTCGAACCGGACGCGTCCGTCGAGGCGGAGCTCGCGAGCGAGCCCTTCGAGCCGCTCGCGGTCGGGTCCGTCGCTCGCGACGACGACCTCGAGCGTCGGATCGTGCGCCGCTGCCTCGAGCAGGAGATCGATCCGCTTGGCCCGGTCGAGCCGGCTGGCGCTCAGCACGTACCCCTCGAACGCCTCACAGCGGTAGTCGAGCTCCTGCGGTGGGTGCGGCAGGACCTCCGCCGTGGAGGCCGGTCGACCGCTCGAGCCTCCCGGCCACGTTCCCGGAGGTCGCGAACAGCCGTGCCGCCTCGCCGAGGGAGATCCGATCGAGCTCCTGCACCTTGCGCCGCACGGCCCGATCCTCGGGGCGCTCCGAGAACTGGCCGAGCGCGGTCCGGTCGAGCTCGTACGCCTGACGGAACTGATGGATCAGCCACACGCGCTTCTCCGGGTGGCGGACGACGTACGACGGGAACTTCGTCGCGACGACCATGTCGACCGGGCGCCCGTCGACCTCCTCGAGGTCGACCATCCGCCAGAGGAACGCCTGGCCGAGAACCCGCTCCCGCGGGTACCAGGTGAAGGGCACCGACACGATGTCTGCCTCATGCCCGCGCGTGCGCAGCTCCGCCGCGAGCGTGTCCGTGAAGATCTCCGCGCCGCCACGGGCGAACGGCACCTGCGGCCGGCATACGGCGATCCTCATCGCTCGAGCCCCGGGCGCGAGGGACGCCGTGCGACCGTCATGCCGCGCCCTCGCCCTCGCCGCGCGCCCGGGCGAGCTCCTCCTCGAGCACGCGGATGCGCTCCTCCTGGTCGTCCACCAGGCGGAGCAGCGCGGCGTTGAACGAGCGCTGGTCGTAGGCGAGCGGCTCGACGTACCACCGCATCAGCTTGCGCAGGACCCACTTCACCGGGATTCCGATGGCACCCCTCCAGCCGGGACGCAGCCGGAGGGAGCGGTCGGCCGACACGGGCCACAGCCGCTCCGCCTCGGCGCGGGCGAGCGCCCTGTCCGCAGAGCCGGGCTCGCCGCCGTCGTGGACGCCCGAGCGGCGGACCTCCTCGCGCAACGACTCGAACAGGGCCGCGACGTCGACCTGCTCGACGACGTCGTCTCCGCCGGGGACGTCCGGCCCCGGGCCGCTCACACTGCCCTCGTCCGGCACCGGGCCAGTGTAGCCCTGCGTCCGGCCGCGTCAGGGCCTGGAGGTCCGTTGCGTAGGATCGGCGCGTGCGGATCGCGCTCTCGCTGCTCACGCTGGATCCACGCATCGCAGGCGGCACCGAGACGTACGCACGCTCGCTTGACCGACGCGTTGCGCCGCGTGGGCCGGCACGAGTACGAGGTGCTCGCCTCACGGCTCGCGCCGGACGTGGGCAGCGGCCTCCCGACCGTCGTGGCGACGGGCTACCCGACCTCGGACACGACCCTCGGACGGGTGCGCTCGATCCTCGGAGCGTCGATCCGACCACGGGATCTGGCCGGCGCACGCTCGACCGGGCCGACGTCGTCCACTACCCGGTCACGGTCCCGCTCCCGCCGACGCGACGCCCGAGCGTCGTGACGCTTCACGATCTCCAGCATCGCGATCTCCCCGGGCTGGTCAGTCGACCGAAGCGCGCGTTCCGTCACCGGGCGTACGACCGCAGCGCCCAGCGCGCGACCACGTCGTCGTGATCAGCGACTGGGTCAGCGGCGCGGGCGATCGAGCTGCTGGGGCTCGACCCGGAGCGCGTCCACACGATCCACCTCGGCGTCGACCACACGCGGTTCTCGCCGGATCCGACGCTCGCGCGAGAGCCGTTCCTCCTCTATCCGGCCCGGGCGTGGCCGCACAAGAACCACGCGCGGCTGCTCGACGCGTTCCGGCTCGTCCGCCACGACCGCCCGGAGCTGCGGCTCGTGCTCACCGGGGCCGGCCACGAGCGCTCGCCGCTCCCCGAGGGCGTCGAGCGGAGAGGACGGGTCTCGGAGGCGGACCTCATCACGCTCTATCGCACTGCGGCCGCGCTCGTGTTCCCGAGCCTCTACGAGGGCTTCGGGCTGCCGCCGGTCGAGGCGATTCAG
>CAVQRA010000004.1:0-769595 GCA_963715075.1 uncultured Actinomycetes bacterium | reverse complement strand
ACGGCGCTGTCTCTCGGTGGCGTCCACGAGCACGAGCACTGCCGGGGTCCGGTCGAGCGACGGCGGGAGCCCGGTGACGACGATCGTCCTCGACGGCTCGGGATGAACATGCACGCTCGTGGCCTCCGCGCCGACGGCGAACAGACTCCGCACGAGCGGCTGGATCGAGGTCGAGGGCCACGGATCTGCGAGCAGCGCGCCGGGCGTCAGCGGAACCCCGGTCAGCTCGGAGGCCCGTGCGTTCGCGAACTCCACGACGAGATCGCGGTCGATCGCCACGACACCCTCGTGCAGCTGCTCGAGCAGGCGCTCCATCCTGTCTCGGTCCGACTCGAGCAGGGCAAACGACGTCGCGAGGCGATGACCCATCCGATCGACCGTCTCGGCGAGTCCACCCAGCTCGTCGCGGAACCCGGGGCTGAGATCCACGGCGAAGTCGCCGTTCTCGATCGCCGTCGCCGCAGCCGCGATCCGCCGGATGCGCCGGGTGATGAGCAGCGCGACCCCGACCCCGACGAGGGCCCCACCGCGATCGCCCAGAGAGCCGCCGAGACGATCTCCTGCCGAACGATCCCAAGGGTGTCCTCCAGATCGGGTCGCGCGACCACCATCACGAGCGCGGACGCCTGGGGATTGCGGAGAGGGAGCACGACGGTCACGCGTCGGCCGTTCTCGATCGACGAGACGAGCCGACGGCCAGCGATCGCGGAGTCCTTCAGCTCGTCGATGTTCGGCAGCGCGGACAGCTCGACCCCCGCCGACCGCTCCGGCGTGAGCAGCCGGGCGCGACCGTCGAGGACGAACAGCGCGACACAGAGCACTCGCGCTAAACCCGGACGCCTCCGCGCGGATGCCGTCGAGGGAGTCCTCCTGGGCCACCTTCGTCGCCGCCGCCACGGCGGTTCCAGCTGAGCTCCCCGGCGCGCTCCCGGATCGAGGTCTCCGTCCTCGCGTAGAACACCTGCGCGACGACGACCGCGGTGAGCGCCGCGATGCCCGCGAAGACCAGAGCGAGCCACCACGCCATCCCGATACCAGTCGGTCGTCGCACGCGACCAGTATGCGGCGCATTCCGACGTTCCTGCCCGTGCGTCAGGAAATCCGCACATGATCCCCACACGACGAGGGGCGTGTCCCACACGCACATCAGACGTGCCATCCAGTCTCAGGGTCATGACGCATGACCCGATCCCAACGAGCGAGCGCCTGCCCGGCGACGGGCCGGCGCTCGCGGTCGCACCCGGTGACACCGTCGTGGCTCGAGACGGGCAGGTCGGGCGCGTTGTTCGCGTCCTCCGGACCGAGCGCGGGGCGCCGCGGCACGTGATCGTCGTGGCCGGACGTCTCTTACGCCACTACCCGGTCGTCCCCTGCCGGACCTGATCACGTCGGTCGACGGCGCGCGTCGCGTGATCCGCGTGCGCGGAGAGAGGCGCTCGATCAGAAGCCTTCCCGAGACGCTCCCGCTCGTGCTGTGAGCAGCCGACGAGAGTCGACAGAGCCGACGATCGAGCCTCGGCAGCTCGTGGGCTTCCACGTGATCGCCCGTTGCGGGCCCCTGGGCTTCGTCGTCGATCCGACCCGCTCCGGGCGGCCCGACGAGCCGGATCTGCTGGTCGTCCGTGGCGGCCTGTCGTGCTCCCTCTACTACCACGTGCCGCTCGCGAGCCTCACGAGCATCGCTCCGGGACGCCGGATGCTGGCAATCGATCTCGACGTCGCCGACTTCTCGCCGCGACTCCGAGGCGGAAACGATCCGTCGACCTGCACGTCGGCTAGGGCGCGGGACGCGGTGAGAAGGCGATCGACTCGTTCCGGGCGGGAAGGGCCGTCGCGAAGCAGCTCCCGCGATAGGCCCGCTTGGGGCCGCGCGCTTCGAGCCTGCCGATCCGCGGGAGCAGCGCCCACCCACGAACGACCGTCGTGTACGCCACTGCGAGAGGCTTGACCCACGCACGCCGGATCGCCCAAGCTGGTCGTGTCGGCTACATGCTCGGCGGCTTCGTAGATCCGTACGGAATCGATGATCGGGCAGCCTTCGAGCAGCTTCTCTGCGTCGTCGAGGCTCTCGGCGTTGACGATGCAGTAGCCGGTGATGGATGCAGGCTCGAGTGGAAGCTGGATCGAGTAGGGCCGGAGGCCGAGGAGGTGGATGATGCAGGAGCCGATCTGAGCGCCGGGTCCTGACGGAGTCCGACACCTCGGTCGATCGGACTGTGTCCGTGGTTGAAATGCAGCGCGTGTCGGCGTCGCTCACGAAGCCGATGGCAAGGAGGTGGAGAGGGCCGACGCGGATGAGATCCCCGTGCGTGCGAAGTGGACGATCGCATTCCTGATCGGACTCGCAACCGTGACCGCCGCGTTGTTTACGTGGCGTGCAGCTCAGATCGGCAGCACCGCAGCCTACGACGATCGCCAGTCCATCAGCGAGACGGTTCGATCCGAGCAAGGCGAGGTCGAGCGCACGATTGCCCTCGCGGCGGCGGCTCGCGAGTACGTGCGCTACCGCGCCGACTACGGTGTTGCCGCGGCACTCGACCGCGAGGCGGCCAGGCTGGCGGTCGCGGGGTCGAGCCAGCTTGCAGATGTCTCTCGATCGGAGGCAGCCGCGCTCCGGGAAGGCGCAACACGACGGGCAGCCGAGGCCGGAGTGTTCGGTCGTGCCACGATCGGAAGCGACCTCCTGAGACCGAGCGCGACGCCTCGCCCGTTCGACATCAAGGAGCGGAGGCGCGCACTCGAGGCCGAGCAGTCGACCGCTCTCGACTCGCCGGGCAAGCTCGATCCCTCGGGGTTCGCGCAACAGGCAGACCGCATTCGCGACCGCGTCAACGGCCTCGTCCGCTTCGCCTTCGTGATCACCTTCGCCGTGCTGCTGTACACGCTTGCCGAGGTATCGACGCGACGCCGCAGGATGCTCGTCTTCGCAGGTGCAGGAATCGCGGTCTACACCGCCGCCGTCGTGGGCTGCCTCTCGACCTACTTCTTCACGTGAGCGAGACTCGGCCACAGCCAGCCGACGAGCCCCTGGTCGGCGTGACGGACGGCTCCGAGAAGACCTCCGATCCCCTCAAGCCGACGATCGCGGTCACGCTCGCAGTCGTGGTCGTGATCGCAGGGATGCTCGCTGTCCTGCAGACCCAGGCGGGCGCGAACGAGTCGACCACGGCGCGAGAGACGACCCGGACGGCGGTGCGGGCGATGTCAGCCAACGTTGCGACCAGCACTCTCCTCGGCGTTCGCTCCGCCGTCCAGGCAGAGCACGACTTCCTGCCGTTCCGTCGCCCTCTCGACGCCGGCGCCACGAGCCTGGCCGCGGCCGCGGGACTGACGGCGCAGCCGGGCGCCGTGGAGAAGGACCTGAGCGCCGCCCAACGCCTGCCAACAAAACAGCTGCTCGGCGAGCTTGGCGCGCTCCAGTTCGATGCCGAGCGTCAGGTGCTCGAACAGCAGGCGCTCGCGACGACGCGGGTGACGTGGAACACCCGCTCGACGCAGTACACGACCGTCCTTGCGGTCCTCGCGGCAGCGCTGTTCCTCGTCGGCTTCGGCCTCGTCGTCGAAGGGTCGATCCGGCGTGTCACCTACTTCCTCGGGCTCGCTATTGCGGCGTTCGTCGTCGTCTGGGGAGCCTGGATCTACCACCTTCCGATCCCGTTCACGCCCGAGAAGGCGATCGCCGCCGCCGCTCGGGGAGCCGTGTTGACGAGCAACGGCGACTACCGCGGGGCGGTCGCCGCGTACGACAGCGCGATCGCCGCACACGACGACTTCGCAACGGCCTATACGGGCCGCGCCCGTGCGCGCCTGCTCGCCGCCAACCCCGACTACCCGGTCACACGGGCGTTCACCGACTCGGGCGGCGCCGGAACAGTGGCCGCGGTCGCTGACGCACAGCGCGCACTCGAGCTCGGCGGTCACCGAGACCTCCTCGGCGAGGCTCTCGTCGGGCTCGTCTCCTTCTACCGTGCCGACCACGAGCAGGCTGTCAACAGCGCCGACGCCGCGATCGAGATCAACCCTCTCGTGCCCGACGTGTGGCTGTTGAAGAGCGCCGCGCAGCTCGCGCTCGGCGACGACGCCGGCGCAGAAGCGTCGCTGACGGAGGCGGTGCGGCTCCTCGACGGCAGCGACCCCTCCCAGCGCACCCGGCTCCTCGCCGCGAGCTACCTCAGCTATCTCGCGTCGGTCGCCCACCACGCGCCCGCACGCGCCCCCGAGGCTCGGCGCCTGTCGGTCCGCGTCGTCGCGACCGAGACCGCGTTCACGCTCGGACGAGAGCTCTCGGGGACGCTCCCGAAGACCGGGCGCGTACAGGTCGAGAACCTTCGGTTCGCCGACGGTCGACTACGCCTCGTGATCCGCTGGCGCGGGCTCCCGCAAGGCACGTCGCTCGGCGCCGTAGCCTACGAGCGCCCCCTTGCGAACGGGGCCTGGACACAACCAGCCGATCTCGCCCTCTTCGCCACCATCGGGGGCAACGGCCAGCGGCGCATCTCCGTCCCGCTCACGCGCGTGTGCCAACCGACAGCAGTGCGGGTCGACATCTACCTCGACGGGGCACCCGAGCTCACGACCGTCGGGCCGGGCGCTTCACCGACGTGTTGAGCCACACGGAACGACACACTCCTCGGTGCAGCCCGGGCGCCGGGCCACGACTCACAGGGGCCTCCGGCTCTCGCGACGGCCACTGCGCGCCGTCAGTGTGACTCGAAGGCCCGGCACCCGGCGGATCGGCGCGCCGACGCCGAGGAACACTGAACGACGGGCAGGACGACGACGACTTGTAGCCCTGCACCGTCACACCACCAGGACGATCCTCAGAGCCTGATGCACGCGGCGTAAACGGTCACGAGCCGGGAACGCAGTTGCGTCTCGAGCACCGATCGATGGGACCCAACCGCCTTACCCGTCGCGGGGGTACCCCCGTGTGCCGTACGCGCTGCACGACACCGAGGGAAGGCAGGCAATGCGCCGACGTTCGGCGGCATTCGTCGCGCTCGGCCCGCGCCAACAGGTGGGAGCCCTCCGGGTGTAGGGCTCCCACTCACCGTCCAGTGCTGGCCCGCTCGTCTACGCGGGGCGTGCGCCGCTCTGATGCGTCCCTGTACAGGTCCCCGACCCTCCCCTGATCGCGTCGGGGCTTCCGCGACCCGCGCGCTGCCCACCCGCCGGGCCGCGACCCGAGCCGGGCGCACCCGACATGCCGCGACCCGTGCCCGCCGACGTGCCTGGAAGGCCGCGAGGTGCCTGGTCGAACCGGCCTTGAGCGCCGCGTACACCCGATCGAGCGCCGCGTCGTCGGTCTCGGTGATCGCGACCGTGAGATCGGCGATGTCCTCCCGCTCGATCTGGCGGCCGACCTCAAGCGCCGCAGCCAGCGAGACGCTCCCCTGCGCCACCAGCTCGTCGTACATCTTCTGGAACGCCGGAGTCGGGAACCTCCCGGCCGCGTAGCCATCGGTCGGATCCGCAACGCCGTTAGCCGCCATCACCCGCTCGAGCGCCTGCCCGTGCCGGATCTCGGCCGCCGCGATCCGCGTGAAGCGAACATCCCCGGTCTTGCCCGCCAACACCACGTACACGTCGTGCGCGAGCTTCTCCTCCTCCCGCATCGACTGCAGCGTCGCGCGCTCCTTCGCGCTGAGCCCTGTCGCGGCCTGCGCGCTCAACACCGGAATCGCCACCACAGCCAAGGCAACGACGCCGATCACGAGCCTGGTGGAGCGTCTCATCATGACCTCCCAACGTCGGTATCCCATCTCTGCACCCTCGGTTCTCGTCGCCCCGGCTAAGAGCCACCTGAGCACCATGTGAGGACTCTGCAAGGCCTCCCGCGGCGTCCCTCGGAGTGATGGGGTTGAGCTGCCCCGACTCGGCGGCCCGAGCGTTGCGACCCACCGCCACGCCTCCGCGAAGGGGAGCCTCTGCCCCAACACGTCGGCCGTGGGATTCTGAAGCCCAAGGCCGTTGGCTCGATCTCAGCACGGCCCATCGAGACGAAGACCCTGGTCGGGGGGAGTCGAAGCGGTATGCGCGCCCGGCGATGTGCTGACGTGCGTGCCCCCACCGGTTGGTCGCCGAGATCGCGAGATCGGTGGGCCGACCACGGACGCCCGCCGTCACCGCCGGCGTGGGAGGCTCTCGAGAGCGGTGGGCGAGCCGCTCGCGCTCAGCAGCAGCCGGCCTTCGTGGCCGGCTGGATCACCGGCAGTCCCCTCGCCTCGGGCTCGCGTGTCTTCACCGCCTTGACGATGGCGCCGTGCATGCCGTCGGCGACCTCGTGCGTGAACTCGACGCTGATCTGCTCGAAGCCGGCGGCCTCGAGGCCGGCCTCGTACTCGCCCTTCGACAGAGCGCCCGCGATGCACCCGACGTAGCTGCCGCGCTCCGCCCGTGCGTCCGGCGCGAGCCTGTCCTCGGCGACGACGTCGCTGATCCCGATCCGTCCGCCCGGCCTGAGGACGCGGCCGATCTCGGCGAGCACGGCAGGCTTGTCGACCGAGAGGTTGATCACGCAGTTCGAGATCACCACGTCGACGGAGTCGGCCGGCAGTGGGATGCGCTCGATCTCGCCCTTCAGCAGGTGCACGTTCGCGACGCCGGCCTCGCGGACGTTGCGCTGCGCGAGCGCGAGCATCTCGTCGGTCATGTCGAGCCCGTAGGCGACGCCGGTCGGTCCGACCCGCTTCGCCGAGAGGATCACGTCGATCCCTCCCCCGGAGCCGAGGTCGAGCACGGTCTCGCCCTCGCGGAGCTCGGCGACCGCCGTCGGGTTGCCGCAGCCGAGCGAGGCGAGCACGGCCGTGTCGGGCAGCTCGCCACGCTGCTCGGCGTCGTAGAGAGCCTCACCCCACGACCCCGTCTCCCCTGCGTCGGGAGCACAGCAGGAGCCGCTGCCGCAGCCGCAGCCGTCGCTCTCCTCGGCCACGGCGCGGGCGGACTCGGCGTAGCGGCGCCGCACCTCCTCGCGCAGCTCGTCGGCCTGCATGGTCATCAGCAGCACGCTCCTCTCAGGTCGGCAACGGACGAAAGACGTTCGATCGCGGCGGCGTTGAGCGTGAAGTACGCCCACTTGCCGCGCTGCTCGCGGTCGATCAGACCGACGTCGAGCAGCTTCTTCATGTGATGCGAGACGGTCGGCTGCGACAGTCCGAGCGGCTCGACGAGATCGCAGACGCACACCGTGTGGTTCTCGCGTGCCGGCGAGCAGGTTCACGATCCGCACCCGTGCCGGGTCGGCGAGCGCCTTGAAGAGCCCCGCCGTCAGCTCTGCCTCCTCCGGCGAGAGCGTCGGCGCGGAGAGCGGCGCGCAGCAGACCGCCGCCTCGCCTGCCTCCTGCCTGTTGACCAGCTCGATCACTTCAACCTCCTATCGACATCGTTCAATATATCGAAGAACATCGATATATGTCAAGAACCAGATCGATACAAGTCGACACTCATGCCTGCCTATGATCGCGTCGTGCCAAGGACGCTGAGCGCAGGGCTCGTCGACCGGCGGCAGGAGGGCACCTTCGTCTACTACTCCGTGCGCGAGGAGGCGATGAACCACCTCGCCACGCTGCTCGCGATGGGCCGGCCCGGGGTGCCGGGGTGAGCCGGCCGCTGCGCGTCGGCATCAACGGCTTCGGCCGGATGGGCCGCCTTGCGCTCCGCGCCGGCTGGGGGCGTGAGTCGACTCGAGTTCGTGCACGTGAACGAGGTCAGCGGCGGGCCCGGCACCGGCGCCCACCTGCTCGAGTTCGACTCCGTGCACGGCCGCTGGGACGACGACATCGGCGCGACGGACGACGGGCTGTCGATCGCCGGCACGACGCTCGGCTGGACGGACGCGCGCGAGCCCGCCGGCATCGACTGGGCCGCCGCGGGCGTCGACCTCGTCCTCGAGTGCTCCGGCAGGTTCCGCTCCGGGCCGACGCTGGCCCCGCACCTCGAGCGCGGCGCGCGCAAGGTCGTCGTCGCCGCCCCCGTCAAGGACGGCTCGGCGCTGAACGTGGTCGTCGGCGTCAACGACGACCGCTACGACCCCGACGTCACACGACATCGTCACGGCCGCCTCGTGCACGACGAACTGCCTGGCCCCGGTCGTGAAGGTGATCCACGAGGGGATCGGGATCAGCCACGGCTCGATCACGACCCTCCACGACCTCACCAACACCCAGACGATCGTCGACGCGCCGCACAAGGACCTGCGCCGCGCACGGGCCGCCGGGCATGTCGCTGATCCCGACGACGACGGGCTCGGCGACCGCGATCGGGCTGATCTTCCCCGAGCTGCAGGGGCGGCTCGACGGGCACGCGGTCCGCGTCCCGCTCCTCAACGCATCCCTCACCGACTGCGTCTTCGAGCTCGGCCGCGCCACGACCGTGGAGGAGGTGAACGGGCTCCTGCGCGCCGCGGCCGAGGGGCCGCTCGCCGGCATCCTCGGCTACGAGGAGCGGCCGCTCGTCAGCGTCGACTACGTGAACGACCCCCGCTCGTCGATCGTGGACGCGCTCTCGACGATGGTCGTCGCCGGCACGCAGGTGAAGGTGTACGCCTGGTACGACAACGAGTGGGGCTACGCGAACCGGCTCGTCGAGCTCGCCGAGATCGTCGGCCGGACGATCGAGAGCTAGATGACGCCGCACGGCGGCACGACGGCCGCGCCAGGCGGCGGTCGACGGGGAAGGCGGCCGACCTGCGCAACTACGCGATCGTCACCGGCGCCTACTGGGCGGACACGATCACCGACGGGGCGCTGCGCGTCCTCGTCCTCTACTACTTCTACGACCTCGGCTACAGCCCGTTCGAGGTCGCGATGCTGTTCCTCTTCTACGAGATCTTCGGGATCGTCACGAACCTCGTCGGCGGCTTCCTCGCCGCCCGCTTCGGCCTCAAGTCGACGCTGGTCGGTGGCCTCTCCGTCCAGCTCGTCGCGCTCTCGATGCTCGCCTTCGCCCCTGCCTCCTGGCTCGTCGTGCCCTACGTGATGGTCGCCCAGGCGCTCTCCGGCATCGCCAAGGACCTGACGAAGATGAGCTCGAAGAGCGCCGTCAAGCTGGTCGTCCCCGAGGGACGAGTCCGCGACGCTCTTCCGCTGGGTCGCGATCCTGACCGGCTCGAAGAACGCGCTCAAGGGCGTCGGCTTCTTCCTCGGTGGCCTGCTGCTGACGCTGATCGGCTTCCAGAGCGCGATCCTGGTGCTGATGGCGCTGGTCGGCGCCGGGCTCGTCGTCGTCCTGACCCTGATGCGCGGCTCGCTCGGGCGCGGGAGCGCGAAGGCGAAGTTCGCGCACATGTTCTCGAACACCCGCGCGGTCAACGTCCTCGCCGCCGCCCGCCTGGTGCTCTTCGCCGCCCGCGACGTGTGGTTCGTCGTCGGCCTCCCCGTGTTCCTGCGCTCGCAGGAGGGCTGGAGCTTCTGGCAGGCCGGCGCGTTCCTCGGCGGCTGGGTCATCTTCTACGGGATCGTGCAGGCCTCGGCGCCGTCGCTCCTGCGGCGGCGTGGCCACGGCGAGCCGACCGGCCTCACCGCGACGTGGCTCGCGTTCGTCCTCGCCGCGCTCACCGCCGTGATCGCGATCGCGCTCCAGTCGGACGTCGATCCGTCGTTCGTGGTCGTCGCCGGCTCCTGATCTGGGGCGTCGTCTTCGCCCTCAGCTCGGCCGTGCACTCGTTCCTGATCCTGCACTACGCCGAGGGCGACCGCGTCGCGATGAACGTCGGCTTCTACTACATGGCCAACGCGGGCGGCCGCCTGCTCGGAACCGTCCTCTCGGGACTGCTCTACCAGTGGCAGGGCCTCACCGCCTGCCTCGTCGCGAGCGTCGCGTTCCTCCTCGCTGCCGGCTGCCTGTCGCTGCTACTGCCGCGCGAGCTCACCGCCTCCACGCGGCGGTCGGTGCGCGAAGCGGTCTAGCCGAGCCGGCTCCCGAGGAGCTCTTTGAGCGGCTCGAGTCCCGGGATCCGACCACTGACGACCAGATCGTCGTCGAGCATGAGCGCCGGCGTGGAGTAGATGCCGTGCGCTGCCATCTCGACCGGGTCGGTGACCTTCTCGACCTTCTCGGGGCGGCCGAGCTCGCCGAGGGCCTGCTCGGTGACGGCCGTGAGGCGCTCGCAGTTGCGGCAGCCTGGGCCGAAGACCTTGACGGTGTGCATCGTGCCTCCGTTCATTCGATGATGGCGTTGAAGAAGAAGCCGATCAGGACGATCCCGCTCGCGACGACGCCGATGTAGGTAACGAGCAGCGGGACACGGAGGACACGCCGCAAGAGGATCATCTCGGGCAGCGAGAGCGCGACGACGCTCATCATGAAGGCGAGCAGCGTCCCCATCGCCATGCCGGAGGCGTGCAGGGCCTCCACGAGCGGCATCACGCCGGCCGCGTTCGAGTAGAGAGGTACGCCGACGAGCACGGCGACCGGAACGGCCAGGGGGTTGTTCGGCCCGGCGACCTCGGTGAAGAAGTCGCTCGGCACCCAGCCGTGGATGACCGCGCCCACTGCCACCGCCGCGAGCAGGTAGGGCCAGACACGGCCGATGATCGTGCTGACCTCGTCGATGCCGAGCTCGATCCGCTCGCTCCAGGTCGGTCGCAGCTCCCCCTGGGCGCCGCCGGGGGCGACTGCCGCTGCCTCGAGCACCCACGGCTCGACGTGGCGCTCGAGGTGGAGGCGGCCGAGGACGAAGCCGGCCACGATCGCGAGCGAGAGCCCTGCGACGACGTAGAGGGCCGCGATCCGGAGGCCGAAGAGGCCGTAGAGGAGCACGACCGCGACCTCGTTCACGAGCGGGCTCGCGATCAGGAACGACAATGTCACCCCGAGCGGCACCCCGGCCGCGACGAAGCCGATGAAAGCCGGCACGGCGCTGCAGGAGCAGAACGGCGTGGCGACCCCGAGGCTCGCCGCGGCGACATTGCCGACCCCCTCGCGCTTGCCGCCGAGCAGCTGGCGGGTCCGCTCCAGCGAGATGAAGCTGCGCAGGACTCGCACTACGAAGATGATCCCCACCAGCAGGAGCAGGATCTTCGTCGTGTCGTAGAGGAAGAAGTGGAGCGCCTCTACCCAGCGCGCATCGGCGGGCAGCTGCAGAACCGAGTAGAAGACCCAGTCCCAGAACGGCAGCAGCCAGTGGTAGACCGCGAGCCAGACGACCGCGGCGATGCCGAGTACGACGATGGGACGGGTGCCAGCCGCACGCCTGAGCTGGACCTCGAGGGTCGTCATCCGATCACTGTCGGCTGAGGCCACGTCAGGCGTCGCCGCAGCCAGAGCGCGACGTAGACGAGCCCGACGAGCACCGGCACCTCGATCAGCGGGCCGACGACGCCCGCGAGCGCCTGGCCCGAGGTGGCGCCGAAGACGCCGACGGCGACGGCGATCGCCAGCTCGAAGTCGTTGGAGGCGACGGTGAACGAGAGCGCGGCGGTCTGCGGGTACGGGAAGCCCATCAGCCGGCCGCCGAAGAAGCCCGAGCACCCACATGACCGCGAAGTAGACGAGCAGCGGTAGCGGCGATGCGGACGACGTCGAGCGGCTCGCGCGGTGATCTCGTCGCCCTGGATCGCGAACAGCAGCACGATCGTGAACAGCAGCCCGTACAGCGTGATCGGCGCGATCCGCGGGATGAACCGCTGCTCGTACCAGTCGCGGCCGTGGCGGCGGATGCCGATCCGGCGGGTCAGGTAGCCCGGCGGCGAGCGGGATGCCGAGGAAGATCAGCACCGTCCGCGCGACCTCCCAGATCCCGACCTCGAAGCCCTGCGGTGTCGAAGCCGAGCCAGCCCGGCAGGACGGTCGAGGTAGAAGTAGCCGAGCAGCGCGTAGGCGACGACCTGGAAGATCGCGTTGAACACGACGAGGACCGCCGCCCGCTCGCGGTCGCCGAGCGCGATGTCGTTCCAGACGAGCACCATCGCGATGCAGCGCGCGAGCCCGACGATGATCACGCCGGTCCGGTAGGCGGGCTGGTCGGCGAGGAAGATCCAGGCGAGCGCGAACATCAGCAGCGGCCCGACGACCCAGGAGAGGAAGAGCGAGATGCCGAAGAAGCGCCAGTTGCCGACGCCGTCGTCGCTCATGCGGCCGATGTCCTCGTAGCGCACCTTCGCGAGCACCGGGTACATCATCAGCAGCAGCCCGATCGCGATCGGCAGCGACACGGTCCCGATCTGCAGCGTCGTCGAGCCCGTCGTTGAGACCGGGCACGAGCGAGCCGAGCAGCAGCCCGCCGGCCATCGCGAGCGCGATCCACAGCGGCAGGAAGCGGTCGAGCCGCGAGAGCCGGCCGATCACGGCCTCGTCGTCAGCTGCCACCGGACGGTCGGGAGCGCGATCGCTCATGGCGAGTCCTTTCCGTCGAGGTCGGCCACGAGCGCGCCGATCCACGCGGCGATGTCGTCCGGGACCGGCCGGGTGCCGTCCGCGACCGCCCGCTGGTTCACGCCGGCGGACGGGATGCTCACGCCGCCCGCGCCTCGGTCGAGACCGGGCCGCGGACGAGCTCGCCCACACGATCGAGCGCGCCGGCGGCCAGGCGGTAGTACGAGAACCGCCCGCGCCGCTCCCGCTCCAGCAGGCCCGCATCGACCAGCAGCTTGAGGTGGTAGCTGACGGTCGGCTGCGCGAGCCCGAGCGCCGGCATGAGCTTGCAGACGCAGACGGCCTCGTCGCTGCCCGCGAGCAGGTTCACGATCCGCACCCGATGGCGGTCGGCGAGCGCCTTGAACAGCTGCTCCAGCTCGACCGCCTGGGGCTCGGTCAACGTCGGCCGCACGAGCGGGCTACAGCAGTCGATCACCGATCTGCGGGCCATACACCAAGAGTAGGCACTCATCGAAAAACTTGATGAGTACTAGTCCACAATGCGTGTGCGCGAGCTCTCGGATGGCGCGGTCGGCGCGGGCGAGCCCATCCGCAGCTGCTCCCCGCCCGTTCCGACGCCGGCACGCCGGAGCCGATCCCCGAGATCCGATCGACCGGCTGCTCTCGCCGACTCTCACGCTCGAGAGCGGCCACACCCCGGGCCCGACCCGGCGATGGCGGTTGCGGGCGGGCGGCCACCGGCCGCCCGCCTCGACACCGTCTGCCTCTACGCGCTGATCCCGTGCGCGACCGCGTGGATGCTCTCGTGCTCGTGCAGCGCCTTGTCGTCATCGTGCGAGGTCGCCGGCTTCGAGGTCGAACACGACCTTCTTCACCGTCCCCGTGAAGGCGTACGGCGCCTTGTCCTCGTAGGCGCAGGTCGACGACGAGGCCGTTGTCGCGGCTCACGTCCATGCCGGCGTAGGAGGACGGCAGCATCGGCACCGTCTTGCTCGACCCGGCCCTCGCCGATCTGCTCGCCGTTCGCCCAGAGCGTGACCTCGCCGCCGGTGCCCGGCTTCGGCTCGTCGGCCTCGAACAGCATCTTCGACGCTCACGTCGCCCGCCGGGAGCGGCGTCGTCGACGTCTGCTTGTAGCTCTCGACGCCGAGGAACGAGTAGGTGTGGTTGAGCATGCCCTCCTCGTCGACCCAGAGCCCGAACCCGCCGATGAAGTCGGCGTTCGCGACGATGACGCCCTCGGCGCCGCCGTCGGGCACCGACGAGCTCCGCCTCGATCGCGTAGGAGCGTCCGGCGATCCGGGGGACGAGCCCCTTCTGGACGTTCTGGACGTCGCCGGCGAACGTGTAGCGGGTCACGGTCGGCAGCGGCGGCAGGATGCCGAAGAAGCACGCAGATGCGAGCCGAGCAGCGGCAGCACGTGGTTGCGCTCCGCCTCCTGCCAGAAGAGCTCCTTCAGCTCCGCGAGCTTCTCCGGGTTCTCGGCCGCGAGGTCCTTCGCCTGCGAGAAGTCGTCCGGCAGGTAGTAGAGCTCCCACGTGTCCTCGCTCGGGATCCCACCTGGCCGGGGCCGAACGGCGCGAGCGTCGCGGGCGAGAAGTCCCACGGCGCCTTGTCGAGCCGGGCGCAGGCCCACCAGCCGTCCTTGTAGATCGCCCGCGACCCGATCACCTCGAAGTACTGCACGGTGTGACGCTCCTCGGCGTCCGGCGTCGTCGAACGTGTACAGGAAGCTCGTGCCGTCCATCGGCTCCTGCTCGATCCCGTCGACGACCTTCGGCTCCGGGATGCCGGCCGCCTCGAGGATCGTCGGGCCGATGTCGATGCAGTGCGTGAACTGCGAGCGCAGGTCGCCGCTCGCCGTCGATCCGCTCGGGCCAGGCGACGACCATCGGGTTGCGCGTCCCGCCCAGGTGGCTCGCCATCTGCTTGCCCCACTGGAACGGCGTGTTGCCCGCCCAGGCCCAGGCGGCCGCGAAGTGCGGTGCCGTGTGGTCGCCGCCCCAGGCCGTCGATGCCGCCGTACTTCTCGATCAGCTCGAGCTGCTGCGCGGGGTCGAGGACGACGCCGTTCAGGAACGTCATCTCGTTGAACGAGCCGGTCGTCGTCCCCTCCATGCTGGCGCCGTTGTCGCCCCAGATGTAGAAGATCAGCGTGTCGTCGAGGTCGCCCATCTCCTCGACCGCGTCGAGCAGCCGGCCGACGTTCCAGTCGGCGTTCTCCTGGAAGCCCGGCGTAGACCTCCATCTGGCGCGTGTAGAGCTTCTTCGACGCGTCGTCGAGCGAGTCCCACGCCGGGAAGAGGTCGGGCCGCTCGGTCAGCACCGCGTCCTGCGGGATCACGCCGAGCTTCTTCTGCCGCTCGAAGATCTCCTCGCGGATGCACGTCCCAGCCCTGGTCGAACTTGCCCTTGTACTTGTCGGCCCACTCCGTCGCGACGTGGTGCGGCGCGTGGGCGCAGCCGGTCGAGTAGTACAGGAACCACGGCTTCTCGGGTCCTGCGCCCGGACGCGCGTGCAGCCACTCGATCGACTTGTCGGTGAGGTCGTCGGGGAAGTAGTACTGCTCGCCGTCCTTGCCCTCCGGCACGCCGATGGTCGTGTTGTCCTGCGTGATCGAGCGGATCCCACTGGCCGGCGGCGCCGCTCGAGGAAGCCCCAGAAGTGGTCGAAGCCCCAGGCCAGCGGCCAGTGCGTCGAACGGGCCGGCCGGCGCCCTGCTCGCGGTCGGGCGTCATGTGCCACTTGCCGAACGCCGCCGGTCACGTAGCCGTTCTCCTTGCAGGATGCGCGGGAACGGCGGCGCAGCTGCGCGGCACGGCGCCCGTGTAGCCGGGGAACGGCCCGGGGAACTCCGCGACCGAGCCCATGCCGACGCGGTGCTGGTTGCGCCCGGTGAGCATCGCCGCCCGCGTCGGCGAGCAGAGCGCGATCACGTGGAAGCGGTTGTAGTAGAGGCCCATCTGCCCGACGCGCGTCAGGTTCGGCGTCGCGACCGGCCCACCGAACGTGTCGGGCTGCCCGAAGCCGGCGTCGTCGATCAGGACGAGGAGGACGTTCGGCGCGCCCTCGGGAGCCTTCGGCCCCGGGATGATCGTCCAGTCGGGCACGGACTGGTCGATCGTGCGCCCCATCGTGCCGCCGAAGTTCCGGTCCGGGATCGGCAGCACGGTGCGGTCGGGGACGAACTTGCCCATCGCCTCCGCGAGGCCGTCCTTGAGCGCCTTCAGCCCTGCCTTGTCGGACTGGACGATCGACTTCGCGAGCGCCCCCGGGAGCGCCTGCTCGACGGCGAGCCGCTGCGACTCGTCGAACGTCGCGATGATCGCGGCCGTCCCCGGCGGCAGGTTCTCGCCGATCGTGTCGTGCATCTGGTTCTCGACCCGGTGGTCGACGAACCTCCCGATCAGGCCGCCCGCGACCGCGCCGACCGCCGTCGCCGCGAGCAGCGGCGGCGCTGCGAGGCCGACGAGGACGCCGACCGCACCGCCCCACTCGACTCCCTTGCGACCGCGATGGTCGGCCGTCTGCGCCACGTTCACGGAGCCGTCCGCGGCGTGCGTGATCAGGATCGCGGCCTCCATCTTGACCTTCTTCGTCCCCGACGAGCTCCGCGAGCGCGTCGAAGTCCCTCGTCGCTGCGTCGATGTCCGGGTACCCGCCCACCAGGACATCGGAATGTGTGTCCGACATTACGTCGTCGCCTCCTTGCCGATTGCAACTTGGTTGCCGTCCTCCACCAGGAGGCCGAGGTCACGCAGCTCTCGCTGTGACTTGCCCTTCAGCTTGCGGCCGAGCATCGGCCGACCGTCACTGTGCTTGTACACGCCCGTCGGCTCCTTCGCGAGCGGCTCCTCCCACGCGTACCAGAGAGCCGCGACGCGCGACGGTGTAGCCGAGCACGAACGCGACTCCCGAGCGCGATCCACGTGTTGTCGGTCGCCCAGAACGTCAGGATCCAGACGAGCCCCGTCAGCGCGGCGATCGTGACGAACCACTCGCCGCGGATGAACTGCTTCGGCGTGACGCCGCTCGACACGTCGACGTACCAGCGCCCCGCGGTCGGGCCGATCACCGCGAGCAGGACGCAGCCGAGCATCGGGATCCCGTGCTCGACCCCCTTCTGCGCGCCGACGATCGCGTACCAGGGCAGCGAGAACGACGTCATGAACTGGAACATCCCCTCGCGGAACAGCTGCCCTTTCGTGTACGCGAGGGAGTAGCCGAGCAGCCCGAACAGCGAGCGCCAGCGTGATGTACGCCGGGTTCGTCAGCGCCGACGGGACGTCGCCCGAGCAGGACGTCTCGCGTGATCCCGCCGCCGAGCCCCGCCAGCAGCGCCATCAGCAGGATCCCGACGATCGTGAAGTTCTTGTAGTGGTCGGGTCGTCGCGCCAGCAGCGCGCCGTTGAGCGCGTTCGTCGAGGCGGCGACGAGATCGACGAACGTGTAGTTCCCCGTCAGATCCCAGCCCTCGAAGAACGTGACCGTCCCGCTCGACGCCAGCAGCATGCGGCCGTCATCGGAGATCCTCCGGCCGGAGACATGTCCCGGGACGACGGCCGGACCGGTGCCGGGACGGGTCTGCACGGAGCGTCGACGTCGGCCGGACCGGCTCCGTGTCATGGCGTGATACGACGGCGCGCAGCTCGTTCTCCGCGTCCTTGCGCGGGAAGAAGCGGAAGACGAGCGCCATCCCGATCAGGATCGCGACCATCGCGGCCAGGTACGCCCACTGGTCGCCGTCGAGGAACGACGACTGCGCCGCCGCGGTGATCTGGCTCGCGTACTGCGGGTTCTGCGGCGGCGAGGTCCTCGGCGCTCGCGTACGAGAGCTGGAGCGTGGCCTGCGTGCTCTCGCGAGACGTCCTTGCCCGAGCTCGGCGATCGCCGACGCCCATCGCCGAGGCGTAGCCGGCGGTGAGGAGCGCGCCGAAGATCGACGTCATCAGCGCCCCGCCCAGGTCGCGCTGCAGGTCGGCCGTGCCCGGAGGCCATGCCGACGCGGGTGCACCGGCACCGACCCCGTGAGCGAGTTCGAGGACGGCGTGCCCGCGAGGCCGACTCCCGATCCCGAGGAACATGTACGGGATCGCCACCTGCCAGTACGGGGTGTCCTCCTTCCAGAGCAGCGAACATCAGCAGGAACGCGACGAAGAGGAGCGCCTGCCCGTGAGCAGCGTCTGCCGCGACCCGTGCAGCCCACGAGCTTGGCCGAGCGCGGCGCGACGAGCACCATGAACGATGCCCGCGGGGAGGATCGCGGCGCCCGCCTCGAGCGTCGAGTAGCCGAGCACGTTCTGCAGGTACTGCTGGCTGATGTACGCCGCTCCCATCAGCGAGCCGAAGACGATGATCCCGGCGCAGGCGGCGACCCAGAAGGTCGGACGGGCGGCGACGTGAAGGTCGTAGAGCGGGTTGGCTCGCCCGGCGCTGCCGGAGGAAGAAGAGGACCCCGGCCACGAGCCGCGACCCCGAGCAGCACGAGCGCGACCGTCTGCTCGCTCGGCACCGGCAGGAAGTTGATCGAGATGATCAGCGCGCCGACGAGCACGGCGGAGAGGACGCCGCCGAGGTTGTCGACCGGCTCGGTTCCCTCGTTGACGTGACTCGGGACGAAGTAGATCGCCATCGGCAGCGCGATCGCGACGAGCGGCAGCGTGACGAGGAAGACCGAGCCCCAGTCGAAGTGCTCGAGCAGGGCGCCGGAGATGAGCGGCCCGAGGAGCGCGATGCCGCCGCCGAGCGCCGACCAGAGCGCGATCGACTTCGTCCGCCCGGGCCCCGACCACAGCGCCGTGATCAGCGCCAGCGTCGTCGGGTAGGCCATGCCGGCGGCAAGACCCGCCGAGAACGCGGGCGGCGAAGAGGACGTCGGACGACGGCGCGAAGCCCGCGAGCAGGCACGCGGGGATCGTCAGCGACATGCCCGCGACGATCATCAGCTTGCGCCCGTAGCGGTCGCCCAGCGCGCCGAACCAGAGCACCGAGGCGGCGAGCCCGAGCGAGTAGCCCACGGCGATCAGGTCGAGCGACGTCTGCGACGCGTCGAACGACTCCCCGATGTCGGGCAGCGCCACGTTGGCGACCGACAGGTTGAGGTTCGCCACCCCCGCGACCAGGATCAGCGTGGCGAGCACGAGGCCGGCGCGTGGCGGTGCCGTGACCCGCCGGTGCTCTCAACGCGTGACGTCATGCCCTGATCCTCTCATGCGCTCCCTCGACCCGTCCCTCGCTCGTCGCGCGCCCCCGTCGTGCCGTCACCGGGCCGGCTCCGACCACGTTCCGGCGCGACCCCGCGACGAGCGTGACCCTCCGGAGGGCACGATCTCCTCGATCTGCGCCTCCCGCGCCGCAGGATCGAGAAGATCATCCTCTGGCTCGTCGGGCTCGCGCTCTTCTGGCTGATCCTCCAACTGCTCGGCGTCGACGTGCGCGGCTGGCTGGCAGAGCTCTGGGATCAGATCGAGGCGATTCCGCCAGGCTACATCGTCGCCGCGCTGATCTTCCAGACCGGCCAGACGTTCTTCGCAGGGCTCTCCTACTACGGGATCCTCTCCGCCGCGTACCCGGGCGAGGTGTTGCTGTGGCCGATCGTCGCCGCCTACGCCGTCGGCGTGGCGATGAACGGGTTCCTGCCGGCGAACATCGGCACCTTCGTGACCCTGTTCATGTTCGTGACCATCATCCCGAGCTGCACGTTCGGCGGCTCGATCGCCGCCTACCTCGTGCAGAAGATCTTCCACGATCGGCGGGACGTTCGTCTACCTCTACATGTTCCTCAGCGTCCCGGGGGCGTTCGACGTCAGCTTCGGCCGGGAGACGTCCAACCCCGGCGCGACCCTGCTCGTCGTCGCCGGTATCGCCGTCGCATCGTCGTGCTCGCGCGAATCTTCTGGCGCTTCGTCAAGAAGCTCTGGGCGCAGGCCAAGCAGGGCGGCGTGATCCTCAGCCAACCCGAGGCGCTACCTGACGCGTGCGTTCCTGCCGTCGTTCCTCTCCTGGACCTGCAAGCTGATCGTGATCGCGATCTTCCTGGCCGCCTTCGCGATTCCGGTCACCTTCGAGTCAGTCATGTGGGTCGTGGGCTCGGGCTCGCTTGCCAACGTCACCTCGTTCACACCCGGCGCGGTCGGCATCACCCAGGCAACGAATGCGCTCGCGCTCAACGAATGCTGCAACGTCCCAAACCAACAGGCGGTCGACTACTCGACCGCTCAGCAGCTGATCACAACCGCCTGGAACCAGGTCGTCGCGATCGTCCTCGTCTGCCTCGTCTTCGGCTGGAGGGGCGGCAAGCAGCTCGTGGCCCAGTCGTACGCGGACGCGAAGGCGAAGACCACCGAGACGAAGGAAGAGCACCGGCGCAAGAGGCTCGCGAAGAAGGACGCCAAGCAAGCAGCCAAGGCGAAGCGTCAGCGAGCAGGAGGGTCACAGCGTGACTAGGACGACCGCCGCACCAGGCCCTGAGATGGTGCTCGGTCGTGCCCGGCAGCTGCCTGACCACCCGTTGACGCTCGACCGCCGTCTGGTCACGTAGCATGCGCTTCCTCGCTCGGAGAGTCCGCGATTCCAGGAGGATGACCCGACCGTGACCGACACGTCCGCCGCCGCCCCATCCGGCCTCTCCCGCTACGTCACCGTGCTGCAGGGGATCCGGCCGTTCGACAAGTCGCTGCTGTCCAAGGACGTCGTGGCGGGTGTGACGCTTGCGGCGCTCGCGATCCCGGAGGTGATGGGGTACACGAAGATCGCCGGGACGCCGGTGATCACCGGTCTCTACACGATCCTCCTGCCCGCGATCGCCTTCGCGATCCTCGGCTCGTCGCGCCACCTCGTCGTCGGCGGCGACTCGGCGACGGCGGCGATCATGTACGCGGGTATCGCCGGCCTCAGCGTCTCCGGGCTCACTCCGGGCTCGGACGAGTGGCTCGCCTTCGCGAGCCTCGCGGCGTTGATCACGGGTGGCCTCCTGATCCTGGCGCGGGTCGCGAAGCTCGGCTTCCTGGCCGACTTCATCTCGCGCACGGTGCTCGTCGGCTTCCTCACGGGCGTCGGGATCCAGGTCGCGATGGGGCAGTTGGGCGGCATGCTCGGCGTGGCGTCGCCGTCGGTCGATCTCGACCAGCTCAGCGGCACGGTGGTCAAGTTCTGGGACACGCTGAAGGAGATCCCCGACACGTCGCTCGCGACCCTCGCGGTGTCGCTGGCGGTGATCGCGACGCTCGTGGTGTTCGAGAAGTGGATCCCGATGATCCCCGGCGGTCTCGTCGCCGTCGTCGGCGCGATCGCGATCAGCTGGGCATTCGACCTCGAGTCGCACGGCGTCTCGACGCTCGGGACGGTGCCGAGCGGCCTGCCCTCGATCGGGCTGCCGAGCGGCGTCGGCTGGGACGACGTCGGGCCGCTGCTCGCGACCTGCGTCTCGATGTTCCTCGTGATCATCGCGCAGAGCGCCGCGACCTCGCGGGCCTACGCGGTCAAGTACAAGGAGCACTTCGAGGAGAACACCGACATCGTCGGCCTCAGCGTCGCGAGCATCGCCGCCGGGCTCAGCAGCACCTTCGTCGTCAACGGCAGCCCGACGAAGAGCAAGATGGCGGAGGAATCGAAGGCGTCGAGCCAGGTCGCGATGCTCGCGATGGCGGCGATGGTCGCGATCGTCCTGCTCTTCCTGACGAAGCCGCTCGCAGTACATGCCGAACGCCGTGCTCGCCGCCGTCGTGTTCGTGATCGGCATCAAGCTGATCGACATGGCGCACATGAAGGAGATCTACGCGTCTGCGCCGCGACGAGTTCTGGATCGCCGCCATCACGGCCGCGGTCGTCGTCGGCGTCGGCGTCGAGCAGGGCGTCATCCTCGCGATCGTGCTCTCGCTCCTCGACCACGTGAGACGGCACTACGACCCGCACGACTCGGTCATCACCCGCGACGACGCAGGGCAAGATCGTCTCGCGTTCCTGCCGAGCACGGGCGCGGAGACCGAGCCGGGCCTCGTCGTCTACCGCTTCGGCGTCGGCCTCTTCTACGCCAACGCCGCACGCTTCACCGAGGAGGCGATCGCGCTCGTCTCCGGGCCCGAGCCGCCGCGGTGGTTCGTCCTGCTCGCGAACGCGGTCGACGACGTCGACTACACGGGCGGCAAGACCCTCGTCGAGCTCGCCGGCCAACTCGAGGCACGCGGCGTCGTCTTCGCGGTCGCCGACGTCCGTCACGCCGTCCGCCCCGAGCTCGAGCGATTCGGGCTGACCGACAAGATCGGCGAGGAGCGCATCTTCGCGACGCTCGAAGACGCCGTCGCTGCCTTCCGGGCCTCGAAGCCGCCCAGTAGTCGATGCCTTCGTGGGGGAGCGGCGCTCGCCGCTCCCCCACGGCTCAACCGCCTCGCGGTCGAGGAAGGGAGCCGCCAGAGAGTACCCGAGCCGCTCAGTCGTCGATCTCCACCCAGACCGACTGCTCGTCGTGCTCCTCCCAGTCGGCACCCGGCATCGCGATCGCCCAGCTCGTCCACGTTCCGATCGGCCGGGCCGGGGCGGTCCTGACCCTGGCGCGGACGACCATGCCGGGCGTGAGCTCCACGGGCGAGCGCAGCGGCGCCGTCGTCATCCCCCAGTGCGTCGGTGGATCGCCGGGGCCGACGGAGAGCGAGACGTCCGGGCGCGAGCTCGGCGCTGAACCAGAGCGCGAGCGCGTTGGCCGTCCCGTGGTCGCGGACCTGCAGCTGCGTCTAGGCCTGCGTGAGGCGCCTGCGCCTGCTCGAGCGAGATCAGGTTCGCGTCCGTCGTCCACAACCGACCCGGCTCGGAGCGGCTGTCGCCCGCCGCGAGGTGACGGAAGGTGCCGGAATACGAGATCTCGTTCACCGTCATCTCGACCAGCTTCTCGAGCTCGAGGCCGTACGGGTCGTCCTTCAGGAACCCCACCGTCTCGTCGAGGTATCGGTCGTGCACCAGCTCTGCCCACGCCGTGACCGAGCGCGGGATCATGACGCCGCCCGGCTTGAGCCAGCGTTCACGGGCCGCGATCACGGGAGGCAGCATGCCCTCGTCGATCCCGAACCCTCCGAGCCACTCCGAGACGATCACGTCGACGCGCTCCGGTAGCTCGATGTCCATCATGTCGCCCTGGATCACGCGGATGACGTCCGCGAACCCGTTCGCGGCGGTCAGCTCCTGCGCCATGACGGCGACGGTCGTCCGCTCCACCGCGTAGACGCGTGCAGCTCCTGCCCGCGCCGCGAACATGCTCAGGATGCCGCTTCCTGCCCCGACGTCGAGAACGACGTCGCCGGGGCGCACCGTCGGCGTCGATCGCACGCCGGAAGGCCTCGGTGCGAACGCGATCGCAGATCATCGTCCGGTGCACCTCGATCTCCGCGTACATCGGGTCCGGAGGATTCCTGATCGGCGTTCGCATCGACGTCAGCGTACGTCGCCCTCTCCGGTCGCGAAATCGGCCACTTCGGCTGAGGTGCCGCGAGCGTTGCCCGTGACAGGGTGGCGATGACGTGCGGTTCGACCCGACGAACGGAAGGAGCACTCCCATGGGATTCAGGCGACGGACACGACGCCGCGCGCTGATCGCCGGAGCGGCGGTTGCTCACCATCGCGCCAACGAGAACGCGGAGCAACAGCAGGCTCGAGGAGGCGGCTCCTCCTGCCGACGACGTCGAGGCCCCAGCCGCAGTACGCGCCGCCTCCGGCAGACCCGACCGACCAGATCGAGCACCTCGCAGCGCTGCACGCCTCGGGCGCGCTGACCGACGAGGAGTTCACGGCGGCGAAGGCCAAGGCCCTCGGGATCTGAACGCGCCCCGATTCGTCAGAGGAGCTGTCGAACTGATCGCTAGGACTGGAGGTGACAGCAAGTGAGTAGATCGCGCAAGGACGTGCTGTTGGAAGGCGCTCGAGGCGGAGGTCGGTGGCGCATCGGTCGATCCCGGCACCCTGTTCACCGACGATGTCGTCGGGTGGTCGCCGTACGCGAGCGTGTCCGGGCTGTCCGCGATGGTCGCGCTCGCCGCCCTCCGCGAGACGGCGTTCTCGAACGTGGTGATCCTGGTCCGCGGACTCGACGAGGTCGGCAACAGGGCGTTCGCCGAATGGGTGATCGAAGCCGATCACACCGGTCCGCTCATCCTCGGGGAGGATGCAGCCCTGGAAGCGACGGGACGGCGGGTCACGCTGGCCGGCGCCACGATCGCCGACTTCCGCGACGGCAAGATCCGCTCCTACCGGACGTACTTCGACGACCTCTCTCTGATCGAGCAGATCGTCGACGCCTGACACCGCCGTCGTGGAGTTCCAGGTCGAGAGCAATCCCGATCCTCTCGACATCGAGTTCCTCGAGACACAGATCCGCCGTGAGGCAGCCGCCGCCATGGGACTCGGCGACGAGGTCGAGCTGGCGATCTTCGTGCGCGACGGCGGCCGGATCGTCGGCCGGCATCAGCGGCTGGACCTGGGGCGACTGCTGCGAGCTCCAGAGCCTCTGGGTGGACCCGAGCCTCCGCGGTCGCTGGCTCGGGATGCAGCTCCTCGCCGCCGCCGAAGCCGAAGCGGCGGCCCGAGGCTGCACGCAGACCGTCCACTTCACCTACGACTTCCAGGCCCGAGCCCTTCTACGAGCGCGCCGGCTACGAGCTGGTGGGTCGAGTCGAGGACTTCCCATCCGGAACGGATGTCCTCTGGTACCGCAAGCGGCTGGGCTCGACCGTGGCCTCCGCTCCGGATGCGCTCACCCGGTCTGGCTGATGCAGTCGTGCACCGCGGAGGCGCACGATCGACCGGTCGGGAGGGTCGCGCGCCTGTGAGGCGGACGTGAGCGCCCGTGCCTGACGAGCGGAGCGACGATCTCGGCACGCCCGGACCGTACGGGGGAGCATCGCCGTTCCGTGAGCGCCAGACGACGTCGCTGCTGCGGCGCGCGATCCCGCTCACCTCGAGCCTGACGGACTACTCGAAGGGCGCCGCCGGGAGCGATCTCGTCGCTGGTGTCACCGTGGCGGCGCTCGCCATCCCGTCGGCGATGGCGTACGCAGAGCTCGCCGGTGCCACCCCCGTCAACGGGCTGTACGCGCTCCTTCTCCCGGTGATCGCATACGCGTTGCTCGGCTCGTCGCGGCAGGCGGCCGTCGGGCCTGAGGGTTCGCTTGCCGCGCTCACGGCCGCAGCGGTGCTCGGGCTCGCTGCCGCAGGGAGCCAGGAGGCGGTCGAGCTGACGGCCATGATCGCGCTCCTCGCCGCCGGGTTCTTCCTGATCATGTGGATGCTTCGGCTCGGGTGGCTCGCCGACTACTTCTCGCGACCCGTCCTGATCGGGTACCTCCACGGCGTCGCGATCGTGCTCGTGATCGGACAGCTCGGCAAGCTCCTCGGCGTCCCCGTCACGGCGAGCGAGCCGCTGGACCAGCTCTACGAGGTCATCCGAGAGCTGGATCAGGCAAGCGGCGCCACGATCCTGGTCAGCACGGTCTCGCTCGCGGTCCTGTTCGGATCGCGGGCCTGGGTGCCGCGGGTTCCCGCAGCGCTCGTCGTCGTGATCGGCTCCATCGTCGTCTCGCAGTCGATCGATCTCGCTTCGTACGGCGTCGCTGTCGTCGGTGCCGTTCCTTCTGGCCTGCCCGAGCTCGCGGTGCCGACGCCGACACTGGCCGACACGCTCGTGGTCGTGCCCGCCGCCGCGGGAATCGCCCTCGTCTGCTTCGCGGACGGCATCCTCACTGCCCGGGCGTTCGCAGGCAAGCATCGACAACACGTCCGGGTGAACCAGGAGGTCCTGGCTCTCGGGGCGGCCAACGCAGCGGCAGGGCTGACCCAGGGGATCCCGGTCGGAGCGAGCGGCTCGCGTACCGCTGTCAACGACGACATGCACGCCAGGAGCCAGATCTCGGGTGTGGCCGCAGCGATGGCCGTCGCGCTGGTGCTGCTGTTCCTGACCGAGCCGATCGCCTACCTCCCGAAGGCCGTCCTCGGATCGGTGATCGTGGTCGCAGCCCTCTCACTCGTCGATCCGGCCGCGTGGCGCGCGCTCGAGGCAACTGACCACGTGGAGCTGGCGATCGCCGCGGTGACGGCGACCCTCGTCGTCGTCACGGGTCTCCTCGACGGCGCTCCTGTTCGCCGTCGGCCTCTCCGTGATCGACGCAGTCCGACGCTCTGCTCGACCGCACGACGCGGTTCTCGGCTGGGTCGAGACGCTGGACCGCTATGCGGACGTCTCGCTCCATCCGACCGCCCGCATCACCCCGGGAGTCGTCGTGTATCGCCTCGATGACCGACTGTTCTTCGCGAACGCGGGGTACTTCGCAGGGCGGGTGCGCGAGGCGCTGCGAGGAGCTCGCACGGAGACGCGGTCCCTCGTCCTCGACGCCGAGGGGACGACCCATGTGGACGCGACCGGCATCGACACGATGGCCGGCCTGATCCACGACCTCCGCCACGAAGACGTCGAGGTCTACGTGGCGCGGCTGACCTCCGCGACCGAGGTAGAGCCTGGCGGCGGGCGGGATCATCGAGCTCCTCGGGCCCGATCACGTCTTCGGGTCCGTCAGCAGCGCCGTCGCTGCCTGCAGCGCGCGCGCCTGGGCGGCGCCGGCCTCGCTGTCGGCCAGCCCTGTGCCGCCCGAGCGGCTCTCGCTCCCGATCGACCGACACGGTCGCCACCCGCGCGGGCCACCACCGCGACGTCGTCGAGATGACTCTCGTGAAGCATGCCAACTGTATCGTAGGGCCAGGGCGCACAACTTCCGACATCGTGCCTCCGTCCAGCTGCTCCGCAAGATGCCTTGACGTCACAGACCACCATCGAGTTTTCCCTGATCCCGTCGAAGGCGCGGGCGCCCATCGTGCGGGAGGGCACGATCCGTCGTCGTGCCCTTGTCGAGAGACTTCTCGGCGCGCAGGAGCGCGTCATCAGCGTCACCGCTCCGGGGGGATACGGCAAGACGCTGCTTCTCGCCCAGTGGGCGTCGGATGATTCACGACCCCTCGCCTGGCTCTCGCTGGATCCTGACGATTCGGACGCGACGGTGTTCCTCCAGTACGTGGCCTTGGCTCTCGTAGAGGCGGAGGTCCTGGAGGCAGATCAGCTCCCGAGCGGGGTGGGGATGGCGAGCTCTCGATCGCTCCTTCAGGCGCTCAGGACCGGCCTGGTCACGAGCGGCCCGTTCGTGCTCGTCGTCGACGACGTCCAGGTGCTGAGAGGAGCGTCGCTCGATGCTCTGCTCCTGCTCGCTCGCGACATCCCACATGGATCGCAGCTCGTGCTCTGCGGTCGGTCCGACCTCGGACGACTGCTCTCGCGCGCTCGGCTCGCCGGCGAGACGCTGGAGCTCACGGCCCGCGATCTCGCCTTCGACGACTCGGAAGCACGAGAGCTCGTCGCGAGCACGGGCGTCGCTCTGTCCGATGCCGACGCGAAGGACCTCAACGGCCACGTCGAGGGGTGGGCCGCCGGCCTCTACCTCTGCGCGCTGGCGATCAGAGAGACAGGATCGCTGCCGGATCTCGGCGAGCTGCAGGCAGGACCGGCTCGTCTCCGACTACTTCTTCGGCGAGCTGGCGGCACTCCCGGATGACCAGCTTGCCTTCTTGAGAGGGTCGTCTGTGCTCACCCGGATGTGTCCGGAGCTCTGCGACGCGGTGCTCTCCCGTACTGATTCGCGAGAGATGCTCCAGCGCATCGAGCAATCGAACCTGTTCCTCGTGCCGCTCGACCGCGAGCGCGTCTGGTTTCGCTATCACGACCTCTTTCGAGCGGCCCTGCAGCGTCAGCTCGAGACGTCTGATGGGCGAGCGAGCACCGGAATCCGAGCCCGCGCGTCCGCCTGGTGCGACGGGAACGGCCGTCCCGAGGACGCCTTGCGCTACGCACTTGCGGCAGGGGATGACGGCCGGGCGGCACGCCTGCTGTGCACGACGGCGATACCCCTGTATCAGCAGGGCCGCACAGCGCTGCTCGAGGAGGCTTTCTCCCGATTCGACGATCCGGTGTCGATCACGAGGTACCCCGCGGTCTCGGTGCTGGCCGCGCTCTTTCACACCCTGAGCGGACGACCGTTCCAGGCCGAGCGGTGGGCGGACGGGGCGGTGAGAGGGCTGCGCGAGGACGACCCGCTGCCTGACGGGAGCACGGACGCGACGCACTGGGTCGCGACGCTCGAGGCGCTGATGTGTCGGCACGGCCCCGAGCAGATGCGTCGTGACGCCCAGTCCGCGCTCGCCGGCCTGCCTCGTTCCAGCCCGATGCTCGGGCTCGCAGCCTGGACGCACGGCACGTCCTTCCTCCTCACCGGCGATCTCGGCGAGGGAGAACGACGCCTTGCCGCCATGATCGAGGTCGCGAGCGTGACGGGCAATCGCTACGCAGTGATGACCGCCCAGGCGCAGCTGGCCCTGCTCGCCCTCGGACGCGGGGATGACGAGGCGGCCCGCGCCCGGCTCGAACTCGCACGGCCGACCGAGAGCGTCGAGGACTACCCGGGTTACATCCACTTCGCGCTGGTCGCAGCAGCCGAGGCTCGCCTCGAGGCCGCGTCCGGCAACGACGAGGCTGCGTTAGTGGCGCTCGCAGTCTGCCAGCGCATCCGGGCGCTCCTGACACGTGCGATCCCCTGGTATTCCGTTCAGACGCTGCTCGAGATGGCCGAGGCCTATTGCGACCTCGGGGAGGTCAACGCCGCGCGCGCGGCACTCCTCGACGCGTCCGAGATCCTTCACCAGCGGCCCGACCTCGGTGTGCTCGGCCAGCGCGTGCAACGCCTTCAGGCACAGTCGCTCTCGCGTGGTGAAGGGCAGTCGGGCTGGGAGTGGTCGCTCACGACCGCGGAGCTCCGGGTTCTCCCATTGCTCATGACCCACCTCACCCTGGGGGAAGTCGCAGAGCGGCTCGGGGTCTCCCACAACACCGTGAAGACACAGACGAAGTCGATCTACAGGAAGCTCGACGTGTCGTCCCGGAGCGAGGCGGTTCAGCGCGCCGCCGAGCTCGGGCTGGTCGACGCCGCGCCGACCCGACCGGCGTAGGTCCCTCCCGGATCTCCCCCGCCGCCTGGTGACGAGCCATGCGGCAGCGTCCTCACCCATTGTGGCCGTCACCCGTTCTGGGTGACGGCGAAGAGCAGACCTCCTGCAACGGTGATGACAACACCCCGGCCGCGGGTCAGCCGGCTGACTGCAGGAGCGAAAGCAGTGCAGATGAGCGCGATCCAGAACAGACCCGCCCGACCCGACCAGCGGACGTCGAGACCCGCGGAGGTCGGAGCCCGGACGACGATCCGGCCTCCGGCCGCTGTCCACAGCGGTCGCTCGCCCGGGACGAGGCCGGTGCACCGTCCGACGGTCGCCGGCGAAGAACCGCCACTGCGAGCCTGGCCCGGCCGCTCCTCGAAGTTCGATCCCGCCCCGATCCGACCTGGAGCGCTGGAGCGTGAGCGACTGCTGCACCGGTTCGCCGCCGCGGACGACGTGCGGATAGCGCTGATCTCAGGGCCTGCGGGCTACGGAAAGTCGACTCTGGCCCGCCAGTGGTGTGAGCGCTCGCAGCGGCTGGTGGCCTGGATCAACCTCGACAGCGGCGACGACGATCCTGTCGCATTTCTGTGCTCGATCGCGCGGGCGCTCGACAGGATCGATCCAGCCGGATCGGAGCCGCTCGCAGAGCTGGCGGCCGGCGCCACGAGCACTCCCGAGGTCGTCCTGGCGGCGATCACGCGCGAGCTCGACCGACTCTCGCCGGTCGAGCTCGTCCTCGACGACGCACACGAGCTGACCACAGGGGGTGCCCTCGAGAGCCTCGATCGCCTCCTCGACGGGGTCGGCGCCGGAACACACGTGACGCTCGTCACGCGCACCGATCTCCAGCTCCCTCTGGCTCGACGGCGGCTGAACGGGGACCTCGTCGAGATCAGAGCCAGCGAGCTCGCCTTCGATCGACGCGAGCTGCACGAGCTTGCGGAAACCAGCGGGTCGAAGCTGCCCGAGGACGCACTCGAAGTCGTGGCCGAGCGCACCGAGGGGTGGCCGGCCGGGATCGTCCTCTCCCTGCAGGCGCTCGAGGGGGCCGCCACCGCCGAAGACGTGGCGCGGACGGTGACCGGCGACCTGCGCCAGATAGCGGAGTACCTCAGCGAGGTCGTCCTCGACCAGGCGACGGAGGAGACGGCGTCGGTTCCTGCTCGCGACCTCCGTGCTGTCCGAGCTGACGCCTCAGGCGTGCGACGCGGTGCTCTCGGTCACGGGCTCCGCGGAGAGACTTGCCGAGCTCGAGAGATCGAGCTCCTTCGTCGTCGCGCTCGACGATCACCGCCGCTCGTACAGGTATCACCGGCTGCTCGCCGAGCTCCTCCGCGCCGAGCTCGAGCGCTCCGATCCGCGTCTCGCGCGTGAATGCCTCTCCCGTGCTGCCGTCTGGTACGACCAGGAGGCTGCGCGTCCAGGGGAGGCGTTCCGTTGCGCGCGCGCCTGCGAGGACTTCGAGCTCGCCGGCCGAGTGGCTCTCGCCTCCGTCGACGGGTTCGCGAGCCGCGGTCGGCTCGAGACCCTACGGCGTTGGCTTAGCGGCTGCAGCGAGGAGCAGATCGAGTCTGCGCCTTCGCTGGCGCTCGCGGCAGCCTCTGTGTGCATGCGCATGGGTGAGCTCGAGAAGGCGCAACGCTACGGGGCGGCGGCCGGCGCCGCCAACGCCGAGACGACGAACGAGGTGCTCACGTTCCGATCGGCTCTCGCGCCTCGAGGGGTCCGGCAGATGCTCTCCGATGGAGAGCTGGTCTGCGAGGCGCGACGCACGGCATCCGCGCGCTGCCGGCTCGAAGGCGCTCTCGCCGTCGGCACTGCCCACCTGCTGCTCGGGCGACCAGGCGTAGCCGCAGACACGCTCCGCGCGTCGCTGGTGCTCTCGCGCGGTCGACCGGATCTCGCCCACGTCAGGATCCAGTGCCTTGGGTATCTCGCCTTCGCGGCGGCAAGGACAGACGACTGGTCGATCGCGCGCAAGGCGGCACAGGAAGCGGCGGCGCTGTCGGCCGAGGCAGGGCTCGATGACGCGCTTCCAGGGGGCATCGCCCTCACCGCGCGGGCCCTCGTCCTCGCTCACGACGGTCACCTCGAGCGAGCGGGAGCAGAGCTCGCGCGCGCTCGTCGCGTTCGGAACCTCTTCGGAGGAACCCGCTGGATGCAGGCCGACATCAACATCCACTGGGGCAACCTCAGCCTGGACACGGGTGACCGGCTCGCCGCCCAGGAGCACATCGACGTGGCCCGAGCGGCTCTTGCCGGGTACGAGGACCCCGGCATGCTGGTCTGCCGGCTCGAGGATCTCGAGCGAAGGCGTTGCAGCCTGACCGACCTCCACATCACCCGGGCGGAGGTCAGAGTCCTTCCCTTCCTGCCCACGCATCTGTCGATCAAGGAGATCGCCGCGCAGCTGTTCGTCTCACCGGCAACGGTCAAGACCCACGTCTCGTCGGTGTACGCGAAGCTCGACGCATCCACACGGTCGGAGGCGGTCGCACGGATGCATGAACTCGGACTTCACCTCGGCGGCTCGAGACTCGAGCACGATCCGGGCATGGACGGAGCTCCGCTGCTCGCGGGCGGACATCGGGGCTAGGGGCTTGACCGCTGCGTCTCCGGCACGACAGGTGAGGGTGTCCCCTCCCCCGTCCGGGCTCAGGCCGGTGCGGGCTGGAGTCCCTCGTCAGGCGGCTCCGGCGGCGACTCGCCTGCCAGGAGCGCCGCGGCGCGCGCCTTCTCCAGGTCCGTCTTGATATGAACCGCCGCTGACGTCAGTGGAGCCGCAAGGACGAGGCCAAGCATCCCGAAGAGGCTGCCGGCCGCGATCGTGACGATGAGGACCACCAACGGATTCAGCCCCAGAGTCGCCCCGTAGGCGATGGGCTGGAGGATCTGCTGCAGGGCGCCGTTTGCCAGGATCACGACCACGAGCATGATCAGAGCGTCCGTCGTGCCCGACGACCCGAGCGTGATCAGCACGGCGAACGCACCGGCGACGAACGCACCGAGGTACGGGATGTAGGCGCAGACGAACGTCACGATCGCGATCGTGCCGGCGAGGGGAACGCCGAGGATCAGCGCGGCCAGCCCGACGAGGATCGCGTTGAACGCGGCCACGATCGTCACGCCTGCGAAGTACCGCTGGAGGGCGACGATGACGTCACCGGTGACGGTGCGCCCGACCGGCTTCGGGACGCCGAGATGCTCGTCGACCCACGCCCGCAACGAGGGTCCGTCCTTGAGCAGGAAGAACAGGCTCAGCATCGTGAACGAGAGGCCGAGAACGAGGGACGTGATGCCACTGATCCCCGTTGCGATCCCGGTGATCAGCGTCTTGACCGCGGCCGTGGTGTCGGCCTGCGCCGTCGCCGTGGTGCTGGACGAGCTCGAGGAGCTGATCCCGGCGTCCTGCATCCAGTCCGAGATCTTGTCGCCGGCGGTGGACATCGTCGACGAGATGTCGGACGACTGGGAGCTGATCCCCCCGATCACCATGAGACTGATGAGGATCGCCAATGCGAGGAAGGAGAGAACCATGATCGCTGCGGCTCCCGCTCTCCCCACGTGATGCCGCCCCAGCCAGTGCACGACGGGCTGCGTCACGCAGGCCAGCAGGAAGGCGACGACGACCGGGCCGGTGATCTCCGCAGTCGCGCCGAGCAACCAGATGAGACCGGCGAGCAGGAGGAACGCGCCGGCGGCCAACCACGAGGCGAGGCCGAGATCGCGCAGCCAGCGGGGGGCGGCGAAGACGCCGGACAGCTGTGCCAGCTGCGCGGCGTCGAGCTCGACGACCTGATCGGCCTCGCGCTGGACGTGCGCCGGGTCGCCCTCGCTCTCACCGGCGGGCTTGTGGAAGCGGAGTCTCACGAGACTCCCGCGCCCGGCGAAAGGCGCCCTTCAGTGCCGACGTCGAGCCGGGATCGAGTCACGGTGCGCCCTCCTGATGACGAAGTGCTTAGAAGCGTAGGCATCCGACCAGACAGAACCACGCGCGGAGGGCGACGCGGATCATCCGCTTCGGCTGATCTTCCACCGGTCGACGCCCTCGCCGAGCGCTGAGTGAGGAGCGTCGGCGCCCGCACGGGAGCACTCAGCAGACGCATCGCGCGAGAGCACAGACACGAAGCCGTGTCCGGATCGGCCCCTGCGGACAGGGGCGCCGGCTCTCCGCGACTGCGACGAGCTAGTGGCGGAGAGCCGGCCAGGATCCCCGCGTGCTCTAGCGGCGGCGTGCGGTGCGGCGTGAGGTGCGTCGGGCGACTCTGCGAGCCATCATCTGAGAGACCTCCGTGGTTGGTGTGCTGGCGTGCTCGGGTTGTGCTGCTAGCCGACTGCCGCGTCGGTGGGGTGCATCGCGGCGTACTGCTCGGCCTCTGCTGCGGTGGCGAGCCCGATCGCGACGAGGTCGGCGGGGTGGATGAAGCTGTCGCCCAGCCCGATCCCGCCTGCCTGCAGGATCGCGTCGCGGAGCCCCACGGCCCAGTGGTGCTCGATCAGCAGCAGCGCTGCCGCCGAGTCGTTGGGGATGTCCGCGAGCACGTCCCAGGCGAGCTCGTCGGAGAACACCTCGATCCCCTCCTCGGCCGCTGCCTCCGCGCCCAGCTCGGCGCCGGCGTAGAAGCCCTCCTCGCCGTCGATCCCGAGACCGATCAACGCGGCCACCTTGCTGCCCAGCTCGATCGCCTCGTCCCTCGAGAGGTTGCTGAGATGCAGCACCTCCATCTCGCCCTCGGCATCCTTGTACACCGCCAACGCGTCGATCACCCTCACGGTGTCGCTCTCCCGGAGCTTCTCCAGCTCCTCGACGATCTGACCGTGAAAGTCCGGATGCTCGAACCCGAGCACCAACAACTGCACTGGACCGATGGCCATGCCTACCTCACTCTCCTTGTCGTTGCGTTCGCTGTCCGCGGCGGGAGCGAGCCCGGAGGCGGCTCGGCCGTGACGGACGCTACCAGCGCCCGGTGGCCGCCCGGCTCTGCCAGCAGCCCGAGCTCCCATGCGCGATCGACCGCCTCCATGCGCCCTGTCGCGCCAAGCTTGTCGTAGATATGCGCGACGTGCGTCTTCACCGTGCTTCGGCTCCGCCCGAGCCGCTCGGCAATCGCCTCGACCGTCAGGTGCGTCGGAAGGAACGAGAGAACCCGCCACTCGGCAGGCGTCAGATGGACACGAGCCTCGCGGTCGCCATGGTGCACCTGGCCGTTCACGGTAGTCCGAGCCTCGCACGCCGTCCGCCGCCACCTCGTCGGCCGGTTTGGTGGAGATTGCGCGGGTGGCGCCGTGACGATCGAACGTCCAGCTCGGCGCGCACCCGGCCGGATTCGCAGTCCTCAGCTCCGCAAGCCGGCTCGCTCTTCGAGCGGGTGGAGCACCTCCTGCTCGCCGATCCACGCTGAACATCGCCACAGGACAGCACCGGCGCGACGGAACGAGACGAGGCCTGTCATCATGGCGCGGTGGACGGCTTTCTCGGGGCCACCTACGCGGCCGGCGCCGTCGTCGCGCTGTGGGCCGCCGGGATGGGGATCGGAATGGACCATTCGATCCGCGAGGTGCTTGCGCCGTTGCGGCGTGGAGGCCTGTTCGGGCGCGTCGCCGTCGTCGATGTCATCATCCTCCCGCTGCTCGTGTGGGTGCTCGTGAAGCTCTTCCAGGTGCCACCGGGATACGCAACCGGCCTCCTGCTCGTGGGTATCGCATCCGCCGGGCCGCTCGGTCTGAAGGCATCCCAGATCGCCGGGGCCGACGCTGTCACCGCGCTCTCGCTCGTCGTAGTGCTCGAGCTCGCGAACCTGGCGGCGATTCCTCTCTGGTCGGCTGCGCTGCTTCCCGTCGGACGCGCGTATCGATGTGACCGACATCGTGGTGGCGTTGGTGGCCGTCGTACTGCTGCCGCTCGTGATCGGGCTCGCGTGCCGGCGCTTGTTCCCCGCCTTCTCCAGACGCGTCTCCCCGAAGCTCCCGAAGGTCGGCAGCGCGGCGCTCCTCCTGGCAGTAGGTACGGTCCTGCTCAGGGACGGCGACGCGATCGTGCGATCGGCCGGCGAGCGCGTCCCGATCGTCGCCGCGCTTGCAGTGCTTGCCGCGCTCGCACTCGGTTGGCTGGCAGGTGGCCCGGGCCGCGAGACCCGCGGCGCGGCGGCGCTGGTCACCGGCATCCGTGCGAACGCGCTTGCGCTCGCAATCGCGGCATCCTCCTTCCCCGACCAGGCGGAGGTGCGCGCGGGCGTAGCGGTGTTCGCTGTGTTCTCGATCACGGTGCCACTCGTCGCGGCACTGCTCCTCGGGCGCAGGTCGACGACCACCGCTGTGTTGACCACACCATCGACACCGATCGTGTGACGACATCCTCCGCACGGCGACCGCTCGTGATCCCGGCTGTCAAGCGCGCCGTTCGAGCACCCTCCTACCGCCGACCGCCACCACCCGCACCTGCCTGATCCCGTCATCTACGGCGACAACGCCGCAGTAACCGGCGGACGCGGCTCGGCCGCTGTCTCCCTCCCGATCGCGTCCGACCGCCGGAAGCGTGACGAACGACCGGACGCCGCCGGATTGCGGAGAGACCGTCAGACCGCGTACAGGACGAGAACGGCGGTCGTCGCCAGGACGATCACCACGCTGAACGCGATCTCGCTCGTCCGATCCCGAAGGCCGCTCACCAGGTACGCGACGAAGATCCACAGCGGGACGAGCCGGCTGAAGAAGTCCAGCTCCACCTCGATCACGTTCTTCGCGACGACCGCCTCGACGACAAGACATGCCGCCGCGACGAGCGACACCACCACCAGCGGGTCAGCGATCCAGCGCCTCCACCGCACCCCTTCGTGCGACGAGCTCGAGACGCGCACGAGCACCCCACCTCCACGCTCATCATCCGCCCCGGGATGCCATCGCACATCCGTGCCGGCCCTGAACCGCCCAGTTGCGGCCCACGACCAGCGGCCGGGGCGACACACCCCACCGGATCGCAGCGACCTCGGCTCAGCCCGGTGGCGATCGGTCGCGGTGTGAGTGCCGCCCCGCCTGCGGCGCTCGGGCAGCGACAGCGGGTCGACGCCGACCGCGATGCGCTCCTCGCCCGCGTTGTAGGCCCCGAGGTCGTCGTCCTCGTCGGCCCCGGCGGACGCCTTGTGGCGCAGGCCCGTCGCCTCCCGCGCCGCGCGGACGCCCGCGCTGATGCTGTGCCACATGTGATCGTCTCCGATCAGGGCGATGAATCCGGCGCTCTTCAGCACCTGGCGCACGCGCTGGAACACGCGGACGAGGTAGAGGTCGATCCCCTCGTCGCGCAGATCGAGCAGCAGCTCGGTGAGCATGTCGACGCTCGTCGTGTCCAGCTGGTTCGTCGACTCGAGGTCGAGGACGACCGCCCGCACGCCGTCGCTCGAAGCGGACGTGGGCGATCACGATCTCCTTCAGATGGGCGGCATTCGCCCAGAACAGCGGAGCGTCAGGGCGCAGGACGATCACACCCGCGAACGTGCGCCGCTCCGGGTGCCGGTTGACGCTGCCCCAGGCGGCCTTCTCGCCGTCGACCTTGCCCATCACGTCGACGTCGAGGCGTGCGGAGCGGTAGACGATGGCGAGCAACGACAGGCCGACGGCGCCGACGAGACCGTAGAACGGTCCGGCCACGACCACCCCGATGAGACCGGCGAGCGCCGCGAGCAGGTCCGCGCGCCTGATCTTGCCGTACCGGCGGATCGCCCGGACGTCCATCAGCCCCCACACCGCGTTGATGACGACGGCGGAAAGCACGGCCAGCGGGAGGTCCGCGAGCCCGCCCGTCAGGAACAGCAGGACACCCACGACGGCGGCGGCCGCGAGCAGGCCCGTGACCTGGCTCCGGCCCCCGGCTCGTTCGGCCGCGGCGGTCTTCGAGAGGCTGCCGGCCACCGAGATCCCACCCGAGAGACCCGCGGCGACGTTCGCCGCGCCGGCCCCGAGCAGCTCCTGGTTCGAGTCGACGTCGTAGTTGCCGCGCAGCGCGAACAGCCGCGCCGCGCTGAGCCCTTCCGCCGCGGCGACCAGCGCGATGAGCGCGCCACCGGTGACCACCGGGCCGAGATCGCCGAAGGGGATGTCGGGCAGGCCGAGGGTGGGGAGCCCGGCCGGCACCTCGCCGACAACGGCGACTCCGCGAGCGCCGAGGTCGAGCCACGATGACACTGCGATGCCGCCCACCACCACGACGAAGCTCCACGGGACACGCGGCGCCAGGCGGCCGCCGCCGAAGAGCAGGGCGAGTGCGGTGGCCCCGACGAGCACCGTGGCGCCGTCCGTGGCGCCGAGATCGGCGACGGTGTTCCAGGCGCGAACGATCGCGGTGCTCCCCTCCCCGTGGAAGCCGAGCAGCGTCGGGATCTCGGCGATCACGATCGTGAGCGCGAGTCCGAACACGAACCCCGTCACGATCGACTTCGACAGGAACTCCGCGAGCCACCCCACGCGGAGGAGCCCGGCGAGGGCGAGCGCGAGCCCGGCGACCAGCGCGAGCGCCGCGGTCAGCGCGACCGCGCGGCTCTGGTCGCCGTCCGCGAGCTCCGCGACCAGCGATCCGGAGACGACGGCGACCGTCGACGCAGGCCCGACGACGAGGTTCGGCGAGGAGCCGAGGACGGCGTAGGCGACGAGCGCGAGCGGCACCGCGTAGAGCCCGACCTGGAGCGGCACCCCTGCGATCGCGGCGTAGCCGAGAGCCTGCGGCACGACGAGCGCGGTGACGACGAGGGCGGCCAGCAGGTCGCCGGGAAGCCAGCTCCTCGTGTACCCGGGCAGCCACGAGACGATGGGCGCGTGAGGCACGAGCCGACGCGACCGCCTCCGGCCCGACGCACCGGTCGACCGGTCGGAAGGAGCAGCCACCCGAACGACCATAGAGGATCATCTCGATGTGGTGAACAGGGGTGCCCTCGGCGTTCGCCGCCTGCCCGCGTTCGCGAACCCGATCCCGGCTGCGCCGCCACGCCGGAGGCGGCGCAGCCGTCGCCGCGGCGGGGCCGTGACCGCACGCCCCTGGATCGCCAGGCTCGAGCCGGCATCGCCTCCGGGTCCCGGATCGACTCGCGATCCCTCCGGCATCCGGAACGGATAGGGTGGCAGCGGTGCGCCGGGAAGCCTGGTCGGCAGATCGCCTATGGACGCCTTCAGCGACTTCTTCCCGGATCTGCTCACCGTCTCGGTGCTGCTGCTCGCAGCGATCGCGCTGACGCCGGTCGTGCGCGCGATCCGGCTCCCCGGGCCGGCCGCGTTCCTGTTCGTCGGGGTGGTGGCCGGGTACACGGATGCGATCCCGACGGACAGCCTCGGCGAGCTGCCGCTCGAGCAGATCGGGGCCGTCGCGCTCTACGCGGTGCTGTTCCAGGGCGGCCTGTCCACGGGCTTCCGGGCGTGGCGGAGCGAGGCTCGACCGATCCTGGCGCTCGGGACGGTCGGCACGGCGGCGACCGCTGCCGCGCTGACCGGGTTCGCGCACTACGTCCTCGGGCTGGACTGGGCGCTCGCCGCCCTGGTCGGGGTCGCGCTCAGCCCGACCGATCCCGCCGCCGTCTACGCGATGCTCCGGGGCGGTGGCGGCGCGTCGCGTCCGAGGGTGATCCTCGAAGGCGAGTCGGGGTTCAACGATCCCGTGTCGATCTCCCTGATGGTCGCTGTCGTCGCGTTCCTCGCCTCGGACGACGCGACCGTGACGGAGGGCGCGATCCGCTTCCTGCGAGGAGATGGGGATCGGGCTGGCGGGGGGCCTCGTGGGCGCAGGCGTGCTGATCGCCCTCCTGCAGGCGACGCCGCAGCTCGAGGAGAGCCTGCAGTCCGTCGCAGTCCTCGCGACGGCCGCCGTGATCGGCGCCGGGACGGCCGTCCTGCACGGGAGCGGATTCCTGGCCGTCTACGTCGCGGGACTGCTCGTCGCAGACACCTGGGCATCACAGGATGGGACGAACCACGCGATCCCCGAGTCCGTGGCGGCGGCGGCCGAGCCCGTCCTGTTCGGACTGCTCGGAGCGGTGTTCGCGTCGCGCGTGCAGGGACTGGACATCGCCCACGGCGTGATCCTGACCCTGGTGACGATGGTGATCGTCCGTCCCCTGGTCGTCGTCTGCCTCGCCCGGCACGGCCTCAGCCGGTCGGAGCGGCTGGTCGTCTCGGTCGGCGGGCTCAAGGGCGCCGTCCCGCTCCTCCTCGCCGGCTACGCGGCGCTCGAGGCGCTCCCGGAGACGAGACGCACGGAGGCGATCGTGCTGTGCGCCACGGCCGCCTCGATCGTGCTCCAGGGCTGGGCGCTCTCGGCGATCACCGGACGTCCGGGCCAACGCGCATCCGACGCCGTGTAGGGCGGGCGGGCGGCCGACCGGGACGCGCCTGTCTACGCCACCGACGTCCGCTCGAAGCGCCGCCCACGCCGAGCGGCTCGGCACGAAACCGGCGAAGCACCAGAGTGAACGCCCGAACCGGGAGGGCCCCCAGACGCAACGCCTCGCGCCGCGTGGCTCAGGCAGGGGTCGCGGCGTCGACCGGCTCGACGAAGACGCAGGCCCGGTCGTCCCCGGGCAGCGGGGAGGTTCCGACCGCCACGACGAGCAGCTCGCCCTTTCCGAGCGGGGCGGGGATGACGGCACCGGCCCCGGGAGCGTCCCCGGGGAGCTCGACCAGCTGGTGACCCGTCGCCGTCGGGACGAGCGCGAGGAACACATCGTGGCTCGCCTCCGGTGCCAGGCCGACGCCCTCGATCCCCTCGGCGTTCGCGAGGAGCTCCACGACCCGGGCGAGCTGCTCGACGCGCGTGTGGAGATCCGTCCGGCCGGCTGCCGCCGCCGGGCCGCCCTCGAGCCGCTGGAAGCGCCAGTCGATCGACGACGCGAGGCGCTCGAGCCGGGAGAAGAGGGACTCCTTGAGCGCGGCGAGCTCCTCGGCCGACGGCCCACCCTCGCCCCCGCCGCCGCCGGCCCCGACGCGCTCGATGCGCGAGCGGAGCTCGTCGACACCGCGCGTCAGCTCGGTCAGCCGCTGGCCGACGTCCGTCCCGGCACCGAGGCGCTCGATCAGCGCGCGCTCGCGTCGGGCGAAGTGCTCCACGAGCGAGCGCTCCTGCTCCATCACGCGATCGCTGACGCGCTCGAGCTCGCGCGCCAGCTTCGCCAGCTCGGGCGCAGACGGCGACGCCGCACCGCCACCGTCTGCGACGCCCTGGCCCGAACCGTCGCTCGCCACGGCCAGCGTGGCGATCATCTCCTCGAGGGCGGCTCGCTCGGTCGCCCAGGCTCCTTCCACCCTGGCGAGGTCGGCAGCGACCGACGCGCGCACCGTCTCGATCGCGGCGCCGAGGGCGGCGACCTCGCCGCGCAGGTCGTCGCCGGGAGGTGCCCCGGCCTCGCTCGCCGTCTCGACCCGGTCGAGGCGCGCGAGCACGGCCTCGAACCTCGCCTCGGCCTCGTCGGCCACTGCCTGGAGACGATCCCTGACGGCACCGAGGGCCTCGTCGGCGGACTGCTGCGCGCCGGCCGCGCGCACCTCGGCCTCCGCGAGCCTCCCGTCGAGGGCGACGACGCGCGCCTCGATCGGCGCCTGGAGGCCTCGCAGCTCCTCGACCGCGACGACAAGCGCCGCCAGCGCAGAAGCGGGGGCGGCACCGTCGACACGCTCGACGAGGTGGTCGAGCAGCTCGGCAAGCGCCTCGACGCGCTCGCCGGTCCCATCGTGCTGCGGGAAGGCGGAGACCTCGTCCCGGAGCTCGTCGAGGCGAGCGCGGAGCAGCTCGAGCCGGCCCGCGCTCTCCTCCTGGGCGTCCGCGACCTGCTGGACACGGGCAGCGACGCCCGCGACCGCCGCCTCGGCCGCCGGGCCGAGGGCCTCCGCGGACAGCGCCTCGACGCGGTCGACGAGCAGCTCGACGCGCTCCGCCAGCCCTGCGTCGCCGGCCGGTCTGGAGCCGAGCTCGTCGAGCGCGGCGCGCAGCGACACGATCTCTCTCTCGAGGCCCTCGACTGCCGCAAGCCGCCCCGCAGCGGAGGCGACCTCGGCGGCGAGCTCCGGCACGGCGGCGACCGTGCTCGCCGAGGCGGCGATCTCCGCGGCGAGCCCCTCGATGCGCTCGGTCAGGAGCGCATCCGCCTCAGGCCAGTCGGAGAGCGCGTCCACCTCGCCCCGCAGCGCAGCGACCGACGTGGTTGCGTCGTCGACGAGGAACCGCAGCTCTGCAAGCTCCTCCACGCGCTCGGCAAGCCCCGGGTCGATCTGGGGCCGGGCGAGCACCTCGGCAAGCCCTGCGCGAAGCACCTCGATCGACTCCGAGAGCTCGTCCGCGCGTGCAGGGAGCCCCACGAGGTCGGCCAGGTGGTCTGGTGGCGCGGGGTCGTGCGCCTCACGGAGCGCGAGCTCCTCCACGCTCCTGCGCAGCTCGTCGAGCGCCGAGGCGAGCCCCTCCGCGCGCCCGGGAAGCTCACCCAGCTCCGCGACGCGCTCGGCCAGCGCCGGATCCTGCGTCTCGCGAGCAGCGAGCTCGTCGACGATCGCGCGCAGATCGGCGAGCGCCGTGGAGAGCTCCTCGGTCCTGCCCGGCAGACCGTCGAGCCCTGCGAGCCGCTCCGGGAGCCCCCGGAGGCTCTCGACCTCCGCGCGCGTCTCGGCGACGGCGGCTGCCAGCTCCTCGACCCGCGCGACGGTCGCACCGGCCTCGTCGACCCGCGCGGCGAGCCCTGAGATGGCCTCCTGGAGGCCATCGACTCCGGTCGTCGCCTCTGCGAGCACCCCGAGCGCGTCAACCGCCCGCCCGAGCTCCTCGAGGCGCTCGCCCAGGCCCGGGTCGATCTGGGGCCTCGACTCGAGACCTGCGATCGCCGCCGAGAGCGCCTCGAGCTCGGCTCCGGCGCTCTCCACGCCGGCAACCCGGGCGGCGAGCGCGGTAGCCTCGGCTCGCACCTCCTCCACCAGGTCGAGCGGGGCAGCCGTGTCGAGGCGCGCTTCGAGCCCCGCGAGTCCGTTGCGCAGGTCGGCGACCTCCGCGACGGCGGCCCCGAGCGCCGAGACGTCGTCGGTCGACGCGACGTCGGCGAGCGTGGTCTGCAGCGTCTCGAGACCCTCGGCGATGCCACGGATCTCCGCGACGAGCGCGGGATCGGCCTCGACGGGCTGGTCGATCGCGTCCTCGAGCGACGCGATCCGCTCGGCCAGCGCGTTCTCGCGGCGAAGCAGCTCCTCGACGGCGGTGCTCTCGTCACCGGCCTCGCTCGCCGCCCGTACGGACGCCTCCAGCGCCGCCATCGCGAAGCGGAGGTCGTCGACGCTCTCACCCGGCATGCTCGGGAGGTGCAGCCGCTCGCGGGCACCCGGCGGGGGAAGGATCTGGGCCGGGCTGTCGCTCCACTGGTCGGCAAGGGCGCTCGCGAGATCGAGGCGCGAGATCGCCCCCATCTCGACGAGGATCGGCCCGACGGGCTGTCCGCTTCCCACGCTCCGCTCGCGGGCCTCGGCGAGGCGCTCCTCGTCGACCGCGCCGTTCGCGAGCAGGATCGAGCCCGATGTCGACGCGGGTTGCGGCGTCCCGGTCGCTCATCACCTCCGTGAGGACGGCCAGCGGCAGCTCGAACAGCGTCGCGAGGATCTCGTCGAGCTCGCCGCCGTGCGCACGCTGGTGCTCCAGGGCCTCCGCGAGTTGCGAGGGCGTGACGAGCCCTCGCTCGACGAGAAGGGCCCCGGCCACCCGTGCGGAGGTGACGGTCGAGCCCACCGCTCTCGGTATCGGCGGCCCCGACGGCCGCATGCGTCCCTCGTCCGAGGGTCGGCTAGACGGTCTCGAGATAGACGCACGGCCTCCGGTCGAGCGGCAGCGGCGAGACCGTCACGCGCCCCACGCGCATCGCGGGCTCGTCGTGCCCGAGCTCGACGAGCTCGCCGACGGTGGGCGCGACGCCGTCCATCGGACGGAGCCGATACCCGTCGACGGTGGGCACGAAGGCGACGTACCCCACGCCGGGTGGGTCGAGAGGCTCGCCCTCGATTCGCGCGTCTGCCTCCACGACCGCCGCACCCAGCCGCTCGAGTGAGCGGCGCAGCGCCGTTCCGGCCTCCAGGTAGGCCTGCTCGCCCGCGACCAGCCGCTCGCCGAGGCCCGCAAGGCCCTTCCGGATCGCACGCTCGGTCGCGCGGGCGCGCTCGTCGGAGACGGACGCCTCGCAGCTCGACCTTCGCCTGGACCGCCGCGAGCAGTGCGGCGATCTCGTCGACCGCCGCCGCGCTCGCGGCCGTCTGCTCGACCGCCGCCAGGCGTCCGCCCGTGTGGCCCAGCCCCGCCGCCAGCTCGTCGACGCGACCGTGCAGGTGTGCCAGCCCTTCGCGGAGCTCGATCGCGATCGCGTCCAATCCGGCCGCAAGCCGAGCCGAGACGTCGGCACCGGAGGCAGCCGCAGCTGCGAGGCGAACGTCGAGATCTCCCGTCAGCGCCACCAGCTCGTGGCGGCCGACCATGTCGCCAAGGTGCTCCTGCACGATGCGGGACGCGACCTCGGGCGCACCCGCTGCCTGCGCAGCTGCGTCCCGGACGACCACGTCGAGCGCGGCGATCCGCCGGTGCACATCGCTGTCGAGCGCTTCGAGCGCCTCCACCGCCGCCACGCCTTCCACCCTCTGCTCGAGACCGGCGATGCGGGCGGCCAGCTCGCCCTCGACGCGATCGAGCCGCTTCCTGGGCGCGAGCCCGGAGACTCGATCCTCGAGCTCGCTCCGGAGCCCTGCAGCCGTCGACTCCAGATCCTGGGCGAGGCCGTCGACGCGCGCCGCGGCCGCATGCGCTCCGTGGGTGAGGTCGTCGTCGCGCGCAGCGAGCTCCGCGAGACGCAGATCGGCGACTGCCGCGAGCTCGTCGAGCCGGCGACCGAGCTCGGTCGCGAGGCCTTCGAGCTCGGACCGCTCGGCCACGCCGTCGAGCCGACCCTGCACCGACCCGAGCCAACCCCGCAGCTCCGCAACCGCACCCTCCACCGGAGCCACGCGCTCGTCCAACGGCAACGACTCCACCAGCGCCCGCACCTCGTCGACCCGCGCACCAAGATCACCCGCCAGCGCAACGACCTCCGGCCGCCCGACCGCATCCTCCAGACGGCCCGCACCTCGTCGAGACGCGCGGCCAGACCCTCGACCTCGGAACGCTCCGCAACGCCGTCCAGCCGACCCTGCACCGACCCGAGCCAACCCGCAGCTCCGCAACCGCACCCTCCACCGGAGCCACACGCTCGTCCACGGACGACGACTCCACCAGCGCACGCACCTCGTCGACCCGCGCACCAAGATCACCCGCCAGCGCAACGACCTCCGGCCGCCCGACCGCATCCTCCAGACGGACCCGCACCGCGTCGAGATGCGCGGCCAGACCCTCGACCTCGGAACGCTCCGCAACGCCGTCCAGCCGACCCTGCACCGACCCGAGCCAACCCCGCAGCTCCGCAACCGCACCCTCCACCGGAGCCACACGCTCGTCCACGGCAACGACTCCACCAGCGCACGCACCTCGTCGACCCGCGCACCAAGATCACCCGCCAGCGCAACGACCTCCGGCCGCCCGACCGCATCCTCCAGACGGACCCGCACCGCGTCGAGATGCGCGGCCAGACCCTCGACCTCGGAACGCTCCGCAACGCCGTCCAGCCGACCCTGCACCGACCCGAGCCAACCCCGCAGCTCCGCAACCGCACCCTCCACCGGAGCCACACGCTCGTCCACGGACGACGACTCCACCAGCACCCGGACCTCATCCACCCGTGCGGCGAACTGCTCGACGAGGCCGTCGACCTCTGACCGGTCGACCGCGCCACCCAAGCGGCTCTGCATCGAGGAGACGTACGAGCGAAGCTCGGAGACGGAGTCCGCGAGAGAGGTGACGCGGTCGTCGTCGCCGCCCGCCCTGATCTGACGACGGAGCTCCTCGAGCTCCTTCTCCAGCCTGGCCGAGAGCTCCGCGAGCTCGGGGCGAGCGACCGCTGCCTCAACCCGAGGACGAAGCCCGTCGACGGCGGCGACAAGCGAAGCGAGACGCTCGTCGTCCCCGGACGACTCGACCAGGGCGCGAACCTCGTCCAGCCGCGCGTCGAGCCGCGCCGTGAGGCCCTCGACCTCGCCTCGCTCGACGAGAGCCTCGAGCCGCCGCTGCAGCCCGTCGAGCTCGTCACGCTCGACCGCGCGATCCGCACGCGACGCCAGCCCTTCGACCACACCACGCAGCTCGACGAGCGCGTCCTCGACCGACGACGACTCCACCAGGGCGTGAACCTCATCGACACGTGCACCCAGTCGCGCTGCGAGCTCATCGATGTCGGGACGCCCGACCGCGCCGTCGAGACGATCCTGAACCACGCCGAGGTACGAGCGCAGCTCGGCAACGCCGTCGACGAGGGCGGTGATCCGGTCTTCCTGCGCGGTCGGGTCGGAGCGCCGGCGGAGCTCCTCGAGCCCGGCGCGGAGCTCGGACGCGAGCGTCGCCAGCTCGGGGCGGGCGACGAACTCCTCGGCCTGCGCGCGAAGCTCCTCGACGGCCCCGACAAGCGAAGCGAGACGCTCGTCGTCCCCGGACGACTCCACCAGGGCACGCACCTCCTCCAGCCGCGCGTCGAGCTGCGCCGTGAGGCCTTCGATCTCGGTTCGGTCGACCAGGTCATCCAACCGTCGCTGCAGCCCCTCGAGCTCGTCGCGCTCGATCGCGCGATCCGCACGCGACGCCAGCTCATCGACCACGCGACGCAGCTCGGAGAGCGCGCCCTCGACCGACGACGACTCCACCAGCGAGCGAACGTCGTCCAGCCGCGCGCCCAGCTCGACCTGGAGCTCGGCGACCTCCGCACGGCCCGGCAGACCTTCCAACCTCGACCGGAGGTCCTCGACGGCAGCGACGAGCGAGGAGACCCGCTCGTCCTCGACGGCCGGAGCGATCCGGAGACGGAGCTCCTCGAGCCCGGCGCGCAGCTCGGAGGCGAGGGCATCGACGTCCGCGCCCTCGGCGGCGGCGCGGGTGAGACGCTCGAGCGCATCGATCCGGGCAGCGAGCTCGGCGATCGAGGCGGCGACCGCGTCGCCGTCGTCGTCTGCCGTCGTACCGCGCTCGTCGAGCCGTGCTGCGATCTCGGAGACGGACGATGCGAGCTCGTCGCGCGTCGGGCGCGCCTCGAGCTCCGCCCGGATCCCGGCGAGATCGCGAAGCGCCTCGTCCGCAGCCCCGAGACGCTCCTCGAGACCCTGGGCGAGCGCGTCGAGCTCCGCGCGCTCGACCGCCGAGGCGATCCTGCCCTCGAGGACCTTGAGCAGATCCTGCTCGCCGTCGCCGAGCGCCTGCATGCCGTCGATGCGCTCGGAGAGCGAGCCGAGGCGCTCGGAGAGGCCGTGGAGGGCAGCCTGAGCCTCTGTGATCCGGGCGTCGAGCTGAGGATCGGGGGCGGGTGCGACAGCGTCGTCGTCTCGCTGTGCCAGCTGCGCGAGCCCGGCGGCGAGCTCGTCGACGCGGTCTCCGAGCGATCCGGGAGCCGCCTCGTCGAGGCGCTTCCTGAGATCGTCGAGGTCGCCGCGCCGAGCTGCCTGGGCGACGTCGTCCTGCAGTCGGGCGAGCTCTGCGCGAAGCGCGCCCGCCTCGGCCACCTGCTGCTCGACGCCTGCGACGCGATCGGCGAGCGCGGTGTCGGCGGCCAGCGCGGCCACGCGCTCCGCGAGCTCGGCGAGCACGGGTGCGAGATCCTGTGCTCCTCGTGCGGCAGCCTCGGCGGAGATCCGTTCGACCGACCCGGCGAGCCGTGTGACCTCCTCGGCGCTCGCGAGCTCGTCGACCCGTCCCTCGATCCCGGCCAGCCGCTGCTCGACGGCGCGGGTCTCGGCACGGAGCGTCGTCAGGTCCGGGTCGGGACGCGACGCGAGGGCGGCGAGCTGCTTCTGGATGCTGGCAACCGCGTCCTGCAAGGCAGGGGCGTCCGCCGAGCCGTTCGCGGGAGCATCCGCGCCGGCCGGTCGGGCCGCGAGATCGTGCCACGCCTCGACCGGCTTCGGGTCGGGCGGACGCAGCTTCTGCAGGCCGGCCCACTGCTCCGCGAGCGCCCCGGCGAGGTCGAGCCTCTGGATCACGCCCATCCGCACGAGGATCTCGCCGAGACGGTCGCCGGACTCGGCCTGAATCCTCAGCGCCTCGTCGAGCTGCTCCTCGGTCGCCATCCCCCGCTCGACGAAGATCTCGCCCAGCGGCCGCTTCGACTCGGGGTCGATCGCGTCCCGATCCTCGACCAGGCGCACGGGAGGCACCGGGAGCTTGACCGGGCGCTCGTCGCCAGCACCCCGCTCCATCGCCGACCATTGCTCGGCGAGCACGCTCGCGAGCTCGATCCGCGAGACGCCGAACGTGGACACGAGCACCTCGCCGATCATCTCTCCGGTGCGCTGCTGGACGACGAGCGCCTCCTCGAGCTGCTCCTGGGTGACGAGGCCACGCTCGACGAAGATCTCGCCGATCAGACGGGCAGAGAGGACAGCCGGCTCGCTCATTGGACTGGATATCGGCAGTCCCCCGTTCGGACTACAGCCCTGGCTCAACATCCACCGAACGAGGGGTTCGCTGGTAGCGTCGCCGCGGTGGAGGTGACCCGGATCGAGGACGGGCTCTGGCGCTGGAGCACCGCACATCCCTCGTGGACGCCCGACGACGACTGGGGACAGACCGTCGGCTGCGTCTACTGGGAAGGACCGTCCGAGGTCGTCCTCGTCGATCCGCTCGTGCCGGTCGACGACGCGGAGCGGGATCGCTTCTGGCGGGCGCTCGACCGTGACGTGGAGCGTCTCGGCCGGCCGGTCGTCACGCTCGTCACCTGCAGCTGGCACGATCGCAGCGAGGCGGCGGTCAGCGCGCGCTACGGCGGTCGCGTCGTCGGCCCGCTCGACGACGAAGCCTCACTCCCCGACGGCGTAGGTGCGATCCACGTCCCGGTCGCGGGCGAGACCGTATGGTGGCTCGAAGGCGCTCTGGCCGTGGTCCCGGGCGACACCCTCCTCGGTGACGGCGCAGGCGGCGTTCGTCTCTGCCCCACCTCGTGGCTCGACGGCGGAGGCTCCACCGCGGAGCTCGCCACCGAGCTCGTCCCGCTCCTCGACCTCCCGGTCGAGCGGGTGCTCGTCTCGCACGGGGATCCCGTGCTCGTCGACGGGGCGGCAGCGCTCCGCCGGGCGCTCGTCCCACGGGAGTAGAGGCGCGACGTCGGCCGCGACGCACCCCGACGGCCTGGTGACGCGCCGGAGTTCAGGCTTCCGGCTTGCGCCGGACGCCGGACCCCGCGCCCGGTCTGGGGTCCGGGGTCTGGGGTCGCGGAGCGAGCCCTGACCCCGTCGTGCTAGCGGGCCGCGTAGGCGGCGAGCGCGTCGAGGACGGCACGAAGGCGACGGCCCTCGTCGGTGAGCCGGTACTCGACGCGGGGGGGTCGCGCGTCGTCGATGACGTCCCGACGCAGGATCCCGGCGGCCTCGAGCTCGACGAGCCGCTGCGCGAGCGTGCGCGGAGGGATCTCCCCGACCGCCTGCCGGAGCTCGTTGAACCGGGTGGCGCCGTCGGACGAGGCCCAGAGGATGGAGACCGTCCAGCGCCCCTCGAGGAGGCCCGCCGCGCGGCGGACCCCCTCGGGGACGGGCGTGCAGTGCCTACACCGGCTGGACACGACCGACCGGCTTCTCCTCGAGCGCGATCGAGAGCACCTCGTCCAGGGACATGACCGGGTGGAAGGTCATCTCCTCGCGGACGTGCTCCGGCACGTCGTCGAGATCGGCGCGGTTGCGCTCCGGGATGACGACGTCGGTGAGCCCTGCCGCGTGCGCCGCCAGCACCTTCTGCTTGAGCCCGCCGATCGGGAGGACACGCCCCTGGAGCGTGACCTCTCCCGTCATGCCGACGGTGTGGCGCGCCGGCCGTCCGGTGAGGAACGAGGCGATCGCCGTGGCCATCGTGATTCCGGCGCTGGGCCCGTCCTTGGGGATCGCACCGGCCGGGACGTGCAGGTGGAAGGCCTTCTCGAACTGATCCGGCTCGACGCCGAGCTGCTCGGCTCTCGCCCGGACCGCCGACAGCGCGATCTGGGCCGACTCCTTCATCACGTCGCCGAGCTGACCCGTGAGCACGAGCTTCTCGGCGCCGGCCACGGCGGTCGCCTCGACGAACAGCACGTCGCCGCCCGTCGCGTTCACGGCGAGGCCCGTCGCCACCCCGGGGCTCGCGGTGCGCTCCGCCGCCTCGCGGTAGAACTTCTGCCGGCCGAGAGCCTCGCGCACCGCGGCGACGTCGAGCACGACCGGCGTCTCGACGTCGTCGGACGCGACCTTCGTGGCGGTCTTGCGCAGGATCGTCCCGAGCTCCCGCTCGAGATTGCGGACGCCCGCCTCGCGGGTGTACTCCGTGATCACGGTCTGGAGCGCGTCGTCCGCGATCGAGACCTCGTCCTCGACGAGGCCCGACCGCTCACGCTGGCGCGGCCAGAGGTAGCCGCGGGCGATCGCGGCCTTCTCGTCGGTCGTGTAGCCGTCGAAGCGGATGACCTCCATGCGGTCGAGCAGCGGCCCGGGGATCGACTCCGCCATGTTGGCCGTCGCGATGAACACGACCTGGGAGAGGTCGATCTCGACGTCGAGGTAGTGATCGCGGAACGTCGAGTTCTGCGCGGGATCGAGCACCTCGAGCAGCGCCGCGGACGGATCGCCGCGCCAGTCGGCCCCGACCTTGTCGACCTCGTCGAGCAGGATCACGGGGTTCATCGTCTTGGCGTCACGCAGCGCCCGCACGAGGCGGCCCGGGAGCGCGCCGATGTAGGTCCGGCGATGGCCGCGGATCTCGGCCTCGTCCCGCACGCCGCCGAGCGACATGCGCACGAACTCGCGGTTGAGGGCCTTCGCGATCGACTCGCCGATCGAGGTCTTGCCCGTCCCGGGCGGCCCGATCAGGGTGAGGATCGCCCCCGACCGCTTGTCGGGCTCGATCCCTCGCTCGCGGCGGAGCTTCGCGACGGCGATGTACTCGACGATGCGCTCCTTGACGTCCTCCAGACCGGCGTGGTCGGCATCGAGGATCTCGCGCGTGAGCACGGGGTCGAGCACCTCGTCGGAGCGGACGCCCCACGGCACGGCGAGCAGCCAGTCGAGGTAGCTGCGGATCATGTTCGACTCGGGCGAGCTCTCGCCCATCCGCTCGAAGCGGCCGAGCTCCTTGTCGGCCTGCTCGCGGACGGCGTCGGGCATGCCGGCCTCGTCGATCTTCGCGCGGTACTCGTCGACGACGGACGCCTCGTCCTCGCCGAGCTCCTTGCGGATCGAGTCCATCTGCTTGCGAAGGAAGAACTCGCGCTGCTGCTTCTCCATCCCGGCGTTGACGTCCTCGCGGATGCGCTGGCGGATCTGCATCAGCGAGAGCCGCTCGCGCTGCATCGTGAGCGCGAGCTCGAGCCGCTCCTCGACGTCGACGGCCTCGAGCAGCTGCACCTTCTGCTCGAACGTGAGGTCGGGGCTGTAGCCGGAGGTGTCGGCGAGAGCGCCGGGCTCGGCGATCGAGCGCACGAACGCCTGGATGCGCCCGTCGTCGCCACGGAGCTCGAGGATCTCGTCGACGATCGCGCGATACTCGGTCTCGAGCTCGCGGATCCGGTCGCCCGTCGGTGTGACGTCGGGGCGCTCGTCGACCTCGACCAGCAGTCGCCCCTGCGGGTCGGTCTCGGCCACGCCGGCGATGCCGCGGTGGAGCCCTTCGAGCGCGACGGCGACGCCGCCACGCGGCAGGGCGACCCGATCGGTCACCAGCGCGACGGTGCCGACCGCGGCGAACGCGCCCTCGCTCTTCGGGACGAGCAGCACACGATCCTCGTCACCTACCTCGACGGTCAGCGTGACGTTCATGTTCGGGAAGACGACGATGTCGTCGAGCGGGACGAGCAGCAGCTTCGACACGGTGGGGCTTCACACTCCTCGGGCAGTGAGATCGGTTTGACGCGCTCGATGAGTTACTAACTACAGAAAGGATACCGGTATTCCCACCGTGCTCCCTCGGGCTTACCGAACCCTTACGCGGCCTGAACGAGAGGGACGCTGCAATGGCGCAGGTCGCTCCTCCCCGGCAACCGCCTCCCCGGGGGACGACCGCCGATCGCCCGCCGCTCTCCGAGGGTGGCGCGGGATCGTGGGTCGGGGCGGATGCCTGCGGGCGTCCGCCCCGCACCCTCTCCTCTGCCGGCGCGGGGTGCTCAGCCGCGGAAGCGGCGGAGCCCGGCAGCGGACACACGGCCGGCGAGCACGTCGGACGACGTCCCGACGCCGTACGACCGATAGGTCATCACGGTCGCGACGTAGACGCCGCCGCGCCAGACGACGAGCCCGTTGTCGTGGCGGGCGGTGTCGATCCAGCCGGCCTTGTGCAGGACGAGGACGCCCGGCAGCGAGCCCACGATCCGATCGAGCTTGCCGTGATCCCGCACGCCCGCGAGAAGGTAGAGGAGGTAGCGGGCCTCCGCGGGCGAGAGCCCCGGCTGGGCGGCGCGCAGAGGGCCGAGGCCGCCGCTGGCGAGCCACGTCGCGCGCAGCAGGCGGGCGAGGTCATAGGCGGTCGTCCGCTTGCCCACGCCCCATGACGGCTGATCGACGACCGTCAACGGGATCCCGGGCGAGGCGATCGTGCGTGACGGCTCGAGCGAGGTCCCGAGCACGTACCCGCCGTACATCTCCGTGTCCCGCAACCCGATCGACCGCATGGTGGCGTTCACCAGCGCAGAGCCGCCGCTCGTCGACCCTCCGATCCAGGTCTCGAGCGCGTTGGCGGAGGCGTTGTCGGAGAGCGTGAGCATCCGACCCAGGAGCCCGTCGAGCGTCGACCCGGCTCGAGGTGGGCCGTCCGTCCGGGAGAGGACGGTGACCGCGATCGCGAGCTTCAGCGACGACGCTGCAGGGAACGACGCACGCGCGTTCCAGGCGGCGCCGGCGCCCGAGCTGAGGCTCTGGACGTAGATCCCCGTGCTGCGGCCGTAGCGGCGGGCCAGCGTCGTGACGTCGCGCTCCAGCGCCGGATCGAGCCGGGGGAGCCTGAAGCGGGGGCGAGCCGACCGCGGCAGCGACACCAGGTCGCGGATCGTCCGCCCCGCCCGCCGCCCCTGTCCGTCGACGGTCTCGACGCGCACGACGCGCCTGCCCACGGGCAGGTCGAGATCGACGGTGAACGATCTCGAGCGCAGGGCGAGGGTGCGTCACGATGCGCCCGTCCACGCGGACGACGACCCGCCGCGCACCGGGCGCCGCGGTGCCCCTGACGATCCCGTACCAGGCCTCTCGGGCCGTCGGCTGGGCGACGACGGGAGGAGGCGGCGGCGCAGCGACGACTGTCACGCAGGAACCGTAGCCTTCCTCCGTGCGGATCCTCGCTCACCTCGACCTGGACGCGTTCTTCGCCGCGGTCGAGGAGCTCGAGGACCCGACGCTCCGCAGCCGCGCCCTGGTCGTCGGGGGCGACCCGCAGGGCCGCGGCGTGGTCGCGACCGCGAACTACGTCGCGCGCCGGTACGGCATCCGCTCGGCGATGAGCTCCGCCGAGGCGCTGCGCCGCTGTCCCGACGTCGTCTTCGTCCGTCCGCGTCACGCGCTCTACCGGCAGTACTCGCAGTCGGTGTGGACGGCGATCGGCGAGGTGGTGCCGCGCGTGGAGCGGACGGGGCTGGACGAGGGCTACCTCGACCTCGGCAGCGTCGTCGGCGGCGTTCGGGAGGGCGCGCGCGATCGCGGAGGCGGTGCAGGTCGCCGTCCGCGCAGCGACGTCGCTCTCGTGCTCGCTGGGCGTGTCGACCTCGAAGGTGGTCTGCAAGGTCGCCTCGGAGCGACGGAAGCCCGGTGGGATCACCGTCGTCCCGCCGGGGAGGGAGGCTCGGTTCCTCGCCCCGCTGGCGGTGCGCGCGCTTCCCGGTGTCGGGCCCGCGCGCCGAGGAGCGGCTCGCCTCGGCGGGCGTGAGCACGATCGGTCAGCTCGCGTCGCTCACCGACGCGGAGCTGCGCGCGCTCCTGCCGGGGGCCGTGGGGGTCGATGCTCCGTGACCGCGCGTGCGGGATCGATCCCCGCGATCTCGAGCTCGAGGCCGAGCGGATCTCGATCTCGACCGAGGAGACCTTCGACCGTGACGTCGGCGACCGCGCGGAGCTCCACCGTGAGCTCCGCCGCATGGCGGCGGAGGTCGCCGCGCACCTGGCGCGGTCGCGCCTCTCGGCGCGCACGGTCACGACGAAGCTCCGCTACTCCGACTTCACGCTGCGAAGCCGGTCGACCACCCTTGCCGCGCCGATCGACGAGGAGGAGCGGATCGGCGACCTCGCGTGCCGACTGCTCGACCGTGGCCTCCGTGACCGGCCGGGCGCGCTCCGGCTGGTCGGCGTCGGCGTGTCGGGGCTCTCCGACCACCGGCAGCTGACCCTTCTCGACGACCCGTCGGCCTAGCTCAGGCGTCGGGTGAGACCGGCCACCAGCCCGGCTCGACGGTGCTGTCCCGCCCGCCGCCGATCGGCGCGCCGACGGCGACGAGCTCGAGCCCGTCCGGCCCCGCCTCGACCGCGCGGGTCACGGCGGGATCGACGCGAAGGGCGTCGCCCGGCACGAGCTCGACGATCGTCCCGTCGAGGTTCGCCCGGCCGGTGCCGGAGAGGACCAGGTAGATCTCCTCCTGTCGCTCGTGCCGATGCCCGAACGGAAGCCGCGCCCCGGGACGCAGGCGCTGGTGGCTCAGCCCGACGACCTCGCTCCCGAGCTCCTCGCTGACGAAGCGGAACTCGAGCACGTCGCCGAGCCCGTGGTCGGGCGCGATGTCGGTCGCAGACGGGCAGGTGCAGGTGCGTGAACCCGGCCACGCGGCGCACGCTAGCACCGCGTGGCGCCGCCGAGCGACCGGCGGGTCGCCCCTGGCTCCGCCTGGAGGAACGCGCCCGGGCGCGAGCAGGGGTGGTCGCGCCAGCGCCGGTCCACGGGACGCGCAGGGATGCTCGCCGCGATCTCGCACGCCCCTGGCCACACGCTCGAGGCATGCTCCTGCCTACCGGCACGCGCCGGACCTCGGGGCCGAGCCCGACCGAACGGGCGTGGCTTCAGCCTCGCCCTTCATGGCGGCCGCGGTCGCCGCTTCAGGGCTCGATGCGCAGCAACGGCCTCGTCAGGCAGGTCGGCCCGCCGTCGCCCTTGCGCGAGATCTCGTCGCCGCGGTAGGTGACGACGTCGACGCCGGCGCGCTCCATCCGCCTGCGCGTCTCGTCGTTGCCCTCGAGCGCAAGCGCGCGCCGCGGGCCGAGGGCGAGCACGTTCGAGCCCATCGACTCGAACTCGTCGTCCGGCACCTCCACGACCGCGACGCCGCGCTCGGCGAGCAGCCACATCAGCCGGGTCGGTGCGATCCGCGGATAGACCAGCGCGAGGTCGCGGTCGAGCGGGGAGATGAAGCTCATCAGGTGCATGACCTCGCCCGCGCCGTTCCAGTGCGGGAGATCGAAGGCGATCACGTCCACGCCCGGGAGCGCGTCACGGAGCGCGTCGAGCGCCGCCGGGTTCGTCCGGTAGCCGATCCCGACGAGCAGCGTCTGCGCGTCCAGCCAGACGGTGTCCCCGCCCTCGACGGTCGCCGGAAGCGCGACCTCCGCCACGATCGGGCACACCGGCCCGTTCGAGCGCCTCGACGGTCGCGCCCGGCTCGCGGCGCCGACCGACCTTGCCCGGGAGCAGGAGGACGGCACCCGACGAGGCGACGAGCGTCGGGTCGTAGGTGTAGATCGCATCCGGGTTCCCGGGATCGTGCTCGGAGCGGACGACCTCGGCTCCCGCGTCCTCGAGGAGCCCGCAGAAGGCCTCGTGCTCGGCCTGGGCGGCGGCGACGTCCGGCGCGGCGCGCCAGGCGTACGCCTCCCAGGCGGCGGCGTCGGCCGGCAACGGTCGCCGCACGAGCACGCGGCGGAGGTCGCCCCACATCGATGCGCTGCCGTACCCGCTCACGGCGCGCCACGCTACACGACGCCGCCGAGCGGGCGCGTGCCTCCCCGGTCCCCGAGCAGGCGGGCGGTCGCCGCGCGGACGAGGCGCGCCCGCTCCAGGCGCGGGCAACGCGGCGCGTGGCAGGCGCGAGCGGAACCTCCGACACGTAGGCGTGTCCGGTGGGAGCGCTCGAACGAGCGCCTCGAGCGGCAGCGCGCCCTCGCCCGGGAGCAGCCGACCGCCGCGGGCCTCGTCGACCAGCGACCCGGCGGCGGGCGAGGCAGCGGGCGCGTCGCAGAGGTGACAGACGCCGAAGCAGCGTGGGCGGCGCAGCGGCCAGGTCGGCGGGCACGCCGCCGGAGCGCGCGAGGTGGAGCGCGTCGACGAGCACGTGCGCCCCGACCTGCGGTCCGCCCGCGCGGCGTCGCGACGGCGATCGCGGCGGCGAGGGTCGACACCGGACGGAACGGCATGAACTCGAGGTCGACCACGAGGCCGAGCTCGCGCGCGAGCTCGCAGAGCGCCGCAAGCCGGTCGGCGACGAGAGAGCTGTCCAGGTCGTCGCCCGTGGCCAGCACCCGACGCGCGCCGAGCGCCGCCGCCGCCTCGAGCAGCGGCCGGTCCTGCGCGACGTCGTCCTCGCCGAGCGAGAACACCTCGACGTGCTCGACCGTGACGCCCGTCGCGCGGACCGCGTCGAGCGTCGCGCGCGAGGGGGCATCTCCGACCCGAAGCGGATGGGCGAGACCGCCCGGGGCGGCAGACCGGAGCCGGAGCGCGACGGCATCGAACCCCGCCTGCCCGGCGAGCTCGACGAACGACGGCGGGGAGAGCTCGAGGAAGCCGAGCGGCGAGAGCCCGATGCGCTGCCGGGTGCTCGGCCGGCGGGCCGAGCTCGCGGAGCTCACCCGCCGAGCTCCGCCGGCCGCACCGGGCGATCCTCGGCGACCGCCCGTGCGATCGGCGACGCGTCGCGGCGAGCGTCCGCATGCCCTCGCGACCGGAGACGACGGGCTCGGCCACCCCACGTGCGACGTCGACGAGGTTGTCGAGCTGGGCGACGTAGCAGCTCTCGTGCCCGACCTCGAGCGCCCCGCGGCGCAGCGGGTCGCGCCAGTCACCGCCGGGGTCGTGGCGCCAGGTCGTCATCGTCGGGACGCGCGAGCGTCCCGTCCGTTCCGAACAGGTGGTAGCAGTCCTCCCGCTCGAGCGGGAGCGCGAGCGACTGCTCTGCAGCGATCTCCCAGAAGTACGGTGACGGCGCCGCGTCGGTGAGCAGCAGCGTGCCGAGGACGCCGCTCTCGAAGCGCAGCGCCACGGCGACGGTGTCCTCGACCGCGAGGCCGCGCTGCGCGTGCGAGCCGATCGCCTGGACGGACTCGATCTCGCCGCAGAGGTGGCGGAGCGCGTCGACGTCGTGGATCGCGTTGATGAGGATCGGCCCGCCGCCCGGGCTCGCGCCGCCACGACGTCTCGAAGTACGTCTCGTGCTTGCGGACGACGCAGAGCGCGCTGACCGCGACGAGCCGCCCGAGCTCCCCGCGGTCGAGCGCCGCGCGCGCAGCGCGGATGTCCGGCGCGTGGCGGCGATGGTGGCCGACCAGGACCGGGACTCGCGCTGCCTCCGCCGCCTCGACGAGCACCCGTGCGGACTCGACCGTGTCCGCGATCGGCTTCTCGACGAGCACCGGCAGGGCGCGACGCACGCAGGCGAGGCCCGCGCTCACGTGGAGCTGGTTCGGCAGCGCGACGATGACCGCGTCCGGTGCCAGTCTCGTCGAGCAGGCGCTCGACGTCGTCGGCGAACGGGACGTCCGAGGCGTCCTGCCAGCTCCTCCGCCTCGGCGGGACGTCGACGATGCCGGCGAGCGTCGCCGCCGGGTGCTCGCCGATCAGCGCAGCATGTCCGCGGCCGATCAGACCGGCGCCGAGCAGCGCGATCGCGCACCGGAGCCTGTCCCGCGCTCAGCGGTGTCCCTCCGGCGACCAGCCAGGGAAGCCGCTCGCACGACCGCAGCCCACGCGGCGTGCGCCGGGTCGATCACGTCGAAGTGGTCGGCGTCCGGGAGCTCGACGAGCTCGACCGGGCCGCCGCCCGCCTGCGCAGCCGGCCGCCGCGACGAAGGCTCTGCTCTGGGACACGGGGACGTCACGTCGTCCGTCCCGTGGACCAGCAGCACCGCCGCGCTGACGGGGAGCAGCGCCAGCGGGCGAGGCGAGCGCGTAGCGTCCGGGCTCCTCGTCGGGCTCGGCGTCGAGGAGCGCCTGGACGGCGCCGTCGCCGAGCCGGTCTCGTGCGGCCGCGCCGAGGTCGCAGACCCCGGCGAGCGAGACCGCCGCGCACGGGGACGACCGCGGCGCCGCCGAGCACCGATGCGGCGGGCAGCGATCGCGCGGCAGGCCGACCACAGCGCCAGGTGCCCACCGGCCGAGTGACCACACGCGACGACCCGCGCGGTAGTCGACCTCCTCCACGATCGCGAGGTGATCGAGCGCCGCGGCGAGCGTCGAGGAAGCGTCTCGGGCCAGCCGCCCCCGTCGCGACCCGTGCCGCGGTACTCGACGTTCCACACGGCGACGCCGCGACGTGCGAGGTCGTGCGCGAGCGGCGTCATCAGCGTCCGATCCCAGCCGCTCCGCCAGAAGCCGCCGTGGATCAGGACGACGCACGGCCAGGGGCCGCCGTCGACCGTCGGCAGGTGGAGGTTCGCGACCTGGAGCGGGTGGTCGCCGTAGGCGATCGCCCGCGCGGGCGGGCGGCCGGGTCCCGGTCGCGCTCGCCCGACCGCTCACGCGAGCAGGTGGCGGCGCGCGGCGAGCGCGGCGAGGAGGCGGTCGACGTCCTCCTCGGTGTTGTAGAGGTGCGCCGCGACGCGGAGGTTGCCGTCGCGCGAGGAGACGGTCGACGTGCTCGTCGGCGAGCTCGGCGACGAGCGCGGCGACATCGCTCGAGGCGATGCAGACGAGCGGGCCGCGCACGGGCCGGGTCGTCGGGGGTGACGACGGTCGCGCCCGAGGTCGTGCGCGCCGGCGATCAGCCGCGTGTTGAGGTCGCGGACGTGCGCCTCGATCGTCGCGCACGCCCGCCTCCTCGACGATCGCCATGCCCGCGACGCCCGCGTAGATGTTCGGCACCGGCGGAGTGCCGGCGTCGAAGCGCCGGGCGTCGGCCGCGGGCGAGTAGTCGGAGATGTCCATCCGGAAGATGTCCTCGTCGGCGAACCAGCCGGTCTGCGTCGGCAGCAGGTCGGGGAGCAGCCCGGCCGCGGACGTAGAGGAAGCCGAGGCCGGCGCGAGGCGAGCAGGTACTTGACCGTTCCCCCGGTGACGAAGTCGACGCCGAGCGCGGGCGCGTCGAGGTCGATCGCGCCGACGGCCTGGTAGCTGTCGGCGAGGACGAGCGCTCCTCGGTCGTGGGCGATGCGCGGCGATCGCGCGCGACGTCCTGGCGATGGCCGGTGCGATAGGAGATCGTCGTGCAGCACACGAGGGCGGTGCGCTCGTCGATCGCGTCGTCGAACGCCTCGACCGGGATGATCCCGTCCGCGCCCGGTCGGACGTGGACGATCTCGGCTCCGCGCAGCTCCTGCGCATGCGCGATCTGCCCGACGGTCGGGAACTCGTAGTCGGAGATCACGATCCTGGGGCGGGCCGCCGAGGTCGAGGGCGCTGACGATGCCGCTGACCCCCTGCGAGACCGACGTCGTCACCGCGAGCTCGTCGGGCGTCGCGTGCAGCAGCGCGCGCGAACGCCGACGCGCGCCGCCTCGGCCCGCTCGACCCAGTGCTCCCACTCGGCGCCGTTCGCGTCCCAGCCGTCGAGGTACTCCTCGTAGGCCGCGCGGACGCGATGCGAGAGCGCGCCCTGCGAGCACGCGTTGAGGTAGGTCGGTCGTCTCGAGGATCGGGAACTCGCCCCGGATCGCCTCGCCGACGCGCGCTGGAGCAGCGGTCGAGCTCACGCGGCGATCCTACCCCGTCGGTACGCCGCAGGGCCGTTGCGCTTCGCGCCCAGCGCTCGGTGCCGGCGGGCACCGAGCGCCGTGTCGGGCACACGCCTCCCTGCGACGAGCTTCGCGTCGATAGAGCGCCGATCGCTCCACCCTCGGCCGGTCGGTGACGGCGCGCTGGCCGAGAGACGGTGTCAGACACTCGACACGGCACGCGCCTTTCCCCAGCAATGAACGATGTTCGGCACCGCGGCCACTGGTCGCGGTGTAAGACATCGGGGGTCTGTCAAGAGCATCCGTGACGGGTGTGTGCCGGTTCGTTCACGGCGACGCGCTGGGCACGCGTCCGAGGCCGAGCCAGAGCGCCCGCGTCGACTCGACGTGGCGCACCATCGCCGCGCGCGCGCGTCGGGCTACGCCCGCGGCGATCGCGCGAACCAGCGCGCGGTGCTCCCGGTCGGCGAGCTCCGAGGCCCCGGCGGGCACCGGCACGAGCCGCGAGATCCGGAACACCTCGACTGCGCACGCGGCCGACCTCGCTCATCAGCCGCGGCGAGCCCGAGGCGTCCGCGATCGACGAGATGGAGCAGCGTGTCGCGCTCGCTCCACTGCGGGAACGACGTCACGTCGCCCATCGCCGTCGCGAGCGCTCGAGAGGTGCGCGATCTGAGCCGCGGTCGCCCGCTCGGCGGCGAGCGCGGCCGCGCCGCCCTCGACGACGCAGCGGTAGTCGACGAGATCGCGGAGCTGCTCCTCGGTCGGGATCGGCTCGTCATCGACCGACGCCGACACCGCCGGCGCCGTCGCTCGGTGACGAACGTGCCACCTCCGCGCCCGCGTCGCGTCTCGACGAGCCCGGCGCCGCGGAGCATCGTCGAGCGCGCTTCGCAGCGAGACCGGGGAGATCCCGAGATCGTCCGCGAGCCGCGCCTCGGGGGGAAGCCGGTCACCCGGGCTGCAGCAGCCCCATCCCGATCGCCTGGCCGAGGCGCGCCACCGTCTCGGCGACGATGTCGCCCCGCTTGACCGGGGCGAAGACCGTCTCGTCGACGATCCGCCGGACGACCGCGTCGACGCGTCAGCCACGCTGCGCCGCCCTCAGCCGCCCGTCGGGCACGTCCTCGAGGACGGCCTCGATCATGTCCTCGAGCTCGAAGCTCGAGTGGACCTCGGCGATGTGCGCCTGCACGAGCGGAACGATCGTCGTCGGCGTCGGTCGCGGTCGACCGACCAGTCGCAGCCCGGCCTCGACGCAGCTCCAGCGCACCGCCATCTCAACCCGCCTCGACGCCGACCACGAAGTCGATCGTCGGGTCGAGGATCTGGTCGATCAGCGTCTCGTCGGGGGTGATCGCCCATCTCGCGGCAGCGGTTGCGGTAGTGGCGCACCTTCATCGTCTGGTACTTCCCGAGGTCGAGCCCCGGCACGGCCTTCTGGTACTCGACGAGGCCGACGACGTTGCCGCGATACGCGTCGAAGACCTCGTGCACCGCGCTCCTCGTACGACGGATCCTTCTCGATCAGGATCCGGCACGCCTCGGTGCCGAAGGTGATGTGGCGCCCCTCGTCCATGAGGATCAGCTTGAAGCCCTGGTTGAGCGTCGGGAACGCGTCCCACTGCGCCGTCGTGTCGATCACGATCTCGTACGACGGCATCGTCAGGACGCCTTCGACGAAGGCGTTGTAGGCCGCCGAGAACTGCACGAAGGCGCGCTCGATCTCCGCCTCGGTGCCCCGCGTCGACGCCTCCAGCAGCCTGCCGCCGTAGTACGGGAGCGCCTCGTGCAGGACGTCGCGCACCTCGAAGCGCCCGGTCGGGTCGATCGTCTTGCCGCGGACGAGGAAGTGCGGAGCGACCTCGTCCGGATCGAGGATCGCCGACGACCGTCCTCGTGCCAGCGCATGAAGAACTCGGCGTGCTTCGCCTCCTCCATCAGGAACGTCGAGAGGAACATCGTCCAGTCGAAGCGGCGGAGCGCGTGCGCGGCCGCGAGCATCGGCACGAGCTCGTCGGTGACGGCCTGCTCGCCCGCGAGGAACCGGATCGTGACGCCGAGCAGGCCCTGTCTGCTGCTCCGGCGTGATGCGCTGCCAGTCGACGCGCGTCCTGCGTGAAGTCGAGGTCCTCGACGCTCCAGACCTTGCGGATCGCCTTCTCGTACTTCCGGTAGATCGGGCCCGCGAGCATCTCGCGGCTGAAGTGGAACTTCTCGAGCACCTTCGGATCAGCGGCCACGCGCGTGCCTTTCGTCGCGAATCCGTCGAACATGTAACCACTGATCTCATAGGTTTTCAACCGGCTCGAGCACGGACGCCTGCCGTGGCGACGCAACGTTGCGCGCGACGCGACGTCAGCGGCCGAGGTACGCCTTGCGAAGGTCGTCGTTCTCGAGGAGGTCGGCCGCCTTCCCCTCGAGCACGACGCGGCCGGTCGAGAGCACGTAGCCGCGGTCGGCGATCGAGAGCGACACGTTCGCGTTCTGCTCGACGACGAGCATCGCGACGCCGGCGTCGTTGACCTGCTTGATGATCTCGAAGCTCCGCTCGACGAGCACGCGGCGCGAGGCCCATCGACGGCTCGTCCATCAGCAGCAGCTTCGGCTGGGACATCAGCGCGCGGCCCATCGCGACCATCTGCTGCTCGCCGCCGGAGAGCGTCCCGGCGAGCTGGGAGCGGCGCTCGTAGAGGAGCGGGAAGAGCGAGTAGACGCGCTCGAACTCCGCCTTCAGGTCGGCCTTCGGCCGCAGGTAGGCGCCCATCTCGAGGTTCTCGAGCACCGTCATCGGCCCGAAGAGTCGGCGGTTCTCGGGCACGATCGCGAGGCCGCGCTGGATCCGGTGCGCGGTCGGCATGCGTCGTGACGTCCTCGCCGGCGAGGCGCGACCGTGCCCGTGCGCGGCCGGACGATGCCCGAGGATCGTCTTCAGCGTCGTCGACTTGCCCGACGCGTTGCCGCCGAGCAGGCAGACGAGCTCGCCCTCGTGCGACGTGGAGGTTCTCGTCCTGGAGGATGTGGATCTGCCCGTAGTAGGTGTTGATCCCCTCGAGCTGCGAGGATCGGCGTGCCGTTCGTCGACACGCGTCGACCGCACGCGTCCTGTCCCTCCGCGCCATCCCACCGGTGCCGAGATAGGCCTCGACCACCTTGGGGTCGGTCGCGACCTCCTCGAACGAGCCCTCCGCGATCTTGATGCCGTGGTCGAGCGCGATCACGCGATCCGAGATCCCCTCGACGACGTGCATGTCGTGCTCGATCACGAGGATCGTGTAGCCGCCCTCGGTGCGCAGCTGCCCGATCAGCTCCGTGATCTCGTGCGTCTCCTTGGGGTTCATCCCGGCGGCCGGCTCGTCGAGCAGCAGCAGCGCGGGTTCGTCGCCGTCGCTCGGGCGATCTCGAGGCGCCGGCGATTGGCGTAGGAGAGCGAGTAGGCGGGCTGATCCCAGCGGTAGCCCATCAGGCGCGCGCCGAAGAACGCCAGTCGCTTCTCGGCGAGCTCGCGAATCTCCTGCTCCTCACGGCGCATGCCGGGGGTGCGCAGCATCGAGCGGAAGACGCCGGCCTTCGTGTGACCGTAGGCCGCCGCCATCACGTTCTCGCGCACGGTCATGTTGAGGAACAGGCGCAGCGTCTGGAACGTGCGCGCGATCCCCTTCTGCGTGATCTGGTGCGGCTCGAGCCCCGTGATGCTCTCGCCGTCGAAGACGATGTCGCCCACCGGTCGGCTGGTAGACGCCCGTGATCAGGTTGAAGAGCGTCGTCTTGCCGGCGCCGTTCGGGCCGATCACGCTGACGATCTCGCCCTCGTCCACGTGCAGGTCGAGATCGTCGACGACCGTGAGGCCGCCGAACGCCATCGAGACGCTCTGCAGATCGAGGAGCCTGTCGGCCATCAGACGATCTCCACCCGCTTCTCACCGAGCAGGCCCTGCGGGACGGGCGACCATCAGGGTCACGAGCACCGCGCCGAGCAGGATGTAGCGGGTCGGCTCCGGCTTCGCGAGCATCACGTTCTCCCACACGAACGCCGCGAGGTAGAGCGTGGGGATCAGCGACGATGAGCCGCGTCCAGCCGTGAGACGAGCGTCAGGAGCGAGCGCGCAGCGCACGAGCGACGATGTACGAGACCGGCGCCCAGACGCCGAGGTCGGACGGGAGCATCACCCAGCGCATCCGCGAGCCGCGGCGAGTCGACCGCCGCCGACCGCCGCTCCGCATCGCTGCCCGACGATCGCGTGGAGCGACGAAGCCGAGCACGACGGTGCCCCCGAGGACGACCGCGAGCTTGACGGAGAAGCGGAGCACCGCCACGAGCGCCGCGATCGACGCCGACGTAGAAGAGCCAGCGCGCATCGCCGGGCTCGCGCAGCACCTCGAGCAGCACGTTGACGAGGATCGCGCCGAGCACGACGCCCGCCATCGAGCCGGCGCCGCCGAGGATGACCATCGCGTAGACCGTGATCAGGAGCGGGAACTAGAACGTCTGCGGGAAGACGCCCGCGTTGAGCGAGGCGAAGATCGTGCCGGTGAGCGCCGCGACCGCCGCGCCGAACGAGAACGCCATCAGCTTCAGCCAGTTGACGGGCATGCCCATCATCTCGGCGGCGAGCGGCATCCTCGCGGAGCGACCGCCAGGCGCGACCCGTGCGCGAGAGATTGACGAAGCGCAGGGCGACGTACACGAGCACGAACGCGACCAGCGCGACGTAGATGTACGCGGGGTTGAAGGTCGCCGTTCTCGCTGATCTGCGGCAGCTCCCAGCCGAAGAAGCTGAGCGGGTCGACGTCGAGCCCCCCGATCCCGTTCGAGCCGCCGGTGATGTTGCGCCCGAAGAGGTCGTCGCCGTTCGTCGTGACCGTGATGAACAGCTGGAAGAAGAACAGCGTCACGATCGCGAGGTAGTCCCCGGTGAGACGCCACGACGGCAGCCCGACGAGAAGCCCGACCACCGCCCCGATGACGACGATCAGCGGGATCGAGACGATCGACGGCAGGTGGATGTCGAACTGGCTCGACGAGAGCATCGCGTAGGCGTACGCGCCGATCCCGTAGAACGCGACGTAGCCGAGGTCGAAGAGCCCACCCCACCCGACCACGACGTTGAGGCCGAGCGCGAGCAGCATGTAGATCAGCGTGTCGAACGCGACGCGCCGGACGTAGCCGCTGTCGAAGCCGAGCGGCAGGAGCAGGACGATCAGCGCGCTCAGCATCGTCAGCCACGCCCACCACGGCACGCGCCGCGAGCCGCGCCTCGATGGTGCCGAGCAGGCCGCTGCGGCGCTGGACGTTCGCTCGTGCCGGGCGACCCACTCGTCGCGGCCGACCGCCGGGCTCGTCGGGCCCCTCGGCGGCCGACGCCTCGGCGGCGCCCTCGAGCGGCTCGCTCAGGCTGCCGGCGTCGTAGCGGTCGTCGTGGTCGTGCCCGCTCACGTCAGACCTTGTTGATGTCGGCCTTGCCGAAGAGGCCCTGCGGTCGGAAGAGCATGAAGCCGATCAGGATCAGGAAGACGAAGCAGATCGGACCACTTCGACGAGATGTAGCCCTGCGTGTACGCCTCGGCGAGCCCGAGGATCAGCCCGCCGCCCATCGCGCCCGGGATCGAGCCGATGCCGCCGATCACCGCGGCGGTGAACCCCTTGAGCCCGGCGAGGAAGCCCATCGTCACCGCAGCCGGCGCGCGGAGCGAGAACATCACGCCCGGCCGCGCCGGCGAGCGCCGACCCGAGGACGAAGGTGAAGACGATCACGCGGTCGATGTCGATCCCCATCATCGCGGCCGCCTCACGGTCGTACGACGTCGCGCGCATCGCCTTGCCGGTGCGCGTCCGCGTCACGAGCAGCCAGAGGACGATCATCAGCACGAAGGCCGAGACGATGATGATGATGCGCAGCAGCGGCACCCGGACGTTCGCCGATGTCGAAGCCGTCGAGGAACAGCGAGCCGTCGTCGATCCCGAAGGCGTTGTAGTCGCGCTGCTGGCGCCGAACATCAGCTGCATGCGAGTACGCGATGAAGAACGAGACGCCGAGCGCGCTGATCAGCGGCGCGATGCGGGGCGCGTTGCGCAGCGGCCGGTAGGCGAAGCGCTCGATCGCGACGCCGAGCACCGCCGTGCCCGACCATCGCGACGACGAGGACGACCGAACAGCACGAACCACGTCGAGATGACCGGCGCCCAGGCGTCGTCGGCGCCCCGGAAGCCGAGCCACTGGATCATCCCGAAGCCGATGAACGCGCCGACCATGTAGACGTCGCCGTGCGCGAAGTTGAGGAGCTTGAGGACGCCGTAGACCATCGAGTAGCCGAGGGCGATGAGCGCGTAGACCGCGCCCAGCGTGAGCCCGTTGAGCGTCTGCTGGACGAAGGTGTCCACCTGCTGGCTCCCCACCAGCTGGAGCGAGTCGACGAGATGAGGGAAATCGGCTCACGAGCGCGAGAGTTTACGCCTCCGCGGAAACGACGAGGCCCCGGATGCGCCGGGGCCTCGTCGTCCGATCATGACCGCCGCTTACTTGCCGATCGCGGGATCGACGAGCTTGTAGCTGCCGTTGCGTCTGGATCTGGAAGATGTAGAACCGCCCGTTGAGCGGGTCGTTCGTCTTCGTGGAGAACCGGAAGGTCCCCCCGAGGATCCAGTTCTTCACGACGATCTTCTTCACCTGCCGGATCACGTCACGGCGATCCTTGAGCGTGCCCTTGCCGGCGTCGCACGCGCGCTTGATCGCGTTGAACGCGACCTGGACGGCGCCGTACGTCGGCGGCCCGAACGAGCCGAGCGTCGTGCCCGGGTTGTCCTTCTTCCAGCCGGCGATGATCGACTTGTTGTAGGGGAACAGGTCGATCGGCGCGGCGAAGTTCGAGACGTACGAGCCCGGGACCTTGAACTTGTCCGGGTCGTTCGCACCGTCGCCGGAGAACAGCTTCGCCTTCTTGCCCTGCTCGATCAGCTGCTGCGCGAAGGTCTGCGCCTTCGGCGGCTGCTGCGTGCCGAAGAACACGACGTCGGTGTCGCTCGGACACCTTCGTCACGATCGGCGAGAAGTCGGACGTGTTCGATGTTGACCGACTCGCGCTGGGTCGTGACGCCCTTGGCCTTCAGCGTCGCGCTCGATCGCGTTCGCGAGGCCGACCGAGTACGGCTCCTGCGAGTCGACGACGACGACCTTCTTGGCCTTGAGCTTGTCGACCATGTAGAGCGCATCCGCCGGGCCCTGGATGTCGTCGTCCGGGACGACGCGGAAGAACCCAGGGGTCGCCTGCTTGTTCGCGCCCTTCGTCAGCGCGGTGCGCGTCGCCGACGGCGAGATGTGCGCGATGCCGGCCTGGAAGAGCGTCTGGCTCGTCGCCTGGACGGCGCCCGACGTCGACGGGGCCGATGATCGCGACGACCTTCGGGTCGGCGACGTACTTCTGCGCGAGCGACGAGGCGCGAGGTCGGCCGAGAGCTGCGTGTCACCCTGCAGGAGCTGGATCTTGAGCCCGTACTTCGGTGCCAGCGTCTTGACGGCGTACTTCGCCCAGCTGAGCTGCTCGTTGCCGAGGAAGCCCGCGTCGCCCGTGAGCGGCGTCATGATCGCGATCTTCAGCGTGCTCTTGCAGCTGAGCGCCTGGGTCTTCGTCGCCGCCGACGAGCCCGCGCCGGCCGTCGAGGCGAAGAGCCGCCATGACGAGCGCCACGAGTGCGGAGACGACCACCATGCCACGCTTCTTCATCCATGCCCTCCTTGGGGGTGCCGATCAGCCGTTGAGACGTCGATTCGAACGGTGGTTGTTCGTCGATCGCCGGAGGGGCTCGCTCGCGAAACGCGAGAAGAGGGAACTGTCGCAGGCGGCGGTCTGACATGTCAACCGGCTCGAGAGCGCATCGTTCCAGCCCTGCGGTGTCGACGTACTGGCGGAAGCGCAGCGCACGGCCCTCCTGCGAAGCGTCCAGACGTGGGCGAACGGGACGTCGAGCGACGCGGCCCGTCGCCGCGCGACGCCCCGGTAGCGACCGAGCGCGACGACCTCGTCGCCGGCGTCGATCACCGTCTCCGGGCTCGGCGGTGAAGGACGACCACCACTCACGGGCGATCGGGTCGAAGACGGCCGCGCGCACCGCTGCGCAGGCCGTGGTAGACGCCGCCGTGCGGCAGCCCCTGCGCCTGGTGCCACTCGACGTCGGGCGTCGAACGAGCGCGAGCGCGCCGTCGAGGTCACCGGCCGTCGAACGTCCGCGTACGCGCACGCACCGCCTCGACGTTCGCCGGACCGCCCTCGCCACGCCGGGAGCGTACTCGGCGGTCGGGCGGGCCGGCCGGCGGCGCCGTCGGCACTAGACTCGACCCGATGGCCGTCGTCGTCGAAGCGCTCGATCTGCGACCGGACCTACCGCACGACGACCGGCACGATCCGTCGGCGGTCGCTCGAGGTCGAGGCCGTGCGCGGCGTCAGCTTCGCGATCGAGGAGGGCGAGCTCTTCGGGCTGCTCGGCCCGAACGGCGCCGGCAAGACGACCACGATCAAGATGCTGATCACGCTGCTGATCCCGACCGGCGGGCACGCGCGGGTGCTCGGCCGCGACGTCGTCGAGCGACGCGACGTGGGTGCGCGAGCGGATCGGCTACGTCTTCGGCGGCGACCGCGGGCTGTACGAGCGGCTCTCGGCCTGGGACAACCTCCGCTACTTCGCCGAGCTGTACGGGGTCGAGCCCGCCCGCCAGCGCTCGCGCATCGGCGAGCTGCTCGAGCTCGTCGGGCTGACCGGACGCGAGAAGGAGCGCGTCGAGGGGTACTCGCGCGGCATGCGCCAGCGCCTCCACATCGCCCGCGGCCTGCTCCACGACCCGCCGGTGCTCTTCCTCGACGAGCCGACGATCGGCGTCGACCCGGTCGGCGCGCGCGAGCTGCGCGCCACGATCGGCTCAGCTCCGGGAGGCCGGCAAGACCGTGCTGCTGACGACGCACTACATGTTCGAGGCCGACGCGCTGTGCGACCGGATCGCCGTCGTCGCGAAGGGCCGCGCTCGTCGCGGAGGGGACGCCGCGCGACCTCAAGGACCGGGTCGGCGGAGGGCACGGTCGTCGAGATCGAGGTGTACGGGATCGACGCCGGCGCCGCGGTCGAGGCGCTGCGGGCGCTGCCAGGCGTGACGGCCGTCGCCGTCGAGGAGCGCGACCAGGCGCAGGTCGCTCGTCGTCCAGGCGGCGTCCGGGCACGAGCCGACGCACGACGTGCTCGCGCTGCTCGACGGCGTCGCCGCTCGGCCGCGTCACCACGCGCGAGCCGACGCTCGAGGACGCGTACGTCGCGCTCGTCACCGACGCCAGCACGCGGACGGGGCCGTCGCTGACGTGCGACGCGTCCTGCGCACGATCGGCGTCGGCTTCTCGCTCCACTTCAAGCAGGAGTCGAGCAACCCGTTCTTCCTCTGGATCGTCCTCTGCACGCCCGTGATCTACGCGACGATGGCGTACTTCCTCTTCCAGGGAGGCAACAGCGCCGGACACGCTCGTGACGGCATCGGTCGGGGCCGCGCTGATGGGGATCTGGTCGCTCACCACGACCGGCGGCGCAGCCGCGCTGCAACCGGCAGCGTCGCCTCGGGATGCTCGAGCTGCTCGTCGCCTCGCCGACGCCGTTCTGGGCGACCGTGGTGCCGATCACGATCGCGATCGCGAGCGTCGGGATCTACGCGCTCGTCGACCGGGCTCCTCTACGTGCGGCTCCTGTTCGGCGTCCCGTTCGAGATCGACGAGCTGGCTCGCGTTCGCCGTCGCGGTGCCCGCCGACGATCGTCTCGATCGGGATGCTCGGCTTCCTCCTCGCCGCGGCCTTCGTCCGCTTCCGAGCGGCCTGGGCGGTCGGCAACCTGCTTCGAGTTCCCGGTCTGGACGATCTGCGGCTTCCTCGTCCCGCTCGCGCTCCTGCCCGACTGGGTCGAGCCGCATCTCCTGGGCGCTCGCGCCGACCTGGGGGATGAGCGCACTCCGGGACGCTGCGCTCGGAACGTCACCCTGGGCCGACATCGCGATGTGCGTCGCGCTCTCGGTCGTCTATGCCGCGGTCGGACTCGCTGCTGCTCCGCTTCTTCCTGCGGCAGGCACGTCGTGACGCGACGCTGGGGCTGACGTGAGAAGCGCGCGCGTCCTCCTCGTCGGCGGGCTGGCTCAGCTACCGCGCGCTCTTCCACTGGCTCACGCCGCGCTCTTCCTGGTCGTCCTGGTCGTCCCGTCGATCACCCAGATCGTCTTCTTCGCCTACCTCGGGCGCGCCGCCGGAGTCGAGGACGACACCTTCTACGTCGTCGGCAACGCCGTCGTGGCGGCCGCCGTGCCCTGCCTCTTCGCGATGTCGCAGACGATCTCCGACGAGCGCTACACCCAGACGCTCTCGATGCTCGTCGTCTCGCCCGCGAACCGGGTCGCGCTGTTCCTCGGGCGCGCGCTCCCGGTCGTCGCGAACGGCGTGGTCATCGCCGTGCTCGCGCTGATCGGTGGGGCGCTGCTGCTGCGCACGTCGATCCCGGCCGCCTCGATCCCGGGTCTCGTCGTCGCGATCGGCGTGACGTCGTTCGCGTGCACCGGGATCGGGCTCGTGAACGCCGCCCTCGGGCTCCGTTGGCGCGAGACCGCGGTCCTCTCCAATCTCATCCTCTACTTCCTGCTGCTGTTCGCCGGCGTGAACGTCCCGCTCGACCTGCTCCCCTCCTGGCTCCAGTCGGTCGCCCAGGTGCTCCCGGTGACCCATGGCGTCGAGGCCGCGCGCGACGTCGTGGCGGGCGAGTCGCTCTCGGACGTCAGCGGCCTGCTCGCCGCCGAGGCCCTGGTCGGAGCGACGTATACGGTTCTCGGACTGTGGCTGCTCCGACGCTTCGAGGTCGCCGCGCGACGCGGAGCCTCGCTCGAGGTCGCATGACGGCGCTGCCGGAGCGCAGATGACGACGGCCCGAGCTCCGCGTGCTGCCCGACGCCGCCGCGGCGAGCGAGGCGGTCGCGCGGCTGCTCGTCGAGGCCGTCGAGGCGGGCGGCTCGATCGCTCTCTCCGGCGGCTCGACACCCCGTGACGCGTACGAGCGCGCGGCCGCGCTCGAGACCGACTGGGGTGGCGCCACCGTCTGGCTCGCCGACGAGCGGTGCGTCCCCGCCGACGACCCCCGTGCCAACGCGCGTCTCGTGCGGGAGACGATCCTCGAGCGCGTGCTCGTCCCTCCCCTCTTCCACCCCGTCGACACTGCGGCTGGCCCCGAGCGGGCAGCCGACCTCTACGACGCACTCCTACGCGAGGAGGGCCTGCCCGATCTCGTCCTGCTCGGGCTCGGCCCCGACGGGCACACCGCGTCGTTGTTCCCGGGCCTGCCGTCGCTCGAGGCGACCGGGCGGCTCGCGGTCGCGACCCCGGCAGGGCTCGAGCCGTTCGTCGACCGGATCACGCTCACGCTGCCGGCGATCGCCGCGGTAGAGCACGTCGTCTTCCTCGTCACCGGAGCGGGGAAGGCCGAGCAGGTGCGCCGCGCGTTCGTCGACGACCCCTCGCACACGACGCCAGCCAGCCTTGCGCGCTCGGCCCACGGGACGACGACCGTCGTCCTCGACGAGGCTGCCGCGGCGATGCTGTGATTACCCCGCAGGTTGGGAATCCGCAGAAGCGGATCCCCAACCGCGACAACCCCTAAAGCGGCCGCCCTACGGCGGCCGACGCCACGCATCACCAGGCCACGCTACCCGAGGCGGGAACGACTCCCCCGCAGGTCGGGAATCCGCAGAAGCGGATCCCCAACCGCGACAACCCCTAAAGCGGCCGCCAAGGCGGCCGACGCCACGACCGGACACCCCGCAGGTTGGGAATCCGGCGCCCAGTCGGATCCGCAAAGCGGTCCCCAACTGCGCCGACGCCAGACGCCCAGGGCGGACGCCACACCTCGACGCGCCACGGCACGCCGACATCGTCGCTTGCGGTCGGTCGCGCGAGGCGCGATGCTTCGCGCGTGAGCAGCGCCGCCGATCAGCCCCGCCGTGTCGTGAACGTCCACACGACGCGGTTCCGGGAGTACGCGATGGAAGGGCCCGTCCAGGAGGACATCACCTGGCTGCCGATCAGCTGGGACGACGACGCCGGTCAGGGCTCGTACCTGATGCGGATGGAGCCGGGTGCGGTCACGATCGAGCACGAGCACGCCGGGTTCGAGGAGTTCCTGATCCTCGAGGGCGATCTCGTCGACTCGGACGGCACCGTCTTCGGCCCGGGGGACTTCGTGAGCTACGAGGGCGGTACGCACAGCTCGCACACGGTCGGCGGCTGCCTGATCGCCGTGTTCGAGTGGCGCCGCTGAGGACCCGGTCGGGCCACCTCACGCGAGCGCCGTCCGGCGCGTTTCCCCTTCGACCACTCGCGAAGAGGAGCAGCCGTGACGAGCCTGACCCTGATCCCCCTGCCGACGCCGCTCGACCCGGTCGAGACACTCGACCCGGCGACCGTGCGACTGATCGACGTCGACGAGCCGAGCGCGTACCCGTGCCGGCGCTGCCTCCGCGACGCGCTTCCGGGCGAGCGGGTCGTGCTCCTCTCCTATGACCCGTTCCTCGGGGACAGCCCCTACCGTCAGCCCGGACCGATCTTCGTCCACGCCGAGCCGTGCTCCCCCGTCCCATCCAGGGAGCTGCCGGAGCAGCTGATGCGGCGCCGGCTCTCCGTCAGGAGCTTCGACGCTGCACACCTGATGCTCGACGGGGTGGTCGTCGAGGGAGCGGCGCTCGAGGCCACGGCGGACGCGCTTCTCGCCGACGACGCCGTCGCCTACCTCCACGTCCACAACGCGGGACCGGGCTGCTTCGCCGTCCGGATCGACCGGTCTCCGGAAGCCGACCGCAGGTCGAGGAGCCTGACCCTCGCGGACGCAGAGCCCCCGGGGTCAGGCTCCCGGCGCCACACCTCCTCACGCGAACGTCGCGCAACCCCGGGGTCTGGCGTCCGACCGCAGGGCGGAAGCCTGACCCCCGCCGACGCGGACCCCCGGGGTCAGGCTCCGGCTTCGCCGGCGCCAGACCCACCCGGACGCGGGGCTCCTCGCGCGCCTGCTCGGCCAGGACGAGCGCGCCGAGCACGCCGGCGCGGGCACCGAGCTCGGGCGCGACCACGAAGGCCGGATCGTCGTGCTCGGGCAGGCCCGGGTACCCCGCCAGCTCGCGCCGAAGAGCCGCGCCGACGCCGTCGACGAAACCCGGAAGCCCAGCGACGCCGCCCCCGAGGACGATCCGCTCCGGCGCGAGCGCGTAGACGAGCGAGCGAAGCCCCGAGCGCGAGGTACGCGGCGGCGAGGCCGGCCGCCTCGGCGCGGACGCCGTCGTCGGCGTCCTCGAGCCGGACGCCGAAACGTGCCGCGAGCGCCGGTCCGCCGGCCAGTCCCTCGAGGCAGTCGCCGTGGAACGGGCAGACGCCTGCGAAGTCGTCCCCTGCGACGCGAGGTACCGCGATGTGGCCCATCTCGGGATGGACGAGCCCCGTCACGAGCCGTCCGCCGCTCACCGCGCCGCCCCCGATCCCCGTTCCGACCGTGACGTAGAGGAACGACCCGAGCCCGCGCGCCGCACCCCAGCGCCCCTCGCCGAGAGCCGCGCCGTTGACGTCGGTGTCGAACCCGACCGGCACCCCGAGCCCGCGCCGGAGAGCCCCGGCCACGTCGGCCCCGTCCCAGCCGGGCTTCGGCGTCCGCGTCACGCGCCCCCAGTCCGGATGGCGGCGCCGCAGCTCGACGGGGCCGAACGAGGCGATGCCGAGCGCCTCCACCGGGTTCGCGACGAAGAAGGCGACGACGGCGGCGAGCGTCGTCGCCGGATCGCCGGTCGAGATGCGGGTCTCCGAGCGCACGTCGTCGGGGCCGGTCCCCACCAGGCACGCGACCTTGGTCCCGCCGAGCTCGACTCCTCCCAGCACCAGGCGAGTCTGCCACGCGGCGCCCGGCTCACTCGAGGGCGAGCAGCGCCACCCCGGCGACGACGAGGACGGCGCCGGCGGCACGCACGCGCCCGACCCGCTCGTGAAGCACGAGCCACGCGAGCGCAGTCGCGATGAGCACGCTGGTCTCGCGCACGGCCGCGACCGCAGCGGCCGGCGCCAGCGAGAGCGCGGCGAGGACGAGCGCGTACGCGGCGAAGGAGAGCAGTCCCGCCGCGACCGGACGGGGGCCGGCGGCCGCCCGGATCCGGGTCGTGCCGCGGTGCAGCACGGCGATCGTCGCCGCGTACGCGAGCGCGGCCGGCGCCATCCCGAGCTCGAGGTAGACGATCGGGTCGGCGTAGCGGATCCCCTGCTTGTCCACGAGCGTGTACGCGGCGATCACGGCGGCGATGGACACCCCCAGCGCAAGGCCGAGCCGGTCGTGCGGGCCGCCGAGGCCCCGGACGAGGATCACGCCCACCCCGACCAGCACCACCCCGACGGCCTGTCCTGCGCTCGCACCGGCACCGAGCACGGCCGCGCCGACGACGAGCACGAGCACGGGGGCCACGCCCCGAGCGATCGGGTACACGAACGAGAGCTCCGCCCGGCCGTACGCGACTGCGAGCAGCGCGAAGTAGACGAGCTGCAGCACCGCCGTGACCGCGACGTAGGGCCACACGCGGGAGTCGACGTCCCACCGCAGAACGGCCACGGGCGCGAAGGCGATCACCGAGGCGACCATCGCGACGGCGGTCGCCGCGTGCACGTCGGTCTCGCGCGCGAGCAGCACGTTCCAGAGCGCGTGCAGGAAGGCTGCGGCAAGAGCGAGCAGGAAGGCATCGACGGGCACGGGGGCGCGAGCGTAGACCATCCAGATGGTTAGGCTGGCGGGAGATGGCCGCCCGCGCTCTCGTCTTCGACTTCAACGGGACGCTCTCGCACGACGAGCCGCTGCTCTACGCGATCTACGCCCAGCTCTTCGCCGAGCACGGCCGACCGCTCACCGAGGCGGACTACTTCGGCGCGCTGGCAGGGAACACCGAGGAGGCGATCATCAGCGGTTGGCTCGACGTCCACGGGCCCGAGCTCGACGCGCTGATGGAGGAGCGGATCGTGCGCTACGTGCGCGTCGCGGACGGGTCGACGGTGACGGAGCCCGTCCGCGCTGCCGTCCGGCTCGCGGCGGAGCGCGTGCCGGTGGCGCTCGTCTCCGGCGCCTTCCGCCGGGAGATCGAGCCGGTGCTCGAGCGGGCAGGAATCGCCGGCTGCTTCGAAGCGGTCGTGACCGCCGACGACGTGACCCACGGCAAGCCGCATCCGGAGGGCTACCTCCTGGCATTGGCGCGTCTGGGCGGAGAGCTCGCCCCGGGGGACGCTGGTCGCCTTCGAGGACACGGAGGCGGGCGTCGCCTCGGCCAAGGACGCGGGGCTCCGCTGCCTGGCGGTGCGAGGAACGCTGCCCGACGAGCGGCTCGCACGAGCCGACGCGCTCGTGGACGCGATCGACGTCACGGTCGTCGCAGGACTGCTCGGAGCCTGACCGTGCTGCTCGCGATCGACCAGGGGACGACGGGCACGACGTGTCTCGTGGTGGACGACCGACGTCGGGTGGTCGGGCGCGGGTACCGCGAGATCGCGCAGCACTTCCCCGCCCCCGGGCTCGTCGAGCACGACCCGGAGGAGATCTGGCAGAGCGTCCTGGCCACCGCGGAGGAGGCCCTGCGGGAGGCGCGGATCGGCGCGGCCGACCTCGCGGGGATCGGGATCACGAACCAGCGCGAGACGACCGTCGTCTGGGAGCGCGCGACCGGCCGGCCGGTGCACCCCGCGATCGTCTGGCAGGACCGGCGCACGTCCGAGCGCTGCGCCACGCTGCCCGCCGATCTCCTCGGCGAGCGGACGGGCCTGCTCCCCGACCCGTACTTCTCCGCGACGAAGCTCGAGTGGATCCTCGCCCGGACAGACCTCCCACAGCGCAGCCTCGCGTTCGGGACGATCGACACCTGGCTCGCCTGGCGGCTCACCCGCGGTGCAGCGCACCTGACCGACGTGACGAACGCGTCCCGGACGATGCTGATGCGCCTGGAGACGGCACAGTGGGACCCGGAGCTCCTCGACCTCTTCGGGATCGACGCGGCGCTGCTCCCGCAGATCGTCCCCTCGGCGGGGGTCGTCGCGGAGGCCGAGCTGCTCGGCGCGAGCATCCCGCTCGGTGGCATCGCCGGCGACCAGCAGGCTGCGCTCTTCGGACACGGCTGCGTCGCCGCCGGGGAGGCCAAGGCGACGTACGGGACCGGGACGTTCGTGCTGGCCAACGTGGGCGAGGCGCCGGTCGCCCGCCCCGCCGGACTGCTGCAGACGGCCGTCGCGGTGGGGCCGGCAGCGGCCCGCCAGTACGCGCTCGAGGGCGCGGTGCTCGTCGGCGGGGCAGCCCTGCAATGGCTGCGGGACGGGCTCGGGTTGATCGCGTCCGCGGAGGAGAGCGAGGCGCTCGCCCGCGAGGTCGGCTCGAGCGAGGGGGTCTACGTCGTGCCCGCCCTCACCGGCCTCGGCGCGCCGACCTGGGATCCCGACGCACGCGGCCTCATCTGCGGCCTCACGCGAGGCACCACGCGGGCGCACGTGGTGCGGGCGACCCTCGAGGGGATCGCACACCAGGTCGCCGACGTGCTCGAGGTCCTCCCGCTCCCCCTCGAGATGCTCCGCGTCGACGGCGGCGCGACGCGCAACGGCTTCCTGATGCAGCTCCAGGCCGACCTCCTGGGCACGCCCGTGGAGGTCGCCGACGAGGTCGAGGCGACCGGCCTCGGCGCCGCCTCGCTCGCGGGGCTCGCCGTCGGCACCTGGCCCGACGTGGAGGCGCTGGAGAGCCTGCGCGGGTCGGGGACGCGCTACGAGCCGCAGCTCGACCGCGACGAGGCGCTCGCGCTCCGCGCTGGCTGGCGGGAAGCGCTCGCGCGGTCGACCACCCGGTGACCTGGGTCATCGCGCACCGCGGGTCCTCCGCCGACGAGGTCGAGAACACGCTGCCCGCATTCGAGCGCGCGATCGCCGAAGGGGCCGACTTCGCAGAGCTCGACGTGCAGGCGTCCACCGACGGGGCGCTCGTGGTGTTCCACGACCTCGACCTCGACCGCCTCACTCCCCTACGCGGGCCACTCCGGCGGCGAGCGCTCGCGGAGCTCCGCGAGGTCGGCATCCCGACGCTCGAGGAGGTCGTCGAGCTGACCCGCGGTCGCATCGGGCTGATGGTCGAGCTGAAGAGCCCGCACCTCTACCGGCGGCACGACGTCCCCGGCCGCGTCGTTCGACTGCTCGGAGCCACGGACGTGGTGCTCTCCTTCTCGCGGCGACCGCTCCTCGAGGTGCTCCGCGTCTCGCCGGGGACGCGCGTGCTCCAGCACGTCGGCTACGGCGTGTCGATCCGGACGGCTGCGAGCTACGCCTGGGCGGTCGGGCTCCACGACCCGCGCGTGTCGCGACGCGGGCTCTGCGCCGCGCGGCCGCGCTCGGCCTGCGCACGACCGTCTACACGGTGAACGACGAGGCGCGCATGGCACAGCTGGCCGCCCTGGGCGTCGACGGGATCTTCAGCGATCGGCCGGCACTGCTGCGGGCGACGCTTCGGCGAGGCTGAGCACCTTCGCGCCCGCCGACGGGAAGCCGAGTCGCACCTTCGACCCGATCGGCAGCGCGGCGGCCCGCTCGGCGGAGAGGTCCGCCGTCCACTCCGCCGGCCCGGCCAGGACGCGCAGCCGGGTCACCGAGCCGAGGAACGTCTGTGAGACGACCTCGCCGGAGACGAGCCCACCGTCGCCTCCGTCGGCCTGCACCTCGACGATCTCCGGCCGCACCAGCAGCAGCACCGGCTCCCCCGCAGGTCGGCCATGGGCGGCATCGACGTGGAGCGGCACGCCGTGGTAGTCGACCGCGCCCGCCTCGCCGTCGACGACGGTGCACTCGAGGCGGTTCATCGTCCCGACGAACTCCGCGACGAACGGCGTCGCGGGCGACCCGTAGATCTCGGCGGGCGTGCCGATCTGCTCGATCCGGCCCTTCGAGAGCACGGCGACGCGGTCGGAGATCGAGAGCGCCTCCTCCTGGTCGTGCGTGACGTAGATCGTCGTGATCCCGAGGCGGGTCTGGATCCGGCGGATCTCCTCGCGCAGCTGCACGCGCACCTTGGCGTCGAGCGCGGAGAGCGGCTCGTCGAGCAGCAGCAGACGCGGCTCGATCGCGAGCGCGCGCGCGAGCGCGACGCGCTGCTGCATCCCGCCCGAGAGCTGGTGGGGATAGCGATCGGCGGCGTCCGCGAGGCCGACGAGGTCGAGCAGCTCGAGCGCCCTCGCCCGCCGGTCGCCGTGCCCCTTCTTGCGGACGCGCAGTCCGAACTCGACGTTGCGCACGGCGGTCATGTTCGGGAACAGGCTGTAGGCCTGGAAGACCATCCCGATGTCCCGCTTGTTCGGGGCGACCGGCGTCACGTCCTTGCCGTCGATCAGGATCTCTCCCGAGGTCGGCCGGTCGAAGCCGGCGACGAGCCGGAGAGCGGTCGTCTTTCCGCAGCCGGACGGCCCGAGGAACGAGACGAACTCTCCGGTGCGGATGTCGAGGTCGATCCCCGCCAGGGCCACGACCTCGCCGAACCGCCTGTGCAGCTGCCTGAGCTCGACGTCCGCCACTAGCGCGCCCCCTCTGCGACAGGCGTCCGCCGGCCCCGTCCCACGATCGCGAGAGCCAGCATCGCGGCCCACGTGATCCCGAACGCGAGCAACGTCACGGCCGCGGCCGGGTACGCCTTGTTCTGGTTGATGTACTGGACGTAGACCGAGAACACGTTGAACTGGGCGAGGCTCGCGATCGTGTACTCGCCCATCACGATCGCGAGGGTGAGGAACGACCCTGCGAGCGCCGCCGCCTTGATGTTCGGGAGGATCACGCGCATGAGCGTCGTCGGCCAGCCGGCTCCCAGGCTCTGAGAGGCCTCGGTCAGCGTGTGGACGTCGATCGAGCGGAACCCCGTGTCGAGCGAGAAGTACATGTACGGGAAGGCCAGGATCACGTAGGCCGCGGCGAGGAAGCCGTGCGGGTTGCCGTAGAACCAGTACGGCGTCCCCCTGTAGACGTCGAGGAGCCCGACCACGAGGATGATCGGCGCCACGACGAACGGGATCAGCGCCAGGAACCCGATCACCGGCCGCATCCGCGGCAGCTTCAGGTGCACCCAGTAGACGGTCGGCACGAGCAGCACGAGCGTCAGCGCGATCGTCTCCAGGGCGACGACGAAGCTGAGCCTGATCGTCCGCCAGAACGCGGGGTCCTCGAGGATGTAGCTGTAGTTCGCGGAGGTGCAGCACTTCCCCGTCAGGTCGCTCCTGACGCTGAGGATGAACGTCGAGACCAGCGGGATCAGGAAGTACGCGGCGCCGAGGAGGAGCCAGACGACGGCCGACGGCGCGATCCGGCGGCGCGGCGTCATCGCATCCACCTCGACGAGACCTTCTGCAGCGGCAGGTACACCAGCATCATCAGCCCGAGCACGACGAACATGCCGAACGCGAGCGCCTGCGCGAGGTGCGGGTTGTCGAGGACGTCGCCGGAGAGGAAGAAGCCGATGGTGATGGGGACGAGCCCGACGCTCCCCCCGGTCAGCCCGTACGCGGTCGCGTACGCGGCGAAGGCGTTCCCGAAGAGCAGCACGACGGCGCTGAGGAGCGAGGGCAGCAGGATCGGGAAGCCCACGTAGCGCCAGAACTGGAGCGAGCTCGCGCCGAGGCTCGATGCCGCCTCGCGCCATTCCCGCCGGAGCCCGTCGATCGCCGGCGCGATCACGAGGATCATCAGCGGGATCTGGAAGTACAGGTAGACGAGCTCGATCCCCGTCTTCGTGAACAGCGAGAACCCGTGGTCGTACGGGTTCCACCCGAGCTGGTTCGTCAGGAACTGCGTCATCACGCCGAGCACGCCGAGCGTCGCGACGAACGCTGCTGCGAGCGGGATGCCGGCGAAGTTCGCGGCGACGCCCGAGAACGTGGTCAGTCCCGTGCGCAGGAAGCGTGGCGTGCCCTCCCGGATCGCGGAGTACGCGATGAGCAGCCCGAAGAGGCCGCCGAGCACGGCCGTGACGAGGCTCACCTCGATGCTGTTCTTGAACGCGGTGCGGTACGGCTCCTCGAACAGCGTCTCGACGTTGTCGAGCGTGTAGCCGCCGTCCGGCGACTGGAACGCCCCGATCAGGACGTTCGCCGCCGGGAGCAGCAGGAACGCCGTGGTGTAGGCGAGGAAGGGCACCACGCCCAGCCAGGCGAGGGAGCGCCTTCTCTCCCGGCCCGCCGGAGCGGGCCGGGAGAGGTCGTCCTGTGCAGCCGTCGTGCTCAGAGGCCTACGAGCCGACCTTCTTCGGCCACTCGGTCGCGATCGTGGCCCGCGCCTTGTTGTTCTGCGACACGCTGGCGAACTTCACCTTGGCGTACGCCGCGGCGCTCGGCAGCGCGTTGATCAGCGCCTTCGGCACGACCTTGCGACCGACCATGTCCGTGAACAGCGCCGGATGCGAGAACCCCTTCAGCCAGAGCAGCTGGCCCTGGTCGGAGTAGAGGAACTCCTGCCACAGCCGCCCTGCCCACGGATGCGGGGCCGTGGCGTTGATCGCCTGGCAGTAGTACGCGCCGTACACGGCGTCGGACGGGATGATCGTCTTGATCTTCGCGGCCGGGAAGTTCTTCCCGTAGGCGATGTTCAGGTAGTCCCAGTCGATCGTGATCGGGGTCTGCCCCGACGCGATCGTCTGCGGCGTCGCCTGGACCGGGAGGAAGTTGCCGACGCTCTTCAGCTGCTGGAAGAAGTCGATCCCCGGGCCGATGTCCGAGAGGCTGCCGCCGTTGGCGAGCGAGGCCGAGAAGACGCCTGCCACGGCCGATCCCGACGAGAGCGGGCTGCCGTTGAGGGCGACCTTGTTCTTGTACTCGGGCTTGAGCAGGTCCTTCCACGACTTCGGAGCGTTCGGGATGACCGCCTGGTTGACCCCGAACGAGGTGACTCCCCAGTAGTCGCCGACCCAGAAGCCCCGGCCGTCCTTCATCGCGCGCGGGACCTTCTTGAAGTTCGTCGTGTAGTACTTGGCGTAGAGACCCTCGTTCGCGCCGACGATGGCCTGGGACGGCGCTGACGTCCACGACGTCGGGAGCACGCGGGTCACCCTTCAGCGAGCGGATCGCCTGGTTCTCCTGCGCCGAGGAGGCGTCCGGGTTGTCGCTCGTGATCGGGATCCCGAACTTCTTCGAGAACGTGCTGATGATCTCGCCGTAGTTCGCCCAGTCGGGCGGCAGCGCGATCACGTTGAGGCGGCCTTCCTTCTTCGCCTCCTTGACGAACTCGGACAGCTTGATCGTCCGGCCGAGCATCGGAGGATCCTTGAGCGCCTTCGAGCGGGCGGCGAGTGCCGTCGGCGACAGCGACAGAACCGTGAGGCCGGCACCGGCGAGCGCGCCCTTGCGCACGACGGACCTCCGCGTCAGCTGCTCCTCCTCGAGCTTCCTGAGAAACTCGTATTCCTGCTCTTGATAGTCCTCCATGAACACCTCCAAGAGGTTGCGGGAGTTCGATCCTACGCCCAGGGTTCTACAGAGCGCAATGTCACCGAGTGGTTAAGGTCAGGAGACGTGATCGATCCCTTCACCGGTGAGGGCACCTGGCTGCGCTGCGCGCTGCACGCCCACACGACCGAGTCGGACGGCGACCTGCCGCCCGCCGCCCTTGCCGCGCACTACGCGCGAGCCGGGTACGACGTCCTCGCGATCACCGACCACTGGCGCATCACGCCCGAGCCGGAGCACGGCCCGATCCTGGTCGTGCCCGGCGTCGAGCTGAACTGCGAGCTGCCGGGCGCGAGAGACGGGCACGTGCTCGGCTACGGGCTCGCTGCCGAGCCCGAGGAGCTCCGCGAGCTCGCCGGGACGTACGCCGACCTCGCCGCCACCGGCGACTGGATCGTCGCGCACGGCGGCGTCGCATACCTCGCGCACCCGTACTGGACCGGCGTCACAGCGGGGACCCTCGAGCTGCCTTCGTCCGTCACGGGGATCGAGGTGTTCAACACCGGATGCGAGCTCGAGGTCGGTCGCGGGCTCTCGACCGTCCACTGGGACGAGCTCGCCGAGAGCGGGACCCTGTGCCCGGCGCTCGCCACCGACGACTCTCACCACCCGGGGTTCGACTCCGATCACGCGTGGACGTGGCTCCGCGCGGAAGCGGCCACCGTCGACGCCGTGCTCGACGCGCTGCGATCGGGATCGTTCTACGGCTCGCAGGGCCCCATGTTCGAGGCGGTTCGCCGAGACGGCGACGCGATCGACGTCGCGTGCAGTCCCTGCCGGTCGGTGATCCTCGTCTCGGGGAGGACGACCGGTGCGGCCGTCCACGCCGGACGTCTCGGCTACCGCCATGCCGGGACGATCACGGCGACAGGCCGGCGACCTCGTCACCGGCGCCCGCCTCACGATCCCTCCCGCCGCCGCCCACGTGCGGGTCGAGCTCGTCGACGAGCGCGGGCGGAGGGCATGGTCGAACCCGTTCGCGGTCTGAGCCGGGAACAGCGGCTCGAGCGGCTCGCCGAGACGGGCTTCGACCTGCTCGTGGTCGGCGGTGGGATCATCGGCGCGGGGATCGCCGCCCACGCGGCCAGGACCGGTCTCTCCGTGGCGCTCGTCGACGCCGGCGACTTCGCCGGGGGGACGTCGAGCGCGTCCTCGAAGCTCGTCCACGGCGGGCTCCGCTACCTGAGGCTCGGCGACGTGCGCCTCGTGCGCGAGGCCCATCACGAGCGACGCGTCCTCTCGAACGTCGTGGCGCCGCACCTCGTCCACCGGCAGCCGTTCCTCCTTCCGCTGTACGAGAACGGGCCCGTTCCGTCCCTGGTTCGTCCAGAGCGGGATCGTGGTGTACTCGACGCTCGCGCGCTCCCGGCTCAACTGGCTCGTCGAGCCTGATCGCGCCGGGGCCCTCGTGCCCGACCTGCGCACGGACGGGCTCCGCTCGTGCGCCCTGTACGCCGACGCCTGGACGAACGACGCGCGGCTGTGCCTGGAGAACGTGACCGCCGCCGCCGAGGCGGGGGCGGTGGTGCTCAACCGGGCCCGCGTCGCGGCGCTGCGCACCTCGAGCGGACGCGTCTGCGGCGCGGAGGTAGAGGTCGACGGGAGCACGATCTCCGTCGACGCACGGGTCGTCGTCAACGCGGCAGGCCCGTGGGTCGACCACGTGCGGGCGCTCGAGGACCCGCGACGCCGGGACGTCGGTCCAGCTCAGCAAGGGCGTCCACGTGATGGTCCCCGGCGGGCAGGGCTGGGAGGCCGCGCTGACGCTCCCGCAGGACGACGTGCGCGTCACGTTCGCCGTGCCCTGGTACGACATGCTGCTCCTCGGCACGACCGACACCGCCTACGACGGCGATCCCTCGGCGGTCGCGGCAACCCCGGAGGACGTCGACCAGGTGCTGCGCGAGGCCCGGCTGGCGCTGCCGGAGTCGCTCGTGCGACCCGACGCCGTGCGCGCCGTCTGGGCCGGTCTCCGGGTGCTGCCGGTCGGCTCGAAGGGAACGGCCTCGGCTCGCCGGGAGACCGTCTTCTCGCGCGGCCCCGGGGGGATGCTCAGCGTCGCCGGGGGGAAGCTCACGACGTATCGGAAGATCGGGCTCGACGCACTCGAGCGCGTGGCGGACGACCTCGGGCTGAGCGCGCTCGACCGGAAGCCCTGGCCGCTCCCCGGTGCGACCCCCTCGCCTGCGGCGCCGCTCCCCGGGTCGCTCGAGCCACGGGTCCGCGCCAACCTCCTCCACCTCTACGGCAGCCGCGCCCCGAGCGTCGTGCGTCTCGCCGACGACGACCCGACGCTGCTCGAGCCGCTCCACCCGGACGGACCGGACATCGCGGCACAGGCCGTCTACGCCGTCCGCCACGAGTGGGCGACGACGGTCGACGACGTGCTCCTGCGGCGCACCACGGTCGGCTGGCGGGGTCTCGACGACTCTGCGACGCGGGCTCGCGTCGCGGCGCTCGTCGCGGCGAGCGGTACCTGACCCGCCGGGGTCAGGCTCCGGCTTCGCCGGCGCCAGACCCCACGTCCGTCGAACCACCCGGGGTCTGGCGTCCGGCCGCAGGCCGGAAGCCTGACCCCCGCGACGGGCCGAGCTAGCCCGTCAGCTCGGACGCGAGCTCGTCGAACACCCCGACGAAGTGGTCGACGTCGTCGAAGGTGTGGGTCACCGAGAGCGTCCACTCCTCCTCGCGTCCCGGTGTCATGAAGATGCCGCGGTTGAGGTTCCAGAGCCACGCGAGCTCGCAGATCTCGGCGTCCTGGTTCGCCTTGAAGGACTCGTAGTCGGTGATCTTGACCGGTGAGAACGTCACGCAGCCCTTCGAGCCGACGCCGACCGTGTACCCCGGGAGCTCGTACTTGTCGACGACGGCCTGGCAGCCGGTGAGGATCCGGTCGTTGAGCGCGTCGAGGTGCTCGTAGGCCTCCGGCGTCAGAACCTCGAGGAGGTTGGCGCGCGCGGCGGCGGCGGCCAGCGGGTTCCCGTTGTACGTCCCGACCTGGACGACGCTCCCGTCGAGCACGACCGACATGACCTCCTCGGTCGCCCCGATCGCACCGGTGGGCAGCCCCCCGCCGAGGGCCTTCGCCAGCGTGACCATGTCCGGCGTCACGCCGAACCGCTCGGTCGCGCCGCCGGCGGCGATGCAGAGGCCGGTCTTGACCTCGTCGAAGATCAGGACGATCCCGCGCGACGCCGTCAGCTCGCGCACGGCCTCGAGGTAGCCGTCCTCGGGAAGGACGACGCCGAGGTTCATCAGCGCAGCCTCCATGATCAGGCAGGCCGGCTTGCGCCCCTCGCGCTCGAGCGCGTCGAACCGCGCCTCCATGGCGTCGATGTCGTTGAACGGGACGGCGATCGTCAGGTCAGACACCGCCTTCGGCACGCCCGCGCCGTAGGGGATCGAGTCGTAGTTGTTCCGGTCGCCGATCTGGTCGTACGGCACGCCCAGCGAGACCATCACGCCGTCGTGATGCCCGTGGTAGGAGCCGAAGATCTTCACGATCGTGTCGCGCTTGGTCAGCCCGCGCGCGATGCGGATCGCGTCCATGGTCGCCTCGGATCCGGAGTTCGTGAAGCGCCACTGCGGCAGGCCCCAGCGGCGGGCGAGCTCCTCGGCGACGACGATCGCGTCCTCCGTCGGCACGGCGAAGTGCGAGCCGAGCTCGAGCCGGTCGACGACCGCTCGCGTGATCGCCGGGTGGGCGTGGCCCTGCACCATCGAGCCGAACCCGTTGTGGAAGTCGATCCGGCGCGTCCCGTCGACGTCCCAGACGTAGGCGCCCTCGCCGCGCTCGAAGTAGATGGGCCACGGGTCGCGCAGCTGGTACGACGAGGCGACCCCGCCCGTCAGCGACGCGCGTGCGCGCTCGTACATCGCCTTCGAGCCGAGGGTGTCGGCGTCGAGCCGCTCCTGCTCACGGGCGGTGAGCTCGGCGATGCGGGCGCGATCGATCGTGGCGACGGGACGGTGGGCCATGGGCTCTCCTCGGACGGCTGTCTGGCGGGTCAGGCGCAAGTCTGACGCATCCCGACAGTCTCCGCCACGGATCTCCTCGCATTGCGCAGCCTGCGTGCGTCACTTCGTGACGCACGAGACAGAAGCTCTCGTCGCACCGAGCACCGTCTGCGTCCGAGTAGCCTGTGGCCGTGGACACGGGGCTGACAGGGAAAGGGCGTGCTCGTCACCGGCGCCTCGGGCGGCATCGGCGCGGCGTGCGCCCGGGCCTTCGCGGCCGAGGGCGCGCAGGTGCTCGTCCACTACCACCGCGGCGACGAGCGCGCACGTGCGGTCGCCGCGGAGCTCGGGGGTGCTCCGGTCGCGCAAGCCGACCTGACCTCGGAACGGGACGTCGACCGCCTCTACGCGGAAGCACGGGCCGCCCTCGGCGCCGTGGACGTGTGCGCCGCCGTGGCAGGCGTCTGGCCGCAGCCCGACGAGCCCGTGTGGGAGATGTCGCTTGCGCGCTGGGACGAGACCGTCAGACAGAACCTCACGGCGACCTTCCTCACCGCCCGCGGCTTCCTCCGCGAGGTCGCGCGCACGGGTCACGGGTCGCTCGTGCTCGTCGGCTCCACGGCAGGGATCTTCGGCGAGGCCGGGCATGCGGACTACGCAGCCGCGAAGGCAGGGGTTCAGGGCGGGCTCCTGCTCTCGCTGAAGAACGAGATCACCCGCATCGCGCCGCGCGGGCGCGTGAACGCGGTAGCCCCGGGCTGGACCGAGTCGCCCATGACCCGCGGGATGGTCGACGCGGAGGCCGTGCGGCGGATCTCCAGGACGATGGCGCTGCGCAAGGTGGCACGCCCCGAGGACATCGCGGCCCAGGTCGTCGTGCTCGCGAGCGACGAGCTCTCCGGGCACGTCACCGGCCAGGTCGTCGTCGCCGCAGGCGGCATGGAGGGACGGACGCTCCACCCCGACTGAGCCGAGCGGGCCTCCTGCATGAGGTGAAGGAGTCAAGCACGGCGGTCAACCCACACCGAGCGATGGAATCAACCGACCTCGCTCCGCCATCATGATCACATCTCGTCAGTCAGCGCCGGTGCGGCGGATGCGGCAGACGAGTGAGAACCCTCCTGCGGGAGGTGCGCATGAGGCGGGGTCACTGTGGCGGCGGCCCCGCTTCTCGTTCTTCGGAGCGTTGCCGTCGAGGGATGCGGGGCCTACGGGCCCCGCATCCGCGTTGTGGGGCCACCGCCACCGCGGCAGCCGGCAGGTGCTCGGGCACGCCGTGCACGGAGAAGGCGGCGAGGGTCGGCGCCGGCAACGGCGTCCGACCCTCGCCCTCGAACGGGAGACGGCGGCTCTCGCCGCCGCCTCTTCGCTCTCCCCTGTGCCGAAAGTGATTGCCGTCAGCTCCCGACCAGAGTGATCACTGCATCGGCAGGCCGAGGCTCGACCTTGAGGGGCGGCAGGCCGCATCTAGAGTTGCGGTGTGCGCAACAGCTTCCTCGAGCGGCTCGCAAGCGGGCCACCGATCGTCGCCGACGGAGGGATGGGCGCGATCCTCGGCGGAGCCGTCCCGGGGCTGCGCTGCCCCGAGGAGGCGAACGTCCGCGCCCCGGAGAGCGTCGTGGCCGTGCACGCGGGGTACATCGCCGCCGGCGCCGAGCTGATCGAGACGAACACCTTCGGAGCGACCCGGCCCAAGCTCACCCGCCTCCTTCTCGAGGGACAGCTCGAAGCGATCCTCTCGGCGGGCGTTCGGCTCGCGCGAGAGGCTCGAGACGTCTCGGGGCGAGAGGTCTTCATCGCCGGCTCGATCGGGCCGGCGGGGGAAGCCGAGGCGCTCGACCGTCGGCAGCAGGCCGTGCTGTACGCGGAGACGGCCCGCGTGCTCGAAGGTCGAGGCGTCGATCTCTTCTGCATCGAGACGTTCTTCGATCTGGAGGAGCTGGCGACGGCCGTGGAGGCGGTGCAGGAGGCGTCCTCGCTGCCCATCGTTGCAGCGCTCACGTTCGACGAGGACGGCGAGACGATCGGAGGGATCACCGCCGCTGCGGCGGCCGCACGACTCGCGTCGCTCGGCGTCGCAGCCGTCGGGACGAACCACGGCGTCGGGCCGAGCGCCGCGCTCGTCGCGCTCGGGCTGATGCAGGGCGCCGACGCACCGCTCGTCGCGATGCCGAACGTCGGGATCGCGTCCCTCGCGGGAGGGCGGGTCGTGTACCCCCACTCGACCCCGCAGTACTTCGCGGAGTTCGCGGTGCAGGCCGAGGCGCTCGGCGCCCGGATCATCGGCGGCTGCTGCGGGACGACGCCCGCCCAGATCGCGGCGATCCGCGAGGCGTTCGACAGCGGCCGTCGGCCGCTCCTCGCCACCGAGCGAGGTGCTCTCGCTCCGCCCGTTCCCGTCACCGTCACGCCGACGGACGAGACGGCGCTCGCCCGGGCCTTCCGCGAGGGGGCATGGGTCGTCAGCGTCGAGCTCGACCCGCCGAAGGGCGGCTCGCTCGACGGGCTCGTGGCCGTGACCCGCCGGCTCGCGGCCTCCGGGAAGGTCGGGTTCGTCGATGTCAACGACAACCCTATGGCGCGGGCGCGCATGAACGCGCTGATGACGGCTGTGCGGCTGCAGCGCGAGACCGGCGTCGAGACGATCCCTCACGTGACACCCAGGGACGCCACCGTGATGGGGCTCGAAGGACTGCTGCTCGGCGCGCACGCGGAGGGCGTGCGCAACATCCTCGCGGTGACGGGCGACCCGCCGAACGTGGGGGACTATCCCGGGTCGCACGGGGTCTACGAGCTCGACTCGATCGGTGTCGTCGAGGTCGTGGCGGCGCTCAACCGTGGCGAGGACTACACCGGCAAGACGCTCGACACGCCGACCTCGTTCTTCTGCGGCGTCGCCGTCAACCCGACCGCGGACGACCTCGACCTCGAGGTCGAGCGGTTCCGACGGAAGGTCGAGGCGGGCGCGAGGTTCGCGATGACGCAGGCGCTCTTCGAGACGGACGCGCTGGAGCGGTTCGCAGAGAGGATCGGCGGCTGGCCCGTGCCGGTGCTCCTCGGCGTGTGGCCGCTGCGCAGCGAGCGGCTGGCGCTGCGCCTCCACAACGAGGTCCCGGGGATCAGCGTCCCCGACGCCATCCTCGAGCGGCTGCACGACGCCGGGCCGGATGCGCCACGCGTCGGGCTCGAGCTGGCGCGAGACCTCGTCGAGCGCGCGCGGCCGCTCGTCGCCGGGATCTACGTGATCCCCCCGTTCAAGCTGCCCGAGGCGGCGCTCGATCTCCTGTAGACGGTCAGCCGCTCAGCGCTCGACGCAGGCGGTCTCCAGAGGGCCGGCGGCGCGTCGCACGGCGTCGGTGACCGCGGCGTTCGGGACGCCGTAGCCGTCGCCGGTGCCGGCCCGACGCGCGAAGACCGTCGTCACCACCAACCCGGCCGTGTTCACGACCGGCCCTCCCGACGAGCCGCCCTCGACCTTCCCGCGAAACGCGACGATCTCGCGGCCGAGCCTGCAGCCGTCCGTACGCGTCCCGCGACGGCACGGTCGCGGTCCGCCCGATCCGAGCGGGCCGGGCCCGGTAGGGGCCGTTCCCGGGGAACCCGAGGGCCGCGGCCGGCGCGCCGACGACGGGTGAGGCGAGTCGGCAGCGGCGCTCCCCGCAGACCGGGGACGCGCACGACCGCGACGTCGCGCGACGCGTCGAACGACACGACCGTCCCGATCCGACCACGACCCGCACCACTGTCGACCCGCGGCCGGGCGACGCCCGCGACGACGTGGGCGTTCGTGACCACCAGCTCGGGCGCGACGATCCAGCCCGATCCCTCGATCCCCACACCGCAGGCCACTCCGCGCAGCCGGACGACCGACGCCCGCGCCCGCCGGACGTCCGGGCGCGCGGACGACCGCAGGATCAGGCGCGGCGACCCCCGCGGCCGGCCCGACGATCGTCAGGAACGGATCGATCCGTCCGAGCGCGTCGATCACCGACTGCGGCGAGACGGCCTCGGTGAGCCGAGGAGACCACCACGGACTCCTGCGCCGCGCGCCGGAGGTCCGGGCGGCCCGGGACGTTCAGCAGCACGACGCCGACGATCCAGCACAGGACGAGACCCGTCCCGAGCCCGAGCACGAGGCCGCCGAGCGAGTCGAGCCAGCGCAGCGGTGGCACGACCCACAGCGAGCTCCGGGCCCAGCCGCCCACCATCCCGCCGAGCCAGCGCCCGAGCATCCCACCCGCCGCGGTCGCGCCCAGCGCGACGAACGGCACTCCCGCGGCACCGTCCCCGACGAGCGACGGAGCGATGCGCGCGCCGATCAGCGCACCCGCGACGAGACCCCCCAGCGACAGCGCGCCCGCGACGAGACCTCTGCGGTAGCCGGAGAGGGTCGAGAGCGCGAGCAGCGCGACGGCAGCCCAGTCGAGCCAGTTCACCGCTCTGTCTACGCCGCCGACGGCGAGGTGCCTGCGTCAGGCGCTCAGGTCGTGTCGCCGATCTCGAACCGCCGCAGCCGCCGGACCGCGTACCACGTCGCCCCGAGGATCACGAGCACCCCCATCACGACGCCTGAGCCGAGGCCGAGCGGCGCCGAGAACACCGCACGCGGCAGATCGACGAAGGCGTCGGCGATCGCGAGCGTGTAGTGGCGGATGCTGAGCAGCCGTGTCCCCGAGAGGAAGCCGTTGACGAGCCCCTCCCACACGAGGACGTACACGAGGCCGACGATCAGCGCGCGGCTCGTGACGAGGCTCAGCATCAGGAAGAGCGCGCAGTAGGCGAGCGCGCCGCAGCAGAGCGCGACCGCGAACCCGGGGAGCAGGCCGTCGCCCGCGACGCCGCCCAGCCCGATCCAGCCCGAGACGAGAGCCGAGAGGACGACCGTCACGGTCGTCACGAGCCACGCTGCGAGGAGCTTGCCGAGGACGATCCGGCTCCGCGCGCACCGGCTTCGAGAGGAGGTGGACGGCCGTGCCGTCGTCGATCTCGGCGCCGAGCACCGCCGTCCCGTACGACGAGCGCGACGAGCGGCAGCAGCGTCGTCGTGACGAGCCCTTCGAGCAGCACCTCTCCGACCCACCGCTGGCGGTCGTCGTCCTCGCTGCCCAGCCGGTAGGCGACGGCGAGCCCGACCGGCAGGAGCGCGAGCAGCCCGATCCCGATCATCCGCCCGCGGCCGAGCAGCTGGCGGAGCGTGAGCTCGCAGACGACGCCGATCATCCGGCCACCAGGTAGGAGAAGACGTCCTCGAGCGACTCGTCGGTGGGACGCACCTCGAGCAGCGAGACGCGCGGCGTCGCGCGCGACCGCCGGCAGCGCGAGCGCGAAGGCGCTGAGATGCGACGTGCGGACCGTCAGCCTGCCGTCCTCGAGGTCGACGCCGAGGACGCTCGGATCGGCGACGAGCGCCGCCGCGAGCCGCCGGTCGTCGGAGGTGCGGAGCGTGAAGGTGTGCGGCCGGTCGGTCATCAGCCGCCGGATCTCGCGGAAGTCGCCTGAGGCCGCGAGGCGTCCGCCGACGATCACGAGCACCCGGTCGGCGAGCCGCTCGACCTCCTCGAGGATGTGCGACGAGAAGACGATCGTGCGCCCCTCGTCGGCGAGCCGGCGGAACAGCGCCATCAGGTGCAGTCGCTGGCGCGGGTCGGCGCCGTTGAACGGCTCGTCGAGCAGCAGCACCTCCGGGTCGTGCACGAGCGCGGCGGCGACCTTGATGCGCTGCTGCATCCCCTTCGAGTAGCCCTTCGTCGGCCGGCCGGCCGCGTCCTCGAGGTCGACGATGCGGATCGCGCGGTCGGCGGCCGCCGCCGGGTCGGGGAGGCCGTGGAGGCGAGCGCTGAGCTCGACGAACTGGCGCCCGGTGAGGCCGCCGTAGACGGCCTCGCGCTCGGGGACGAGCCCGAGCCGCCGGTAGAGCGCGGGGTTCTCCCAGGCGGGCCCGCCGAGCACCGTGACCGAGCCCTGCGAGGGGCGCAGGAAGCCCGGCGAGCATGTGCAGCAGCGTGCTCTTGCCCGCGCCGTTCGGGCCGAGCAGTCCGGTGATCCCCGGCCCGATCTCGAGCGAGATGCCGTTGACCGCGACGACGTTGCCGTACCAGCGCGAGACGTCCTCGACGACGATCGTGGCATCGCCCTCCGCCGCTCGCGCGTCGTCGCCATCGGAGCGTCGGTCATCGCCGTCACCTGCCGGAGGCGTCTGACGGCCAGCGCAACGGCTGCGACCGAGAGGACGGCGATCGCGGCGAGGTAGATCCAGCCGTCCAGGCGGCCGTCGTCGAGGGGCCGCCCGTGAGCGGGACCCGGAAGAGCCAGGCGATCGCGCCCTCCCAGGAGAGCGGCCCGACGAGCTGGGCCCACCGGGCGGCCGACGGAGTCGATCGTCTCCATGAGGATGTTCCCGGCCGCCAGGGTGAGCAGGAAGGCGCCGACGATGGCCGTGCTCGCGTAGGCCCGGCGCGGCAGGTACGCCGCGATCGCGAGGCCGACGGAGGCGATCGCCGCGGAGACGACGAGGGCTCCCGCGAGGATCGGCGGCACCAGGTCCCAGCTGTCGCGGAGGTACCCGGGGACGTCGTCACCGATCATCCCGTTTCCGATGTACAGAAGCGACCTGCGGGCCCGAGGGTCAGCACGAGCATCGCCGCTGACGAGCGCGGCGAGCTTCGCGAGGACGTAGTCGAGCCGGGTCAGCGAGCGGGAGAAGTAGAGCGAGAGCGTCCGCGAGCGCTGGTCGCGCGCCGACCAGCTCCGGCGCGACGGCGGCGCAGAAGAGGACGAGGATCACCTGGACGTAGTCGAAGTAGTCCTCGTGCTTGAACAGCTCGATGTCCGTGTTCGAGCCTGTTCGTGAGGGCGCCGACGCCGAGCTGGATCACCGCGGGGATGAAGGCGAGGACGGCGAGGCCGATCGGGAGGATCTTGGCCGTCGCCTTCCGGCCGAGCCCGAAGACGGCGCGCAGGCCGTGGACGTAGAGCGTCGTCAGCGTCCCGCGCCGGCCGAGGCGCGCGCCCGTCGTAGTGCCGGTAGCCGAGGTCGTAGATGTTGCTCTCTCGCTCAGCCATCCGCGCCGTCCTCGTGCGCAAGAGCAGGCGCGGGTCGCCGCGTCGTCCCTTCGGGCGGATCGTCGCGGAAGAGCTCCTCGAGCCGGTGCCGGCCGCGCTCGATCCGGATGAGCCCCAGCCCGAGCGCGGCCGCCCCGTCGCGGACCGCGTCGAGCGCGGCGACGTCGGGCCGCTCGAGCTCGAGGACGGCGCCACCCGCCTCGGGCGTGAGCCCGATGCGCGCGCAGGCGCTCCGCGAGCGGCCCTGCGTCGCCGTCGACCTCGACCGCGACGAGGGCGGTCGCGCCCGTGAAGGCGCCGAGCGACCCGGTGCGGACCAGCGTCCCGCCCTCGATCACGACGAGGTGCTCGCACACCCGCTCGATCTCGGTGAGCAGGTGGCTCGACATCAGGATCGAGATCCCGAACTCGGTGCCGATGCGGCGCACGAGGTCGAGCATCTCGTCGCGTCCCGACCGGGTCGAGCCCGTTCGTCGGCTCGTCGAGCAGCATCAGCTCCGGGTCGTGGACGAGCGCCTGCGCGAGCTTCACGCGCTGCCGCATGCCGGTCGAGTAGCCGCTCATCGCCCGATAGCGCTCCTCGAAGAGGCCGACGTGGCGCAGCGTCTCGGCCGTGCGCTCGCGCGCGGCGCCGCGCGGCAGGCCGTTCACCTGCGCCATGTGCGAGACGAACTCGGTCGCGCTGATCTCGAGCGGCAGGCAGTCGTGCTCCGGCATGTAGCCGATCCGGCGCCGGATCTGGAGCCCCTGCGTGGCGACGTCGAGGTCGAACACCGCCGCCGCGCCCGACGTGGGCTCGAGCAGGCCCGAGCAGGATCTTGATGAGCGTGCTCTTCCCCGCGCCGTTCGCGCCGACCAGCCCGATCACGCCCGGCTCGAGCTCGAGGTCGAGCCCGTCGAGGGCGACGATGCGAGCCGTACCGCTTCGTCAGCGAACGGGTGGCGATCAGGGACACAGCGTCAGCCTCGCCAGGCCGCGCCCGCGGCTCCGGCCGGGGCGCGCGCGGCCGGAGGTTCACCCTGCCGCGGATGCGGGCGTCGCTATCATCCGTCGGCCCACGGGGGCGTAGTTCAGTTGGTTAGAACGCCGGCCTGTCACGCCGGAGGTCGCGGGTTCGAGTCCCGTCGCTCCCGTCTCTCTCCTCAGGCCTCGCGCACGGACGCGAGAGTCCGGCTACCCCACCAGCAGCGGTGCGAGCTCGCGCGGACGGAGCGTGAAGACCGCGTGGTCGGAGGCGAGCTCGACGGGCTCGACGCCCAGGCGCGCCGCCCACTCACGCTGCGTCGCCGGCGGCAGGATGTGTGTCCTCCGTGCACAGGACGTAGCTGCAGGGCACGTCGGGGAGCGAGCGGCCGGGCCAGGGCTGCTCCATCGCCGCCCAGCCCTGAGGGCGCTGCGTGGCCTCGAGGAAGGCGAGGTACGCCTCCCGCTCCTCCGGCGGCACGATCGAGGCGAGCAGCTCGAGGTCGAACGACCGGCAGCCGTCGCCGTCGTCGCGCGAGACCGCCATGATCGTCTCGCGCGCGTCGGCACCGGCGATGTCCACGACCGAGCGGCCCGGCTCGGGGACGAACGCGGTCACGTAGACCAGGCGGTCGACGTGAGTCCGCTCGGGCACGAGCGAGATCGTCGCACCGCCCGCCGAGTGGCCGACGACCACGACCGGCCCCTCGATCCCGGCCATCGCCTCGACCACCGTGTCGACGTAGTCCTCGAGCATGGCGGCGGGATCGGTGCACGGCAGATCGACGGTGAGCGCGCGGTGACCGAGCGCCTCGAGCTCCGGGATCACGGGAGCCAGCTCGGCGGGGCTGCCGAACGCGCCGTGGACGAGCACGAACGTGGTCATCGCATCCCCTCTCTGGCGACATGTGTCGACATCGACCGGAGCAACCCTACGAGATCGACCACGTCTACGCGAACGACGACGTCCTCGTGAGCCACACCCGACCACGGCTGAGGAGCGGATCGCGCGGGGAGCCTCGACGGCCGCTCACGTCCCGAGCCCGTGCACCCTGAGCCACTGCGCGACCGCTGCGAACAGGCCGGGAGCGAACGTGTCCGAGCGGAGCATCTCCGACGTGAGCCCCGTCGTCGTCTCGACCAGGGCGTGGTTCGCATTCGGGAAGCTCTCGACCGTGAGATCGCGGCCGGGCTCGGCCGCGATCGGCGCCAGGCGGCGCTCCGAGAGCCGCGGCGGCACGTGGCGATCCTTGCCGCCGTACACCCAGAGCGCCGGGATCTTCAGCCTGCGAATCCACGGGATCGGGTCGACGCCGCCGGGGCCGCGCTTCAGCACCTGCGCGTCGATCGCGGCGTCCGGAAGCGACGGCGGGCGCTCGCCCTCGCCGGCGAGATCCTGGTAGAGGTCGTTCTCGTCCGCCGTCACCGCCGGACCGGAGAAGAGCAGGAGAAAGCGGATCGCCGGTTCACGCGTTGCGGCGAGCGGTGCGATCCAGCCCGCCTGGCTGTGCCCGGTGAGCCCGACCCGGGCGCGGTCGATCTCCGGCTGGGCGGCGAGGAAGCGCGCCGCCGCGGCCGCATCGCGAGCGAGCACGTCGATCGTGCTCGGGGTCGGCGACTCGCCGGGGTAGACCCCGCCCGACTGTCCGATCCCGCGCTTGTCGTACACGAGCACCGCGACGCCGTGACGCACGAGCAGCGCGGAGAGCTCCGGAAGATAGGCCCGCCCCGTCGGGCCCGAGCCGTGGACGAACGCGACGGCGGCGTGCTTGCCCGCGCCGGGCGGGAGCGTGAGCGTTCCCGAGAGGGTCGTGGCCCCGCTCCTGAAGCGCACCTCGAGCTGACGCAGCCCGACCCGTCTCGCTGCGCGACCGTCGATCCGGGCACCGTTCAGCGTCGAAGCCGGCTGTGCCCGAGACCGGTGACCGCGTGGCGAACCCCGACCCGATCGCGAACGTGGCGCCCGCGGGATAGAGCGCGCGCACGCGGCCGGACTCGAGGTCGACGAGCCGCGCGGGGCCGTACGGGTCGTCGACGACCGCCTGGGTCCCGTCGGCGCTCGAGAAGAGGCCGCGGGCGAGGAGGCCGGGTGCGCGCCGTCCTGCGCGCGGTGAACGTCCCGCGGGCGCTCCCCTGCCTCACGGTTCCCACGAGCCGCCCGTTCGTGATCGCGCCGTCGAAGACGAGCGGCTCCGGTCTCCCCGGGAGGCTGAACCGCAGCCGCCCGGCCGCGGTCGAGAGCGGGACGGACTGGAGATCGGCGTGTCCTGCCCCGAGGGCGACGAGCGCGCGGCCGCCGCGCACCGTGAGCGCGAGCTCACCCGGGCCGCGGAGCGTGTAGCCACCGGCCCACTGAGCCGTCCGCCGCTCCCGGTCGGGCGGCCGCGCCGCCCGCGACGACGAGCAGGAGCAGCGCACAGACCCCGACGAGCAACCGCTTCATCCGCCCCTCCTGCTTGGCTACCGATCAGATACTGCGTCGACGCAGTAAATGTAGCGGGCACGGCCACGCGTGGCAACGGAGCTCAGTGACGGTGACGAATCGACAGCTCTTCCTGAAGGCCGCCACGACGGCGCAGCTCGTCGGTCGGATCGTCGACGCCGAGCTGGAGCCCGTCGGGATCCCCGGGTTCCTGCTCGCGCTGCTCACGCACGTTCGCGACCTCGCTCCCGTGAGCCCCACCGGGATCGCCCGGGCTTCGGGGATGCCGCCCACGACGCTGCGGGACAACATCCGACGTCTCGTCGAGCGCGGCCTCGTCGAGCGCGTTCCCAACCCGGACGACGGCCGCTCCTACCTCCTGGTGCTCACCCCGCGAGGGGAGGCCGTCACCCGGGCGGCAGGCGAGGCGCTGCGCGACGCGTACGCGGAGCTCGAGCGCGTGCTGCCGCTGCCGCTGCCGGAGGTCGAGCTCCAGCTGGAGAGGCTGAACGAGGCGCTGCAGCGCGTGGTCGACGGCGGCTCACGGTAGGCGGGCGGGGGTCGGGCTCGGCGTCGCACCTCCGGCGGACGGGCGACGACCCCGCCTTCACGACGCCTTCACGACGCGGAGGGCGAACGCCCTCACCCGAGCGGGAACGGCTCCCTCAGTCCGCGAGGCGGCGGACGATCCAGGTCGCGAGCAGCGTCGATGCGTCGGCGGGCTCGTGGGTGTAGTCCCGCGTGACGTCGGTCACCTCGAACCCCACGGCGGCGAGCGCGGCACGGACGTCGGTGTCGCGGTGGAAGTACTGCCGGTGCTGCTCCGTGAACGGTGCGCCGTCCCGAGGGTGCGTCACCTCGATCCGGGTGTCGCAGGTGCGCGCGACCGGGTCGACGGTGCTGGTGAGCTCGAATCGGGTTCCGTCCGACTCGCCGCTGACGACGGGATTGCGCATCGTGAAGTCGAGCAGCGCGTCCGTGTGGAGGTCGAAGACGAGCCACCCACCCGGTCGCAATCGCCCCGCGAGGGCCGTCAGCGTCCCGCGCAGGGCGTCCGCGGTGAGATGGTTGAAGCCGTCGAGCGTGCACACGGCAGCGTCGAAGATCCCCTCGACCGTCAGGTCGGGCAGCACCACCCGCTCGAGCGTCGCCGCCGGGCCGAGACGCTGCCGCGCGCGGGCGAGCATCGCCTCGGACGCGTCGACGCCCACGACCCGGTAGCCGCGGGCCACCAGCTCGGCGGCGAGGAGCCCCGTCCCGCAGCAGACGTCCAGCACGCTGCTGACCTCGACCGGGTCAGTCGCCCAGAGCTCGTCGAGGAACGCCGCCCAGCGGTCGTGGCAGGAGTCGACGACGATCTCGTCGTAGACCCCTGCCAGCCGCGTGTATGCCTCGACGTGACTCACGACGCCGAGGGCCGCGCCGGGCTCAGATCCCCAGGACCTTGGCCTTGGCTGCCGCGAACTCCTCGTCGGTGAGCACACCCTGCTTGTGGAGCTCAGCAAGGTTCTGCAGCTGCGCCGTCTGGTCGTCCTCGGGTGCGGCCTCGACGGGCGGGGCCTCGTACGCCTGAGGCGGAGCCTGCTGCTGCTCCTGCGCGGCGTACTTCTCGGACTGACGATGCGCCACGCGCCCGGACACGGCGGTGGCGGTTCCCGCGACGACGGCCGTGCGGGCGGCCATGCGAACGAGTCCCATCTATCGAGCTCCTCTCGGTCGGTGAAGTGCGTGGTTCTAGGCTGTGATGACGGCTTCGACGACGTCGACGGGGATGCGGATCGAGTCGATCAGCACCGCGTCGGCGTCGCGCAGGGCGTCGACCACCTTGATCGCCCAGGTGTTCTCGAACGCGATCAGGAGCGCCGAGCTGTTCGCCGGCAGGTCGTCGCTGACCTCGTCGGCGTCCTCCTCCCCGAGCGCGCCGGGCTGGGCGACGTCGAGCGACAGGAAGCCTGCGCCCTCCTCGTCCAGATCAGCTGCCTCGAGGGTGGTGACGACGCCGTCCTCGTCCTTCATGACGAAGAGGAGGTCGAGCACGCGGATCGTGCCGTTCTCCACCAGATCCAGAATCGCGGGTGCGATGCGCCCGCTGAACTTGTTGCCGGGAAAGCCGATGATGTACACATCGACGGGGCCTACTCCCATGCTCTCTCCTCGGTGGGGTGGGTTCGAGGTGCCCACGACGCTCGGCGGATCGCTCGGGCCGTGTGCACCTCCTCTCTCCATGCGATACGCACACTAGTCGAACCGCTGCCCGCCCATGATGCGCTCCTGAGCGGCGATCGGTCGGTCGCGATCGAAGGCAGAGCCGGCGGCCCGGGGCCCCTGGGGTCCTCGTGACACGGCAGGCGCGAGCGCGTGACGCCGAGCCCGCGTCGCGACGCCGGCTCGCGAAGGCGCTGCCCTAGGGGCAGCGACCCGGACGCGCGCCGCGACACGGCGGCGCTGCCCCGGCGCAGCTCTCGTCGATGCCGACCGACGCCTCGTGCACGTTTCCGCATGGCCGTCACGACGCCAACCCCGGCCGCCGTCCGTCGCAGGCTCGAAGCGCCCCGCGCCGCGGGAGTCGCCGGCCTCGTCTTCGCGGCGCTCTTCGTGGGGGCGCTCCTCCTGCTCCGGGACCACCCTCCCGCCGGCAGCACGGCAGACGAGGTCGCCGAGTGGTACCTGCTCGAGCATGCGAGACGCGTGGCGCTCGTCGGGCTCTACATCGCCCCGTTCGCGGGCATCGCGTTCCTCTGGTTCCTCGCCGTCATCAGGCACAACGTCTCCGAGGTCGAGGACCGCTTCTTCGACACGGTCCTGCTCGGCAGCGGGCTCCTGTTCGTCGCGATGCTCTGGGCCGGAGCCGCGGTCGCGGGCTCCCTCGTCGCCGGGGTGAAGCTCCTCGACGCGGCACCCCCGAGCCCCGACGTGGTCGAGGCGATCCGCTCGCTCGGGCACACGATCTTCTACGTGTACGCCCTGCGCGCTGCGGCGGTGTTCATGGTCGTCACCTCGACGCTCGCGCGGCGGACGAACGCCTTCCCGGGCTGGCTGTCGATCGCCGGCCTGCTGATCGCGCTCGTCCTGCTGTTCGGCGTGGCGTTCGTCCCCCTCGTCGCCCTGCTCTTCCCGGCGTGGGTCGCAACCCTGAGCATCATCCTCCTCGCCCGATCACGAGGCGACGAGCTGCTCGGCTGACCGAGCGGCTCCATCACGTCGCCTTCCGGTGGTGCGCGGGTGGTCGACGACGATCTGCGACGATCGCCCGGATGAGTCCCGGGCGCGCTGAGAAGGCGCCGAGAGCGAGGTACCCCCGCCGCCCCGACGGCTGGACCGAGACCGGGCTGCGCCGGATCGGGCCGTTCACCACGGCTGTCGCCTACCGGACGGCCACGGGCGAGACGGCCGTGTGGCGGTCGCGCGCCCACCGCAAGCGCAGCTCGCTGCTGTCGCGCCCGCAGGGCACGAGAGAGGGTCTGGTGGGCCCCGCACCGCGCCTCCTGGTGGATCGGCGTGCTGTTCGCGATCGGGTCGACCTGCTTCCTCGTCGGCCCGTTCCCCGGCGTGGTCGAGCGCGTCGGGACCGCGGCCGACGGGATGATCTTCTTCGTCGGGTCGATCTTCTTCACGACCGCCGCCGCGCTCCAGTGGCTCGAGACGATCAACGCCGACATGGGGCTCGCGCATCGGCGGCACCGGCTTCGGTCGCGTCGCTCGAGCCGCGTCGGATCGACTGGTGGGCGAGCGGCGTCCAGCTCGTCGGAACGCTCCTCTTCAACGTCGACACGTTCCGCGCGCTGCGAGGAGGGCCTCGACGCGCCGGAGTACGACCGGCTCGTCTGGACGCCCGACGCTGCTCGGCTGCATCTGCTTCCTCGTCTCGAGCGGGCTCGCCTACGCCGAGGTCGGTGGTCGGCGCGCACATCGCCGGCGAGTGGCGCATCGCGGCGCTCAACCTCGTCGGGTCGGTCGCCTTCGGGATCTCGGCGATCGCCGCGTTCTGGGTGCCGACGGAGGGGAGCGTCGTCGACCTCGCCGCGGCGAACGCGTTCACCGCGCTCGGCGGGCTCTGCTTCCTGATCGGCGCGCTGCTCCTGCTCCCCGAAGGCGCGCGCGAGAGCGAGGCCGGAGTGACGGAGGTCACGCACGCGCGCGGCGTGAACGGCCGCAGCTCGTCCTGGCCCTCCTGCACGACGCCGTAGCTGCGACTCGGGCACCTCGTTCCAGGCGCCGGCGAGGTCGCCGAGCGGCTCGGAGACGATCAGCCGCGTCTCGTCGGAGAGCTCGTGCAGCACGGGGTTGTCCGGGTGCTGGTGCGCGGAGCGTCTCGACCGCGGTGCTGTAGAAGAGCGAGCGCGACTCGCCCTCGCTCGAGTAGCGGAACGCCCAGATGCTGCTGCCCGTCGGTCGTCGCGACCGTCATCTGGATCGGGTGCTCGACGCCGTGGCGGCGGCCGGTCTCCTCGATCAGGCCGACCGCGCGCTCGACCGCGCCGGGCGGGTCGTCCTCGAGCCCGAGCGTCAGCGCGAGGTGGAAGAAGACCTCGGTGTCGGTCGTGCCCTCGATCTCCGGGTAGAGCGACGGGTCGACGGCGAGCACGAGGTCGCGCTTGACCTGCGTGGAAGTCGCGGATCAGCGCCGTTGTGCATCCAGAGCCAGCTGCCCGTGGCGGAACGGGTGGCAGTTCGTCTGCTGGATCGCGCCGCCGGTCGACGCGCGGATGTGCGCGAAGACGAGCGGCGACGACGATGTGCCGCGCGAGCTCGCGCAGGTTGCGGTCGTTCCAGGCCGGCTCGACGCTGTGGAAGACGCCCGGGCGTCGTCGCCGACGCCGTACCAGCCGAGCCCGAAGCCGTCGCCGTTCGTCGTCTCGGCGCCCATGCGTCGAGTGCAGGCTCTGGTCGATCAGCGAGTGCTTCGGCTTGAGCAGGAACTCCTCGATCAGCGACGGGCGAGCCGGAGTACGCGAGCCAGCGACACATGATCTGTCCTCCTTCTCGACGCAGGCCCGACGGCGCCGTCGGCCATCCCACGACGGGATGCCGCCGCGTCGGTCACACCGATCGTATGCTCCTGGTGAGCCTCCGGTGATCATCCGAAGCGGGTGACGAGCGAGCGCGCTCGTCGCTGCGGCAGTCTGACCGAGACCACGACGAGGAGGACGACCCATGGCACACCTGCACTCCGGCGATCGGCACGCAGCGGACGAGATGCTCGGCACCGCCCGCTCTTCACGGAGGAAGGCGAGGCGATCCCCCGTCATCGGCATGCCGACCGGGAGCCTCGCGCCCGACGTCGCCTACCAGATCATCCACGACGAGCTGATGCTCGACGGCAACGCGCGCATGAACCTCGCGACGTTCGTCAGCACGTGGATGGAGCCGCAGGCCGAGCGGCTCATGAACGAGTGCCTCGACAAGAACATGATCGACAAGGACGAGTACCCGCAGACCGCGGAGCTCGAGATGCGCTGCGTCAACATCCTCGCCGACCTCTGGCACGCGCCGGACGCCGACGAGCGACGCGATCGGCTGCTCGACGACCGGCTCGAGCGAGGCCGCGATGCTCGGCGGGCTCGCGCTGAAGCGGCGCTGGCAGCACGCGCCGCAAGGCGGAGGGCAAGCCGACCGACAAGCCGAACCTCGTGATGGGGATCAACGTCCAGGTCTGCTGGGAGAAGTTCGCGAACTACTGGGACGTCGAGATGCGGCTCGTGCCGATGGAGGGCGACCGGTTCCACCTCTCGGCCGAGGAGGCCGTCGCGCTCTGCGACGAGAACACGATCGGCGTCGTCGCGATCCTCGGCTCGACCTTCGACGGCTCCTACGAGCCGGTCGCCGGAGATCTGCGCGGCGCTCGACGACCTGCAGGAGCGCACCGGGTCTCGACGTCCCCGTCCACGTCGACGGCGCCTCGGGCGCGTTCGTCGCCCCGTTCGTCGACCCCGACCTCGTCTGGGACTTCCGCCTGCCGCGGGTCGCGTCGATCAACGCCTCCGGCCACAAGTACGGCCTCGTGTACCCGGGCGTCGGCTGGATCGTCTGGCGCGACGCAGGCGCTCTGCCCGAGGACCTGATCTTCTGGGTCAACTACCTCGGCGACAACATGCCGACCTTCGCGCTGAACTTCTCGCGCCCGGGCGCGCAGGTCGTCGCGCAGTACTACAACTTCCTGCGGCTCGGCTTCGACGGCTACCGCCCGGGTGCAGGGGTACGCCCGCGACGGTCGCGACCCGCCTGTCGGGCGAGATCGCGGAGCTCGGGCCGTTCCGCGCTGCATCACCCGGGGCGACGAGCTGCCCGTGTTCGCGTTCACGCTCGACGGACGACGTCGACAACTTCACGGTGTTCGACGTCTCGAACGCGCTGCGCGAGCGCGGCTGGCTGCGTCCCGGCCTACACCTTCCCCGCCAACCGGACCGACCTGGCGGCGCTGCGCGTCGTCGTCCGCCGCGGGTTCACCCACGACATGGCGACGCTGCTGATGAAGGACATGCAGCGCCAGCTGCCCCGGCTCCTCAAGCAGACGAGCCCCGTCCACGACGCGGAGAGCGGCTCCGGGTTCAGGCACTGAGGCAAGCCGCCGCACGAGCGGCGCGTGCACGGAGTCCGGGTGTCGTGAAGTGACACGACCCCCGGGCCGACTCGAGCTCCCGAACGCCGCAGGTCGGCGCTCTCCGCTCGAAGCCCGTCGATCGCGCCACGGAGCGCCCTCAGCTCCTCCGCGGCTGACAGCGTCGCCCGGATCGCCGCCCTCGGCGACGTCGAGCTGTGGCCCGTGCGGGGACGGCGACCGGCCGCTCCCGGGAGCTCGAACGGTCGGCGGTTGCGCCGAGATGCTGCGTGCGGCGAGGATGGTGCGCGTGAGACGGCCCAGACCACGGATGGACTCGCGCTGAGCACCTGGGCCCTGACTGCCGCGGCGCTCTGTCTCGTCGTCTACGCGGCGGGGTCGAAGGCTCTCGACCGGACGCTCGTCACGCCCGCGCTGTTCTTCACTGCGGCGGGCCTGCTGCTCGGGCCGGGACTCGGGGTCATGGAGCTGACGATCCGGAGCGAGCCTGTGCGCCTGCTGGCGGTCGCGACGCTGACGCTGGTGCTGTTCTCGGATGCCTCCCGGATCTCGCTGGGGGCGCTCCGTGGCGAGCTCGGGGTGCCGGTGCGGCTTCTCGGCATCGGACTCCCGCTCACGATCGCCGCAGGGGTGGTGGTCGGCGCCGCCGTGCTGCCCGGGATCACGGTCGTCGAGGCCCTGGTCCTCGCCACCATGCTCGCGTGCACCGACGCCGCGCTCGGACAGGCCGTCGTGAGCGACAAGCGCGTTCCCTCCCGGATCCGTCAGGGGCTGAACGTCGAGAGCGGCCTCAACGACGGCCTCTGCGTGCCCATCTTCTTCATCGCGCTGGCGATCGCAGACGCCGAGGAGTCGACGATGACCACGAGCTCCGCAGCGCGGCTCGTCGGGGACGAGATCGGGTTCGGTCTCGTCGGAGGGCTCGTCGCCGGGATCGATCGGCGTCGTGGCCCTGCGCTTCGCCCTGCGACACGACCTGATCGAGGGCCGCTGGATGCAGATCCTGCCCGCCGCGACCGCGCTGCTCTCGGCCGCCGTCGCCGACGGCGCTCGGTGGGAGCACCTTCATCGCGGCGTTCGTCGCGGGATTCGTGTTCGGCGTCCTCCGGAGAGAAGAGGGCGGTGAGGTGTCCCAGCTGATCGACGAGGGCGGGGAGCTGCTCAGCGCGCGTCACGTTCCTCGTGTTCGGGGCCGCGATCCTCGGCCCCGCGCTCGACGAGCTCACGTGGCAGCTCGCCCTCTATGCCGTGCTCAGCCTCACGGTGGTGCGGATGGTTCCCGTCGCGCTCGCCCTGCTCGGCAGCGGCGCCCGCGCCCCGACCGTCGCGTTCGTCGGCTGGTTCGGCCCACGCGGGATCGCCTCGATCGTGTTCGGCATCCTCCTCTACGAGGGATCCGACCTGCCGGGCCAGCGGACGCTGGTGCTCGCGACCATCTTCACGATCGCCCTCTCAGTCGTCCTCCACGGCGTCAGCGCCCGCCCGCTGACCGATCGCTACGCGCGCTGGTACGCCTCCCATCCGCGCGAGGCACGACCGATGGAGAGCGTTCCGGTGACGCAGCTCCCGACCCGCTTCGGCCGGGTGAAGCCCGCTCCACCGGATTCGTCACGATGACGGGCAGGGTGAGACGCATCACCAGGAGGACGGTCGCCGACGCGATCCCAGCCTTCGAGTGGCTCCCGTCGTGGCGGGATGGCCTCGCGCAGAACGCGCTCGCCGCGCTCGGCGTGTGGGCCGTGCTCGTCCCGCAGTCGATGGCCTACGCCTCGCTCGCCGGCGTGCCCCCGGTCAACGGCCTCTACACCGCCGTCGTGGCGCTCGTGGTGTACGCGATCCTCGGCACGAGCCGCCAGCTCAACGTCGGCCCGAGCTCGGGCGTCGCCGTGCTCTCCGCCGCCACCGTCGCCCCGCTCGCCGCTCGGCGACAGCGAGCGCTTCGTCATGCTCTCCGCGGCGCTCGCGGTCGTGACCGGCGTCAGTGCTCCTCGTCGCGGGGATCGCGCGCCTCGGATTCGTCGCCGAGTTCCTCGCGAAGCCCGTCCTCGCCGGCTACGTGATCGGCCTCGGGCTCGTCATCGCCGTCGGCCAGCTGCCCGGCGCTCCTCGGGGTCTCGGTCGATGCCGCCGGGTTCTTCTCGAAGGCCGCGGACGTCATCCGCGCGCTTCCCGACGCCGATTGGGCGACCGCCGCCCTGGGTGTCGGGACGCTGGTCTTCCTCCTCGTGCTCCGGCGGCTTGCGCCGCGGGCGCCGGGAGCGCTGATCGCCGTCGGTGTCGGCGTGCTGGCCTCGCGCGCGCTCGGGCTCGAGACCGACGGCGTCGACGTCCTCGGCACGTTCGACGCGTCCGTGCCCGGATCTCGGGCGTGCCGGGCGTCTCGTCCGACGACCTTCGCCAGCTGGCGACGGGGGCGCTCGGGATCGCGCTCCTCGCCTACGCCGAGTCGATCGCGGCCGCTCGCCAGCTCGCCACCGCTCACGGGTACGAGGTCGACGCGAACCGCGAGCTGATCGCCGTCGGTGCATCGAACATCGCGTGTCGGGCTCGCACAGGGCTTCCCGGTCGACGCGAGCATGTCGAGGACCGATCGTCGCCGACGGCGCCGGGCAGCGCACGCAGCTCGCGGGCCTGATGAACGCCGTCCTCGTGGTCGCGGCGATCGTCCTCCTCGGCGCGTTCTTCGCCGACCTCCCGAAGGCCACGCTCGCCGCGATCGTGATCGCCGCGGTCATCCCGCTCATGCGCACCGGTGAGCTCCGCCGGCTCCACGCGATCGACGACGTCGACTTCGCCCTCGCGGCCGTCTGTCTGCTTGGGCGTGCTGCTGCTCGGCGTGCTCGACGGCATCGTCGTGGCGGTCGCTGGCGTCGCTCGTGGCGCTCGTCTACCGCAGCTTCCGGCCGAACACCGCCGTGCTCGGCCGCCTCCGCGCGGAGGGAGGCGACGAGGACTACGGCTTCCGCGACGTCAGCCGGCACGCCGGGCTCGAGACCTATCCCGGGCTCGCTCGTCTTCCGCTTCGACCAGGAGATCTTCTTCGCGAACGCGATGCTCTTCCGCGATGCGCTGCGCCGCGCGATCGCCGCCGCCGAGACGCCTGTCGAGGCCGTGCTCGTCGACGCCGGCGCGATCACCCACATCGACACGACCGGCCTCGACATGCTGCGTGAGCTCGTCGAGGAGCTGACGGCGAGAGGCATCCGGCTGATGCTGGCACGGGTCAAGAGCCCGGTGCGGGAGACGCTCGAGCGGTCCGGGATGGTCGAGCGGCTGGGCGAGGGCTCGGTCACCACGTCGATGCGCGCGGGCCTGGAGTCGTTCCTGGCCGGTCGACCGACACCGGGCGCCCGAACGGGGCGACGTCCCCCGTTCGAGCGGCGATGATCGGTCCACCGCGGAGGGGTAACCCTCTCCACCTCTCCCGGCGGAACCACGCCGGCGGGTGCCGGCAGGGGTCAGGCCCGCCGGCGCTTCTCTCCTGACTCCAGCCGCCGCCCTCGCCCACCCGGGTGAGGCCCGAGGCGGAGTGCCTGCGCCGCGCGGCGAGCGGCCGTGCGCCGTGCCCGTGCGCAGGCGGGACGGGCCGCTCAGGCCCTGACGGACGTCAGCTCGACCGGGCGACGATCAGGAGGGTGCGCGTACTTCTGCGCGGGCTTCGCGGCGTACGTCGCGATGTCGAGCGCGACGCCGAGGCCGACGAGGAGCCACGCCCAGAAGCCGTCGACGCCGACGATCGGCTGCCACGCGATGATGTACATGAACGTCGTCCAGGGCAGGATCAGGAAGCCCAGGAAGCCCCAGACCCAGCTGTTGCCGTCGAACACCTCGCCGGGCTTGTCCCCGAAGATCCACCAGACGAGGAGCGCGATGCGGGGGCCGAGGCCGGTGGCGAGGAGCGCGAGGCAGCACATAGGCGGCAGTCTCTCTCAGACGGGGCGGCGGCGTCAAGTGGGAGCGCTACGACACGGCGGGCGCCGGAGCCGGCTCGGCTGTCGACCGATCCGTGTCCCGCTTTCCCTCCGTCGCCATCGAGATGATCGCCGCCCCGGCGAGCGCGATCACGAGACCCCCCACGGCGACGACGACGTGCCAGGCGGGGCGGCTCAGACGCTCGTCGAAGATCAGCACGCCGAGGGTCACCGAGACCACCGGGTTCGAGACCGACACGGTCGCGACGGAGGTGGCGAGGAAGCCCAGCGCTCAGCGAGATCTGCTGGAGCACGAACGCGGCGATCCCGGTCGCCGCCATCGCGTAGAGCTCCCAGTGCGCTGAGCATCGTCCCGACGTCGACGTGGAGGTAGTCGATGCGTCGGCTTCACGAGGCACGCCGAGACGCCGAAGAGCATGCCCGAGACGACGCCGTAGTACGCGGCGCGCTTGGGAGCCGTCGCCGCGTCGCGCGAGGACGAGGAGGACGACGCAGATGGCGCCGATCACGAGCAGCGCGATCGCCCACTCGTCGTTCGGCGCGTTCTCGTTGCCGCCGGCCGGGTCGCCGAACACCGCGAACAGCGCGAGCCCGGCGATCACCACGAGCGCCCCGAGGATCTCCCGCTTGCCGACGTGCTGACCCGTGAGGAAGTAGCCGAGCGGCAGCGCGAACACGACGGTCGTGACGAGCAGGGGCTGGATGATCGCCAGCTTCCCGTTGTCCAGGGCGACCGCCTGGACGACGTAGCCGATGAGCAGTGCCGACCGTCCCGAGCAGCCACACGTGGTTGCGCGCGAGCCGCCAGAGCGATGCCGGGTCGGACAGCGAGACGCCCGTCACCCCGAGCGCACCCTTCTGCTGCAGGGTCGCCGCGAGCGCGAAGAGGAAGGCGGCGATGAGCGCGAGGATCCCGGGGGGCACGCGCGGAGACTACGCGGTCGGCGGTCGGCGCACAACGGGCAACCGCGCCTGTGACGCGGCGCGTTCAGGCAGGATGCGCGCGTGCCGCGCCGAGACGACCGGAGGAACGGCGGATGACCCTGGTGTGGGCCGGGCTCATCGTCGTCGCGGCGGTGGCGATCACCGTGACGGCGATGCTGCTCGTCCGGCGTGGGGCACCCGACGGGAGCTACTTCCAGGACGGCGACCGCGCGGCCGGGGTCTTCGGCGTCCTCGCGACGGGGTTCGCCGTGATGATCGGCTTCGTCGTGTTCCTCGCGTTCGAGAGCTTCGACACGGCCCGCAGCGGCTCCGAGGCCGAGGCGAGGATCGCGACGCAGCAGTTCGAGACCGCGCAGTTCCTCCCCGTCCCGGTGCGGAAGGCGCTCTCCGGACAGCTCATCTGCTACGCCCGCTCCGTCGTCCACCAGGAGTGGCCCGAGCTCGACGACGGGTCGCTCGGGGAGCGGCTGAACCCGTGGGGAGCAGCGATGTTCCGGACGATCAAGACGTCGGAGCCGCGCTCGGCCTCGGAGCAGACGGCCTACGCCAAGTGGTTCGACCAGCGCTCCGACCGCGAGAGCGCCCGCGCCGACCGCACCCACGGCGCGCAGGGAGTGATCCCGGGGCCGCTGTGGATCGTCCTCTTCCTCAGCGCGTCGATGATCTTCGGGTTCATGCTGCTCTTCGCCGACAGCGGGGAGCGGGCGTTCGTCCAGGCGGCGATGATGGGCGCGATCACCGTCGTCGTCACCTCGTCCGTGCTGGTGCTCTGGTTCCTCGACAACCCGTTCCACGAGGGTGCCGGTGGGTTGCGCCCCGTCGCGATGGAGCGGGCGCTCGTGATCCTCGGCGAGGAGGCGAGATTCGTGGGCGGCGTCACACCACCCTGCGACGCGGAGGGCCTGCCGCTGTAGCGGCCCGCCGACCGGCCCGGCAGCGAGCCGGGCCATCCCCGGCCTCGATGCCTGGACTGCCCGTCGCACGGGCGAGAGCGTCTCTGGCCGGGCTCTCGCCCGGCCAGAGACGCCTCTACAGCCCGAACTCGGCCTTGACGCGCCCCGACTCGACGGCGGCCTTGAGCGCGGCGTAGTCGCGCTCGTTCTGGTCGGCGTAGAGCTCCGCGAAGTCGGCCATCGCCTCGTCGAAGGCGGTGCTGTTGCCGAGGTACGCGGAGATCGCGACGGCGTCGCCCGAGCGCGCGTGGGTCTTCGCGAGCGTCCAGCCGCAGAGCCGCCCGTACTGGGCCATCAGGTCGGGCTCCATCTGATCGACGAGCGCCGAGCCCTTCCCGTCCCACAGCTGACGGACGTAGAAGTCGCGCTCGACGCCGTCCGGTGCGAGCACCCGGATCCAGCCGAGCATGATGTCGCTCGCCGCCTGGGTGAGCCGCTGACCCTCGACCACGCGCTGGCCGCAGTTCGCGTACTGGCTCTTGCCGAGGAACGGCTCGAGCACCGACTTCTGGGCCTCCTTCACCTGGAGGAACAGCGGATCCTGCTCGTCGCGCCCGAGCATCAGGACGATCCACGCGCGCGTGCCCACGCTGCCGACCCCGACCACCTTGCGCGCCGCGTCGACGAACTCGAAGCGCTCGAGCAGCCGGCGACGATCGCCGGCGAGCGTCCGCCGGTACGAGCGGAGGATGTTGCGCACGGCGTCCTCGACCTCGATCGCGGCGTTGCTCGGGATAGAGCTCGCGGATCGCCGACGATCAGCGGTGGGTCGCTGGTGATCCGCAGCTCGCCGTCGACGTGCGTCACGAGCTTGTCGAACGCGCGCAGGCTGTCCTTCGTCCGCGTCTTCGCGAGGTTCTTCTCGGCCCGCTTCTGCACCTTTGCGCTCACGCTCTTCGCGATCCGCTCGAACAGGGCCTCCACGTCGACCCGGGCGTACCAGATGTCGAGATTCCGCATCGCCGCGAACTGCGCCATCGCCTCGCGATACGACGTGCCGACCGCGAGCGCGATGCGTCGGCGCGCCTTGTCGTCGAACCCACGGTCGCGTCCGGCGACGGCGAAGCTCGCGACGAGCCGCTTCACGTCCCACTCGAACGGCCCGGGCAGCGTCTCGTCGAAGTCGTTGACGCTGAACACCAGACGCCGATCGGGTGCCATGTACGCGCCGAAGTTCGAGAGGTGCGCGTCGCCGCAGAGCTGGACGTGCAGCCCCGTCCGCGGCCCCGTCGCGAGGTCGGAGGCCATCAGGTAGGCGGCACCCCTGTAGAACGTGAACGGCGAGACGAGCATCCTGCCGTAGCGGATCGGCACGAGCTCCGGCACGCGTGTTGCCGCCTGCTCCTCGAGCAGCGCGACGGGGTCGGGGCGATGAGGGCGCGGGCTCCCACGCGCCGTGGGAGCGCCGCGAGCACCTCGGCGCGCGCCGCCTTGCCGCGGGCCGTCCGCTCCGCGGTGGTGAAGTGCGTGACGACCGGGGCCGACGACTTCCGCGTCGGGGGCACGCGGTGGACAGCGGCGCCGGCGCCAGGCGGAGCCTCCTCGATCACTCCGGACTCCGGGAGGGGATCCCGGTCGGGGCGCCGGCCGGCTCCATCTCCGTGACGTCGGTGGGCTCGTGTCGCGCCCTCGCCGCCCTGTGGCTCGCTCTGATCCGTTGACATCGTCTCATCTTCTCCATGTGCTGACATACGTCAAGACCTCCCCGGTGGCGATCGGCGCCGTTCGATCCTCTCGTACCCACGGCTGGCGTGAGCCCGTGGAGGCCGAGCTGCCTGCGGCAGCTGCGGTCACCGCCCATGTTCGACAGAGACCCTATCGCCTCGGAGGCCCCCGCTCCATCGCTCCCCGCCATCCCCTCGTGGGCGATGCTCTACGCTCCGCGGCGTGACAGACGCGCACCCCCAGGCCGGGTGGTATCCGGGCGAGCGCATGAGCCGGCTCCGGGCATCCCACAGCTTCGGGGTCGTGCTCGCGCTGGTCGTCGTCTCCGTCCTCTTCACGTCGTTCGCTCCGGACGAATCCTGGTCGAGCAGCGTGCTGATCCTCCTCCAGGCCGCGACCCTCGGACTCGCGCTGTGGACCTCCGGCCTCGGTCGCACGGCGGTGCGCGGCTCGATCGGGATCGCCCTCGTGGCGACCGTCGTCGCGATCGCCCAGCTCCTCGCGGGAGACGCCACGCAGGGGGCGACGGGGATCTTCAGCGCGCTCCTGATCGTGATGACGTGTGCAGTGATCGCGGTCGGCGTCGTCGACCAGGGAGACGTGAACGCGCAGTCCGTGATCGGGGTCGTCACGATCTACCTGCTGATCGGGCTGTTCTTCACCTTCACGTACTCGGCAGCGGCGCTCCTCGGGGACGCGCCGTTCTTCGAGCAGGGGACAGACGGGACGCCGGGCGACCGGATCTACTTCAGCTACGTGACCCTCGCGACCCTCGGCTACGGCGACTTCACCCCCGCGGGACAGGTCGGGCGGATGCTCGCCGTCGGCGAGGCCCTGCTCGGCCAGCTCTACCTCGTGACCGTCGTGGCCGTAGTCGTCAGCCGCCTGCGCCCTCGACGCGCCGGGTGACGCGAGCCCCGCGGAGGGTCAGCTGCCGGACTCGACGACGACGTGTCCGACCGGCACGTCGTACCGCTCTGCGGCAAGACCGACGACACCCTGCTCGAGCCAGTTCTCCGCGCCGGCGCCGTGGACGGCGAAGAGCACCTCGTCGGCAGGGAACTCCCGCAGCGCGTCGTCCGCGGCCTGGAGCGGGTCGTGCGCGCCGATCCGCCCACGGGCAGGAAGGCCGGCACGCCGCAGCGCGCCGATCGTGTCGTTGAGGTGCCTGTCGGCCTCCGTGTAGGCCCCCTCGTCGCCGGTCCAGCGCGCCAGGCGCGAGCCGAGCGACGGAGCGATCACGTACACGTCGAGCGCCCGCCCACCGGCATGTGAGCGCACCACGTCCGTGAAGCCGTCGGTCGTGCAGCTCTCGTCCGCGACCACGAGCACTCGATGGATCGACGGATCGGCAGCTGCTGCCGCAGCGACCCGGGGCGCCTCGGTGGGCTCGGGATGCCGGTGTCGCCGGGCGACGAGCGCGTAGACGAGCACCGCGAGCGCGAGCGCCGCGATGCCGAGCGCGACCCACGCCCACACCCCGGCGTCCGCGGCGAAGAACATCGCCGCCCCGAACCCTGCCACCACAGCGACCACCGGGATCGCCAGGAACTCGCGGTCGCGCATCATGACCCTCCCTGCAGGGCGCTGCAGGACTCGGCCTGGGCGAAGGAGTCCTTCAGCTCCTGGGCTCCGTCGAGTCCTTCGATGTCGCTGACCGCGCTGCTGACCTCCGTGCCCATCGTCGTGAGCGACGAGACGACGGTCGGAGCGGCCTGCGCCAGGCCCGCGAGCCCGGAGGCATCCTCGACGGTGGTCTTGATCGTGTCGGCCTGCGTGGTGAGCTCGTCCGCCAGCGTCGTGAGCGTGTCCTGCGCCGCCTGGCCGGCCTCGGTGTCGGGCCTCCCGAGCCCCTTCAGATCGGAGGCGAGCGTCTCGGTCGCATCCTTGACGTCGCCCGCCGCCTGCTCGAGCCCGTCCTTCGTGGGGTCGTTCTTGAGCGTGTCGGGAACACCGGCGACCGCGTCCTTCCAGGTCGTGAGCGCCTGGCACACGCCGTCGGCCCACTCCGTGCTCGGAGAGGCGGAGGTCTCCTCGTCGCCTCCGCACCCTGCAGCGACGATCGTCACGACCAGCACCGCCAGAACCGCAATCCCGAACCTCATCGCCCGCTCCTTCGCCTCAGTAGCCTCGTCTCGGCACGATCCTATGCGATCGACGGGGATCCCTCCGCAGAGACCGTGCGCCTTCGAGGGGTCCGGCCCATCCTCGGTCTCGCTCCGGCCGCCGATGCCAGGCCCGGAGGCTCAGGCGAGCCCGCGCGCCTTGCGGCTCGACGCCTGCTGGCGCTTCGAGGCGGACAGCTCGACCTTGCGCAGCCGGATCGACGTCGGGCGTCACCTCGACGCACTCGTCCTCGCGGATGAACTCGAGCGCCTGCTCGAGCGAGAGCGGACGCGGCGGGATCAGGCGCACGAGCTCGTCCGAGGTCGACGCGCGCATGTTGGTGAGCTTCTTCTCCTTGGTCGCGTTCACGTCCATGTCCTCGGAGCGCGCGTTCTCGCCGACGATCATCCCCTCGTAGACGCCGACGCCCGGGCGCGACGAACAGCGTGCCCGCGCTCCTGCAGGTTCGAGATCGCGAACCCCGTGGTCGGCCCCTGCCGGTCGGCGACGAGCGAGCCGCTCGGCCGGGTCCGCAGCTCGCCGTACCAGGGCTCGTAGCGGTCGAAGACGTGGTGGAGGATCCCGGTGCCGCGCGTCTCGGTGAGGAACTCGGTGCGGAACCCGATCAGGCGCGCGCGCCGGGACGAGGTACTCGAGCCGCACCCAGCCGGTGCCGTGGTTGACCATCTGCTCCATCCGGCCCTTGCGCAGCGCGAGCAGCTGGGTGAGCACGCCGATGTACTCCTCCGGCGCGTCGATCGCGAGGCGCTCGACCGGCTCGTGCACCTTGCCGTCGACCTCCGGCGTCACGACCTGCGGCTTGCCGACCGTCAGCTCGAAGCCCTCGCGCCGCATCAGCTCGACGAGCACCGCCAGCTGCAGCTCGCCGCGGCCCTGCACCTCCCACGTGTCCGGCCGCTCCGTCGGGCAGCACCCGGAGCGAGACGTTCCCGATCAGCTCGGCGTCGAGCCTGCTCTTCACCTGGCTGGCGGTCAGCCTCGACCCCTCGAGCCCCGCGAGCGGCGAGGTGTTGATGCCGACCGTCATCGAGAGCGACGGCTCGTCGACCTGCTCGACCGGCAGCGGGCGCGGATCGTCGAGGTCGGCGAGCGTCTCGCCGATCGTCACCTCGGGGATGCCCGCGACCGCGACGATGTCGCCCGGCCCGGCCTCCGCGGCGTCGACGCGATCGAGCGCCTCCGTCACGTAGAGCTCCGTCACCTGCGCGCGCTCGACCGTGCCGTCCGCGCGGCACCAGGCGACCTGCTGGCCCTTCGCGATCGTCCCGTTGCGGACGCGGCAGATCGCGAGCCGGCCGACGTACGGCGACGCGTCGAGGTTCGTGACGAGCGCCTGCAGCGGGTGCCCCTCCTCGTAGAGGGGTGCAGGGATCGTCGCGAGGAGCAGCTCGAAGAGCGGGCGCAGGTCGTCGTCGAGACCGTCCGGCTCGAGCCCGGCGCGGCCCGCCTTCGCGTTGCAGTAGACGATCGGGAACTCGATCTGGCTCTCGTCGGCGTCGAGGTCGAGGAACAGCTCGTAGACCTCGTTCACGACCTCCTGCGACACGCGCGTCGGGCCGGTCGACCTTGTTCACGACGAGGATCACGCGGAGGCGCGCCTCGAGCGCCTTGCGCAGCACGAAGCGCGTCTGCGGCAGCGGCCCCTCGCTCGCGTCGACGAGGAGCAGCACGCCGTCGACCATGCGCAGCCCGCGCTCGACCTCACCGCCGAAGTCGGCGTGGCCCGGCGTGTCGACGATGTTGATCTTCGACCGTCGCCGTAGCGGACGGCCGTGTTCTTGGCGAGGATCGTGATGCCCTTCTCGCGCTCGAGGTCCATCGAGTCCATCACGCGCTCGGCGACGTCCTGGTTCTCCCGGAAGGAGCCCGACTGCCAGAGCATCGCGTCGACGAGCGTCGTCTTGCCGTGGTCGACGTGCGCCACGATGGCGACGTTCCTGATGTCCTCGCGACCGATCACCGGTCGAGGGTAGCCGCAAGTCGGCCTCCCACCGCCATCCGACCGCCGTCGCCGCCGGCCGGATCGGGCGGCGAGGAGCGCGCAGAGCTCAGCCGATCAGCGTGTTCGCGAACACCTGCCACGCGAGCAGGCTCTTCGCGATCAGGCTCAGCGCGAGGTAGCCCCACTCCACGAACAGCCGGTCGCGCCAACGACCGATCGATGCGAGCTGGAGCGCCTGGTTGACTCCGAAGCTGTTGAACAGGACGAACAGCGTCACGAAGATCACGTAGACGAAGGTCGGCGGCGCATTGCCCTGGACGACCGCCCCGACGATCGAGTAGATGATCACGATCCACGGGACGATCCCTGCGACGCACCCGAACACGAACGGGTGCCAGTCGGGGGTCCCGCGCTCCTCGTTGGCTCGCTCGGAGAGCCACCCGAAGAGGATCATCGCGGCGTTGACGCCGAAGACCGCGATCAACGCCCCGAGGTCGGAGACGCCTGTCAGCATCGCGATCAGGACGACCATCAGCGACGCGCTGAGCGAGTACTCGAGCCACCGGGCCGGGCCGATGCCGCGCGCGAGGTTCCGCTCGTACCAGGCGCGGACCGGCGGGAGCGCGACGAGCAGGTGATCGAGCGCCGCGAGCAGGAGAAACGCGGCGACGGCAGGCCCGAGCGGCAGCCCGAACAGGAGCTCGGGGGCGCCCGGATCGGTCACGCCAGGCGGGCCGGAGAGGAACGAGCCGGTGACGGGCAGCGAGAAGTCGTTCGAGAGGACGAGGATCGCGACGGCCTGTGCCGCGTGGATCGCCGCAAGGGAGAGGTTCCCTGTGCGAAGACGGTCGAGCCTGGCCGGATCGAGCGACATCGCCCCCAGGCTACCGTCGAGCCCGCACCGGCCCGACGCGACGGTTGCCCCGGCGCCCGGGCGCCGGGCGGCGTACGATCGCCGCGATGGGTGGACGGGTTTCGACGCGGGAGACCGTGGAGGCGACGAGCCTCGGGGCCGGGGTGACCCGCCACCTGCTCGTGCCGCCCGAGCGCGGATCCGAGCTCGCCTGCGACGCGCTGGCGCTGGCCGCCCACGCGTCGCTCGACCTGCGCGACGACCGCCCACGACACGCTCGCTGTTCGTCCACGACGGCTCCGGGGAGCTGGCGACGGGATCGGGGCAGAGCACGCGATCGCCGGAGCCTGCTCGCTCCTCGTCGCCGCCGGGACGGACGCGACGCTGCGCGCGGCGCGAGAGCGGCCTGCTCGCGGTCCGCACCACGCTCGGCGCCGACACCGACCTGCACGCGCCGATCGGCCCGGTCGAGCCCGTCGTCGAGCTGGCGCACGTCGAGCCCGGCACCGCGACGGGCGCCCGCTCGTTCCAGGTGATGCACGGGCCGACCAACGGGTCGACCCGCGGCACGGCGTTCATCGGCTACATCCCGCCCGGGCAAGGCGCCGTGGCACTACCACCTGTACGACGAGATCGTCTGGGTGCTGCGCGGGACGGGTCGGCTTCACATCGGCGACGCCGTCGAGCCGCTCGGCCACGGATCGGTGTTCCGGCTCCACCCGCGTGAGGTGCACATCGTCGAGAACCTCGATCCCGAGCACGAGCTCGTGGTGCTCGGGATCTTCACGCCGGCCGGCTCGCCCTCCGCGGCGTACCTGATGCCGACGTCGCAGCGCAGTACGCGATCGCGGACTGAGCGCCGCGCCGCCCTCATCCACCGAGGTGCCGCGCGCAGCCACCACCGGCGCGACACGGCGGTCGCGGCGACGGGTATTCGTACACGGATGCAGACCGTGCCGCGGAACCGGATCGCCAACCTCGTCGACTCGTCCGCCTTCACGGGGGTGATCGTCTCGGTGATCCTCATCAACGCGATCGTGCTCGGTCTGTCGACCTACCCGAGCCTCGACGAGAGCTTCGGCGACCTGCTCCACGGGATCAACGACGTCTGCTTCGTGATCTTCGTGATCGAGCTGCTGCTGCGCATCGCCTCGTACCTGCCTGCGCCCGCTGGAACGTTCTTCCGCACGGCTGGAACATCTTCGACTTCGTCGTGATCGGCATCGGCTTCATGCCCGGCGTCCGCGAGAACGCGACGCTGCTGCGGCTCGTGCGGCTCGCGCGGCTGATGCGCGTCGTCCGCCTGCTCCCCGACGTGCGCGTGCTCCTGAGCGGGGTCTAGCGGTCGATCCCGCCGCTGCTTCTCGATCGCGGCTCGTCACCGCGGCTGCTCCTCTTCGTCTACGGGATGATCGGCTGGCTGCTCTTCGCCGACGAGATGCCCGGAGCAGTGGGGGACATCGGGCGGGCGATGCTGACGCTCTTCGTGATGCTGACGCTCGAGAACTTCCCGACCTACATGGACGCGGGCATGGAGGTGCTACCCGTGGTCGTGGATCTACTTCGTCAGCTTCGTCATGATCGCGGCCTTCATCGTCATCAACGTCCTCATCGGGATCGTGCTCAACTCGATGGAGGAGGCGCGCGAGGCGGAGCGGCGCAAGGCGGTGCGCGAGCGGCTGGGCGTCGCGGAGAGCCCGCGTGGCGTCGACCCGGACGCCAGCGCGCCCGTCGTCGAGCGGATCGCGCTCCTGCGGCGCGCGCTCGACGAGCTCGAGCTCGAGCTCTCGGCCGGCAGCGCCCGGACGAGCCGGCGGCGGGCGGCGCCGGGGCGAGCGACCGGGCCGCCGGGCCGCGCTCCGGCTAGCCCGTCCCGGCCCCGGTGCCAGAGCGTCGCGCGGGCGGCGTCGCCCTCCTGCGGCCGGAGGTCGGCGAGGCGGACGACGGGGACCTCGTCGCGCGGGATGCCCGCCCGCGTCGCGGCAGTTGAGCTCGACGAGGTTCCCGGCGGGATCACGGACGTAGAGCTGGAGAGCGCCGTCAGGGAGCTCGTAGACGGCGCTGCCGAACGTGCCGGCGTCGAGCGCGCCCAGCGCCTCCATCCGATCGTAGGTCGCGACGAAGTCGGCACCGTCGATCTCCAGCGCGAAGTGGCCGTGGGAGGAGGGCTCGCCCGGTCGCTCGAACAGGTGCACCTGGCCGCCGTCTCCGGCCGCGAGCCACAGCGTCGGCAGGTCGAACGCCGGCGTCGGGAGCTCCACGAGCCCGAGCTCGTCGACGTAGAAGCGCCGCGACGTCTCGAGGTCACGGGCGACGACGCTGACGTGGTTGAGGACGGACGCCATCGCTCGATCATCGCCACGTCCCCGCCGCCGCGCAAGCGCCGACCACCCACGAGCGCGGCCGGGAGGAGCGGATCAGTCGCTCGGGGGCCGCTCCCCTCGACCGAGCCGCGACGGCCACCACGTCCGCTCGCCGAGGTCGAACGTCACCGCGGGGACGAGGATCGAGCGGACGATCAGCGTGTCGATCAGCACGCCGACCGCGACCGTGACCCCGAGCTGCGTGAGCGCCACGAGCGGGAGCACCGCGAGCACGAGGAACGTCCCGGCGAGCACGATGCCGGCCGAGGTGATCACGCCGCCCGTCACCGCGAGCCCCTTGAGCATCGCCTCGCGGGTCGACAGCGGCTGCGCCTCCTCGCGGACGCGGGCCATCAGGAAGATGCTGTAGTCGACGCCCGAGCGCGACGAGGAAGATGAACGCGTACAGCGCGTAGCTCGGATCCTCGCCGGGGAAGTCCGTGAAGAGCTCGAACCCGACCAGGCTGACGCCGATCGCCGCGAAGAACGAGAGCACGACCGCGAGCCATCAGGACGACGCGGCGAGACGAGCGCGCGCAGCAGCAGCGACGAGGATCGCGAAGACGACGAGCAGGACGAGCGGCACGAGCACGCGCGTGTCGCGCTCGTTCGCGGCGCGCACGTCGGCCTCCTCGGCGGTCGGCCCGCCGACGAGCACCGCGTCGCCCGCGGCCGCGCGGAGATCGTCGCGGAGCGGCTCGATCGACTCGAATCCGGGCTTCGAGAACGGGTCGGACGTGAGCGTGACCGCGAACCGCGTCCCCGGCGTCGCCGGTCTCGGGCTCGCCGACCTACGCGACCACGGACGACGCGCGCGCCGCCTCGAGCGCCGCGTCGACGTCACCGCCGGGCAGGACGAGCACGGTCGTCGGCGCGCTCGCGCCGGCCGGGAACGACTGCTCGAGGATCGCCTGGCCCTGCACCGACTCGACCGAGCCGCGGAACCCGTTCGAGCTCGTCGAGCTCGTCGTCGAGCGTGAGCGCGCCGAGCGACAGCGCCCCGAGCAGCGAGCGTCGTGCCGATCCACACCCGCCGGTGGCGCGGCTCGATCCAGCGGCCGAGCCGCAGCCACGCGCCACGTGCAGCCGTGTCCTCGGAGCCGTAGCGCGGGACGAAGGGCCAGAACGCGCGACGCCCGCCGATCAGGAGCAGGGCCGGGAGGACCGTCAGCATCGCGATCGCCGCGACGGCGATCCCCATCGCCCCGACCGGGCCGAGGCCGGCGGTCGTGTTGACCTCCGCGACCATCAGGCAGAGGAGCGCGGCGACGACGGTGCCGGCCGACGCGAGGATCGCCGGCGCGGCCTGGCGCACGGCGATGCGCATCGCCTCGTGCTTGTCCTCGACGCGACGCAGCTCCTCCCGGTAGCGCGCCGTGAGGAGGAGCGCGTAGTCCGTGCCCGCGCCGAAGACGAGGATCGAGCAGGATCCCGCCGACCTGCCCGTTGATGACGACGCCCGACGAGGCGAGCAGGTAGCCGAGGCCACGCACCACGCTCTCGGCGAAGAACACCGCGAGCAGCGGGAAGACCCAGAAGATCGGGCTGCGGTAGATGATCACCAGCAGCACGAAGACGAGCAGCGCGGCCGAGTAGAGCAGCGTCGAGTTGATGCCCTCGAAGACCGCCGTGGCGTCCGCCGAGAAGCCCGCCGGCCCGGTGACGCTTGCCTCGAGCGTCGGCCGGGAGCGTCGTCTCGAGCGTCGCGCGGATCTCGTCGACCGCCGTCGACGAGCACCTCGATGTCGTCGTTCGCGTCGATCGGGACGTTCACGAGCAGCGCCTTGCCGTCCGCCGACGGGATCGCCGGCGCAGGGTCGCCGAGGCCGGCGACGCTCGCTCGCGGCGAGCTCGGCGCGCACCTCCTCCACCGCGGCCCGGTCCTCGGCGGTCGAGCCCTTCGGCGTTCCGGAAGACGACGGTCGCGATCGTCGGGTCGGAGTCGCCGAACCCGGCATCCGGCCTCGAGCACGCTCACCGACTCCGCGTCGCCGGGCAGGAAGCTCGCCGGGTCGTTCTGCTGGGCGCTCTCGAACTTCCCCGCGAAGCGGGCCGAGCGCCGCGACGACCACGATCCAGACGGCGAGCACCGCGCCACTGGAGCGGTGTCCGGAGACGATGTTCGCGAGCGCGGTCATCGGGAAGGCGTACGTCCGTCGAGGCTGTGCCGGATCAACCCACAGGCCAGGGAGCGCCTGTGCGAGCTCCGGGCGGCGGCCTCAGCCGGCGATCTCGGCCGCGAAGTGCTCCTCCGACGAGCGGCGAGCCGGTCGCGCTGCTCGAGCAGGCGATCCCAGCGCAGGGACTCGCCCGTGCCGCGAACAGCCGCTCCTGCAGGAGCGCGCCCGCCGCCGGGCGCCGAGCAGGCCACCGGCCTCGCGGGCGAGCGGCGCGCGAAGCTGTGCCGCGACGAGATGGCCGTACAGGTACGTGTGGTAGTAGACGGGCGCGCAGCCGAGGTGGATCTTCGACGCCCAGGCGTCCGCCGGCGGGCGCGTCCGGGCGGCGGAGGCCCTGGTAGCGCTCGACGAGCTCCCACCAGCGGGTGTCGAGGTCGCCGTCCGGGTCGGCGTACAGCGCACGCTCGAACGTCGTCATCACGAGCACCCAGCGCGCGAAGAGGACGCGCTCGGCGACGCGGGCCGCGCGCGAGCGACTCCTCGATCGCGGCCACCTCGCGTCGGATCGATCCCAGCGACGCCGACGAGCCACGCCGGCTCGCACGCGAGCCCGCCCATCAGGATCGCGATCGCCCTCGGTCAGGGTCAGGTGGGTGTCCCGCAGGAGGAACGGCAGCCCAGGGTCGAACCCGCGGTCGTAGGCCGCATGCCCGAGCTCGTGGAGCATCGTGTCCGCCCACTTCGCGTCGTGCTGCACGTTCGCGAGCACCCGGACGTCGCCGGCGCGGTCGACGTCGATGCAGAAGGCGTGCTGGCACTTGCCTGCGCGCGGGAACAGGTCGGAGCGCGCGAGGACGGCCTCGAGCCTCGAGCCCGATCCCCGCGAACGTCCGGTGCGGCGAGCTCGACGACGTCCTTGCCCGCGAGCAGCGGGTCGAGATCGACGCCGCCGGAGGGCGGCACCTCCTGGAAGAACGGATCGGCGTAGTGCCACGGCCGCAGGTCGTCGGGCGCGCACCCGAAGCGCTCGGCGAGCCGCGCGTCGGTCGACGCCTTCCAGGCGCGGAACGGGGCGTCCGTGGCGGCCTCCACGTCTGCGAGCGTGGCGAGGAGGCGCTCCTCGGACATCTCGTCCGCCGCCAGCGAGAGCGCGAACCAGTCGCGCTCGCCGAGGCCACGCGCCGCCTCGTTGCGCAGGCGGGCGAGCTCTCGGACGTCGTCGGCGACCTCGGCGCCGATCGTCTTGGACGCGCTGCCAGGCCTCCGTCATCGAGCGCCTCGTCGTCGGCGGCGCGGAGGATCGCGAGGATCTCGTTGTCGGAGACGCTCCGTCCGCCGACGACCCCACGATGCCGGGCGAACCGGGACTCGACCCGGGACGCGAGCCCGATGATCCGGTGCCGGAGCTCCGTCCGGCACCTGTCGGGTCAGCATCGAGGCCCGCAGCAGCTCGAGCTGACGCTCGACCGACGGCTCGCCCGAGCCCGCGTGCCCGCTCGACCGCGGCGAAGAGGTCGGGGTCGGCGAGCACGTCCGAGAGGGCGACGTCGGTCGCGACGCGGCGCTGCGCGTGCTCCTCGGTCGCCTCGACGTTGACCGCCCACGACGCGAGCGCGGCCTCGACCAGGAGCGGCCGGAGGATCCCCTCGGCCCGTGCGACGACGGCTGCTGCTTCGCTCACGGCCGCGGAGAGTAGCGATGCGTAGGATCCGCCGCATGGGTGGACGCGAACACGAGCGGGCGCGCGGCGGTCGGCCCGGAGGCTCGAGGCCGGGTGAGCAGCGACGCGCACCGGGCCGCTGCCGAGGCGACGGAGGTGACCGTCGGGATCGTGACCGTGAGCGACACCCGCACCCCCGAGACCGACGTGAACGGCGACTACCTCCGCGAGCGCGTCGCCGCAGCCGGCGCCGCCGTGACCGGGTACCGGGTCGTCCCGGACGATCCCGAGACCGTGCGGGCCGTCGTCGAGGAGCTCGCGGGCGCTGCGCGGATCGTGCTCGTGAACGGCGGCACGGGCATCTCCCGCCGCGACAGCACGTTCGACGCGCTCGCGGGGATGCTCGAGAAGACGCTGCCGGGGTTCGGGGAGCTGTTCCGGATGCTGAGCTGGGAGCAGGTCGGCGCCGCGGCGATGCTGTCCCGCGCGACGGCCGGGACGTTCCGGGGCTCGGTGGTGATCTCGACCCCCGGGTCGCCGAAGGCCGTGGCGCTCGCGTGGGAGCGTTTGATCGAGCCGGAGCTGAGCCACCTCGCCTGGGAGCTCGCCCGGTAGCAGCACGGGCCCTCGGGTGAGGCGACCGCGCGAGAGCGACCGCTCAGGCGACCGCGATCACCGCGGCGACGTCGCGTGCGAGCGCGTGCTGGCCGTCATCGGTGCGCACGGTGACCGGCCCGCCGAAGGGCGCCTGCACGACCACCGCGACGGTCGCGCCTGGGACCAGCCCTATCTCGGCGAGGTAGCGCAGCAGCGCGGCGTCGCGACCCGGGACGCGGGTCACCGTCGACCGCTCACCCGGCTCGAGGCTCGAGAGGTTCCGGGTGTCCGGCTCCGCGAGGCGCAGCTCGCGATCGGGGATCGGCTCACCGTGCGGGTCGTGCGTCGGGTAGCCGAGGACCGCGTCGATCCGCTCCTCCAGGGCGTCTGAGAGCAGGTGCTCGAGCCGCTCGGCCTCGGCGTGGACCTCGTCGAGCTTCATCCCTAGCGTCTCCACCAGGTAGCGCTCGAGCAGGCGATGGTGGCGCAGCACCTCGAGCGCCAGGAGCCTTCCCCGGTCGCTCAGCGTGACGCCCCGGTACGGCGTCCGCAGCACGAGCCCTCGCTCGTCCAGGCGCTTCGCCATCAGCGTGACCGTGGGCGCGCTGACGTCCAGCCGCTCGGCGAGCGCCTTCGTCGTCGCCCGCTCGTGCGCCTGCTCGAACTCCAGGACGGCCTTGAGGAAGTCCTCGGCGGCTCGCGTGAGCTCCGGCTTGTGCTTCATCTTCTGGCACTCTACATTTCTGATTTAGCTATGACGAAACTCAATCGCAAGCGCTTCCTCTGCCTGACGGCACCGCTCGCCGCCGGCTCGCTCGCGGGGCGGATGCTGCTCGGCGCCGACTCGGCAGACGCCGCCGAGCACGACCACGGCCGGCATCCCGCCACGGTGGGAGCGGTCGCGGCCGCGAGCGGGCACGCAGCGATGATCGGCCCCGGCGCGCCGGCGGTCGGCGGCCCCGACGACCTCGACGAGCTGCTCTACCCGCCGCCGGCTCTGCCGTACGAGCCCGGGCGGGTGCGCAGCTACACGCTCGTCGCGACGGACGAGGAGATCGAGATCGCACCGGGGGTCTTCTTCCCCGCCTGGACGTACAACGGGACGGTCCCCGGGCCCGTGCTCCGCGCGACCGAGGACGACATCCTCCGGGTGCGGTTCGTGAACGCAGGAGCGCACCCGCACACGATCCACTTCCACGGGATCCACCCGACCAACATGGACGGGGTCTTCGAGATCGTCCCGAGCGGCGGTGAGCTCACGTACGAGTTCCCTGCTCGACCGGCGGGCTTCCACGTCTACCACTGCCATGCGACGCCACTGAAGAAGCACATCCACAAGGGCCTGTACGGCGCGTTCATCATCGATCCGAAGGAGCCCCGAGAGCCCGCCCGCGAGCACGTGATGGTGATGAACGGCTTCGACACCGACGGGGACGGCGAGAACAACTTCTACACGGTCAACGGCCGGACGTTCTACTACGCCCGCTATCCGATCAGGGTGCGAAAGGGTGAGCTCGTCCGCCTCTATCTCGCGAACCTGACCGAGTTCGATCTGATCAACTCGTTTCACCTCCACGCGGACTTCTTCCACTACCAGCCGACCGGCACGGGCGATCACTGGGAGTACACCGACACCGTGATGCAGTGCCAGGGGCAGCGCGGCGTCCTCGAGCTCCGCTTCGCGAACGCGGGGACGTTCATGTTCCACGCGCATCAGTCGGAGTTCACCGAGCTCGGCTGGATGGGGTACTTCCAGGTGGAGGCCTAGACCCTCGGCATGGAGGCCGGCTCGACGACCACCGGCGGACTCGGCTGGCGGCTCTGGGCCGTCGTGCCGATCCTGCTGCTCGCAGTCGTGGTCGGGGCGTTCGTGTCGCTCGGCGACCGGCTGCTCGACCTCGTCGGGCAGAGCCCGCCGCCCGCCGACGCACTGGACCTGAGGAGGGTCGAGCTGCGCCCGGGCGAGATCAAGGTCCTCGTCCGGAACCCACAGCGCGCCCCGATCACGATCGCGGTCGTCACGGTCGACGATGCGATCGTGCCGTTCACGGTCGACGGACCGACCACGCTGGGCCGGCTCCGCACGACCACGCTGCTCGTCCCGTACGACTGGGTGGAGGACGAGCCGCTCGCGATCGGCGTCACCAGCTCGACCGGCATCCAGACCGTGACGTCCGTCGCGGCCGCCGTGGAGACGCCGACGGCGACCGCGACCGGTGTGCTCGGCTACGCGATCGTCGGGTTCTTCGTCGGCGTCGTGCCCGTGGCGCTCGGGCTGCTGTGGCTGCCGTCCCTGCGACGGCTCGATGCCCGCTGGCTCGGCGCGTTCATGGCGCTGACGTGCGGGCTGCTCACGTTCCTCGGCATCGAGGCCCTCTTCGAGTCCTTCGAGCTGCAGGCGACGCTGCCCGGAGCGCTCGGCGGACCGGGTCTCACGCTCCTCGGCGTGGCGCTCGCCGCGCTCGGGATGACGTACGTCTCCGGTCGTCTCGGCAGCGGCTCCGGCGCGACCGGGATGGGTCTCGCACTCCTCGTCGCGATCGGGATCGGCGTCCACAACCTCGGCGAAGGGCTTGCGATCGGCTCGTCCTTCGCCCTCGGCGAGCTGACCCTCGGCACGTTCCTGGTGATGGGGTTCATGATCCACAACATCACCGAGGGCCTCGGGATCGCGGCACCCGCGGCGCGAGAGCGCCCGTCGCTCGCACAGCTGGCGGGTCTCGCCGTGATCGCCGGAGCGCCGGCGATCCCCGGCGCCTGGATCGGCGGCTACGTGACCAACGAGACGTTGGCGGTGCTGTTCTTCGGGATCGCCGCGGGCGCCGCGCTCCAGGTGGTCGTGGAGGTCGGGCGCCACGTGCAGCGCACGCTGCCGGGCGGGCTCCGCTCCGGCCCCGCGATCGGCGGATTCCTCGCCGGGATCGCGATCATGTGGATCACCGGCCTGCTCGTCGGCTGAGCGCGCCTCCCAGGCTCCGGCGAGCGCTCTCGGCCGTCGAGGTCGGGTGACGCAGCACGCGTCGCGTCAGCCGGCCCGGCTCTTCTCCGAGTCGGTCGGGCCGATCGGGTCGTCGTGTCCCGAGACGGCGGACGCCCATCGGGTGCGCGCGGCATCCTCGCGCTCGCTCTCGTCGAGGGCGAGATCGAGGGTCTCGAGCGCCCGTTCGTGCGCCGGGATCCACCGGTGCTCGATGGCCCTGAGCCGACGCGTCGTGGCGTCGAGCTCCGCGCTGATGCGGTCGAGCGCGAGCTGCAGCGCGGCAGACCGCGCTGCGGCGTGCAGCGCCATCGCGTGCGAATCCCGGGCAGCCGCGAGCGCCGCGCTTCCTCCAATCCGCAACGAGCTCCCCGCGTCCCCGGGAACGACCTGCGGCTCCTCCGGCACGCGAACACCGAGCACCCCGCGCCAGGAGACCACGATCGACGCGGATGCACCGCGATACTGCTGCGCCAATCTGAGCTGACGTGCCCCGGAGAGAACGGCAGCCCGGTCTCGCCAGACGTCCGCTTCCGACGCCGCTCGCTCCCACTCGCCACGCGCAACCTCGAGCAGCGGGACGAGCCTCGTGCGCTCCGCGAGGAGAGCGCGCCGCTTCTCGTCCAGCACGTCCGCACCTCCCCTCGCGAGCTCGAGACGTCGCGTGAGCCAGGCTCGACCTGCTCTACCGGGCGGGGGTCGAAGCAAGGCGCCCCCCTTCGTAGCGCTCCGAGAGAGCAGCCTCGGTGACCATCGTCAGCTCGCGCGCCGGCAGCACGGATGCAGCCCTCCACGCCCGTGCGAGCGTGTCTTCCAGGGTCCGAGCCTCCCGGCGCGCCTGCGTCACGAGCTCCTCCTCGAGAGCGCGCGCGAAGACGAGGTATCCGCGGTCACGCTCCCCGAGGGCGTCCGCGCCGACGATCTCGGCGAGGTCTGCGGAGCGACGGGCGAGCGCCGCGAGCGCGTAGAGCTGGGCGGCGATCTCGAGATGGTCGTCGCGCGTGCGGCCGGGCCCCGCGCCGAGGCGCATGAGCCGCGAGAGCGAGCCGCAGCGGGTCGAACGGCGGGTAGACGCCTCGCGCGTGCAGCTCCTGCGAGAGCACGAGCTGGCCCTCGGTGATGTAGCCGGTCAGGTCGGGCACCGGGTGCGTGATGTCGCCGGCGGGCATCGTCAGCACCGGCACCTGCGTGACCGAGCCGGCGCGCCCTCGGATCCGACCGGCCCGCTCGTACAGCGACGCGAGGTCGCTGTAGAGGTAGCCCGGGATAGCCTCGACGGCCGGGGATCTCGCCTCGCGCTGCGGACACCTCGCGCACCGCCTCGCAGTAGCTGGTCATGTCGGCCATGACGACGAGCACGTGGCGGCCGCGCTCGAAGGCGAGGTGCTCGGCGACCGTCAGCGCGATGCGGGGGGTCAGCGATGCGCTCGACGAGCGGGTCGTCGGCGGTGTTCAGGAACAGGACGAGGTCGCCGGTCGTGGCGCGCTGCCTCGAGCACGTCGCGGACCATCGCCGCGTCCGCGTGCGTGATCCCGATCGCGGCGAAGACGACCGCGAAGGGCTCGTCCTCCCGTCGCGCGTCTGCGCCGCCACCTGGGCGGCGAGCTCGAGGTGCGGCAGACCGCCGACCGAGAAGATCGGCAGCTTCTGGCCGCGGACGAGCGTGGCCAGGCCGTCGATCGACGGAGACCCCGGTGAGGATCGGATCGCGGGGTGTCGGCGCGGGACGCGGGGTTGATCGGGCGCCCGGACATCGCGCGCAGTCGTCGGCCGAAGATCGGCGGGCCCCCGTCGAGCGGCGCGCCGCGACCGTTGCAGACGCGGCCGAGCCAGCCCTCGCCGACGGGGATGCGCATCGGGCGACGCCGATGAACGCGACGCGGAGGCCGTCCAGCGCGAGCCCGGCCGTGCCCTCGAACACCTCGACCACGGCGAGCTTCGTGGTGCACGTCGAGCACGACCCCGTGTCGGACCTCGCCCGAGTCGAGGCGAATCTCGCCGACCTCGTCCCAGCCGACCCCCTCGACGCCCTCGATCACGAGCAGCGGGCCGCGGATCGCCGCGACTCGAGGTGTGCTCGACGGGCGCGCAGCGTCATGCCAGGCGCTCCAGCTCGCACGAGCAGCGCTCGAGCGATGGCGTCGACTGCCTCCGCGTCGTCCGGTGGCGCCTCGTCCGCGCGCGGACGGCCGGCGCGAGGTCGACCTCCTCGATCCTCGCGCGCGGGCACGCCCCGCTCGACGAGCTCGCAGACAGCGGTCGTGAAACGCGAGCACCAGGGCGAGCAGCGCGGCCTGCTTCGCGGGCTCGCAGTAAGCGTCGTTGGCGCTCAGCGCGCTCTGCTGGAGCACCGCCTCGCGCAGCAGGCGGCCGGAGAGCAGCACGACCCGCTCGCGGTCGGGCAGCGCGCCGGCGCCGACGAGCTCCGCGATCGACTCGAGGCGGTCGGCCTCCGCGAGGAGTCGCAGCGCCCGCTCGCGCGATCGCCCCAGTCGTGGTCGCCGTGGCTTCGCGTGCCACGCGTCGAGGGCCTCGGCGTCGCGCGACGAGGAGTCGCGCCAGCTCACGGCCGGGTAGTGACGGGCGTAGGCGAGATCGCGGATCGAGCGACCACGCGCACCGGACGAAGCGGCGCGTGTGCGCGGTGACCGGCTCGGTCATGTCTCCGCCGGGCGGCGAGACCGCGCCGAGGATCGTCACCGAGGCCTCCGCTCCGGCGCAGCGTCCGCACCCGCCCCGCGCGCTCGTAGAACGCCGCCAGCGCGGAGGCGAGCCTGGCGGATAGCCCTCCTCGGCCGGCAGCTCGCCGGTGCGGGAGGCGACCTCGCGCAGCGCCTCGGCCCAGCGCGAGGTCGAGTCGGCGATCAGACGACGTCGTAGCCCATGTCGCGATAGAGCTCGGCGACCGTCACGCCCGTGTAGATGCTCGCCTCGCGTGCCAGCACCGGCATGTTCGACGTGTTCGCGACGAGCACGGTCCGGTCGAGCAGCGACCGGCCCGTACGCGGATCCTCGAGCGCCGTGAGCTCCTCGAGGACGTCGGCCAGCTCGTTCCCGCGCTCCCCGCAGCCGACGTAGACGATCACGTCGGCGTCGCACCACTTGGCGATCTGCTGGAGCAGCACGGTCTTCCCGGTGCCGAAGCCGCCGGGCACGCCGGCGCTGCTCCCGCGGGCGAGCGGAAAGAGGAGGTCGAGCACGCGCTGGCCGGTCTGGAGCGGAGCGGACGCCGGCAGGTGCTCGCCGCACCGGCCGTGGACGGCGCACCGGCCACGTCTGCGCGAGCGTCACGTCCCGCCGTCGACGCGGGCGATCGGCTCCCACCGTGTACTCGCCTCCGGGCCTCCCGCACCCACTCGACGCGCCCGGCGATCCCGTCCGGGACGAGCGCGCGGAACTCGACCGCAGGCCGTCTCGGGGACGCGGCCGAGCACCGCTCCCGCCGCGACCGCGTCTCCCTCGGAGACACCGCGGCAGCGAACGCCAACGGGCGCTCGACCTCGAGCGCGCCCGTTCCAGCACCGGGCGCGAGGACATCGGGAGCCCCGCGGAGCCGGCGCAGCATCCCGTCGAACACCCCGCCGACCAGCCCGGGGCCGAGCTCGGCGATGAGCGGATGGCCCGTGCTCTCGGCCCGGCTCGCCCGGAGCGAGCCCGCCGGTGTACTCGTACACCTGGACGACCGTCACGGAGCCGCGCAGCGCGATGACCTCTCCCGGTAGCCGCGCGGGGCCGACCTCGCACGAGATCGAGCATGCGACGCATCCAGCCCTTCGACCTCGACGACGGGCCCGTTGACCCGGCTGACGGTCCCGGCCGTCATGTCCAGAGCCCTCGCCACCGCGGTCCCAGATCGGCGATCGCACCGGTCGACGAGCGCCGGCAGCGAGTAGTCGACGAGCGCTTCCGTCGACGCTGCCGATGACGCCGCCGACGGCCGGAGGGTCGATCTCCAGCTGCGACGCGCTCGCCGAGCAGCGCCCGTGCGTCGGAGGCGAGCCGCGAGCACAGCCGCTCGTAGTCCTGCGTTCCGCGCAGCGCGAGGACTGCCTCGAGCGCATCCTGCGCGAAGAGCGCGTACGCCTCCGCCTGGGCAGCGAGCACGAGACCTCGCGCCTCCCGCTGCACGCGCGCGGACCGCTCCGCGATCACTGCCTCGACCTCGGCCTCGTGCTTCCGCCGCGCGTCCTCCAGGATCGCCGCTGCCCTCTCGCGGGCCTCCTCGATGCGGGCGTCATGCTCGGCCCGCGCGCGGGCTCGCTCCACCTCGGCCTCCGACGCCACCGAGGCGAGCACCGAGCGGCGAAGGCGCTCGACGGTCACGACGGCAGCACCGCCCACAGCACGGGTCGCTCAGGAGCTCGTGACGCGAGGGCGAACGCGACTGCAGGGGTCATCAGGATGAGTCCGACGTCGTCAGGCAGGTCGTCCCACGCGCGGATCGCCGCCTCCGGCGTGTCGACGGGATGCACGTCGACGCCGGCGAGGGAGTAGCCGGCGAGCTGCTCCTCCGAACCGATGGCGACGACGCGGCTCATGCCTGGTTCATGAGCATGATCGCGATGACCAGCCCGTAGATCGCGATGCCCTCGGCGAGACCGACGATGACGAGCGCCCGGCCGAACATCTCGGGCTTCTCGCTGATCGCCGCGATCGCAGCGGCGCCGGTGTACGCGACGGCGATCGCGGCGCCGAAGGACGAGCCGGCGACCGCGATCGCCGCGCCGAGCAGCGCGGCCGTCGGATCGGTCGTCGAGGACTGGCCGTCGGCCGCGGTCGCGGGGTCGACCACGCCGCCGAGCACCGCCGCGATCAGACCGAGAGCTCCCAGCGCGAGCACGACGTTGACCGCGAGGAGACGCCGCAGACCGCGTCGCGGCGACCGTCGAAGCCCGGTCGACGGTCGCGAACGCCACGATCGCGACCACCGGCAGGGAGACGAGCAGGGACAGGATCATGGCTCCTCCGATCGGGTGACGACGGGAACGCGCCAGGGCGAGTACGGGTGGCCCTGTCCGGCGAAGATGCGTGAGAAGAGCTCGTAGAACTCGAGCCTCAGCGCCTGGATCCCGGTGACGAGCAGCTCGAGCGAGAAGGCCGCGAGGTTGCCGACCACGAAGACGGCGACGCCGAGCAGGGATCCGACGATCCCTCCCCAGAGGGCGCCCGCTCCGGCGAGCACGGCGAGTCCGAGCGCCGAGTGGAGCACACCGAACGCTGCCAGGCGCGCGAAGGAGAGGACGTTCGAAGCGGTGCGCACGAGCGCGTCGACGAGCTCGACGGCGGTGAGCGCGAGCGCCGCGCCGAGCCCGCCCTCGGCCCGTGCCGCAGCCAGGAAGCCGATCGCGAGGAGCCCGGCCCCGGCGCTGAGCAGCACGACGCCGGCTCCGAGGAGAGCGTCCAGCCCGGCTAGCACGCCGACGAGCGCGCCGCTCGCCCCGAGCAGCACGCACAGCCCTGCGACGCCCGACGGACCGAGCAGCGCGGCGCGGGCTCCACCCTCTCGCGCCCGGTTGACGATCGCGTAGGCGTGGCTGACGACGAGCAGTGCGACACCGATCGCGAGCGCCGCGAGAGAGCAGCGGGATCGGCTCCTCGACCGGGTCGAGCCAGAGACGTGGGACGAGCCCCGTCGGGCCGAACGCCTCACCGTAGAGCAGCCCGACGAAGGCTGCCGCGACTCCGGAGATCACGAGCAGCGGCCACACCGGCCGGAACGGCGCAAGGCGCCCTCGACGGACGCGGCCGCAGCGTGAGGCCCACGAGCGCGAGCAGCAGACCGTGCCCGACGTCGCCGAACATGATCGCGAACATCAGGACGAAGGCGATCCCCGCGAAGACCGTGACGTCGAGGTTCGCGTAGGGCGCGACGCCGTAGGTCGTCATCAGCGGGCTGAACGGACGCCTCGTTCGCGTCTCTGCCATCAACGTCGGCGGGTCGGCGAAGGGCGGCAGGGGCAGCTCGACCACCCCCGCCCCGGCTCCGTCGAGGCGTTGCTCGAGCTCCGGCAGATCCTCCGTCGGCGTCCACCCCACCAGGACGGAGAAGGACCCGTGGTCGAGCGCGAGCGCAGCCCGGCGGCCGAGCTCGACCTCTCCGGCGAGCAGCTCGCGCTCCCCCGTCCGCTCGAGCCGCGCGGTCTCCTCGGGAACCCGCAGGATCCGGGGCGGAGCGGGACTCGACCGCGGGGCGCGGCGCGCTCGAGCCGCCGCAGCGCCTCGACCTCCTCGCCGACGGGCGCCGTGAGCGACCCCACGATCTCCATCGTCCCGGACTCGGCGACGGCCACGAGCGCGTCGCGCAGTCGCACCCGCGGCGCGACGACCGCGATCCGACTCATCCGCACCGGGAGGGCGACGTCAGAGAAGCGCATCGAGCGCCTCCCGGGCTGCGGGGCTGCTTCCCAGCGCGGCTGTGCCGAGCGCGGCGCCGACGCGCGCGGCATCGAGGGCGAGCAGCGCGATCACCCCCACGACGACCCCGCGCCCCTCGAGAGGGCCTCGCACGAGCTGGTCCGCGTCCTGCTCGACCCGGCGCCACCACTGCGCCTCCGCCAGCCAGAGATCGCCGTCCAGCTCGATGTCCGCGAGCGGCCATGAGGCGTAGGCAGGGAGCATCCTCCGGAGGTCCTCGACGCTGCCCGCCGACGGCCAGCGCGACCCGAGCGCCGACGGCATCCTCTCCCTCGCCCGGTCGAGCCGGCCGGCATCGGCCGTCGCCTCTCGAGCGAGCAGCAGCGCGAGCCCTCCTGCAGCCCACGTCGCAGCCTCCGGCACGGCCGAGAGCACACGCCTTGCCCACCCGAGGCGCAGGGCGAGGTGGACCTCGTCGGGAGCCTCCCCGCCCGGGTCGCCCCACGGGGACGCCCGCAACGCCTCGCAAAGCTCCCCCGCGCTCTGCACGACGGAGATCTGCGACCAGGCGAGCCCGAGCGGACCGAGCTCGAACGCCGGGCGGAGCTCGCCTCCCGCCAGGAACGCCAGCCTGTCCTCGACGTTGGCGAGCTCGAACCACCCGGCCAGCGCGCGCACCGGCTCGAGAGCTCCGCGAGGCAGCCAGCCGGCGAGCGTCCGCAGCTCGAGCAGAAGGACCGCCGCAACCGCATGCTGGGCTGCCTCGAGCCCGTCTCGGGCGGATGCAGCGGCCCCATAGGCCGTCCCCTCGAGGCCGGAGAGAGCGGCGTCGAGCGATCCCACAGTCGCGAGCCCTCGTACCCCCTCGACGCCGAGCCTCCGACCCAGCATGAGCCGGCCACGCACGCTCCCCGCAACCCAGCCGAGGCTCACGCTCGCTCCCTTCCGAAGCCCATGACCCGCGCGACGACCGCTTCGACGAGCGGCTCCGATCGCTCGCGCGCGAGGTTCCGCACTTGCTCCGCCTCCGCGCTGGCGCGCTCGAGCGTGCTCGTGGCCCGAGCGTCTGCACTCCGTCGTGCAGCTCTCAGGGCATCGGCCCGCTCGTCGTCGGCGTGGGCGCGCGCCGAGGCGAGGATCGCCTCGACCTCCTCGGCGACGTCCCCCAGCCCCGCCTGCGCCCGAAGCGTCGCCCGCCGCCGCACCTCGTCGGCTTCGCGCTCGATCTCGTCGAGCAGGGCCAGCAGGGGTGCGAGCTCGGCCGCGAGCGTGTCGCCGACCGCGGTCGGCACCGCGGGCGCACGCCGGAACCGATCGAGGAACGACCGGAGGACGTTTCCACGCCGGGTTCGAAGTCCCAGGCGCTCTGCAGCTCGATCGGCCACGTGTACCGCCTTCGTGCCGGCGTCGCGCAGGACGGATGTCGTCTCCCCCAGTGTCGCGCTGCGGGGTGTCTCCGAGCATCGGGGCGCCCGGGGATCCTCGACGCGGACTTTCCGCACACAGGCGGTCTCCCCGTCGCCGCGGCCCGACCTCCCCACGCGTCGGCGTGGCCCTTCGACCAGCGGGTCGGGCCGGAGCGAGACTTCGAACCCTGGCGGGATCAGCCCCCGACCCGCTCGGCGAGATAGTCGACGAGCTCGCCGAGCGTGTGCAGGTGCGCCCAGTCCGCCTCCGGGATGTCGACGGAGAGCTGCTGGTGCACCGCGATCAGGAAGTTGAGCGAGTCCATCGAGTCCATGTCGACCTGATCGCGCAGGTCGAGGTCGAAGCGGACGGAGGCGGCGTCGGCCTCGGGGGCGACGTCGGTGAGCGCTGTCAGCACGGCGGCCTTCAGCTCGTCGGTGGTCATAGGTCCTCGGGCTCCTGGAGAAGGCGATCGACCGCGGCCAGGAACGCGCTCGCGCGGTGGCCGTCGGTGACGCGGTGGTCGGCGGACAGGCTGGCGGTGACGACCGGGCAGGGGAGGATCTGGCCCTCGGTGATCCAGGGCCGCTCGACGAGCGTCCCGAAGCCCACGATCGCCACCTGAGGCGGGAAGATGACCCCGAACACCGACTCGACGCCCCGCTCGCCCAGGCTCGTGACGGTGATCGTCGGATCCGACATCTCCGAGCTGCGCAGCGACCAGGCGCGCGCCCGCGAGACGAGGTCGCGGAACGCGTGCATCAGCTCGGGCAGGGTCAGCTCGTCGGTGTGGTGGATCGCCGGGGCCACGAGCCCGCCGCCGCGCAGCGAGATGGCGACGCCGACGTTGACGTCGTCACGGCGGACGACCTCGTCGCCCTCCCACACCGCGTTCAGCTCCGGCACCTCGCGCAGCGCAAGCGCGACCGCCTTGATCAGGAGCGCGCCGTGCAGGACGCGCTCGGTCACCGGCCGGTGCAGGTTCTCCTGCCCGAGCCAGGCGAGCGCGCGGCTCATGTCGATGGTCTGGCCGAGGTAGAAGTGCGGGATCTCGCGCTTCGACCGGGTCATCGCGGCGGAGATCGCGCGACGCATCGCGAGGCTCCGCAGCTCGCCGGGCGTCGGCGCAGGCTCCGGCGCGGGAGGGATCCGGGGTTCGTCGGGAGCGGTCACCGGCGGAGCGGGAGCCTCTGCCGGAGCGACCGCGGCCGAGGGCTCCGTGGGCGGTGGAGCCGACGCGGGTGCGCCGGCCGCGGCACGTGCGGCCGCCTCGACGTCGCGCCGCTGGATCCGGCCGCGCGGCCCCGTGCCCGAGACCGACGCAGGGTCGATGGAGAGCTCGGCGGCCAGGTGACGGGCGGACGGCGAGATGAGCAGGTGACGGAGCGGCGCGCCGGATGGAGCGGGAGCCGGCTCGGCGGCCGGGGGCGCTTCCGGGGCGGCGGTCGCGGGAGCCGCGGCAGGGGCGGCGGGCTCCGCCGCCGGCGCCGGCGCGGCTGCCGGGGCTGCACCGTCCTCGCGGATCACGGCGAGCGGCGTGCCGACCGGCACCTCTGTCCCCGGCTCCACCAGAAAGCGCTCGACGGTGCCGGTGGTGAAGACCTCGACCTCGACGTCGGCCTTGTCCGTGTGGACGACGGCGATCACGTCCCCGCGCTGCACGTGGTCGCCCGGCTGCTTGAGCCACGACGCGAGCATCCCGGCGCTCATGTCCGCGCCCAGCGAGGGCATCACGAACTCGGCCATCAGATCGCCATCTCCCGCACCACGGAGACCACGCCCTCGACGCTCGGGAGCGCCGCGTCCGCCAGGTGTCTGGCGTAGGGCATCGGCACCTCGACGCCGCAGACCCGCTGCACGGGCCAGTCGAGCAGATCGAACCCCTGCTCCATGATCGTCGCGCTGATCTCACCCGACAGGCCACCGGTCTTCCAGCCCTCGTCGACCACCACGGCCCGGTGCGTCCGCTCGAGGGACGCGAGGATCGTCGCGGTGTCGAGCGGCCGCAGCGTCCGCAGGTCGACGACCTCCGCGTCGATCCCCTCGCGGGCGAGCTGCTCTGCCGCGTCCAGGCACTTCCCGAGCGAGCCGCCGTAGGTGATCAGCGTGACGTCCTCCCCGGCCCGCCTGACGGCGGCGTGCGCGATGTCCACCGGTCGCGGCTCCTCGTCGAGCTCGCCCTCGAGCGGGTAGAGGAGCGCGTGCTCGAAGATGAAGACCGGGTCCTCCTCCTGGAGCGCCGCGAGCAGCATTCCCCGGGCGTCCTCGACGGTGGCAGGAGCGAGCGCCTTGATGCCCGGGATGTGGGCGTACCACGCCTCGAGGCTGTGCTCGTGCTGGGCCGCCATCTGCCGGCCACCGCCGGTCGCCATCCTCACGACGAGCGGGACGCTGAGCTGCCCGCCCGACATGTACCTGAACGTGGCGGCGTTGTTGACGACCTGGTCGAGCGCCAGGAGGCTGAAGTTGATCGTCATCACCTCGACGATCGGGCGCATCCCGCCGAGCGCGGCGCCGATGCCCGCTCCCACGAAGCCCGACTCGGAGAGCGGAGCGTTGCGCACGCGCTCGGGCCCGAACTCGTCCAGCAGGCCGAGGCTCACGGCGAACGCGCCGCCGTAGCCCCCGACGTCCTCGCCCATCAGGAACACGCGCTCGTCCGTCGCGAGCGAGTGCCGGAGCGCAGCCCGGACGGCCTCACGGTAGGTGAGCTTCACGGTGGTCATGTGGCCACCGCCGCGTACACGTCCTTCGTCAGATCCTCGACCGGCTCGATCGGGCCGGCCTCGGCCGCCGCGATCGCAGCGTCGAGCTCCGCGGCGATCTCGGACTCCATCGCGGCCAGCGTGTCGTCGTCGAGGATCTTCTCCTTCCGGAGGCGCGCCTCGAACAGCGCGATCGGGTCGCGCTCCTTCCGGTGCTCGACCTCCTCCTTGGCGCGGTACAGGTCGGGATCGGCCATCGAGTGGGCCCGGAACCGGTACGTGTGCAGCTCGAGGAAGCGCGGGCCCTCGCCGGTGCGGACCGCCTCCGCCGCACGGCGGGTCGCCGTCTCGACCGCGATCACGTCCATTCCGTCGACGGACTCGGCCGGGATCCCGTAGCTCTCGGCCCGGAGGTGGATGTCGGGCAGCGCGAGCTCCTCCGCGATCGACGTGCCCATGGCGTACTCGTTGTTCTCGCAGAGGAACAGCACCGGCAGCCGCCAGAGGGCGGCGAGGTTGAGCGACTCGTGGAACTCGCCCTCCGCGACTGCGCCGTCGCCGAAGAAGCACGCCGTGACCCTGGCCCTCCCCTGCAGCTTGTCGGCGAGCGCGAGGCCGACCGCGATCGGGAGGCCGCCGGCGACGATCGCGTTCCCTCCGTAGAACCGTCGGGAGAGGTCGAAGAAGTGCATCGAGCCGCCGCGTCCACGACTGCAGCCCGTCGCCTTGCCGAACATCTCCGCCATCAGCGAGGCGGCGGGGAGGCCTCGTGCGAGCGCCTGTCCGTGCTCCCGGTAGGTCGCGACGACAGCGTCGTCGGGCGTGAGCGCCTGCATCGCCCCGACCCCGACCGCCTCCTCCCCGATGTAGAGGTGGAGGAATCCTCTGATCCGCGTGAGGCTGTACTGCTCGGCTGCCCGCTCCTCGAAGCGCCGGATCCGGAGCATCTCGCGGAGGAGGTGCAGCGCGTGGTCGGCGTCGAGCGGCGCGCGCCGCGGGGCGCGCGTCCCTGCGCGGCGCTGGCCGGAGGGCGGCGTCATCGCGCGGTCTCCAGGGTCGACACGTCACCTTCCTCGAGCCCGAGCTCCTGTGCCTTCAGCAACCGGCGCATGATCTTCCCGCTGCGCGTGATCGGCACCGAGTCGACGAGGCTGATCTCCTTCGGGGCCACCACCGCCCCGAGCCGCACGCGCGCATGCGCGAGGAGCTCCTTCTCGAGCGCGTGGGAGGGCTCGTACCCCGGCTTGAGGGTCACGAACGCCTTCACGATCTCCCCGGCGACCGGATCCGGCTTGCCGATCACCCCGGCCTGGGCCACGGCGGGATGCTCGAGCAGGACGCTCTCGACCTCGAAGGGGCCGATCAGGTGTCCCGAGCTCTTGATCACGTCGTCCGCCCGGCCGACGAACCAGAAGTAGCCGTCCTCGTCCCGACGGGCGAGGTCGCCGGTGAGGTACCACCCGCCGACGAACGCGGCCGCGTAGCGCTCCGGCTCGCCCAGGTACGTGCGGAACATCGACGGCCAGCCCGGCCGCAGCGCGAGCTCTCCTTCCTCGCCAGGCTCGGTCACCTCGTCGGCGCCGCCGTCCTCGCGACGCCGCACGATGCCCACCTCGACGCCGGGCATCGGTCGTCCCATCGATCCCGGACGGATGTCCATGAACGCGTAGTTCGCGACCATGATCGCGCCGGTCTCGGTCTGCCACCACGTGTCGTGGAACGGCAGGCCGAACGCCTCCTGGCCGAAGACGACGCCCGACGGGTTCAACGGCTCTCCGACGCTCGCGAGGAACCGCAGGTGCGGGTAGGCGTGCTCGCGGACGAGGTCGACGCCGTTCTTCATCATCATCCGGATCGCGGTCGGAGCCGTGTACCAGACCGAGACCTGCTCGGTCTCGAGGATCCCGTACCACCGCTCCGCGTCGAACTCGGCCTCGTCGACGATCATCGTCACGCCGTTCGAGAGCGGAGAGATGATCCCGTAGGACGTTCCCGTCACCCAACCGGGGTCGGCGGTGCACCAGAACACGTCACCGGGGTGAAGGTCGAGGACGAGCTTGCCGGTCACGTGGTGCGCGAGGATCGCGCCGTGCACGTGCACGGCGCCCTTGGGCTTGCCGGTGGTGCCGCTCGTGAAGTGCACGAGCGCTACGTCCTCGGGGTCGGTCGGGCCGATCTCGTACACGTCGGGTGCGCTGCGCATGAGCCGGCCCCAGTCGTGGGTCTCGGGGACGTCGGTCTCGGCGCCGTGCTCGCCGACGAGGATCACGTGCTCGAGCTCGGGGAGCGACGCCCTGAGTCCGGCGACCTTCCGCTCGTAGAGGAGCTCGGTCGTCACCAGCACGCGGGCGTGCCCGAGCTCGAGGCGCGTCCTGATCGGCTCGGGGCCGAAGGCGGAGAAGAGCGGGCTGAAGGCGCACCGATGCTTGAGGGCGCCGAGCGCGGTCACGTAGAGCTCTGGGATCCTCCCCGCGAGCACCGCGACGAGGTCGCCGCGCTCGACCCCGAGCCCTGCGAGCGCGCCGGCGAGGCGGCTCGTCTCGCGTCCGAGGTCCGCGTACGTGAAGTCCCGCGACTCGCCCGTCTTCCCGAGCCAGCGCAGGGCCAGCTGCTCGGCCCGCGCGCCGCGCGCGTGGCGGTCGACGGCCTCGTGGGCGATGTTCAGCCCTCGGCCGCCCGGCAGGCCGTCGAGCTCGGAGCGCGAGCGCTCCCAGAACCCCGGAGCCCGAGCTGCGTCGTAGTCGAGGAGGTTCGGCGCTACGGCGAGCCTCCCCGGATCCTTGGTGATCACGTTGAAGGTCACTTCGGCACCTCCGCGTCGTAGCGCAGCGCTCCTGCTCCGGCATTGTCGGCGACCGCGGCTCCGCGTTCATCGGCGGAGGCACCGATAGCGGTGAGGGGAAGTACGCACCGCGGATCCACCACGCCGCGGATCAGGGGGTTGCCGGATGCCCCGGGCCCCGGGAGGGGGAAGATCGGAGCACGCCCCCTCACACGGAGGACTTCGCATGGACGTCACCCACGAGTTCTGGATCGAGGAGCGAACGGAAGCGGTGTGGGCCGTCGAGGTACGGGGCCACGAGGTGATCGCCTCGTGCGGCCCGTTGCTCCTCGGCGACGTCGACGACGATCTGCTCGACACGTACGAGTACTCGGCCGGTGCGGTGCCCTGGATCCAGGCGCACGTCGAGCACTTCGCGAAGTACCTGCCGACGATCCCGTACATCCCGCCGACGTAGCAGGTCGAGCCCGCCGTAGCCCCCACCGGGGGCCACGTGGCGTCCGCTAGGCGACGCTCGGGAGCGCGACCGGGATCGTGCGCGACCCCGGCTCGAATCCTGCGAACGACTGGTGCCAGTCGACTCCGGGCCAGAGGTACCGGGCCGTCCCCGCCGACACGTCGTAGGCCGAGGTGTAGAGCGTCCCCATCGCGGCGGTCGTACCCGTCCTGGCGGAGCGGCGGGCGCAGGAAGGCGCTCACGAACGCCTCGGCGTCGGGCGCGCCGCCGAGCACGAGCCCGAGCAGGACACCCTCCCGCTCGAGCGAGCGGGTCGCTGCGGCGTGCTCGGCCCACTCGACGCGTCCCTGGTGGTTCGTCGCGACGGCGGCGCCCGTCAGCACGATCTCACGGTCGGGGGCGAGGAACGCGGTGCAGACATCGCCCGTCCGGTCGACGATCGTGAGCGTGTGCGCGAGGTGGTACGGGAGGCGCAGCAGCACCTCGCGCGCCTCGACGGTGGTCGCGCAGGTCTCCAGCAGGTAGCGCACCACGAGCGGCACGCCGAACCCGGCACCGATCACGCGGCGACCGCCGAACGCGAGCGAGACGGCGAGGCCGTCCTCGTTGAGCCCGTCGAGGAGCCCCCAGGCGCAGTCGGACATCCCGATCACGCGGCGGCCCGTCCACGCCGAGTGGACGATCGTCCCTTCGAGGCGCTCGGGGGCGTAGTCGTAGTTGCGCACGAGCAGCGGCGGCGCGGCGCCGTCGATCCCCCGCCACACCGCCTGCGAGCACCCCGAGAGGTACGACGGCGGCGCGAACATGGCCAGGAACCGCGCCTCGAGATCACCGCCGCCTGCGAGCTCGCAGAGCGCCTCGTAGGTGGGCACGAGCTCGGGCATGTGCTCTCGGAGGGCGCGCAGCGACTCCGCGTACGACGTTCGCGCCGCCTCGCCGTCGGAGAGGAACCAGTCGCGATAGCGCGGCCAGTGCCGCTCGAAGTGCGAGGCCCACGCCTCGCCGGGCGCCGGCTGGTCGATCGCGTCGAAGGTCAGAGCCTCCATCCGCGCATTGTTCCCGACGGCGCGGCTAGCCGGTTGCGAGCAACCGGCTAGAGGAACGAACCAGGGTGCACGGGACGCGTCGGGGTCACTCCCAGAGGTCGACCCAGCGGTGGAACATCGCTCGCGCGTCCGCCAGCATCTCGGGCATCGCCGCGCGGTAGTCCGCGAGCAGCGCCTCGAGCCCGCCCTCGCCGAGCACCGCCCGTGCGGATGCCTGGTACTCAGGGACCGTGGCCCACTCCCGTGCCATCTCCTCGGTCACCTCGAGGTGGAACTGGACGCCGTAGGCGACGCGACCGACGCGGAAGGCCTGGTTGGGATACGCCGGAGAGCCGGCGAGGAGCGTGGCCCCGGCGGGCAGGTCGAAGGTGTCAGCGTGCCACTGGAGCGTCGATCGGGGCCAGCTGACCCCCGCGAACACGGGATCGCTCGCGGCGGCGGCGGTCGGATGCACGGGCAGGACGCCGACCTCTGGCCGCTCTCCTGTCCGCACGGTCGCGCCGAGGCTCGACGCCAGGAGCTGCACGCCGAGACACGATCCCCAGAACGGGACGCCGCCCTCGACCGCGGACCGGATGAACCGCTTCTCCTCGACCAGCCAGTGGTGCTCGTCCTCGTCGTTCACGCTCATCGGACCGCCCATCGCGACGACCGCGTCGATGCCGTCGAGCGAGCCCGGAAGCCGCTCGCCGTCGTCGAGCTCGATCCGGTCGATCGCAGCGCCCCGCTCGAGGAGGACGTCCTCGAAGACGCCCGGCGGCTCACACGCGATGTGCTGCAGGACGAGGACGTTCATCGCGGTGCGAGGGCGTCGGCGTCCGGGCGCCGGAGGGACGTAAAGGCGGCCCGGATCGGGCCACCAGCACCAACCCGACATGTCCGAACGGGCATGGATTCCCGGGCCACCGACCTCCTCCCCACGGAATCGAGTCTACTTCGTCGCTCGCACGAGTTCGAGATGTCCTTCGTGCCGAGACCGCGCCGATCATCCCACCGTCCGGCGCCCGCCTTTCGCGGGAGCGCCCTGCTCTCCTGGCACGTTCGGCGCAAGCCGGACGTGCCCCGGCGAGGCCGGACGTGCCCTACAGCATCTTGAACGAGAAAGGGCCGGCGTCGCGAACGGGCTCCGGCTCGCCTGCGGGGATCGGGACGGTCCAGAACTGCCTCTTGATCCCGGTGATCCAGGTCCGCGCGCGCTCGGTCAGCTCGTGGTCGTCGGTCTGCAGGCGGCCGCGGGTGACGAGGATGCCGATGTCGGCGCCGGGGTAGCGGTACCCGCCGGCCTGCGCGATGCGGAGGTAGAAGGCCTCGTCCTCGTTCGCGACGGTGTGCCAGTCGGTCTCGCGCCGCACGAAGCGGATCCCGCCGTGCGCCTCCGGGTCGAGCCGCCAGATGCCCGACGCCGGCGCCTCGGTGATCAGCTCGACCTTGTCGGCCGTGTCCTTGAGGATGAACTGGCTCCACTCGTCGATCGCGCTCGGGCGCGCCCACTGCTCGTTCAGCTCGTCGACGTCGATCTCGTAGTCGACGTCCATGAACTCGAGCAGGTGGAAGAGGAAGAGCGGCATGTCGCCGTAGGCGACGGCGGTGACGTTCGTCATCGAGCTCGCACCGGTGACACGCGGGTTGAGCTCGCCGAGGTACAGCTCGCCGCTGTCGCATGTCGGCGAGGAAGTCGAGCTCGAAGTAGCCGCGGTAGCCCTCCTGCGCGAGCCGGTCGCCCATCCGCTGCGTGTACTCCCGCGCGAGCTGCCGGTGCCGCTGGCGTGAGAGCGCTCGCGAAGACGTCGTTGCCGCACCAGCCGCCGCCGTACGGCGTCAGCTCCGGGATAGCCGGTGAGCTCCGTCATCAGCGGCCCGACGAGCGTGCCGTGACGCGTGATCACGCCCTCGATCGCCGCCTCGCGGCAGTCGATCCGCTTCATCACCTTGAGGTGCTCGTCGACGAGCTGGTCGTCGATGCTCGTCCCAGTCGTCCTCCGAGGCGATGAAGAACGTCGTCTGTCCCGAGTCGCCGTAGGGCGTCTGCACGACGAGGTCGTCGCCGAGACCGGCGCCGCGCGCGAGCGCGAGCAGGCCCTCGTACGAGCGCGCCCGGCCGAGCACGTTCGGCACGCTCGGCACGCCGGCCTCGTTCGCCGAGTCGGGTCGTCTCGATCTTCGAGTCGAGCCGGTGCCGCAGCTCGGCCGACGGGAAGGCGACCTCGAGCCCCGCCTCGCGTGCGAGCCGCTCGATCTCGTCGTCGAACATGAGGAAGAGCCGCCTTGCCGCCTCCGCCGGCTGTGCCGATCCGGTCGATCACCTCCTTGTGGGAGAGGAGGTAGGCGTTGATCTCCTCGATCGAGTCGAAGGTCGGCGGGGCGTGGTGCGTCGGGACGAAGACGTTGGGGTGCGTGCCGTCGAACGAGTCGTAGTAGTTGACGTACGTGAACCGCCGCACCCAGCGATCGATCCCGAGCAGGTTGAACGCGGTCGCCGAGACGAACCAGATCGGCACGTCGTTGGTGCGGAAGAACCGCCGGATCTCCGAGATGCCCCGCAACGGGGCCGCCGCCCGCGGCGGCGGTGCCGGCGCAGCGACCTCGACGACCTCCCAGCCGCTCGGAAGCGGCTCCGGCACGTCGTCGAGTCCCGGCTCGGGAGCCGGCAGATCGGGAAGCGGTGCTGCCACGAGCGGCGCTGCGGCGGCGGCGGCGAGCGGACGTGGTGCGGGACCATCCGGCTCCGCTCCCGCTTCCACGTCGGTCTCCGGCGTGTCGTCGGCGGTGGACAACGGCTCGGGCGTGTCCTCCTGCTCGACCGGCTCGGCCGACCCGTCCGGCTCGGCCGGAAGCTCCGACGCGGGCTCCTCCGGAGCCTCGGCCGCGGACGCGCCCGGCGGCGCGGCGTCGGGAGCGGTCACAGCGGGAGGCTCGACGACGGGCTCGACCGGCGGGCCAGGCGGCAGCAGCACGGGCTCGGGACGCTGCGCGGCGTGCCTGCGCCAGCTGCGGACGCCGACGGCGGCCAGGGCGGCGAGGAGCGCGACCGTCCGCACCCTCACGCGGCCACCCCGCACCAGTCACGGATGAGGAAGGCGAACGCCTGCGCGGTCGAGGTGACCGATGGGAGATGCACCCGCTCGTCGACGCCGTGGATCCGCTCGGCGAGCGGCCCGTAGCAGACCGCCGGAACGCCGGACTCGACGAAGACCCGCGCGTCGGTCGTCGCTGTCGTCGGCACGAGCGCCGGAGTGCCGCCCGCGACCAGCTCGTGCGCGGCCGCGACCGCGCGGACGATCGGCGCGTCGCGCGGTACCTCCACGCCCCGTCCCGCGAAGCCGTCGTAGCGGACGCGCGGCGGGTGTCGGTCGAGCCAGGGGTCGTCGGACGCGGCCGCAGCCACCGCCGCCTCGATGCGGTGCTGCAGGGCGGAGACCTCCTGCCCGGGGAACAGCGCGAGCCGGCACGAGAGCGAGCTCGTGGCAGGCACCGTGGACGGCCAGTCGCCGCCACGGATGACGCCGACGTTGAGGTTGATCGGATGCGGGATCTCGTCGTAGGGGGCGGGTGGGTCCTCGTTGAGCTCGGCCTCGAGCGCCCGGAGCCGCGTGACGACCCTGAACGCGGCGTCGATCGCGTTGACGCCCTCGCCGGCATCGCCGACGTGCACGGGGATCCCCTCGATGTCGACGTGGAACCACAGCACGCCCACCTGCGAGACGCTGATCGCCGCCGGGAACGGCTCCGGGATCACGGCCGCGTCCATCGTGGGCAGCGAGAGCAGGCACTGGAGGGCTCCGTTGCCGCCGCACTCCTCCTCGACGACCGACTGGAGCTGGACGTCGGCGAGCGGCTCCAGCCCGAGGCGGCGGAGCCCGCGCACCGCTCCGAGCATCGCCGCGAGACCACCCTTCATGTCGCCCGTCCCGCGCCCCGTGAGCCACTCGCCATGACGTACGGCCTCGAACGGAGGACTCGTCCAGAGCGCCTCGGCAGCCGGAGGGACGACGTCGACGTGGGCGTTGAGCGCGAGCGACCGCCCTCCCTCGCCGGCGGCTGCCCAGGTCGCGACGACGTTCCGCTTCGCAGAGACGTCCCAGGAGAACGGAGCGGCGATCGGGCTGCGCCGGAGCGCCTCGTGATCCATCCACACGTCGACCGGCTCGAGCCCGAGCTCTCTCAGCGCCTCCGCGACGACGACCTGGCCCGACTCCTCGTTGCCCAAGGTCGTCGGCGCCGCGACGAGCCGGCAGAGGAGCGCCTCCATCCAGTCGGACTCCTCCGCGACCGCGGCGGCCAGCTCGCCGTCGGCGATCACGTCCGTCGCGTCTCGAGCCCCGGTCACGCGGCGAGCCTACCACCCGTGCCTTCACCCGATCTTCCCTGCTCACGAACTACTTCGCGCCCCACAGGCCCGGGAGAGGATGGCACGCTCCGGTCGATGCTTCAGCGCACCGCGCCGCTGCTGGCCGAGCTCCACGCTCACACCCGCTGGAGCGACGGCGACCTCACGCTCGCCGGCGCTCGTCGACCTGTACGGCGGTCGCGGCTTCGACGTCCTGTGCATCACCGACCACGTCACCCGCAGCGACGATCCCTGGCTCGCGCCGGACGACCCCGCGCGTGGTGTCACCGCCGAGACGTTCTCCTCGTATCTCGCGGAGATCCGGCGCGAGGCGCGTCGCGCCCATGAGCGGTTCGGGCTGCTCGTCGTCCCCGGCCTCGAGCTGAGCTGGAACGACGTCGACCTCGACCGCGCCGCCCACGCGGTGGCCCTTGGCACGACGAGCTTCGTCTCGCTCGACGACGGCATCGAGCGAGCCCTCAGGACGGCCGCTACGGCCGGCGCTGCGGTCATCGCAGCGCATCCGTTCGACGACGAGCCGTGCGAGAGCCCCGAGCGACGCACGCGGCGCTTCGCCTGCGATCCGTCGCTTCGCACGCTCGCGCACCGGTTCGAGCTCTTCAACCGGACGACGCTGTTCGGCTGGGTCGCCCGGAGCGGCCTCCCCGTCGTCGCGAGCGGCGACTTCCATCGGCCCGAGCACCTCGAGGGCTGGAAGACGATGATCCCGTGCGCGAGGAACGAGGCCTCAGTCGTCGCGTACCTGCGATCGAGACGCCCGGTGTACCTGACGCACCTGCGCGAGAAGGCTCTCCCGATAGCTGCCTGACCGTCGGGTCAGGCAGCTTCCGGAAGCCTCTAGACTCCCGGCGTGACGACCGCCACCCGCACGCGCACGCTCCCGTACTCCTGGTACGTCGACCCCGAGCTCGCGGCGCTGGAGCAGGAGCGGCTCTTCGGGCGCTTCTGGCAGTACGCCGCACGCCTCGACCAGGTCGCCGAGCCGGGGCAGTTCGCGACGACCGTCGCGGGGCTCCTGCCCGTCGTGCTCGTGCGCGGCAAGGACGCGACCCTCCGCGGGTTCGTCAACGTCTGCCGGCACCGGGGCTTCGTCCTCTGCGACGGGGAGGGACGCCGGGAGACGCTGCAGTGCCCCTACCACGCCTGGACCTACGATCTCGACGGCTCCCTCCGCAACGCGCCGCGCGGCGAGCTCGAGCCCGGCTTCGACCGCAGCGGGCTCGGTCTCGTCGAGGTCTCCGTCGCCACGTGGGGCCCGTTCGTCTTCGTCAACCCCGATCCCGACGCCGGCGCCGCTGCAGGACTGGCTCGGCGACGTCCCGTCCCTGATCGCAGAGGGCGGCGTCGACGTCGACGCGCTCGACTTCCACCGGCGCTTCGACGTCGACCCGTACGCGTCGAACTGGAAGGTGAACGTCGAGAACTTCCTCGAGTGCTACCACTGCCAGGTCGCCCACCCCTCCCTCGCGCGGGCGCTGGACGTGTCGAAGGACGCGTACCGCCTCGAGACCGGGCGCTGGACGTCGACCCAGCTCGGCCCGGCCCGGAACGGCGGCAACGGCGTCTACGACGCCACGGGCCCGTCGAGCGCGGCCAGTTCCACTTCCTCTTCCCGAACACGGTGATCAACGTGATGCCCGGTCTCCCGAACCTCTCGATCGGGCCGATCCTGCCGCTCGAGCCGGAGCGCGCCTGGCGGTTCCTCGACTACTTCTTCGCGCCCGGCGTGGACGAGGCGTGGCTCGCAGGACTTCATGGTCCTGGACGCCGAGGTCGGCGACGAGGATCGCGCGCTCGTCGAGCGCGTGCAGCGCGGCCTGCGCACCCGCGCCCTGGCCGACGGCGTGCTCCTGCCCGAGTCCGAGCGGCTGATCGCGCACTTCCAGACCCTCGTCGAGCAGGCGCTCGGCGGGTGAGCGCCTGACCGAGCCCCACCCGCTTCACGTCCTTCACGGTCGCAGACAGGATCGGGGGCGTCTCTCTCGTACCATCAGGAGATGGCAGTGCGCACAGAGGAGCAGGCAGCGTCGCGCCTGATCAACCGCGAGCTCTCGTGGGTCGAGTTCAACGGGCGCGTGCTCGAGCTCGCCGAGGACCCGGCACGCCGCTGCTCGAGCGGGTGAAGTTCGCCGCGATCTTCTCGTCGAACCTCGACGAGTTCTTCATGGTCCGCGTCGCCGGCCTCCTCGAGCAGGAGCAGGCCCACGTCGGCGTGCGCTCGCGCGACGGGCTCACGCCGGGCCAGGCGCTCGACGCGATCCGCGAACGCGTCGCACGAGCTGACGTCACGCCAGTCGCGGCTCTGGAAGCGGGAGCTCCGTCCCGGCGCTCGCCGCCGCGGGGATCGTGATCGCGACCGTCGAGGACTGCACGCGAGCGCGACCTCGAGCGGCTCGCACGCGACCTTCGAGCGCGAGATCTACCCCGTGCTCACGCCGCTCGCCGTCGGCCCGGGACAGCCGTTCCCGTACATCTCCGGCCTCTCGCTCTCGCTCGGCGTGATCGCCGTCGACCCGGACTCGGGCGAGGAGCGCTTCGCGCGCGTGAAGGTGCCGGAGGGCCTCGACCGCTTCGTCGCGGTCGGCAAGCGCCTCGTGCCGCTCGAGCTCGTGATCGCGCACTTCCTCCCGATGCTCTTCCCCGGGATGGAGATCGCCGAGCGCGCGGCCTTCCGCGTCACGCGCGACGCCGACTTCGAGGTCTCCGACGACGCCGACGACCTCCTCGAGGCCGTCGAGTCGGAGCTCCGCAACCGGCGCTTCGGCGACGTCGTCCGCCTCGAGCTGACCGCGTCCGCCTCCGCCCGGCTGCGCGACCGCCTGATGGAGGGCCTCGGCGTCCGCCGCAGACCAGGTGTACGAGATCGAAGGGCTCGCTCGACCTGGCCGACCTGTGGCAGCTCGCCCGGCTCGACCGGCCACGAGCTCAAGGACGAGCCCTGGGTGCCCGGTCGTGCCCGCCGCGCTGGTCCCGCGCGAAGAGCACGGCCCGGGTGTTCGACGAGATCCGCCGCTCCGACCTGCTCGTCCACCACCCGTACGACTCGTTCCGCGCCGACGTTCGAGACCCTCGCGCAGGCCGCGGCCCGCGACCCGGACGTGATCGCGATCAAGACGACCGTCTACCGCACGAGCGACGACTCCACGCTCGTCTCGTCGCTGATCGACTGCGCCGAGGACGGCAAGCAGTCGGTGTGCCTCGTCGAGCTGAAGGCGCGCTTCGACGAGCGCCGCAACATCGAGTGGTCGCGTGCGATGGAGCAGGCCGGCGTGCACGTCGTGCACGGCTTCCCCGACCTGAAGATCCACGCGAAGATGACGCTGATCGTGCGGCGCGAGAAGGACGGGCTGCGTCGCTACGTCCACATCGGCACGGGCAACTACAACGCGTCGACCGCCCGTCTCTACGAGGACCTCGGCCTCTTCACGGCCGACCCGGAGATCGCGGCGGACGTCGCCGACCTGTTCAACTACGTGACGGGCTTCGGGCGCCCGCAGCAGTTCCGGCAGCTGCTCGTCGCGCCGTTCGGCGCTGCGCGACCGCCTGATCGCGGAGATCGACCGGGTCGCCGCGGCCGCGCTCGACGGCAAGCCTGCCCGCATCCGGCTCAAGCTGAACGCGCTGGTCGACCCGCCGATCATCGAGGAGCTGTACGCCGCGTCCGACGCCGGCGCGCGACATCGAGATCTGCGCGCGCTCGATCTGCATGCTCCGCCCCGGCGTGCCCGGGCTCTCCGAGAACGATCCACGTCCGGTCGATCGTCGGGCGCTTCCTCGAGCACAGCCGCGTCTACTGGTTCGAGACCGGCGACGAGATCAGCGTCTGGCTCGGCAGCGCCGACCTGATGCCGCGGAACCTCGATCGGCGGATCGAGGTGCTCGTGCCGGTCGACGCGGCCCGGCCGCGCCAGGAGCTCGGCACGGTGCTCGACAGCGTGTTCGCCGACACCACGAACGCCTGGGCGCTCGACCCGGACGGGGAGTGGTCTCGAGTGGAGCCCACGAAGCGAAAGCCCCACTCGCACCAGGCCGCGATGATGCGGCGCGCCCGCCAGCGCGCCCGCCGGCGCCGTACCTAGCAACCGCGCTCCCGGCTGCTCCGACCGCCCGGCTCGCCACACTGGCGGCGATGCGTGTCGCCGTGATCGACATCGGCTCCAACACAGCGCGGCTGCTCGTCGCGTCCGTTCGTGGACGGAAGATCGAGCCGCTGGATCGTGCAAAGGCCTTCCTCCGCCTGGGCGCGGAGATCGAGCGCCGCGGCCGGCTCCGCTCGCGCAAGGTCGGCGAGGCAGCCGAGGTCGCGGCGGCGTTCGCCGGGAGGGCCGAGCGTCACGGTCTCGACGTCGCAGAGATCCTCGTCACCGCGCCCGGTCGCCAGGCGGCCGATCCGGTGCCACTGCTGGCGGCGCTCGGCACGGCCACCGGGTGGCCCGTACGGGTCCTGACCCACCGGGAGGAGGGGACGCTCGCGTTCGCCGGTGCCGTGACGCGAGCGGACGGACTCCCCGAGCTCGTGGGCGTCGTCGACGTCGGGGGAGGCTCCACCGAGCTCGCCGTCGGCTCTCCGGCGCGCGGCGCTGCCTGGGTGCACTCGCTCGACGTGGGCTCGCTGCGGCTGACCCAACGGCTCCTCCCCGAGGATCCGCCCCGCCGCACGACAGATCGACCGTGCCCGCTCGCTCGTCGCGCGTTCGCTGCGCGAGGTCGCGGTGGAGCGGCCGGAGCAGGTGCTCGCGGTCGGCGGAACGGCCCGTGCGATCGGCCGAGCCATCGGCCCGCGTCTGTCCTGCGCGGACCTCGACGACCTCATCGCCGAGTGCGCCGGGCGGCCCATCGCGAAGACTGCGCGCACGCTCGGGCTCGACCCCGATCGCGCGGCCACCATCGTCGGGGGCGCGATCCTCCTGGCCGAGATCTCGAGGCTCGTCCGCCGCGACCTCGTCGTCGCCCGGGGCGGTCTCCGCGAGGGCGCAGTCCTCGGCCTCGCCGCGGCCGCAGCCGCTCCGCGCGCAGCCTGATCACGTCGTCTGGCGGCGACCACCGCTCTCCTGCGAAGATGGCAGACGGCAGGCCCGCGACCCCAGGAGACACGGTGACAGCGCTCGAAGAGCCCCGCGCGACCCACATCCGGCAGGACGGCAAGGAGAAGGTGACGGGCACCGGCCGCTACACGGCCGACCTCAACCTCACCGGCCAGCTCCACGCGAAGTTCCGCTACGCCGACCAGACGCACGCCCGCATCACGCGCATCGACACGTCCGCCGCCGCGGCCGCTGCCGGGCGTGCTCGCCGTCGTCACCCACGAGGACGTGCCCGACGTCCTCTACGGCGGCATGGTGCAGGACCGCCGGCTGTTCGCGCGCGACACCGTCCGCTTCGAGGGCGACATCGTCGCGGGCGTCGCCGCGCTCACGCCGGAGATCGCCGAGCGCGCAGCCGCCCTGATCGAGGTCGACTACGAGCACCTGCCGGTCGTGACCGACTTCGACGCGGCGATGGCCGACGGCGCACCGCTCGTCCACCCGGAGTGGGAGAGCTACTCGGGCGACGACGACATGGGCCGGAACGGCAACACGCTCGGCTACTCGACCATCGTCCGCGGGCGACGTCGACGCCGCGCTCGCCGAGCGCCGACGTCGTCGTCAGGGGCCGCTACGTGACCGATCCCGTGCAGGGCGTCCCGATCGAGCCGCGCGCGGTGATCGCGCAGTGGAGCGGCGACAGGGTGACGGTCTGGACGTCGACGCAGGTGCCGTACGCCGCCCGTGCCGGCGTCGCGCAGACGATGCCGATGCCCGAGTCGCACGTGCGCGTGATCGTCCCGCTCCTCGGCGGCGGGTTCGGTGCCAAGTGCGACTTCCACTTCGAGGGCCACGTCGCCGCGCTCGCGCGCAAGGCCGGGCGGCCGGTGAAGCTCGTCTTCACGCGCCACGAGGAGTTCTTCGCGGTCGGCCACCGGCGCGAGGGCATGGTGATCGACCTCGAGACCGGGCGCGCGCAGCGACGGGACGATCGTCGCGCGCCGCGCCAGGCTCGTGCTCGACAAGGGCGCCTACTGCGGCGAGGGCGGGTTCTTCGCCCAGATGGCCGCGATGCACGCGCACGGGCCGTACGAGCTCGAGAACGTCGACATCTCGTCCTACCTCAACTACTCGAACAACCAGCCCAGCGTCCTCGATCCGCGCCCCGACGGCGCCGCAGGTCGTGCTGGGCGCTCGAGCAGCACATGGACGAGCTCGCCGAGGCGCTCGGGCTCGACCCGGTCGAGCTGCGCCGTCGCACGGTCATCCGGGACGGGTCGGTCACGGGGACCGGGCAGGTGCTCGAGGGGATCGCGATGGGCGAGGTCCTCGAGCGGGCGGTCGAGCTGATCGGCGTACGACCAGGAGCTGCCGGACGACGAGGCGATCGGCGTCGCGATCGGCTGGTGGCCGTGCTTCGTCGATGACGTCGGGAGCCTACGTCAAGCTCAACCCCGACGGCACCGGCACGATCATCACCGGCGCGCAGGAGAACGGCACCGGCTCCGTGATGGCGATGCCGCAGCTACGTCGCGGAGGAGCTCGGCATGCAGCCCGAGGACTTCACGATGCTCTACCAGGACACCGACGCCGCGCCGTGGGACGGCGGCTCGTGCGGCTCGCAGACGACGTTCAACACCGGCCGCGCCGTGATCGCCGCCGCGGTCGACCTGCGCGAGCAGCTGCTCGACGCGGCCGCCGAGCGAGCTCGAGGCCGCGCGGGACGACCTCGAGCTCGTCGAGGGCACGATCCGCGTCAAGGGCTCGCCCGACAAGTCGGTCACGATCGCCGAGCTCGCGGACGGACGCGACGTTCCACGGGACGGGCTCGGGCGATCGTGCCCGAGGCGCCGCGCCGCGCCGGCCGAGGGCTGCGTCGGCCGGCTCGGCGTCGAGTCGTTCCTCGCGCCGCAGCTGATCGCGCACGCGGCGCGCGTCAAGGTCGACCGCGAGACCGGCGTCGTCGCGCGTGCTCGAGGTCGCCGCCGTGCACGACTGCGGCAGGATCCTCAACCCGATCGGCGCGAACGGCCAGGTCTACGGCGGCGTCGTGATGGGGATCGGCCAGGCGCTCACGGAGGGCACGCTGCTCGACGAGAGCGGCCGGCAGCGCAACGCGCACCTGCTCGACTACAAGCTCGTGACCGCCTCCGACGCACCGCAGATCGACATCGACTGGATCGAGACGGACACGCCGAACGCCGGCCCGACGCGGCTCGAAGGGCGTCGGCGAGCCGCCGTGCGTCCCGACCGCCGGGGCGGTCGCGAACGCGATCGCGAAGGTGATCGGCGCGCGCGTCGACGCGACTGCCGATGACGCCCGAGCGCGTCTGGGAGCGGCGCATCCGGAGGAGGCGGGCATGAGCGTCGAGACGTTCACGACGGCGACGACCCTCGACGAGGCTCTGGCCGCGCTCGCCGGCGGGCGCCCGGCCGGTCGCGGGCGGCACCGACCTCGTCGTCGGCGCCCGCCAGGGCAAGGCGCCGCTGCCCGAGCAGCTCGTCGCGATCCACCGGGTCGACGAGCTCCGCGGCGATCGACCGAGGCGACGGGAGCGCTCCGCCTCGGCGCGCTCGCCACGCACGCCGAGATCGTCGCCGACCCGCGCGTCCGCGCGCGGCTCACCGCGCTCGCCGACGCGTCCGCGATCGTCGGCTCGCACGCGACCCGCGCCACGGCACGATCGGCGGCAACGTGATGAACGCCTCGCCGGCGATGGAGACGGGCGGGCCGCTCGTCTGCCTCGGCGCCACGGCGACGCTGCGCTCGACGGCCGGCACCCGCTCGGTCGCGGTCGAGGAGCTCTTCGCCGGGCCCGGGACGCACCGTCGGCCGCAGCCGGGCGAGCTGCTCGTCGCGATCGACGTCCCCGACCCGGCCGCGGGAACGGGCAGCTGCTACGTCCGGCTCGAGTACCGCCGGCAGATGGAGATCGCGGTCGTCGGCGCGACCGCCGTCGTCACGCTCGACGGACGGCGTCGTCGCGGACGCGCGGATCGCGATCACGGCGCTCGCGCCGACGATCCGTCGCGTGCCCGCGGCCGAGGCAGGCGCTCGTCGGCACCGACGGCGGCGCCGACGCCGATCGCGGCTGCCGCGCGCGCGGCCGCCGAGGCGGCGACCCCGATCTCCGACGTCCGCGCCTCCGAGCGGCTACCGCCGGGCGATGGCCGCAGGTGATCGCCCGCCGCGCGATCGAGGCCGCGCTCGCACGCGCGCGCGGCGACCGACGTCCCGATCCCCGCCAGCCCCGCCCTGCATGGAGGACTCTCGTGAAGGTGCCCGTCACGCTGACCGTCAACGGCGTCGCCTACCCGCTCGAGCTCGAGCCGGACACGAGCCTGCTCGTCGCCGTCCGCGAGGCCGTCGGGCTGACCGGCGCGAAGGAGGGCTGCGACGACTCCGAGTGCGGCGCCTGCATGATGCTGCTCGACGGCAAGCCCGTGAACTCCTGCTCCTACCTCGCCCTGCAGGCCGAAGGGGCAGCGGTCACGACGGTCGAGGGCCTGGCCGCCGGCGGCGAGCTCAGCCCGCTGCAGAGGGCGTTCCTCGAGCACGGCGGCGTCCAGTGCGGGTTCTGCACGCCCGGGATGCTCGTCTCGGCGACCGCGCTCCTCGCCGAGAACCCGTCGCCGACCGAGGACGAGGTGCGGATCGGCCTCTCCGGCAACCTCTGCCGCTGCACCGGCTACGACGGGATCGTCAAGGCCGTGCTCTCCTTGTCCCGCTGAGTGGTCCGCTAGCGCGAGATCCGCAGAAGCGGATCCCGCCCGCGGTTGATCCCTCGTGCGGCTACGCCGCGCGAGGGCAGACCCCTGAAGCCGGGGGAACCCAGGTTCCCCCAGGGAACCCCTCCTGTTGGGCGGCAGACGGGATCGCTGGCCCGGCCCTGCCCGACGGAGCCGTCATGGCCCTCGTGGGGTCTGGCGTGCCGCGAAGCGGCAGGCCTGACCCCCGCCGCGGCACGGCACCCGGCGTGGCTTCAGCCTCGCCCGCCGGCTCGCGCCCGGACGCGGATGCGTCCGCGCTCGGCCGACAGCTCGCCGGGCCCGATCCCCGTGAGCTCGACCTCGACGGGATGCGGCTCGGCCGCGCGGCCTGTCGGCAGCCATCCACGACCCGGAGGGCAGAGGATCAGCGAGCGACCGCGCTCGCCCACGAACGCGAGGCGGCCCGGGACGCCCACGACGCCGTCCCAGACCCCGAGCCCGAGGTCGCCGCTCCAGCCGTGCCGCCAGCGCGGCGACGTCACCGACGAGACCGACCTCCGAGACCCCGACCAGCTCGGTCGCCGCGAAGCTGCCGACGGCCCCGGTCTCGGCGATGCCGGCGAGCGCGATCAGCTCGACGATGCTGCCCGCCGGGTCGTGGAAGTAGCAGCGCGAGCGCCGACCAGCCCGTGAAGTCGAACACGTCCTCGCCGGTCTCGACCTCCGGGAGCAGCGCGACACGCTCCGCGGCCCATGCGCGCGCCTCGGTGAAGCGGTCGCCCGGGACGAGCAGCGCGACGTGGTGGAACGGAGCGCCTTCGCCTTCGACCAGCTCGAGGACGGTCTCCCCGACCGTGACCGCCACCCTCTCGTCGGCGGGTCGCGACGTCGGCAGCCCGAGCGTGTCGCCGTAGAACGTCGCGAGCTCCGCCGTCAGGCCGGCCGGGGCGCCGAGCGTCACCCCCGTGATGCGCAGCGGCGGCTCGGGGAGGGGCACGCCGCCTCTACTGGCTCGCGGACGTCGGCTCGTGCCGGTAGAACGCGGCGTCGCTGGGCGCGAGCGGCGTGTTGCCGAGGATCAGGTCGGCCGCCTTCTCGGCCACCATCATCGTCGGCGCGTAGATGTTCCCGTTCGTGACGTAGGGGAACACCGACGCGTCGACGACGCGCAGGCCTTCCAGCCCGTGGACGCGCATCGTGCCCGGGTCGACCACCGACAGCTCGTCGACGCCCATGCGGCACGTGCAGGACGGGTGCAGGGCGGTCTCACCGTCGGCCCGCACCCAGTCGAGGATCTCCTCGTCGGTCTGCGACCGTCGGGCCGGGCGAGATCTCGCCCGCGTTGAACGGCGCGAGCGCGGGCTGCCTCCATGATCTCGCGCGTCCGGCGGATCGCCTCGACCCACTCGCGCCGGTCCTGGTCGGTCGAGAGGTAGTTGAACCGCAGCGCCGGCTTGGCGCTCGGGTCGGCGCTGCGGATGCGGATCCAGCCGCGGGCGTCCGAGTACATCGGCCCGACGTGCACCTGGTAGCCGTGGCCCGCCCTCGGGCTTGGAGCCGTCGTAGCGGATGGCGAGCGGGAGGAAGTGGTACATCAGGTTCGGGTAGGCGACGTCGTCGTTCGAGCGGATGAACCCGCCCGCCTCGAAGTGGTTCGTCGCCGCCGGCCCCTTCCGGAAGAAGAGCCACTGGAAGCCGATCCACGGCGCGCGCCACTTGTCGAGCGCAGGCTGCATCGAGACCGGCTGCGAGCATGCGTACTGGACGTACACCTCGAGGTGGTCCTGCAGGTTCTCGCCCACCCCGGGCAGGTCGTGCACGGCCTGGACGCCCGCGGCCTGCAGGTGCGCCGGGGCGCCGACGCCGGAGAGCTGCAGCAGCTGCGGCGAGTTGATCGCGCCGCCGCAGAGGATCACCTCGCCGGCGCGGATCCGCTCGCCCTTCGTCGTCTCGACCCCGACGGCACGCGTGCCCTCGAAGAGGACGCGGGCGACCTGGACGCGCGTGCGCACCTCGAGGTTCGGCCGGTCCAGCACCGGATGGAGGTACGCGCGCGCCGCGCTGAGGCGGCGACCGCGGCGGATGTTGCGGTCGAACTTCGAGAAGCCCTCCTGGCGGACGCCGTTGACGTCGTCGTGGACGACGTGGCCCGCCTGCCGGCAGGCCTCGAAGAACGCCTCGAACAGCGGGCTCGTGGCCGGGCCGCGCTCGAGCCCGAGCGGCCCGTCGCGGCCGCGGAAGGCGTCGTCGGGCGGCGCGGCGAGTGCAGTCCTCCATCCGCTTGAAGTACGGCAGGCAGTGCGCGTAGTCCCAGCTCTCCATGCCCGGGTCGGCGGCCCAGCGCTCGTAGTCGAGCGGGTTGCCGCGCTGGAAGATCATCCCGTTGATGCTCGAGGAGCCGCCGAGCACCTTGCCGCGCGCGTGGTAGATGCGGCGCCCGTTCATGTGCGGCTCCGGCTCGGACTCGTACTTCCAGTCGTAGAAGCGGTTGCCGATCGGCGTCGCGAGCCCGGCCGGCATGTGGATGAAGACGTCCCACCTGTAGTCGGTGCGGCCGGCCTCGAGCACGAGCACGCGCGTCGAGGGGTCGGCGCTGAGCCGGTTCGCGAGCGCGCAGCCCGCGGAGCCGCCGCCGACGATCACGAAGTCGACCGTCGCTCACGCAGTGCCCCGGGTCGCTCGATCCGTACGGGGTCAGGGCTCGCTGCGCGACCCCAGACTCCAGCCGGGTCTGGCGTCCGGCCGCAGGCCGGAGGCCTGACCCCGTGCGAGCCGCGTCCCGACCGCGGCCGCCAGCTCATCCGAGGCCTCCCGCATCCAGCCGCCCACGCCTCCAGCGCTCGGTGTCCTCGACGTCGTTGAACGTGAAGACGTGGAAGCCGGCGACCTTGCGGCTCGGGGTCGTGCGAGCAGCGGCACCGAGCCCGTCGATCAGCGGGTCCGGGCTGAAGCCGCCGTGCAGGAAGCGCGACGCGAACGACCCGTTCTTGCGCAGGAAGCGCAGCGAGTCGCCGATCCCGATCCGGGTCGAGACGCGCAGCAGCTTCGCCCGCGAGACGGCGCCGGGAATGCCGACGTAGACCGGCAGCCGCGTGCCGCGCGCCCAGACGTCCTCGATCCACCGGCGCCGTCACCGCTGGGATCGAAGCAGACCTGGCTCGCGATGTAGGTCGCGTGCGCTCGCCTTCGCGAACATCGCGTCGATCGTCGTCGCGTCGTCGATGAACGGGTGGCTCTCCGGGTAGCCGGTGATCCCGATCTCGCTCGAACGGGTGGCCGAGCTCGTGGCCAGATCGTCGAGCAGCGCCGCGGCGCCCTCGTACGGGCCGGCCGGCTCCTGCGGCGTCGCCGGCGACGACGAAGACGTCGCGCAGCCCGAGCTCCGCCGCATCGCGCGACGAGCTCGGCGAGGTGCTCGCGGTCGCGACGAGGCGCGCCGAGAGGTGCGGGACGACGGTGTAGCCGTGCGCGACGAACCGCTCGACGAGGTCGAACGTCGGCTCGAGCCCCTTCGCGGGCGACGCGGTGACGGTGAGCGTCACGTCGACGGGCACGTGCTCGAGCACCTGCTCCTCGATGCCGTCGAGCGGGATGCACCTCGTAGCGCGAGCGCTCGACGAGCTCGCGCGATCGCGTCTGCTACGGGTGCGGTGGGCTGTGGTGCTCATCGCGATGGACCTCACACGTTCGAGTCCGGGAAGGACGCCTTCTTGCGCTCGATCAACTCGCGCAGCTCCTCGTCGACGCGCGTCGTCGATCGGCGGCGCCTCGTACTCGGCGAGCATCTTCTTCCAGATCGCGTTCGCGCGCACGGTCGCGTCCTTCGCGCCCTCGGCCTCCCACTGCTCGAAGCTCGCGTTGTCGGCGACGTTCGAGCGCTAGAACGCGGTCTCGAAGTTCGCGAGCGTGTGCGGGTGGCCGAGGAAGTGCGTGCCGGGCTCGTTCGTGAGGAACGCGTCGAGCGCCTGGCCGTTCGGGGACAGGTCGACGCCCTTGGCGAACGCGTGCCACATCGCCGAGCTGGTCGGCGTCGAGGATGAACTTCTCGTAGCCCATCGTGAGCCCGCCCTCGAGCCAGCCGGCCGCGTGGAGGACGAAGTTGACGCCGCCGAGCATCGTCGGCTGCATCGTGTTCGCCGACTCGTAGGCCGCCTGGGCGTCGGCGATCTTCGACGCCGTCAGCGCGCCGCCCGAGCGGAACGGGACGCCGAGCCGTCGCGCGAGCGCCGCCATCACGTAGAGGACGAGCGCCGGCTCGGGCGTGCCGAAGGTCGGCGCGCCCGACTGCATCGACATCGACGAGGCGAACGAGCCCGAGCACGACCGGCGCGCCCGGGCGCACGAGCTGGCAGTAGGTCATCCCGGCGAGCGACTCGGCGAGCGTCTGCGCGCAGGTGGCCGCGACCGTGGTCGGGCTCATCGCGCCCGCGAGGATGAACGGCGTCATCATCACCGCCTGGTTCGCCTCCGCGTACGCCGTCGCCGCGCCGAGCATCGTCGAGTCCCAGACGAGCGGCGAGTTCGCGTTGATCAGGCGAACGACGACGGTGTTCTCCTCGAGGAAGTCCGCGCCGAAGAGGATCCGGGCCATCTCGACCGTGTCGCGCGCCCGCTCCGGGTGGGTGACCGAGCCCATGAACGGCTTGTCCGACCAGCGCATGTGCGCGTAGACCATGTCGTAGTGCCGCTTGTTGACCGGCAGGTCGACCGGCTCGCAGACGGTGCCGCCCGAGTGGTGCAGCAACGGCGTCAGGTACGTCAGCTTCACGAAGTTGCGGAAGTCCTCGATCGTCCCGTAGCGGCGGCCGTTGTCGAGGTCGCGGACGAACGGCGAGCCGTACGCGGGCGCGAAGACCGTGTTCGCGCCGCCGATGTCGACGTTGTTCGCGGGGTTCCGCGCGACCTGCGTGAACGTGCGCCGGCGCGCGTCGCCTGGACGAGCTGTCGGCGCGAGCCCGCGCGGGAAGCGCACGCGCTCGCCGTCGATGTCGGCGCCGGCGTCGCGCAAGAGCGCGAGCGCGTCGGGCGTGTCGCGGAAGTCGATCCCGACCTGCTCGAGGATCGTGTCGGCGTTCTCCTCGATCAGCGAGAGGCCCTCCTCGGAGAGCACCTCGAACGGCGTCAGCGTCCGCGTGAGGTACGGGACGCGCTCGACCTGGCGCGGCGAGCCGCGCGGCCTGCCGCCCGGCGCGGCCGCCGGTCGCTGCGGCCATGCGGTGCTCGGTCATGTCGGTGCTCCTTTCGGTGGATCGGGCTGCGGCGCGGCGGCGGCGGGGCCGGTCGGCGCGCTCGGGCTGGCTCGACGTCCGGCGCGGCGGGCAGCGTGACGGCCGGCGCGAGCCGCTCGTACGGGTCGGTGTCGTGCGGGATCGCCATCGCGCCGACGAACAGCTCCTGGAAGCGCGGCTCGACGGCGGTCTCGATCTTCTCGACCCGCCGCACGACGTCCTCGATCTCGGCGCGGGCGGCGCGGTCGAGCAGCGCGATGCGCGCGCCGGTGCCGGCGGCGTTGCCGGCGGAGGTCACGCCGGCCGGGTCGCAGTCGGGGACGAGGCCGAGCACGAGCGCGTAGCACCGGGTCGATGTGGGTGCCGAACGCGCCGGCGAGCCGGATCCGGTCGACCCGCTCGATCCCGTAGCGCTCGAGCAGCAGCGTGCAGCCCGCGTGGAGCGCCGCCTTCGCGAGCTGGATCTGGCGGACGTCGTTCTGCGTGATCGCGCAGCTCGGGCTCGCCGTCGGAGAGCACGTACGAGAAGGTGCGCCCGTCGGCGACGATCCGCGGCGAGCGCGCGGCGAGCGCGCCGTCGATCGTGCCGTCGGTCGTGAGGATCCCCGCGAGGTGCAGCTCGGCGATCGCCTCGATGATCCCGGAGCCGCAGACGCCGGTGACGTGCGTGCCCGCGAAGCCCGGGCTCGTCCGACCAGGCGTCGCTGCCGATCACGCGGAAGCGCGGCTCGAGCGTGTCCGGGTCGATGCGCACGCGCTCGATCGCGCCGGGCGCGGCCCGCTGGCCGCAGCTGATCTGCGCGCCCTCGAAGGCCGGGCCGGTCGGGCTCGACGCGGCGAGCAGGCGCGTCGCGGTTGCCGAGCACGATCTCGGCGTTGGTGCCGACGTCGACGATCAGGTTGACCTCGTCGCCGAGGTACGGCGCCTCGGAGAGGATCACGCCGGCGGTGTCGGCGCCGACGTGGCCGGCGATGCAGGGCAGCACGTAGGCGCGCGCACCCGGGTTGCACGGGCAGGCCGAGGTCGGACGCCGGGCACGCGCACCGCCTCGTCGACCGCGAGCGCGAACGGCGCGCCGCCGAGCTCGGTCGGGTCGATCCCGAGCAGGAGGTGGTGCATGATCGGGTTGCCGACGAGCGTGATCTCGAGGATGTCGTCGCGCGATCGACGCCGGCGTCGTTCGCGAGCTCGGCGGTGAGCTTCGCGAGGCAGCCGCGCACGGCCGCGTCAGCTCCTTCTCGGAGCCGGGGTTCATCATCACGTACGAGACGCGGCTCATCAGGTCCTCGCCGAAGCGGATCTGCGGGTTCATCTCGCCGGCCGAGGCGAGCACGTCGCCCGTGTGGAGGTCGCAGAGATGCCCGGCGACCGTCGTCGAGCCGATGTCGAACGCGATCCCGTAGCGCCGCGTCGTGGAAGCCGGGCCAGACCGCGGTCACGTCGCGCGCCTCGTGCACGGCGACGGTGACCGTCCAGGGCGCCAGCGCACGGCGCTGTCCTGCCGTGGCCGTGAGTCGGCGCTGAGCGCGGAGTGCGCCGTCTGCGAGCGCGGCGCAGCGACGTGGGCGTCGAACGAGAGGCCCGGTCAGCTCCCACTCGCGCTCGAGCGCCTCGCGCAGGCGGCCGAGGTCGCTCGTCGGCGAGCCGAGGTCGGGCTCCTCGACCTCGACGTAGTGGAGCCGGACGACGGGATCGACCTCGATCGGGTGCGCGTCGGCCTCCTTGCGCACGACCTGCCGGTGCACCTGGCTCTCGGGCGGCACGTCGATCACGAGGTCCGCCTCGACGCGGGCGGTGCAGCCGAGCCGGCGGCCCGGGCGCAGCGGCCGCGGTCGCCGCCGTACGCGCGCTCGACCGTCGCTCACGGCGAGAGATGCGAGCCGTCGAGACGATCGCGTGCTTCGCGTGCTCGCCCTCGCTCACCTCGACCTGGCAGCGCCCGCAGATGCCGCGGCCGCCGCAGACCGAGTCGATGTCGACCCCGAGCCGCCGCGCGGCGTCGAGCACGGTCGTGCCGCGGCTCGAACTCGCCGCGCCGCCCGGACGGCGTGAAGACGACGCGGCACGGTGCCGCTCATGCGCCGGCCTCACCGCGCGGGCTCCCGCGGGTCGGGCGAGTCGAGGCCTCGTCTGCGCTCGACGGCTCACGCGGCTCGCCCGCCGCCCTCCGCCCGCCCTCGCGGCCGCCGCGGCGGCCGCCTGCGCCGCCTCGCCCCGGACTCGCCGTTGCGCGCGATCCAGGCCGCGCAGTGCTCGTCGTTGCCGTTCATCACGTCGGCGGCCCTGATCGCCTGCGCACCTCGTCGTGCAGCGGGCTCGTGATCGCCGACGTCAGGCCCGACGCGATCGCCATCGGCAGGAAGGCGGCGTTCAGCGCGGGCCGGTTCGGCAGGCCGAAGCTGACGTTCGAGGCGCCGCAGGTCGAGTTGACGCCGAGCTCCTCCTTCAGCCGCCGCACGAGCCGGAACACCTGGCGGCCGGCGGTGCCCATCGCGCCGATCGGCATCACGAGCGGATCGACGACGACGTCCTCCTTCGGGATCCCGTAGTCGGCCGCGCGCGAGACGATCTTCCGCGCCACCTCGAACCGCACGTCGGGATCCTCGGAGATCCCGGTCTCGTCGTTCGAGATCGCGACGACCGCGGCGCCGTACTTCGCGACGAGCGGCAGCACGCGCTCCATCTGCTCGTCCTCGCCGGTGACCGAGTTGACGAGCGCCTTGCCCTGGTAGACCGAGAGCCCGGCCTCGAGCGCCTCGACGATCGACGAGTCGATCGAGAGCGGCACGTCGGTGATCGACTGCACGAGCTCGATCGTGTGGCGCAGGATCGCCGGCTCGTCGGCGAGCGGGATGCCGGCGTTGACGTCGAGCATCTGCGCGCCCGCCTCGACCTGCGCGATCGCGTCCGCGATCACGGTCTCGAAGTTGCCCGCTCTTCATCTCCTCGGCGAGCTTCTTGCGGCCGGTCGGATTGATTCGCTCGCCGATGATCACGAACGGGCGGTCGAAGCCGATCACGACCTCCTTCGTCGCCGAGCTGAAAGGACCGTCTCTGTCAGCGCACCCCACGCCGTGACCGGCCCGCGGCCTTCGGCCACCCTTGGCCTCGACCGGCGCCGTCCGCAGCGCCGCTCGGGAGTCCGCCGCGTCGCGGACTCCCGCGAGCGGGAGTCCGCTCCGTGGAATCCCGCTCTGCGGACGAGCATCTGCGTCTCGGTCACGTCTGCGTTGCCTCCTTCACCGCTCGCGCGGACGAGCCGCGCGAGCCTGTCGTCGGTGTAGTCCGGTTCGATGCGCGCGACCTCTGCCTGGCGGCGACCTCGGCCTCGAGTCGTCCCGCACGACCGTCTCGCGCCGCCACTCCTCGAGGTACGCGTCGGTGCCGATCAGGCCGGCCGCCATCGCGGCGGCGTCGATCGCCTCCTGGAAGCGCTCCGAGAGCTGCGCGCGCGTCGCGCGGCGCCCCTTGCCGGCGCGTCACCTGCGCGGGGATGTCGCGCCAGAGATGACGGTCAGCTCAGGCACGGCAGCTCGAGCCTTCCGGCGAACTGGTCGAGCGACGGCGCGAGCTCGCCGTAGCCGGTGCGCCGCGCTCGAACGCGAGGCCGAGCCGGTCGGCCGCCGCGCGGGCGCGCTCGCGTCAGCGCGTCGTCGTCGGTCTGCGCGAGGTAGACCAGCCGCCGGTAGTTGCCGAAGTAGTCGGGCAGCAGCTCCGGGTGCCGGTCGAGACCGAGACCGCGCCAGACGAGCGGCTCGAAGTGCCGGGCGAGGAAGTCGGTCAGGTAGAACGTGCCCGGCTCCTCCTCCTGCATCGCGTCCCACGCGTCGTTGCCGGCGAAGAAGCCGTAGCAGTGGGCGCCCGGGAGCCGCTCGACCCCGTGCCGCTCGAGAACGACGTCGAGCGCGCCGGCCGTGCCGCAGTCCGCGTACGCGACGAAGACCGCGTCGTAGCGCCCCTTCAGCTCGGTCAGCTTCGCGTCGACCGCGGCCGGGATCTGCTCCGGCGTGGTGTGGAGCTTCGCCGGCAGGCAGCGGACGTCGACGTGCGTCCAGCCGTTGAGCTCGCGGAGCGCGAGCACCTCGCGCGCGATCGCGCCGCACGCGAGGATCAGCGACGCGGGCCGCTCGGCCGCAGCGCGGCGAAGGTCGCCTCGCTGCTCGACGCAGGTCGGTCAATTCGCCTCGCAGCGGCGCGGCGCGCCAGGACGAGCGCCTGCGCGGTCTCGGCCGCGACCGCGGCGTCGCGGCAGTAGGCGTCGGCGCCGATCGCCTTCCCGAACTCCTCGTTCAGCGGCGCGCCGCCGACGAGCACGATGTAGTCGTCGCGGATGCCCTTCTCCATCAGCGTGTCGATCACGACCTTCATGTACGGCATCGTCGTCGTGAGCAGCGCCGACATGCCGAGGATCTCCGGCTGGTGCTCCTCGAGCGCGGCGAGGTACTCTCGACCGGGGTGTTGATCCCGAGGTCGATCACCTCGAAGCCGGCGCCCTCGAGCATCATCGCGACGAGGTTCTTGCCGATGTCGTGGATGTCGCCCTTGACGGTGCCGATCACGACCGTGCCGATCCGCTCGGCGCCGGTCTCGGCGAGCAGCGGGCGCAGGATCGCCATCCCCGCCTTCATCGCGTTCGCGGCGAGCAGCACCTCGGGCACGAAGAGGATGCCGTCGCGGAAGTCGATCCCGACGATGCGCATGCCCTCGACGAGCGCGTCGTTGAGCACGCGTGTCGGCGCCCCAGCCGCGCTCGAGCAGGATGTTCGTGCCCTCGGCGATCTCGTCGGCGAGCCCGTCGTAGAGGTCGTCGTGCATCTGCGCGACGAGCTCGTCGTCGGACAGCGCGCTTGAGGTCGATCTCCTCGTCAGTCATGCAGCACCTTTCGTGATGTGGTCGTGGCCGAGCAGGGTCGAGAGCGCCGACCGCCTCGCGGCAGAGCTCCCGACCGAGGTCGTCGAGCAGGCGGTCGTGGAGGCGAACGGTCGGGCCGGTGATCGAGAGCGAGGCGACCACCGTCGCCGCCGCGCGCGAAGACCGGGGCGGCGACGGCCCAGAGGCCGGGCTCGAGCTCGTCGACCGCCGTCGCGTAGCCGCGCGCGCGCGTCGCGCGCAGGTCGCGCTCGAGCGCGGCTGCGATCGACGATCGTGCGCGGCGCGAGCCGCTCGAGCGGGCCGTCGGGCAGCGACAGCGGCGCCCCAGGCGAGGTAGACCTTGCCGATCACCGAGGCGTGCAGGGGCACGGGCCGCCCCACCCAGCTCGTCGAGCCGAGGTAGTGGCGGGTGTCGCGCTGGTCGAGCGACTCGGCTGCGGTCCCGGTGCAGATGCCGAGGTTGACCGTCTCGCCCGAGAGCTCGGCGAGGCGATCGAGCGCGGGGCCGGCGAGCGCGACGAGGTCGTCGTTCGGGCCACGCCGGCGCGTAGGCGACGAGCACCGGCCCGGGGCGCACCGCGGCGCGCTCGTCGCGCTGCACGAGCCCGCTGCGCTCCAGCGCCGAGACGAGACGCGAGGTCGTGCTCTTCGGCAGCCCGGTCGCCTCCGCGAGCTCGCCGACGGTGGTGGGCCCGTCGGCCTCGACGATGCGCACGAGCAGGTCTGCGGCGCGCTCGATCGAGCGGCTCCCGGTGGGAGCGGCTGCGAGAGAGCGGCGGGAGGTCGGCGTCGTCGTCATATTCCGCATTGTGGAACTGCTGTTCCACGGATGATGCCCGGTCCGGGCACGGCCTGTCAACGGGCCTCGCGCGCGGGCCGCTCTGCGAGACTGCTGCGATGCAGCCGTCGCTCCGCGTCCTCGACGACGACCTCCTCGTCCGCATCGTCGAGGAGGCGAAGCGGATCCTGGCGGAGATCGGCGTCGAGGTGCGCGGCGCGGCGCTGCGCGAGCGGCTGCTCGACGACCGGGCTGCGCGCCGATGCGAAGGGCGAGCGCGTGCTCTTCCCGCCCGAGGTCGTCGACGCGGCGATCGCGCTCGGCGCCCTCGACCTTCACGCTCTACGACCGCGCCGGTCGCCCGCACGCCGAGCTCGGCGCACGGTCGCTCCCACTTCGTCCCGGGCTCGAGCGGCCTGCGCGTGATCGACCGCCACACGGGCGAGGCGCGGCACGCGACGACGACGGACTTCGTCGAGCTCGTCCGCCTCGCCGACGGACTGGAGGGCATCGCCTACCTGGCGACGGCCTTCTCGACCGGCGACGTGCCCGCGCCAGATCTCCGACGCGTGGCGGCTCGCCCTGTGCCTGCTCGGCTCCGAGCGTCCCGTCGTCTCGGGCGCGTTCAGCGAGCACGGCGTGCCGCGGATGGTCGAGCTGATGCAGCTCTTCCGGCGCGACCGCGACGAGCTCGTCGCGAGAGCCGATGTCGATCTTCACGATCACCGCGACCGGCAGCTTCCGCTACGGCGAGGACTCGTGCCAGAACCTGCTCGACTGCGTCGAGGCCGGGATCCCGATCGAGATCGTCCCGGTCACGCTGATGGGCCTGATCGCCCCGGTCACGCTCGTCGGGGCGACCGTCTTCCACACCGCCGACGTGCTCGGCGGGCATCACGATGGCCCAGCTCGTGCGGCCCGGCGCCCCGGTGCTCTTCGGCGGCGCGCCGGCGGCGTTCCACATGAAGGCGGCGAGCTCGCCGATGGCCGCGATCGAGGCGCTCCACCTCGACGTCGCCTACGCGCAGGTCGGACGCTCGCTCGGTCTGCCGACCCAGGCCTACATGGCGCTCTCGGACTCCTACGCGCTCGACGCGCAGGCCGGCGCCGAGACGTTCGGCAGCGCGATCCTCGCCGCGCTGGCCGGCGTCGACTCGGTCTCCGGGCCGGGGATGCTCGCCTACGTGCTCGCGTTCAGCCTCGCCGAAGCTCGTGCTCGACGACGAGCTCTGCGGTCAGGCGCGCCACCTGCAGCGGCCGATCGAGCCGAAGGGCGACCTGCCGACGACCGACCTCGTCCGCAGCCTGCTCGCCGAGCAGCACCTGATCACCGACCCGCACACGATCGAGCACTGGCCGAGCGAGCTGTGGCTGACCGGCCCGACGATCGACCGCGAGAACCGCGAGTCGTGGGACCTGAGCGGCACGCCCGACCTCGTCGAGCGGGCGACCGCCGAGGTCGACCGTCGCCTCGCGCGCCTACCGCACGCCCGCGAGCTCGACCCCGCCGCCGCCGCCGAGCTCGTCGCGATCGTGCAGGCCGGCGAGCCCGACGCGACGCTCCCCGAGATCCCGCCCGCCCCCGAGGGCGAGCTCGCGGTCGAGGGCCCGCAGCGCCGACGCAACCGCCGCCGCGGCTGAGATCCCTCCCCGCGCGACGGGACGCCTCTGGAGTGAGCGCGCTCGCGCACCCAGCGTTGTCCGGCTCTGCCGACACCTTGCCCAGCCACCGTGGAATGCGTGGAGGGCCGGCCCCTGACGTGCTGCTGTGGTAGAGCTGGTTCCGGTGCCACGGCTGCTCGTGCTCGGAGACCCCCGCCATCGCGAGACATTCGCGGAGCAGCTCGCTGCTGTCGGCCAGACGGAGATCGTCGACTGCGACCCAGCGCTCGGCGACTGCGTGATGTACGTCCGGCTCGAGGCCGCTCGCTACGACGGCTTCGTCTTCCTAGGCTATGACCACCCCGTGACCCGGGGCGCGCTGGCGGTCGTCTCTGACCGCGCTGTCCTGATCCCCCTGCTGGAGGAACAATCGGAACCGCCAGACCCTGTGCATGACGGCTACCTCTTTCGGCTACCGAAGGCCGTTGGCTTCCGCGACGAGCAGGAGAGAGCGGCGATCGTCGCACGAGTGCCCGAGGCCTCCGACGTCCCGAGCGAGCTCATCGGTGGCGGTGAGCTCGACGTGTCAGCACTGGCTGCCCTCGTTGACTACGCGATAGAGAAACGGTGGCAATGGGACGACTTCGGTTCAGGCGGTCGAACGGGACATAGGCGGCCGGCGCGGCGTCGGGTGACATTCCCGAACGCTGGCGCAGGGCGCGATTGTCTCGCGGGAGGCTCGCGGCTCTCTCCCTAGACTCCGGAGGGATGGCCGCCGGGGAGCACCTTGATCGTGCTGGGCTGCTCGCCCGGCTCGCGTGGTTGATCGATTCGGTCGACATCGCGCATCCGTTGCGGGTCGCGATCGACGGCCCAGACGCTGCGGGGAAGACGACCCTTGCCGATGAGCTGGCCGTCGTGCTTCGGGACGGCGACCGAGAGGTGATTCGGGCATCTGTCGATGGCTTCCACCGCCCTCGCGTAGAGCGATACAGGCAAGGCCGAGACTCACCGGTGGGGTATTACGAGGACACGTTCGACTCACACGGCCCTGAGGACGTCGCTTCTCGATCCGTTCGGTCCAGACGGCAGCCGCGAATATCGGACGGCCGCCTTCGACTTCCACGCCGACAAGCCGCTGGTAGCGCCGCTTGCACGCGCCTCGGAACGGTCGATCCTGCTCGTCGACGGGGTGTTCCTTCTCCGACCCGACCTTCGAGAGGCCTGGGACTTCACCGTCTTCGTCTCAGCGAGCTTCGAGGAGACGCTTCGCCGCGCGATCACCCGTGACCTCGAGCTGTTCGGGACCGCCGACGAGGTAAGACACCGCTACCGCGTCCGTTACATCCCCGGCCAGGAGCTCTACTTCGCCAGAGCCCGGCCCGACGAAACAGCCGACGCCGTTGTCCTGAACGACGACGTCGCAGCACCAGTGCTGTTCGTCCGAGAATCGCGAACCAGGCTCATGTGACACTCCCGAACGCTGGCCCAGGCGAGTGGGCCGGGCACCGGAGGGCGCGGACTCCGGAGCGCTAGCCGAACAGGAGGGTGGCCGCGAACGTGGTGGCGAGATACGTCGAGATCAGACCGTTCACGACGATCCCTGCGGTTCCCAGGCGACGCTCGCCGAGGCGACGCGCCCGTACGCCGAGCCCGACGCCGATGACAGCGGGCAGGACCATGAGCGCGAGGAGGAAGAACGCTGCGACGTAGCCCCACAGACCAGCCTCGGGAAGCAGCTCTTGCTCCTCGAGATCGAACACGACGAGCTGCAGGAACGTCCCGATGAGCCCGGCGACGACAGCCGCGACCGCCGTCGCGCCCGCCATCAGCAGCGACTGCGTCCCTACCCGCCGCCCCGGCTCCTCCGGAAGCGAGAACCTGTGTCGTCGGGATGAAGTGACTGGCACGGCCACGATGTCCTCTGCCTCACCACCATCGTCACTCGCAGAGACGGCTACGGCATCAGCGAGGCCGCTGATCCGGGCTGAACGCGGACCGCACGGTCAGCGTTCACGAACGCCGGCGCGCGCCAGCCGGTGCCGCCTGGAAGCCGGGCTTCGGGACGGCCCGGAACGTGGTGGCGAAGGACGGCCCACCTCCGCTGTGCGATCGCGATCGAATGACCGTCGTCACTCGCGTGGGGCCAGGACGGTACGCGACAGCTGCGGGTACGTCGCGCGGTAGCCGCGTGCGCGCGCGATCGGGGCGACGGCAGCGAAGAGCACGCGCTGCACCGGCGGCGGCGGCTGCCGCAGCACGACGACGTCGCTGAACTCCCGCGCGAAGACCGCGAGCTGCAGCGGGTTCGGCATGCCCTTGGCGTCGGTGTGCCCGAGGCGCGCGAGCCCGAAGAGGGTCTCGATCATGTGGGCGAAGCGCTCGCCCGGCGTGATCTCGACGCGCACGCGGGCGTCCCGGTCGGCCGCGTTCCACCAGTCGTGCCACACGCCGGGCTCGACGACGGCCGTCTCGCCCTCGCGGAGGACGCTCGTCTGCCCGTCGCGCTTGACCGTCAGCTCGCCCTCGAGCACGGTGAAGCGCTCGACGATCGCTGGGTGGCGGTGCTCGCCCACGACCCGCGCACCGACGAGCGCGGTGAGCTCGGCGACGGCACGGCCCTCCGGGTTCGAGGAGGGAAGCTCGAGGATGGTGGCACGCTCGCGCGTGACGGGGTTCTCCCAGACCTCGCCGACCCGGATGGGCGTGAGATCCGGCGGAGCGTTCGGGTCGGGGTGCGACATGCGCGGAGCGTAGACGAGCGCTGCTCCGCCGTCAGCAGCGCACGCGGCTGACGCGCCGGCGCCCGGACGGGACCTCCGTCGGTCGTGCTCTCCGAACGCATCCACGCCAGCCCTTGAGCACGCCCGCTCAGGGCTCTGACGATCCTCATGCCCTCCGGGCCGCGGCGAGGAGTCGCCGCCCGCCTAGAGTGGCCTGATGCGACTCTGGCGGCTGACGCGTGCGGGGCGCACGGCCCTCGACGGGGCGGGGGCCGCCCGCTACGGGGGGCGCTACTCGCCGCCCGGCGTGCCTGTGGTGCCGTTCGCCTCCGAGCCGGGACTGGCCGTGCTCGTCGCCCTGCGGTACCTGCCGGAGGATCCGGCCGAGGCGCCCGACGACCACGTGCTCGGGTGGATCGAGGTCGACACGACCCCCGAGCGGATCGACGACTCGGGGGGCGACGACGCGGTGCGCGAGCGGGTGACCGGCTGGCTCGAGGAGGGACGGAGCCTGCTCGCCGCGGTGCGCTCGCAGGTCCTCCCGGAGGCGGACGTCGTCCTGCTGAACCCGGCTCATCCCGACGCAGCGGACGTGCCGCCCCTCGTGACGCGGCCGTTCAGCTTCGCAGCCTGCCTCCACCCGCCGCCGATGCTCGCCCGCTACGCCGAGGCGGACGACGCGCCGGCCGCGTGACGGCCCCCACCCGCGACGGCCTCAGCTATCGCGGATCGCTCGACAGGATGCTCAAGAGGGCTCCTTTCGTCCTTGACCTGACGTGGACGCTAGCCAAACGTCGCCCGCGCAAGGTGGGCCTTCAGCCCTCCGCCGCGGAGGTTCGGCGGTGCGCGCAGCGCCGAGGGCACCGGCCCGCTGCGGGACGCCTTCCATCCGCGAGCCGCACGCACGAGCTCGCGCTCAGGCCACCGGGGTCGGAGGCTCCTCGCCGCGGAGGACCGCGATCGCGTTGCGCGCGGCGAGCTCGCCCATCGCAGCGCGGGTCTCGACGGTCGCCGAGCCGAGGTGCGGGATGAGGACGACGTTCTCGAGCTCGAGCAGGTCGGGGTGCACCTCGGGCTCCCGCTCGAACACGTCGAGCCCTGCGCTCGCGATCACGCCGTCCCGCAGCGCGACGGCGAGGGCCCCCTCGTCGACGACGGGCCCACGCGTGGTGTTGACGAGCGTCGCCGTCGGCTTCATCTGCCGCAGGCGCGCAGCCGTGATCAGGTGACGCGTCTCGTCGGTGAGCGGGCAGTGCAGCGAGACGACGTCGGCGGTGGCGAGGAGCTCGTCGAGGGTGACGCATCGCGCGTCCAGCTCCCGCTCGAGCGCCTCGTCGGCGCGGCGGCGGCCGCTGTAGACGACGCCCATGCCGAACGCGCGCGCCCTGCGCGCGGTGGCGGCCCCGATCTGCCCGAGGCCGACGATCCCGAGGGTCTTGCCCTGGATACCCGAGCCGAGCATGAAGCGCATGTGCCAGTTCCAGGGCTGCTGCGCGCGGATCAGGCGCTCGCCCTCGCCCAGGCGGCGGGTCGCCATCAGGATGAGCGCGAACGCGATGTCGGCGGTCGCATCGGTGAGGACGCCGGGCGTGTTCGTGAAGCGCACGCCGCGCGCTCGCGCAGGCCGCGACGTCGACGTTGTCGTAGCCGACCGCGACGTTCGCGACGACGCGCAGCTGCGGCCCGGCGGCGTCGAGGAAGGCGTCGTCGACGCGATCGTGGAGGAGCGTGACGACGGCGTCGGCGCCGTCGATCGCCGCGTGCAGCTCGTCGGTCGTGAGCGGCCTGTCCTCCGGGTTGAGCCAGAGGTCGCCCGCCGCGCGCAGCAGGTCGAGCGCAGGCCCGGGGATCACACGCGTGACGACGATCCGCGGAAGGTCGGAGGGGGCCAGGCTCAAGCCACGCCGCTGCGGGTGGCCGGACGGGGCGGGGCCGGGGTGACGCCCGCCCCCCTCCTCCGCGCCGCTCATCGCGCGGCGAGCAGGTCGGCCATGATCCCGAGCGCCTCGCGGATGTTCTCCTGCGAGTTGGCGTACGAGACGCGCATGTAGCCCTCGCCGTAGGCGCCGAAGGCGGTGCCCGCGAGCATCGCCACCCCGGCCTCCTCCAGCAGCCGGTCCTGCAGCTCGCGCGCCGGCATTCCCGTCCCGGAGATGTCGGGGAACGCGTAGAACGCCCCTGCGGGCTCGATGCACGAGACGCCGGGGATCGCGTTCAGGCCGTCGACGACGAGGTCGGCGGCGCAGCCGGAACTCCGCCATCATCGCCTCGACCGCGTCCCGCGGGCCGGTGAGCGCGGCGACGCCGGCGAGCTGCGAGGCGGGCGGCGGTGCAGGAGTGGCAGTTGATGAACAGGCGCGTGAGCGGCTCGACGAGCGGCTCCGGCACGGCGGCGTAGCCGAGGCGCCAGCCGGTCATCGCGAAGGTCTTCGAGAAGCCGTCGAGCAGGATCGTGCGCTCGAGCATGCCGGGGCGGCTCGCGATCGAGGCGTGCTCGCCCTCGTAGACCATCTCCGAGTAGACCTCGTCGGAGAGGATCCAGCACGGGTGCCCGGCGAGCACCTCGGCCAGCTCGTCCACGACCGCGCCCGGGACGACGCCCCCGGTCGGGTTCGCGGGCGAGTTGAGGATGATCAGCCGCGTGCGGTCGGTGAGACGGTCGGCGACGTCCTGCGCGGTGAAGGCGAAGCCGCGCTCGGCGGTGAGCGGCAGCGGCACCGGCGTGCAGCCCGCCCAGCGGATCACCGACTCGTAGATCGGGAAGCCGGGGTTCGGGTAGATGACCTCGTCGCCCGGGGTCGCAGGTCGCGAGCACGCCGAAGAAGAGGAACGGCTTCGCGCCGGGCGTCACGAGCACGCGCCCGGCGGCGACGTCGATCGCCGCGCGTGCGCGAGAGGTAGGCGGCTGCCGCCTCGCGCAGCTCGGGGATCCCCGGCGCGGGGCAGTAGTGCGTGTGCCCGTCGCGGAGCGCCTGGGCGGCCGCCTCGACGACGTGCGGCGGCGTGTCGAAGTCGGGCTCGCCGATCTGGAGGTGGATGATCCGTCGCCCCTCCGCCTCGAGCGCCTTCGCCCGGGCGAGCACCTCGAAGGCGGTCTCGGTGCCGAGCCGGTGGAGGCTCTGCGCGAGCGGGATGTCGATCACGTCCCCTCCGTCTCGGTCGCCGTCGTCGGTGCCGGTGGTGCCGTCGCGACGGCACCGGGGAGCGCCTCGGCCAGCAGCGTCGCGACGTCGGCGACCCGCACGTCACCGCCGACCTGGCGCACGCCGTCGTCGAGCATGACCGTGCAGAAGGGGCAGGCGACCGCGAGCGTCGAGGCACCGCTCGCGACTGCCTCTCGGGCGCGCTCCTCGTTGATCGCGCCGCCGCGCTCCTCCATCCACATGTGGGCGCCGCCGGCGCCGCAGCAGAACGTGCGCTTGCCGTGGCGGGCGAGCTCGAGCGGCTTTGCGATCGAGCGCAGCACCTCGCGCGGCGCGGCGATCACGTCGTTGTGCCGGGCCAGGTAGCAGGAGTCGTGGTAGGCGACCTCCTCCGAGCCCGCTGCCGGATGCAGCCGCCCGTCGCGGATCAGCTCGGCGAGCAGCTCGGTGTGGTGAACGACCTCGTAGCGGCCGCCGAAGTCCGGGTACTCGTTCGAGAGCGTGTTGAAGCAGTGCGGGCACGTCGCGACGATGCGCGTCACCCGCGCCTCGCCGAGCGTCGCGACGTTCTGCTCGGCGTACGCCTGGAAGGTGTACTCGTTGCCCATCCGACGGGCCGGGTCGCCCGTGCAGCACTCGCGCGGCCCGAGGATCGCCCAGTCGAGCCCGGCGGCGTTGAGCAGCGTCGCGAGCGAGCGAGCCGTCTCGCGGGCGCGCTCGTCGTACGAGGCGGCGCAGCCGACCCAGTAGAGAAGCTCGGGCGGCTCCTCGCCGGGCTGCAGGATCCGCACGTCGATCCCGTCGGCCCAGTCTGCGCGCTCGGTCTGCTGGCGGCCCCACGGGTTCTGCGAGCGCTCGAGGTCGCGCATCATCGTCCCCGCCTCGGCCGGGAACCGTGACTCGACCATCACGAGGCTGCGGCGCAGGTCGACGATGTGGTCGACGTGCTCGATCGCGACGGGGCACTCGCGCACGCAGGCCCCACACGTGACGCAGTCCCAGACGACGTCCTCCGAGACGGCGCTGCCGACGAGGGCCGTCGGCTCGAACGCCTCGCCACCTCTGCTCGCCGCGAGCGCCTGCGGCCCCTCGGCGAAGAGCTGGTCGCGCAGGCCCATGATCAGGAGCTTCGGCGAGAGCTCCTTGCCTGTCGCGTAGGCCGGGCACACGTCCTGGCAGCGCCCGCACTCGGTGCAGGACATCGTGTCGATCATCTGCTTCCACGTCATGTCGGTGACCGTCGCGGTGCCGAAGCGCATCGCGGCCTCGTCCTCGGTCGTGAAGTCGAGCGGCTCGAGGCGGCCGCGCGACCGCGTGCGCGCAGAACCAGACGTTGATCCCCGCGGTCGCGATGTGCAGGTGCTTCGAGTGCGGCAGGTAGGCGAGGAAGCCGAGCACGAGCAGGATGTGCGCCCAGACGAAGACCCGCTCGGCGACCTCCGTCCCCTCACCGCCGCGAGAAGAGGTTCGAGAGCGCGTTCGCGACGGGCGACCAGCTCGGCGGGCCACTCGTTCAGGTCGAGCGCGATGCGGCTCGCGTGCCAGAGGAGGAGCGTGCCGACGATCCCGGCGATCATCGCGAGGATGAAGTCGGCCTCGCCGAGGTGGCTCCCCTTGAACCGCTCGGGCCGCTGCACCTTCCGGATCCAGAGCGCTGCCGCGACGCCGACCAGCACGAGCGTCGCGAACAGGTCGACGAGCAACGCGAACCAGCCCTGGCTGCCGAGCCACGGGAACGTCCAGTCGCGGTCGACCGCCCCGATCATCGCCATCACGATCGTGGGGAGCAGGACGACGAAGCCCCAGAAGATGAACGCGTGCACGAGGCCCGGGCCGAGGCGCTGGAAGAGCTTCTTCTGCCCGAGGACGACGACGGCCTCGTTGCGGACCCGGGTCGGCGTGTCGCCCGAGCGCTCGGCCGGCTTCCCGAGCCGGACGATCCCGACGAGCAGGAGCGCGCGGCGCAGGAAGATGCCGCCCGCGATCGCGATCGCCGCGACGAGCGCCGCTGCCGAAAGCGCGGTCACGCTGCGCCTCCCGGCACGGAGGTCGACGCCACGCGCGAGGCGTGTGAATCGTCCCGTCCCAGGCATCCGCAGCGGGAGAGCCAGGGGGTCAGGCTCCCGGCTCCGCCGGGCGCCAGACCCCGCGCGGTGGCGGCCGGTCTGGGCGCCGCGCAGCCGAGCCTGACGAACGCCGCGCCGCAGCAGGCGGGGTCTGGCGCCGCGCAGCGGAGCCTGACCCCGGAACGGCTGGACGGCGTGAGCCGCGTCCCCGGTGAGGCGCGAGCGACGTGACCTCAGCCTTGCCGCGGGTGCCTCCTGTGAGGGCGCGCACCCTCACCCGCCGCGTACCCTCCGCAGCTCGGCCGCGATCGCCGGCAGCACCTCGTGCAGATCGCCGATCACCGCGTAGTCGGCGTTCGCGACGATCGGCGCCTCTCGGTCGGTGTTGACGGCGAGGATCTTCTTCGCCCCCTTGCAGCCCGCCATGTGCTGCGTCGCGCCGCTCACGCCGCAGGCGACGTAGAGATCGGGCGCGACCTTCGTCCCGGTCTGCCCGACCTGGTCGGTGTGCGGCCGCCAGCCGGCCATCGTCACCGCCCGCGAGCAGCCGACGGCGCCCCGAGCAGCGTCCGCGAGCTCCTCGACCGCCGCGAAGCCCTCGGCCGAGCCGACCCCGCGCCCGCCGGTGACGACGACCTTCGCGTCGGCGAGCGAGAGCCCGCCGCCCGCGGCCGCGACGCGCTCGACCACGCGGACGACGCGATCGGCGTCGGAGAGCTCGAGAGCGAGCGCGGACACCGTCGCCGGGCCGCCGTCGCCGGGGCACGCCGCGACCGCGTGCGGCTGGACGGAGAGGATCGCGGGCGACCCGTGCAGCCGCGCCTCCTCGAGCAGGCTGCCGCCCCAGCGCACGCGCGTCACCGTCGGCGCCGTCCGCCGTGCAGCGTCCCCTCGACGCAGTTCGCCGCGAACGGCTCATCGAGCAGCGCCGCGACGTGCGCCAGCACCTCGTTGCCCGACTCCGTTCCCGGGCCGACGACGAGCGTCGCGCCCGTCGCGGTCGCCGCGGCGACCACCGCCCGTGCGAGCGCCAGCGGCGCGTGCGTCGCGAACACCGGGTCCTCCGCGGCGTGGACGGTCGCGACGCCGTGCTGCCCCCGCCGCACGGACGAGGGCTTGTGACACGGTGTCGCTTGCCGAGACCGCGTGCACCGGGTCGGCTGGCGCGAGGAGGCGGGCGAGCGCGAGCGCCTGCGCGGAGACGTCGGTGAGCGCGCCGTCGGCGTGCTCGAGGTACACGAGCGCCGTCATCACGCCACCCCCAGCTGCTGGAGGACCTCGACGACGCGCGGTGCGGCTGCCGCCCCCTCGCCGAGCACCTCGGCCTGCTTCGCCTGGCCCTCGGGATGCACGAGGCGGACCTTCTCGAGCCGCGGACGCCGCGCGCGTCGGCTCGCTCTCCGCGACGGGCTTCGACTTGGCCCGGATCTTCGCCGGGACCGACGGGTAGCGCGGCAGGTTGAGGCCCTCCTTGACGCTGACGACCGCCGGCAGCGGCAGGACGTAGACGTCGCGGCCCGCGCCCTCCTCCCGCTCGCAGCGGACGGAGCCGCCGTCGACGGCGACGCCCTTGAGCCCGGTCGCGATCGGCCGACCGAGCGCGTGCGCGACGCGGATCCCGACCTGGTAGCCGCCGCTGTCGGCCGACTCGTTGCCGAGGACGACCAGGTCGAACGGCCCGTTCGCCGCCTCGTCGGCCCGGATCGCCTCGACGATCGCGGCGGCGGTCGCCTGCGGATCCCACTCCTCGGCGTCCGTGACGAGGTGGATCGCGCGGTCGATCCCGAGTGCCATCACCTCGCGCAGCTGCTCCTCCGCCTCCGCCGGCCCGAGCGTGAGCACGACCGACTCGCCCCCGTGCGCCTCGACGAGCCGCACCGCCTCCTCGACCCCGCACTCCTCGTGCGGGCTGATCGTGAAGCCGAGGTGCTTCGTCTCGATCGCCTGCTGCGTCCTCGGTGAGGACGATCCGCCCGCCCGTGAGGGGCACGCGCTTGACGCAGACGAGGATCCTCATGATTGCCTGCTCCACGGATCTGCCGAGCAGATCCGCTCCGCAATCCCCGGCGCCTGCGACACCGAACACCCCTGAAGCCCGCTGCCCGCTGGGGCGGGCGCGGGGGAGCTCGTGGCGTGGGCCCTCGTAACCTCACGACCGGATCCTCTCGTTCTCGGGATCGAACGAGCGGCGCCGAGCCGACGACGGCGACCGTGACCGGGAAGCGCTCGGTCATGTACTCGACGGCGAGCTCCTGCGAGCCCTCGACCGCATGCTCGGGCGGGAGGTACGCCATCAGGATGTACTTGCCGAGCGACGGCCCGGCGCCCGCGCTCGTCACGTACGAGCGGCGGCCCTTCGCGTCGGTCGAGCGGCGTGCCGTCGCAGCGGAGCACGATCGGCTCGCGTCCGAGCGGGTAGCGCTTCGACGCCGCTCGCCGACGTGTGGTCGTCGACCGTGAGCGTGCAGAGCATCGCGGCCGGCTCCTCCTCGCGGTGGCGCAGGTGCGCCTCCTTGCCGACGAAGTCCTGCTCCTTCACCGTCGGCCGCTGCATGCCGGCCTCGACGACGTGTACTCCGTCTCGAGCTCGGCGCCGTAGGCGCGGTAGCCCTTCTCGAGCCGGCCCGGTCGTGCCGTAGACGCCGATCCCGCAGGCGGTGAGCCCGTGCGGCTGCCCCGCCTCCCAGAGCGCGTCCCAGAGCCGCGCGCCCTGCTCGATCGGCACGTAGAGCTCCCAGCCGAGGTCGCCGACGTAGGAGATCCGCGAGGCGAGCACGAGCTGCGAGCCGATCTCGATCGTCGGCAGGTGCCGAACGGGAAGCCCTCGTGCGAGACGTCGTCGCGCGTGACGCGCGAGAGGATGTCGCGGGCGCGCGGGCCCCAGAGGCCGATCGTCGTCCACGCCGTCGTCACGTCGACGAGGCCCGGCCGTCGTCCGGCGATGCGGTCGACGAACAGCTTGCGGTCGGCCATCCCGTGCGCGCCGCCGGTGACGATGCGGAAGTGGTCGTCGCCGAGCCGCATGATCGTGAGGTCGGACTTGAAGCCGCCGCCCGGCGAGAGCACCGGGGTGTAGACGACGCGGCCGACCGGCACGTCCATCTGCGCGAGCACGGCGTCCTGCAGCGCGTCGAGCGCGCCCGCGCCCTGCACGTCGAAGATCGCGAAGGCCGAGAGGTCGAAGATCCCGGCGTGCTCGCGCATCGCGAGGTGCTCGGCGTTGATGATCGGCGACCACCAGCGCGCGTCCCACTCGGCCTCGCGCGGCTCGACGCCGTAGTGCTCGACGAGCGGCGCGTTCGCCTCGTACCACTGCGGCCGCTCCCAGCCGACGGCCTCGTAGAAGACGGCGCCGAGCGCCTGCTCCCGCTGCGTGCATCGGCGAGATGCGCAGGTCGCGGTCGCTCGACCACTGCTCGGCCGGGTGGACGATCCCGTACGTCTTCGGGAACGCCTCGAAGGTGCGCGCCTTCACGTGGCGCGCGGGTCTTCTGGTGGTCGTGGAAGCGGCTGATGTCGGAGGAGTGGAGGTCGATGTGCGACTCGCCGTTGCACCATCCACTCGGCCACCGACTTGCCGACGCCGGGGCCCTCCTTCACCCACACGGCGCAGGCCGACCAGAGCCCCTTGACCTCGGGCGTCTCGCCGAGGATCGGCATCCCGTCGGGCGTCAGCGAGATGAGCCCGTTGATCGCGTACTTCACGCCGACCGACTCGTCGCCGACGATCTCCGGCATCAGCTCGAGCGCGTGCTCGATCTGCGGGTCGAAGTCGGCCTGCGTGAACGGGAACTCGGTCGGCGAGAGCGCGGCCTCCTCGATCGACGGGATCTCCTCCGGGTCGTGGAGGATCGAGCGGTGCGCGTACGAGCCGATCTCGAGGCCCGTCCCGTCCTGGCGCTCGTACATGAACACGTCCATGTCGCGCACGATCGGGAACTCGATCGCGCTCGCGAGCGCTCGAAGCGCGGCACCGGGCCGACGTCGATCATCTGGTGCACGGCCGGGCGTGAGCGGGATGTGCGCGCCGGCCATCTTCGCGAGCATCGGGCCCACACGCCGCCGGCGATCACGACGATCTCGGCCTCGATCGTCCCCGCGCGAGGTGTGCACGCGCCGGATCCGGCCGTCCTCGACGTCCATCCCCGTGACCTCGGTGTTCGCGAACACCTGCAGGCCGCCCGGACTCGACCGCGCGCTCGCGCATGATCGTGCCGGCGCGCAGCGAGTCGACGACCGAGACGGTCGGGCAGTAGAAGCCGCCGAGCAGGATCGACTCGTCGATGTACGGCACGAGCTCCTTGATCTCGGCCGGCGTGACGAGCCGGGCCGAGTCGACGCCCCACGACTTCGCCGACGCCATCCGGCGGCGGAGCTCCTCCATCCGCTCCTCGGTGCGCGCGACCTCGATCCCGCCGCACTCGGTGTTGACGCCCATCTCGACGTACTGGCGCTGCGACTCGAGCGTGAGCTGCGTCATCTCCTTGGAGTGGTCGACCGGGAAGATGAAGTTCGAGGCGTGGCCGGTCGAGCCGCCGGGGTTCGGCAGCGGGCCCTTGTCGATCAGGACGACGTCGTCCCAGCCGAGCTCGGTGAGGTGGTACGCCAGGCTGTTGCCGACGATGCCGCAGCCGATCACGACGGCGCGGGCCGTCGAGGGGAAGGTGCTCATGGAATGGGTCTCCTCGTCTGATATATGAGTTCGCGTCGCAAGGATATACCTCGATCGGACGCGGTCAACTCCTCTCCGCGCCGGATGGACGCGCTCAGAGCACGGCCCGGATCTCCGCGTCGAAGGCTGGATGTGCGTGCGCATCGTCCGCTCGGCGCGCTCGGGGTCGCCGTCGCGGATCGCCTCGAGCAGCTCGCGGTGCTCGTGACGGCGTCGTCGAGCCGCTCGGTGACGCGGTCGAGCGCGAGGAACCAGATGCGCAGCGTGAGGACGTAGTACTCGTTCAGCGTCGCCTCGACGAACGGGTTGTGGGCGCAGCGGTAGACGTGGCGGTGGATGCGCTGGTCGAGCTCGATCAGCGCGCGCTCGTCGGCGCGCTGCGCGCGGTCGCCTCGAGCTCGGCGAGGAGCGCCTCGCGTCTCCGCGCGGTCGGCCTCGGTGCTGCGCTGCGCCGCGAGCCGGGCCGCGGCGGGCTCGAGCGTGATCCGCACCTCGGAGAGCCCGGCGATGTCGCCGACGTCGACGGGCGAGACGAAGATCCCGCGCCGGGGGTAGACCTCGACGAGCTTCTCGCGCGCGAGGTCGCGCAGCGCCTCGCGGACGGGCGTGCGCCCGAGGCCGAGCCGCTCCATCAGGTCGCGCTCGCTGACGACGCGCCCGGGGGCGAGCTCGAGCGTGACGATCAGCTCGCGGATGCGCGTAGTACGCGCGGTCGCTGAGCGAGCGAGCGCGGCGTCGCGCCTCGGGCTGGTGGATGACGGGGCTCGAGCGTCATGCGTGGCCTGGGCCGACGCGACGGGCGGCGCCGCGGCCGGAGGCGACGGCGGTGGGGAGGGGCGCAGCACGCCCCTCCCCCGCGAGCCGTGCTACTTCGAGCCAGGTGTTGACCGTCTTCGGGTTGGCTTCGCGACCCACGCCGCGCCGCCTTGTCCTTCGTCATCTTCTTGCCGGAGATCAGGTTCGCGACGAAGTTCTGATCCTTGGCCGAGTCCACTTGAACTTCTTGATGACCTTCAGCGGCCGGCGAGCCGCTCTTCGCGAACGTCGCCGCTGACGAGCTTGTCGAGCCGGTACGACGGGTACTCGCACGCGTACTTCTTCGGGTCGCCGCCCTTCTTCTCGTCGTCCTGGCAGCCCTTGAAGCGCGGCGGCAGCTTGACCTGGACGAGGTCGTACTGCGCGTTCAGGTACTGCGGGTCGTACCAGTAGAAGAGCACGGGCTTCTTCTGCTTGTAGAGCTGGCTCCAGCGCGCGACCTGCGCCGGCTCCGCGCCCGCGACGACGTGCTTGAGGTTGAGGCCGAGCCCCTGGATCAGCGCCCGGTCCTTCTGGACGTAGGACGGGTCGCCGCCGAGGAACATCCCCTGCGAGCCGGACTCCGGCGACTTGAAGACGCTCTCCTTGCCCTTGAGGCCCTTCCACGTCTTGAACTGCGGGTACTGCTTGAGCAGGTAGCGCGGGATGTACCAGCCGATCACGCCGGTGATCCCGTTCGCGCCGAGGTTCACGACCTGCTTCGCTCTTCGTGTACTGCGGGAACGCCGGCGAGGTTCTGCCAGTCCTCGAGGACGACGTCGATCTTGCCGTCGGCCATCGCCTGGAAGCTCGGCTGGCCCTCGGTGATGTTCGTCACCTTGACCTTGCACTTGAGCTTCTTCTCGAGCACGTTCTTGAGCACGTAGACGTTCGCCGTCGAGCCCGCCCACGAGTTCTCGTTCAGCACGACGTCGCCGCACGCAGCCTGCGCGCGTGCTGCCACCGAGCGCGGTGGCCGCAACGCGCGAGCGCCGCGACCGCGACGAGCGCGAGCCCGGCGAGGCGGACGACGCCGCCGCTCCGAGACGCTTCGACATCCGATCCTCCTCTGTTCGTCTGTGACATGTTGCACGTCACGCGCACGCCCTCGCGCACGCGCCGCGTGCCCCTGCGTGACGCGGTCGAGCGCGATGCCCGAGCGCGAGGATCGCGACCGACGCGATCACGCCCTGCCCGAACTGGCCGCGGACGAGCCCCTGCGCGACCTCGTAGCCGAGGCCGCCCGACCCGACGAGCCCGCCGATCACGACGACGGCGAGCACCATCACGATCCCCTGGTTGACGCCGAGCATGATCGCGTCGCCGGCGAGCGGGATCTTCACCTTCGTCAGGATCTGCCGCCGCGTGGCGCCGAACGCGCCCGCCGCCTCGACCGCCTCCGGGGCGACGTCACGCGACGCCGCGCTCGACGAGCCGGTCGACGACGGGGAAGGCGTAGAGAACGGCGGCGATGATCCCTGGGACGATCGAAACCGGCATCAGATAGATGAACGGGATGATGTAGACGAGCTGCGGCAGGGTCTGCAGCACGTCGTTGATCGGGCGCAGGATGCGCGAGACGGTCCGGCTCTCCGCCGCGGCGACGCCGAGGGCGACGCCGATGACGACGGCGATCACGCGTCGCCACGAGCACCTGCGAGAGCGTGTCCATCGCGAGCGCCCAGACGCCGAGGACGCCGATCAGCGCGAGCATGAGGAACGTCGTGATCGCCGGCCGGAGGCCCGAGATGACGAACGCGATCAGCGTCGAGGCCGACGAGCGTCACGAACCACGGCGCCTCGCATCGAGGAACGCCTGCAGCGGCAGCAGCAGCTTCTGTGAGGATGAAGTTGCCGATCGGCTCGGTGATCTTGAAGACCCAGTCGTCGGGGTTCTGCACGTAGTCGAGCAGCGACTGGATCTGCGCCAGCAGCCACGGCTGCGAACGTGACCGAGCGCGGCGGATCGCCGGCCTCGAGCGGGTAGACGCGCGCTCGCGCCGACGCGCCTTCGCGACGCACGACCGCGGCGATCGAGCCACGACGACGACGATCGCCGTCTGGATGCGCAGCCGCTTGCGGCCGGCCGTCGTCGAGGTGGCGCTTCGCCGGGTCGGTGCGGCTCGGCGATCGCCTCGGTGGAGCGGTCGAGCGCCATCGCCATGATCACGATCACGAAGCCGGCGAGGATCGCGAGCGCCGGGTTCGAGAACAGGCCGCTGTTGACGACGGCGCCGAGCCCGCCGCCGCCGATCAGGCCCGCGATCACGACCATCGAGAGCGCGAAGAGGATCGTCTGGTTGACGCCGAGCAGCAGCATCCGCCGGGCGAGCGGGAGCTGCACCTTCGATGAGCATCTGCCGGCGCGTCGCGCCCATCGACGCGGCCGCCTCGACCGTGTTCGTCGCGCACGCCGCGGATCCCGAGCGCGGTGATGCGCACCGCCGGCGGGATCGCGTAGATCATCGTCGAGACGACGGCCGCGGCGTAGCCGATCGAGAAGAAGAGCACGACCGGCATCAGGTAGGCGAACGCGGGGACGATCTGCGCCGCGTCGAGGAACGGGAGAGGATCGCGCGTTGAAGCGGTCGGAGCGCCCGGCGACGATCCCGAGCGGCACGCCGATCAGGAGCGAGAGCCCGACCGCGGCGAGCATCAGCGCGAGCGTCTCCATGCTCTCCGCCCAGAGGCCCGAGAGCGCGAACGAGGCGAACGCGCCGAGCGACGATCAGCGCCGGCGCGGACGCCGCCGAAGCGCCACGACGAGGAGCGTGCCGGCGACGGTCGCGCCCGAGCCAGGTGAGCCAGAGGAAGAACTGGTTGAACCAGCCGACGAGGTCGTCGACGAAGCACGCGGAAGCCGTCGAAGACCGTGAAGACGATGCCCTTGTCCTCGGCCGGTGCGCTGCTCGATCAGCCAGGTCTGGAAGCTCGTCGAGCTTGCGCTGAGAGCGCGTTCCAGGCGAGCGTCGTCGGCCACGGGTACTCGCCCTTGAGCCCGCGGTAGACGAGCCACATCACGCGCGACGATCGCGACGACCTGGACGATGCCGGCCCTTGCCACCAGGGGCGGTGGGCGATCGTCGCCGGGCGCGAGCGACCGCGGTCGAGCGACGGTCGACATCAGCCCTCCTCGCCGGCGATCGCCGTCAGCACCGCCGCGCGGTCGACGACGCCGACCGACCGTGCCGTCCTCGACGCGCGACGAGCGGCTTCTCGCTCGCGGCGAGCACCGGGCACCGCGTCGCGCACGGTCGTCGCGACGTCGAGCGTCGGGCCGTCGAGCGCCTCGCCGGGCTGCGGCGTCGCGCATGATCCAGCGCAGCGTGAGGACGTGGCTGCGCGGGATGTCGCGCACGAAGTTCTCGACGTACTCGTCGGCCGGCGAGCCGACGAGCTCCTCGCGGCGTGCCGAGCTGCACGATCGCGCCGTCGCGCATGATCGCGATCCGGTCGCCGAGGCGGAGCGCCTCGGGCAGGTCGTGGGTGATGAAGACCATCGTCTTGCCGGTCTCCTGCTGCAGCCGGATCACCTCGTCCTGCATGTCGCGGCGGATGAGCGGGTCGAGCGCGCTGAACGGCTCGTCGTAGAGCATCACCTTCGGGTCGCCGGCGAACGCGCGCGCGACGCCGACGCGCTGCTGCATGCCGCCGGAGAGCTGGTCGGGGAACGAGTTCGCGACGTCCTCGAGCCCGACGAGCGCCGAGCACCTCGCGCGCCTTCTCGAGCCGCTCGCGCCTTCGCGACGCCCTGGATCTCGAGCCCGAACGCGACGTTGTCGATCACGCGCCGGTGGGCGAGCAGGCCGAAGTGCTGGAAGACCATCGAGACGGAGTTGCGGCGCAGCTCGCGCAGCTCGGCCTTGCCGGCGCCCGTGACGTCGCGCCCGCCGATCTGATCGCGCCCGGCGGTCGGCTCGATCAGCCGGATCAGCGTGCGCACGAGCGTCGACTTGCCCGAGCCGGAGAGCCCCATCACGACGAACACCTCGCCGGGCCAGACCTCGAGCGAGACGTCGCGGACGGCGGCGACGCAGCCCGGTCTTGGCTCGCGCAGCTCCGAGCGCGAGCAGCTCGGCGTCGGGCGAGCCGGGGATCTTCTCCGCGCCCGGGCCGAAGACCTTCCAGACGCCGGCTGCCTCGATCAGCGGCGTGCCGCTGCGGTCGATCTCCTCGCGCTCCGTCACGGGACGTGCGGCCGAAGAGGCGCTCACGCGAGGGGTCCGGGATGTCCGCTCATCGGCACAGGGGGCTGATATATCACTCCGGGCGGGCGGCGTCTACCCCTCGTGCCGCAGCCGCGCATACTGCCCCGATGACTCCCCGCCGCTCCGATCCTTCCCTGCCGCCCGCCACGGCCGCCGCTCCGTCACGGCGTGCGACGTCGCTCGACGCAGCCGGAGGGACGCCGAGATGACCGCGCTCTGGCACCCGTTCGCCGACATGGCGGCCGTCGACGGCACGGAGCTCGTGCTCGAGCGCGGGGAGGGCGTGCACGTGTGGGACGTCGACGGCAGCCGCTACCTCGACGGCGCGGCGAGCCTCTGGTACTGCAACGTCGGTCACGGCCGGCAGCGAGATCGCCGAGGCGATCGCGGAGCAGATGGGCCGGCTCGAGGCCTACCACGTGTTCGGCGACGTCGCGAACCGTCCCGCGCTCGAGCTCGCCGAGCGGCTGGCGGCGCTGGCGCCGACGCCGGGCTCGAAGGTCTTCCTCACGAGCGGCGGCGCCGACTCGATCGACACCGCCGCGAAGCTCGCGCGCCTCTGGCACGCGACGCGCGGCGAGGGCACCCGCACGCACCTGATCAGCCGCGAGCACGGCTACCACGGCACGCACGGGATCGCGACGAGCATCCTCGGGATGCCCTACCGCGAGGGCTTCGGCGAGCTCGTCTCGGACACGTCGCGCGTGGCGTGGGACGACCCCGCGGCCCTCGAGGCGGAGATCCTGCGGGTCGGCCCCGAGCAGGTCGCGGCGTTCGTCTTCGAGCCCGTGATCGGCGCCGGCGGCGTGCTCGCCCCGCCGCCCGGGTACCTCGACGAGATCACCGCGATCTGCGCCCGCCACGGCGTGCTCACGATCGCCGACGCGGTGATCGGCGGCTTCGGTCGGCTCGGCGGCTGGTTCGCGGTCGAGCGCTTCGGGCTCGCCCCCGACCTGATCGTCTTCGCGAAGGGCGTGACCAGCGGGTACCTGCCGCTCGGCGGCGTCGTCGTCTCGCCCCGGGTCGCGGAGCCGTTCTGGACGACGCGGGGGCGGCCGTTCTCCCACGGCGCGACCTACAGCGGCCACCCGACGTGCTGTGCGGCGGCGCTCGCGAACATCGCGCTGCTCGAGCGCGACGGGCTGGTCGACCGGGCCGTCGCGCTCGAGGGCAGCTTCCACGCGCGCTGCGCGTCGCTCGAGGCGCATCCGCTCGTGCGCGAGGTGCGCGGCGGGATCGGCCTGATGGCCGCGGTCGCGCTCGACCCGGAGCGCGTCGACGACCTCGGGGCGGCCGCGACGGAGCTCTGGGCCGGAGCGCGCAGGGCCGGGCTGCTCACGCGCTGGCTCTGGGACGGCGTCGCGCTCGCACCGCCGCTGATCGTCGAGGACGATCGCACGTGCGCGAGATGGTCGAGCTGCTCGGGGGAGGGGCTGGAGGCGGTCGCGTCCAGGCGGTGACGAGGTGGTGACCACGTCGTGCGCGCTCTTGCCGCAGGACGCCGCGACGTGCCAGGATCCCGCCCGTGGAGAGCGTCCAGATCCAGCCGACGCAGCCCGAGGACGACCTGCTGGCCTGCGACGCCTGCGGACGCGACCCGGACGACGGTCGCGTCTGGCGCGTCAACTGGGACGTCGACGTCGCGGGGCGCGACACCCTGGTCGCCCTCTGCCCGGACTGCGCCCGCGCCGAGCTCGACGACTGAGAGCCCTCTCCGGCAGCCATCCGGGACGGGGACCGCGGGGTGGTCGAGCAGACTCGCGCCTCGGCAGCGCAATCCCGGCCGACACGTCCCGGCCCTGCCCACCAGCAAGCCGTCTTCACAAGGCGGGATCACCCGCGCTGGACAGCTACGGATGCCGCAGCGGCTTGTACGTGATGCGGTGCGGCTCGAGCGCCTCGGGGCCACGGGTCTCGCGCACCCAGTCGGCGTACTCGCCCCAGGAGCCCTCGAACCACGTCGTCTGCGAGTCGCCCTCGAAGGCGAGGATGTGCGTCGCGACGCGGTCGAGGAACCAGCGATCGTGGGTGATCACCACGGCGCAGCCGGCGAAGTCGAGCAGCGCGTCCTCGAGCGCGCGCAGCGTGTCGACGTCGAGGTCGTTCGTCGGCTCGTCCAGGAGCAGCACGTTGCCGCCCGACATCAGCATCTTCGCGAGGTGCACCCGGTTGCGCTCTCCTCCGGAGAGGTCCTTCACGAGCTTCTGCTGGTCGCCGCCGCGGAAGTTGAACCACGAGACGTACTGGCGGGAGTTGACCTCGCGCTTGCCGAGCAGGACGAGATCCTGGTTCCCGGAGATCTCCTTCCACACGGTGTTGTCCGGGTTGAGATCGCTGCGGCTCTGGTCGACGTACGCGAGCTGCACGGTGTCGCCGACGGTGAGCGTGCCGCCGTCGGGCTGCTCCTGGCCGGCGATCATCCGGAAGAGCGTCGTCTTGCCGGCGCCGTTCGGGCCGATCACGCCGACGATGCCGCCCGGCGGCAGCGAGAACGTGAGGTCCTCGACGAGGAGCCGGTCGCCGAAGCCCTTGCTCACGTGCTCGGCCTGGACGACGACCGTCGCCGAGGCGCGGGCCGGCCGGGATGTGGATCTCCGCGCCGTCGTGACGGCCGGCCTGGTCCTCCGCGAGGAGGCGCTCGTAGGCGGCGAGCCGCGCCTTCGACTTGGCGTGCCGCGCCGTCGGGCTCATCCGCACCCACTCGAGCTCGCGGGCGAGCGTGCGCCGGCGGGCCGACTCCTGCTTCTCCTCCTGGGCGAGCCGGGCCTGCTTCTGGTCGAGCCAGGACGAGTAGTTGCCCTCGAAGGGCAGCCCCTGCCGCGGTCGAGCTCGAGGATCCAGCCGGCCACGTTGTCGAGGAAGTAGCGATCGTGGGTGACCGCCATCACGGTGCCCTTGTAGCCCTCGAGGAACCGCTCGAGCCAGTAGACCGACTCGGCGTCGAGGTGGTTCGTCGGCTCGTCGAGGAGCAGCAGGTCGGGGCTCGAGAGGAGCAGGCGGCAGAGCGCGACGCGGCGCCGCTCGCCGCCGGAGAGGGTGGTGACGTCGCGGTCGCCCTCGGGCAGGCGCAGCGCGTCCATCGCGCGGTCGAGCTGCTGGTCGAGGTTCCAGGCGTCGTGACGGTCGATCTGGTCCTGGACGACGGCCTGCTCCGCGAGGAGCGCGTCGAAGTCGGCGTCCGGCTCGGCGAAGGCGTTCGAGATCGCGTTGAACCGGTCGAGCAGGTCGCGCAGCTCGCGCACGCCGTCCTCGACGTTGCCGCGCACGTCCTTGGCCGGATCGAGCTCGGGCTCCTGCGAGAGGTAGCCGACGCTCGCCTTCGGGTCGAGCTCGGCGATCCCCGAGGAGGGCTCCTCGAGCCCGGCCATGATCCGCATCAGGGTGGACTTGCCCGCGCCGTTCGGCCCGAGCACGCCGATCTTCGCCCCGTGCAGGAACGAGAGGGAGATGTTGGAGAGAACCTGCTTGTCCGGGCCGTAGAACTTGTCGGCCCGGTGCATCGTGTAGACGATCTCGCTGCTCACCGGGGGCAGGCTACCGCCGTGCCTCCGCACCCCGTCCGGCGAACCGTGCCCGGGGCGGATCGTCGGCGCGCGCCGCCGCCCCGCACGCAGACGGCACGAGATCGGCACGCGATCGACGCACAACGGGCACGAACGCCCTTGACGGACCGCCGGTGTCTGACACCCGACCGTCCTGTCGGGACGGGGTTGGCGGAAGAGTCGGCACGCAGTCGGCACGAAAGGCCTTGACAGACCCTCGGTGTCTTACACCGAAAGGCCTGCTCGGACAGCGTCCGTCGCGGGCCGACTACTGCGAGGCCGCGACGCGCACGTCGTGCACGAGGTTCCTGCGGTCGAGATCGACGCCGACGGTGAGCGTCGAGCGCCAGATCCCGTCGGTGGAGTAGATCTGCACCGGGATCGAGTGGAGCGAGTCGCTGCCGCTGCGAGCGGTCGGGAGGATGTGGAACGCGTCCCAGACCGGCTCCATCACCCGCCTGGGGCGCGGTGAGATACCTCACCCGGCCGGCCGCCTGGTGCCGGGCGAGGAACGCTCTCGACAGCCGCAGGCGTGTCCTCCTTCGGGTCGGTGGAGATCCCGAGCACGACCACGCGCTCACGCTCGTCGACCGGCAGGTCGTCCACGGCCCGCGCGAGCTCACCGGCCACCACCGGGCACGCATCGGTGCACTGGGCGTCGAGGAAGGTGACGACCACCGCCTTGCCGCGCGAGGTCCTCGAGCGCACGGTCGCGCCGTTCTCGTCCGTCAGCGTGAACGCGGCAGCGCGATCCCGTCCGGGGGTCGGCTGCCGCGTAGCTCGGCGCGTCGCCGCCCCGCCGGCCACGAGCACGGCGACGATCAGCACGACGCGCCGACGCGTCAGCAGCGCCGACGCGCGAGACCGACGAGCGCCTTCACCTCTCGGACGGTACCCCAACGCCCCCACCGAGCGCGCCCAGGTGGCGGGCACTGCACGGCAGCAGAGCACGTCCCATCGACCGAGAACTGCGATCGGCGGTCACGCGCTCACCTGCGCCGGAAGGGGTCAGGGCTCGCTCCGCGACCCCAGACCCCACACCGAAACGCGAGATCTCACACCGCAGGGGTCCGGCGTCCGGGCGAAGACCGGAAACCAACGCGAGATCTCACACCGCAGGGATCTGGCGTCCGGGCGAAGACCGGAAGCCTGACCCCGCCCGACCCGCACCTCCCCAACCCACCGGCATGCGAAGGGGTCAAGGCTCGCTCCGCGACCCCAGACCCAGCTGCAGCACTCGATCTCCCACCCCAGGGCCTGACGATCCGACGAACACCGACGACGACCCCGCATACCCCAAACCCCGCCCAGCACGTGAAGGGGTCAGGGCTCGCTCCGCGACCCCAGACCCCACACCGAAACGCGAGATCTCACACCGCAGGGGTCTGGCGTCCGGGCGAAGACCGAAAGCCTGACCCCGCCCGACCCACCCGCCGGCACGTGCAGGCGTCAGCCGGCAGCGGCCTGCAGGATCACGTGGTCGCGCGGATAGCTCAGGCGGGCCGCTGCCTCCGGCACGGAAAGCCACGCCGCCTCGTCGACCTCGTGGAGGAAGGTCAGCTCGCCTTCGGCGACCCGCATCCGCCACCAGCGCACGCGCTTCGGACGACCCTTGTCGTCGAGGTACTCCGTCGCCGGCAGCTCCTCCTCGAGGACGCACAGCAGACCCGCCTCCTCCTCGACCTCGCGGATCGCACAGCTCTCGTCGGACTCGCCGTCCTCGCACTTGCCCTTCGGGAACGTCCAGTCGTCGTACCGCGGCCGATGGACGAGGAGCACCTCGACGACGCCGTCGACCACCCGCACGGGGACACCACCGGCGGCCCGGATCACGTCGTTCAGGTCAGCTTTCTCGCCGCTTCGCGCAACGCCAGCCAGGAGCCGGGCCAGGCGGCGCGCATCGCGACCCTTCGCTCCCGCTCGAGCTGGACGAGCCGCCCCGCCGCGACGGCGGCCTCGGGCGTGGCGTCGGCCCAGCGCACGATGCGCTCCTCGGCGACGTGGGCGTCCTGGTGCTCGCCGAGCACGTCCTGCGCGTCCTTCGCCGCGTCGACGAAGGCCGCGCCCTTCTTCCCGAGCTCGTGGCCGGCGAGCTCCGCCGCGTAGCGCGCGCGCTTGATCGCGATGCGCACCGCGTGCAGCTCGTCGTCGGCGGGGACGGGCGGCAGCGCCGACACGGCCCCGCGCGTCCGCTTCCACTGGCGCGCCCACACCTCGGTGAGGGTGGTCTCGGAGCCCGAGAGGGGTGGGTCTGCGACCTCGTCGAGCCGGTCGAGCAGCGCCACGTAGCGCGCGCTCGAGAGCGCCTCGACGACGACCCGTCTCGCGGCCTCCTGCTCCGCCACGAGCTCGGCGACGAGGCCCGCACCGACCGCGGCGTCGGGCCCCAGGGAGGCGACGTCCGTCCCGATCCGCTCGACGAGCACGTCGAGATCGCGGGCGGGCCCGAGCTCGCGGCCGAGCCAGCCGAGCTCGGCGCGCAGCCCCTCGACCCAGTCGCGGTCGAGCAGCGGGCGACCGGCCCGGAGGAACGCGCGCAGCCGTCGGGTGGCGACCCGCATCTGGTGCAGCTCCTCGATGTCGCTGCCGAGACGCGTGCCCGGGTCGTGGGCGAGCAGGCGGCGACGCTGCTCCTGGAGCGCGAGCCCGAGCGCGACTCCCGGAAGGCGCCCCGGCGGGCACCTTCACCACCTCGGCGGGCGCGGGGAGGTCGAGCGCGCGGAAGAGCTTCGGGCGCTGGTCGTGGCCGTCGCTCCCGGCGCCGGCTCGCCGGAGCTCCGTCTGGAGCGCGACGAGATCCTCCTCGTCGCCTCCGACGAGCTCGATCTCGATCTCGTGGAACCGCCGGGTGACCCGCTGCCCCTCGAGCACCGCCACCGAGTCCTCGGTCACCTCCGCACCCCTCGCGCGGACGCCCTCGCGCCGGGTGCGCAGGCGCGCGACCGGCGCGACCGGCCGGCCGCGGAGCAGCGCGACGAGCAGGGCGAGCATCTCCTCCGGCGGGCGGGCCGGCGGGCCGGCCTGCTCGAGCTCGATCCGGGCGAAGCCCTTCGGCAGCTTCAGCTGCCACAGCCCCGTGCCGTCCTCGACGCGATGGCGGAAGGTCACGCCGTGCCGGGCGAGGACGAGCTCCTCGGTGTCGTGGTAGGTCGAGACGAAGGTTCGCGATGGCAGAGGATGGCCGCCGAGCTCCGGCAGCACGAACCCCTCTGCAGCCGAGAGCTTCAGCTCCCGCTCGACGGTCTCCTTCACGCGCTCAGCCTATCCACCATGCCGTCACTGGCCACGCGACTCGCCTTCGCCTGCAGGGAAGTCGATGGAGGGCGGCCAGGGCCGCCCTCCATCGATCCGATCTCCGTGCGGACTAGCTCTTGCTCGCAGCGACCAGCGCGAGACGGTAGTTCGCCTGCGCCCGCTTCAGCTGCGCGGCCGTGAGCGGGACGAAGTCCGCCCGCATCGCGATCGCCTTCTCGTTGTCGAAGATGTAGTCGAAGAACGCCTGCACCTCCTTGCGCTTGAACGACGAGCCCTTCGCGTAGATGAAGAGCGGCCGCGACGAGCGGCTTGTAGGTGTTGCTCTGCGCCGTCGCCACGGACGGCGTCGACGCACTTGCCGGTCTTCGGGTTCTCGATCTGGAGCGCCTTCAGCTTGTCTCTGGTTCTCGTCGTAGTACGAGAAGCCGAAGTAGCCCATGCCGCCCTTCGCTCGCCGGAGACGCCCTGCACGAGCACGTTGTCGTCCTCGGAGGCCTGGTAGTCGGAGCGGCTGACGCCTTCGCCTTGCCGTTGATCACCTCGGTGAAGTAGTCGAACGTGCCGGAGTCCGTGCCCGGGCCGAAGAGCTTCAGCGACTCGTCCGGGAAGCTCGACGCGGACGTCCTTCCAGTTGTTCACCTTGGAGCCGGGCTTCCAGATCTTCTTCAGCTCGGCGACCGTGAGGCACGTCGCCCACGTGTTCTGCCGGTTCACGACGACCGTGAGGGCGTCGTTCGCGACGGTGAAGGCGCGCCAGGAGCCGACGTTGTTGCTCTTGCACGCCGCTGCTTCGCTGATCTTCATGGGCCGCGACGCGTTCGAGAGATCGGTCTCGCCCCGGCAGAAGCGCTCGAAGCCGCCGCCGGTGCCGGAGATCCCGACCGTGATGTTGACCTTCGTGGCCCCGGCCTTGCGGAAGAGCTCCGCCGCAGCCGTCGTGTACGGCCCGACGGTCGACGAGCCGTCGGCCGTGATCGACCCGCTCAGCCTTGCGAGCGAGGCCTTGTCGAGCTTCGGCGGCGACACCGCCGCAGCCGCGATCGACGCGAGGGCCGCGACCGCGATGACTGCCGCGCCGAGAGCCGCGTAGCGACGCCCGCGCCCAGAACGATGCTTCTCGCATCTCCACCCCTTGGGTTCGACGTTCGTGAGTACAGGCGTGAGCCTGCTCACGCGGCACGCGAGCGTGGGGCGACGGGCCGGTGAACGCGCGATGACGATGTGGTGAACGGGCGACACCCCTCGCCGGGCAGCGCCACGACGTCATGGCGGCGCGGAGAGCTCGGCGACCTCCGGGATCAGCCCCGAGAGCTAGTGGGTCGCGTCGGTGAACTGCTCGAACTCACCGGTGACGATGAAGACCGTCTGCTCACCGATGTCGACCGCGTTGTCGCCGATCGCGCTCGAGGCAGCGCGCGACCACGATCATCCGCATCCCCCACTCCTGCTGGCCACCGGAGCTCGTCATCCCGAGCACCGAGTCGACGACCCTGTGGTTCGTGCGGTCGACGAGCTCGTCGAGCTCCGGGAGCGAGCGGGCACGCTCCACGTCGCGCTGGGCGAAGGAGTCGAGCGCGATCTTGAGCATCTCCTCGCAGCGCTCGCCCATGTCCTGCAAGGCCCTCGACCAGCTCACTGCCCGGCGCCAGGTCGGCGGCGAGCTTCGTGAGCTTCGCGATCGTCACGCACTGGTCGCCGATCCGCTCGAGGTGGATCGAGGTGTGCAGGATCGCGAGCACGAGCCGGAGGTCGCTCGCGACCGGGCGTCTGCCAGGCGAGCACCTGCTCGATCGGCTTCTCGATGCGGTGATAGCGCGTCGTCGATCTCGTCGTCGAAGGCGATGACCTCGTCGCAGAGCTCGACGTCCTGGGTCACGAGCGCGCTCACCGCGCCGCGCAGGGCCCGGAGGCACGATCTCGCCCTGCTCCTGGATCGCGGCCTCGAGCGTGTCGAGCTCGCTCCTGGAACTCGATCCGCATCTACCCGAACCTCCCGGTGACGTAGTCCTCCGTGCGCTTGTCGGCACGGTGTCGTGAAGATCTTCGTCGTCGAGTCGTACTCGACGAGGATCCCCGTGGCGGCCCTTTCCGTCCTCGTGGACCTGGACGGTGAAGAAGGCTGTCATGTCGGCGACGCGCGCCGCCTGCTGCATGTTGTGGGTCACGATGACGATCGTGTACTCGCGCTTGAGATCGTGCATGAGGTCCTCGATCGCGCGTCGGTCGCGATCGGATCGAGCGCGGAGGCCGGCTCGTCCATCAGGATGACGTCGGGCTCGACGGCGAGCGCCCGCGCGATGCAGAGCCGCTGCTGCTGGCCGCCCGAGAGCCCGAGCGCGCTGTCCTTGAGCCGGTCCTTGACCTCGTCCCAGAGCGCCGCCTTGCGCAGCGCACTCCTCGACGCGGTCGTCGAGGCCGTCCTTCAGCCCGAGGACCCGCGGCCCGAAGGCGACGTTGTCGTAGATCGACTTGGGGAACGGGTTGGGCTTCTGGAACACCATCCCGATGCGGCGGCGCACCTCGACCGGGTCGACGTCGCGCGCGTAGAGATCCTTGCCGTGGTACGAGACCGTTCCCGCGACCCTGGCGACCGGGATGAGGTCGTTCATCCGGTTGAAGCAGCGGATGAACGTGCTACTTGCCGCAGCCGGACGGGCCGATGAACGCCGTCACCGTGTTCTTGTGGACGTCGAGCGTCGACGCCCTCGAGCGCGAGCGTTCCCGCCGTAGGTCACCGAGAGCCCGCGGACCGAGAACACCTTCTCGCGCCGCTCGATGTCGGAGCGGGCGCCGGAGCGTCACCTCGCCGATGCGCGAGCTGTCGATCGACGGCGCGTCGGCGTCATGCGGGCATGCGTCGCCGGTGTGCTGTCGGAGGCGTAGGCCCGCCGGACTCGGTGTCGTGCTCCATCTGCGTCATCCTTAGCTCACCACTGCCTGCGATAGCGATTGCGGAGGAAGATCGCGACGGCGTTCATGCAGAGCACGATGACGAGCAGGACGATCGATCGCCGCGGCCGCGAGCGTCTGGAACGTCGGATCCGGCTGCTTCGTCCAGTTGTAGATCTGCACCGGGAGCGCGGTGTACGGCGCCGAACAGCGTCGGGTTGAACGGCGACGTACGTGATCGCGCCGACCATGATCAGCGGCGCCGTCTCGCCGACCGCCCGCGAGAGCGCGAGGATCGAGCCGGTCGCGATGCCGGGGATCGACGCCGGCAGCACCTGGCGCCAGACGACCTGCCACTTCGTCGCGCCGAGCGCGAAGGCGCCCTGCCGGATCGAGTCGCGGCACCGAGCGGATCGCCTCGCGCGACGCGACGATCACGGTCGGCAGCACGACGAGCGTGAGGATGAGGCCGCCGGCGAGGACGACCCGTCCGACGCCGATGCCGCGCACGATGAACGCGAGGCCGAGGATGCCGTAGACGATCGCCGGCACGGCGGCGAGGTTCTGGATGTTGACCTCGATGCGCCGGTTCCACCAGCGCTCGCGGTTCGCGTACTCCTCGAGGTAGATCGCCGTCAGCGACGCCGATCGGCACCGAGAAGAGCGAGCACGAGGAGGCCGAGGTAGAGCGTCGCGAGGATCGCCGGCCGCGCGCCCGCCTCCTCCGGCACCGTCGACGGCGGATCCGGTGAAGAGCTGCGCGTCGAGGCGCCGGCCAGCCCGTGATGAACGTGTCGACGAGCAGCACGGCCAGCGTCCCGAACGCGACGAGCATGCAGAAGAGCATCGCGGCCTGGAACAGACGGTTCCTCCAGCGCGGCGCGGACGTCCGATGGGCGGAGCTCACTCGTACACCTCGCGGTACTTGCCGGACGAGGCGGATCGAGATGAGGTTCATGACGAGCGTCATCACGAACAGCGTCAGGCCGACCGCGAAGATCGTCTTGTACTCGATCGAGCCCGTCGGCACGTCGCCGTTCCCGGTCGCGCCGATGAACGCCGTCATCGTCTCGATCGTCTCGCGCGGGTCGAAGGTGATCTGCGCGAGCTGGCCGGCGGCGATCAGGACGATCATCGTCTCGCCGACCGCGCGCGAGAACGCGAGCACGAACGCGGCGATGATCCCGGAGACCGCCGCGGGCACGACGATCCGCGTCGAGACCTGCAGCTTGTCGGCGCCGAGCGCGTAGCCGCCGTCGCGCAGGTCGCGCGGCACCGCGGCCATCGCGTCCTCCGAGAGCGACGCGACGGTCGGGATGAGCATGACGCCGAGCACGAGGCTCGCCGGCGAGCGCGTTGAAGATCTCGACCTGGACGCCGAGTCGTCGCGGAGGAGCGGCGTGACGAACGTGAGCGCGAAGTAGCCGAAGACGACCGTCGGGATCGCCGCGAGGATCTCGAGGATCGGCTTCAGGAAGGCGCGTCGCGCGCGGGCGCGCGTACTCGCTGAGGTAGATCGCGACGCCGAGCCCGAGCGGGAACGCGACGAGCGCCGACCAGAACGAGATCATCGAGCGTCCCGACGACGAGCGGAAGCACGCCGAAGCTGCGCGTCGGCTCGAAGAGCGGCGCCCACGTCGTCCCGGTGAAGAAGTCGACCGGGCTGACCTCGCGGAAGAACTCGAGCGCGGGCAGGAGCAGCGAGAGGACGATCCCGACCGTCGTCAGCGACCGAGACCGCGGCCGCGAGCGAAGCAGGACCACGTGGACGACCTGCTCGCCCCAGCGGATCCTGCTTCCGGGGAGCGCGGTCGACGCCGGCGCGCGACCGACGGTGACGTCGGCCGACGCCATCTAGCCCGACGTCGCGTCCTCGAGCTTCTGCTGCTGCTCGTCGATCTGCTCCTGGCTCAGCGGCACGAACTGCGCCTCCTCGGCGATCGTCTGTCTCGTTCTCGAGCGTGAAGCGGATGAAGTCGCGCGACCTCCTGGTCGCTCGAGCGAGCTCGTGCTTCACGTACATGAAGAGCGGGCGGGAGAGCGGCGTGTACGATGCCGTCCTGCGCGGTCTCGACGCTCGGCGCGACGCAGCCGTCGCCGCCGTCGACCTCGAGCGCCTTCAGCGTGTCCTGGTTCTCCTCGAAGTACGAGAAGCCGAAGTAGCCGAGCGCCGCCCTTGTCGCCCGGCGACGCCCTGGACGGTGACGTTGTCGTCCTCGCGTGCGCGGAGTAGTCGGTGCGGCTCGCGCCCTCCTCGCCGTTGATCACGTCGGTGAAGTAGTCGAACGTGCCGGAGTCGGTGCCCGGCGCCGAAGAGCTTGAGCGGCGCGTCGGGGAACGACGGGTCGACCTGGTTCCAGTTCGTCGACCTTCGAGCCGGGCTTCCAGATCGTCTTCAGCTGCGTCGACGGTCAGGCACGTCGCCCAGTCGTTCTCCGTGTTGACGACGACCGTGAGCGCGTCGTTCGCGACCTGGAGCTCGACGTACTCGACGCCGTTCTCCTCGCAGATCGCCGCCTCCTCGTCCTTGATCGGGCGCGAGGCGTTCGAGATGTCGGTCTCGCCGCGGCAGAAGCGCTCGAAGCCGCCACCGGTGCCGGAGATCCCGACCGTGACGTCGCCGCCGGCGTCTCGCCTTCGGAAGTCCTCGGCGGCCGTCGTCGTGAACGGGCCGACCGTGCTCGAGCCGTCGGCGGTGATCGCGCCGCCGGACGAGCTCGCTCCGCCGCCGCAGCCCGCAGCGACGGCAGCGATCGTCGCGGCGAGCGCGAGCCGCAGCGAGTCGACCGCCGGTCAGCATGCGATCCGCGTCGTCGTCTCGGATCTCGATGCAGCGCCGACGTGTCTGTCGGCAGGATTCCCGCGACGTCGAGCCCGTGGGTGACACGATGGTGAAGATCTGGTGAAGAACTGGTGAACGTCGCGCGAGTCAGCGGCGCAGGAAACGTGCAGCGCACCTCGAGCCCGCGTCCGCGGCCGCCGCGCGCCTCGACGCGTGCCGCCCGCCTGCGTGACGACGTGCTTGACGATCGCGAGCCCGAGCCCCGTCCCGCGCGAGGCGCGCGAGCGGTCGGCGCGGTAGAAGCGCTCGAAGAGCCGCGGCGAGCTCGGCCTCGTCGACGCCGATGCCGTCGTCGCGCCCGCGAGCACGACCGCCCCGTCGCTCGCGCTCGACCGCGAGCGTGAACGTCGCGCCCGGGCCGGCGTAGCGGATCGCGTTCTCGGCGAGGTTCTGCGCGACCACGCGCAGCATCCGCGGGCGGATCGTCGAGCTCGACGTCGTCGTCGCACTCGACGCCGAGCGTCGACCCCGGCGCGCGCCGCCCGCTCCGCGAGCTCGTCGACGACGCCTCCTCGAGCACGGGCAGCACGCGGTCGGCGCCGAGCGAGACGACGCGCGCCCCGGACTCGAGCTCGCTCAGGAAGAGCACCTCGTCGATCAGCTCGGTGATCTGACTCGACCTCGGCGCGGGCGCGGTCGACGAGATCTCGGACGTCCTCGCCCGGGAGCGTCGCCGTCTCGAGGAGCGTGAGCAGCCGCGCGAGCGGCGTGCGCAGCTCGTGCGAGACGGCCGCGGTGAAGCCCGACGCGCAGCTCCTCGTACGCCGTGAGGTCGCCCGTCGCGGCAGAGGTAGACGAGCCGCTCGCGGCGACCGCTCACGTCGTACGGGACGACGAGCGGAACGATTCCGGCGTCGCCCGAGAGCAGCCCGTCGGGGAGCCGCTCGCCCTCGCGGAGCCCGTCGATCGACTGGCGGGCGCGGCGGCTGGCGCCGAGCACGACGTCCTCGGCGTCGAGGACGACGACCGCCTCGCGGCTCTCCTCGACCAGCACGCGCCCCCGTGTCGCATCGCCGTCCACTCATCGCGTTCTAACAGAACCCTGAGGGAACGCTTGCGCGTCGCCCATCGGCGCTTCACGCCGGCGGCGGTGAATGAGGACGACAGCTCCGACCAAGGAGGGGAAGGACATGCACCTGAAGGGGAAGCTCGCCGTGGCGCTCTCCGCGTTCGTCGTGCTCGTGCTCGCTGCAGCCGCGACCGCAGCCGTGATCGCCGGGACCCCGGGCAACGACCGGCTGCGAGGCACGACGCGCGCGGACGAGATCCGCGCCTACGACGGGGACGACCTCGTCAACGCGCTCGCCGGCGACGACGTCGTCCGGGCCGGCAGGGGGAACGACGGCGTCCAGGGCGACAACGGCTCGGATCGGATCTACGGCGGCGTCGGTCGCGACGCACTGCGGGGCGGCAACGAGGCCGACACGGTCTGGGGCGGCTCGGGGAACGACGCGGTGAACGGTGGGAACGGCGGTGACGACCTGCACGGAGGCACCGGCGACGATCTCGTCGTGGGCGAGAACGGCAACGATCAGCTCTGGGGCGGGCCCGGCACCGACGTCGTGCGGGGTGGCAACGGGGGCGACGTCCTCCACGCGCTCGCCGCGGACGGCGATCCCGACGCGCTCTACTGCGGAGAAGGCCGTGACACGGCGAAGGTGCTCGCCTCGGAGCGGGCCACCACGACCCTCGTCTCGTGCGAGACCGTGATCGTCGTCCAGGCACCGAGCGCCGCGGATGCCGCGGCGGAGGCCGACGCGGACGCCGACGCGGAGTAGCGCTGCGCGGGGGAGGGCGGCAGGCGGTGCGCCCTCCCCCCGCATGCGAAGCCCTGACGCGGGGCCGGGGCCGGCATCCGGCTCGTTCACCACCTGGATACCATGCGGTGACCACCCTGCGCCCCAACGGATCCGGTGTGGCGCGAGAGTTCACAGCGCATGTCCAAGGTGCTCATCATCGAGGACGACGACGTCATCGCCCAGGGGATGGCGCGTCATCTCGACCGCCGCGGGATTCGACGCGGTGGGCGTCGCCAACGGCGAGACCGGGATCGCGCGACTGCGCTACGAGCGTCCCGACGTCTGCGTGCTCGACCTGATGCTCCCCGGCCTCGACGGCTGGAAGGTGATCGAGCAGGTGCGCGGCGAGGGGATCGGCACGCCGATCGTCGTCGTCTCGGCCCGCGGAACCGAGCACGACCGGGTGCACGCGCTGGAGATCGGGGCCGACGACTACCTCGTCAAGCCGTTCTCGATGAAGGAGCTCGTCGCCCGCGTCGGCGCGGCCGCCAGACGCGGAACGCGCGCGCAGGATCCGCGTCGCGGCGAGGAGCTCGTGATCGAGGAGCTCAGGCTCGACCCGAGGAACGTGCAGGCCTACGTCGACGGAGCCTCCGCCAACCTCACCCCGACCGAGTTCCGGCTGCTCTACGCGCTCGCGATGGAGGAGGGCCGCGTGCTCACCCGCGACGAGCTGCTCCAGCGGGTCTGGGGCCGGCGCGCCTCGCACCGCGACCGCACCGTCGACGTCTTCGTCCGCAAGCTCCGCGAGAAGGTCGACAACCGCGCGTCACGCCACACGTTCCTCCAGACGCGCTACGGCGTCGGCTACAAGCTCGAGGCCGAGGCGAAGCAGTAGACGGGGCGCGACAGCTTCGCGCCTCTCGCGATGCGCGTCTGGCGAGGTGATCCAGGTCGCCGGCCCGGCCGTATCTCCCGACGATCGCCGGCAAGAGGCCGGCGCTACGAAGGGGGAGTTCGTGAAGAAGCTCATGCTGGCGCTCAGCGCCGCCGCACTGCTCGCCGTCCCGGCGACCGCATCCGCGGGTGGGTACGGCAAGACCGTCCAGGCCGCGACCGGCTGCACGTACGGACAGCTCGTCAACCTCGCCGGAGGCCCGCAGAGCCACCCGATTCAGGGTGTCGGTGCGAAGCGTCTCGTCGAGGCTGTCGTCGCCGGCCAGCATCCCGCCGGTCAGCTCTGCAGCTAGCGCCACGTCGGAGCAGCGGGGGAGAGGGCGCGGCCAGCGTCCCCTCCCCCGGCTGGCCGCCGGGAGGCGGTCCGCTCGAGGGGCAGCGCTGCCCCGGCGTCACGGACGGCCAGTTCGGCGCCACTGCCGGTCTCGTCCCAGATGGTCGCCAGCAGCGCGACGGTCCGAAGGCCGAGGAGCTCGCGCACCAGCGGATCCGCCAGCACGTCCTCACCGCGGAGCATCCGGCTCGGCGTCGGCTCCTCCATCACCCGAGTCTGCCGGATCGCGGCGCATGAGGTGTCGCACGCGAATCGACTCGAACGAGGGACACGGAAGGGAGCGCGCTCACCCGATGAGGGGGGTGTCACACCGCTCGTCAACGAGGAGCCAGCCATGACCGTCTTCGGCAACCGCGACTTCGCACCCACGGATCCGATCCACGTCGCCCCTCGCGCGGAGAGGCCGTCGCCGACGTCGCGCCGCTGCCGCCGGTCGTATCGCCTTCCGGTCTCGAGCGACACCCGTCGGGTCGTGATCAAGGTGCGTGGCGGCGAGGAGATCGAGGTCGGCCGGGTCGAGGGACGCGAGCCCGCCGTCCGCATCGCGCGCGACACGATCCGGATGATCGAGAGCGCGCAGACCGCGGACGAGTGGCCGACGGTCGGCGACCGGTTCCTGCGCCCCGACGCGATCGTCTCGATCGACGTCCAGCGCGCGGACGACTGAGCGATCCGACGCACGGATAGCCCGTCCGAGGGACGCAGGCACGGTCCCGAGGTGGCGATACTCCCGTATCGCACAACGGGAGCCATGCGGCACTCCCTCCCCCGATCCGGAGGTCCGTGCCGTGTCAGCGCTCCATCACGATCCCCCCGAGGCCATCGAGCGCTCCGAGTGGACGACCTCGGAGCTCCGGCGCGTCGTCGTCCGGCTCGCGGACGGCGACGTCGTACAGGCCGGGACGGCCGCCAACCTCGACGGCGCCCGCACGCTCGCGCGCTCGCTGATCCGGAGATCGAGCATCCCGCCGGTGAGTGGCCGAGGATCGGTGACCGTCACCTCCGGCCCGAGGCCGTGGTCTCCGTCGACGTGCTGCGCGTCGACGCGTAGAGGGCCGCGCCCGGCCCGATCGACGGCGGGCCGGGCGCTCCTGCCCTTGCCTCGAGATGGCAGCAGCGAGGCGCGCTCCGGGCGGCGGCGAGGAGGACTCGGTCGTGAGCCTCTCGTCGCCGTGCTCGAGCACGACCGCGCGCACCGCAGCGTCGATCGAGGCGCCCGGGAGCTCGAGCGCTGCGAGCGCATCGAGATCGGGGCGGGAGAGCGGGCTGGCGCGGAGCACGAGGCGCTCCCAGAGCGTCCGGCGAAGCCCCGCGTCGGGGAAGCCGAGACCGACGATCGCGACGTGCTCGCCGACAGCGTCGCGAAGCGCGTCGACGGTGGGATCACGGGTCTCGAGCACGGTCGGCGCCCGTCGACCGGAGGCTCGCGCGACGAGCATCGCCAGCGCGTCACCCGCTCCCGGAGCCGCCAGCGCCTCGGCGTCGTGGAACAGGAGGATGGCGTGCGGGCGCTCGCCGTAGGGCGAACACCTCGTCGAGTCCTCGCGTCCGGCGGCGCTCCAGCGTGACGCCGGAGGAGAGACGCCGAGTCGACGCGCCAGAGGTCGACGCGCATGCTCTCGGCCCACACCCGGGTCGCGAACGTCTTCCCGACGCCCGGCGGCGCCGTGGACGAGCACGGTGAGCCCGCCCGCGACCGCGAGGTCGGCGAGCGCACCGAGCCGCTGACGCCACGTCGGGCTCGACGACGAGGTCCGACCAGGTGAGCTCGCCGACGGGCAGCCGGCGCACGACGTCGGCCGGCGACGGAGATCCTGGCGCGTCGCTCCTCCACGACCCGATTCTCGCACGAGCGAGCATCTGCTATCGTTAGCCAAACGAATGATTAGCCAAGACGACTGAACGGCGCCACGCACACGACATCGCGGAGGACCTCCGCCCGGCGCTCGTGCGCCTCGCGCGCGAGCTGCGTCGCGAGACCGAGCAGCTCGGCGTCACCTCGACGGCAGGCGAGCCTTCTCTGGCTCGTGCGCAGGCGGCCCGGGCTCTCGCTGCGATCGCTCGCGGAGGCCGAGGGCATCTCGGCGCCGTCGCTCTCCGGCCACCTCGACCGGCTCGAGACGTCGGGTCTCGTGACGCGGGTACGCTCGACCGACGACCGGCGCCGGGTCGGCGTCGAGCTGACGGCGGCGGGCGAGCGCCTGCTCCGCCGGATCCGTGCGCGCCGGACGACCTGGCTCACCGACCGCCTGGAGGAGCTGGACGGCGACGCTCTCGACGACGTCGAGCGGGCGATCCCTGCGCTGCGCCGGCTCGTCGGGATGGACGACGCGTGACGAGCCTCGCGCTGACCTCAGCGCGGACGTTCCGCAGCCTTCGCCACCACCGCAACTATCGCCTCTTCTTCGCCGGCCAGGTCGTCTCGGTCGCCGGGTCGTGGATGCAGAACATGGCGCTCGCCTGGCTCGTGATCGAGCTGACCGGCTCGCCGTTCGCGGTGGGCGGGCTCGCCTTCGCCCGCTTCGTCCCGTTCACCCTGCTCTGCCTCGTCGCCGGCGTCGTCACCGACCGGGTCGACACGAGGCGGCTGGTGCTGGCCACGCAGGTCGGCGCGATGCTCGTCTCGGTCGCCCTGGCCGTCGTCACGCTCGGCGGCTGGGCGACGCTGCCCCTCGTCTACGCGCTCGCCGCGCTCGGCGGGATCACGCTCGTGTTCGACGCCCCGGCGCGGCAGGCGCTCACCTTCCAGATGGTCGGCCCGCGCGAGCTGCCGAACGCGGTCGCGCTGAACGCCGGGCTCTTCAACGCCTCACGGGTGATCGGCCCCGCCATCGCGGGGGCGATCATCGCCGCGATCGGCACGGGAGCGTGCTTCGCGGTCAACGCGGTCAGCTTCCTCGCGGTGCTCGCCGCGCTGCTCGCGATGCGGGAGAGCGAGCTCCTGGAGGTCGAGAAGGACGCCGAGGCCACGCTGCTCTCGGGCGCACGCGACGCCTTCGCCTGGGTGGCGGGCGAGCCACGCGCGCGGGCGGTGCTGGTGACGATCACCGTGCTGAGCGTCGTCGGGTTCAACTTCCACGTCGTCGTCCCCCTCCTCGCCTCGGACGCGCTCGACGTCGGGCCCGAGGGGCTGGGACTGCTGTCGGCGGCGTTCGGGCTCGGCGCCCTCGCAGGTGCGCTCGGGGCGGCCTCCCAGCGCGAGGCGACGCCTCGCCGGTTCGTCGTCGGCGCCGCCGTCTTCGGCGCGGTGCTCGTCGCCCTCGCCCCGGTCGGGAGCCTCCCCGTCGCTGCCGCGCTGCTCGTCGTGCTCGGCGTGTCCTTCACGATGCTGACCACCACCGCCAACGCGCTCGTGCAGCTCGCGGCCCCGTCCCACCTGCGAGGCCGCGTGATCGCCCTCTACCTCTTCGCGTTCGCCGGGCTGACCCCGGTCGGAGGGCTCGTGGCCGGGGCGCTCGCCGAGCTCGGGGGCACGACGCTCTCGTTCGCGGTCTCGGGGATCATCGCCCTCGGCGTCGCCGGCTGGGCGGCGCGGGCGCTGGCCCGGCCGGTCGCCCAGGCGGTCGCCGCCTAGGGCCGCGGCGCGCCTGCCACTCGGGCGGCGCGCGGGCTACCCGATGACCCAGGTGTCGTTGCCGGCGATGAGCGTGGCCAGGTCGCCCTCGCCCCTGCGCTCGCGGGCCTCGGCGAGCTGGGCGCGGACGTCGTCGTCGTAGACCGGCCGCTCGACGTTGCGGAAGATCCCGAGCGGCACGCAGCCGGCGGTCTTCCAGGTCAGCCGGGCGAGCGCGAACGAGAGCCCGGGATCGTCACGGCCCGGATCGTGGCGCAGCAGACCGCCCGCGTCGGCGGCGACGACCTCGAGCGTGCCGTCGGAGCGCATCCGCACGCCCTTGTCGCCCCAGCGGATCTCCTCTCCCTCCCGGAGGTAGAGGCGGTTCGCCTTGTCGTCGCGGACGACGTCCCAGGCCCCGTCGTTGTAGATGTTGCAGTTCTGGAGGATCTCCACGAACGACGCGCCCCGATGCGCGGCGGCCGCACGGAGCACCTCTGCCATCCCCTGCTTGTCGGTGTCGATCGTGCGCGCGACGAACGTCGCCTCGGCGCCGATCGCGACCGAGAGCGGCCCGAACGGCCGGTCGACCGACCCGTACGGGGTCGACTTCGTCACCTTGCCGCGCTCGGAGGTCGGCGAGTACTGCCCCTTGGTGAGGCCGTAGATGCGGTTGTTGAAGAGCAGGATCGTGAGGTTGACGTTGCGGCGCAGCGCGTGGATCAGGTGGTTGCCGCCGATCGAGAGCGCGTCGCCGTCGCCCGAGACGACCCACACCGAGAGATCCGGACGCGTCGTCGCGAGCCCCGTCGCGATCGCCGGCGCGCGGCCGTGGATCGAGTGCATCCCGTAGGTCTGCATGTAGTACGGGAAGCGCGACGCGCAGCCGATCCCGGAGATGAACACGATGTTCTCGCGCGGGATGCCGAGCTCGGGCATGAACCCCTGCACCGCGGCGAGGATCGCGTAGTCGCCGCAGCCCGGGCACCAGCGCACCTCCTGGTCGGACTTGAAGTCCTTCGCCTTCAGCTGGATCAGGTCGCTCATCGCTCGTTCCCCCGCCTGTAGTTCCCCGTCGCCCGCGCGAGCGGCCCTGACGCTCATCGTCGCTCGTCGCCCCGCAGCCGGGCGACCAGCCGCCTGCCGCCTCGCCCGCGACCGTGCGATCGTGCGTCCGTCGCGCCGCACGATCACGCGCTCGTCGCGGTCACCGTCGCCTCGAACCGGTCATGCGCCCCCATCGCGAGGATCGCCTCCTCGAGCTCGGCGGCCGTCAGCGGTCGACCGCGGACCTTCGTGTACGAGACGGCGTCGACGAGGTAGCGCGCCCGGAGAGCAGCGCGAGCTGGCCGAGGTTCATCTCGGGGACGAGCACGCGCGGATAGCCGCGCACCACGTCGCCGGTGTTGCGCGGGGAACGGGTTGAGGTGGTGGAGGTGCGCCCGCGCGACCTTGACGCCCCGGCCGTCGCACCCGCCGCACCGCCGCGCCGATGGGGCCGTAGGTCGAGCCCCAGCCGAGCACGAGCAGCTCGGCGTCGCCGTCGGGGTCGTCGACCGCGAGCGCGCGGGATGTCGGCCGCGATCCCGTCGATCTTGCGCTGGCGCAGCCGCACCATTGGTCGTGGTTGTCGGCGTCGTAGGAGATCGAGCCGGTGCATGTCCGCCTTCTCGAGACCGCCGATGCGATGCTCGAGACCCGGCGTCCCCGGCACCGCCCACGGCCGCGCGAGCGTCTCGGGATCGCGGAGGTAGGGCAGGAACTGGTCGCCGTCGTTCGGCTCGGTCGTGAACGTCGTCGAGATGTCCGGCAGCGCGTCGACGTCGGGCAGCCGCCACGGCTCGGAGCCGTTGGCGAGCGCCGCGTCGGAGAGCAGGTACACGGGCGTGCGGTACTTGAGCGCGATCCGCGCGGCCTCGATCGCCGCGTGGAAGCACTGCGACGGGCTCGACGCGGCGACGATCGGCACCGGGCTCTCCGAGTTGCGTCCGAAGAGCGTCATCAGCAGATCGGCCTGCTCCGGCTTCGTCGGCATGCCCGTCGACGGGCCGGCGCGCTGGACGTCGATCACGAGGAGCGGCAGCTCGAGCGACACGGCCAGCCCGATCGTCTCGGCCTTGAGCACGATGCCCGGGGCCCGACGAGACGGTCACGCCGAGCGCGCCGCCGAACGACGCCCCGACCGCGGCGCCGACCGCCGCGATCTCGTCCTCGGCCTGGAAGGTGATCACGCCGAACTCCTTGCGCGACGGCCAGGTCCTCGAGGATCGACGAGGCGGGCGTGATCGGATAGGCACCGAGGAAGAGGTCGAGGCCCGGAGAGCTTCGACGCCGCGACGAGCCCGAGCGAGAGCGCGGCGTTCCCGGTGATCTGCCGGTAGGTGCCGGGCGGAGCTGGGCGGGCGCGATCTCGTACGAGACGGCGAAGTCCTCGGACGTCTCGCCGTAGTTCCAGCCGGCCTTGAACGCGCGCGTGTTCGCCTCCGCGATCGACGGCCGCTTGCCGAACTTGTCCTGGATGAACTGGATCGTCCCCTCGGTCGGCCGGTGGAAGAGCCACGCCATCAGGCCGAGCGCGAAGAAGTTCTTCGAGCGCTCCGCCTCGCGCGAGGTGATCCCGTCGATCTCGCTCAGCGCCTCGACCGTCATCGACGAGAGAGCGACCTCGTGGAGGTGGTAGTCGGAGAGCGAGCCGTCGTCGAGCGGGCTCGCCGCGTAGTCCGGCCTTCTGCAGCGAGCGCTCGTTGAAGGCGTCCGTGTTGACGATGAGGGTCGCGCCCTTCGGCAGGTCGTGGAGGTTCGCCTTGAGCGCCGCCGGGTTCATCGCGACGAGCACGTCCGGCCGGTCGCCCGGCGTGAGGATGTCGTGGTCGGCGAAGTGCACCTGGAACCCGGAGACCCCCGGCAGCGAGCCGGCCGGAGCACGGATCTCGGCGGGGAAGTCGGGGAAGGTCGCGAGGTCGTTGCCGAGCGCCGCCGTCTCGCTCGTGAAGCGGTCGCCGGTCAGCTGCATCCCGTCACCCGAGTCACCGGCGAACCGGATGATCACGTGATCGAGCTGTTCGACCTTCTTCTCCACCTACGACACCAGCGTAGTCGACCGCCCCGTTGTCATGTCACGCTCGGTCGACGCGGCGCTCCACGCGCAGGCCCCAGGCCTCGCCCGAAGCGAAGAGGCCGTCCACGTCGAGCTCGTCTGCCCACCCCAGGACGTGTCGCTCGGGCCGCTCGGCCGTGCACCCGACGACGGCGAGGCGCGTCGGCCCGACCGTCTCGGTCCTGCCCGCCGCGAGCTCGTCGCGACGGCGCTCCGCCTCCTCGGCCGCCGGCCCTTCTGCGTAGCCCTTGCCCATCTCCTCCATCGTGCCACTCCTCCGCGCCGGTCGCACGCGTGCGACCGCAGACGACGCGCCCGGCCGCTCTGGGAGAATCGCGCGATGCCCGCCGCCCAGGCGACCGATCCCGACGTCGAGCGCGAGCTCGTCGCGCTCGCACGCGACTTCGCCGAGCGCGAGATCCGACCGGTCGCCGCCGCACCACGACCGACCGGGGAGGTGCCCGGGAGGTGATCCGCAAGGCCGCCGCGACCGGCCTCACCTCGTTCGACCTTCCGGCGGAGCACGGCGGAGGCGGGATCGAGTCCCTGCTGACCGCGTGCCTGGTGACGAGGAGCTCGGCTGGGGCGACGGCCCGATCGGCTCGCTCGTCACGAGCGGAGGGTTCTTCGCGGGGCCGATCGTGGCGCTCGGGACCGCTGAGCAGCGGGAGCGATGGCTCCCCGCGCTCTGCGGCGACGATCCTCCCCTGACCGGAGCTCGCGATGACCGAGCCGGGTGCCGGCTCGGACGCAGCGGCGATCGCCACGACCGCGACGCGTGTCGAGGGCGGCTACGTGCTCGACGGGACGAAGACCTGGGTCTCGGGGGCGCCGGACGCCGACCGCTACCTCGTCTACGCGACCGTCGCCGCCGGGCCGTGGCTCACGCGGGATCACGAGCTTCGTCGTCGCGCGGGACGACGAGGGCGTCGAGCCTCGGACGGCCGCTCGGCAAGCTCGGGAGCCGCTGCTACCCGACGGCCGAGCTGAGGCTCGAGGGCTGCTTCGTCCCGGACGACCGGCGGCTGGGCGACGAGGGCGAGGGCTTCCGCGGGGTGATGCGCTGGTTCGAGCGCACGAGGGTGCAGCTCGCGGCCAACGCGATCGGGATCGGCCGCGCGGCGCTCGAGGTCGCCGTCGCCTACGCGCAGGGAGCGCGAGGCGTTCGGACGGCCGATCCACCGCTTCCAGGCGGTGTCCTTCCGGCTCGTCGACGCGCGCATGCGCGCTCGACCAGGCGCGGCTGCTGACGCACGCACGCGGCCCGGCTCGCGGACGCGGGCGAGGCCTTCGGCGTGCGAGGCCTCGATGGCCAAGATCGCCGCCTCCGAGGCGGCGTGGCAGGCTGCCGACGCCGCGGTGATGACGCTCGGCTCGTACGGCTACTCGACCGAGTACCCCGTCGAGAAGTGGCTGCGCGACGCGAAGCTCGAGCAGATCTACGAGGGCACGAACGACATCCAGCGGCTGATCGTCGCCCGCTCGCTGTTCGGCCGCTGAGCAGCGGGCGGTCTGGCGAGGGGTCAGGGCTCGCTGCGCGACCCGACCCCCGGTCTACCCGAACCGGCCCGACGAGGGGTCTGACGTCCGGCGAAGCCGGAGGTCTGCCCCGACAGCCCACGCAGCCCACCGGCCGCGTCCCGTCGCCACGAGACGTGGTCAGGGCTCGCTGCGCGACCCCAGACCCCGCGTCGTCTGAGGTTTCACTGCTTCAGGGATGTGCCCCGCGTCCCGCGCCAGCCGAACCCTGCGGGATCAGGAGGCCGCGACCCTGCGGAACGCGTCGATCGCGGGCTTGCGGGTGCCGTCGGCCGTGATCAGGCCGGACTGCCAGCCCTCCGGACCGCACCTCGTCGACGAGCAGGAACCAGAGGAACATGTCGATCCGCGGGTTGCGCCCGCGCGATCCCGACCGCCTCGCTTCAGGTACAGCGCCTGCTTCGTCCAGGTGACGCCGAAGAAGCGTGTCGGGCGGGTTCGTCTGGTAGCCGTACTCGGTGATCCAGATCCGCTTGTTGCCCGTAGAGCCGCGTCGACCTCGCGCGATCAGCGACGTCGATGTTGCCGAGCGTGACCGCGGTCGGCGCCTGACCGCGCTCGCCCGGGGCGGGCGGCGTCGAGGGCGTCTCGGTCGGCGTGCCGTAGTACGGGTGGTGCGCGTAGGCGTCGAACCCCTTCGCGCCGGCCGGCTTCATCGCCCGGAGGAACGCGAGCGGCGAGACGGACGGGCCGGCTCGAGCTCGGGTTGTTGTTGCCGCGCGGCGCGGTGACGCCGCAGGCGACCTTCGCCGACGTCTGCGACCGACTTCACGCCGCCGACGACCGCGTTGCAGATCCGCGCGTAGTCCTTCGCGCTCTGCATCACCCAGCCGTCGTGCCCGACCGCGCGTACTGCGGCTTCAGGAAGACCGGGTTGTTCGGCTCGTTCCAGGCGACCCAGCTCGCGACCGCGCGGCAGCACGGTCGCCGTCCGGCAGCCTGTACGTGCCGCTGTAGCGCTTGCGCCGCGGCGGTCACGAACGCCTGCAGGTCGGCCGGCGTTCGTCGGCGCGACGTTCCAGCCCGGCCGCGCGTTCGCCCACGGCGGCGTGCCCGATCACCGTGAAGACGGGCCTGATCCCGTTCTCGGCGAGCGTACCGCACGGTGCGGTCGTACGTCGCCCAGTCGTAGGCCGGGTCGGCCGGGTTCGGCGCGTTCGCCGGCTTGCGCTGCGCGACGCCAGCGTCGGGCCCGCCCCACCAGAGGTTGACCCGGATCGACGCGTGCGTTCGTCGAGCTGCAGCAGCGGGAAGACCTTGTCCGGGTTCGCCGTAGAGCACCTGGGCGTCGTCGAAGATCCCGACGCTGCAGGAAGCGCGACGCCGAGGCGGTCGAGGCGCACGCGGCTGCCGACGAGCGCCGCGACGGCGAGCTGCAGCGCCGATCGCGCGGCCCTACGCAACGCGCCGGGTTCCCGTCCGAGCGACGCGAGCGTGCGCCGCAGGCCCTCGTCGAGCTCGATCTCGGGCTCCCAGCCGAGCAGCTGGCGGGCCCGCGTGATGTCGGGCTGGCGCACCTGCGGATCGTCGACCGGCAGCGCCTCGTAGCACGATCTGGCTCGTCGAGCCCGTCGCCGCGAACGACCGCCTCGGCCAGCTCGAGCAGGGTCATCTCCGTCGGGTTGCCGATGTTGACGGGCAGGTGCTCGCCCGACTCGGCGAGCAGGATCAGGCCCGCGGACGAGGTCGTCGACGAAGCAGAAGCTGCGCGTCTGCGAGCCGTCGCCGAAGACGGTCAGCGGCTTCTCCTCGAGCGCCTGGCGCATGAAGGTCGGGATCGCGCGCCCGTCGTGCGGCCGCATCCGCGGGCCCGTAGGTGTTGAAGATCCGGACGATCGCGGTGTCGACGCCCTGCTGGCGGTGGTAGGCCATCGTCAGCGCCTCGGCGTAGCGCTTCGCCTCGTCGTAGACGCCGCGCGGGCCGATCGGGTTGACGTGACCCCAGTAGGTCTCGGGCTGCGGGTGCACCTGCGGGTCGCCGTACACCTCGCTCGTCGAGGCGAGCAGGAAGCGCGCGCGCTTCACCTTCGCGAGGCCGAGCGCGTTGTGCGTCCCGTACGAGCCGACCTTGAGCGTCTGCAGCGGCAGCCGCAGGTAGTCGATCGGGCTCGCCGGGCTCGCGAGGTGGTAGACGAAGTCGACCGGCTCCGTCGATCTCGACGTGCTGCGTCAGGTCGTGCGGGCACGAAGACGAACGGCGTCGCCGCGGAGGTGCTCGATGTTCGCGAGCGAGCCGGTCTCGAGGTTGTCGACGCAGATCGACGCGGTGGTCCGCGCGCGAGCAGCGCCTCGCAGAGGTGGGAGCCGAGGAACCCGGCCCCACCGGTGACGACGGAGGTCGGCATGGCGCGATGCTACCCGTCGGCGCGCGAGGGTCGACCGTGGACCCTTACGGTCCCCGAACTTCCGCGGCGGCGGCCGCCGACGAGGCACACCGGCTCAGCCGAGGTGGTCGTTCTCCTCGCGGTCGAGCCACATCCCGAAGAGCGAGAACTGGAACCCCGCGATCAGCAGCAGCGCGACGAGCACGACCGTCGGCCGTCGTGATCTCGTTGCCCCAGCCGAGGCGCGACGCCGTCGACCACCACCCCGAGGACGAGGCCGCGCCGTCGTCATCAGCGCACCGAGGACGTAGAAGAAGACGAGCGGGTGGAAGTCGCGGATCACGTACTTCTCCTTCATCCGCCACCAGAAGCCCTTGAACAGGAGCCACGAGATCCGCGGCGCGACGGCGTGGATGCGGATGCCCGAGCGCTCGCCCACGCCGTAGATCGGCCGGGAGACGACGTCGCTGCACGCGCGCGTTCTCGCACGTTCAGGTGCACGAGCAGTCGTTGGGGAACCCGTAGCGGCGATAGATGCGGTCGAGGTCGAGCCGCCGGAGCGCGTCGAGGGAGAGCGCGGTGTAGCCGGCCTGCGAGTCGGCGACGTGCCAGTAGCCCGGAGGCGATCTTCGTCAGCAGCGAGAGCACCGCGTTGCCGAGGAAGCGCGTGTGCGGGATCAGCTTCCAGGCCTCCCCGCTCGCGAGCCGGTTGGCCTTCGCGTAGTCGACCTCGCCGCGCGCGACCGGCGCGACGAGTCGCGCGAGCTCGTCGGGATCCATCTGGTTGTCGGCCGCCATCACGCAGGTGACGTCGAACGCCCTCGTCGCGGCAGTGATCGTACCCGGTCACGATCGCGGCGCCGACGCCGCCGTTCGTCTCGTGCTCGATCACGACGACGCGGGGATCGTCGACGGAGCGCGCGCGCTCCACGGTGGCGTCGCTCGAGTGGTCGTCGACGACGACGATCCGATCGACGAACGTAGGGGATGCCTCGGATCGTGTCCGCGACGAGGAGCTCCTCCTCGAAGGCGGGGACGACGACGGCGATGGTCTTGCCCTCGACCACGTCCCGCGCCTCAGGCCGGCTTCTGCGCGGCCCTCCTGCGCAGCACCGGGTCGACCGCATACGCCACGAGCGCACCGACGAGCAGTCCGACGAGCGCACCGACGACGAGCGCGTTGCGCCGGCTGGTGGCCGCGGTGCTCTTCGCCGAGGGCGGCTGGACGAGCATCGGTCGCTCGACCTGCTCCGCGAGCGAGAGCAGCTGCTTGGCCGTGTTGAGGTCCTGCTGGACGGTCAGCCGCTGCGCCTCCGCGACCGCGAGGTTCGAGTTGATGCTCTGCTGGGCGAGGAGCCGCTCGCTGACCGGGATGTCCTTCGCGTTCGCGATCTGCTGCTGCTGGTCGATCGCCGCCTGGATGCGGGTGTCGAGCCGGACGAGCTGCGCGGTGTCGAAGGCGATCTGCTTCTCGAGGAGCGAGACCTTGTCGTCGGTGTACCCCGACGTCGCCTCGATCACGGAGTCGGCGAACGACTGCGCCGCGAGCTCGGACTTCTCCCCGCGTGGCGCGAGCACGGTGATCTGGATCAGCGGCGAGAGGTTCCGCGCCGTCTGGCCGGTGGCGATCGTGACGGGCGCGGAGGTGACGTTGCCGCGCAGCTGGGACGGCTTGAGACCGGAGGCAGCCGCGGCCTTCTTGATCGCGGCCTCCGAGCGGATGATCTCGCTCACGGTCTTGGGGTTCGTCTGCAGGCTCTGCAGCTGACCGCCGCCCGACGGCGTGAACGGCTGGCCCATGTAGAGGAGCGCCTGCGACTCCCAGACGGTCTTCCCGCCCGTCGCCGCGACGACGCCGAGGACCGCTCCCAGGAGCAGGCCGAGCACCGGGATCCACCAGCGCCGCTTGATGCGGGACCATGCCGAGCCAAGGTCGATCTCACGCTCTGCGTTCAGGTCGACGCCGCTCATACGGCGCCGACCCTAGCAGCGGCCCAGGCCCAATGGGCCGCGAGCCCGTCGCGCAGCGGGGTCCTCGCGCGCCACCCGGTCGCCTGCTCGAAGCGCGTCGTGTCGGCCCGGGTTCGGCGCATGTCGCCGGTCGCCGCGGCGGCGTACGTGACGTCGAGATGCCGCCCCGAGATGTCCTGGAGCAGGTCGAGGGCATCGCGCAGCGTCGCCTCCTCTCCCCCGCCCACGTTGTAGATCCCCGGCTCCGCGGAGAGCGCCGCGACGGTCGCCTCGACGACGTCGGCGACGTACGTGAACGACCGCGACTGCGTGCCGTCGCCGAACACCTCGAACGGCCGTCCTTCGGCGAGGGCGTCGACGACGCGCGCGAAGGCCATGTCGGGCCGCTGCCGTGGCCCGTACACCGTGAAGTAGCGCAGGCCGACCGCACGGAGCCCGAACTGCCGCGCGTACGTCTCGTGCAGGTGCTCGCACGCGAGCTTCGTGATCCCGTAGGGGTTGTTCGGGCGGGGCGTCGCGTCCTCCGGCGTCGGGTAGCGCTCGGCATCGCCGTAGACGGACGACGAGCTCGCCCACACGACGGGGACGGCGGCCTCGACCGCCGCCTCGAACACGCGCTGGGTCACGAGGACGTTGCGCTCGAGGTAGGTCGGGAAGACGGCCCCGAAGCTGCGCGTGCCCGGCTGTCCCGCGAGATGGAACACCGCGTCGAGCCCGGCCAGCTCGACCGGGTCGCGGGCGAGATCGAGCTCGAGCACGTCGAGCCCCGCCGCGTTCTCCCGCTTGCGCGCAGGATCGTAGTAGTCGGTGTACGCGTCGAGGGCGACGACCTCGTGCCCGGACGTCCGCAGAGCCTCGCAGAGGTGCGAGCCGATGAAGCCCGGCCGCCCCCGTCACCATCACGCGCATCGGTGGAGGTTAGCCGCGCGGATCCAGCGCGTAGATCCGGGTGTGGCCGATGAGGTAGACGCGCTTCGCGTCGGCGACGACCGGCGTGTACTCCCCGTCCGGGTAGGTCCACACCTGCCGTCCGGTTCGGCGTCGACGACGTACGTGCGACCCGAGAGGGTGGCGAACCACACGAGACCCGCGATCACCGTCGGCGAGCCCGAGATCGGGCCGTTGACGGAGAACGCTCCAGCGCACCGCCCCGGTCGCCGCGTCGAGGGCCACGAGCCTGCGCGAGTAGGAGCCGGCGAACACCGTCCGCCGCCAGACGGCAGGCGACGAGTAGACGTAGCCACCCGTCGAGGTCGACCAGAGGAGCTGGCCGGACGAGGCGCCGAACGAGTAGACCTTGCCGTCGGTCGAGCCGATGTACACGCGGCCGTACGCCACGCGGGGGTGGAGTAGAACCGGCCGAGGCCGCCGAGCGGGCCTGCGACGACGAGCGCCAGCGCAGCGCACCGGTGCGCAGGTCGAGCGCGACCACGTGACCGTCGTAGCTCCCCGCGAAGGCGACCGTTCCCCGACGCGGTGATCGGCGCCCTTGACCCGCTCGCCGGTGCGGTACGACCACAGCCGGCGCCCGGTGGCGCAGGTCGAGCGCGACGACGTCGCCGCGCCAGTCACCGACCAGCACGCGCCTGCCGACGACGAGCGGCGAGGACTCCGTCGGGCCGAGCGTCACGGCCAGCGCACCTTGCCGGTGCGGGCGTCGAAGGCGATCACCGCCCCGTCGAGCTCGAACGGCGAGCGGGACGAGTTGCACGGCGCTCGGTTGAGGAACGCCTGCACCACGAGACCGTCGGCGACGGCAGGCGTCGAGGCGGTGCAGTGACCCGAGGCGTGCCGCCAGACGGCCTTCCCCGTCTCGGTGGAGACGGCCCAGGTGATCGCCGTCGATGTTCGAGACGTAGAGGTTGCCGTAGGCGATCGAGGGCGGGAACTCGAGGAGGTTCCGTCCCCGGAACATCCAACGACGATCGAACGGCGGCCGATGCCGGAGGGTGAGATGCGCGTGCGCTCGACGAGTACCCGTACGTCGGCCAGAACACGCGTCACTCGTCGAGAGGGGCCGGGCGGGGAGGCACGGGGTCCGGGATGTCCGTGACGACGAACTCCTCGGTCGAGGAGCCGACCACGTCCTCGTCCCGCTACCGCTCGGCGACGAAGAGGCCGATGCCTCCGCGACGAGGACGATGACGAGCGCCGCCGAGCGCGGCCGAGCCCAACGGAGTCGGCGCCTGCGCGGACATCGTCCGAGGGTAGCCGTCAGCCTCGCGGGAGGACCAGGAAGCTCACCGTCACGAGCGACGCCGCGGCCGCGAGCACGACGACGGCGATCCCACGAGCAGCCATGCCGCGTCCGGCGACCGCAGTGAGCCCGACCGCGCAGGCGAGCGCGACGACCGGCGCGGCGTTCAGGAGGTAGAGCGCCTTGATGTTGTCCCCGTCCTGCTTCGGGTAGCGGACGAGGAACGCGACGAACGAGACGACCAGCAGCGCCACCGATCCGAGGAGCACGGTGCCGAGCGCCGGGTCGCGAGTGTGCACTGCGGTCCGGACGAGCAGCACGAACCCGAGCAGCGTCGAACCGCGAGCCCGACGACGCCGACCCAGGACTGGCGGACGAGCGGGGCAGCCCACCGCGCGGGGAGCCGATCGGGCTCGTCCTTCAGCGCCGGCGGCACCCTGTACGTGCGCCAGTAGTCGCCCCACCAGTCCGTGTACACGGTCGGCACGAGGTGGTTGCGGAAGAAGGGCTGATACGGCGTCGTCATCACCTCGCGGAGATCGAGCCCGACCCAGAACGACGCCGGGCGGCCGCGCTGGCGCCACTGGCGAGGGATCCGGCTGGCTGTAGGCGAGTGGGCTGCCGTGCACCGCCGTCTTGACCGCGAGCCAGGGCCCGACGAGCAAGGCCGCGACGACGGCGACCCCCACCGCGAACCGACGTGCGTCGCGCGTTCGCTCGCGAGCGCGACCCAGATCGCCCCGAGCAGGAGCGCGAGGAGCGCGCGAGCGCCCACGTGCGGGTCAGGTTCGCGAGCCCGACGAGCAGCCCGATGCCCGCGCCGGTCGCGAGCGAGAGCGTCCCGCCGCACCGCCCGGACGAACGCGACGAGCGCGGCGGTGGCGAGGCAGCGCGGCGAGCGGCTCGGGATGGAAGAGCACGCCCGCACGGACGAGGATCGGGCGTCAGCACGACGCAGCCGAGGGCGACGAGCGGCAGCGCGCGCCGCTCAGGGAACAGCTCGCGCGCGAGGAGCGCCGTGAGCACGGCAGATCCCGACGACGAAGCAGCGCGCTCAGCAGCTGGACGGGGAGGCCCGGGATCGCCGATCCCGACGATCTCCCCGGCGCGGTAGATCGCGCCGGCGAGCGCGAACCAGAGCGGCGGGTTGTGCCAGACGTCGGTGTCCTCCGCCGTCGGCAGCCGTGAGCTCGCCCGAGCGCCTCGGCGTAGTGGGCGCCCGCGGTGGCGTCGTACCCTGCCGCCAGGGGAAGTGGGCGACGTCCCAGACGAGCAGCGACGAGCAGCGCCGCGACGATCGCGAGGGCGACCGGCCCGGCCCACCGCCCCGCGCTCACGTCTCCCCCGGCTCTCCTGCGATCGGCTCCGGGAGCTCCTCGGCGAACGGCACGAGGCGCCCGTCCTCGTCCTCGACGAGGCAGAGGTCGGAGAAGAAGCGCGTCATCACGACGCCGTCGCGGAAGTCGCCGAGCCGCGGCTCGGGGCGCTCGCCGCGCGCGAGCGCGAGCGCGAGCGCCGGATAGCGGCTGCCCGCGGCGAGCGGCAGCGGGAAGCCGCCGCCGAAGCGGAGGTTGACGTCCGTGACGGGGAGCGAGCCGTCGGGCTCGCGGAAGCACTGGACGTTCGCGGGGCCGACCACGCCGATCGTCTCCGCGACGCGCGCGCCGTGCGCGATCAGCTCGGGGTCGCGGAGCGAGCGCCCCTTGATCGACTCGCCGCCCTTCGACTGGATCATCGTGCGCGGGATCGCGTTGAGGCAGCGGCCGTCGAGGTCGCAGAAGACGTCGATCGAGAACTCCTCGCCGAGGCACACCTCCTGCACGAACGAGTCGCACCGGGGTGCGGCCGAGGTGGTAGGTCGAGCTCCTCGGGCGTCTGCGGCGCGGTAGATGTGACGCGAGCCGAACCCCTCGCGGACCTTGACGAGCAGCGGGTAGCGCGCGTCGGCGGGGACCTCGTCGGGAAGCCACGAGCGCGGGCTCGGCGATGCCCGTGCTCCTCGAAGAAGACGGTGCGCGAGGAACTTGTCGCCCATCGCGCGGCACACCTCCGGCGCGGGCGCGAGCACGAGCGCCGGCGCGAGCGCGTCGCGGGAGCGTCGAGAGGAGCTCCTGGTCGAGGTCGCTGAGCGGGACGATCAGCCTCGACGTCGTGCTCGCGCGACCAGCGCCGCGAGCGCGGCGACGTACCCGGGGTCGCGCGACGCGCGGCACGATCGCCCTGTGGTCGGCGTGGTAGAGCGCCGGCGCGAGCGCGTCGGCGTCGGTCGCGATCGTGACCGCCCCGGCGCGCCCGAACGCGCTGACGATGTCGACCCGCTGGCCGGCGCAGGTGAAGAGGACCGACGGTCACGGCGTGGGAGCGTATCTGGCTGCCCCGCCGGTGCATGCTCGAGGCGCCGGGTGCGGCAGTGGCTCACGGCTGAAGCCGCGCCCGCGTCCGCCCTCGACCACGCGAGGGCGGCCTAGCCCTGGCTTGCTCCCCCACGACGTGACCCGGGCGCGGCTTCAGCAGTGACCTCGTCCTGCCGCGACCCGGTGGAGGCCAGGCCGGCACGCGGGTCAGGCGGCGCGGTCGGGCGGAGGCGGCGGCGTCGGAGGCGGCGGCGGTCGCAGGCGTCCTGCCAGCCGCCGGTCGCGCCCTTGTAGGTGCCGCCGAAGAGCGCGAGCGGCGTCCGCAGCAGGATCTGCAGGTCGACGGCCGGCGAGCGGTGGTCGACGTACCAGACGTCGAGCTCGATCCGCTCCGCCCAGGGCAGCGTCGCGCGGCCGTGGATCTGCGCCCAGCCGGTGAGGCCCGGCCTGCACCTCGAGACGCCGCCGCTGGCGCTCCGTGTACCGCTCGACCTGGCTGCGGACGCGTCGGCCGCGGGCCGATCACCGACATGTCGCCGCGCAGGACGTTCCAGAGCTGCGGCAGCTCGTCGACCGAGGTGCGGCGCAGGACGCGCCCGACGCGCGTGATGCGCGCGTCGCCCGCGTCGACCGCGAGGCCCGCGCCCTTCGTCTCGGCGCCCGACGACCATCGAGCGGAGCTTCAGCACCTCGAAGTCGGCGCCGTCCTTCCCGACGCGCGCCTGCCGGTAGAGGACCGGGCCGCCGTCCTCGAGCTTGATCGCGAGCGCCGCGAGCGCCAGCAGCGGGCTCGTGACCGCGAGGCCGAGCCCGCGACGGCGACGTCGGCGGCCCGGTTCACCGCGGCTCCGCGGGCCCGCGTCCCCTCCGCCGCCTCCCACGTCGCCGGGACGCCGCGCCGCAGGTAGTTCGCAGAGCGCCTGCGACGTCGCCCAGGTGACGTAGACGTAGTAGCGGGCGATCCCGACGCCGGCGGCGAAGGCCGCCGCGAGCAGCGACCTGGGCGAGCGAGCACGGCCGCGTACACCAGACCGACGGGCGCGAGCGCGACGCTCGTCGCCGCGAGCACGACGTGCGCGATCCCGCTGCCGTAGCGCAGCACGCGGTGCGAGAGCATCGCGACCAGGTACCCGGGCGGCAGGTCGCGAAGCATCCGCCCGCGCAGCGTGATCTCCCAGCAGTGCTCGAACATCCGCACCTTGCGCCGTACTCCGTCTCGTTCGAGGGCGTCGGCTTCTCGAACGCGTGCGCCGCCGGCTCGTAGACGGCGCGCGTGCCCGCCTGCACCATGCGGTACGGGAACGAGAGGTCGTGGCCCCAGGTCGGGTCGACCTCGACGTAGTCCGACCGGCGGACCGCGTAGATCGAGCCGTTGCCGCCGGTGACCGAGCCGAGCCGTGACTCCGCCTCGCGCAGCGCCATCTCGTAGCGCCAGTACAGCCCCTCGCGGTTCGCCGCCCTCGGCGTCCTCGAGCCGGAGCTGCCCGCAGACGTAGGCGACCTCGGGGTCGGCGAGGTTCTCGACGAGCCGCCGCAGCGCGTCGGGCGCCCAGGTCGCGTTCGCGTCGGAGAAGGCGACGATCTCGCTCGCTCGTCGCCGCGCACCGCGCGGTCCTGGGCGGCGACCTTGCCGCCCGCGCGGGCAGTCGAGCAGCGCGCACGCGCGGCTCGCGCGCGGCGATGTCCTCGACGATCGCGTTCGTGCGCGTCGGTCGACGCGTCGGAGGCGACGACGATCGCGAGCTTCTCGGCCGGGTAGTCGAGCGCGAGCAGGTTCTCGATCCGTCGCTCGATCACGGGCTCCTCGTCGTGGGCGGCGACGACGACCGTGACGTCGGGCTCGAACGCGCCGTCCTTGCGCACGGGCCGGCGCGCGCAGGCGCGACGCGGCGATCGTCGCGAGCGGGTAGCCGACGTGCGTCCAGACGACAGCGCCGAGCGAGCCCCAGAAGAGCGCCTTGAGCACGGCCACCTGCGCGAGTCTACGTCGCGTCGCGAGAGGGCAGGCGCACTCAGGGTACGATCGCGCGCTGTGGGTCGCAGCGGATATCGACCGTCGCTCTCGACGACCACGGCGGTCGTCCTCGCCTCGATCCTCGTCGGGTTCCTCCTCACGCTTCCCGGTCCGCTGCGGCTCGACACCGATGCAGGGATCTACCTCCAGCTCGCCGCCTCGGTCGCGGACGGGACGGGTCTCCATCCACCGGGCTCGCAGACGATGCCTCCGGGCTATCCGCTCATGCTCGGCGGCCTCGACCGGCTCGGGGGTGCCGGGCCCGTGGGGTTCACGCTGCTCGCGCTCGCGTTCCTCGCGCTCGCCCTCGCTGCGTCCGCGGTCGTGTGCACCGTCGATCTGGGGATGACGCGGAGGGAGGTCGCGGTGATGCTCGTCGCGACAGCCCTGTCCGTCTACGTGATCAAGTACGTCTCCGTGCCGGCGAGCGAGCTGCCGTTCTTCGGGGTCTCCTCGGCCGCCCTCGCCGCGCTGTCGCTTGCGCGCAGACGGGCCTCGCTGTGGTGGCTGCTGGGCGGGATCGGCCTGGTCGGGGCGGCCTGCACGATCCGGACGGCGGGCGTCGCCCTCGGCGCGGCCGTCGCGCTCGCCCCGGCACGGAGCGTCGTGCGGCGGATCACCGTCGTGGCCGTGACGGTCGTCGGTGCGCTCGTCGTGGTGGCCGCGCCCTATGCGCTGTCGACCGATCGCTGGACAGACGACCCGGTCGGAACGGCTCGCGACGAGCTGTGGCGCATGCTCGTGACCTCCGGCTCGGTCGTCGCGAACGTCCCTCTCTCGGGTCTCGGACGGAGCATCGTGGAACGTCCGCTTGCGCTCGTCGGCCTCGTCGCGCTCGGCGTCGTGGTGGCCGTGCTGGCCTCCCGCAGACGGACGCTGCGGCCCGCCGACGGGTACATCGCGGCGACCCTTGTGATGATCCTCCTCTTCCCCTACGAGCACCCGCGCTTCTTCCTCCCGATCGTGCCGTTCGTGATCGGCTACATGTGCCTCGCCGCGCGACGGGTGCCACTCGCCGGCAAGGCTGCGGTCGCCGTGTTCGGCGCGGTCGGGCTGCTGGCGCTCGGGTACTCGGTCGTCCTCACGTACTCGGGCAACGCGTTCCCCGAGCGCTACGCCGGCGGCGAGCTCGCCTCCACCTACCGCGTGGCCTGGGGCGTGCCACGACCCGGCGACGACGCAACGGTGGCGCCGAAAGAGCTGGCCGCGCTGCGCCGGTACGACCCCGAACCGCCGCTCCGCTGGACGAGGACGCGGTGAGCGAGCGACGGATCCGGATCGTGCGCGTGATCGCCCGGCTGAACATCGGCGGCCCGGCGCTGCACGTCACGTACCTCACCGAAGGGCTCGCCGCGAGAGGCTACGACACCACGCTCGTCGCCGGGGACGTCGCCCGCGGCGAGGAGTCGATGGAGCGGATCGCCGCCGAGGCAGGCGTCGAGGTCGTCCGCCTGCCGGGTCTCTCGCGGGAGCTCTCCCCGCTGCGCGACGTCATCGCCGTCCGCGAGCTCGCGCGGATCATCCGTCGCGTGCGTCCCGACGTCGTGCACACGCACACCGCCAAGGCAGGTGCCGTCGGGCGGGTGGCGGCCCTGGTCGCAGGGCGTCCACGCCCGGTGGTCGTGCACACCTTCCACGGCCACGTGCTACGGGGCTACTTCGGCACCTTCGGGTCGCTCGTGTTCCGTGCGATCGAGACCGCGCTGGCCCGCATCAGCGACCGGCTCGTCGCGGTGAGCCCAGAGGTGCGGGACGAGCTCGTCGGGCTCCACGTCGCCCCGGCCGCGAAGTTCGAGGTCGTGCGACTCGGGATCGACCTCGTGCCGCGCGTCCGCTTCGACGGCGACCGGACCGAGGTGCGACGCCGCCTGGGCATCCCGCCCGAACGGTTCGTGGTGGGCTGGTTCGGCCGGATGACGGCGGTGAAGCGCACCGACGACCTTCTCACGATGCTCGCCGCGCTCCGGCAGCGTGGAGTCGACGCGCTGCTGCTGCTGGTCGGGGATGGCGACGATCGCGCCCGGCTGGAGCAGCGCGCACACGACCTCGGCCTCGCGGCCTCCTGCCAGTTCCTCGGGTACCAGGAGGACGTCGCGCGCTGGTACGCGGTGTGCGACGCGGTCGTGCTCACCTCGGCGAACGAGGGCACTCCCGTCACGATCATCGAGGCGCTCGCCGCCGCGAAGCCGGTGGTGGCGACCCGCGTGGGCGGCGTCGCCGACGTGGTCGACGAGGGCGAGACCGGGTACCTCGTGCGCGCGGGTGACACGCACGCGCTCGCCGAGCGTCTCGCGCTGATCGCCGACGACCCCGTCCGCGGGCGCGCGATGGGCGAGGTCGGACGCGAGCGGATGCTGGAGCGCTACTCCGTCGAGCGGCTCGTGGACGACATCGACGCGCTCTACCGCAGGCTGCTGGCCTCGCGGCGAGCCAGCTGACCCACGACCGTTCGATAGCGGGCGAACGCGACCTCGCGGTCTGCCTCACGCTCCACCCAGGCACGCCCCCGCTCGCCCATCCCCTCGAGCACGAGCGTCCCTTCGACCGCGTCACGGATCACGTCCGCGACGAGCTCCGGCCGGCCCGGCGGCACCACGACGCCACAGCCCGCGCCCTCGACGATCCTCGCGGTCTCGCTCTCGGGGTCAGCCGAGACGAGCACCGGTCGGGCGGCGGCGAGGATCCCGTAGAGCCGGCTCGGCACGACGTAGCCGGACAGCCCGCGGGCGAGCCCGACGTAGTGGAGATCGCCCGCCGCGAGCGAGAGCGGCAGCACGTCGCGCGGCTGGTAGGGCAGGAACCGCACCCTGTCCGTCACTCCGAGCCTGCGCGCGAGCGCGGTGAGCTCGCCGTAGCGGGCGCCGAACCCGATCACGACGAGTCGGAGCCCGTCGAGGTCGCGCAGGAACGTCGCCGCCCGGATGAAGCTGTCGAGGTCCTGGGCATGACCGACGTTGCCGGAGTGCATCACCACGAACGGCTCGTCGAGTCCCTGCTCGCGCGCCCAGGCGTTGTCGCGAGCCTGGGGCGTCACGGCCGCGGTGTCGATCCAGTTCGGGATCACCACCATCCGCGCCTCGTCGGCGCCTTTCTCCACGAGCCTCAGCCGCATCGTGTCGCCGATCGCGACCACGCGGTCGGCCCGGCGCAGGTACGCGCCGACGAGCTGCCGCAGCGCCCCGATGATCACAGGGTTCTCGAGCCGCTTGAGCCGCTCGGCGATCTCGGGGAACACATCCTGGCTGATCACCAGCAACGGCGCCCCGAAGCGGCGGGCGACGACGATCCCGATGTCCCCGACGACGGGCGGGTCGGTCATGCAGAGGACGAGGTCGGGCCGCTCGCCTCGCAGCGCGGTGAGCGCCGTGTCACCCAGGTACGAGAGGTAGTTCGCGGCCCGCAGGTGCAGCTGCGAGCGGTCGTACGTGGTCGAGCGGACGCGCACGATCCGCACCCCGCCTCTCGTCTCCTCGGCCGGCAGCTCGGGCTGGTCCGCGGACCTGGCCCGTCACGACCGTCACGTCGTAGTCCGCCGCGAGGGCCTCGCAGAGCTGCGCGAGGAGCTGGGCCGTCGCCTCGATGCCGGGCCAGTAGTACTGGTTGAGCACGAGGATGCGCGGCCGGGCCGCGGGCTCACGATCCGTCACGACGATCGACGCTAGACGAGAGCGAGCCCGGCCGCTCGTCGGCACGGCGCGCACGAACGCGTCGACGCTCGCCTCGTACCCCCAGTCCGCCACGAGCGCTCGCGAGCGCGCTCCCGCCGCGTGCCGAAGAGGCGCGTCGCGCGCGAGGCGCGCGAGCGCCACGGCGAGCGCGTCCGTCGTCTCGCGCCGGGACGAGCAGCCCGTTCTCCCCGTCGCGCAGCAGGTCGGGCGCGGCACCGACGTGGTCCGAGAGGACGAGCGGCAGTCCGCAGGCGGCGGCCTCGTTCACGACGACCCCCCAGGGCTCGTACGTGCGAGGCGAGCGCGAACACGTCGGCCGCGACGTACGCCTCGACCACGCGGTCCCAGGGCAGTGCCCCGGTGGAGGACGAACCGGACGTCGTGGTCGCTCCGCGAGGCGCACGAGACGCTCGCGCTCCTCTCCCTCGCCGACCGCGACCAGCACCGGACGCGGCTCGTCGAGCCGCGCGAGCGCCTCGATGAGGGTGTCGATCCCCTTCTCCGGCGCAAGCCTGGCGACCGTGAGCACCGCGACGTCGTCGGGCGCGAGCGCGAGGCGCTCGCGCAGCGTCTCGCGCTCCGGTCGGAGGGCGTCAGCGCGCGCCCCGTAGCCGGCCACGTCGACCGTCTCGGCGAAGACCCGAGCGCCGACGGATCTGCGCCGCGCTCGATCATCGAGTCGCGGACGAGCGAGCCCGTGACGAGCACGGCAGCCGCCCCGCGGACGACCGGCGGGACGACCGCGCCCTTGACCGCGCGACGCCACCCCGCGCGGGGGTCCCGCGTCGTGGCTCTCGACCTGCAGGACGTACGGCAGTGCCGGCCGCACGACACCACGCGATCGCGGCCTGGCACGCGAACGTGCTCCAGCCCGAGACGACCACGACGTCCGGCGCGGTTCGGCGCAGCGCCCCGATCACGTCGGGGTGATCGGGTAGTCGTGGCGAAGGACGCCGCGCGCGCCGGGGACGCGAAGGCCGCCCGGACGACGTCGCCGGGTGGCGGTAGTCGACGTCCACGACCGCTCGGCGATCGTGCGTCCTGCGTAGACGACGGTCAGCGTCGAGATCGGGCGCGCGCCGCGAGCCGGTCGAAGAGCGGTGCGCGATACGGCGTCGGCTCGGGCGAGACGACGGTCACCCGGAGTGGTGCTGCCGGCGCCGTCACCTTCGAGCGCCCTGAGTCGCGGCGGGCCTCGCTCCCCAGCCGGCGCCGGACGCGGGCCTCCGTCGTCCGCAGCCGGGCGACCGTGAGCGGCAGCAGCGGATCGAGCCGAGCGCGTCCGGGCGACGGCGGCGCGGCTCACGCCGTGCGCTCCGCGCCGCGAGCCGCGCCACCGCGCGGGCGGCGACGCGCCGGACGGCAGGCGACGCGTCGATCGCCTCGAGCAGCGCGAGCAACGCCTCCGCCGCGTCGGCCTCGCGTCCCGCCGGGACGGGTCGAACGTCGCCGACGAGCCACGCGAGCTCCGACAGCGTCCTCGTCGAGCTCGGGCGCCGCACCGCGGATGCGCTCGAGCGCGAGGCTCCGTCGGAGGTCGGTCTGGAGCTCCGACCTCGTCGCCGAGGCCTGTCCCGGATGCGCCCGGTAGAGGACGAGGGGCTCCTCGATGTTGTCTCCATCGGCGACGGCGAGGATCCTGCCCCAGAGCTCGTAGTCCTGGGTGACCGCGAAGGTGGGGTCGTAGGCGAGCCCGTGCCGGTCGAGGGTCTCGCGGTCGAGGAGCACCGACGGGTGGAAGAACGGGCGTCCCGAAGAGCGCCCGGTAGCGGGTCACGTCCGGGCCACCCGGGACGAGGTGGACGCGGCCGAGCTCGTCCGCGTGGCCGAGAGCTCGACCACTCCGGTGCCGACGACGGCGAGCGTGGGCGTCGCGCGCAGACGGGCGACCTGGAGCTCGAGCCGTCGTGGGAGCGCGACGTCGTCGGCGTCCATGCGAGCGACGATAGGCGCCCCGCGACAGCTCGATCCCGAGGTTGAGCGACGCGGCGAGGCCGACCGACATCTCGTTGCGGACGACCCTGAGCCGTGGATCGGCGACCGCGGCGAGGAAGGCCTGCGTGCCGTCCGTCGAGCCGTCGTCGATCACCACGAGCTCGAGGTCGGCGAGCGTCTGCTGCAGGATGCTTCGCACCGCGAGCGGGAGGTACGCCCCTGCGTCGCGCGCCGGAGAGGACGACGGAGACGAGCGGCCGGTGCGAGGTCGTGCCCATGAGCCGCCGCGACGATAGCCTGCGCCGATGCCGCCGGAGACGCCGACGTTCGATCTCGTCGTGGCGACGCTCGATCGGACGACCGAGCTCGACCGGCTGCTCCGGTCGCTCGACCATCAGAGCCACACCGGCTTCAGGGTGCTCCTCGTCGACCAGAACCCCGACGACCGGCTCGTCGCCGTCGTCGCGGCGCATCCCGGACTCGACGTGCTGCACCTCCGGTCGCCCCCGGCCTGTCGCGCGCTCGGAACGCCGCGCTGCCGCATCTCGACGCCGACATCGTCGGCTGGCCCGACGACGACTGCTTCTATCCGGACGACCTGCTCGAGCAGGTGGCGCGGGCCTTCGACGACCCTGCCGTGGGCGGCGTCTCGGGGCAGGCGGCCGATCCGTACGGCCGGCCGACGGGGCGCTGGGGCCAGGCGCCCGAGGAGATCACGCCCGACACGGTCTGGAATCGGGCGATGTCCCACACGCTCTTCCTGCGCCGCGACGTGATCGAGGCTGATCGGCCCGTTCGACGAGCGGCTCGGGCTCGGAGCGGGGACGCCGTGGCACTCGGGCGAGGAGATCGAGCTGCTCGTGCGGGCCTTGCGCTGCGGCGCCCGCGTCGTGTACGAGCCCGCCGCGGTGATCCTCCACCCCGCGAAGCCGCTCGCACCCGCCGACGAGCGGGCGATCGCCCGTCGCGACGGTGCGAGCGTCGGCTGGATCCTCGCGCGCCACCGATACGGGCCACGCATGCTCGGCCGGATGGTGGTGAGACCGCTCGGTGGCGCCGTGCTCGCGCTCGCACGGCGCGATCCCGAGCGGGCGCGAGTCGCAGCTCGAGGTGCTGCGTGGGCGCGTCGCAGGCTATCGCGGAGGCCGGGGGGCATCGCGCAGCTCCGAGAAGAGCTCGGCGTGACGATCGAGCCACGGCTCGAGCGCGAAGCGCTCGACCGCCCGCCGGCGAGCGCCGGCCGCGAGCCGGTCGCGATCGCGTAACGCCAGCGCGACGGCCGGCGGCGAGATCGTCCGGCGCCGGTGGCGTCTGGACGTCCCAGTCGACGGGGTGCGGCACGCCGATCCCGCCCTCGTCCCCGACGAGCTCGATCGTGCCCCCGCTCGCCGCGTAGACGACCGGCACGCCGCAGGCCAGCGCCTCGATCACCGCCGACGGGCAGGGATCGTTCACCTTCGGGTGCAGGTAGACGTGCGCGCGGTGGAGGATCGACGACCAGGTCGCGCTGCGCGTAGCGCCCGACGACGTCGACCGCCCCGTCGAGGCCGAGCTCGGCGACGAGGCGGTCGATCGGGAACGCGAGCCGTCCCGTCACGACGAGCCGCGCCTCGGGGACGCTCCGACGAAGGGCTGCGAGCGCACGGAGCCCCAGCTCGAGCTTGTAGGGCTGGTACTGATCCCCGCCGAGCACGATCACCGGGTCGCCGTGAGGGCGACTTCGCGGGCGGACGGAAGACGTCGACGTCGACCGCGTTCGGGAGGATCTCCCAGCTCCCGCGTGGCTCGCCGAGGTACCGGTCGCAGGAGAGCCTCGCGAAGGTGCTCTGGTAGAGGACGTGGCGGGCGGCGAGCAGGGCCCGCCGGAGCGGGACGTTGTGCTCGGCCCACCCGTCGCCGGCCCACGCGGGGTATCCGGCGCCGTCCTGGTTGACGACGACCGGCGCGCCGCGGCGCTCAGCCGCGCGGAGCAGCGGCCCGAGGTCCCGGGGCAGCCACGACGAGCCGAGGTAGAGCAGCGTGAAGTCCGCCGGACGGTTCGGGAACCGCGTGGCGAGCCGCTGCGCCTTGGCGGTGCCGCCGCGGGCCGGAGCACCGGGAGCGGGCACCAGGTCGTGGCCGTACGAGACGCGAAGGTCGTCCGGCACGCGAAGCGGGAGGGCGAGGCGCGTCCACCGGGCGCCGGCGCGGACGTGCCGCGCCACCCGGTCGACCGGGCGGCGGGAGAGCTCGTCCGACGAGAGCAGCGGCACCGCGACACCGTAGACGACCGGCGCCACTCCATAATGAGCGGATGACCCCGGGCCCTTCCGAGCGCGACGGGCTCGAGCGCGTGCTGGTGCTGACGGCGCGCAAGGGCTTCTGGGCCTCGTCAGAGGCGGAGCGCTTCCCGCACCGTGTCGAGACCCCTATCGTCACCGGTCACTCGACGTCGGTGATCAACACGATGCTGCTCGCGCTGCGCGCGCTCCCGGCGCTCGTCCGTGTCCGACCGCGCGTGATCGTCACCGGCAGCGCGCACCGACTCGTGCCCCCATTGCTCGTCCTGCGACGGCTGCGGCTGCTGAGAGCGCGACTCGTGGTCACGAACCAGGTGTTCTTCGGCCCTCGCTGGGGCCGCTACGCCGACCGCGTGATCGTCTACTCGAGCCGCGAGACCGAGGGCCGGCCGACCTACCGCTACCTGCCGATTCCGGCCGACGGCGACTACGCCGCCGTCGTGCCTCGTTCCGAGGAGGCGCCGTACGTCTTCAGCGGGGGCGGGTCGTTGCGCGACTTCGCCTCGCTCGCCGCCGCCGTCGCCGGCTCCGGCCTGCGGCTCGTGCTCGTCACCGACAGCCCGGAGACGCTCGGCGTCGCGGGCGCCCTGCCTCCCGAGTGCGAGGTGCACTGGCGGATGCCGCTGCAGGACTTCCTCGGCTGGGCAGCGGGGGCGCTGTGCGTCGTCGTCCCGCTCCGTCCCGGGGCTGACCCGCACGGCCACACGACGGTCGCGCAGGCGCTACGCCTGGGCGCGCCGTGGTCACGACGCGCGACGCCAGCGTCGACGACTACGTCCGCCACGGCGTGGAGGGGCTGCTCGTCGACGCAGGCGACGTCGCGGGGTATCGCGCCGCGTTGCTCGACGCTCGCCGGCGACGACGCGCTCCGCGCAGCGGCTCGAGGCGGGAGCACGCGCGCGCGCGCCGGAGTTCTCCTACGGCGCGTTCGCCGAGGGGCTCGAGACGTTGTGCCGGGAGCTGCTGGAGGAGGATCGGCGAGCCCGGGGTCAGGTCGCGGCGGCTGCCTCGAGCACCTCGAGGTAGCGGTCGGCGACGGGCGGATCCGGAAGGGGTTGTCGCGGAGCCGCGCCGACCAGCTCGTCGTAGCGCGGAAGGAGCGCGCCGAGCGCGGCGTCGAGGTCGCCGGCCCACTCCACCCCGTACGGCTCGGCCATCTCGGGGTTCGCCCCGGAGTCGAGGCATAGATCGCCGGCAGCCCGCAGTTGAGGCCCTCGATCAGCGCGTTCGAGCACGACTCGTGCTCCGTCAGGGCGAGGAGCACGTGCTGCGAGCGCAGGAACGTCGGCGAGCTCCCGGAGCCGCACGCGGCGGCACGACGCGGATCGCGCGGAACGCGAGCCCGTCCGGCACACGGCCGACGAGCGTGACCTCGATGTCGCGACGGCCGACGAGCGTCGCGTCGATCGCCGCGTAGTGGGCGAACCCCTTGCTCGGATCGGTCGACCAGGTGGAGATCGCCACGCGCACGGGCTCGCCCGCGCGCGGCGCGTGACGGGCGCCCGGTGCACCAGGGTGGAAGACGGCCTCGTCGACCCCGTTGGGATCACGCTCGCAGGGCCCGTCGAAGCCGGCGGCGACGAACACCCCGCGGCTGTAGACGCTCTGGAAGACCGCTGTGGGCGACGAACGGCGAGAACGCGACCTGGTGGGCGTCGCCCAGCACGACCCCTTCCACGACGGCGCGCAGCCCGGGCGCGCCGCGGGCCCGGAACCCCGTCTTCCGATGGACGATCGGGCGTGCCACGCTGAGCGATCCGCTCGACGTCGTCGAGGCAGCAGACCGTCCGTGAGAGCGTTCAGCAGCGCGACGTCGACCGGCTCGCGCTCGTCGGCCGTGAACGAGACGCCGCGTCGGCCCAGCTCGGCCATGAGCGTCCGCAGGAACGCGTTCGCGCCGCCGTAGGGCCCTTGGCGCGGCGTGAAGTTGAGGTAGACGCGCATCGTCTCAGCGACGGCGAAGCCGTGCGAGCCGCGCCCGCAGACGCTCGCGTCCCGGTCGGCCCGACGGGCGCGCGTAGCCGCCGAGCCGCGCGAGGTCGTCGTCGACGTCCGCGGACGCCGGGAGCACCACGGGACAGGCCCGGCGAGCGGGTTCGGGCTCGAGGAACGCGAGCAGATCGGGGACGAGACGTGCGTCGGCCTCGTCGAGGCGAGCGCGGAGCCCGGCCGCCATCCGATTGCGCTCGTCCGCCGAGCCGGCGAGCAGGTCGAGCGCGTCGAACCAGCCGCCGGGGCCCGCGGCGAGCCTGCCCGAGACGCCGTCGAGGACGAGCTGGGCGAACGACGGGGTGACGTCCGCGACGACCGGGATCCCGAGGCGCCCGAAGGCATAGAGCCGGTTCGGGTTCGAGGACGCCTTGAACCGGAGCAGGTGGTCGAACGGCTCGTAGGCGAGCGCGGGATCGAGCGTGGCGGAGCGACGTAGGAGCTCCGGGCACGTCGCGCAGCGGGAGCAGGTTCGGCACGAGGCCGACATCGGCGGCGGCGAGCTCGTCGTAGAGCACGGACGGCACGGTCGAGTCGGGCACCGGAGCGCCGCCGTACTGCACGTGGCGGATGGGCACGATCGCGGGGTCGGGAAGCGCACGCGCTCGACGGCCTCGCCCCCTGCCACGTCGTAGACGCACACGAGCTCGAGCGATCGCCGGCGGCCGAGCTCCTCGATCGCCGGGCTCACCGTCGTCGCCCATCGCCTCGAGGTGCACCCGGTTGCCGTGGTAGCCGAGCACCACCGGCTCGCGGTCGACGTGCACGCGCTCCCGCGTCCGGCATCACCGGGAACATGTAGAGGACGTGGATGCTGCGGTTGAGCCGCAGGAACGCCTCGCGCTGCTCGACGGAGGAGACCAGGAGGAAATCCGCGGCCCGGGCCGCGTCGATCCACTCCCGTCGTGACTGCTTCGGGTCGGAGAGGCCGACGCGGATCGACGGGTTCTCGGCGCGCGCTCGCTCGAGCTCGTGGTCGTACCCCATGAAGATCGCGACGTCGTAGCCCGCGTAGCCGTCCCAGTCGTTCAGGGTCGCGTCGATGCCCGCGGCCCGCAGTCGCAGCGCGAGACCGACGATGCTCGCCTGCGCGCCGGCCGTGTCGGAGCGCGTGTTGAGGACGATTCGCATCCGGACGAACGGTAGACGGTGCCGACGGACGACGGCGAGGGCGGGCCGTTAGGATGAGCCCGATGCACAAGCGGCACACGCAGTTCGCGAAGCGCGTCAACCGCTGGGCGACGAAGATGGAGCGCCGGGGTGTGCGTGCCACCTACGCCATCCACGACCGTGTCCTGGACAACCGCGGTGCGCGCAAGCACCTGGCCGGCGCTCCCGTCGCACTCGACGATGCGCAGCGCCGCGTCCTCGGCGAGCTCCAGCGTGAGGGCTTCTGCGTCCTCCCCGTCACCGACCTGATCGACGAGGCGGCCTGGACGACCCTGGCCGCGGACGGCGAGCGCTTCGTCGCCGAGACCGAGGAAGGGCTCGCGCGCGAGGCACGCGGCGAGGAGAGCGGTCTGCGACGCTCGACGAAGTCGTTCCTCGTCCGGCGCAACGCGTGGGGAGCGACGATCCCGGCCGACGACGTCTGGCTCCGCACGGCGCTCGACCACCGCGTGCTCGACGTCGCCACCGCCTATCTCGGCCTGTGGCCGAAGCTCGAGTACGTCGACCTCTGGCACACGCCGAAGACCGATGCGCCCGAGCGCGTCTCGTCGCAGCGCTGGCACCGGGACTTCAACGACCGCCTCCTGCTCAAGGCGTTCGTCTACCTGAACGACGTCGGCCCGGATGCAGGCCCGTTCGAGTACATCCCGCGCAGCTTCCCGGGCGGGGAGCTCGGCGACCTCTGGCCGTGGTGGCCCGGGTACGACGGGTATCCGCCCGACGAGGAGTTCGCCCGGAAGATGGACGGCGCCAGGATCGAGACCTTCACCGCCCCGCGCGGCACCATGATCCTCTGCAACACCGCCGGGTTCCACCGTGGTGGCTACGCGACGGGCGCCGCGCGGACGCTGGCGACGTGGACCTATTGCTCCCCGGCCGCACTGCGGTCCCTGTCCGAGCGGAACTACGCGCTGCTGCCCGACGCGGATCTCTCCGCGCTCGACGAGAGCCAGCGCTTCGCGGTGGGCTGAGCACCCGGCCGGGTGCCGCGGCTCCGGGTTCGGTGCGGCGCGAGGCCTCGTGACGAAGCGCGTCGTGCGCACACCGCGGACGACACGTCGCCTGCGACGAGCGCTCAGCCGCGATCGGGACGGGCGTCCACGCGTCCACGTGAGCAGCGGGCGCATGACGCCGCGCCACTGACCGGCATACGTCCCCCGGGCCGAGTCGCCGAGCCCGGGATCCTGCACGTGGAAGGCGACGGCGGAGCGCTCCTGGAAGTGGTGATGGAGCTTCGGCGCGTCGATCGAGCAGACCGCGATGTCCGCGCTGTAGAGCCCCTCGTTCAGCAGGTTGCCCGGGATCCACGCCGTCGCGACGTAGCGGCCCGGCGCGCTCGGCGGCTCCCAGCGCGCGTCGATGTCCCAGGCGTTGAACGCGATGTCCCCGCGACGGTCGACGAGCTTGAACTTCGGCCGGAGCGGCGGCGCCGTCGCGCAGGACGCGGAACGCTGATCTCGATGCCGACCGGGCGCCGGACGTCGACGGCGTCGAGCGGATCGCCGTCCTCGCCGACGACGCGCGCGCCGAGGAGCCGTACGACGTCGATCGCCCGGCGCCGTCTCGTCGTCGGGCCAGACGCGGTCCGAGCCCGAGCCGAGCCCCGACTGCAGGTAGTGCGCGACGACCTCGCCGCTGTCGCCGTCGAGTCGCGACCTTGCCCCTGCTCGAGCAGCACCACCCGGTCGCAGAGCTGCGCGACCGTCTGCATGTTGTGCGAGACGAAGATCACCGTGCGTCCCGACTCGCCGAGCGCCTCCATCCGTCCGAGACAGCGCCGCTGGAACTCGGCGTCACCGACGGCGAGCACCTCGTCGACGAGCAGGATCTCCGGCTCGAGGTGCGCGGCCACCGAGAACGCGAGCCGCACGTACATCCCGCTCGAGTACCGCTTCACCGGCGTGTCGATGAACTGCTCGACCCCGGAGAAGTCGACGATCTCGTCGAACCGCGCCGCGATCTCCCGGCGGCGCATCCCGAGGATCGCGCCGTTGAGGTAGACGTTCTCGCGACCCGTGAGCTCGGGGTGGAAGCCCGTGCCGACCTCGAGCAGGCTCCCGACGCGACCCCGGATCGTGGCGCTCCCCCTGGTCGGAGCGGCGATCCGCGTGAGGATCTTCAGCAGCGTCGACTTGCCGGCGCCGTTCCCGCCGATCAGGCCGAGCACCTCGCCGCGGCGCAGCTCGAACGAGACGCCGTCGAGCGCCCAGATCTCCTCGTGCGCGTGCTTCTGGTGCTTCCGCGGCACGCTTGATCGCGTTGACCAGCGAGTCGCGCAGCGTTCCGTAGCTCGCGTGGTACTCGCCGAGTCGGTAGCGCTTCGCGAGCTCGTCGACGCTGATGACGACGTCGCGACATCAGATCTGGTCCGCGAATCGCGGCTCGGCGGAGCGGAAGTAGGTGAAGCCGCCGATCAGCAGCACGACGGAGACGGCGACGCCGATCGCCGCCTGTCCGAGCACGGAGCGGGTCCGTCCCGAAGAGCGACCACCGCCAGCCGGCGACGACGGTCGTCATCGGGTTGAAGGCGAGGATCCACTGCCACTTCTCGGGGATCCCGCTGAGCGCGAACGGCACGCCCGAGAGCAGAGGCAGCACCTGCAGGAACACCGGGATCGCGTACGGCACGTCGCGGTAGCGCACGTTGACGGCAGAGAGCAGCAGCACGATCCCGAGCACCGTGACGAGCGCCAGCAGGATGAACGTCGGCGCGAGCAGCAGCGGACCGAGGGCGGCCGGGTAGGTGCTGAAGATCACCATCAGCCCGACCAGCACGACCAGCCCGAGCACGAGATCGACGAGCGGCGTCAGCACCGCAGCCACGGGGAGCAGGACGCGCGGGAAGTAGACCTTGGTGACGAGGTTGACGTTGGTGACGAGGACCCCGGCACCGCCCGAGAGCGACGACGCGAAGTAGAGCCACGGGCAGGAGCCCGGCGAACACGAAGACGGGGTAGTAGACGCCGTCCGAGGGGAAGCTCGCGAACCGCCCGAAGATGATCGTGTAGACGAACGCCATCAGCATCGGCTGGAAGATCGCCCAGAGGATCCCGATCGACGTCTGCTTGTAGCGAACGGAGAGATCCCGCCAGACGAAGGTGCCGAGCAGCTCGCGGTAGGCGAAGAGCTCCGAGAGCTCGACGCGAGGGAGCCGGGCGGGCGGGAGGATCGTCGTCACGCGCTCGGCCGAGGACGGGGTGGACGTCGCGGGGCTCGGCGGGCGCCTCGTCGAGTTGTGCGGTCACGGAGGGGCATCGTACCGCCCGCTCCCCCCGGCCCCGGTCTCGTCGGGCATGCTTCGGCCGCCGTGGGCCTCTCCCCCCTCTCGACCCTGCCGCAGCGCCTCGTCCGACGCGGACGGGCGACAGCCGTCGCGCTCCGGGAGCGCGTCGCGACGCGTCGCTACCGGGCGCAGGCCGCCGAGCTCGCGAACGGGCGCGAGGACGGCTATCGCACCTACCTCGACACGCAGCTCGAGCGCTCGGTTCACCGTCGCGCCAACGACCCGGGCGTGGGTCAGCGGATCCTGGTTGCGGCCGCCGCGGCGGCGGTCGGCCCCGACGCGTCCGTCCTCTGCGTGGGCTGCCGGAACGGACTCGAGCTCGACGCCTTCCGCGCTGCGGGGATCGACGACGTACGCGGGATCGACATCTTCAGTCAGCGCGAGGACATCCTCGTGATGGACATGCACGCGATGACCTTCCCGGACGCGTGCTTCGACCTCGTCTACACGTCGCACTCGCTCGAGCACGCGCTCGACCTGGAGACGGTCGCGGCCGAGCTCGTCCGCGTCGCGCGCGACGGCGCGGTGCTCGCCGTCGAGGTCCCGATCCGCCACCGTGGCAGCGACGCCGACCTGGTCGTGTTCAGCGGGCTCGAGATGCTCGAGGCGCTCTTCGCGGAGGCGACGGCCGAGGTCCTGCTGCGCGAGGAGCAGCCCGCGCGCTCGGCGCGCAACGAGCAGGGCTCGGAGATCGCGCGTCTCGTCGTGCGTCTCGCGAAGTCCCGCTAGGGAGCACGCGGGGCTTGGCGGCCGAGGAGCCCGGCGAGCCCGAGGAGGACGAACGCCGGCAGGAAGGGCGCGCCGAACTCGGGTACCGGCGGCACGGAGAGCACCGTGGCGAGGAGCGTCACCACCGCGACGAGCGAGCAGGACCACGGCAAGCCCGGCATCCACGGGTCGGCGGACTGCCACCGCGACCACGCCGACCAGAAGCCACAGCAAGGCGGGCGGGAAGAGGCGGCTCGCCCGGTTGACCCAGACCATCACGGCGGCGGAGCCGTCGTGGCTCGGCTCGAGCCGCAGCCCCGCGACGCGCGCCTCGAGGCGCTCGAGACGACGCAGGAGCTCCGGGTCGCGGCTGACCACGTGATGGTCGACCGGTGATGTCCATACCTCGTCGAAGGCGTTGTCCGGGCGCGAGAGCCAGTAGCTGAAGCTCGCGGCGGGAATCGAGCCTCCCTCGCTCGGACGTGGAACCTCGTCGCCGTCGACGACGATCGAGCCCTGCGGCTCGTCCCGCTTCCCCGCGGGCGGCAGGAGCTGGACGGGCTGGCCGAGCTGCTGGACGAGCGACCGCGCGACGCCTCCACCGAACGCGAGCGGGTCCTGCCGGATGCCCTCGATCGCAGCCCGACGCATGAGCGCGTTGCGCTGGTCCCAGCCGAGCGCCCGGTCGGTGAGGCCGACGAGATCCTCGTGGTAGCGGGTCGTCGGCTCGGCGAAGAACCGCTCGAGGTCGATCCCGTACGACACGTAGGGCTCACGGGTGAGCAGCCGTGTCCGGACGAGCTCTGCGAGCTCGCGGGAGGCGGGCCCGTTCGCCGGATCGACGAGCCGATCCGTGAGGTAGACCCGGTAGAACGGGAGCCACGCCCCACCCCCGCGGGAGAGGGCGCGGTCGTCGTAGCGCGCGCCGTTCATCCCGATCCAGAGCAGCAGAGGGAGGACGGAGCACAGCGCGCACGCCCCGATCCACCGGACGCGCTCGTGCCGGCCGCCCGGCCGGAGCAGCGGCAGGAGCACGAGCGCGAGCGCGACCTGGTGCGCGGGCCGCGTCAGCACCATCACCGTGATCGACACGCCGAGCAACGCGAACCTCGACGTGGTCGGGCGCTCCCAGGCGCGGGCGGTGGCGAGGGCGAGCGCGGCGAAGACGACGCCGGCGACCGCGTCGCTCGAGTAGCGGTGGAAGAGAAGGCCGAACGAGGGCGAGGCGACGAGCACGACCGCCGTGGCGACTGCCGCCAGCGGGCCGAACCGCGTCGCGACCCGGAACCAGAGCATGACGGTCGCGGCGAATCCCAGGGCGATCACGACACGCGCTCCCCACGGGCCCAGCAGGTCGAGCGGCACCCCGAGCAGCGCGGGGGCGACGGGCATCCGCCAGAGCATCTCCCACGGGATCACGGACGTCCACGACCACATCTCGGCGTAGACCCGTAGGTACGTCACGTAGTCACGCCCCTCGACAACCGGGAACACCACGGTCAGCAGCGAGTGCGCGACGAGTGCCACCAGGCCGACCACGAGCGTGCCGCGCCCGCGTGTCGACCCGGGGCTCGACCCGCGCCCAGGCCGCCCGCACACGGCTCACGGGAGCGGCTCCAGCAGTGCGTCGACCACGCGCGCCACGGCGCCCCCGTCGACCTCCCCGAGCACCTCGCGGGTGACCCTGGCCCGGCCGGCTGCGAGCCGTCCTGGATCGGCGAGGCCGTCCTCCACCCCCTGGACGACGGCGTCGAACGAGTCGGCCAGCGCGAACGCGCCGGAGGACATGAGCTCCCGGTAGTGCTCGCCGAGGACGTTCTTGGCCGCCCACGACTCGCCGGGCGGCGCACCCTCGTCGTACGTGACGCACACCGCGGGACGGTCGTTCGCGAGCGCGTCGAGGAGGATCGTGCCGGCGTTCGTGACGACCACGGCGGCGTGCTGGAGCAGCGTCGCGAGATCGTCGAGATCGGTGTAGCTCGGCGCCTGCACGCCCACGCCAGGGACGGCGAGGGCTGCGGCGTAGCGCTCGTGCCAGAGCGTGTCGCGGGGATGAGGGCGGAAGAGGAGCGACAGCCGGTCACAGGCGGAGGCCTGCCACCACTCGACGAGGCGCTCGACGAAGCGTCCCTCGTAGGGTGCGTTCGTCGGCGAGTTGCCGGTGACGAGCACGACCGGTCGTCCGCCGTCGGCGTCGACCCCGAGTCGCCGTAGGAGCGCGTCGAACGCCTCTCGCGACCGCCGACGGTGGAACGCATCGGACTGCGGCCAGCCCGTGACGACCACGCGGTCGCCGGCGATCCCGTGGTAGCGGGCCAGGTCGCGCCTCATGATCTCGTTCTGCACCACGTAGCGATCGAGGTGCGGCGACATCACGCCCTTCCCGACCGGGTGATCCCAGCTCGCCACGTACCCGACCGTCGGCAGGCCGAGACGCCGCGCCCGCCGTGAGGAAGCGGCCGGCCGCGCTGATCTGGATGTTCGAGAGGACGAGCAGGCGGCAGTCGGCCGCGAGCGCCCGGCGGAGGGCGGCGGGGACGTAGCGGTTGGGCGAGAAGTACCAGCGCTCCATGGCGCTGTCGACCGCGGGCCGGCGGGGCAGCGGGCCGATCAGGTTCGTGTCCAGGAACCGGTTGCGGATGCCCGGGCTCCATCCGCTCGAGGTGGAACCCGTGCCGGTAGTTGAAGCGGACCGCGAGCGGGAAGAACCCAAGCCGACGCTCGAGCTCGTCGTCGAGCCGACGCGTGATCTTCTCGCGCAGCGGGACGTCGAACGGTGCCAGCTCCCTCACGTCGACGTCGACGCGGAGGCGGTCGCCCCAGAGCGCGACGGCCTCCTCGATCGGGACGGGAACCGAGACGAGCTCGTCGCCGAGGCGCTCCTCGAGGGCGGCGAGCACGCCGGACTCGACGAAGACCCGGATCGAGAGCAGGTCCGGCAGGACGAGCCAGACGCGACCTGCGCGGCTCATGGCGAGGTGGAGGCCGCCAGCCGGTCGAGCCGGGCGACGAGCGACGCCGCGTCCAGACCGTGCGCACGGAGGGCCTCGGGCGGTGTGCCGCACGCCGGCCAGCCCTCCACGCCGGCGACGTCGACCGGCACGCCCGAGCCGTGCAGCACGCGCAGCACGGCGTCGCCGAGCGCGCCGACCGGGGCGTGATCCTCGACGACGAGCACGCAGGGGTGCCGCGCCGCCAACGCCTCGAGCCAGACGGGGTCGACGCCGTTCAGCCACGGGAGGTCGACGACGGAGACGCGCGTTCCCCGCGCGCGGAGGATCTCGGCCGCGCCGAGCGCCTCGTGGAGCATCACGGGCCCGTAGGCGAGGACGAGCGCCGCATCGCCCTCGACGAGCACGGTGCCCTGGCCCGGGACGAGCGTCCACCCCTCCCCGAGCTCGATCCGCCGCGGTGACGGGCCGATCGCGAGCCGGATCGCGACCGAGGAGGTCGCCTCCTCGACCGCCCAGCGGACGACCGCCCTCGTCTCCTCCGCGTTCGCGGGATGCACCACCGTGAGGCCGGGAAGCGCACCGAGGAGCGAGGCGTCGCGCACGCTCTGGTGCGACTTCCCGGGGCCGGCGGGGATCAACCCCGCGTAGTGCAGCGCGTACACGACCTTCGAGCCCTCGCTCGCCTGGTTGTAGATCTGCTCGTTCGCCCGCGACGCGAGGAAGCTCGCGAACGAGTTGACCACCGGGAGCAGTCCGTGCCGAGCCATGCCGGCCGCGGCGGAGACCATGTCCTGCTCGGCGATGCCGACCTCGACGAACCGCTCCGGCACGCCGAGCTCGAACGCCCGCACGCGACAGTCGGACGCAAGATCCGCGTCGAGCACGACGAGGTCGGGGCGCTCGGTGGCGAGCTCGAGCAGCGCGTCGCCAAACGCGGCGGCGACGTACTCGTCGGTGACCTTCGCCCGGGCGGGGGCGCCTGCACCGCTCTCCGGCTCGCCCTCGAGGCTCACGGTCGGCTCGGGCTCCAGCGGCGGCACCGGCTCGAGCGGCCCCAGCTCGATCCCGAGCGCCGCGGCAGCCACGTGCACGCGGTCGAGGATCTCCGCGAGCGCGCGTCGATAGGTCTCGTCGTCGGGAGCGCCCGCGTGCCACCGGTACGTCCCGCCGCCGTCCGCCAGCGCGCGGGGATGCTCCATGAACGACACGCCCGCCCCCTTGAGCGTGTGCGCGACGAGCGCCTTGGGACGGCCGTCGCGTGAAGCGGTGAAGTCGGCGAACACGGCGCGCAGCGCGGCGTGGTCGTGCCCGTCGCACGTCGCGACCTGCCAGCCGAACGCGCGGAGCTTCTCCTCCAGGTCGCCGAGAGCGAGGATCTCCTCGGTCGGCCGGTCGGACTGGAGCTCGTTGCGGTCGACGATGGCCCAGAGACGGTCGACGCGGTCGTGCGCAGCGGCCTGGAGGCCTTCCCAGTTCTGGCCCTCCTGCAGCTCGCCGTCGCCCGTCATCACGACGACGCGTCCCTCTCGGCCCTGCATCCGCTTCGCCAACGCGATCCCGCGCCCCTTCGAGAGACCCATCCCGAGCGACCCGGAGTTCGCCTCGATCCCGGGGATGCCGACGTCCGGGTGGCCGTCGAGCCCGCCGAGGCGCCTGAGGCGGAGGAGACGGTCGGTCGGGATCTCGCCGAGCGCGTGCAGGACGGCGTAGAGGCCCGGGACGTCGTGCCCCTTGGACGAGAAGAAGACGTCCCGCTCGGGATCGTCGAAGCCGCGCTCCGCGACGTCCAGCGCGGCGAACAGCAGGTGGGCGACGATGTCGAGCGAGCTGAAGCGTCGAGCCGAGATGGCCCGACCCGGCCCGCTTCACCGCGACGAGCGCGTTGAGCCGGGCCATGTCGGCGAGCAGCGCGAGGCGTGCGTCGTCCGTGCCGCCGGCGCGGACGCGGTCGAAGGCCTCACGGGAGATCAACGCGAGCTCGAGCACGACCCGTGACGGTAGCTCAGAGACCCACGGCCGGATGAGCCGCGAGCACTTCCTCCACCACGTCGCAGCCCCAGCCCGGCCCCGAGGGGACGACGAGCTCCCCGGCCTCGATCGTCGGAACGGCCGTGGCCAGCTCCTCGCGCCAGGGGACGTCGTCGACGTCGACCTCGAGCATCCGCACGTTCGGGATGACCGCGCACCACTGGGCGGCGATGAACGTGGCGAGGTGGCTGTAGTAGTTGTGCGGGGCGCACGCGACCTCGTGGGTCTCCGCGAGGTCGGCGATCTTCCGCGACTGCGCGAAGCCGTTCCAGATCACGTCGACCGAGGCGACGTCCATCGCGCCCGCCTCGAGGAACGGACGGAAGCCGCGCGCCCCGTAGAGGTTCTCCCCGGAGCAGAGCGGGATCGGCGAGCGGGAGCGTGCGTAGGCGAGCGCCGCCGGATCGAACGCGTCGACCTCGAGCCAGGCGAGCCCGAACGGCTCGAGCGCCCGCGCGACCTGCACGACGCCCTCGGTGGTGAGGTTGAAGTTGAGATCGACGATCGGCTGCGCCCGGCCGCCGCTGCCCTCCTCGAAGGCCTCGAGCAGCGCAGCGAGGTGCGCGATCAGCCCGGGGGTCGGGTTGCGGTCGGTTCCTCCGTCGCGGCCGAAGCCCGGGCATCAGCACGCGCGGCTCGTCTCCCGGGACGACGATGTTCGTCTTGAACGCGCCGTAGCCTCGCTCGACGACCTCGGCGCCGAGTGCCCGCACCGCGTCGTAGGAGTCGAGCTTCGGCGTTCCGGTGACCTCCCACGCCCGGGCGCGCGTCGTGCCGCAGTGCGACCAGTAGAGCGGGATGCGCTCGCGGGTCGGGCCACCCAGCAGCTGCGCGACGGAGACGCCGTGCGCCTTGCCCGCGAGGTCGAGCAGCGCGTTCTCGATCCCGCCGATCGCCTTCGTCACGATCGAGCCGGGGCTCTGCCGGGTGCGACGGTAGAGGTCCCAGTGGATCGCCTCGAACGCGCGCGGGTCCTTCCCGACCACGAGCGGGGCCAGGTCGCGCACGACCCCGGCGAGCCCGGTGGGGGATCCGTGCGAGTCGGTCACCTCCGACCAGCCGACGAGACCGTCGTCGGTGGTCGCCTTCACGAAGAGCCAGGGCCGCCAGCCGGCATCGCAGGCGAGCACGTCGAGCGTCGCGAGCTTCACGGCGTCAGCCTACTGTCCCCTTCGGAGCCCGGGAGCCCCCGGAGCGCCCGGCAGACGCCATCGAACAGGGCGGGTTCATCCGCCGCTCCGACCACGCGGACCGGACCTCGAACGTCCCAGAGACCGAGCCGCTCGACCGTGCCGGTGGCTCTCCGGACGCCCTGGAGGCGCATTCCAGGTGGTGCCAGCACGAGATCGGCAAGGACAGGCCTTCCCCGACGATCGACGACCGACCCGTCGCGCAGCGCCCCCACCGTCTCGACGGTCGACGCGCGCAGGGCGGGACCGAGGCGGATCACCGGGCCGATGCTTCCGTTGAAGAACTCCGTCTCGAGCATCGTCCTGACGAGCGCGTTGGCCGGGCAGCGCTCGGGGACGACCAGCAGGCTCGTCACGACCCGGCCCTGGCCGACGGCCGCATCGACCCAGGTTCGCTCGGAAGGCGACGTGAACGCACCCCGGTCGCTGAACGCCACGCCTCCCTCGCGCAGCGCGAGCGAGACGACGAGCGACAACCCGAGGCACGCGAGCAATCCGATCCGTCGCGCCTTCTCGGAGCCGAGGACTGCTAGGGCCACCAGCCCTCCGAGCGTCACGAGCATGGCGACGTGAGCGACGCCATCGCCCCCGACGTTGGCGATGGACGCCCACACCGAGGTGGAGACCGCATCGAAGATCAGCGCGGAGCGGCTCACGACGAGCTCGTCGAACGGCGCCAGCAGGACGACGGCGACGATGGCGGCGACGCCGACCGCTCCCGCCCGTGCCCGTGGCATCCCCTCGCTCCACCACCAGGCGAGCGCGACGATGCACATCGGCACGAGGTACCCGAGGTAGCGGTCGTGCAGCCGCCCTTCGGCGAAGGTCGTCGTGGAGAAGAGCCCGACGATCAGGATCCCGAGCACCACGGAGGAGACCAGCGTCGCGAGCAACGCGGCGTGCGCGGGCGAGCGCCGTGCGCGGCGCCAGAGCGCGACGAGAGCGTACGGCAGGCACAGCGCCGGCAGGAGGAGCACGTAGAGCACGAGGTCGAACACGTGGTAGGCCGACCAGCGAAGGGTCTCGAGCACGTCGTACCCCTGCCAGAGCACGCCGTACGACCCGAGCATCGCCGATCCGTCACCCGCGGCGACGCGCCCGAGCCCGAAGAGCAGGCCGATGGCGACGGGGACGCCCAGCGGCCAGAGCCGGACGAGGAACGCGCGCGTCGGCTCCCGATCGCGCCCGAGGAGCCAGGTCGAGACGATGGCGACGACGAGCGTGGGGACGAGGACGGCGAACTGGAAGCGGACGCCGACGGCGCCGAGGACCGCGACGACCGCGACCGCCTGGCGCGTGGCGGTCGGCCGCTCGGCCGCCAACTGGATCGCGAGGAGCGCCCACAGCGCGATCGTGTAGCCGACGGCATCGGCCATGAAGTAGCCCGCGTAGAGCGCGACCGGCAGGGCGAGCGTCGCGGCCGCCGCGAGCCCCGCCGCCCTGGACGGCAGCACCCGACGCGCCATGAGCCAGACCGGCGCGACCGACGAGACGACCACGAGCGCATTGAGGACGAGCACCGCGTGGTATCCCGCGACTCCCCCTCCGAACACCCGGATCACGGCCGCCGCGAGCACCGGGAACAGCGGCGCGTACCCGTACTCGCCGCCACGCACAGCGAGCCCATCTCCGTGGACGAGCGAGCGCGCCGCCTCCATGTACACGAGCTCGTCGAAGAACACGCTCGGCGCGAACACCCGCAGGACGTGGACGATCGAGAGCGTGCCGGCCACGACCGCCACCACGAGCAGCATCGCGCCTGGGCCGCGCCCAGCCCCGTCCGCCGGCGGGGTCAAGGGCGCTCACCACGAGCGCGGGCGTCGCGCGTGCGGGGCCTGCCGCGAGGGCCCGCGGAGGGTCGCCGGCGGAACGCGATCGTCGAGGGCACCACCCGCCGCACCCTACTCACCGGCCCTGCGGCCGCAACCGACCCCCGCGCGTCGGGAACGGTGGGACAGAGGACGCCGGGCTCAGTCGCGCGGGGAGCCGACCGCAGGCAGCGCGCCTGACCCTGCGGCGACCAGCGCCTCCGCGCGCGCGAAGTCCTCCTCGTCGTCGATGTTGAACCCCTCGAGGCCCGCCGTCAGGAACGGGGCGACGACCCGGCCCTCACGCGTGCCCGTCTCGGTGACGACGCGCGTCCAGGCGAGCTCGAGCGCGCTGTTCTGCACGTACACCCTGGGGAGCGCCTGGTACTGCCCTGCGTGCCAGGCGACCCGCAGGTGGGACTGCTCGAGCAAGGGCGTCATCACACGGCCGTCCGACGAGAGCTCCCACATCTTGCCCGGGTGCTGCTTCACGAGCTCGACCGCGCGGAGCGAGTCCGCCTCCGGCGTCTCGAGGAGCTGGGTGAAGCCACGTCTCACCACGTCGGGCCCTCGGAAGGGGTTGGTCGCGCGGATGATCCCGAACAGGTCGTAGCTCTCGTCCAGCCGTTCGAGCGTCCAGGCGATCCACTCGATGTCGGGCGAGGTCGAGGTCGCGTAGGCCGCGGGTCGCAGGAACGGGACGTCCGCGCCGTACCGGCGCGCCAGGTCAGCGATCTCCTCGCTGTCGGTCGAGACGAGCACCCGCTGGAACACGCCGCTCAGACGCGCGGTCGCGATCGCGTAGGCGAGCAGCGGGTGATCTCCGAGGAGGCGCACGTTCTTCCCCGGCACCCGCTCCGACCCGGCTCGCGCGCCGATCAGCGCGATCGCCCGAACGCTGCTCGCCGCCTCCACGGCCACATCGTACGGTCACACCCCGCAGCGCCGCGAGCGGCCGCCTGACGACCTGCTACGCGAGGGTCGACGGCGGAGGCTCGCGCCGCGCCGTGAGCGCGCACACCGCGGCGACGATCCAGGCGGGGAGCACGGGAAGGGCGTAGACGAGGTCGGGGCCCACCCCCACGGCGTGGACGACGAGCATCCCGCCGGCGGCCAGCACGAGCCAGAGCAAGGCAGGCCACCCGCTCGGACGACGCACGGCGAGCGCGACGACGGCGATCCCCGCCCAGATCCACGGAGGAGGCAGACGGTGCGTGACACGATCGAGGACCGAGTCGATCGGAGCTACGCTCGACCGTGTGCCGAGCTCGGCGTTCCAGCGGCGCACCTGATCCGTGATCTCCCGGTACCGGACTGCCTGACGCGCGTCGGCGTAGCGCGCCGCAGGGTTCGCAAGGATGCAGCGGGCGATCTCGTCGCCCGCACAGGCCAGGAAGCCATAGGTCTCGGCACCGGCGGGGATCCCGAGCAGGATCGGGTTCGGAAACGCGCGCCCGCCGACGTCGACGGTCGGCGCCGGTCGCGTGTCCTGCTCACCCTGCAGGCGACTCTCGTGCACGGGGTTGACGGAGGCGAGCTGCCAGGTCGCCTTGCGCACGCGTGCGAGGCCGATCCCCGCGAGGCGCGGCCCGTCCGTCGCCGGCACCTCCCGCGCCGCACGGCGCAGCAGCGCATAGCGCGCCTCGACGCCGTCCAGACGGTCGTTGAGCGCAGCGAGCCTCACGGCCTCGAGGTTCGAGCGGCTCTGAAGGTAGGTCGCGACGTCGACGCGAAGCGCTCGATACGGCGGCAACGAGAGCACGTCCCGACGGATGCGCGCCGCGAGACGCCGGGAGGCCGGCCCGTTCGCGGGGTCGATCTCGCCGGCCCGGAACGCCGAGTAGAACGGGATGTTGTACTCGCCCGCCCGCGAGACCGTGAGCTCCCCGTAGCGCACGTCGTTATGTACGGCCCAGGCCGCCAGCGGCGCCACCGCGCAGGCGGCGAAGACCCCTGTCCTCGCGAGCCGTGAACGGACGGAGCCCGGCGTCAGGAGCGGCACGACCGCACCGAGGACGAGCGCCTGATAGGCGGGACGCGTGAGCACGAGGGCGGCGACGCAAAGCCCGACGAGGGCGAAGGCAGCCCCCGACGGCGCGCGCCACGCGCGTACGACCGCGAGCGCGTACGTCGCGAACAGCAGGGCGGCGAGGTAATCGCTCGAGGCCTCGTGGAAGGCAAGCCCCGTCGTGGGGATCGCAAGGAGCAGGAGCGCCGACAGCACCGCCGCGGTACCCGAGTACCAGCGCGCGACGGCTGCCCAGAGGACGATGGTCCCCGCGTACGCGAGTCCCATCACCAGCTCCATCGCCGCGGCGCCGCCGAGGTCGAGCGGCAGCCCGACCCCGAGAGCGGCGAACGGCGTCCGCATCAGCATCACGAGCAGGAACGGCGTGTCGCTGTCCGCGTAGGACAGGTAGTAGACGAGGTAGTCCCACGCATCGCGCCCGCGCTGCACCGGCCAGGCGAGGGCCTGCAGCCAGTACACGACCAGGGCGATCCCGAAGAGCGTCGGGGCAGCGAGACGTCGGCGCGCCAAGCGATCGAGCGTCCTGTCGAGCCTGGCAAGCGTCTGCATGGTGGGGCATGGTAGGCATCACCGTCGGCCGCCCCCGCGCCACCTCACGGCTGAGCAGGCTGCGCCGGCCGGCCCGCCTAGACTCCCGCCATGCGCTCGGCGACGGTCGTGATCCCCTGCTTCGACGAGGCCTTGCGGCTACGGGTGGAGGACGTCCTCTCGATCCCGGAGGAGCTCGCGCTCGACGTCGTCCTCGTGGACGACGGATCCACCGACGGAACGCTCGCGCTGCTCCGACAGCTGGAGCAGGCGTCTCCGGCGATTCGCGTCGTCGCCCTGCCGAGCAACCTGGGCAAGGCGGAGGCGGTGCGCCTCGGGTTGCTGGAGGCCCTACGCGGTGGTGCGGAGATCGTGGGCTACCTCGACGCCGACCTCTCGACGCCGCCGCGCGAGTTCGCGCGCCTCGTCGCCGCTCTCGCCGAGGACGAGCATCTCGGAGCGGCGCTCGGCGCCAGGGTCGCCCTGCTGGGACGGGACGTCCAGCGCCGGGCACACCGGCATTACCTCGGGCGTGTCTTCGCGACGCTCGCGTCGCTGGCCCTTGCTCTCCCGGTGTACGACACCCAGTGCGGGGCGAAGGCCTTCAGGGCCGGCCCCGCTCTCCGGGCAGCGCTCGCCGACCCGTTCAGCGCCACGTGGGCGTTCGACGTCGAGCTGCTCGGCCGGCTCGTATACCCCCGGGGCGACGTTCCGCCCATGCCCTTCGACGCGCTCGTGGAGGTTCCGCTCGGGCGCTGGCACGACGTGTCCGGCTCGAAGCTGCGTCCTTCGGGGATGGGCCAGGCAGCGATCGAGCTCGCGCGGACAGCGCGGTCGATCAGGCTGCGGGAGAGCTTCCGCCGAGCGCGTCGCTGAGGCCGGGTCCGGAGCGGCGCGCCGGCTCACGGGCACCAGCGTCGGCGAAGAGGGACTCGAGGACCGGCGCCGACACGCCTGTCCACGCCGCCCTCCGCAACACCGCCCCGGTGATCGCGTCGAGCTCGGTGGGACGCCCCGCGGCAGCGTCACGCGCCGCCGAGGTCGTGAAGGACGTCGGGAGCGACTCGATGGTCGTCCACTCCTGCTCGACGTCGACCGGTGCGCCGTCGGCCGTGGCCACCGCGCAGGCCTCCTCGAGCGCCTCGCGGATGCGGGCGCGCCAGACCGGGTCGTCAAGGAGCGATCCGAGCGGCCACCCAGTCGCAATCGTCGCGGGGGCGAGCACGCCGAGCCGCACCGCCTTCGCCCAGAGCACGCCCCGTTCGGTCCCCCCGATCGCGAGCTCGATGCCGGGCACGTCGAGCGGCCGCAGAGCGTGCCGAAGCGCGTCGTCCGGGAGGACGTCCGACGCGACGGCGATCCGTGCCGACGGGCTCTCCTGCACGACGGTTCCGTCCTCGTCGACGTGGGCCTGGAAGAGACCGATGCTGCCTGCCGCGACCGCTGCCCCGGGAAGCGCCGCCCGGATGCGGTCGAGGTGCTCGAGCCCGTTCTGCAACGGGAGCACGAGGCTCCCGCCGTCGAGCGCAGCGGGCGTGATCCGCTCGAGCGCAGCAGCCAGATCAACCGCCTTCACCGCGATCACGAGCAGGCCGACGCGACGCTCGAGGAGCTCGACGACCACGGGGCGCGCGACCGACACGGCTCCGCGGTGCTCGAGACGGAGGCCCAGCCGGCGGATCCGCTCTGCGCTCCGCGGCGTCGCGACGCACAGGGCTCCGGTGCGCACGGCGATGGCTCCGCCGACGCCACCAGGCCCGAGCACGGCGACGCTCACGTCAGCGACGGGTCGGCCACGAGGTTGACGTACGTCGTGTCGGAGTAGACGTCGAGCGCCTCGACGCCCGCCTCCTTCCAGCCCGTCCCCGACTGCCCGACGCCGCCGAAGCCCATGTGCGGCTCACTGCCGTGCGTCCCGGCGTTGACGACGACGACGCCCGCTGCGGCCTCCGCGGCGAAGCGCAGCGCCCGATGCACGCTCGCCGTGTGGATCGCCGCCGTCAACCCGTAGGGGGAGTCGTTGACGAGTGCGATCGCCTCGTCGAAGCCACCCACGCGATAGAGCGCGGCGACGGGGCCGAAGAGCTCAACGCGGGAGATCGGCGCATCGGGTGCGACGTCCTCGAGCAGGGTCGGCGCGACCCTCCACCCGCGTCCCCCACCCTGCGGCCGCCGCAGAGCACCGTGGCCCCCGCCGCCCGTGCCTCGGCCACGGCTCCGAGGATCCGCTCGAGGCTCCGCTCCGAGATCACCGGACCCAGGAAGTCGGCGTCGTCCGAGCCGACGGTCAGCGCGGTGGCCGCCGCGACGAGCCGCTCGCGGAACGCGTCGTAGACGGCGTCGCAGCACCACGATCCGGCTCGCGGCCGCGCACCGCTGCCCCGCGTTCGAGAACGCGGAGGCGAGCGTCCAGTGCACGGCCCGGTCGAGATCGGCGTCGTCGCAGACGACGAGCGCGTTCTTGCCGCCCAGCTCGAGACAGGTCTTCGCGAGCCGCGCCCCGGCGACGGCGGCGATCTCACGGCCTGTCGCTGCAGACCCGGTGAAGCTGACGAGGTCGACGTCGGGCGCCGCGACGAGCGAGGCCCCGGCCTCGTCGCCGAGACCCTGGACGACGTTGAGCACGCCGGGAGGCAGGCCCGCCTCGAGCGCGAGCCGGGCGAACAGATGGGCGGACGCGGGTGTCTCCTCGCTCGGCTTCAGCACCGAGCCGTTCCCGCAGAGGATCGAGGGGAACGCCTTCCAGGCGACGTTCGGGAGCGGGGTGTTGAACGAGATGATCAGCCCTGCGATCCCGACCGGTCGGCGCACGGTCAGCACGGTGCGATGCGGCATCGAGGCCGTGGTCGTGCGCCCGTACGAGCGCCGTCCCTCACCGGCGACGAAGAAGCCCATCTCGATCGCCGCGTCGGTCTCGCCGCGTGCGGCCGCCAGGGACTTCCCGGTCTCCTCGGCGACGATCTCCGAGGCCTCCTCGCGCCGCTCGCGCAAGAGCTCGGCGATCGCGCGGACGACGTCCCCTCGCTCGACCGAAGTGCGGGCGGCCCAGGCCGGCTGCGCGGCGGACGCGGCGTCGATCGCTGCGCGCACGTCGCTGCGCCGAGCGAGCGACCTGGCAGAGCGGCGAGCCGTCGCTCGGGCGCGTCTTGCCGAGCCAGCCGCCGCGCGACGGGTGGACGCTGCTCCCCGCCGATCAGGTTCGGGATCCGCTCCGGGATCACCAGGCCGACCAGCCGCCGTCGACGACGAGGTTCGACCCCGTGACGTACGACGATGCGTCCGCCGCGAGGAACACGACCGCCCCGACCGCCTCGCCGACGTCCATCATCCGGCCGATCGGCATGCGCTGCGTGTAGGCCTCGACGAACGGGGCAGGCTGGTCGTTCGCGATCCCCGCGAGCGTGAGCGTGTTGACGCGCACGCCCTGCTTCGCCCAGTAGGTCGCGAGGTAGCGCGTCAGGTTGTAGAGCGCCGACTTCGACGCCGAGTAGGCCACGGGCTTGACGAAGGTCTCGCCCTGCTCGCGACGGAAGTCGTAGACGCGCTGGTCGGGCGAGAGCATCCCGTAGATCGACGAGACGTTGACGATGGAGCCGCGACCGGCACGTGCCATCGCACCGCCGATCACCTGGCAGCAGGTGACGACCCCGCCGACGTTCACGTCCATCACCCGCGCGATCGCGTCGGTCGGGACGTCCTCGAACGGGCCGACCTCGGCCGACGGCGCGTCGGGCGGAGCGTCGATCCCGGCAGCGTTGACGAGGAGGTGCGGAACGCCCCAATCGGCCTCGATCGTCGCGAGCGCCGACTCGACCGCCGCGCGGTCGGTGACGTCGCAGGTGAGCGAGGCAGCTCCCCGGTCTTCTGATGAGCCGGACGCGAAGGGCTCGAGATCGAGTCCGATCACATGCATCCCGCGTTGGGCGAGCGCGCCGGAGAGCTCGGTGCCGAGCTGACCAGCGCTACCGGTCACGACGCCGACGCGGCCTGTCGAGAGCGAAGAGAGGATCGGTCATCTCGCCGATCGTAACGGCCGTGCGGGCAGGGGGAGGCGCCGTCGATGCGCGGCTGCGCCGAGCACACGACGCGGCCGAAGCCCGCAGCGGCTCGGTGGAGCGGGCGCAATACACTCGCACGATGAGCGCGAGGGTCATCGCCTCGACGTCGGCGATCGCCGTCGCTGTGACGCTGTGGGTCGTCTGGCCACGATTCGGGCATCCGTTCCCCTCCCTGGTCGACGACTGGTCGGCGATCGCAGACTCACCCGCACAGATCCGCTCCGCTCTGACGCTCGGGTCGCCCGAGCCCGGCCGGTACCGACCGGGCTGGATCGTGTGGAACTACCTGCAGTGGCACACGTTCGGCGGACCCGACAACCTCCAGGCCGGCGCGGATCTGGGGCCTGCTCCGCATCCTCGCTCTCCCGCTCGGCCTCCTGGCGGCGGCGCTGGTCTGCGTCTCGGAGCCGCGTTCCCGTCTCTCCCTCGGACGCTTCTGGCCCGCGGCACTTGCGCTCACCGCCACCCTGGCCGTCGTCACGGTTCCCCGCTTCTCGGTCGATCTCTCGCGGTACGGCCCGCAGGAGACACTGCTCGTCGGATTGGTGTGCGCGGGCGGAGCGCTCATCGCGATCACGGGTCGACGCGTCATGGTCGACCGAACGGATGCAGGCACGATCGCGCTCGGGGTCGCGGGACTCCTGCTCTGGATGGCCGGGGTCGCGCAGAAGGAGAGCGCGATCTGCCTGCTCGTGCTCCTGCCGTTCCTCGTGCTCCACGTTGCGCCCGAGCGCAACCGGTGGCGCACGATGACCTCACGGGCGCACCTGATCGCAGGCGGGCTCGCGCTCGGCGCGATCCTCGCCCTGCTCCCGATGCTCGTTCGCACCGCGCTGGTCAGCCGCGAGGACGAGCTCGTCTACGACGCGCACCCCGGAGAGAGGGTGCGCGAACAGCTGATCACGGCCGTGAGGCTCATGTCCGACACGACGGGGAGCAGGGTCGCCCTGATCCTGGTCCTGGCGAGCGGTGCGACGCTCGCGCTCGGCGCGGTGCGACGCCGTCCCGACTGGGCCGGGATCGGGCTCCTCGCCACCGGCCTGGCCTTCATGGCGTTCTTCTCCCAGTCCGGCGTCGTGACCAGCCGCTACTACCTTCCAGTGGCAGCCTGTGCTGGGCTCGCCCTCTGTCGCAGCGTCGTCTCGCTCCCCCGACCCGTCGTTGTCGGGACGGTCGTCCTACTGGCGCTGGCGGTCGTGCTCCAGCTCCCGGACGCGCGCGACGACGTGAACCGCTGGCTCGACGGCGAGAAGGTGCAGGAGACGCTGGTCCGCTCGGCGGCCTCGATCGAGGCGGCCGGCTGCTCGGTCGGGATCACAGGCCCTGACATCGAGTTCGTCGCGGCCTTCCCCATCCTCCTGCGCTTCGCGCACGAGGCGCCTGCTCGATGCTCCCGCGGCGCGACCTACCTCGCCATCCTGACCGGGAGCTCCCGCGAGACCGGTGACGAGCCTCTCGTGCGCCGGTGCGCGTCTCCCACGCCGGTCGTGGAGACCCGGCTAGGCCGGATCGTCCGCTGCGCGGAACGGTGACGAGTCGTCCGAGCGCACCGGTCGCGGCCGTCGACGCCACGCGGCTCGCGACGATCGCGTCCCAGCTCGAAACGGCCATGAGCGGCCCGACCACGCCGAGCACGAGCCCGATCCCGTAGACGACGCGACCGGCGGAGTTCTGGAGGTGCCAGCCGATCTCGGTTCGGGAGATCAGATACACGACGATGAGCCCGGCGACCGACAGGGCTGACCACACGAGCGTGTAGGCGATGAGCGCAAGCCGGCGCGCGAGGAGCGCAAGAGCGAGACCCAGCACGCAGAGCACGACCGACAGCCTCCAGGAGCTGAGAAGTCTCTCGGAGCAACGCCTCGAACGCCGCGGACGCCCGCGATCGCTCCCCGAGCATGGCCCCGGGATCCGCCAGCATGCCCGGGTCGAGATCCCCGTCGGCGCCCCCTGCCCCGCGCAGGACCAGCCAGGCGACGGCCGGGACGACGGCGAGCCCACAGTAGGCGGCGAGTGGAAGCAGAGCGCGTCCCGCGATTCGACCGGCAAGCAGAAGAGACACGATGGCAGCGATCGCGAAGAGCAGCCCTTCCGCCTTGACGAGCCCCGCGGCAGCGAGGGCGCCGAGCGCCAGCACGAGTGCGACCTTCGAGTCGGTGATGACCCAGACCGCGCCGCACATCACTCCGAACGCCACGGTCTCGGCGAGCATCGCGTCGGCGTATCCCGCTCGTCGCATTGACGACGACCGGCCACGTGCCGATCGCAGCGAGACCGACCGACGCACCTGCCCAGCGCGGCATCAGCGTGCGGAGGACGGCCCACACGGCGAGGCCGAAGGACACCAGCACGATCGCGCTCACGACGTCCACCAGCCGGGGGTCGAAGCGACCGATCGCGGACGAGGACACCGCGGCGAGCGCAGGGTGCAGAACCGGATACTCCTGATGAGAGCCGCCGTACGCAGGATCGAGGAAGACCGGCCCGTCGAGACCCCCGTCGAGGTAGATCGCATGAGCCTTGAGCCCCCAGATCGCCCACCCGTCCCATCCGTCCCATCCGCCGAGAGAGCTGGCGGCAGCGAGTCGCACGACGGCGCCGGCGACCGGCACGAACGCGGCGACCACCACCACCTCGGCGACCAGTCCGGGTAACGGGTGCGATCGCGGCCGGATGGGCCACGGTTCCTCGCCGCGGTCGGCGCAGGCACAGCACCGCCGGTCGCGAGGACGAGCGCGAGCCCGACGACGACGACCGGCCGGGGAGCCACGCCGACGGCGAGCAGCAGGACGGCAGACAGCCCGCAGACGAGGGCCCCCGTCAGTGGCGCGGCCCCCAGCAGGGTCGGGAGCCACGCACGCCGCAGCGGAAGTCCGGCTGCGTGCCCGCTCACCACGCCCACCACGACGAACCCGGCGGTCAGGAGGGCCAGCGAAAGAGCATCGCTCACTCGCTCCTTCTCCCAAGCCAGGCGTCGCCTACCTGCGAGACCATCTCGAACCCCGAGCGTCGAGCCGGCGGCACGCTCCCGATGAGAACGAGATAGTCCGCGCTCGACGCGTTCGACGTGTTGGTCGCCGGCAGAAACGCCGCGTTGGTCGCAAGCGTCACGGTGCTCCTGTCGGCATCCGAGATGTCCGATCCGAAGACGATGCCGAAGCGACGCCCCTCACGGGCGACGACGCGTTGGAACGACTGGAGCGCCGGCGAGCGGGCATCGGTCACATCCAGCACGAGTGCGGCGGGGTCGGTACGGATCGCAGCCAGATCCGCGCGACGGCCTTCGAACGCCGAGACCCGATGCACGGCGAAGACCGCTTGAGCGCCGACGCCGATGAGGGTCGCGACGAGGAGGAAGAGCGCGACTCTGAGACGGCCGCGGCCGATCCCTCGGGTCGGAGGGCGGCCGCCGAGGCCCGGGGCGCTCCGCCGGGCCTGCGGTCACGCGACGTCGTCCGCGGCGATCGACTGCTCCTCGGCGAGCGGACGCACGAGCGCCCGTCCGAGCAGGTCGTCGAGCGCGGAGGGCGGGACTCCCTCGTCGGCCGGTGACTTCGCGACGAGATCGCCTGCAGCGAGCACATGTCCCGCGGACAGGTCGCGCGCCGCGACGAGCTTCTTGCCCATCTTCACGAGTGGCTTCGCCTCGCTCGCGAGCGGGCGCTTCTCGCCGTCGCCGATCGCCACCGGCACCCGCTTCAGATCGCGAACGAGCTTGCGCATCCCCTCGGGCATCAACGAGAAGGCGTGATCCGTGCCCTTCCACGAGTGGCTCAGCGTGAAGTGCTTCTCGATCACCCTCGCCCCGAGCATGTGGGCGACGAGCGCCATCGCGATGCCGTCCTGGTGGTCGGAGAGCCCGACGACGACATCCGGGTAGCGGTCGCGATACGTGGTGATCACGCCGAGGTTGAGCTCCTCGGTCTCGACCGGATACGCGGCCGTGCACTGCAGCAGGCAGAGCCGCTGGTTGAGCGGCAGGACCGTCTCGACCGCCCGGTCGACGTCGTCGATGGTCGCGCCGCCCGTCGACACGATCATCGGCTTCCCGAACGCGGCGACGTGCCGCAGCAACGGCGTGTTCCGGAGGTCGCCCGAGGCGATCTTGTAGGCCGGCATGTCGAGCGACTCGAGCAGGTCGGCGCTCGCCTCGTCGAACGCCGTCGAGAAGAACGCGACGCCGAGATCGCTGGGCGAGCGCCTGCAGCTCACGCAGGTCCTCGACGCCGAGCTCCAGCGCCTCGCGGTGCGCGCCGTACGTCGAGCCGAAGCTGTTCTCGTTGTCGTAGGGCGCGTCGTACAGCGCCCGCGTGTAGAGCCCGCGGTTGTCGCGCTTCTGCACCTTGACCGCGTCGACCCCGCAGTCCGCCGCCGCCCGCACGAGCGCCTTGGCCTTCTCGAGGCTCGCCCTGGTGGTTGTGGCCGATCTCGGCGATGACGTACACGTCACCCGCGTCGTGGATCTGCCTCCCCGCGATGTCGAGCGAGCGCACGGCGGGATGGTACCCAGGGCGCTCCCGGAGCCGGGCCTGGCGGAGACGCGCGTCAGGCGTCGACGGGCGCCGGCGGCTCCGTCGGCCGCTCCCCGAGCCGCAGCCGCGTGAGGACGAAGAACCCGCCGATCAGCGTCGTCGGGAGGTACCAGGCGGCGTGGAGGAGCACGGAGAACGCGAGCGCCTGCTCCCGCGTGGCGACGTCGAGTCGCGCGAGGGACTCGACCGCGAGCCACTGGTAGGTGCCGACGAATCCGGGCGACGACGGGATCGCGACGCCGAGGTTGACGACGCTGGCGACGAACAGCGCATCGAGCGGGTCGAGATGGAAGCCGACCGCGGACGCGACGGCGACCACGGCGACGGCGAACGCCCCCCAGGCGCCGAGGCTGAGCGCGATCGCCGAGCCGATCAGACGCGGCCCGAGTGGACGGGCGAGGCCGTCGACCATGTCACGGACGAACGTCCGCACGCGGCCCCGGTGACGACGCTCGCGCTGCCGCCGGCCCGCGTAGAGCCGCGCAAACGCGACCGCGAGCAGGATGAGCGCGACGGCGATGAGCGTCCCGACCGCGATCCTCCGCAGCCACGGCGCCTCGTCGATCCCCCAGACCGACACCCCGAGCAGGATGGCGAGCGCGACGACGTCGCCGGCCCGGTCGAACACGACCGTCGCCAGCGCGCGCCCCCACGGCATCCCCGCCTCGGTCGAGAGCCAGCGCGCACGGAGGATGTCGCCGATCCGGCCCGGCAGCACGTTGTTGACGGCGACCCCGCCCAGCACCATCTCGACGAAGAGCCCGAGCCCGAGCCTGGCCTCCCCGGTGATCATCCGCCAGCGGATCGCCTGCAGGAGATACATGAGCGCGAGCGCGCCGAGCGCCAGGAGCAGCGGCAGCGGCCGCGCCGAGCGGATCGCCTCGGCGAACGCCTCCCGGTCGGTGCCACGCACGGCCAGGAACAGGAAGAACACGCTGATCGGGATTCCGATCGCGAAGCCCAACGCGATGCGCCGACCGCGGGTGTCTCCGTGCATGGGAGGGAGGTCTAGCAGCGACGGCCGTGCGCCGCGGAGATCGCGCGGCTCGGTCGTCCGGTCACGGCGCCGGAGCCGGACAGCCGGCCGACGTGCCGGGGGCGAGCCGCACCCGCCCGGGCGTCTCCCACAGCACGAGCCCGGCGGGGGAGCCCGTCGCCAGCCGGCGACCGACGGGCGCGACGGACGGCGAGGTCACCACGTACCGCGACACGAGCACAGCGCCCGAGGGCAGCCTCACGACCCCCGAAGGGTCGACGGAGGCGATCAGCCCGCGTGCGACGCCCTCGGCCCCGATGCCGACGCTGTCGACGACCGAGCGGTTGAAGAACAGCGTCATCATCCCCGATCGCGCCTCGAGCTCGTCGCACGGCCGGCCGGTGACGAGCAGGATCGCGCGTCGGTCGTCGCCGATCGCGCTGTCGACCCAGTCCCTCGAGCCGCGGGGCGCTGCGCCGTTGGCGGTCGGGTCGATGAACGCCGACCTCCATGCCCCGGCGAGGTTTACGAGCAGGAGGCCCGCGACGATCGCGGGAAGCACAACCCTCCAGCGACGTGGGAGGAAGGCGACGGCGAGCGCGCAGCCCACGCCGAACAGGAGCATCGGCGCCGCCAGCGGCTCGATCACGCGGCCGACGACGCCCCAGACCTCGGTCGCGGGGGCCTCGTGCTGGCCCAGCCAGTCCTCCGCCGCGATCTCGTCGAACGGCAACGCGGCGAGGAGCACGAGCGCCAGCGCGGTGCCGACGACGAGCGGCCGTCGCGGCCTCGGCAGCCCTTCGTCCAGCCAGCCCGCGAGCAGGACGAGCCACAGCGGGAACACGTAGAAGAGGTTCCGGTCGTGCAGCGAGCCGACGGCGTACTCCGACGAGGCGAAGATCGAGACGGCCGCCACGAGCAGGACGTCTGCCGCGACGAACACGGCGACGAACGACCGCCGTCGGACGTCCCCCGAGCGCGCGTCTCGCCACCAGCGGCCGACCATGATCACCGCCGCGACCACCGTCACGAGCGTGAGGGTCAACGTGATGTCCGCGAGCTGATGGAGGCCCGCGCGAAGGAGATCCGGGAGCGACGACGGCTCCGTGAGGACGTCGTAGGCGCCGAGGAGGCTCTCCGTCCGCCCCGTGGTGAGGATCCCGAGGAGCGCGAGCAGCCCGATCACCGAGGCGGTCGCCGTCGGCCACCACTCCCGGAGGAGGGCTCGAGGGCGCACCGGCCCTGCGAGCGCGCTCGCGAGGAGCACTGCGAGAGGCCAGGCGACGGCCAGCGCGACGAACTGCGTGCGCAGACCGATCGCCACGCCGAGCAGCGCGATCAGCCCGAGCTGCGCCGCGAGTCGGGGTCGCTCGAGCGTCACGACCATCAGGTACAGCACCCACGAGACGAGGAGAAAGCTCAGGCACTCCGTCATCACCAGCGAGACGTAGGTCGTGGACGGCAGGATCGCCGTGAGCACCACCACGAGCAGCGCCGAGCGGAAGCGCAGGAGCCGGCGCGAGAGGAGATACACGGGCAGCAGGGCTCCGGCGTAGGCGGCGGAGCCGATGAGCTTCATCACGTCGTAGGTCGTCTCCTGGCTCGCCGTCAGCCGGACGACGACGGCGATGACGGCGGGGAGCACAGGCCCGTACCCCCAGGGCTCGTCGCGGAAGCGAAGGCCGTCGCCCGACGCGAGCGAGGTCCCGGCCTCGAGGTAGTACAGCTCGTCGAGCAGGAAGCGAGGCACCGAGGCGAACCAGCCGTAGACGGCGTACGCCACGAACGCGAGGCCGATGATGCCGGCGAGCACGACAGCCGTCCCGACCCCCCGGCCGTCGTGACCGCCGGGCGACTGGTCGTTCCGAGGGGTCATCACGCCCCGGCACCTTCGCACATCGCCCGGCGAGGGCCCCACAGACCCGGGCCGTCGCGTCCCCGGGGACGCGCCCGGTGCGCGCAGACGGCGGCCAGCTCGGCGGCCTCCACACCGTCAGGCAGAATCCTGCCGTGCCCCCCGCTCTCACGATCCTGATGCCGGTGTTCAACGAGCGCGCGACCGTGGTGCGGGCGATCGAGGACGCGCTCGGCGCCGAGCTCCCGGTCGAGAGCCGCGAGCTGATCGTGGTCGACGACGGCTCCACGGACGGGACCCGCGAGCTGCTGCGCGACTCGGAGTGGCCCGCCGAGGTCACCGTCGTCTTCCACGAGCGCAACCGTGGCAAGGGCGCCGCCCTCCAGACCGCGCTCGAGCACGCCACCGGCGAGTACGCGGCGATCCTCGACGCCGACCTCGAGTACAGCGCTGCCGATCTCGCCCCGCTGCTCCAGCCGCTGCTCGACGACGCGGCGAGCGTGGTGTTCGGCACCCGTTCGTGGTCGAGCCATGCGGCCTTCAGCTTCTGGTACGTCGTCGGCAACAAGGCAGTCACGTTCGCGACGAACGCGATCTACAACTGCTGGATCTCGGACGTGATGACCTGCCACAAGGTGATGAGGACCGACCTCTTCCGATCGCTCTCCCTCAGCGAGCGCGGCTTCGCGATCGAGCCGGAGATCACCGCGCGCGTGCTCCGCGCCGGGCACCGGATCTACGAGGTGCCGATCTCGTACACGGCGAGATCGCGCGAGGAGGGAAAGAAGCTCACCGCTCTCGACGGCCTCCGAGTGCTCCGCACGCTCGTCCGCTGTCGCATCGCCTGACCATCCCGACTCCGTCACGCTCGCTACGCTCGCGCGGTGGAGATCCGGGTGCTGCGAAGCGGCGTCGTCCGAGGCAAGCGCAACCGGCACGGCCCGAGGCGCTACCTCCCGGGCGGCTGGAGCGACGTGGTGCTGCCCGTCCAGGCGTTCCTCGTGAAGCACCCGGAGGGTGCCTGCCTGTTCGACGCGGGCGCGTCCGCAGCCACGGCGCCGCTCCCGGGGCTTCACCCGTACCTGCGCCTCGCCCGGTTCGAGCTCGAGCCGGAGGACGAGATCGGCAGCCAGCTCGACGGGACGCCGGTGCGCTGGCTCGTGCTCTCGCATCTGCACACCGACCACGTCGGCAGCGTCGGCGCGTTCGTCACCGCAGACGTGATCGTCTCGAGAGCCGAGTGGGAGCACGGCCACGGCTGGCGCGGCCGCGCGCGCGGCTACGTCCCCCAGCGGTGGCCCGACACCGTCACACCACACCTCGTCGAGCCCGCCGGGCCGTCGCTCGGCCCGTTCCGGAGCACCCTCGACCTCGCGGGCGACGGCCGCCTCGTCATCGTCCCTCTGCCCGGTCACACGGCCGGGCACCTCGGCCTGCTCGTCGACACGGGGCCGGCGCGGCTCCTCCTCGCGGGTGACGTCGCGCACTCGGCGGGGGAGCTCGCCGCGACACAGCCCGACGTCGCGAGCTGGTGCGCGTCCGAGGGGGTCACCGTGCTGACGACGCACGATCCCGCAGCGCCGGACCTGCTCGCCCGGGCAACGGAACGAGAGGGTGAGAGCTAGCCGCGGGCCGGCGGGCTCGGTGCGGCCTTGCCGGTCACCGTCGTCCGCTGGCCGGCGCGCACCGTGACGGGTGCGCCCTTCGCGCCCTTCACGCGCACGGAGCCACGGGTCACGCGCACGGCCGTCGACGTGCCGCTGCTCGAGACGCTCCAGGCGCCGGCCTTGCCTGTCGCGACCGCGTTCGGCGTCGCCACGTCGTGGTCACGACTGGCGTCAGCGCCTCGCGTGGTCACGGCCACGCTCCCCGAGGCGAGCGACAGCCGCCAGCCCGAGCGCGCGGCGCACTGCCTGGGGTCGACCGTCAGCCTTGACCCGGGACCGACCGCGGCGGTCGCGTCCTTCCCGGTCGTCGCCAGGCCCGCCGCGCCGCCGCCCGGGGTGACGACGGTCGATCCGGGCGCGACGCTGCCTCCGGGCCTCGCACGCTTCACGGACGACGAGGTCTCCACGCCGACGGCTCCCTTCGCCTTCGTCACGACCCAGGCGCAGTAGTCGGGCACCTGGACGGTCTGACCCACCTCGGGACTCGTGGAGCCCGCACCGCGCTCCGTCTCGCAGAGGAACGGATCGGCCTGGAGCTGCCACGTGCCGGTCGGGAGCCTCGCGGTCATCGAGCCCTTCTGGGTCGTGTCCTTCCGGATCGTGACCTTCGTCGCCGGAGCCGGGCGGACGCGGAGCGCGACGAGCGTGTACTCGTAGGTCGCCTCGCCCAGCTTGCCCCCGAGGCACTTGAAGTCCCAGCGCACCGCGACGAGGCCGTCGTTCGTCCCCGGTGCGCGCCCGGCGACGGTGCCGTAGATGAAGAGGTCGACCGCGGTCGCAGTGGTGACCGACGCGGCGGCAGCGATGGTGAGGACGAGCGCGATGACGGCGAGACGGCGACGCACGGTCGTAGCCTAGCCCTAGGTGAGGCTCAGGAGCCACATCCCGCCGACGGTGTAGAACACCATCAGGGCGAGCATCGCGAGCTGGGTGCGCGCGGCGAGCTTCGGCGAGGAGACGAGCGCGACCGCGCGGTCGTGCGCCACGACCAGGCCGAGCACGTGCCCGACGACGAGGGCGGCGACCTGCGTGTACCAGGTCTGGTTCGGGGAGAGGACGTCGAGCTTCGGCACGAAGCCGGTCGTCCCGAGCAGGTCCCAGCCCTTGCCGAACGGATCGGAGAGCAGCGGAATCGCGAACTGACCCTGGATCAGGAGGTACGTGAGGTAGTGCGCGAGGACGTAGACGAAGGCGATCGGGATGAGGCTGCCGAGGAAGACCCCCCGGAAGTCGACCCCGCTGCCGGCCTGCCGCTGCGCAGCGCGGACCGCGACGGTGTAGGCGATCCCGACGATCGCGATCACGACGACCAGGAAGCCGAGGTTCACGAAGGGCAGGACACGGTCAGCCGTCGTCGGCGACGAGAAGCGTCCCTGGAGGTCGTAGAGCCGGTCCTGCCACCAGCTCGAGCGGCTGAAGCCGTCGAACGCGACCGATCCGAGCATGACGCTGAGGAAGGTGACGGCTCCCGCCCGCCGATCCACGAAGGCGAGGCCCGACAGCGGGCGCCGCAGCACGACGACCCGTCGTGGCTCACGCCGCTCCGTGCCGAATAGCGCGATGCGCGAGAGGTAGCCGAAGTACACGGCGAACCCGTCGCCGTTCTGCGTCCACGTCTCCCGTCCGAACAGCGCCATCCCCGCCCAGGTCGCCAGGCTGTAGACCAGGATCGCGATCGCGAGCACCCTCGGGTTCGCGGGGTCGGTGTAGACGAGCTCGAGGGCGATGAACGCGAAGAGGAGGATCACCCCCGGCCACACGCCGAAGGCCGCGGGATAGTCACGCGTAGACCTGTCGATGCCCAGGCGCCGCCCGACCCACGCGACGGCGTCCGCGACCCCTCGCCACGGGTCGAGGACGGACCAGACGTCGCCGAGGAGCACGCAGAGCACGGGGACGCCTACCCAGAAGACGACGTAGACGAACGTCGGCGCGAGGTTGAGCGACACGCGCTCCGGCCCGAACGCGGCCGCCGCCCAGACGAGGGCGAACAGCCCGACAGACACAGCTTGGAAGAGGATTCGCGTCGCCCTGGAGCGGAGCACGCGGTTCGCCCAGCGGGGAAACGGATGGCCGGGCCCTTCGAGAAGCGGCTCCTTCCACAGCACGCCGAGCGCCAGGAACGAGACGATCAGCACGGTCGCGCCGCCGACCAGGAACAGCCAGCCGGGCACCGGGAGGTCGGTGATCCCGCCGAGGCCATGCGCGAACGCCGCCTCCGGGACAGCGAGCGCCACCAGCGCCACCAGCGCGGCCAGGCCGAGGCCCCTCACGGACGAACCTCGAGCTCCCCGATCTGGGCGCCGGCTTCCTCGAGCTCGATCTCGAACCGGCCCGGCACCTTCGCGACGAAGACGATCCGGCCCTGCCGGCCCGGCGCGACGTCGGTGGTGAGGTCGTAGCCGTGGAGATGCACCTCGTCGGTGGTGTCCGACACCACGACCAGGCGAACGCGGTCGCCCTTGGCCACGTCGAGCCTGCGGATCCCACCGCGCGCCCGCCCGTCCGTGACGACGATCCGCATGACCGTCACCTCCGGCGGCGCCGGAGGAGGCGTCGAGTCCGGCGCGGTCGTCTGCGTCGGCGTGTCCACCGGCGCCTGCGTCTCTGCAGCCGTCGACTCGGTCTCGGGGGCGGAGGAGTCTCGAGGAGCCACCGCAGCCGGCGACGGCGAGGAGGCCGGCCGCGACGACGGCGAGCGGTCCGGCGCGTCGGAGAGCCTCTCGCCGGGTCATCGGGTCAGCACCACCGTCGAGCAGCTCTTCGGGGCCAGGTTCCCCGAGGGGTCGGCAGCCCAGACGCAGAACGCGTAGCGGCCGGGCGGGACAGAGGAGGGCGCCTTCCACGTGAGGAAGTTGAAGAGCGCCTCGGGGTCGGCGACGCCGAGCGCGCCTTTCACCGAGCCGACCCGGCGGTTGCCGTCCGTCACGACAGCCCAGGCGCGGGCCTGCCCGCTGTCGTCGGTGATCCGGTAGCGGAGCCGGACGGACGACCCGGCCTGCCCCGTGCTCGGAAGGGCCTTGAGGGCGGGCGAGGTCTGGTCGGCGAGCGGTGCGAAGAGCGCTGTCACGGCACGTGGCCCCGACATCCTGACCCGGCACTCCGGGCCTGTGCCGGCGCAGGCGCCGGTCCAGCGCACGAAGCCGTTGCGCGGCGCAGGGCTCGCGGTGAGCGTCACCGTCGTTCCGGTCGCGATCGGTGCGACGCAGGTTCTCCCGCAGTCGATCCCGGCCGGCGAGCTCGTCACGCGTCCCCGGCCGCTCGTGGTCACTGCGAGCGACTGGGTCGCCTGGCGCTCCACGAACCGGGCAGTGACCGCCTGTGCCTCCGAGAGCGTCAACGAGCAGGTCTGCCCGGTGCCCGTGCATCCACTCTCCCAGCGGACGAACCGGGCCTGCGCGGCCGGTCTCGCGGTGAGGGTGACGCGCGTCCCGCGGGGGAGAACCGCGGTACAGGCGGTGCCGCAGGCGAGCCCACCGCTCGATCCGCGGATCGTGCCCGGGCCGGTCGACGCGAGCGCGAACGGGACGCCCCCGGCTCCGGAGAACGACGCCGTGACCGCGATCCCACGGCTGACAGTCAGCCGACACACAGGGTCAGTCCCGGTGCAGCCCCCACTCCACCGGACGAACGTCGCGCCCTGGACGGGCTGTGCCGTGAGCGCGAGCACCGAGCCGCTCGGGAAGCTCGCACCGCAGCTCGTCCCGCAGTCGAGACCTGCCGGCGCCGAGACGACGGACCCCTCGCCGGCCGCCGCGACGTTGACGCGGTAGCTGGGCGGCGTGAAGACGGCCGTCGCCGCCTTCGGGCCGTCGATCGTGAGGGCGCACGTGCCTGTCCCGGAGCAAGCACCCTGCCAGCCGGCGAAGCCCCATCCCGCACGGGGCGTGGCCTTCAGGGTGACCGTGCTGTCGGTCTTGAACCGCGCCGCGCAGACGGCGCCGCAGCTGATCCCGGCAGGCTCGCTCGTGACGCTCCCCGACCCCCCGAGCCCGACCGTGACGGGGTAGTCGGGCGCCGGCGCGAGGTCGAACCGCGCATCCGCGTAGTAGTTCAGCAGCCGACCGATGTCCGTGATCGTGCACGTCGGGTCGGTTCCCTGACACGCACCCGTCCACCCCTTGAACACCGAGCCGGGATCCGGAACGGCGCGGATGACCATGGGCTTGTAGGGCGGATCCGTGACGTCGGTGACCGAGGCCACGCACGCGACACCGCAGTTGATCTGCGATTCGACCTTGTCGACGGGGGGCCGTCCGATCACGACCCCCGTCCCGGTGCCGGACTTGGTGATGTGCAGCGTTCCGTGGAGCGCCCGGGCAGTGGTCGCCGCCGACCCGGGGACGAGCACCGCGGCAGCAAGCCCGAGGCCGACGAGCAGCCTGAGGACGGGTCTCCGCGACTGGCCCGCGAGGCGTCTCACCCGCGGAACGTTACTGTCGTGACCGTCCGGCCGCGACTCGGATGCGTGGAGCCCAGACGATCACCTCGCCGTCACCGACCGCTCCGTCGAGCGACGCGATCGGACGCCACCCCTGCCGAACGCGACGATCGAGAGACGGGCGCCCCGCGCGAAGCGCTCGTGGAAACGTCGTCACGAGCACGAGCCGGCGCCCTGCCGCGTCACGCTCGATCGCGCGGAGGCGCGCGGCGGTTCGTGCCACGGCGAACGTCGTGCCCTCCGAGAGCGGCCGCCCCGACGCGTGCTCGACGCCGTAGTAGCGAACCCCCGACTCCGCCGTGTAGATCGCGACCACGACGCCCCCGGCACGCTCGCGCTTCGCCACGGCGAGCGCGCCGCGATAGTCCTGCTTCGGCACGTCGTGCAGTACGCGCAAGGGCGCCGCCAGGACCGCGCAGAGCGCGACCGCTCCCAGCGCGAACGCGACGCCGGCGTGCCGTCCGGCGATGCGCCGAGTGACGACGTCGATCGTCTCGACCGCGACGAAGACGGCCGGGAAGAGCCACAGGATCAGGAACCGGGGCGAGAAGACGAGGCCCTGCACCGCAGCGAACGCGAGGTGGAGGGTCGGGCCGAGCACGAGCGCCGCCAGGAGCGGCGTCGCTCTCCGGGCGAGCGAGACCGCACCCACCGCGGCGAGCGCCGCCGCTCCGAGACCCGCGAGGAGGACGAGCGACCCCGACCCGGCACCCGCAGCGGTGGTGATCTGGTCGAGGAACGCGCGCGAGAGCGGCCGGAAGCCGGCCTCGGCCGTCTTCCACGCTCCCTGTGCGACTCCACCCGCCTGGCCGGCGACCCCCGAGTAGACCTGAAGGACGAGCAGTGCGACGGCCCCGAACCCGAGACCTGCATGCGTGAGCGAGCCGCGCACGGGAGCGCCCCGACGCCGGCGGACCCCGATCAGCGTCGCGACGACGAGCGCCTGGCCGACGACGACGAACGCACCGGTCGGCACCGAGGCGACGCAGACGACCGCGGCCACGACGAACAGCGCCCAGGCACGGAGCCGATCAGAGCGGAGCGAGACCACGAGGAGCCCGCTCGAGAGCACCGCGCCGAGGAGGTAGGGGGCATACCCACGCGCGCTCTGCGAGAAGAAGACGTGCTGGTAGGCGACGGCCACCGCCGCCGCCGAGGCGAGGGCTCCCCCTCTGCCGAACGCGAGACGACCGGTCCAGTAGGTCGCCGGCACCGTGAGCACGCCAGCGAGGAGCGCGGGCAGCCGGATCGCCCATTCGCGGTAGCCGAACGCCTCGAGCGAGACGTGGACGAGCAGCGAGTTGAGGAGGTGGTTGTTGGCGGCGCCGTACGTGCTCAGGATCTCCCGCACCGGGCGCGAGGCGTACTCGCGCACCGTCACGATCTCGTCGAGCCACAGGTCGCCATCGAGGTTCACGAGGCGCACGACGAGCGCGAGCAGGGTGAGGGCCGTCAGCCCCGCCACGGCCACGGGAGCTCCTATCCGCTCCTCTCGCGGCTCCGGCTCGGCGAGCAGCCGCTCGCTCGGCGCCAGACGGCGGAGACGCGGGCGGCCGGCGGCGAGGGAGAGCACCAGGACCCCCTCGATCGCGAGCGTCAGCCCGAGCAGGCGGAGCGGCACCGCGACGGCCGCGACGAGCAGGGCGACGCCGACGGCGGCGAGCAGCATGCTCAGAGCGGAACGCCCGTGTCGCCCGCGTCCATGCCTCGGGTTCCTGTCGCCGACCACGCGGGTGGACGGTACCCCGAGAGTCGGCAGGCGCGACAGGGGCGCCGACGCTCGACTAGCCTTCGCACCCGTGCGCTTCGGGATCATCGGACTCGGCTGGGCGGCTCGCGCGTTCCACCTGCCAGGGATCAAGGCCGTCCCCGGAGGTATGGCTGTTGGCGGCTGCGACCCTTCGGCCGACCAGCGCGCGGCCTTCGCCAAGGAGACGGGGTTGCCGACCTACGCGACGTTCGCCGAGCTCGTCGAGCACGAGCGGCCTGACGTCGTGATCGTGGCGACGCCGCCCGACTCCCATCGCGACCTCTGCCTCGAGGCGATCGCCGCCGGTGTCCACGTGATCTGCGAAAAGCCCTTCGTCGAGACGGTAGAGCAGGCAGACGAGGTGATCGCAGCCGCAGACGCGGCCGGCGTCCGAGTCGCGGTGAACCACCAGTATCGGGAGAAGCCGATCTACCGCGCCGTGATCGACCAGGTCGGCCAGGAGAACGTCGGAAGGATCGTCTTCACCCAGGTCGTCCAGCTGATGGATCTCGCGCCGTGGGACGAGCCGGTCAAGTGGCGGGCGGAGATGCCGAACCGCACCCTGTTCGAGGGGGGCGTGCACCTCGTCGATCTGCTCCTGGCGATCTACGGCGAGCAGCCTGTCGCCGTGTGGGCACGGCACTCACCGGGGCTCGACACCTCGCGCAACGCCGACGCGATCCATCTCGTCACGCTCGAGTTCGGTGGCGGCAGGCTGGCCCAGATCACCATCGACCGGCTCTGCAAGGCAGGCACGCGCTACATCGAGCTCCGCGTCGACTGCGAGCAGGCCAGTCTCCGGGCCTCGCACGGTGGGCGCGTTCTGGTGCAGGCCGGGATGAAGCGGGCCCAGCGCCCCGGCATTCGCTTCCTCTACGGGCTCGGCGGGATGGCGTGGGTCGAGCGAGGCATGAGCCGCAAGACGCTGGCCCGCAACCCGCGGGACCCGGGGATCGTGGCTACGGGGACGCTGTTCCGCAAGGTCGCAGCCGCGATCGCGCAGGGCGTCGAACCCCCATCGAGCGCCCGTGAGGCGCGCAACGCCCTGGCCGTGATCGAGGCTGCGTACCTGTCCGCCTCGACGGGCGAGCGCATCGTCCTCCAGGAACGCGTATCCGAGGTGAAGCCGCCGGTCGCGGGCCCAGGAGTCTGATCCCCCTCGGGGCGGAGGCTCACGCGGGACGGGTCGCGAGCGCCAACAGCGTGTGCCCATAGGGCAACGCTCGCCCCGGTCGACGTAGGTACCACCGTTCGACTTCCAGCAGCCGCGACCCGACGAGGTCGGAGAACGCACCCGGCAGCGCCGGAATGCCGTGTCGCGACGCGTCGGGCGGACGCGGCGAGCGTCCTCGCACGGCACCCCACGCAGAGAGAACCGTGTTCACGTGGGTCAGCCGCTCGACGCGGAGGCCCGCCGCCTCCAGGAGGTCACGCAGGAGCGCCGTGTCGAAGAGCCTCCAGTCCGGCAAGGGGTGCTGCGCGTGGCGGCCGCCGTTCGTGCGCACGAGCACGGCCCCGCCGGGCCGCACCACGCGGGCGAGCTCGCGCACGCTGGCGACGAGCTCGTCTTCGTGGATGTGCTGGAGGACGTCGTTGCACACCACGACGTCGACGGTCGCGTCCGCCATCGCGATCCGCGACGCGTCGCCTACCGACAGGTCCGCCTCGGGGACGCGCTCCTGCGCGAGCGCGACCGCCTCGACGCTCGGGTCGAAGCCGACGAGCCGGGCGAAGGCCCCGGTGCTCTCGGCCCAGTGGAGGAAGCCACCCGTTCCGCAACCGGCGTCGAGCAGCACCTGGCCACGACGCGCGAGGAGGTCCCCGAGCAGGACGGCCTCGGCCCGCAGCATCCCCTGGTGCCACCAGTGGTGCAGCTCGACGTCGTGCATGCGGCGGTGATACTCGGACGGCAGCGGGGTGAGATCGGCGCGGGGCACAGGCGGAGTATCCGCGATCGGCGACCGCCGACGCGTCACGGTCGACGCCCGGATGCTCCGGTCCGACGAGGTGGCTCAGCCGCGCGGCGTCACGGGAAGCCTCGAGCGTGCGAGCAGGTTTCTGACCCGTGGCGCCGCTCCATGCGTCACGGCGGCGTGATGGTTGATCGCCGCGATCACGAGCGCGGCGAGCACGCTCACGAGCGCCACGGCCTCGATCCCGAACCACTGCACGGCGACGACGACCCCGACGATGTTGAGCGCGGCGCCGGCGAGGTTGCTCACCATCACCCACCGTTGCAGCCCGGTCGCGATCAGCGCCGAGCCGTAGACGCTGGCGAGCGCCATCGACGGGATCCGCCAGGCGAGGATCGCGACGACGGCCGCTGCCGGGGCGAACGACGCGCCGTAGACGAGGTCGACGAACACTCCGGAGAGGAGGCTGAGAGCCGCTGCGCACAGAACGCTCAGGATCGATGCGGAGACGAGCGCGCGGCGAAAGAGCCACCGTCCCCCCTCGCCGGACGCGCTGTAGGAGGCGAGAAACGAGAGGGAGAACAGACCGGTGATCGTCCCGAAGAGGAGCACGGGCTTCACGGCCGCGCCGTAGTAGCCGGCGGAGCTCGGGCCGAGGACGACCGCGATGAGGAGGAGGTCGAACGAGAGGAGCGCCCCGCGCGACGCTGCCCCGACGAGGAGCGGGAAGCCGCGGTGGATCGTCTCGCGCCAGACGGCGAGATCGATGCTCGGCCAGACGTATCCCAGCCGACGCCCGATCAGCACCGCGAGCGCGACCGTGAACCCGAGCTCCCCGATCGCATAGACGACGGGAACGCGGAGCAGGTCGTCCTCGTTGCCGATGAACGCGAGGACGAGGACGAGGAAGACGAGCTGCCCGAACGCGTTGGCGATCGCCAGCTCGCGGGCGCCGTTGACCCCGAGCACCATCCAGCGCATGTTCGGTGCGGCTGCCAGGAACGCCAGCGAGAAGAGCGCGTAGGCCTCCGCGTTCAGCGGAGCGCGGGCGAGCTCCAGCGATCCGATCACGACGATCACGACACCGACCACCGCGACCGCAAGGCGCAGCCCGAGCACCGGGCCGACGATGGAGTGGAAGGCCCCGGGGCGGCGTGAGATCTCGGGCGTCGACGAGACCTGCGTCGCGTTGTCGACCATGATCCCGTACCACGCGACGATCGCCGTCCCGACGGCGACCACGCCGAACCCGCCGGGACCGAGCGTGCGCGCGAGCACGAGCACCGCCACGAGGCCGAATGCGCGAGCCGCTCCCTCTCCCGCGACGAGCGTCGCGAACCCGCGCACCAGTCGGCGCCACGCCGCGTCCGGTCGGCCGGCCGCCGTCTCTCCCGCGTCCGGATCCTGCCCGTCAGCGGTCATCGCACCGCCCGCCGCAGCGCCGCACCCGCACGCCGCGACGCGAGATACGGGCTTCCGCCCGAGCCGAGGCACGCTCCGAGCAGCCGCGGGCGCCGCAGGTAGTGAGCGTCCACCCGGGGCAGCAGTCGTGGATCCGTGTCTGACCGGACGGTGGCGACCGTGGTCGTGCAGCCGGCGGCGTACCCGGTCGCGGCAAGCACCGCTGCCGCGTCCGGCGGCAGACGCCCGTAGGGGAACGCGAAGGCCTGCACCGGGACGGCGAGGAGCCGCTCGAGGTCGTCGCGGGAGCGCTCTAGCTGCATGCGCAGGTCGGCGCCGTCGAGCTCGTCGAGCGGCGCGTGGTCGACGCCATGGGCGCCGATCTCCCAGCCGTCTCCGACGAGTGACTCCAGCGCAGCCGCGGACGCCAGCGGTCGGCGCGGCGCTGCGGGAGGCTGGCTCGGCCAGTCGTTCGCGCCACCGACGAAGCCGCTCACGCAGAACACGGTGGCCGGCAGGCCGTGGGCTCGCAGCAGCGGGGCGGCGACCTCAGCCGTGTCGGCGAACCCGTCGTCGAACGTGATCGCGACCACCCGGTCGGGAAGGGTGCCCGCGCGCAACGCCTCGGCGAGGCCGGAGACGGTCATCGCGGTCGCGCCGCTCGCCGCGATCACCTCGACGTGCCGTGCGAACAGCCCAGGCTCGATGCAGAGCGGCGCGGGGCCCTCGGCGATCGAGTGGTAGGTGAGGACGAGAGCGCGGCTCATCCGGCGCGCAGCCCTTCGAGCAGGTCGAGATACGCAGGCACGTGGGTCGCCTCGGTGTAGCGCGCGAGCCAGCCTGCGCGCCCGAGCGCCCCACGACGATCGCGCTCCGCCACCTCGAGCCGGGCGTGCTCCATCGCGGCGAGCAGCTCGTCCGGCGTCCGGTACGTCCATCCTCCCCCGGTGTCGTCGACCAGCTCCGGCAGCGCGCCGCGATCGTGCACGATCACGGGGGTCCCCTGAGCGAACGCCTCGAGCACGACGAGCCCGAACACCTCGTACCCGACCGACGGCACCAGGAGCGCGATCGCGCCCGCGTAGAGCGACCGCAGCTGAGCGCCTCCCAGCCGGCCGAGGAAGCGGACGTGCTCCAGCCCCGCTGAGCGCCGACGGAGATCGTCGGAGAGCGTCCCGTCGCCGACGACGAGCAGGTCGGCCGCGTCGTACTCGGAGAAGCGGTCGACGAGGACGTCCACGCCCTTCAGCCGCTCGAGCCTCCCCACGTAGAGGAAGTACGGTCTCCCGTCTGGGACGACCGGGTCGTCGCCCGGAGCCTCGGCCTCGGCGCGGGCGAGGAAGTGCGGCAGGTGCGCGATGGGCGCACGGAAGCCCCGGGCCCGGTGCGACTCGACCGTGAACCGGCTCGGCGAGAGGAAGAGATCGACCTCGCTCATCGCGCGGTCGAGGGCACCCGTGTACCTCCATGGCTGAGGGGGGCGGTGGAAGGCCAGCGAGCACCTGACACAGGTCGCCCGCTCACACGGCTCACGATCCAGCCGCCAGAGCACGTGCATCGGGCACACGAGCCAGTGCTCGTTCATCGTGTAGACGCGCACGGCGTCGCCTCCCAGCTGCAGTGCGCCCGGCCCGCCGAGCAGCGAGACGTTCTGGAAGTGCACGACGTCGAACGGGCCGCGAAGTGCCTCCCGGAGACGACGTCCCTCGAGCACGGGTCGCCCGGCGAGGTACGTGGCAAGCAGGCCCCCTCTCCCGAGCGGCGTCTCCACCGGTCGGAGCGTCACGCCGGGCTCGTTCGGGAACGAGCCCTGCGGACCCTCAGGCGCGAGAGCGCGGTGCGCGGAGGGGCTGTGGACCACGGTCACTGCGTGGCCCTGGCGGGCGAGCTCGTTCGCCAGTCGGTACGTCTGGATCGCGTCACCGCCGAAGTGGTACGGCGGGTAGAAGGTCGCCACGAAGCAGAAGGAGAGAGGGCTACGCACGCCTCACGACCTCGCGGAGCAGCGCGCCGAGCCGCTCACCGGTCTCCGCCCAGGTGAGCGTGCGCACCGCCGCTTCGCAGCTGCGAGCGACCTCCGCCCGCGCATCGTCGTCGGCGAGCAGCCCCGCGATCGCCGTGGCGAGCGCTTCGACGTCGCCTGGAGGGGAGAAGACCGCTGCTCCGTCGAGCGTCTCTCTGTGCGCCGGGAGGTCGCTCACCACGACAGCGGCACCGCACGCGGCGGCCTCGACCGCCGGCAGGCCGAACCCCTCGGCCCGGGACGCGTTGACGACGACGAGCGCCCCTGCGTAGAGCGCGGCGAGCGTCTCGTCGGGGACGAACCCCGGCAGGTGGACATCCTGCTCGAGTCCGAGGCTTCCGACCAGGCTCACGATCTCGGACGCGGCGGAGTGGTACGGCCCGTCGTGGAGGGAGCCGACGACGACGAGCGGCGGGAGCCCACGACTCTCGGAGCGCAGGCGCGCGTAGGCGCCCACGACCGTCTCGACGCCCTTGTGGGGACTGATCCCACCCGGGGCACAGAGGAGGAAACCGTCGGCCTCGAGACCGAGCGTCCCGAGGAGGGTGCCGCGGAGCTCGACCGGAGGTGGCCGGAACACGGGATCCGGCGCCTCCGGGATCACGGCGATCCGTCGGGGATCGAGCGCGAAGGCGTCGGCGATGTCGCCGCGAGCGGCCTCGGAGACGCTGAACACACGCGTCGCGGCTCGGATCGCGGCCCGCTCCTTCACGGTCCAGGCGAGCCTGGACGACCTCGTCGCGAACGTCAGCTCGGGGTGGCGCTTCGCGATGGCGTCGTGGACGCCGACGACGCTGGGCACACCGCGAGCGGGGAACCACGTGTGCAGCGACGGATAGAGCATGACGTCGAGCGGTGAGGCTCGGGCGAGGGCGCCGGCGTGGAGCATGTCGCGGATGCTGCGGCGTGACGCGGCCGGTGTCACGGACACGGCGCCGCGCGCGGACGGCACGCGGCGCACGAGCGCAGCTGCGGGCAGCGACTCCGAGTCGACGGAGTCGTCAACGAAGAGCTCGACGACCATCTCCTCCCGGGCCGCGAGCGCGCCGATGGCGTTGCGCGCGAACCGACCGAACCCGCGCGGATTCGCCCAGCCGGTGGCGTCGACCCCGACCCGGATCGTCATCGGATCCGCAGCAGGCTCCGGCCCCCACCGCGGAGGTAGCCGACTGCCTCTCCGGCCGCCCAGACGAGCAGGTAGACGACGATGAGCGGCATCGCGCTCCGGACGCCGCGGCGCTCCTCGCCGGAGCGTGAGACGTTGCCGAGGATGCGGCGGAGCAGCAGCGGCACCAGCAGTGGCGTGCCCAGCGCGTAGAGGAAGCGGCGGCTCCCGAGGGATGCGTTCCGCTCGCCTGCGTACGACCGCGCGTAGTGGTAGCGCTGGGACGCGAACTCGAGAAACCCGAAATCCTTCGCGTGCTCGATCACGAGCGCGGGATCGATCCAGAACGCGAACCCGCGCTCGCGCAACCGGGGATGCAGCATCGTCTCCCAGCGGCCCTCGTCGAGGAGGTCCTGCATCGCCGCGATCGCCTCACGGTCGTACGACACGTTCATCCCGGGGAGGTCGTCGGTCGGGCCGGTGTCCACCGGCAGGAGGAAGCCGTTGTACTCGCAGTAGAACGCAGCCCGGTCACGGACGCGGCGGCGCACGACGTTCGTGATCGGCCCTCCGACGACCTGGTGACCGTCACCGTGCCAGCGGACGAGGCCGTCGGCCCAGCCGTCGCGCACGATGCAGTGATCCTCGATCAGCGCAACGCACCTGCCGGTCGACGCGCCGATTCCGGCTGCCCGGAGCTCGGGGACGCTGGTGGGCTCGTCGAAGGAGAGAAGCCGCACGTCCGGCCAGCCCTCGCGGATCCGGGTGCGGGTCACCTCGTCGGTCCAGTCGGCCACGACCACCTCCGCCCACGGCGCGGTTCGGTGAAGCGCCTCGAGGCAGCGGCCCAGGTAGGGGAACCCGTTGACCGACGCGACGACGACGGAGAGCGCGGAGGGATCGCTCATCGGTCGCGCGCCGAGTCGAGGTATCCGGCGGCCTCGCCCGCCGCCCAGGCGATGTCGTACACGAGCAGCAGAGGCAGCGAGGCGACGAGCGCTCCGCGAAGCCTCCCCCGGTGGAGCACCTCCCTCGCCGTCCGCGCGAGCAGGACGAAGGGGACGATCGGCGACGCGAGGACGCGCACGAGGTTGACGCTCCTCGCGGCTCCCCTGCCGGCTCGCGCGGCGTGCTCGCGTCCGTGGGCCCAGCGCTGGCGCACGAAGGCTCCCGCGCCGGCCGACCGTCCCATCCTCACCACGATCCGCGGATCGTGGACGAGTCTTGCGCCGAGCGCGTCGAGTGCGCTGTGGACGGGCGGCTCGAGAAAGCCGTCGGCCCACTCCGCGGCGACCTGGTCGAGGAGGGCTCGCCGGTACGCCGCGTTGTCGCCCGGCAGCTCAAGGCATTCGTGGGGGTCGAACGGGAGGATGTCGCGGGCGTAGCGACTGAGGTGCTCGGCACGATCGGCGAGGCGCAGCCCGTCGCCCGGCTCGACCGCGCCGCCGACCGCGTCCGCCTCCAGCAGGCCTTCCCGAAGCGCGGGGACCCAGTCGGGGGCGGGAACCATCGGCGAGATGGTGAGAGCGACCCACTCGCCCGCTGCGGCCCGGATCCCGTCACGCCAGAGCACCGGGACGAGTGCGCCCGTGCGCTCGAGCCAGGTCACGTCCGGGTAGGAGCGCCGCAGATCTGAAGGCACGGCGTCGGGAGTGACGACGATCACCTCGGCGCCGCTGCACTGCGGCGCGAGAGCGGCGAGGCAGCGGGCGACGGAGCCGGGCGCCCCGTTCGAGGCGACGACGATCGAGAGCGAGCCGGTCTCGCTAGCCGACGAGGTCGACATCGATCAGCGCCTCGACGACCTCGCCCGCATCCTCGAGGTACATCTCCTCGGTGTTCACGGCCCAGACGTCGTGCTGCGCCCCGTCCACCAGGTTGAGGGTCGCCAGCACCGCGGTCCACATCGAGTGGTCCTGGTTGTTGTAGCGGTGGAGGCCGTTGCGGCCGAAGGTCTTCAGGTTGTCGAACCCCGCGAGATAGCCCTTCAACGTGAGCACCGCCTCGCGGTAGTTGCCGTCGTACATGGGGTAGGCCCGCGGCACGTGCACCTTGGCGCCCCCGATCACCTTCGCCGGATCGAGGAGACCGATCCGGGCGAGCTCGCCGGTCGCGAGCTTGATGGCCTCGTCCTCGGGCATCTCCCAGATCTCGTCGCCCTCGAAGCAGAAGTACTCTGCGCCGAGGCACGTCGTGCCGGGCCGGACCATGTCCTCGCTCCACGCGCCGAAGTTCTGGACTCGCCCGGCGCGCGTTCCCGGATCGTGGAGGTAGATCCAGTTGTCGGGGAACGGCTGGGCATCGTCGATCTCGAGCGCGACGAGCACGAGCTCGCGGTAGCGCAGGCGACGGGCGGCCGCGACCACCTCGGGCGGAGGAGGCGGATCCAGGCTGAGCACGAGCTCGGAGAGCGGGATGCTGGAGAGCACCGAGTCGACGTCGACCACCTGCTCACCGTCGTCCCCCCGCACGAGCACGGAGGTGACGAGCCCGTGCTCGTGCCGCACCGAGAGGCACCGGTGACCCAGGCGCACGGGGATTCCAGCTTCCTCGACCTTGCTCTGGAACGCCTCCCACATCTGTCCGGGGCCGAGCCGCGGATAGTGGAACTGCTCCAGCAAGGTGGTCACCTCGTCCCGTCCGATCCCGACGATCGAGAGCAGAGCCCGCCAGAAGGAGAAGTTCTTGATCCGCTGCGCCGCCCATTCGGCGCGGATCTCGGACCCGGGGATCCCCCACACCTTCTCGGTGTATGGGCCGAAGAAGGCACCGTAGAGGCGGCGGCCGAACCGCGCCTCGACCCAGTCCTCGAACGTCTCCTGCGGCCGCCGGCTCGGCGTGAGTCGCGAGCGGAAGTACGAGAGGGTGCACAGGAACGCCTCCCAGATGCCCAGGCGCGCCAGGACGTCCTTGGCCTGGAGCGGGTAGGCGAGGAACTTGCCGTCGTAGTAGATGCGGGAGAGCCGGGGACGGAGCAGGAACTCGTCGCCGAGCACGTCCTCCCAGAGCGCCTGGATCGTGTCGAGCTTCGTGAAGAAGCGATGCCCGCCGAGGTCGAACCGGTATCCGTCGTGAACCACCGTGCGTGCGATCCCTCCGACCTGATCGCCGGCCTCGAAGACGACTGCAGGGGCTCCACGGCGGGCGAGGACGTAGGCGGCGGTGAGCCCGGCGGGGCCGGCACCCAGCACCGCCGTGCCCACTGATGTGACGGAGGTCTCTTCCATAGCGCTCTTGCCAAGCGCCGCGCCCGGACGAGCCCGGCACGCGCGAACGCGAGTCTAGTCGGAGCGGCGGACCCACGCCGTTCCACGGCCGGTGCTAGGTGCGGCGCCGGCTCGCGGCCCGGTTTCCCGCGGCGTGCCGCAGCGCCGCCACCGTCGCCGCCGACCACGCCTCCCAGCCGAGCCGCTCGACCACTTGGGCGCGGGCGGCGGCGCCCAGGCGCTCGCGCAGCTCCCCGTCGTCGAGGGCTCGCACGAGCGCCGCGCGCAGCGCGACGGGGTCGGCCGGCTCGACGAGGAGCCCCGTTCGCCCGTCCTCGATCGCGTCCACCAGCCCTCCGACCCGGGAGGCGACGACCGTGCGGCCGTGCGCCATCGCCTCGCGGGCGAGCACGCCGTATCCCTCTCGCCGTGAGGGGACGACGACCACCGCCGCGCGGTCGAGCCACGCGCCGACCTCGGACGGCGGGACGAAGCCGCCGTGTCCGGGAGCAGGTCGCGGAGCGGCCCGTCGCCGACCACGACGAGCGGGAGGCCGGCTGCAGCCTCTGCGAGGTCGCGGACGCCCTTCTCCTCGGAGAGCCGGCCGACGTAGAGGACGTGAGGAGGGTCGTCAGGGGTGCGACGACGGCTTCAGGGACGTCGATGCCGTTGGGGATCGACGCGCACGTCACGGGCCCCGAGGCTCCGGGCGGCAGTCGGCCAGCGCGGTCGACGCGACGAGGACGACCCGCGCCCTGCCCACGAGCACGCGCGGGAGGAGCGGGATGCTCCGCGCCAGCTCGACGTCGGAGCCCCAGAGCTGGAGCACGAACGGCCGTCCGGTGGCGAGAGCCGGCGATCGCCGAGGGAAGCCAGTGCGCGTGGACGACGTCGGCGTCACGCGCGCTCCGCCGTGCCGCAGCCGCGAACGAGAGGAGGAACGCCGGCAGCAGCAGCAGCTTCCAGGGCCGCGCTCGCAGGTTGTTGACGATGCCGTCGCCGTAGGCGATCCCGAAGTGCCGGAACGACGACGGGGAGACGACCCGCACCTCGTGCCCCGCCGCGCGGAGTCGCTCGACGCCGTCCCGGACGAAGGCGCCCGGCGACGTCGTCCGCGTCGCGCGGGTACGACGTCGTCAGGACGACGACCCTCACGCCTGGCGGTCGAGACGGCGTCCGAACACCGTCGGCGGGGCGATGATCAGCAGGGCGAAGACGAAGAAGTAGTAGAAGGTCATCGTCAGGTAGAAGGCGTTCGAGACGATCGTCGCGACGAGCGCCGCCGTCAGCCCCCACCCGAGCGGCCGGACGCGGGCGGCGACGGGGTCGCCGAGCGCGGCGAGCGCGCGCCCGATGCGCCGCGGCCGACCGGCCGAGCGGAACAGGTAGACGAGGAACGCGACGAAGAGCAGCGCGCCGACGATGCCCGTCTCGACGAACAGCGCCACGTAGAACGAGTGCGGGCCGAAGTTCGTCCGCCCGGTGACGAACTCGTAGTAGACGGAGAAGTTGTTCAGGCCGAGCCCGAAGAGCGGGTGCAGCGACAGCACGTCCGGGATGAACTCGTAGACGACGAAGTGCGTCGACGAGCCCCTCCCGCTCGGTGGAGAAGCGCGAGCGGAGCACCTGCTCGAAGAACTCGCCGCGCTGCGAGGCGAAGACGAGCACGGCGACCACGAGCCCCGTCAGCGGCACGAGAAACCGCGCGGTGAACAGCAGCCGGTGGTACGGGACCGCGAGCACGACCAGCCCGCAGGCGAGCCCGAGCATGCCGCTGCGCGAGAGCGTCGCGAGCTGGACGATCGCCAGGAACGCGAGCAGGGCGAGGATCCGCGGCCGCCAGCGGTTGCCCCTTCTCCAGCCGCAGGTAGATCGGCAGCAGGACGAGGATGGGCACCGACAGCTCGATCCCGAGGTGGTTCGGGTCGCCGGTGAGCGCGTTCACGCGGTAGACGTTCTCCCCTCCGATCGCGCCGTAGATGTTGATCTTGCTGTCGCCGCCGGTGATCGGCTGCACGAACAGCGCGTCGAGGTTGCCGCCGGTCACCTCGGCGTAGGCGAGCTGGAGGACGCCGTAGAGCGCGTTCGCCGCGAGCCCGCCGCAGAAGGCGCCGAGCGTGAGCCAGTAGAACCGCTCGCCACGCCGGGCGACGAGCGCGACGCCGGCGACGAGGAACCCGAAGTGCAGGACGAACTTGACCATCCCCTTGGTCCACTGCGCAGCGCCTGCGCGGTCTCGAGGTTGAAGAACCCGATCAGGTAGACGGATCGAGGAACGCGACGAAGAACCCGAGCGTGACGCCCGCGGCGCGGGTCATGCGCCCGTCGACCGCGCTCGAAGCGCGTCCAGAGGAACGCGACGAGGAACATGAGCGGTCACGACGTCCGAGAGCTGGAGCGTCCCCGCCGACCTCCCACTGCAGCTTCGCGAACGTGACCGTCGCGACGGTGGCGAGGAACAGCCCGTCGACGATCGGCGTGCGATAGTCGCGGGCGATCGCGGGCGCGGCCGGGAGCGAGAGGCTGGTCATCGACCGCGCATGGTACGCCCGTCAGTCGCCGCGGAGCACGGCGGCGGTCTCCTCGACGCGCGTCCGGCGGGCGAGCCGGTCGCGCCACTCGTCCGAGAGCGCGACGTCCGGCAGGTCGTCGGCGGCCCAGCGCGCGTGGAGCTCCGTCGAGCGCGCCGCGGATCGCGTCGACGTCGTCGGGCGCGACGACGACGCCCGCCCCGGTCTCGCGGATCAGCTCGGCGGCGGCGCCGTCCGGCGGGACGGCCGCCAGGATCGGACGCCCGACCGCGATGTACTCGAACACCTTGCCCGAGAGCACGCCCTTGCCCCGCCCGTCGGCGTCGGGGATCAGGAGCAGCAGCGCCTCCGAGTCGCGCTGGAGCGCGAGCGACGTCGGCGCGCGGCGCGTACGGGATCAGCTCGAGCCGGTCGCCGAGACCGAGCTCTGCGGCCCACTCGCGGTCGGCGCTCGCGGAAGTCGCCGAGGAAGCGCGCGCCGGACGTCGAGCCCCGAGTCGTGCGAGCGCCTGCAGGAACGGCCGCGGATCGCGCTTGCCGAAGAAGCTGCCGGTGTGCGTGATCCGGAAGCGGTCGGCCGGGCGCGTAGCTCGAGCCCGTCGAAGTCGTCGAAGTCGCAGCCGTTCGGGATCGTGTCGACGGCGCCCTCGCGGCTCGAGCGCCGCGCATCTCGTCGGCGATCGCCTCCGAGACGCAGGTGATCGCGTCGGCGTACGAGGCGACGAGCCGCGCGACCCGTCCGTGCATCGCCCTTCGCCCGCACGGCCGTCGCTCTCGGAGCGGCGGTGGGCGTGGGCGATCGAGCGAGTCGCGCAGGTCGGCGACCCAGCGGGCGCCCGTCGCGCGCTTGACCGCCGCGCCGACGAGGTGCACCGAGGTCGGGGGCGAGGTCGTGAGCACGACGTCGATCCCGTGCTCGCGCACGATCCTGATCGCTGCGGGGATCGCGGTGAGCGTTCCACGAGCACGTTCTCGTCCGGCACGAGCGAAGCGCCGGCCGATGCAGGCGCGCCTGGGTCGAGCGCCCTGTCGAGGCCCTCCTTGCCGTTCAGCTCCTCGGCCGGCTTGCCGCCGCTCGGGCCGACGTAGCGGGCGCGGTGCACCCACGCCTGGGTCGGCACGCGCAGCGTCGCTCGTCCCGGTGCACCCAGCGCGGGTCGTCGGGCGCGAGCACGTGCGTCTCGATCCCGAGCGCGGGCAGGTACTGCGCGAGCTTGAGCGGACGCTGCACGCCGCCGCCGCCCGCCGGCGGGAAGTAGAAGCTGACGAGCAGCACCTTCACGGCAGGGCCGATCGTAGACGCGCTCGACGATGCGTCGGCTTCACAGGCGGTACAGGCGCCAGCGGGCGTCCTGGTAGGCCGGCTCCAGCTTCGGGGTCACGTCGAACCGACTGCGGTCGACGACGAGCCAGCTCGCGCCGCACGCACGTGGGATCCCGAGGTCGCCGGTGCGGGCGAAGCGCCGGAACTCACGGACACGCTCCCGCGGGCGGTTCCTCTCCGTGTCCGCGACGTGCCCGGGGGGGTTGACGCAGACGTAGACCGGTGCGGCGGCACCGATCCGGTAGCTCGCCTCGGGATCGGCGTAGACGGCGTCACCGGGATCGACCTGTGCCGGATCGCGCTGACGAGCCCGTCCGACAGCGGGCTTGCCTGCCGCGCGGGCGACGACGTCCAGTGACCGAAGCCGTGGACGTACGTCGGCAGCAGCAGCATCGCGGCCGCGATGCCCGCGCTCGCTCCGATCGGCGGAAGGCCGAGGAGCCCGTAGCCGAGCGCCGCGAGGCAGCCGACGACCGCGAACCACGTCACCCACGCCGGGCCGCCGTGCTCGAGCGTGTAGCCGAAGTCGCCGGGATAGAGGATCTGGAAGAGGATCCCGGCGAGGAGCGCGATGGGCGCCGTCGCCCGGCCGAGACGCGCCGCCAGCACCCCCATGCCCCCGGCGAGCGCGATCCCGAACGGGAGGAAGCCGACGAGCCGGCGCGACTGGGAGAGCGAGACGACGTCGGAGAACGGCGTGAAGACGAAGGGCAGCAGCGTGACCGCGAAGATCGCGAGCGCGCCGCCGACGGCGAACGCCGCCCAGCGACGGCGCGCGGCGAAGGCGCCGAGCGGGAGGAGGAGGAGCGCCGCCACGGCGACCGAGCCCGCGCGGCCGAACAGCTTCGCCGAGACCGAGAAGCTGTCCGGCGAGTGGACGTTCAGCTGGCCCGCGTACTGCACGAGCCCGCGCGCCCGCTCCGCGGCGTCGGGCGAGACCGACGCAGTCGAGCGGATCACGGGCAGCAGCACGAGGAAGAAGAGCACCGCGGGCAGCACGAGCGCACCGAGCGCCCGCAGCCCCTCGCGGCCCTCGCGCCGCTCCCACAGGAAGCGGACGCCGACGAAGCCGGCGAACGGGATCCAGAGGAAGATCGCGTAGGTCGGGTGGACGACCGCGAGCACGAACGAGGCGGCCGCCGCCGTGGCGAGGCCGGGCCGGACGGGCGTCGCATCGTCTCGAGCGCGAGCGCGAGCGCGGCCGGCACGAGCAGCTGACGCGACGCCGTCGCGGGCAGCGCCAGCGCGGTGAGCGCGCCCCCGTGGCTCGGCGCCATCCCCACGATCGCGACCCCGGCGGCGACGGCGACCGCGGCCGGCACCGTGCGACGGAAGACGAGCCGGGCCGCCTCGAACCCCACGACCGCCACGAGCGGCATCAGCACGGTCGGCTCGTGCAGGACGACATCGGTCGGATCGGCGCCCGAGACCTTCGCGACGAGCGCGAGGAACCCGTGCCAGAGCGGGAACGCGTATCCCGGGTGGAGGCTCGCGTCGGCGAACTCGTCGACCCGCCAGAGCGAGAGGTCGCCGAGCTCGAGCAGCTTGCGGGCCCGGGCGAGGTGGAAGAGCCCGTCACCGCCGACCTCCCCGGCGATCGGCCAGAGGAGCAGGCCGAGCACGGCGCCTCCGGCCGCGACCGCGCCGACGCCGTGGACCGGCGGCGGCCAGGGGCGACGGAGCGCGCGAGGCGCGGCGCGCCGCCGCTGCGACGACGAGCAGGAGCAGCGTGAGCGTCAGCCCTCCGGAGACGAGGAACGTCAGCGAGAGCGCGCGAACACGACGACGAGCGCCCACGCGATCGTCGCCGAGACGCCCCGCACGCCGATCGCGCGCGCGACGAGCCAGCCGGGCGCGAGCACGACGGCGGTGCCGAACACGAGCTGCAGGAGCAGGCACACCGAGCCCATCGCGCTGACGGTACCCGCCGTCGGGGATGCCGCTCGGGGCGCAGCGCAGGGCTTCGCCCCGGCCGCGCCCCGGACGCGGCAGCCCTACGGCGCGCGCGTCTCCGAGAGGAGCTCGTCCGACGTCGCCCGCCCGAGCCACCGCGCCACGTCGCGCACCTGCGCCCGCTCTCGCCCCGGAGCACCCGGGCGCGCACCGTCGTCGCCGGCGAGCAGCACCGCGCGCCCGCTCGGCCGCGCGCGCGCCCCTGGTGCAGGAGAGGTAGCGCAGCTGGCCGCGTCACGTTCTCGCGGAAGAGGCGGCCGCCGTGGGACGCGCCGCCGACGTGCACGCAGCGGGCGGCCGGCGTGAACACGCACGCCAGCCCCGGTCGGCGGCACGCCGCATACCAGTCGACCTCCTCGCTGAAGAGGAAGAACCGCTCGTCGAAGCCTCCGACGTCGTCGATCGCGTCGCGGCGGACGAGCATGCAGGCGCCCATCACCCACTCGACCTCGACGCTCCTCGTCGTGGTCGAAGCCCGCGCCGTAGAACGCGTTGCAGAGGCGCGTCGAGCGGGGAGCGAGCTTGCGGAGGTAGAGGTACTCGGTCGCGAGCCGCCAGACGGGTCGGGAAGCCGCGCACCGACCGCTGCAGCGTGCCGTCGACGTTCTCGAGGCGCGGGACGACGACGCCGGCCCGCGGATGCCGCTCGCCGCCGCGACCAGCCGTCGAGCGCGTCGTGCGACGAGCCAGGCGTCGGCGTTGAGGATGAGCACGAGACTCGACCGCGTCTCGAGCTCGGGCGATCCCCCGATTCCAGCCGGCCGCAGAGACCGAGGTTCTCCTGACTCGACGACCTCGACCTCCGGGAACCGCTCCCGGACGAACGCGACGGTGTCGTCGCGCGAGCCGTTGTCCACCACGACCGTCTGCAGCCCCGCGACGCTCGCGAGGCCTGCTCGATCCACGGCAGCGCGTCGTAGGTCACGATCACGCACGCCGACGCGCTCGGCTCAGCCATGGTCGACCCCCGGCGCGCCGCGCCGCCGACGCACCCCCTCCCAGAGCAGGATCACGCCACCGGGCAGCGCGAGCGCGACGGTGACGAGGAAGAACAGGAAGCCGGCCGCGAAGGCCTGGTCGGCGGGGACGCCGACGCTGCCGAGGAAGCTGACGAAGAACGCCTCCCGCACCGCGAACCCGTTGAGCGTGAACGGCACGAGCAGCACGAGGAAGAAGAGCGGCCCCATCACGTAGTAGATCCGCGGCTCGAGCTCGATCCCGACCGCCCGCACGAGGCCCAGATCGAGAGGATCCGCACCGCCTGGACGCGGTCGTGAACACGAACACGCCGACAGCAGCCGGGTGTGGCCGCGGTAGTGGTGGACGCCGTCGTAGAACGCGCGCAGCGGGCCGCTCGACCCGGAGCCGCGTGAGCAGCGGTCGCACGCGGACGAGCAGCGGCCGCACCGACCGGGAGAAGAAGAGGACGAGCAGCAGCGAGCGTCCCGAAGACGAACGCGCCCTCGAGCCAGAGGTAGGCGCCGACGTCGTAGTGCCCGATCGCGAGCACGAAGCCGACCGCGCCGAGCAGGACCGTCGCGGCGCCGCCGAGCCCGCGCTCGAGCAGGACGATCGCGGTGATGTCGCCGGTGCGGCCGGGATGCCGTCGCGACGTCTCGAAGATGCGCACCGCGTCGCCGCCGATCGAGGTCGGCAGGATCTGGCCCGCCGTGTACGAGACGAAGTAGGCCCGCGACAGCCAGCGGAGCCGGTCGACGATCCGCTGCGCGGCGAGCAGCCACTGCCACCGCATCGCCATCGGGAACACGGTCACGATCATGATCGTGACCGAGAGGCGCGAACCACCAGGGGTTGGCCGCGAGCAGCACGTCGACGGTCTGGTGGATGTCGATCTTCCAGACGATGTACGCGACGGCGACCGTCGTCAGCGCGACCGTCGCCCCGATGCGGACGCCGCGTCTCACGCTGCCCGCCCGTCGGGGCCGATGCGGGCCGGCCGTCAGCGTCGGGCGCGCACCGACGCGCGACGCCGTCTCCTGCCGACGGCTCCGCGTGCTCGTCCGTCATCCGTGAACCGCCCGTGGACGCGGCGCACGGCGTCGATCGCGTCGAGGATGTCGTCGTCGGTGTGCGCCGGCGAGAGCGGCAGCGAGAGCACCTCGGCGCCGGCCCGCTCGGCGACCGGGAGCGGCGGCTGGTCGGGATAGCGCTCGCGGAACCACGTCAGCCGGTGCACCGGGAGGAAGTGGATGCTCGTCGCGATCAGCTCGTCGGCGAGCGCGTGCTGGTAGGCGTCGCGGTCGGCGCCGGCGCGCTCCGCGTCGATCCGGACGACGTAGAGGTGGAGCGCATGCGTGTCGCGCGGGATCGCGCGCGAGCGGCGTGATGCCCGTCGAGGCCGGCGAGCCCCTCGTCGTAGAGCGCGAACTGCCGCGCGCGGATCGCGGCGTGCGCCTCGACCCGGTCGAGCTGCACGAGCGCGATCGCGGCGAGCACGTCGGAGAGGTTCGCCTTGAAGCCCGGGCGTGACCTGGTCGTAGTGCGACCCGTCGCCGCGCCGCGTCAGCCGCATGTTGCGGATCGCCTCGGCGACGTCGTCGTCGTTCGTCGCGACGAGCCCTCCCTCGCCGGCGGCGATGTTCTTCGTCGCGTAGAGCGAGAAGCACGTCGCCTCCGAGAGCCCGCCGACCTTGCGGCCGCGGTAGCGCGCCTCGGTCGCGTGGGCCGCGTCCTCGACGACGGGGAGGCCGAGCGCGTGCAGCGGGTCGAGGTCGCACGGCTGGCCGGCGAGGTGGACGGGCAGGATCGCCTTCGTGCGCGGCCCGATGACGCGCCGGGACGAGCGCCGGAGTCGATGTTGAGGTCGTCGTCGCGGACGTCGCAGAAGACCGGCGTCGCGCCGCAGTGCTCGATCACGTTCGCGGTGGCCGGCCAGGTGATCGGGGTCGTGATCACCTCGTCGCCGGGGCCGACGCCGACCGCGAGCAGCGCGAGGTGCAGCGCCGCCGTGCCCGAGGTGACGGCGAGCACGTGCTCGGCCTCGAGGTAGTGCGGCCATCCGCTCCTCGAGCAGCGCCGCCCGCGGCCCCGTCGTCAGCCACCCCGAGCGCAGCGTCTCGGTGACGGCCGCGATCTCCTCCTCCCCGATCGCGGGAGGCTGGAAGCCGAGACGGGTGGTACGGGGCGGGCGCATCGAGGAAGCGTAGAGAGCGGCTCCGCCGACCCGGGCCCGGTGCGCGATCGGCTCGGTCCCGCGACGCCGCGTCCATCGACGCCAGAACGGTGTCTTACACCGAGTCTGTCAAGGCCTAACGTGAGCTCGTGCCGCGCGCCAGAGCACGCGGCCCGCCCTCCGATCGACGCGTCCCGTGCGGCCCTCGGTGTCGACACCGTTCCGTCAGCGCGGCGTGCCGGAAGCGTGCCGATCGTTCCACCGATCGACAGCGAAGCGTCAGCGCTCGACGACGAAGTGGACGCAGCGCGGCGGCCCGCTCGCGCCCGCTCGAGTGCGTCGGCGCGCGACGCGCCCGTCGACGAGCATCGCGCCGGCCCGGTCGGCGCCGCGCCGCAGACGGCCCGAAGCTCGCACCCCGGCCGGCGGTAGATCCTGACCCACTCGACCCCGGCGGCCGCGCTCGGCGTCGTCGACCCCGTGACGGCGCGGAGCGTCCCGACCGGCGCGACGAGGAAGACACGCATGCGCCACCCGGCGTCGGCCACGCCCGCGTTCGCCGCCCGACTCGCCCTCGCGGCGTCCGCCACCGCCTCGCACGACCGGCTCGCCGAGCGCGAAGGAGACGGCGAGCTCCGTCAGGTCGACCCCGGTCACGAGCGGCACGAGCTCGGCGTCGTGGCCGCCGCCGAGACGCGCAGCGACCTCCATCACCACCGCTCCCGTCGGCCCGATCCGGAGCTGCGTGTACGTCGGCCCGTTCGCGATCCCGAGGGCCTCGACGGCGGCACGAGCAACGTCCCGACCTCGCCGCCGCCGCGTCGCGAGCGCCTCGAGGCCAGGCGTGGGCGAGCGCGACGCCGAACGCCGGCGGCTCGGCGGTGAGCCGGTCGGTCACGAGGAGCGGGACGAACCGCCCGTCGCACCGAGACCGCGTTGACCGTCACCTCGGGCCCGTCGACGAGCTCCTCGACGAGCACCGTGCCGCCGCGGGCCTCCTCACGCGCGAGGTCGAGCGCCGGGCCGAGCTCCTCCGCACGACGTGACGAGCGTCAGCCCGCGCTGTCCCTGACGGTCGGGCGCCTTGACGACGACCGGCAGGCGGCGACGAGATCCGCGTCCCGGCCCTCGACGCGCGCGGCTGCGGCACGCCGGCCGCGGCGAACGCTCGCGCTGGCGCAGCTTCGAGGTCGCGACCGCACGCCGTCGCGCCGTCGATCGGATGCGGCAGGCCGAGCCGCGCCGCGACGCGGGCCGCGATCCCAACGGGCCAGTCGGCCCCGGGCGAGACGATCGCCGTCGACGCTCGAGCGCGCGCGCCAGCCGGTCGATGCCCTCCTCGTCCTCGGATCGAGAGGATCGCCCGCTCGTCGGCGAGCGGGAATCCCGACCGCCTCGGCGTCGCGATCGACGGCGATCACGTGGACGTCGTCGCGCGCGGCAGCCGCCTCGAGCAGGCCGAGCTGCGCCGGGCCCGCGCCTAGGACGAGGAGACGTGCTCGGCGCGACCGAGGACGCCCCGCCACCAGGCCTCGTTCTCGCGGTACCACGCGACGGTCCGCTCGAGGCCGTCCTCGAACGCGATCGACGAGCGCCAGCCCGTGAGCCGCTCCATCTTGTCGGTCGAGCCGATGTGCCGGTCGACCTGCCCGGGGCGCTCCGTCGACGTGCACCTTCGTCGCGGCGGGGTTGCCGACGGCCGCGAGCACGAGGTCGGCGATCTCCGAGACCGAGATGTCACGACCGGTCGCGACGTTGACGACCTCGCCGGCGAGCCGCTTCGAGCGGCGCCTCGATCAGCGCCTCGATCGCCGTCGCGGTGTCGTCGACGTACAGCCAGTCGCGGCTGGCGTGGCCGTCCCCGTGGATCGTCAGCGGCTGCCCCTGCAGCGCCTGCGTGATGAAGCGCGGCACGACCTTCTCGGGATGCTGGCGCGGCCCGTAGTTGTTGAACGGCCGCACGATCACGATCGGCAGCTCGTAGGTGACGCAGTAGCTGTACGCGAGCCGGTCGCCGCCGGCCTTCGTCGCGGCGTACGGGCTGCGCGGCTCGAGCGGGTGCCGCTCGTCCATCGGGTCGGTCTCGGCCGTGCCGTAGACCTCGCTCGAGGAGATCAGCAGGAACCGCTCGACCGGCGTCGTCGCGGATCGCGTCGAGCAGGATCTGCGTGCCCTCGACGTTCGTCGTCACGAACTCGGACGCGCCCTCGTCGATCGACTTCTCGACGTGCGACTCGGCGGCGGCGTTCACGATCACGTCCACGCCCGCGACGAGCTCGCGCACGAGCGCGGCGTCGCGGATGTCGCCGTGGACGAACGAGAGCCGCTCGTGGCTCATCACGTCGGCGAGGTTCTCGACGTTGCCCGGCGTAGGTGAGCGAGTCGAGCGAGACGACCTCGTGCTCGGTGTTCGCGAGGAGGTGGCGGATGACGTTCGACGAGATGAACCCGGCCCCGCCGGTGACGAGTACGCGCGTCATGGAGAGCGGGATGCGTACCGCCGCCGCGGCGGCTCGGACTCCGCCACGCCCCACCGGGCGCGCCCGGCGTGCGGCAGCTCGCGCTCGACGAGGTACAGCGGCCGCTGCTCGACGACGCGCTGGATCCGCGCGAGGTACTCGCCGACCAGCGCGAGCACGAAGCCCTGCACGCCGAGCACGAAGACGACGAGCGGCGCCGAGCAGCAGCGGCCCCGGGAAGTTCGACCTCGGCGATCCAGTAGACGACCGCGTAGACGCCGAGCGCCGTGGCGGCGAGCGAGCACACGAACCCGAGGATGACCCCCGCCCACTGGATCGGCTGCGGCCAGAACCCCGCGAGCACGTGCAGCGCGAGGCGCAACAGGCGCAGCGGCGAGTAGCGCGACGCTCCCTGCCGCGGCCGCGTCGCCGACGTCGACCTCGGTCACCGCGCGCCGCCGGAGAGGACGAGCGCCTTCGTGAACTTCTGCCGCCCGATCGAGCCGAGCATCGGCACGACGGCCTCCGCCGGTAGGCGTTGAACGCGCAGCCGAAGTCGGAGATGTCGACGCCGCGTGAACCGGCGCAGCATCCCGTTGATCAGGCGCGAGGGGAGCGTCCGCCCCCACGAGTCGATGCGGGCCGCCGCCGTCCGCTCGCCACGTCGGCGCCGGCGTCGATCGCCGCCACGAGCCGGCCGATGTCCTCCGGCGGGTTCTGGAGGTCGCCGTCCATCGTCACGAGGATCGGCGCCGCGCCCGCGGAGAGCCCGGCGTGCATCGCGGGGTGCTGCCCGCTGTTCCGCGTGAAGCGGACCACGCGGACGCGCGGTCGGCCGCCTGCAGCCGCTCGAGGAGGTCGAACGTCCCGTCGGTGGAGCCGTCGTCGACGTAGACGATCTCGAACGACCGCCCGAGCGCCTCGAGCGCCGCGACCGACGCGTCGGTGGAGCTCCTCGAGCGTCGCGCTCCTCGTCGAAGAGCGTGACGACGAGCGAGATCGTCGGGCCGGGCGTCGGCGCCTTCGGCCGGGTCGGCCGGCCGACGTGGCGAGCTGGTCGTCATCGGGGTCGGAGCGTAACCGGCCGGACGCGCATACCGGCGACGCACGCCCCGGCGCGCCGCGCGGCCCGACCCGCGGCGACCCATCCCGCCAGCCGCCTGCGCGCCGAGGCCGTCGCGGCAGCGAACGCCGACCACGGCCCACGCAGGGCGGCTGAAGGCACGCACCACCGTGTCACACGCGTCGGTAGCCTCGGCCGGGTGGGGTGGCAGCCCGGGGAGCGGATCGTCCGCCGCGAGGTCTGGCGTGGACGCCCGTGGTTCGCGTGCGTCGTCGTCGTCGTCGCAGACGAGCCCGACCTGCTCGCGACGTTCGTCCCCTCCGGACGCGCCGTTCGCCTTCCCACCGAGCGCCGACGGCCGGCCGCATCCGTGGCGGGGCGCCGCGCCTGGGAAGGGCACGGCGTCCTCATGCTCCAGCGCCCGGGTGAGGCCTACGCCGTCTGGCACTTCTGGGACGGGCCCGAGCCGGGCCTTCGCCGGCTGGTACCTCAACCTCCAGGAGCCGTTCCGCCGCACGGCGACCGGCTTCGACACGCAGGACCTCGAGCTCGACGTCTGGCTGCCCGTCGACGGGCGGCTGGGCGCTGCAAGGACGACGAGCTGCTCGACGGTGCGCGTCGCCGAGGGACGCTTCGACGCCGACGCAGGTCGACCGCGATCCGCGGCTCGGCTCGGCGATCGACGTCCTGCCTCGACGAGGCGACACCTGGTGGGATCCGGCGTGGGCGGCGTTCGAGCCCGACCCGACGTGGGCCGATCCCGCCGTTCCCCCGGGGCTGGGCGGACGTGCCGGCAGCGCCCCGGCCCGGCGCCCGCAGGCCTCGTCGCCCGCCCCGACCGCGGGCTAGAGCGCGCCGAGCCGCAGCCGCGCGTGCAGCCGGGCGAGCGGCGCCGGCGCCCACCAGTTCCAGCGGCCGAGCAGCGCCATCAGGCTCGGGACGAGGAAGGCCCGGACGATCGTCGCGTCGAGCGCCACCGCGACCGCCGTGCCGACGCCGAGCTGCTGGACGAACGACGAGCTCCGACGTCGCGAACGCGCCGATCGCGATGCAGAAGAGCAGCGCCGCCGCGGTGACGATCCGCCCGGTGCGCTCGAGGCCCTCCGCCACGGCGGCCCGGTCGTCGAGGCCCCGCCCCCGCGCCTCCATGATCCGCGAGAGGAGGAACACCGCGTAGTCGGTCGAGAGCCCGAACGCCGTCGCGCAGAGGAGGATCGGCTGCGTCGACTCGAGGCCCGGCTCGCCGAGGCCCTTCTCGAAGACGAGGACGAGGATCCCGAACGCGGCGCCGATCGTGAGCACGTTCATCAGCAGCGCCTTCACCGGCAGGACGACCGAGCCGGTGAGCGCGAAGAGGATCACGAACGTCGTGAGGCAGAGGATCAGCGAGCGCCCACGGCACGTGCGCGCGCAGCGACGCCTGCTGGTCGGCGAACGCGGCGGCTCCACCGGCGACGAGCGCCGCCGGTAGCCAGGGCGCGGATCTCACGGACGAGCGCCTGCGTGCCCGGGTCGAGCGAGGCGCGCGCGGCAGCACGTCGACGCGCCAGATCCCGGGCGCCACCTCCTCCGGCGGGCGTCGCGCCCTGCGCTCCGGCGAGCGCGCCGAGGCGAGGCGACGAGGTCAGCGCGGCGGGCGGCGCTCGAGGACGACGTTGACCGGGCTCGACGACGCCCGTGAGGCCTCGCTGCTCGAGCGCGACGGCGGCGCGATGCGCGCTCGCCTCGGGTGGCAGCGTCTTCGCGTCGATTCCGGTGAACGAGACGCCGAGCGCCGGGAGCGCGAGCGCCACGAGCAGGCCGCCGCTCGCGAGCGCGACGATCCCCGGGACGGCGCATCACCCAGCCGCGGCGAGCATCGGCCCAGCGACCGCGCGAGGGCGGCTGCCTTCCATCGCTCGCGGCGCGAGCGCGTTGACCCGCGGCCCGAGCACGTGGAGGAGCGCCGGCAGCGCGACGAGCGCGATCGCGCCCGGAGGCGAGCGCGACGAGGTCGCCCCCGATCGCCATCGAGCGGAGGAAGCTGCTGCGGGAACACGAACAAGCGACGCCATCGCCGCGGCGACGGTGAGACGCGAGAAGAGCACCGTGCGGCCGGCGGTCGCGCATCGTCCGCCGCGAGCGTCTCGACCGTGTGCCCGCCGACGGCGAGCTCCTCCCGGTAGCGCGAGACCATGAACAGCGAGTAGTCGATCGCGAGCCCCAGCCCGAGCCCGGTGACGAGGTTGACCGCGAACACCGAGAGGTCGGTCACCTCGACGAGCGATCCGCAGCCCGAGCAGCGTCGTCGCGATCGACGCCGAGCCGACGAGCGGCGGCAGCAACGCGGCGACGACGCCCGCGGAACACCCAGAGCGAGAGCAGGAAGACGAGCGGGAACGCGATCAGCTCGGCGCGCTTGAGGTCCGACTCGACCGTCTCGGCGACCTGGCGCCCGGCGACCGCGCCGGGCCGCCGAGGACGACGCCCGGGTCGTCGCGCGAACGCGTCCATCAGGCGTCTCGTCGCCGCCCTCGGAGCGCTCGCTCGTCGGCGCGTGAACCAGGCGAGCACGACGTCGTCCGACACCACCGTCCGGGCGACCGCGGATCGGGTCGGCAGCCGATCCGGCGAGCGACCGCCGCAGGGTCGCCGTCGACGACCACCGCGACGATGCCCGGGTCGGGCAGGTCGCCCGTCGCATCCGCGAGCCGTCCGCCACGCCCGCGGCGCTCTCGGAGGAGGGATCCTCGAACTGGTTCGAGCCCGCCCTGCATCCGGCCGATCGCGGTGCGCCGATCGCGAGCGCGACGAGCGTGAAGATGCCGGCGAGCGCGACGACGAGCGCGGCCCGGCGTGCGATGAACGAGGTCACCTCGCCAGGAAAGCAGCAGCGCCCGCCTCGGGGCCGCACACGGCGCGGCCGGAGCGGCGGCGGAGCCGTGGCGGCCCCGCCGCCGGCTCGTCGGCCGACGCATCTACGCGGCGTCGAGCGCCGGCTCTGCGCCGTGCCCGTGGCGCGCGTCGGCGACGCCGACCGGGCGCCGCTGCTCCGGCGCACGGGCGGCCGGGATCGCGAACGCGGCGACCGCGCCGAGGGCGACGACGACCGCCCCGACGTAGACCGCCGAGACCGTGCCGTCGATGAACGTCTGCGGGCTGTCGTAGCCGCCGACGCGCGCGAAGACCGAGGCCAGCACCGCGACGCCGAAGACGCCGCCGAGCTCGCGGATCGCGTTGTTGGCGCCCGAGGCCTGGCCCTCCTCCTCCGGCCGCACGGCCGAGAGGACGACGTTCGCCATCGGCGCGAAGAACAGCGCCATCCCGACGCCCGCGAGGATGAACGGGACGACCAGCTGGCTGTACGGGACGGTCGGCGTCGAGACCGTCGCGATCCAGCCGAGGCGCGACCGCCTGGAGCGCGAGCCCGATGCCGAGGATCAGCCGCGGGTCGATCCGGTCGGACATCGCACCGGCGACGGGCGCGATGAACATCGGCGCGAGCGTCCACGGGAGGATCCGCAGCCCGGCGTCGAACGGCGAGTAGCCCTGCACGGTCTGGAAGAACTGGGAGAGCAGGAAGATCGAGCCGAACATCCCGAAGAACATGAACAGCGAGGCGATGTTCGCGAGCGCGAAGGTGCGGTTGCGGAAGAACCGCATCGGCAGCATCGGCTGCGCGGCGCGCAGCTCCCAGCGCGACGAAGGCGGCGACGAGGACCGCGCCGACGACGAGCGACGCCGAGGATCTCCGGGCTCGTCCAGCCCTGGCCGTTCCCGCGGATCAGGCCCCAGACGATCCCGAAGAGCCCGGCGCTGACGAGCCCGAGGCCCGGCAGGTCGAGCCGCGTGACCGGCCCGTGGCTCTCCTGGAGGCGCCGCAGCGCGAGCGGGACGAGCACGAGCCCGATCGGGACGTTGAGCCAGAAGATCCACTGCCACGAGACGCCCTCGACGACCGCGCCGCCGACGAGCGGCCCGAGCGCGATCGCGAGCCCGCCGATGCCGCCCCAGGCGCCGAGCGCGAGCCCGCGCCGCTCGGCCGGGACGGCGGCGCTGAGGATCGTCAGCGTCAGCGGCATCACGATCGCGCCGCCGAGCCCCTGGACGGCGCGGGCGATGTTGAGCACCTCGACGCTCGGGGCGAGCGCGGCCGCGACCGAGCCGAGCGGTGAAGATCGCCGAGCCCGATCGCGAACATCCGCCGCCGGCCGAAGCGGTCGCCGAGCGCCGCGCCGGTCAGCAGGAGCACCGCGAACGTCAGCGTGTAGGCGTTGACGGTCCACGTCGAGCTCCTCGAGCGACGCGTCGAGGTCGGTGCGGATCACGGGGATCGCGGTCGAGACGACGAGGTTGTCGAGGGAGACCATGAAGAGCGCGACCGAGGTGATCGCGAACGTCCAGAGGGTCTCGTGCGTTCGTGTCATCGTCGGTCGCTCCTTTCGCTGTCGTGGCTAGTTGACTTGTGATTGATCACTTACATACGGGTCGAAAAAAAGAGAGCTCGCGCTCAGCTCGCGTGGCATCCTGCCTGGCAGCCCTCGACGAGCCGCGTTCGCCCACGGCTCGGGCCGCGTCGAAGACGTCCATCGCCTGCAGGACGTGAGCAGCATCCCCTTGGCGAAGAACGCGCGCGACGTCCTCGCGGCGACTCGCCGGATGCGCGCTCGACGAGGTCGACGAGGTCGCGCCAGGTCGCCCGCACGCCCTCGCAGATGTCGGGATCGTCGCACGACGCCCAGCACTTCAGCTGCAGCTGCAGGCGGTCGCGGTCGGCCGAGCAGCTCGCTCGTACGCCTCGCCCATCGCCGCAGCGCCTCCTTGCCGGTCTTGCCGCGCGACGGCGCGCTGCGAAGACCGCGTAGAGCGACTCGTCGACCTCCGCGTGCGGTCGGCGAGGTAGAGCTCCTTCTTCGTCCCGAAGAGGCGGAAGAGGTACGGCTGCGAGATGCCGGCCGCCCGGGCGATCTCGTCGGTCGAGGCGCCGTGGAGCCCCTTCTCGGCGAACTCGTCCGTGCGCCGCCTCGAGCACGGCCGTCGCGGCGCTCGTCGGCGGTCTGGCGAGTGGTGGTCGTCGTCATCGGTAGTGAGTATTCACTCACAACGGCGTTTGTCAAGGCCGGCGTGCGAGCGTGCCTCGGCAGACGAACGGCGCGAGCGCCCGGCGACTCGGTCGACTCGGCCTCGGCATCGTCGTCGCGAACGGCAGCGCGAGCGCGCGCGCGAAGGCGGCGTCGGCGCCGGGGAACGACCCCTGGTCGCGGTAGGCGCGAGAGCCGGTGGAGCGCGTACGTCCCGATCTGCGCCTCGATCCCCTCGGCCCGCAGCGCGGCGAGCGCCTCGTCGCGGCGGTCGAGCTGGACGACGTAGGCCTGCCAGCCGTGCCGGTCGCCCTCGGCGGCGGACGGGCGTCTCGACGAGGTGCCCGAGCCGCTCCGTCGTACCAGCCGGCGACGCGCTCCCGCGCGGCGAGCAGCTCCTCGAGGCGGCGAGCTGCGGGATCCCGATCGCGCAGAGGATGTCGGGCAGCCGGTAGTTGAGCGCCCGGCGCGGGGATGTCGAAGTCGCCGTCCGCGTGCTCGATCCCGTGGTGGCGGAGCCGGCGGACCGCGTCGGCGAGCTCGGCCTCGTCGGTCGTGACGGCGCCGCCCTCGCCGGTCGTGACGATCTTGCGCGGGTGGAACGAGAGGCAGCCGAGCGACGCCGAGCGCCGCCGCAGGGCGTGCCGCGGTAGCGCGCGCCGAGCGCGCCGGCCGCGTCCTCGACGAGCAGCGACCTCCTGCGGCACCGCGGTCTGCAGCTCCTCCCAGGCGACGGGCCGGCCGAAGAGGTGGACGCGAGCACGGCCTTCGTCCGCGGCGTGACCGCGTCGGCGACCCGCGTCGATGTCGATGAGGAACGTGTCGCGGATCGACGTCGACGAGCACGGCCCGCGCGCCGCACGAGCTCGACGACGTTCGCCGTCGCGGGGAACGTGTAGGCGGGGACGATCACCTCGTCGCCGGGGCCGATCCCGAGCGCGAGCACCGCCGAGGTGGAGCGCCGCGGTGCCGGACGAGACGGCGACGGCGTCGCGCCGTGCCGACACGCGCCGGCGAGCGCGCACTCGAGCTCGGCCGACCTTCGGCGCCCATCGTCAGCTGCCCGGTCGCGAGCACCTCGGCGACCGCGGCGAGCTCCTGCCTCGCCGACGTCGGGGCGGGCGAGGCGGATCGGATCGGTCACGCCGGGCCGAGCTTCTCGCGGTACCACGCGATCGTCCGCTCGAGGCCCTCGTCGAGCTCGACCTTCGCCTCGAAGCCGAGCAGCTCGCGCGCCTTCTCGACGTTCGGGATCCGCAGCTCGACGTCGGCGTAGTGCAGCGGCTGGAAGACGATCTCGCCCGGGCAGCCGGTGAGCCGCTTGATCCGCGTGCGCGAGGTCGTAGATCGTCACCGCCGAGCGCGCGTTGCCGATGTTGAAGCTCTCGCCGACGGCGGTCGGGATGCTCGAGCGCGAGCGAGCAGGCCCGCGACCATGTCGTCGACGTAGCACCAGGCGCGGATCTGCGAGCCGTCGCCGTGGATCGTCGAGGTCGCGGCCGGCGAGCGCCGCCTCGATGAAGGCGCGGATCGCGCCGCCGCCGATCTGGCCGGGCCCGTAGACGTTGAACGGGCGCACCGAGACGGTCGGGCAGGCCGAACTCGTCGTGGTAGGCGTGCGCCATGTGCTCGCCGGCGAGCTTCGAGACGGCGTACGTCCAGCGCGCCTCGCCGACCGAGCCGATCGTCGTCACGTGCCCCTCGCTCGACGTTGAAGGCGTGCTGCCCGAAGACCTCGCTCGTCGAGAACTCGACATCCGCTCGACCGTGTCGCTGCGTCGCGAGCGCCGCCTCGAGCGCGTTGTAGGTGCCGATCACGTTGACGCGCATCGTGCGCACGGGGCTCTCGAGGACGGTGTCGACGCCGGCGATCGCCGCGCGTGGACGATGTGGGTCGCGCCCTCGACGAGCGCGCGCGAGCGCGCTCGCGGTCGAGCACGTCGGCCTGGTCGAAGTGGAAGTTCGGGTGGTCGGCGAGATCGGTGCCCGAGAGCGCGTCGCGGTGGAGGTTGTCGACCGCGACGACCTCGTTGTCGTCGACGAGCCGGCGGGCGAGCGTCGTGCCGATGAAGCCGGCCCCGCCGGTGATCACGATCCGCTTGCCGGCCAGTGACACGCGGCGAGTGTACCCGGGCACCGGCGCGACCCGAACGGCCCGGCGACGATGTGTCGCCGGGCCCAAGGTGCGGGGAGTCCGACCGCGACGGCCGTGCGAACCCGGACGTGTCCGGCGTCGAGGCGCTCCGCTGCGCGACCTCAGGGCGGGCTCCGCGACCCCTGAACCCGCCCCGCGACGTCGCGGGTCGTCGTTCGGAGCCGGCTGATCGATTCCGACGACCGGCACGGCGAGAGCGGCACGTCGGGATCGATCATCTAGCATCGCCGCGATGAAGACGCTCCTCTTCGTCGGCGCCGGGCGCCACCAGCGTCGCGCGATCCTGCAGGCGCGCGAGAGCGGCCTGCGCGTCGTCGCCGTCGACCGCAACGCCGACGCTCCCGGCCTGCGCCTGGCCGACGTCCCGGAGGTCGTCGACTTCACCGACGTCGACGCCGTCGACGGAGGTCGCGCGCCGCCACGGCGTCGACGGCGTCGCTGACCGTCTCGGCCGACCGTGCCGTGCCGGTCGTCGCCGCGGTCGCCGAGCGCCTCGGGCTGCCCGACGATCGGCAGCGACGTCGCGCACCGGATGACGCACAAGATCGCGATGCGCCGCGTGCTCGCCGAGGAGGGCGTGCCGCAGCCGCCGTTCGCGGCCGTGCGCGATCTGGCGAGCGGTCGGCGCGGCGCTCGAGACCGGTCGGCCTGCCGGCGGTGCTCAAGCCGGCCGACTCCGGCGGCCAGCGCGGCGTCTTCCGGATCGAGTCGCGCGGACGACCTCGACGAGCACCTCCACGCCGCGCTCGCCGAGTCGCCGACCGACGAGGCGATCCTCGAGGGCTTCGTCGACGGGCACCGAGATGAACGGGATCGTGGTCGTGCGCGACGGCACGCCGCGTGTCGCTGACGCTCTCCGACCGGCTCCGCCCGCCCGGGATCGGCTTCGGCGTCGGCTGGATCCACGTCTACCCGGCCTCGATCTACGGCGACCAGCTCGAGCGGGCGGAGCGGGTCGCCGCGCAGCGCCGTCCAGGCGCTCGGGCTGCGCGACGGGATCGCCTTCCCGCAGCTGATCGCGGCCCGGACGGCGAGCGTCGCCGTCGTCGAGGTCGCGGCGCGGATCCCGGGCGGCCAGATGGCCGACCTCGTCCGCCACGCGGTCGGCGTCGACCTCGTCGAGATCGCGCTCCGCCTGGCGCTCGGCGACGCCGTGCCCGACGAGCTCGTCGAGCCCGCGTTCCAGCAGCCGCTCGCGATCCGCTTCCTCACCGCCGAGCCCGGCCCGCTGCCGACCGGCACGGTGACCCGGATCGGCGAGCTCGAGCCGGTGCTCGCGTGCGAGGGCGTCGTGCAGGCCGACACGTACCTCCAGGTCGGCGAGACGATCCGGCCGGTGCGCGCTCGACGGCGACCGGCGCGGCTACGTGATCGCGATCGCGGAGACGTCCATCGCAGGCGCTCGCCCGGGCCGAGGCGGCGGCGACCCGCCTCGAGGTCGAGGTCGATGACCGACTCACGGGTCGAGCTGGTCGCGCGCGGGGTACGACGAGATCGCCGACCGGTTCGCGGCCTGGCGGGTCGCGATCGAGGGCGACCCGACCGATCGCTACGTGGCCGACCTCGCCCACCGGCTGCCTCCGGGCGCCCGCGTGCTCGAGCTCGGCTGCGGCGAACGGCCAGACCGCCACGCGGACGCTGTCGGCGCGCTACCGGGTCACCGCCGTCGACGTCTCGGCAGCCCAGGTCGAGCGCGCGCGGCGGGCCGCGCCCGGGCGCGACCGTGATCGCAAGCGAGACATGCTCGAGATCCGGCTGCGAGCCGGGCTCGTTCGACGCCGTCTGCTCGTTCTACGCGCTCAACCACGTGCCGCGCGAGCGGCTCGGCGAGCTCCTCGACGCGCATCGCCGCTCTGGCTCGACGCCGGACGGGCTGCTCCTCGCCTCGTTCGGGACCGGAGACCTCGAAGCGTGGACGGGCAGCTGGCTCGGCACGGAGACGTTCTTCTCGAGCTGGGACGCCCGAGGTCAACCGCTCGCTCGTCGAAGGCGCGGGCCTCGAGATCGTCTCGCGACGAGCTCGTCACGATCGTCGAGGGCGAGCCCGAGCCCGGGGAGGTGACGTTCCAGTGGATCCTCGCGCGGCGATGAGCTGCACCTTCGACCTCGACCACTACGCGGAGATCCTCGCGGCCGCCGCAGACGGCGGCTACCGGTTCGCGCACGTTCGACGGAGCCACCGCACCCGGCAGCGTCTTCCTCCGCCACGACGTCGACCTGTCGCTCGACGCGGCGCTGCGGATGGCCGAGGTCGAGGCGGCCGGGGACGTCCGGCGCCACGTACTTCCTGATGACGCGCTCGGTGTTCTACAACCTCGCCTCGGAGGAGGGCGTCCAGGCGATCGAGCGGCTGCGCGGCGCTCGGGCACGCGGTCGGGCTCCACGCGGTCTACCCGGACGCGCGACCTCGACGAGCGCTTCGATCCCGTCGTCGCCTGGCACAACCCCGACCCGGAGTACATGCGGCGCCGATCGAGGGAGCCGTCAACGTGATGCAGTCGCCGTGGTTCGACCCTGCCACCTACCGCTCGGACTCGAACCAGCACTGGCGCTCGGGCTGCCCTCACGACGACCTGCGGCGCGGAGCGCTTCCCTGGCTGCAGCTGCTCGTCCATCCCGAGATCTGGGTCTATCCGGGAGAGCGGATGGGCGAGACGATGCGTGCGATGCTGGAGGCCGAGCGAGCTCGACGCCTCGAGCAGCTCGCCGCAGACCGGATCGACCTGTCGTAGCCGGCCCCGGCATCGCACGAACGTGCTTCGATTCCGCCCATGACCCTCCGCCCCGTCACCGTGCTCGTCTCCGCCTCCGGCGCTCCCGGCACCGCGGCGCTGCTGCGCGGTCTGCGCGAGAACGGCGAGCGCGAGGTGCGCCTCGTCGGCACGGACATGTCCGAGCGGTCGGTCGGGGCGCCACCTCTGCGACGCGTTCCACCTCGTCCCGGCCGGCGCCGACCCGGGCTTCGCCGACGCCGTGCTCGAGGTCGTCGAGCGCGAGGGCGTCGACGTCGTCCTGCCGCAGTCGTCGTTCGACCTCGAGGGGCTCGCCGAGCATCGCGAGCGGTTCCCCGTGCCGGTGCTCGTCTCCAGCCCCGACGCGATCCACCGCTCGAACGACAAGGCGGAGACCTACGCGTTCCTCCACCGCCTGGGGCTGCCGGCGCCCGCCTTCCGAGCGCGTGAACGGGGCGGCGGAGGTCGACGCCGCCGCGCGCGCGCTCGGCTACCCGGATCGGCCGGTGTGCTTCAAGCCCGTCTTCTCGTCGGGCTCGCGCGGCTTCCGCGTCCTCGACCCGACCGTCGACCGGGCCCACCAGCTCCTCCACGAGCGGCCCGGGCTCGGTCGCGATGCGCCTCGAGGAGGCGGTCGAGCTGCTCCCCGACGACGGGCGGCCCGGATCTGCTCGTGATGGAGCTCGCGACCGGGTGGCGAGCGCACGATCGACGGGATCGCAGACGGCAGTCGCGTCGTGCTCGGGCACCCGAAGACGCGCGAGGCGATGCGGGCCGGTCTCGCGATGCACTTCGTCACGCTCGACGATCCCGCCCTGATGGAGGTCGCCGACGCGATCGTCGCGGAGCTCGCGATCGAGTGGTTCTTCAACATCCAGCTCGTCGGCGACATGGTCATCGAGGTCAATCCCCGGATCTCCACGATCGTCTACCAGGAGGACCTCGACATCCCGTACCTGGGCGTGAAGCGGGCGCTCGGTGAGATCTCCGACGACGAGCTCGCCGAGCTCCGCACGCGGATCAGGCCGGGGCGGACGGCGCTGCGGTACTTCGATCAGCTCGAGTGGGACGCCGGGGCGTGACCTGCGCCGCGCCCTGCGCGCGCGTCGTGCCGCCCAGCTGGCCGCCCAGCCGACCCCCTGGGGGCACCCGGCCCCCCTACCGGAACGATCGCAGCACGGCCGTCGCGAAAGGGTGACGCGTCGGCGCCGGAAGCGTGTCGGCGAGGAGCGCCGAGGTGAGCGCCGGCGTCGACCCACGCTCGCTGCACGCCGACGGTCGTCCGCTTCGCGTGACGTTCTGCCCCGTCAACACCGCCGGCGTCCCGTGGACGAACGTCCAGGCGCTGCGCTCACGCGGCGTCGACGCGCGCCTCGTCGTCTTCAACCGCTACGCGCTCCACCCCGAGGCAGACCGCTCGCTCGACCTCGAGGGCGGCCTCGTTCGCCGCCAGGGCCGGCAGTGGCGCGAGCTCGCGCGGCTGCTCCCCGAGACGGACGTCTTCCACTTCGTGTTCGGCCTCACGCTCGTCCCGCAGTCGCTGCAGTTCCCGATCCTCCGGGCGTTCGGCAAGCGCTCGGTCTTCCAGTACCTCGGGTCGGACATCCGCGGGAAGACCCCGGAGCAGCTGCGCTTCGGCAAGAAGGCCGACGGCGAGATCGTCGGGAGCTACGACGCGATCCGCTGGGTTCCCGAGGCTGCGGTCGTCCCTCCCGGCATCGAGGTCGCGTCGATCGTCCCCACGCCGGCGCCGCGCCGGAGCCGTCCCGTCGTCCTCCACGCGCCTTCCTCGCGCGAGCGCAAGGGGACCGCGCTACGTGATCGAGGCGTGCGCGGGCCTCGACGTCGACCTGGAGATCATCGAAGGCCTGCACCACAGGGAGGCGTTCGAGCGCTACCGCAACGCCGACATCATCGTCGATCAGCTCAACGCCGGCTGGTACGGCCTCTTCGCGATCGAGTGCATGGCGCTCGGGAAGCCCGTCGTGACCTTCCTCCACGACGAGGCCGTGCGCCGGACAGAGGAGGCGTTCGACGTGCGCGTCCCGCTGATCAACGCCTCGCCCCAGACGCTCAGAGACCGCATCGAGGAGCTCGTCGAGCTCGGCGCCGACGGCCGGGAGGAGCTCGGCCGCTCCTCGCGGGCGTACGTCGAGCGCGTCCACGATCTCGAGCGCGTGACCGACCAGATGCTCGACCTCTACGCCGCCGTCGGTCAGCCCGACGCCCGCCGTCGTCGAGAGGCCGTCCGCGCGGTCGCGACCCGTTCGCCGCTCGCGCCGGCCCGCCCCCAGCCCGTCCAGATCGACGACCCTGACCTCGATACCGGCATCCCCGCGGCGGTGACCCCGCCGCCGGCCGCGGGCGCGGACGCGCCCGGGCGGGCTCGGCAAGCAGCTCCGCCGGCTCGGCAAGCACTCTGCGATCTACGGGATCGGCGGGCTCGTCTCGCGGGTGATCGCGGTGCTCCTGCTGCCGATCTACACCCGCTACCTGAGCCCGACCGACTACGGTCAGATCGAGACGCTGCTCGCCCTCACGACGGTGATGGGTCTCATCCTCCGCGCCGGCATCACGAGCGCGTTCTTCCGGTTCTACTTCGACGCCGACGACAACGCGGGCCGCATCCGCGTCCTGCGCACCTCGTTCTGGTTCACGATGGGCTCGGCGACACTCGGGCTGGCGCTCCTGCTCGCGTTCGCCGCCCCGGTCTCGACGGTCCTGTTCGGCACGGACTCCGCTGCCGACCTCGTGCGTGCGTCGGGGGTCGCGCTCTGGGCGACCGTCAACTACGAGCAGCTGACGGCGCTCTTCCGGGTCGAGGAGCGGTCGGTGGCCTTCGTGATCGCGAGCCTCGTCAACATCTTCCTCACGATCGGCACGACGCTGCTGCTCGTCGTCACGTTCGACAAGGGGCCGATCGGCGTGATCGTCGGCAACTTCACGGGAACGCTCGTCGTGTACCTCGCGCTGCTCGGATACCGGCGCGAGCAGCTCGGACTGGAGTTCGACCGCGGCCTTCTCCGCGAGATGAACCGCTTCGGGATCCCGCTCGATCCCGACAGCGCTCTTCCTCTGGGTCACGAACTTCAGCGACCGGTTCTTCCTCGTCAAGCTGGACAGCGTGGCCGAGGCCGGCCTCTACTCGGTCGGCGTGCGCGTCGCCTCGGCGATGGTGCTGCTGCTGACCGCCTTCCGAACGGCCTGGCCCGCGTTCGCCTACTCGATCCGCGACGACGACGAGGCGCGACGCACCTACGCCTACGTGCTCTCGTACCTGACCGTCGTGACGGCATGGGGAGCGCTCGCCCTGACGGTGCTCTCACCGTGGCTGGTCGACCTGCTCGCCGCCGAGTCGTTCGCGGAGTCGTCGTCCGTGGTCGGCCCGCTCGCGTTCTCGACCGTCGCCTACGGCGCCTACATCGTGATCGCGATCGGCGTGGGCCGCTCGCGGCGCACGCAGTTCAACTGGGTCGTCACGGGGCTGGCGGCAGTCGTGAACCTCGCGCTCAACCTCACGCTGATCCCGAGGTACGGGATGATGGGCGCCGCGATCGCGACCGTCGCCGCCTACGCGACGATGGCGGTGGGGATGGCGTGGTGGTCACAGCGCGTCTACCCCGTGCCGTACCAGTGGAGGAGGGTGGTCACGGCCGCACTGGTCGCCGTGGCGCTCGCCGCGATCGGCAAGGCAGCCGGTGGTGGGATCGCGGTGCAGTGCATGCTGATCCTCGCCTACCCGCTCGCGCTGCTCGCCGCCGGCTTCACGACCCCGCAGGAGCGCCGTCGCCTGAGACGGGCCCTGCCAGGCGGGTAGCGCGCAGGGCTCCTAGACGAGGCCGAAGACGCCCGCGAGCAGGAACGCGTTGAGGCTGATGATCACGGTCGCGACGACCACCGCGGCGACCGTGGTCGAGCGACGGTTGACGAGGCTCCCCATCAGCCCCCGGTTCGCGCAGAAGATCAGCAGCGGGATGAGGGCGAACGGGATGCCGAACGAGAGCACGACCTGGCTGAGCACGAGCGCCCGGGTCGGGTCGACGCCGATCGCGATGATCACCAGGGCGGGCGTCATCGTGATCGCACGACGGAGGAAGAGCGGGATCTGACGGGCGATGAACCCCTGCATCACGATCTGCCCGGCGAGCGTCCCGACGCTCGAGGACGAGAGACCGGAGGCGAGCAGCGCGACGCCGAAGAGGATCGCCCGCTGCCATCCCGAGCTCGTCCTGGAGCCCGTCGTAGACGGTGCCGAGGTCGTCGCCGATGTCGGTGAGCCCGTTCGTGTAGAAGACCGCGGCGGCGGTGATCAGCATGCTCATGTTGATCACGCCGGCGATCCCCATCGCGATCACGACGTCGACGAGCTCGAACCGGAAGATCCGCCGCTTCTCCTCCTCGGTCGCGCCGACGATGCGGTGCTGCGTCAGCGCCGAGTGGAGGTAGATCACGTGCGGCATCACGGTCGCCCCGAGGATCCCGACCGCGAGCAGCACGCTCTCCGTGCCGTCGAAGCCCGGGATCAAGCCCTCGGCGACGTCCTTCGGGTTCGGATCCGCGACGAACACCTGGAAGGCGAAGGCGCCGACGATCACCAGGATGAACGCCGTGATCACGACCTCGAGCCGGCGGAAGCCTCGGCTCTGGAGCGCGAGGATCCCGAAGGCGGCGACGCTCGTGATCAGCGCCGCCGGGAAGAGGTCGATCCCGAAGAGGAGGTTCAGCGCGATCGCGGCACCGATGAACTCCGCGATGTCGGTCGCCATCGCGATCACCTCTGCCTGCAGCCAGAGCGCGACCGAGACCGGCCGCGAGAACCGCTCCCGACACACCTCGGGGAGGTTCCTGCCGGTGGCGATCCCGAGCTTGGCGCTCATCGACTGGATCAGCATCGCCATCAGGTTGGCGGTGAGCACGACCCAGAGCAGGAGGTAGCCGAACGGTCGCGCCGCCGGCCATGTTCGTCGCGAAGTTCCCGGGGTCGACGTACGCGACGGCGGCGATGAAGGCAGGCCCGAGGAACGGCAGCGCGCCACGCGCGCCGCGACGGCGCCCGGCGAGCGCCTCCTGGGCCGCTTCGAGGACGCGCGCCTCACCGGGGAGGACGTCGTCGAGCGGGTGGCCGAGCGCGGTTCGGTCGTGACCCGGCGCCGGAGGGGCGGGCTCCTTCACTACGGCGAGGCTACCAGAGTTTAGATATGCCTAAACCGCTTGGTCGCAGGCGGTCCGAGCGCGGCCGAGGAAGCGCAGCGTCCCCCGGCAGAGAGCAGACGCCGCCGCCGCGCGAACGCGGTCTGTCGCGAGCGCCCGATCCTCCGTGCGGTTCGTCATGAAGCCGAGCTCGACGAGGATCACCGGCACGTCCGCCCAGTTGAAGCCCGTGAAGTCGCCGTGCTCCTGGATGCCTCGGTCCGGGAACCCGAGCGACGAGAGCAGCTCACGGAGCACGATCCGGGCTGCCCTCAGGCTCGGCCCGTAGACGTCGTCCGTCCAGCCGCGCCGGAGGGCGGGGACGAGGACGTGCGTCCCCCTGGCAGTCGGGTCGGGGTGTCCGTCGGCGTGGACGCGAAGGAACAGCGCGGCGCCCGCACCGTTCGCGATGCGCGCTCGGGCGACGTTCCCGATCGACGTCCCCGCCGTGGCGCTCCGCGTCATCACCACCCGCACTCCGGCGCGCTGGAGCAGGCGTCGGAGCCGCAGCGACACGTCGAGCACGAGGTCGGCCTCGCGTACCCCCGACACCACCCCGCGGGTCCCGCCGCCGTCCTTGATCTTCCGCGTCACGGCGCCGGGGCCGATCGGCTCGGTCGCGAGGTTCGCGCGGAGATCGTGCCCGGGGTCGATCACCACCACCGGGCTTCTCGCAGCACCCGCGCCCGCCACCAGGGCGAGGAGCACCGCGAGCCCGCCCGTCAGCACCGCGACGGCCTTCACCGTCCGGGGCCGTAGTAGCGGCGAACGTAGACGAGCGTGAGAAACGCGCCCGGGAGGAACAGGATCGCGCCGGCGGCCATCAGCCCCTTCGCCGCTCCGGAGTCGATGTCGACGGCGAGGCCCGCGAGGAAGCACAGCGCCGCGATCGCGCAGAGGATCGGGCCTGCCAGGTCGAGGACGCGCATCAGCACGGCCGGACTCTCTGGCGTAGGGCGGGCGTGCACCACGGGGCGGGGCTTCCGGGGCGCTCGGACATCGTGGAGCGAGTTGTACCTGCCGTCCGTGAGCGGTCGTCTCGGCCTGGGGCAGGCCCGACGAGACCTGACGCTCCGCCGCGACCGGCTCGGCACGACCAGCCCGAAGACCACGACCGATGCCTCTGGTGGCACGGGGCAGAGCCTGCGTCCGCGAACGAGCCCTGGCCTGGCGGCGGCTACGCGACGATGCGGTAGACCTGGAACACCTCGGCGAACTCACGGTTCACGTTCGTCCCGTGCACCCTGGCGAGGTTCCGGATGTACTCCGCGTTCGCGTAGCGGCGGTGCTGCTGGGAGGCGTAGCGCTGCACCGCGGCGACCTTCCGCTCGAGGTGCCGCTCCTCGAGCGCGACGTAGGCCCCGTAGGAGAAGTCGAAGTTGTTCCAGGGGATCTCGTAGCCGAGGATCGTCGTGCGCTTGAACGCCCGCAGGCCCTCCTGCGGCGATCGTCTGGTGATCCTGGTGGACGTCGTGGTGGGACGGCTGGAAGACGACGTCCGGGCGGTCAGTCCTCCCACAGCGCGACGAGCAGCTCGAGGATGTCCTGGCGGCGCTCGGGGAACGTGCGCACGTCGAAGTCGTGCACGGTCAGGTGCTCCTCCGGGATCCCGAGCTCGGCGGTCGCCTCGCGCACCTCGCGCGCGAGCGTGTCGGGCGGGAACCCGGGCGGGAGCGAGCGGGTCGCGATCGAGAACGCGACGTAGCGCACCTCGCAGCCTGCCTCGACGAGGCGCGCCATCGTGCCGCCGCAGCCGAACTCGCCGTCGTCGGTGTGCGGCGCGAGCACGAGCGCCTTGCCGCAGCCGTCGATCACGACGGCGCTCCGACCGGCTCGACGACCGGCGACTCGCTGGCGGGCGCGACGGGGGCGGCGGCCGGTCGTCGCGGGACGCTCGACGCCAGCCCGACGAGGCCGAGCAGCGCCCACGTCATCGGGATCCTCGAAGAAGCGCGTTGTAGAAGAGGCTGTGCACGGTGATCGCGCATAGCGTAAGGCCCACGGCGAACGACACGCGCGAGGTGAAGCCCGTCGCCCGAGGCCCCGCGAGCGCTCGCGCGGAGCGCGGCGACGAGCGAGCCAGAGGAAGAGCGACGAGCCCGACGATGCCCGTCTCGGCGGCCACCGTCACCGGCGTCGTGTGCGAGGCGCCGCCTTCGTGGCTCGCGCCCCACGCAGCCCGGCGCGCTCGGCGTACGACGCGCTTGAAGCTGCCGACGCCGACGCCGCCGACCGGGTGGTCGAGCGTGATCCGGACGCCCTGGCCGACGAGGTTCGCCCGCCCGCTCGTGACCTTGTCGATGCCCGAGCGGCCCTCGTCGAGCACGCGCTCGCGCACCTGCGGCGTCGCGAAGCGTCGCCGAGGCCGACGACGAGCAGCGAGCGCGACGGCGGCGAGCAGCGCGCGCCAGCCCCACACGACGAACGCCGCCGACGGTCACGCCGACCGAGAGCGCGACGAAGCTCGACTGCGAGAACGAGAAGACGAGCCCGACCCACATCGCCCAGATCACGACGCACGAGCCCGGCCGACGCGGCAGCCCTCGCACGCCGCCGAGCAGGACGCCGCGCGAGCGCGGTGAGGATCGCCGACGACGAGGTAGCGGCCGTAGATCGACGGATCCCAGAACACCGAGTTCACGCGGAAGAACGGCGCGTACGCGTTGCCGACGATCACCTTCGGGTTCCAGAACACGTCGCGCGTCGCCCACTGGTAGACGCCGATCGACGCGTAGAGCGAGCGCCGTCCCGACGAGGGCGGCCCAGAGCCAGGTGAGCCACCGGCCGCGCCACGGGCAGGCGCGACATGCCGACGGCGAGCAGCCCGAACGGGAGGACGAAGGCGCCCAGCGCGATCGCGCCCTCGCGCTCGTCGACCGTCCAGAGCACGGTGAGGCCCGTCCACGCGACGAGCGCGGCGAGAGGCAGCGTCACCGGGCCGAGCTCGCGGCGCGTCGGTCGCGGCGCACCGCGAGCTGCCAGGCGAGCGCGACGGCCAGCGAGCCGACGACGGCGTAGAGCGGCAGGAGCAGGTTCGCGTCGTCGTCGCCGACGTCGACCGGGATCCGCGCCGGGACGCAGGCGAGCGTCGCGAACGGCAGGAGGTACGGCCAGCGGAGCAGGAGCGCGGCGCCGCCGACGGCGAGCGCGAATCCCGCCGCGCCGGCCGCGAGCAGCAGCTTCGGTGAGACGTCGGGCGCGAGGTCGAGCGCCGAGCAGCGTCAGTCCGACCGCCCAGCCGACCAGACCGGCGAGACGCAGCTCACGACGCGGCGCGACCATCAGCACTGCGAGGCCGACGCAGCCGAGCACACCACCGATGACGAGGAGGCCGTTCATCCGCCGGCTCCGGGCTCCGCCCTGACGACCACCGTCGCTCGGTCGGCGTGGCCGTTGGTCGAGACGACGAGCGCGTAGCGACCCGGCTGGTCAGGGCGCGCGCAGGCGCAGCGTTCCCGGCCGTGCGACGCCGGTGCGCCCGTCCGAGCCGCCATCTGATCCGCGCGGCGTCGGAGAGGACGAGGACGGCGAAGCGCTTGCCCGCGACGACCGGATCCGCTTCGCGGCCGAGCGCGACGTAGCGAACGACGACGTCGATCCCCCGGCTGCGCTGGGCGACGTTGCCCGCGACGATCCGTCGCGCCGACCTGGAGCGTGTAGATGCCGCGCTGCGCGGGCTCCCCGTCGACGAGGCCGAACCAGCCGGATCCCGCCCTCCGGCTTCTGCCCGCGCTTCAGGACCTGCGCTTCGCCGTCCACGTACAGCGAGACCGCGGCGGGCTCCGAGACGCGGTAGCCGACCACGACGCGTCTCGTTGCGCGCGATCGCCGTCCGGTGAGAACACGCGAGGCGCGACGGCGAAGCGCTCCACCGTCGGCGGGGTCACGTCGACCCGGATCGGATTGGGCAGCGTGATGGTGCGGCGCTGGCGCACGAGGCGCACGCGCGGCCGATACGACCCCTCGGGAACGACCGCGCCACGGTCGTCGCGCCCGTTCCAGACGATCGTCACGCGACCCGGCGGCTCTGCCTGGTTCCGCGTGAGGCGTCGGACGGGATCGTCGTTCCGCGTCGATGATCTCCACGTCGATCCGGTCGGCCTTGCGGAGCTTGAACTGCACGAGTGCGACGTCGGTGTCGCAGTCGCAGACCGGTGAGAAGACCTTGGTCACCGAGGTGCCGAGGATCGGGCTCGGCGTGAGCTTGAGACGCTCCGTGTACGCGAACGCCGCGCCGGTCGCGATGAGCAGAGCCGCGACGAGGGCGACTGAGGCGGAGCGGGCCACGCTGCGGACGATTGTACGAGGGTTTCGCGCGCCGGGAGCGGCGCACACGCGCCTCCAGCGGGCCGGGCTAGTCGGCGAGGCCCCAGTCGAGCACGACGTGCCGGCCGTCGGGGTCGCGGACGAGAGCTGCGCGACCGTCCCAGTACGGGTTCTCCGGCTCGACCTCCTGCCAGACCGGCGTCGCGAGGCAGCTGAGCGCGATCGCCTCCGCGGCCGCGCACGGTCGTCGAGGTAGAGGACGAGGAGGTCGTCGGGCGCGCTCGGCGAGGCGGGGCTGCCGAGGCGTGCGTCGTGAGCTCGAGCTGCGCGTCGCTGTCGGGCAGGCCGAGCATCACCCCGTCGTAGCCGGCGTGATCCTCGAAGCGCCCGAGGCTGGGGAGCCCGACGCGCTCGCGGTAGAAGCGCGACGCACTCCTCGAGCCGCTCCGTCTGCCAGGCGATGCGGGATGCGGACGATCGGCGGTGCGGTCGCTCATGCCTGGCTCGGCTGCCGAGCGCGCGGCTTGCCCGCGAGCCAGCGCACCAGCCCGACGACCACCGCGACCACGGCGACGACCGCGCCGCCGAGCACGATCGCGTCGGCGCCCGGTGGATCGACGAGCTTGACCCCCGCGAGGAAGAGCGTCGCGGCGAGCGCGAAGCGGAGGGTGCGGTCGGGCAGCCGCACCGTGAACCGGCCGCCGATGCAGGACGCCCGGGATCGAGCCGAGCAGCAGCCACCCGGTCGCGTGGAAGTCGACGCTGCCGGCGACCAGGTGCCCGGCGCCGGCGACCGCGAGCAGCACGCGCCGCGTGGAAGATGTCCGTGCCGACGATCTTCGCGGCGGTCAGCGGGAACGCGATCATGCATCACGAGCCCGAAGATCGTGCCGCTCCCCACCGAGGTGAGCCCGACGACGAAGCCGCCGACGACGCCGGTCGCGACGGCGATCACCCGGTCGCGCGGTCGTGAGCAGGAACGGCTTGTCCTCCGGGGCGGAGTGGAGGTAGGCCTTGACGAGGAACCCGAGCCCGCAGAGGACGAGCGCGACGCCGAGGATCTGCTTCGCCGTGTCCTCGTAGCCGTCGCCGTAGGTCTTCCGCAGCCACCACGCGAGCGCCGACGCCGATGATCGAGAACGGGGCCGAGCCGAGCAGCATCCACGCCGTCGAGGCGGGCGTGCACGTGGCCGATCCGCCGGTGCTGGGCCGCCCCGAAGGACTTGAAGATCGCCCCGTGGACGATGTCGGTGCCGATCGCGACCGACGGCTTGAAGCCGAAGACGAGGACGAGCAGCGGCGTCATCAGCGAGCCGCCGCCCATGCCGGTCGTCCCGACGAGCAGGCCGATCAGCAGGCCGGCGAGTGAGAGCTTCCAGTCCACGCCCGGGGACGATACCCGAAAGGCACTTATCCGGTGAATAAGGATGGCTCATGCTTCAGGAGGATGTCCGGAAGCCCTCGCCCCAACGGGCACGATCGTCGGCGTGCCCGGCTCCGCACCGCGTCGGCGGCAGCTACCTCCCGCGCATCCGGGCGGCAGATCACGACGTGCCGGGCACGCCGCACCGTCTCCAGGAGCCGCTCACGCGGGACCCGGCCGCGGCCCAAGACCCTGCGACGCGCGGCTGCCGCGCCGCTCAGCTCGCGTCGGTGTCGACGCCGAGCAGCATCTCCTTGAGCGTGTCGCCGCGGAGCCCGAGCCGGAGCGTCTCGAGCGGGATCACCTCGTCGGGCGGGATGTTGCCGAGGTTCACGTTCGGCGCCGAAGTGCTTCACGAACCACGCCTGCGACGACTTCGTCGGCGCCTCGAAGAGGACGTCGTCGACCGACACGCCGTGGGCGATCTCGTCGATCAGGCCCGTGCGCATGTCGCCGTCCTTGCGGAAGATGCCGGCGGTGCCGCCCTCGCGGGCCTCCGTGATCACCTTCCAGGAGCCGGCCTCGAGCTCCTCCTTGATCCACTCGCACCCACTGGTAGGGCGCGTAGACGACCTCGGAGTCCTTCGAGCCGACCTCGGAGAGCACGGTGAAGTCGCGGGCGAAGTCGGCGATCAGCTCGAGCTTCCGCTCGCGCGGGATGTCGATCGTGCCGTCCGAGATCTCGACGTGCGAGAAGCGGTGGTGCTGTCAGCCACGCCTTGAACTCGTCGAGCTTGTCCGCGCGCGTAGACCGCCTCGAAGAGCGTGCCGCCGCAGACGACGGGCGTCTCGAACGAGCGGTAGAGCGCGATCTTCTTCTCGAGGTTGTTCGTGACGTAGCTCGTGCCCCAGCCGAGCTTGACGATGTCGACGAAGTCGCCGGCGGTGTCGAACATCCCCTCGATGTCGCGGATGTTGAGGCCCTTGTCCATCACGTGCGTGAGCCCGTTCTCCCGGGGCTTGCCGGGGCGGGCGGGGACGCCGAGGAAGCCGTCCTTAAAGGCTGGCATAGAGCTCCTTCAGCTTGTCGTGGGCGCGGGCCTGGACGTCGTGGTAGAGCGAGTTGCCGTGGGCGTCGATGCCGACGATCAGCGGCCCGAAGTCCTTGACGCGGAACTTCCAGAGGCACTCGGGCATGAGCTCCTCCCAGAGCACCTCCTCGATCTCCTCGATCTGCGTCGTCTCGAGCGCCGCCGCGCCGCCGACGATCGCGAAGTAGACCATCCCGAGCCGCTGCATCGGCTCGATCGCGTCGTCGGGGAAGCCGCCCTTGCCGCAGATCGCGCGCACGCCGTACTGCGCGCCGAGCCCCTCGGTGAAGCGCACCATGCGGGCGCTCGTGGTCGTGCCGATGCAGATCTTCTCGTACGTGCCGCGCCCTCGGCGTCCTCGAGACCTTGCGCACGTTCGGCGCGGTGTGGAGCAGGAACGCGCCGCTCGAGATCCATCGGCGGCTCGACGCCCTGGTCGAAGATCCGGATCTGCGTGCGGTCGCGGATGCCGATGATGTGGCCCTGCACCGTCACCTCGTCGCCGGCGCGGAGCTTCAGGATCTCGGCCGGATCCGTGATCGGGAACGTGACCTCGTGTGTCGCCATGGCTCAGAACTCCCTGTCGAAGTCGATGGTGCCGTCGGCGGCGATGTGCGCCGAGGCGCGCCGCGCGGCCCAGCACTGGTAGTTGACCGCGACCGGGTTGAGCGTCATGTGCGTGTCGGCGTGCTCGATGTGGCACTGCAGGACGGTGACGTCGCCGCCGAGCCCCATCGGGCCGATCCCGGTCTCGTTGAGCAGGTCGTAGAGCTCGTCCTCGAGCTGCGCGACGAGCGGATCGGCGTTGCGCGTGCCGACCGGGCGGGCGATCGCCTCCTTGGCGAGGTACATCGCGTAGTCGGCGGAGCCGCCGATCCCGACCCCGACGATCCCGGGCGGGCACGGCTTGCCGCCGGCGTCGACGATCGACTCGAGCACGAACTTCTTGATGCCCTTCACGCCGTCGGCGGGCACGCACATCTTGAGGAAGCTCATGTTCTCCGAGCCCGAGCCCTTGGGCACGCACTTCACGTCGAGGCCGTCCCAGTCCGGGATGAAGTCCCAGTGCACGATCGGCAGCCGGTAGCCGACGTTCGGGCCGGTGTTCTCGCGCGTCAGCATGTGCACCGCGTTCGAGCGCAGCGGGTGCTCGACCGTCGCGCGCGCCGTGCCCGCCTTCAGGCTCGCGTAGATGCGCGCCGGGTGGAGCGGGAAGTGCTCGCCGACGCGGCAGTAGTAGACGGCGATGCCCGGTGTCCTGGCAGACGAGGTTCTTCTGCTCGTCCGCGATCGAGACGTTGCGATGGATCGTCTCGAGCATCCGGATCCCGGTCTTCGAGGTCTCGCGGTCACGCGCGGCGGCGAGTGCGTCGCGGAGATCCTGCGGGATGTCCTTCAGCGCCCAGACGTAGAGGTGCGCCGCGGCGTCCTCGACGCGCCTGCGCGCTCGAGGTCGGTGGTGGTGTCGTGCTCATGCGCTCGCTTTCTCCGCACGCCGTCTGTGCTCCGGATTCTCCGGCTGCCGCCGTTCCGGCCCGACGTCCGAAGACGACGCACTCGAGCAGCGAGTTGCCCATCATGCGGTTGCGCCCGTGGGTGCCGCCTGCGATCTCACCGCAGGCGAAGACGCCCTCGAGCGTGGTCTCGCCGTCGCGTCGATCACGAGGCCGCCGTTCTGGTAGTGGAGGACGGGGTAGGTGAGCAGCGGCTCGGCGAGCGGGTCGATGCCCGCGCCGCGGTAGCGCCGCAGCATGTACGGCAGCGAGACCTCGGCGTCGGCGTCCGGGATCCGCGTCGTGTCGAGGTAGACCGCCGGCCGGCCGTCCTGCGTGGTCACGCCGCGGCCGCGCTGCGACCTCGTCGAAGATCGCCTGCGGAGACCTGGTCGCGCGGGCCGAGCGAGTCGGTGAACTCCTCGCCGTTCGCGTTGAGGAGCACGGCGCCGTAGGCGCGCGTCGTCTCGGGGATCGAGTAGCCCTGCATCGTCGCGGGCCAGGCGCCGCCGTTCGGGTGGTACTGGAGCGCGTCGAGGTCGCGGGCCGTCGGCGCCGGCGTCGAGCGCGATCCGCGTCACCTCGCCGGTGGCGTTGGGGTGGTTCGTGGAGAGCTCGTCGCGCTCCCGGGCCTCGGCGAAGCAGCGGCCGCCGGCGGCGAGGACGACGGTGGACGCGGTCGAGCGTGCGCGAGCCCGTCAGCGGTCGCGAAGACCGCGCGCCAGGCACCGTCCAGCGGGGTGAGCTCGACGAGAGCGTGACCCTCGGCGACCGTGACCCCGTCGGCCTCGAGCCCGCTGCGGAGCGCCTTCACGATCGCGTTCCCCGTCCGGTCGCCGACCTGCAGCAGCCGCTTGCGGCTCGCGCCGCCGCAGCGTGCGACGCGGTAGCCCCCGTCCTCCCGCGTGAACGCGCACCCGAGCTCCTCGAGCCAGGCGATCGCCGCGGGCCCGTCACCGACGAGCGCCTCGACGAGCACCGGGTCGGCGGTGTCGTGCGACGAGCGCATGACGTCGGCCATGTGGGTCTCCGGGTCGTCGTCGGCGGCGACGGCAGCCTGGATGCCGCCCTGCGCCTTCGACGAGTTGTTCGCCTGCAGCGTCGTCTTCGTCGCGAGCGCCACCGAGGCGCCGGCCCGCTGAGCGGCGACCGCGGCGGCGAGGCCGGCGGCGCCGGAGCCGATCACGAGCACGTCGAACGGAGACGTCGCCGTCATCGCGCAAGCCTAGCAGGATGCACTAATGCTCCTCATTAGGCGTACTTATTCACAGGATCGCCACCCGGCGCCGGCCGCCTCGCAATGCGCAGACGCTGTAGACTCACGACATGCCGACCCTTGCAGAGGTGATGCGCCCCGAGTGGATCGAGGTCGCCCCCGAGGACACGCTGGGCGAGGTCGCGGAGCGGATGACGGCCCTCAACATGGGCGCCGCGGTGGTGCGTGACTTCGGGCGCCTGATCGGCATCCTCACCGAGCGCGACCTGCTCAAGGCGATGGCCGCGCGCGTGCACTCGTCCGAGGCGCGGGTGCGCGAGTGGATGACCGCCGACCCGATCACCGCCTCGACGGACACCGACGTCGAGGAGGCGGCTCAGGTGATGGTCGAGAACGGCTTCCGCCACCTGCCGGTGCTCGACGAGAGCGGTCAGGTCGCGGGTCTCGTGTCGCTGCGGCGCGTCGTCGCGGCGACGAACGCCGTCGCCGACCCCGCCTGAGCCGGGTGCGCCGGCGAGCCGCCGGTATCGTGGTCGGATCGACTGGTCGCTCGCCCACCTGCTGAACACCGTCGTCGCGACGCACGACTGGCTCGAGGACCCGGTCACGGCGCTCGCGGATCTCGCTGTCCCGCTGTTCGCTGTCGCGACCGTCGGGGTCTGGCTCTTGTCCCGGCCGGGCGAGGATCGCCGCTGGAAGCTCGCCGCGGCCTCGGCACTGGCCGCAGCGGCCGTCGCGATGCTGACCAACCAGGTCGTCTCCCACCTGTGGGAGCGCCCGCGCCCGTTCACGGCCCACCCCCTCGCGACGCACCTGCTCGCCCCGATGAGCACCGATCCCTCCTTCCCGAGCGACCACGCCGCGGTGGCGTTCGCGATCGCGTTCGCCGTGCTCGCGTTCTCCCGCCGCGCCGGAGCGGCGTTCCTCGCCGGCGCCATCCTGATCGCCGCATCTCGGGTCGTCGTCGGCGTGCACTACCCGACCGACGTGCTCGCGGGCGCTCTCGTCGGCTGGACCGCGGCGCTCGTCGTGACGCGGTGGGGCGCTCCTGTGCTGACGCCGCTCGTGCGCCTCGTCGAGCGGGTGACGGATCCTGTCGTCGCGCTCGTCCGGCGCACGCACGCCTCGGGCTGACGCGACCGGCTACCAGACCTCTCGGAGCAGCTCCTCGATCGTCCGCGGCATCGGCCGGCCGCGGGTTCGCGCGCGTGCCCGGACGCTCCGCGACGGCCGCAGCGAGACCGGCGAGGTCGTCCTCCGGCACGCCGAGGTCGCGCAACCGTGCGAACCCTCCGAGCGACGCGAGCGACGCGCACGCACGTGCCGCGTCGTCGCAGCGCAGGGCGCGCGCGAATCGCCGCACCGCCTCGGGCACGGCGACCGCGTTGAACCGGAGCGCCGCGGGAAGGCAGACGGCGTTCGCATCCCCCTGGGCGATCCCGTAGCGCCCGCCCACGCCCTGCGCCAGCGCGTGCCCGAGGCAGAGCCCGGACGCAGCAAGCGCCTGGGCGGCGCGCATCGCGCCCTCCAGCAGCCGCGTCCGGGCGTACAGGTCCCGCGGTCGCGCGACGACGAGCGGCAAAGCGTGCGCGATCGCGGTCGCCCCGGTGTCGGCGTGGCGGGCGGCCCGATCGGTCGCGGCGGGATGGTAGTAGGCCTCCGCGCAGTGCGCGAGGGCGTTCATCGCCGTCCCGACCGTCTCGCGCACAGGCAGGTCGAGCGTCAGCTCGGAGTCGTAGATCGCGGCGCGCGGCACCGCGTCCGGGTGGGAGCCACCGCCCTTGCGTCCCGGCGCGAGCAGGATCCCGAAGTAGGGCGTCCACTCCGCACCCGCGTACGTCGTGGGCACGGCGACGATCGGCGGGAGCTCCTCGGCTCCATCTTCGGCGAGGGCCGCCACGACCGCCTTGCACGTGTCGACGGCGCTCCCGCCACCGAGCGCGACGAGCCCGTCCGCAGACACGACGCGGAGCGCGGCGGTCGCGCCGGCGACGGTCTCGACGGGGACGTGCGGACGCACGCCGTCGAACGCGCCGACCACCGGCAGCGCTCCGACCGCGGCGGCGCCACGCGCCGTCGCGACGAGCAACGGGCGACCGACGCCGACCTCGGCGCACACGTCCGGGAGCGACGCGAGCGACCCCGCGCCGAACCGGACGACCGGTGTCACGGAGCGAGCCTCGCCCGGGCGAAGGCGACGAACGCCTCGGCCACGCGGGAGGGAGAGCGCCCCGCGGCCCGGGCGAGAGAGATCTCGCGCCGGACGTCCATCCCCTCGACCGCGACCTCCGCGAGGCGGCCCGCGGCGAGCTCCTGCTCGACCGACGCGCGCGAGATGAAGGTGATGCCGTAGCCGGCGAGCACGGCGCTGCGCACCGACTCCTGCAGGCCGAGCTCGAGGCGCACGTCGAGGTCGCGCAGACGCATCCCGGCCCGCCGCAGCTCGTCCTCGACCACCTGGCGGACGCCCGCCCCTTCCTGCATGACGATCAGCGCCTGGCCGCGGAGCTCCTCGGCCGCGACCGACCGACCGGCGAAGGGGTGCCCCGGAGGCGTCACCAGGATCACCTCGTCGTGGGTCAGCGGCTCGAAGCGGACACCGCGATGACGCGGTGCCGCGCCCACGATCCCGAGCTCCAGCTCACGCTCGGCCACGAGGTCGACCACCGTCTGGGTGTCGTGCACCTCGAGCGCGACCCGGACTCCCGGGCTCTGCTGCTGGAACTCGCAGAGGAGCTGGGGGACGACGATCGCCGCCGGACCGGTCGACGCTCCGAGCGAGAGGGGGCCCGCGAGCTCGCCGTCCTTCTCGGCCGCGACGTCGTCGAGGAGCTGCTCCTCGAGCTGGAGCATGCGCTGGGCGCCGCGATACAGCCGCCAGCCCGCTTCGGTGGGCTCGACGCGCCTGCCCGAGCGGTCGAGGAGCTGCAGGCCGAGGCGCTTCTCGAGCGCCCGCACCTGCAGCGAGACGGCCGGCTGGGTGACGCCGAGCCGCTCCGCCGCCTGCGAGAACGACCGGCGCTCGACCACCGCGCAGAACGCCTGCAGCTGACGTGTATCCATAAGCATCTCTTATCACACGTGGAGAGTCTGGAGGGCTGGAGGCCGAGATGGACACATATACCCACGCGTATCCGTCGATACTGCTCAGGCTGTATAATACGGACGTGCATATGGAGAACCCCTTCACCTTCGGCGCGCTGGCGCAGGACGAGACCTTCGTCGACCGGGAGCCCGAGCTGAAGGCCCTCACGACCGACCTGCGCAGTGGTCAGGACGTCGTCCTGCTCGCGCCGCGCCGGTACGGGAAGTCCTCGCTCGCCCTGCGCGCGGTGCGCCAGGCGAGCGCCGAGGACGTGCTGGTCGGCTACTGCGATCTGCTCCGCACGCCCACCAAGGAGCGGCTCGCCGCCGCGCTCGCGCGCACCATCGCCGACGACCTGCTCTCGCCGGTCGACGGTCTGCTCGAGCGGGCGGCCGAGGTCGTCCGCGGTCTGCGCGTGCGGCCGTCGCTCGAGGTCGACCCGGACGGGGCGGGGATCCGCTTCACGTTCGAGGCGACCCGGAACCCGACCGACATCGACGACACGCTCGAGCGCCTCCTGGAGCTCCCCGGCCGGATCGGCGCCGACCGCCACAAGCGCGTCGCGCTCGTCCTCGACGAGTTCCAGGAGATCGTCCGCATCGACCCGGCGCTCCCCAACCTGATGCGCTCGGTCTTCCAGACCCAGCCGGAGGTCGCGCATCTCTATCTCGGCAGCAAGCGTCACGTGATGCTGTCGCTGTTCGACGACCGCAACGAGCCGTTCTGGCGGAGCGCGCGCCATGTCGAGCTGGGCCGGATCCCGCGACCGCCGTTCCGACGCTTCCTCGTCGACCGCCTCGCGGCGACCGAGCGGGGCCTCGACGCCGAGGCCGCCGACCTGCTGCTCGAGCTGACGGACGGGCATCCGTACGCGACGCAGGAGCTCGCCTTCTTCACGTGGGGTCACGTGCCCCGCGGTCATCACACGCGGACGGTCGACGTGCTGGCCGGGCTCGAGGATGTCCTCCGGGCAGAGCACAACAACCTCGAACGGATCTGGGACGCGGCCACGACCAACGGTCGCCTCGTGCTGCTCGCCCTGCGCGAAGGGCCTCAGAGCCTCTTCTCCGAGGACACCCGGCGCAGGCACGCCCTCCCCGCGGCGACCTTCGTGCAGCGCGCCGTGAAAGGGCTGATCCGCGACGACGTCGTCGAGCGGGCGCCCGACGGCCGGTACGCGATCGCCGAGCCGTTCCTCGCCGAGTGGCTGGCACGCAACGCCGTCGAGCTCGCGAGCGGATGGGAGGCGTAGCCGTGCGCGTGTGGATCGACGTCACCAACTCCCCGCACGTCGTGTTCTTCCGCCCGCTCGTCGAGCTGCTCGAGCGACGCGGTCACGAGGTGACGATCTCGGCGCGGCGCTTCGCCCAGACGCTCGAGCTGCTCGAGGACTCCCGGCTCGACCACACCGTCGTCGGGCCGCCGCACGGTGGGGCGTCGGCCGCCGGCAAGACGCGCGCGATGGCATCGCGGCTGCGGGAGCTGCGGGCGTTCGCCCGGGCGAGACGGTTCGACCTCGCCCTCTCCCACGCCTCGCACGAGCTGCCGCTCGTCGCTCGCAGCCTGGGGATCCCGTCGAGCTACGCGTTCGACTACGAGTTCGCGCGCGTGCAGCACACGCTCGGGTCGCGGGCCGCGACCCGCGTGGTCGTCCCCGAGGTGATCCCCCAGGATCGGCTCGACCCGCTCGGTGCCCGCGAGGCGAAGGTGCGACGGTACGCCGGGCTGAAGGAGGAGTACTCGCTGGCGGGGATCGCGACCGATCCGACGGTGCGCGAGACGCTCGGCCTCGACCCGGAGCTCATCCAGGTCGTCGTGCGGACACCGCCCGAGGTCTCCCTCTACCACCGGCACGGCAACCCGCTGTTCGGCGATCTCCTCCGCCGTCTCGGGGCGGATCCAGGCGTGCAGGTCGTGGTCCTGCCGCGCACCCCCGAGCAGCGCGACGCGATCGTCGCCCTCGGGCTCCCGTCGCTCGTCGTGCCGTCACGTGCCGTCGACGGTCGCAGCCTCGTCGCGCTCGCGGACGCGGTCGTCTCGGCGGGCGGGACGATGAACCGCGAGGCCGTGGCGCTCGGCACGCCCGTGTGGACGACGTTCGCGGGGCGGATGGGGGCCGTCGACGAGGCGCTCGTCGCCGACGGGCGCCTCCGTGTCCTCGAGACGGCCGAGGCGTTCGCGCCGACGCGCCGCCCGCACACGCCGCCGCCGCCCCTCCGCGACCCCGCGGTGATGCTCGACCTGCTCCTCTCCGCGCTGCGCTGATCAGCCGAGAGGCGGTGCCGCGAGCGGCTCGTCCACACCGCGTCGAGCCGCGATGACGCGATCGAGCTCGACCACGACGCCGCTCTCGTCCCCCTCGCGGACGAGACGCTCGAGCTCGTCGAGGACGCCCTCGAGCCAGCGCTCGTCGATGCGCGGGCGCGTGACGCGCATGATCGCCTCGTGCGCGCTCGGCGTGACGGTCTCGCCCGCGCCCACCAGCTCCTCGTGCAGCTTCTCGCCCGGCGCGGGCCCGATCAGCGTGACCGCGACGTCGACGCCTGGCTCCTTGCCGGAGAGGCGGATCATCTTCTCCGCGAGATCGAGGATCCTGACCGGCTCGCCCATGTCCAGCACGTACACCTGGCCGCGCTCGGCGATCGCGCCGGCCTGCACGACCAGCTGAACCGCCTCCGGGATCGTCATGAAGAACCGCGTCATCTCCGGATGCGTGACGGTGACCGGGCCGCCCGCCGCGATCTGCCGCCGGAAGATCGGGATCACCGAGCCGGACGAGCCGAGGACGTTGCCGAAGCGGACGGCCGAGAACCGCGTGGGGATGTCCTCACGGTGTCCGACCGCCTCGACGATCCACTCGCAGAGCGCCTTCGACTGCCCCATCACCGTCTGGGGGTTCGCGGCCTTGTCGGTCGAGACCAGCACGAACCGGCCGACGCCGCTCTCGATCGCGGCCCGCACCAGCGTCCTCGTCCCGAGTGAGTTGTTGCGCACCGCCTCGACCGGGTTCGCCTCCATCATCGCGACGTGCTTGTAGGCGGCGGCGTGGAAGACGACGCTCGGTCGGTGCTCGGCGAGCACCTGGCGCATCCTCGCCTGATCCTTGACGTCCGCGACCACGGCGACGGCCGCCGTGAAGGAGCGCTCGCGCACGAGCTGACGCTCGATCTCGAAGAGCGCGGGCTCGGCATGGTCGAGCAGCACGAGCCGGGAGGGCCCGAGCCGCGCCACCTGACGGCAGAGCTCCGACCCGATCGAGCCGCCGGCCCCCGTCACCATCACGCACTGCCCGCCGAGGTACCCCGCGATCGCCTCCAGGTCGACATCGACGGGCTCACGCCCCAGGACGTCCTCCACCTCGACGGGGCGGACGCGTCGGGCGAGGTCGTAGTCGCCGGTGACGAGCTCGGCGATGCCCGGGAGGGTCTTGACGGGCACGCCCTCCGCGGCCGCGACGTCGACGATGCGCTGTCTGACGGATCCGGCGGCCGACGGGATCGCGATGAGCACCTCGTCGGGTCGATGCTCGTGGACGACCGCGCCGAGGTCGTTCGTCGTCCCCAGCACGCGGACGCCGTGGATTCGCAGGTTCTTCTTGCGCGGGTCGTCGTCGACGAGCCCGATCGGCGTCATCCCGAGCGACGGGTTGCGCAGCATCTCCCTGACCACGAGCTGCGCGGCGTCACCTGCCCCGACGACGACGACCTCCTTGCCGCGGGCGACGACGTTCCCCGGCCGAGGGCGCTCGATCAGCGTCCGCGCGAGGAGCCGGACCCCGGCGACCAGCGCCAGGCACAGCAGGAAGTCGATGAACCAGACACCGCTCGGCACGCGCACGCGGTGCACCTCGAAGAGGACGAAGAACACGAACGTCGCAGCCGTACCGAGCGCGACGCCCCGCAGCACGTTCCACATGTCGCGGGTGGAGACGTACCGCCACCAGCGGTCGTAGAACCCGGAGAGGACGAAGACGGGGATCGTGATCGCGACGACGAGCAGGACGATCGGCCACTCGAGGTAGCGGTCGTAGTACCTCGGCCGTGGGATCTCGGTGCCGCCGAAGCGCAACGACCACGCGAGCCACCACGCGACGGCGACGAGCACCGCGTCGACGACGACCTGCCAGGCCCGGTGACGACTGATCGGCGCCCGCACGCGGGAGCTCCTAGACGCGGGTGCCGACCGCTGCGCGGACCGCATCGACGACGCGCTCCTGCACGTCGCCGGTGATGCCGCCCCAGAGCGGGAGCGCGAGGTTCTCGGCGGCTGCTCGCTCGGTCTCGGGCAGGGAGCCGGGCAGCCACCCGAAGCGTCGCATCGCCGGCTGGAGGTGGAGCGGCGTCACGTAGTACGCGGCGCTCGAGATGCCCGCCTCGTGCAGCGCTGCTCCGATGCGATCGCGCTCGGCGGAGCGGACGACGTACATGTGGTAGACGTGCCCGTCCTGGTCGACCGGCGTGTCCACGAGCTCGCCGAGGCCCAGCTGCGCGTAGCGGGCAGCCCCCTCGCGGCGCGAGGCGTTCCAGCCCGCGAGCTGCGGGAGGAAGACGCGGAGCGCGGCCGCGTGGATCGCGTCGAGCCTCGAGTTCGTCCCGACGAGCTCGAAGGTCTTCTTGTCGAGCGAGCCGTGGAAGCGGAGCATCCGCACCCGCTCTGCGACCTCGTCGTCGGTGCAGGCGACGAGGCCGCCGTCGCCGAGCGCGAAGAGGTTCTTCGTCGGGAAGAAGCTGAAGGTCGAGCAGACGCCCGTGGTTGCGATCCCCTCCGCGCCGAACGCCTGAGCGGAGTCCTCGATCAACGGCAGGCCGAGCGCTGCGAGCTCCGGGAGCGGCGCAGGACGGCCGAAGAGATGCACGGGCATGATCGCCTTCGTGCGCTCGGTGACGCGTGCCTCGACGTCGGTGGGATCGAGGTTGAGCGTGACGGGGTCGATGTCGGCGAAGACCGGTGTCGCGCCGACGCGCGCGATCGCCTCTGCGGTCGCGTAGAACGTGAAGGACGGGCAGATCACCTCGTCGCCCGTTCCGATCTCCATGGCCTCGAGCGAGAGCACGAGCGCATCGGTCCCGTTGGCGACGCCGATCGCGTGAGGGACGCCGAGATACGCGGCCGCCTCGCGCTCGAACGCCTCGACCTCTGGACCGAAGATGAACCGCCCGGACTCGAGCACCTCTGCGAAGCGCTCCTTCAGCTCCGGGATCAGCGGCGCGTACTGCGCCTTGACGTCGACGAGCGGGATCACGATCGGATCGAGTGTAGCGACGGTTCGGGCGCCGATCCGTCGACGGCAGCTCGTCGACGGCGGCTGGATCTCGTCGGACAGCTTCACAACCCACCGGAGCCGCTTCAGCGGCTCCTCGTCGATCGCTGACGCCGCGACGGCGAAGCCGGCGCGCTTCGGGGATCCTCGCGATCGCGAGCCCGCTCGTGCGGGTTCGCGATCTGCGGGCAAATGGAGCCAGGCGGACTCGAGCCTGTCCGGCTCCGTCTCGATAGACCCAGGCACGCCCGGATCTGAAGGGAGGGTTCCCCGGGGAACCGTAGGTTCCCAGCTTCAGGGATCGTCGCGATCGGGAATCCCCACTCGGGGATTCTCGATCTGCGGGAAAGGGAGCCCCTAGCGGACGGCGACGCGGATCAACGCGGCCGTCCCCGTGACGTACGACTCCGTCTCCTGCACCCACACGCCTGCGCACCAGCTTCCCGCGCCCGCCACGGGAATCGTGGCCGCCTGTCGACGCCCCGGTTGGAGGGCGACGAGCACCGTCCTCGAGAGCGGGGCCGAGTAGGGGGACGAAGGGCACCCGTCGCGCGTGACGCGCACGAGGATCGCGCCACCCGGCCCCGAGGCAGGCGACGTCCACCGGACGACGACGCCCGGCTGGTTCCCTCTCACCGATCGTGCCCCGACGGCCGTCACCGACGGCGGGATGAGGGACGGAAGCCGGCGCTCGTAGAGGTGTCGCAGGGCGGTTGCGTCCTGCCGCGTCACGAGACACGCCGAGATCTCCGGGCACGTCGTGCGCGGGCAGGCACGCGAGGAGCCCGTCCCCCCTTCGACCACGGCACTCATGATCGAGCACCGCGACGCGGCATGGTCGAGGCCGAGGACGTGCCCCAGCTCGTGCGCGAGCACCGTCGCGGCCAGCCGCGGGGACATGCCCCGCACCACGCTCACCTTCCCGCGCCGCGTCGGAACCCAGCCGACCGTCGCGAGGCCGACCTGGTCGGCCGTGCTCGCGGTGTCCAGATAGCCGATCACGACGCGAGCGGTCGCACGGCTCGGTGCGGGGATGAGGGTCACACGCGTGCCCACCCCGTTCCAGGCAGCGAGCGCGGCGGCGGTCGCCTGGACGTAGCCGGTGTCGTTCCACACCGAGACGTGCGTGGTCGGCCACGGCGTCGCCGCCGTACGGCCGCCACCGGCGGTCCCGACGACGAGCAGCGCGACGAGCACGGCTCCGACGATGGCTCGTCTCACGGAGACGTCCTCAGCCGCCGGCGGACGACGGTACGCCAGACGATCACGCCGATCCCGAGCACGATCACGCCGGCCACGGCGTAGTCGACGAAGCGGAAGCGCTCGTGGAAGGTCTCCCAGCTCGCCCCTGCGGCCCAGCCTGCCCCGGCGAACGCGAAGCACCAGATCGCGGAGCCGACCGCCGTCAGGGCGACGTACCGCCCGAGCCTCGCGCCGAAGACCCCGGCCGGGATGGAGATGAACGAGCGGACGACCGGCGTCACGCGTCCGAGGAACACCGCCTGGTCGCCCCAGCGGCCGAACCACGACTCGGCCCGGCCGAGCTTCGCCTCGTCGAGATGGAACCACCTGCCGTGGCGCTCGAGGAACGATCTCCCTCCCCGCACGCCGATGCCCCAGCCCATGATCGACCCGATCACGTACCCGATCGTGCCCGCGAGGGCCATGGCGACGTAGGCGGAGAGGCCGGGCTCGAAGGTGTAGCCGAGCAACGTCACGGTCTGACCCGCGAACGCTCCCGCCGCGACAGCGCCTGCGTAGACCATGACCACCTCGCTCGCGGCGGGGAACACGGCATCGACGAGCATCAGGACGAAGACGGCGTACAGCCCGTAGCTGCCGATCCAGTCGGTGACGGTCTCCGTGATGTGGGAGAGGATCCCGGCGACGGGCATCAGGGGATGCTAACGATCCGTGCCAGGGGCGACGGCGAGGACGAGCGGCAGGGTCGCCTCCGAGCGACCGACCGGACCGTTCGCGGTGACGCGCACGACGTAGCGGGAGGGCGCGAGGAGCCTGCCCGCCTTTGACCGCCCATCCCAGGTCACCGTGCGCGGGCCGGCGCCCGCGGGGGCGTCGAGGAGCGTGCGGACGACCGTCCCGGACGCGGTCTCGACGCGCACCGTCGTGCGCGCGTCCCGGGCGAGTCGGAACGAGATGACGGCCGGCCGGCCCCCGTTGCGGACGAGCAGCCGACGGGGGCCGCGGACGAAGCCCAGCGTGTCGTCGACGACGAGGCTCCGCGCCATCGTCGATCTGCGGCCCAGGTCGTCGACGGCCGCGACCTCGAGCCTCCACCGCCCGATCCGCACCGGCTCCGCGCGCGCGCCCGCCGGCGAGGGCGCGGTGACCGGGAGCGCGATCGCGTAGCTCCCCGGCTGCCGCTCCTCGGTGGCCGTCGCGAAGAGCCCGCTCGGTCCGACCACCCGGGTGGTGACCGTCGACGGACGGACGACCCTCACGGACAGGCCGGCATCGTCGTCGACGCCGTCCCCGTTCGGCGACACGCGGGCAGGGACGTCCGGGACGAACACCCCTTCGTACGCGAGCACGAGCGCCGTCGAGATCGGCCGCTCGCCGCCGTCGGACGGGCTGTTGAGGACGGTTCCGTCGAAGGCCATGGTCGTCGAGCCGCCACCGTCGAGCGCCATCCCGGTGACCGCGCCGAGTCGGACGAGCGCCTGGGCGAGCTCGAAGTTCGAGAGGCCGATCGAGAGGCCCGGCTGCCTGCCGTCGACCGCGACGAGCAGGATCCGGCCGGCGGCCGTCTGCCCGACGGCCGTCCGTGGGCTCCGCGGCGTGAGCTGGAGCGAGGTGAAGGCCTCGCCGGAGCGGAACACGGGCACCCCGCTGCGCACGATCTGGGGCCCTCCGCCGATCGCCGCGACGACACCGGGCCAGTCCGGCCGCAGCTGCAGCCGCACGGTCACGGTCTCGCCGACGAGCGCCTCCGCGACGAGCGCCGCGGCCTGGAGCCCGCGTCCCACGAGGACGGCGCCGCCTCGGGGGATCTCGACGGGCGCACCACCCGTCGCGACGAGCCCGACGGTCGCCACCAGGTCCGTGTTGGGAACAGCCGCGGGGAAGGGGAAGAGCACGGCCGTCGTCGCGCCGGGCACGGCCGGCGTGGCAGGCCCGTACGCGTCCGTGAAGAGGGCGACCTGACCGTCCGCGGGTGGCTCGTTGAGCGTGGCGAGCGGTCGGCGGGCGCCCGCGCCCGCCCAGCTGCCGAAGAAGCCGACGCGACGGATGTCGAGCGTGCCGTCGCTCGTGATCCCCGCGCTCGCGCGACTCGACCGGGGAGGCGACTGGAGCTGGCTCTCGCGCATGAGCACTCCGCTCGGCTCACCGGTCGAGAGGGTGAAGTAGTCGCCGTTCACGCCGGCTGTCGTCGCGAACGACGCGGCCGCGCGCCTCTGCATCGCGGTCAGCGTCTCGCGGCCGAGGAGGGTCTCGTTCGAGAGCAGCGGCTGCAGCGTCGTCACGCCGCCGGGCCGAGGGCCTCGGATGATCGAGATCGCGACCGGTCCTCCCGACGTGAACTGGACGCCACGCTCGTAGGTGACGCCCGGCCACAGCGTGCGCTGCCCGGCGACCGCCGGCCCCGAGACGGCGAGCGCCACGACGACCAGCGCCGTGAGCGAGAGGATGAGACGACGCATCGGCCCGACGAGGGTAACCCGCGCGACCGTCGTCCTCCGAAGGTCTTCACGGTTTCCGAACGTCGCCGACGGCTGCACGGAGAGGGCGAGAAGGACTAGCCTTGGCGCGCGATGGGCGGGATCGACGACCTGCTGGAGAACAACCGTGCGTGGTCGGCCGCGATGATCGCGGGTGACCCGACGTACTTCAGCGGCCTCGCAGAGCGTCAGAACCCGGCGTTCCTCTGGATCGGCTGCTCCGACAGCCGCGTGCCCGCCAACCAGATCGTCGGGCTCGATCCGGGCGAGGTGTTCGTGCACCGCAACGTGGCGAACGTGGTGGTCCACACCGACCTCAACTGCCTGTCCGTGCTCCAGTACGCCGTCGACGTGCTCACGGTCACGGACGTCATCGTCTGCGGGCACTACGGCTGCGGCGGCGTGCGAGCGGCGCTCGAAGGTGCCCGCCACGGCCTCATCGACAACTGGCTGAGACACGTGATGGACGTCGCGGAGAAGCACGAGGGCGAGCTCGCCGCGCTCCCCGTGGAGCGTCGGCTCGAGCGGCTCTGCGAGCTGAACGTGATCGAGCAGGTCGTCAACGTCTGCCAGACCACGATCGTCGAGGACGTCTGGGCCCGCGGTCAGGAGCTGACCGTCCACGGCCTCGTCTACTCACTCCAGGACGGGCTCCTCCGCGACCTCGGCGTCGGCGCGTCGTCGCCGGCGACGAGAGCGTCGACGCCCGCTCCCGGGAGCGCGTTGCGGCCACTGCCGAGCCGGCCGAGCTTCTGCGACGCGGCCGCAGGCCCTGGCTGTCTAGGAAAAGACCCTGACCTCGCGGTAGAGCGTGTCGCGCTGCACCGGAGTCTTGCCGAGCGCCCTGATCAGGTGCACGAGCTCGTCCGTGGAGGTGCGATGCGTCGTTCCCGCAGCCGAGACGACGTTCTCCTCGAGCATCACCGAGCCCATGTCGTCGGCGCCGAAGTCGAGCGCGACCTGGCCGATCTTGATCCCCTGGGTCACCCACGACGACTGGATGTGGGGCACGTTGTCGAGGTAGATCCGCGAGACGGCCTGCGTGAGCAGGTAGTCGAAGGACGTCGGCATGTCCTCGTCGCGCACGACGTCGTCGAGCCGGTTCCCGTCACGCTGGAACGTCCACGAGATGAACGCGCGGAACCCCCCGGTCTCGTCCTGGAGCTCGCGGACGCGACGCATGTGCTCGACGCGCTCCTCGAGCGTCTCGACGTGCCCGTACATCATCGTCGCGGTCGTCGACATGCCCAGCCGCTGCGCATCGCGCATCACGCCGAGCCACTCGTCCGACTTGGTCTTCTTCGGGGCGATGATCGCGCGCACGCGGTCGACCAGGATCTCTCCGCCGCCGCCGGGCAGCGAATCGAGACCGGCGTCGCGCAGCCGCGACAGCGTCTCGGGGATGGTCAGCTTCGAGCGCCGGGCGATGTGCTGCACCTCGGGTGGCGAGAGGCAGTGGAGGTGCACCGCATAGCGGCTCTTGATCGAGCGGAACAGGTCCTCGTAGAAGTCGATCGCGAGGTCGGGATGGTGGCCTCCCTGCATCAGCACGCCGGTGCCGCCGATCGCGAGCGTCTCCTCGATCTTCTTGAAGATCACCGGCTTCGGCAGCAGGTACGCCTCCCGGGTGTCGCCGGGCGCGCGGTAGAACGCGCAGAAGTCGCAGTCGGTGACGCAGACGTTGGTGTAGTTGATGTTCCGGTCGACGATGAAGGTGATCCGGGAAGGGTCGACCTTGCGGTTGCGCATCTCGTTGGCGACCCGACCGACCGCGAGGAGCTCGCGAGAGCGCAGCAGCGTGATCGCGTCGGCGTCGGTGATGCGCTCCCCGTCGAGCGCCTTGTCGAGGACGAGCCTGACCTGGCTCGCAGTCGTCGGCTCGAGCGTCGCGCTCACGACGGCACCGCCTCCTGGGCGACGAAGCGGAGCTCCGGGACGTGGTGGAGCTCTCCCACGTCACGGGCCATCTCGAGGAACGTGTACAGCCCGGCGCGCTCCCTCGGCCCGAAGCTGTAGCGGAGCTTCTCGAAGTACCGCGCGAGGAAGCCCGGGGGATAGCCGTAGCGCTCGCTCGCCTCGTAGGCCAGCACCTCGGGCTCCGAGCGGGCGAGCCGGACGGACGCGACGAGCGCGTCCTGCAGGTCGAGCAGACCGTCGACGACGGGCTGCGGCGCCGCCCACACGGCGAACACCATCGGCAGGCCCGTGCGCTCAAGCCACAGCCGGCCCAGATCGTGGTGAGGCGTCGGATCCTCGAAGGCGCTGCGCAGCGCGGCGTCGCCGATCAGCAGCTTCGCATCTGCCTCGTCGAGCCGCTCCATCGGCAGGATCTCGGCCTGCGGCACGAGGACCTTCGTGAGGACGACCGACGTGGCGGACTCCGGCGTGACCGCGACCGAGCGGATGCTCCCGAGCGGGATGCGGCTGACGAGCTGGATCGAGTCCACCGCGCCCTCCGACGAGACGCAGAGGCGGGGGAGCAGCCGCAGGCGATCGGCGTTGCGCGCGTACTCGATCGACGAGATCGGTGCGACGTCGAGCTCGCCCGCCACGAGCCGCCGGTTCAGGTCGGTCGGCACGCCGACGACCTCCTCCACGTCCACCGTCAGCCGGTGGAACACCGGCGCCATGTTCACGTACGAGATGCGCCCGAGCCGATCATCGTGACTGCCCTCGTGGACGCGCCGAATCCGCAGAGCGGATCCCCGCCGCTGGATCCCCCGGATCCCGACTCCGCGAGACGCGGGGGCAAACCCCGAAGACCATGGCCCCCCCGCGAAGCGGGAATCGCGCGCTCTCGCCTGGACCGTGTGCGTCCCTGAAGGCGCCGGCTTCGCCGCGAGCGCGATCGTCATCTGCCACCGCGCTCACGCGAACCGCCGGATCACGTTGTGGACCGAGTCGCGCTGCACCGGGATCCGCCCTGCCTCGCGCACGAACCGGACGAGCTGGTCGACCTGCTGCTCGGTCTCGGTCACGGCGCCGGCGGCGTGGAAGATCGTCTCGCGCATCACGGTGCCCTGCACGTCGTTCGCGCCGAAGTGCAGGCCGACGGCCGCCATGGGCATTCCCATCATGATCCAGTACGCCTTGACGTTCTCGATGTTGTCGAGCATGAGCCGGGAGACGGCGAGCATCTTCAGGTCGTCGGCGCCGGTCGTGTGCCGGAAGCCGCGCCGCTCGAAGACGGTGTTCTCGGGGTGGAACGCAAGGGGGATGAACGCGACGAACCCGCCTGTCCTGTCCTGCTGCTCGCGCAGGCGGAGCAGATGGTCGATCCGCTCCTCGTAGGTCTCGACGTGGCCGTAGAGCATCGTGCAGGTCGAGCGCAGCCCCATTCGATGGGCGGTGTCGTGCACGTGGAACCACACGTCGGGGTGCTCCTTCCCCGGCGCGACGAGTCGACGGACGCGGTCGGCGAAGATCTCCGCTCCTCCGCCCGGGAGCGAGTCGAGGCCGGCGGCGACGAGCTCGCGCAGCACCTCCTCGTGCGTCAGGCCCGAGAGCGTGGTCATGTGGTGCACCTCGGAGGCCGTGTAGCACTTGAGATGCACCTCCGGGAGCGCCGCCTTCAGCGAGCGCAGGGTGTGGAGGTAGTAGTCGAGCGTGATGTGCGGGTTCTCGCCGTTGACCATGTGGATCTCGGTGAACCCGCTCGCAGCATGCTGCGCGACCGCATCGACGACGAGCTCCTCGGTGGTGGTCGAGTAGGCGTGCTCCTGCCTCTGCGTCGCCGCGAACGCGCAGAACTTGCACTTCACCCGGCAGACGTTCGTCTGCGAGATGTAGAGGTTCTGGACGAAGCCGACCTCGTCCGTTCCGCCACGCAGACGGCGCGCGAGGTCCGCGAGCTCGCCGAGCTCGAGCAGGTCGTCCGACTCGAGGAGGGCGATGCCGTCCTCGAGGTCGAGCCGCTCGCCGGCCTCGATCTTCGCCCGGATGGGCGCGAGCTGTGAGGTCTGGTCGAGGAGTGCCACAGGCGTGCCTATCCGTTCCGGTCGACGACGATGTCGGTCAGCGCCTCGAGCTCCTCTCGCCGGGTCGCCCCGTCGAGGCACTCGCGCGCCCTCCTAGCGTAGTCGAGGGCGATCTCCCTGGAGCGCTCGAGGGCCCCCGTCGCGGCGACCCGGACGAGCACGCCGTCGAGCGGCCCGCCGGCGAGCGCCGCCCGCACCACCTCGTCCTCGCGGGCGGCGAGGATCAGCGGGAGCGTGGGCGTTCCGTCGCGCAGATCGGTGCCCGGGATCTTCCCCGTCTCGATCGTGTCGCCCGGCGCAGTCGAGGATGTCATCTGCGATCTGGAACGCGATCCCGAGGAGCAGCCCGTACTCCGCGCTCCCGCCCCCCAGCAGGCATGCCGCCTCGAAGAGCTTGCCGGTCTTGAGGGCCACACGGTCGACGTAGGCCTCCACCGTGGTCGACGGGTCGTTGCGCTGCAGGCGCTGGAGCGCCTCACCGCGCGCGAGCGCAAGCGACGCGTCCGCGAGGACGGTCACGCCGGTGACGTCGTCGCGATCCGCGAGCTCGGCGAACGCGAGCGCGAACAGATGGTCTCCGGCTGCGCGCGCGGCCGCCGCTCCGTGAGCGGTCCAGGCCGCGGCTCGCCCCCTCCTGACCCGTGCCCCGTCGACGATGTCGTCGTGCACGAGCGTCGCCATGTGCACCAGCTCGACGGCGACCCCCTCGGCGAGAGGCGACGGTGCGCCCTCCGGTGCGGAGAGGAAGGTGAGCGTCGGCCGCAGGCGCTTCCCTCCCGCCGCGAGCGCGTCGGCGCCGACCGCCGCGACCGTCCCGGGATAGCGGGCGACGACGGCGGCGAGCCGTGCCTCGACGGCGTCGAGGTACGGCCGCAGGCCGGGTGCGGCCTTGACGACGGCGATCGAGCTCACCGAGTCGCCTCGTCGGTCACCGCCGTGCCGGTGTGGAGCGCGACGATGCTCCCGCCGAGCAGGCGGAAGCTCACCTGCCCGAACCCGCAGCGCCCGAGCAGGACGGTCAGGTCCTCCGCCGAGGGGAACCGGCGCACGCTCGCCGGGAGGTAGGTGTACGCGCTCCCTCCGGGCAGCACCCTCCCGAGCAGCGGCACGATCCGGTCGAACCACAGCGAGAAGAACGGCCGGAGGACACCGCGAGGCTGGGTGATCTCCAGGATCGCGAGACGCCCACCGGGCCGCAGCACGCGACGCAGCTCGCGCAGGCCCTGCTCGAGGTCGTCGACGTTCCGCACCCCGAAACCGACCGTGGCGGCGTCGAACGCACCGGCGTCGAAGGGGAGGCTCAGCATGTCGCCCTGAACCCAGGTGACGGCCTCCGACTTCCGGCGGGCCCGGTCGAGCATCGGTGCCGAGAAGTCGAGGCCGGTGACGTGCCCGCCCTCCCGCTGCGCGGCGAGGGCGAGGTCGCCCGTGCCGCAGCACGCGTCGAGCACCCTGTCCCCGGGCTGCACGACCGCCTCCACCGCGAGCCGCCGCCACGCCTGGTCGAGCCCGGCCGTCATCACCCGGTTCATCGGGTCGTAGACAGGAGCGATCCGGTCGAACAAGCTCCTCACTTCGTGAGGAGCTAGAGAACCCGTCTCCAGCGTCACGCTGACGCGCCCCGGTCGAGCTCTCCTGTTACTTCTGGCACTTCCGCCCGGAGGGCGGAAGTGCCGACGCCCCATCTCGGCACCAGCTCGTTCGCCACCCCGAGCTGGTCGAGGCAGCGGGCGACGATGAAGTCGACGAGGTCCTGGATCGTCTCGGCGCCGTGGTAGAAGCCCGGAGCCGCGAAGAGGATGACCGCGCCCGCCTCGTTCAACGTCGCGAGCCCGCGCAGGTGGATCGACGAGAGCGGCGTCTCGCGCGGCACCAGCACCAGGCGGCGCCGCTCCTTGAGCGCGACCGACGCGGCACGGTGGATGAGGTTCGCCATCGCGCCTGCCGCCAGCGTCCCGACGGTCGACATGGAGCACGGGCAGACGACGTAGGCGTCGACCCTGGCCGAGCCCGATGCGTAGGGCGAGCGGTAGTCGTTCGTGCCGTACACCGAGACCTGCTCCGAGCCCGCGCCGACGAACCGTGCGAGAACCTCGTCCCGCGGCAGCGTGGCGTCGCCGTAGAGCTCCGTCGCGAGCACCTCCACGCCGGCGGCGGAGGCGCACAGACCGACCTCGGCGCCGGACGCGACGAGCGCATCGAGGATGCCCTTCGCGTAGGGAGCGCCCGAGGCACCCGTCACACCGAGGAAGACCCTCATGGCCGCAGCCTAACCAGCGCCTCGCCTGCGGCGACGCGCTAGAGGAGCAGCGCAGGTCAGACGCGACGATTCCCGGAGGTTGGTTCTCTGGCACTTCCTGCGCAGCAGGAAGTGCCCCTATACGGCTCCGCGCCCTCTCCGCCGCTCTGGGGCCCCTTGGAGGCGGCCAGGAAGTGCGAGAGGTTGGTGAGGTTCTCGTCGCCGAGGTAGGAGTACGAGATCATCACGTTGTTGCCGAACGCCGCAGGGTTCACGAGATAGGCCTTGAGCTCCGGCGCGGCTCGTCGCAGACCGACCTCGCTGAGGTCGGGGGCGCCGAGGTTGGCGTTGCCCTCGCCAAGGTAGACGTGGCAGTTGAGACAGCCCGACTCCGCGAAGATCTTGGCACCGGCCTCAGCGCTCGCATCGCCCTCGAAGCCCTGAACCTTTGCCCACTCGTCTGTCGTGCCGGCCGCGATCAGCTCCGAGCCGAGCGACTCCTTGGCTGTAGCGCCCTTCCAGGTGAGCGTGCCCATGGAGATGACGACGAGGATCGCCGTCACCATCGCGACCGGGCGGCGACTGGGGCGACGCTCTCTCCGGCGGTCGTAGAACGGCAGCCCGATCAGCAGGATCAGAAGCATCGTGGGGATCCCGACCGTGCCGAGCACGACCGTCTCCGGCCACTTGAAGACGCGGAGGAGGTAGAAGAGGAAGTAGAAGAACCAGTCGGGTCGGGGCACGAACGAGATCGTCCCCGGGTCGGCCTCCGGCGCGTACCAGGGGCCGAGGATCCCTGCCTCGATGCCGTCGGCGGTGTAGTACCAGACGCACGCGAGCCCGATGGTCACGACCACCGTGACGAGCGCCATCACCGTGTCGTGGAAGATCGCGTACGGGAAGAACGGCTTCCCCTCGTTCTTCACGTCCTCCTTGTAGCGCTTGAACTCGGCGCGGCGCTCTTCCTGCGGAGACATGCCCACGGCTAGGCCTCCTCACCCGGCGCGGGCTCGCGGATGAGGCCCTGGCGCGCACCGGCGGGAGCGTCGCCGCCCTCTGCGGGGCGGTCCCGGCCGGCAGCCTGACTCGACCACGGAGGCGACGTCACGCCGAGTCGCACGACGAGGTACATGTGCAGACCGATCAGGGCCATGATCGCGCCGGGAAGCACGAGCATGTGGAGCGAGTAGAACCGCGACAGCGTGTCGGGCCCGATCTGGGTGCCGCCCTGGAGGAACTGGGCGATGAACGGGCCCAGGAACGGCGCCGTGGCGTTGATGTTGATGCCCACGACCGTCGCCCAGTACGCCGTCTGGTCCCACGGGAGCAGGTAGCCGGTGAAGCCCTCCGCCATGCCCAGCACGAGCAGCAGCGCGCCGGTGATCCAGTTGATCTCGCGCGGGTACTTGTAGGCCCCGAAGAGGAACGTGCGGGCCATGTGCAGGAACATCAGGATGATGAAGACGCTCGCACCCCACTTGTGCATGCCGCGCACGAGCCAGCCGAGGGTGACCTCCTCGGTGATGTTCACGATCGACGCGTAGGCGCTGTCGGGGTCGGGCTTGTAGTACATCGCGAGGACGACGCCCGTGACCGCCTGGATGATGAAGGCCGTCAGCGTCGCTGCGCCGAGCGTCTGCATCCAGTTGATGTCCCGCGGGACGTTCCGGAACAGGAACCACTTCGTGTACCCGATCAGGCCGGAGCGCTCCTCCAGCCAGTCGAGCGGCGTGAGCGCGACCGTCTCCATCTGCCTGCGGCGTGTGGACTTGGCCATCGTCTACGTCGTCCCCGGGGTCGGGATCGGGTACAGCCACCGCTCCGGACCGTCGACGTGGACGCCGGGATAGGCGTGGTAGTACTTCATGATCTTCGCCTTCGCGCCTGTGCCCTCGACCTCACCGACCGAGAAGAGCCTGCCGAGCACGAGGTTGCCGTCGACGATCGAGAACTCGTACCGGTCGAGCGAGCGCACCGGCGGACCGGCCGTGCGGTTGCCCTCGGCGTCGTAGAGGCCCCCGTGGCACGGGCAGCCGAAGCTCGCGGCGAGCACCGGGATGAGCTCGACGTCGCCGACCTGCTTGCGGGCGTCCTCTTCGATGGGGCCGTTCGGCTGCACCGGGCAGCCGAGGTGCACGCAGCGGCTGAACAGCGCCGTGAAGCTCGGGACCGGCTTCTTCGTGTCGGGGTCCTCCGCGAAGCCGTTGTTCCGGACGAACGCGGTGCGACGCGTGACCTCGCCGACCTCCGGGTTCTCCATGAAGGTCGCGATCACGAACTCGCCCTCCGGGAAGTTCGAGATCGGGCCGAGGTCGACGTCGAAGCTCTCGACGTTCTCGCCCGTGAACGCGGGCAGGACGGCGAACCCGAGCGCCGGGAGCGTCAGGGCCGCGCCGATCGTCGCGCCCAGCCCGACCGTGGCGACGGTGAGGAAGGCGTTGCGGTCGTAGGACTCGTGGTGCTCCGCAGCGGGCTCCGCCGAAGCGGCCTGCGGCTCCGGCTGCTTGGAGCGCACGACGTCGCGCACCCAGAGCACGAGGAAGAGGAGCGTCACGAGGGCACCGGCGAGCAGCGCGAGCGGGCTGATCACCAGACCGATGAGCGTGAGGGCGACGCCGACCGCGAACCCGATCGGCCAGAGGCTCGGGCCGTGATGCGCGTTGGTGTGCTGCTCGTCCGTCACTCGTGGCTCCCGGCGGGATTCAATCCGTCAGTCGGTCGTCGTGTCAACGTCGAACCCGCCACGACCTCGAGCGCCGGGGGGTGTGACGCGCTGCATTCTGCACGGAATCGCCGGACGGCGTCGGAGGGAACCCGAGCTCCGACCAGCGTGCGTCGACCCGGTCCCTGATCTCGGGGCTCATCTCGATCTCCGGCGGCCACTCGCGCCGGCCCTCGTCCGGCCCCTTGGCGGTGGCGTCGAAGCCGATCTTCCCGCCGTAGGCCTGGAGCGTGACCGCGTGGTCGAGCTGGTCGATCGGCCCCTCGGAGAGCACGACGTCACGCGCGGGGTCGACGTTGGCGCAGGCGTAGAAGAAGACCTGCTCGTAGTCGTGGACGTCGACGTGCTCGTCGACGACGACGATCGACTTCGTCAGGCTCATCAGCCCGAGACCCCAGAGCGCGTGCATCACCTTCCTGGCGTGCCCCGGGTAGCGCTTGCGGATCGAGACGAGCACGCAGTTGTGGAACGTGCCCGCGGTCGGCAGGTCGTAGTCGACGATCTCCGGCACGCTCATCCGGATCGCGGGCAGGAAGATGCGCTCGGTGGCCTTCGCGAGCCACTCGTCCTCGGCCGGCGGCTTGCCCACGACGATCGACGGGTAGATCGCGTCGCGGCGCATCGTGATCGCGCTGATCCGAAAGATCGGGAACTCCTCCGGCGGCGTGTAGAAGCCCGTGTGATCGCCGAACGGGCCTTCGATCCCGACGTCGGTGCGGTCGACCCAGCCCTCGAGCACGATCTCGGCGTTCGCGGGCACCTGGAGGTCGACGGTCTTGCACTGGACGAGCTCGACCGGCGAGCCCTTGAGGAAGCCGGCCAACATCAGCTCGTCCGACGTGCTTCGGCAGCGGCGCGCTCGCGGAGTACGCGGTCACCGGGTCGAGGCCGAGCGCCACGGCGACCGGGATCCGACCGTCGGGCGCGGCACGCAGATCGGCACGACCGTCCTTGTGGATCTGCCAGTGCATGAACGTCGAGCGCCGGTCGATCTTCTGCATCCGGTACATGCCGACGTTGCGCACACCTGTCGCCTGGTCCTTGGTGATCACGGCCGGGAGCGTGATGAACGGCGCCGGGTCGAGCGGCCAGCAGCGCTGGATCGGGAGCAGGTCGAGGTCGACGTCGTCGCCGGTGAGCACGACCTCCTGGCAGGCGCCCTTCGAGACCTCCTTCGGCATCGAGTCGGCGATCGACTTGAGCTTGCCGAGCGAGCGCACCTTGTCGACGAGGCCCTGCGGCGGCTGCAGCTCGAGGATCTCGTCGAGCCGGGCGCCGAGGTCGTCGAGGCTCTCCACGCCGAACGCCATGCACATCCGCCGCTCGGTGCCGAACTGGTTGACGAGGAGCGGGTGTCGCGCGCCCTTCGGGTTCTCGAAGAGCACCGCCGGGCCGCCGCCCTTCACGAGGCGGTCGACGATCTCGGTCGCCTCGAGGTCGGGATCGACCTCGGCAGAGACGCGCACGAGCTCGCCCTCGCGCTCGAGGAGCGCGATCCACTCCCGCAGGTCGGAGACTGGGCTCGGCATCCGGGGTCAGTCTAGGGAGACAGGACCGCCTCCGGGAAGCACCAGGGTTGTGTCGACTGCCGACGCGCGGGGCAGCGCACCTGGCTCCCCGCCCGGGAAACCTCGGGGAAAGGCCGGGAGGTGCCCCCGGACGCCTTACCCCGATCGGGGGACGGCCGTGCGGTGCGAGCGGACGACGAGAGGAGCGTGGACACCTACTCCGCTCTGGGCATCGCCTGTGCGCTCGCCGGGCTGCTCTGGCTGATGCTGACCGTCGTCGTCCTCGTCGGCAGGGCGGGACACGACCTGCGCCACGCCGCAGGTGGCGGGCCGGGTATGCCGAGCGCGCGCTCGGAGCGACGGATGGCCCGACGGGCCGGCAGCCACCGCACGGAGCGCGGCCGCTGGCGCCGTGCGGGCGCCCTGGTCGAGCTCGGGCGGACGGGCGGGTCACGCGCGCGACCACCGCTGTTCCGTGCAGCGCTGACGGACCCCGACGCCGACGTGCGCGCCGCCGCGGTGCGGGCGCTCGGCTCGCTCGGAGCGCACGCGCCCTGGGCCCGTGAGCTCCTCGTGGACGCGCTCCGGGAGGAGCGCGCACCGCGCTCGCAGGTCGCCGCACGGCTGGAAGGGCTGCCCGGCACCGCAGATCTCCTGCCGCCGCTCCTCGACGACGAGCGAGGACCGGTTCGCTACTGGGGCGCGATGCTGCTCGCGCGGTACCCGGGGACGGCGGAGGAGAGACTCGAGGCGCTCGTCCACGACGTCGACCCCGCCGTCCGGCGCGCGGCGATCGAGTCGCTCGCGGAGCGTGGTGACCGCAACGCGCTCCACCCGATCCTCCGACGACTGGACGACGACGTGATGTTCGTCCGTGCGCACGCCTGTCGCGCGGCCGGACGCCTGGGTGGCCCGGGCGTCGTCCCTCGGCTGCTCCCGCTCCTCGGCGACGAGGCCTGGTGGGTGCGCGCCGCTGCGAAGGACACCCTCGCGGCGCTCGGGCCGGAGGTCGCACCGCTGCTCTACCCGATCCTCGAGTCGGACGACCGCTTCGCGCGGAACGGGGCGGCCGAGGTGCTCCAGGACCTCGGCGTCGTCGACGACCTCCTGCGCACGCAACCCGGCTCTCCGTTGCTGCACCGCATCTTCGCCGCCGGGGAGAACGGGCTCCTCGACGCCGCGCGGCTCCGGGTCGGCGTCGAGCCGGAGCCGCGCGCCGACCGGGGCGTCGGTCGCGACAGGGCCGCCGCATGACCGTCGAGACCGTCCTGCGGGTCATGGTGCTCGTCTGCGCCGGGTACCTCCTGCTCGTGTACGCCGCATACGCGGCGCTGATCGTGGTCGGGCTGTTCGAGAACAGCGTCCGCCGCCTCGAGAGCGCGTCCCAGGACTACGGGACGGTCGCGAGCTCCCGCTTCACGATCCCGGTGACGGTGATCCTCGCAGCGTTCAACGAGGAGTCCGGCGTCACCGCGTCGATCCGCTCGCTCCTGGCGCAGGACTACCCCGAGTTCGAGGTGATCGTCGTCAACGACGGCTCGACGGACGGCACGCTCGAGCGGCTGCGTGAGGACTTCTCGCTCGAGCCGGCAGAGCGATTCCCGCGCCTCCTCATCGAGACGGGTCGCGTCCGCGGGTACTACGAGAGCGCCGCGCATCCCGGGCTGCTGGTGATCGACAAGGAGAACGGCGGGAAGGCCGACGCCCTGAACGCGGGGATCAACGCCGCCCGCTTCCGCTACGTGTGCGGCGTCGACGCCGACGCGATCTTCTTCCCCGACGCGCTGCTGCGCGGAATGCGGCTCGTCCTCTCGGACCCGGGACGGATCCTGGGCGTCACCTGCCACCTCGCGATCGCGGAGAGCCCCGGGCGCACGGCCTCCGCGCCCGCCGGACACCGACCCGTCGAGCGCCGGCCGCTGCTCGCATACCAGCATCTCGACTACCTGCGCGCGTTCTTCAACAACCGGATCGCGTGGTCGCGGCTCGACTTCATGCTCTGCGCCGTCGGGGCGTTCCAGATCTGGCGGCGGGACGTGCTCGAGGAGCTGGGAGGGTTCGCCCGCGGCTTCACCTGCGAGGACATCGAGCTCACGTTCCGGATCCACGAGACGTACCTGCGGGCGGGACGCGACTACCGCATCCTCTGCCTCCCCGACACCGTCGGCGTCACGGAGGGACCCGACACTGTCCGGAAGCTCGTGGCCCAGCGCGAGCGCTGGCAGCGGGTGATCCTCGAGACCGTCTGGTCGTACCGCCGCATGCTCGGGAGGCCCCGCTACCGGTCGGTGGGGCTGCTGGGCGTCCCGTACTACGTCCTCTCGGAGGTGCTCGCGCCGGTGTTCGAGGTCGCTCGCGCTCGGCACGCTCGTGACGGCAGCCCTCCTCGGGCTGTTCGACTGGCGCGCGTTCGTGCTCGTGACCCTGACGATCGCGCTCGTGAACGCCGCGATGACCGCCGCCGCGGTGCTCGGCGACGACCTCCAGTCGCGCACCTACCGCTTGCGGGGGATCGCGTGGCTGCTCGTGCTCGCCCCGCTCGACCTCTTCCTCTACCGGCCGATCATCGTCTGGGCGCGCCTCAAGGGGACGTGGCGCTTCCTCCGACGCGACAAGGGCTGGCACAAGTTCGAGCGCAACGCCCGGGCGGCCACCGTGCAGTAGCGACGGTCAGGCGTGACGCGGCCGCTCAGAGCGGGCGGTCGGCCTTCTCGGCCTTGCGCTTCGCAGCGACGTAGTGCGACGCCTCGCCGATCGCGATCACGGCGATGAAGATCAGTCCCGTGACGAGCATCGAGAGGACGACGGAGCGACCTTCGCTGGCGGCGTCTGCGAGGAAGACGAACGAGGCGGTCATCGCGCGCGATGCTACAGGATGCGCCCGGCGTGCGCGGCCAGTGCGCGGTCGACCGCGACGTCCCCGGCGGCAGCGCGGGCGGCGTCGGCGAGCGGGCGCGGATCACCCGCCTCGCGGAGCGCCGACCGGGCCCGATCGATCCCGCCACGGCCGAGGTGGGCCGCCGTCGCGGCCCAGGCCACTCCGTCCCCGCCACGCCCCTCGGCGCGTGCCTGGGCGCACAGCGAGAGCAGCGCTGCGAGATCGGCCACCGCGGCGACGTCGCCCCGGGCGGCGACGCGGACCAGACCGTGCGCGAGCAGCGTGTCGCCCAGCAACAGCGCGACGTCCGGGTCGGCCGGCGCGAACAGCCGCGAGCGCCCGTAGTGGAGGAGATAGCCCTCGTAGATCGTCTCGAGGCCGAGCGCGAGCGTCTCGTCGGGCACGAGCGGCGAGAAGACCGGCTCGGTCTCGCGCTCGTCGGCCGGGAGCAGCGACTCGCCCCAGAGCCTGCTCTCGCCGACGGCCTCGTCGGCGATCACGTCGAAGAGCGAGCCGCTCATGCCTCGAAGAACGTGCGCGCCGCGTCGACCGTCGCAGCGACCTCCGCCTCGCCGTGGGCGGTCGAGACGAAGAGGCACTCGAACTGCGACGGAGGCAGGTAGACGCCCGCGTCGAGCAGGTGCCGGAAGAGCGCGCCGAACCGCTCGGTGTCGGCGCCGATGGCGTCCTCGTAGTCGCGGACCGGAGCGTCGTGGCAGAACAGGGTGAGCATCGCCCCGACGCGCTGCACCGTGCCGAACGGCGCCAGTCCCGCCTCCAGCGACGCCGCGGTCCGCTCGAGCTGCTCGTACACCCCGGGATCACGGAGGCGGCGCAGCACCGAGACGCCGGCGGCTGTCGCAAGCGGGTTCCCCGAGAGCGTGCCCGCCTGGTAGACGTCGCCGACCGGGGCCAACCGCTCCATCAGCTCGGCACGGCCGCCGAACGCCGCAGCGGGCAGCCCGCCGCCGACGATCTTGCCGAGCACGGTCAGGTCGGGGAGCACGCCGTAGCGCTCCTGCGCCCCGCCCCGCGCCACGCGGAAGCCTGTCATCACCTCGTCGAACACGAGCAGCGCCCCGGTCGCGTCGGCCAGCGCGCGCAGCACCTCGAGGAAGCCCGGTGCTGGCGGAACGCAGCCCATGTTCCCCGCCACGGGCTCGACGAGGATCGCGGCCAATCCCTCCCCGTAGCGCTCGCAAGCGGCGGCGACGCCGTCGACGTCGTTGAAGGGGACGACGATCGTGTCGGCCGCGACGCCCGTCGTCACCCCGGGCGTGGACGGGATCCCGAGCGTCATGATCCCCGAGCCGGCGCTCGCGAGCAGGGCGTCGACGTGCCCGTGGTAGCAGCCGGCGAACTTGATCACCCGGTCGCGACGGGTGACCCCGCGCGCGAGCCGGATCGCGCTCATCGACGCCTCCGTCCCGGAGCTCACCATCCGCACCATCTCGATCGACGGCACCGCGTCGACGATCTCCTCGGCGAGCGCGACCTCGGCCTCGGTCGGCGCGCCGAAGGTCGTCCCTCGCGCCGCGGCCTCCTGCACGACGGCGACCGTCTCCGGATCGGCGTGGCCGAAGATCAGCGGCCCCCACGACTGCACCCAGTCGACGAAGCGACGCCCATCGACCGCCTCGACGTACGCGCCGCGGCCGCTCCGCATGAAGACCGGCTCGTCGAGCCCGACCCCGCGCATCGCGCGGACCGGCGAGTTCACGCCGCCGGGGATCGCTCGGGTCGCACGCCGCCAGAGCTCCGAGCGCTCGCCTAGGCCCACCCGGCCACCTCCTTGGCCCAGTACGTCACGATCCGCTCGGCACCGGCCCGGCGGATCGCCGTGAGCGCCTCGAGGGCCGCTGTCCGCTCGTCGAGATGGCCGGCCGCCGCGGCCGAGCGCACCATCGCGTACTCACCGGAGACCTGGTAGGCCCACACGGGCGCGTCGAACCGCTCCCGCACCGCGCGGATCACGTCGAGGTACGGGAGCGCCGGCTTGACCATCAGCACGTCCGCCCCCTCCTCGAGGTCGAGGGCGCACTCGCGGAGCGCCTCGCGGGCGTTGGCGGGATCCATCTGGTACCCCCGTCGGTCGCCGAACGACGGGGTCGACTCCGCGACCTCGCGGAAGGGCCCGTAGAAGGCCGAGGCGTACTTGGCCGCGTAGGAGACGATCGGGGTCTCCGGCAGCGCGCTGCGGATCGCGCCGACCCTGCCGTCCATCATGTCGCTCGGCGCGACGACGTCGGCTCCGGCGGCGACGTGGCTCACCGCAGTGCGCGCGAGCAGCGGCAGGGTCTCGTCGTTGACGACCTCACCGTCGCGGACGACACCGCAGTGGCCGTGGCTCGTGTACTCGCAGAGGCAGACGTCGGTGATCAGCGTGAGCTCCGGCGTCTCCGCGCGCAGCGCCCGGAGCGCCTGCTGGACGATGCCCTCCTCGTGCCACGCGCCGGAGCCGGTCTCGTCCTTCTCCGCCGGGATCCCGAACAGCAGCACCGCACGGACGCCGAGACCGCGGAGGTCGCGTGCCTCCTCGACGAGGGCGTCGACGGAGCGCTGCGCGATGCCGGGGAGCCCGTCCACCGGCCGCACGATGCCCTCTCCCGGGCAGGCGAACAGCGGCGCGATGACGTCGTCGGGCGTCAGCCGCGTCTCACGGACGAGCGCCCGGAGCGCCTCGGTGCGGCGGAGCCTGCGGGGTCGGTGGGTCGGAAAGGTCACGGGCGCAAGGGTACGCGAGCGGATCGCTTGCGCGATCCGCTAGAGGAAGAGCCTAGGGACGAGACGGCGGCGTCAGGGTCGTGCGAGCGTCCGGTGGCTCCTCGGGCGGCTCGACCTCGACCTCGACGGGGACGACTCCCGCGACGTCCCACTCCTCGAAGGCGATCCGCTCTTGGAAGAACTCCCAGATCGCGCGACCGGCGGCCATGGTGGGCAGGGCGACGAGGACTCCAGGGATCCCGTAGAGCTCCGCCCCCGCGAGCAGGCCGAAGATGACGAGCAGCGGGTGCAGGCGGAGCGCGTTCGCCATCACGTTCGGGACGACCACGTGCCCCTCGATCTGGTAGATGAAGACGAACAGCGCCGCGACCCAGAGGAACCCGATCGGGTCGACGACGAGGGCGTAGACGGCTGGGGGCACGGCGGAGAGCCACGGCCCGATGTAGGGGATCACCTCGATGAAGGCCGTCCACAGCCCGAAGAGCAGGGCATATCGCTCCGCACCCTCCACGAGTCCCGTCGTGCCGAGCACCCACATCCCGACGCCTGCGCTCGTGCCGATCACGAGCGAGAGGATGGCCTGGCCCTTGACGTAGCCCCAGAGCGCGCGCTCGATCCGCTGCGTCAGGGGCGCCCCGCCTGCGGGAGGGAACCGACGGTCGATCGAGTCCTCGAGGCGCGGCATGTCGAGCAGCATGTAGATCGCGATCACCACGATGAGGATGATCGAGAAGAGCAGCACCAGCACTGACACGGCTGCGCCCTGCGCGAACGAGATCGCGTCCTGCACGTAGCCCGAGACGTCGCCGGCACCGAGGTTGTCCACCAGGTCGTTGAGCTGCTGCTCGACGTCGATGTTCTCGAGGCCGTGGTCGTCGAGCCAGAGCTGCAGCCGGTCGATGTCCTGCTGGGCGCCGGTGCGTCCGGCCTGGCTCTCGACCGTGAGGTAGGAGTCGATCCTGTCTGCCGCCGTGTTGACCTGATTGACGACGATCGTGGTGAGAAGGACGATGACGGCGATCATGGCCGCGGCGAAGAGCGAGAACACGACCACGACTCCCACACCGCGTGGCAGCCGCAACCGGGTGAGGTCCCGGACGAGCGGGTTGAGCGTGAACGCGATCACGGCCGCCGTCAGGAACAGGAAGAGGACGGGGCCGAGCGTGCGCGCGAGCAGGAACGCGAGCACCGCGACGACCGGCAGCCCGACGAGCTGGATCCAGCGAGGCACCCGGATCGTCGTGGACGGCCCGCTCATGCGGGGATGGTAGCCCGCCCCCGTCGCCGGGTCGCTTCCCCGCGGGGATGACGCCGGACGGCATGCGGTACCGTGGCGCGTGATGGCCTCGCCGCGCTCCCGGCAAGCCGCACGTCTTCGCGCCCGCAGGCGCCGCGCCCAGCTGCGCGCGCGCCGCATCGTGGTGCTGTCGATCGTCGGCGTCCTCGTGCTCGTCACGCTGCTCTTGACGGCGTTCGGCAGCGGGGCCTCGCCACGGACGGTGGAGCCTCTCGAGAAGGAGCCCGTCTCGTCGATCGGCTCGGTGCGCCCCCGTCCCCTTCCGATCGCGCGCGTCGGGAACCTCCTCGTGCGGCTGCCCGTCCCCGCCGCGTCGGTCACCGCGATCGGCTACCACGGCTCCGAGGACGGAGCGCTCTCGCTGAAGCCCGTAGGCCGCCAGGCGAACGAGGGCCTCCTCGCACGGCTCTGGCGGAGCATCGTCGGCGCTCGCCGCGACGGGCCTCGCTGGTACCAGCTCGGCGGCGAGCCCGGCACGGAGGTGCTCGACGTCGGCGCCCGTGCGGGAACGGACGTCTACAGCCCCGTCGACGGCACGGTCCTCGCGATCACGGACGTCGTCATCGACGGCCGGAAGATGGGCGCGCGCATCGACATCCGCCCGACCGCGGCCCCGTCCGCCTCGGTCTCGCTCACCCACGTCCGGCCCGACCCCGCCCTGGCGGTCGGGACGCCCGTGCTCGGATCGACGTCGAAGCTCGGTGTCGTCGTGGACGTCGCTGCCGTCGAGCGCCAGGCGCTCGCCGCCCACGCGACCGAGGGCGGGAACAACGTCGCGATCTCGGTGTACCCGTCCCCGGGTGCGCTGCCGTAGGTGCGCGGAGCGCGCCCGCTCGGCGGGACATGAGGATCCTCGTCGTCGGCGACGTCGTCGGCCGCCCGGGGCGCGACGCGATCGAAGGGCTGCTCCCCGTCCTGCGGGAGGAGCTCGCCGTCGACGCCTGCGTGGTCAACGGCGAGAACGTGGCGGACGGGGTCGGGATCACGGCAAGGCTCGCCGACCGGCTCCTCGCAGCAGGCGCCGACGCGATCACGCTCGGCAACCACACCTGGCGCCGGGAGGGGATCGCCCCGTACCTTCAGACCTCCGACCGTGTGATCCGTCCGGCGAACATGGCGGAGGCGTCTCCGGGCAAGGGGCTCACGGTCGTGCCGACCGCGGCCGGTCCCGGCGTCGCGGTGATCAACGTGCTCGGATCGCTCTACCTGGATCCTGCACGCAGCATGTGGGAGCTGATCGACGGGCTCGTCGAGCAGGCGCGAGAGGCGACCCCGGTCGTCGTGGTCGACGTCCACGCCGAAGCGACCAGCGAGAAGATCGCGCTCGCCGCGTGGCTCGACGGCCGCGTCACCGCGGTCGTCGGGACGCACACCCACGTCCAGACCTCAGACGCCCGCGTGCTGCCCGGCGGCACGGCGGCGCTCACGGACATCGGCATGACAGGCCCGCACGACTCGGTGCTCGGCGTCCAGAAGGAGCTCGCGATCCGGCGCATGCGCACCGGCATGCCGGTGCGGTTCGAGACCGCGGCGTCCGGCGTGCGCCTCGAGGGCGCGCTCGTCACCTGCGACTCGCAGACGGGTCGGGCAAGCGCGATCGAAGCGGTGCGCGTCCCGTGGCCGCGCGGCTGAGCGGAACGACGACGGCGACGAGCGCGGCGACGAGGCTGAGGTTGCGGCCGAGCAGGAGCCACGAGGAGAGCGGGTCGAACTCCCTGACCAGATCCCAGTAGCGCAGGGGGAACCAGAGGGCGGTGAGGACGCACGCGAGCGCAGTGAGCGCGGAAGCGGCTCGTCCGGAGCGCCCGCCGACGAGCGGGACGAGGAAGACGAGCCAGATCACGAACTGCGGTGAGAGGACCTTGCCGAGGGCGACGAACGCGAGGACGACCGCGGCGCTGGCCCGAACGAGGCCCTCGCCGGACAGCGGGCCCCGTGCATGCCACCACCACACGGCCACGAGCACGACGGCGGCAGCGAGGGACGACAGCGTCGCCAGCGCGGCCGCTGCGCTCCCGTCGAGGTTCTGCGAGCCGTGTCCCGACGACCACGAGAGGTCGAGACCCGCCACGTGGTGCGCCGCGAGCAGGAGGGACGATCCGAGGCTCTCGATCTGCAGCGGGCGGCTCGCCTGGTGGGCGATCGAGTGCGCGACGCCGCCCGGCGCGACGACGGCGAAGGGCAGGTACGCGAGCAGGGCGACGCCGAGCGTGAGAGAGACGAGCTCGATCGCGGCCCGCCGACCCGCCCGCGCCGCCGCCCAGGTCGCCGCGATCGGCAGGAGCACGCCAGGGTAGAGCTTGACCGCCACCGCGACTCCGAGCAGTGCGCCGGCAAGCCGCAGACGACCGACGAGCAGCGCGCAGACGACGCCGACGGTGAGCGTCGCCGGCAGCAGGTCGAACCGGGAGAGGAGGATCGCGCCGAGCACGAGCGGCGACAGCGCCAGGGCCCCACTCGTCACGTTCCGCTGACGTCGCGAGCGCCCGAGCTCCCCCAGGGCGAGGTCGACCAGGACGATCCCGACGGCGCCCACCACCGCGAGCAGCACGACGAGCCCGATCCCGTAGCCGAGCAGGCTCTCGCTGAAGAGCGCCGGGGCAGCGAACACGACCAGCGCGCCCGGTGGGTACTCGACGTCGAAGTCACGGTAGGGAACGCTGCCGTGGGCGATGCGCTCCCCGTAGGTGCGGTACAGCTTGATGTCCGACACCTGGCGCGGCGTCGACTCCCAGGCGAGCCCCATCGCGACGGCGAGCACCACGAACACGGTCGCGGCCAGGACGGCCCGGTGGTCAAGCCGCGCTGTCATCACGCGGTCCGAGCACGAGGGCGAGCACGACGAAGGGCAGCACCCAGGGAAGGTAGAGGTAGAACCAGTGGGTCAGCGACAGCTGCACGGCGAGCAGGATGGCCGCGGTCAAGGCGGCGAGCTCGAGCGGCCCCTTGCGGCGCGGGAGAGCGGCGGCGACCCCTGCGAGGACGAGCGCCGCGGCCTGCACCAGCCGTTGCGCCATTCCGAGGTCGGGCAGCCCGGCCGCGTGGTACTGCCCCCAGCCCCAGATCGAGAACGGCGACTCCCTCCCGATCTGGAACTCGATCGTTCGCTCCCAGAAGGTGCGGGCGGCGTTGCCGAGCGACGGCTCGAGCAGCAGAACGGAGAACACGACGGCGGACGTGGCGAGGAACCCGCCACCGAAGCGGAGCGCCCCTCGACGCGTGAGGCCGTCGGGATACGTGAGCCAGAGCGGGACGGTGGGGAGCGAGGCGAGCTTGCCCCAGCCTGCGAGCGCCGACGAGACACCCCGCGCCGAGGGCGACGACGCGAGCCAGAACCCCCAGACGAGCGCCGCCGGCATCAAGGCGTCGTTGGTGTTCGACATCAGCGCATATGCGGTGAAGGGGTACGCGGCCCACGCGAACGCCAGCGTCGCCGCGAGCCTCCGGCCACCGAGTCGGAGCCCGACGAGCCCGAGTCCGACGAGGGTGAGCAGGTCGAGCCCGATCGAGGTCGCGTGCGCCGCGGGCAGGGAGTCCCACTTGCCGCTCCACCCGAGCAGAGCCACCCCAGGGACGTACACCAGGTAGCCGACGGGCCCGTACGTGTCGCCCCTCGGGTTCGGTGTCTCGCAGCGCCCGTCGGCCTGGATCCGGTCACGCCGCTCGCCGTCGGCGCCGAGGCTGCCACACGCGCGGAGCCCGTCTCGCTGGGGCATCGCGCCCCACGGCGCCCGACCGTCGAGGATCCTGTCGGCGCCGATCACGCCGGCGTACCCCACGTCGATCACCGACCTCGGGGTCTGCACGTTCATCCCGACGCGAAACCCGACGAGGAAGAGCGTCGCCGCGAGGAGCGCCCAGGTCGGCCACACCGGCGCTGCACGTCTGGGAGGCCTGCCACGGAACCCGATCCAGGCGGTGCGGCCGAGCAGGTAGACGAGCGGGGGAACGGCAAGCGAGCTCGAGGCGAACACCCGCCCCGCGTCGAAGAAGGCGAGCGAGACGCCGAAGGAGAGCAGCATCAGGAGATCCAGGTTCCTCAGGCGCAACGGCCTTCTCAGGTCGGCGAGGCCGAGGAGGAAGACGAGCGAGAGCCCGACCCAGACCGGCCACGAGGTCAGCGTCCGCCCGCCGAAGGCACCGGGCCGCCCGCGCGCCATCTTCCAGGCGACCTGCGGGCCCACCCAGGCCTCGGTCACCACCCGCGTGCGGTCGTCGACGACGGCCTCGACGACCTGACCCGCCCGCCCCGACCAGGCCCGCACCGTCCAGCGCCTCCGCTCGGCGTCGAAGGTCGCGTCGGTCGTGGGTCGGGGTGGGTACCGCCGCAGCCACGCCGCCACGCCGTCGTCCGTCAGCACGAGAGCGACGGCGCGTCTCTCGTCGAGCTGGGCAGGAGGGAGCGGTGGCCCCGCGGCGGCGGCCGCGGCCCTCGCGTGGCCGAGGGCGAGCCCGAGGGCGAGCAGGAGCACGGCGGCCCCGACCGCGACGAAGCGAGCCGGGCGCGGGAGCCGACCGCCCCGGACGCTCATCGCAGGACGCGGCGAGGGGAGCAGGGGAGGCGGACGGACGGTGCCGGCGCGCTCACTGCCGGCGGAACGACCACAGCTTGTTCCCGACGAAGTTGACCGGGGTGACCAGGACGATCGCTATCGCCTGCGCCACGACCTCGGCGACGCCGGCCGAGACGAGGGCCGTGAGGACGACGAGGTTCGCCCCCAGCGCCGCCACCGAGACGGCCAGGAACCGCGCACCCTGCCAGACCATGCTCCCGCGCTCGTCCCGGAACGTCCAGAGCCGGTTGAGGAGGTAGTTGTTCGTGACGGCCACGAGGAACGACCCCACGGCCGCGACCGCGTAGTGCAGGTCCGTGACGTGGACGAGGATCGCGAAGACCGTGAGGTTGACCACGTAGCCGGTCGCACCGACGACGCAGAACTGGAGCAGCTGTCGCCAGTTCGCGCCGCGGCGCAGCGCGGAGCCGACGCGGCCGCGCTCCGCGACCGACGTCGGGGTGGTTGGCTCCTCCATCGGCCCCCGAGGGTACCCCACGGGCATCCGGTCTCAGAGCTCATTGCAGAGTCCTCGGCGCTCAGCCGTGGCCGACGAGCGGGACGAAGCGACAGGGCAGCGAGCGGCGCTCGACCAGGCCCTCACCGCGGCGTTCGAGCAGCACGAGCACCTGCCCCCAGTCGTCGCCGCGGGGCAGGACGAGACGTCCGCCCTCGGCGAGCTGCTCCACCAGGGCAGCGGGAACGTCCTCGCTGGCAGCCGCGACCGAGATCACGTCGAACGGGGCCCTGTCCGGAGCACCGCGCCGGCCGTCACCGATCCGCACCTCGACCCCCCCGAACCCGGCGGCGGCGAGGGCCTGCCGCGCGCCCGTCGCGAGCGCCGGGATCCGCTCGATCCCGAGCACGTCGACGCCAAGGGCGGCGAGCAGCGCGGCAGCGTAGCCCGAGCCGGTCCCGACGTCGAGCCCTCGCTCGCCGGAGCGGGGGCGCAGCAGCGTCAGCATCGTCGCGACCACGAATGGCTGGCTGATCGTCTGACCCTCGCCGATCGGGAGCGCCTCGTCGTCGTAGGCCCGCCGCCGGAGGGTCTCGGGCACGAAGAGCTCACGCGGGACGGACGCCATCGCCGCGAGGACGCGCTCGTCGTCGATCCCGCGGCGGCGGAGCTGGCGGTCGACCATCGCCGCCCGCCGGGGGTCAGGCGGAGACGTGGACGCGTCCATCGACGTAGGCCGGGGGTGCGACCCCGAAGTGGCGGAGGACGAGAGGCGCGACGTCGACGATCGAGGCCGGCAGCGCCCCGACGCCGACCTCCAGCGCGGGGACCAGGGAGTCGCCCGCGAGCAGCGACCCGTGCGACCCACCACCCCGATGGTGACGGCCCCCGAGATCGGCGAACTCCCAGCCCTCGGCGGCGGAGACGAGGACGTCGCCGGCGTTCGGGCAGGCGAGGGCCGCCCAGCTTCGCGCGACGCCGTCCGGGTGGTCGATCACGCCGGGGTCTCCGGCGACGACCAGGTCGTCGCCGCTCCGGGCGATCTCCGCCTCTTCCCCCTCGCGCCGGACGACGGCGAGATCGCCCTCGCGGAAGAGCACGACGTCCACGGCGGCGTCGCCGTCCAGCCGCTCCGCGAGCGTCCGGGCGGACGGCGCCGCCGATCCCGTGCGGAAGATCCCCGCCGCGCGGTTGGAGGCGGCGACGAAGACGTCGTCGTCGTGCCGGTATGCATCCTCGAGGCGGGCGATCTCCTGCACGGCCGTCTGCCCGTGGTCGGCGACGACGAGGAGCGCGTACCGCTCGAGGAACGCGTCGATGCCGCCCGCCGTGTCGACCAGGCTCCCGATCGCGGCGTCGCAGCGCTCCAGCACCTCGTGCGCGGCGTCGGGCCCTTCGGCGTGCGAGGCGTAGTCGTAGTCGGAGAGGTAGAAGAGGAGGAAGTCGAACGCGTCGCGCGCCACGAGCCAGCGCCCGACCGCCGTCGCGTACCGGTCGATCGTGCCTGCCGACCGGTTGCGAAACGAGAGCGGGGCCCCGGTGCGCGCCGACGCGAAGAGGTTGTAGAAGAAGAACTGCTCGGGGCCGAGCACCGTGCCGAGCGGCGGCAGCGTCGAGCGATGAGGAGTCCTGCCTCGGTAGGCGGTGAAGTTCACCGAGGCGGTGCGCAGCCCCGCGTCGGCGAGGGCCTCGAAGAGCGTCACGGCCCCGCGCCCGAGATGCTCGGCGTTCATGCCGACGAGCGTGTCACGGAGGGTCCGTCCGATCCCTGCGGCGCGGACCGCGCCGAAGGACGAGCCGTACTCGACGACCCGCCGCTCGCGCCGGTGCCACCAGACGAGGTGCGGGATCTCGTGGATGTCGGGATGCGCCCCCGTCGCGAGCGACGAGAGGCAGACGGGTGTCAGCGACGGGAACGTCGAGATCGCCCGGCCGGACGTCCCCCGCTCGGCCACGGCGCGCAGCGTCGGCACGCCCCCTGCTGCGATCGCTCCCTCCAGCATCCCGGGCGTCAGGCCGTCGATGACGACGAGGACGAGCCCGGGCGGGGTCACTTGGCCAGCGTGCGCAGCCCGGCGTAGCGTTCGGGCTCGCTGCGCGCCCTGCGGGCGGCGAGGGCCGGCACCGCCACCGCGATCACGTAACCGACCACCGGGATCAGGGCCAGCGCCGCGACGACGATCGACGCCGAGCCGATCAGGAGCGCCGTCCCACCCGGCGTCGCGCCCCGCCTGAGCGCGCCACGCGCCACGATCGACGCGGAGACCGAGCCGAGCACGGCGCCGAGCAGCGCGCCGGGAACGCCGATCCAGCCCTCGAGGAGCAGCCCGGCAACGACGCCGATCGCGATCCCTCCGAAGGCCGACGCGACGAGGCCGTAGCGCCAGGAGGCGAGCAGCGCTGCGAGCAGCAGCCCCGCGGCGACCCCGAGGCCGAGCGTGAGACCGATCGCGTACCAGTCACCCATCGACCGTCAGTGTAGAGGCGGGTCTCAGGCGCCGTGCTCGAGGCGGGCGATCACGTCGAGGCAGAACGCCGCCGCCGCAGGAGCGTCGACCGCGCGGTGGTCGAACGTGACCGAGACGTTCGCGATCCTCCGCACGACCACCTGGCCGTCCCGGACGACGGCGCGCTCGGACGGGCGGTGGACGGCGAGGATCCCCACCTCGGGGTGGTTCACGAGCGGCGTCATCAGCACTCCGCCGAGCCGTCCGCCCACCGTCACCGTGAACGTCGAGCCGCGCAGCTCGTCGGGAGCGAGCGTCCCCTCGCGGGCGCCCTCGTCGAGCCGGCTCAGCTCGCGTTCGAGCGAGGCGAGGTCGAGCCTGTCGGCGCTCCGCACCACCGGCACGACGACGCCCTCGTCCGTCTCGACGGTCACCCCGACGTCCACGTGGTCGAGCAGCACGATCGAGTCGCCCTCGATGCGGGCGTTCAGCTCCGGGTGCTCGGAGAGAGCGAGCGCCGTCGCGCTCACGACCTCGGGGAGCAGCTGGTCGAGCCGCAGACGGCTGAGGTCGCACTCCTCGACGAACGTGACGGCGGCGACCTCGCGATGGGCGCGGGTCACGCGGTCGGCGATCGCGCGTCGCACGCCGCGGATCGGGATGCGCGTCTGACCGGGGGGCGCGTCGAGTCCAGGCAGGCGCACCGGCGGGTCCGGGACGATCTCGACCGGCGGGCGCTCCGCCGGGTCGCCGAGATCGGCCGGTGTGTCGACGGCGTAGAGCAGCTGCTCGCCGGCGGCGCCGATCACCCCGAGCATCCCACCGACCGGGACGATCGAGCCCGCCGGAGCCACCACCTGGAGCAGGGTGCCGGTCGTCGGTGCAGGAACCTCGAGCGTCGCCTTGTCCGTGTGGATCTCCACGAGAGGCGCTCCCGCGACGACGTCCTCGCCCTCGCGCGCGAGCCAACGGAGGACCTCGGCTCCGTCGATGTCCTCGCCGAGGTCGGGCAGCCTGAACGCCTGCGCCACGCAGACGATGCTACGGGCTCCGGGCCGCGGCGGGGGCGCCCGGTCAGACGAGGACGCTGACGGCGTCCGGCTCGGCCTCGAGCTCGACCCGCTCGACGTCGCCGAGGTCCTCGCCGTCGAGCTGCAGCGGCAGCGGCTGCCGGCAGATCAGCTCGAGGTGCGCGGCATCGTGGAGACGGACGTGCGAGCGTCCACGACCGAGCGCCCACCACGCGAGCAGCGGGATCTGCAGGCGCGACAGCGACGTCGGGGCAACCACGTCGAGCCCGCCCTCGAAGGTCGCCCGAGGTGCGAGGCGCAGCGGGAGACGTCCGGCGTACGTGTACGGACAGCCGTTCGCGACGAGGGCGAAGGCCGCAGGGCCGACGCCGACCACATCGAGCACGGGCTGGAGCCGGAAGCGGCGGTCGGCGGCGAGGCCGAGGCCGGCACGGACGAACGCGAGGTCACCCGGGCGCTTGCCGTCCGAGCGCCGCCCGAGCGCGTCCACCCGGCGAACGAGCTCCGCGTCGAGCCCGACGCCAGCCGAGAACCCGAAGCGCCGCCCGTTCGCACGGCCGAGCGCGATCCGTCGCGTCCTGCCCTGCCCGAGCCGGCGGGCAGCCGCCACGGGGTCCCGGGGCAGACCGAGCGCGCGCGGAAGGACGCTGGTCCCTCCACCGGGGATGAACCCGATCGGAGTCGAGCCGGTGAGGCCGTTCAGCGCCTCGTTGTACGTCCCGTCGCCCGAGAAGACGTAGATCGCGTCGACCTCGGGCTCGAGCTCTCGCGCGAGCCGGGCCGCGTCGCCCTTGCCCGCCGTGTGGATCGTGGTGAGTGGCTTCGGCAGCGCAGCGACCACGCCGGCGATCCGCTCCTCGGAGACGCCCGAAGCGAACGGGTTGACGATCAGGGCGCCGCTCACCGCGCGGAGGCTAGCGGTCGGAGCGCAGGCAGGTGCCTCTGCGGGGCCAGCGACCAGACGCAGGCACCTGCCTCGCGGCTACGCTCGGCCGATGAGGGTCGACATCCACTTCTGCCCCGTCTGAGCAGGGTACGACGTCGAGGCCGCGCGTGTCGCGGACGAGCTACGTGCCGCCGGGATCGACGCGAACGTGTCGCCGGGCGGAAGGGGGCAGTTCGACGTGGTAGCCGACGGCACCGCGGTGTTCTCGAAGCAGCGCGCCGGCAGGTTTCCCCGGCCCGGCGAGGCGCTCGGGCTCGTCGCCCCCTGACTGACCGCGCGCCGAACCGGTCAGCGCAGGAGGAACCCCTCCCCGAGCGGGTCGTCCGGGTCGAGGCCGAACACGCAGGAGCCGGTGCGGAAGGCCCGCCCCTCGACCTCGGTCACGACTGCGGGGACGCCTCCGACGAGCGCGCCGTCGACCACCCGGCCGGTGAACGCGGAGCCGATGATCGACAGATGGCGGAGCTCATCGCCCGGTGCGAGACGTCCCTCGCCGTGCAGGAGCGCGAGCCGGGCAGACGTCCCCGACCCGCATGGCGAGCGGTCGACCTCGCCGTCGGCGAACACCGTCACGTTGCGCTGGACGAGGGCGAACTCGGGCTCTGCCGGCTCCTCCTGCCAGAAGATGACGCCGTACACGCCGGCCAGCTCGGGCTCGTCGGGATGGGCGATCGTCTGGGCAGCCTCGAGATCGCGCTTGACGGCGCGGCCGAGCTCGATCAGCCGGGGCAGCTCCGTCGGCGCGACGCGCTCGCGGACGCTCGCGTAGAACGCGCCGCCGAAGGCGACGTCGACCTCGATGCCGGCCGCGGTGAGCCCCGTCCCCCAGACGTAGGCGGGCACGTTGCGGAAGCGGACCGAGACGACCCGGCCCCGCCGCACCTCGGCGACCGTCTCCAGCCGTCCGGAGGGAACGTCCACGACGACGCTGTTCTCGCCCTCCCGTGGCTCGACGATGCCCTCGTCGAGAGCCCACGTGACGAGAGCGATCGTTCCGTGGCCACACGCGGTCGAGTAGCCGGCGTTGTGGAAGAAGACGACACCGAGGTCGGCGCCATCGTCGTTCGGCGGGACGACGTGGCAGCCGTACATGTCCGCGTGGCCGCGCGGCTCGAAGACGAGCAGGCGTCGGACGTGGTCGAGGTGCTCGGAGGCGTGACGACGGCGCTCCAGGACCGTCGCACCCCGGAGCGGCGGCGCGCCGCCCGTCACGATGCGAAACGGCTCACCACCCGTGTGGTAGTCGGTGACCGTCAACGTCATGAGGAGTCACCTCCGAGGGTCGGGTACCGGCGGGTCAGCAGGAGGACGTACGCGAGCGTGAGCGCGTGGAAGCGGACGACGTACGCGAGGACCTCCGCGAGCCCCGCGGGCGTCCTCCCTGCGAAGAGGCCGATGATCCAGGCGAACGGGACGACGATCCACCAGACCCACCCGAGCACCTGGCACATCACGAGCGCGGGGATCGCGATCAGCCACCGGAGCAGGATCCCGAGCCGTGGCTGGCGGACCGGATCCGGCACGACGAGGTCGACCGGGTAGGGGAGCGTCCCGAGGAAGCCGGGGAACGGGTTGGCAGCCAGCCCCACGAACGCGAACAGCTGCGTGAGGTACCGCGTGTACGCCCGCAGGAAGCGGTGGAACGGCCGCGGCGTGCGGCCGAGGACGAGCGCGCACAGCCACACGACGGGCAGCGCGAGGCCGACCACGATGCTCCAGGCGTACGCCCAGAGGAGATGGGGAACGGCCAGAGGGAGGCGCAGCAGCACCAGCACGCGGCTCCGCCGCAGGTCGTCGTCGATCGTGACGCGAGGCCTCGGCCCCTTCGGGTCGGGCGGCGGGGGAGCGGGCGGCGGCGGCAGCTGACGCGGGCCACGCAGAACGGGGACTGCCGGCGGCACGGCCGGTGTCGGGGTGGAGTGGCCGAGGGCGTCCACGCGGCCTCACGTGCCGGTGAACGACGGAGCACGCTTCCCGAGGAAGGCCGACACGCCCTCGCTGAAGTCGTCGGTCTCGATGCAGCGCTGCTGGAGCTCGGCTTCGAGGGCGAGCTGGCGTTCGAGCTCGGCGGCGTGGGCGTGGTCGAGCAGCCGCTTGGTCGCTCCGATCGCGGCGGTGGGACGGGCGGCCCACTCCGCCGCGATGTCCGCCACGCGGCCCGGGAACGCGGCCGCCGGGATCACCTCGGAGACGAGCCCCCACGCAAGCGCCTCGTCCGCCGACAGCCGCCGATTGGACGACATCCACTCGAACGCCCGCGGGAACCCGAGGGCCCGCGCGAGAAACCACGAGCCGCCCGCGTCGGGCACGAGGCCGATCCCGACGAAGCCGGGGACGAGCACCGCCGCGTCGGAGGCGACGCGCACGTCGCAGGCGAGCGCGAGCGAGAGCCCGGCACCTGCCGCAGCGCCGTTGAGGGCCGCGACCACGGGCTTCTCGAGTGCCCGGATCGCTCGTACGTTGGGGTGATAGGTGCGCTCGAGCGCCTCGGCGACGCCGCCGGCGATCGCCGAGAGCTCCGTCAGGTCCTGGCCGGCGCAGAAAGCCCGCCCTGCCCCCGTGAGCACGACACAGCGGATCGCCGGGTCGGCAGCCTCGGCGAGCGCTGCCGCGAGGCCGTCGTGCACCTCCCGGGTGAGGGCGTTCATGGCGTCGGGCCGGTCGAGAGTCACCGTGAGCTTTGCCCCGTCCCGCTCCGACCGCACTGCACCGTTCACGCCAGGCAGGCTATCGCGACCGGCTCGCGGCGGATAGCCTCGCGCGATGAGCTCCAGCTCGTTCGCCGCGCTGCTCGCCGTGATCGCCGGGGTGGCAGGCGCCGTGCAGATCGCCGTGCAGGCCCGGCTCGGCGACCGGATCGGCTCGCTCGAGGCGCTGGCGTGCGCGTCGGCGATCGGGGGAGTCCTTGCCGTCTCCGTGCTCGTCGTGGGAACGCGCTCGCTGGACGGCCTGGCGCGCGGCGCCGACGCGCCACCCTGGATGCTGCTCGGCGGTGCCATGAGCGTCGTGATCATCCTCGCGATCACCGTCGCCGGCCCGCGGATCGGGATCGTCGCCACGACGTCGGTGCTGATCGCCGCGCAGTTCACCGTGGGAGCCCTGATCGATCGCTTCGGCTGGTTCGGCGTCGAGCGGATCCCGCTCTCGCCCCAGCGGCTGGCCGGGCTCGCCTTGCTCGCGATCGGCGCGACCCTCACGCTCCGGCGCTAGCGGCGCCTGCTACGACGACGTCAGGCACACGTCGTCCGGGCGAACCGGCACGCGCGTGAGCGGCAGGCCGGTCGCGGCGCGCATCGCCGCGACGACGGCCGCGGTCGAGACCACGGTCGGCGGCTCGCCGACGCCCTTGACGCCGTACGGCGCGTCGGGCTGCGGATCCTCGATCAGCACCGACTCGACCGGCGGCATGTCGAGCGCCGTCGGGATCAGGTAGTCGGTGAAGCTCGCGTTCGTGATCCGCCCGTCGCGCGTCTGGATCTCCTCCATCAGCGCGAGCCCGATGCCCTGGGCGGTGCCGCCCTCGATCTGGCCCGTGACGCGCCTGCGGGTTGAGCGCCCGCCCGACGTCCTGCGCAGCCCCGATCCAGACGACGCGCGTCAGTCCGAGCTCGACGTCGACCTCGACGACGACCCGCATCGCGCAGGTCGCGAGCGCGACGTGCGCCCGCTCGCCGGTGACCTGCCCGGTCTCCGGGTCGAGCGGCGTCGTGGGGAGATGCCGGTAGACGCGCTCGACGTCGACCTCGCCGCCGCCGCCGCGCCTTCCGCTCCTCGAGCGCGGCGCGGCAGGCGTCGCGCACGGCGCCGGCGGCCATCCAGGTCATGCGGGAGGCGGAGCACGAGCCGGACGAGCCGACGGTCGCCGTCGTGCTCGCCGCGAGCGTCGACGTCGTCCGTCCCGAGCTCGGTCCGCGCGACCTGGAGGATCACGCCGCCGAGGCCCTGCCCGACCTCGGCTCCGGCGCAGTGCACGGTGGCGCTCCCGTCGGCATGGAGCTGCACGCGCGCGGCGCAGTAGTCGTCGAAGCCCTCCGAGAAGCAGATGTTCTTGAAGCCGACCGCGAAGCCGACGCCGCGGCGGACGCCTTCGCCGCGCGTCGTGTTGCCGGCGCCGCCGGGGAGGCGGATCGGGTCGCGCGGCAGCGGCTCCGGCTCCGGCACCGGGATCGCGGCCGCCGCCCGGATCACCTCGGCGATCGGGCAGCGATCCCGTCAGCACCTGGCCCGTCGGCAGGGTGTCGCCCGGCTCGAGCGCGTTCAGCAGCCGCAGCTCGATCGGGTCGATCCCGAGCGCCTCGGCGAGGCGGTCCATCTGCGCCTCGGCGGCGAAGCAGACCTGCACCGCGCCGAAGCCGCGCATCGCCCCGCAGGGCGGGTTGTTCGTGTAGACGACCGCGCCCTCGATCAGCGCGTTGTCGACGCGGTAGGGGCCGAGCGCGAAGCAGGAGGCGTTCGAGATCACGGCCGTCGAGCTGGAGGCGTAGGCGCCGCCGTCGAGCAGGATCCTTCACGTGCACGCAGACGAGCCGGCCGTCGCGCGTGGCGCGGTGCTCGGCCCAGATCCGCGACGGGTGCCGGTGGACGTGGCCCGTGAACGACTCCTCGCGGTTGTAGACCATCTTCACCGGCCGGTCCGTGTGCAGCGCGAGCAGCGCCGGCGTGGATCTGCATCGAGAGGTCCTCGCGGCCGCCGAAGGCGCCGCCGACGCCGGCGAGGTGGATCCGCACCTGCTCGGGCGCGAGGCCGAGGCACGGCGCGACCTGGTCGCGGTCGACGTGCAGCCACTGCGTCGCGACGTGGATGTCGACGCCGCCCTCGCCGTCCGGGATCGCGAGCCCCGACTCGGGCCCGAGGAACGCCTGGTCCTGCGACGCCGTCTCGTAGTAGCCGCTCGACCGTCGACGTCGCCCTCGACGTCCGGGTCGCCGTGGCGGATCACGATCGAGCGGAGCGACGTTGGGACGCGGATCGTCGCGGTAGCCGTGGCCCATCGTCGGCCGGTCGGGGTGGAGCGGCTCCTGCTCGGTCGCGCGCTCGGGGTCGACGACCGGCTCGAGCGGCTCGTACTCGACGACGATCGCCTCGGCCGCGCGCCGCGCCTGCTCGGGATGCTCGGCGGCGACGAGGGCGACCGGCTCGCCGTAGTAGCGCACGCGGTCGAACGCGAGCACGGGCTGGTCGGGGAACTCGAGGCCGTAGGTCTTGCGGCCGGGCACGTCGTCGTGCGTCAGCACGGCGTGGACGCCCGGCATCGTCGACGGCCTGTGAGACGTCGATCCCGAGGATGCGCGCGTGCGCGTGCGGGCTGCGCAGCGTGTGGCCCCAGAGCATCCCTGCAGCGCTCAGGTCGCTCGAGTACGCGAACTCGCCGAGCACCTTCGGCGGCGCGTCGGGACGCGCGGCGGGACGGGCGACCCCGATCACCGTGTCGGCGGCGCTCTCCACGACGAGAGCCGTCTCGGTCCCGGTCTCGGTCGTCACGCCGACGCCGCCTTCACCGCGTCGAAGATCTTCTGGTAGCCGGTGCAGCGGCAGAGGTTGCCGGAGAGCGCCTCGCGGATCTCGTCCTCGCGTCGGGCTCGGCGTGTGCTCGAGCAGGTCGACCGTCGCCATGATCAGACCCGGGGTGCAGAAGCCGCACTGCACGGCGCCGGCGTCGACGAACGCCTCCTGCACGCGGCTGCAGCGACCGCGCCGAGCCGACGCCTTCGACCGTGACGACCTCGTGCCCGTCGGCCTGTGCGGCGAGGACGAGGCACGAGCAGACGAGCTTGCCGTCGAGGAGCACCGAGCACGAGCCGCACTCGCCCTGCTCGCAGGCGTTCTTCGAGCCGGGCAGGCCGAGCTGCTCGCGCAGCGCGAAGAGGAGGCTCTCGCCGCCCCAGACGTCGGCCTCGCGGCGCTCGCCGTTGACGGTGAGCGCGATCTTCACGCCCGGCACCTCTCGAGGGCGCGACGCGTGAGCACCTGGAGCGCATGGCGGCGATAGGCGGCGGTGCCGCGGACGTCGTCGATCGGGCTCGCGCTCGACGCGACCAGCGCCGGGAAGGACTCGGCCTCGTCGAGCGGCGCAGTGACGAGCCGCACGGTCGGCGCGGCGGAGCCGAACGCGGCCCGCAGCTCGCCCCGCTCGCGGTCGACCTCGAGCGCGAGGGAGCACACGGAGATCACCATCGCGTTCCGCGGCCCGACCTTCATGAACGTCTGCCTCGCGCCGCTCGGCCGGACCCTGACCGCGGTGATGATCTCGTCGGGCTCGAGCGCGTTCCGCTTCACCCCGACGAGGAACTCCGAGAGCGGCAGGCGTCGCTGCCCGCGCACGCTCGCGAGCTCGATCTCGGCCCCCTCCGCGAGCAGCGGCGGGAGCGCGTCCCCGGCCGGGGACGCGGTGCCGAGGTTGCCGCCGATCGTGCCGCGGTTGCGGATCTGGGGCGAGCCGACGGTGCGAGACGCCTCGGCGAGGGCGGGGAGCTCCTCCGCGATCGGCCCCTGCATCGCCTCCGCATACGTGAGCCCGGATCCGAGCACGAGGGTGCCGTTCTCGCGGGTGACGCCCCGCAGCTCTGCCACCTCGTTGAGGTTGATCAGGGCCGGCGGCCGCGAGCGGTCGAAGTTGAGCTCGACCAGGACGTCGGTGCCGCCCTGGACGAAGCGCGCGTCCGGGCTGCTCCGCCTTGAGGCGCAGCGCCTCGTCGAGCGTGTGCGGGGTGAGGACGTCCATCAGCGCTCCTCTCGCACGAACGGTACTCCCAGCGCGCCCGGAGCGCCGAGCCGTCGCTTGGCGATGCCCGACGAGACGATCACCAGCACGACCACCGTCATCACGTACGGCAGCGCCTGGAACAGCTCGGGCGCGATCGTGACGCCGCGCGCCTGCAGGATGAACGGCAGCGCCTGGAACGCGCCGAAGAAGTAGGCGCCGACGAGGCAGAGCTCGGGCCTCCAGAACGCGAAGATGACGAGTGCGATCGCGATCCAGCCGGCGCCTCCGGTCAAGCCCGTCCACCCACTGGGGCGTCAGGGCGAGGCTGAAGCACGCCCCGCCGATCCCGGCGAGGGCGCCTCCGGCGAGCGACGTGCGCGTACCGGTAGGCCGTGACGCTGATGCCGACCGCGTCCGCCGTCTGCGGCGACTCGCCGACCGCGCGCACGTTCAGCCCCGGCCGGGTGCGCGTGAGGTAGAGCGCGGTCAGCGCCACGAGCACCCACGACGCGTACACGAGCCACGTCTGCCCGAACACGATCGGCCCCAGGATCGGCATGTCCGCGAGCCCGAACGGGTCGACGGGGGAGAACTGGTGCTCCGCCGGCGCGTCGGCCAGCCCGAGGTCGTTGCCGAGGTAGGACGAGAGACCGGCCGCGCCCGCGAAGATCGTGAGCGCGAGGCCCGAGACGATCTGGTTCGCGCGCAGCGTGATCACGAGGAACGCGAAGAGCAGCGCGACCGCAGCGCCGGCGAGCGCCGCGACGAGGACCGCGAGGAAGAGCACCATGCCGCCCCGCCCCCCGATCCGCTGCACGCCCCAGAAGCCCATCACCGCGCCGACGAGCATCATCCCCTCGACGCCGAGGTTGAGGACCCCCGACCGCTCCGCGAGCAGCTCGCCGAGCGCCGCGTAGAGCAGCGGCGTTCCGTAGGCGACGCCGGACGCGACGACGAGGACGAGGATCGAGTTGTTCACCGTGTGGCCTCCGCCGCGACCTCGGCCGGCCGCGAGCCGCGGTGGCCGCCGCCGTCCGATCCGGACGCGGTAGCGGACGAACAGCTCGCCGCCGAGGGTCGTGAAGAGGATCATCCCCTCCATCACGCCGACGAGACCCGACGGGAAGTCGGGGCCCTGGAGCGCGATGCCGGCGTTCTGCAGACCGCCGATCAGGAACGCGACGAGGACGACCGCGAACGGGTTGTACCGCGCGAGCGCCGCGACGACGATGCCCGTGTAGCCGTAGCCGTACGCGCGCAGGCCGTTCGGATCGGCGTCGAGCGTGTGCAGGAAGTCGCCGACCTGGCTCGCGCCGCCGAGGCCGGCGAGCCCACCCGAGAGCCCCATCACCGCGAGGATCTTGCGCCGCGTGCGCATGCCGGAGTAGCGGGCCGCGCGCGGCGAGTCGCTCATCACCTGCACCTCGAAGCCGAAGCGCGTGCGCGAGTACAGCGCCCAGAGACCGATCGCGGCGACGACGCCGACGAGGAACCCGAACGGGACGACGACGCTCGAGCCGAGCGTCGGCCAGGTCGCGGCCTCCGGCAGCTCCTTGCCGACCGGGAAGACGGCCGCGCTCGCCGAGGTCGTGTCGCGCCAGTACGAGGTGCTGTCGAAGATCAGGTACGTGAGGAACAGGCCGGCGACGTAGTTGAGCATCAGCGAGGTGATGATCTCGTTCGTCGAGAGGTACGCCCGCAGGAAGCCCGGGATCAGCGCCCACGCCGCCCCGGCCGCGATGCCGCCGATCATCATCGCGGCGATCAGCACCGGCGCCGACTGCCCCGCGAGGAGCAGTGCCACGCCCGACGAGCCGATGGCGCCGAAGTAGAGCTGCCCCTCGCCGCCGATGTTGAACAGGTTCATCCGGAACGCGGCCGCAGCAGCGAGACCCGTGAAGAGGAGCGGCGTCGCGCCGACGAGGGTCTGCGAGAGCGCGCCCTCGGCGGTGAACGCCGCCTCGAACAGGTCCTTGTAGGTCTCGACCGGATCGTGCCCCGTCGCGAGCAGGACGATCGCGATCAGCAGGAACGCGACCAGCGAGCGAGCAGACCGGCACGGCGACGGACAGCCACCTCGGCTGCCGCAGGCGACGCTCGATCCGCACGTTCACGCCTCCTCGCCTCCCGCCATCATCAGGCCGATCTCCTCGACCACCGCGTGGGCGGCGTCGACCTCGCCGACGATCCGGCCCTCGTACATCACGGCGATCCGGTCGGAGAGCGTCATCAGCTCGTCGAGGTCCTCGGAGATGAGCAGGATCGCCACGCCTGCCGCCGCCGCCTCGCGCAGGTACGCGTGCACGGTCTCGATCGCGCCGACGTCGAGGCCGCGCGTCGGCGCGGCGATCACGAGCACGCGCGGGTGCCCCGAGAACTCGCGCGCGAGCACGACCTTCTGCAGGTTGCCGCCCGAGAGCTGGCGCGCCGAGGCCGACGGCCCGGGCGCCTTCACGTCGTAGCGGCGGATCAGCTCGACGGCCCAGTCGCGGATGTGGTGGAAGCGGAGGAACGGGCCGACCGAGTTCTCGTCGTCGCGGTACGACTTGAGCACGACGTTCGAGGAGATGCTGAGGCTCGGGGCGACGCCCGTGTGGAGGCGGTCCTCCGGCACGTGCGCGACGCCGGCCTTGATCGCCGCCCGCGGATCGCCCGCGTGGACGGTCCTGCCGTCGACGCGGATCGTCCCCGCCGTGAGCGGGCGCAGCCCCGTGACCGCCTCGGCCAGCTCGCGCTGGCCGTTGCCGGCGACGCCGGCGACGCCGAGGATCTCGCCGGCGTGGACGCTCAGCGAGACGTCGTGCACGGCCTCCGCGCCGCGGTCGCCCTCGGCCGTGACGCCCTCGACCTCGAGCAGCAGCTCGCCGATCGTGCGCTGCTCGTCCGTGCGCCCGTACGTGTGCAGCTCGCGTCCGACCATCAGCGCGGCGAGCGACTCGCAGCGTGGAGCTCGCGGTCTCGACGGTCGCGACGGAGCGGCCGTCGCGGAGGACGGTGACGCGGTCGGAGACCGCCATCACCTCGTGCAGCTTGTGCGAGATGAAGATGACCGTGCGCCCGTCGTCGGCCATCGCCCGCAGCGTCTCGAACAGCGCGCTCGCCTCCTGCGGCGTCAGCACGGCGGTCGGCTCGTCGAGGATCAGGATGCGCGCCTCGCGGTAGAGCGCCTTCAGGATCTCGACCCGCTGCTGCTCGCCGACCGAGAGCTGCCAGATCCGGGCGCGCGGATCGACGGCCATGCCGTAGCGCTCGCCGAGCTCGGCGACCCGCTCCTCGATCGCGCGCGGGTGGAGGCGGAAGGAGCGGCCGACGTCGCTCGTGTCGCCGAGCATGACGTTCTCGGCGACGGTGAACGGCTCCACGAGCCGGAAGTGCTGGTGCACCATCCCGATCCCCGCGTCGATCCCGTCGCGCGGGGTGTCGAAGGCGACGGGCTCGCCGTAGACCTCGAGCTCGCCCTCGTCGGCGCGGTAGAGGCCCGTGAAGATGTTCGAGAGCGTGCTCTTGCCGGCGCCGTTCTCGCCGAGCAGCGCGTGCACCTCGCCCTCGAGCGCCTCGAAGTCGACGTGGTCGTTCGCGACGACGCCGGGGAAGCGCTTCGTGATCCCGCGGCACGCGATCGCCGGACGGGCCGCGCGGCCTGCGGGGGCGATCCGTCTGCGACTGCGCCGTGGGCTCCATGGGAGGAGAGGTCGCGCTGCCGGGGGAGCGGACGCGCCGCTCCCCCGGCAGGCAACCGCTAGCCCTTCGGGACGCTTCCTTCGATGCCCTTGACGAGCCAGTTCATCGCGTAGAGGTCCGGGCAGGACCTTCAGCGTCGTGCCCTTCGGCACCTTCAGCTTGCCGCTCTGGTCGTAGAGCGGGCCGGTGAACGACGTTGAACTTGCCCGCTCACGATCGCCGCCCGCTTGGCCGCGATCATCGACTTCGTCTTCGCGGTCACCTTCGGCCCGTACGGCGCGAGGTCCGGTGAAGCCGTCCTTGATCGATCCCGTAGTAGAAGGCCGACTTCCAGCGTGCCGTTCATGCGCCGCCTTGACGCGGCTCAGGTAGTACGGGCCCCAGTTGTAGACGGCCGCCGTCAGCCACGACGGTCCCGCGTACTTCCGCGCGTCGTTGTCGTAGCCGACCCACGGGATGCCCTTCGACTGCGCGTACTGGCCGGCGGCCGGGCTGTCGACGTTCTGCCCGAGCACGTCGGCGCCCCAGGAGCCGACGAGGCTCTCGGCGGCCTTCTTCTCCTTGGCCGGGTCGAACCACGAGTTCGTCCAGATCAGCTTCACCTTCGCCTTCGGGTTGACCGCCTGCGACGCCGAGCGCGAACGCGTTCGCGTGCCGGATCACCTCGGGGATCGCGAACGGGACGATGTAGCCGATCTTCCCGTTCTTCGTCGCGGCACCGGCCGCCATGCCGGAGAGGTAGATCGTGTCCTCGCCGGCACCGAAGTACTCGGCCAGGTTCTTCGACAGGTCGGTTCCGGTCGCCTGCTCGAAGTACACGTCCGGGTACTTCGCGGCGAGCTTCTTGTCGATCATCCCGAACGACGTCGCGAAGATGATCTTGTTGCCGTCGCGCACGAGGCTCGCGACCGTCTGGGCGAGCTTCGGGCCCGGCGGGATGTTCTCCTTGTAGGTCGTCTGCACCTTCGCGCCGAGCATCTTCTGGACGTACTTGCCGTCCGTTGTCGTGGGCGGTCGTCCAGCCGCCGTCGGTCGTCGGGCCGACGTAGATCCACGCGGCCTTGATCGGCGCCGCCTTCGACTGCTGCGCCGCGGAGCCGGTCGCGACGGCTGCAAGCGCCGTCACGCCGAGCACGACGAAGAGGGCTGCGACTGCGAACCCCCTGCGGCCCGATCGCCTACTTCCACCTAAGCGGGACATGACTCTCCTTTCGAAGAAACACCTGCTGACACATCACACCGACGGCGCTCGTCGACGCACCATCCTCTCATCTCTCGACGCACGCGGCACCGATCGGTTGGCCGACACCGGCAGCGGACGCGGCGCGAGACCTCGTCGACGCACCGGAACGATCGCCCGCGCCGGCGCAGGCGCGGAGGCTCGCAGGCTTCGCCCGCGTCCCTGACCGAGCGCCCGCCCCTCCGACTCGTCCTCCGAGCGGCCTGTCGGCACCCCGACACCGTCCCATCCGGCGAGGATCGACATGCGACCAGCATGGCACCTCGCGATCGCCGGCGGACGAGGGGAATCCCTGAGACAGCGTCCGGCAAACCACCGACGTCCACGGCGCCGCCGCCTCATACGGTTTTCCTCGAGACCCCGGCGTGGAGGCAGACATGCTCACAGATCGCCTCGGCCTGACGCGCGAGGAGGCCGATCCCCAGACCCTCGAGCGGACCGTGGAGCACTTCCGGCAGGCGCGCATCGCGCTGCCGACCTTCGCGCAGCTCGCCCATCCCGCGCTGATCCCGGCACGCGGTGCGCGAGGCGCTCACGCGCGTCGGCCCGGACGACGCCGCATCCGCTGAACCTGTTCCGGGTGCACTGGCACAACGGCGCCAACAGGACGGACTTCGTCGACGTCCCCGAGCACCTCGTCCTGCCGCCGGAGCTGACCGGCGTCGAGCGCGCGGATCGTGGTCGCGCTCGGCAACCGGTTCCCGCTGATCGAGGCGCACAAGGTGCTCGCCGCCTACGGCTGCCTGGTGCCGCGCCTCGTCACCGGCCGCTTCGACCCGACCTCCGACCGCGCCGTCTGGCCGTCGACGGGCAACTACTGCCGCGGCGGGGTCGCGATCTCCCGGCTGCTCGGCTGCCACGGCGTCGCCGTCCTGCCCGAGGGGATGAGCCGCGAGCGCTTCGCGTGGCTCGAGCGCTGGGTCGTCGACCCCGGCGACATCATCCGGACGCCCGGCACCGAGAGCAACGTCAAGGAGATCTACGACCGTGCCACGAGCTCGCCGAGGACCCGGACAACGTGATCCTCAACCAGTTCGCCGAGTTCGGGAACCACATCGTGCACTACCTCGCGACCGGTGCCGCGCTCGAGCGCGTGTTCGAGTCGATGCGCGCGCAGGAGCCCGCGCTGCGAGCTGCGGGCGTTCGTCTCCGCGACCGGCTCGGCCGGCACGATCGGCGCCGGCGACTACCTCAAGGAGCGCCTCGGCTCGCTGATCGTCGCCGTCGAGGCGATCGAGTGCCCGACGATGCTGCGCAACGGCTTCGGCGAGCACAACATCCAGGGGATCGGCGACAAGCACATCCCGCTGATCCACAACGTGCTGAACACCGACGTCGCGGTCGCGGTCTCCGACCGGGCCACCGACCGGCTCGGCGTGCTGTTCAACACGGCAGTCGGCCGGCAGGTACCTCGCCGAGCGCCGCGGCGTCGCCGCGAGACGTCCTCGCGGGCCTCCCCTCGCTCGGCCTGTCGAGCATCTGCAACGTGCTCGCGGCGATCAAGACCGCGAAGCACTACGACCTGGGGCCCGACGACGTGATCGTGACCGTCGCGACCGACGGGGCGAGCCTGTACGAGAGCGAGCAGGAGCTGGCGCTCGCAGCGCTACTTCGCCGGACGGCTTCGACGAGGTCGCGGCCGGCCGAGGTCTTCGGCGAGCACCTGCTCGGCGCGGCGACGGACAACCTGCTCGAGCTCACCCGGCGTCGACCGGGAGCGGATCTTCAACCTCGGCTACTACACCTGGGTCGAGCAGCAGGGCGTCTCGCTCGAGGACTTCGAGGCCCGCCGCGATGCCGGCGTTCTGGACGCGGCATCCACGAGCTCGCCGGCGACTGGGACGCGCTGATCGACGAGTTCAACGCGCGCACCGGCGTCCTGGAGGCCCTGTGACGGCAGCCGCCAGCCGGCTCGTCTGCGCCGGCTGCGGCGCAGAGCCGGACCCGCGGCGACCCGTACCCGTTCTCGTGCCCGAACGCCGGAGCCGGCGACGACGTCGACCACGTGCTGCGGCGCGAGCTCGATCTCGCCTCGGCCGCGCTTCCCGCTCGACGACCGCGGAGCCGAACCCGTTCGTCCGCTACCGCGCCCTGCTGCACGCCTACCACGTCGCGACCGCCGGCGGGATCTCGGACGACGACGTTCTGCGCGCTCGTGCGACGGCTCGACGCGCGCAGGTCGCCGAGGTCGACGGGCACGGCTTCGCGGCCACGCCGTTCGCCCGCGCCGACGCGCTCAGCGACGCGGCTCGGCTTCTCGGCGGACGGTGGCGTCTGGGTCAAGGACGAGACGGGCAACGTCTCCGGCTCGCACAAGGCGCGACACCTGTTCGGGGTGCTGCTCTACCTCGAGGTGGCCGAGCGGCTCGGGCTGGTCGACGCCGCGCGACCGCCCGGATCTGGCGATCGCGAGCTGCGGCAACGCCGCGCTGGCGGCGGCCGTCGTCGCCGCGGCCGGCGGGCGGGCGCTCCGGGTCTTCGTCCCGGTCGACGCCGACCCCGCCGTGCTCGCGCGGCTCGAGGAGCTCGGGCGCGCGCGTCACCGTCTGCCCGCGGCAGCCCGGCGAGACCGGGCGATCCGACCGTGCAGCCGGCTGCTGCGAGGCGCTCGCGGAGGGCGCGCTGCCCGTTCACCTGCCAGGGCAACCTGAACGGGCTCGCCGTCGAGGGCGGCGAGACGCTCGGCTACGAGATCGCGCCGACCTCGCGGACGCCGGCAGCGACCCTCGACCGGCTCGTCGTCCAGGTCGGCGGCGGCGCGCTCGCGAGCGCGCTGCGTCCAGGGCCTGCGCGAGGCAGCCGCGCTCGGCGCGATCCCCGCGCCGCCGCGCCTCGACACCGTGCAGACCGAGGGCGCCTGGCCGCTCAAGCGCGCCTTCGACGCGGTCGTCGCGCGATGCGAGCGCGCTCGGCCGACGGCGTCGAGACCGCGCTCGCGCTACGCCGCGCCGCACCGCTCGGAGTTCATGTGGCCGTGGGAGCAGCGAGCCGCACAGCATCGCCCACGGCATCCTCGACGACGAGACCTACGACTGGCTCGCCGTCGTCGAGGGGATGCTCGACGACCGGCGGCAGCCCGCTCGTCGTCGGCGAGGACACGCTCGCCGAGGCCAACGCGCTCGCGCTCGAGGCGACGGGGATCCAGGTCTGCACCACCGGCTCCGCCGGGCTCGCCGGCCTGCTCGCGCTGCGGCACGCGGGCGACGTCTCCGCCGACGAGCGCGTCGCCGTGCTCTTCACGGGCGCGATCCGATCACACACACCAAACGGAAGGAATCGACGATGAGGAGCTTCGCCGGGCGCGACATCCTGTCGCTCAAGGGCTTTGAGCGCGCCGAGTTCGAGCACGTCTTCGGAGTGTGCGACGAGCTCGAGCCGATCGCGCGCAGCAGGAAGAACGCCGACCTGCTCGCCGACAAGACGCTGCTGACGGCCTTCTACCAGCCGAGCACCCGCACCCGCCTCGCCACCGAGGCCGCGATGCACCGGCTCGGCGGCCACGTGCTCGGCTTCTCCGACGCGAAGAACACGCGCGCCGGCGACTTCTACCAGGAGTCGATCAAGGACACGGTGCACATGCTCGAGTACTACGGCGACGTCATCGCGATGCGCCACTTCCAGCAGGGCGCGCCGGCCGAGGCCGCCCGCTGGTCGTCGGTCCCGGTGATCAACTGCGGCGACGGCTGGGGCGAGCACCCGACCCAGGTCCTGACCGACCTCTACACGACGCGCAAGGAGCTGGGCACGCTCGACGGCCTCACGTTCCTGCTCGTCGGCGACATGCGCATGCGGACGATGCACTCGATCCTCTACGCGATGTCGCAGTTCGACGTCAAGGCGTACGTCGTCGGGCCGCCGGACATGTCGCTGCTGCCCGGAGTTCAAGGCCGAGCTCGACGAGCTGAGCGTGCGCTACGAGGAGGCCCCGTCGGTCGCAGACGTGATCCACGACTGCGACGTGATCTACATGGAGCCCGTCGTCCAGCCCGACTACACGAAGTCGCGCGACGAGCGCGGCGAGAGCGTCGGGCTGACGCCCGAGGCGTACCGGGTCACCCGCGAGCTGCTGCGCGACAGCGGCAAGCCGGACTCGATCGTCCTCCACAGCCTGCCCCGCATGGACGAGCTGCCGGAGGACGTCGACGGGACGCGCCACGCGCGGTACTGGTCGGAGGCGTTCAACGGCGTCGTGATGAGGATGGCCCTCATCTCGCTCGTCCTCGGCGCCATGGAGTGACGCAGGAAGGAGGCGGGAGCCGTGGAGTTCACGCTCAACGGGCAGGCGGTCTCGGCGAGCCGGCGGAGGGCATGAGCCTGCTCGAGCTGCTGCGCGAGGAGCTCGGGGTGCGCTCGGTCAAGGACGGCTGCGCGCCCGAGGGCTCCTGCGGCGCCTGCACCGTGATCGTCGACGGCAGGGCCGTCGTCTCCTGCGCGCAGAAGGCGACCCGCTTCGAGGGGAAGCACGTGATCACCCACGAGGGCCTCTCCGAGGAGGAGCGGCGGCTGTGGAGCGAGTGCTTCGTCGCGGCCGGCGCGTCGCAGTGCGGCTACTGCTCGCCGGGGATCGTGATGAAGGCCGAGGCGCTGCTGCACAAGCATCCCGAGCCGACGCGAGACGAGATCGCGCACGCGCTGCTCGGCAACCTCTGCCGCTGCACGGGCTACGTCAAGGTGATCGACGCGATCGAGCTCGCCGCCGGCGGCCCGCCGCGGCGAGCCGCTGCCCGAGCCCGACCGCAGCGGCCGCGTCGGCTCGCGCACGGCCCGCTACCGGGGCACCGAGCTGGCGCTCGGCGACAACGTCGTTCGTCGGCGACATGACGGTGCCGGGGATGCTCCACGGCGCGCTCCGGTTCTCCGACCACCCGCGGGCGCGGATCGTCCGGATCGACGCCTCGAAGGCGCTCGCGGAGCCGGGCGTCGTGGCCGTCGTCACGGCCGCCGACGTGCCGGGCGAGCGGGTGCAGGGCTCGATCAAGCGCGACTGGCGCCAGCTCGTCGCCGAGGGCGAGGTCACCGCCTACGTCGGCGACGTGATCGCGGCCGTCGCAGCGGAGACGCGCCACGCCGCCCGCGCGGCCGCGGCGCTCGTCGAGGTCGAGTACGAGGTGCTCGAGCCGGTGACGGATCCGTTCGAGCGCTGGCCGACGACGCGCCCGCCCTCCACGAGGGCGGCAACGTGCTCTCGGTCTCGAAGGTGGAGCGCGGCGACGTCGACGCCGCGCTCGCCGGGGCGGCGCACGTCGTCACGGAGTCCTTCCGCACGCAGTTCATCGAGCACGCGTTCCTCGAGCCGGAGTCGTCGCTCGCGGTGCCCGACGAGGACGGCCGGCTCGAGGTCTACTCCCAGGGCCAGGGCGTCTGGGACGACCGCCGGCAGATCGCGTCGTTCCTCGGCGCTTCCGGAGGACCGCGTGCGCGTCACGCAGGTCGCCGACCGGCGGTGCGTTCGGGGCGAAGGAGGACCTCAACGTCCAGTGCCACGCCGCCCTGCTCGCCATGCGCACCGGCCGTCCGGTGCTGCGTGACGCTGACCCGCAAGGAGAGCCTGCGCTTCCACTCCAAGCGCCACCCGATGTGGCTCGACTACACCGTCGGCTGCGACGAGGACGGGCCGCCTGCTCGCGGTGCGGGCCCGCATCGTCGGCGACACCGGCGCGTACGCGAGCGTCGGCGACAAGGTGATCGAGCGCGCCGTCGGTCACGCCTGCGGCGCCTACGAGGTCGACGAACGTCGACGTCGAGGGCGCAGGCGGTCTACACCAACAACCCGCCCTGCGGCGCGATGCGCGGGTTCGGCGTCAACCAGTCGAACTTCGCCGATCGAGGGCGTGCTCGACATGCTCGCCGAGCGGTCGGGATCGACGGCTGGGAGATCCGCTGGCGCAACGCGCTCGAGGTCGGGCGAGCGGTTCGGCACCGGCCAGAAGCTCGGCCCGGGCGTCGGCCTCAAGCAGACGCTGCTCGCCGTCAAGGACGCCTACCGCGAGCGCCCGCTTCGCGGGGATCGCCTGCGGCGTCAAGAACACCGGCATCGGCAACGGCATGACCGAGTACGGCCGCGCCGTGCTGCGCGTCGAGCCGGACGGCACGGTCACCCTCTTCCACTCCTGGACCGAGATGGGCCAGGGCGTCCACACGATCCTGCAGCAGATCGCCTGCGAGGAGCTCGGCCTGCCGCCCGACCGGATCCGCGTCGCCGTCGACACCGACCGCGAGCTCGAGACGGGCCAGACGACCGCGTCCCGCTCCACCGTGCTCGGCGGGCGCGCCGTGATCGACGCTGCGCAGAAGCTGCGCACGGCGCTGGACGGCCGACAGCCTGGAGGAGCTCGCGGGACAGGAGTTCCGCGGCGACTTCGTCGTCGACTGGACGACGAAGCTCGGGCCGGACGTCGACGAGCCGGTCACGCACCTCGCCTACGCCTGGGCGACGCAGGTCGCGATCCTCGACGACGAGGGCCGGCTGACGAAGGTGGTCGCGGCCCACGACGTCGGCAAGGCGATCAACCCGACCCTGATCGAGGGCCAGATCGAGGGCGCCGTGCACATGGGTCTCGGACAGGCGCTCTCGGAGGAGTTCGTGGTCGAGGGCGGCCTCCCGGCAGACCGAGACGCTCAAGTCCCTCCACATCATCCCGCCGACCGGCATGCCCGAGGTCGAGTGCATCCTCGTGGAGGAGCCGCAGCCCGAGGGGCCGTACGGGGCGAAGGGGGTCGGCGAGGCGGCGCTCGTGCCGACCGCCGCGGCGGTCGCGGGCGCGCTCTACGCCTTCGACGGCATCCGTCGCACGCGCCTGCCGATGAAGGAGTCGCCGGCCGCGCTGGCCGCGGTGCCGCACCTCGCGAGACACGGGGGCTCGCACGCGTGATCCTCACGGGCGCCGCGGTCGTCACCTCCCTCGATCCCGTCCGGATCGTCCGCGACGACCTCCACGTCGTCGGCGGCCGGATCGCCGCCTCGGGCGGAGGCGATCGTCGCGACTGCTCCGGCTGCCTCGTCGTCCCGGGCAACGTCTGCGCCCACACCCACCTCTACTCGGCGCTCGCGCGCGGCATGCCCTACGCGCTCGAGCCGCCGACGAGCTTCACGCAGATCCTCCAGCGGATCTGGTGGCGGCTCGACCGTGCGCTCGACGAGGAGACGATCCGGGCCTCGGCGCTCGTCGGCGGGATGGAGGCGCTCCTCTCGGGCACGACCACGCTCGTCGACCACCACGCCTCGCCGAACGCGATCGACGGCTCGCTCGACATCGTCGCGGACGCCCTCGCGAGCCTCGGCGTGCGGTCGGTGCTCTGCTACGAGACCTCCGACCGCGACGGGCTCGACCGGGCGCACGCCGGCGTCGCCGAGAACCGGCGCTTCCTCGACCGCGTCCGCGAGAGAGCAGCCCGCTCGCGCGCGGCATGGTCGGCGCTCACGCCTCGTTCACGCTCTCCGACGAGACGCTCGCCGCCTGCTGCGAGGCGGCCGAGACGCACGGCGTCGGCCTGCACATCCACGTGGCCGAGGACCTCGCCGACGAGGTCGACGCGGTCGCCCGCTGCGGGCATCGCGTCGCCGCACGGCTGCAGCGGGCCGGTGCGCTGGACGAGCGCACGCTCCTCGCGCACGGCGTCCACCTCGACGACGACGAGATCGACCTCGTCCACGCGGCCGGCGCCTCCCTCGCCCACAACGCGCGCTCGAACATGAACAACTCGATCGGGCGCGCCCGGCTCGTCGCAGCTCGGCGAGCGGGTCTCGCTGGGCACCGACGGGATCGGCTCGGACATGTTCGAGGAGTCGCGCACCGCGTTCTTCCGGCTGCGCGAGGACGACGACGGCACCGGAGGCGACTGGCCGCTGGCACGGCTCGCCGAGAGCGCGCACCTCGCCGGGCGGGCCTTCGGCGAGCCCCTGCTCGGAGCGCTCGCAGCCGGGCGCCCCGGCCGACCTCGTCGTCCTCGACTACGCCGCGCCGACGCCGGTCCACGACGGCGAGCTTCGCCGGGCCACTGGGTGTTCGGGCTCTCGTCGCGCCACGTCCGCGACGTGATGGTCGCCGGGCGAGTGGGTCGTCACCGACCGGCAGCTCGCGCGGGTCGACCAGCGGGAGCTGGCCGCGCACGCCCTCGCCCAGGCCGAGCGCCTGTGGCGGCGTCTCGACGAGATCGGGCCACACGAGTTCGAGCCCAAGGGAGGTATCTGATGCCCGTCACGAGCGAAGGTCGCGTGGCGCTGTACCTGCAGGACAAGCACCCGATCCGCGAGGGCATGGAGTACGTCCAGCTCGCCGAGGCGAAGGGCTTCGAGGCCGTCTGGCAGGCGGAGAGCCGGCTCGTCCGCGAGGCGACCGTGCCGATGGCCGCGTTCGCCGCGGTCACCGAGCGGATCGCGGTCGGCTCGGGCGTCGTCAACAACTGGACGCGCAACGTCGGCCTCCTCGCCGCCACCTTCTCGACCCTCGACGACCTCGCCCCCGGCCGGGTCAAGCTCGGGATCGGCGCCTGGTGGGATCCGCTCGCGACGAAGGTCGGCATCACGCGCAGCAAGCCGCTGAAGGCGATGCGCGAGACCGTCGAGGCCGCGCGCCGGCTGCTCGCGATGGAGCGCGTCACCTACCACGGCGAGTTCGTCCACCTCGACGACGTCGAGATCGACATCGTCCACGGCGACCGCTCGCCCAAGGACGTGCCGATCTACATCGGCGCGACCGGCGATGAAGATGATGGAGCTCGCCGGCGAGATCGGCGACGGCGTCGCTCCTCAACTACCTCGTCGGGCCCGGCTACAACGCCGAGGCGATGGAGCACCTCGCGATCGGCGCCGAGCGCGCCGGCCGCACGGTCGACGACGTCGACCGGCCGCAGCTCGTCGTCTGCTCGCTCGACGACGACCGCTCGCTCGCGCTCGACCGGGCGCGCGAGCTCGTGACGCAGTACCTCGGCCAGCAGCCGCACATCATGAAGGCGAGCGGCGTCGCGCCCGAGCTGCTCGAGGAGATCGGCTCGATCCTCACCTGGCCGGCGACGCGCGGAGCAGATCGAGCAGGCGATGCACCTCGTCCCCGACGAGGTCGTCCAGCTGATCACCGCCTCGGGCACGGCCGACGAGTGCCGCGCCAAGGTGCGCGAGTACGTCGAGCGCGGCTGCACCTGCCCCGTGCTCTACCCGCTCGGCGACGACGTCCCGGCGATGATCGACGCCTTCGCCGAAGGCCGCTTCTGATGCTTCAGCCACACGGACAGCTCTAGGAGAGAGGAAGAGGAGACATGGAAGGCAGCACGCTCACCGACCGCGCGGCCGTCAAGCAGGCGCTCGTCGGCAAGGACTACATCGAGACGATCGACTGGACCGTCGAGGAGCTCGAGGAGGTGCTCGCGGTCTCGCATGGAGCTGAAGGCCGAGCGCAAGGCCGGGCAAGCCCCACCTGCTGCTTCCGCAGACAGACGCTCTACATGCTCTTCCTCGACAAGTCGACGCGCACCCGCAACGCCTTCGAGACGGGCATGACCCAGCTCGGCGGCCACGCGATCTTCCTCGACGCCGACAAGACGCAGGTCTCGCACGGCGAGAGCCCGAAGGACATGGGGATCATCCTCGGCCGCTACGGCGAGGGCATCGCGATCCGCCACGACCTGGCGCCGTACGAGGGCAGCGCGTGGATGCGCGAGGTCGCCGAGTGGGCCGACATCCCGCTGATCAACCTCCAGTGCGACATCGACCATCCGACCCAGACGATCGCCGACGTGATGACCCTGAAGGAGCACCGGGGCGACGACCTGCGCGGCCTCAAGGTCGCGATGACGTGGGCCTACGCGCCCTCGTACGCGCGGCCGCTCTCGGTGCCGCAGGGCGTCGCGACGCTGTTCCCGCGCTTCGGCATGGACGTCGTCATCGCCCACCCGCCCGGGCTTCGAGCTGATGCCCGAGGTGATCGAGAAGGCGCAGGCGGCCGCCGCCGAGGCCGGCTCGACGATCACGTTCATGGACGACATGGACGAGGCGTTCCGCGGCGCGGACGTCGTCTACCCGAAGTCGTGGGGCCGGCTCGACGCGTTCAGCGACGAGTCGAAGGCGCTCGCCGAGTCCGGCGCGTTCGCGGACTGGATCTGCGACGCCCGCCGCATGGCGCTCGCCGCACCCGACGCGCTCTACATGCACTGCCTGCCGGCCGACCGCGGCCGCGAGGTCACCGACGAGGTCATCGACGGCCCGCAGTCGGTCGTCTTCGACGAGGCCGAGAACCGGATGCACACCGGCAAGGCGCTGATGGCCCTGACGATGGGCGGCTTCGGGCGCATGAGCCGCGAAGAGCGCCGTCGTCGCGATCGGCGGCAACTCGCTGATCAAGGACAAGCAGCACCAGTCGGTGCGCGACCAGTACATCGCGGCCGGCGAGACCTGCTGGCACGTCGCGTCGATGATCAAGGACGGCTGGGACGTGGCGATCGGCCACGGCAACGGCCCCCAGGTCGGCTTCATCCTGCGCCGGTCCGAGCTCGCCGCGCACGAGCTGCACGAGGTGCCGCTCGACGTCTGCGGCGCCGACAGCCAGGGCGCGATCGGCTACGCGCTCGCGCAGAACCTCGAGAACGACTTCCACCGGCTCGACGTCGACCGCCACGCCGTGGCGGTCGTGACGCAGGTGGAGGTCGTCGCGAGACGACCCGGCCTTCCAGGCCCCGTCGAAGCCGATCGGCTCGTTCATGGACGAGGCCGAGGCGATGCGGCGGCGCGACCAGGACGGCTGGTCGGTGAAGGAGGACGCCGGGCGGGGCTGGCGCCGGGTCGTCCCCTCCCCCGAGCCGATCCGCATCGTCGAGGTCGACGCGATCCGCTCGCTGATCGAGAGCCGCTTCGTCGTGATCTCGGTCGGCGGCGGCGGCATCCCGGTCGTCGCCGACGAGAACGGCGAGCTGACCGGCATCGCCGCCGTGATCGACAAGGACCACGCCTGCTCGCTGCTCGCGAACGAGATCGAGGCGGAGCTGCTCCTGATCACGACCGCGGTCGAGAAGGTCGCGCTCGACTTCGGGCAGCCGACGCAGCGCTGGCTCGACCGGATGACGCTCGCCGAGGCGAAGGAGTACCTGGCCGAGGGCACGCACTTCCTGCCGGGGAGCATGGCGCCCGAAGATCGAGGCGGTGGTCGACTTCCTCGAGCGCGGCGGCGGCACCGCGATCATCACCGACCCGGAGAACGTCGAGCGGGCGCTCGCCGGGGAGACGGGCACGCTCATCGTCCAGGGCTGAGGCGTTATGGTCGCACCATGACCGACCTGTCGAGACGGCTCGCGGTCGCTCGGGGAGACGAGCCCGCCGACACCGTCGTCCGCGGCGGCCGCGTGTTCTGCGTCTTCACCCGCGAGTGGCTCGACGCCGACGTCGCGATCGTCGACGGCGTCATCGCCGGGATCGGCGAGTACGACGGCGACCGAGGTGATCGACGCCACCGGCCGCTTCGTCGTGCCCGGGCTTCATCGACGCCCACATGCACCTCGAGTCGGTGAAGCTGCTCGTCGACGAGTTCGCGCGCCTCGTCCTGCCGCTCGGGACGACCGCCGTCGTGGCCGACCCGCACGAGATCGCGAACGTGCTCGGCTCCGACGGCGTCCACTGGCTGCTCGACGCCTCGGAGGGCCTGCAGCTCGAGGTCTACTTCATGGCGCCGTCGTGCGTGCCGGCCTCGCCGTTCGAGTCGCCGCGACGGGCGCTCACCCCCGGCGACCTCGAGGCGCTGATGCGCCGCAGCCGGGTGCTCGGGCTGGCGGAGATGATGAACTTCCCCGGCGTCGTCAACGGGCTTCCCTCGGAGCTCGAGAAGCTCGAGCTCGAGGGCGCGCAGCACGTCGACGGCCACGCTCCCGGGCTGCTCGGCAAGGGCCTGCAGGCCTACGCCGCCTCCGGGATCCGCTCCGACCACGAGGCACTGACCGCCGAGGAGGGCCGCGAGCGGCTGCGGGCCGGGATGTGGCTGCTGATCCGCGAGGCGTCGATGGCGCGCAACCTCGAGGCGCTGCTGCCGCTCGTGCTCGAGTACGGCCCCGGCCGGATCGCGTTCTGCACCGACGACCGCGACCCCGAGGACATCGCCGACGAACGGCCACATCAACGGGATGGTGCGCGAGGCGGTGGCGCACGGGGTCACGCCGGAGGACGCCCTGCTGCTGGCGTCGTTCCACCCGGCGCAGTGGCACGGCCTCGACCACCTCGGCGCGGTCGCCGCCGGGTACCAGGCCGACCTCCTCCTGCTGCCCGACCTCGTCGGCTTCGCGCCCGAGCTCGTGCTCAAGCGCGGCCGGCCGATCGAGGACGTCCCGTCGGTGCCGGTGCCCGAGTGGGTGCGCCAGACCGTGCGCGTGCGGCCCGTCTCCGCGGCCGACTTCGCGATCCCCTCCGACGGCTCGACGATCCGCGCGATCGGCCTGATCGAGGACCAGGTCGTGACGGAGTCGCTCGAGCGCGACGCCCGTCGTCGTCGACGGCCACGCGGTCGCAGATGCGGCCGCCGGCCTCGCCAAGATCGCCGTCGTCGAGCGCCATCTCGCGACCGGCCGGATCGGGCTCGGCTTCGTCGCCGGCTCCGGGCTCCGGCGCGGCGCCCTCGCCTCCTCGGTCGCGCACGACGCGCACAACCTCGTCGTCGTCGGGATGACCGACGACGACCTCGCGTTCGCGGTCGCACACCTCGCGACGATCGGCGGGGGGATCGTCGTGGTCGACGACGGCCGCGTGCGTCGCCGAGTGCCCGCTCCCGGTCGCAGGCCTGCTCTCCGACGCTCCGCTCGCCGACGTGATCGCGCAGAGCCGCGCCACCAACGAGGCCGCAGCGGCCCTCGGCTGGTCGGGGGCGACGCCGTTCCTGACGCTTGCGTTCCTCGCCCTCTCCGTGATCCCGTCGCTGAAGATCACCGACCACGGCCTCGTCGACGTCGACCGGTTCGCGCTCGTGCCGCTCGAGGTGACCGGGTCTTGAGGATCTGCCGCCGCTGCGGCGAGCGGCGATCGATCGGCCCCGCGCCGCAGACGCGTTAGATTCAGCCGACCGTGACCGCGCTCCCCTTCGCCCTCGACGGCTACCTCGTCGACTGGCTCGATCTGCTGCTGCGCTGGCTGCACGTGATCGCCGCGATCGCGTGGATCGGTGCCTCGTTCTACTTCGTCCTCCTCGACCAGTCGCTGCGGCGCCCGGCGGATCCGGCGGACGAGGAGGCGGGCGTCGCGGGCGAGCTCTGGGAGGTGCACGGCGGCGGCTTCTACCACGTGCAGAAGTACCGGGTCGCCCCGGCGAGGCTCCCCGAGCACCTCGCGTGGTTCAAGTGGGAGGCGTACACGACCTGGCTCTCGGGCTTCGCACTGCTCGTCGTCCTCTACTACTTCGACGCGTCGGCGACCCTGATCGATCGCTCCACCGCCGACCTCGCTCCCTGGCAGGCCGTGGCGCTGAGCGTCGGCCTGCTCGCAGCCGCCTGGCTCGCCTACGACGCTCTCTGCCGGCTGCTCGGTCGCGACGAGCGGGCGCTCGCCGGCGCCGTGGGGCTGCTCGCGGTCGCCTCGGCGGTCGTCGCCGACCAGCTCTTCGCCCCGCGCGCGGCGTTCCTCCAGGTCGGCGCGATGCTCGGGACGATCATGGCCGCGAACGTGCTCTTCGTGATCATCCCGGCCCACTGGGAGCTGATCAGGGCCAAGGAGGCCGGCCGCGACCCGGATCCGGCGCCCGGCCTCGAGGCGAAGCGACGCTCGGTGCACAACAACTACCTCACGCTGCCGGTGCTGTTCACGATGCTCGCCGGCCACTTCCCCGTCGTGTACGGGGCGGAGCGCGCGTGGCTCGTGCTGGTCGCGATGATGGCGCTCGGCGCGCTCGCCCGCCTCTTCTTCAACCTGCGCCATCGCGGTCGCACGCACTGGTGGATGCCGGCCGTGGGCGCCGTAGCGGTCGTCGCCCTGGCCCTCGCCCTGCGACCCCCCGAGGACAGGACGGATACGAGCCCGCCGGCCGCGGCCACCCTGACGCGAGGGAAGACGGTGTTCGCAGAGGCGGGGTGCGGCGGCTGCCACGCGCTAGACGCTGCCGGCGCGACGGGTTCCGTCGGCCCGGACCTCGACGGCGCGGCCCCCTCCCAGGCGCTCGTCGTCGAGCGCGTGACCGACGGCCAGGGCGGGATGCCGGCCTTCGCATCCCAGCTGTCCGAGGCCGACATCGCCGCGGTCGCGGCGTTCGTCAGCGCCGCGACCGGCTAGCGGCGCCCGGCGAGCTCGGCGACGGCCTGCTCGAGGACTGCGAGCGCGACCCGGACGTCGTCGAGCGCGACGGCCTCCGCCGGTGAGTGGCTGACGCCGCCGGCGCAACGGACGGAGAGCATCGCTGCGGGCGCCTCGCGCCCGACGATCGCGGCGTCGTGACCCGCCCCGCTCACGAGCCGCAGCACGGCGAGATCCTGCGCCGCGACGGCCCTCTCGAGGCTCGCGCCGAGCGCGGCGTCCATCGCGACCGCGCCCGTCGACTGGAGGACGTCCCATTCGAGCCCGAGACCGCGGCGCTCGGCGATCTCGCGGGCGGCGACCTCCAGCCCGGCCACGGCGGCGAGCCGCTCGGCGTCGTCGGCGTGGCGGACGTCGAGCGACGCCTCGGCCCGGCCGGGGATGACGTTGGCGGCGCCGGGCGCGACCACGAGCTCGCCGACCGTGGCGACGAGACCCGGTCGCGCGTCGGCGGCGGCCTCGACGGCGAGGACGAGCTCCGCGGCACCCGCGAGGGCGTCCGCGCGCTCGCCCGGCGGGACGGTGCCCGCATGGCCCTGACGCCCGACGAAGGCGACGGCGCCGCGAGTCTGGCCGGCGATCGCCGTCACGACGCCGACGGGAAGCCCCGCGCGCTCGAGGACCGGTCCCTGCTCGATGTGCACCTCCAGGTAGCCCCTGATCGGCGCGACCGCCGCACCCGGCGGCAAGCCGAGGTCGGGCTCCTGCAGGCGAGGATCCCGCAGGTCGTCGACGCTCCCACGGGCGTCGGCGATCGCGGCGCCCATCGCCACGCCGTCGGCGTCCTCGAGCTCGAGCCACCGCGGATCGAAGCGACCGCGGAAGGCCGAGCTGCCGAGGTAGGAGACGCCGTACCGGGCTCCCTCCTCGTCGGCGAACGCGGCGACCTGGAGCGGCCCTGCCGCGTCGCCGAGAGCCTCCGCGACCTCGATCGCGCAGAGCACTCCGAGCACCCCGTCGTACCTCCCCGCGTCTCGCACGGTGTCGACGTGCGACCCGAGGACGAGAGGAACGCCGGCGACCCCGTTCCGTCCGAGGACGTTGCCCACCGGGTCGCGCTCGACCCGGAGCCCCGCCTCTCGCAGCCACCCCTCGAGCAGCGTCGACGCCTCGCCGAGCGCAGGCGTGGCAAACCGACGCGTGAGGCATCCATCCTCTTCGCTCACCACCCCGAGGGCATCGGCCCGCCCGAGCACACGTCGGGCGCGCTCGAGGGGCGTCACGGCTGGAACCGGGCGGCGGCGCGCCGGTGCTCGCGCACGATCTCCTCCTCGTTCGCGCGCAGGAGCGACCCTCCCCGCACGACGTCATCGCCCGCGACCACCAGACGCTCCACGCGGTGCGGACCCGCGAAGACCAACCCGGCAACCGGATCGGCAGCGCCTTGCAGCGAGAGCTCGTCCACCGGCCACACCGCCAGGTCAGCCCGCTTGCCGGGGGCGAGCATCCCGAGATCGTCGCGCCCGAGCACAGCGGCGCCGCCGCGCGTCCCGAGCCTGATCGCCTCGCGGACGCCGAGCGCGCGAGGCCCGCCGCGGCCGCGCGCCACGAGAAGCGCGTTCTTGACCTCGAGGAAGAGGTCGCCTCGCTCGTTCGAGGCTGAGCCGTCGACCCCGAGCCCCACGTCGACGCCCGCGTCGAGGAGCTCGCGGACGGGCGCAAAGCCCGCTCCGAGGCGGAGGTTCGAGGTGGGACAGTGGGCGACGCCGACCCCCGCGCGTGCGAACGCTGCGATGTCGGCCGGCGGAAGGTGGACGCAGTGGGCGCACCAGACGTCGTCGTGGAGCCAGCCGAGCTGCTCGAGGTACTCCGTCGGGCGGCAGCCGAAGACGTCCCGGCAGAACGCGTCCTCCTCCGCCGTCTCGGCGAGGTGGGTGTGCAGCTTCAGCCCGAGCCGCCGGGCAAGCGCAGCCGACTCCGTCATCAGCTCGCGCGTCACGGAGAACGGCGAGCACGGGGCAACGGCGATCTGCACCATCGCGCCGTCGGCAACGCCGGCGAGCCGCTCGGTGTCGGCGAGGATCTCGTCGATCGACTCCACGAGGCTGTCCGGCGGCAGCCCTCCGTCGGAGACGCCGAGATCCATCGATCCGCGAGAGGCGACGATGCGCACGCCGAGCTCCTCCGCAGCGCGCACCTCCGCCTCGATCAGCCCTCCCTGCCCTCGCGGGAAGACGTAGTGGTGGTCGAAGACCGTGGTGCACCCGGAGAGCGCGAGCTCGGCGAGGCCCGTCCGCGCGGCGGCGTAGACCGACTCCGCGTCGATCCCGGCCCACACCGGATAGAGCTCGACGAGCCACTCGAAGAGCGTCGCGTCCTGGGCGCGCGCTCGGGTGAGGGTCTGGTAGAGGTGATGGTGGGTGTTGACGAGCCCCGGGGTCACGACGGCCCCACGCAGGTGCACGCTCTCGTCCGCCTCGGGCTCCGGCCCGGAGCCCACCGCCGCGACGAGCCCGTCCTCGACCAGCACCCAGCCGTCTGTGAGCTCCGTCCCCTCGTCGTCCATCGTGACGACGTGACCGTGTGAGAAGAGACGACGCATCACAGCGACGCTATACGATCGCGCAGCGATGGCAACGACGCTCTCGACCCACGTGCTCGACACGGGCACGGGCCGCCCCGCGGCAGGCGTCGTCGTCGAGCTGCTCCGCGCAGGCGTGGCCGTCGCCTCCGCCACGACCGACGCCGACGGCCGCATCGCGGAGCTGGGCGCCCAGCTCGAGCCCGGCGAGGTCACGATCGTCTTCCACCCGCCGTCCGCCTTCTTCCGTCGCGTGGCGCTCGACGTCACGTTGGGCGACGGGCACCATCACGTTCCGCTGCTCGTGTCGGCCTACGGATGCGCGAGCTACCGCGGCAGCTGAGCGAGGACGAGCTCGCCGGGCTCTTCGAGGGTCGCACGGCAGTCGTCCGGCGCCTGGCGCGCGAGCCCGACCCGCTCACCCGCGCGGGCACCCTCGTCCACGAGCTCACGCACGAGGAGAAGGTCGAGATGCTCGCCGCGCACCCCGCGATCGGTCAGCGCGGCGGGCTCTCGGCTCGCTCCGCAGCCGAGCAGGGATCGGACGCGGACCCCGAGACGCTCGCCGAGCTCGCGCGTCTCAACGCGGAGTACGAGGCCCGACACGGCTTCAGGTTCGTCGTCTTCGTCAACCGCCGGCCCAAGGGCGAGATCCTCGCGGTGCTGCGCGAGCGCATCGAGAACCCGACCGCCCAGGAGCTCGACACCGCCTGCGGCGAGCTCGTCGCGATCGCGAGAGATCGCTGGCAGCGCAGCGGCGCCTGAGTAGAGTCCCACCATGCTCACCATCACCGCAGGGGGCTTCACCTTCACCGCCCGCCTCGAGGAGGAGGACGCCCCCCTAACCGTCGCCGCGTTCAGGAAGCTGCTCCCGCTCGAGTCGCGCATCATCCACGTGCGCTGGTCGGGCGAGGCCGGCTGGATCCCGTTCGGCGATCTCGATCTCGGGCTCGGGCCCGAGAACGCGACCTGCTACCCGCACCCGGGTGAGATCGTGCTCTATCCCGGCGGCGTCTCGGAGACCGAGATCCTGCTCGCCTACGGGTACGTCAGCTTCGCCTCGAAGGCCGGCGCGCTCGCAGGGAACCACTTCGCCACGGTCGAGACCGGCACGGAGAACCTCCGCGCGCTCGGGAAGAAGTTCCTCTGGGAAGGCGCGCAGGAGATCGTCTTCCGCGAGGAGTGATCGAGGCATGGTCGACGTGGTCGTCCGCGGGGGGACGGTCGACGGCGTCGTCGCAGACGTCGCGATCGAGGACGGCGCGATCGCGGCGGTCGGCCCCGACCTGCCGGGGGGTCGGGAGGAGCTCGACGCGTCCGGGCTCCTCGTCCTGCCGGGCGTCGTCGACGCGCACGTCCACCTGAACGATCCGGGCCGCGTCGAGTGGGAGGGCTTCGCGACCGGCACGCGCGCTCTGGCCGCCGGCGGCGCCACGACCTGCGTCGACATGCCGCTCAACGCGAGCCCTCCGACGCTCGACGCGGCGTCGTTCGAGGCCAAGGTCGCGGCCGCACGAGGCCGCATCCACGTCGACGTCGCCCTCTGGGGCGGTCTCGTTCCCGGGCCGCTCGAACGGCTGGACGAGCTCGCGTCCTGTGGGGTCGTGGGCTTCAAGGCGTTCATGAGCGACAGCGGGATCGACGACTTCGGGCGCGTCGACGACGACGAGCTCGGCGAGGGGATGCGCCGTGCCGCCGCGCTCGGGCTCCCCGTCGCCGTGCACGCCGAGGACGAGGGCGCGACCCACCAGCTGACGGCGACGGCGCGGCGGCAGGCCTGACCGGGCCTCGCGACTGGCTGCGCACGCGGCCGATCACGGCCGAGGTCGACGCCATCCGCCGCGCTGTCTCGCTCGCCGCCGAGACCGGCTGCGCGCTGCACGTCGTCCACGTCTCCTCTGCGGCGGGCGTCGCGGTGATCGCCGAGGCCCGGGCGCGCGGCGTCGACGTCACCTGCGAGACGTGCCCGCACTACCTCGTCTTCACGGAGGACGACCTCGAGGCGATCGGCGCCATGCTCAAGTGCGCGCCCCCGCTGCGGGCGGCGGAGGAGCGCGATGCCCTGCGGGACGCCGTGGCGCACGGGCTCGTCGACACGATCGGCTCCGACCACTCCCCGTCGCCGCCCGCGCTCAAGCAGGCGCCCGACTTCTTCGACGTGTGGGGCGGGATCTCCGGCTGCCAGACCCTGCTCGTCGCGATCCTCGACCTCGAGCTCGACCCCGCGCTCCTGGCCCGGCTCACTGCGACCGCCCCCGCTGCGCGGCTCGGGCTCCCGGGGAAGGGCTCGCTCGCGCCCGGCGCCGACGCCGACCTCGCCGTCGTCACGCGCGGGACGCCGACCGTGCTCGCCACGCCGACCTGCACTACCGGCACCGGCACAGCCCGTACGTCGGCCGGCACGTTCGCGCACCGCGTCGTGCGCACGATCCTCCGCGGGCGCACCGTCTGGGACGGCGAGATCGCTTCGCCGCCGACCGGCCGGATCCTCAGGCGGTCGCTCCGACGCTCGACCGGTCAGCGGTCGATCGACGCGGACGGGTGAGACGAGGGTCGCCTCGCACGCCCGGCGCCCGCCGGTCGGGCGTCTACACCCAGTCGATCGAGACCGGCTGCGGGAACGCGCCGATCGCCTCACCTCGTCGGAGCAGCTCGGCGACCGCGGTGCGCCCTTCGTCGCCGTAATCCTGCGTGAGGTCGTTCACGTACATCGAGATGAAGCGGTCGGCCACCGCCTCGTCGATGCCCCGGCCGAACTGCAGGGCGTACTCGAGCGCCTCCGCGCGATGCTCCAGCCCGCAGGCGATCGCCTCGCCGAGCACGTCCGAGAGCTCCGGCAACCGCTCGACGTCGCGGCGTGCGACGACCACCCCGAGCGGGAGGGGCAGGCCCGTCTCGAGCAGCCACCACTCGCCCAGGTCGAGGATCTTCTGGAGCCCGATGTCGGCGAACGTGAGCTGGCCCTCGTGGATCAGCAGCCCGACGTCGGCGCGACCGCTCGCGACCTCCTCGGGGATCTGCTCGAACGGAAGCTCGCGGTAAGGGAAGTCGCCGAGCACGAGGCGCAGGGTCATGAACGCGGTCGTCTTGGCCCCGGGGACGACGATCTCGCGACCCTCGAGGTCGTCGAGGCCCAGCGGCTCCCTGGCGACCAGCACGGGCCCGTAGCCCGTGCCGATGCTCGCGCCGTGCGGGAGCAGGGCGTAGTCCTCCTGCACCCAGGGATAGGTCGCGAGCGAGATCGCCGTCACCTCGAGCCGACCCGCCCGCGCCCACTGGTTCAGGGTCTGGATGTCGGCCAGGACCTGCTCGAACCGGAACCCGCGGGTGTCCACGAGGTCGGTCGTGAGCGCCCAGTACATGAAGGCGTCGTCTGGATCTGGGCTATGCCCGACACGGATCTCCATTGGGGCGCGGACGGTACCAAGCACCGGCGATCCCACGGCGTGGGAACCCTCGCACGGGCCTCTACACTGGCCGGCATGGCGCGCGCGACGCTGTCGGACTCGATCCAGGACTACCTGCGTGCGGCCTACGAGCTCGCGGCCTCCGGGGAGCGGGTCACGACCACGGGCCTCGCCCGTGCGATGGGCGTCTCGCCCGCCTCGACGACCGCGATGGTGAAGAAGCTGGCGATCCTGGGTCTGGTCGAGCACGCTCCGTACCGTGGGATCGCGCTGACCGCTGACGGCGAGCGAGTCGCGCTCGAGGTGATCCGCCACCACAGGCTGCTCGAGCTGTACCTGGCGCAGACGCTCGGCATCGCCGTGGACGACGTGCACGCCGAAGCGGACAGGCTGGAGCACGGTCTGTCGGAGGAGCTCGAGGCGCGGATCGACGAGGCGCTCGGCTACCCGACCCACGACCCGCACGGCGACCCCATCCCCGACGCCAACCTCGAGTGGCCCGACGGCACCTCTCGACGACCCGCGTCCACCGCGCGGCGGTAGGATCGGGGCATGGCGATCAAGGATCTGTTCAGCTTCCTCTTCCAGCGCTCGTCGAGCGAGGACCGGGTGGCGCAGTACGTCATCCGCGAGCACGACCGTGGACGCGCGCTCTCCGAGATCCTCGAGGACAAGTACGTCGTGAACCGGCTCACCTCGCCGGAGCAGCGCGCTCGACTGCTCGACCGCCCGGAGGTGCTCCACGCCGTCGGCGGCGACATGGTCGAGGCGGCGAAGGCCTCGCTCCCGGCGGGCTAGCGGCTCGGACGGCGGAGATGAGGGGTCTGGGGTCGCGCTGCGAGCCCTGACCCCGACAGCACGACAGCTCGCCTGACCACACGAGGTTCAGGCCTCCGGGAACGCCGGGCGCCAGACGCTACGCCGCCAAGCGTCGCCAACCCACCCCTCACGACAGCTCGACGCCGACGCCGCGCTCCCGTGCACGAAGCACGAGCTCGTGCGCCAGCGCGATGTCCCACGGCGCGATGCCGTTGGACTTGAACACGACGATGTCGTCGTCGGACTGGCGCGCGGCGACCTCGCCGGCGACCACCTCGTGCAGCTCGTGGACGTCGAGCCAGTCCAGCTGACCGGCCTCGACAGGCTCGATCAGGTCACCCGACTCCAGTCGCGCGTCGGCGATCGAGTCGCAGCACACGAAGGCGGCGCGGTCGATCACCGCGGCGTCGAGCTCACGTGAGGTGGGGTGGTTGGCGCCGACGGCGCACACGAGCGCACCCTCGCGCAGCCAGTCCCCGCGGACGACCGGGTCGCGTGAGGTGGTGACCGTGACCACGACGTCGCACGAGGCGGCGTCGGAGGGCGACTCTGCCGCCTCGGCGCCCGTCTTCGCGCAGAACGCCGTCACTCGCTCCGGCTTCCTGCTCCACGCGACGACTCGGTCGATCGTCGGGACGGCCGCCCGGATCGCCTCGACCTGTGACTCGGCCTGCCAGCCCGTGCCGACGATCCCGAGCGTGCGCGCTCCCTCCTTCGCGAGGTGCTTCGCCGCCACGCCGGTCGCCGCTCCCGTGCGAACCTGGCCCAGCTTGTCTGCGGCGATCGTGGCGGTGAGCGCTCCGGTCGCGAGATCGAACAGGCAGACGACGAACGAGAGCTCTCCGTCGACGAGGGTGTAGCTCTTCAGGCCGGCGACCCCGAGCCCGCGGTCGGCGGCCGCCATCACGGCGAAGTAGCCTCCCTCGACGCCGAAGCGCCTGCGGGGCATCAGCTCGACCTCGCCCGCAGCCATCCGCAGGAAGCAGCCCTCGATCACCGGGACGGCCTCACCGGCCGTGACGAGCGCGGCGACGTCCTTCTCGGAGAGCCAGAGCGGCATGGGCGGAGTCTAGGCGCGCTCAGGACGCCTCGGTCGGCGACCAGCCGGCAAGCGCCTCCTCGGTCAGCGCCCGACCCCGTTCGATCAGCCCACGTTTCGCCTCGTCCGGCCACGGCGTCCGGAAGCCGGGGTCGAGCGCGTGCTCGCCTGCATCGCCGCGAACCATCAACCGTGGCAGGTCGCGGTCGTGGCCGAAGGGGAACGACGCCTCGCGGAACCGTCGCTCGAGCTGCTCGCGAAGGGCACGTCGGCGCCAGCGGGGCGCGGCGGCCACCGCCGTGGCTACGACGTCGTCGCGAAGCTCGCGCAGCGCGCGCACCGCGGCGTCCTTCTCGTCCGCGCGCTGCTCCTCGAGCACGGTGTTCCGCGTGATCGCGATCCGCATCAGCCGGACGATCATCTCGCCGAGGTGCGCGGGCTCGCCACGCTCGCTGCGCCGCTCGGACGCGGCCAGCTCGCCGATCAGCGCCTTCACCGGGGGCACCGCGCGGAACCGCTCGAGCCGCTCGCGGAACCGGGCGACCGTGGCGGGGTCGGTCGGGCCGTAGCTCGCGACGTACCTGAACCCGAGGATCGACCGGACACCGGGATTCTCGTAGGCGTGCGCGAGCGGCAGGTTCCTCACCCACCCTCCGTCGGTCGCGATCGTCTCCTCGTCGATCCGCACGGGAAGGACGAGGGCGCTCACGGCGGCGGAGGCGAGCACCGCACGCATCATCGTCTCGGGAGGCGTGCTGCGCGATCCGTAGACGAGCTCGTTGAGGCCGTCTCGGTCGGCTCCGTTCACGGCGACGTCGGTCGCGACGACGACGAGCTCGATCGGGGAGGCCACGAGCTGTGCGCCGAACGTGGCGACCGCGCCGAGCCTGTCCGAGATCGTCGTCGGCAACGCGTACCCGCGAAGGCCTCCGAGCGGCGTCTGCCAGATCGGGTTCGGGCTGAACACATCCTCCGGCGCGAGGTCGAGGAGGAACTCCTCGAGATCGTCGAGCCGGTCGATCGTGCCCATCAGCCCGCTCAGCGCACCCGCCGACGTCCCGTAGATCCAGCCGACGCGCGCCCAGAGGTCTGTCTCCCGGAGCGCCTGGAGGAAGCCCAGCTCGAGCAGGATGCCGTTGATGCCGCCGCCCGAGAGGACGACACCGAGATCGCGCTCCTGAGACGCCATGCCCTCCATTGTCCGCCCGCGACGAGCTCGCCGCTACACTTGCCGCTCCCGCGCCCGTAGCTCAGGGGATAGAGCGCTGCCCTGCGGAGGCAGAGGTCGCACGTTCGAATCGTGCCGGGCGCATTGGCGTGGGGGGAACCCGTCGTTCCGCCACGAGCCTCCTTACCCCGCAGTAGCGCGCAGGCCAGCTGATCGAAGCGCAAGGCACCGCTGGACGCGGCCTCGCGACGGTCGCGCGGAGCGCGCGTCCGTGGTTCGCTCACGGCTCTGGTCGGATCGAGACCCGGCCGTCACAGGTGGCGCACGGGTCGGCCGTCGGCGAGCGAGAGAACCGCGTCCCCAGGCACCTCCCGGCGGACGTATCCCAACGCGACGATTCCGAGCTCCGGGTCGGGCGCCGAGCTCGTCAGGCGGCCGACGTCCTTCCCGTCCAGCGCGAGCGGGTCATCCGTCCCGGGAAGATCGCCGCCCTCGATCACGAGCGTCCGCAGCGTCCGATTCGGGTGGCCGCGGTAATGCAGGCGCGCGACCGGCTCCTGCCCCGGGTAGCACCCTTTCGTGAAGCTGATCGCGCGCGCCTCGAGCCCTGCCTCGGCAGGCAGGACGCGATCGTCGAGCTCGGCGCCCCAGCGTGGTGTGCCCGCCCGGATGCGCAGGCGCTCGAGCTCTCCTTCGGGCACGAGCCTCGCGTCGGCCGGCGCATCGACGTCGAGCAGCTCGACCGCCGGCGTCCCGTAGTCCACGCACGGGATCCCGCCGTCCGCGTCGGCGAGGCCGAGCACGACCGTCGAGCGGTGCTCCTCGAGCGCGATCTCGCAGCGCGAGCGCAGGCGCATCCGGAGCAGGCTCGAGCGCACGACCTCGCCCAATCCCGGCTCCGTGAGCACCAGCAGGTCTTCCTCGCCGCGTCGGAGCACCACGAGCGGCGCGACGATCCGCGCCTTGGGCGTCAGGAGAAGCGCCTCACGGGCCTCGCTGACCTCGAGGCTCGCCACCTCGTTCGAGACCATCCGCTCGAGGTAGGAGACCGCCTCGGGCCCGGTCACCGCGACGTACTCCCTGGGACGAGGCGCAGCCTGTAACGTCGAGACGGTCATCTCCGACGAGGGTAGCGATCGTGTTCAGGAGCAAGGCGGAGCGCAAGGTGCAGGAGGCGGGGTACGACCCGGCGCGGCTGCCTCCGGGCCAGTACCTGACCGAGAAATGGCCCGTCCTGCACGCCGGCGACGCGGCGGCCTACCCCGCCGACCTCGCGGGCTGGACGTTCTCGGTCACCGGGGAGGTCGAGGAGCCGCTGACGCTGACGTGGGCCGAGCTCGACGCCCTCCCGAAGCTCACGGTCGTCCAGGACATCCACTGCGTCACACGCTGGAGCCGCTTCGACGCGTCGTTCACCGGGGTCGCCTGGTCGACGCTCGCCGAACAGGTGCGGCCGAGGCCCACGGCGCACTTCGCGATCGCCCATGCGGAGGCGGGCTTCACGGCGAACGTGCCCCTCTCGGCGCTCTCGCTCTCCGGCGCGCTCGTCGCGACCCACGCCGACGGAGAGCCCCTGACCCCAGAGCACGGCTGGCCGCTGCGCCTCGTCGTCCCGGGACGCTACTTCTGGAAGAGCGCCAAGTGGTTGCGCGGTCTCGAGCTGACCGCAGACGACCGTCCGGGCTTCTGGGAGCGGTACGGCTACCACAACGACGCCGACCCCTGGAGCGAGCAGCGCTACGCCTTCTGAGGTGGGGCACCGTGGCACCCCCACCGGCCCCCTCCTTCCACGCAACGCACGGAAGAGCGGCGCCTGGCCAACCCCGGGCGGCAAGGCCGCACTCCGGCCGCACGTGGCCGCCCACAGATCGGCGTCGCGGGATCGAGGCTCTCCTCGAATCCCTCGTTCGAGGGATGAGACGACGCCCGGGGGCGCCGATCAATGGGCTACCACCCTCCCCCAAGCACAACCAGACGGCCCCTCCCCCAGGGGCCGTCTCTCGTTCTCGGCCTGCTCCCGACCCGGGGTCGAGCAGACTGGAGCTTCCGAGCAACAAACGGGAGAGGCGCGCTCCGGGCGATGCCGGAACGGGGTCAGGGCTCGCTGCGCGACCCCAGACCCCACGCAGAGACATCCCGGGCGGCTGCAGCCAGAGAACGGTGAGGGGCCGGCTCACGCCGGCCCCTCAGCCTTCCCCCTAGGACTTCGCGAAGCGAAGTCCTTACATCATCCCGCCCATGTCCGGCATGCCGCCGCCCATCCCGGCGCCGGCCTTCTCGGGCGCCTCGGCGACGATCGCCTCGGTCGTGAGGATGTTCTTCGCGATCGACGCGGCGTTCTGCAGCGCCGAGCGGGTCACCATCGTCGGATCGATGATCCCGGCCTTGACCAGGTCCTCGATCTCGCCCGTGTCGACGTTCAGGCCCTGGCCCTTCTTGGCCGAGCGGACCTTGTCGACGACGACCGAGCCCTCGAGGCCCGCGTTGTAGGAGAGCTGCCGGAGCGGCTCCTCGAGCGAGCGCAGGATGATCTGCGCGCCCGTCCTCTCGTCGCCCTCGAGCTTGTCGAGCTCGCCCTTGACCGCGTCGGCGGCGTTCAGCAGCGCGACGCCACCGCCCGGGACGATGCCCTCCTCGAGAGCGGCACGGGTGGCCTGCAGCGCGTCCTCGACGCGATGCTTCTTCTCCTTCATCTCCGTCTCGGTCGCAGCGCCGACCTTGACGACCGCGACACCGCCGGACAGCTTCGCGAGGCGCTCCTGGAGCTTCTCGCGATCGAAGTCGGAGTCGGTGTTCTCGACCTCGGCCTTGATCTGCTTGATCCGCGCCTTGATCGCGTCACCGTCGCCGGCACCGTCCACGAGCGTCGTCGAGTCCTTGTCGACGACGACCTTGCGGGCCCGACCGAGCTGCGAGAGCTTCGTGTTCTCGAGCTTGAGACCCATCTCCTCGGTGATCACCTCGCCGCCGGTGAGGATCGCGATGTCCTCGAGCATGCGCTTGCGACGATCGCCGAAGCCCGGGGCCTTCACCGCGATCGCGTTGAAGACACCGCGCAGCTTGTTCACGACGAGAGTGGCGAGCGCCTCGCCCTCGACGTCCTCCGCCACGATCACGAGCGGCTTGCCGGCCTGGATGACCTGCTCGAGGATCGGGAGGAGATCCTTCACCGCACCGATCTTCTGGTTGGCGATCAGGATGTACGGATCGTCGAACACGGCCTCCATGCGCTCGGCGTCGGTGATCATGTACGGCGAGAGGTAGCCCTTGTCGAACTGCATGCCCTCGGTGAACTCGAGGTCCAGGCCGAACGTCTGGCCCTCCTCGACGTTCACGACACCGTCCTTGCCGACCTTCTCGATCGCGTCGGCGATCACGTCGCCGATCTCGCGCTCACGCGACGAGATGGTGGCGACCCGGGCGATGTCCTCCTTGCCCGCGACCTCCACCGACTGCGACTTGAGGTCCGCGACGACTGCCTCGACGGTCTTCTCGATGCCGCGCTTGAGCCCCATCGGGTTCGCACCGGCAGCGACGTTCTTCAGACCCTCGCGGACGATCGCCTGAGCCAGCACGGTCGCGGTCGTCGTGCCGTCGCCGGCGACGTCGTTGGTCGCCGTGGCGACCTCGCGGACGAGCTGGGCGCCCTGGTTCTCGAACGCGTCCTCGAGCTCGATCTCGCGGGCGATCGTGACGCCGTCGTTCGTGATCGTCGGCGCGCCGAACTTCTTGTCCAGGACGACGTAGCGCCCCTTCGGGCCGAGCGTCACCTTGACCGCGTCGGCGAGGACGTTGACGCCACGCTCGAGCGCGCGACGGGCGTCCTCGTTGAACTTCAGTTCCTTGTGAGCCATCGTTGTTCCATTCCTCCTTCGGGGGCGCCGGTCAGCCGACGACCTTCGCCAGGACGTCGGACTCGCGCAGGATGAGGACCTCGTCAGCGCCGACCTTGATCTCGGTGCCGCCGTACTTGGAGAAGATGACAACGTCACCTTCGGCCAGATCCATCTTGATGTGCTCCCCGTCCTCGTCGCGAGGACCGGGGCCGACGGCCAGGACGGTGCCGCGCTGCGGCTTCTCCTGGGCGGTGTCGGGCAGCACGATGCCGCTCGTCGTCGTGGGCTCCTCTTCGAGGACCGAGACGATGATGCGGTCACCAAGGGGCTGCAGGTTCATGCAAATGCCTCCCTGAGGGACGTCGTGATTACGGATGCCGGTGGTATTGGCACTCTCTGACAGAGAGTGCCAGTTGCGTTATACCAAACCTCGGGCCGGAGCGGCGGCCCGAACCGGACGATCTCGGACACAATCAGGGGATGCGGCGCGAGGTCTCTGCAGGAGGCGTGATCGTGCGAGCGGCCGACGACGGACGCTGGCTCGCCGTGATCCGGCCCCGTGGGAAGAAGCCGGGCGTGTGGGCCCTCCCCAAGGGGCACATCGAGGCCGGGGAGCCCGCCGACGTCGCCGCCGTCCGCGAGGCGCACGAGGAGACCGGTCTGCTCACCGAGGTGGTGGCCCGGATCGGCGAGAGCCGCTACCGGTACCGGTGGGAGGGACGGACGATCGCGAAGGTCGTCGTGTTCTTCCTCCTGCGCCCGACCGGCGGGACGCTCGGCGCGATCCGGCCCGAGATGGAGCGGGAGGTGGCCGAGGTCGCGTGGATCCCGCTCGACGAGGCGGAGCGACGCCTCGCCTACAAGGGTGAGCGCGCGATCGTGAGCCGGGCGCGTGAGCTGATCGCAAGCGGCGCCACGGGCTGAGCGGAGTCGATAGGCTCGCGGCGATGCCGACGTTCGCCCTGAACTTCTACTCGCCGGCCGTCGCGGATCAGCTGCGGACAGGACGCAAGACCGCGACCGTCCGCCTCGGAGACAAGTCGGGGAAGTACAAGAAGGGGATGATCGTGACCGTGCTCGTCGGCGTCCGCTACGGACAGCGCGAGAAGATCTTCGACGCGGTCATCGACAAGATCGAGGTCAAGCGGCTCGGCGACCTCTCCCCCCGCGAGATCGAGCACGACAACCCGCAGATCAAGCACGTCGAGGACTTCACGCGCTTCCTCGGCCAGCTGTACAACCGGGACGTCACCGAGGACGACACCGTCACCGTGATCCGGTTCTCCCAGATCGTCGGGACGATGTTCTAGATCCGCCAGGCACGAGCCCGCAGAGCGGGCTCGTGCGGCTTGATCCCTCGGGCGGCTTCGCCGCGCGAGGGCATACCCCTGAAGCCGGGGGAACCTCAGGTTCCCCCAGGGAACCCCTCCTCTGCGGTGGGGGAACCCGTGGTTCCCCCACCGGCCCTCCTCCGGTGTGCACGGTCGACGCATCGGCGCGTGGCTTCAGTCTCGCCCCTCGGCTCGCGCCGGATTCGCGGTCGACGAGCCGGCGGCTACGCGAGCCCGGCGGCGGCGCGGAGGCGGGCGAGGTCTGCGTGGCGCGTGGGGATGTCGTCGCGCGGCGCGGCCAGCCGCTTGTCGCGCAGCACCTGAAGCGAGGCGAGGAGCACCGGGAGCGGCGGGCCGCTGGCGGTGATCTGCTTGAGGAACGCCTCGGCGAGGCCTTCCGAGGGCTTCTCGATGAAGCGCGCGACGAACTGGTCGTGGTGCTGAGCCGCGGTCTGCCCGTGCGCCTCGCAGACGGAGACGAAGGCGCGCAGGCTCTCGGCGACCGGCTCGGAGAGCGCGCCCTCGTCGACGACCTCGAGGAAGTCGTCCATCAGGCTGCGCCGCATCCGCACGCACGCCTGCAGCAGCCGCTGGTCGTCGACCGTCATGAACGGCATCTTCTCCAGCACCAGGCCGGCGTACGTCGGGTCGCCGACGCGGCAGAGACCGAGCATCAGGTCGATCTCGTTGATCGCGGCGAAGTCCCCGGCGTTCGCGCCGCGGTACTCCTGCCGCCCGACCCGATACGGCTTGAAGTACGGGCGGACGTTGAAGAAGAAGCGGTCGACGTCGAGCTTCTCGTCGAGCTCGTCGTTGTAGCGGATCACGTCCTCCAACGCGGCCCTGGCGTCGCGGAAGAGCGTCGGTCGCGATCGGGTGGGTGACGCCGAGCGGTGGCACCCGCCGCAGGACGTCCGCCGCGCGGATGTAGGCCAGGATGCTCAGGCAGTTGTACTCGATGAACACCATCTCGTCGTGCAGCCAGGTGAAGCTCTTGTGCACGCCGCGGTGCGCGACGTTCGAGAGGTTCACGTGGGCCGTCGCGAAGCGCGGCACCACGCCGAGCCCGCTTGCCAGCCGTTGAGCGAGGCCGCTCGCGACCGGGAACGGGGACCGCTCCTCACGATCGGGGTTCGTCAGCTCGTGGCGGCGCAGCGCCGCCATGTAGAGCCCGACGTTCCCGAGCAGGTCGTACCCGCGCTCGGCGTCGAGGTCGAGCAGCGGCATGGTCGCGACGGCGCCGACGAGCTCGTCTCCCTCTGCCTGCAGCGCCGCGGTCAGCTCGGGCGCCACGCCCTCGACCGCCGCCGGGTTCTCGAGCGCGAAGTACCGCTCCTCGAGCTCGGTGTTGAGATCCCTGAACCGGCCGCGGATCCAGCTGTCGAAAGCCTCGATGCTCGCTGGGTTCATGAGAGTCTCCGGGGTGGGGTCGGGTGAGCGGACGTTCGCGCCCGGTGGCGAGTGGGATATCACAGGCGCGCCGGTCGAGGCGGGAGCCCGTGGCTACCGGCCTTCGCGCCGGATGGGGATGCCGAACAGCTCGTTGGGACGCAGCTCGGCACCGCACTCCTCGCACTCGACCTGAAAGGCCGACGGGAGCCGCGCGTCACAGGCAGGACAGCGATGCCGCATCGGCCCCTCGCAGAACGGGCACGTCGCAGGCAGTGCGGCCTCGTCCGCCTCGAAGTAGCGCTGGACGTGGCCGCAGGTCAGGCAGAACGACACCCAGTCCCCGAGCGTCTGCCTCCTCTCCTCCTGGATCCAGCTCCGCTTCGGCTTCGTCCGCGACTCCTGCGCGGGATCGCGGCCAGGAGGGTCGGTCGCACCGGACTCCCCGGCGTCGGCGTCTGAGTCGGCCACGAGCGCACCGTAGCGCGAGCGGCCGCTCGCCTCACCGACAGGTGGCCGACCGGTTCCTCCCGGATGGCATGCGTACGCCGAAGTGGGGTGCCTCGCGGGTCGCAGGCGTCCGGCGCTCTCCGGGCGCGATCCTCCGTACCCGTTAGAGTGCGCCCGACCAACCCGACTGGGAGGACCCATTGGCGGTACGGGAAGCTGAGCCGTTCGGCTCGCTCCAGGAGGTGAAGGACGCCGGCCTCGACCGCGAGGATCTCCTCACCATCTACCGGAACATGCTCCTGACGCGGGCGCTCGAGGAGCGCGGTCACATCCTCTACAAGCAGGGGAAGATCCCCGGCTCCTTCTACACGGGTCGCGGAAACGAGGGGTCTGCCGTCGGCGTCGCCACGGCGATGGCGCCGAACGACGTCGCCACGCCGGTGCAACGGGACATGGGCGTGCACATCACGCGCGGAATCGATCCGTGGCGCATCCTGGCGCAGTACATGGGGCGCGAGGACGGTCCGACGCGCGGACGCGACGGGAACGTCCACCTCGGTGACGCGCGCCTCGGGATCCATCCGATGGTGAGCCACCTCCCGGCGATGCTCCCCGTCGCCGTGGGGATGGCGCTGGCCTTCCGGATCCGCGAGGAGCGTCGCGTCGCCGTCGCCTGGACCGGTGAGGGAGCGGCCGCGCGCGGCGACGCCCACGAGGCGATGAACCTCGCCGGCGTGCGCCGGCTGCCGGTCGTGTTCGTGATCGACAACAACCAGTGGGCCTACTCCACCCCGAGCCATCTCGAGTACGCCTGCGAGCACCTCGCCGACCGCGCCGCCGCGTACGGGTTCGAGGGCGTGGTCGTCGACGGAACCGACGTGCTGGCCGTCTACCGCGAGGCCAAGCGCGCGATCGAGAAGGCGCGCGAGGGCGGTGGGCCGACGCTGATCGAGAGCGTGACGCTGCGGATGGAGGGCCACGCCGTCCACGACGACGCGTTCTACGTCCCGAAGGAGCTCTTCGAGGAGTGGGCGAAGCGAGACCCCATCGAGCGCTACCGCACCTGGCTGCACGAGCACGTCGGCATGACGGACGACGAGAACCTCGGGATCACGTCGTCGGTGAAGCAGATCCTGAACGACGCCGCCCAACGCGCCGAGGCATCCCCCTTGCCCGATCCGGCAACGCTCGTCGACGGCGTGTTCGCGTCGCTCGAGGAGCTCGACACCCCCCACCACAAGTGAGCGAGAAGACCTACCTCCAGGCGATCAGCGACGGTCTCCGCCAGGAGATGCGCCGCGACGAGCGGGTGTTCGTGCTGGGCGAGGACGTCGGCGTCTACGGCGGCGCGTTCAAGGCGACCCTCGGCTTCCAGGAGGAGTTCGGCCCGTGGCGCGTCGTGGACATGCCGCTCTCCGAGACCGCGATCCTCGGGGGTGCCACGGGTGCCGCGCTGATGGGGCTGAGACCGGTGGCGGAGATGCAGTTCGCGGACTTCGTCTCGTGCGGGTGGGACCACCTCGTCACGGTCGCGGCCAAGCAGTACTTCCGCGCCGGCACGCCCGTCCCGATCGTCGTCCGCCTCCCGTCGGGCGGCGGCTTCTCGGGTGGCCCGTTCCACTCCCAGAACCCCGAGTCGAGCTTCGCGCACATCCCCGGCCTGAAGATCGTCTGCCCGTCGACCCCCGAGGACGCCAAGGGCCTGCTCGTGACCGCTATCGAGGACGCGAACCCTGTCCTCTTCTTCGAGCACAAGCACCTCTACCGCAGGATCAAGGCCGACGTCCCGGACGAGCGGTTCGCGATCCCGTTCGGCAAGGCGCGCGTCCATCGCCCGGGCGACGACATCGTGGTCGTCACCTGGGGAGCGATGGTCTGGACCGCCGCAGAGGCTGCCTCCCGGCTCGAGGCGGAGGGGACCTCGGTCGAGGTGCTCGACCTCCGCACGCTGATCCCATGGGATCGGGACGCCGTGCTCGACGCGGTGCGCCGGACGTCGAAGGCGCTCGTCCTCCACGAGGACACGCGGACGGGCGGGTTCGGCGCGGAGATCGTCGCGACGATCGCCGAGGAGGCGTTCGAGGACCTCGACGCGCCTGTCCGCCGGATCGCCGCGCCCGACACGCCGGTGCCGTTCTCCCCGCCCCTCGAGAAGGCGTTCATCCCACAGGTCGACGACGTGGTCACGGCGCTCCGGGAGCTCGCCGCGTACTGAGACCTCGGCCCGTCGCACCGGGCCTCTACCATGCAGCGAAGGAGATGAGACGGTGAGCACCGGCACGCAGATCGAGGTCGTGATGCCCCAGATGGGCGTGTCGGTCTCGGAGGGCACGATCACCCGTTGGCTGAAGCAGCCGGGCGACGCCGTCGCCATGGACGAGCCGCTCCTCGAGATCTCCACCGACAAGGTCGACACCGAGGTGCCGAGCCCAGGCGAGGGGATCGTGGCCCAGCTGCTCGTGCAGGAAGGTCAGACGGTCGAGGTGGGCACCGTCCTCGCCGTGATCGCACCTGCGGGCGCGCCCGAGCCGGCGCCCGAGGCTCTGGCGCCCGCTGCTCCCGTCGCAGCCGCACCGCTCGACGCCGTCCCGCCCCCGATCGCAGCGGCTCCCGCCCCCGTGCCCCCTGCTGAGCCGAGCGCCGGGAGCGCGATGCCGTCGAACGGCGACCACGGGCGCACGTTCGTCTCGCCGGTCGTCGCGCGGATCGCGGCCGAGCACGGCGTCGACCCGGCGGTCATCCCGGGAACGGGACAGGGCGGCCGCGTGACGAAGAAGGACATCCTGCAGTTCCTCGAATCGCCCCCGTCGCCGCCGGTCGGGGCGCTTGCTCCGCAAGTGCCAGAGGAGCCGCCCGTGGCCGCAACGCCAGCCGCGGTCGGGGCACCTGCTGCGCAGGTGCCAGAGAAACAGGCCGTCGCAGCGGCGCCCGCCTCGGTCGTCGCACAGGCAGCACCGGCGCCTCACCCTTCCGCTCCTCTGGCACTTCCGGAGGAAGTGCCCCTGCTCCCAGGCGAGACCGCGGAGCCGATGACGGCGATGCGTCGCGGCGTGATGGACCACATGCGCCGGTCGCTCGACACGTCCGCGCACGTGACCAGCGCGATCGAGGTCGACATGTCGCGCGTCGTCGCCGCCCGCGAGTCGCTCAAGGCGGAGTACCAGCGCTCCTACGGGGTCAACCCCACGTACCTCGCCTTCGTGGCGCAGGCGACGGTGGAGACGCTCAAGGACTGGCCGTGGATCAACGGCGAGCTGCGCGGTGAGAAGATCGTCTCGCGCTCGTTCGTGAACCTCGGCATCGCGGTCGCGCTCGACGGCGGCCGCGGGCTGATCGTGCCCGTGATCCGGAACGCCCAGGACATGAACCTGCTCGGGCTCGCCCGCTCGATCGCCGATCTCGCCGAGCGCGCGCGCACGAAGAAGCTCCTCCCCGACGACGTGCAGGGCGGCACGTTCACCGTCACGAACCCCGGCGGGTTCGGCACCTTCCACGGCACGCCGATCATCAACCAGCCCCAGGTCGCGATCCTCGGCACCTACGCGCTCGTCAAGCGGCCGTGGGTCGTCCAGGACACGCTCGGCAAGGACGTGATCGCGATCCGTCCGCTGATGAACATCACGCTCACGTACGACCACCGCCTCGTCGACGGCGCCTACAGCGGCGGGTTCATGAAGGACCTGCGCGAGCGCCTCGAAGGCTGGGACGGCGGCGCGTAGGACGGTGCCCGTCGGCGACGGCACACGCGAGAGCCCCTGGGTGCTGATCGACGCCCCCGGGCGAGCTCCGAGTTCACGGTGTATCGCGACCCGGAGGCCGACCCGCCGGCGCTCGTCTGCCAGGTCGGCTCGACGAAGCTCAGCTACCACCTCCGGGCGATCGAGGACCTGCACGCGATGCTGGTCGGGCACGGCGACTGGATGCTCCTCGGCAACGCCGACGAGCAGAAGCCCGCGGCCGAGGGCACCGTCGAGGCTGGGCGCGATCCGCCGACAACCCGGTCGGCGGGTGGTACGGGCTGAAGAAGGGCCTCCGCGGCCGCTTCGCGAGCTACGTGCCGCCGGTGCTCGAGGCGCTCGGTCTCGCCGAGGTCGAGCACAACCCGCGCAACAACCGCATGCGCGCGGTCTAGCCGTCGTCCACGCCAGAGAGGGCCGCGCAACAGCAGCCACGCGGGCAGAGCGACGAACCCGAGCCGCGCGTTGACCGCGCGCATCGGCTCGTTCGCCGTCGTCGTTCGTCGTCTCGATGGTGCGCAGGCCCGCCTCTCGAGCGCGCCAGGCCTGCTCCCGCTTGAGCGCGGTGGCGATCCCTCTGCGACGCCACGCGCGTCGCACGCCGGTGAGCTGGTTCTCGGCGACGCCCCTCCTCGCCCGTCGCTGCGAGGCCGCTCCACCCGACGGCCTCGCCGCCGACGAGCGCCACGAGCGAGAGATCGAGCAGCGCGTCGGGCGACTCGACCGCTGTCCGCGAGCCAGGCGGCGTACGGTCCGGGCCTCGGGGCGCTCGGACGCCGACCGGGATGTCGACCACGGCCTCCGCCTCGACCGCGTACGCGCGCTCCGCGAGGTCGGGCCGCTCCGCGAGGCTCACGAGCTCGACGCCCGTCGGGCGGCGAGGGGTCGCAGACGGCGGAACGCCGGTGAGATCGAGCGCCACGGGCAGCTCACGCGACACGACGACGAAGCCGTGCCTGGTCGAGGAACGCCCGCGAGCCTCGGTCGTCCTCGAGCGCGCGTCCGACGAGGCCCGGCGCCCCACCGCTCGGGCGTGCGCCGAGAGCGCCCCGAGGAGCGCTCGCCCCGACGCCTCGGCGGCGGTGCGCGGGAGCACCCGGGCCATCGCGTACAGCGCGTCGCCCAGGCTCGACGCCTTTCCCGTCCCGGCGCCGACCGGCTCGCCGTCGAGCGACGCGAGGAGGAAGACGGTCTCGGGCGGGATTCGAGCTCGTGCCGGAGCACGTCGACGCGTCGCACCCGCACCCGGGTGGACGACGCCCACGATCTCGACGAACGCACGGAGCTCGGCGTCGGTGGCTGCCGGCGCGATCTCGAAGGACGTCATCTAGGCTCCTCTCCGTGAGCGCCGGAGCCTATCTCCTCCAGCCGGGTCTCGTCCCCTACGGGGAGGCGCTCGCTCTGCAGCGCTCGCTCGCGGGCGCAGTCTCGCAGGGAGCGATCCCCGACACCGTCGTGTTCCTCGAGCACCCGCCCGTGATCACGCTCGGCCGTCGCACCGAGGACGGCGAGGTCCATCTCCCTGCCGAGCTCGAGATCGACGTCGTCGAGACCGACCGCGGGGGCAAGTCGACGTTCCACGGGCCGGGGCAGCTCGTCTGCTATCCGATCCTCGACCTCAAGCGCCACGGTCAGGATCTCAAGCGGTACGTCCGCGACCTCGAGGAGGCGCTGATCCGCACGCTGGCCGCGTTCGACCTCGAGGGCACGCGGATCGACGGTCTCACCGGCGTCTGGATGCCCGCGACGGCGGCGTCGCCGCCACGCAAGATCGCGTCGATCGGCGTGCATGCGTCCCGCTGGGTGACGACGCACGGCTACGCGCTCAACGTCGACCTCGACCCTGCGCCGTTCACCGAGTGGATCACGGCCTGCGGGCTCGAGGATGCGTCGTTCACGACGATGGCCGCCGAGCTCGGCCGGCCGCTGACCGTGGACGACGTCCGTCCCACGGCCGTCGCAGCGCTCGGAGAGGTCTTCGGGCTCACGTTCGACGAGCTGCCCGCCGACGACGGGCCGGGTCTCTGGGCCCAGCCCGTCCACGAGAAGCTCTCGACGCGCTGAGCGCGCAGCGGGCATCGGGGTCGGGGTCGCGAAGCGAGCGCTCGACCAGAAGCGCGCCATCCGAGGGGTCTGGGGTCGCGAAGCGAGCCCTGACCCCGAGCGGCCAGACGACACCCAGAGCTCGCCGGCACTGCGAGCGAAACGCCTCTCGCCGGAACGAGGCGGGGTGAAGGACGTCACGATCATGTGACATAATGAGTGCCATAATGGCGCGTATGTCCCGCACGACGATCATGGCCGACGACGCGCTGCTCGACGAGCTGCGCGCGATCGCCGCAGGAGGAGGGCATCTCGCTGGGCGAGGTGATCCGCCAGGGCCTCGAGTGGCGGGCGAAGACGCGTCGGCGCGTGCCGAGCTTCATCGGCAAGCTGCCGCCGCCGCAGGACGACGCGATCAGGCAGCCGCCGTTCCCCGAGGGCAGCGAGGAATGCCCTGATCGCGGCGGCCGTGCTGGCCAAGCACGATCGGATCCGGGCAGATCGGCAGGCCGACCGGGAACGCGCTTCTTGAGCGAGACGCTCGTCGTCGACACCAGCGTCGTCTTCGGCGCCCTGGACGAGCTCGACGCCGATCACGGCGCTTGTGCCTCCACGCTCTCGTCAGGAGCAACGATCGTGATGCCGGCACCGGTGATCGTCGAGCTCGACTGGCTCGCACGCAGCCGTGGTCGTCCCGGAGCGACACCACTGCTCCTCGCCGCCGTGCTCGACGGGTCGGCGCTCGTGGCCAACCTGGATGCGGAGGACTACGCGCGGGTCGCGACGCTCGTCGAGCAGTACGACGACCTCCCCCTCAGCCTCGTCGACGCCTCCGTGATCGCCATCGCCGAGCGCCTGGAGCAGGACACGATCGCGACGCTCGACCGGCGGCACTTCTCGGTCGTGCAGCCGCTGCACGTCGACGCGTTCACGCTCGTCCCCTGACCCCGCCAGGGCGTCGCCTCCGTACACTGGGATCCGTGGAGACCTCGCTCCCCGTCGCCGACCGGCCGCGCCGCCCGGAGTGGATGAAGGTCCGCGCGCCGAGCCAGGACTCGCAGTTCTTCGACGTCAAGAAGCTCCTCCAGGGCGCGAGCCTCACGACCGTGTGCGAGGAGGCGCGCTGCCCGAACATCGCGGAGTGCTGGGGGAAGGGCACCGCGACGTTCCAGATCCTGGGCGACACCTGCACGCGCGCCTGCCGGTACTGCTACGTCAACTCGGGCAGGCCCGAGCACGCGCCCGACCCGCTCGAGCCGCTGCGCCTCGCGCAGGCCGCGGCGACGCTCGGGGCGAAGCACGTCGTCGTCACCTCGGTCGACCGCGACGATCTCCCCGACCGCGGGGCGGGGCACTTCGCGGCGACGATCCGCGCGCTCAAGGCGAAGCTCCCGGACTGCTCGGTCGAGGTGCTGACGCCGGACTTCCTCGGCGTCGAGGAGCAGGCGCTCGCGACCGTGCTCGGCGCGCGGCCCGAGGTCTTCAACCACAACATCGAGACGGTCCGCTCGCTCCACCGCCGCATGCGCGGCGCCAAGGCCGAGCTACGACCGGGCGCTGTGGCTCCTGCGCCGGGCCAAGGAGGTCGCCGACTACCCGGTGCTGACGAAGTCGGGGATCATCGTCGGGCTCGGCGAGACGAACGACGAGATCGTGGAGACGATGCGCGACCTGCGCGCGCACGAGCGTCGACGTCGTCACGATCGGCCAGTACCTGCAGCCGTCGAGCAGCACGCCGCGATCGACCGCTGGGTGCACCCCGACGAGTTCCGCTGGCTGCGCGAGCAGGGCGAGGCGCTCGGGTTCGGGTCGGTCTTCGCCGGGCCGCTCGTGCGGTCGAGCTACCGCGCCGACGAGCAGAAGCACGCGGCCGACACGGGTCGCGGCGCGGTCGCGTACTAGACTCCCGGCATGGCTCTCAAGAACACGATTCTCGGCTGGCTGCGCCAGGATCCCGAGAAGACGAAGCAGGAGCGCGACGGAGAGGCGAACGAGATCGACCGCGAGTACGGCAACACGGCGGGCGACACGTACACCGCACAGCGCCTCGGCGGCGGCGACCACTTCGACGACGACCAGCGCCCGCCCGGGCACTGAGCCGTCTCGCGCGCTCGGGGCGCTCAGCTCAGGTACTGCGTGAGCCAGGCGCGGATCGCCGCGGTGTCGACGCGCGTCGAGAGCGCGTACGCCTTACAGCTCTGCTGCACGAGCGAGCTGACCGCCACGACCACGTTCGACTCGCCGACGAGTACCGGTCCGCCGGAGTCGCCGGAGCAGAACCCCCCGCCGGCCTTGCCCGCCTTGGTGCGCAGGTTGAAGCCCGCCGTCTTGCTGCCGTTCTGCCCGCCGAGCACCGCAGTCGCCCGGTTGCGCGTGCGGTCACCGGTGATCTCCACGGGCTTGAGCTGCTCGAACCCGTAGCCGACGAGCGTGAACGAATCGGTCTTCTTCGAGAGCGTGTCGAGCAGCCCCACGGCCGGAAGGGCGCCCAGCCCGCGTGCGGTCTGCGCGGCTTCGAGGAGCACGACCGCGACGTCGTTGGAGTCGGGGAACGACGCGTAGCCGTCGAACGCGGGGTGGGGCAACGCTCTGCCGGGGGTGCCGCCTAGCTTGCCCGAGACAACGCCTGGCCCGACGACCGGATCGAACCAGACGCGCGCCTCCGTCAGCCGCGTCCCGTCGTCGGCGAAGGCGCAGTGCGCCGCGGTGAGGAGGACGGCGGGAGCCATCAGCGTGCCGGTGCAGCGCTGCACGTAGACGCCGTCCGCGTCGTAGAAGGCGACGAGCCCGACGTAGGGATGTGCGTTGCCGTCGGGCTCGCCGTTCGTGATCGCGTGGGCCAGGGGTACGCACGCGGCAGCGAAGAGCACCGCGAGGACGGTCGAGCAGAGACGCCGCATGTGGTCTGGATCGGCTTCGCGTGCGCCCGAGCCGATCCCTCGATCCGGGCGTCTTCACCGCTTCCTCACGTACGGCCTGTAGCGTCACGGCCATGCGCACGCGCCTGCTCATGGCAGCGCTCCTTGCCGCGCGTCGTCGCGATCCCCGTGGCCGGCGCCGCGGTCGCGCCGAGGCTCACGGTCGTCGACCGGGCTCCGCTCGTCGTCCACGGCTCCGGCTTCCGACCCTCCGAGCGGGTCGTCGTCACCGCGCTGACCCTCGAGCGGCCCCCGTCGCGTCACGGTGCTCGCGACCCGGACCGGCAAGTTCTCGGCCACGCTCCGGCTCCCGAACCAACCGTGCGGGCGGGCCTTCGCCGTGCGGGCCGTGGGTGGCAAGGGAAGCGTCGCATCGCTGCGCATCACCGGCGCGCCGTGCGTGCCGCCGCCGATCGACTGAGGCTCCTCGTCCGAGAACGAGAGCGGGCGGGGTTGCCCCCGCCCGCTCCGCTCGTCTCGTCATCGAGGCGCTGGTGCTACCTGACCTCGATCTGGGCGAAACCGCCCGGCGTCATGCTCTTGATGCGAACGGTCGTCCCGGTGTTCGGGGTGATCACGTTCGCGAGCGGTGTCGAGGGATCCCAGAAGTCGGTGGAGTCGTTGAACACCGACACCCCCGGCAGCGACGGGATCTTGCTCTCGACGCCGTTGATGTGGAGCGAGAGCGCGTCCGTCGACTGGAGCCCGAAGGTCGAGTCGTAGGACTGAACGCGTGCGCGCCACTTCGGACGGTCGTCCGGTCGAACGAGCGCCGTCGGATGGGCGTCGATCGGAAGGATCAGTCCACCGCCCGGGTGTTCGCTCGTGTTGTTGTCCGTGAACGACGAGTCCCAGTAGCTGATCAGGATGCCGTCCTGGTACGGGAAGTGCTCGACCCAGTCCGGCTTCGTGTTGAGGAAGCCGAAGTTGTACGGGCCGGTCTTGAGCGACCGTTGTCGTACTCGACGTAGTTGCGGTTCTCGAGCGACGTAGGCGTTGAAGTAGCTGTTCGTCTCCGTGCCCGTCGTCGTCTTGAAGCCGTTGAACGTCCAGCCGGCGTCGCGTCTCGGCGGTCCGATCGAGCGGCTGCCGCTGATGGCGATGTTGTCGACACCGAAGCCGGGCTCGGCGACCGCGCCGTCCGTCCAGTAGCGGAAGCCGAGCGCACGGTCTGACCGGCGAATGCCGACAGGTCGGCCGTGAGGGCCACCCAGCTGCCCGCCGCTGCCCGTCGCCGTTGATCCCGTTCCCGGCGTTCTGCCCGTTCGGGTTGGTCGCGACGGGGAGACGTTGGTTGCCGCCGTTGCCGTTGAGGCCGTCAGGTACGCGTAGTCCCAGTCCAGCCTCGATCTGGTAGTTGACCTGCGCGGTGAGGTGCACGGCACCGGCCGGCAACGTCACCGACTTCGTCATCGAGTTGTCGAGGTCGTTGCCCGAGCCGGAGAAGTAGAAGTTCGAGCCCGCGTAGGGGTCGCGCGAACTTGTCCGTGACCTGCTTGTCGGGCAGGACGACGAAGACGCCCTGCGCCTGCTTCGTGTTGAACTCCGACGGGCCGAGCTTGTGCTCGGACTTCTTCCCGGCGAAGGCGACCTCGTAGTTCAGCCACCCGAGCTGGAACTTCTCCCAGGCGTTGAAGTCGCCGGGGTCGTCGCCGATGCCGTTCGGTCCGCCGTCGCCGAGGTTCGAGCCGGAGGACATGATCGTCCAGAACCCGGTCGAGTTCTCCGCGCCGCCCGGCCGAGTGTCGTACTGGTCGGGCAGCCCGAGGTCGTGGGCGTACTCGTGCGCGAACACGCCGAGGCCGCCGTTCTCGGGCTGGATCGTGTAGTCGCCGACCCACACGCCGACGCCCCGCCGAGGTTGCCGAACGTGCCCGTCGCCACCGAAGCTCCATGCCGACCGGCGTTCACGCCCGGGAGCCCGCCGGAGCCGATCGCCCTGGTACGGCCGCGTACCAGCGGTGCGACCAGATCGCGTACGATGCCCTGGGCGGATCGCCGCCGGTCTCCTCGCCACCGGCGTGGACGATCTGGAAGTGGTCGATGTAGCCGTCCGGCTCGTCGAAGTTCCCGTCGCCGTCGACGTCGTAGCGATCCCACGTCGAACGTCTTCAGATACTCGTGGATCTGCGGCGATCGTCTTGCCGGCGGCCGTCTGGCCGTTCGCGACCCACGGTTGATCGCGTCGCGGATCAGGTACCAGACGTGTTGAGCAGACGATCGCCGCCGCAGACGTTGCGGCCGTAGCGCGCCTCGTTGAACGGCACCTTCACCCAGTCGATCACGTCGCCGTTGACCGTGTAGCGGCCGGAGGACTGGTGCCTTGTAGTACTTCACCATCCGGTTGAAGTACATGTTCTCGTAGTGCGCCTTGTTGAAGTCGGCCTGCCAGATCGTCGTGTTGTCGACCGCTGCGGTCGGGCTGCGGGATCTGGTTGTGCAGCGGCCGTCACGCAGCGGTCGCCTCGGCCACCGTCGAGCTCGGATGGATGCCGCGTCGTTCCCGAACTCCGCGATGATCACGAAGACGCGGTCGGTGCCCTCGCGCGCGAGCTCGACGTACTGGCCCTTCGCGACCTTGCCGACCTTCGTGCCGGCCTTGACCTTGCCCTGCGACCTTCATCTCGGCGGCCTTCGCCTGCAGCTCTCGCTGCTGCTTGCCGAGCGGGTGCTCGAGGTCGTCGGGCTTGCACCGCGCCTGTGGCTCGTTGCCGCTCGGCCGGCGCTCGCGCCGCGACCGAGGCGCCGGCGCCGACCGACAGCACGAGCACGAGCGCTCCGATCATGAGCGCGAGGACTGCTTCCTCATGAGACCCCCTGAATTCGTTGTCTCTCTCCGCCGGCGGACGTCCGACGCCCGCGCGCGGCGGCGAGCCTACTCGACGCGGCCGACGAGACACGCACCAGTCTGAACATGCCTTCGGTCGAGCTCGACCGACGCCTGCGACGCGCTCGGATGACCGCGGCGCTCACCCGTGCGGCTTCGCCATCGCGTGGTAGTCGAGCGCCTCGTCGAGGACGCTCTCCTCCACGCCGAGCTCGCGGGCGACCTCGCGCAGCGAGCCGCCCGAGGCGACCGCGGCCTTCACGATCTCCGAGGCCTTGTCGTAGCCGATGAACGGGTTGAGGGCCGTGGCCGAGCTGAGCGTGTTCTCCGCATAGCGCTCGTTCTGCTCCCGGTTCGCCTCGAGCCCGTCGACGCACTTCTCCGACGAGCAGCCGCGACGCGCTCGCGAGCAGCTTGATCGACCCGAGCAGGTTGCGCGCCATCATCGGGATGTAGACGTTGAGCTCGAAGTGGCCGTTCATCCCGCCGATCGTGATCGCCGCGTCGTTGCCGATCACCTGCGCGGCGACCTGCGTGACGACCTCCGGGATGACCGGGTTGACCTTCCCGGGCATGATCGAGGAGCCCTTCTGCAGCTCGGGCAGGAACAGCTCGGAGAGACCCGCACGGGGGCCCGAGCCCATCAGCCGCAGGTCGTTGGCGATCTTCGTCAGGGAGACGGCGACGACCTTGAGCGCGCCCGAGGCCTCGACGAGGCCGTCGCGGGCGGCCTGCGCCTCGAAGTGGTCGGCCGGCGCGGAGATCTGCAGGCCGGTCTCGCGCGAGAGGCGCTCGCGCACGCGCGCGGCGAACTCGGGGTGCGTGTTGAGGCCGGTGCCGGTGGCCGTGCCGCCGAGCGGGATCTGACCGAGCCGCGGCATCGCGTCCTCGACGCGGGCGATTCCCTGGCGCACCTGCGCGGCGTAGCCGGCGAACTCCTGGCCGAGCGTCACCGGCACCGCGTCCATCAGGTGGGTGCGCCCGGACTTGACGATGTCGTCGAAGTCGAAGGCCTTGCGCTCCAGCGACGCCGCGAGGCGCTCGAGCGCCGGCAGCAGGTCGTGGGCGATCTCGCCGAGGGCGGCGCAGTGGACGGCCGACGGGAAGACGTCGTTCGACGACTGCCCCATGTTGACGTGGTCGTTCGGGTGGACGCCCTCGCCGGCGAGGCTCGCGATCACCTCGTTCGCGTTCATGTTCGAGCTCGTGCCCGAGCCGGTCTGGAAGACGTCGATCGGGAACTGGTCGTCGAACTCACCGGCGGCCACACGATCCGCGGCGGCGGCGATCCGCTCGGCGAGCTCCGCGTCGAGCAGCCCCAGATCGGCGTTGACGCGCGCGGCAGCGGCCTTGATCCGACCGAGCCAGTGGGCGACGGCCGGCGGGATCGGCTCACCCGAGACCGGGAAGTTGTTGATCGCCTTGTCGGTCTCTCCACCCCAGAGCTTGTCCATGTGTCTCCTCCTCGAGTCTGTGGGGCACTGTAACGGGGCCTGTCGCGCCGACATCGGGGAAACCGCCGACCCCGACCGCGGCCCATCCCCGACGCATCCGGAGCGCGCCCGGCCCACCGGCAAGATCGCTGCGGGAAGATCGCTGTCTGACACCGTCACCCGACGTGTGTCGAGATCGTGCCGACTCAGCCCCCGGGGCAGCTGAGGCGCGATCCGCGTTTGCGTGATTCTGCCCGTGGAGCGATCGCGGCGAAATCGCGACACGAGCTCTTGACACACCGGCGGTGTCTTACACCGGTCACTTACACCGGCCCTGGCATCGGCTGCGGCCGGGGCTAGGCCCCGCGTGCCGCGCCGAGAAGCGCGTCCCAGCTGCAGAGCTTGCAGCGAGGGCGCCCGTCTGGCTCGCCCGCCGCACGCTCGGCGGCGTCGATGCGCTTCCAGCCCTCGTGCGTGACGACCTCGACGCCGCGCCCGGCGAGAAGCGCGTCCACGTCGGCGGCGGTCGCGGCGACGGGCGGCAGCAGGCCGGCCGCATGATCGGCGAGCAGCAGCTCGACGGTCTCCGTCGCGTCCTTCTTGTTCGTGCCGATCACGCCGCTCGGACCGCGCTTGATCCAACCCGCGGTGTAGACCCTCGGAAGCGGCGTGCCGTCGTCGGCGAGCGCGCGACCACCGTCGTTCGGGATCACGCCGCGACGCTCGTCGAAGGGAAGGCCGTCGATGCCTACGCCCAGGTAGCCGACGCTCCGCAAGACGATGTCGCACGGGATCGTCTCGCGCTCCTCGGTCGCGACGGCGGAGATCCTGCCGTCCGCACCTGCCTCGAGCCGGTTGCGGACGACCTCGACCGCCTCCACCCGGCCGTCACCGAGCAGGGCGACCGGTGAGGTGAGGAAGCGGAGGTGCAGCGACCGCGGCTTGCCCTCCGGGGTGCCCGCCGCGACCTGACGCAGCACGGCGAGATTTCGCTCCGCCATCGCGTCGCCCTCGAGCGCAGCCGCACTCGCCGGGTCGAGCTCGAGATCGGCGGGCTCGACGATGAGGTCGGCGCCCGCGAGCTCGGTCAGCTCCACGAGCTCGGGGTTCGTGAACGCCGCCTGCACCGGCCCTCGGCGACCGAGCACGAGGATCTCCTCGATCCCGGCGGCGAGGATCGCGTCGATCGCGTCGTCGGCCGTGTCCGTGGGCCGGATCTCCTCGGCGGTCAGCGCGAGCATGCGCGCGACGTCGACCGCGACGTTCCCGTTCCCGACACGACGGCGCGCTTCCCGGAGAGGTCGAACGGCACGTCCTGGAAGTCGGGGTGGCCGTTGTACCACGCGACGAACGCCGTCGCAGGCCACGACCCCGGCAGGTCCTCGCCGGGAATCCCCATCCGCCTGTCGGTCTGCGCGCCGAACGCGTAGATCACGGCGTCGTAGAGGCCGACGAGCTCGTCATGGGTGATGTCACGGCCGACCTCGACGTTGCCGAGGAAGCGGAAGCCGGGCTTCTCGGCGGTCTTCTCGAACACCCGCGAGACGGCCTTGATGTTCGGATGGTCGGGCGCCACGCCGAGCCGCACGAGGCCCCACGGGGTCGGCAGGCGCTCGATCACGTCGACCTCGACGTCGGTCGCAGACGCCAGCAGGTGCACCGGCGGCGTAGAAGCCGGCCGGCCCCGAGCCGACGACCGCGACGCGCAGCGGACGCTCCGTGCTCACACGGCCAATCTAGTGGAGGCACCGACTACCGGTCGCAGACACCCGTCAGCTCCGCAGCCGACCGAGCCGCAGGCCGACGATCCAGTCGTGGGTCGCCTCGACGTGCGCGATCATCGCCGCTCGCGCGGCATCCGCGTCGCCCGCCTCGATCGCCTGAAGGACGGGCGCGTGCCCGGCCTGGGAGACCCGCCTGGCGCCCGCCGGCCCCGGTGCGAAGGCGAGCAGCTCGGCGACCTCCCCCTGCAGCTCCGTCTCGGCGACGACCAGACGCGGGGCCCGCGCGACCTCGGCCACGGCCACGTGCAGACGCGCGTCGGCGAGACGGTATGCGGCCCGGTCGTCGACCCCCGCCTCGACCGTGGCCGCGAGTGCGGCGAGCCTGCGAACGTCGTGCGGGACGCGCCCGCTCCGCGGCGAGCGCGGCGGCCTCACCCGACACGGCCCTGCGCCAGTCGGTGAGGTCGCGCGAGCGCGGAGGCGCTCGGTGGCTCGGCGTCCGGCGCGGGGACGAGGGCGGGTGCGTCGGGACGGACGAACGATCCGCCGCTGCGGCCACGCCGCGTCTCGATGAACCCTGCCTCGCGGAGGATCGCAAGCGCCTGACGAAGCGTCATCGGGGCGACGTCGAGCTGTGCGGCGAGGTCGGACTCCGCGGGGAGGCGCTCGCCCGGCGCGAGCAGCCCTGCGCCGATCGCCTCGCCGATCCGACGGACGATCCGCTCGACCGCGCCCTCCGCCCCGATCGGGCCGAGCACGAGCGCTGGGGCGTCGAGCGGTGCGTCCGTCCTTGATCGACATATGATCTAGATGATAGATGTATTGGCGGACACCAACCGACAGACGACCAGGAGGAACCCGATGCAGCCGACCGACGAGCAGATCGAGGCCTATGCACGCGACGGGTTCGTCGTCGTCGAGTCGTTCCTCTCCGCCGACGAGGTGGCGGCCGCGCGCGACCACTTCGCGAGCTCGTTCGCGCACACGTGGGAGACCGGCCTGCGCCCCGACGAGGTCAACTACGACCCGTCGTCGACGCCGCCCGATCTCACGCGCCAGCTCTGCAACGTCTGGAAGGCAGACCACACGCTCGCGGCGACCGTCCTCGCCGCGCGCAACGCCGAGTTCGGGTCGAGGCTCGCAGGACTGCCGGGCCTGCGGCTGATCCAGGACAACGCGATCTGGAAGCCGCCGTCGGGCAAGGCGCTCCTCTGCCACCAGGACGCCGCCTACGTCGGCTGGCTCGAGCCGATGAACATGACCACCTGCTGGATGGCGCTCGACGACACGAGCGCAGACGCCGGGACGATCTACTACGTCCGTGGCTCGAACCACTGGCCGCGCTTCCCGGCGGGCGGCTCGTTCCACGCGCCGGACGACTGGCTTGGATACGTCAAGGAGGTCGTGCCCGACGACGTGGAGATCGAGCTCGTCCCCATCGAGGTGCCGGCCGGCGGCGCCGCGTTCCACGACGGCTGGACGTTCCACGGCTCCCCGCCGAACGAGCGGGCCGACAAGGAGCGTCGCGCGATCGTCAGCCACATGGTCTCCACCGACACGCGCTGGGCCGAGGGCGCGGCCCCGCACCCTGTCTACTCGAAGTACCGGCGTCCCGGCGAGCGCGAGCTCGACGAGGCGTTCTTCCCGGTGCTCTGGCGCGAGGACGGCCACCGCACGCCGTGGCTCGAGGAGTGGTGCGCTACGACGTCGTGAGGAGCCGGTAGCCCACGTCGAGCTCGTCGAGGTCGAGCAGGCCCCGGTTCCGCCGTTCCCAGGCTCCTGACCGGAGATCGTCGCCGAGGCGCGCGATCCCTTCGTCTGTCGCGTTGCCGAGCTGGGCGCAGTAGCTGATCCCGGCGCGCACGGCCGGGTCGAGGTACGCGGCGGCGACGCCGCCAGTACGCGCACAGGAACCGCGTCCGCGCAGTCGTGCGGGATCGCGACGACCTCGACGCGTGCGCCGAGGCGCGCTGCGACAGCTCGACGGCCGGCATCCGCTCGCGCTCCCACGCGATCGTCTCGGGGAAGTAGTCGCGCAGCAGCCAGAACCGGTCGACGTGCGCCGCGTCCCAGGTCAGGATCACGACCCGCCGTGCGACGCGCTGGAGCTCGGCAAGTCCACGATCGAGGTCGCTCCAGTGGTCGCAGCGTGAGCACGGCCAACGCGACGTCGTACGATCCGGTCGGGATGGGCAGGTCCTCTGCGAAGGCCTGGAGGCACGGAGCGGCCGAGGCCGGACGCTGCGCGATCATGACCGTCGACGGCTCGACGGCGAGGACGGTGCTCGGCGGCTCGTACGATCCCGTGCCGGCGCCGACGCACACCACGCTGCCCTGGCCGACCGCGGCCTCGATCCGGGCGGCAAGCCGTGGATCGGCGCGGCGCGTGCGCCGAGTAGGTCGCCCCGATCCTGTCGTAGAGCGTCATCGAACCGACGGCCGAAGCGTGCTGGCTGCGGATCAGCCGAGGGTGACGTCGCGCGTCAGTGACTGCAGCCGGAGCCGCAGCCGCCGACCTGGGTGCCCTCGGGCATCTCTGCGCCCTCCTCCACCTGGAAGGAGTGGCCGCACCCGCACGACGACGAGGCGTTCGGGTTGTCGATCTTGAACCCGGACTGGTCGATCGTGTTGAGGAAGTCGATCCGCGCGCCCTTCAGGTACGGCGCGCTGAAGGGGTCGACGACCACGGTGACCCCGTCGAACTCGACCACCTGGTCGTCCTGCTCGGCGCCCGTCGAGAAGCCGAGCCCGTACTGGAAGCCCGAGCAGCCGCCGCCCTCGATCGCGACGCGCAGCACGAGCGTGTCGGCGTCGGGCTCCTCGGCCATCAGCTCGCGCACCTTGACAGCGGCGGCGGGCGTGAGCTCGAGCAGGGTCTCGGTCGGGCGCTCGGTGATCTCCATGCAGGGATCCTAGCGAACCGACCCTTCCTCACCGTGGAGCGGGTCGGGGAAGCACCACTTCGTGACACGCCGATCCCGCATGCGAGCGGGGCTGCGGTACCCGCTCGTTCACCCCGTGGCGCGGTGGTACGTTTCGCGCGACCCGCCCCGTCGACGGGACAGGATCACGATGCTCTCCGACTGGCTCCCGTTCCTCATCTACGCGCTGTTCGCGGCGGCGATCCCGGCGACGATGATCGTCTTCTCGTTCGTGTTCGCCCAGAAGCCGGCGACGCGCACGAAGCAGCGGATGCTGCCGTTCGAGTCCGGCGTCGCCACCGAGGCCCCCGGCTCCGACCGGCGCTTCACCGTGAGCTTCTACCTCACAGCGATGCTCTTCATCCTGTTCGACATCGAGATCGTCTTCCTGTACCCGCTGGCCGTGCAGCTGAACGTGCTCGGTTGGTTCGGCCTGGTCGAGCTCCTCGGCTTCGTCGCGATCCTCGGCGTCGCCTACGTCTACATCTGGCGGAAGGGAGCGCTCGAGTGGCGGTAGACGAGCCTCTCGCCCGCAAGCTGCCCCTGATCTCCGACCGCCCGCTCGCGCAGGCGGGGCTGAAGACGGAGCGCACGCTGATGCCCGACAAGGGCCCCGGGGTGTTCGAGCAGGAGATCGACAAGATCGAGGACGCGCTGCTCACGACCACGGTCGAGAAGGCCCTCTCCTGGGCGCAGTCCAACTCGATGTGGCCCGACACGTTCGGGCTCGCGTGCTGCGCGATCGAGATGATGTCGATCGTCTCCTCGCGCTACGACATCGCCCGCTTCGGGATGGAGCGCTTCAGCTCGTCACCGCGGCAGGCCGACCTGCTGATCATCTCGGGCCGGATGACGCACAAGATGGCCGCGCCGGCGCGGCAGGTGTACGACCAGATGCTCGAGCCGAAGTGGGTGATCGCGATGGGCGCCTGCGCGAGCTCCGGCGGGATGTTCAACAACTACACGGTGCTGCAGGGCGTCGACAAGATCTTCCCGGTCGACATCCACGTGCCCGGCTGCCCGCCCAGGCCAGAGGCGCTGATGGAGGGCATCGTCCGCCTCCACGAGAAGATCCGCGCCGGCGTGCCGCCCGCCTACCAGATCAGGGGCGTGGCGCAGTGAGCTACGAGGGCGTGCCCGGGCTCGTCGAGACCCGCGAGGACCGCGGCGAGACGACGCTCGTCGTCGACCCGGCGCGCGTGGTCGAGGCCGCCACCCACCTTCGGGACGTCGAGCGCTTCAACATGCTCGTCGACCTGTCGCCGGCCGACTACCTCGGCTGGGGCGCGGTCGGGGTCGCCGGGTACATCGGCACGGCGGCCGGGCGGGACATCAACGCGACGGGCTCCCAGGGGTTCCAGCGCGTGCCCGACCCGAAGCCGAAGCGTTTCTCGGTCAGCTACCACCTGCTCCGCGTGACCGACGATCCAGCGCGCGTGCGCCTGCAGGTGTGGCTCGACGACGGCGAGGACGTCGACTCCGTGATCCGCGTGTGGCCCGCCGCCGACTGGTACGAGCGCGAGGCCTTCGACATGTTCGGGATCACCTTCCGGGGCCACCCGAACCTCGTTCGGATCCTGATGCCCGAGGACTGGGACGGGCACCCGCTCCGCAAGGACTACCCCATCGGCGGCGAGCCCGTCCGCTTCTCGGGGGAGGAGTGACGGTGAGCGTCCTGCCCGCCACCCGCATCTACGAGGGGACCCGGATCCCCTACCCGACGCCGACGATCATGGAGATCGATCCCGAGAAGCACCGGCTCGAGGACATCCTCACCGTCAACTTCGGCCCCAACCACCCGTCGACGCACGGCGTGCTCCGGCTCGTGGTCGACCTGGACGGCGAGAAGATCGCCGGCATCCGCGCCGTGATCGGCTACCTCCACACCGGCTTCGAGAAGACGATGGAGCAGAAGACCTACTGGAAGGGCATCACGTACCCGGAGCGGATCGACTACCTCTCCTTCCAGGCGAACGAGCTCGTCTTCGTCCTCGCGATCGAGAAGCTGCTCGGCCTCGAGACGCCGGAGAAGGCCACGTGGATGCGGATGTGCCTCTCCGAGCTGAACCGGATCCACTCGCACCTCGTGTGGCTCGGCACCTCCGCGCTCGAGATCGGCGCGATCTCGATGTTCTGGTACGCGTTCCGCGAGCGCGACATGATCCTCGACCTCTTCGAGATGGTCACGGGCGTCCGCATGCACACCCGCTACTTCCAGACGGGTGGGCTGGCCGAGGACATCCCCGAGGGCTTCTACGACCAGGCGCGGGCGGCCGCGAAGCGGATGCCGAAGGCAGTCGACGAGTACGAGGCGCTCCTCGACCGCAACAAGATCTGGCTCGAGCGGACGAAGGGGATCGGCCTGCTCTCCGCCGACGATGCGATCGCGCTCGGCCAGACCGGCCCGATGCTGCGCGCCTCGGGCGTCGACTGGGATCTGCGCCGGAACGAGCCGTATCTCTTCTTCGACCAGGTCGAGTTCGAGGTCCCGGTCTACCCGAACGGCGACGTGTACGACCGGTACAAGGTCCACATGGACGAGATGCGCCAGTCGGCGCGGATCGTCGCGCAGTGCATCGACCGGCTCGAGGAGCTCCGCGGCGCACCGTGGATCGCGGACGACCGCAAGGTCGTGCTCCCGCCGCGCGAGGAGCTCCATACCTCGATGGAGTCCCTCATCCACCACTTCAAGATCGTGACGGAGGGCTACCACGTCCCCGAGGGCGAGGTCTACGTCGCGATCGAGTCGGCGCGCGGCGAGTGCGGCTGCTACCTCGTCTCCGACGGCGGGCCGAAGCCGTGGCGCGTGAAGTTCCGCGCGCCGAGCTTCGCGGCGCTGCAGGCCACGGCGGCCTGCTGCTACGACGTCGCGATCGCCGACCTGATCGCCGTCGGCGGCGGGCTCGACCCCGTGATGGGAGACGTCGACAGGTGATCGGCCTCGCGGCCGATCACCTGGAGGAACAGGCATGAGCACACGACCTCTACGACGAGATCCAGGCGCTGAAGGCGCAATACCCCGACCCGCGCTCGGCGGTGCTGCCTGCGCTGCAGCTCGCGCAGTCGCGCCACGGCGGCTGGCTCCCCGAGGAGGCGTTCCGCGAGGTCGCGGACGGCCTCGGGACGACGCCTGCCTACTGCCTCTCGATCGCGTCGTTCTACGACATGTTCCGGCTCGAGCCGATCGGACGGTGCTGTGTCGAGGTGTGCACGAACGTCTCGTGCGCCGTCAGCGGCGCCCAGGCTGTCGTCGAGGCGTTCGAGGCCGAGCTCGGCATCCACGCGGGCGAGACGTCGACGGACGGCGCCTTCACGCTGCGCGCCGTCGAGTGCCTCGGCGGCTGCGGCTGGGCGACGGTGGTCGCGGTCAACAACCGCCACCGGCTCCACGTGAAGGCGGAGGACGTCCCGGAGATCGTGGAGGAGCTGAAGCGTGGCTAGCCAGCCCGAGGTGATCTTCGCCGGCACGAACGGTGGGGCTCTCACCCGCATCGAGGACTACGAGGCGGTCGGCGGCTTCACGGCGCTGACCCGCGCGCGCGGGATGACACCGGACGAGCTGATCGAGGAGCTCAACGCCTCCGGCCTCCGCGGCCGCGGCGGGGCGTTCTTCCCGACGGGCCGCAAGTGGAGCTTCGTCCCCAAGCCGGACAAGCTCGACAAGCCGCACTACCTCGTGGTCAACGCCGACGAGTCGGAGCCCGGCACCTTCAAGGATCGCGAGATCATGCTGCGGGTCCCGTTCCGGTTCCTCGAGGGCTGCCTGATCGCCGCGCGGGGGATCGAGGCGAAGCACGTCTTCGTCTACATCCGCGGCGAGTACGAGCGCGAGTTCGAGGTGCTCGTCGACGCCCTCGAGCAGATGCGGGCCAGGGACCTGCTCGGGGACGTCACGATCGTCGTGCACCGCGGCGCCGGCGCCTACATCTGCGGCGAGGAGACCGCGCTGCTCGAGTCGCTCGAGGGGCATCGCGGACAGCCGCGCACCAAGCCGCCGTTCCCGGCCATCGCCGGCCTCTACGCCTCGCCGACCGCGGTCAACAACGTCGAGTCGATCACGACCGTGACGCCCATCCTGGAGATGGGCGGCGCGGAGTACGCGACCCTCGGCGTCGAGAGCTCGACCGGCACACGCGTCTTCTCGCTGTCCGGCAACGTCGTCCGTCCCGGCAACTACGAGCTCCCTCATGGCTTCCCGCTGCGAGACCTGATCAACGTGGTCGGCGGTGGTGTGCCCGACGGCCGCACGCTGAAGGCCGTCATCCCCGGCGGGTCGTCGACCCCGATCCTGACGGCCGCCGAGGTCGAGAAGGTGACCCTCGACTTCGAGTCGATGACCGGTGCCGGAACGGCGATCGGCTCGGCTGCCGTGATCGCCCTCGACGACCGCGTGTGCATGGTGCAGCTCGCGATCCGCGTCTCGCAGTTCTACGAGCACGAGTCGTGCGGGAAGTGCACGCCGTGCCGGGTGGGCACGCGCTGGCTGACGCAGATCCTCAAGAAGATCGAGGCCGGTCACGGTTCGCATGCCGACCTCGAGCTGCTGCTCGACGTCGGCGAGCGCATCAACGGGACGTGCCTGTGCCCACTCGGCGACTCCGACGCGATCGCGGTCGCCAGCTACGCGTCCAAGTTCCGCGACGAGTTCCTCGCCCACGTCGAGGAGGGAGCCTGCCCGCACCACGGTGGGTCCTCGCTCGAGGGGATCCTCGCACCGACCGACATGCACGCCGCCCACGGCCACGCGACGATCGAGCGCCCGCTCCAGGTGATCGCGTGAGCCACCCGGCCGGAACCGCCAGCTGCGCCGGCCCCGGCCGGCGCCTTCAGGGATCTGCCCCCGCGACCGGCGTGAGCCGGGCACGGTGGATCTCCCGCGCGCGAATCCGCTCCTGTGGATTCGCGCCTGCGGAAGGAACGGGAGCCTCATGAGCGACCTCGTGAAGGTCACGATCGACGATCGCGAGATCGAGGTCGCCAAGGGGACGGGCCTGGTCGAGACCGCTGCCGCGGCCGGCATCGAGATCCCCGTGTTCTGCTACGAGCCGCGTCTCGGGCCGCCGGTCGGCGCCTGCCGCATGTGCCTCGTCGAGGTGGAGGGCTTCCCGAAGCTCCAGGCGGGCTGCACCATGACCGCCCAGGACGGGATGGTCGTCCGGACCGCCGCGACCTCGCAGAAGGCCGCCGACGGCCAGAACGGCACGCTCGAGTTCATCCTCGTCAACCACCCGCTCGACTGCCCTGTCTGCGACAAGGGCGGCGAGTGCCCGCTGCAGGACCTCACCTTCCGCTACGGGCCGGGCTCGACGCGGATGACGTTCGCGAAGCAGACGCTCGAGAAGCCGATCCCGGTGTCGCCGCTCATCGCCCTCGACCGCGAGCGCTGCATCCTCTGCTACCGCTGCACCCGGTTCTCGAGCGACGTGGCCGAGGACGGCCAGCTGATCGCGAGGAACCGCGGCGCGCACACCGAGATCGCCACCTTCGGCACCGACCCCTACCGCGCGCCCTTCTCGGGCAACGTGATCGAGCTCTGCCCGGTCGGCGCCCTGACCTCGACGCAGTACCGGTTCGAGGCCCGCCCCTGGGACATCCAGGCGGTGCCGTCGGTGTGCGGCCTCTGCCCGGTCGGGTGCAACACGTCCGTGACGGTGCGCGAGGGCAAGGTCAAGCGCGTCCAGTCGCGGAACCATCCCGAGCTCGATCGCGGCTGGCTCTGCGACAAGGGCCGCTTCGGCTTCCCGTACGTCGCGGCGGAGGACCGGATCGTCGAGCCGCTCGTCCGGGGCGAGGGCGGGCTCCAGCCGGTCGGCTGGGACGCCGCGCTCGACACCGCCGAGCGCCTCCTGCGTGACGCGGAGGGCCACATCGTGACGGCGCTCTCCGGCTCCGAGACGACCGAGATCGCATACGGGCTCGGACGCCTCCTGCGCCAGGGGCTGCATGCGCACTCGGCCGTCCTCCCGGAGGCCACCTCGTCTGCGCTCGACGCCTTCCGTGCCCCGCTCTCGACGATCGCCGGTGCCCGGATCGTGGTGGTCGTCGGTGACGACGCCGTCGCCGACCGGGCGCCGATCGTCGACCTCTGGCTGCGCCAGGCGCGCCGGGGCGGCGCGGAGATCGTCACCTACGGCGCGACAGGCGAGGACCATGCCTCGGCGGCCCAGGCCCTGAAGGATCTCGTCACGCCCGGCAACCCCCTCGGCGAACGGCTCCGTGCAAGCGACGCGGCGGTGCTCGTCTGGTCGGGTCCCGGCGGCGGGGGCGGAGCGCGCCTCGCCGAGGCTGCGCACGCGCTCGGGTTCGAGGGCAAGCCCGGCTGCGCGGCGTTCCACCTGCCCGCCACGCCGAACGGCCGCTCGGTCGCGGAGGCCTGGGCTGCGAGCGCCGACGAGGACGACACCGACCCCGGCACGCCGATCGGGCTGCTCGTGGTCTCCGGCGACGAGGCCGCGTCGGATCCCGCCGTGCGCGCGCTCGCCGAGCACGCCCGGCACGTGATCGCGATCTCGATGTTCCACGATCTCGCCGTCGGCTGGGCCGACCTCGTCCTGCCGGCGACCTCGACGCTCGAGCGCGAGGGGACGATCACGAACCTCGAGGGGCGCGTGCAGCGGCTGCGCCGCGCCGTGATCGCGCCCGTCCCGGACGAGCTCGCCTGGATCTCCAAGCTCGCGACGCGCTTCGACATCGTGGTCTCGCCGTACGCTGCGACGCTCTTCGAGGAGCTCTCGGAGACGCTCTACGGGGGACTCTCCCTCGACGAGCTCGGCGCGCAGGCGCCCCTCGGCGCGCGCGTGCCCTACGAGGCCCCCGCCCCGGCGACGACCGCGCCCGAGCCGACCGCCCCTGCTGCCGCCGGTGGCGAGCACTTCGTCGGCGAGCTGCGCCTGCTCCGCTACCGGCCGCTGTTCTCCGGCCCGCAGGTCGAGCGCGTGGCCGAGCTCCAGTTCCAGCGCCCCGAACGGGAGGTGGCGCTCTCCGTCGATGACGCCGAGCGCCGCGGCATCGCGACGGGCGACACGGTCGCCCTGCGCTCGAACGGGACGACGATCGAGCTCCGCGCCCGCATCGACAGGGCGCTCGCGGCGGGCATCGCCCGGGTCGCGGCAGAGCACGCGGGCGACCTCCACCAGCGCGTCGAGGTCGTGAAGGCATGAGCGGCCTGGGCTGGCTCGTCCTCGCGGGGACCGGCGCGAACGGCTCGCCCTGGTGGATCTCGCTGATCGAGGCGTTCATCGTGATCAACCTCGTGATGGTCGTCTTCGCCTACCTGACGCTGGCCGAGCGGAAGGTGATGGGCCGGATGCAGCTGCGCTACGGCCCCAACCGCGCGGGACCGAAGGGGATGCTCCAGCCGATCGCCGACCTCGTGAAGCTGATCCGCAAGGAGAGCTTCTTCCCGGCCGCAGCCGTCGACGTCCTCTACATCATCGCGCCGTTCCTGGCCGCGTTCACGGCCCTCACGACGTTCTCGGTGATCCCGTTCGGCCCGGGCTGGGAGATCGCCGGCTACCAGGTGAACGGCTACGTCGCCGATCTGCCGATCGCGCTGATCCTCATCTTCGCGATCGGCTCACTCGGGGTCTACGGCTTCATCCTCGGCGGCTGGGCATCCGACTCGAAGTACTCGCTGCTCGGCGCAATGCGCACCTGTGCGCAGCTGGTCTCGTACGAGGTGTCCCTGGCGCTCAGCGTGCTCGGCGTCGTGATGATGGCCCAGTCGCTCTCCCTCGTCGACATCGTCGCGGCCCAGGGCAACGACGTCTGGTACATCGTCCCGCAGCTGGTCGGGTTCGTCGTGTTCTTCATCGCCGGCACGGCCGAGACGGCGCGTGCCCCGTTCGACCTCCCGGAGGCCGAGCAGGAGCTCGTCGCCGGGTACCACACCGAGTACGGCGGGATGCGGTTCGGGCTGTTCTCGATGTCCGAGTACATCAACCTGATCACCCTCTCCGCCCTGGCCGTGACGCTGTTCCTCGGCGGCTGGCACGGGCCGTGGTTCCCGGGGCCGCTCTGGTTCCTGCTCAAGCTGTTCGTCCTCCTGTTCCTCTTCATCTGGATCCGCACGACCCTCCCGCGGCTGCGCTACGACCAGCTCATGCGCTTCGGGTGGAAGGTGCTGCTCCCCGTCGCCACCGTCAACGCGGTCGTCACCGCCGTCCTGGTGGTGTGGCTATGAGCATGGCGCACATCGCACCGGTGGAGCAGGACGGTCGCGACGCGTTCGGCTACCGTCCGCCGGCGATGTCCCCTGCGAGACCGGCCGTGACGCGGTCCTCTAGGTCAGCGAGCCCCGAAGGGGGTCGATGACCTTGCAGCCGTTCTCCTCGATCAAGGGCTTCGGCGTCACCTTCAAGCACATCTTCAAGAAGCCGATCACCCAGCAGTACCCCGAGTTCAAGCGCCCTGTCTACCCGCGGTTCCGCGGACGGCACCGGCTCCACGCGCACGAGAACGGGCTCGAGAAGTGCGTCGGCTGCTCGCTGTGCGCCGCGGCGTGCCCGTCGGACTGCATCCGGGTCGTCGCAGCCGAGAACACCCCGGAGAACCGCGTCTCCGCAGGCGAGCGCTACGCGCGGATCTACGAGATCAACCTCTCGCGCTGCATCTTCTGCGGCTACTGCGAGCTGGCCTGCCCGTTCGACGCGATCACGCTCGGCAACGAGTTCGAGCTCTCCGAGTACTCGCGCGACGACCTGATCTACACGAAGGACATGCTCCTCGCGCCCCCGATGAAGCGCATGCCCATCCAGGATCCGGACCTGTACGACACGCCCATCCCCGCCTACAAGAGCTCCTCGTAGCGCAATGGGCAACTTCCTCGTCTGGGTCGTCTGGATCATCGCCGCAGTCGCGTGCATCGGCACCGGCGTGCGCGTCGTGACCGCCACCAACCCCTTCTCCTCGGCGCTCTCGCTGATCGGGAACCTCGCGTCGCTCGCGGTGCTCTACCTGCTCGCCCAGGGCGAGTTCGTCGCTGCCGCGCAGGTGCTCGTCTACGCGGGGGCGGTGATGGTCATGTTCCTGTTCGTGATCGCATACCTCGGCGGCCGCGCCGACGCGCCGTTCGCCGCACATCGCACGGCGCAGCTGACCGCGGTCGTCGCCTCCGCGGCGCTGCTCACCGTGACGCTCGTGGCGCTGCTGATGGACGCGAGCGACACGCTCTCCGATCCCGCGGACGTCAGCCGCGCGTTCGGAGGGCCGCAGGAGCTGGGACGTCTCTTCCTCACCGACCACCTGCTGGCGTTCGAGATCACGTCGATCGTGCTGCTCGTCGCCGCCGTGGGCGGCGTGGTGCTCGGGATCCGGGCCGCCGCCGAGGACGAGGCCGACGCAGAAGCGGCCAGAGCGCAGCAGGAGAGCGCCGCATGAGCGGTCCGGGGATCGCCTGGTACCTGGCCGTCTCCGGCGTGCTCTTCGCGACCGGTGCGATGGGCGTGATGCTCCGTCGGAGCCCGTTGATCGTGCTGCTCTCCCTCGAGCTGATGCTCAACGCGGCCAACCTCTCGTTCATCTCGTTCTCGCGCCTCCACGGCGAGATGGACGGTCAGGTGTTCGCGCTCGCCGTGATGGCTGTCGCGGCCGCGGAGGTGACCGTCGGGCTCGGCCTGATCGTCGCGATCTCACGGCGCCGCCTGGCGCTCGACGTCGACCAGTTCACGGAGCTCCGCGGATGAGCGTCGTCCTCGCACCGCGTCGTGCGGTCGACGTGCCGCCAGGGATCTTCGCAGTGAGCGATCGAGGCAGGCGGACGGGCGTCCTCGTGCCGACGCGTCGTGCGGTCGACGTGCGGCCGGTGGCGGCGCCAGCCGCCACCGCTTCAGGGATCTTCGCGCGGCGGGATCCGCTCCTGCGGATTCCGGCGCTGCGGACAAGCACACGGATCCTCGCGGTCGACGTGGCGCCGGTGGCGGCGCCAGCCGCCACCGCTTCAGGGATCCTCGCGCGGCGGGATCCGCTCCTGCGGATTCCGGCGCTGCGGACCAACAAAGCGGAGCGTCGCGCATGATCGTGACCGGCGCCTGGGTATGCCTGCTCGCGCCGCTGGCCGGGTTCCTCGCGATCGTGCTCGCGGGAACGCGGATCACGCGGCGCCAGGCGGGGTTCGTCTCGACCGCCTCGGTCTTCGTCGGGTTCGTCGGCGCGCTCGTCGTCGTTGATCGCCACCCTCGGCGAGGACCCCGAGGAGCGCTCGCACACGTCCACGGCGTGGACGTGGCTCGCCGCGGGGGACTTCAAGGTCAACCTCGACATCCTCGTCGACCCGGTGTCGCTCACGATGATGCTCATCGTCACCGGGGTCGGGGGCCTGATCGTCCTCTACTCCAACGGTTACATGGCCGGCGAGGACGAGGAGCGGCGCTACTTCGCCTACATGGCGTTCTTCGTGTTCTCGATGCTGATGCTCGTGATGGGCGGCAACCTGCTGCTGCTGCTCGTCGGCTGGGGCCTCGTGGGCCTCGCGTCCTACCTGCTGATCGGCTTCTACCACGACCGGCCGGAGGCGATCGCCGCGGCGAAGAAAGCGTTCATCGTCAACGCGATCGGCGACGCCGCGATGGCGCTCGGCTTCTTCCTCCTGATCGCGAAGACGGGAACGCTCGACTTCACCGCCACGTTCGACGCAGCCGCCGACGGCCAGCTCTCCTCGAGCACCGCCAACCTCGTCGCGCTCGGGCTGCTCGCAGGCGCCATCGCGAAGTCGGCCCAGCTGCCGCTGCACACCTGGCTCCCGGACGCGATGGAGGGCCCCACGCCGGTCTCCGCCCTCATCCACGCCGCCACGATGGTGACGGCGGGCGTGTACCTGATCGTGCGCACGCACGCGATCTTCGAGGCGGCGCCCGACGTGCAGCACCTCGCGGCGGTCCTCGGAGGCGTGACGCTCGTCGTCGCCGGCCTCGTCGCGCTCGTCCAGTGGGACATCAAGCGCGTGATCGCGTACTCGACGATGTCGCAGATCGGCTACATGTTCCTCGCCGCGGGGATCGGCGCGTACGGCTACGCGATGTTCCACCTGATGACGCATGCCTTCTTCAAGGCGCTGCTGTTCCTCGCCGCCGGCGTGATCATCCACCACCTCGCCGGGGAGCAGGACATCCGCAAGATGGGCGGGCTGCGCGGGGTGATGCCCTTCACGCATGCCGTGTTCCTCGTCGGTGCGCTCGCGCTCGCGGGGATCCCTCCCTTCTCCGGGTTCTGGTCGAAGGACGGGATCATCTCGTCCGCGCTCGCCGAGGGCGGCGTGCTCGGCTACTCGCTCCTCGTGCTCGGTCTGGTCGGGGCGCTCCTGACCGGCGCCTACACCTTCAGGCTGTACTTCCTCGTGTTCCGGGGCCAGCCCTCCGAGCTCGTGCTGGAGCACGCCGGCGGCCACGGTGCCGCCCACGGGGACGGCGCCGAGGACGCTGCAGGACACGGAGCGCACGGCGAGGGGCCGCGCTCGATGCTCCTTCCCGTCGGGGTGCTCGCGGTGCTCGCGACCATCGGCGGCCTGGTCGTGATCCCGGGCGTCTGGGAGCCGTTCCTCGAGTGGATCGACGTCGTCGCCGAGCCGCTCGTCGTGCAGACGGTCGCCCAGGACTACGCGACGAGCGCGGTCGCCGTCGCACTCGCCGGCATCGGCATCTGGCTCGCCCACCGGGCGTTCACGGCATCGAGAGAGCTCGTCCCGGAAGGTCGCGTCCGGACGCTGCTCGAGCACAAGTTCTACTTCGACGAGCTCTACGACGCCGTGTTCGCGCGGCCCGCGCAGCTCCTCGCGGACTGGCTGCGCACGCGCTTCGAGACACCCATCGTGCAGGGCTCGATCGACGAGCTCGCCGACGGGACGCGGGACGTCGGCGGTGGGGTGGCAGGGGTGCAGACCGGATTGCTGCGCACCTACGCGCTCGTCGTCACCGCCTCGGTGGTCATCCTTGCGATCGTCTTCCTGGTGCTGCGCTGACGATGCTGACCACGCTGCTCATCGTCGTGCCGCTCGTCGCCTCGCTCGTGGTGTGGGCGGCGCCGCTCTCGCGAGAGACGACCGCGGGACTGGCGTTCCTCGTCGCGCTGGCCGAGGTGGGCCTCTGGGTCGGTGGGATCCGGAGCTTCGACTTCGACTCGCCACTCGTGCAGTACGGAGCAGAGCGCACCTGGTTCGAGCAGCTCGGGATCTCGTACTCGGTCGGGATGTACGGCTTCCAGTTCTGGCTCATCGGGCTGACCGTGATCGTCTGCGCGGTCTCGGTCGGGTTCGGGATGTGGGTCGGTCGCGAGCACGCACGCGCCTACTTCGGTCTGATGCTCTTCCTCACGGGCTCGCTGGTCGGGATGTTCGCCTCCCAGGACCTGCTGCTCTTCTACGTCTTCTTCGAGGCGATGCTGATCCCGCTGTACGTGCTCGTCGGCGTGTGGGGCGGCCCCAACCGGATCAAGGCCACGGTCAACTTCGTCATCTACACGATGGCCGGGTCGCTGCTGATGCTGGCGTCGATCGTCGCGTTCGGCATCTCGCAGGGCACGTTCTCGCTCGCCGACGCCGGCACGAGCGACAACGATCTCGTGTTCCTCGGCTTCATGGCAGCCTTCGCCGTGAAGGCGCCGCTGTTCCCGTTCCACGGCTGGTTGCGCACCGCCTACACCGAGGCGCCGCCGGAAGTCGCGGCGATCCTCTCGGGCGTCGTCTCGAAGGCGGTGGTCTTCGGGCTGATCTGGGTCGTGCTCCCGCACTTCCCCGAGCCGGTGGAGAACTGGCGCACCGTGGTGCTCGTCCTCGCCTCGGTGACGATCGTCTACGGGTCGCTGGTGGCCTTCCGCCAGCCCGACGCCCGCGGCGTGATCGCCTACTCGTCGATGGGGCAGATGGGGCTGATCGTCCTCGGCATCTTCGCAGTCACCGACCTCGGCCTCGACGGGGCAGTGCTCCAGGCGGTCAGCCACGGCCTGGTCTCGGCCACCCTCTTCCTCCTCGCGGCGATGATCGAGCAGCGCACCGGCACCGGGCGCTTCGCCGAGCTCGGGGGCCTCGCCAAGGGACGACCGATCCTCGCGTCGCTGGTGATGGCCGCCGGCATGTTCGCCCTCGCCGTGCCGGGCTCGACCAACTTCGCAGGTGAGTTCGCGATCCTCGCGGGCGTCTTCACGCACGGCTGGGGCTACTCGGCCGTCGGTGCCGTCGCGATCGTCCTCGCGGCGATGTACAGCCTCCGCCTCGTCTCCGCCCTGCTCCACCGGAGCCCCGGCAGCGCCGTCTCCGACGACGCCGGCGACCTCGTCTCCAGCGAGCTGCTGCTCGTGATCCCGCTCGTCGCGGCGCTGGTCGCCCTCTCGATCTGGCCCGCCGCGATCAGCGAGCGCTCCTTCCCCGACGACAAGCCGACTGCGACAATCGCGCGCGAGGCGACCGGATGATCCTCGCCGCGATCGACACCCCCAGCGTCGACTGGCTCGCCCTCTCGCCCGTGCTCGCGGTGCTCGCGGCGTCGGCGATCGCGCTGCTCGGTGCGGTGCTGGTGCCGGCAGGAGCGCGGCGCGCGTTCTCGGCCGTCGTCGTGCTCGCCGGGTTCGTCACCGCTGCCGTGCTCGCGGGAGTGGTGTTCGACCGCTCGCCGGACGCCCAGCTGCTCCTGGCCGAGTCGATGAGCCGCGACCGCCTCGCCGCCCTTTCGCAGATCATCCTCGCCTGCATCGGCGCGCTCGTCGTGCTCGTCTCGCTCGGAGACGGCCGTCGCGACCACGTCGGCGAGTTCTACGCGCTGATCGCCGCGGCCGGCTCGGGGCTCCTCTTCTTCGTCGCCGCCGAGAACCTGATGACCCTGTTCCTCGGGCTCGAGTGGTTCTCGATCTCCCTGTACATCCTCTGCGCGATGGACACCCATCGCCGCGCCTCGCTCGAGGCAGCGCTCAAGTACCTGATCGTCGGGAGCTTCGGCTCCGGCGATCCTGCTCTTCGGGTGCGCTCTGACGTACGGCGCGACGGGCGAGCTCGGGTTCAACGCGATCCGGGACGCGACGGGCGCCGACGACCCGATGTTCGCGATCGGGATGGCGATGATCCTCGCCGGGCTCGCCTTCAAGGCCTCCGCCGCGCCGTTCCACATGTGGACGCCCGACGTGTACCAGGGGGCGCCGACGCCGGTGACGGCGCTCATGGCGGGCGCCACCAAGGTCGGCGCGCTCGTCGTGATGCTGCGGGTCCTGACGACGGCCTTCCCCGAGCAGAACGAGCTCTGGACGATCGCTGTCGCCTTCCTCGCCGTCGCCTCCCTCGCCGTCGGCAACCTCGCGGCGCTCGCCCAGCGCGACCTGAAGCGCCTCCTTGCGTACTCGTCGATCTCGCACGCCGGATTCCTGCTGATGGGCATCGCTGCGGACAACCAGGCCGGCGCCGAGGCCCTCCTCTACTACCTCATCCCGTACGGCGCCGCCACGGTCGGGGCGTTCGCCGTGGTCGCGGCGCGCGAGCGCGAGCTGGCGCGACCCGTGACGCTCGAGACGCTCAAGGGCCTCGGATGGGAGCGCCCGTTCCTGGGCGTCGCGATGTGGACCTTCATCCTCAGCTTCGCCGGGTTCCCGCTCACCGGCGGCTTCTTTGGCAAGTTCACCGTCTTTGCCGCGGTCTACGACGCGGGCTGGTGGTGGCTGGTGGTGATCGGGGTCGTCGCCACCGCCGTGAGCCTGCCGTACTACCTCGCGATCGGCCGGGTGCTGTTCCTGCGCGAGTCCGAGTCGACGGTGTCGCCCGGCGCAGTGGTCGTCTCGGGTGGGGCTCCGCCGCGCGACACCGCGCTCCAGATCGGCGTCGCGGCCGCGCTCGTGGTCACGATCGGCTCGTTCTTCCTCGTGCAGCCGCTGTTCGACCTCGCGCGCGAGGCGACGGCAGCGCTCCCGTTCTGACCCGGGCGGTCGGCCGCTCGTCCCGAAAGCCCGACGAGTAACCTCCCGCGCATGAGCGGAGCACTCACGTGGCTCGGGCACAGCGCGTTCCGGCTTCGACACCCCCGGCGGGACGCGCATCTACGTCGACCCGTTCCTGCACGGGAACCCCTCCTGTCCACCCGAGGAGGTCGAGCCGGAGCGCTGCGACCTGATCCTCGTCACCCACGGGCACGGCGACCACGTCGGCGACACGGTCGCGCTGCATCAGCGCCACGGCTGCCCGGTGGTCGCGCAGGTCGAGCTCCGAGCGTGGCTGACGGACCAGGGCGTCGCCAACGACGGCATGGCGCAGTCGCCGAACAAGGGCGGCACCGTCAGGGTCGGGGAGGTCGCGGTGACGCTGACCACCGGCAACCACTCCTCCAGCGCGGGCGACGGCCGCTACCTCGGGGAGTCGTGCGGGCTCGTCGTCGAGGCGGAGGGCATGCCCGTCGTGTACTTCGCGGGCGACACCAACGTCTTCGGCGACATGGCCCTGATCCGGCGCCTCTACGCGCCCGCAGGTGGCCGTGCTCCCGATCGGCGACCACTTCACGATGGGCCCCCGCGAGGCCGCCGTCGCCGCAGAGCTCGTCGGGGCGCCTCGGATCGTGCCCTGCCACTGGGGCACGTTCGGGCTGCTCACCGGCACCCCGGACGCCCTCGCGCCGCTCCTGCCCGAAGGAGTCGAGCTCGTGCGCTGCGCACCGGGGGACACGGTGCCGCTGTGACCGAGCGCTGGTTCGGGGCGACCGGCCGGCGCGTCCCCGCGATCGCGATCGTGGGGACGCTCGACGTCGCGGGCGCGCTCGTGCTCGACGACACCTCGGACGAAGAGGCGCTGCGCGACGCGCACGCAGGCGGCACACCCGTCGTCGTCCGGGCACGCACGGCCGTGGAGGTGCGCGGACGCTCTCGCTCGCCCCGAGGTCGCCTGCGTGCTCGTGGAGGATCCCACGCTCCTCGAGCTCGACCTCGCCGAGCTCACCTACGGCGCTCCACCCGTCTCCACCTACTCGATCTGCGCCTGCGATCTCGAGGCCGGGCAGTGGGGGGTCGCGACCCAGTCGAAGTTCCTCGCGGTCGGATCGATCGTCCCCTGGGCCGCGCCTCAGGTCGGCGCGATCGCGACGCAGTCCTACGCGAATCCCCGCTACGGGCCTGACGGGCTCGCCCTCCTGCGCGAAGGGCTGTCGGCGGACGAGGTCGTCGCCAGCCTCACCGCGGCCGACCCCGACGCGCATCTGCGCCAGCTCGGGGTCGTCGACGCAAGGGGGGCGCGGCGCGACCTTCACCGGCGAAGCGTGCTTCGAGTGGGCCGGCGGGCGGGTCGGCTGAGGGCTTCGCAGCACAGGGCAACATCCTCGTCTCCGCCGAGACGGTCGACGCGATCGCGGACACGTTCGGGCGACAGCAGGTCGTCCGCTCGCAGACCGCCTCCTCGACTGCCTCGACGCGGCCGCAGGCCGCGGGCGGCGACCGCCGCGGGCGGCAGTCCGCGGCGATCCTCGTGGTCGAGCGAGACGGGGGCTACGCGGGACTCTCGGACACCCTCGTCGACCTCAGGGTCGACGACCACCCCGACCCGGTCGTCGAGCTGCGGCGGCTCGTCCGGCTCCATCGACGCGCTCTTCGGACAGACGCCGCCGGTCGGAGTGGATCACCGTCGACGCAGCCCTGGGCGGCGAGATCGACGGAGACGGCTCGGCGTCGCTCGGGTACGCCGACCTCGACGACTGGGCCGGCGTCGAGAACCTCGAGGAGCGGGTCGACGGCGCGACGCGGATCGACCCGGTCGTGCTCGACGGCACTGCGGGCACGCCCGGGAGCACGCCGTGGAGGCAGGATGACCGAGCGCTGAGCGCGTCGCGGCTCGACGAGATCGACGGCTATCGCCGACGAGGGCCGGCCGCGCTGGCACATGATCCGCGCCGTCCTCGGCATCGAGTCGTTCGGGATCAACGCATGGCGGGCGACCGGACGCGGGCCAGGAGATCATCGGCGAGCACGACGAGCTCGGCGCAGGGGCGGGCCGCCACGAGGAGCTCTACGTCGTGCTCGGCGGCCGCGCGACGCTTCACGGTCGACGGCGAGCCCGTCGACGCACCGGCCGGGATCGCTCGTCTACGTCCCCGATCCCAGCGTCAGGCGCAGCGCGGTCGCGGACGAGGCGGCACGACGATCCTCGTGATCGGCGGGCGCGCCGGGCGTCCCGTTCGCGGTCTCGCCGTGGGAGCGCTCGGCCGAGGCGCTGCGCTTCTGGACGACCGGCGACTGGGAGCGTCGCGATCGAGGTCGCTCACGCGCGCAGCTCGCCGAGCAGCCCGCACAACGCCGAACGTGCTCTACAACCTCGCCTGCGCCGAGGTCGCGGGCCGGCACGGCACGAGGCTGCGCTCGAGCCATCTCAACGAGGCCGTCGACGCTGGAGCCTCGCTTCCTGGCCAACGCGCAGACCGACGAGGATCTCGACGCCGTGCGAGACGACCCGCGCTTCCCCACGCAGGCCAAGTAACACGGTGTCACACGCCGGGCCCGCCCCCTGACGTGGGGCGGGTCGTCCTGCGCGCCTCGGAGTCGCTCTGGCGTCACCGGTAGGAGTCGCCGGGGAGGCGAACCCCGCCCGCGAGCGCGCGAAAGGCAGGCACCGGGTCGTGCGTCGCGGCCGGGCGACGAGCAGCACCACGCCGTGCTCCGGACCGGCGAGGGCGCCGACGAGCAGCTCGAGCCCGACCGCGAGCGCGAACGCCTTGTGCGCCTGGGCGCCGCCGAAGGGGACGAGCTCCTCGGGCCGCGCACGGCCCGCGAGCACGTCGCCGTGGGTGACGGCGCCCATCGACACGTCCGTGACGAGAGGCTCGCCCGTCGGACGAGGGGATCGCGATCGAGAGCGGGTTCGTCCCGGTCAACGGCTCGCCGCCGTCCGGGTGCGGCAGACGCCGCGGTGACGTCGCGGTCGCGAGCGCGACGAGGCCGCCCTCCGCGAGACGTCGGGTCCAGTCGCCGAGCATCCCCGTCGGGAAGCACCGCTCGGCGACGACGAGCCGTGCACTCGGCGGCGGCTCCTCGAGCAGCGAGCGGACGATCGCGTCGAGCACGAGGTAGCCGAGCGCGCCGCACGCGTCCCACCGCTCGAACCCGGGCTCCGCGACGAGGCGCCGTGGCCTGGCGCCGGGCGTGAGCTCCTGCGTGGCCAGCCAGTCGATCCGCGCGTGGCCGTGCCCCTCCTTGCCCGCGCGCTCGGCGGCGTCGAAGTGACGCCAGAGCACCGCCGCCTCCGGAGCCGAGAGGCCCAACGAGCGCAGCCGCGCCAGACCCTCCTCGCGCGTCACGTCACTGCAGGACGGTGAGGGCCTTGCGGATCCCGGCAGGACGCCGGGCACGGAGCTCGTCGGCGAGCGCGAAGATCGCCCGGGCCGACTCCGACTCGGGATCCGTCTCGAGCACGGGGCAGCCCGCGTCCGCGGCCTCGCGGAGCGCGGGATCGAGCGGGATCCGAGCGAGCAACGGGGCGTCGATCTCCTCGGCGAGCGCCTGGCCGCCGCCCGAGCCGAAGACCTCCTGCCCGGTCCCGACGAGGTACGACATGTTCTCGATCACACCGGTGATCTTCATCCCGGTCTTCTGGGCCATGATCGCCGCCCGCACCGCGACCTGCTGGGCCGCCGGCTGCGGCGTCGTGACCACGACGGCCTCCGCCCGCGGCAGCAGCTGCCCGAGCGAGATCGCGACGTCGCCCGTCCCGGGGGGCATGTCGACGACGAGCGTGTCGAGCTCGCCCCAGTGGACGTCGGAGAGGAACTGCTCGAGCGCCCGGTGGAGCATCGGGCCTCGCCACATGATCGGCCCGTTGTCCTCTGCGAAGAGGCCGATCGACATCACCTTCAGCTCGCCCCGGACGGGTGGCACGATCATCGAGTCGACCACGATCGGGCGCTGCGTCACGCCGAGCACGTGGGGGATCGAGTACCCGTACACGTCGGCGTCGAGGACGCCGACCCGCTCTCCCCGCTCTGCGAGCGAGGCCGCGATGTTCGCGGTGAGCGTCGACTTCCCGACGCCGCCCTTGCCCGACGCGACCGCGATCACCCGGGTCGCAGGGTCGAGCTGCACGGTGCGCTCGGGACGGCCTCCTCGCAGTCGCGTCGCGAGCGCCGCCTTCTCGTCGGGCGTCATCACGTCGAACCGGACGGCCGTCCCGGTGACCCCGGCCACGCCGCCCACCTCACGTGCGACCTGCTCCTCGAACGAGCTGCGCAAGGGGCAGCCGACGACGGTGAGCGCGATCGTCACGACCACCGTTCCGTCGGCCTCGACGAGGACGTCTCTGACCATGTCGAGGTCGGTCACGGGCCGCTTCAGCTCGGGGTCGATCACGCGCTCGAGCGCGCTCAGGATCGCGTCACGGTCGGGAGCCATGGTGTCCTGAGCCTACCTGCGGGTCGGTAGAACTCCGCAACGGCAGGGGGGATCACCGGCAACTCCAAGGGGTGCATCACCCGATGGCGGGCGCGTCGGCCGCCGCGAGAGTCCGGTCGTACGGTTCGACCAACTCACGGGAGGTAAGAGCGAATGCCACGCAAGTACCTGGAGATCGGAGGACTGCTCGCCGGAGCGGTGCTCGTCGTGTTCGGGATCGTGTCGATCGTGATGAGCGTCGACGCGCGCTCGACCGTACGCGACAGCCTCGCGCAGGAGCAGATCTTCTTCGCCGACAAGGGCGACCCTGCCGTCGACGAGTTCGCCAGCCAGTGGGCCGGCCAGCAGGTGAAGACGGGTGAGCAGGCCCGCGCGATGGCGGAGATCATGCGCGAGCACACCCTCTCGTCGACCGGCGACCTGACGTACGCCCAGCTGGGACGGTACGCGGCTGCGGACGGCAAGGGCGACGACGGCGCGGGCGGGACGAACGACCCCACCAAGGCGCAGATGAACGCCGACACCGGCCAGCCTGTTTCGAACCCCGCACGGGAGCTCTGGGTCACCGAGACCGCGCTCTCGACCGCGCTCAACACCAGCTACATGGCAGAGAACCTGGCGCTCTTCGGCGTCGTCGTCGGCGTCGCTCTGCTCCTCGCGGGGATCGGCTTCATCATCCTCGCCGTGATCACGCTCGGGGAGCCGAAGCGCAAGGACGCCTCGGCTCCGACTTCGGCCGCAACACCCGTCGCCGGGTAGACCCCCACCCGGCACGGGCGACCGGCCGACCGGTCGCTCCGCCTCCCGGAGCAGCCAGAGGGGCAGCGAGAGCTGCCCCTCTCGGCGTGACGGGGGAACCCAGGGTTCCCCCGTCGGCCCCCTCCTTCAGGGAAGCCCACAGATCACGCCGATCCACCTCCCGACCGGCAAAGCCGGCCTCCGGTCTCAATCGCAGTTCACAGAACGATGTCACCTTCGTTCAAGGCGGTGGGTGAGCCGGACGCTGCAAGGTCTGGCGTCGCGAAGCGAAGCCTGACCCCACGCGCATTCGAGACGCGACGGCTGGAACGGGGCACGGAGCCGCGACGGCTCCTCGTAACCTCAGTCCTTGATCGAAAGGGCGTCTGCCAGCGCTGCGCAGACGGCGGGGGTGGCGCCGGCGGCGAGGCGGGAGCGCTGGCCGAGGTCGAGCGGTGCCACGCCGAACGGCGGCGCCTCGAAGAGCTCGATCGCGAGGCCCCGTTCGCGGACGAGCAGCTGGGCGGCCGCGATGTCGATCGAGCGGGCCGGCTTGAGACAGCAGACCGCGTCGAGGCGACCTGCGGCGAGGTGGCACAGCGAGAGCGCCAGCGACCCCATCACCCGCAGCCGCTGCGCCACCCCGATCATCCGCGGCGCCATCTCGGCGATCGCCGGGGTGGTCGTCCCCTCGAAGGCGAGGATCTCGACAGGCTCCTTGGGCAGAGGCGTGTCGAGCGGATGCCCATTCAGGAACGCGCCTCCACCGCGCGTTGCCGACCACTCCTCCCCGGCACCGAAGTCGTGCACGAACCCGAACGTGACGTCGTCCATCGTCGGGCCCTCGGCGACGGCGAGCGAGAGCGAGAAGTACGGGATGCCGCGCTTCGCGTTCACGGAGCCGTCGACGGGGTCGACGACCACCCGGGTCGGCCCACCCGTGCCGAAGACGCGCTCGCCGAGCTCCTCCGAGACGAGCGTGAAGTCCAGCTCGAGCGCCTCGAGACGCCGCACGACCGCGTCCTCGCACGCGGCGTCGATCGCCGTGGTGTCGTCGCCTCCCATGCCGGCCCGGAGCACGGGCTCGCGCTCGAGCCGGGTCGGCTGCGAGACGAGGATCGCCTCGACGTCGGCCACGCACGCACGGCAGAGCGCGAGCCAGTCGGTCACGGCTCGAGCGGGTGGAAGAGAAGTCCGGAGAGCAGCTTCGGGAAGAAGTAGGTCGTCTTCTGCGGCATCACCTCGCCGCGGCGTGCCCGCTCGAACACGTCCTCGATGCGGGTGGCGCGCAGGAGGAACGCGCAGTCGGCCTCACCGCGCCCGACCTGGCCGACGGCGTCGGCGAGGTCGGGCGTGTACGCGATGCCGTCGTGGCCGAATCGGTCGACCAGCTCGACGTCGAGCTCACCGACGTCGCCGTGGACGAGTCGCACACGGTCGCGAGAGACGAGGACGGCGGCCCCTCTCTCGTACGACTCGCCGGCGAGCAGCTCCATGGCCTCCTCGACGGTGCCGACGTCCTCGCCGGGAAGATCGACGTCAGGGCGCCCCCTGAACAGACGATGCGTGGGGAAGATCTCGAGTCCCGGGTCTCCGGTCGAGACGAGCACGACCATCATCCGCCGGCTCTCGGGCGTCCCCGCTTCGTCGGCGAAGGCCAGCGCCGTCTCGTAGCGATGATGCCCGTCGGCGATCAGGACCTGACGGTCTGCGAAGAACTCCGGGAGCTCCGCGCCCGAGACCTGCCAGAGCCGCGTCCCTTCGGCGGCGAGATCGGCAGCGCGGTCGGGCTCCTGGAGCGGCGGGGGACCGTCGTACAGCAGGAAGATGGGCTCGATCTGCGCCTGCGCCGCGCGCAGCAGCCGGAGCCGGCTCTCCTTCGGGCCGGCATGGGTGCGCTCGTGCGGCAGCACCGCACCGGTCGCGTACGGCTCGACCGCGAGCGAGGCGACGAGTCCGCGGCGGGTGCGCGCCACCCCGTCCGGCCCGACGTAGTCCTGCGCGACGACCCACGCGCACGGCTCGGCGTCACGCGTCAGCGTCCCGTCGGCCAGCCAGGCGCGGAAGAGGCGGCCTGCGTCCTCCTCCGCCGAGCTCAACGTGAGGTGGACGACGTTGTGCGGGTCGCGGGCGAGCAGCGCCTCCCGCTCGCCCGGACCGATCACGTCGTACGGCGGCGCGACGAGCGCAGGTGAGGGAGCCGCGTAGCGGGCGAACCGATAGGGCTGGACGTCGGCCACGCATGAAGCCTAGAGGCACCCGCTCGCAGTCGGCCGCGGCCGCCTCTCCGACCGCCCGGGACGGCACCACCTCCTAGACTCCTCGCGATGACCGCGATCCGCGAGCTCGAGGCCGACCGCACGGTCGAGGGCACCTACGCCGTCGCGCGCAAGGAGCGGCGCACGGCGAAGACGGGCAAGCCGTACCTCGCGCTCGAGCTCGTCGACCCGAGCGGTCGCGTCGAGGCGCGGGTGTGGAGCGACGTCGAGCTCCTCGACGGGCGCTTCGACGAGGGCGACGCCGTCCGCGTGCTCGGCCGGGTCGAGCGCTTCGGCGGGCGCCTGCAGCTCCAGGTGCGCTCGCTCGAGCGGACGGACACGGATCCTGCGGAGCTCACGCCGACGATCCGCCGCGACCGCGACGAGCTCGAGGGCTTCCTCGAGTTCCTGGCCGGAGAGATCGCACATCCGGGTCTGAGCGGCCTCGTCGGCCGCGTGCTCGCGCGACCCACGCGTCCGCGACGGGCTCCGCGCGCTCCCCGCCGCTGGCGCGGACGGTCACCACGGCTACGCGGGCGGGCTGCTCGAGCACACGGTGGGCGTCGCGACCCTGTGCCGCGAGACCGCGCAGCTGCATCCGCGTCTGCGCTCCGACATCGTCGTGGCCGCTGCGCTGCTCCACGACGTCGGGCGCACGCGCGAGCTGGGGCCCGGCCCGGGCTTCGCCCCGACCGCAGAGGGACGGCTGCTCGGCCACGTCCACCTCGGGCTGCGCGTCGTGGAGGAGCACGCCGGCGACCTCGACACGGCGGTGCTGGCCGAGGTGCTCCACGCGATCGCCTCCCACCACGAGCGAGGCGCCGCGCACACAGCGGAGGCGGCGGTGCTCTACCACGCGAACCAGCTCGACGCCCAGGCGGCGACCCGCTCGGTCGGCACCGAGACCGGTTGACCTGGCCCCATGCTCGTCATACGCTCCGTCGTAGGACTGACGAGAGACGGTGCCCGGGACCGGGCGTCTTAAAGGGGGAGAGTGATGAGGATCCATGCACTGGCAGCGACCGCTGCGATCGTCGTGCTGACCGCGCTCGCGGGCACAGCCGACGCGGCGCCTCTGCCGAACGCGGCGTTCCAGGAGAACGTCGACGTCACGATCGTGTACGTCGGCATCGAGCCGGGACAGATCGACACCGCCCAGGTGGACGCGATGCTGCCGAGCCGGATCGACCCGAAGATCCGCTACAGGCTCTTCTACGGCGATGCCGCCGGTGCGGACCTCGGCGTCCGCTACGACCTCCGGTTCAACCACGTCTTCGCAGGCTCGGGCTTCGAGTCGGCGCTGCAGACGTTCCTCCTCGCGAACGCCGCAGCGCAGGGCTCGACGTACCCGCAGGCGGCGACCCCGACCGTGTTCCAGCAGCAGTACAACGACCAGACGAACCGCATCGGCCCCGCGATCACGACCAACAAGTGGATCGACGGGCCGGCGACCGAGCAGAAGCTCGGTGACCTGGCCGTGGCAGCCGGGATCGACGTCACCAAGCCCACGGTCTTCTTCGTGAACGCAAGCGGGGTCGGGAACCACACCTACGTCAAGACCGACGTGGTCGACCCCGATACCGGGTACAACTTCGGCGTCGTCCGGGCGAGCCGCAAGGCGACGGCCTGGGGCGGCACGCCGACCGGGACGGCGGCCGACACCTCCGACCGCCGGGTCTGGTTCTACGACCTCTCCGCCGGGCCCGAGGGCTGGACGGACAACTGGGACGTCGACAACGCCGACGTCGACGGAGACGGAGAGCGGGACTACCGCATCCCACCGCTCTGGCACTACCAGGGCCCCGGCCTCCTCAAGGCCAGCCACCCGGGGTACGCCGGCACGACCACGCTGGGCGCGGATCTCGGCAAGGTGACGCGCTACGTCGCGCTCAACCTGCTGTTCGCGAGCTCGCCGTTGTATCCGCCGTACTTCCAGCCGAACCGCATCCCCTCGAACGTGGTGCTGGACGTCAACACGGTCGAGTGGTGGAACAACGTCGACGTCTCGAGCACGTTCATCAAGCCGTCCTTCATCCAGACGGCCCTGAACGGGCTCCCGGCGGGACCCGCCGTGACGGTGCGGCGCCAACCAGGATCTCCCGTTCTCGGGGGACTGGGCCCGCTGCTACCAGGGCTTCTCGTCCGACAAGAAGCTCTGCTTCAACGACCTCGCGTCGGGCGTCTACGCGCCGTTCGCGAATCCGTTCCTCGCCGCGGCGCGCAACCAGAGCGCCTTCCTGCCGGCGTCGACGCCGGTGGGGACGTATCGCGCTGCGCTGATCAACTGGGGCGTCGGCACCAAGCCGAAGACGCCCGGTGGCCTGCTCGGCTTCGCCGACGACAACTGGCTGAACGGCACGCAGAGCGGCGTCTTCAGCTTCGTCTACCCCGAGGTCGTTCCGCTCGGGTACGGCATGACGACGACGATGACGCACGAGTACGGGCACCACTCGTCGATGAGCCATCCGCACGACGGGTACGACTCCGCGACCGGCGTCGGACTACGGGCCTGGCGGCGACACGCAGTACGCCTGGCTCGGCGACATGTCCGACTCGATCATGTCGTACCTGGACCTGGCTGACGGGTTCTCCCAGTTCGACCAGGACAACTCGGCCCGGCATCATGCCGCGGGCTACGCGAAGATCGCGAAGGAGCTCGCCGCTCCGCTCGGCCCCGTGCAGAAGGTGGCCGACGCGAACGCGAAGCTCGGACTGGCCCAGGCCGCCTGGGCGGTGCAGGACTACTCGACCGCGCTCGGTCTCGCGAAGGGCGCGTACGAGGACGTCGTGTCCGCGTGGGGCGGTGCTGCCAACGTGCCGATCCTCACGCCCGGGACCTGGTCGCTCGCGGGTCCGGTCAAGCCCGGCAACGGCAACAAGAACCAGAAGGCCGCCAACGGCGCCAGGGATCTGAACGAGCGCCAGAACGTCAAGCGCGTCTATTCGAAGTAGCGCACGACGTCGCACGGCACGACCCGAGGGGCTCCGGAGACGGGGCCCCTCGGCGTCGCTCGCCGCTCACACGTTGAAGCGGATGTTGAGCACGTCGCCGTCCTCGACGACGTAGGTCTTGCCCTCGAGGCGCATCTGCCCACGCTTGACGACCTCCGCGTGGGAGCCCGCGTCGAGGTACGCGTCGGCCGGGATCACCTCGCAGCGGATGAACCCGCGGGCGATGTCCGTGTGGATCGTCCCGGCGGCGTCGAGCGCCGTCTCGCCGCGTCGCAGCGTCCAGGCGCGCGTCTCCTTGTCGCCGACGGTGAAGAAGGTGATCAGGCCGAGCGCCTCCTGGAGGCGACGGCTCACCTCGTCGAGCGCTGACGGCCCGTCGCGGAACTCTGCCGCCTCCTCGTCGGAGAGCTCGGCGAGCTCGGCCTCGAGCTTGCAGTCGATCCCCCCGGGGCCGTTGACGAGCGGGATCACCGTCTTCGTGGTGAGCGGCTCGAGCTCCGAGGGGAGCTCCTCCGGCCAGTCCGCGAGCGCGCGGCCGGCGTCGAGGTGGACGAGCAGTCGCTCGAGGGTCTCGACCTCCTTGCGCTTGGACGCGTCGCCGGACTTCGCCTCCTTCTGCACGCGCTCGAGCCGGCGCTCGACGTGGTCGCGGTCGGCGACGAGCAGCTCCAGCTCCAGCGTCTCGAGGTCGCCCGCAGGGTCTGCCTCCTCGGAGAACCCGTCCGCGACCGCGAGGATCGCGTCGACCTGGCGGATGTTCCCGAGGAGCTGCGCTCCGGTGCCGGGGACGTCCACGACACGGACCGCGGCCGGCGTGACCTTGCGGGCGTCGACGAGCGCTGCGAGCCGTGGCAGCCGCTCGTCGGCGATCGTCGCCATGCCCACGTTCGCCTTCTCGCTGACCGTCGCGTAGGCGGTGATCTCGGCCCCGGCCTTGGTCAGCGCGTTGAACAGCGTCGTCTTGCCGCTGTTCGGGAGCCCCACGATGCCGACCTCGAGTGCCACGGCGCGTCAGGGTAGCCGTGTGGCGCGCGCCGGGTCGTCCGGAGGCACCATCAGCCCCCGTCAGCCGATGCCGAAGCCGGGCCGCTCGTCCCGTGCGAAGCGCCGCACGTAGACGACCTGGGGCACGACGACGGTGACGCGTCCGTCGTCGGCGTCGAGCACCAGGGTTCCGCCCGAGCCGGCTGCGACTGCGCGCTCCAGCGCGTCGGCCGCCTCGGTCGTGACGTTGGCGCCGATGATCTGGCCGCCCTCGAACGCGACCTCGATGCGGACGGAATCAGGCTCGGGCACGGGCAACCACCTCCGTGAGGACTCCATGGACGGACGAGGGATGGACGAACGCGACCTCCAGGCCGAAGAGCCCCGCGCGCGGCCGCTCGTCGATCAGCTCCGCACCGGCGGCGCGGAGGTCGTCGAGCGCCACGGCGACGTCGTCGACCTCGTAGGCGACATGGTGCATGCCGGGGCCGCGCTTCACGAGGAACCGCCCGACGGGCGTGTCCGCGTCGGTCGGGGCGAGCAGCTCGATGCGGCTCGACCCGACGAGCAGGGACGCCGCCTCGACGCCCTGCTCGGCGACGACCGCACGATGCTCGACGGTGGCGCCGAGGAGCGAGGTGTACGTCTCGATCGCGGTCTCGAGGTCGTCGACCGCGAGGCCGACGTGGTGGACGCTCCGGGGGGTCACGCCTCGATGCTACTCACGCGACGGGGCGAGCCCGCGCAGACTATGGCAGCGTCGGGTCGGAGACGGCCCGCTCGAGGACGCGCACCGTGCCGACCGTCTCCGCGGACGACGACTCCGTGGGGAGGTCGGCGAGGAGCGCGAGGTACTCCGCCCGGTCGATCGTCTCCTTCTCGAGCAGGGTCGCAGCGAGACGGTCGAGCGGGGCGCGGTGCTTCGTGAGCAGGCGCTTGGCCTCGGCGTACGCGTGATCCGTGAGCCGTGCCTGCTCGGCGTCGCGCATCCGCTTCGTCTCCTCCGAGAGCGCGTAGTTGTCGGCGCGCATCGTGCGGGCCGGGGCGATGTCCGACATGCCGAAGTCGAAGACCATGCTGCGGGCGATGTTCGTCACCTTCTCGAGATCGCTCGCGGCTCCGTTGGTGACGCGCCCGAAGACGATCTCCTCGGCTGCGCGGCCGCCGAGGGCGACCTTCATCACGTCGATCAGCTCCTCCTTCGTGTGGAGGTACCGCTCCTCGGTGGGGAGGTAGTAGGCCATCCCCAGGGAGTCGCCGCGGCCGATGATGGTGACCTTCTGCAGCGGCATCAGCTCGCCCATCAGGTAGGCGACGAGGGCGTGGCCGGCCTCGTGAAACGCGAGGATCCGCTTCTCCTTGTCGGTGACGACCCGTCGCTTCTGGAGGCCGGTGAGCACGCGCTCCATCGCCGCCTCGAAGTCCGCCATGTAGACGTGCTGGCGACCGCGCCGCGCAGCGAAGATCGCCGCCTCGTTGGTGATGTTCGCGAGCTCGGCGCCGGTGAGCCCGGCGGTGCGGCGGGCGACGACCGTGAGATCGACGTCCGAGGCCAGCGGCTTCGAGCGCGTGTGGACGCGGAGGATCTCCTCCCGTCCGGTCACGTCCGGCGGCGCGACGAAGACCTGCCGGTCGAAGCGCCCGGGCCGCAGCAGCGCGGGATCGAGGTCGCCGAGGCGGTTGGAGGCGCCCATCACGATCACGTCGTCGCGCCCGCCGAAGCCGTCGAGCTCGACGAGCAGCTGGTTCAGGGTCTGATCCTGCTCGCGGTGATGCCCTGTCCCGGACCGCGCCATGCCGACCGCGTCGAGCTCGTCGATGAAGACGATCGCCGGAGCGTTCTTCCGGGCCTCCTCGAACAGCTTCCGGATGCGTGCGGCACCGACGCCCGCGAACATCTCGACGAACGCGGACGCGCTCGAGGAGTAGAAGTTCGCTCCGGACGCGGTGGCGACGGCCTTTGCCAGCAGCGTCTTGCCCGTGCCCGGTGGGCCGTGGAGCAGGATCCCTGCCGGCACGGTCGCGCCGAGGCGCTCGAAGCGACGCCTGTCCTGGAGGAACTCGACCACCTCGGCGAGCTCCTCCTTCGCCTCGTCGAGCCCCGCCACGTCGTCCCAGGCGACCTTCCCGGCCGCGCTCTTGTCCAGAGCAGCCGGCTTGATGCGAGGCATCGTCCGGAGCGTGACGAGCAGGAGGGCGACGATCACGCCGAAGAACACGAGCGGGGTCCAGAGCAGGATCATGTCCTGGATCTGCTGCCAATCCATGCTCGTCGTATCGGCAGCCTCATGGCTGCGCTTGAAGGACTAGCGGCGCACGGCCACGATCGCCCTGCGCGCCGGTGTCGTCCACACCTGCGTCGCGACGACCTCGGGGTGCTCGAGCCACCCGTCCCGACGGGGATCGGGCTCCTCGGGAGCCACCAGGAAGAAGTCGTCCATCACCACGGTGCCACCGGGCGCGAGGAGCCCGAGCACGGCGTCAGGGTCGTCCTTCGAGCGGCCCCCGTCGGCGAACAGCAGGTCGAACGGCGCCTCGGAGGGCAGGACGTCGCGCCAGTCGCCCTGCAGGACGCGCACGTCCGGGTCGTCCGCGAAGAGCCGGCGGGCCGACGCCACGAGTCGCTCGTCGGGATCGCAGGTGACGAGCGGCACGCCAGGGCGCAGAGCGGAGGCGAGCCAGGCCGTGCCCACACCCGCCCCGGTGCCGATCTCCCCCACCCGCACGAGCCCGCGACGTGCGGCGAGCAGATGGAGGAGCGCGCCGTCCTCGTCGGTGCAGGACTTCTCGAACCCGAGCGCCGCGGCTGCGGCCTGCGCCCGGCTGACGAGCGGGGGCGTCCTCATTCGCTATTCGGCGGACCGGTCGTGCTCCGCCGCCAGGCATGCCGCCAGCGCCGTCTCCGCGACCTCGAGCTGCGCAGGCGTAGGCTCGACCGTCGAGAGCCGTGCCTGCAGCTCGTGCCCCGGTCGGGCGAGGGCGCGCGCGAGCGGCCGCTCGGGGTGCCGGTTCATCCAGCCGAAGATCTCCACCGACGCGCCGATGGCGGCGAGCGCACCCGCTGCCCGGGCCGGACCGCGGACGCGGGCCGGCGCCTGCGCGGCCGCCAGGCTGGCGACCAGCGACGTCGCGACCAGCGGCCCGACGAGATGCGAGCCGCAGCGCTCGTGCTCCTTCGCCGCGGTGGTGCCGGACTCGTAGGAGCCGATCGAGACGTGCTCCGCCCCGTGGTATCCCGTCGTCTCGCCCCCGCGCAGCGAGAGCATCGCCGGAGCCAGCGAGGCGAGCGCGGCGACGGTCTCTCGCGCCGCGGAGGAGACGGGCGCCCGGCGCGCAGCTGCCGCACCGACCGTTCCGGCCAGGAGGCCCAGGACGACGCCCGGTCGCTCGAACGAGAAGCGGGCCTCGGGAAGCGCGCGCCGGACGACGGGGAGCAGCGCGAGCGACTCCGCCATCCTGATCGGGCCGCGCAGGAAGGGCGTCCCGACCTCGCCCGGGAGTCGCGGAACCCGGCCCGACGCGGTCCTGAGCGTCCCGTCGGAGGCCCTGACGGTCGCGGCCCACGAGGTAGGCCCGCTGACCAGCACGCCGTTCGCGAGCGCCATGCCTCCCAGGCGGATCTTCTCCATCGGCAGAGGGTACCGTTGGCCGGATGGACGCCACCGCCGCGCTCCGGTTGATCGACGAGGCGCGAAGCGGCCGGACGCTGACGCTCGTCGGCATCGGCGGCCACGGCGGCGCGGGAAAGAGCACCCTGGCCGGACTGATCCCGGGCGCGCTCGTCGTGCCCACCGACGCGTTCTGGAACGGCTCGTCGTTCGAGATCGCCAGGATCCGCTCCGAGGTTGTCGAGCCCCTGGCAGCCGGCGCGACGGCGTGCTTCACCACATGGGACTGGGCCGCGGGACGCTCCGGCGCGAGCCGCTCTGTCGAGCCCGAGGGAGTCGTCGTGATCGAAGGCGTCTGCGCCCTGCATCGGGAGCTGCGCGACGCCTACGTCGTGCGGATCTGGGTCGACGCACCGGAGGACGTCCGTCTCGAGCGAGGCGTCGCGCGCGACGGCGAGGCGGCCCGCGCGAGGTGGGTCGAGGTGTGGATGCCGAGCGAGGCGCGCTACGTCGCGCGTGACCGGCCGCTCGAGTGCGCGCACCTGGTGATCGACGGCACCGCGCCGCTCCCGTCGACGACCCGTCCGGTCCCGTCTTGAGCCGCGCCCGCGTCCTCGCGGTGGGCGATCTCGGCGCGCTCCTCGTCTTCGCGTTGATCGGCCTCGCCTCGCACGACCGCTCGATCGGAGCGGCGGGGCTGGCCCGTGACTGGCTCCCGTTCGCCGCCTGCTACGCGGCCGCAGCACTCCTGCGCCACGCCTGGACGGATCCACGCCTGGCGACGCTGGTGCAGGCGTGGCTCATCGGGATCCCGGCCGGCGTCCTCCTGCGCGCGCTCGTGCTGGGACGGGAGCTGGACGTCGAGCAGCTCGAGTTCCTCGGCGTCACGCTCGTCGTGACCCTCGTGCTGCTCCTGGCCTGGCGTGGTGCCGAGGGCCTCGCCCGGCGGCGACGCGTGTCTCTCTAGGAGAGCGGGGCCCGCTCGAAGAGCGCGGCCTGACCCTGCCCGACGCCGATGCAGAGCGTCGCGAGCCCGTAGCGGCCGTCGCGGCGCCGGAGCTCGTGCACGAGCGACGTCACGAGCCGGGCGCCGCTCATCCCGAGCGGATGCCCGATCGCGATCGCGCCGCCGTTGACGTTGACGCGGTCCGGATCGAGCCCGAGCTCGCGGATCACCGCGAGCGACTGGGAGGCGAACGCCTCGTTCAGCTCGACGAGGTCGAGCTCGTCCACCGAGACGCCCGTGCGCGTGAGCAGCCGGCGCACCGCAGGCACCGGCGCGATCCCCATCACCGCCGGGTCGACGCCCACGACGGCCGAGCCGACGAACCGCGCGAGCGGCTCGAGCCCGAGCGCAGCGGCGCGCTCCTCGCTCGCGATCACGAGGGCCGCGGCGCCGTCGTTCAGCCCGCTCGCGTTGCCGGCGGTGACGGTCCCTCGCTCACGGAAGGCGGGACGGAGCCCCGCGAGCCGCTCGGCCGTCGTCTCGGGACGGGGGTGCTCGTCGTGCGCGAGATCGCCGGTGGGCACGAGCTCGTCGGCGAACCTGCCGGACGCGTGCGCCGCCGCCCAGCGTCGCTGCGACTCGAGCGCGAACGCATCCTGGTCCTCACGGGAGACACCCCAGCGCTCCGCGACGTTCTCGCCGGTCGCGCCCATCGCCTCGGTCGAGTACCGCTCCGCATACCGCGGGTTCACGAAGCGCCAGCCGAGCGTCGTGTCGTGGAGCGTCCGGTCGCCCCGTGCCCACGGGGTGTCCGGCTTGGCCGTCACGAGCGGGGCACGCGTCATCGACTCGACCCCGCCGGCCACCATCAGGTCACCGTCGCCGGCCTGCACCGCATGGCAGGCGGCCACGATCGCAGAGAGTCCCGAGGCGCACAGGCGGTTGACCGTGACGCCGGCGACGGTCTCCGGCAGCCCGGCGAGCAGCGCCGCGAAGCGTGCGACGTTGCGGTTGTCCTCCCCGGCCTGGTTCGCGCAGCCGAGCCACACGTCCTCGATCTCTGCCGCAGGCACGCCGGCTCGCTCCACCGCGGCCGCCACGACGACCGCGGCCAGGTCGTCCGGCCTGACGCCTGCGAGCCCGCCCCCGTGCCGGCCGACCGGCGTCCGCACCGCGGAGAGGATCACCGCCCCGCTCACGGTGCAGCCTCCAGCGAGGTCGCGAACGCCGCGCTCGTCGCGTCACGGACGTCGGCGAGCGCTGCGCCGCCGAGGAGCTCGGTGAGCGTCAACGTGCCCTCGACGAAGCGGAACACCGCCTGCTCCGTGATCACCACGTCGACCGCAGCACGCGCGGTGAGCGGGTAGGTGCACTCGCGGACGAGCTTCGACGCGCCTTCCGATGTCGTCGCGGTCATCGTCACGATCACCCGACGCGCTCCGACGACGAGGTCCATCGCCCCGCCGACGCCGAGCACGTCCCGGCCGGGAACGGCCCAGTTCGCGATGTCGCCGGTCTCGCTCACCTGGAGCGCCCCGAGGACAGCCACGTCGACGTGGCCGCCCCGGATCATCGCGAAGCTCGAGGCGCTGTCGAACAGCGCCGCCCCCGGGAGCGAGGTGACCGGGCGCTTCGCGGCATCGATCAGGTCGGGATCCTCCGCGCCCTCGGCCGGACGCGGCCCGACGCCGAGCAGCCCGTTCTCGGTGTGGACGAAGACCTCGGTCCCCGCTCCGAGGAAGCCGGGGATGCGGTTCGGGATGCCGATGCCGAGGTTGACGACCTCTCCCGCGTGGAGCTCGCGCGCGGCGCGCTCCGCGATCACGTCCTTCGGGTCGGGCGTCATCGCAGCACCAGCCGGTCGACGTACAGGTGAGGCGTGTGGACGGACTCCGCGTCGATCGCTCCGGGCTCGACGATCTCGCCCGCCTCGGCGATCGTGACGGTCGCGGCCGTCGCCATCAGCGGGTTGAAGTTGCGCGCGGTGCCGCGGTACCAGAGGTTCCCGAGCCGGTCGGCGCGCGCCGCGTAGACGAGGGCGACGTCCGCCCGCAGCGGCGACTCGAGGACGTGCGGCACTCCGTCGATCAGCCGTTCCTCCTTGCCCTCCGCGAGCAGGGTGCCTGCGCCGACGGGCGTGAGGAAGCCTCCCAGGCCTGCACCGCCGGCGCGGATCGCCTCGGCGAAGGTGCCCTGCGGCAGCAGGGTCGCCTCGAGCCGCCCCTCGTTGACCGCGGCGACCGCCTCCGGGTTCGACGTGAAGTACGACGAGATCCCGCGCCGGATCCGGCCCTGCCGCAGCAGCTTGCCGAGCCCGCGACCCGGCTCGCCGATGTTGTTCGAGATGATGGTCAGGTCAGCGGCGTCCGAGTGCTCGACCAGGGCGTCGATGAGCGCGAGTGGCGCGCCGACGAGCCCGAACCCGCCCACCATGACGACATCGCCGTCGCGGACATCCGCAACCGCCTCCTCGGCCGTGATGACGTCGCTCACGCTCATCGCGTCGAACGCTACCGGCCCGAGCGAACGGTTCACGCCGGGGCTCAGGCGACCGCTGCGCGGCGGAGCGCCGCCTGCAACCGGGCGGCTGCCGAGCCGAGCGGGAACGCACGATCGTCGACCGCCACGACGGGCATCACCTCGCGGACGGACGACGAGGTGAAGACCTCGTCCGCCACGGCGAGCCGCTCGACGGGAAAGGCGCCCTGCTCGACCTCGTAGCCCACGTCCGCCGCGAGCTCGAGCAGCGTCGCACGCGTCTCGCCCGCGAGGATGCCGAGATCCAGCGAGGGTGTCAGCAGGACGTGCCCCTCTCTCCACCACACGTTCGTCACGGGCCCCTCGAGCAGCACGCCGTCGACGTCCACGAACACGGCGTCGTCTCCACCGCGACGCTTCGCCTCGGCCTCGGCCGCCATGTTCACGGCGTAGCTCGTGGACTTCGTGCCGGGCAGGAGCCAGGGGACATCCCGACGCGGTGTCGTCAACGTCACGAGGCGCTGCCCCACCGCCCGCGTCTGCTCGATCCACTCGGGGACCCGCGAGACGAGGGCGATCCCCTCCGCCGGGCCTCCGGGCGGGCCGGGCGTCCAGTACAGCCGGAGCGCAGCGTCGGCGAGGCCGGCTGCGCCGAGCGCCAGAGCCACGATCGCGTCGATCTCCGTCCGCTCGGGGACGGGGAGCCCGATCCGGCTCGCGGACTGCACGAGCCGCGAGACGTGCTCCTCGTATCGAAACGGCCTGCCGCTGTAGACGCGCATCGTCTCGAATGCCGCGCGGCCGCGCGTGAACCCCTCGTCGTCGGCGGCGAGGACCGGCAGGAGCGGATCGACGAGACCCCGTCCGGTCACGGCGAGCGCGACGGGGCGAGCGCTCATCCCACGCTCTCCGCGCGTGCCTCGGCGCCTGCGGCGACGCTCCCGCTGCTCCTCTCGCTCCCGGTGCGCTGGAGCGGGGCGCCGATGGCGTCGAGCAGCGGCTGCGCCTTGGTGAGCGACTCCGCGACCTCCGCCGCAGGGTCGGAGTCCCAGACGACGCCACCGCCAACCCACAGGTGGACGCGGCCGTCGGCGATCGCGAACGTGCGGATCGTGAGCGCGAGCTCGAGGTCGCCGTTGCCGTGAACCCGTCCGAGGGCCCCCATCGAGGCGCCGCGCCCGACGGGCTCGAGCGCCGCGATCGTGTCGACGGCAGCGATCTTCGGCGCGCCCGTGATGGAGCCGCCCGGGAAGGTCGCATGGAGGAGCGTCGGCGAGGCCGGCGTCCGGCCGGAGGGTGCCCTCGACGAGCGACACCATGTGCTCGACGCCCGCAAGAGGCTCGGTCGCCATGAGCTGCGGCCAGCGCACGCTTCCCGCGACGCACACCCGGGAGAGGTCGTTGCGCTCGAGGTCGACGATCATCACGTGCTCGGCGGCGTCCTTCGCCGAGGCGTGGAGCTCGGCCGCCCATCCGGCCGGACGCGTGCCCTTGATCGGCATCGTCCAGACCCGGTCGTCGTGGCGGGCGAGGAAGAGCTCGGGCGACGCGGAGACGATCGCCCACCCGTCACCCTCGAGCAGACGCCAGCCGGGATCGGCCAGCGGCCAGGCCCGCGGCTGGGTCAGCGAGCCGAGCCGGGCGGCGAGCGCCGCCGGCTGCCCCTCGAACGACGCAGAGAGGTGCTGGACGAGGTTGACCTGGTAGACGTCTCCGCGACCGATCGCCCGGCGCACGGCGGACACCGCGTCGCGGTACTCGGCCTCCGTCCACGTGTGCTCCCAGTCCCCGATCTCGAGGCGCTCCGTCACCGCGTCTTCTCTGTTGTCCGACCCGGCAACGGCTGTGCGTCCCTGACGGACGACGCAGCACGCCAGCGGCAACCGGCACGGCTCCGGTGGCGGCGGCGTGCCGTCGCGTCTGATCGCCTGTGAGAGGCCGTATCCGAGGTAGAGGTCCGCAACGAGGCCCCGGCCTTCCGGGGTGAAGAACCCTCTCGCGCGCAGCCACTCCTCGATCCGCTCGAAGGCGCCGTCGGGCTCGTGGAGCTCGAGCCTCACGGGGCGTCACGCATCGCGCGGTAGCGCTCCACGAGCGCGACCGTCGAGGGGTCGTGTCCCGGCTCGATCGACCCCGAGGCGATCTCGCCGGCGATCCGCGTCGCGAGCACCTTGCCGAGCTCGACGCCCCACTGGTCGAACGAGTCGATCCCCAACACCGCACCCTGCGTGAAGACGACGTGCTCGTAGAGCGCCACGAGCGAGCCGAGCGCGAACGGCGTCAGGCGCTCGAGGAGCAGGACGGTCGTCGGCCGGTTCCCCGGCATGCGCTTGTGCGGGATCAGCCGCTCCTCCACGCCCGCGGCGCGCAGCTCCTCGTCGCGTGCGGCCGAAGGCGAGCGCCTCCGCCTGGGCGAGCAGGTTCGCGACGAGCACGTCGTGGTGGTCGCCGAGCGGGTTCAGCGGCTGCGCGAAGCCGATCAGGTCGGCGGGGACCGGGGTCGTCCCCTGGTGCAGCAGCTGGTGGAAGCTGTGCTGGCCGTTCGTCCCCGGCTCGCCCCACACGATCGGGCCGGTGTCGACCCCGACGGGGTCGCCGTCGAGCGTCACCGACTTGCCGTTCGACTCCATCACCAGCTGCTGGAGGTAGGCGGGGAAGCGGTGGAGGTAGGCGTCGTAGGGCAGGACGGCCTGCGTCTGGAAGCCGAAGCAGCCGCGGTACCACAGGCCGACGAGACCCATCAGCGCCGGCAGGTTCTCCTCCAGCGGGGCGTCGGCGAAGTGCTCGTCGACCGCGTGGAAGCCTGCGAGCATCTCCCGGAAGGCGTCGGGCCCGACCGCGAGCATCGTCGAGAGCCCGATCGCCGAGTCCATGGAGTACCGCCCGCCGACCCAGTCCCAGAACCCGAACGCGTTCGCGGGATCGATCCCGAACGCGGCGACCGCCTCGAGGTTCGTCGAGAGCGCGACCATGTGCGAGGGAACCGCGTCCTCGCCGAGCGCGGCCACGAGCCACGACCGCACGGCCTGCGCGTTGGCCATCGTCTCGGCGGTCGTGAACGTCTTCGAGGCGACGACGGCGAGGGTCTCGGCGGGGTCGAGATCGCGGAGCGCCTCGACCACGTCGGTCGAGTCGACGTTCGAGACGAAGCGGAAGGTCGTGTCCCGCTGCGTGTAGTGCCGGAGCGCCTCGTAGGCCATGGCCGGCCCGAGGTCGGAGCCGCCGATCCCGATGTTCACGACCGCGCGGATGGGCGCGCCCGTCGCCCCGACCCACGAGCCGGAGCGCACGCGCTCGGCGAAGCCGGCCATCCGGTCGAGCACCTCGTGGACGTCGCGGACGACGTCGCGGCCGTCGACCAGCAACGAGCGATCGCGTGGAAGGCGCAGCGCCGTGTGCAGCACCGAGCGATCCTCGGAGACGTTGATCCGCTCGCCCCGGAGCATCGCGTCGCGTCGCTCCTCCACCCCGCGCTCGCGCGCGAGCGCGAGCAGCAGGGCGATCGTCTCGGCCGTGACGCGGTGCTTGGAGAGGTCGGCGTGGATCCCCGCGGCCTCGATCGTCAGGCGCCTGACCCGGCCGGGATCGGCTGCGAAGAGATCGCGCAGGTGAAGGTCGCGCACGGCCGCGTGGTGCTGCCGGAGCGCCTGCCAGGAGTGGCTGTCGGCGAGTGGTGTCGACACGGAGGTCGCCCTCAGGGGCGGGTCGCGGTCTCGTAGACTCGGGGCCACTCTAGACGCTCGGAGAGGAGACGCGATGGCGACGGACACCCCGCTGCAGCTCGGCATGGTCGGCCTCGGGCGGATGGGTGCGAACATCGTGCGGCGGCTGATGCGCGACGGCCACACGTGCGTCGGCACGACGTCAGCGCCGACGCGGTCGCGGCGCTCGTCGAGGAGGGGATGACCGGCTGCGCCTCGATCGACGAGCTTCGTCGCCGCGCTCGACGCGCCGCGCACGGTGTGGGTGATGGTGCCGGCCGGCGAGATCACGGAGAGCGACCGTCGAGGCGCTCGCCGAGCGCCTCGAGCCGGGCGACACGATCATCGACGGCGGCAACAGCCGCTACCACGACGACATCCGCCGCGCGGCGGCGCTCGCGCCGAAGGGGATCCACTACGTCGACTGCGGCACGAGCGGCGGCGTCTTCGGGCTCGAGCGCGGCTTCTGCCTGATGGTCGGCGGCGAGGACGCGGTCGTCCGCGGCTCGCGCCGATCTTCGCGACGCTCGCGCCCGGCGTCGATGCCGCGCAGCGCACGCCCGGGACGCGCCGGGGATCCGGCGCCGGAGGAGCAGGGCTACCTGCACTGCGGGCCGGCCGGCGCGGGCCACTTCGTGAAGATGGTGCACAACGGGATCGAGTACGGGCTGATGGCGGCGCTACGCCGAGGGGCTCAACATCCTGCACCACGCGACGCCGGCGGCGTGGAGCGCGACAAGGACGCCGAGACGGCGCCGCTCGACCAGCCGGAGCTCTACCGCTACGACCTCGACGTCGCCGCGATCACCGAGGTGTGGCGACGCGGCAGCGTCGTCGAGTCGTGGCTGCTCGACCTCACCGCGGCGGCGCTGCACGAGTCGCCGGCGCTCGACGGCTTCGCCGGGCGTGTCTCCGACTCGGGCGAGGGCCGCTGGACGTCGATCGCCGCGATCGAGCACCGGCGTGCCGACGCCGACGTGCTCACGGCCGCGCTCTACTCGCGCTTCTCCTCACGCGGCGAGGAGGCTTTCGCGAACAAGGTGCTCTCGGCGATGCGCCGGCAGTTCGGCGGCCATCACGAGAAGCCGGCCGGCTAGACGGGCGTCACGCCTCGCGACGGCCCGTCTCGTCGCCGAACCCGGCCGCGTGCAGGCCGTAGAACTCCGCTCGCGAGAGCCCGCTTTCGTCACGGAGTGCGTACTGCGCCGCCCGTTCGCGCGGCCACGTCGCGGGGCGGGGGCGATCCTGCGTGCGGACGATGCTCCCGCCGTGACCGGCGAAGACGTCGGCGAGCCGCTCGCGCTGACCCCACAGCAGCGGCTCCGGCAGCGCGTGCGGCTCGAAGTACGCCGCTTCCACGACCTCCCGCGGATCGGTGACGAGCTCGCCACCGACGCGCGTCGCAGCGAAGACCGCAAGGGTGTGCGGTCCGCCCCACCTCGGACGGGAGTACAGGCCGACGAGGCGGTCGAGCCTCACGACCAGCCCCGTCTCCTCCTCGACCTCGCGCAACGCCGCCTCTCCGAGCGACTCGCCCTCGTCGACCTGGCCGCCCGGGAGGCACCAGACGCGGAAGTCCTCCCGTCGGGTGAGCAGGACACGGCCGTCGACGACCACGGCGACGTTCACCGCAAGCGCGAGTCCCGACATCAACCGAGCGTGAGCGCGACGTGGCGGAAGGCGTCGACCGCGAGCTCGAGATCGTCGACGGGGATCCGCTCGTCGGCAGAGTGGATCAGCTGCGCCGCGAGCTCGGCGTCCATCGCCTTCTGCGGGAAGAAGCCGTAGGCGACCGTGCCGAACGCCTCGCGCATCCAGTGCGAGTCCGTGAAGCCGGCGCAGACAGAGCGGCGACGAGCCGCGCGCCGGGCTCGAGCTCGTCGACCCACGTCCTCGAGCGCCGACCAGAGCGGCGTCTCCAGCGACGAGCGCGTGCCGCCGACCGCTCGCGCTCGAACCACTCGAGCTCGTAGTCGCCCGGCCCGATCGCCGCGCGCACGAGCGGATCGACGTCCTCGGGCGTCATGCCGGGAGGCAGACGGCAGTCGACGGTGACGACGCAGGACGCGGGAATCACGTTGCGCTGCTTGGACGCCTCGATCATCGTCGGGGAGAGCGTGAACGAGAGCAGGGGCTCGACGAGCTCGGCCGCGAGCGGGATGCAGAGCCCGGGCGCGCTCCAGCGCCACCTCGAGCGGCGGCACCTCGCCGAGCACGACCTCGAGGAACCGCTCGCACCTCGGGGATGTACGCCTGCGCGGCGGCTAGCGGCCGAGCGCCTCGATGATCGGCGCCGCCTTGACGAGCGCGTTGTCGGCGATCGACGGCACCGACGCGTGACCGCTGCGGCCGCGGACGTGGACGCGGAACGGGGCGCTCATCTTCTCGCCGACCGCGCAGAGGTAGAAGACGTTGCCGCCGAGGACGCACCGCTCGCCGCCGCCCTCGTTGAGCGAGTAGTCGGCGCGGACGAGCTCGGGGTGCTCGCTGCACGAGCCACGAGAGCCCGTAGTCCTCGTTGACCTCCTCGTCGGCCGCGATCACGCCAGGAGCAGGTCGCCCGGCAGGGCGGAATCCCTCCCGCCAGAGCGAGGCGAACGCGACGGCGCTCGCCGCGACCTGGCTCTTCATGTCGAGCGCGCCGCGCCCCCAGATCTCACCGTCGACGAGATCGCCCGACCACGGGTCGCGCGACCACTCCTCCGGATCGGCGAGCACGGTGTCGGTGTGCGCGAGCAGGGCGAGCGACGGGCCGTCGCCGCCCGGCAGTCGCGCGACGAGGTTCGCGCGATGCGGGCGTCCGGCCGACGAGCTCGCACGGGATGCCGTTCTGCGCGAGGTAGTCGCGCAGCAGCTCCGCGGCGACCGTCTCGTTGCCCGGGGGGTTGACCGTGTTCAGCGCGCAGCAGCGCCTGCAGGAGCCCGGTCACCTCGTCGCGGAGGCTCACGCCTGGCACGTCCTCTGCGAGCGGGCGGGCATGGCGGGCAGGATACTCACCACGGTGAGCGACCTCTTCAGCGACGCGGCGGTGGGCCGGGCGGCAGCCGGCGCCCCTGCCACAGCGCATCCGGCCGACGACGCTCGACGAGCTCGTCGGGCAGCGGCACGTGCTCGCCGAGGGTCGGCGCTGCGCCTCGCGATCGAGGAGGGGCGCACGCCGTCGATGATCCTCTACGGCCCGCCGGGCGTCGGAAAGACGACGCTCGCCCGGATCGTCGCCGGAGCGTCGGGGGCGCGTTCGAGGAGCTGTCGGCCGTCTCGGCCCGCGTCGACGACGTCCGGGGCGTGCTCCCGCGGGCCCGCGAGCGCCTCGGCGCCAACGGGAAGCGGACGATCCTCTTCCTCGACGAGATCCACCGCTTCAACAAGCGCCAGCAGGACGCCCTGCTGCCCGGCGTCGAGAGCGGCCTGGTGACGCTGATCGGGGCGACGACCGAGAACCCGTACTTCGAGGTCAACGCAGGCGCTGCTCTCGCGCTGTGCCGTCGTCGAGCTGGAGCCCCTGGACGAGAGCGCCCTCGCGACGGTCGTCGCGCGCGGCGCCGCCGAGCTCGGCGCGGAGGTGCCCGACGACGTCGTCGAGGCGATCGTGCGCAAGGCCGGCGGCGACGCGCGCGGAGCGCGCTGCAGACGCTCGAGCTCGCTGGCGGACGGCCCGGGCCGAGGGCGTGCCGCTCGAGGCGCGCCACGTCGACGACGCCGCCCGCAAGCGACCGCTCCGCTACGACCGGGCCGGCGACCGGCACTACGACATCGTCTCCGCGCTTCATCAAGTCGATGCGCGGCGGCGATCCCGACGCCGCCGTCTACTACCTCGCCGCGATGCTCGAGGGCGGCGAGGACGCTCGCTTCATCGCCCGCCGGATCGTGATCGCCGCGAGCGAGGACGTCGGCAACGCCGACCCGCAGGCCCTGGTCGTCGCCGTGGCCGCTGCGCACGCGGTCGAGCACGTCGGCCTGCCCGAGGCGCAGCTCAACCTCGCCCAGGCGGTGATCTACCTCGCGAACGCGCCCAAGTCGAACGCGTCCGCCCGGGCGATCTGGGAGGCCCGGGCCGACGTCCGCGCGACGGGATCGGCGAGCCCGCCGCCCTGGCTCCGCGACGCGCACTCGACCGGCGGGCGGAGCCGCGGGCCGGACGAGTCGTACGTCTCGCCGCACGACGATCCCGCCCGGCTCGGTCTCGACCACCTTCCCGACGAGGTCCGCGGTCGAACCTACTATGGTCCCTCCGGCAACGGCGACGAGGCGAGGGAGGGAGGCGGCAGTGGCGATCGGGACGGGTGAGCAGGCACCGGACTTCGATCTGGACGGGCTCTGGCCGAGCCGCGTGCTCCTGGACGACTTCCGCGGCCGCACAACGTCCTGCTCGTCTTCCACCCGTTCGCGTTCACGCCGATCTGCACCGAGGAGGCGCTCGACCTGCAGGCGAACCTCCGAGTTCACGCGCCCGAGACCGAGGTCATCTTCGTCTCGTGCGACCCGACCGCGACCCGCCAGGCCTGGAAAGAGCAGCTCGGTCTCGAGTTCGTGGTCGCCTCGGACTTCTGGCAGCACGGCGCGGCGGCGCGGGCCTACGGCGTCTTCGACGAGGAGACCGGGGCGCCCGGCGCGGCACGTTCCTGATCGACAAGGACGGCATCGTGATCTGGTCGCTGGTGCACGACGACGACACCCGGCGCGACGACGCTGGTCGAGGGCTCGCTCGGCACCCTCGCCGACGGTAGGCGTGGCCGCTGCGGCGCTCGGCGCGTGCGGGGCCACGTCGTGACGAAGCCGGCACGAGGACGCGCAGCTCGCGTGCACGGGCGGGCGGTACCGTTCGCGAAGGGGCCTTCCGCTCCCCCGAAGGGGGTCGCTGCGCGCGACGCCCGGCATCGGCGTGGATCCAGCGCACATGACGCCGCGGCCGGCGAGACGATCGTCGCATGACGCGCACCCTCCACCTGCACGCCTGGGGCAGCGAGGACGCCGAGCCCGTCGTCTGCCTTCACGGCGTCACCGGCTGGGGCGGGCACTTCGCTCGCCTCGCAGGGCTCGCGCTGCGCGACCGGCGCGTCCTCGCACCCGACCTGCTCGGCCACGGCCGCTCACCCTCGGAGCCACCCTGGTCGCTCGACGCGCACCTCGAGGCGATCCTCGCCACCGTCGGCACGTCGCCGCGCACGTGGATCGGTCACTCCTACGGCGGCCGGATCGCCTGGGAGCTCGCCGCCCGGCGGCCCGAGCTCGTCGAGCGGCTCGTGCTTCTCGACCCGGCGATCGTGCCGGGGATGGAGATGTCCTGCTCCACGTCGCGGAGGACGCACGGACCGGCGCACGTATGCCGACCTCGACGACGGCGTCGAGCGGCGATTCGCCGAGAGCATGCTGGTGCGTGCGCCGCGCGAGCTCGTCGTCGAGGACGTCGCAGGCCTCGTGGTCGAGGTCGACGGAGGCCTCGAGTACCGCTACAGCCAGGCCGCTGTCGTGACGACGTACTGCGAGATCGCCGCATCGCCCGCGCCGTCCGAGCGCGTGCGCGTCCCGAGCTGCTCGTCCGCGGTCGAGGAGTCCTACCTCCCGCTACGACCATGCTCCCCACGCTCGCGGACGCGCTCGGCGACCTGCTGCAGGTCGTCATGGTGCCGGGGGGCCACACCGTCATCTGGGATGCGCTCGAGGAGACCGCCCGGGCGATCGCCGGGTTCCTGGGCTCGTCCGGCCCGGCGTCCGACGACTGAGGCGCCGAGCGCGCGCTAGGCGACGTACTCGTCGGCGATCGAGAGGACGTCGTCGAGGATCGCGATCCCCTCCTCCGCCTCCTCGCGCGTCACCGTCAGCGGCGGCACCACCATGACGACGTTCCAGTGGGTCATCAGGTAGAGGCCCCGGTCGAGCGCCGCCTTCGCCATCCGCGCGACCGGTGCGGCCGCCTCGCCGGCGGCGTTGTACGGGACGAGCATCTCGCGCGTCTCGCGGTTCTTGACGAGCTCGATCCCCTAGAAGCAGCCGAGCCCGCGCACCTCGCCGATCGAGGGGTGCTTCGCCTGCAGGCCGGCGAGCGCCTCGCCGAAGTAGTCGCCCATCGCGGCGGCGTTCTCGACGATGCCCTCCTCCTGGAACGCCTCGATCGAGGCAACCGCCGACGCGCAGGCGAGCGGATGCCCGGCGTAGGTGAGCCCGCCCGGGAAGAACCTGTCGCGCACCTGGTCGACGATCTCGCCGCGCGCGATCATCGCGCCGAGCGGCACGTAGCCCGAGTTGATCCCCTTCGCGACGCAGAGGATGTCGGGCACGACGTCCCAGTGCTCGCACGCGAACCACTTGCCGGTGCGGCCGAAGCCGGCCATCACCTCGTCGAGGATCAGCAGGATGCCGTGGCGGTCGCAGACCTCGCGGATCGCTCTGGAGGTAGCCGTCGCGGCGGCGCGATGATCCCGTTCGTGCCGGTGACCGTCTCGAGGATGATCGCCGCGACCGTGTGCGCGCCCTCGTAGTGCGAGGATCTCCTCGATGTGCGGCGCGCCCGTGCAGACCGGGCACGGGATCCGGGTGTCCGGCCGGGCAGCGGTAGGTGTACGGGTCGAACACCCGCACGATGCCGGCCATCCCCGGCTCGACCGGCCAGCGGCGCGGGTCGCCGGTCAGCGAGACGGCACCGTGGGTGGCGCCGTGGTAGGAGCGGTAGCGCGCGATGATCTTGTGGCGGCCCGTGACCATGCGCGCGAGCTTGATCGCGTTCTCGTTCGCCTCGGCGCCGCCGTTCGTGAAGAACGAGACGGAGAGGTCGCCGGGCGTCACCTCGGCGAGCATCCGGCCGAGCTGCGAGCGGGACTCGTTCGCCATCGGCGGGCCGATCGTGCAGAGCTTGTCGGCCTGGTCCTTGATCGCCTGGATGATCTTCGGGTGCTGGTGGCCGATGTTGACGTTGACGAGCTGCGAGGCGAAGTCGAGGTAGCGCTTGCCGTCGTAGTCCCAGAAGTGGCGCCCCTCGGCGCCGGCGACCGGGATCGGGTTGATCGCGTTCTGCACCGACCACGAGTAGAGAACGTGCTCCTTGGCGTCGGCGACGATCTGCGCGCCGAGGTTCGGGTCTGTCTCGATCGTGGCCATGCTCGCGCTCCTTCGTCGTTCGCGATCGTCGCGCGCCGATCGGTATCGGCGGTGCCCGTTGCGCACCGCTGGCGTGGTCCGTCCAGGATGATCGGCGATGGGCATGGCCTTCGACACGGCGCGCTCCGTCGACCTCCTGCTCGAGCGCGACGACGCGCTGGCGACGCTCTCCGACGCCCTCGACGCGCGCTCGCGGAGGCCGCGGCAGCGTGCGTCTTCGTCTCGGGTGAGGCAGGCGTCGGCAAGACCTCGCTCGTCCGCTCGTTCTGCCAGGGCCTCGATCCGCGCACCGCGATCCTGGTCGGAGCCTGCGATCCACTCTCGACGCCGCGCCCGCTCGGGCCGCTGCTCGACGTCGCCGAGGAACGCGGCGAGCTCGTCGGATCTCGTGCGGCTCGGCGCGCCGCCCTCCGACGTGTTCGCGGCGCTCCACGATGCTGCTGGCGGTCGGCAGCCGACCGTCCTCGTCCTCGAGGATCTCCACTGGGCCGACGAGGCGACGCTCGACGTGCTGCGCCTGCTCGCACGACGGGTCGAGACGCTCCCCGTCCTCGTCGTCGTGAACGTACCGCGACGACGAGCTCCGCAGCGGCGCACCCCGTCCGCGTCCTCCTCGGTGATCTGGCGACGGTGGCGGCCGTCGAGCGCGTCCACCTCGACCCGCTCTCGGTCGAGGCGGTCGCGCAGCTCGCGTTCGGCCACGCGATCGACGCCGCTCGAGCTGCACCGGCGGACGGGCGGCAACCCGTTCTTCGCGACCGAGGTGCTCGCATCCGGGAGGACCACCGTCCCCGCGACCGTCCGCGACGTCGTTCTCGGCCGGGTCGCCGCACTCGACCCGGAGCGAGACCCAGCTCGTCGAGATCGTCGCGCTCTCGCCCCCGGGCGCGGAGCCATGGCTCCTCGAGGCAGTAGCAGGCGAGCAGGTCGACCGGCTCGACGTCTGCCTGGCCTCGGGTCTCTCGTGGCGGGTGCGTCGCACGTCTCGTTCCGCCACGAGCTCGCTCGGATCGCCGTCGCCAAGAGCGATGTCACCGACGCGTCGACGTGCCCTGCACCAACAGATCCTCGCGGCGCTCGCCGATCGATCCGCCGGCGGAGCTCGACTACGCCCGGCTCGCGCACCATGCGGAAGAGGCGCGCGACGCAGAGTCCGCCGTGAGGTTCGCACCCGTCGCGGCACGCCACGCCATGGCGGCAGGAGCGTATCGCGAGGCGGCTGCTCAGTTCGCCCGTGCGCTTCGCTTCGGAGGGAACCTCGCTGCAGGTGAGCGTGCTGCGCTCCTCGAGGGACGCTCGCGCGCGTGCTATCTCGCTGACGACCAGGTCGAGGCGATCGACGTGATCACCGAAGCGGTCGCCTGCCGCCGCTTGGACGGCGAGCCGCTCCCGAGGCGCGCGATCTGGCAGAGCTCAGCACGTATCTGTCGTGTCGCGGCCGCTACGCGGAGGCGCGCGCTGCAGTCGACGAGGCGCTCGTGCTCGTCGACTGGCGCACACGACTGCTCCGAGCTCGCGGAGGTGCTCGACGTGAGCACGCGGCTGATGACGGACGGTGAGGCGAAGATCGACCAGGCCCGCAGGGCTGTGGACGTGGCGGAGCGATGCTGCGACCCCGTGGTCGTCGCGGAGGCCCGCGTGACGCTCGGCTACGCACAGCTCTTCGTCACTTCGACGAGGGTCTCGCAACGCTCGAGGGCGTCATCGCAGAAGAGAAGGCCGCTGGACGGACGCAGCAGGTCGCCCGCGCGCTGACCGCGCTGGGCACCTTCAGCACCTGGCTCGACCGCAACGACCTTGCCAGGCCGACACTCGAGGAGGCACTCGAGTACAGCGAGCGTCACGCCCTCGATCTCTGGCGGATCCACGTCCTTGCCGTCTCGGCGATCGCTCGCGCTCGAGCAGGGGCGCTGGACTGACGCCGCCGAGCACGCGAAACGCGTTCTCGAGGATCCCGCGCGAGTCACCCTGGCCGCACATCGCTGCGCTCCTCGTGCTCGCGCTCGTCCGGGCGCGACGTGGCGACCCCGATGCACACGTGCCCCTCGAGGAGGCGCTGCGTCTCGACGTCCCGCCCGAGGAGGTCGGTGCGATCGTCGATCGGGCGGCGGCGCACGCCGAGATCGCGTGGCTCGAGCGGCGGCTCGCCGACGTCGATGCCGCGACCGCCGACACGCTCGCTGCGGCGGTCGAGCGGGGTGACACCGTGGCGATCTGCAAGCTCTCGTACTGGCGGCACCTCGCAGGTCTCGATGTCGAGCTCCCTCCGGACGCACAAGGCCCGCTCGCGCTCGGCCTGGCTGGAGACTGGGAGGAAGCCGCTGCCGAGTGGACGCGCCGGGGACGGCCGTACGAGGCGGCGCTGGCGCTCGCCGAGACCGGCGACGAGACGCTACTGCGACAGGCGCACGATCAGCTGCAGGAGCTCGGCGCGCTCCCGGCGCTTCGCCTGGTGACGCACCGCCTGCGCGAGCGAGGCGTGCGCGGGCTGGCACGCGGGCCACGAACGGAGACGCGCGAGAACCCCGCCGGGCCTCACGACCCGCGAGCTCGACGTCCTCGGTCTCCTCGCAGAAGGCCTCCGGAACGCCGAGATCGCCGAGCGGCTCATCGTCTCGCGTCGCACGGTCGATCACCACGTCTCGGCGATCCTGCGCAAGCTCCAGGCTCGCACGCGGGGCGAGGCCGTTGCCCGCGCCGGCGAGCTCGGCCTCCTCACGCGCTGAGCCGGCAGCCGCTCGCCCACCGTGCCGCGGGGCACGGGGCCCGCGCACGAGCATCTCGTAGGTGACGCGGCCGCCGCAAGATAGGCGGTCCTGCCGATTCCGCCACCGCCGCGTCGACCTACGGTCACACATGTCAACCGACATTCGACCGGGAGGTGCGAAGACCTGATGGAGACGTACGTGATCCTGCGACGCGGAGGCTGGCGCACCGGTGCCGACCTCGAGGCCGCCGCTGCCCGTTCGACCGCGGAGGGCGAGCGAATGCCCGACGACGTCCGCTGGATCCGCAGCTACGTGCTGAGCGAGACGGACGGAACCGTCGGAACCGTCTGCATCTACGAGGCGTCGAGCCCGGAGGCGATCCGCCGCCACGCACTGGCGGCAGACCTTCCGGTCGACGAGATCATCGCCGTCGCCGACACCGTCGTCGTCCGGCCCGACCCGGTCACCGCCGGGATCTAGGAGAGGGAGGAAACGATGAAGAAGAAGTCATGGTTCGCCGCAGCAGCCTGTGCAGCGACGATCGCGGGGGTCAGCGCGAACGCAGCGCTCGCCGGCGAGGTCACCGGTAACGGAAAGGGTCTCTGGATCGCCGTGACGGCGGAAGGTGATCACATCCTGCATGGCAAGTCGGCCTGCGCCTTCTCAGGTCGCGAGGACCTAGCCGGATCGCCGCTGCAGACGCAGACGCCGCACGCAGTGTGGCTCGGCGGGAACGTCATCTTCAATCCGCCGCCTGGAACTCCCGGCACCGCCTGTAACCCGACGAAGAGCTCTGGAGATCCTGACTGATTCACGGTGGTTGGCCCCGGCACTCCGGTCGGGGCCAACCTCCATTTGACGCCCCCGCGCTGATGCGGTGAACGTGCTCCGGCCCAGGTGGCACCGCGCCCGGCCCTGTCACGACCGTCTGGCGGCCCGGAAGCAGCTTCCCGAACCTACCGGTCCTGCTACACGAGCTCCTCGCCGAACCGCGCGCGCGGCACGAACTGCCCGAACCCCGGCTCGACCCTGAGCTCGCCGCCGTCCACGACGACGGTGCCCCGGATGAGCACGGTGTCGACGTCGCCCGTCACCTCGGTGCCCTCGTACAGCGTGTAGTCCTGGTTCCCGTGCATCGAGGCGGCCGTCAGGGTCGTCTTGCGGTTCGGGTCGAAGATCACGATGTCGGCGTCGCAGCCGGGCGCGATCGTGCCCTTGCGCGGGTAGAGGCCGAACAGCTTCGCCGGGTTCGTCGAGAGCAGCTCGACCATCCGGTTGAGCGTGATCCGGCCCTCGTTGACGCCGAAGTGGTGGATCATCTTCAGCCGCTCCTCGAGCCCCGGTGCGCCGTTCGGGATCTTCGAGAAGTCGTCCTTGCCGAGCGTCTTCTGCCCGTCCAGCAGGAACGCGCAGTGGTCGGTCGAGATCGCGGAGAGCACGTCGGTGCGGACCGCGTCCCACAGCACCGGCTGGTTCGCCTTGTCGCGCACCGGCGGCGAGAAGACGTACTTCGCGCCCCCGAAGTCGGGCTCGTCGAGATCGGTGACGTCGACGAAGAAGTACTGGGTGCACGTCTCGCCCCAGACGGGCCAGCCCTTCGCGCGGGCCGCGCCGATCGCGTCGACCGCCTCCTTGCAGGTGACGTGGACGACGTAGAGCGGGGCGCCGGCGACGTGGGCGATCTGGATCGCCCGGTTCGTCGCCTCTCCCTCGAGCTCCGGAGGACGCGTCAGCGCGTGGTAGCGCGGCGCGAGGTTGCCGGCCGCGACCGCCTCCTTGACGAGCACGTCGATCACCTCGCCGTTCTCGCCGTGGATCATCGCGAGCGCCCCGGTGCGCGAGGCGAGCTCCATCACCCGGAACATGGTGTTGTCGTCGATCAGGAAGACGCCCTTGTAGGCCATCAGCATCTTGTAGGACGTGATCCCACGATCGGGCAGCGTCGCGAGCTCCTCGAGCGTGCCGCCCTCGTCGAGGTCGGTGACGATGATGTGGAACCCGTAGTCGATCACCGCGCTGTCGTGCGCCTTGGCGCTCCACTGGTCGATCGCGGCGCCGAACGACTGGCCCTTCGACTGGATCGCGAAGTCGATGTGGCAGGTCGTGCCGCCGAACGCGGCCGCGGTCTGCCCCGAGGTGAAGTCGTCGACCGTGACGGTGCCGCCGAACGGCATGTCGAGGTGCGTGTGGGGGTCGATCGCGCCGGGCAGCACGAGCTTGCCGGTCGCGTCGATCGTCACGTCGGCATCGACGTCCAGCGACGCGCCGAGCCGCGAGACCCGCTCGCCCTCGACGAAGACGTCGGCGGCGAAGACGTCGGTGGCGGTGACGACCCGGCCACCCTTGATCAGCACGGACATCGAGACCTCCTTCGATCGGGCTCCCGGGCCGCGCTCGCGACCCGGGAGCCCTTGACCTTCGTCGCCGCGCCGGACCCGGCGTGGCGACGGCCTGCTACTTGCCGCCTGCCGTCACCTTGACGACGATCGGCTTGTACCCCTTGCCGGTCACGTTCACGCCCTGCTTCTTCAGGAGCGCGAGCGCGGCCTTGGAGAGGTCGGTGCGATAGGCCGACTTGCCCTGGAGCTTCGTCGTGACCTTGAACTGCTGCGAGATCTTGGCCGTCCGCGCGAACGCGACCGGGTTCATCACGCCGACCCCGAGCGAGGCGGGCCAGATGAGCTTGTTGATCTCGTTCATCTGCCAGAGCTGGTGCCCGGCTCCGAGCGTCGTCCCGGCCTTCAGGACGATGCCGGTGCACGCCTTGACGTTGTCACGGCAGAACGCCCAGCCCTTGTACGACGCGGCCAGGAAGCGCTTCGCGATGTCCTGGTTGGCCGTGTCGCTCGAGCCAGTCGCCCCGCGCGTAGATGCCATCCTCGAGCATCGCCGTGCCCGCGGACTCCATCGTGATCACGTTGAGGTCCTTGAGCGTGTAGAGCTTCCCGGTCTTCGGGTTCTTCGTCTCGAGGACCTGCGCCAGCTCGTTGTAGGTCATCGCCGCCGCCGCATCGATCTTCCTCTGCAGGAAGAGCGTCATGTCGAACGGCTGGTTGACGATGGTGACGTCCTTCTTCGGGTCGAGCCCGTTCTTGACGAGCGCGGCGAACAGCTCGTTCTCGTTGCCGCAGCACCAGACGCCGACCTTCTTGCCCTTCATCTGCTTGATGGTCTTGATCCCGCTGTCCTTCCAGGTCAGCTCGGTCATGCCCGAGCGGGTGAAGACCTGGCCGATGTTGACGAGATCGGTGCCCTTGTCGCGCACGGCGAGAAGCGCGGGAAGCCACCCGAGGCCGAACTCGGCCTGGCCGGCCGCGACGACCTGCTCCGGGGTGATGTCCGGCCCCCCCGGCTTGATCGTCACATCGAGGTTGAACTGCTTGTAGTAGCCCTTGGCAGCTGCTGCGTAGTACCCCGCGAACTGCGCCTGCGGGACCCACTTGAGCTGCACCGTGACCTTGTCGGCCTTGGCCGCCGTCGGCTTGGCGACGCCGAGCGATGCGAAGACGAGCGCACCCACGGCAACTGCCGCGGCCGCCAGCCAGAGCTTACGCCCCTTCATCCAGAGCCCTCCTCCGGTCGATTACGACGCACCTTCTCATGCCTGGGCGTCCTGTGTGGGATGCCGACGCATGACGAGCTGCTCTACCAGCACGACTGCGAGGTAGAACCCGAGCCCGAGAACGCAGGCGACGATGATCGCCGCCCAGGCGGTCTCGAAGTTGAAGAGCGCGGCTGCGTTCTTGATCACGATGCCGAGCTGCTGCTGCGAGCCTCCGAAGTACTCGCCGACGATCGCGCCGATCATCGCGAGCACGCTGGCGACCTTGAGCGCTGTGAACACGAACGGCAGCGCGGCCGGCGCCCTGACGTGCCTGAAGATGGCGAAGTCGCTGGCGGCGTACGAGTGCATGAGCTCGATCTGGGACGGCTTGACGGACGTGAGGCCCCGGAGCGTGTTGACCATCACCGGCAGGAAGCAGAGCACCGCCGCGATGAAGATCTTCGACTCCTTCTCGATCCCGAACCAGGCGTTCGAGATGGGCGCGAACGCGACGATCGGGATCGCGGTCGCCGCGACGAAGTAGGGGAGCAGCGCACCGCCGACCCGCCGGAAGCGGGCGAGGATCATCGCGGCGAGGATCCCCGCGCTGACGCCGATCACGAAGCCCCAGAACGCCTCGCTGAACGTGTACAGGCCGGCGGCCCACAGCTCGGAGCGCTGCTCCCAGAACGCCTGGGCGATGGCCGTCGGCTTGGGGAGCAGGAAGCGCTGGACGTTGAAGACGTCGATCCCGACCTGCCACACGACGAGCACGAGCACGCCGACGACCAGCGCCGGGAACCACTCGACGACGAGAGCCCCGACGCGCTTCATGCGACCTCGTCCGCGACGCTGCCGTGGGCGTCCATGTAGCCGCGCAGGAGCTCGCGCACCTCGGTGACCTTCTCGAAGAAGCGCGGATCCTCGCGCGTGTCGCCGGAGCGCGGCTGCGGGAGGTCGACCTCCACGATCCCCGCGATCCGACCGGGGCGTGGCGACATCACGACCACCCTCGTCGAGAGGAAGACCGCCTCGGAGATCGAGTGGGTGACGAACACGATGGTCGAGCCGGCCGCCTCCCAGATCCGCAGGAGCTCGAGGTTGAGACGCTCACGCGTCATCTCGTCCAGGGCTCCGAACGGCTCGTCCATGAGCAGGAGCCCGGGGTCGAACGAGAGCGCGCGGGCGATCGCGACACGCATCTGCATGCCGCCCGAGAGCTGCCAGGGATGGTGCTTCTCGAAGCCGGTCAGCTCGACGAGGTCGAGCATCTCCTGCACGCGCTCCGTCCGGCGGCGCCGGTCCCACCCGAGCAGCTCGAGGGGCAGTCCGACGTTCTTGGCGACGGTGCGCCAGTCGAAGAGCACGGCCTCCTGGAAGACCATCCCGTAGTCGTGGTCGAGGCGGGCCTGCCGCGCGGTCTTGCCTCCGACCTCGACGGTGCCGCTCGTCGGCTCGACGAGGTTCCCGATCACCCGGAGGAGCGTCGACTTGCCGCACCCGGAGGGGCCGATCAGCGAGACGAGCTCTCCGGGCTTCAGGTCGAGCGTGACCTCGTCGAGGGCGTGCGTGCCGACGCGCTCGAAGATCTTGGTCAGGTTCTTGAGCGAGACGGCTGCGGGGTGGTCGAGGTGGGTCATCGGGCTCCGGTCAGGCGGTGTTGGCAGGTGCGCGCCGAACGACGAGCCGCTCGGCGAGCACCACGAGGAAGAAGAAGACGAGACCGAGCCCTGCGGCGATGATGTTCGTCGCCCACAGCGCAGTCGGGTCGATCGAGTAGTACTGGTTGAAGTTCAGGATCGCGCCGCCGAGCCCGGACTGGATGCCGGACGGCAGCTCGCCGATGATCGCGCCGACCACGCACGCGGTCGCCGCGATGCGCAGGGCCGAGAAGATGTAGGGGAGCGCTGCCGGGAACTTCAGCTTGAAGAGGGACGCGCGACTGCTCGCGGCGTACGAGTGCATCAGCTCGAGCGCCCGGGGGTTGGCCGAGTCGAGGCCGCGCAGCGTGTTGATCGCGACCGGGAAGAAGGTCAGGAACGCGGCGATCACGCTCACCGGGAACCAGTCGGGGCCGCGTGGCCCGATCCAGATCACCACCATCGGCGCGATCGCGAGGATCGGCACGGTCTGGGAGGCGACGACGTAGGGGAGCGTTCCGCGGCGCAGGAGCCGGGAGTGGTGGAGCACCACCCCGATCGCGAGGCCGACCAGGGCGCCGAGCACGAAGCCCGTGAACGCCTCCTTGGCGGTGAACAGCGCCGACTCGAGCAGCACCTGGAGCAGGATCGGCCCGCCTGGCTGGTTCGACTCGAAGAGCCGCTCGATGATCGAGCGCAGCGACGGCATCGTGATGTCGTCCACGATGAAGGGCCACGTCCAGCCGGTCGTCATCCACAGCCAGCGGTAGCCGCTGTAGAGAAGGCAGATCCCGGCGAGCACGGCGAGCGTGATCCCGAGACGCTTGAGCGCGGCTCTGGCCATCGCCAATCCCTACCACGTGCGGTCGCGCTTTGCAGCGTCGGACGTCCGGGGAGTAGGCTCGGATCATGCCGCTCGACCCGGAACGCGTCGTCCGCAACCTGAAGGAGCTCCGGACGCTCACGGGAGACGAGAACGGGGCGCAGCGGGTCGCGTGGACCGAGACGTGGGCACGGGCCCGGGCCTGGCTCGCGGACTCGCTCTCGGACCTGCCGCTCGAGGTCGAGCGCGACGAGGCCGGCAACGACTGGTACACGCTGCGCGGCGAGCGAGACGAGGCGGTCCTGATCGGCGGGCACATGGACTCCGTCCCGAACGGAGGGTGGCTCGACGGCTGCCTCAACGTGCTCGCCGGCGCCGAGGTGCTGCGCCACATCGCCACCGTCGGGAGGCCACCGGTGACGGTGCGTCTCGTCGACTGGGCGGACGAGGAAGGAGCGCGCTTCGGCCGGTCGCTGTTCGGCTCCTCGGCGGCAGCCGGCTCGATGGCCGACCAGGCCGAGCTGAAGGCCCTCCGCGACCGGGACGGCGTGTCGCTGCCCGACGCGCTCGGAGCGTTCGGCGTCGACGTCGACCGTGCCCTCGACGCGCACCGTCAGCTTGAGACCGCCCGGGCGTACCTCGAGCTGCACATCGAGCAGGGACCTGTCCTGGAGACGCTCGGATTGCCGCTCGGCGCCGTCCTCGGCACCTTCGGCGTCGAGCGGCACCGCATCACGTGGACGGGGCAGGCGGCCCACGCGGGGTCGACGCCGATGGACCAGCGGCGGGACGCGCTCGCCGGCGCCGCCAGGCTGGCGCTCGCACTGCGGGAGGTCGCGCGCGAGACGGGAGACGGAGCGGTCTGCACCTCCGGGGGGGTCGTCTGCCGACCGGGGATCGTGACGTCGGTGGTGGAGACGGCGGAGCAGCTGCTCGATCTCCGTCACCTCGACGCGGCCAAGCTCGCGGCGATGCTCGCACGCACGCAGGAGCTCGCCGCGGAGTTCGCCGAACAGGAGAACATCGACGTCGAGTGGGAGCGGATCTGGTCGATCGAGCCGATCCTCTTCGACCGTGAGCTGATCGAGCTGTGCGCCTCGGCGATCGAGGAGGAGTCCGGCAGCGTGCACCGCCTCCCGTCCGGTCCGCTGCACGACGCGGCCGAGGTCGCCCGGGCAGGCGTCCCGACGGTGATGATGTTCGTCCAGAGCCTGCGCGGCCTCTCGCACACGAAGCTGGAGGACACGAGCGAGGAGCACCTCGAGCTCTCGGTCGCGGCGCTCGACAGCCTCGCCGCGAAGACGCTCCTGCACGTCGCAGCGGCGATCTGAGCGTTGACCCGCGCGCGCGTCGCGGTCGCGAGCCTCGCGGTCGGCGCAGGCGTGACGTGGAACATGTCCAGCGTCGGGTCGGTCGCCGACCCGGTCGCCGCGGCATACGGGGTCTCGCTCGCGTTCGTCGGGCTCCTGACCACGGCGTTGCTGCTCTCGCAGTTCGCCTCGCAGCTGCCGGCGGGTCGGGAGATCGACCGCAGGGGCTCGATCGTCGTGGCGCTCGCCGCGCTCGGCGTCTGTGCCGCGGGCAACGCTCTTGCCCTGACCGCGCCGCTTCCCTGGCTCGGGCTCGTCGGCCGCCTCGTCGTCGGCGTCGGCGTGGGTGCGGGCTTCGTCTCGGGCGCGGACGCGATGCGCTCGACCGGCCTCTCGATGACGTGGCAGGGCGCGTACGGCGCCTCCACCGTCGCCGGGGGAGGCCTGGCGCTGCTCGTGACGCCACAGCTCGTGGGGGAGCTGGGCTGGCGGGCCCCGTACTGGTCGGGGCTCGTCGTGGCGGCCGTCTGCGCCGTGCCGGTCGCCCTCGCCCCGCGCGTTCCCGCGGTCACCGGTCATCGGCGCGCGCTGCTCGTCGATCGCAGGCTCCTTCCCGCTCGGCCTGATCCACGCCGCGACGTTCGCGCTCACCTTCATCGCGGCCGCGTGGGTGGTGCCGCTGCTCGAGCGGCATGGGCTCCCGCGCAGCCAGGCCGCGGCGGCGGGCGCCCTCGTCCTGCTCGGCGGGATGGTGACCCGCCCGCTCGGCGGGCTGCTGGGCCAGCGCTGGCCCGCACGGGTGCGGTGGATCGTGTCGACCGCGATCGTCGCCGGGGCTGCCGGCTGCATGCTGCTCGCCGTCCCGCTCGGCGCCCCCGGGGCCGCGGCTGCGGCGCTCCTGCTGGGCGTCGCGGGTGGCACGCCGTTCGCGATCGTCTTCGGCGCAGCCCAGCGGCTGCGCCCCGACGCGCCGGGGGCCGCGCTCGCGTTCGTCAACAGCTGCGCGGTGCTCACGCTCGTGGTCGGGACGCCGCTCGTCGGGCTCGGGTTCTCGCTTCCCGGCGACGGGCAGACTGCGTTCGCCCTGCTCGGCCTCGCCGCGCTCGCCGCGCTTCCCGCTGTCTGGCGCGCGCCGTTCGGCGCGGTGCCCCCGGCGGAGCGCAGGAACGGGGATACTGCACCGATCACGAACACGAGGAGAGAGCAATGGCCCTGAGCTTCGGCGTCACCGTCCTCCCTGACCCCCCGGCAACGCGCCTCGTCGAGCTGATGGCGCTCGCCGAGCGGCAGGGCTTCGAGATCGGCTGGACCTACGACTCCCACGTCCTCTGGCAGGACTCGTTCCCGCTCCTGACGCTGGCGATCCAGGCGACCACGAAGATGCGCTTCGGGCATCTGGTCACGAACCCCGGCACCCGCGAGCCGACCGTGCTCGCGAGCCTGTACGCCACGCTCCACGACATCTCGGACGGTCGGATGGTGATGGGGATCGGGCGCGGCGACTCGGCGCGGCGCTACATCGGCCAGCAGCCCGTGAAGGTCGCGGAGTTCGAGACGGCGCTCCGCATGATCAAGCCGTTCATGAACGGCGAGGAGGTGCGCTGGAACGAGAAGGACCTGCAGCTCAAGTGGGTGCGGGAGGAGCTGCCCGAGATCGAGATGTGGGTCGCCGGCTACGGGCCGAAGGCGCTCGGCGTCGCGGGACGTGTCGGTGACGGCGTGATCATCCAGCTCGCCGACCCGGAGATCATCCAGTGGATCATGAGCACGGCCCGAGCCGCGGCGGAGGAGGCCGGCCGTGACCCGGACGCCCTCAAGTGCATCGTCTGCGCCCCGAGCCATGTCGGTCCGATCGAGGACGGGCGCGAGCAGACGCGCTGGTTCCCGGCGATGGTCTCGAACCACGTGATGGATCTGATCGAGCGCTACGGCACCGACGGGTCAGTGATCCCGCGGGCGCTGACGGACTTCGTGGAGGCCCGGAAGTTCTACGACTACAACGACCACTCGCGGGTGGGCGCGGCGCACGGAGAGTTCGTCACCGACGAGATCTGCGACCGGTTCTCGGTGCTCGGTGACGTCGGGCAGATCACGACGAAGCTCCGGGAGCTCGAGTCGATCGGCGTCGACCACTTCTCGATCTACCTGATGACACACGGCCAGGAGGCGACGCTCGAGGCGTACGGGGCGGAGATCATCCCCGCGTTCTGAGAGGTGGGCCGCTGATGACGGACGACGCACGTCAGACCCAGCTGGAGGCCTGGCGTGCCGTGGCAGGCGGGTGGGAGCGCCGCCGGGAGGTCGTCTGGGAGGCGACCCGCGCGGTCTCCGCGCGCCTCGTCGAGCTGCTCGCGCCGACGCCCGGCCAGTCGGTGGTCGAGGTCGCCGCAGGACCGGGCGACACGGGCCTCCTGGCCTCCCCCCTCCTCCTTCCCGGCGGTCGTCTGGTCTCGACCGACGGCGTCCCGGACATGGTCGCGGCGGCGCGTCGACGGGCGGCGGAGCTCGGTGCCGAGAACGTCGAGTTCGCCGTGGCGGACGCGGCGGAGCTGCCGTTCGCCGACGCCTCGTTCGACGGAGGGCTGTGCCGCTTCGGCGTGATGCTGATCCCGGACTGCGTGTCCGCCGCGCGGGAGCTCGGGCGCGTCGTCCGGCCGGCCGGGCGGATCGCGGTCGCCGTCTGGGCCGAGGGCGAGCGGAACCAGTGGATGACGGTGATCGGTCGGGCAGCGCTCCGGCTCGGACTCATCGACCGTCCCGACCCCGAGGCGCCCGGCCCCTTCCGGCTCGCGGCACCCGGCCGGCTGCGCAGCGTCCTCGAGCAGGCAGGACTCGATGTCCAGCACGAGGAGGAGGTCGCGGTCACCTGGCGTGCCAGATCGCTCGACGAGTGGTGGTCGATCACGCTCGACACCTCGAGGATGCTCTCGCTGCTCGTGGAGCGCCTCGACGTCGCCGACATCGAGCGAATCCGCCAGGCCTCGAGCGAGCGGCTCGCCCCGTACCTCGCCGACGACGGCAGCGTCGCGGTGCCCGGAGTCGCACGCGTTGCGCTCGCGACGCCCGTGCCCTGACGCGTCAACCCTCTAGCGCTCGTGCAGCCGCCGGACGGCATCGACGGACGGCGCCCGCTCCCCGGGCGGGCTAGTGGCGAGAGCCGGACTTGAACCGGCGACACCACGGTTTTCAGCCGTGTGCTCTACCAACTGAGCTACCTCGCCGCGGACGAACATCTTAGCGACTACCGTTCCACGGCATGTCGTCCGAGCGTGAGGTCTCGATCATCGGCGCGCCGCTCGATCTCGGGCAGGGCCGGCGCGGCGTCGACATGGGCCCGTCTGCGCTCCGCTACGCCGGACTCGAGGAGCGGCTCGCCGGCTTCGGGTGCCACGTCATCGACCGCGGCAACATCGCGACGCCGGAGCCGGAGGCCCTCGAGGTCGACGACACCCACGTGCGCTTCCTCCCCGAGATCCTGGCGGCATGCAGCGAGCTCGCCGCCCGGGTCGCCGCGGAGGCGACCGCGGGACGCTTCCCGCTCGTGCTGGGAGGCGACCACTCGATCGGACTGGGCACGCTCGCGGGCCTGGCGGCGGCGACGGGCGAGCGCGGGGGCGTGATCTGGATCGACGCGCACGGCGACCTCAACACCCCGGAGACCTCACCGACCGGGAACGTCCACGGGATGCCGCTCGCTGCCGCGCTGGGCCTTGCCGGCCCGAGGTTCTCGCACCCCGGCCTGGTGCTTCCTGCGGTCGATCCCGAGCGCGTCGTGCTGCTCGGGATCCGCTCTCTCGACCCCGACGAGCAGGAGCTGATCCGCTCGTCCGGCATCCACGCGATCACGATGAGCCAGATCGACCGCGTCGGGATCGAGCGGGCCGTCGCCGAGGCTCTCGAGCGGGCCTCCGGCCCGGGTTTCGTCCACCTCTCCCTCGACCTCGACGCACTCGATCCCGAGTTCGCGCCGGGCGTGGGCACTCCCGTGCCGGGCGGGCTCACCTATCGCGAGGCGCACCTTGCGTGCGAGCTCGCGGCAGCGTCGGGCACGATCCGCTCGCTCGAGCTGGTCGAGGTGAACCCGATCCTCGACCGCGAGAACCGCACCGCGGTCACGGCGGTCGAGCTCGCGGCGAGCGCGCTCGGTCTCTCGATCCTCTGAGCCCGCTCAGAGAAGACCGGAGTCGAGCACGCGGATCGTCAGGGCCTGCCCCGGAGCGGCGTGGAGCATGGCTGCCGCGCTGCCGCGGTTGATCGCGAGCGACATGTTGCGGTAGCTGTCCTCGTAGAGGATCACGTCGCCCTCGCGCGCGTCGACGAACGTCCGGGTCGCGGTCGCGAAGTACCTCTCGCCCGCCAGCTCCAGCTCGATGCGCGTGCCGGGCACGCATCCGATCTCGTCGAGATGCTCACGGGTCAGGTTGAGCGCGATGTTGCCGAAGCTGTCAACGTAGAGCAGGGTCGCGTCGACCTCTCCGTCCAGCGAGCGAAGGTGGGGCTCGGGAAGGTCGAGGCGCACGAGGGCCTCGGGATGCAGCGGAGGGCCGAGCTCGTCGATCGAGAGGCCGGACGCGAGGTGCGCGGCCGCCGGAGCGAACAGGTCGCGCCCGTGGAACGTGCGGGAGATCGACTCGAGCGCGTAGGCCGGGTTCGCGATCTCCACCGCGACGTCGATCCCCGCGAGCTCGACGGCGGGGAGCAGGAGGCCGTTGTCGGGGCCGACGAACAGCCGCCCCTCCCGGTCTCGCAGAGCGACGGGCCGACGGATGCCCCCGACTCCCGGGTCGACCACGGCCAGGTGAACGCCCGCCGGGAGGTAGGGCAGGGTGCTCGCCAGCACGAGGGCTCCCTGCATGACGGCCTGCGCCGGGATCCCGTGCGTGACGTCGATCACCCGCGTTCCGGGCGCGATCCGCTCGATCACGCCGTGGCACACGCCGACGAAGTCGTCCTGGAGCCCGAAGTCGGTGAGGAAGCAGATGACCACGAAGGACCCGAGTCTACGGCGGCGGGCCGAGGGCTTCCACGACCGCGGCCACGAGCCCGTCCGTATCGTGGGTCTCCGCCTCGGAGACGACCTCGATCCCCGCGGCGCGGGCGGCGCGGGTCGTCTCCGGGCCGATGGTCACCGCCGGCAGCGTGAGCGCCAGGCGACCGAGCGCCTGGGCGGCCGACGGCGACGCCAGGACGACGAGATCGCCCTCGAAGGCCGGCGGCTCCAGTCGCACCGTGCGGTAGAGCGACACCGTGTCGGCCGAGAGCGCGTCCGGCAGGAGCCGACGCGCGTCCTCGGCGGCTGCGAACAGAACGCGGCCGGCAGGACGTGGGATCTCCTCGAGCAGCCCCTCCTGGGTCGATACGCGCGGCACGAGGTCGGCTCCGCCGAACGCGTCGGCGGTCGCCTGGCCGATGGCCGCGATCCGGAGCGGGCGCCCGTTCATCCGCCTCCGCAGCTCCCGCGCGCCGTTCGCGCTCGTGATCACGATCCAGTCGTAGCCCTCCACGTCGATCGGATCGTCCGAGAGCGGCTCCACGGCGATCAGCGGCACGTGGGCGGCCTCGTGCCCGGCCGCCCGGAGACGGGCGAGCAGCTCGTCGGCCTGCCCGGCCGGTCGCGTGACGACGATGCGTGCCATCTCGGGTCGCTCCGTCCTCGTTCCCGTCCCTAGCCCCCGCCCGCCCACGGGGACCCGAAGGGTAGGCGAGCTCGACGCACGGATCCGTGTCGGGAGCGTGCCAATCCGGCACCGGACGTCGATCGTCGCAGCGCGCATCACGCGACGTGGGCGGCGAGTCGTGCGCCGACCTCGTCGGGATCGTCTCCGACGACGCGTTCGACCCACGAGCCGTCCTCGGCCGCGATCAGGCCCACCAGCCGCACGCCGTCGTGGAACGCCGCGACCGGCGCGAGGCACCCGCCGCCGACGACGGCCACGCAGCGTCGCTCGGCCTCGACGCGGCGACGCGTCTCCCGGTGCTCCGCCGCCTCCACGAGGTGGGTCTCACCGGCCCTGACCTGCAGGGCGAGCGCTCCTTGCCCGGCCTCCGGCAGCATCGTCTCCGGCTCGAGGCGCAGACCGATCTCCGCCTCGAGACCGAGCCGGTCGAGTCCGCAGGCGGCGAGCACGATCGCGTCGAGCCCGCGCTCGCTGCGCTTGCGCAGACGCGTGTCGATGTTCCCTCGCAGCGGCTCGATCGACAGGCTCGGCTCGAGCGCGAGGAGCTGAGCGCGACGTCGTGCCGACGCCGTCCCGATCCGCATCTCGGGAGCGATCGAGCTCGCGCCGCAGAGGGCGTCGCGGGGATCCTCGCGCTCGGTGTACGCCCCGACGACGAGGCCCTCCGCATCGGTGGCGGTCATGTCCTTCGCGGAGTGGACGGCCACGTCGATGCGTCCCTCGAGGAGCGCCTCCTCCAGCTCCTTCACGAAGACCCCGCGCGTGCCGATCTCGCCGAAGGGACGTGTCCGATCACGGTCTCCGGCCGTCGTGATCGGAACCAGCGCGAGCTCGACCCCGGGCGCCCGCAGGAGCGAGGCCGCGCGTTCGGCCTGGGTCAGCGCGAGACGGCTACCGCGTGATCCGACGCGAAGCAGCACGGCAGCGGGGAGCGGTGGCCGTCCGCGGCTCGCCGCAGATCCTTCGGCCGCGCGGTCGGATGCGGACGAAGGCCGTGGGTGCCTGCAGCGGCAAGGGGCGCGAGGCGAGCGGGCGCGTCACGTCTCGTCGTCCTCCCCCAGACCAAAGAGATGCCGCACGACGTCAGCATAGACCACGCCATCCGGCGTGACGGCCGCCTCCTTCATGCGCACCGTCGGAAGATGAAGGAGCTTGTTGACGATCTGCGCGGTGACGGCCTCGACGACGTCGCGGTCTCCCTCCGGAAGACGCCGGATCCTGGCGTCGACGCGGGCGAGCTCCGCCGCCCGGATCTCCTCTGCCCGCGCCCGGAGCGACGTGATCGCAGGCACGACGGCGAGAGACAGCTGCCACTCCCGGAAACGCTCCGCCTCGGTGGCGACGATGCGCTCCGCGCGGACCGCCTCCGCTCGTCGGCCCGCCAGCGAGGTCGCGACGACAGCCTCGAGATCGTCCACGTCGTAGACGAAGCACCCGTCGACCGTCGCAAGCGTCGGATCGACGTCTCGGGGCACGGCGAGGTCGACGAAGAGCACGGGCCGCCCGCGCCGCGACCTGAGCGCCTCGCCGAGCTCCTCTCCGCGGAGCACGAACCCGGGCGCGCTCGTCGACGCCACGACGATGTCCGCGTCCGCGACCTCGTCGGCGACCTCGTCGAGGGAGACGGCCCGTCCTCCGAGCCGCAGTGCGAGATCCTCGCCGTGCTGGCGAGTCCGGTTCGCGACTGCCGTGACCTCGGCGCCACGCGAGCGGAGGTTCCGCGCGGTGAGCTCGCTCATCCGTCCGGCTCCGACGAGCAGGACCCGACGGCCTACGAGATCCTCGAAGACCTGCTGCGCCAGCGCCGCCGCCGCCGCGGGCACCGAGGCAGGGCTCTCGCCGATCGACGTCTCGACCCGGGCTCGTCGACCGGCATGCAGCGCCATCCGGAACAGCCGATCGAGCAGCGGACCGGTCGCGCCGACCTCGAACGCCTCGCGCACCTGGCCGAGGATCTCGCCCTCGCCCGGCACCATCGAGTCGAGACCGGCCGCGACGCGGAACAGGTGGAGTGCCGCTGACTCGTCGGCGAGCCTGTAGAGAACCGGGGCCAGGGCATCGCTGTCGGCACCGGCGAGCTCGAGGATCCCTCTCTCGGCGCGCTCGTCGAGGTCGAGGTCGCCGGAGGATGCGAGATACAGCTCTGTCCGGTTGCAGGTGGAGAGCACGACCGACTCGCAGCCGTCTGCGATCGCGCGCGCGAGCCCGCGTGCACCGTCGAGATCGACGGCGACGCGCTCGCGGAGCTCGACCGCGGCGTTGTGGTGCGAGATGCCGACGAGCGCGAGCTTCACGAGGCGAAGTGGGTGAGAGGGAGCACGACGGCGACGAAACCGAAGCCGACGACGTACAGCCAGGCGAGTCGGCGCCCCTGGAGGACGCCCTGGCGGCGAAGCAGCAGCGCCGCCGCGTACAGGCCCCAGACGAGAACGGTCCCGACCACGGTGAGGTCGACGTCGTCGCTGCCCAGCCGCACGAGGCCGACGGCGATCCCGGCCGTGAGGAGGCCGAGCCCGACGAGTACCACGCGGCTCGCGAGACGGTCGAGCGCCTCGAGGGAAGGGACGCGCAGGCGCAGCACTATCGCGTCACGCCGCTTGAGGCGACGCTCCTCCCACAGGTACAGCCCGGCCATGGCAGCGGCCAGGGTGAACGAGGCGAACCCGGCGAGGACGAGCGCCACGTGCCCCGCGAGGACCGCCCCGGCCTGATCGCCCCCCTCGATGCCGGTGCCGCCGCCGAGCCAGGCCAGGAAGAGGAGGGCAAGAGCGACGGGCATGACTGCAAGCCCGAGCAGCCGGTATCGAGGTCGGCATCCCCAGACCAGGTAGGCGGAGACGACGAGCCAGGAGAGCAGGTTCAGCGCGCCGGCCCAGGTCCCCCAGGGGAAGCCGTCGGCCGTCAGCGCCTGGTCGACGAGCAGGAGGGTCTGCGCGATCCAGCCGATCCTGACGCCCCAGATCCCCAGCCGACCGCCGCGGGGCAGGCCTCTCAGCTCGCCGGCGTAGGCGACCGTCGCCTCCCCGTAGGCGATGAGGACCGGCCAGACGAGGAGCTCAGCCATCGCTGCGACGCTGCGCGAGCTCGGCGAGCTCGCGCGTCTCGCGCTCGAGCCGCGAGAGCTTGGCGGCGATGATCGCGATCCAGATCAGCACGAACACGAGGAAGACCCCGTACGCGGCTGCGACGTACTTCTCGCCGGTGCTCACGCCGTCAGCGCCTCACGCAGCTCGCGCAGGTGAACGTCGGTGCGCTTCCCCGCGAGCTCGACGCGATACATGACGTACGCAAGCAGCGTGATCGCGGCCCAGGAGACGCAGAACGCGGTGAACATGGTGCCCGTCATCTGCGGCCCTTCGCGCGTGAAGACCGTCGGGTGGATGAAGTCGCTGGCAAGCCGGATCGCGAGAAAGCTCACGGGGATCAAGGCGACGCCGAAGAGCGCGTAGACGGCCGAGATCCGCTCGCGGCGTGCTCCCGGCTCGACGGAGAACCGCAGCATGAAGTACGCGCAATAGAAGAGGAACAGCACGAGGAAGAGGACGAGCTGGTTCGAGCTCCACGACCACCAGACACCCCACGAGGCCTTCGCCCAGATGGATCCCGTCACCAGCGTGAGCGCCCCGAAGATCGTGCCCTGGTGGATCGCCGTGTAGCTCTCGAGGTCGTATCGCTCACCGCGGGTCCACAGGAGCCGCAAGGCCTTCCAGGCGCCGAGCCCGAAGCACGCATAGGCGGTGAGCGCGATCGGCACGTGCACGTAGAAGATCTTCTGGGAGATCCCCTGATCGGCGTCCTCGGGAGCCACGAAGAAGATCAGCGCGGTGGCGACCGCGGTCAGCGCGACGGTCAGCCACGCGAGGAACGGAAGGGAGAGAAAGGATCGCTGCATGGTCACTCGGTGACGACGTACTCGAACGTCGCCCAGCAAAGTATCGCGAAGACAGCGTCGTACAGGGCGAGGAAGCTCAGATACGACGCCGGCTCGGGTGAGATCCCAGCCCCGACCCCGCCCACGACGAGCGGGATCGCGAGCGGCAGGAAGAGCAGCGGGAGCACGACCTCGCGGCCGCGTGACGCAGCGGCCATCGCAGACACGAGCGAGCCGACGGTGCAGATGCCGACCGACGCGAGCACCACGCCGGCGACCGCGGCGAGGCTCAGAGGGGCGAAGAGGAGCGCGAACGCGGGCAGCGCGACGACCTCGGCTGCGAAGAGGAACGCGAGGACGGCGATGCTCTTCCCAAGCCAGATGGCACTCCGGTCACAGGGGGCGAGGACCAGCCCGTCGAGTGCGCCGCCCTCCCGCTCGGGGACCCACGAGCGCGCGAGGCCGAGCAGGGCCGTGAACACGATCGAGACCCACAGGAGACCGTAGGCCGCGTCGGTGCCCGCATCCTGGGGCAGGGCGAAGTGGAAGACGACCAGGGTCGAGAGGACGAACAGCAGCATCGCCGGCAGCGTGTCGCGGGCGCGCAGCTCGAGCCGCAGGTCCTTGCGCGCCAGCGCCGCGACGTCGCCGAGATAGCCGCTCATCGGGCCACGAGCTCCAATCGGTCGGTGCAGATCGGCTCGATCCGGGCCGGATCGTGGCTGGACACGATGATCGTTGCCTTCTGAGACAACGACCGCAGCTCGGCGTCGAGGATCTCTCCGCCGCCCGCGTCGAGAGCGGTGTGAGGCTCGTCGAGGATCAACAGCTCAGGGTGGTGGAGGAGCGTTCGACAGAGCGCGAGCCGCTGGGTCATCCCCCGGGAGAACGTCGACACCCTGCTCGTCCCCGCTTCGCCCAGGCCGAAGCGGTCGAGGAGCTCACCGATCCGCTGCCGTGGGCTCTCGACGCGGTAGAGGCGCGCGAAGAGCTCGAGGTTCTCCTGCGCAGTCAGGTCACGGTAGAGGAGCGACTCGTGCGCGAGGTAGCCGAGGTGGCGCCGCTCCAGCGCGACCTCGAGCGAGCCGCTGCTCGGCGCGGCGAGCCCGGACAGAAGCCTGAGCAGCGTCGTCTTCCCCGAGCCGTTCGCCCCGGTCACCAGCAAGGTCTGGCCGCGACCGAGGTCGAGGTCGATCCCCGCGATGACCGTGCGCAGGCCGTAGCGCTTCGTCAGACCTCTGGCCCGGATCACCGGAGCGGCCTCACGCGGTGCTGCCGCCCGCGCCTGGCGGAGCGGCGGCCGCTGCTCCGAGCACCCGACCCGTCGCCAACATCCCCAAGGGGCATCCCCGGTGCCCCTTGGGTCACGCTATCGGTGAAGGTGTGACACATGGTGCGAAGGATCGTGCCGATTCGGCGATGACGGCGTCAGAGGAGGGTGTCGAGCGCGACGGTCACGCTGAACGCGATGCTGAGCGCTCCGTTGACCGTGAAGAACGCCGCGTCGAGGCGCCGGAGGTCGTCGGGCCGGACGATCCGGTGCTCGTAGAGGAGCAGCGTGCCGACGATCGCCACGCCGATCCAGTACCAGAGACCGACGGAGAGACCTGCTCCGACGAGCGCGAGGAGGGCGACCGTGCCCGCGTGCATCGCTCTCGCGCCGGCGAACACGCCGCCGACCCCGAAGCGGGTCGCCCACGACGTCAGCCCGACCGCGACGTCGTGCTCGTGGTCGAGGAGCGCGTAGAAGAGATCGAATCCGGCGACCCACAGGCAGACTGCCGCGCCCAGTGCCCATGGCTGCCACGGGAGCGAGCCGGTCAGCGCGATCCAGGCCCCGACCGGAGCGAGCCCGAGCGCAGCGCCGAGCCAGACGTGGCACAACCAGGTGAAGCGCTTGAGGTACGGGTAGACCACGAACATCACCACGGGAATCGGCCACAGCCAGCGGACGACCTCGGTGAGGTTCACGACGGCGAGGAGGTAGGCGCCGAGCGCGACCACGCAGAGGACGCCCACCTGGAGCCGGCTCAGCTGGCCCGCCGGCAGCTCGCGACCGGCCGTTCGCGGGTTCCGCGCGTCGATCTCCGCGTCAACCAACCGGTTGATCGCCATCGCCAGCGTCCGCGCGCCGACCATGGCGAGCGTGATCCACCCCATCGGCCCGAACCCGGGCCAGCCGTCAACGGAGAGCAGCGCGCCGACGTACGCGAAAGGCAGCGCGAAGACGGTGTGCTCGAGCTTGACGAGCCGGGCGAACCGCACCGGCAGCGGGGCCGCGACCGCCGCGGTCACGCCGGCTCCTTCGTCTTCTCGACCAGCGTCAGGTCGGTGATCCTCATCCCCTTGTCGATCGCCTTTGCCATGTCGTAGACCGTGAGCGCCGCCACCGCCGCAGCGGTGAGAGCCTCCATCTCGACCCCCGTCTGCGCTGTCGTCTCGGCCGTGGCCCGCACGGCGACGCCGGTCGGCCCGACCGTCAGCGCGACGTCGATCGCCGTCAGCGGCAGTGGGTGGCAGAGAGGGATGAGGTCGGCGGTGCGCTTCGCCGCCTGGATCCCCGCGATCTGCGCGACCACGAGCGCGTCGCCCTTCGGAAGGGCCCGAAGGCGCGCCGCCGTCTCGGGCGCCATCTGGACGGTTGCCTCCGCAACGGCTCGGCGACGGGACAGGGGCTTCCCGCCGACGTCGACCATCGTGACCTCCCCCGATGCCTCGTCCACGTGGGAGAGATCGCTCACGAGAGAGCCTTGCGCAGCAGATGGACAAGGCCGGAGCGGTGGCGGGATGCAGCAGCCACCCGTGCCGCCGCGCCGTCGCCGTGAAGCGCGCCGAGCACGCCGCGGAACCCGTCGACCACGCTCTCCGAGTACGGATACCACCAGCCGGGACGTATCCGACCCCGGTCGGCGTCCGAGAACTTGACGTGAGACAGCGACTGCAGTCCCTGCCTGCCGTGGGTCCGACCGATCCCCGACGCGCCTCGACCGCCCCACGGCGCCTGCATCGCACCGAAGGAGTACGCATGGTCGTTGTGCCAGACCGAGCCTGCCCGCAGGGCCGACGCAGTCGCGGTCGCGAGCGCACGGTCGCGCGTCCAGACGGAGGCGCCGAGCGCGAACGGCGAGTCGTTCGCCATGCCGATCGCCTCGCGCACGTCGTCGAACGCCGCGACCGTGACGACGGGGCCGAAGATCTCCTCACGGCGGACCCGGGCCGTCGACGGCTCGCCGGCCAGCACGGTCGGCTCGAAGAACCAGCCGGGGAGCCCGAGCTCCGGACGCCGCCCGCCGCAGACCACTCGCGCGCCGAGCTCGGAGGCGTCGGCGACGATGTCCTCGACGACGCGGCGCTGGCGCTCGCTCACGAGCGGCCCGAGCTCGGTCGCCGGATCGTGCCCATCACCGATCCGGAGCCGGGTGGCGCCGTCGGCGAGGCGCTCGACGAACGTGTCGTGGAGCGTGCGGGCCACGTAGATCCGCTCGACCCCGGAGCACACCTGCCCGCAGTTCGCAAACGCCCCCCACAGCGCGCCCTCGACTGCGCGGTCGAGATCGGCGTCCTCGAAGACGAGCATCGGATCCTTGCCCCCGAGCTCGAGCGTGATCGGGCACAGCCGCTCGGCCGCACGGACTGCGACCCGCGTGCCGGTCGCCGTCGAGCCGGTGAAGACGACGGCGTCGATCCCGTGGTGGCCGACGAGGGTCTCGCCGACCGTGGCACCTGGACCCTGAACGACGCGGACGAGGCCCGTCGGCGCCCCCGCCTCGCGAAACAGACGCTCGACCACGCCTCCGACGAGCGGTGTCAGCTCAGACGGCTTCAGGACGACGCCGTTGCCGGCGGCGACCGCCGTCGCAGCCTGGCTGATAGGGAGACCGACCGGGAAGTTCCACGGAGCTATGATCGCCACGACCCCGAGCGGCTCGTGACCGACCGCACCGCGCTTGTGCAGCAGGACGGCCTGGCGGAACGGCAGGCGTCGCGGCGCGAGCGCCGCCTCACCCGAGCGGGCGAGCCATTCGAGCGCCTCGACGGCGACGAACAGGTCGTGGGTGTACGCCTCCACCAGCGGCTTTCCCGTCTCGTCGACGATCGCGTTCGCCAGCGCGAGGTCGTCGGCGACGATCGCGCGGGCGACCCGGCGCAGCACGGCTGCACGCTCGGCGTAGGGCGTCCTCGCCCAGCGCTCCTGGGCGGCGCGGGCCTCGGACACGGCCTCGGAGACCTCGACGGGCTCCGTCACCGCGACCTGGCCGAGCACGCGCAGCGTCGCCGGGTCGACCGGGCTGATCGTCGCCGTCGCGAGATCGGAGGGGACGCTCACGCGCGCATCGTAACGGGTGGGTCGTCGACCACCCGGCGCGGCGGCGCAGCCCCTACGAGCCGCGTTGTGGGCGCTGACCGAGCGTCACCCGCACCACCGTGCGCTTGCCGTCGCGAACGACCGTGAAGGGAACGGTCTGCTCCGGCAGCAGGGTTCCGCTGACCAGACGCCCGACGTCGTCGGCCCCGCTGACCGGATGCCCGTCGATCGCGACGATCAGGTCGCCGCCGGTCGTCACGTCGACCCCGTTCACCGAGCGCGTCCGCGTTCCGGCCCTGAGACCCGCGTTCGCCGCCGGCGTCCCCGGACGGACGCGAACGACCAGCGCGCCCCGGCGTGCGCCGAGTCCGAGCGCGGCGGCCAGGCCCGGCGTGACGTCCTGCGTCTCGATGCCGACGTAGGCGTAGTCGACCCGCCCGTTCCGGATCAGCTGCCGCAGCGAGCGGGCTGCGCTGTTGATGGGGACGGCGAAGCCGACGCCTTCGGCTGTCCCGGAGCTGCTCTGGATCTGAGCGTTGATGCCGATCACCCGCCCTCTGCCGTCGAAGAGCGGGCCACCCGAGTTCCCACGGTTGATGGGAGCGTCGATCTGGATCGCGTCCGAGATCGCGAATCCCGACGTCAGCGAGTCGATCGTCCGCCCCGTCGCGGAGACGACGCCGACGGCGAGCGAGTTCTGCTTGCCGAACGGGCTGCCGATCGCGGCGACGGGCTCGCCGACGCGAACGGCGTCCGAGTCGCCGAGCGGCACGGGAGCGAGCGGGTGCGCCTCTGGGTCGACCCGGACGACGCCCGTGTCGTTGAAGAGGTCCCAGCCCACGACCGTCGCCGGAACCCGTTCGCCGTCCTTGAACTCGACGTAGACCCTCCGGGCCCCGTTCACCTCCTCCGGCTGCTCCGCGACGTTCGTGATCACGTGCGAGTTGGTGAGCACGTGGCCCGCGGCGTCGACGACGAACCCGGACCCCTGCGAACCGCCGTCAGCGCCGAGGTCGGCGTAGATCGTCACAACCCCCGGGGAGCGGCGGGCGTAGATCGCGGCCGGATCGAACCGGTTCCCGAGCTCGGGAAGGGCAGAGGCGGGAACCGTCGCAGGCCCCGTCGGCTGGTCTGCGGCGAGCAGCACCGTCGTCGTGGCGCCGTCACCCCCGCCGAGCAGGAGCACGAGCGCCGAGGCGACGACGGCGCCGATCGCGGCCGAGGCAACGCCAAGGCCCGCGATGGCGGAACGCGTCATGCGGCCACGGTATCAGCGGCCTCGCCATGCGCCCGTCGCGTTTCCACGTGGAAACGCGACGTCAGTCTGCCAGGGCCCGGGGGAGCGTCAGCCGGAACAGCGTGCGCCCCGGGGCCGACTCGACCTCGACCCCGCCGCCCATCCGGCCGGCGAGCTCCCGTGCGATCGCCAGCCCGAGTCCGCTGCCGTGGGCGTGCGCCCCCTCGATCCGGTAGAAGCGGTCGAAGACCCGCTCGAGGTGCTCTGGTGGGATGCCAGGGCCGTCGTCGGTCACGTCGAGCGACACGATGGCGGCATCCTCCACGCTGGTGGAGAGGGTCACGGTCGTCCCGGCGGGCGTGTGGGCCAGGGCATTGGCGGCAAGCGCCCTGCCCACCTGCAGGACGCGCTCCTCGTCGGCAACCGCCCAGATCGGAGCGGACGGCGGGACGACGACGAGCTGCTGACCCGCTGCGTCGGCGATCGGCGCGAGCTCCTCGCCAAGCACGGCTACGACCTCGGAGAGGCTCACGTCGACCCGCTCGACGTGGAGCTGTCCGGCGTCGAGACGCGACAGATCGAGCAGGTTGGCGGCGAGCCGGGTCAGCCGCTCGACCTGCTCTCGGGTCGTCGTCAGGAAGCCTGCGCGCGTCTCGTCGTCCACGTCCTCGTCCGCGAGGAGCTCGAGGAACCCGGCGAGGGAGAACAGCGGCGTCCGCAGCTCGTGCGATGCGTTGGCGACGAACTCCTTGCGCGCCAGGTCGAGCTGCGCCAGCTGCAACCGCATCCTGTCGAACGAGGCGGCGAGCTGCCCGAGCTCGTCGTCGCCAGGGTCGACGAGGGGCTCGTCGAAGTGCCCTTCGGCGATCCGCTCTGCAGCTCGCTCGATCCGGCCGATCCGCCGTGCATGGATCCCGGCGGCCCAGCTGCCGAGCACCGCCGCGACGAGGAGCGCTGCCGCCGTGGCGATCAGGAGCCGCTGCTTGACGACCTGCACCGTCTCGAGCTGATCGGAGAGCGCGCCCGAGAGCAGGACGACGTCGCCCGTGAACAGCTGGACTGCCGCCTCGCCGTACTCGACCCCGCCGCGCGTGACGCGTCCCCGCGCGTCGCCGACCTCCGCGGCCTCCAGCGCGACCTGATCCCGGGCCAGCTCGCCCGGGGATCCGTTGGCCGAGTCAGCGCGGATCCCCAACGTCAGCGGCGGGCCGTAGACCTGATAGAGGATGACGCGCGACCCGAACGCGACGCTCGCAGCCTGCACGATGTCCTGCTTCGACGTGCCGTCGTTCGACGCCAGGGCGGACGCCGTGCGCTCCGCGTTCCGCTGGAGCTGGTCGAGCTTGGCATCGACGAGCTGCTGCTCGAGGAACGGCACGACCAGCAGGCTGGCGACGAGAAGCGCGCCCCCGACGATCAGGAGCAGGCCGAGGGTGAGGCGCGCGCGGATCCCGCGCGGCACCCTCATGCGTCTCGGAACCGGTAGCCCGCGCCGCGGACCGTGACGATCAGCTCCGGGTCGTGCGGGTCACGCTCGATCTTCTCGCGGAGATGACGGACGTGGACGTCGATCGTCCGCGGCTCGCGATAGTCGGCGCTGCCCCGGATCCGCTCGAGCAGCGCGCGTCGCGAGAACACGACACCCGGCTCTGCCGCGAGGGCCGTGAGAAGCTCGAACTCGACGAAGGTGAGCTGGATCGGCTCGCCGCGGACCTCGACCAGGCGACGCGGAAGGTCGATGCGGACGTCGCCGCGGTCGATCACCTCCTCGCGTCGCCCGGTCTGATGCGGAGTCGCGGCGCGACGGAGCAGGGCCCGGACGCGCGAGCGGAACTCACGGATCGAGAACGGCTTGGTGATGTAGTCGTCGGCGCCCAGCTCGAGACCGAGCACCTTGTCGAGCTCGTCGTCGCGGGCCGTGAGCATGATGATCGGCACGGTGCTCTCCGCCCGGAGGCGTCTGCAGACCTCGAGGCCGTCCATGCGCGGCAGCATCACGTCGAGGACGACGAGATCGAACTCCGTCTCGGCGAACCGCGCAAGCGCCTCCGCCCCGTCGCGTGCCTGGACGACCCGGTAGCCGTCCCGCTCGAGCGGGTACGTCAGGAGCGTCTGGATGGAGTCCTCGTCGTCTACGAGGAGGATGGTCGGTGACGAGTTCGACATCGTGATCGCGGTCGCGTCCGAGCACGCGCTCGCCTGCCCGCGCCTACTATAGCCCCCTGCATGGAGCCTGCCCGCACCGTCCGTTCCCGGCGGCGACCACGGCGGGGCTCGGTCGACCGGCCGATCGACACCCGGCTCGTCCGGAACGTCGCCCTGCTGCTCGCCGGCCCGCTCGTGATCCTCGTCCTCACGCTCTCGCGGACGGGGTCGCTGCCCCCTCCACCACTGCCGCCGACGTTCGACGGCCCGACGGCGCTCGACCTCACCCGGGAGCTCACCCGCGACCATCCCAGTCGCGTTCCCGGGTCACTCGACGCAGCCGCGGCGGCGCGATGGTTCGAGGAGAAGCTGCAGCTGTACGGGCTGCGCGTGGAGACCGACGTCTGGAGGGAGGACGTCCCCGGGCTCGGCGAGGTGGAGCTCCGCAACCTCGTCGCGGTCGTCCCGGGGACGCTCGACGACACCATCGCTGTCGTTGCCCATCGAGACAACAGAGCAGGATCGTCCGGCGCGAACGACAACGCGAGCGGGACGGCGGCGCTGGTCGAGCTCGCGCGCGCCTACGCCACGGTCGGAACCGGTGGGGCGCAGCCCCGGCGACCGCTCCACACCATCGTCTTCGTCTCGACCGATGCCGGAGCCTTCGGCGGGATGGGGGCTGCCCGGTTTGCCGCCTCGGCACGCGGACGGCAGACGACGGCCGCGCTCGTGCTCGACGGCCTCGCAGGCCGGGTTCGCCCGCACGTCGCGTTCGCCGGGCTCGACCATCGCTCACCGCGCTCCGCCCTGGTGCAGACCCTGCTTGCCCGCCTCGCCGACGAGGGTGTCTCACCTGCCAGGCCGACCGCGCTCGAGCAGCTCGTCGCGCTGGGCATCCCCCTCGGGCTCGGCGAGCAGGCACCGTTGCTCGGGAGCGGGGTGCCTGCGGTGCGCGTCGGCACCGCCCCGGAGACGGAGCCCCCGGCGGGGACGGACGAGGTCGAGCTCCTCGACGGCGTCCGCCTGACGCGGCTCGGGCGCGCCGTCGACGCGACTCTTGGCTCCCTCGAGAACGCCGTCCAGCTCTCGAACGACACCTCCGGGGCGGTGATCCTGCCCGCGCGCACCGTCAGCGGGTGGGCGCTGCAGCTCATCCTCGTGACCCTGCTCCTTCCCTTCGCCGCGGCGGCGCTCGACCTGCTCGCACGCTGCCGCCGGAAGGGGACGCCGCTGACCGGAGCATGGCGGGCCTACCGGCGACGGCTCGGCTTCTGGCTTCTCGGGCTCATCGCGCTGGGGGTCGTCGCCGCGACGGGGGCGCTGCCGCTCGCCACGCCGCTTCCGCCGGTTCCCGACCTGCCCCCCGTCGACGCGTGGCCGGCAGCCGGCATCGGCGCTCTGGTGCTGCTCGGCGCGATCGCGTGGCTGCGCGAGCGGACACTGCTCGTCCCCCGTGGCGCGACGAGCGTGGAGGACGATCTCGCGGGCTGGGCGGTCGCGCTGCTCGCGCTGCTGGGCGTCGCCGTCCTGGTGGCGCTCGCGAGCCCGTACACGCTGCTCTTCGTGATCCCCTCGCTCTATGCATGGCTCGCGCTGGTCCAGGTGGGCCGCGACCGCGCGTGGCTCGCGGACGTCCTCTACGGGCTGGGTCTGCTCGGCCCCGTGATCGGGCTCGTCGTCCTCACGCGCCAGCTCGACCTCGGGCTCCGCGGCCCCCTGTACGCGGCGTCGCTCGCGACATCAGGCACGATCCCGTGGCTCGTGAGCGTCGCTCTGGCCGGCTGGGTCGCCGTAGCCGCCCAGGTCGGCGCTCTCGTGACCGGGCGCTACGCTCCGCTCGGCCGCAGGTCGAGGCGAAGGTAGTCGACGAGCGTCCCGGCGGGGACCGTCCCCGCGCCCGCCCTCAGGCGAAGCAGCGCGGTCGCAGCGGCCGCCTCGACGATCATGTGCGACTCCTGGCGGGCGAGCGGCACCAGGCGTCCGTCACGGTCGACCGTTGCGCGTAGGAAGTCGTCGCGGAAGGCGCGCGGCGTGAGGTCGACAGCCAGCGGGCCCCGCTGGTAGCCCGGGCCGGGCTCGCTCGCGCCCTGGAGCGCGAGCAGCGCCGGGACGGCGAACAGGGTGGCGCTGACGTACGAGGAGACAGGGTTTCCGGGAAGACCGAAGACGAGCGTCCCGCCGCGCACGCCGAAGGAGAGCGGCTTCCCGGGTCGCATCGCGACGCCCCAGAAGACCTCCTCCACCCCGAGCGCCGCGAGCGTCGGGCGGACGAGGTCGTGCGGGCCGACCGACACGCCGCCCGAGGTCACGACCACGTCGGCGTCGAGCGCGCCGGCGAGCGCCGAACGGTGAGCATCGGCGTCGTCGGCGACGGGTCGCAGGACCTCGACCTCTGCTCCCGTGAGCTGCAGGAGCGCCTTCAGCATCGGCCCGTTGGACTCGTAGATCTCGCCCTCGGCAAGGACCGTCCCGGGTGGGCGCAGCTCCGTGCCGGTAGCCAGCACGACCACGCGCGGGCGGCGGCGACACGTGACGGAGCCCGCACCGGACGCCGCGAGCGCCGCAAGGCGTGCCGGTCCGACGATCGTGCCCCGGCGTCCCGCGGCCGCTCCGGCGCGGATGTCGCCCCCTGCCGGGCGGACGTTCGTGCCCGGTGTGACCGCGGGGAGGCGAACCGCTCCGTCTGCCTCGACGACGTCCTCGATCGGCACGACGGCGTCCGCGCCCGGAGGCACCACGCCCCCGGTTGCGATGCCCATCGCCTCGCCGGGACCGAGCGACACTGCGGACGGCCGGCCCGCGGCGATCCGTCCGACGACGGGGAGCGTCGCCGGCACGTCCGCCGCACGGACGACGAACCCGTCCATCGCGGAGCTCGGGAATCGGGGCAGGTCGACTGCTGCGATCACGTCGGCGGCCAGCACCCTCCCGAGCGCATCGTCGATCCGGACGTCCTCCACGGAGAGCGGGGTCGCCCGTGAGAGCACGAGGGCCAGTGCGTCGTCGACGGTGGTGAGCGAGCTCACGCCGCCTACGCTACCTCGGCGCGCGAACCCGGTACCCTCGCCCGGTGATCTCAGTCGTCGTCCCCGTCCGCGACGAGGAGCTCAGCGTCGGTGAGCTCTACGCCCAGCTCGAGTCGACGCTCGATCCGCTCGGCCCGTGGGAGGTCGTGTTCGTCGACGACGGCTCGACCGACGGCACGTTCGCCGTGCTCACCCGGCTCCACGACGAGCGGCACAACGTTCGGGTCGTCAGGCTGAGGCGAAACCAGGGGAAGGCGGCCGCGCTCGACGCGGGCTTCGCCGAGGCCGCGGGCGAGCTCGTCGTCACCATCGACGGCGACCTCCAGGACGATCCCGCCGAGATCCCGCGTCTGCTCGCCCGGCTCGACGACGGGTTCGACCTCGTCTGCGGCTGGAAGACGGACCGTCGCGACCCGCTCACGCGCAGGCTCCCCTCCCGACTCTTCAACGGGGTCGCCGGACGGGTCTCCGGGGTACGTCTCCACGACATGAACTGCGGGCTGAAGGCGATGCGCAGCGAGGTCGCGAGCGAGATCCGGCTCTACGGCGAGCTCCACCGCTTCATCCCCGTCCTCGCCCATGATCGCGGCTTCCGGGTGACGGAGCTCCCCGTCAACCACCGTCCCCGCGAGCACGGACGCAGTCGCTACGGGATGGAGCGGTACCTCCGGGGGTTCCTCGATCTGCTCACCGTCTCGTTCATCGGCCGCTATCGCCGAAGGCCTCTACACCTGTTCGGCGGCGTGGGACTCCTGCTCGCGTTGATCGGCTTCGTCGTGCTCGCCTATCTCACCGTCCTGAAGCTGACGGGTGAGGCGATCGGCGGGCGTCCGCTCCTGACCCTCGGCGTGCTGCTCGTCGTCGTCGGCATCCAGCTGCTCTCCCTCGGGCTCATCTCCGAGCTGCTGACGCGGGACTCGATCGAGGCGGACAGGGCTGCCGGTCGGTCGGAGCGCCTCGTCGACGAGGTGCTCCGTTGAGCGCCGACGCCGCGTGAGCGACACCCCGGAGGACCGATGAGAGCGCTCTACTTCGGAACCTACGACCGCACCTACCCCCGGAACGCCCAGGTCATCTCATGCCTGCGCGGCGTCGGCGTCGACGTGGTCGAGGCCCACACCGCCGTCTGGGGACGCCACAACTGGTCTGTCGGGCTCGGACAGCTGGCCCGGATCGCGAGGGCCGAGACGAGGCTGGCCCGCCAGGGCGCGCGGGACGCCGACGTGATCGTGGTCGGCTACCCCGGGCACTTCGACGTCGTCGCGGCGAGACGCGTGGCCCGGGGTCGACCCGTCGTGTTCAACCCGCTCGTCTCGCTGCACGACACGCTCGTCAGCGACCGGGGCCGGTTTCGGGCAGGCTCGGGCGGTGCGATGGTCGTCCGCCAGATCGACCGCATCGCCTTCGGCCGCTCCGACATCGTGGTCGCAGACACCGCCGCGCACGCCCGCTTCTTCCGCGAGACCTTCGGCCTGGCGCCCGGCCACGTCGACGTCGCGCTCGTCGGCGCGGAAGATCGCCTGTTTCACCCGGGCTGGCAGCCCTCCGAGCCGTTTCATGCGCTCTTCGTCGGAAAGCTGATCCCGCTCCACGGGCTCGACACCATCCTCGAGGCCGCACGGCTCGCACCGGAGATCCCGTTCCGGGTCGTCGGAGACGGCCAGCTTGCGGACGAGCTGGCCGCAGCGCCGCCGAACGTCGCGCGGCTGGGCTGGGTCGAGTACGAGGACCTCCCCGCGCTCTACCAGCGCGCCGGCTGCGCGCTCGGGATCTTCGGCACGAGCGAGAAGGCCGGGCGAGTGATCCCGAACAAGGCGTTCCAGGCGCTCGCATGCGGTCGCGCGCTCGTCACCGGGGACACGCCGGGGGCACGCGAGCTGCTGACCGACGGCGTCGACGCCCTCCTCGTCCCGCCCGGTGACGCCCCGGCCCTGGCGGACGCCGTGCGGCGCCTTGCCGCAGATCAGGCGCTCTCGACACGCATCGGGGACGCAGGCCGGGCGACCTACGAGGAGCGGGCGAGCGAGCCGGTGCTCGGCAGAGTCTGGCAGTCGATCCTCGAGCGCGCAGTCGGGTGAGCCGGCTCGGCCCGAGATCGCTCGTGTGGCTCGCGACGGGCGCTTTCGCGAGCGGATACGCGGCCCTTGCGGTGCTCCAGCATCGGGCGTTCTGGACCGGCCGCTTCGACGTCGGGAACCTCGTCCAGGCTGTGTGGACGACCGCGCATGGCCACCCCCTCGAGGTGACCGACCTCCAGGGGCGGCAGATCTCCCGCCTCGGCGCGCACTTCGATCCGATCGTCGCGGCGTTGGCGCCGCTCTGGTGGGCGTGGCCCGACCCGTCGCTGCTGCTCGCCGTCCAGGCGGTGGCGGTGGCCCTCGGCGCCCCTGCGGTCTTCCTCCTGGGTCGGCGCCACCTCGGCTCCGACTGGGCCGGAGCCGCATTCGCCCTCGTGTATCTCCTGTATCCCCCGACGCAGTGGCTCGTCGTCGCCGACTTCCACCCGGTCGCCTTCGCGACACCGCTGCTGCTGTGGGGGTTCTGGTTCCTGGACGGCGGCCGCCTCGTCCCGTTCGCGCTCGTCGCGCTCGCCGCGTGTCTGACCAAGGAGCAGATCGGTCTCGTCGTCGCGGGGATGGGCCTCTGGTACGCGCTGCGGCCCGGATGCCGGCTTGCCGGCCTCGCGATCGCAGGGATCGGCGCCGCCGTGTCCGCGGTCGCGATCGTCGTGGTCGTCCCGCACTTCGCGCCCGGTGGCGCGTCTCCCTTCGCGGGACGGTATGCCGCAGTCGGGGGCTCGCCGGGCGGGATCGTCGAGACGGCGATCCGCGACCCGGGCACCATCGTCTCCGCCGTCTCAGAGGGCCGCGATGGAGGGTTCCTCGTCGACCTCCTCGCCCCGCTCGCGCTCCTCCCGCTGCTGTCACCGGCGGCGTTGCTGGCTGCCGCGCCAGAGATCGTGCTCGACCTGCTCTCCTCGACGAGGACACAGACGTCGATCCACTTCCACTACACGGCGGGCGCGATCCCCGCCCTGATGGTCGCGGCGATCCTCGGAGCGGCCCGCCTGCGGCGTCTGGTGCCACCCGTGTCGGTCGGTCTCGACCGTGCCGTCGTCGTGGTCGTGATCGTGTCCGGCCTGCTGCTCGGCCCTCTCCCCGTGTGGCGCTTCGTGCCCGGCGGATCGGAGCTCGGCGCACGGGAGCACGTCGTCGGCCGCCACGCCGCCGCATCCGCGAGGATCGTCGGCCTCGTGCCGCCCGGCGCGGTGGTCAGCGCGACGAACACGCTCGGCGCACACCTCTCGGCGCGACGCCGCGTCCTCAGCTTCCCTGTCCGCCGCAACGCGGCGTGGGTCGTGGTGGACACGAGACGACCCAGCCATCTCGACCGGGCCAACGCACCGGAGCCGTTCGAGCAGGCGCTGGCGGCACTGAGACGAGACGGCCGCTACGTGCTGGTGGCGAGCGATGACGGCGTGCTGGCATTCCGCCGAAGCTGAGCGACGACGGGCGTCAGAGCGGCACGGCCTGCGGGAGCAGATAGGCGCCGAGGGCCAGACAGACGAGGCGGGCCGCGCGGTCGTCGTCGTCCACGGCCGCGAGCGGAACGGCCCACCCGAGGTACCAGACGGCCAGGTACGGCGTCGTGAGGAGCACGAGACACGCTGCCGCCGCAAGCCTGGCGTGACCGCGGATCGCGTCCCGGGCAAGCCAGGCGAAACCCGCGACGAAGACCGCCACCGCGGCGCCAATCGCCAGCTGCCCGGGAACGCCGAGCTGCTCGAGTCGGGCAGGGACGGCGAACCGCGTCTGCTGCAGCGCGTTGCTCGCAAGCGGGCCTGCAGCGCCGAGCCAGCCTGTGCCATAGCGGACGGTCGCGAGGGTCGCCACGGCGACGGTCGAGATCGCGATCGAGCCGCCGAGTCGTGTACGACGCGGCGTGGCGGGAGAGAGCAGGTGCAGCGCCAGCAGCGGGAGCGGCACCCACTTGACGAAGATCGCGCACGTCCAGGCGACACCGCCCGCGACGGTGCGGCGGGAGGCCTCCAACGCGAGGGCAGCGAGCAGGAGCGCCCCGACCCAGGCGTCGTTGTGGCCTCCCCCGGCGGCGTGGATCGCGAGCAGCGGATTCCATCCGACGAAGGCCGCTGCCAGCGCCGGTCGGGACGAGAGTCGCGACGCCAGGAGCGCGGCCGCCACGACGGCCGCGGCGGCCAGCGCCCTGAAGATCAGCGCCGCGGCCCGCTCGTCGCCGGCGACGCGGGCGACCGGCTCCGAGGCGACCGTGAAGACCGGTCCATAGACCGAGGTCGTGTCACGCCACGCCGCGCCCATGAACGGAAGCGCCGGGTTGTCGGGCCGTGACGAGGGGGGTGCCAGGTACGGGTTGTCCCCTTCGATGGCGAGCCAGCCGTAGCTCCAGTAGGTCCAGGCATCCGTCGAGAGGAGGAGGGGACCCGCCAGAGGGACGAGCTGGACGCAGACCGCGAGGCCGACCACGACTGCGAGTCCGGCCGCCCGGCGCACGAGGACGAGGCCGACGAGGTAGAGCGCGTACGCCGCGACGAGCAGCGCGAGGAAGAGGCGTGCGCTCTCTCCGCTCGGGAGGCCTCCGTCGCGCGGCGTGAGCGGCGAGTCGTCGGCCCAGCCCAGGAGCGCGGCGATCGCGACCAGCACGGCGATGCCGGCGCCGGCAGCAGGCGCCGCGAGTCGCATCACCTGACGGTCGTCGGCTCGATCGGGTCGGTCGGACCGGGAGGTGAAGGCGACCCGGGATCGGTCGGAGGCTCAGGTGTGGGCGTTGGAGTCGGTGCCGGCGTCGGGGTCGGAGCGGGCTTCGGCTTCGGCTACGGGCGTCGGAGACGGGACCGGCGCGGCCGGCCGGGTCGACGTGCCCGAGGTCTCCGTGGTCTCCGTGGTCTCCGTGGTCTCGGTCGACGTGGACGACGACGGAGCGTAGGACAGCGCCCAGGGGCCGCGCTCCCACGTCGTGTAGAGCGCGGCCTGACGCGGTGCAGCGAAGTCGCGGATCGGGCGGTCGCCGAGCGTGGGCTGCATGAAGCGTCGCCAGATCTCCGCCGGGAAGCTCCCCCCGGAGACGGCGATCCCGTGGACGCTCTCCATCGGGATCTCACCCCGCGTGTACCCGATCCACACGGCCGACGCGAGCTCCGGGGTGTAGCCCACGAACCACGCATCCGCGTGCTCGTCCGTGGTACCGGTCTTGCCCGCCGCCGGGCGGCCGAAGCCCGCGCGTGTCCCCGTCCCGTAGAGCACGTTGTCCTCGAGGATCTCCGTTACGACGGATGCGACGCCATCCGGGATCACGCGCTTGCGTCGCGGCTTGCCCCAGTCGATCTCCCTGTCCTCCGTGCCGTCGGGGAGGATCACCCGCCGGATGGCCGTCGGCTCCGAGTAGATGCCTCCGGCCGCGAGCGTCGCATACGCGGAGGCCATGTCGAGCGGCGACACAGCGATCGAGCCGAGGCCCATCGCCGGGACGTACGAGCCGTTCACGTCGAGCGGGGTCCTCACGCCGAGCTTCCGGGCCATCCTCGCGACGGACGCGGGGGTGACGTCGAGGGTGAGCTGCGCGTAGACCGAGTTGTCCGAGCGGAGCGTCGCGCGGGAGACCGATGTCCAGCCGGCGTACGTCGAGTCGTACGTCTTGACGCACCACCAGCCACCGTCGTCGCAGCTTCCGTCCGTGGTCGGGCTGTACGTGAACGGCGCCGACACGTAGTAGGTGGCGTCGGGATCCATGCCCTGCTCGACCGCTGCGGCGAGGACGAATGTCTTGAAGGTCGATCCTGGCTGGCGTCGTGCCTGGGAGAGCAGGTTGAACTGGTTGTCGCGGCGGCCCGGCACCACGGCTGCCATCGCCCTGATCGCGCCGTTCGCAGGATCGATGGAGATGACGGCGGCGGCGGGGTCGTCGGGCTCGGTCAACGTGTCCTTGATCGCCTGCTGCGCGAGGCGCTGCAGACGCGGCTGGATCGTCGTGTAGACCTTCAGGCCGCCGGAGCGGACCGTCTCGACCCCGTATGCGCGGATGAGCTGATCGCGGACGTATCCGAAGAAGTACGGCTCTCTGATCTCGGTGAACAGCCGACCTGGCCTGAGGCCGAGCGGGGCCTTGACCGCGACGTCGTGCTCTCGCCTGCCGATCGCGCCCTGGGCGAGCATCGCGTCCAGGACCTGGGTTCGCCGAGCGAGCGCTCGCTCGGGCTCGACGAGGGGGTCGTAGGCGGACGGCGCCTGGGTCAGACCGGCGAGGAGGGCGGACTCGGACAGCGACAGCCGGCTCGCGGGCTTCGAGAAGTAGGTCTGCGCAGCCGCCTCGACCCCGTAGGCGAGGTTCCCGTAGAAGACCGAGTTGAGGTACTGCGCGAGGATCTCGTCCTTCGTCCATTCGCGCTCGAGCTTCACCGCGAGGCAGGCCTCCTTCAGCTTGCGCTCGACGGTCTGCTCGCGCGAGATGTAGAGGTTTCGCACCAGCTGCTGCGTGATGGTCGAGCCGCCCTCGACGATCTGTCCCGCCTGCACGTCCCGCCAGAGAGCGCGCGCGATCCCCTCGGCATCGACCCCGCTGTGGCGGTAGTAGCGCCTGTCCTCGATCGCGACCGTCGCGCGGGGCATCCAGGGAGACATGTCCGAGAGCGGCACGACCCGCCGATTCCGCTCTGCCGGGATCGCACCGAGCAGCGAGCCGTCCGCCGCGTAGACGAACGTGTTCTCACCGATGCTCGTCGGGCGCAGTGCGTCGAGGTCGCACGAGGAGCCGAGCGCGAAGACCGCACCACCCGTCGAGAGCGCCGCGACCACCGCGACGAGCGCCGCGAGGACGAGCACGAGACCGACCCGGCGACGACGCCTGCGGCGGCGACGAGGCAGGAGGGGCGCTGGACGCGCCGGACGGCGATACGGCGGCGTCGAAGGTCCCACGCAGGAAGGGTATCGACCGTCGCCGCCGGGCAGGGTGCCGCGACGCGGTCCTCTACGCTCCCTGCGTGCCGGCACCCCCTAACACGACCGTACGGGCGCTGCTCCCGTTCGTCCTGAGTCGCGCCGCCATCTGGTTCGTCGCCGTCACGACGGTCGTCGTCGCAGAGGACCGGATCGACAGCGGCTATCGGGAGTGGGACAGCGAGCGGCTGCACGACCTCGGGCGCGGGATCGACGTCTGGGCGCGCTGGGACAGCGACTGGTTCCTGCGGATCGCCGAGTCGTGGTACGACTGGCCTTCCTCGACGCCGGCCTTCTTCCCGCTGTATCCGCTCGCGCTCGCCGGTGTCGGCCGCCTGCTCGGCGGACACTACGTGCTCGGGGGCGTCGTCGTCTCCGCCCTGGCAGGTGCGGCCGCGTTCGTCCTCCTCCACCGCCTCGCCGGAGGGATCCGTGACCTCGTGGTCGCCGACCGGACGGTCGTCCTGCTCGCCGCCTTCCCGACCTCGTTCTTCCTCACGGCCGTCTACAGCGAGTCCCTCTTCCTCGCGCTCGCCGTCGCCACGTTCCTGCTCGCCGAGCGGGGCAAGCTCGGCTGGGCGGCCCTCGTCGCGGGGCTCGCCCTGCTGACCCGATCCCAGGGTCTGGCGCTGCTCCCGGCACTCGCCGTGTTCGCCTGGGAGGGGGAGCGGCGGCTCCGGCGTCTCGGGATCGTGCTCGTGCCACTCGCGGTGTTCGCGGCCTACCCCATCGCGCTCGCGGTCTCGATCGGACGGCCGTGGGCCTTCGTCGGCGCCCAGGAGACGGTGTGGGGCCGACGGTTCGACCCCTTCGGTCCGATCGTGGGTCCGGTCACCGCCGTCGCGGACGGCCACGTGCTGGAGGTGGCGTCTTTCGCACTGATGGTCCCTCTCGCGCTCGTCGCATGGCGCGAGCTCGGATCCGCCTACGGCTCCTACGCGTTGGGAGCGCTCCTCCTGCCGCCGTTCTTCCCGTCCGATCGCTTCGGAGCGCTCTACTCGGCCCCCCGCCTCGCGCTGATGGCGTTCCCATGCTTCATCGCGCTCGCGATCCTCTGCTCCCGGCGGGCGCTGTGGATGACGACGGTAACGTTGTCCTCTGCGGGACTCGTCGTCCTTGTCATCCGGTGGGCGCTGTGGGAGTGGGTCGCATGAACGAGATGTCGAGCTCGCCGGATCCGGCCGTCACGGACGAAGCCGCCGCGAACGGCCGCCGGTCGCCCGTCACCCGGCTGCCGGGGTGGATCGCCCTGGTCGGAGCGCTTGCCGCGTTGAACTACGCGGGAAACCTCGCAACGGACACCGAGCCGGATCGGGAGATCCTCTACCGCTGGCCGACTGCGATCGCCGGGCTCGTGCAGTACGCCGTGATCCTCCTCATCCTGCTCGTGGTCGCCCGCGGGCTCTCCCGCGAGGTCCTCGGGCTCAGACGGCCGCCATCGTGGACGCGGGCAGCGGCGCTCGTCGCCGGCAGCCTCGTCGCGATCTGGGCGATCGCGCTCGTGCTCGGCCAGCTCCTCGACGCCGGGGACGAGCAAGGCCTGGTGCCCGACGAGTGGGACGGGGCCCGCTGGGCTCCGTTCCTCGCGAACGCGCTCGTCGTCGCCGTCGCGGCGCCGGTCGTCGAGGAGCTGACCTACCGTGCAGTGGGGATCGCCGTCGTCCGCCCCCTGCGCGGCGACCTGCTCGCGATCGGCGTGACCGCGCTCGCGTTCGGACTCGGCCACGGGCTGATCGTGGCGCTGCCGGTGCTCACGGCATTCGGCCTGATCCTCGGCTGGCTGCGCGTGCGAACCGACAGCGTCTACCCGTGCATGCTGTTGCACGGGGTGTTCAACGGTGCGGCGCTGCTCGCGGCCGTGACGCTCGGTGGCGCAGGATGAGCGAGCGCTTCGACGAGATCCGTCGCTCGATCGACGCCACCGACGCAGCGATCGTCGACCTCGTGAACGAGCGGCTCCGGCTCGTCACGGAGCTCTGGGAGCTCAAGTGCGAGCTCGGACTCGACCGCGTCGATCCCGGCCGCGAGGCGCGTCTCCGGGCGACGCTGGCCGAGCACAACCCCGGGCCGCTGACCACTGCCGGACTCGAACGGCTGATCACGGCGATCCTGGATCTCACGAAGAGCGAGATGCGTGCGCACCTGCCCGATCAGTCGCCAGCGGGCGACGCGACCGACGACTAGGTCGCCGGCTCGTCGGGGCCGCTCGCGAACTCGTCGGGCGAGACGCTGTCGAGGAAGCGGCGGAACTCGCTCATGTCGACGTCGCCGAGCTCGGGCGTCCCCTGCGCCTGCTCGAGCACCGGCTCGCCGTCCTCGAACTCGACGCCCGATTCCTCGACCACGTCGTCCGCCGCGAAGATCGGCGCGCCGACCCGCAGGGCGAGCGCGATCGCGTCGGACGTGCGCGAGTCGACCTCGATCTCCTTCTCGCCCGCGAGCAAGGTGACCGTCGCGTGGAAGGTGTTGTCGCGCAAGGCGGTCACCGTGACACGGGTGATCGCGGCGTCGAGGGACGCGACGAGCGCACAGGCGAGATCGTGAGTGAGGGGCCGAGGGGACTCGGTCTCCTGCAGCTTCATGAGGATCGCCGCAGCCTCCGAGTGGCCGACCCACACGGGGACGTAGACGTCCTGATCCGCGGTCTTGAGCAGCACGATGGGCTGCCTGCTGCGCATGTCCAACGACACCCCGTAGACCGTCATCTCACGCATCTGCGGCCCATTCTATCCCTCGGCGTCCCTCGGCCGACCTGCGCCCGGCAGTTGCACACTCCCAACGGAGCCGACCCATCCCACTCGACGGTCCGCAAGTCGAGGATCGTGCCCGACGGCACCGAGTCTCAGGTCTTGACCCGCGGGCGGGCCCCTTCAGGGATCTTCGCGCGATCAGGAATCCGCTTCTGCGGATTCCTGATCTGCGCCGAGAAGCATGGGCGATCCTGGATTCGAACCAGGGACCTCCGCCTTATCAGAGCGGCGCTCTAACCAACTGAGCTAATCGCCCGCGCGGGAGCGGCAGTGTACCCGGTCCCTCCGGGCTCCGCGACGCCAGGACGAGGTTCAGGAGCCGCGTGAGACCTGCTCGAGCACCTCGACGAGCTCCTCCAGCCGGGTCTCGTCCGTGAAGTGGATCTCGAGCTTCCCGCGGGTGATCGTGACCGGCAGGCCCGTGAGCCGCGTCGCGAGCGACCGGGCTCTGTCCGCGAGCACGGGATCGACCGTCCCGACCGTCCGTCGGCGCCGAGCGCCGCCGTCCCGGGCGGCCTTCTCGGCAGCCCTGACCGTCATGCCGTCCCGGGCGATGCGCTTCGCAAGGCGCAGCCGGGCATCGTCGTCGGGAAGAGCGAGCACCGCCCGGGCATGGCCCTCCGTCAGGTCGCCGCGGACGAGCATCCAGAGCACCTGCTCCGGCAGCTCCAGCAGGCGAAGCCGGTTGGAGACCGAGGGCTTGGAGCGACCGACGCGGTCCGCGACGTCACCGAGCGAGAGCTCGAACTCATCGATCAGGACGGCGTAGGCCCGCGCCTCCTCGACGGGGGAGAGGTTCTCACGTGCGACGTTCTCCACGAGCCCGAGCAGGAGCGCGTCCCGGTCGTCGCTCTGCCGGACGATCGCGGGCAGGGTCGGGACGCCTGCCTCACGCGCAGCCCGCCACCGGCGCTCACCAGCGATCAGCTCGTAGCCGCCCTCGGGGCGGGGCCGCACGACGACGGGCTGGAGCACTCCCTGATGACGGATCGATGCCGCCAGGCCGGTGGTCGCGTCAGGCTCGAAGCGCTTGCGGGGCTGCCGCGGGTTCGCGTGGATCGTCTCGACGGGGAGGTGCAGGAGGTCGCTCTCGCCGCCGCCGCCGACGAGCACCTCGAGGCCGCGGCCGAGGCCGCGGCGCTGGGTGGGCTGGTCAGGAACGCTCGACAAGCTCCATCGCCACCTTCCAGTAGGCCTGCGCGCCGGCCGAGCGGCGGTCGTAGGCGATTGCGGGGAGACCGTGGCTCGGCGCCTCGGCGAGACGGACGGAGCGTGGAACGGTCGTGGTGAACACGAGCTCGCCGAAGTGGTCGCGGAGCTCACGCTCGACCTGCTCCGCAAGCCGCGTCCTGCCGTCGACCATCGTCAGGAGGATCCCGGCGATTCCGAGCCTTGGATTGAGCCGACGCTTGACGAGGTCGATCGACCCGAGGAGCTGGGAGAGACCCTCGAGCGCGTAGTACTCCGCCTGCACCGGCACCACCACGCTGTCGGCGGCGGCCAGGGCGTTCACCGTGAGCGGTCCGAACGCCGGCGGGCAGTCGAGGAACACGAACCCGTAGCCGCTGGTCGCATCGCCGGACAGCGCGTCGGCGAGATACCTCTCACCGCCCTCCAGCGCCGAGAGGTGCACCGTCGCGGCTGCCAGGTCCTGCTTCGCGGCGACGAGATCCAGGTTGGTGACGGAGCTCGCCTTGGTGAGCTCGCGGAGCGGGACGCCATCGAGGAGATCGAGGGTCGAGTGCCCGTTCGCGCGGAGCCCGAGACCCGACGTCGCGTTCGCCTGTGGATCCAGGTCGACGAGCAGGCAGCGCTCGCCGGCCTCTGCGAGGCAGGCTGCGAGGTTGACGGCGGTGGTCGTCTTCCCCACCCCGCCTTTCTGGTTCGCGACAGCGACGATCCGGGTGCTCACCCTCCCATTGTCGCGACGGGGGCGGACGCACCGGCCGTGTTGCGCTCAGGCTAGGGGTCGCTTCCGCGCGACACCGACGCGGCGCGGGAACCCCTCCGGTGTCGGGCCGGTCTTGCGCAGGACGAGGAACCCCTCCGGGGCCTTCTCGGGAACGGCCGCCAGGCGGGCCGCGACGCGGGCTACGGCCGACGGGTCGGAGGATGGGCCGACCCAGAGGATCGCGGCGCCCCCGGGAGCGACGAGCGGGAGCAGCCACTCTGCGGCGGTCGGCGGATGGGCCAGAGCCTTCGCCACCGCTACCCCATACGCGTCGGTGGGCTGCTCCTCGGCCCGACCCCACACGACCGAGAGGTTGAGAAAGCTGACCTTCCAGCGCTCGAGGAAGGCCACCTTGCGACGCTCGGCCTCGAGGAGGGTCACGTCCAGAGCGGGTAGCGAGGCCGCGAGCGGGATGCCCGGCGTGCCCCCGCCCGAGCCGACGTCGACGAGTGGACCGCGCTCGGCGGCGACGAGCTCGAGGCCGCGCAGGGCATCGTCGAGCAGCACCTGCCGCGCACGCGTGGCATCGCGAAGCGAGGTGAGGCCGGGCGTCGTGATCACGCCGTGCAGCCAGTCCTCGAGCGCGGCCTCCGCCTCGGGCGTCACACCGGGGTCGCGCGTGGAAGCACGACCACGCAGCGGTACGGCTCGGCGCCCTCGCTCGCCGTCTCGACCTCAGGGTCATCCTTCAACGCCTCGTGGACGATCCGCCGCTCGACTGCGCTCATCGGCTCGAGCATCGTGGGCTGGCCGGTGGCGGAGACGCGCTCGGCCGTGCGGCGGGCGAGCGTCTCGAGGGTCTCGGTTCGGCGTGCCCGGTACCCGGCGGCGTCGATCACGATCCGCCGGCGCTCATCGCCGAGCCGTGAGTGAGCGATCGCGTTCGCGAGGAGCTGGAGCGCGTCGAGCATCTGGCCGTGGCGGCCGATGAGCACGCCGGCATCCGGCCCGGAGGCGATCGCGACGACCTCTGGCTCCGCGCCTTCCCGGCTCGACACGCGTTCGCCGACCTCCACGTCGCCGTCGAGCCCTAGGGCGTCGAGCGCACGACGGAGCAGCCCAGCCGCGATGTCCGCCTCCGAGCCGAGCCGGTCGTCGTGCTCGACCGGCGCGACGGCCGGCGGCGGAGCAGGCGCGAGGGCCGTGGCGACGACCCTCGCCGGGGTGGTGCCGACGCCGAGCAGCCCGCGTTCGCCCTCGGTCACGACCTGGAACCGGATCGCGTCGCGGTCGAGGCCGGGCGCGAGGCGCTGCAGCTCACGAACGGCCGCCCACTTGGCCTCACCGACCGTCTCGCCCTCCGCCTCGACGGAGACCTCGTCGCTCATCGCCGTCCGTGACCGCTCGAGCGCTTTCGCTTCACGCGGCGCGGCGGACCGGCCGTGGCCGAGGTCGTCGTCGTGGGCAGGGCCTTCTGCTTGGAGGTCGAGGCCTTCCCGTCACCGGGAGCCGGGGCCGGAGGATCCTTGGGTGGCGTTCGGGAGCTCTTCTTGAAGGCGTCGGGGTCGGGCTTCGGCATCATCGTGCGCGTGACGATCCCCTGACCCGTGGTCCAGAGGTTGGACGTGAGCCAGTAGACCATCAGGCCTGCTGGGAAGTTGAGCAGGAACGGGATGAAGACGATCGGCAGGACGAGCATCAGGATCCGCTGCGCCTTCTGCATCGACGTCGACATGAAGTACGACGATGTGAGCTGGCTGGCGGCGTAGACCACGATCAGCAGCGGCCCCCACCCGTCCTTGGCCGGCTCGGTGATGTTGACGAGCCCGAGGAAGTCGAGCTGCGAGGCGTCGAGGCCCTTGAAGATCGACTCCTCGGCGTCCTTGAGGACGTAGAAGAGCGAGATGAAGATCGGGATCTGGAGGAGCATCGGCAGGCACGACGCCGCCGGGTTGATCTTGTTCTCCTTGTAGAACTTCATCAGCTCCTCGTTCTGGCGCTGACGGTCGTGCTTCCACTGCTCCTGGATGCGCTTCATCTCAGGCGCGTGGGCCTGGAGGTTCTGCATCGAGTGGATCTGGCGGACGCTGATAGGCACGAGCAGCATTCGGACGAGGATCACGAGCGCGACGATCGACCAGGCCCAGGGGAGGCCGAGCGAGTCGTGGAACCACGTGAGCAGGTCCGTGAGGACGTTCTCGATCGGCTGGAGGATGTCGGTGATGCCACCGAGCGGCAGGCTGCTCATGCGTGGTGCTCCCCGCGACGACTCCTGAAGAGCGTCTGGTCATGCGCGTAGTCGACCCCGCCGTGGCTCCACGGATTGCAGCGGAGCAGGCGCCAGCCGGTGAGGACGGTGCCTCGGAGCAGCCCGTACTCCCGCAGCGCGTCGAGCGCGTACTGCGAGCAGGACGGGTGGTACTTGCACGTTCCGGCCGGCGTCAGAAGGCCCAGCGTGTGGCGCCAGAGGTGGACGGCTGCGATCCCGATGCGGCTCATGAGGTGCTCACTTTGCCGATCACCTCGCGAACCTGCTCGGTGAGCCACTCGTGGCCGCGCGTCTCGGCCGGCTCCGCGAGGCCGGCACGCGCGACGAGCACGTAATCACGACCACGCGGGACGTCTCCGGCGAGCTCGGTCCAGATCTCGCGCAGCTGTCGCTTGAGCCGGTTGCGCACGACGGCTGACCCGACGGCGCGTGGAACCGCCAGCCCGAGCCGTGGCTCGCCGTCGAGATCGTCGTCCGCGCGCGCGAACCAGTGCACGGTGAGGGTTCGCGTCGAGGCCGACCGGCCCTGCCGATAGACGGCGTCGAAGTCCCGGGAACGGGACAGGCGGTACCTCCGGTCCACGCGGTGCCGCTCGAGAGTCAGGCGGAGAGGCGCTTACGGCCCTTGTCGCGCCGGCGCTTGATGATGGCGCGCCCGCCCCGCGTGGCCATGCGGTTGCGGAAGCCGTGCTTGCGCTTCCTGCGGCGGACGTTCGGCTGATAGGTGCGTTTCACGGTTCGTTCGCCTTCGTGTGAGGGGACGCCGCAGGCCAGGTCGCATGCGGCGGGAGGCGCAGTATAGACGAGGGCTCCCGGCCGGTCGGTTATCCACAATCACTCGAACGGTGGCCATCTCGGAAACCGCTGCTCATCGCCGCCCATTGTCGCCCGTCCGGACAGGTCCGGAGCAGCTTTCCACAGGTGTGGAGAGTCGTGTGGGAATCGCCGCAAAGCCCGTGTACATGCGGGAATGCGGATGCGTCGCGAACGACCGGTGCTCCTGTGCAGGTCGACGCGGCGTTGGTATGCTCGCCCTCCCGAGCGACCCGAAGGAGCCAGCGAGCACGCGTGGAGAACGCCGTCGAGCCCACCGCAGAAAACCTCTGGGACGAGATCTCTCGCCGGCTTCGTGACACCCTCAACGAGACGACGTACGCGACCTGGTTCGGCGATGCCGGGCCGGGCGAGCTGAGCTCAGACGCGTTCTCGCTCGTCGTCCCCAACGACTTCACCCGCGAGTGGATCGAGGGGCACTTCCTCGGCTTCGTGCGGGTCGCCGCGCGGGATGCGCTCGGCCGTGAGGTGCGGGTCGTGCTGACGGTTCGGGACGAGGAGTCACCGCTGCCGGAAGCGCCTGCCGACCTGGCGGTCACGCCGGCCGAGCCCGGAGAGGCCCGTGATGCCGTCGCGCGCACGAATCCGAAGTACACGTTCGACAACTTCGTGATCGGCGCCTCGAACCGCTTCGCACATGCGGCCGCGCTTGCGGTCGCGGAGGCGCCTGCGCAGGCCTACAACCCCCTCTTCATCTACGGCGGCACGGGTCTCGGCAAGACGCACCTGCTCCAGGCGATCTCCGCATACGTCTCGGAGCACTCGCACAACCTCACGACCCGCTACGTGACCAGTGAGACCTTCACCAACGACTTCATCAACTCGCTCCGCGACAAGCGGATCGAGGGCTTCAAGCACCGATACCGCGCCTACGACGTGCTCCTCGTCGACGACATCCAGTTCCTCGAAGGCAAGGAGCGGTTCCAGGAGGAGTTCTTCCACACCTTCAACTCGCTCTACGAGGCCGGTCGACAGATCGTCATCTCGTCGGACAGACCCCCGAAGGAGATCGCGACGCTCGAGGACAGGCTCCGCTCGCGGTTCGAGTGGGGTCTCATCACGGACATCCAGCCTCCCGACGTCGAGACGCGCATCGCGATCCTCCGCAAGAAGGTCAACACGGACGCGATCGGCGTCGACGACCCGGACGTCCTCACCTTCATCGCCGAGCGGGTGATGACGAACATCCGAGAGCTCGAGGGTGCGCTCACGCGGGTCGTCGCGTTCTCCTCGCTCACCGGCCTGCCCCTGACGGTCGATCTCGCCGAGCAGGTCCTCCGGGACCTCTTCCCGACCCATGCGGGGATCAGCCAGGTCACGATCTCTCGCATCCAGGAGGAGGTGTGCGAGCGGTTCGGGCTGTCCGTGGACGAGCTCGTCAGTGCTCGCCGCAGCCAGGCGGTGTCGTATCCGAGGCATGTCGCGATGTACCTCTCGCGCGAGCTCACAGACGCGTCGCTCCCCAAGATCGGCAAGGAGTTCGGTGGCCGTGACCACACCACCGTGATGCACGCGACGTCGAAGATCACGCGGATGATCAGTGAGGACAGATCTGTGTACAACCTCGTCCAGGACCTCACAGCGCGCATCAAGCAGGGGCACTGACGCGTGCTGGACCCGTCGACGAGACGCTCTCCTTGTGGGACCAGTGGACAAGCTGTGCGCGGGTCCCACCGGCTCGATGCCGCATGGAGACAGGGATCGGCGTCGTCTTCCCCATCGTCCACACTCCCTATGTACTGCTACGAAAGGTTGAGATAAAGAGATGATGGAGTCTGAGATCGCGGTGGGAAGCGGCCTCGAGCTCACCTGCTCGAAGGACGATCTCGTCGGAGCGCTCGGTGTCGTCTCCCGGGCCGTCTCGACGCGAGGCGCCGTCCAGGTGCTCGCCGGCGTGCTCTTCCACGCGACTGCCGGGTCGCTCGAGCTCGCCGCAACGGACATGGAGCTCTCGCTCCGGACGCGCATCGACGCGTCGGTGACGGGTGAGGGAGCGCTGGTCGTCCCGGGCAAGCTCATCGCCGACCTGGCCAGGCTGCTGCCAGCGGATGAGGTCACGATCACCTACCGCCCCGAGGACGGAGCGGCCGAGATCCGCTCGGGGACGTACACGTCCCGCGTGAACGTCTTCGCGGCCGAGGACTTCCCCCGGCTCCCCTCGGTCGAGGTCTCCCTTCAGGAGGTCGAGGCGCCCGCGTTGCTCGAGACGATCGAGCGCGTCTCCCGCAGCGCGTCGCGGGACGAGTCGCGACCGGTGCTCACGGGCATCCTGGTCAGGTTCGAGTCGGACAAGCTCGTGATGGCAGCGACGGACTCGTACCGTCTCTCCGTCAAGGAGACGCCGTTGAGCACGCCTGGGCCCGACCTGGAGGCGATCATCCCCGCTCGCGCGCTGGGCGAGCTCGCGCGGATCGCGGCCGGCGCGGAGACGCTGCAGCTCGGGGTGAACGAGAACCACGTGATCTTCGGGTCGGGCGCCGCCTGGCTGACGACCCGTCGGATCGACGGGCAGTTCCCGAACGTGCGACAGCTGCTCCCGGAGACGTTCGAGACGATCCTCGACCTGCCTCGCAAGGAGCTGCTCGACATCGTCCGTCGCGCCGGCGTGATGGCGCAGCGCAACGCACCGCTCCGACTCCGCTTCGCGGAGGGCGAGCTCACCGTGAGCGCGCAGAGCCAGGACGTGGGGGAGACCCGGGAGTCGCTCCCTGCGGCCTACACCGCGGAGCCCTTCGAGATCGGCTTCAACGCGGACTTCCTCCGCGAGGGTCTCGAGTCGGTCGGCGCCGACACCGTCCAGCTGAAGCTCATCAACCCGCTCCGGCCCGGCCTGATCTCGGCCGAAGGCGACGCCTTCTGGTACCTGATCATGCCCATCCGGCTCGCCGGCTGATCGTCCGCCACGCCCGTCTGCGGGACGTTCGCTCCTACGCCCGGCTCGAGCTCGAGCTCGAGCCGGGGCTCGTCCTCGTGACCGGCCCGAACGGCTCGGGCAAGACGAACCTCGTCGAGGCGATCCACCTCGCGGCGCAGGGCTTCTCGTTCCGCACTCGCGCGGACGCCCAGATCGTGCGACACGGCGCTCTCGTCGGGGCAGTCCACGTGGACGGGGACAACGGAGGAGCGAGCATCAGCCTCGAGGCGTACGTGGGCGTCGACTCCCCGAAGCGGCTGTCGCTCAACGGCTCGCCCGTCCCCTCCGCCGAGGAGCTCCGACGGCGCATCCACACGCTGGTCTTCACCCCCGACCGTCTCGCCGTCGTCAAGGGCGGGCCGGCCGCGCGACGCGCCTACCTCGATCGCTCCCTCGCGCGTCTTCTCCCCGCCCGGGCCGATACCCCGGTCGCCTACGGCGCTGCACTCGGTCAGCGCAACGCGTGTCTGCGCCGCGTCGCTGCGGGCTTGTCCACGAAAGACGCGCTGGAGCCCTGGACCGCGGCCGTGGTCGCCGCGGCGACCGAGCTCAGGATCGCACGGCAGCTGACGCTCGAGCTGCTCGGAGACCCGTTCGCTGCACGGGCCGGTGAGCTCGGGCTCGAGTCGGCGCGGCTCGAGCTGACCGGCTCCGCCCCGACGGTCGAGGGCCTGGAGGCGCGGCTCGACCGGGACCTGGAGCGAGGATCCACCGGGCTCGGCCCCCACCTCGACGAGGTCAGGATCCTCGCCGGTGAACGCGACCTGAGGGCCTTCGGCTCGCAGGGCGAGCAGCGCATGACCGTTCTCGCGCTCGTGCTCGCAGAGGCGGAGCTCCTCGCCTCCCAGGAGGGGGTGCCGCCCCTGCTGCTGCTGGACGACGCGCTCTCCGAGCTCGACGCGTCGCGTCGTCGGATCCTGAGCGAGCGCGTCGGCGTCGTCGGGCAGGCGATCGTGACGGCGACCGGCGCGGAGGCCCTGCCGCTTGCCCCGGCGCAGCTCCTCGAGGTGTCCCCCGGCGCGGTGAGGGCGGCGTGATGGAGCGGATCGGTGACGACGTGCGCGGTGCGTTGAAGCGGGTCGGCGTCCCGGACGCAGGCGCTCTCGCTGCGGTCACGCGGGCCTGGCCGGCCGCGGTCGGGCCCGCGATCGCCCGCTCCGCGTGGCCGCTGCGGATCGGGCGTGACGGCACGTTGCACGTGGCGGTCGAGTCGGCCGTCTGGGCGCACGAGCTCGCGCTCCTCGAGCCGGAGCTGCGGAAGCAGCTCACGGCCGGGCTCGGGTCGGAGGCTGCCTGCCCGCCTGTCTTCCGCTTCGCCGTCGGGCCGATCCCCGCGGCGGGAGACGACCCGCGGATCGCACCCGTCGCGGCGGCCGTCCCCGGACCGGAGGAGGAGTCGGTCGCGGTGTCCGTCGCGTCGGTGATCGAGGATCCTGAGCTCCGCGAGATCGTGCGTCGGGCGGCCGCCGCGAGCCTCGCTGCCCACCGTTCCGACCGTCCCGTCTGATACAATTCCGCTGTCCCACGAAATGCCTGATTTGCAGGCATTTTTCGTTTGGGTGAGACTATGACTGAGACCGCCTACACCGGCAAGGACATCACGGTCCTCGAAGGCCTCGAGCCGGTCCGGCTCCGACCCGGGATGTACATCGGCTCGACGGGCGCGCGCGGGCTCCACCACCTCGTGTACGAGCTCGTCGACAACGCCGTCGACGAGGCGCTCGCCGGGCCGCAACGACGCAGTCGACGTCACGATCCACCCCGACAACTCGATCACGGTGCGCGACCAGCGGTCGCGGCATCCCGGTCGACATGATGGAGGACCAGGGCGTCTCGGCGCTGACGGTCGTCCTGACGAAGCTGCACGCTGGCGGCAAGTTCGGCGGAGACGGGTACAAGGTGTCGGGAGGCCTGCATGGAGTCGGCCTCTCCGTCGTGAACGCGCTCTCGGAGTGGCTCGTCGTCGAGGTCCGCCGCGACGGCAAGGTCCATCGCCAGGCCTTCGCGCGGGGCGTGCCGCAGGGTGACGTGGAGATCGTCGGCGAGGCGGAGGAGACCGGGACGACCGTGTCGTTCCTGCCGGACGCGGAGATCTTCGACGAGACGGAGTTCACGGCCTCGACCCTCGCCCAGCGCCTCCGCGAGACGGCGTTCCTGACGCGCGGTCTGCGCATCAGGCTCGTCGACGAGCGTGCCGGCGGCAAGACCGAGGAGTTCCACTACGAGGGCGGCATCAGCGACTTCGTCACGCACATCAACTCGGGCAAGGACGTCGCTCCACAAGCACGTCATCGCCTTCGACGGCGAGAACGACGACGGCCAGGTGGAGATCGCCATGCAGTGGAACGGCTCCTACGTCGAGTCGGTCTTCTCGTTCGCGAACAACATCAACACGACCGAGGGCGGCACGCACCTCTCGGGGTTCCGCTCCGCGTTGACGGGCACCCTGAACCGGTATGCCCGCGACAAGGGGCTCCTGAAGGAGAAGGAGGACAACCTCGAGGGCGAGGACGTCCGGGAGGGCCTTGCAGCCGTCATCTCCGTCAAGCTGCGCAACCCGCAGTTCGAGGGGCAGACCAAGACGAAGCTCGGGAACCCGCCCGATCGAGAGCCTCGTGAAGACGGTCGTGAACCAGAAGCTCGCCGAGTTCCTCGAAGAGAACCCGACCGAGGCGCGCCAGATCATCACGAAGGCGGTCTCGTCGCAGCGCGCCCGCCTCGCGGCCCGCAAGGCCCGCGAGCTGACGCGCCGCAAGAGCGCGCTCGAGAACTCGGCCCTGCCCGGCAAGCTCGCCGACTGCACCCTGAAGGACCCCGATCTGTGCGAGCTCTACATCGTCGAGGGCGACAGCGCCGGCGGGTCGGCGAAGCAGGCCCGCGACCGCACCTACCAGGCGATCCTCCCGCTGCGCGGGAAGATCATCAACAGCGAGAAGAACCGGATCAACAAGGTGCTCTCGAACACCGAGATCCAGGCGATGATCACGGCGATCGGGACAGGCTTCGGCGACGAGTTCGACATCGCGAACATCCGCTACGGGCGGATCATCGTGATGACCGACGCCGACGTCGACGGCGCGCACATCCGCACGCTGATCCTGACGTTCCTGTATCGGACGATGGGCGAGCTCATCGAGCGCGGCCACGTGTACATCGCCGTGCCGCCTCTCTACCACGTGAAGCTCGGCAACCAGCAGCTGTACTTCGAGAAGGATTCCCAGCTCGAGGAGCTCCTCGTGCGCGAGCGGATCAAGGACATGACCATCGTCGGTCGCGATGACACCCCGGTCTCCCTCACCGAGTCGCGCTGGCCCCGCTTCTCCCGAGCCCTCGCGGATCTCGAGGCCTGGGAGTCGAAGCTGCACCTCGAGCACCCCGGCGCAGCGGAGTTCGTGCTCACGCACCGGATCGTGGAGAGCGATGTCATCACCCCGAAGGCGCTCGCCGAGCTGATCGACGGCATGCCCGCGAACGGGCACGTGCTGAGCGTCGCCGAAGAGCGGGAGGGCCTGCTGCGGATCAAGTCCGTCGAGACGGAGACGTCGCACGGCCCGGTTCGTCGACATCCCCACGGCTCTGCTCGAGAGCTCCGCATACGCGGGGCTCCGGAGCGCCTACGCCAAGCTTCGTGACCTCGTCGGCCTTCCGTCGTTCACCATCTCCACCCCCAAGAAGACGGTCGTCGCGGAGTCGTACTACGACCTGCGCACGGCGACGCTCGACCTCGCGAAGGAAGGCATCCAGATCAGCCGCTTCAAGGGCCTCGGCGAGATGAACCCCGAGCAGCTCTGGGACACGACGATGGATCCGGCCCGTCGGATGCTGCTCCAGGTCGGCGTCGACGATGCGGCCGCCGCCGACCAGGTGTTCACGATGCTGATGGGCGACGCCGTCGAGCCGCGCCGCCTCTTCATCGAGTCGAACGCGAGGAGCGCAGGAACATCGATGTCAGGGTCCGCGGAGGCGGTGTCGCGTGTCTGACGTCTTCGAGCCGCTCGGCGCCGGCCGGATCGAGCCCCGCGAGCTCGAGCAGGAGATGCGCTCGAGCTTCCTCGACTACGCGATGTCGGTCATCGTCAGCCGGGCGCTGCCCGACGTGCGCGACGGGCTGAAGCCCGTGCATCGGCGCGTCCTCTACGGCGATGCACGACGCGGGCATGCAGCCGAACCGGCCGTACAAGAAGTCGGCCCGCATCGTCGGCGACGTGATGGGCTCGTACCACCCGCACGGCGACCAGGCCGATCTACGACACCCTCGTCCGGATGGCGCAGCCGTTCTCGATGCGCTACCCGCTCGTCGACGGCCAGGGCAACTTCGGCTCGCTCGACGACGACCCGGCGGCCGCGATGCGCTACACGGAGTGCCGCCTCACGCGGCTCGCGACCGAGCTCCTGCGCGACATCGACATGGACACGGTCGACTTCGAGCCGAACTACGACGAGTCGCGGCGCGAGCCGTCCGGTGCTGCCGGCGCGCTTCCCGAACCTGCTCGTCAACGGCTCGACCGGGATCGCCGTCGGGATGGCCACCAACATCCCGCCGCACCACCTCGGCGAGACGATCGACGCCGTCATCGCAGCTGATCGACCAGCCCGAGGCGAGCGTCGAGGACCTGATGAAGCACGTCAAGGGCCCCGACTTCCCGACCGGCGCGATCGTCGTCGGCCGCAGCGGCATCCGTGACGCCTACAGGACGGGTCGAGGCCGCGATCGTCATGCGCGCGCGGGCCCACATCGAGGAGCTGCGCGGCGGCAAGAGCGCGATCGTGGTCACCGAGCTCCCCTACGGCGTCAAGAAGGGTGGCGACTCGGGCGTCATCAAGAAGATCGCCGACCTCGTCCAGGACAAGGTCATCACGGAGGTCTCCGACCTCGCCGACCACTCCGACAAGCAGCGGGATGCGGATCCAGGTCGAGCTCAAGCGCGACGCGATCCCGCAGGTGGTCCTCAACAAGCTCTTCAAGCACACCGCCCTGCAGTCGACCTTCGGCTACAACGCCGTCGCACTGGTCGACGGCGTGCCGCGGACGCTCTCGCTGCTCGAGCTCGATCCGCCACTACCTCGACTATCAGCGCGAGGTCGTGAAGCGGCGGTCGCAGTACGAGCTGCGCCAGGCCGAGAAGCGGGCGCACATCCTGCAGGGCTACCTGATCGCGCTCGACCATCTCGACGCAGGTGATCGCGCTGATCCGCAGCTGCGGCGGACACGGACGAGGCGCGCACGGGGTTGATGGCGACGTTCGCGCTCTCGGAGGAGCAGGCGCAGGCGATCCTCGACCTCCGGCTGCGCGCGCTCACCGGCCTCGAGCGCAAGCGCGTCGAGGAGGAGTACAAGGACCTGCATGGAGCGCATCGCCGAGCTCCGCGCGATCCTCGGCGACCCCGCCCGCCTCGACGGGCTGATCCGGGAGGAGCTGCTCGAGATCAAGTCGATCTACGCCAAGAACGACGACCGTCGGACGGAGATCGTCACGGGCGAGACCGACCTCGAGCTCGAGGACATGATCGCCGAGGAGGACATGGTCATCGCGATCACGCGCTCCGGCTACATCAAGCGGCTGCCGGTGACCGCCTACCGCGAGCAGCGGCGCGGCGGCATCGGCGTGATGGGGATGGACATGAAGGACGACGACTACATCGAGCACCTCTTCGTCGCCTCGACGCACGACTACATCCTCTTCTTCACGACCGTCGGCAAGGTCTACCGGCTGAAGGTGCACGAGCTCCCCCTCGGCTCGCGGCAGTCCAAGGGCCGTGCGATCGTCAACCTCCTCCCGTTCCGCCAGGACGAGCAGGTTCGCGCCGTGATCGCGACGCGCGACTACGCCGAGGCGAAGTACCTGCTCTTCGCGACCAAGAAGGGCGTCGTCAAGAAGACCGCCTTCGGGGACTACAACACCCCGCTCAAGGCGGACGGGATCATCGCGATCAAGATGCGCGAGGACGACGAGCTCGTCGGCGTGCGGCTCTCGGACGGTGACGACGACGTCCTGATGGTCTCGCGGGCCGGCCAGGCGATCCGCTTCCACGAGGGAGACGTGCGGTCGATGGGACGCGCCGCATCCGGCGTCCAGGGCATGCGCCTCCGGGCCGCCGACGAGGTCATCGCGGTGGACATCGCACGAGACGATGCCGATCTCCTGGTCGTCACGGAGAACGGCTGGGGCAAGCGCACGCGCATCGCGGACTATCCGGTCAAGGGTCGCGGCGGCCTCGGCGTCCAGACCGCCAAGCTGGTCGAGGGCAAGGGCGTCCTCGCGGGCGCCCGGGTCGTGCGGGACGGGTACCAGGTGATGCTGATCTCGGACGGCGGCACGGTCATCAGGATGGCCGTCGACGACATCAAGCGGTCGGGCAGGGCGACCCAGGGTGTGATCGTGATGCGCCTCCGGGAGGCGGAGCAGGTCTCGACGCTCGCCCCCGTGGTCACCGGTGACGACGCCGACGCCGACGCCGACGCGACGGCCGGCCGAGGTCGTCGCCGCTGCTGCCGACGTCTCGTTCGAGGAGCCTGACGACGAGCCGGGGAGCATCGACGACGACGTGGACGACGACGAGCCGGAGCCGGACGCCGACGCTGGACGACCTGGACGACGTCGAGGACTGAGCAGCCGCGGCGCTCGAGCTCAGACCGGGCTGTGAGTGCTGCGACCGCGACCTGCCTGACGGCTCACCCGCAGCGCGCATCTGCACCTTCGAGCGCACGTTCTGCGCCGACTGCGTCACGGGCGTCCTCGGCGGGCGATCGCCGAGCTGCGGCGGCGGCCTCGTCCTGCGACCGACGCGGCCGCCGGCGGGGATCGCGCGCCATCCCGCCTCGACGACGAGGGTGGTTCGTCCCCACCCGTGGTCCACGGCGACGTGGACCGCCGCTCGGGGCGACGCGCTGCCCCCACCGGGCGGGCTCTCGATCCCGTCGGGGTCTCCCCGCCCCGCTCGCCGGCCGAGGCGGGGCGGTGCTCCCTCAGCGTCCGGTCGCTCCGGTCAGCGGTCGTCGCCGGCGAGCTTCGACAGCGCCGTCAGCAGGTCGATCGGGATCGGGAAGACGATCGTCGAGTTGTTCGACGATCCGATCTCGAGCAGCGTCTGCAGGTAGCGAAGCTGCACCGTGATCGGCTCCTCGCGCCATCACGGCTGCCGCGTCCTTGAGCCGCTCCGAGGCCTGGAACTCGCCCTCGGCCGAGATCACCTTCGCGCGGCGCTCGCGCTCCGCCTCTGCCTGGCGCGCCATGGCGCGCTGCATGTCGGACGGGATCTCGACGTCCTTCACCTCGACGATCGAGATCTTGATCCCCCAGGGCGACGTGGCCTCGTCGATGATGACCTGGAGGATCTGCGTTGATCTTGTCCCGCTCGGAGAGGAGCTCGTCGAGCTGGTGCTGACCGAGCACGCTGCGCAGCGTCGTCTGCGCGATCTGCGACGTCGCGTTCATGTAGTTCTCGACCTGGACGATCGCCGCCTTCGGCTCCACGATCCGGAAGTACGCGACAGCGTTGACACGGACGGGCACGTTGTCCTTCGTGATGACCTCCTGCGGCGGCACGTTCAGCGTGATCGTCCGCAGATCGACCTTCTCCATGCGGTCGATCACGGGGATCAGGAGGAAGAGGCCCGGTCCCTTCGGCTCGGGCAGCAGGCGGCCCAGGCGGAAGATCACCCCGCGCTCGTACTCGCGGGCGACCTTGACAGTGGCGAACAGGAGGGCGATCACCAGCAAGGCGACGATCGCGGCGACGATGAGAGCGACGTTCATCAGGAAGACCTTTCGTTGGTGTGGGGGGATCGTACGACGAGGTCGAGCCCTTCCTCGACGGCGGTCACCGTGACGTGCGCTCCCGGTTCGAGCCGGGACCCGTCCTCGCTGCGTGCGTGCCACCGCTCGCCGGCGACCGTGACCCAGCCGTCGGACCGGACGACGGCGTCGAGACCGACGAGCGTCCCGACTCCGACCTCGACCGGGTTGCGTCGCGCCTTCACCACTCGCGTGAGCGCGACCCCGAGCAGGAGCGTGAGGGTGCCGGCGATCGCGAGCGCCGTCCAGATCGAGACCTGGTACGCGTCTCCTGCGGGGTCGAAGAGCATCAGGGCGCCGATCACGAACGTGACCGCACCGGCGACCGCGAGCGCACCGTGGCTCGGCACGAACGCCTCGGCGATCCAGAACGCGGCCGCCAGCGCCATCAGGAGCGCTCCCGCCACCGAGACGGGGAGCACCTGCAGGCCGTAGAGCCCGACCAGCAGCGAGATCGCTCCTACCGTTCCGGGGAAGATGAGGCCCGGGTTCCACAGCTCGACGAGGATCCCTACGAGTCCGAGCGACAGCATCAGGGTGATCACGTTCGGATCGATCAGGAGATCGAGCGCTCGCTTCCACCAGGACATGTCGTCGCGCTCGAGCGTCGCACCGGCGGTGTCGAGCGTCAGGCCCTTCGGCTCCACCACCCGGCCGTCGATCGTGTCGAGGAGCTCCGGCAGGCTCTGAGCGATCTCGTCTGCCACGCCGATCGTGACCGCCTTGCGGGCACCGTAGTTCGCGGCGCGCCTGACCATCGCCTCCGCCGCCGCAGCGTTGCGCCCGTGCTCGCGGGCGAGCTCGCCGACGTAGGCTGCGGCGTCGTTGACGACCTTGCGGCGGAGATCGTCCTGGAAGTCCTGTCCGGTCGCCTGGATCGGCGTGGACGAGCCGATGTTGGTCTGTGGCGCCATGGCGAGCACGTCGGCCGCCTGGCCGATCACCGCCCCCGCCGAGTCGGCGCTCGCGCCTCCGGGGCTCACGTAGACGATCACTGGGATCCGGAGCGCCAGCATCGCCTGGACGATCTCCCGCATCGATGAGCCGAGGCCGCCCGGCGTGTCCATCTCGATGACGACGGCGTCGAAGCCCTCGCTCTCGCCGCGCTGCATCACCTCGATGAGGTAGTCCTGGGTGACCGGGTTGACGTCGCCGTCGAGCCGACCGACGAGCACCGTTGGAGCTCCCTCCGCAGCGACGGCGGCAGGGACGACCGCTCCGGCGACGAACACGAGCAGCAGGAGGAGCGAGACCGTCGCGGCACGGACGAGCGACGATCCTCGCGCCCAGATGCCCCGCTTCCGAGGGATGCCCACGACTGTAAGGATCGTATCAACGTCGTCTCGGCGCCCTTGCGCGGCCCACGGCGCTCGGCGACCCTGAACGGTGCCGTGGGACGCCTTCGCCTGACCGTCGCCGTCGTGCTCGTCGTCCTGGCCGTGCCGGGCCAGGCGCGCGCCGCGCTGACGACCGTCCGCGCGTACGACCTCTCGGCCGACTCCGCGCGCAGCCTGTCCTCCGTCGCCCCGCAGGGAGGCTTCGACCTCGTCGGCGTCCACTGGCGCGGCCCTGGCTCCGTCGACGTCCGCGTCAGCACGGGGGGCGGCCCCTTCGGGCCGTGGCTCCCCGTCGATGCCGACGCTGCGCCCGATCTCCGCAAGAGCGACGCGGCGCAAGGGAGCGGCTGGCGCCTTGGAGACCCGCTCTGGGTGGGGCATGCGACACGGCTCGAGGTGCGTCGGCGCGGAAAGGTGACCGGCGTCCGCGCGTTCGCGGTCAGGAGCCGGGTCTCACGTGTGCCGCTCAGGGCGGCCGCAGCTGCAGGTGCTCCGCCGATCGTGTCGCGTGCCGCCTGGCAGGCGGACGAGAAGCTGAGGAAGGGGAACCCGGAGATCGCACCGGAGCTTCGCCTCGCCGTCGTCCATCACACTGCCGGGTCGAACACGTACACGAGGGAGCAGGCGCCTGCGGTCGTGCGCGGGATCATGGCCTACCACGTCCAGGCGAACGGCTGGAACGACATCGGGTACAACGCTCTCGTCGACCGCTTCGGGACGGTCTACGAGGGCCGCTACGGCGGCATCGCCGAGAACGTCGTCGGTGCCCATGCGAAGGGCTTCAACACGGGCTCGTTCGGCATCGCCGTGCTCGGGGACTTCACCTCCGTCGACCCGTCCAGGCCGGCGGTCGACGCGCTCGTGAAGACGCTGGCGTGGAGGCTCGATCTCGGGCACGTCGATCCCCTCTCGACTCTCGACGCGGTGTCGGCAGGGAACGAGCGCTTCCAGCCCGGGGTGCCGGTGTTCCTTCGCGCGATCTCCGGCCATCGTGACACCGGTCTCACGGCGTGCCCGGGGTCGAGGCTCTATGCGCAGCTGCCGGCCATCGCTCGGAGCGTCGCGGCGAGGGGTCTGCCCAAGCTGTATGCCCCGGTTCTCACGGGGCCCTGGGGCGGTCCGATGACGCTGTCCGCCCGGCTCTCCGCGGCGCTCGCCTGGACGGTCACCGTCGAGCGATCCGACGACGGCACGGTGGTGACCTCGGTCACCGGACGCGGCACCGCCGTCGCGGCGAGCTGGGACACCGCCGGACTCCCGCCCGGCAGCTACGTCTGGAGGATCGAGGCACCGGGTGTGACCGCCGCGCAGGGGGCGCTCACGACCGCGACGACGGGGGGAGCGGTGTCGATCTCGTCGGCCTCGGTCGATCCGGTCGTGATCTCTCCCGACGGAGACGGGACGCTCGACACCGCGACCGTCGCCTACACGCTCACCGCGCCGGCCAACGTCTCCGCGGTTGCGCTCGACGAGCTCGGCATCGAGCTCGCGACGGTCGAGGCTCCACGGTGGCGCAAGGCGGGGGAGCACGAGATCGTCTTCGACGGGCTCGGCCTCCCCGACGGCGCCTACGAGATCCGCCTGCTCGCACGAGCGAAGGGCGGGCAGGAGGCGACCCGCTCCGTCAACGTCGCGGTGACGCGCACGCTGGGGCGGGTCTCGCTCCGGAGTGCGGTCCTCACACCGGACGGCGACGGCCGCAACGATCGGCTCGGGGTCCGCTTCGCGCTCGCGGCTCCCGCGACCGTGCGCGTGAGCGTGCTCCGCGGCGGGAAGTGGGTCGCGACGATCTTCGCAGGGCCGCTCGGGCCCGGTGCGCAGCTCGTCGAGTGGGACGGCTCACGCCGCGCCGGCAGGCTGCGCGAGGGCGACTACACGGCCGTGATCGACGCGACCGACACGATCGCGACGGCGCGGGTCGCTCTGCCGTTCCTCGCGGACTGGACGCCGCCGACCGTCACGGTCGAGTCGATCCAGCCCGCGCGGCTCCGCGTCGACGAGCCCGCCGTGCTGCGGATCGTCGTCAACGGGCAGCGGCGACGGCTGGAGCTCCCCGAGGCGAGATCCGTGAGGCTCGGCGGCATCACCCGGATCAAGACGCTCGCGGTCGTCGCGTGGGATCGGGCGGGGAACGTCACGAGGCTCGCTCTGCCCTGACGTCGGCGTCGGGCGCGTCCGGCCGGCCCGAGCAACTAGGCTTCCCGCGTGCAACCCTCGCTGCGGCGCCGCCGTCCAATCCCCACTGCGCCGCGCCCGGCCGCGCGGCTCGACTACGAGGATCTGGGGGACGCGGTGCTGGTGCAGAGGGCCAAGGACGGCGATCGTCGCGCGCTCGACGCGCTCTGTGCGCGTCACCAGGAGCGGGTGGAGCGGACGGCGCTCAGGATCCTCCGCCATCGCGAGGATGCTCTCGATGCGACCCAGGACGCTCTGACACGGGTGTGCCAGCGGCTCCATCAGTTCCGCGGTGAAGCGGCGTTCACGACCTGGCTGCACCGGCTGACCGTGAACGCCTGCCACGATCTGGTCGGCCGCTCCGGGTCCCGTCCGACCGTCCCGCTCGACGACGGACGTCCGGGTGTGCCGACGCAGCCGGCCCGTCGCGACGCCCTGGAGCTGGCCGAGCTCCGAGACGCTCTCGCCGAAGGGCTCGCGACGCTGCCCGCCGATCAGGCGCGCGTGCTCGTGCTCAAGGACGCGCTCGGCTTCACGTTCGAGGAGATCTCCGAGCGCACCGGGATGCCGGTCGGCACCGCCAAGTGCTACGCCCACCGGGGGCGCGCCGGCATGCGCCTCGCGCTCGAGGAGGTCGCCGCATGATCCCTGCAGTCCCGTTCGGTCGCGACGAGATCGAGACGATCCTTCCGCACAGGGATCCGTTCCTGCTGCTCGACGAGGTGATCGAGATCGTCCCCGGCGAGCGCGTGGTCGCGCGCTACGCCGTCCGCGCCGAGTCGTGGTGGTTCCCGGGGCACTTCCCGGACGCGGCCGGTGATGCCCGGCGTGCTGATCGTCGAGGCGATGGCGCAGACGGGCGCCGTCGCGGTGCTCGTCGAGGAGCAGAACCGCGGCAAGATCGCGTTCTTCGCGGGCATCGACGACTGCCGCTTCAAGCGGATCGTCGAGCCCGGCGACGTGCTCACGCTGACCTGCGAGATCGACGAGATGCGCGGCCCGATCGGGCGCGGCAAGGCGACGGCGCACGTCGGACGACGCCCTCGCGGCGCGCGGCACCCTGACCTTCGCGGTCGAGCGTGCATGATCGGCTCGGCGACGACGCGCATCGGGATCACCGGGCTCGGGATGAACGTCCCCGAGCACGTGATGACGAACGACGACCTGGCGAGGTTCGTCGACACCTCCGACGAGTGGATCCGCGAGCGCACGGGCATCCGGGAGCGTCGCATCGCGACGCAGGACGAGGCGCTGACCGACATCGCCCGCCCGGCCGTGCGCGGCGGCGCTCGCCGACGCGGGCGTCGAGGCGTCGTCGATCGACCTCCTCATCTGCGCGACCGTGACCCCGGACATGATGTTCCCGACGTCGTCCGCGCTGCTCGCCGACGAGTTCGGGATGCCGGACGCCGCCGCCTACGACCTGCTCGCCGGCTGCACGGGCTTCATGTACGCGATCGCGCAGGCCTACGCGATGCTCGCCAGCGGGCTGTCGCAGCAGGCGCTCGTCGTCGGCGGCGACGTCCTCTCGAAGATCCTCGACTGGGACGATCGCTCGACCCTCGTGCTGTTCGGCGACGGCGCCGGCGCGGTGGTGATGGAGCGCGTCGACGAGGGAGGCTTCCTCGGCTTCGAGCTCGGCGCGGACGGCGGCGGCGGCGTGCACCTCTGCTATCCCGGGCAGCGGCTCGCGGCACTTCGACGACCCCGCCTCGATCCTGAAGATGAACGGCCGCGAGGTGTTCAAGTTCGCGACCCGGGTGATGGTCAGCTCGGCGGAGGCGGTGCTCGCGCAGTGCGAGCAGGTCGATCGACGACATCGACGTCTACGTCCCGCACCAGGCGAACAAGCGGATCATCGACTACGCGATCGGTAAGTTGGGGATCCCCGTGGAGAAGACCGTGGTCAACGTCGATCGGTTCGGCAACACGTCGTCCGGCTCGATCCCGCTCGCGCTCGCCGACGCGCGGGCCGACGGACGCCTGCGACCGGGCGCGCTGGTGCTGATGACGGGGATGGGCGCCGGCCTCACCTGGGGCTCGGCGCTGATCGAGTGGACAGGTGGGAGGAGCGAGGCACGATGAGCAAGGTGGCGTTCTGCTTCCCGGGACAGGGATCGCTGCACGAGGGCATGGGACGTGAGATCGCGGAGGCGTACCCCTCGGCGATGGAGGTCTACGAGCTCGGCTGCGACGGCGACCGGCATGGATCTCGCGCGTCTCTCGCTTCGAGGCCCCGCTCGACGAGCTCGTCGAGACGGAGGTGCAGCAGCCGACGCTCGTCGCGACCTGCCTCGCCATCCTGGCCGCGCTCGAGAGCGAGGGGCTCCGCGCCCGACGTCGTCGTCGGCCACTCGGTCGGCGAGTTCGCGGCGCTCGCGGCCGTGCAGGCGATCGGAACCGGCGAGGCGATCGGGCTCGTGCGCGAGCGTGGTCTCGCCATGGCTGACGCCGCGCGGCAGCGGCCGGGAGCGATGGCGGCGATCCTCGGGCTCGAGGACGAGCAGGTCGAGACGCTCTGCCGGAAGATCCTGGGCGTGTGGCCGGCGAACTACAACTGCCCGGGGCAGATCGTGATCTCGGGTGAGAACGACGCCGTCGACGAGTGCTGCGCCGAGGCCGAGAGCCTCGGGGCGCGCAGGGCGATCAAGCTGAAGGTGTCGGGGGCGTTCCACAGCCCGCTCGTGGCACGGGCGGGCGACGTCCTCAAGCCGACGATCGAGCGGATCAGGTTCCACGACCCGGTCGCGCCGTTCATGTCGACCGTGACGGCGCGCATCGAGCCCGCCGCGCGGTTGGGATCTCTGCTCGTCGACCAGCTCACGGCACCGGTGCGCTTCACCCAGTCGGCGACGGCCCTCGTCCGCGACGGCGTCACGACCTTCGTCGAGGTCGGGCCGGGCAACGTGCTCTCGGGCCTCGTCAAGCGGATCGACCGGTCCGTCCGCACGATCTCGGTCAACGATCTCGCGAGCCTCGAGAAGGCGAAGGAGGCGTTGTCGCCCGCATGAGCTTCGCGACGCTCGAAGGCAAGACGGCGCTCGTCACCGGGGCGTCGAAGGGGATCGGGCGGGCGATCGCGCTCGAGCTGGGTCGTGCAGGTGCCTCGGTCGTCGTCGGCTACCGGAGCGGGCAGGACGAGGCGGAGGCGGTCGCGACCGAGATCGGCGGTCGCGCGCTGCAGGCGGACGTCTCCGATGCCGGCGTCGGCGGCCGCGCTCGTCGAGGCTGCGGGTGAGCTCGACATCCTCGTCAACAACGCCGGCCTGACGCGTGACGGGCTCCTGATGCGGATGAGCGACGAGGACTGGGACACCGTCATCCAGACGAACCTCTCGTCGGTCTTCTACACGTGTCGCGCGGCTGCGCGGCCGATGATGAAGCGGCGCGGCGGCTCGATCGTGAACATCTCGTCGATCGTCGGCGTCCACGGCAACCCCGGGCAGACGAACTACGCGGCCTCGAAGGCGGGGATCATCGGGTTCACGAAGTCGCTCGCACGGGAGCTCGGCAGCCGCAACGTTCGCGCCAACGTCGTCGCGCCGGGCTACGTCCGCACGCAGCTCACCGACGTCCTACCGGAGGCCGCGACCGACGCGATGCTCGCCGCGACGCCTCTCGGCCGCCTCGGCGACCCCGAGGACGTCGCAGGCGCAGTGCGCTTCCTCTGCTCCGACGAGGCGTCGTTCGTGACGGGCGACGGTGCTGCTCGTCGACGGCGGCCTCGGGATGTAGCCTCACGTCGTGGCAGGAGTCGAGGGCAGAAGGCGGGTCGTCATCACCGGGCTCGGGGATGGTGACCTCGCTCGGGAACACGGTCGAGGACACGTGGGCGGGCCTGATCGCCGGCCGATCAGGCGCGGCGCGGATCACCCAGTTCGACCCGGCGGGCTTCGCCGCCGACTTCGCCTGCGAGGTCCGCGACCTCGAGGTGACCGACTACGTGGACTTCAAGTCGTCCCGACGAATGGACAGGTTCACGCATCTCGCCCTGGCGGCGGCGCGGCAGGCCGAGGCCGACTCGGGGCTGACGATCGCGGATGAGCCGAGCGGGTCGGTGCAGCGGTCGCGACCGGGATCGGCGGTCTCAAGTCCTTCGAGGCCTGCGTCGACCAGCTGAACGAGAAGGGCCCCGACCGGGTCAACCCGTTCTCGATCGTCCAGATCATCCCCAACCTCGCCGCGGGCTGGGTCTCGATGGAGCTCGGGACGCGAGGCCCGCTGCTCGCCGAGTGCACGGCCTGCGCTGCCTCGAACATGGCGATCGGCGACGGTCTCGACGCGATCCGCCTCGGGCGCGCCGACGTGATGTTCTGCGGCGGCACCGAGGCACCGGTCACGCGGGTGAGCATCGCCGGATTCAGCGCGATGCGCGCGATCTCGCGTCGCAACGACGACCCCGAGCGGGCATCGCGCCCGTTCGACCTCGAGCGCGACGGCTTCGTGATGGGCGAGGCGGCCGGCGATGCTCGTGCTCGAGGAGCTCGAGCACGCCCGGGCGCGCGGGGCGAAGATCTACGCCGAGCTGCTCGGGTACGGGTGCTCGTCCGACGCGAACCACGTCTCCGACCCCGATCCGACCGGGATCAACCCCGCCAGGGCGATGAAGATGGCGATCGACGACAGCGGCGTGACCACGGACGACATCGGGTACATCAACGCCCACGGCACCTCGACGCCTGCGGGCGACACGGGCGAGACGCGCGTGATCAAGGTCGCGCTCGGAGACGAGAAGGCGTATCGCACCCCGATCTCGTCGACAAAGGGAGCGACCGGCCACTGCCTCGGCGCGGCAGGCGCCGTCGAGGCGAGCTTCACCGTGCTCGCGCTCGAGCGCGGGATCCTGCCTCCGACCATCAACCAGGAGGTCCCGGACCCCACCTGCGACCTCGACGTGATCCCGAACGAGGCGCGCCACCAGCAGGTGGAGGTCGCGCTCTCGAACTCGTTCGGGTTCGGCGGGCACAACGCGTGCGTCGTGTTCCGCCGCTGGCACGACGCCTGAGCGCTGCTACGCGGCGGGGAGCCTGCGCTCGTAGAGCACGGTGTCGCGCCAGACCCCGTCGAGCTGCGCGATCCGCTCGCGGCGTCCGACGAGCCGGAAGCCCAGCCGCTCGTGGAGCGAGACGCTGGCCGCTGTTCTCGGGGAACATCGTGCCCTGGATCGGTCCAGGCTCCCACCCGCTGCGCCTCGACCAGGAACGCCTGCAGGAGCGAGTGGCCGAGCCCGCGTCCTCGGGACGACGCCGCGACGTACACGCTGTGCTCGACGACTCCGGCGTAGCACGGCCGCGACGAGATCGGGATGCCGGCGATCCAGCCGACGACGCCTTCCTCCGTGACCACCACGAGGCGCCCCCACGGCAGCCGCGCCGCGTCGAACGTCTCACGGTCGGGAGCCGAGGTCTCGAACGTCGCCGCTCGCGACGCGATCCCCTCGGCGTACACGCGCTCGACCGCGGGCCAGTCCTCGGGCTCCATGGGCCTGATCGGCACGGCCCTAGACTATGCGCCGTGCTGTTGCGACCTGCCGACCCGGAGACCGACTTCGACGCCGCGTTGACGGTGATGCAGGCGTGCGACCGCGCGGTCTACGGCGGGACGGACTGGACGGCGGACGAGCTTCGTGAGCAGTGGGCGGAGATCCCGCTCGAGACCGACTCGTGGGTCGCGGAGCTCGAGGGCCGGCTCGTCGGCGTGATGCACCTGTGCGAGCGCAAGGGCGACACGTTCATCGGTGACGGGTACGTCCACCCGGATGCCCGCGGCCGCGGGCTCGGGCGCGCCCTCGTCCACGCGGTGGAGGCTCGCGTGCGGGAGTGCCTCGAGGCAGAGCCCGCCGCCGGCCGCGCCGCGCTGCACCTCGCGCACCTCGTCGGAGACGACACGGCCGCGGAGCTGCTCGCACTCGAAGGCTTCCACCACGTCCGGAGCTTCTTCCGGATGGTGATCGACCTCGTGGACGAGCCGCCACGGCCGATCTGGCCTGCCGGGCTGGAGCTCAGGCCCCTCGAGCCCCAACGAGACGGTCGTGCCGTCCACGCGACCGACGTCGACGCGTTCTCGCAGCAGTGGGGATACCGGGTGCGTCCATACGAGGAGTGGTTCGAGCGGGTGTTCGTGACGCCGCGCCTCGACCTCTCGCTCCCGGTCGTCGCCTGGGCGGACGACGAGGTTGCCGGCTTCACGCTCTGCTATCCGAAGCGGATGGGCGACTGGGGCTGGATCAGCGTGCTCGGCGTCGCACCGGCGTGGCGGCGTCAAGGGCTCGGGCTCGCGCTCCTGCAGGAGAGCTTTCGCCGGATCCGCGCGACGGGTGAGACCGTCGCCGCGCTCGGCGTCGACAGCGAGAACCCGACCGGCGCGACGCGGCTGTACGAGCGGGCGGGCATGCGCGTCCTCTGGCAGGCGGACGTCTGGGAGAAGGAGCTCGAGCCGGATGGCTGAGCTCGGCGTTCGCCTCGTGGCGCCCACCGTGGCGGACGCGGGCCGGATCGCCACGGTGATCAACACCCGCTCGCACGCGCTCGTCGGGGAGACCGAGGAGTCCGACGGTCGGCGTCGCGACCTGGTTCTCGCTCCCGAACGTCGACCCCGCGACGGACATGAGGCTCGCGATCGCCGCCTCGGGGGTCACGGAGGGGTACGCGGACGTCGCCGGACCGGAGGACGGCACGCCGGTGGCCTGGGTCGATCTGCGCTGCCTGCCGGGGTGCGACGAGTCCCGTCGGCTCCTGTTCGCCTGGGCGCACTCGCGTGGCGCGGAGCGGGTCGGCACGGGCGGCTCGATCCGCTTCTCCGTCGATGCGCACGATCACGCGCTCGGCGATCTCCTCGCCGGGGCCGGATACACCGTGACCCGCTCGTCCTACACGATGGAGAGGGCGCTTGCCGGTGAGCTCGAGCGGCCCGCGTGGCCGCCGGGGATCGAGGTGCGACCGTTCGACGAGCGAGACGTGGCTGCCGTCCACGCCGCAGAGAACGAGGCCTTCGCCGACCACTGGGGCTACACGCCGTCGTCGCTCGAGGCCTGGAGGGCCTTCAACCTGGGACCTGCCGGTGACGTCTCGCTCACGCGGGTCGCCTGGGACGGCGACGAGATCGCCGGGCTCTGCATCAGCCGGCCCCGGCGCGGCGAGGACGAGACCGTCGGCTGGGTCGGCGTGCTCGCCGTTCGTCGGCCGTGGCGACGCCGGGGCCTCGGCGAGGCTCTTCTGCGGGACGCGTTCGTCCTGTTCGCGGATCGCGGCAAGCGCGCCGTCGGCCTCGGCGTCGATGCCGAGAACACCACCGGCGCCGTCGCTCTCTACGAGCGGGTGGGCATGCGCGCGGTGCGTCGCAGCGACACCTGGGCGCGCCAGGCGTGAGCACGCTCCGCGCCCGCTGCCCCGCCTGCAGGACGCTCACCGCGGTGGCTCTGGGCGACGGCTACCAGTGCCATGCGTGCGGCGCCGAGTTCGCCGCCGGCCTGGTGCGGGTGCCGATCGCCTGGGGCGCCGGCGGCGAGGCGATGGCCGCGGCGGCCCGGATCGACCTCCCCTACCCGGAGGCGTCGGTCGTCGAGCGAGAGACGCTCGAGGAGCAGTCGGCGGCGATCGCGGCGGACCTGCCGCGCCCGGCGATCGTGCTCGGCGGCTGCTGCTGCGCCCACGTCGGAGCGATTCGCGGCCTGGCGCGACGACACGGCCGCGCTCGCCGTCGTGTGGCTCGATGCCCACGGCGACCTCAACACGCCGCAGACCTCACCGTCGGGGAACGCGTGGGGGATGCCCCTGCGCATGGCGATCGACGAGGGCTCCGTCGAGCCGTCCCGTGTCGCGCACGTGGGTGGACGCAGCCTCGACGAGCCCGAGATCGAGTACATGCGCGACGTCGGGATCGACGACGACGTCGAGCGCGCGCTGACGGGTGCAGCTGCGGTGTACGTCGCGTTCGACCTCGACGTGCTCGAGCCCGGCGCCGTCAGCTGCTTCATGCCCGAGCCGGGGGGACCGACGCTCGCCGAGGCGCACGCGCTCCTGGGCCGGGTCCGAGCGGTCGGCGTCCCCATCGCAGGCGTCGGCTTCACCGGGCTCCTGCCCGACGCGGACCCGGCGGCCCTCGCCGGGCTGGCGTCCGTGCTCGGGCTGTAACCGGAAGCGACCCGGTCGAGGTCTAAACTGGCACGCATGTCCGCACCCGGACGCATCGACGTCTCGATCGAGCACAAGAAGGCCGAGCCCGAGGGACGGGCCTCCCGGCCGCACCCGAACACGTGCCCCGGCTGCGGCTCGCACTACCGCGAGGACGAGCTCGCCGCGACGCTGCGCGTGTGCCCCCAGTGCGGGCATCACTTCCCGATGGGCGCGCTCGAGCGGGTCGAGCACGCTCGTCGACGCGGGGTCGTTCGTGGAGACCGAGACCGGACTGCGATCGACCGACCCGCTCACGTTCTTCGATCTCCGGCCCTATACGGAGCGTCTCGCCGAGGCCGAGGTGTCGACGGGCCTCGGGGACGCGATCGTCACCGGCGACGCGCAGATCGATGGCCGCTCCTGTGCGCTCGCCGTCATGGACTTCTCGTTCATGGGCGGCTCGATGGGGAGCGTGGTCGGTGAGAAGTTCGTCCGTGCCTGCGACAGCGCTGCGGAGGCGGGAGTGCCGCTCGTCTCGATCTCTGCCTCCGGCGGCGCGCGCATGCAGGAGGGGATCCTCGCGCTGATGCAGCTGCCCAAGACGGTGTGCGCGGTCGAGGATCTCCACGAGGGCGGTGGGACGCTGATCTCGGTCCTGACCCATCCCACCACCGGCGGGCTGCTCGCGAGCTTCGCGAGCCTCGGGGACGTGATCCTCGCCGAGCCGGGTGCGCTGATGTCGTTCGCCGGGCCGCGCGTCGTCGCCCAGACGACGCGCGAGAAGCTCCCCGACGACTTCGGGCTCGCAGAGTCGAACCTCCGGTTCGGGCACATCGACGCGATCGTCCCGCGCGACGAGCTCCGACCGACGATCGCCCGACTCCTGCGGCTGTTCGGAGCGCCCGCGTGAGCACCGAGGCGGAGCTCGGCATCCGCGACCGCCTGGCGAAGCTCTCCGGAGTCAAGCTCCTGGGCGGCACGCGGCTGTCCGCGGAGGTCGAGCGGCTCCAGCGCCAGCTCGAGCGGCTGCGCGAGGACACCTCGGACGAGGAGATCTGGCGGTCGGTCGAGCTCGCCCGGCACCAGGACCGTCCGTACACGCTCGACTACGTCGAGCACGTGGTCGACGACTGGTTCGAGCTGCACGGCGACAGGGCGCGCACCGACGATCACGCGCTCGTGGCCGGCGTCGGCGTGCTCTCCGGGCGGACGGTCGCGCTGATCGGGCACCAGAAGGGCCGCGACATCCGCGAGCGCTCGAAGCGGAACTTCGGGATGGCGTATCCGGAGGGGTACCGCAAGGCGATGCGGGTGATGGGCCTCGCCGAGCGGCACGGGTTCCCGCTGGTGACCCTTGTCGACACCCCGGGCGCCTATCCGGGGGTCGCGGCCGAGCAGCACGGCCAGGGAGGCGCGATCGCGCGGTCGCAGGCGGCGATGGCGCGGCTCGGCGTCCCGACCGTCTCGGTCGTGATCGGGGAGGGCGGGTCGGGCGGCGCCGTGGCGATCGCCCTCGCGGACCGGGTGCTGATGCAGGAGAACGCGATCTACTCGGTCATCTCGCCGGAGGGGTGCGCCGCGATCCTCTGGCGCGACGCCGCCCAGGCGAAGAAGGCAGCCGCCGCCTTCAAGCCCGATGCCGCCCACTGCCTCGAGCTCGGCGTGATCGACGGCATCGTCCCCGAGCCGGAGGGCGGGGCGCATCTCGATCCCGTCGGCGCGGCGGAGCTGCTGCGCGACGCGGTCGTGAGCCACCTGGACGACCTGGACGGTCTCACCACCCACGAGCTCCGACGTGTCCGTCGCGCGAAGTTCCGGACGATGGGCGTCCTCGCCGGCGTGTGACGCCCATCCCTCCCGAATCACGGCTCTCCACACTTTCCACAGGCTTATCCCCGGACGCCAAGACCTCTCTGAGCAGGGCTTTCGCGGACATTGTGAGGCCCGTGTGAAGATCGGGGAGTCGTCCGGCACCGAGGAAGGCGCGATCTGAGCACTGCCGAGTACAGGCGTCGGAGGGATCCCGACCGCACGCCCGAGCCGTTCGGCGGAGATCCCGCCGCGGGCGCGCCCTCGTTCGTCGTGCAGCGCCACCGGGCGCGACGGCTGCACTACGACCTGCGGCTCGAGGAGGGCGGAGTGCTGCGCAGCTGGGCGGTCCCGAAGGGCGTCCCGCTCGATCCTGGCGCCCGCCACCTCGCGGTGCACGTGGAGGATCATCCCCTCGACTACGGCGCGTTCGAGGGCGTGATCCCGGCCGGCCAGTACGGGGCCGGCACCGTCGAGATCTGGGACCGGGGGACCTACGCGCGCGTCGAGGAGAAGCGGGACGGCGGGCTCACGTTCGACCTGCACGGTGATCGCCTCCGTGGTCGCTGGACGCTCGTCCCGGCGCACCTCGACGGGAAGCCCGAGAACTGGCTGCTCCTCCGCAAGGATCCCGGCCCCGACCACGGGAGCTGGAGGCCGATGCTCGCGACCGCCGCGACCACGCCTCCGGTGGGACAGGGGTGGCTGTTCGAGCCGAAGTGGGACGGCTATCGCGCCCTGGTGGTCGTTCGCGGTGGCGAGGCGTCGCTCACCGGCCGCGGAGGCAGCGACCTCGGCGGCCGCTTCCCCGAGCTCGCGCGCGCGCTCCCGCTCGTGGTGAGGACGCCCGATGCCGTCGTCGACGGCGAGCTCTGCTCGCTCACAGCCGCCGGCCGCTCGAGCTTCGAGAGCCTCCAGCGCGGCGACGGCGCCGTCGTGCTGGTCGCCTTCGACCTGCTCGAGCTGGACGGCGTGCCCCTGGTGGGGCTGCCGCTCGTCGAGCGCCGCCGGCGCCTCGAGGAGGTCGTCGACCCGAGCGCAGGACCCGCGGTCATCTCTCCCGTCTTCGACGACGGCGGCGCGCTCCTGCAGGCGGCCCGCGATCGTGGGCTCGAGGGGATCGTGGCCAAGCGCGCCGACTCGATCTACCGTTCCGGGCGGCGTTCGCCCGACTGGGTGAAGGTGAAGGTCTCGCAGAACGTGCGCCTGCCCGTCGTCGGGTGGGCGGCCGGGGCGGGGCGCCTCGCCTCCTCGGTCGGTGCTCTCCATCTCGGGTCTCCCCACCGAGAGGGGCTTCGGTACGCAGGAAGCGTCGGGTCGGGGCTGTCCGACGACGAACGGGAGCAGCTCGTAGAGCGGCTCCGGCCGCTCGAGCGTCAGACGTCGCCGCTCGTCGAGGAGCCGCGCCTTGCCCGTACGGTGCGCGAACGGATCCGGTGGGTCGAGCCGGCCCTCGAGGCCGACGTCTCCTTCACGGAGTGGACCCGGGCGGGACGGCTGCGCCAGCCCGTCTACCGCGGGCTGAGCGAGCCACGTGATCCGGCTGGCGCCGACCCAGGTGGTCACGCGTCCGCCCGTGCCATCGGAGCTGCGACGTGGTCGCAGGGTCCTGCGTCTCTCGAACCTCGACAAGCCGTTCTGGCCGGAGGAGGGGATCACGAAGGGCGACCTGCTCGCCTACTACCGCGACGTGGCGCCCGTCCTGGTCCCGCACCTCCGTCGGAGGCCCTTCACGATGAAGCGCTACCCGGACGGGTGGCAGGGCAAGCACTTCTTCCAGAAGCAGGCCCCGTCGCACATGCCGGACTGGATCCAGCGTGCGCCCCTCCCCGCCTCGACGCGAGCGGGCGAGCGACGTGTGATCGAGTACCCGTTGCTCGACGACGAGCTCGCGCTGCTGTGGGCGGTGTCGATGGGCTGCATCGATCTGCACGCAGGGGCTGCGCGCGTCGATCGTCCTGAACGGCCGGACTGGGTCGTGTTCGATCTCGACCCCGCAGACGGGACGCCGTTCGACGCTGTCGTCGAGGTCGCGTTGCTCGTCCGCGACGTCCTCGGAGCGATCGGACTCCACGGAGTGCCCAAGACGAGCGGCTCGCGCGGCATGCACGTCCTCGTGCCGATCGCGCGAAGGCATGCCCACGGCGACGCGCGCGCGTTCGCGGAGATCGTCTCCGGCGCCCTCGCCCGCTCCCACCCGCGTCTCGTGACGACCGAGTGGACGAGGGCGAAGCGCCACGGCGTCCTCATCGACGTCAACCAGAACGGAGCGGGCCGGACCACGGCGATGGGCTATTCGGTTCGCCCGCGACCGGGCGCCTCGGTGTCGACCCCCCTGGACTGGGACGAGGTGCGCTCCGAGCTCGATCCCGCAGCGTTCACGATGGACGCCGTCCTCACGCGCGTCGCGGAGCGCGGTGACCTGCTCGCGCCCGCGCTCACCGGTCGGCAGTCGCTGACCGCCGCCCTGCGCAGCGTCGGGTGATCCCGCCGTGCCGGCGCGTCAGCCGGAGAGGAGCGCGAGGAGCGCGGGCAGGGCTTCACCCGTCCGGCCCTCGATTCGAAGAGTCGCGCCCGCGTCGCAGGAGGTCGGGCCGAGGTTGACGATGGCGACGGCGGCGCCGGCCCTGAGCGCGCGCGACGGGAGCAGCGCCACGGGCGGGACGCCGAGACTGGAGCCGCAGCAGAGAAGCAGGTCGCACGACTCCACGCGCCCGGGCACGGCGAGGAAGCCGGCCGGGAGCATCTCCCCGAAGAGGACGACGGCCGGCTTGAGGATCGCGTTGCACTCGACGCAGCGCGGCGTTGGGGCGCCGGCGTCGAGCTGCGCGTGCGCCGTCGCGGCGGGCCCGCGCCATCCGCACGCGAGGCACTCGACCTCTCTGAGCGTCCCGTGGGCCTCGAACACTGCTCGCGAGCCTGCGGCCTGATGCAGACCGTCGACGTTCTGCGTGACGACCAGCTGGACGTCCGTCGACATCCCGGCTCCCGTCAGCGCGATCGTGCTGCGCGAACGGGCGATCAGCGAGGCGAGCTCCTCGAGGGCTACGCCGTACGGCTCCGTCGGGCCGATCCTATGCCCGATCCTCTCGGGAGACGCCGAGGGCGTCGAGCCGGAGCGCGTAGAACGAGCGCTCCGCCTCGTTCGAGGTGAGCGCCAACGCGCGACGGTACGCCTGTGCCGCATCGCGCTCCCGTCCCAGGCGCCGCAGGAGGTCGGCGCGCGCGCCGTGGAGGTAGTGGTACTCCTCGAGCCCGTGGACCGACTCGATCAGCTCGAGGCCCTCGTGGAGGTCACCCGCGAGCGCGACCGCGACACCGCGGTTGAGACGCACGACCGGTGACGGATCGACCCGTTCGAGGTGGGCGTAGGCGTCTGCGATCACGGCCGGAGGAGCGCCTTGCGCGTGTCCTGCGGCGATCACCGCCTGCAGCTGATACGGCCCCGGGGCTCGCCGCGCGAGCGCGCGGTCGAGCAGCCGGACTCCGTCGTCGATCTCCGTCGTGTCCCAGAGCGTCCGGTCCTGGTCGGCGAGGAGCACGACGGCGCCGTCCGGCCCGACCCGGGCGGCCCGCCGGGAGTCCTGGAGCAGCAGCAGCGCCAGCAGCCCGAGCGCCTCCGGCTCGTCCGGCATCAGGACGCAGACCAGCTTGGCGAGCCGGATCGCCTCCGCGCAGAGCTCGCCGCGGACATGCTGCGCTCCGCCGCTCGCTGCGTAGCCCTCGTTGAAGACGAGGTAGATCACCCGGAGGACGCTCGGCAGCCGCTCGGGCAGGAGATGGTCGGGTGGCACGCGGAACGGGATGCCGGTCTCGCGAATACGGCGCTTCGCCCGGACCAGACGCTGAGCCATCGTCGCCTCCGGCACCAGGAAGGCCCGGGCGATCTCCGGGGTCACGAGCCCACCGACCTCTCGGAGCGTCAGCGCCACCTGCGCATCGAGGGCGAGGGCCGGATGACAGCAGGTGAAGACGAGCGCGAGGCGGTCGTCGGGGATCGTCGTCAGCTCGTCCTCCTCCCCGGGGAGCTCTTCGAGGCGTGCGAGGAGCTCCGCCTTGCGCGCGAACGTCTGCTCGCGCCGGATCCTGTCGATCGCCCGGTTGCGGGCGGTCGTGACGATCCAGGCCCCGGGCGTGCGCGGGACGCCCTCGCGGGGCCAGCGCTCGAGCGCCATGCGCGAACGCGTCCTGCACCGCGTCCTCGGCGCGCTCCAGGTCGCCGAGGACGCGGGTGAGGATCGCGACGCAGCGCGGCCACTCCTCGCGGTAGACGTCTCCGAGGTCGGTCACATCTCCGCGATCGGCCTGATCTCCATCGACCCGTACTCGGCGGCGGGGACGAGCGCCGCGAGCCGGATCGCCTCGTCCAGGTCTGGCAGGTCGATCAGGAAGAAGCCGCCGATCTGCTCCTTCGTGTCCGGGAAGGGACCGTCGGTGACGAGCGTCTCCCCGTTCCGGACGCGGACGGTCTTCGCCTCCGTGGTCGCCGCCAGCTCGCGGCCGGAGTTGTCCGGATCGATCCGGGTCATCTCCTCGAAGGCTGCGATCCAGCGCGGCATCGAGTCGGCCCGCATCCGGGCGGCGTCCTCCGCCGAGATGTCGGCCCACGAGGACTGGTCGCCGTAGACGAGCAGTGCGTACTTCACGGTCAGGCCTCCGGCTCGACGTGGACGGGACGGACCTCGACGGCACCGGTGGCGGCGTCGGGGATGCGGGCGGCCCACGCGAGGGCCTCGTCGAGCGACGTCGCACTCGAAGAGGAAGTAGCCGCCGAGCGACTCCTTGACCTCGGCGTATGGACCGTCCGAGACGAGGGTCTGCCCGTCGCGCACCCGCACCGTCGTCGCTGCGCTGACGGGTGCGAGCGGCTCTCCGGCGACCATCACGCCCGCCCTGCGGGCGTCCTCGGCGAGCGCGCCGTAGGCCGTCATCGGTCGTCGTGCGCTGCTCGTCGGTCATCGCGGCCCAGGCGTCCGGGTCGCCGTGGATCAGAGCCAGGTACTCCATTCCTCCTCCTTCGTCGGGGATTCCACCATGACGACGAACGGCGCGTCCGGAAATCGACAGGCGATCGTCGCTCAACCGGACGAGAGCATCCGCTCCAGCAGCACCCGCGCTCCCCGCTTGTCGAGCCACTCGTTCAGGTTGCCGCACTTCGGGCTCTGGACGCACGAGGGGCAGCCGTCGGTGCACGGGCAGCCGCGCAGGAGCTCCAGCGTGTCGCCGGCCCAGCCGGCGAAGCGGTCGAAGCCGCGCTCCGCGATGCCGACGCCTCCTGCATGCCCCTCGTACACGAAGATCGTCGGGCGAGTCGTCTGCGGGTGGACGTTCGTCGAGAGGCCACCGATGTCCCAGCGGTCGCACATCGCCCACAACGGGAGCACGGAGATCAGCGCGTGCTCGGCCGCGTGTAGCGAGGAGAGGAGCGTCGGCATCTCGTCGAGTCCCTCGAGCAGCGCATCCTCCGGTGAGAACCAGACGCCCTCGGTGTCGAACGTCGAGGGTGGCTGGAGGAGCGGGATCACGTCGATCGTCGAGCCGTCCGCGATCGCCTTGCGGTGGTACGCGACGACCTGCTCCGTCACCGACACCCGGCCGAGATGGAGCTCGACGCCCGCGATCCGGGCGGTGCGCTGCGTCTCCTCGATGAACGTCTCGCTCTCCTTCCGCACCTGCGTGTACCAGTCGACCTCGACCGGTCGGACGAGAGCGACCCGCCCCTCCGGATCGAGGCCGCTGACGAGGTACTGCTCCCCGAGATGCAGGTAGACGGCCCCCTCGTGCACGGTGGAGAAGGCGCGCTCCCGCTCGACGAGCCCGAGGACGTCGCCTGTCTGCTCGTCGACGACCGCGAACGCCTCGGCGTCACCGGAGCGGAGCGACACCCGCGCCGCCGGGTGGTCGCGTCCCGTCCACACCCAGCCCGCGGGCGTCCGACGAAGCTCGTCGAGGGTCGCCGCGAGCTCGAGTGCCTCGGGCCCGAGCGTCGTCGCGTCCTCCTCGACGAGAGGGCCCTCGTACGCCGCGGCGAGGACGTGCGGAGCGAGGATGCGAGGGCTGGTCGGATCGAGGATCGCCGCCTCGACGTTGCGGAGCAGAAGCGCCTCCGGCTCGCGCATGAAGAACTGGTCGAGCGCGTCCTCGCTCGCGACGAGCACCGCGAGCCCGGGCGCGCGGCGGCCCGCTCGACCCCACTGCTGGCGCAGCGAGGCGATCGTCCCGGGAAACCCGACGGAGATCGCGCAGTCGAGCTCGCCGACGTCGATCCCCAGCTCGAGAGCGTCCGTCGCGGAGACGCCGAGCAGCTCGCCTTCGACGAGGCGTCGCTCGATCTCCCGTCGCTGCTGGGCCGTGTATCCGGCGCGGTACGGCGTCAACCGCCTCGCCGTCGTGCGGTCGACCCGCTCCGACGTGAAGCGATGCACGAGCTCCGCAGCCTTGCGGCTCTTCGCAAAGCAGATCGTCCGCAGCCCTCGCTCGACGAGCCCGGCCATGAGTCGCGATGCCTCGGCCAGCGCGCTCGCGCGCGTCCCGAGCTCGGGGTCGAGGAGCGGCGGGTTCCAGAGGACGATCTCCCGCTCGGGTCGGGGTGCGGTGTCCACGTCGATCACCTGGACCTCGAGGCCGGTCAGCGAGCACGCGAGCTCGCCGGGGTTGGCGATGGTCGCTGACGCCAGCACGAGCTGCGGCTCGGCGCCGTAGGCGCGCGCCAGCCGGCGCAGCCGTCTGAGCACGTTCCCGACGTGCGAGCCGAAGACTCCCCGGTAGACGTGAGCCTCGTCCACGACGACGAAGAGGAGGTTGTGGAGCACGTCGCCCCAGCGGTCGTGGTGTGGCAGGACGCCGACGTGGAGCATGTCGGGGTTCGTGAGGATCACGTTCGCGCTCCGGCGGATGTCGCGGCGACGCTCGGTCGGGGTGTCGCCGTCGTAGATCGCCGGCCGGACCCCGGGCACGCGCAGCGCGGCCAGCGAACGCGCCTGATCCTGGGCGAGCGCCTTCGTCGGGAAGAGCAGGAGAGCACGGGCATGCGGGTCGCGAGCGATCGCGTCGAGGACCGGCAGGAGGAACGCGAGCGACTTGCCGGACGCTGTGCCCGTGGTCACGACCACGCTGCGTCCCGCGGCGAGCGCCTCCCACGCCTCGGCCTGATGCGACCACAGCCCGTCGATCCCGCGACGCCGGAGCGCCGCGGCGACCGACGGGGCGAGTCTCTCCGGAAGCGGGAACGACCTGCCTGGCCGTGCGGCCTCCTGCGAGCGATGCGCGACCTCCTCGCCGTCGAGGAGGACATCCCAGGCAGCGCCGCCCTCGGTCACCCGTCAGTCGAGATAGGGGGCGAATGCCTCGACGAACCGACGCTTCGGCTGGGCCCCGAGGACGCGTGGCACGCGGCTCGCCGGCTTCGAACAGCGTCACGGTCGGAACGGTGAGGACGCCGTAGCGTGACGGCGCTCCGACGTTCACGTCGACGTCGAGCGCGACCACGCGCGCCCGGCCCTCGAGCTCGCGCTCGAGCTCCTGGAGGATCGGCTCGATCGCCCGGCACGGCTTGCACCACGGTGCCGTGAACTCCACGATCACCGGCACCGCCGAGGCGAGGACCTCGGCGTCGAAGGTGGCGTCGGTGACCTGCTCCATCCGATCAGGGTAGTCCAGCAGACGGCTCACAGGTGGCCGCGCAGGGCCCGCCAGCGCAGCACGGGCACCTGGAGCATCGCCTCGAGGACGATCGCCCCGCTCATCTTCGACTGGCCTACGCGACGATCCGCGAAGGTGATCGGGATCTCGACCACCCTCAGCCCCTGCCGCAGCACCCGGTAGGTGCCCTCGATCTGGAACCCGTAGCCGCGCGCGGCGATCGCCTCGAGCTCGATCGCCTCCAGCGTCGCGCGGCGAAAGCACTTGAACCCGCCCGTGAGATCGCGGATGCTCACCCCGAGGATCGTCCTCGCGTACAGCGACCCCCCGCGCGAGACGAGCCTCCGTCCCCGACCCCAGTTGACCGTCGCGCCGCCCGCGACGTAGCGCGAGCCGAGGACGAGGTCGGCTCCTTCCTCGGCTGCCGAGATCAGGCGCGGCACGTCGGCGGGGTCGTGGGAGAAGTCGCAGTCCATCTCCAGGACGAGCTCGGCACCGTCGGCGAGCGCGCGTCGGAACCCCGCGACGTACGCCGGCCCGAGGCCCTTCTTGGTCGGGCGGTGCAACACCTCGAGCCACGGCAGCTCGCCCGCCAGCGCGTCTGCGATCGCACCCGTGCCGTCCGGGGAGCCGTCGTCGATCACGAGCACGCGGTCACGGGAGGTCTCGAGGACGTCCCCGAGCGCCCGCACCATCGGCTCCAGGTTCTCGCGCTCGTTGTAGGTCGGGAGGCAGACGACTGCGCGCGGCATCTCGTGATCCTGCCAGCCGGACCGTACGACGGGCGCGTCGGCCTGTGCGCGCTCCTACACTCTCCCGGTGGCAGGACTCCCGCGCAACGGCGACCTCGCGGACGCGTTCGAGCTGCTCGCGGACCTGTCCGAGCTCCTCGGCGAGCAGGGGTTCAGGGTCCAGGCGTACCGCCGTGCTGCGACCAGGATCCGCGACACGGCAGGCTCCGTGGCCGAGCTCGCGCTGGCCGGTGAGGCGAAGGATCTGCCCGGGATCGGGAAGACCATCGAGGAGAAGATCGCGGAGCTCTCGACCACGGGTCGCATGGAGGCGCTCGAGAAGCGACGAGCGGAGGTGCCGCAGGAGGTCGTGCTGTTCCTCCGGCTCCCGGGGGTCGGCCCGAAGACCGCTGCCCGGATCTGGCACGAGCTCGACGTGACGACCCTCGCGGGGCTGAAGGATGCAGCGCAGGCGGGGCGGCTGCGTCAGCTCCAGGGGCTCGGCGCGCGCAGCGAGGAGAAGATCCTCGAGGCGATCTCGCGTGGGCTTGCCGCCGAGCCGGAGCGTCGCGGCTTGCTCGGCGTCGGCCTGCCGGTCGTGCGCGCGGTGGTCGACGCGCTCCGTGCGCACCCGGCGACGGTCGACGTCTCGGAGGCGGGGAGCGCGCGGCGCCGGCGCGAGACGTTCCGCGACCTCGACGTGATCGCGACCTCCACCGACCCGGCCGCGCTGATCGCGCACTTCATCGAGCTCGCAGACGTCTCCGAGGTCGTCGCGCACGGGGAGACCAAGGCGACGGTCGTCACCGCCCAGGGCCACCGGCTGGACCTGCGCGTCGTGCCGCCGGAGAGCTACGGCGACCTGCTCCAGCACTTCACCGGCTCGAAGGATCACAACGTCGCGCTGCGCGAGGAGGCTCAGCGTCACGGGCTCTCGGTCTCGGAGTACGGCGTCACCGTCGTGGAGACGGGTGAGATCCGGAGGTTCCGCTCCGAGGCCGAGCTCTATGCGTTCCTCGGCTACGCCTACATCCCGCCCGAGCTCCGCGAGAACGCGGGCGAGCTCGAGGCGGCGCGTGCGGGGGAGCTGCCGGCGCTCGTCGAGACCGGTGATCTCGTCGGCGAGCTCCACTGCCACTCCACCTGGTCGGCGGACGGCAAGGACACGATCGAGTCGATGGCGCGCGCGGCCAAGGCCCGCGGGTACAGGTATCTGTGCGTGACGGACCACTCGCACTACCTGCGCGACGGCAGGATCGAGGCGCAGTGGGAGGAGATCGCGGCGGTCGCCGCGTCGCTGAAGCCCTTCCGCGTCCTACGCGGGGTCGAGGCCAACATCAGGGCCGACGGCACGGTAGACGTCCCAGAGGAGATCCTCGCCCAGCTCGACTGGGTCGTCGCCTCCCTCCACCACTCGCTCGACCGCAATCCGACCGAGCGCGTCCTCGCCGCGATCGACAACCCGCACGTCGACTGCATCGGTCACCTGACGGGCCGGCGCCTCAGCCGCCCGGCCCGCGCTGCGGGCGCTGCGGTGGACGTCGAGCGGGTCGTGGCGCGTGCCGCGGAGACCGGGACGGCGCTGGAGATCAACTCCCAGCCCGACCGGCTCGACCTGCGCGACACCCATGCCCGACTCGCGGGTGAGGCCGGCGTGCCGATCCCCGTCACCACCGACGCCCACCAGGTCTCGACGCTCGCGTACGCCGAGCTCGGCGTCGCCCAGGCCCGCAGGGCGTGGCTGACGCGCGATCAGGTGCTCAACACCCGTGCCTGGTCGGAGATCGTCAAGATGCGGCGATGAGCTCGTTCCGCGACGACGGCGCCGCAGCCCTGGAGTGGGCCGCCGGCTACCTCGACGGCGTCCGCGAGCGCCGGCCGGTGCTGAGCGCGGCCTCGCCCGGGCAGATCCGCGCGGCGCTTCCCGCTGCACCGCCCGAGCGCCCGGAGCCGTTCTCGGCGATCCTCCGTGACCTCGACGACGTGCTCATGCCCGGGATCACCCACTGGCAGAGCCCCCGCGACTTCGCCTACTTCTCGGTGACGGGCGCCGAGCCGGGCATCCTCGCCGAGCTCCTCTCGGCGACGCTCAACCAGGTCGGCATCCTCTGGCGCGCCTCACCGGCGCTGCAGGAGCTCGAGGAGGTGACCCTCGACTGGCTCCGCCAGCTGCTCGGGCTCCCCGAAGGCCTCCACGGCCACCTCGAGGACACCGCCTCGACAGGGCTGATCACCGCGCTCGCCGCCGCTCGCGCGGCACGGCCCGGACGCCGGGTGGTCGTCTGCTCGGAGCACACCCACTCCTCCACCGCCAAGGCCGCCCGGCTGCTGGAGCTCGAGCTGCGGCCGATTCCCGGCGACGCCTCCCACGCCATGCGCACCGACGTGCTCGACCTGACGGATGCCTGTGCGGTGGTCGCGACGATCGGCACCACGTCCTCGACCGCGGTCGACCCCGTCGCCTCGATCGCGGAGCGCTGCGCCGCGGAGGGCGTGTGGCTGCACGTCGACGCCGCCTACGCCGGTCCGGCGGCGATCTGCCCCGAGCTCCGGCACCACTTCGCCGGCTGGGAGCGCGCCGACTCGATCGGCGTCAACCCGCACAAGTGGCTGCTCACCCCGATGGACTGCTCGGCCTTCTTCACGCGCCGGCCGGACGCGCTGCGCGATGCGTTCAGCCTGGTGCCGGAGTACCTGCGGGTCGACGAGGACGTCGTCAGCCTCAGCGAGTACTCGGTGCCGCTCGGCCGTCGCTTCCGGGCGCTGAAGCTGTGGGCGGTGCTGCGCTGCTATGGCGCCGAGCGAGTCCGCGCGATCATCCGCGAGCACGTTCGCCTGGCCGCCGCCTTCGCGGGCTGGGTCGAGGCGGAGCCGGGTTGGGAGGTCGTCGCAGCGCACCCGTTCTCGCTCGTCTGCTTCCGACTCGAGGGCGACGACGCGCGCAACGAGGCGCTGATGGGCCGTGTGAACGCCGCGGGCGAGATCTTTCTGTCGCACACGCGGCTCCACGGCCGCTTCGTGCTGCGGCTTGCGATCGGCAACGCGCGTACGACCGAGGACGACGTCCGGCTCGCCTGGGACGTGCTTCGCCGCGAGGCCGCGGCGCTGTAGCGCGGCGCGGGCCAGGCCCACGTCCACGGGACGAAAACCGCGCCGCCGTTCGTTGCGACACCCGAGGGCGAGAGGTGGACGATGTCGATCACGGCGTCGCCCGCTCGTCGTCCTGACGACATCCGGGAGGAAGGAGACCGACATGGCCGCGTCGAGCGACCGCAGATGGTGGGCACTGGCGTTGATCTGCCTGGTGCAGTTCATGACGATCCTCGACATCGCGATCGTGAACGTCGCGCTGCCGTCGATCCAGCAGGACCTCGGCTTCTCGCAGGACAACCTCCAGTGGGTGATCAGCGCGTACGCGCTGTTCTTCGGGGGCTTCCTGCTGCTTGGCGGACGTCTCGGCGACCGACTCGGGCGCCGCCGCGTCTTCTGGGCGGGCGTGCTCCTCTTCACGGCGGCCTCGCTGTTCGCGGGGCTCTCGTGGTCCGAGGGCTCCCTGATCGCAGCGCGAGCCCTGCAGGGGCTCGGCGCGGCCATGCTCTCCCCGGCAGCGCTCGCGATCATCACCGCCACGTTCGCCGAGGGGCGTGACCGCAACATCGCGCTCGGCGTCTGGGGCGCGACCGGCGGGTTCGGCGCCGCCGCCGGCGTCCTGCTCGGCGGGATCCTGACCGACCTGCTGAGCTGGCAGTGGATCTTCTTCGTCAACGTCCCCGTCGGAATCGTCGGGCTCGCGCTGATCCCCGTGCTCGTCCAGGACAGCCGCGACCTTCGGACCAAGACGTTCGACGTTCCGGGTGCCGTGCTGATCACCTCGGGGCTGGTCGTGCTCGTCCTCGGGATCACCCAGGCGAACAGCTGGGGCTGGACCTCCGCGCGCACCTGGGCCGTGTTCGCGCTCTCGGCCGTCCTGCACGTCGCGTTCCTCCTCTGGGAGCGTGGTCGCGAGGAGCCGCTCGTGCCGATGTCGATCTTCCGGGTGAAGACCGTGCTCGGGGCGAACATCACCGGCTTCATCCTCGGGACGATCCTCTTCGCGATGTTCCTCCTTCTCACCCTGTACATGCAGCAGGTGCTGGGGATGACGCCGCTGCGCACGGGGCTCGGCTACCTCGCGGTCGCCGGCACCGCGATCCTGTGGGCGAACGTCGCGGCGCTGCTCTCGAACCGTCTCGGGGTCAAGCCGATCCTCATCGCTGGGATGTCGCTCCTCGGGCTCGGTCTGCTGTGGTTCACGCAGATCTCGGTGGACGGCTCCTACTGGACGGATCTGTTCCCGGGCTTCCTGCTCGTCGGGATCGGGATGCCGTTCGTGTTCGTCCCGGTCACGATCGCGGCGGTCGCGGGGGTCAGCCACGACGAGGCCGGCCTCGCGTCCGGTCTGATCAACACGTCGCAGCAGATCGGCGGGGCGCTCGGGATCGCCGTGCTCGCCGCGGTTGCGAACCACGTCACCGCGAGCGCGATCGCGGACGGCACCGCCGGCGCGCAGGCAGCGGTCGACGGGTTCGCGACAGCGTTCTGGATCGCCGCGGTCGCCGCGCTCGTCGGGGTGATCGCGATCGTCGTGTTCGTGCGGCAGAGCGAGCTGGCGACGACCGCCGAGGCGGCTCCGGCGGCGATCTGAGCCGTCGCAGGGGAGGGGGTGGGCGCCCGCCCTCTCCCCTGCTGTCCAACCTCCGCGCCTACGATGGCGCGATGGGACGTCTGATCGCGATCGGGGTCGTCGCGGGTGTCTTCTCCGCGCTCTTCGGCGTGGGCGGCGGGATCGTGATCGTCCCCCTGCTGATCCTGGTCGCCGGGTTCGACGCGCATGGCGCGACCGCGACGTCGATCGGCGCCATCCTGCTCACGGCTATGGCCGGGGTAGCGCTGTACGCGGTTCGTGGCGAGGTCAGACCCGCCTACGCCGTCCTCGTCGGGGTTCCCGCGGTCGTCGGCGTGCTGGTCGGAACACGGGTTCAGCGATCGCTCTCCGGGCGATCGCTCACGCTGGCCTTCGCCGCGCTGCTCGCGGCGATCGGCGGGTGGCTGATCCTGGGATGAGCGGGTCGACCGTGGCGCTGGCGCTGCTCCTCGGCTTCCTCGCAGGCACGCTTGCGGGCCTCTTCGGGGTGGGCGGGGGGATCCTGTTCGTGCCGACCCTGGTCCTGCTCGGCCTGGGTCAGCTCGAGGCGGGTGCGACGTCGCTTCTCGCGATCGTCCCGACCGCCGCGGTCGCCGCCTTCCGGCAGCGGGGCAGGGGCACGCTGAACGTCCGAGCGGCCGTCGTGATCGGCGTCTCGTCCTTCGTGGGCGTCGAAGCCGGCGTGCAGATCGCGACCAGGCTGGACGAGGCGCTGCTGAGGCGCCTCTTCGGACTCCTGCTGCTCGCCGTCGCCGCGCAGCTCGCCTGGCGCTGCCTGCGCACCGCTCGTCGCTACCCTGAGGCGTCGTGAGACGCGTTCTGGTCGCAATCGGCCTCCTTGCCGCCGCCGCCGCCCTCGCGGGGCTTGCTGCCGCGGCCGAGCCCGACGCCGCGGATCCGTCCGCCACGGCCTCGGCGCAGGTGGCGCTCGTGACCGCGATCGGTCAGCAGGGCGGCGCCTCTCCCGCCATCACCGCGCCACCGACCGCCAGCGCCGGCGGCGGCTACGTGTTCCCCGAGGACGGGTCGGTGGTCAGGGTAGGCGCGTCGACCGTGTCCGTCACCGCTCAGCCCGGGGTCTCCGCGAGCTCGCAGGCCGTCCTCTCGCTGCTCGCGGTCTCGCTGTTCGGAGGCGAGATCACGATGGAGTCGTCCGAGCTGCGCGCGGGTGCCGCCGCCGGAGCGGGCGGTGCGTCCACCGACTCCTCCTCCGCCGGGGTCGTCGGCCTCGTCGTCCTTGGCCAGCCGGTCAGCGTCGGTCCGGGATCGCAGGTCCCGGTCGGTGACTGGGGCGTCCTCGACCTGGCGACCGTGACGGCGAAGACCGGAGCCGGGAAGGAGCGAAGCGCGGAGAGCACCGTCGTCGGTCTGCGGCTGCGCCTGCTCGCGGAGCACGGAGGGCTCGCCGCGGGCTCCGAGATCGTCGTCGGCCGCGCCTTCGCGCGGGCAGTGGCGCAGCAGTCCGACACCGCCGCCCCCGTCGTCCCCTCACCCCGGCCGGCCGCGCCGACCGCACCTGCGAAGCCCTCGCCCGGTGCGCCACGCGAGCCGGGCCGCTCGATCCCCGGCGCCCCGGCGCAGCTGATCAAGCCCGCGCCCGAGGTCGTGGCGCGGCTGAGCCAGGGCGGGTACGTCTTCCCCGTGTTCGGCACGGCCGCCTACGGCGACACGTTCGGCGCGTACCGGGGCGACGTCGCAGGCAAGTGGCACCACGGCGAGGACATCGTCGCGCCGCTCGGCACTCCGCTCCTCGCCGTCGCCGATGGTGTCGTGTTCAGCGTCGGGTGGAACAACATCGGCGGCTGGCGCCTATGGCTCCGAGACCTGCAGGGGAACGAGTTCTACTACGCGCACCTCTCGGCGTACTCCCCGCTCGCCCGCGACGGGCAGCGCGTCAAGGCCGGGGACGTCCTCGGCTTCCTCGGGAAGTCCGGTGACGCCCGCGCGTCGATCCCGCATCTGCACTTCGAGATCCACCCGGTCAGCCTGCTCTCGCTCGGGTACGACGGCGTCGTCGCTCCCTACCCGTTCCTCATAGCCTGGCAGCGGGCCGAGGACGTCTCCTTCGCGAGCGGGCGTGCCTACTCCGGCGCGGCGGCGTCAGGGCTGCCCGTCGCCGGTCTGAGAGCGGGTGCCGTCCTGCTCGAGGCGTCGGACATCGCCGGGACGAGCGGCCTCGTCCCGGGCGCGCTCGGGCGGGCGGTCGCGAACGACCGCCCGCGCTCGAACCCGACGCCTTAGCGCGCGCTAGGTCGCGTCTTCGACGGCGTCCGTCGCGGCGTCCGCGACCTCCTCCGTCGTCTCGACCACGGCCTCGACAGGTGCGTCGAAGCCCTCCAGCGGCTGGAGGTCGTCGTCGCCCGCGATCACGTCGAGGAGCTTCTCTCGGGTCTGCGGGCCCGTCCACGGGTTGTAGAGCGCGCCCGCGACGATCCCGGCGAGGAGCAGGGCGTTCCGGCCCTTGTGGCTCTTCTTCTTCTTCTTTCCTTGCCCTGGAACGATCCCGCCGCACCGGCGATCTCCTCCATCGCCTTCATCAGCTGCTCCTGGGTCTTGCGGTCGGTCGCGATCGTCTTCGCTGACCCCTTGACGCCACCGCTCTTCGAGAGCGGCCCGTAGAGCTCGCGCGCGGCCCGCATCGCGTCCCTGAGGTCGTTGCGGAACTCCTCGTCGTGCATTGCGCGCTCGAGGTAGGGCCGCAGCAGGTCAACGGTGTCACCGAGCTTCGCCGGCTGCTTCTTCGCCATTTCCGGCCGTCCTTTCCTTGGTGGTCGACTCCAGTATTGCGGAGCGGCGCCCACTAGGATGAGGGAGTGCGACACGTCCGACGCCTCCTGCTCGGCCTCACGGCGCTCGTGGCGTTCCTGACGTGGCTGTGGATAGCGGCTGTGCGGGCTGTCCCGGGGGTGCGCGAGCGCAAGGCCGCCGCCCGTGCCGAACGGCTCTCTCAGTCCGACGCGTAACCCTGACGCTCGAGCTCGCCGGTCAGCGATGCAGGCCCTGACGCGCACCATGCTCCGCCACCGCTGGGTCGTCCTCGGCGTCTGGATCGCTCGTCTTCGTCGGCGCCGGCTGGGCGTCGTCCCAGCTCTCCGGCCTCCTCACCAACCGCTTCGCGCTGCCGGGCACCGATGCCGAGCGCGCGGAGAAGATCCTCGAGGAGGGCTTCGGCCAGCGGTCGGTCGGCTCGTTCACGCTCGTCGTGAAGACGGACGGCGCGGCCGCCGAACGGGTCGAGGAGGTCGCCGCTGCGGGGCGCCGCGCGGCCGCGGAGCTGCCCACGGGCCGGTTCGTCGGTGCTCGCGTGATCGGGGACGACGTGCGTCACGGCGTCGATCGTGTCCTCCCTCGAGCCCGCCGACGCGAAGGGGCGCACCGAGGAGATGCGAGCCGCCATCGGGGAGATCCCCGGAGCCGAGGGCCTATCTCGCCGGGCAGGCGGCGACCGAGCACGACCTCGACCCGGTGTTCGAGGAGGACCTGAAGAAGGGCGAGCTGTACATCGCGGTGCCGATCGCGATCCTGCTGCTCGTCTGGACGTTCGGCACGCTCGCGTTCCTGCTCCCGTTCGTCTTCGCGCTCGTGACGATCCCCGCGACGCTCGGGCTGATCTGGATCGTCGCCACCCAGATGGAGCTCACCACCTACATCACGAACCTCGTCAGCCTGATCGGGCTCGGGATCGCGATCGACTACTCGCTGCTCGTCGTCTACCGCTTCCGCGAGGAGCTGCGCGAGACGGACGACACGCACGAGGCGATCGTGCGGACGATGGACACGGCCGGGCGCGCCGTCGTCTTCTCCGGCACCGCGGTCGCGATCGGTCTCGCGCTGCTCCTCTTCATGCCGCTCCCGTTCATGCGCGGGCTTCGGCGTCGGAGGCCTCCTGATCCCCGCGGTCTCGGTGATCGCCGCCGTCACGCTCCTGCCCGTGATGCTGTCGCTCGTCGGACGCCGGCTCGACGCGATCCGCCTGCTGCCGCGGAGCTGGCTCGAGCGGCGGGCCGACCACGAGCGCGGCTTCTGGGCACGGCTGGCGCGCGCGATCATGCGTCGTCCCGTGGCTCGTCGCGACCGGCACCACCGCCTTCCTGCTCGCGCCTGACCCTGCCCGTGCTCGACATCGAGGTGGGGCCCGGCTCGAACTACGGGCTTCCGCAGGAGCTCGAGAGCGTCCAGGGCCTCGACCTGCTGACCGCGGCGGTCGGCGCCGGCGCGACCGCGCCGTCGAACATCGTCATCGACACGGGCGCCCCGGCGGCGCTCACCAGCCCGGAGATCACCGAGTCGATCGAGCGGCTCCGGGAGGGGCTCGAGGCCGATCCCCAGGTGGCGCGCGTCGACTTCCAGCCGGGCACGCCGCAGCACGTCGACCCGTCCGGCCGCTACGTCGTCGTGCATGCGATCGGCCAGGAGGACTACGGCACCCCGGCCTGCGCTCGAGTTCGTCGACCGGCTGCGCGGGGAGATCATCCCCGGCGCGGGCTTCCCCGACGCGGCCCGCGTCTTCGCCGGAGGCGGGCCTCCCGGCGGCAAGGACTTCCTCGACCTCGTCTACTCCTGGTTCCCGTGGCTCGTGCTCGCCGTCCTCGCCGCGACCTACGTCCTGCTCCTGCGGGCGTTCCGCTCGCTCCTGCTGCCGCTCAAGGCGATCGTCCTCAACCTGCTCTCGATCGGCGCGGCGTACGGGCTGACGGTCGCCGTGTTCAAGTGGGGCGTGGGCGAGCCCTTCGGGCTGACGGCGTACGACCAGATCGAGGGCTGGATCCCGGTGATGGTGTTCGCGATGCTCTTCGGCCTCTCGATGGACTACGAGGTCTTCCTCGTCAGCCGGATGCGCGAGGAGTGGGACGCCGGGGCCTCGAACGAGGACGCCGTCGTCGTCGGGCCTGACCAAGACCGGTCGTCTCGTGACGTCCGCCGGCCTGATCATGTTCGCGGCGTTCATGGGCTTCGTGGCCGGCTCGATCGTGGGGCTGCAGCAGTTCGGCTTCGCCCTGGCGGCCGCGATCCTGATCGACGTCACGATCGTGCAGCGCGCTGCTCGTGCCGAGCGCGATGAAGCTGTTCGGGCAGTGGAACTGGTACCTGCCGGCGTCGGTGGCGCGGATCGTGCGGGTCGAGCCGTCGCCCCTGCGCCCGGACGACGGCGCTGCGGTGCCGCCGGCGGCGAGCACGGCCGCTCTGATCGTTCGCGGTCGCCGCCCCCACGACGGCGGAGGGACGGCGTGATCCACCCGCCGGTCGTCCGCGGCGGGCCGGTCGCGCGCTGGGCCGCGCTCGTCTTCGGGCTCTTCCTGTTCGCGCTCGGGATCGTGCTGCTGCTCGAGTCCGGTCTCGGGCTCTCGCCGTGGGACGTGCTCAACCAGGGGATCAGCGACCGCACGGCGCTCTCGTTCGGCACGGCCAACATCGTCGTGGCGTTGCTCGTGCTCGTGCTCGGGTGGGCGCTCGGCGCGCGCATCGGGCCGGGCACGATCGCGAACGCGCTCCTGATCGGTCTCATGGTGGACGCGCTCCTGGCGATCGACCGCCTCGAGGCGCTCGACGGCGGGCCGCTCGGCTGCGAATCGCGCTGCTCGTCGTCGGGGATCGGCGTGATCGCGTCGGCAGCGGGCTTCTACATCGGCGCCGATCTGGGGGCGGGGCCGCGCGACTCCCTCATGCTCGTGCTCGCGCGCCGCAGCGGCGTCCGGATCGGCATCGTGCGCGGCGCGCTCGAGGCCGCCGCCACCGTCCTCGGCTTCGCGCTCGGAGGCACGGTCGGCATCGGGACGCTCGCGTTCGTGTTCGGGATCGGCCCTGCGGTCGAGGTCGCCTTCGCATCCCCCGGCTCGTGCGCCCGTCCCGGTGCCTGAACGGCCCGCGGCGGTACGATCGAGCTCGAGGTGCGCGACGCCCGCCTCGCTGTGGCGCGCGCTGGACGCGGGGCGTCTCCAGTACGAGCTCGGCGCGCGACATGAAGGGGCTCGTCTGCGCAGGCGGTGAGGCGACGCGGCTCGGGGAGCTGACGCGCGTCACCAACAAGCACCTCCTCCCGGTCGGGCGCTGGCCGATGATGCATCTACCCGCTGCAGCTGCTCGAGCGCGCCGGGGTGCGCGACGTGCTCGTCGTCACCGGCAAGGGGCACGCCGGGCAGATGATCGACCTGCTCGGCGACGGGCAGCTCTCGTGCGCGGCTCCGACGAGCCGCTGCTCGACCTCGACCTCACCTACAAGGTGCAGACGGACGGCCGGCGGCATCGCGCAGGTCGTGGGGATGGCGCGCGACCACGCGCGCGGCGAGCATCTCGTCGTCGTCCTCGGAGACAACGTGTTCGAGCGCGCGCAGTCGCGCGGCGCTGCCGCGTGGGAGGCGACGCGAGGATCGGGCGATGATCTTCGTCAAGGACGTGCCCGACCCCGAGAACTTCGGCGTGGTCGTGCTCGACGACGACGGGCAGCGCCGACGGACATCGTCGAGAAGGCGGGAGTGGTCGACCTCCGCTACCCGGCGCCGCCGACGAACCTCGCCGTCGTCGGGCTCTACTGCTACCCGCCGGACGTGTTCGACGTGATCGCGGAGCTCGAGCCGTCGAGCCGTGGCGAGCTGGAGATCACCGACGTCAACCGCCACTACGCGCACGCAGGGACGGCTCGACGTCGTCCAGGTCGAGGGCTGGTGGGAGGACGCCGGCAAGCACTGGCAGCACCTCGCCGAGATCGGTCGCCTCGTCGACGAGACCGGCGCCAATCGATGATCGACGGGATCCTGCGGATTCCGGTCCGGCGGTTCGCGGACGAGAGGGGCTGGTTCGCCGAGCTGCGCCGTGAGTCGGCGCTCCCGCGAGCCGACCGTTCAGACCAACGTCTCCTTCTCGCGGCGCGGGGTGATCCGCGGGCTCCACTACCACGAGCGGCAGGACGATCTCTTCGCGTGCCTCCAGGGCACGGCCCGGGTCGTCGTGCTCGACCGCACCACGGGGGCGACCTTCACCGAGGACATCGGCGACGACAACCCGGTCGCCCTCTGGATCCCGGGCCACCACGCACACGGCTTCGAGGCGCTCACGGACCTTCTCTTCTGCTACCACGTCACCTCCGAGTACGACCCCTCCGATCCCGACGAGCACGGGATCCCCTGGAACGACCCGCGCGTGGCGCACCTGTGGAGCACGACCACACCGATCCTCTCCGCGCGGGACGCAGACGCGTCCTCCTGACCGGCGCCGCCGGTCAGCTGGGGCAGCGCGCTCGCGGCGGCGTTCGCAGACGACGACCTGGTCGCCCTCGACCGTCAGGGCTGGGACGTCGCGGGGGGCGCGCCGCCCCGGCTTCCGTGGACACCCGAGCTCGTCCTCCACTGCGCGGCCTGGACGAACGTCGACGGCGCCGAGGACGATCCCGACGGCGCGGCCGCGGCGAACGTGCGCCGGTACGGCCAACGCCGCTGCGATCGGAGCGCCGATCGTCGCGTTCTCGTCCGACTACGTCTTCGACGGCACGAAGCTCGGCGCCTACCTCGAGTCGGATCGTCCGGCTCCGCTCTCGGTGTACGGCGCGACGAAGCTCGCCGGCGAGGCGGCGGCGGGCGAGCGCGCCTGGGTCGTGCGGACATCGTGGCTGTTCGGCCCGACGGGTCACAACTTCCTGCGCACGATGCTCAGGCTCGGCGCCGACCGCGACGAGGTACGCGGTTGTCGCCGACCAGCACGGGTGCCCCACGTACGTCGGCCATCTCGCCGCAGGCGACGCGGGAGCTCGTCGACCGCGGCGACCCCTTCGGCGTCTGGCACCTCGCTGCGCAGGGCGAGTGCACGTGGGCCGACTTCGCGGAGGCGATCTTCGAGGAGGCCGGGCTCACGTGCGCTGTCCGTCGGATCTCCACCGCCGACTACGGAGCGCGCGCGGCGAGACCCGCCCGGGCCGTGCTGCGCAGCGAGCGGGGAGCGCCGACGCTACCGCACTGGCGCGTGGGTCTCCGGGCCTGCCTCGACGCGCTCGGCGCCTGAGCCGGCGCCCGGCGGCTGCCGTCCTTCCGTCGCGGGTACCCTTCACCGGATGCGCGTGCTCGTCACCGGCGGGGCCGGCTTCATCGGCTCGCACTTCGTGCGGCGCCTCTCACCGGCGGAGACGACGTCGTCGTCCTCGATCTGCTGACGTACGCGGGGAACCCGGCGAACCTCGCCGACCTCGACGTCGAGCTCGTCCAGGGCGACATCGCCGACCGGGCCGCGGTCGCGGCGGCGGCGGCCGGCTGCGACGCCGTCGTCAACTTCGCCGCCGAGACCCACGTCGACCGCTCCGTGCTCGACCCGTCGGTCTTCGTGCGCACCAACGTGAACGGCCCGATGACGCTGCTCGAATGGGCTCGCGACAACGGACGCGCGGATGGTGCAGGTCTCGACCGACGAGGTGTACGGCGATCTGGAGGCGGGAGGCTCCTCGCTCGAGGGCGACCCGCTCCGCCCGTCGAGCCCCTACAGCGCGACCAAGGCGGGCGGCGATCTCCTCGTCCCCTCGTACGTGCGGACGTACGGCGTGAACGCGTCGACGACGCGGGGCGCGAACACCTACGGCCCGAACCAGTATCCCGAGAAGCTCATCCCGCTCTTCGCCACGAACGCCTTCGACGGGATCCCGCTGCCCGTCTACGGCGACGGCAAGCAGGTGCGCGAGTGGCTCCACGTCGACGACCACTGCGCCGCGATCGACCTCGTCCTGCGCGAGGGCGTCGCCGGCGAGGCCTACAACGTCGGCGGGGAGGCGCGCGAGAACATCCACGTCACCGCAGGCATCCTCGAGCTGACCGGCGCCGACCCGTGCCTCGTCCGCCACGTCGAGGACCGGGCCGGCCACGACCGACGCTACTGCGTCGACGACACTCGGCTGCCGTCGCTCGGCTGGGCGCCCGCGCACCGCTTCGACGAGGACGGTCTCGCGTCGACGGTCGCGTGGTACCGCGACACCGAGCCTGGTGGGAGCCGATCAAGTCCGGCGAGTACCGCCGCTACTACGAGGAGCAGTACGCCGGCCGTCTCGACGGCTGACGTCCACCCGCCGTCGGCCTCAAGGCCTCGCTCTGCAGCCGAGAAGAGAGAAGAATGCGGAACGGCTTCTCCTCGCCGCCGTCCTCTGCTCACCGCCGTCGCCGCTCTCCGCCGGTCGACGGGCTCGTCCCTGCGCGCGCCGCCGCGGCGGCGACGCCACCGATGTTCCTGCTCGACCGGCGGCGGCTGGGGCCACGGCGTCGGCATGGCGCAGTGGGGTGCGTACGGCCAGGCGAAGGAAGGACGCACCTTCGACCAGATCCTCACGACCTACTACACCGGCGTCGAGCTCGATCCGATGCCGCGACGTCGCCGAAGACGGTGCGCGTGCTCGTCGGCGACGCGCAGAAGTCGGTGGCGGTCGGCTCGACGAAGCCGTTCCGCGTCCGTGACGCGAGCTCGGAGACCTGACGCTGACCGCGCGTAGCTCACGATCACGCCCGATCTCGAGCTCCCGGTCGAGGCGCGGCGGCACGCGACGAGCGCTCGTCGGCCCGCTCCTCCTCCTGCCGGCGAAGGGCGCGACGCTCACGCTGAGCGGTCGGCAGTACCGCAGCGAACCTGCGCGTCGCCGTCGTCCGGTCGAAGCTCCAGGTGGTCAACGTCGATCCCGCTCGAGACGTACCTCGAGGGCGTCGTCCCCGGCGAGATGCCGTCGAGCTGGCCGCTCGAGGCGCTCAAGGCGCAGGCGGTCGCCGCCCGGACGTACGCCGTCGCGAGTCTCGTCAAGGGCCGCTCGTACGACCTCTACTCCGACTGGCGCTCGCAGATGTACTACGGCGCCTCAGCGCCGAGGCACCGGCGACGACGAAGGCGGTGCGCGCACCGAGGGCGCGATCCTCACCTACGACGGCAAGCCGATCACCGCGTTCTACTCGTCCTCCAGCGGGGGTCGCACCGCGAGCGCCGTCGACGTCTACGGCAGCGACGTGCCGTACCTCCGTCGCCGTCGACGATCCGTGGGACGCCGTCTCGCCGCATCACGTCTGGGTGCCGCGCACGTTCACGGCGGCAGACGCTCGGCAAGGCGTTCGGGCTGCCCTGCGGCCGTCGTCGACGTCGCGCGCGTGGCCGGCGCCGCAGGGGCGGCCGGCGTCGCTCGTGCTACCACCACGGCGAAGGGCACGACGCTCGAGCTGCGGCTCACCGACGTGCGCCCGCGGCTTGGGCTCAAGTCCTCGAGCTTCCGGCTGGGGACGCTCCGGCTGCGCCGCCCGGCGGGAGCGCGAACAGACCGGCAGTCGTCGCTGAGCGGCGTCGCACGCGACGTCGAGGCGCCGGTCGCTCCAGAAGCTGAGCGCGCTCGGCTCGTGGGTGAAGGGACCGACGCTCCGCATCGACGAGGACGGCACCTTCGCGGTCACGGTGCGTCCGACGGGCGCTCTCACCGTGCAGGCTCGTGCGCAGACGACCTCGTCGGACAGCCGCTCAGATCCCCCCGGTCGGATCCCCGTCGTGAGGACGGGCTGCGCGCTCGTCGCCGTCGCTGCGAGTGCGCTCGGTCTCGCGCTCTCGCACCACGACCCGGACGAGCGCCCACGACGCGCGTCACGTCGGCGCGACGCCCGTCGACGCGTGGAGGGTGTCCATGCGCGGGTGCGGTGCCTCCCGCGTCTCGCTGCAGGTCGACGATCCCCTCGCTGCCGCGCCAGTGGTACGTCTCGCGCACGCGTGTCTTCGACGCGTGGACGCGTGCTGCCGCCGCTCGCCCCGGTGCGGGTCGCGATCGTCGACTCGGGCATCGACCTCGGTCATCCCGAGCTCGCGGGGCGCGTCGTCGCGGCGCGCTCGTTCGTCGACGGCGACGCGCGCGACACGCAGGGCCACGGGACGATCGTCGCGGGCATCGTCGCGGCCCGCTCGGGCAACGGCGTCGGCATCACCGGGCTGGCGCCGTCCGGCAGAGCTGATCGTCGCCAAGGTCGTGCGCGGCGACCGGTCGATCTCCCGTCGGGCGGAGGTGCAGGCGATCCGCTGGGCGGTCGACCGAGGCGCCCGCGTGATCAACATGAGCCTCGGCGGGCTTCGTGACCCGCTCGATCCCGTCGCGGGACGACTACTCCGAGGTCGAGGCCGAGGCGATCCGCTACGCCGTCTCGAAGGGCGTGCTCGTCGTGGCGGCCGTCGGGAACGGCGACCAGGCGCCGCGTGAGCCGTGGCCCTTCGCGACCTACCCGCCGCGCTGCCGCACGTCGTCGGAGTGAGCGCGATCGGTCGGTCGGGCGCCGTGCCCTCGTTCTCGAACCGGGACCGGATCTACAACGACGTTGCCGCGCCGGGCGTCGCGATCCTCTCGACCTTCCCGCGCGCGCTCACCGCCGCGCGCGAGTCCTGCGTGGAGCAGGGTTACACCATCTGCGCGACCGAGGAGTTCGTCGATCCGGAGGGGACGTCGTTCGCCGCGCCGCAGGCGACGGCCGTGGCGGCGAACCTCCTCGCCGTGATGCCGGACCTCCGCGCGGAGCAGGTCGCGGAGATCATCCAGCGCTCCGCGGCGGACGCAGGAGCCGCGACCGGATGCGGTGCCTGTCCTCCGGGCCGCGACGCGCTGACCGGCTGGGGTGAGCTCGACGGCGCCGCGGCGATCCAGTCCCTCTCCCGGCCGCTCCCTCCCGCCGACGCGCTCGAGCCGAACGACGACGCAGGTGGCCAGGCCGCACGGCTCTTCTTCGCCCCCGACACGGAGACCCGTGGCGTGCGGGCGACGCTCGACTTCTGGGACGACCGTGACGACGTCTACGCGGTCAGGCTGCGGCGAGGAGAGCGGCTGTTCGCGTCGCTGCGGGCGGCTGGCGCCGAGACGGCGCTCGCGCTGTGGCTGCCGGGGACGCAGTCGGTCGACGACCTCGGCCGCCAGGATCGCCGCGTTCGGCTCTCGCGCAGCTCGGGGCCGGACGAGCGGTTCTCGTACACCGCGGCGCAGGAGGGCTGGCACTTCCTCCAGCTGCGGATCACGGCACCCGGTGGCCCCGTGCGCCTACCGGCTCTCCGTCGTCCGGAAGCCGGCCGGCTAGCCGGCCGGTCCCGACGGGCGGTGCCGCCAGGGCCCGACCCTCGGCGCGGCTCTCCGGGTCGACCGCCTACAGGAGCTCGTCCTCGGGGACCTGGCGCAGGACGCGCGCGGGGCTGCCGACCACCACGGCGCCCGCCGGGACGTCCTTCGTGACGACCGCACCTGCGCCGACGAACGCCTCTGCCCCGATCTCGACTCCTGGGACAGAGGATCGCCCCACCTCCGACTCGCGCGCCGCGCCGGATCGTCGGACCCTTGAGGAGCGCCAGCCGCTTCTCGGTCCGCCCCATGAAGTTGTCGTTGGTGGTCACCACGCACGGCGCGATGAACACCTGCTCCTCGAGCGTCGAGTAGGCGGTGATGTACGCGTCCGCCTGGATCTTCGTGAGCGAGCCGATGGTCGTGTCGTTCTCGACGAGCGATCCGCGCCCGACGACGACGTCGTCGCCGATCGACACGCGCTCGCGAACGCAGGACTGATCGCCCAGGATGACGCGCTCGCCGATGGTCGATCCGGCGAACACGATCGCGCCCGTCGAGATCACGGTCCCGGCCCCGACCACGGTCGGCGGGAGAGGATCGCGCTTCGCGGTCGACCGTGGCGAGAGGGTCGGCTGCTTGCCGACCACGGCGTACTCGAGCACCTTCACGCCGGCTCCGAGGACGGTGCCCTCGTGGACGATCGCCGTCGGGTGCACCTCGGCGCTCATGCGAGTGCCTCGCGTCCGCGCGGCGGGGCCACGGTGTCACAGGCGGGCTGCGCGACGGTCCCCGAGGCGGCGTCCTGGCCCGCGGTGCGCCCTGCGCCTGCCCGGGTCACGCAGGGCCTCCGGTGCGCAGCGCCACGGTGAGGCGGTCGAGCGTCCGGACGACGGTGAGGCCGTCGAGCGCCTCGCGATGATCGCCCGGCCCGTCTGCGCACAGCCGCAGGAAGTGCTGCAGCTCGAGCTTGAGCGGCTCGTCGTTGGCGACCTTCGGGCTGTGGATGTCGCCGGTGCGGGTGCGCCACTCGCCGTAGGTGTCGGCAGGCTCCCACGGCGCCTTGTCGTAGACCGTCACCTTGCGCTCGAGCTCCATGTCGTCGAACACGACCATCTTCTCGTTCCCGACGACGGTCATCTTGCGCATCTTGTGCGGGTCGAGCCAGGAGAGGTGCATGTGGGCGACGCGACCCGAGGGAAAGCGGAGGAAGCAGAACACGACGTCTTCGATCCCCGGCTGGACGAAGTCCTGACCGTACGCCACCACCTCGCTCGGCTCCTCGCCGAGCAGCCAGAGGATCACCGAGAGATCGTGCACGCCGAGCGACCAGAGCGCGTTCTCGTTCGACCGGATCTTCCCCAGGTTCTGGCGGTTCCCGTAGACGCAGGCGACGTCGCCGAGCTCCCCCGCGTCGACGAGCTCCTTCACCTTGCGCAGTCCGGGGTGGTAGAGCAGCAGGTGCCCCGGCATCAGCACGAGGTCGTCGCGCCTGCGCGATCTCGACCAGCTCCGCCATCTCCTCGCCCCGCATCGCAGGGGGCTTCTCCACGAAGACGTGCTTGCCCGCCTCGAGCGCTCGCTTCGCGAGCGCGTAGTGGGTCGGCACCGGCGTGGCGATCACGATCGCGTCGACGGACGCATCCGCAAGCGGCTCGTCGAGCTCGGACGTCACGCGTGCAGCCGGATACCGCTCCCCGAAGGAGGCCCGCCTGTCCGGGTCGGTGTCGACGATCCAGCCGAGGTCGGCGATCTCGCCGACGACCCGCACCACGTTCTTGCCCCACCCGCCGACCCCGACGTGAGCGACCCGCGTCACAGCTTCCAGACCTTGTCGCTGACCACGCCCGCGCGGCCGGTCGCGTTGCGCAGGTCGACGACCAGCGCTGCATCCTCCACGAGCTGCGCGTAGTCGATCGAGGAGTGCGCCGTCGCGATCACGACGGCATGGTGCGCCTCCGGCTCGAACGGCACGGACGACATCACCAGGTCGTGCTCGGCGAACGACGGCACGTGCGGATCGTGGTAGGAGACCTCGGCGCCCGCGTTTCGCAGCAGCTCGATCAGCTTGACGGCGGGGGACTCACGCATGTCCGAGATGTCCGCCTTGTACGCGACCCCGAGCACGAGGATCCGCGAGTCCTTCAGCGACCGTCCGAGCCCGTGGTTCAGCGCCTGCGAGACGCGCGAGCGGCAGTAGTACGGCATGTTCTGGTTGACCTCGCCGGCGAGCTCGATGAACCGCGTCGAGAAGTCGTACTCACGTGCCTTCCAGGTGAGGTAGAAGGGATCGATCGGGATGCAGTGCCCGCCGAGTCCCGGCCCGGGCTGGAACGGCATGAACCCGAACGGCTTGGTGGCAGCCGCGTCCACGACCTCCCAGATGTCGATCCCCATCCGGTCGCAGAGCTGGGCGAGCTCGTTGACGAGCGCGATGTTCACCGACCGGAAGATGTTCTCCAGGAGCTTCGTCAGCTCGGCCGCCTCGGGGGAGGAGACGCGGTGGATCGTGTCGATCGCGCTGGCGTAGAGCGCGGCCGCAGCCTCCGTCGACCCCTCGTCGATGCCGCCGACGACCTTCGGCACGGTCTTGGTCGTGTGGTCGGTGCGGCCGGGGTCGACGCGCTCCGGTGAGAACGCGAGGTGGAAGTCGCGCCCGGCGACGAGTCCCGAGCCGGCCTCGAGCAGCGGGAGGATCTCGTCGCGCGTCGTGCCGGGATACGTGGTCGACTCGAGGACGACCAGGTGTCCGGGGCGGAGGCGGGTGGCGATCATCCGGGCGGCGCTCAGCACGATCGCGAGGTCGGGCTCGCGCTGACGGGAGAGCGGCGTCGGCAGGGCGATCAGGATCGCGTCCGACTCGCGCAGCACGTCGTAGTCGGTCGTCGCGCTCAGGCCGTGATCGGCGATCAGCCGGGCGAGGACGGGCGACGGGACGTCCTCGATGTAGCTCTCGCCGCGGTTGAGCTGCGCGACGCGGTCCTCGTCCACGTCGACCAGCACGACCTTGCGGCTCGCCTCGGCGAAGACCTGCGCGAGCGGCACGCCGACGTACCCTGCGCCGACGATCGCGACGTCGAAGCTGCCGATCGGCGCCGTCTCGGTCGCCGAGGCTGTGCCGGGCGTCGTCACAGCGCGGAATCGTACCGGCGTCCGAAGCCGGGCACGTCGGGTGTCACAGGCGCAGCAGCGCCTCGACGACCTTCTCGCTCGCGTGGCCGTCGCCGTAGAGCGCCGGCGCGCCCACGGGAAACCTCGCAGCCCGCACCGCGGCGACGATCGCCTCGGGGTCGTCGTCGACCAGCACGTTGGCGCCGACCTCGATCGTCGCGACCCACTCGGTCGACGGGCGCATGGTGACGCACGGCACGCCGTACCAGTACGCCTCCTTCTGCAGCCCGCCCGAGTCGGTCAGGATCACCCGCGCCTGCGATGCCGCAGATGCGAACGCGAGGTACCCCAGCGGCGCGTGCAGCTCGACGTTCTCGCTGACGAGGATCCCGGACTCGCGGATCGTCGCGGCGGTGCGCGGATGCGCCGGGAGGATCACCGGGAGCTCGACCCGTCCGAGCCCGTCCAGGATGCGGCGGAGCCGTTCCGGTCGGACGTTCGCCTCCCGATGCACCGTCGCGAGCGCATAGGTGCCTGCGGGGCGAGGTGGAGGGATCCGCTCCCGTGCGACCGGCGCGAGCCGGAGGGCGACGTCGGCCATGACGTCGCCGACGACCTCGACGCGTCCCTTCACCCCTTCGCGGGCGAGCGTGGCCGCCGACCGCTCGTCGGGGCAGAGGAGGAGCGCGGCGAGCCGGTCGACCTCGATCCGCGTCCGCTCCTCCGGCATCGAGAGGTCGCCCGAGCGGAGCCCGGCCTCGACGTGCGCCACGGCGAGGCCGGCCGCGACCGCCGCGCGCGTGCCGGCGAGGGTCGAGTTGGTGTCGCCGACGACGAGGACGACGTCGGGCCGCTCGGCGGCGACGAGCTCGGCGATCGGCCCGGTCATCGCCGCGACGTCCGCCGTCCTCAGCCCCAGGTGGTGCGCCGGCTCGGGGATGCCCAGCTCGGTGAAGAAGACCTCGGACATCTCGTCGTCGTAGTGCTGGCCGGTGTGAACGACCACCTCGGTGACGCCCGCAGCCGCGCAGGGCCACCGAGAGCGGCGCGCTCTTGACGAACTGCGGCCGGTTGCCGACGACCGTGAGGACCTCTCACGCGGCAAGCGTAGACGCGCGAGTCAACGCCCGATCGGCCACTCCGGCTCGCTCGCGAGCTCGAGTGCCAGGGCCTCCACGACCTCGACGAACGCGCGAGCGCCGGGCGAGAGCGTCCGGTCGGCGAGCCAGGCGAGCGTGATCTCCCGTGGCGGGATCCCCGGCACGGGCACAGCGCGAGTCGAGCGGTCGCTCCTGGTGACGGTCAGCCGGGGCACGAGGGCGTAGCCGAGCCCGGCGCCGACGAGCCCTTGCACGACGCCGGTCTCGTCCGAGCGGAACACGATCTCGGGATCGGCGCCGGCCGCGCGCAGAGCGGCCTCACCGCCCTCGGGGCGCTTGTAGGCGATCAGCGGCAGGGCGGCGACGTCGCGGACGCGCACGGGCCGGCTCGCCGGCTCCGAGCGGATCGTCGCGAGGGACGAGCAGGACGTACGGGTCGGTGATCACGTCGACCGCGTCGAGCGACGGGTCGTCCGTCCGCAGTCGAAAGCAGAGCTCGAGCGCTCCGTTGCGCAGCCGCTCGATGAGCTCGTCCTCGTAGTCGGCCTCGAAGAGCCGCACCTCGATCCCGGGTCGCCGGTTCACGAAGTCCCGCATCACGCGTGGAAGCAGCCGCACGCTGGCGCTGGGGAACGTCCCGACGTGCAGCGTGCCGAGCTCACCCCGGGCCAGCGCGTCCAGGTCGGCCTCCGCGGCCCGCATCGCGCCGGCGACGCGGCGGGCGTGGCGCAGCAGCCGTTCGCCGGCATCGGTCACCGTGACCGTGCGCTTCCCGACCGGACGGTCGAGCAGACGGGCGCCGGCGGCCCGCTCCAGCGTCGCGATCTGCTGGCTCACCGCCGACTGCGAGTACCCGAGCATCCTCGCCGCCGCGGCGAACGAGCCCGTGTCGGCGATCGCCTCGAGCGCCGCGAGGTGGCGGATCTCGACGCCGAGCAAACGATCACGTTTTGTAGACCCTTCGGACATCATCTCGCATTTTACGAATCGTTCGGCGGCGCCGATCATGGAGGCATGGTGCTCGTCCCCGCCGCAGTCCGTCCGCTCGGGCTCCTGGCGCTCGCGAACGGCGCGGCCGAGGCGGCGTTCCTCCCGCTGATCCCCACGATCCGTGACGATCTCGAGCTCTCCGGGGCGGAGGTCGGAGCGTTCTTCGCGGCGTCGACCTTCTCCGTGCTCGTGACGTCCGTCCCCGCGGGACAGCTCGCTGCCCGCTTCGGCGCGCGGTGGCTCCTGCTCGCGAGCGCGCTGCTCGGGCCGGCGGCGCTCGTGCTCATGGCGGCGGCGCCGGGGCTGTCGGCGCTTCTTGCCGCGCGGCTCCTCTACGGCGTCGCCTTCGCGATCATCTGGTCGGTCGCTCCGGGCGTCGCCGCCGCTCGGGTCCCGGGTGCGGGCGGCTCGGGAGTGGTGGTAGCCGCCTCCGGGATCGGCTGGCTGATCGGCCCGGCCCTCTCCGGCGTCCTGGCGCAGGGCTTCGGCTGGCGGATCCCGCTCGTGGTCATCGCCGTCGCCACCCTCCCGTCAGCCCTGCCGTTCATCCGTCGCCCGACGCACGACACCCTCGCGCGGCCGGTGCCTCTCCGAGAGACGATCGCGCTCCTCTCTCGCTCGCGGAGGGCGGCCTGGGCAGCTGTTCTCAGCGGTCTCCTGGGAGTCGTCACGGGCGCGATCGGGGTGCTGGTGCCGACCGTCCTCTCCGAGAACGGAGTGCCTGCCTCGGGGATCGGGTTCGCGATCGCGGTCTCCGCCGGTGTCTGGGCGCTCGCGGCGGCGTGCTCGGGGCGGATCGGAAAGGGGCGGATCGACGTGCGTCTCGCCGGCGTCGCCGCCGCGGCCCTCGCAGCGTGCTGGATAGTCCCGCTCGTGAGCCTCTCGAGCGCCGCGGTCGTGGGCTTCCTGCTGCTGGCTGCGGCATGTCGCGCGCTGCTCGGGACGCTGGTCTACCCGCTCGGCGCCCTGAGCGCGGACGGAGAGTCGGGCGTCGCGGCGCTGTCCGGCCTCCTCAACCTCGCGTGGGCCGCGCCCGCGCTGATCGTGCCGGTCCTCGTGGGCTTCGCACAGGAGCAGGGTGCGACGCGGCCCGTCTTCGGCGTCGTCTGCCTGCTCGTTGCGACGGTCGCAGCAGGGATCCTCGGCAGCACCCGCCGCCCGGCCTTCGCGTAGCGCCGCCCCCTCCGACGGCGACACGGGGCGCTCCGCGGCGCCGGCGAGCGCGGCGCGAGTGCTCGTATGCTTGAGCTGGGCATGAGCACCGATCACCCTCGGGCCGGAGGCGCACGTCAGCACACGTGCTCGGCCACGGAGTTCGCCCCGTTCTCCGCCGAGGCGATCGAGCAGTCGCTCGGCGCGCGCTTTGCCGAGCAGGTCGAGGCCCATCGCTCCTGTCTCGCGATCTCCGACGCGGAGCTCGCGCTCACGTACGGCGAGCTCGACGGCTGGGCGAACGGGATCGCCCGCGCGGTGATGGGCACCGTCCCGGAGAGCCCGAGACCCGTCCCGCTCGTGTTCGCGCAGGGGGCGGCGAGCGTCGCCGCGATCCTCGGGACGCTCAAGTCCGGCAACCGCGATCGGTGGCGACGGTGGAGCGCCGATGCGTCACGCGTCCTGCCTCGTACGCGCTACCACCTTCGAGCGGCGAGGGAGGTGCCGTTTCGGGCGCGTCCACGCTACCTCGCGACACGGGCGGCCAACCTGCCGGCGCGAGCCGAGGTGCGCAGCGGTCGTCGGAGCCCGGGAGCGGCGTTCTCCGAGTCGTTCCAGCGGGAGCTCGTCGCGCACGATCCGGGCATCTACCCGGGGGCCGCCCTGCTGATCCTGCACGAGGACGAGACGGCCCTGTACACCGACGATCCGGCACACACGTGGGCTGCCCTGGCAGATCGTGTGGACGTCGTGCTGCTGCCGGGTGCGGGGCACGCGATGCTGGAGAGCCCCGGAAGCGCCCGCCTGGCCGCGCTGCTCGACGAGCGGCTGAGATCCGTTCCCTGAGGTGAGGCGCTCCTTCCCGGTGTCTCGTGGCTCGCCTGTGCCGGCTCCACGCAGTCGCTGCAGGGCCGTGAATGTCTCCATCGCGTCCCCGACTGCGCAGACGCGAATGTCGTCGGCGACGCCTCTGCGCCGACGGACTCCGGTCTCGCAGCCCGAGGATGTGGAGGGGTTGGCCCGCGGGTGGGCCTCTTCAGGGGTCTTCGCGCGATCGGGAATCTGCGCCTGCGATTCCCGATCGCGCCACGAGCATGGGCCGTGAAGGATTCGAACCTTCGACCTTGGGATTAAGAGTCCCCTGCTCTACCAACTGAGCTAACGGCCCTGGTGGACGGCGAACTGTAGCGCGCTCCGGCGCCCGCGGTGCACGTTGGACACGCCGTTCGGCCGTCCCGTGGTGTAACCTCGCGCGCGGTGGTTCGCAGGGGAGCTTTGATCCGCATGGTCGCGATCGGCGTGGTCGCCGCAGCGATCGCGACCGTCGTCGCACTCGCCATTCAGTGGCTGCCGACGTCTGCCTCCGAGGAGATGGACCGGATCGCGTTCGTCTACTGGTTCGCGACCATCGATCTGCATCGGCATCTTCGCCGTCGTCGCTGGCGCGCTCGTCTACATCGTCTGGGCGTTCCGCGCGAAGCCGGAGACGACACCGACGGGCCGCCGATCCACGGCAACTCCGGTCTCGAGATCGCGTGGACGGCGATCCCCGCCGTGCTCGTCGTCGCGATCGGCATCGTGAGCGCGGTCGTGCTCTCACGCAACGCCGACGCCGGGCCGAACCCGCTCACGATCAAGGTGTACGCCGCAGCAGTTCGCGTGGTACTTCGAGTACCCGGACGCCGGCGGCGCTAGGAGCAACGAGCTCGTGATGCCGGTGAACCGCGGGATCGACCTTCGAGATGAAGGCCCTCGACGTGATCCACTCCTTCTGGATCCCGCAGATGGGTCAGAAGCAGGACCTCGTGCCCGGCCTCACGACGAAGATCGTCGTCACCCCGACGCGCACGGGCTCGTTCACGCTGATCTGCACCGAGCTCTGCGGGCTGGGTCACGCGACGATGCGCGCGCCGGCGAAGGTCGTCGACGCAGGCGTGACACCTTCCTGGCCTTCCTCGCAGACCTGAAGGCCGGGCGTCGGCTCCCGCGGCTCGAGGCGGCTCCGCCGGCGGGAGGCGACGGTCGACGGCGCCGAGGTCTTCGCCGCGGCCGGGTGCGGCGGCTGCCACGCGTTCACCCCGGCGGGAAGCGACAGCGGAGATCGGGCCCGGCCTCGACGACGTCGCCGCGGCCGCCGAGAAGGCAGGCGTGCCGGTCGACGAGTTCGTGCGCCAGTCGATCGTCGATCCCGAGCGCCGTGCTCGCCGAGGGCTACGCGGACGGCGTGATGCCGAAGACCTACGGCGAGACGTTGACGTCGGAGGAGATCGATGCGCTCGTGCAGTACCTGACCGGGAAGGAGGGGTCGTGACCGCCCTCGCCGAGCAGCCCACCGCACCACGAGCCCGGACACGGGCCGACGACGCCGCAGCGCGGCATCCTGATGCGCCCCGGGCTCGTCCGCGGCGTCTGGTGTCGCCGCGGTCTTCTTCCTCGTCGGGCTCTACATCGTCGCGGGCATCCGCTGGCTCGCCGGCTGGGATCCGGTCTACGACTGGGAGATCATCATCCTCGTCGGCGGCATGGTCACGATGCCGATCGGGTTCCTGCTCGGTATCGGGGCCTTCGACTACTGGCTCTACTGGATCTCCGGGCGTCCGACGCTGCCGGAGGATCACTCCGGCCACGGCGCCGACGAGCTGGAAGGACTACTTCCGGATCAACACCGACCACAAGGTGATCGGCGTCCAGTACACGGCCACGACGTTCATCTTCCTCGTCCTCGGCGGCCTGATGGCGATGCTCTTCCGGGCCGAGCTCGCCGAGCCGGGCATGCAGTTCTTCGACGCGCAGACCTACAACGGCCTCGTGTCGATGCACGCCACCCTCCTCATCTTCACCTTCCTCGTCCCGGTCTTCGCCGGGCTCGGGAACTTCGTGATCCCGCTGATGATCGGGGCGCCCGACATGGCGTTCCCGCGCCTGAACGCGCTCTCGTACTGGCTGCTGCCCGATCGCCGGCGTGATGTTCCTGGCGAGCTTCCTCGCCCCCGGCGGTGCGTTCGCGACCGGCTGGACGAGCTACGCGCCGCTCGCCTCCGAGCAGCCGTTCGGCCAGGTGTTCTTCAACATGGGCGTCCAGTGGGCCGGCGCCTCGTCGATCCTGACCGCGCTCAACTTCCTGGTCACGATCATCACGATGCGCGCGCCCGGGATGACCTTCTGGCGCATGCCGCTGCTCGTCTGGGCGAACTTCACGACCTCGCTGCTCGTCGTGCTCGCGACGCCGTTCATCGCCGGCGCGCAGTTCTTCGTGCTCTTCGACCGCGTGCATGCACACCGAGCTTCTTCGTGCCCGACGAGCGGCGGCTACGTGCTCGGCTACCAGCACATCTTCTGGTTCTACAGCCACCCGGCCGTGTACATCATGATCCTGCCCGGGTTCGGGATCATCAGCGAGATCGTCTCGATCCTCAGCCGCAAGCCGATCTTCGGCTACCGGCTGATGGCGATCTCGCTGATCGGCATCCTCGTGCTCGGCTTCTCGGTGTGGGCGCACCACCTCTACGTCGCCGGCATGGCCGACTGGCTGCGCGTGCCGATGATGATCTCGACGCTGCTGATCGCCGTCCCGACCGGGGTGAAGGTCTTCTCCTGGCTCGCGACGATGTGGGGCGGGAAGCTGACACCTCGCCACGCCGATGCTGTTCGCGCTCGGGTTCATCTCGGTGTTCGTGATCGGCGGCCTCTCGGGGATCTACCTCGGCTCCGTCGCGATCGACATCCACGCCTCGGACACGTACTTCGTGGTCGCCCACATCCACTACGTGTTCTTCGGCGGCTCGCTCCTGACCGTGTTCGCCGGGCATCTACTACTGGTTCCCGAAGATGACCGGCCGCATGTACAACGAGACGCTCGGCAAGCTGCACTTCTGGCTCACGTTCGTCGCCCTGAACCTGACCTTCTTCCCGATGCACTGGGTCGGGCTCGTCGGCATGCCGCGCCGCGTCGCCGACTTCTCCGAGGAGTACGCGAACGTGAACATGTTCATCACGATCTCGTCGTTCATCCTCGGCGCGTCGTTCGTGATCTTCTTCTACAACGTGATCACGAGCTGGAGGCAGCGGCCCGCTCGCCGGCGCCAACCCGTGGCGCTCGATGACGCTCGAGTGGCAGGTCTCGCTCGCCGCCGCCGGTGTTCAACTTCGACGAGATCCCGCAGGTCGTCGGCGGCCCGTACGAGTACGGCGTCCCCGGCGCGCAGCACGCCGTCATCGCACAGTGCGCCCGGTCGCTCGAGGAGGTCGAGCACGTGAGCGCGCACGCCGACGCCCTCGCGCACGGGCTCGACGCACGAGCACCACGGGCCGCCGCCGCGAACCACAGCTCGCGGATCGACCCGACGATCCTCGGGATCCTGCTCTTCATCGGCTCCGAGGCGATGCTCTTCGGCTCGTTCTTCGCAGCGCTCTTCTTCGTGCGCGTCGTCAACCCGAACGCGCCGTCGACGTGGCCGCCCGCCGCCGTACGAGTTCCCGGTCTTCGTCGCGGGCGTGAACACGGCGATCCTCGTCACGTCCAGCTTCACGGTGCACTGGGCCACCACGGCGATGAGCGCAACGATCGCAACGGCCTCAAGGCGGGCCTCCTGCTCACGATCTTCCTCGGCACGGCCTTCCTGCTCACGCAGTTCGTCGAGTACGCCCACATCGGCTTCAACACGGCGACGGCGCGTTCGCGTCGACCTTCTTCGGCCTCACGGGCCTGCACGGCGCGCACGTGGTCGTCGGGCTCACGCTGCTCGCGATCGCCGCCTGGTGCGGCGTTCAGCGGGCACTTCTCGCCGGAGCACCACCACGGGCTCGAGATCCCGGCGATCTACTGGCACTTCGTCGACGTCATGTGGATCGTCGTGTCTCGTCGTCGTCTACCTCCTCTGAGCTGCTGCTCCGGCGCGATCCGCCGAGCGGATCGGCCTCCGCAAGGGAACCCGCGCTCGCGCGCGGGAGATCCCTGAAGCAGCCTCGCGCCTGGGGTCGCCGGCTGGGGCTGGTGGTCGGCTCGTCGCGCTTCGGGCGGTGCCGCTCGGGATCGGCGCTGCCGCGATGCGCCTGGCCCTGGAGCGCGGCAGGGTCAGCTGCGCTGCGGGTCGGTAGTCGGAGACGGTCCGCGCGGGGCGGGGCGGCGGTGGCTCGCGCTGCCCGCCCGACGGCGCCGCCGGACCTCGTCGCGGACGAGCCAGGCGAGCGCGAGCGAGCTCGAGGACGAGCCACGCGACGCCGAGGAGTGTCGCGATCGCGCGCGGCGAGCACGAGCACCGCGAGCGCGCCGAGCGTCAGCAGGACGAGCCGGAAGGCGGCTGTCTCGTCGCGGAGGGGGTTGCCGAGCCGCATCGTCCGCCCGGCGGGTGTCAGCCGCCGGCGGACGGAGCTGACGAACTCGGCGACCGCGTCGATCTGCTCGGCGCTGAGATGATCCTTCGAACGACGGCATCCCGCCCTGGCCGTTCGTCACGCGATCCGTCGACGAGCTCCTTGGAGGGCTTCGCCTCGTCGAGGTTCGGGCCGACGGCGCCGTTCGAGCCGGCGTCGGCTGCGAGCGTGTGGCAGCCGCCACAGCCCGCCGCGGCGAAGATGCGCCTTGCCGTCGCTCTCGTCCGGATCGACGCCGCCTCCACCCCGGAGCCCTCGTCCGGGTTGCCCGTCCCCGTCCAGTCGACGCCGGCGACCGCGGCGACGTAGGTCGGCCACGTCCTCGGCGTCCTGGCCGGTGAAGATGTCCGCCGGCATCCCCGGCGAGCCCTCGACGACGGGATCGACGACCGGATAGGCGATCTGACCGCGAACGACCTGCCGGATGGTCGTCCTCTCCGAGCCCGTCCTTGCGCGACTGGAGGAAGGCATAGTCGAGGTTCGGGCCGATCTGCCCGGTCGTGCCGGCCTCGGCGAGGGTGTGACATGAGCCGCAGCTCGCGATGAACAGCTCGCGGCCGCGTGTCTTGTCGCCGGTGCCCTCCGAGTAGCCGACCGTCTCCCCGCAGCCCGAGATCAGCCCGACGAGCACCGTGCCGAGCACGGCGGCGGCGATCGCGCTCCTGCGCGTCGTCGGGCGGGGCGTCACGGGCTCCACGGAGCGCGAGTCTACCCTGCCGCGGCGGCCAACGACTTCTTGAGCTGCTTCACCTGCTGCTCGACGATCGACGCGTTCGGATCGTCGGGCGCGAGCACGAGGAATCGCGTGTACGCCGCGATCGCCGTGGCGGCGTCTCCGGCCTGCTCGGCGGTGGACGCGAGCTCCAGCTGGACGTTCGGATCGTCCGGCTCGATCGCCACGACCTTCTTGTAGGCGCCGACCGCGTTGGCCGCGGCCAGCCTCGCGGCTGTGAGGGCGTCGTTCGTGTCCTTCGTGGCGGCGTCGTTGACGACGCTGCCGATCGGGTCGGTGAGCACGAAGGCGCCCGTCGGGCTCCGCAGCGAAGCCGGGAAGTTCCACGACGCGGCGCCGTACGCCGCGCGGAGCTGCGCGAGCTGGGCGTCCGTCTGCTTCTCGGTCGCCTGGGTGAGATAGAGGCCTGCGAGCTCGCGCTGGATGCTCGTGTCGCGGGGCGTGATCGCGGCTGCCGACACGAGCGCCGCGATCGCCTCGTCCGTCTCTCCCTCGGTCTGGAGCGCGGTTGCGAGGTCGCGCCAGGCCGCGACGTCCTTGGGGTTCTCCTCGGTCGCCTTGCGGGCGTCGCTCACCGACTGGCCGTTCGCGCCACCGCTGTCGCGCAGCACGTCGCCGACGCCGACCCCGCCGGCGCCGACCCCGAAGATCACGAACCCGACCCCGAACACCAGCGCCAGGAAGACGAACATCCACTTCGCGTGCCGGCGCAGCCGCGGGAAGAACATCGTGTCCTCGTACGAGGATCCCTTGGCAGGCTTCTTGCGCGCCGCTACTGCAGCATTCGTGCTCGGGCTCTTCGTGCTGCTCTTGTCGAATCGGGCCATCGTGTGATCCCCTGCCGGTAGCGGTCCTCGCCGGCTACGAGAGTAGCGACAACCCGTTCCGGGGACCCGCTCTGGACGACCGCCACAACAGGATCTTCAACAGGCGAAGCCGGGGATCCGGCCAGCGAGACGACCGTCAGGTCGGCGCGCTTCCCGGGGACGAGCGAGCCGACGCTCTCCTGCAAGCCCCGAGGACACGGGCTCCGCCGAGCGTCGCGCAGGTGAGAGCCTCCGCGGCGCTCAGGGCATCGGGACGCTGCGCACGGGACGCGCGCGGCCACGATCGCCGTGCGGATCTCCTCGAAGAGGTCGAGCGACGGTGTCGAGGCGGGGCTGTCCGTCGCGATCGCGACCTCGACGCCCGCGGCGCGGAGCTCGGACACCGGTGCGAGTCCGCAGCCGAGATAGCCGTTCGAGCGCGGACAGTGCGCCACCCCGACCCGGTGCTCGGCGAGCAGGGCGATCTCCTCGTCGTCGACGTGGACGCAATGGGCCGCCGACAGCGTGCGGGCCGAGCAGCCCGGCGTCTGCCAGCAGGCGCACCCCGGTCGTCCCGGCCGGTGGGATGAGGAAGTCGGCCAGCGGCGTCCAGTCGCCCGTGCCCTCGACGAGCCACGAGCGCTCCGCCGGGCTCTCCGCGAGATGCGTCTGCAGGGGGAGCCCGAGGGCCGCGCACGCCGCGTACAGCTCGACCGAGCACGTGTACGGGGCGTGAGGAGAGACCCCGAGCCGCACGCGGTCGGAGAGAGCGGGTGCGATGCGCTCGCGCAGCTCCTCGAACCGGGGGAGCGCGGTCGACGGCGTCAGGCGTCGCGCCGAAGACCTCGAGGAACACGACCGCCGCCAGCCCCGTCTCCGCCGCGGCCTCCGCAGCGGCGCCGCTGAAGCTGCAGTCGCCGATCGTGGTCACGCCGGAGCGCAGGCACTCCCACGCCCCGATCCGGGCGATGGCGCGCATGTCGTCGAGCTCGAGCAGGCCCTTCCGTCGGATGTGCATCCCGATCCAGGGCACGAACGGCAGGCCGTCCCCGAACCCGGCGTACACCGCGTACTCGATGTGCGTGTGCGCGTTGACGAGCCCCGGGACGATCACGGCCTCGGCGAAGTGCTCGCCGCTCCCGAGCTCCGACCGCGGGCCGACGGCGGCGATCAGCCCGTCGTCGTCGATCGCGACAGCTCCGTCGGCGAGTGGCTCTCCCTCGACGGGGACGACCCAGTCGGCGGAGAGGATCCTCACGACTCGGGAGCCGGCTCGGGAGAGCCGTGCCAGCGCTTCTCCATCACGACGGAGAGCCAGATCGAGAGCTCGAACAGGATCAGCAGCGGCGCGATCTCGAGCGCGAGGGAGACCGGATCGACGGTGGGCAGCAGGATCGCGAACGCGACCATCCCGACGATCCCGAGCCGCCGGTTCTTCCGCAGCGTCGCCGACGTGAGGACGCCGAGTCGGACCAGCCCGAGGATGAAGATCGGCATCAGGAACGCGATGCCCGGTCGCGAGCATCGTCACGGAGACGAAGGAGAGGAAGTAGCTCGCCCGGATCTGCTCGGTGTAGAGCTCGGCTGTCGTAGCCGACGAGGAACGTCGAGCGCGCGGCGGGAGGACGACGAAGTAGCAGAACACCATCCCGGCGATGAAGAGGACGCTGCCGAAGACCACGAACGCCGAGATCACCCGCTGCGTCGAGTGGTCGAGCGCCGGCGCGAAGAACGCCCAGGCCTGCCAGAGGAGGATCGGGATGCACGAGCGCCAGACGCCGCGTAGAAGCTGACCTTGATCGACGTCGTGAACGGCTCCGCGACGCCGAGCGTCACGAGCGGCGTGCCCTCGCGGCAGCAGGTCGATCAGCCAGCCGATCAGCGTGTCGTGGAACGCGTAGGCGAGCGGAACGCCGGGCACGATCGCCGCGCAGGCAGATGAAGATCCGGTGGCGGAGCTCGGCGAGATGCTCGACGAGTGTCGCCTGCTCGTCGGGCGCAAGGCGCCGCGGCATCAAGCGGGCCATGTGACGGTCGGGCTAGGAGACGGTGTCGCGCTCGGCGGTCGTGACGGACGTGGGCGTCGCCTGTGCCGGCGGCAGCTCGGCCGGCGACTCGCCGCGTCCTCGACGATGTCGGAGCCGTCGTCCTTGCCGGAGACCGATTCCTTGAACTCGCGCATCCCCTTGCCGAGCTGGCGTCCCATCTCGGGCAGCCGCTTGGGCCCGAAGACGAGGAGCAGCACGAGCAGGAGGATGAGGAGCTCCCAGATGCCGATTCCGAAGGGCATGGGCCGGCAGCGTACCAGTCGCTTCGCACCTCGATCGCGAGCGACGAGGGAATCCGTCGCGGCACGAGGGCGTTGTGAAGGTTTACGGAGATCCGCCCGCGTGGCGGGGTCCCGGTACGATCGAACGAAGCGGACTTCCGCTTTTCAGGAATCGCGCTTCCCCGTCTCGCAAACGAGCCGAAGGAACCGACCGTGGCACTGCTCGAGATCACGAACCTGCACGTCGCACTGGAGGACGGCACCGAGATCGTGAAGGGTCTCGATCTCTCCCTCGACACGAACGAGAAGCACGCGATCATGGGGCCGAACGGGTCGGGCAAGTCGACGCTCGCGTACGCGCTGATGGGGCATCCGTCCTACGAGATCACCGAGGGCGACATCCGGCTCGAGGGCGAGAGCGTGATCGAGATGGGGGCCGACGAGCGCGCGCAGAGAGGGCTGTTCCTCGCGTTCCAGTACCCGCACGCGATCCCTGGCGTGACCGTCACGAGCTTCCTGCGCAGCGCGATCAACGCGAAGCGCAAGGCGGCCGAACGGCGGACAGGACGACCCGGTCCCGGTCAAGGAGTTCCGCACGGAGATGCTGGCCGCGATGGAGCATCTCAAGGTGCCTCGCGAGCTGGCGCAGCGCTACCTCAACGACGGCTTCTCGGGTGGCGAGAAGAAGCGGGTCGAGATCCTGCAGATGGCGATGTTGAAGCCGCGCATCGCGATCCTCGACGAGACGGACTCGGGGCTCGACATCGACGCGCTCCGCGTCGTGGCGGAGGGCGTCAACGGCCTCGTGGGGCCGGAGATGGGCGCCCTGGTGATCACCCACTACCAGCGCATCCTCAACTACGTGACCCCCGATCACGTGCACGTGTTCGTGGACGGCCGGATCGTCGCCTCGGGCGGCGCCGAGCTCGCCCACCAGCTCGAGGAGGAGGGCTACGACCGCTTCCTCCCCGCCGGCGTAGGAGGCGAGACCGCGTGAGCGAGATCTCCGACGAGACCGAGGTCATCCGCGAGATCCGCGCGGACTACGAGTACGGGTTCCACGTCGACGACAGCCCGATCTACAAGGCGCCGAAGGGGCTCTCGCACGAGCTGATCGACGTCATCGCCGATCACAAGTCCGAGCCCGACTGGATGCGCGCGATGCGCCACCAGGCGCTCGACGACTTCCTCGCCCGGCCGATGCCGAGCTGGGGCGCGGACCTCTCCGGCATCGACTTCGAGAACATCCACTACTACCTCAAGCCGACCGAGGGCCAGGCGGACAAGTGGGAGGATCTTCCCGCCGAGATCCTCGACACCTGGGACCGGCTCGGGATCCCCGAGGCCGAGAAGAAGTACCTCGCCGGCGTCGGCGCGCAGTACGAGTCCGAGGTCGTCTACCACAAGCTGCAGGCCGATCTCGAGGCGAAGGGCGTGATCTTCCTCGACATGGACTCGGGCCTGCGCGAGCACGAGGAGCTCGTGCGCAAGCACTTCGCGACCGTGATCCCGCGCAACGACAACAAGTTCGCCGCGCTCAACACCGCCGTCTGGTCCGGCGGCTCGTTCATCTACGTGCCCAAGGGCGTGCGCATCGAGATGCCGCTCCAGGCCTACTTCCGCATCAACGCGGAGAACATGGGCCAGTTCGAGCGCACGATGATCCTCGTCGACGAGGACGCCTACGTGCACTACGTCGAGGGCTGCACCGCGCCGATCTACTCCACCGACTCGCTGCACTCGGCCGTCGTCGAGATCATCGTCAGCAAGGGCGGCCGCTGCCGCTACACGACCATCCAGAACTGGTCGAACAACGTCTACAACCTCGTCACGAAGCGCGCCGTCGCGCACGAGAACGCGACGATGGAGTGGGTCGACGGCAACCTCGGCTCGAAGGTGACGATGAAGTACCCGGCGATCTGGCTGATGGGCGAGGGCGCCCACGGCGAGGTGCTGTCGATCGCCTTCGCCGGCAAGGGCCAGCACCAGGACGCCGGCGGCAAGGTCGTCCACGTCGCGCCCGAACACGACGAGCGTGATCACCTCCAAGTCGATCTCGAAGAACGGCGGCCGCGGTGGCTATCGCGGCCTGCTCGAGGTCGCCAAGGGCGCGACCGGCTCGAAGTCGAAGGTCGTCTGCGACGCGCTGATCCTCGACGCCGACTCGCGCTCCGACACGTATCCCTACATCGACGTCAAGGAGAACGACGTCGACCTCGGCCACGAGGCGACCGTCTCCAAGATCGGCGAGGAGCAGCTCTTCTACCTGATGAGCCGCGGGCTCTCGGAGGCCGAGGCGTCCGCGATGATCGTCTCCGGCTTCGTCGAGCCGATCACCAAGGAGCTCCCGCTCGAGTACGCCGTCGAGATGAACCGCCTGATCCAGCTGCAGATGGAGGGATCGGTCGGCTAGTGCCGCGCTTCGCACGGCACTGGAAGGGCTGGGAGACCTATGGGCATCACCGTCGAGAGAGCCGACTTCATCTCCGTGCCGGTCACCGACCTGGAGCGCTCGCGCCGCTTCTACGGCGAGACGCTCGGCCTGGCCGAGATCCCCGGGCAGGGCTCCTGGCCGGAGTTCCAGCTGGGTGAGAACGTGAGCCTCTACCTGCTCGACCCGACCAACATCGGGCAGACGTTCGAAGGGCCTCACACCGCGCCGATCGCGCTTCGCGTGCCGGACGTGCACGAGGCGCAGAGGGCCCTGGAGGCCAAGGGCGTCGAGTTCCAGGGGGAGCCGTTCGACACGACCGTCTGCCACATGGCGATCTTCCACGACCCTGACGGCAACACGCTGATGCTGCACCGGAGGTATGCACCCCATGAGAGCTGACCTGCTCGACCGCTACCGGGCGCTCCCGCTCCCGACGACCCGTGACGAGCACTGGCGGTTCACGGATCTCTCCTCCTTCGACCCCGATGCGTGGGACGCCGCGGTCGCCGCGGAGCGCGTCTGCCGGGACGTCCTTCCTCGAGCTGGACGCCGCCGGCATCGCGACGCTCGACGAGCGCGGGCTCACGATCGTGTCTGCGCCCGAGGGCATCCGCTTCGAGGCTCTCGACGACGCCGAGCCGCTGCTCGGCTCCCTGGTCAAGCCCGACGACAAGCTCCGCGCGCACAACGCCGCCGTCTGGCAGCACGGTCTGGTCGTCCACGTGCCTGCGGGCGTCGAGCTCGCGCGGCCGCTCTTCCTCCGGGTCACCAACACTGTCGACGGCGGCTCGCTGTTCTGGCGGGTGCTCGTCGTCGCCGAGCCCGGCAGCCGCTTCACGCTCATCGAGGAGCTCGCCTCGACCTCGCCTGAGCTCGCGGGCTACGTCAACGCAGCCGTCGAGATCGTCGTCCACGACGGCGCGAAGGTCGAGTACGTCAACGTCCAGAACCTCTCGCAGAAGACCTGGCTCTTCTCGTCGAACCACGCGCAGGTCGAGCGGGACGCCGAGCTCGACTGGGTCACGGGCGGGTTCGGCTCGGCGAAAGGGAAGGTCTGGATCCAGAACGACCTCGTCGGACGCGGCGCCACGTCGCGCGTCACGGGCGCCTACTTCGCGGACGGGCACCAGCACCTCGACTTCGACACCTACCAGCTCCACGCCGCGCCCGACACCGAGAGCGACTTCGCGTTCAAGGGCGCGCTGCGCGACTCGGCTCGCACGGTCTGGCGGGGGATGATCCGGGTCGAGGAGGGCGCGCAGAAGACCAACGCGTATCAGGAGAACCGCAACCTGCTCCTCTCGAAGCAGGCGTCAGCCAACTCGATCCCGGGTCTCGAGATCCTCGCCAACGACGTGCGCTGCACGCACGGCGCGACGCTCTCCCCCGTCGACCGCGAGCAGCTCTTCTACCTGATGGCCCGGGGCCTGCCCCGCGCCGAGGCAGAGCGGCTGATCGTGCGCGGGTTCTTCCAGGACGTGCTCGACCGGGTCGACCTCGAGCCGGTGCGCGACGCGCTCGGAGCGGCGCTCGAGGCGCGGATCCCGCAGGCCTGACGCGCGTCGGCCGGCTGCGTGTCCTGCCAGACGCAGCCGGCTCGCAAGCGTCGACAGATCTCCGAGGCGTGCGCGACGAGCCCGTGAGACGGAGCATGTTCATCCTGCGTCGTCGCCAGGGTGAGCAGGGCGTCGATACGATCTGGGCGTGGTCGACGTGACCGATCATGAACGCACCACATCGGCAAAATCCATTTACACACAACATTTCATATTCACACAATACCACTCTCATTCACTTCACTCAACTAACACTCAGGGCAGATCGCGTCGTGCTCGGCACAAGAGCGCGATCGACGTCGCTCCCGATGCCTCGATCGCATTCGCCCGCGAGTACGACGAGTGGGAATAACCCTGACACGACTGATGCTCATATCGAAGTGCAGCTCCCAACCGATTACACGTCCGCTGCCTGGTCGCGCTCCGTCGCGCCCGACATCGCTCAGCCCTTGCTCACGAGGAGCAGTGTGGCGTTCGTGGCGTGGATGCGGTCGTTGCCGATCATGAGCGCCGCCGACAGCGCGTCGCGCACGTGACGACCGACGCTGAACGGGGTGTCGTTGCGGTAGCCCGCTATCCCGCACACGGCGAGCGCCCCGAGCGCCGTCTCCGCCGCGAGCTCCGAGGCGTTGATCTTGAGCATGTTGACGCGGATGGCGTACGCCATGGTGAAGAGGTTGTCAGGGTGATCGTCGGAGGCTCTCAGCGCCTCGTACTCCTGGAGGCCGGCCGAGACCTCGTTGCGCAACCGCTGATGCACCCGGGCGAGCTCGGAGAGACGCGCCGCCGCGACCGGCGTGGTGCCCGGACGGGCGCGTGCCTGCTCGCGCACGAAGGCACGCGCCCGATCGAGAGCGGCCGTCGCGATGCCCAGCCAGACGTGTCCCCAGAGGATGTGCGTGAGCGGCACCCCCGGGCGATCCCGAGGCTCACGCTCACAGCGGTCACCTGGCGTCGCTTCGCGAGCGCGGAGGCGGCGCCCTCCAGCGCGACGCCGACGATACCCGAGCCCGGACTCAGGACGATCGATCGAAGCGGCAGAGGGTCGTCCGGCTCCGGGGCGAGCGCCTGGCGCGGCTTCCTTGCCGCGAACACGCAGCGACGCGCCGCTCGTCCTACGCGTCCAGCGCTCGCACCAGCGACGCTCGTCGGGGCCGGCGATGCGGGCGAGGTAGGCACCGCCGAACGAGGCGAGCGCCTCGCGCACGTCTGCCGTGTCGACGACGTCGATACCGATCCGGGTGCCCGCCGTCACAGGATTCGAGCGCATGACCCTGCTGTCAACCCCGGGCTCACGATCGGGTCGGGGTCGTCGCTGCGGACGAGGGAGGCGGCGCCGAACGAGGTAAGTGCCTCGCGCACTCTGCTGGGCGGTCCCGGGCTCACGATCGGGTCGAGGCCTCGCGATCACGGCGCGCGCCACTAGGCTTGGGGTGTGGACGAGATCGGCCTGTTCCCCCTGTCGCTCGTGCTGCTCCCGGGAGAGCAGATCCCGCTCCACATCTTCGAGCCGCGCTACCGCGAGCTGATCGCCGAGTGCCTCGACGACGAGAAGCCGTTCGGACTCGTGTACGCAGACGACGACGGCGTGCGGGAGGTCGGGACCTTCGCGACCGTGGTCGAGGTGATGCAGCGCTACGACGACGGTCGGCTCGACATCGTGGTCGAAGGTGGCGAGCGGTTCCGTCTGCTCGGGATGACCGACGGGAGGTCGTTCCACACCGGCGAGATCGACCCGCTCGACGATCTTCCCTCCACGGTCGACCCCGGGCTCGTCGCCCGCGCCACGTCGCTGTACGGCCGCTTGCTCGCGCTGACAGGCACGGAGCTCCCTGCGCCCGATCCGGACGATCCGGCGCTCTCCTTCACTCTCGCGGGTCGCTTCGAGCTCGCGCCGGAGCTGAAGCTCGAGCTGCTCGCCGAGGAGACGGAGGCAGGACGCCTCGAGCGCGTCTGCGAGATCCTCGAGACCGCACGGAGCGAGCTCGAACGGCGGCAGGAGCTCGCCGAGCGCGCGAAGACGAACGGCCACACCCCGCACTGAGCGAACGGCAGCCCACGCCACACGAGGGCGCGTCGCGGTCCAGCCCTGCGTGCCAGGGGTACGATAGGTCGCTGTGAACCCGGCCATCACCCCGCCGCTCGACGCCGCCCGGATCCGCTCCGACTTCCCGATCTTCGGGCGTCCCTCGCACGGGCGCCGGCTCGTGTTCCTCGACTCGGCGGCCAGCGCTCAGAAGCCTCGCGCGGTGCTCGAGGCGATGGACTCGTTCTACGAGACGTCCTACGCGAACGTCCATCGCAGCGTGTACGAGCTCGCCGAGCGCGCTACGGCGGCGCTCGAGGCCTCACGCGAGACCGTCGCGCGGTTCCTGAACGCCGCGACGTCACGTGAGGTCGTCTTCGTGCGCAATGCGACCGAGGCGCTGAACCTCGTCGCCTACGCCTGGGGTGCCGACAACCTGGGGCCGGGTGACGTCGTCCTCACGACGCAGCTCGAGCACCACTCGAACTTCGTGCCGTGGCAGGCGGCCGCAGAGCGCACCGGGGCGGTCTTCCGCGTGCTGCCGGTGGACGACGACGGCGAGCTCAGGCTCGACCTCCTCGACGAGACCGTCGCGGGCGGAGCCGCTCCGCGTCGTCGCGGTCGGCGGCATCTCGAACGCGCTCGGCACGGTGAACCCGCTCGAGCGGATCGTCGCGTGGGCGCACGCCCAGGGCGCCGTCGTCGTGGTCGACGCAGCCCAGATGGCGCCGCACCAGCGCATCGACGTGCAGGCGCTCGACGTCGACTTCGTCGCCGTCTCCGCGCACAAGCTGTGCGGCCCGAGCGGGATCGGCGCCCTCTGGGGTCGGGCCGCGCTCCTGCAGGAGATGCGCCCCTTCCTCTACGGCGGGCACATGATCGCCAGCGTCGAGGACGATCATTCGACGTGGGCCGAGCTGCCCCACAAGTTCGAAGCCGGCACGGCTCCGATGGCGGAGGCCGTCGGGTTCGCCGCGGCGATCGACTACGTCGAGGCCGTTGGGCTCGACGCGATCGCGGCGCACGAGCGCGAGCTCACGGTCAGGGCGCTCGGCCTGCTCGGCGAGCGCGCGTGGGTGAGGCTCTACGGACCACCGGTCGAGCGCAGAGCCGGGATCATCTCGTTCGGCGTGGACGGCGTCCACCCGCACGACGTCGCGCAGGTCCTCGACTTCGAAGGCGTTGCGATCAGGGCCGGCCACCACTGCTGTCAGCCGCTGATGCGGCGCCTCGGCGTCCTCGCGACGAACCGCGCCAGCTTCTACCTGTACTCGACCCCGGACGACGTCGACAGGCTCGTCGACGCCGTGGACGTCGCGAAGGCGCGGCTCGGATGAGCGAGTTCGAGCAGCTCTACCGCGAGGTCATCCTCGATCACTACAAGACGCCCCGGAACCACGGCCTCCTCGACCCGTGCGATGCCGTCGCGGACGGGAAGAACCCGCTGTGCGGCGACGAGGTCACGGTCACCGTCAGGTTCGGCGAGGGCGATGTGATCGACGAGGTCGGGTTCGAGGGGCAGGGCTGCGCTATCAGCCAGGCCGCCACGTCGATGCTGACGGACCTCGTCAAGGGCCGCACTGCCGCCGAGGTCGCGGCGATGCCGAAGGACGAGCTCCTCGAGGAGATCGGGATCCCGCTGACGCCCGTGCGGCTCAAGTGCGCGATCCTCGGGCTCGGTGTGCTCAAGGTGGCGCTGCACCGCGCCAAGGGCACGCCGCTCCCCGACGAGTGGGGCACGTCGACCGACGAGCTCACGCTCTCCTGACGTCGTGGCCGAGGTCGAGGTCTGCCGGCTCGAAGAGCTTCCGCCCGGGTCGCACCGCGTGCTCGACCGGGCCGGGCCGGAGGGAGTCGGCGTCTACAACTGCGACGGCGCGCTCTTCGCGATCGAGGACCGCTGCACGCACGACGACGGCAAGCTGTGCGAGGGCGAGTGGGATCCCGCGTCGTGCGAGGTCATCTGCCCACGCCATGGAGCGCGGTTCGACGTCCGCACCGGGAACGCGCTCACGCTCCCCGCGTACATCCCCGTCGACACCTACGCCGTCCGCGTGCGTGACGACGGGATGATCGTCGTCGACGTCCCCTGAGCGGCGCCGGCTGAGGCCCCGGCGAGCCGCGACGCCTGGCGGGTAGGCTCGGCGGATGCTCGACGACCGCGTCCGCCGCACGCTCGCCCGGCTCGAGGCCGAGGACGAGGCTGACCGCGAGGCGGGGCTTCCTTCGCTGCAGCGGTCGCTGCCGGTCGGGCCCGAGGCCGGAGCGGTGCTGCTCTCCCTCGCCGCCGCGGCCGAGGGGTGCCGGGCGCTCGAGATCGGGGCCTCCCGGGGATACTCGACGATCTGGATCGCAGCCGGCGCGCGGCTGCGAGGTGGCCAGGTCGTCTCGCTCGAGCTGGACCCGGTGAAGATCGACGCCTGGCGGAGGAACGTGGCGGACGCTGGGCTCGCCGATGTCGCCCGCCTGGTCGCGGGTGACGCGCACGAGACGATCCCGGGCCTCGGCCCGTTCGACCTCGTGCTCCTCGACGCGTGGAAGCGGGACTACGAGGAGCTCTTCGGGCTGGTCAGGCCGCTCGTCGTCCGCGGCGGGTCGATCGTGGCGGACAACGTCGGCGACCATGCCGAGGCGCTCGCCGACTACGTGGCAGCCCGCCGAAGCGACCCGACCCTGTCCTCGGTGACCATCCCCGTGGGCAACGGCCTCGAGATCTCCACCGTCCTGGACTAGCTCCGGACGGCCGGGCGGAGGCCCTCCGGACCGGTCATCCGCGACGACCATTGAGGTAACGGAGCCCTCCGGCGTCGAGTCGTCCGACTCGTCGACGCACGAGCAGCACGAGACCACTGCATCACCGCCGAGGCGCAGCGCGTCGAGGAGCGAGGGGCAGGACGCCGGATCGGCCCCTTGCGACCGTCCGACGTCTCTGCGTACACTCGCGGCTACCGCGGAAAGGAGGTGGTCCGGTAGTGAGCGATTCCAGTAGTACCGGCAGCGGAGGTACCAGCGGGTAGAGGCGTGCCCCCGGGACCACCGGGAACCGCCTAGCCAGCGTGGGGGGCTCGCGCGAGTCGCGCCGCCGAGCCGAGTGTCGAGTCGTGAAGCGCCTCTACCAATCCACCGCTGGTCACCGAACGAGCGAGGGGTCGTGCGCGCACGGCCCCTCGCGCGTCTCCCCGCGCGCTGCTCCTCGCGGGCGCGCCCGCCGCCGGGCCAGCCGCCGACTCCCAGGCGCTCGTCCGAAGTTGCGCCAGTAGGCGCTCGGCGTCGGGCCGCGCTGCCCCTGGTACTTCGAGCCCATCCCGCTCGCTGCCGTACGGCCGCTCGGCGGGCTCGCTCAGCTGCATGAACGAGAGCTGGCCGATCTTCATCCCCGGGTAGATCGTGATCGGCAGGTTCGCGACGTTCGAGAGCTCCAGCGTCACGTGGCCCGTCGAAGCCGGGGTCGATGAAGCCCGCCGTCGAGTGGATCAGGAGGCCCGAGCCTGCCGAGCGACGACTTCCCCTCGAGGCGAGCGACGAGGTCGTCCGGGAGTCGCACGACCTCGAGCGTCGAGCCGAGCACGAACTCGCCCGGGTGGAGGATGAACGGCTCGTCGTCGGCGACCTCGACGAGCTCGGTGAGCTCCTCCTGCTCGCGCTTGACGTCGATGTACGGATAGCGCGAGTTGCGGAAGACGCGGAACAGCCTGTCGACGCGCACGTCGAGGCTCGACGGCTGCATCAGCGCCGGGCTCGTAGGGATCGATCCCGATCCGTCCCTCGTCGATCGAGCCGCCGGATCGTTCGGTCGGAGAGCACCATGGGTGCGCCAATCGTACGCCGTCGGACGCTTCGCAGGACCGCCCAGGTGCGCTACCCTCCTGGACCCGGTGTCCATGCTCTACCCATCGATGGACCCGAACGAGCGGTTCCGTGCTCGTCGGGAGCAGGATGCGACGCCGCAAGCGGCGGCGGAGGGCGCTCGTCTTCGCCGTCGTCGCTCCTGGGCGTGCTCGCGCTCGGCGGCGGGATGACGCTCGCAGGCAAGACGCGCCGGCGAGACGACGCAGCGTGACGTCCACGTCGATCTCACGAACGGGCGCCGTGACGACGGCTCCGGCAGAGGTCCGGGCGCCGCTCGCTGCCCGTCGAGGTGCGTGGCGTCCACGTGACCGGCGCGCTCGCCTCGCTGCCCGGCAAGCTCGAGGAGTACGCGGCCTGACGACGGTCGGCCTCAACACGATCCAGCTCGACGTCAAGGACGAGAGCGGCGAGATCGGCTTCCGCCCGGTGGGCGTCCCGCTCGCGGCGAAGGTCGGGGCGATGCGCTCGTTCTACGATCCCGCGCAAGGCCGTGCGCATGCTCCATCGACGCGGCGTCTACGTGATCGGCCGGGTCGTCGTCTTCCAGGATCCGACGTGCTCGCGCGTGCGCGGCCCGACCTCGCGATCCGTACGCGCGGACGGCTCGCGTCTGGGCGACGAGCGCGGGCTCTGGGTGGCTCAACCCGTACGACCGGCGGAACTGGGACTACGCGGTCGGGCGTCGCCGCTGCGGCTGCGCGCGCCGGCTTCGACGAGATCATGCTCGACTACGTGCGCTTCCCCTCCGACGGCGACGTCGGCGCCGCCGTCTACCCGGGGCGGACGACGCGTGCCGCGCGGCGAGGTCGATCGCCGACTTCGCGGCGTACGCCCAGCGCCGGCTCGCGCCGCTCGGTGTGCGGATCTCGACGGCGCTCTTCGGTCTCTCCGCGACGCGCGACCTTCGCATCGGGCAGGTGCCGCGTGGATCTCCCAGCACGTCGACCACGTCAACCCGATGGCGTACCCCGTCCTCTACGGCGGCGGCGAGCTCGGGATCGCGAGCCCGAGCGCCGAGCCGGGCGAGACCGTCTTCCGCACCCTCGTCGACTTCAAGCAGCAGCTGAAGGGGAGCCGCGCCCAGCTGATCCCGTGGATCCAGGACTGGAGCTACGGGGCGGAGCAGCTGCGCCAGCAGATCGAGGCGACACGGCTGCAGGGCGCGAAGGGCTACCTGCTCTGGAACGCCATCGGGCGATCTACACCAGAGCGCGCTCGCGCCTCCCAGACCCCGTAGGCGCCGTCCCCGTCGCGCCCGGCGTGCTCGGGCACGGCAGGCGCGGCGAGCCCTCGCCCACGGCGCGACCGAGGCCGTCGCCCGTCCCGTCGCGCTCGTAGCGCCGCGGTCGTGGAGCCGGTCGCGCCGGTCCTGCCAGAGCTCGACCGCGTCCGGCACGAGCCGGTAGCCGCCCCAGAACGGCGGCAGCGGCGGGATCGTCGTCGTCCGCGAAGCGCGCCCGCACCTCCGCGAGACGCGCCTCCAGCTCGTCGCGGTCGGCGAGCGGACGCGACTGGGGCGACGCCCACGCGCCGAGACGGCTCGCGAGCGGCCGGGTCCGGAAGTAGGCGAGCGACTCGGCGTCGGTCGACCGCTCGACCGTGCCCTCGAGGCGCACCTGCCGCTCGAGCGGCGGCCCCCAGTGGGTCGCGAGCGCCGCCCGCGGGTTCACCGCGAGCTCGCCGCCCTTGCGGCTCTCGCGGTTCGTGAAGAAGCACACGCCCCGCTCGTCCCGGCGACGCAGCAGCACCATCCGCACGGACGGAGCGCCGTCGGGCGTCGCGGTGGCGAGCGCGGCGGCGTCGGGCTCCCAGAGGCCGGCGGCGACGGCCTCGTCGAGCCACCGCTCGTAGGCGACGAGCGGATCCGGATCGAGGGCGTCGAGGAAGGCGTCCACTCGCCGAGCGTACTCCCGGGCGACTCGGCTACGCTGCGGCACCGATGGCTGCCACGAGGGTGATCGACATCCGCACCGAGATCCCCGGCCCGCGCTCGCGCGAGCTGCGCGCCCGCGAGGACCGGGCCGTCGCGCATCCGCTGATCGTCCACCTGCCCGTGTTCGCCGCCGCTGCGAGGGACGCGACGATCACCGACGTCGACGGCAACACGTTCGTCGACTTCGCCGGCGGCATCGGCGTGATGAACGTCGGTCACGCCCATCCGCGCGTGGTCGAGGCGATCGCCGAGCAGGCGGCGCGCTTCACGCACACCGACTTCACGCTCGTGCCCTACGAGGGCTACGTCGCGCTCGCCGAGCGCCTCGGCGCGCTCGTGCCGATCACGGGGGAGACGCGGGCGGCGTTCTTCAACTCGGGCGCCGAGGCGGTCGAGAACGCGGTCAAGATCGCCCGCCTCGCGACGGGCCGCTCGGCGGTGATCGCGTTCGAGGGCGGGTTCCACGGCCGCACGCTGATGGCGATGACGATGACCTCGAAGGTGCACCCGTACAAGACCGGGCTCGGGCCGTTCGCGCCCGAGGTGTACCGGGCTCCGTTCCCGAACGTCTATCGCGGCCCGAGCGTCGCGGAGGCGCTCGCCCAGATCGAGCACATGCTGCACACGCACGTGTCGCCCGAGCACGTCGCCGCGATCGTCTTCGAGCCGCAGCTCGGCGAGGGAGGCTTCGTCCCGGCCGACCCGGCGTTCGTCCGGGGTCTGCGGGCGCTCTGCGACGACCACGGGATCGTCCTCGTCGCCGACGAGGTGCAGACCGGCTTCGGGCGCACCGGGCGGATGTTCGCGATGGAGCACTTCGACGTCGAGGCCGACCTGATCATCGGTCGCCAAGTCGATCGCCGCGGGGATGCCGCTCTCGGGCGTCGTCGGTCGGGCGTCCGTGATGGACGCGCCGCACCCGGGCGCGATCGGCGGCACGTACATCGGCAACCCGCTCGCCCTCGCCGCAGCGCTCGCCGTGCTCGACGTGTTCGAGGAGGAGGAGCGTGCGTCGAGCGCGCCGGCGTCGTCGGAGAGCGGATCCGGTCGACGACTGCTCGACTGGCAGGCGCGCCATCCCGCGGATCGGCGACGTGCGCGGGCTCGGCGCGATGCTCGCGATCGAGCTCGTCCGCGACCCGCTGACGAAGGAGCCCGCGCCCGAGCTGGCCGAGGCCGTGATCGACGCGGCGCTGCAGCGAGGGCTGATCCTGCTCAAGTCGGGCGTCTCGGGGAACTGCATCCGCGTGCTCTGCCCGCTGACGATCTCCGACGCCCGAGCTCGACGACGCGCTCGAGGCCTGGGAGGACGCGATCGACGCCGTCCTCGGCGACGCCCCGTAGAGGCCCGCTCGCCCGTCCCGGCCGGATCCGCTCCTAGAAGCTGCAGCGCACGGCGTCGCTCGTGGCGCTCGAGAGCAAGCCCGACGAGGCGGTCGAGCAGCTCGGCGTACGGGATCCCGCTCGCGGCGAACAGCTTCCCGTAGACGCTCGTCGCGGTGAAGCCCGGGATCGTGTTGAGCTCGTTGACGACGACGCCGTCGTCCTCGTCGACGAAGAAGTCGACGCGCGCCATCCCCTCGCAGTCCGTCGCGACGAAGGCCTCGACGGCGAGCCTCCGCACCTCGGCCGTCGCCGCCTCGGAGATGCCCGCCGGGATCCGACAGCTCCATCCCGCCGTCGGCGTACTTCGCCTCGTAGTCGTACCAGTCGGCGTTCGCCACGATCTCGCCGACGACCGAGGCGATCGGCTCGAGGTTCCCGAGCACGCCGCACTCGACCTCGATCCCCGGCTGGTACTCCTCGACGAGCACCTTGTCGTCGTGACGGCGGGCGAGGGCGACCGCGGTCCTCGAGCTCCGCCGTGCGTCCGCGCCTTGGAGATGCCGACGGACGAGCCGAGCCGGGCGGGCTTGACGAACACCGGGTAGCCGTACGGGTTCTCGACGGGATCGCCCGGGCGCAGCGTCACGTTGCGCGCGACCGGGATGCCGCGGTCGCGCAGCACGGCCTTGAACAGGTCCTTGTCCATGCAGAGCGCCGACGCGGCGACGCCCGCGCCGACGTACGGGACGCCTGCCAGCTCCAGCAGCCCTTGCACCGTCCCGTCCTCGCCGAACGGGCCGTGCAGGATGGGCAGGACGACGTCCACCTCGCCGAGCGCCGTGGGGGAGCGGTCGGCGGGCACCGGGAGGGTGGCAGCGGCCCCGGCGCCGATCGCGGTCGCCGTGGCCGCCGGGAGCGCCCACCGACCGTCGCGGCCGATCTCGATCACGGACGTCTCGTAGCGGGCGGGATCGAGCGCCTCGACCACCGAGGCGGCCGAGGCGAGCGAGATCTCGTGCTCGCTCGAGCGGCCTCCGGCGAGCACGGCGACGCGGAGGCGCGCTCACGGGAACGTCGGTGTCGTGTCCGTCGGCGCCGTCGTGTCGGTGACGGAGGCGGGACGTAGAGCCCGACGGTCAGCGTCACGGTCGAGTCGGGCTCGGCCTGCGTCTCGCCGGCGGGGTCCTGTGAGATGACGACCCCGTCGAGCGTCTCGTCGTCGGTCTGCTGCTGCACCGTCCGCGACTTGAAGCCCGCCGCCGTGAGGGTCGTCCGGGCGTCGGCGACAGGCGAGAGCGTCACGTCGGGAACCGTGACCGTGCTCGGGCCCTTCGAGACCGAGAGCGTGATCGTCGCTCCCTTCGACGTCGTCGTGTTGCCTGGCGGACTCTGGGCGACGACCTCGCCTGCCGGGCCGGTCGCTCTCGACCTGGACACGGGAGCACGGGGAACCCGGCCGTGTTCAGCTGCGACGTCGCGATGTCGACCTGCAGACCCACGACGTTCGGCACCGCGACCGGCTTCGGGCCCTTCGACACGTTGACGCGCACCGACGAGCCCGAGACGAGGACGGTTCCCGGAGAGGGATCCTGCGCGATCACGATCCCGCCCTGCTTCTGGGAGTTCACCTCGACGACGTTCGCGTCGAGCCCGAGCCCCGTGAGCTCCTTGACCGCGTCGTCTCGGGTCTTGCCCACCAGCGACGGGACCGGCGACCTTCGCCTTGCCCGTCGAGACGGCGATCGTGACGATCCCGCCCTTGGGCAGCTCCGTCCCCGCCGCCGGCTCCTGGTCGAAGGTGTACCGGCCTCGGCACCTCCCGTTCGGCAGCCGGCGAACCCTGCGGCTCGAAGCCGTCGTCGATGATCAGCTCGACCGCCTTCGCCTCGACGATGCCCTCGTAGTTGTCGACTGCCACCGTCTGTCCGGCGTCGATGCGGTCGCTCAGCCCGTTCCACGCGAAGAACCCACCGATCCCGAGCGCCAGCGCCACGCCCGCGGCGAGCAACCACGGCCAGAGCGCCCGCCGGGTGCGCACCTCGCCGTCGTAGGCGCGGTAGCGCTCTGCGCCGTTGGTCGCCGCAGGCGGGAGGGGCGGCGGTGGCGGCGGTCGTCTCACCGCGGAGCACCATCGTCGCGGCCTCCTCCGTCTCGCGACCGACCGGCTCGCCGCGCGCGACCAGCTCGAGGTCGTGATCCATCTCCTGCGCGGAGCGGTAGCGGTCGATCGGCTCCTTGGCCAGCGCGCGCAGCACGACGAGGTCGAGGTCGTGCGGGATCTCGTGGCGCAGCGTCGACGGCGGCGCGGGCGGCGTGGAGAGGTGCTTCATGGCGATCTCGACAGGCGTGTCGCCCGTGAACGGCACCGTGCCGGTGAGCAGCTCGTAGAGGACGATCCCGGTGGAGTAGAGGTCGGAGCTCTCGTCGACGACGGAGCCGCGGGCCTGCTCGGGCGAGAGGTACTGCGCGGTGCCGATGATCGACCCGGCCTCGGTCATCTGGCTCGTCCCGGCCCGCGCGATCCCGAAGTCCGCGACCTTCGCCCGCCCCTCCCGGTCGACGATCACGTTGTGGGGCTTGATGTCGCGGTGGATGATCCCGTTGCGGTGCGCGTAGCGCAGCGCCGCGAGCACCTGCCGGACGTAGGAGATCGCGACCGGCACCGGGCAGGCGCCGCGCGTGACGATGAGCTCCTTGAGCGTCCGGCCCTCGACGTACTCCATCACGATGTAGTACGAGCCCTCGGCCTCGCCGCGGTCGAAGATCGAGACGATGTTGGGGTGCGAGAGGCCGGCGGCGTGCGTCGCCTCACGGCGGAAGCGCTCGACGAACTGCTCGTCGTTCGCGTAGCGCTCGTGCAGGACCTTGACGGCGACGTTGCGGGACAGCTCCTGGTCCTGCGCGAGCCAGACGTCCGCCATCCCGCCGCTGCCGAGCTTGCGCTCCAGCAGATACCGGCCGGCGAAGAGGGTTCCCTGTCTGCGATCGCCTGTCATTGGTCTCCGAAGGTTAGGGGTTCGACGTGCGGGGTAGGAGTGCCTCCATCACGGCGCGCGCGATCGGTGCGGCGGTCTGGCCGCCCGTCGAGGCCTGACGCTCGACCGCGACCGCGATCGCGACGCTCCGGACGCTTGCCCGGCTTGCCTGCGAAGCCGATGAACCACACCGTGTTCAGGCCCGGGACGCCGGTCTCCGCCGTCCCGGTCTTGCCGCCGACGCGGTACCCGGGGATCCTGGCTGCCGTGCCCGTCCCGCCCTCCACGGCGCCGACCATCATCTCGGACGACGATCCCGGGCGGTGACGGGCCCGACCGCCCGCGAGAGCCGCTGCTTCTGCGTCTTGGCGACGGTGGTGCCGCGCGGCGAGACGACCCGGTCGACGACGTACGGCTTCATCAGGATCCCCGCGTTGCCGACCCCGGCGGCGACCATCGCCATCTGCATCGGCGTCACGAGCATCCGCTCCTGCCCGAACGCCATGCGGCCGGCGTCGACCTGGGTGTTGCGCGTCGGGTACCAGAGCTCGCCGTCGCGGTACAGCCCGCTCGGGAGGCGCTCGCCCTCCGGCGTCTCGAGCGGCGGACGCTCGTAGAAGCCGAAGCGCTTCGCCTGGTCGAGGATGCGCTTGGCCCCGAGCTCCTTGCCGATGTTGCAGAACACGGAGTTGACCGAGTACCGGAGCGCCGTGACGAGATCGATCGTCCCGAACGGACGGGACGTGTCGAAGTTGTTGACCCGCTTGCCGTACGCGATGCAGTAGCCGGGATCGACGAACGTCGAGCTCCGGCTCGAAGCGGCGGGACTCGAGCGCCGCGGAGGCGGTCACCACCTTGAACGTCGATCCCGGCGCGTAGAGCCCGGCGGAGCCACGGTTGAGCAGCGGCGCCGCGGGGCGGCAGTCGGCGGTGATCCGGTCGATCCGCTGGTAGCTCTCCTCCACGAGGTTCGGGTCGTAGCTCGGCGACGAGGCCATCACCAGCAGACGTCCGTCGCGCGGATCGAGCACCACGACCGCGCCGCAGCGCGTGCCGAGCTGTGCGAGGGCCTCACGCTGGCCGGCGAGATCGAGCGTGGTGACGACGGAGTCCCCGACGATCGGCCTTCCCTTGAGCTCGTCGAGCTGCTGCTGGACGAGGTCGTCGAGCGCGCGATCCGTTCCGGTGAGGATGCCGTTCAGCGACCGCTCGAGGCCGGCTCGGCTCCGTGCGATGGTCGAGTACCCGACCACGTGCGCCGCGAACCGTCCCTGTGGGTACTCGCGGAAGTACAGCGTGCGACGACCGCGCTTCTCCTCGCGGTTCCGCGCGAGCACGCGGGTCGGCGCGAGGATCAGCCCTCGTCTCACCTCGAACTCCGCGACGCGCTGGATCTCGTTGTCCTGGCGTGCGGCGAGGCCCGGCCGCGCCCAGGTCTGCCAGTACGTCGTCGCGACCACGAGGGCGACGATCAGCCCCAGGGCGACGTACGTGACCCGCGTGAGCTGGCGGTTCACCGGCCACCCGCGGTGAGCACCGCGCGGTTGGAGACGAGCAGGAGCAGCGCGAGCATCACGAAGTTCGCGACGATCGAGGAGCCGCCGTACGAGATGAACGGCATCGTGATGCCCGTGAGCGGCACGAGCCGGAGGACTCCGCCGACGATGATGAACGTCTGCAGCGCGAAGCCGAACGTGAGCCCGGCGGCGAGGAGCTTGGAGAACCCGTCCTGGGCGAGCAGCGCGATGCGCATCCCCCGAGCGACGACCGCCAGGAAGAGGAGGAGGACTGCCGCTGCGCCGACGAGCCCGAGCTCCTGTGCCACGGCGGAGTAGATGAAGTCCGTCTGCAGGTAGGGGATCAGCGGTGTGCCGTCGACCGTCTCGAACGTCCCGCGCCCGATCCCGGTCCCGCCGTAGCCGCCGTTCGCGATCGAGTACAGGCTCTTGACGAGCTGGTACGAGTCGCAGCTCTGACGGAGCTCGAGGCGGCCGTTGATCGAGCAGTACACCTTCTCGTCGGTCCACGGCTGGAGCCAGACGGTGACCCGCTGCTGCACGCGACTGATCTCGTTGTAGAGGAAGGCCGCGCCGCCGAGGAAGAGGACCACCCCGCCGAGCACGTAGAGGGCTCGCCCGGTCGCGATGTAGAGCATCGCCAGGAAGATCCCGAAGTTGAGCAGCGCCGAGCCGAGGTCGCTGGTCTGGACGAGCACGAGCATGGCCGCGCCCCAGATCGCCAGGAGCGGGCCGATGTCCTTGAGACGCCCCTGTGCGAGCGACTCGCGCTTCTCGCGCAGGTATCCGGCCAGGAAGAGGACGAGGAAGATCTTCGCGATCTCACCGGGCTGGAACTGCAACGGCCCGATCTCGATCCACAGCTTGACGCCGTTGATGCGGACCCCGAGCCCCGGGCACCGAGGGGAGCATCAGCAGGACGACGGCCGACACCCCGAACAGGTAGCGATAGCGCTCGAGGGTGCGGTAGTCGTAGCGCAGCACCCAGAGCACGGTGCAGAACACAGCCGACGCCGACGGCGACCCACACGAGCTGCCGGCGCGCGTCGTCGGGCGTCGACCCGGTAGACGAAGGTCAACCCGATCGCGCAGAGCGCCCCGGCAAGGGGGAGGAGCACCGGGTCGGCGTTGGGAACGGTCATCCGTGCGACGAGGTGACCTCCGACGAAGACCGCTGCGAGGACGAGCGCGGCGGGGAGCCAGCCGAGGTCGATCGTGCCGCCCTTCGCGATCCAGGCCGTCGCGAACGCCGTCGACGCGACCAGGCTCGCGAGGACGAGGACGAAGAGCTCGCGGTTGCGTGCGCTCACCGGGTGAGGCCCCACCAGAGGGCGAGCGCGGCGACCAGCGCGATCGCCGCGAGCAGCAGGAGCGCCGGCCACCGGCTCCCGTCTCCCGCTCCGTGGCGTCGACCTCGGGCTGCCGGCTCCCCGGGGGCTGCGATCGCGTGCGGCTCCTCGCCGGGGGCGGGCGGCATCGGGGGCGGCATCGGCCGCTCCGGGGCCTCGCCCTCGAGCACCTCGAACAGCACGACCGTGACGTTGTCGTCGCCGCCCGAGGCGTTCGCCGCGGCCACGAGCGCCTCCGTGGCCTCGGCGGGACCGGGCGCGGCGAGGACGAGGCTGAGGATCGTCTCGTCGCGGAGCATCGCGCTCAGCCCGTCCGAGCACAGGAGCACGAGGTCTCCAGGCTCGGCACGGCATCCGTCGTCGTGTCGACGTCGACGACGGGATCGGTGCCGAGCACGCGCGTGATCACGGAGCGGGCCGGGATGGACGAGTGCCTCCTCCTCGGTGATCCTGCCGCTGCGGACGAGCTCGGCCACGAGCGAGTGGTCATCGGTCAGCTGCGTGATCGCCGCCGTTTCGGATCAGGTACGCGCGCGAGTCGCCGACGTGGCGCCAGGGTGACGGTGCCCGCCGCCTCGTCGACGACGACGATCGTCGCGGTCGTGCCCATCCCGCTCACGCTCGGGTCGCCGAGCGAGCGCTCGATGGATCCGGGTGTTCGCGAGGCCGAGGAGCTCGACCAGCGCTCCCTCGTCGCGCAGGCCGATGCCGCGCTCCTCGATCGTGGAGACGGCGAGCCCTGAGGCGACCTCGCCGGCCTGTGCGCCGCCCATCCCGTCGGCGACGGCGAACAGCGGCGGCTCGAGCACGAAGGCGTCCTCGTTGTCGAGGCGCCGGCGGCCGGTGTCGGTGAGCGCGGCGGCGCGTCCGATCCTCACGACTCCACCACCAGGTCGGTATGCCCGACGCGGAGGACGTCGCCAGCCTGGAGCAGGCGCGGCGCTCGTGACACGGGCGCCGTTCACGAACGTGCCGTTGGTCGAGCCGGTGTCCTCGACCCACAGCCCGTCCTCCCTGCGCGTCACCGTCGCGTGCCTGCTCGAGACGGTCCAGTCGCCGTCGAGCGAGCACGTCGGCGTCTCGGCGCCACGACCGATGCGGAGGCTCCCCTGGACCTCGAGCGCCGTGCCCTGCGCGAGGGCCGGGCTGGCGCGCACGACGAGCCGTGACGTCGCGGGCGCGACCGCCGCGCGAAGCTGCCGCCGCCTCCGCGGCGCGAGAGGATGATGCTCTCCTGCGGCGCGGCCGTCACGTTGCGCGTCGCCGTGCGCACGACGACCCAGACGAACAGGTACAGCAGCACGAGGAAGCCGACCTTGAGCGCGAGCAGGATCTCGTCGGTCGTCAGCGCGACGTTCACGGCAGCGATCGCCCGAAGACGATGGTCGTTCCCCCGACGGTGATCCGTCGCCGTGCGCCAGGGCCGACGTTCCGGAGATCCGTCGTCCGTTCAGCTCCGTCCCGTTCGTCGAGCCGAGATCCGTGACGGACCAGCTCGTCAGCGTTCTCGCTGCGCGACCTCGCAGTGCACGGCGCGAGACGTTCGAGTCGTCGACCTGGACGTCGGCCTCTCTGGAGCGGCCGATCACGACGCGGGCGCTGGCCACGGGCACGACGCGATCGCCGATCGTGAGCGTCACCACCTCGCGCGCGACCTCTGCAGGCGGCCCGTCGTCGCTGCCGAGCGGCTCCTCGGGCCGGTAGACCATCGTCACAGGCGGCGGAGTGGGGAGCGGCGGGGGAAGCTGGGAGGGAAGCACGACGTCGACGGCGTCTGGCTCGGTCAGGCGGGTCGCGATCCCGAACTCGCCGATCGCGAGATCGTCGTCCGTCGCGACGAGCACTCGTGGCGGCGTCAGGAGCGCGTAGCCCTCGCGGCGGGCGTGCTCGGCCAGGTACTCCTGCAGCTCGCCGACGAGCGAGCCTTCGTAGGAGGCGAACTGGGCGCGGTCGGCGGACGCGAGGTAGAGGGTGTACTCGTTGGGGACGTAGACGCGGGAGACCGACACCGAGCGGTGCTCGTCCATCTCCTTGGCCAGCTTGCGCGCGAGCTCCACGGGCTGCACGTGCGTGCGGAACGCCCGACCGAAGAGGCCCTCGAAGAGCGCTCTCGATCTTGCCCTCGAGGCCGCGCAGAACGCTCACCGTCGACCTCCGGTCGGGTGTGCAGCGGCGGCGGGTGGCAAGGCGGCGCGGATCATCGGAGGAGGGCTCCCCTCGGGCCGAGTGTAGAGGCTCTAGAGCCCACGGCGGCGGGCGATCGCCGCAGCGGAGGGGCGGGCTACGAGGAGGAGCGTGGCGAGCATGGACGACAGCACGATGCCGGGCCACGGGATCGACGGCCCCCAGGCGAGGACGAGCGTCGCCTGGGCGATGCCGAGCCCGACGACAGCTCTCGGGCCGCGCCGGATGGCGGCCGGGAGCAGGATCGCGGCGAGGGACAGCGCGAACGCGGTGGTCAGGATCGGCGTCTCGCGTGCGAAGCAGCACGACGAGCGCGTCCGTCACCGCCCGGGGCCTCTCGGCCCCGGCGACGCCGAGGTCGCCGACGGCCGTGCCCGTGAGCGGCAGGGCGCGACCGCTCAGCCCCGCCAGCGCGGCGGCCGTGAGGACGCCGACGAACGCGTGGAGCCCACGCCGCCAGGCCCCTCGCGCGGGCTGGACCGCGAGAGGGAGCAGCCCGATCAGCCCCAGCGGCGCCAGGATCGGGCCGGCGAAGAAGGCAAGGCCGGCGCGCGCGTCGCGCCAGACGATCGCGAGCCAGGCGACGGCGAGCGCGGCGTACACGACTGCGGCCGCCTGGGCGACGTTGCCGAGCGGCAGGATCGGCGCCGCCAGCGCGATCAGCAGCCCGAGCCGTGGTGTCGTCAGGGTCGCGAGCCCGGCCGCGACGGCGATCGCGAGCACGAGCCCGGGGGGCCAGAACGGGAGCACCGAGGCCCCGAGCAGGGCCACGACGGCAGCCAGGCCAGCGGGGACGACGCGTGCCTCGATCGGCAGGGCCGGAGCGGCGACGGTCGGCTCGGACGGCGAGCGGTCGCCCTCCGTCCTCGCCCTGCCCGCACGCGGTGTGCGGTCGGCTCGCGCGCGCCGAGTGGGAGTGGTGAACGCCTCGCGGAGCTCGTGCGCGAGCTGCGCGGCGGTCGGACGGCGTGCGGGGTCGAGAGCGAGAGCCGCGTCGACGACGTTCAGGAGACGGCGAGGGAGGTCGGTGCGGCGGGTCGCGAGCGACGGAGCGCCGCCGCCGATCGCACTGGCGACCTGCGGGAGAGGAACGCCCCAGAACGGGTGCTCGCCGGCCAGAGCCTCCCACAGCATCACGCCGACGGCCCAGACGTCGCTTCGCTCGGACGCCTCCTCGCCGGCGAGCCGCTCGGGGGCGATGTAGGCAAGGGTTCCCGGCACGTCGCCGACCGCCGTGAGCGTGTCGGCCTCGTCGAACTGCGCGAGCCCGAAGTCGAGGAGCTTCACGGAGATCGTCGGGCCCTCTTCGACCACGATGTTCGACGGCTTCACGTCACGGTGGACGATCCCCTTGCGATGCGCGTGGGCCAGGGCGTCGAGCACCTGGGCCGCACGCCTCGACCGCCTCGCGGTCGTCGAGCGACTCGGCACGGAGCCGCTCGCGCAGCGTGCGCCCGTGCACGACCTCGTAGGCGATGTAGACGTGGCCCGTGTCCTCGCCGAAGTCGAGCGCCCGGACGCAGCGATCGTGTCGGAGGCGCGACGCGGCCTCCATCTCCCGCGTTGCGCGCGCTGCCCGCTTGCCCTCTCTCGGGACGATCTTCAGCGCGACGTCGAGGCCGGTGCGCTCGTCGCGGGCGAGCCACACCGATCCCGACCCACCGCGCCCGAGGGGTCTCAGGGGTCGGTAACGATCGAGAACGAGCTCGCGGTCGGGAAGCGCGTGAGCCGCAACGGACACCGGTCATGCCCCGTTCTGCGCGGCAGGGAAAGGTCCTGCACCGCCGAAATCTCCCGTACACTCGCCTGGCACGACCAGGATTGCTGCTGCATGGGCGTCTATGACGATGACATCCTCGACTTCGACTTCGTCGAAGACGCGACCCGGGAGACCCCCGCGCCGTCGCGTGGCGACTCCGCGCCGCGCACCCCGTCGGGAGGCGGTGGCGGCGACGGAGGAGGCAGCGGGCGTGGCCCACGGCGGCCGCAGCTCCGAGGCCCGCACGGAGCCGCTCCGCTCCTGCGCCTCGTCGGCCTGGTCGCCTTCGCGATCCTGCTCGTGGTGCTCGTCGCGGTCTGGGCCCAGGGCTGCGCCGAGAGCGACAAGCAGGGCACGTACGACACGTACTACGAGCGAGATCGGCGCGGTCGGCAGCGACTCGGCGAAGATCGGGACGGACCTCGCAACTCTCTTGACCACGCCGGGGCTCGAGCAGGCCGAGCTCGAGACGAAGCTCGGCGGGCTCGTCCAGCAGCAGCAGCTCGACGTCGAGCGCGCCCAGGGCATCGATCCGCCCGGGCCGCTCACCCCGGCGCACGACCACTCGATCGAGGCGCTGCAGCTGCGCGTCGTCGGTCTGCAGGGCATGCTCGACGTCTTCAAGGCGACCAAGGACTCCGACGACGCGACGGCTGCCGGTCAGCAGCTGGCCGCGCAGGGCCGGCGCCTCGAGGCGAGCGACGTCGTGTGGAAGGACCTCTTCCAGGGGGCGGCGGACGACGTCGCGGCCTCGGAGGGCGTCGACGGCGCGGCGCCACCCTCGGTCTTCGTCGAGAACCCCGACCTCTACACGGCGCGCTCGATGAGCGCGATCTGGCAGCGCGTCCATGGCGCGTCCACCGGCGGCACGCCGTCCGGGCCTGCACGGCTCCGGTCTCGCGTACACGAAGGCGACGCCGTCGGGCATCCAGCTGTCGACGACCTCGGAGTCGACGCTCACCGTGTCCACCGACCTCGGCTTCGAGGTGGGCGTGACGAACACCGGCGAGGAGCAGGAGGTGCAGCTCGAGGTGACCCTGACGATCCCGAAGCAGCCCAGCCCGATCGTCAAGAAGGGCACCATCGACCTGATCGACCCGGGCGAGACGAAGACCGTCGTGTTCGGCGACTTCCCGGACGTGCCGTTCGGTGAGAGCACCACGGTGCAGGTGAGCGTGAAGCCGGTCCCGGGTGAGAAGAACACCGAGAACAACTCGGCCGAGTACCCGGTCGTCTTCACGCTCGGCCAGTGACGATCGAGCTCGGGGTCGCGATCGGTGCGTGCCTCGTCGCGCTCGTGGCGCTGCTCGCCGTCGTGGTGCTCGGTCGGCAGCTGCGACGGATCAGGCGCGACCAGCAGGCGATCATCGGCGGCTCGACCCACGACGTCGTCGACTTCGCGGTGTCGCTGCAGGGGAGGATCGACGACCTCCTGCGTGCCGTCGACGAGGTCGCCGGTGGGTTGACGCGCGTCGACCGGCGGGTCGACTCCGCCGTCACGAACACGTCGGTCGTCCGGTTCGACGCCTACGAGGACTCGGGCGGCCAGCAGTCTGCGTCGTTCGCGTTCCTCGATGCGACGAGGACGGGCACCGTCGTGACCGCGATCCAGGGCCGCGACTACGCCCGGGTGTACGTCAAGGAGCTCGATCGCGGCAGCCCTTCGGCCGCGCTCTCGCCCGAGGAGGCAGAGGCAGTAGAGCGGGCCATGGGTCGCTAGCGGCACTTCTGCCTGCGGCAGAAGTGCCAGAGTCGTGGCGTGCACCGCTGGCGGGTGCGGGTCGTTCGGGTTCTCTGGCGCTTTCCGGGCCGTCAGGCCCGGGAAGCGCCCTGCTACGCTCGCGCAACGTGCATCAGGTCCTCGTCCTGAACGCGAGCTACGAGCCGCTGAACGTGTGCTCGGTACGCCGGGCGCACGTCCTCGTGGGCAAAGGCAAGGCAGAGGTCATCGAGCACCACGACGTGCCGCTGCGGACGGCCACGCGCGAGTATCTCCGCCCGCACGTCATCCGCCTGCTCTCGTACGTCCGGGTGCCCCGCTCGGTGAAGCGTCGGATCTCCCGTCGCGCGCTCTTCGCGCGCGACGGCTGGCGCTGCGTGTACTGCGGGACGAGCGCAGGTCGTCTCACGCTCGACCACGTGATCCCACGGTCGCGCGGAGGCGCGTCGGTGTGGGAGAACGTCGTCACGGCCTGCGCGCCCTGCAACCTCAGCAAGGGCGATCGCCTGCCCGAGGAGGCGCGGATGACGCTCGCCCGGCAGCCACGGCCGCCTGCGCCGGTGCTCTTCATCCGTCTCGCCGCGCATCGCGTGCCCGAGACGTGGCGCCGCTACCTGCCGGCGCTCGAGCACGAGCCGCCGTCGGCGCTCGAGGCCGCCTAGCAGCCTCTACGCCGGCCAGCGGGCGGCGCGATGGACGTGCCCCGGGAGCGGCCGCCCGAGGATGCCCTCCAGCCAGCGTGCAGCCTCGATCAGCCCGTCGAGATCGACGCCTGTCGTGATCCCCTCCCGCTCGAGCAGGTAGACGACGTCCTCCGTTGCGACGTTCCCCTGGGCGCCCGGGGCGAACGGGCAGCCTCCGATCCCGCCCACCGAGCCGTCGATCGCCGTCGCCCCCGCCTCGAGCGCGGCGAGGACGCATGCGAGCGCGGTCGCGCGTGTGTCGTGGAGGTGGACGCCGACCGCGCCGCTCAGGCTCCGTCGACAACGCCCGACGAGAGCCGCAACCTCCGACGGGACGGCCACGCCGATCGTGTCGGCGAGCACGAGCTCAGTGGCGCCCGCGGCGGTGAGGCGCTCGGCGAGCTCGAAGACGGCACCCGGATCGACGCGTCCCTCGTAAGGGCAGCCGAAGGCGCAGCTGAGCGTGACGGTCGCCCGGAGCCCGTCAGCGCCGGTCGTCGCGACGATGGCGCTGGCAAACGCGACGCCGTCCTCGACGCTCGAGCCGACGTTGCGCTGCTGGAACGTCTCGGTCACCCCGATCGACACGTGAACCTCGCGCAAACGCGTCGCGCAGAGGCGCTCGTAGCCACGCTCGTTGAGGACGAGGCCGGCGAACGTCGTCGCCCGATCTTCGGGAAGCGCTGCCACGACCGCCTCGGCCCCCGCCATCGCGGGTACGAGATCGTCGCGGACGAAGCTCGCAACCTCGACCCGGGGCAGCCCTGTCGCTGCCAGCGCTCCCGCAAGCTCCGCGCGGACGCGCGGCGCGAGGACCACTGCCTCACCCTGGAGTCCATCGCGGGGGCCGACCTCGCAGATCTCGATCGGGTCAGGGCGACTCATCTCGCCATAGTCGCACGCAGGTCCCCGGGCCAGGCGCATCGTCCGACCTCGGCGCTTCTCGTGAGGTTGCTCACAAGGCGTGAGGGCGGCTATACCGTGCGGAGGACGTCGAGAGGGGCGGGTGATGCCGGCACAGCTGGTGGGTCGGAGCGAGGAGCTCGGTGAGATCGCCGGGCTGCTCAGCACGCAGGCACCGGTGACAGTGGTGCTCGCAGGTGAGGCGGGGATCGGGAAGACCTCCTTGTGGTCGGCCGGCGTGGCCGCGGTCGCGTCAGACGGGCGCCGGGTGCTCTCCTCGCGGCCCTCTGAGGCGGATGCCGCATTCGCCTTTGCGGCCGTGTCAGACCTGCTCGCCGGAGCCGAGGGCGTTCTCGATTCTCTCCCGCCGGTCCAGCGACGCGCGCTCGACGCTGCTCTCCTGCTGGGCGACGCCGGCGGGCCAGTCGACGAACGCACCGTGGCTGCATCGTTCCTCGGCGCGGTCCGAACCATCGCCCACGAAGGCCCTGTCTGCCTCGCCGTGGACGACCTGCAGTGGGTCGATCCTGCTTCGCTGTCGTGCCTTCGCTTCGCGCTTGCGCGACTCGGAGACGTACCGGTCGTCTCCTTCCTCGCCGTGCGCGGAGAGCCGCCCGCATGGCTCATCCGCGCCGTGCCCGAGGAGCGCCTCGCAGTCGTGGTCGTGGGTGGCCTGAGCGTGGGTGCGATCCAGGAGATAGCTCGTCGGCGGCTCGGCGTCACGTTCCCGCGGCCGACGCTCGTTCGCCTCTGGGAGACGTCCGGTGGCAATCCCCTCTTCGCACTCGAGCTCGCGACGGCCCTCCACAGGCGCGGCGGCGCGCTCGCGCCGGGCGAGACACTCCCCGTGTCGGCCGATCTCGAGACGTTGCTCAGCGACCGTCTCGACGGGCTCTCGCCTGGCGCACGGGACGTGGCCCGGGTCGCCGCTGCGCTCGCGCAGCCGACGGAGAGCCTCGTCGGCACGGCACTCGACCGTCCGATCGATGACGACCTGGCCGAGGCCGTCACAGCGCAGATCCTCGAGCTCCGTGGCGATGAGATTCGGTTCGTTCACCCCCTGCTCCGCTCCGCGGTCGCGAGGTGGGGGCCGTCAAGCCGTCGAGCGGCCGTCCATGCGCGTCTGGCGGAGGTCGTGCCGACGCTCGAGGAGCGCGCCCACCACCTGGCGCTTGCGGCGACCGAGCCGTCCGGCGAGACCGCGGCCGTCCTGGAGAGCGCCGTCGTCTCGGCGGGGGCGCGTGGCGCCCCCGCGACCGCCGCCGAGCTGGCGGACCATGCGTGTCGTCTCACTCCTCCGGGCGACGGCGAAGGCCTGCGTCGACGTCTCGTCATCGCGGCGACCTGGCACGACGTCGCGGGGGACGTGGGCCGAGCGATCGGGCTGCTCCAGCGCGCGCGCGACCTCGCGCCGGGCGGTGCCGAGCGAGCACGCGTGCTCACCAGGCTGGCCGACGTCCAGGACGATCCGCGCGCGACGCTCCCGCTGTACGAGGAGGCCCTCGCGGAGGCGCGCGGGCATGACGGTCTCGTCGCGGGCATCCACATCAGGCTCGCGAGCGCCGTTGCCTGGGGCGAGGGGGTCGACGTCGGGCTGGCACACGCAGAGGAAGCCGTGCGGGCCGCATTCCGGACAGACGACGTCGAGCTTCGATGCAGCGCCCTCGCTGCGCAGGGCGACTCACTGTTCCGCGCCGGCCAGGGGATCCAGCACGAGCAGATGGGCGAGGCGGTGTCACTCGAGCGCGCGCTGCCCGGCTGGCCGCTCGATCGGGGACCGACCGACCTGCTCGTCCGGCAGCTCGTCTGGTCCCTCGACCTCGAGCCGGCTCGTCGGCTGCTCTCCGAGATGCTCGACGTGCACCGGCATCGCGACGATCCGGACGGCGAGGCGACGGTGACCTGGTACCTCGCCCTGCTCGAGTGGCGGGCGGGGAACTGGCCGGCCGCCCGCCGCTTCGCGGATCACACGTACCAGCTGAGAACGCTGCTCGGTCAGGTGATGCCGACCGACCACTTCGCGGGCGCGCTGGTGGCGGCGCACCAGGGCCGGGTCGACGAGGCGCGAGCGATCGCGCAGCAGGAGCGCGCGGCCGCCGAGACGATGGGCATCCAGATCTCCGTCTCGGGCTCGAGCTGGGTGCTCGGCTTCCTCGAGCTCTCGCTCGGTGATCCCGCAGCTGCCCTTCCGCACCTGCGGAGGTCGTACGAAGTCCGGAACGCGTTCATGCGGGAGCCTGGCCAGCGAATCGAGCTCGGCGACCTCATCGAGGCGCTGGTGGCAACGGGTGAGCTCGACGAGGCGCAAGAGATCGTCGAGCTGTGGCAGCCCAGGGCGGAGAGCCTCGATCGGGCGTGGGCGCTGGCGATCCTCGCGCGCTGCCGCGGCCTGGTGCGGGCGGCCGAGGGTGATCTCGAAGGCGCCTTGAACGACCTCGACCGGGCACTCGGCGAGCACGAGCGCGACGTCGATCCCTTCCATCGTGCGCGGACCCTGCTCGTGCGCGGGCGCGTCGAGCGGCGGGCGAAGAAGCGTGCCGCGGCGCGGCGCACGCTCGAGGATGCGCGCGCGCGCTTCGAGCGGCTCGGCGCGCCGCTGTGGGCCGCACAGGCGTCGGCAGAGATCGCGCGAATCGGTGGTCGGGTGGCTGGTGGTGACGAGCTGACGGAGGCGGAGCGGCGGATCGCGGAGCTCGTCGGGGAGGGACGGACGAACCGCGATGTGGCGGCCGCCCTCTTCCTCACCGAGCACTCGGTCGAGACCGCGCTGACACGGATCTACCGCAAGCTCGGGGTGCGATCGCGCTCCGAGCTGACGCGGCACCTGTCGGCAAACACCTGAGGTTTCCGGCTTTCGGCGTGGGGGTCGCGCTGCCACGCTCGACGGCAAGCGATGGCTCCGGGTCGTGACGACACGACGGGGAGGAGTCACAGGGAGGAGAGCTACCATGAAGCGTCCGCTCGTGCTCGCCATGACACTCGCGCTCGCGGCTGTCCTGGCGTTCGGCGTCTCGACGTCGAGATCCGCACCCGGCGACAACGCCGTCGTCCACTGGAGCGACGTCGCGACGACGGCGATCGCGGCCGGCCGGCCACCCGCCAGCAGCTCCGTGCTGCAGGCCATGGTGCACGGCGCCGTGTACGACGCCGTCGCCGCGATCGAAGGCGGCCTCGCACCGTTCGTCGTTGCGCTCCCGGCCGCCCCCCCGGGTGCGTCCGTCGACGCCGCTGTCGCCACTGCGGCCAGGAACGTCCTCGTCGCTCGCGTCCCCGCACAGGCGGCGTCGGTGAACACCGCCTACGACGCGTTCATGGCGGCGATCCCCACCGAGGGGAAGACCGACGGAATCGCCGTCGGTGCGGCCGCCGCGTCGGCAATGCTCACGCTGCGGGCGAACGATCACTTCGACGACGTGGTTCCGTACGTGCAGAAGGTTCCGCTGGGACCGGGCGTGTTCGAGCCGATCCAGCAGGGTGTGCTCGGCTCCGTCGCGCCTGTTGCACCCAACGTTCCGGTTGACGTGAAGCTTGCGAAGGTCCAGCCGTTCACGTACGACACACCGGCGTACCGCCCGCATCCACCCTATGCGCTGACGAGCAAGAAGTACGCGGCCGACGTCGCCGAGCTCTCGCTCCTCGGCGGGCTCACCGGCTCCGCGCGCTCCACGACGCAGACGGAGACGGTCAGGTTCTACCAGGAGCACACCTTCGTGCAGTACAGCCGCGCGTTGCGCGGCCTCGCCAACCAGCGGGCGCTCGGCATTCGCGAGTCCGCCCGGCTCCTCGGCTACACGTGGGTCGCCGTGGCCGACACGATGATCGCGTGCTGGGACGCGAAGTACGCGTACATGTTCTGGCGGCCGAACCACGCTATCCAGAGGGCCGACACCGACGGAAACCCGGCCACGACTCCCAACGCGTCGTGGCTGCCGTTGGTCACCGGCAACCATCCCGAGTACCCGTCCGGCCACGCCTGCTTCACCGCCGCGGTGGCGACGGCGCTGCACCGCTTCTTCGGAACGAAGGAGCTCGACCTCACGTTGACCAGCACGTTCGCGGGGGCCGGCCCGCCTCGCACCTACCGCCATCTCAAGGAGCTCGTCGCGGACGTCAACGATGCACGCGTCTGGGGCGGGCTCCACTACCGAACCACGATGGACGAGACGGCCAAGCACTTCCCGCAGATTGCACGTGACGTCGGGAAGCGCGCGTTCCTCGTCGACGGAGACGACGACTGACGGGAGCGCCGGGAGGGCAGGCATGGCCCAGCCCTCCCGGCCCCTGTCGCCGTGCCCGTGCAGTCCTACCTCGTCGAGTCGTTCGTCCCCCGCGCCCGCGTCGAAGAGGTTGACGAGGCGGCGCGTCGCGCTCGCATCGCCGCGCGGGAGCTATCCCGGGCCGGCGAGGCGATCACGTACGTGCGGACGACGTTTCTGCCCGAGGACGAGACCTGCTTCCACGTGTTCGAGGCGAGCTCGGAGGACGTCGTCGAAGCGGCGGCCCGGCGGGCAGAGCTCGGCCGGGTCAGGATCGTCGCAGTGGTCGAGGCGTTCGAGCCGCGCGAACCGTAGAGCTCGGAACGCCGGGCGATCGCTCGCTACGCGGCGACCGTCTCCGCCCCTCGTCGTCGAGGTCGGCGCGGTACGAGCCGATCACCCGCAGCCTCGCCGTCTCGACCGTCATCTCGCGCAGGCCCGCGGACAGGTTCTCGTCGAGCGGGTGCCCGCCGAGCACGCAGTCGAAGCGGTAGTCGAACGGCCGGGAGGGGATCGGACGCGAGACGAGCTGCACCATGTCGATCCCGCGGTCGGCGAGCGGCGAGATCGCCGCGTGGAGCGCGCCGGGCTTGTGGTGCGTCTCGAAGGTGAGCGCCGTGCGCCACGCCCCATGGCGGCGGTCGAGCCGCGTGTACGGCGCGAGCGCCGCGAACCGGGTGTAGGCGGTGTGATCACCGACGTCGTCGGCGAGCACGACGAGCCGGTGCATCCGCGCCGCGCGCATGCTCGCGATGGCGACCACGGTGGGGTCGCCGAGCTCGGCGACGGCCGAGGCGGCGTCTCCCGTCGTTGCCGCGACGATCGCCTGGGCGCCCGGCAGCGAGTGGAGGAGGCCGCGGCACTGGTCGAGCGCCATCGGGTGCGAGCGGATCTCGCGGACGTCCTCGAGCGCGACCTCGCGCGGGCCGACGAGGCAGTGACGGATCGGGAGGATCGCCTCGGCGACGATCGAGAGCGCGGAGTCGTAGAGCAGGTCATGTGTCTCGTTCACCGGTCCGGCGAGAGAGCTCTCGATCGGGAGCACGCCGTAGGTGCACGTGCGCGCCGTGACGGCCGCGACCACGTCGGCGAAGCTCGGCTGGGCGACGAGCCGGGCGGCCGGGAAGAGGCGGTCGCAGGCCGCGGCGGAGTGGGCGCCCTCGCGACCCGGGTAGGCGACGGTGTTCTCGGTGGGTGTCAACGTGGTGCCTTTCGGAAGGGACGTCCGCCCTGGTCCTTCGAGCTAGCCGGCGCGGGGCGGGAAGCGGGAGCGCCGGCTAGCGCCGAAAGGCGAAGCCGAAGGAGAGCGCAACGGTCGCGCGGGTCGAGCGGGTGGCGCGGGCGGTCCCCATGGCACGCGAACGGTAGATCAGACACCGAGGGCGCGCAAGACGGCATCGCCGACGTCCGAGGTCGAGGCCGTCCCGCCTCGGTCCGGGGTGGGGGTCTCGAGGAGCGCGGTGTCGACGGCACGCTCCAGGGCATCGGCGTCGGCGGGACGTCCCAGGCCGTGGCGCAGCATCAGCGCCACCGAGCGCAGCATCGCGGCCGGGTTCGCGACGCCGCGACCCGCGATGTCGGGTGCCGAGCCGTGGACGGGCTCGAAGATCCCGGGGCCGTCGTCGCCCAGAGAGGCCGACGCGGCAAGCCCGAGCCCGCCGGTGACCGCGGCGGCGATGTCCGAGAGGATGTCGCCGAACGTGTTCTCGGTGACGACGACGTCGATCGACTCCGGATCGGTCACGATCGTCATCGCGAACGAGTCGACGAGCGCGTGGTCGAGCGGCACGTCGGGGTAGAGCTCGACCCCCATCTCGGTGACGACGTCGCGCCACAGACGCGAGGTGTGCATCACGTTCACCTTGTCCACCGACGTGAGGCGTCCGCGCTTCGCCCGGGCGATGTCGAACGCGACTCGTGCGATCCGCTCGACCTCGGGCCGCGTGTACTCGCACGTGTCGAACCATGTCCCGTCGTCGCGGACGCCCTTCGCACCGAAGTACAGGCCGCCGACGAGCTCGCGCACGATCAGCAGGTCGATGCCCGTTCGCGCGGGCCGGCCGCAGGTTGGCGAAGACGTCGAGCTCCTTGCGCAGACCGAGAAGCCCTTGCTCGGGTCGCACGGGCTGCCCCTCGAGGCCGGGGAGGCCGACCGCGGCAAGGAGCACCGCAGAGGCCTCCCTGCATGCGGCCAGGGTCTCGTCGGGGAGCGGCGTGCCCTGGGCCATGATCGCGTTGCCGCCGAAGGCGTGCTCCGTGTGGGCGATCCCGAGAGCGTCGAGCACCCGCACCGCCTGGGCCGCGACCTCGGGGCCGATCCCGTCGCCCGGCAGCACCACGACGTTCATGTGGCAGTCCCCCCTGGCACTTCTCCTCCTTGCGGAGAAGTGCCAGACGCGAGCCGGCGCTCGTAGGCGCTGATCTCTTCCTCGTGGGCGAGCGTGATCGCGATGTCGTCGAGGCCGTTCAGCAGCCTGTGCCGCGTCGACGCATCGATCGCGAACGGGATCTCCGTCCCGTCGGGGGCGACGACGAGCTGGCGCTCGAGGTCGACCGTCACCTCCGATCCCGTGTCGAGGTCGACCGACTCCATCAGGTGCTTCACGTCGTCCTCGGGCAGCTCGACGATGACCATCCCGTTCTTGCTCGCGTTCGTCCGGAAGATGTCGCCGAACGACGGCGCGATCACGACCTCGAAGCCGAAGTCCGAGAGCGCCCACGCCGCGTGCTCCCGGGAGGAGCCGCAGCCGAAGTTGCGGCCCCGCGAGGAGCACCCTGGCCCCCGCGAACTCGGGCCGGTTCAGCTCGAATCCCGGGAGCGGCGCACCCTCGGAGTCGTAGCGCCAGTCGAAGAACAGCGCGTCCTCGTAGCCCGTCCGGTTGATGCGCTTGAGGAACTGCTTCGGGATGATCTGATCGGTGTCCACGTCGGGCCGGTCGAGGATCGCAACGCGCGCGGTGAGGGTCGTGAACGGCTTCATCCCACGAGCTCCCGCACGTCGACGAAGCGGCCCGCGATCGCGGCGGCGGCGGCCATCTCCGGCGAGACGAGGTGCGTGCGCCCTCCGCGACCCTGGCGTCCCTCGAAGTTCCGGTTCGACGTCGAGGCGCAGCGCTCGCCCGGGGCCAGGATGTCGGGGTTCATCCCGAGGCACATCGAGCACCCCGCGAGCCGCCACTCGAAGCCTGCGTCGCGGAAGATGGCGTCGAGCCCTTCGGCCTCGGCCTGACGCCGCACGGCGGCCGATCCGGGGACGACGAGCGCGGTCACCCGGTCGGCGACGCGGCGGCCGCGGACGATGTCGGCGGCGGCGCGGAGATCCTCGATGCGCGAGTTGGTGCAGGAGCCGACGAAGACCCGATCGACGGCGATCTCCGTGATCGGCGTGCCGGCGCGCAGCCCCATGTACTCGAGCGCCCGCTCCGCGGCGAGCCGGTCGTCCGGGTCGTCGTGGCGCGCAGGGTCGGGGACGACGCCGTCGACGGGAGCGACCATGCCCGGGTTCGTGCCCCACGTGACCTGCGGGACGAGCGCGGCGACGTCGACCACGTGGTGCGCGTCGTAGGTTGCGCCTTCGTCGGTCGGGAGCGTCCGCCAGCGCTCCAACGTGGCCTCCCAGTCGGCTCCCTGTGGGACACGGGGGCGCCCCTCGAGGTAGGCGAAGGTCGTCTCGTCGGGAGCGATCAGCCCCGCCTTCGCTCCCCACTCGATCGACATGTTGCAGATCGTCATGCGCCCCTCCATCGAGAGCGCGCTCACGGCTGGCCCGGCGTACTCGACGACGTGGCCGACACCACCCGAGGTGCCGAGCTGTCCGATCGTGCCGAGGATCATGTCCTTCGCGGTCACGCCTGGAGGCCGCTCGCCGACGAGCTCGACGAGCATCGTCCGTGGGCGGCGCTGCGGCAGCGTCTGCGTCGCGAGCACGTGCTCGACCTCGGAGGTGCCGATGCCGAAGGCGAGCGCGCCGAAGGCGCCGTGGGTCGAGGTGTGCGAGTCGCCGCAGACGATCGTCTTCCCCGGCTGCGTGAGGCCGAGCTCAGGGCCGATCACGTGGACGATCCCCTCACCGCCCGACCCGGTCGCGTGGAGCTCGATCCCGAACTCCTCGCAGTTCGCGCGAAGCGCGTCGAGCTGTGCGCGCGCCAGCTCGTCGGTGATCGGGCCCGGCGGTGGTGGGGACGTTGTGGTCCATCGTCGCGACCGTCAGATCGGGGCGCCGAACCCGCCGCCCGGCGAGTCGCAGCCCCTCGAACGCCTGCGGGCTCGTCACCTCGTGGACGAGGTGGAGGTCGACGTACAGGAGCGCCGGCTCGCCCGGCTCCTCGCGCACGACGATGGGTCTCCCAGACCTTCTCGAAGAGCGTCTTCGCCATCCCGGCATCGTACGCAGTGACCGCGGGTCGACCCCGCCAGCACCCTCAGCTCACGGGGCGAACGCGAAGGTGCGCGGCGCGTAGACCGAGCGCGAGCACTCCGGCGACGAGACCCCAGAACGCCGAGCCGATCGACCAGAGGGTGATCCCCGACGCGGTCACGAGGAACGTGATGAGGGCGGGCTCCCGCTCGTCCTCGTCGCGCAGCGCGAGCGCGAGGCCGTTCCCGATGGGGCCGAGGAGCGCGAGCCCGGCGATCGCGACGACGAGCTCGCGGGGAAACGCGGCGAAGAAGCCCGCCACCGCGGCGCCGAAGAGACCGACGAGCACGTAGAAGCCCGCCGGCCGAGACGGCGGCGGTGTAGCGACGAGCAGGGTCCGGATCGGCCTCGCGGCCGGCGCAGATCGCGGCCGTGATCGCCGCCAGGTTGAACGTGTACCCGCCGAACGGGGCGAGCACGACGGTCGTGATCCCGGTCGTGGCGATGATCGGCGAAACCGGTGGGTCGTAGCCGTTGGCGCGGAGGACGGCAACGCCGGGGACGTTCTGCGAGGTCATCGTGACGACGAACAGCGGGAGCGCGACGCCGATCGCGGCGGCGAGCGAGAAGTCCGGCGTCACCCAGACGGGTCGCGTGAGGCCGGAGGGGACGTCGACGTGGCCGAGCAGCCCTTCCGCCCATGCGACCGCGACGCCCACCGCGAGGGTTGCGATCACCGCGTACCGGGGCGCGACGAGTCGGGCGACGAGGTACGTCACGAGCATCGCGCCGACCAGCGCGAGCTCGGTCTCGAGCGCCGCGAACGCATCGATGCCGAACCGCACGAGGACGCCGGCGAGGAGTGCCGAGGCGAGCCCGATCGGGATCCTGTCCATCACGCGCGCGAAGGCTCCCGTCACACCCGAGACGAGGATGAGCACCCCGGTGAGGACGAACGCGCCGATCACCTCGGGAAGCGGTAGGCCGGCGACGCTCGTGATCAGGAGCGCCGCCCCCGGCGTCGACCACGCGGTGAGGACGGGCATCCGGTAGCGAAGCGAGAGACCGATGCACGTCAGCCCCATCCCGAGACCGAGCGCCCACATCCACGAGCCGATCTCGCGCGGCGACGCTCCCGCCGCACGCGCCGCCTCGAAGACGATCACGGCCGAGCTCGTGAAGCCGACGAGCACCGCCACGAACCCGGCCGCGACGGCGGACGGGCTAAGGGCATCGCGAAAGCGCACGAGCCGCCAGACTCCGTGATCGCAGCGGCGTCCGCAAGTGCCTGGCGCACGCCTCGCTCGAGATGGTGGAGATGGTGTCCGACACCGATTCGGCGGTCGTGCCGTGCGACCAACGAGGGCTACACAGGGCGGCGTCGTGCTGTCCTGAGTGAAGACCCCGGAGAGAAGCGGCCCCGCTTCGTGTCGATCGCGCTCGTCCTGGGGATCGATCGGCACAGAGTTGACCTCGACGCCCTTGACACGGCGCCGGTGTCTTACACCGCATCCCTCAACGTCGCTGACGCGGCCACGGCGAGCGACCCGGGCCGAGGGCGTTACCGGGCCGGGGCGAGCACCTCGTCGAGGAAGGCGTCCGCGTCGGCGGCGATGTGGACGGGGGCGAAGGTGTGCGCGGCCGGCCCGGGTGTCTTGAGACCGTCGCCCGTCACGAGCAGGACGACGCGGTCGCCGGCGCCGACCTCACCCGCGTCGATCGCCGCGCGGAGCGCCCCGAGCGTCACGCCGGTCGCGGTCTCGCCGAAGACGCCCGTCGTCCGTGCGAGCAGCGCCATGTTCGCGCCGATCGACTCCTCGTCGACCGCATGGACGGCGCCGCTCGTGCGCCGCGCCGTCGCGACCGCGAAGTCCCCGTCCGCAGGGCTGCCGATCGCAAGCGAGCGGGCGATCGAGTCTGGGCGCACCGGCCTGACGGGCGCGCCCTCGCGGAAGGCGGTCGCGACGGGCTGGCAACCGGCCGCCTGTCCGCCGATCTGACGCGGCGCGGGGCCGTCGATGAGCCCGAGCGCCTGCAGGTCCTCGAACCCCTGCCCGACCTTGTGGAACAGCGCACCGGAGGCGATTGGGATCGCGACCACGTCGGGCGCGCGCCAGCCGAGCTGCTCCGCGAGCTCGTAGGCGATCGTCTTCGAGCCCTCGGCGTAGTAGGAGCGGAGGTTCACGTTGACGAAGCCCCACGGCAGCTCGAACGACAGCTCGACCGAGAGCCTCGAGCAGTGGTCGTAGTGTCCGTCGACGGCGTAGATCGTCGGCCCGTACACCGCGGCCGAGAGCAGCTTCTCAGGTTCGAGGTCGGCCGGCACGAACACGGCCGCCTCGAGGCCCTCCGCCGCCGCGCGGGCCGCGACCGCTCCCGCGAGGTTGCCGGTTGACGAGCACGAGAGCGTCCCCAGCCCGAGCTCCTGCGCCTTGCGCGCTGCCACCGCGACCACGCGATCCTTGAACGAGTGGGTTGGGTTTGCCGTGTCCAGCTTCAACCAGAGCTCGCCGACCCCGAGCTCCTCTGCCAGTCTCGGCGCCGGCACGAGCGGCGTCCATCCAGGTGCGAGGCGTGCCTCCGCAGGGGCCGCGACGGGAAGCAGGTCGCCGTAGCGCCAGATCGACGCAGGTCCTGCTGCAAGTCGCTCGCGCGTGAACCGGCTGCGCACGAGATCCCAGTCGTAGACCGGGTCGAGCGGCCCGAAGCAGCGGGTGCAGGTGCCCACCGCCTCGAGCGGATGCTCGGTCGCGCAGACGCGACAGGACAGGGAGAGTGCTGGCATGGGGTCGTCCTCCTCGTGATCGCTCGACATCCGTCCGGGTTTGGCACCGTTGCCCCTGTCGGGGTGGGTTGCCGAGGCGTCACAGGGCCGGTCCCTCAGCCTCTCTCGATGTGGAGCGAGACGGATCCCGCGCCGGGCGAAACCGTACCTGAGCCGCCCGGCGCTGTCGAGCGCTCACGGCGGACGCGACGACGCGATGCGGGTGAGCAGCGGTCGGGTCAAGCGTGTCGCCAGACCCGACCGCGTGGTCGGATCAGCTCGGGTCGGCGACGATCCGGATGTACGGCTTGGGCTCGTCCCAGCCGTCCGGCCAGAGCTCGCGCGCCTGGTCGTTGGTCACGGAGCCGGCGATGACGACGTCCTCGCCCGGCTGCCAGTTCACGGGCGTCGAGACCTTGTGCTTCGCGGTGAGCTGGAGCGAGTCGATCACGCGCAGCACCTCGTCGAAGTTGCGACCGGTCGTCATCGGGTAGACGAGGATCAGCTTGACCTTCTTGTCGGGCCCGATCACGAACACGTTGCGGACGGTCTCGTTGTCGGCGGCCGTGCGGTCGAGCGGGTCGCCGGACACGTCCGCGCCGAGCATCCCGTAGAGCTTCGACACGTTGAAGTCGGCGTCGGAGATGATCGGGTAGTTGGGCGCGGCGCCCTGCGTCTCCTCGATGTCCTTCGCCCACTCGGCGTGCCGGTCGAGCGGATCGACCGAGAGGCCGATGATCTTGACCCCGCGCCGGTCGAACTCGGGCCTGATCTTGGCCATGTAGCCGAGCTCGGTCGTGCAGATCGGGGTGAAGTCCTTGGGGTGCGAGAACAGCACCGCCCACGAGTCGCCGATCCACTCGTGGAAGCGGATCCGCCCCTCGGTGGTGTCTGCCTCGAAGTCCGGTGCCAGCTGAGCGATCTGTAATGCCATGTCTCCGTCCTCCCTTGTCGGTTCGCACGGGAGACTAGCGCATTACTTCATTTCGGAAAGCATCGTGCAGGCGATCCTCCGCCCGGGAGGGATGTCGGTCACGTCTCGTACCGCGAGAGCGTCACCGCCCCCTGCGAGGCCGAGGCGACGAGCGTCGCGTAGTTCGCGAGCACCCCGCGGCGATAGCGCGGCTCGGGCTCGGTCCAGTCCGCCAGGCGGGCTTCGAGCTCCTCGGCGGTGAGCTCGACCTCGAGCACGCCGCGGTCGACGTCGATCACGACCGTGTCGCCCTCGTGCAGCGCCGCGATCGGGCCGCCCTTCGACGCCTCGGGCGCGACGTGGCCGACCATGAAGCCGTGGGTCGCTCCCGAGAAGCGCCCGTCGGTGATCAGCGCGACGGAGTCGGAGAGCCCCTCGCCGACGATCGCGCCGGTGACGTGGAGCATCTCGCGCATCCCCGGGCCGCCATGCGGGCCCTCGTAGCGGATCACGACGACGTCGCCCGAGACGATCCGGCCGGCCTTGACCGCCGCGAAGCAGTCCTCCTCCGAGTCGAACACGCGGGCCGGGCCCCGGTGGACGGTGCGGTCATGGCCCGCGAGCTTCACCGCGCAGCCCTCGGGCGCGAGGTTGCCGTAGAGCACGGCGACACCGCCGCGGCTCTTGAGCGGCTGCTCGACGGGGACGACCACCGTCTGGCCCGCCGTCTCGACCGCCCCCGCCGCGATCTCCGCCATCGTGCGACCGTCGACCGTGCGAGCGTCGCCGTGCAGCAGTCCGGCTCGTCACCAGCTCCCGGGCGACGAGCGCTGTGCCTCCCGCCGTGAACATGTCGTTCGCGTGCCAGCGGCCCCACGGCTTCATGTCGGCGATGATCGGCGTGCGGGCGGAGATGCGCTCGAAGTCGTCGATCGTGAAGTCGATCCCGAAGTCGCGCGCGATCGCGACGAGGTGGAGCACGCCGTTCGTCGAGCCACCGGTCGCGGCCACGCCGGCGACGGCGTTCTCGAAGGACTCCTTGGTGACGAACGAGCGCGGCCGCACGTCCTCGCGGACGAGCTGCACCGCGAGGCGGCCGATCTCGTAGGCGGCCTCCTCCTTGGCGACGTGCATCGCCGGGATCCCGTTCGCGCCGAGCGGCGAGAGGCCGAGGAAGTCGAGGATGCCCGGACATCGTGTTGGCGGTGAACTGCCCACCGCAGGCGCCGGCCCCCGGGCACGCGGTCGACTCGAGCTCGTGGAGCTCGGCGTCGCTCATCTTCCCGGCCGCGTGGGCGCCGATCGCCCTCGTAGACGTCGCCGATCGAGACCTCGCGCTGCCGGTACAGGCCCGGTGCGATCGAGCCCGTGTAGAACGCGACCGCCGGGATGTCGAGCCGGCCGATCGCCATCGCGGTGCCGGGGTTCGTCTTGTCGCAGCGCGCAGAGCTGCACCAGCCCGTCGAAGAGGTGGCCGCGGCAGACGAGCTCGATCGAGTCGGCGATCACCTCGCGGGAGACGAGCGACGCGCGCATCCCGGAGGTGCCCATCGAGACGCCGTCCGAGACGGCGACCGTGTTGAACTCCATCGGCGTGCCGCCGGCGTCGCGGATGCCGCGCTTCACGTGCACCGCCAGGTCGCGCTGGTTGAGGTTGCACGGCATCGTCTCGATCCACGTCGTGCCCGACGCCCACGATCGGCTTCGCGAGGTCCTCGTCGGTGAAGCCGGTGCCCTTGAGCATCGACCGCGCCCCTGCGCGGTCGGGGCCGTCGGTGAGCGCGGCGCTGATGCGCTTCGCGGGATCGGAGGGGAGGTCGTACGGGGTGCTCACGGGGCGGTGCTCCTCTCGATGGGGTGCCCCTCGCGGCGGCACCACTCGCTGAACGATCCGGGGTACATCCTGACGTCGCTCGCGTCCGGCGAGCACGAGCCTCTGCGCGACGACGCAGGCCGTGACGCCGGAGCCGCAGTACGCGACGAGCTCGGCCGTCGACGGGCAGGTCGTCGGGCAGCGGCTCCTCGTAGCCAGGCGTTGCGGGCGCCGGGGATGCGGCCGGCGACCGGGTCGAGCGGCTCGACATCCCCACGCCAGCGCTCCGGCGAGCGCGCGTCGAGCAGGACGAGGCCGGGCTCGCCGAGGCGGGAGCGGATCTCGTCCGCTCTCGATCACGTCGTCGGAGCGTGGGGCGACGGGCAGCGAAGGCGCCCGGCGGCGGTGTCGCGCGGCTCCGTGATCGAGCAGGCCCGGCGTAGGCGCGCAGGTCGAACGTGCCGGCGAGCGTCGTGCCCGACGTGGCGCAGCAGCCACCAGCAGCGCGCCGCCCAGCCCGAGCCCTCGTCACAGGCCAGGACGAAGGTGTCGGCGTCGACGCCGAGAGCTCCGAACACCGCGGCGAGCCGGTCGACCGAGGGCAGCGGATGGCGGCCGCCTCCGGGCCGCGTCGACCACCGGGTCGCTCAGATCGCGCTCCGGCTCGACGTGCAGCGCGCCCGGCGGACGTGCCCGCCGCGTAGGCCGCCTCCGGGCGGCAGTCGAGGACGAGCGTCCTCACAGCGCGCCGTGCGGCGTCACCGCGAGCTCGAGCACGTCGTGGTCGGGGAAGCGGTCGCGCAGGGATGCCGCGCTGACGGGAACGTCGTCGGTCCAGACGATCACCGTCGGGCCGGAGCCGGAGAGCGTCGCGCCGCGGACTCCTGGCGGCGGCCTCGGCGCGGATCGCGACGAGCGCCGCCGACGGGCGGTACGGCTCGTGCAGCGTGTCTGTCAGCGCCTCCGCGAAGAGCTCGGCATCCCCGGAAGCGCGGCGGCGGCGAGCAGACGCGGCCCGCCCCGCGTTGCGGCGGCGTCGGCGTGCGTGACACGAGGACGGGAGCATGCCGCGCGAGGCCTCGGTCGAGGTGCGCTCGCGCGGCACCACCGCGACCGGCGCGAGCGGGAGCGTCCGCGCGATCTGGGCCAGGCTCTCCGTCCCACGCGAGCGTCATCCCGCCGAGCAGCGCGGCGGCGAGGTTGTCGCCGTGGCTCTCGAGCCGACAGACCTGCGCGCAGCAGCTCGCGCGCAGGCGCGTTCGGCGCGGCTGCGACGAGTCCGAGCGCGATCGCTGCGGCGGACGAGCCGAGGCCGCGCTCGAGCGGGATCCGGTTCACGAAGCGGAAGCGCTTCCCGGACGGGTCGGCGAGCAGCGCGAAGGCGCGGACCGCGAGGTTGGACGCGTCCTCCGGCAGCTCCCCCGAGCCCTCGCCCTCGACGACGACTCCTTCCCCCTCGGTCACCTCGAGCTCGTTCCAGAGGTCGAGCGCGGCGGCGGCGCAGTCGAAGGCCGGCCCGAGGTTCGCGGATGTCGCCGGGGCGCGAGTGATCACCACGGTCCCCTAGCGCGGCGCGCGCAGCGGCTGCGCTGATCGAGTCGGGATCCGGGTCGACCACGGTCGTCGCCGGGGCATGGCGCTCGGCGATCGTCGACGTCCTTGAGCCCGTGTCCCGTGACGGTCACGACGATCCGCTCCCCGTGCACCGCGCCGCGCCGCAGCGCGGCGACCCCGGCCGCCGAGGACGGCTCGCAGAAGAGGCCCTTCCGTCTCTGCCAGCAGCCGCCAGGCCGCGACGATCTCGTCGTCGCCGACGGTGACGACCTCCGCGCCCGACTCGGCGACCGCGTGCGCGTGGGCAGGGTCGCCGATCCGGATCGCCGAGGCGAGCGTCTGTCGGCGGTCGGCCGCCTCGACGGAGACGATCGGGGACGGCGAGGCCGAGCTCACGGAGCGCCTGGGCGTACGACGACGTGTTGCCGCCGCCGCCGTAGGGGATCACGAACGCGTCCGGGGCGGCGCCGAGCTCCTCGACGATCTCGAACACCGCCGTCTTCTGCCCCTCACGGCGATACGGGTTGAGCGAGTTGACGAGCTGGTGGGTGCCACGCCGCGAGAGCTCGCGTGCCGCGTCGAGCGCCTCGTCGAAGTCGCCGCGCACCTCGAGCACGGCCGCGCCGAGCATCCTCGTCTGTGCCACCTTGGCGCCGGCGACCGCCCCCTGCGGCGTCAGGACGACCGCGGTGATCCCGGCCCGGGCGGCGTAGGCCGCCGCCGAGGCTGCGGTGTTGCCGGTCGACGCGCAGATCACCGCCTGCGCACCCTCCTCCAGCGCCTTGGAGACCGCGACCGTCATCCCTCGATCCTTGTAGGAGCCGGTCGGGTTCGACGCCTCCCACTTCACCCACAGCTCGGGCACCCCGAGCGCCTCCGCGAGCCGCGGAACGCGTAGCAGCGGGGTGGAGCCCTCTCCGAGCGTGACGACGGGAGTGGCCATGGTGACCGGGAGGCGATCGCGAAACCGCTCGATGAGAGGGGGAGGCATCATGGATCCAATCTAGGCGTGATCGCCTCGGAACGACCGATCACGCCCAGCCGAGCCCTTCGACGCCGCGGTCGGAGACCACGGGCAGCGCGCTCGCCTCGCCCCTCGACTCGGGCAGCGCCCGGATCGCGGCCAGCGCAGCGTCCACGCTGCCTGCGGACGCCTCGTGCGTGATCACGTGGAGGACGGCCCCGCCGTCGCCAGGACGCTGGACGAGCCGGGCGACGGACACCTGGTGCGTCGCGAACTCCTGCGCGATGCGCGCGAGCACGCCGGCGCGGTCCTCGACCTCGAGGCGCAGGTACCAGTTCGAGCCGAGATCGCCGGGCGCCGAGCCGGGAGAGGTCGCGCCACACCGGGTCGTTCTGGAGGAAGCCCGTCCCGGTCGTCCCGATCACCGAGACCATGTCCGCGACGACCGCGGAGGCGGTCTCGATGCCGCCTGCCCCGGGGCCTTCGAGCGTGATCTCCCGGATCGCGTCGCCCTGCAGCATCACGGCGTTGAACGCTCCCTCGACGGCCGCGAGCGGATGGTGCGCGTCGACGAACGCGGGACCGACCCGCACGTCGACGCGGTCGCCGACCAGCGTCGCTCTCCCGAGGAGCTTCACGCGCATGTCGAGCGCGCGTGCGGCCGCCACGTGCTCGTCGGTGACGCCCTCGATCCCCTCGACGGCGACCCACTCGATCGGAACCCGGGTCCCGAACGCCACGGTGGCGAGGATCGCGGTCTTCGCCGCGGCGTCGATCCCCCCGACGTCGTCGGTGGGATCGGCCTCCGCGTAGCCGAGCCTCTGTGCCTCGGCGAGCGCGTCCCCGTAGGTGCGGCCCTCCTCCATCGCGGAGAGGATGAAGTTCGTCGTGCCGTTCACGATCCCGAGCACGCGGTGGACGTTCGTGACGACGAGCGACTCGCGCAGCACCTTGATCACCGGGATCGCGGCGCAGACGGACGCCTCGAAGCGCAGCTGGACGCCGTGCTCGGACGCCGCTGCGAAGAGCTCCGCGCCGCGCCGGGCGACGAGCTGCTTGTTGGCCGTGACGACCGAGCGCCCCGAGCGCAGGAGCCCGAGAACGTGGTCGCCGGCGGGCTCGACGCCGCCCATCACCTCCGCGACGACGCGGATCGACGCGTCGTCGAGGATGTCGGCGGGGTCGGTCGTGAGCACTCCCGGCGCAGCGGCGAAGCCGCGCTGCTTCTCGACGTCGCGAACGAGCGCGCGGACGACCCGGGGTCGGTGCCCTGTCGCTCGCTCGATCTCGTCGCCCTGCTCCTCGAGCAGCCGGTGCACCGCCGCTCCGACCGTCCCGTACCCGAGGAGCGCGACGGGAACGTCAACGGATGCCAGCGCCGCGACCCTCGAGGGCTCCTGATGCCACAGACATCAAGAGCCCTCGCGGTGCATGAGCGAGCGCAGCTCCTTGCCGACCGACTCGAGTGACGTGCTCTCGGCCGCGGCGCGCAGCGACCGCAGCTCCGCCTCGCCGTTGTCCATGTCCGCGATCCAGCGCTTCGCGAACGCACCGGAGCGGATGTCGTCGAGGATGCCCTGCATCGACGTCGCGGACGTGCCCGTCGATCACGCGCGGGCCGCTGACGTAGTCGCCGAACTCCGCGGTGTCGGAGATCGACCAGCGCATGTGCTGCAGGCCGCCCTCCCAGATCAGGTCGACGATCAGCTTGAGCTCGTGCAGGCACTCGTAGTAGGCGACCTCCGGCTGGTAGCCGGCCGCGACGAGCGTCTCGAAGCCCGCCCGGATCAGCTCGGCCGTTCCGCCGCAGAGGACCGCCTGCTCACCGAAGAGATCGGTCTCGGTCTCCTCCTTGAACGTCGTCTCGAGGATCCCCGCCCGCCCGGCGCCGATGCCGGTCGCATAGGCGAGCGCGGTCTCGCGCGCCGAGCCGCTGGCGTCCTGGTGCACGGCGATCAGCGCCGGCGTCCCGTAGCCCTCGGTGAAGAGCCGACGGACGACGTGGCCCGGCCCCTTCGGGGCGACCATCACGACGTCGTGGTCGGCCGCGGGCGCGACCCGCTCGTAGAGCACGTTGAAGCCGTGCGCGAAGAGGACGGTCGCCCCCGCGCGAGGTTCGGCTCCACCCACTCCCGATAGACCTGCGGCTGCACCTGGTCGGGAAGGAGCATCGAGACGAGCTGCGCGCCCTCGACCGCGGCGCCGACGGTCTTGACCTCCAGACCGGCCGCCTCGGCGTCGCCCCACGAGGTCGAGCCGTCGCGGAGGCCGACGACGACCTGCACGCCGGAGTCGCGGAGGTTGAGCGCGTGCGCGTGGCCCTGGCTGCCGTAGCCCACCACTGCGACCGTGCCGGACAGCAGCGAGAGGTCGCCACCGGAGAGGATCGTCGTCATCTGTTTCGTTCCCTTTCGATCTCAGGGAGGGACCGTGTCGCCCCGCCCGCCATCAGTTCGCCGGTCATTGCCTCGAGAGCCAGAACTATCGTCGATGCCATCCGGCCGCGTCGCGGCGCTCCCGGTGTGCTCCTTGCTCTGCTCCTCTCTAGGCTCTCTCGCAGAGAGAGCCCTAGCTGATCGCGGCCAGCCCGTGCCCCGCAGTCCGCGAGGAGGCCCGGGTCAGCCCGATGCGGCCCGTCCGCACCTGCTCGACGATGCCGTGGGGCCGGCACAGCTCGTGGAACGCGTCGAGCTCCTCGGGCGTGCCCGACGAGCTCGAGCACGAGCGCCTCCGCGCCGATGTCCAGCACGCGTCCGCGGAACGCCTCGGCCGCGCCGATCAGCTCCGCGCGGCGCTCCGGTGTGACCGAGACCTTCAGCACCATCAGCTCGCGCTCGACCGACTCGCCCGGGACGAGCTCGGTCACGCGCAGCACGTTCACGAGCTTGTGGATCTGCTTCTCGATCTGCTCGAGCGTGTGCTCGGCGCAGTCGACGCGCAGCGTGATGCGCGAGATGCCGGGCCGCTCGGTCGGGCCGACGGCGAGCGAGTCGATGTTGAAGCCGCGACGCGCGAACATCGACGTGATGCGCGTCAGCGCGCCCGGCTTGTCCTCCACGTGGACGGAGATCGTGTGCTTCACAATGCCTCCGCCTTCTTGAGCGTCCGGGGTCTCGAGCGTGTCGGTGTACTCGATCATGTCCAGGGCCGCGGCACCCGCCGGGATCATCGGGAAGCACTGCTCGGCGGGATCGACGCGCACGTCGACGACGACGGTGCGGTCGAGGGCGAGCGCCTCCTCGAGCGCACCCCGAACGTCCTCGCGGCGGGTGACGACCATTCCGACGCCCCCCATCGCCTCCGCGAGCTTCGCGTAGTCGGGCATCGACTCGTCCAGGTGGACGTGCGATCGGCGTCCGTCGAAGAACATGTCCTGCCACTGCGTGACCATCCCGAGGTACCCGTTGTTCACGAGCACGACGACGATCGGCAGTCCCTCCACCGATCGAGGTCGTCAGCTCCTGGCAGGTCATCTGGAAGCACCCGTCGCCGTCGATGCAGACCACCGTCGCCTCGGGCCGAGCAGCCTTGGCGCCGATCGCCGCAGGGATGCCGTAGCCCATGGTCCCGAGGCCTCCCGAGGTGATGAACGTGCGCGGACGCTCGGGCAGGAGGTACTGCATGGCCCACATCTGGTGCTGACCGACTCCGGTGGTGAAGATCACGTCGTCGCCCGCGGTCAGCTGCTGCAGCGTCTCCAGCAGCGCCTGAGGCTTGATGAACTCGCCCTCGGCGCCGTAGCGCGAGCGGGTACTGCTCCCGCGCCTCCGCGATCCGGCGCAGCCACTCGTGGGCGGCGGCGCGCCCTCGGCGCGGTGCTTCACGACCTCGCCGACGAGGGCTGCGAGCGCCTGCTTGAGCGGCCCGACGACCGGGACGTCCGCGTCGCGCAGCTTCGAGATCTCGGCGGCGTCGATGTCGAGGTGCACGACCGTCGCGCCGGGCGCGAACGCCGAGAGCTTCCCGGTGACCCGGTCGTCGAACCGCGCGCCGACGGCGACCAGCACGTCGCACGTGTTCATCGCGATGTTCGACCCACTTCGTGCCCGTGCATCCCGGGCCAGCCCATGAACAGGCGGTGGCGTCTCGGGGAACGCCGACTTGCCCATCAGCGTCGTCACGACCGGCAGGTCACCGCCCTCGGCGAGCTGCAGGAGCTCGTCGCACGCGTCGGCGTTGAGCGTGCCGCCGCCGACGTAGAGGACGGGCTTCTCGGCCTGCGCGAGCACCTGCCGGCCTGGCGGATCTGCAGCGGGTGCACCTTGCGGGGCGGCTTCCAGCCCGGCAGGTCGACGGTGTCGGGCCAGGCGAAGTCCATCTCGGCCTCCTGCACGTCGCGCGGCACGTCGACGAGCACCGGCCCGCAGCGACCGGTGCGCGCGACGTGGAACGCGGCCTTCATCACCGCCGGGATGTCGCGCGCGTCCTGGACGAGCCAGGAGTGCTTGACGATCGGCATCGTCACGCCGGTGATGTCGCACTCCTGGAAGGCGTCGGTGCCGATCAGCGTCGAGCGCACCTGGCCCGGTGATGCAGACGAGCGGCGTCGAGTCCATCCACGCGTCGGCGATCGGCGTGACGAGGTTCGTCGCGCCCGGCCCGGACGTCGCGATCGCGACGCCGACCCTGCCCGAGGCGCGGGCGTAGCCCTGGGCCATGTGGCCCGCGCCCTGCTCGTGGCGGGCGAGCACGTGGCGCACCGTCGTCCCGCGCGCCATCGCGTCGTAGGTCGGCATGATCGCGCCGCCCGGGATCCCGAACATCACCTCGACGCCCTCCGCCTCGAGCGAGCGGAGGATCGCGTCTGCTCCGCGCATCCTCATCTGGTCACCCCCAGTGCGAACTCCGTATCCCGACGGGCGCTCGGCAGCAGCGCGAGCACCGCGTCGACGAACTCCCTCGTCGTGGCGGTCACGCCCGGTCCCGAGCGTCGAGCGGCAGCCCGATCGGGTCAGCGCGACCGTCAGGCTCTCCTCCAGCGCCTCGCCTGCGGCCCGTCGTCCGAGCCCTTCCGAGAGCAGCAGCGCCGTCGCGAGCAGCATCTCGCTCGGGTCCGCCATGCCGTGCCCGGCCGCCTCGTGGCCGGTGCCGTGCGTCGGCGCGAAGAGCCCAGGCCCCGTCGACGCCGAGCTCGGCGGTGGCGACGAGCCGCGCCGCGCTCGCCGAGTCGCGGCGCCTCGGCGACCGCGTCGGCGAGGACGCGCTCCGCGACGACGACTCCGCAGCCCTCCGTTGGCGAGCTTCCACAGCGCGTCGGCGAGTGGAAGGTGGACGACCTGGACGCCCGGGTGCGACTCGGCCTGCGCGTCGACCAGGTCGGCCAGTCGCTCGGTGACGCCGACCGAGACGAGGCGCCCGGCGCGCGCGCGCGCGGTCCGCGAACGACCGCTCGATCGCGAGCTCGTCCGCGTCGTCGTGCAGCGGCGCGAAGATGCGTCGAGTCGCCGACCTCGTCGAGCACCCGCGTCACCGAGACGGCGAGCTCGAGCTCGGCCCGCACGCCCTCGAGGGCGGGAGCGTCGGCGCCGGCGACGAGCATCGGCGTCGGCGCTCCGCGTCGCGCGCCGGGTCGCCGGCGGCAGCGGATGGCCCGACCGAGGCGACCGCCTCGGTGTCGAAGGGCGGATGCACCTCGTCGATCCGGAAGCCGTGGCTGCGCGAGAGCTCGGCGAGCGCGCGGCTCGCGGCGGCCGTCACCTCCGGGCCGATGCCGTGGCCCGCCAGGCAGGTGACGACGTAGGCGGCATCTCGCTCGGGGCGGTCTGCGCTGGTGCTCGGATCGGTGGTGCTCACGATGGTGCTGCTCCTCCTTCCGGTCGCCCGTGGGCGCTCGGGTGGCGTCGTCTCGGTCGGCGTGTGCGCCGGGCGAGCGGCGCGTGAGCGTCATCCCTCCCCTTAGCGGGGAATGACGAGAATGAGCTCGATGCCGGCACCCGTCGCTACCGCGGGGCGCGGTACGAGCACGGGTACGGATACGACACGGCAGAGCATCTGCCTTCCAGAGTGCCCGAGAGGACGAGGGGTGTCAAACCGCAACGTGTGCACGTCCGGTGAAGACGCTTGCCGACCGAACCGCATTTCTTTAGGATCGATAGCGATGTTGCCGTCGACGATCGCCCTGGTCGCGAAAGATCCCGCCGCGAACGCCCCGTTCGCGATCGTCGCGCGCACCGCGCGCTAGCCGGCCTCTCCCGCCCCCGCCGGACTAGCTCAGAAGCAACGGGCGGGAGCCTCCCTCCTCGCGTCCCCCTCCAGAAAGGCGCACCTCCGTGACCCGACCGCTCCACGACCCGACGATCGAGCGCGATGCCTGCGGCATCGGCCTCGTCGCCGACTCGGGCGGCCGCGCGTCGCGCGAGATCCTCGACCGCGCGCTCGCCGGGCTCGGCGCCGTCTCGCACCGCGGCGCCTGGGCGGCGGACGGCGTCACGGGGGACGGAGCCGGCGTCCTGCTCCCGCTCTCGCCGGCGCTCACGGGGGTCGTCGACGGCGGGATCGCGATGTGCTTCCTGCGCGAGCCGTGGCTGCGGAACGTCGTCGAGGAGGCCTGCCGGCTGGAGGGGCTGGATCCGCTCGGGTGGCGCGACGTCCCGCACGACGTCGCGGCGCTCGGCTCGACGGCGACCGCGAGCCTGCCGCGGATCGCGCAGCTGGTGCTCGCGCCCTGCGTGCACCCCGACGGCGAGCTCCGCGCCCACAGGGCGCGGCGGCGCGCCGAGGCGGTGCCGGGCGTCTACGTCGCCTCGCTCTCCTTCCGGACGGTCACGTACAAGGCCCTCTGCGCCGCGACCCAGCTCGCGTCGTTCTTCCCCGATCTCGCCGACCCGGAGTGGGCGGTCTCCTGGGCGATCTTCCACCAGCGCTTCTCGACCAACACCGAGCCGAGCTGGGAGCGGGCACAGCCCTTCCGCCTGCTCTGCCACAACGGCGAGATCAACACGATCGAGGGAAACAGCGCCTGGATGGAAGCGCGCGAGCGCGTGGGCGGGATCGAGGAAGGCCTTGCGCCTGCGCTCGACCGTGGCGGGTCGGACTCGGCGATCCTCGACAACGCCCTCGAGGCCGTGGTCCGCGCCGGGGTGGACGTGCGGGAGGCCGTCGCGATGCTGGTGCCGCCGGCGTGGCAGAACGACCCGCGGATCGACGACGCCCAGCGCGCGATGCACCGATATCACGCCATGCTCGTCGAGCCGTGGGACGGGCCTGCCGGTCTCGTCTACACGGACGGCGTCGTGTGCGGCGCCGCGCTCGACCGCAACGGCCTGCGTCCGCTCCGCGTGGCGGTGTGCAGCGACGGGCTCGTTACCGTCTCCTCCGAGGCGGGGGCGATCCCGCTCTCCGACGAGAGCACCGTGCGGCGGGCGCGGCTCGGCCCCGGCCAGCAGCTGTCCATCGATCCGGAGCGAGGCCTGCTGTTCGACGGCGAGCTCAAGCGGGAGCTCGCCCGTCGCAAGCCGTACGCGACCTGGGTCTCCTCGACCGTCTCGGCAGGCGAGCAGGGTGCTCCGGCCCGGATCGGCGAGGAGGACCTCACCGCCAGGCATGCGCTCCACGGGTACACGCGGGAGGAGCTGAGCCTGATGCTGCGGCCGATCGCGCAGTCCGGACGGGATCCCGTGTACTCGATGGGCGACGACGCGCCGATCGCGCCTCTCGCCGGGCAGGGCCAGGCCGCTGGCGTCGTACTTCCGGCAGCGCTTCGCCCAGGTCACGAACCCGGCCATCGACCACTACCGCGAGCGCACCGTGATGTCGATCGCGACGCTGGTCGGGCCCCGGGCGCCGCTCGAGTCGGAGGGGCCGCTCGCCCCGCTCGTCGTGCTGCCGTCGTTCCTCGTCACGCCCGACGGGCCTCGGCGCGCTCGAGCCGGCACGCGTCGACGCCACCTTCACGGCAGACGAAGGGCCTCGGCCGCGCCGTCGAGCGCGTCGCCGATGCGTGCGCCGACCTGGCCGCGGCAGGCTGGGCCGCCGTCTGCGTCTCCGACGCGCTCGCCGGCGGCGACCGCGCGCCGATCCCGAGCCTGCTCGCCGTGGCCGCGGCCCACGACCGGCTCGTCGAACGGGGCCTGCGGACGGCGTGCGCCCTGCTCGTCGAGACGGACGAGGCGCGCGACACGCACATGGTCGCGACGTTGCTCGGCTACGGAGCCGACGTCGATCTGCCCGCGCCTCGCGCTCGAGACCGTCGGTCGGCTCGCGGCGACGGACAAGGTCGGCGGCGACAGGCCGAGCCCGGACGAGGCGCAGAGGCGCCTGCTCACGGCGTTCGAGGACGGCGTCCTCAAGGTGATGTCGAAGATGGGCATCTCCGACGTGGCGAGCTATCGCGGTGCTCGGCTCTTCGACGCGGTCGGGCTCGATCGACGGCTCTGCCGACGCTTCTTCGGTGGCACCCACTCGGCGATCGGCGGGATCGGGCTACGGCGGCTCGAGGAGGACGCCCTCGCCCGTCTCGAGGAGTCGGGGCAGGCCAAGCCCGCGCTCGAGAACCCGGGCTTCTACAAGTTCCGCAAGGGCGGAGAGCCGCACGCGACCGATCCGGACGTCGTCGCTGCCCTCCAGGAGGCGGTGACGGCGAACCACGCGCTCGTGAAGGCGGTGAAGGGCGAGAAGTTCGATCTCTACGAGCGGTTCGCCACGCTGGTCAACGGACGTCACGCCGATCGAGCCGCGCGACCTGCTGGAGCTGGTCCCGGCGGCGACCCCCGTGCCCCTGGAGGAGGTCGAGCCCGTCGAGTCGATCGTCCGGCGGTTCTCCGGCGGCGCCATGTCGCACGGGGCGCTCTCCGCCGAGGCGCACGAGACGATCGCGATCGCCTTCAACAGGCTCGGAGGACGCTCCAACTGCGGCGAGGGCGGCGAGGATCCGGCCCGCTACCGCGACGAGCGCAACTCTGCGATCAAGCAGATCGCGTCGGGCCGCTTCGGCGTCACGGCGGAGTACGCAGCGTTCGCGGAGGAGCTGCAGATCAAGGTCGCCCAGGGCTCCAAGCCCGGCGAGGGCGGGCAGATCCCCGCGCACAAGGTCACCGAGGAGATCGCGCGCCTGAGGAGCACGAAGCCCGGGGTCTCGCTGATCTCCCCACCGCCGCACCACGACATCTACTCGATCGAGGACCTCGCACAGCTCATCTTCGACCTGCGTGAGGTCAACCCCGACGCCGACATCTCCGTGAAGCTCGTCTCCGAGAGCGGCGTGGGCGTGATCGCGGCGGGGGTCGCCAAGGCGCATGCCGACGTCGTCCACGTCGCGGGCGCGGACGGCGGCACCGGGGCGAGCCCGCTCCCGTCGATCAAGCACGCCGGGTCGCCGTGGGAGCTCGGGCTCGCGGAGACGCAGCAGGCGCTCGTCGCCAACGGGCTGCGCGGCCGTGTCCGGGTACGCGTCGACGGAGGCTTCAAGACCGGCCGCGACGTCGTCGTCGCAGCGCTGCTCGGCGCCGACGAGTTCTCCTTCGGGACCGCGCTGCTCCTGGCGGAGGGCTGCCTGATGGTGCGCTCCTGCCATCTCGACACCTGCCCGGTCGGGATCGCGAGCCAGAAGCCCGAGCTGCGCGCCAAGTACGCCGGCACCCCCGAGATGGTGGAGGCCTACCTCCGCTTCGTCGCGCTGGAGGTGCGGGAGCTCCTCGCCTCGCTGGGTCTGCGCACGGTCGACGACGCCGTCGGGCGCATCGACCTGCTGCGTCAGCGCTCGACCGGCGACGCGTCGGCGGACTCGCTCGACCTCGGGCCACTGCTCCAGCGGACGGGGCAGGGACACGCGCGCTACGTGGGCGAGCCCGTGCCGCACGAGGGCGATCGGCTGGGAGCCCTGCTGCTCGCCCAGGGCAAGGCGATCATCAGCGGAGCCCGGCTCGTCGAGCCGGGCTACCAGATCACCAACGCCGACAGGGCGATCGGAGCGCGCCTCGGCGGGGCGATCGCGAAGGTCGTCGGCTCGGGATCGCCGGCAGGGCGCGTCCGCGCACGTTTCGAGGGCTCCGCCGGTCAGAGCTTCGGCGCCTTCAACGTCACGGGCGTCGAGCTGTCGCTGGTCGGGGAGGCCAACGACTACGTCGGCAAGTCGATGAGCGGCGGCAGGATCGTGATCGCCCCGCCTGCCGACGACGCAGGCGACGCGTGCCTCGCCGGCAACACGCTGCTCTACGGCGCGACCGGAGGGGAGCTGTTCGTCGCCGGGAGCGCGGGGGAGCGGTTCGCCGTGCGGAACTCGGGCGCGACCGCCGTCGTCGAGGGCGTCGGCGACCACGCCTGCGAGTACATGACGCGCGGCACGGTCGTCGTGCTCGGGCCGCACGGCCGCAACCTCGGCGCCGGGATGACCGGCGGGGAGGCGTTCCTCCTCGATGCCGACCGGCGCCTGCTCAACGACGAGCTCGTCGAGCTCGTCGAGCTCGACCGCGTCGACGCGGAGCGGCTCCTCGCCCTCGTCGAGCGCCATCGCGACCTGACCGGCTCGGCGCGCGCCACCGCCCTGCTCCGGGATCCGTCGGCAGCGCTCGGTCGGTTCGGGCGGCTCGTGCCCCGCTCGGTGGAGGCGGAGATCGCGGCAGGCGAGGACCGCGCGACCGCCTGACGCATAGTCTGCGGATTGTCTGCATACTATGCGATCCATGGCCTACGTCTCGATCATCGGCGCGGCCGGGTACACCGGCCAGGAGACGCTCGACCGCGTGCTTCGGCACCCGGAGCTCGAGGTGTACGCCGTCGGCTCGGACACGCTCGCCGGCAGCGATGCGACGGCACTCGATCCCCGTCTCAACCGCGACGGCGGCAAGCGCGTGCCGCACTTCATCACGAACGACGCCGCGCTCGCGTGCGAGGCCGACGTCACGTTCCTCTGCCTCTCGCACGACGAGTCGGCCCACCTGACGATGCCCACACGGGGCGTGATCGTCGACCTCTCGGGGGCGCATCGACTCGACGACGCGTCGGACTACGAGCGCTGGTACGGCTTCACGCACCCCCATCCGGAGGAGCTCGGGCACTGGTCGTACGGGCTCCCCGAGCTGTCGCCGCCGTCGGGACGCCTGATCGCGAACCCGGGCTGCTACGCCACTGCGATCCTGCTCGCGCTCGAGCCCGTCAAGGATGCGATCGACCCCGACAGCGTCGTCGTCGACGCGATGTCCGGGATGACCGGCGCCGGAAGGACGCCGAAGACCGGCACCCACGCCGGCGTGGTGCTCGAGAACGTCGCGCCGTACAAGGTCGGCCGCCACCAGCACGTCCCCGAGATCGCGCAGCGGCTGGGCTTCCCGGTCTCGTTCACGCCTCATCTCCTGCCACTGCGCCGCGGCATCATCGCCACCTGCAACGTCCGTGGCACCGGTGCCGACCTGCGCGCAGCGCTCGAGGAGCGCTACGCGGAGAGCCGCGTCGTCACGGTCCTGCCGGAGGGCGTGGCGCCGGAGCTCGCCCGCGTCCAGACCACGGACGTCGTCGAGATCGGCGTCTTCGACGACGCCTTCACGGATCGGACGATGATCGTGACCGCCCTCGACAACCTCGGCAAGGGCGCCGCCGGCCAGGCGATCCAGAACGTGAACCACCTCTTCGGGTTCGACGACGTCACGGGCCTCCGGCTCGCCGGGATCCTCGTCTAGGACGCCGGTGTCGGTCACCGCAGCACGGGGGTTCGAGGCGGCCGGCGTCTCCGCCGGGATCCGCCCCTCGGGCAAGGCCGACGTCGCACTCGTCCGCTCGACGAGGCCCGCGGTCGGTGCCGCGCTCTGGACGGCCAACCGCGTGCAGGCGGCGCCGGTGCTCGTGTCCCGTCGTCACCTCGCGGCTCGCGGAGCCGCAGGCGGTCGTCGTCAACGCGGGCGTCGCGAACGCCGCGACCGGCGCCGCGGGAGAGGCGGACGCCGAGGCGACCGCCGTCGCGGTCGGTGAGGCGCTCGGGATCGTGAGCGAGGCGGTGGTCGTCCTCTCGACCGGCGTGATCGGTGTCCGTCTCCCGCTCGACCGGGTGCTCGCCGGCGTCTCGTCGGCCGCCGCGCGGCTCTCGGCGGACGGTGGGGACGCGGCGGCGGAGGCCATCCTCACCACCGACTCCGGCCCGAAGCTCGCACAGGCCAGCGCAGGCGGGTTCACCGTCGGCGGGATGGCCAAGGGGGCGGGCATGATCCACCCCGTCCTGGCGACGATGCTGGTGGTCATCACCACCGACTATCCCCTCGGACCGGGTGAGGCCGAGGCGTTCCTGCGACCCGCGGTCGCCCGCTCGTTCAACCGGATCTCCGTCGACGGCGACTGCTCCACCAACGACGCCGTCGTGCTGCTCGCCAACGGCGCGAGCGGACGCCGAGCGGGACGACGACGCGTTCGCCGCCGCGCTCGACGAGGTGTGCGCCTCGCTCGCGCGCCAGATCGTCGCCGACGGGGAGGGTGCGACCGTCGTCCTGGAGATCGTCGTCACCGGTGCGGCCGATGCGGTCGAGGCGGAGGCGATCGCCCGGCGGGTCGCGACGTCGCCGCTCGTGAAGACCGCCGCCTTCGGCCGCGATCCCAACTGGGGGCGCGTGCTCGCGGCGGCCGGCTCGGCGCCGTGCGCCGGCGTGTTCGCACAGCTCGATCCGGACCGTGTCACCCTCGCGTTCGACGGGACGACCGTGTTCGTCGACGGCGCGCCCACCGGCCGTATCCCCGTGCTCGCGGGCCCGTCCTGCCGGATCGAGCTCGACCTGGGCCTCGGCGCGGGTGCTGCTGCGTACCTCGCGTCCGATCTCTCGTACGACTACGTGAAGATCAACGCGGAGTACACGACGTGATCGTCGTCCTCAAGCTCGGCGGCCGCGTGGCGGCAGAGGCCGCCCAGCGCGCGCACGCCCTGCGCGACGAAGGACACGACGTCGTCGTGGTGCACGGCGCCGGTCCTCAGATCACGGCCGAGATGGAGCGCCGAGGGATCGCAGCCGTCGTTCGTCGACGGTCGGCGGGTGACGAGCGCCGAGGTGCTCGAGGTCGTCCGCGGCTCCCTGGCGGCCGTGAACGACGAGGTGTGCTCCGCGATCGGCGACGCTGCGGAGCCCCTGTGGGGCGACGTGATCGGCCTGCGGGCGCATCGCGTCGAGGTGCTGGGGCTCGTCGGCGACCCGGAGCCCTCAGCTCCGGACGGCCATCCTCGCGTCGCTGCGGGCGGGCCGGGTGCCCGTGGTCGCCCCGCTCGCCGAGGGCCCGTTGAACGTCAACGCCGACGAGGCCGCAGCCGCCCTTGCCGTCGGGCTCGGCGCAGGACGCATCCTGTTCGTGACGGACGTGCCGGGTGTGCTCGTCGACGGCGCCACGGTCGACGAGCTCGCCGTCGACGAGGCGACCGCGGGTCTCGCGTCCGGGCGCTTCGAGGGCGGGATCGTCCCGAAGCTGACGGCAGCGGTCGTCGCCGTGCGCGGCGGCGTGCGCGCGACGATCGGCGTGACGGAGGTCGTCGCCTGACCCCTTCCCCCTCACCCGGGCCGCAGGAGGCGCCGAGCGCAAGTGACACGGTGTCACGAGCTCGGTCGGCCTTGCTGCCCACGTATGCGCGCGCCGACCTGACGATCGTCGAGGGGGACGGCTGCCGCGTGCGCGACGCGGAGGGCCGGTGGTACCTCGACCTCGTCGCCGGCATAGCCGTCGTCGCGCTCGGCCATCGCCACCCGGGGATCACCGCCGCCGCGCATGCGCAGCTCGACCGGCTCTGGCACGCGTCGAACCTCTACTGGACGGAGCCGATGCTGCGCCTCGCGGAGCTCCTCTCCGACCGGGTCGGGGGCGCGCAGGCGTTCTTCTGCAACTCCGGCGCCGAGGCGAACGAGGCGGCCCTCAAGGTCGCGCGCAAGGCGACCGGGCGGACGCGCATCGTTGCGCTCGAGGGCGGCTTCCACGGCCGCACCTACGGCGCGCTCAGCGTCACGGGGCAGCCGTCGAAGTGGGAGGGGTTCGGGCCGCTCGTCCCGGGCGTGTCCTTTGCGAGCCGAACGACGTCGAGTCGCTCGAGCGCGCGGCCTCGCCCGGTGGCGATCTCGCGGCGATCATGATCGAGCCCGTCCTCGGAGAGGGCGGCGTGATCCCACTCGACGAGGGGTTCGTGCAGGTGGCCGCCGAGCTGGCCCGTGAGCTCGGAGCGCTGCTCGTCGCCGACGAGGTGCAGGCGGGCCTCGGGCGCACGGGGACGTTCCTCGCGTCCGAGGCGCTCGGCGTCGAGCCGGACCTCGTGACGCTCGCCAAGGGGCTCGCGAACGGCCTGCCGATCGGCGCGCTGCTCGTGCGGAGCGGCAAGGCCGAGGCGATCGGGCCCGGCGACCACGGCTCCACGTTCGGCGGCAACCCCGTCGCGGCGGCCGCCGCCTGCGCGGTCGTCGAGGCGATCGACGAGGAGCTGCTCGCGCACGTGACCGTCCGTCGGCGCGCGCCTGAGCGACGGGCTGCGACGCATGCCCGGCGTGACCTCGGTGCGTGGACGAGGGCTGCTGATCGGCGCGACGCTCGACCGGCCGGTCGGGCCCGTCGTCGACGCGTGCCGCGACCGTGGCGTGCTCGTGCTCTCCGCCGGTCCCGACGTGCTCCGGCTGACGCCGCCGCTCGTCCTCACGGCCGACGAGGCGGACGAGGCGCTGGCCGTGCTCGAGGCCGTCCTCGCCACGTGAGCTCGTTCCTGCTCGCCGAGGAGGGCCGGTTCGCGGAGATCGTGCTCGACCCGCTCGCGAAGGGGATGCCCGCTCTCGACCGGCCGCTCCGTCTCGGCGAGATCGGAGGCCTCGGGCTCGACGCTCTCCGCGACATCCCCCTCCCCGTGTGCGTCCTGCGGCGCTCGGCGCTCGAGCACAACCTCGACCTGATGGCCGCCTGGTGCGCGCAGCGGGGCGTCTCGCTCGCTCCCCACGGGAAGACGACGATGGCGCCCCAGATCGCGTGGGAGCAGATGCGGCGTGGTGCGTGGGCGATCACGGTCGCGACCGTGCAGCAGCTGCGCGCATTGCACGCGTTCGGGCTGCGCCGCTTCGTGCTGGCGAACCAGCTCGTCGACCGGGCCTCGGTGGCGTGGGTGGCGGACGCGCTGGCCGCGGATCCCACGCTCGAGGTGCACTGCCTCGTCGACTCGGCCGAGGGCCTCGCGCTCCTCGAGCACGGCCTGGCCGCGGTGCCAGGGCGCCTGCACGCACTGGTCGAGCTCGGGTTCGAGGGTGGGCGCACGGGCTGTCGCGGCGTCGAGCAGGCGCTCGTGCTCGCCCGGGCCGTCGAGGCGTCGCGGACGATCGTGCTCGCCGGCGTGGAGGCGTTCGAGGGGATCATCCCGGCCTCCGGCGACCACGAGGCGACACCCGAGGTCGACGCGCTCCTCGACGAGCTCGCGGCGCTTGCGCTCGCGCTCGCCGACGGCCGCGACCGCGAGCTGATCGTCTCGGCCGGTGGGAGCGCGCACTTCGACCGCGTCGCGGCACGGATCCCCCGCGACGATCGTCGGCTGCACCTCGTCCTGCGCAGCGGGTGCTACGTCTCGCACGACGCGGGGCTCTACGAGCGCTGCTCGCCGCTCGGCGGGGCCGCCTCAGGCCGTGGGCTCAGGCTGCGGAACGCGCTCGAGGTCTGGGGCGTCGTCCTCTCCCGCCCCGAGCCGGGGCTCGCGCTCGTGGGGGCGGGCAAGCGCGACATGTCGTTCGACGTCGATCTGCCCGTCCCGCTCGCGGTCGTCGGCCGCGACGGGCGCCGTCCGCCCGACCCCGGCGCGCGCGTCGTCTCGCTCAACGACCAGCACGCACATCTCCGTCTCTCGGCGTCCGACCCGCTCGCGGTCGGCGAGCTGATCTGCTTCGGCGTCTCGCATCCGTGCACCACCTTCGACCGGTGGCGGGTGATCCCGGTCGTCGAGGACGACGACGTCGTGAGCGGTGCGGTGGTGACGTGCTTCTGAGCCGGCGCTCAGCGCATATCATGCGATACGCTTGCATACTATGAACCGCAACCAGCGTCAGCAGGCGATCCTCCGCCTCGTGCGCGACGGGGCGATCTCGACCCAGGCGGAGCTTGCCCAGGCGCTCCGCGACGAGGGGTACGACGTCGTCCAGACGACCGTCTCCCGGGACGTGGCCGAGCTCGGCCTCACGAAGGTGCGGGCGCCGTCCGGTCGGCTCGTCTATGCGGCATCGGGGACGGGCGACCTCGACCGGCTCAAGGCGATCGGCGCCGCGATGAGGCGCTACGCCACGGGCGTCGAGGAGGCGGGCCCGCTCGTGATCGTGACGACGCCGTCGGGGTACGCGAGCGCGCTGGCGCAGGCGATCGACGAGGGTCGCCACCCCGGCATCGCCGGGTCGATCGCGGGTGACAACACCATCTTCCTGGCACCTCGCGCGACCACCACGGCGGGGGAGCTGACGCGCGAGCTCGCGGGTCATCTCTCCGAGCCGGCCTGAGTTCGGGAACAATCAGGGCATGACGCTGTGGTCTGGCCGCGTCGGCGGCTCCATCGACCCCTCCGTGTGGGAGTTCCTCCGCGGGGACGACGCGGAGCTCCTGCCCTACGACTGCGAGGCGAGCGCCGACCACGCCCGTCGTCTCCATGCTGCGGGCCTGCTCACGGACACCGAGCTCGCCGTCGCGCAGGAGCGGCTGGGAGCGATCGCCCAGGATCCCGGGGGCTACCTGGAGACCGACGAGGACGTCCACTCGGCGATCGAGCGACTGCTCGGCGACGTGGGCCGCAAGATCCACGCAGGGCGCTCCCGCAACGACCAGGTCGCTGCGGCCTTCCGGCTCTACGTCCTCGACGCGGCAGCGGAGGCGCGCCAGGAGATCGAGGCGCTCGCGCTCGTCGTGCCTCTCGTTCGCGGAGTCCGAGGCCGACACGCTGATGCCCGGCTACACGCACCTCCAGCGCGGCCAGCCGGTGACGCTGGGCCATCACCTGCTCGCCTGGGTGGAGATGCTCGACCGCGACCGGACGCGCTTCGCCGCTGCCGCCGAGGCGGCGGCAGCCGAGCCCGCTGGGGGCCGGGGCGATCGCCGGCTCGACCCTCGGGCTGCCCGCGACGCCGGGCCAGATGCGGAACTCGATCGACGCCGTGTCGGATCGCGACTTCGCTCTCGACTACCTCTACGCCGTCGCCATGCTCTTCCAGCACCTCTCGAGGATCGGGGAGGAGATCGTGCTCTGGTCGACCGCGGAGTTCGGGTTCGCGCGGCTGCCCGAGGCGGCCGCGACAGGCTCGTCGATGATGCCGCAGAAGCTGAACCCGGACGTCGCCGAGCTCGTCCGCGGCAAGGCAGGCACGGCGATCGGTCGGCTGACGGGCCTGCTGGCGACGGTCAAGGGGCTTCCGCTCGCCTACGACCGTGACCTGCAGGAGGACAAGGCGCCCGTGTTCGCGGCGCGCCGCGACCTGCGGCTGGCGCTCCAGGCGATGACCGTGCTCGCCGCCGGTCTCGAGGTCGACCGCGAGCGGCTCGCCGCGGCCGTCGCCGACCCGCTCCTGCTCGCCACCGACGTCGCCGAGGATCTCGTCCGCGGCGGCGTGCCGTTCCGGAACGCGCACGAGCAGGTCGCGGCGAGCGTGCGCGACGGGTCGTTCAGGCCGATGGGCTCGGCGCGGGAGAGCGTGCAGGCGCGGCCGTCACCCGGGCCGGGTGACGTGGTCGAGGCGATCCAGTCGGCCCGGCGCCGCTTCGAGACGTCTCTCTGAGACAGGGCGCCAGACGGATGCTGGCCTCGTGAGCGAGCCGACAGGCGCCTCCGACCATCCGCCGTGGGGCGCGCTGATCGCGCTCTCCGCGGGCGTCTCGCTGATCATCATCGACGCGACGATCGTCAACGTCGCGCTGCCGACGATCATGGACGAGCTCGACCTGACGCTGACGCAGGCCGAGTGGGTCAACTCCACCTACGCGCTCGTCTTCGCGTCCCTGCTGATCCTCTTCGGCCGCCTCGGCGATGCGCTCGGGCGCAAGCGGGTGTTCCTCGCCGGGATCGTCGTGTTCGTCGGCGCGAGCCTGCTGGCGGCGCTCGCGCCGTCGGGTGGATGGCTGATCGCCGCGCGCGTCGTCCAGGGCGTCGGTGGCGCAGCGGTGCTCCCGTCCTCGCTCTCCCTCGTGAACGCGACGTTCCGCGGCAGCGCGCGCCCGGTCGCCTTCGGCGTCTGGGGAGCGACGATCGGTGGGATGGCCGCGCTCGGCCCGCTCGCCGGAGGCGCTCTCACCGAGTTCGCCGGCTGGCGCTGGATCTTCCTCGTGAACCTGCCGCTCGGCGCGATCGTGGTCGTCGCGGCGCTCCGCCTCGTCCCCGAGTCACGCGATCCGGCGCCCGTGCGGAGCTGGGACGTGCCGGGTGTGATCACGCTGTCCCTCGGGCTCGCCCTGCTCGTCTTCGGCCTGATCGAGGGGCAGACCTACGGGTGGCTGCGCCCGGATCAGACCTTCGCGGTCGGCGCCTGGGAGTGGCCGCTCTCGGGCGTCTCGCCCATCGCCTTCGCCTTCCTCTTCTCGGCGGTCGTGCTCGGGGTGTTCCTGCTGATCGAGCGCCACGCCGTGCAGCCCCTCGTCGACGTCGGGCCTGTTCCGCATCCGCAGCTTCTCCGCCGGGAACGTCGCCGCGCTGATCGTCGCGCTCGGGGAGTTCGGCCTGGTGTTCTCCATCCCCCTGTTCCTGCAGAGCGTGCTCGGGCTCTCTGCGCTCGAGGCCGGCGCCGTGCTCGCGGTGACCGCGCTGGGGGCGCTCGTCGCGGGCGGTGCGGCAGCGACGCTCTCCAAGCGGATCGGCCCCCGCGCGGTCGCGCGCTGGGGCCTCGGGCTGGAGGCGATCGGGCTGGCGATGTACGCCTTCCTGGTGGGGCCCGACATCTCTGCCTGGCGCCTCACGCCTGCGCTCTTCGTGTACGGCCTCGGCGTCGGGCTCGCGACCGCGCAGCTGACGAGCGTGATCCTCGCGGACGTCCCGAGGGAGCGCTCCGGCCAGGCGTCCGGCATACAGTCGACCTCGCGTCAGATAGGGTCGGCGCTCGGCATCGCCATCCTCGGCGCGACGCTCGCAGCCGGCCTCGCCTCCCGGTCGGAGGCTCGGCTCGTCGAGACGGGAGTGCCTGCAGCGCAGGCCGCGCGCATCTCCGACGCCGTCGAGGGCTCGGGAGGGACCGCGATCCCGGCCATCTCGGCGCAGGCGCCGCCGGCCGTCGGCGAGGCGCTCCGTGAGGCCGGCGCCGCGGCGACGAAGGTCACGGGCCTCGTCGCCGCGGGGTTCGTCCTGATCGGCCTCGGCGCGACGTTCCTCCTGCCGCACCAGCGCCACGAGGATCTCTGAGAGCAGGGTGGGCCGGGACACGCGCCACCCGCGTTCAGGGTGTCCCTACTTCCCGAACGCCGTCGCCCAGTCCGCGGCCATATCGCTGTCGTACTCCATGGTCAGACCGCACACGGCCGGCACGATCGCTCCGTCCGCCTGCTCTGCCGCTGACGAGGTAGCGGCCACCCTCGACGAAGCCCACGCCACCGTTCAGCTCGGGCGCACCGGAGACGAGGCCGGCGGCGCGCGTGACGGCGGTGTCGCCCTCGCCGCCGCGGAACCAGCGCTCGACGTCGAACGTGACCTCGTCGCCGTCCACCGCCGTGACGGTGCCGTCGAAGGCGACGGGCTGCTGCGCGAGCACGTCGAGCGAGAACGCGAGACAGCTGGCGAACGCGTCGCCGACGGCCCTGCCGTCGCCTGTCGCGACGTTCGGGCCGTCGTCGAGTCGTGCGTACGATCGCCGTGCCGCCGAGCGAGGCGAGCGCGGCGAGGGAGATCGCCAGCGCGACCGCGCCGCGACGGCCGAGCCTGCGGCGGGGGGCGGGGGTGGACGTCGGACATCGGCAGCTCCTTCTCGACGAGGGCGAGAGCCCTGGCTGGGATCGCCGGGTCGACGGGACGGGTCGGCCGGCCACGGGTCGATCGACGCGCAGCAGCGCGTCGAGGTCGTGGCTCCCGGTCCTGTCGTCCATCGGCGTCATCACCTCCCTCATGTCCGGTCGAGGGCCGGGTCTGTCAGCAGCGCGCGCAACGAGCGCCGTGCCCGGCTGGCCCGCAGCGCGACCGCGTTCTCCGTCGAGTCGAGGACGACAGCCGCCTCGGCGTGCGAGAGCTCCTCCCACGCGAGCAGGCAGAGCAGCTCCGCGTCGGGCGCAGGCAGACGCCGCAACGCCTGCGCGACGCCTCGCCGAGCGGCGCTCGCTCGTCTCGCGGCTGCCGGTGCGGGCTCCGCCGCCAGGCGGGCGCGGAGGCGCTCGACGCGGCGCGCGCTCCGCCCCGCGTTCGCGAGCACGTTGCGGGCGACGCCGTACAGCCAGAGCACGTCCTCCGGCGGCTCCGGCACCGTCCCACGCCGCCGCCAGGCGACGAGGAACGTCTCCGAGACCACGTCGTCGGCGTCGGCCGTGGTCGGGCTGCGGCGCAGGGCGAACCGCGCGACATCGTCCGCGGTGCGGGCGTGAAGCGAGCGGAACCAGGTCTCGTCGCGTGCCATCGAGGTATTGATGTCCGGCACGAGGCGAAACCTGTCACGCCGTCGAGACGGACGGGGCTGTGACGTGCGCGCCCGGCTGCGGCGTAGCGTGGGTGACACCACGACCGGGAGGAACCCATGAGACGCATCGCACTGATCGCAGGAGGCCTGCTCGTCGCTGTCGCGCTCGCGGGCGTGCTGCGCCCCGAGGGAGCACGAGCGCGTCGACGACCCGGCGGCGACCCGAGACACCGTGACCGTGAGCGGCAACGGGCACGGTGCGCGCGACGCCCGACCGCGCGTCGATCAGCGCCGGCGTCGAGACGCGCGGTGCGACCGCCCAGGCGGCGCTCGCAGCGAACGCGTCCGCGATGAACCACGTGCTCGACGCCCTCCGCAGCGCCGGCGGGAAGGACGTCACCACGTCGAACGTCTCGCTGTCGCCGCGTGCAGACCCCCGACGGCAAGCCGAACGGGTTCGTCGCCACCAACGTCGCGACGGCCGAGTTCTCGCTCGCGCAGGTCGGCAAGGCGATCGACGCGGCGGTCGCCGCCGGTGCGAACACGGTCTACGGCCCGTCGTTCTCGTTCTCCAACCAGGAGGCGCTCTACCTGAAGGCGCTCGACGGCGCGGTCGCGAACGCGAAGACGCACGCCGAGCGACTCGCGAGCGCCGCAGGCCGCACGCTCGGCCCGGTCGTGTCGATGAGCGAGAGCTCCTCGGGGCCCGTCCCGATGTACGCGAAGGCTGGTGCGGTGTCCGACTCGACCCCGGTCGTGACGGGTGAGCAGGAGACGTCGGCCAGTGTCTCCGTCACCTACGAGCTTCGCTGACCTTGCTGCGCGGTCACGGGATCCGCGGGAGCGGATCCCGTGACGCGTGCCCGCCTGCGGCGGGAGATCCCTGGAGCAGGGGGAACAACGGCTCCCTCTGAGACCCTCTCCACGGCCGCAGGTGCGAGTCTCTGCCGAGCGACCCGGGGAGGGCCGACGACGCCTTCAGCTCGTGGTCGCGGCGACGACCGCGCTGACGTTGTCGACGAAGCCGCACGGACCGGTGCCGGCGCGGGAGCCCGTGAGCGTCACCTTCACCTGGCGCGCACCCGCCGGCACCACGCCGGTCGTCGCCCGCGGCTCGACGCGTGTGACGCCCTGGCGCTGCAGGTACGTCGGCCCGACGACCCGGATCTTCCTGCCCGACCGGGAGCCCCGCAGCGTTCAGGAACACGGCCTCCGCGATCGCGCGGTTGACGGTGCCGTTGTAGCCGCCGAGCTCGGCGGAGAGCGTCAGCACCGACGCCGCCCTTGTCGATCGCCGCGCCCCAGCGGGCGAGCGAGGCGGTCTGGGTCGCCGTGCCGACGTTGACGGTCTGGCCCGCCGGCGCGAGGCAGCCGGAGAAGAACTTCGAGCCCGAGCCCTTCGTCTTGTCGGCGGGAGCGGGCGCCCAGCGGTAGCCGCCGTAGCCGACGACGTGGAAGCCGCCGGTCGTCTCCCACGCAGGCACGGGGAGCGGCTCGGTCGCTCCGTCGGGCGTCACGGGCCCGAGCTCCGCGCCCGGGTTCTTGAGCAGGTTCTTCGACAGCGGCTTCGGAGCGGGCGCAGCGAGCGCGGCGAGCGGCAGCAGGAGCGCCGCGGCGACGAGCGGGAGCAGGGCGAGGCGCATCGGTGGTCTCCTTCGTGATCAGGGCCGCTCGACGAAGAGCAGGCCGAGGTGGGTGTCGGTGAGGTCTCCGGTGTCGGAGAGGAGGTAGTTCGACGTGACCCAGCCACGGGCGCCCGCGAGCCGTCCGGTGCCGGCGACGACCTCGAGCAGCGCCGCGCCGTGGCTGCAGGTGCGGTCGGCGGGAGGGCTCGGCGGCGTGGCGCTCGGCGGCGCGCAGGCACGAGCGTCGTGCCGCCGCCGAAGTCGACCCGCCCCTCGACGGGGCCGGAGCCGTCGAGCGTCGACGCGGAACACCGCCTCGCCGGCGCCGACGTCCTCGAAGCGGCCGTGCGGCCCGTCGCGGTCGACGACCGAGACGAGCATCGTGCTGGACGCGCGCGTCGAGCCGACGGTGCGCCGTCGCCGGTCGTCTCGACCTGGCCGCGGAACTGGAGCGCATAGGTGACGGGGATGGCGTGCGTCATGGAGCCTCCACCGCGGTCGGAGGGGGCCACGAGGGCCCCCTCCGGCCGCAGGCAGCGTCGGTCACGGGAGGATGCGGAGCACCTCGCCGCCACCGGGGGTGACGGTCTTGTTGCTCACGTACAGCGCGCCGTCCTTGCCGATCTCGAGGCCGGCAGGCTGCTGCAGGGCAGCGCCGGTCTCGAGCGTCGTGCGCGTCCCGTTCGGCGCGACCCTGACGATCTGGCCGGGCCCGCCGATCACGAACGGGCTCGAGGCGTACTGCAGGACGTAGAGCGAGCCGTCCTTCGCGAACGCCATGTCCATGATCATCTTGAAGCCGCTGAGATGCACCGTTCGGCGCCTCGCCGGGGACGACCCGCCAGATCCGAGCGACGCCTGCGCAGAACGGGAATCCCGTCAGCTCGCCGACGTAGAGAGCCTTGTCCGGTCCGCGGACGACCGTGGTCGGCACCGACTCCTGCACGGGTGGTGCGGGGAACGGAGTCGTGCAGGTGCGCTGCGCGGGCGGGAACGTCGCCACGAGCGAGACGTTCCAGCCCTTGACCTGGTAGAGGGCGTTGGCGCCGGCGTCGGTGACGTACACCCCGCCTGGCTCGGCGAGGACGCCGTAGGGGTTCGAGTCGACCGGTCCGCCCGCGGGGTTGAACGTCTGCTCGTAGCCGGCGATGTCCGCCGCGGTGCGTCGCTTGCCGTTCGGGCCGGTCTGGATCAGCCGGCCGAAGGCCTTCCCCTTCGCGGCGGGTGCCGTGCGGGCCGCGGGCGTGCCGCCCCAGCCGACGGTCACGAACGCACGTCCCTTCGTGGGGAAGTCGATGTCCTGCGGGCCGGTTACCTCGGCGAACGGCTGGTTCGGGGTGTTCGAGCGCCAGGACGGCCAGCCCGTCTGTCCGCGCTGCTGATCGGAGCCCCCGGCCGCGATCACGGAGATCGAGCCGGACGAGCCGACGCAGATCGGGGCGTTCCGCGGCGGCAGGGCAAGCGTGTTGACGCCGTCGGTGCAGGCGGCGGCGCCGTCCCCTGCCTCGACGACGACGAGGTCGCCGACCGGGGAGAAGCCGAGCCCGCGCGGGCTGTTGAGCCCGCTCATGACCGTGGTGATCGTCGGCGCCGACGTCGCCGGCGTGACGAGCGCCGCGAGGCAGGCGGCGGCCAGCGCGCCTACCAGTGCGGCGGCCGCCAGCCCGCGGCGGCCCGGGAAGACCGAGGGTGTTCGCTGCATCGTTGGGCTCCTTGTTCGGAAGGTGGCAATCGTTCCGCCACCAACACTCGTGCGTCGATCGCCCTCGTCGCGCCAGGGGGCTACCCTGGTCCTTCGCAAGGAGGAACCCTGGAGCTGATCGGCCGTCAGCAGGAGCTCGAGCTCGTCGTCGCGGCGCTCGAGGATGTGCGCGCAGGGCGTGCTCGCTCGCTCGCGCTCGTCGGCGAGCCCGGGATCGGCAAGAGCGCTCTGCTCGACGCAGCCGCGCGGGCGGCCGTCGGGTTCTCGACCCTGCGCGCCCTCGGGGCGCAGTCCGAGCGCGACTTCCCGTACTCAGGGCTACTCGCTCTGGTGCGCCCTCTACAGGACGATCTGGGGGGCCTTCCATCCGCGCAGCTCGACGCGTTGCAGGCGGTGCTCACGACCGACCTGGCGGGCGTCGAGGCGTTCGCGGTGTCCGCCGGGCTCCTCGCGCTCCTCACCACCGCGGCCGAGCGGCAGCCGCTCCTCGTGCTGGTGGACGACGTCCAGTGGCTCGACGACCCGACACGCGACGCGCTCGGCTTCGTCCTCCGGCGGCTCCGCGCGGACAGCGTCGCGATCGTCCTTGCGGCGCGGCCCGGCGGCCTGCGAGAGCTCGGACGCGTCGTGGAGAGCGGTCGTCGAGATCGCCCCGCTCGACGACGCGTCCGCGGTGGCGATCCTCGAGACGGGGGCAGCATCGATCGACGAGGCCGCACGCACGGCCGTCCTGAAAGCGGCTCACGGCAACCCGCTCGCCCTGCTCGAGCTCCCCGCAGCGGCTCAGCGTCGAGCAGCGCGAGGGCCGGGAGCCACTCCCCCCGGCACTCGTCGCGGGCGAGCTCGTCGAGTCCGCCTTCGCAGAATCGGCCGCAGGCCTTCCCACCTCCTCGCGGACCGCTCTCGCGCTTGCCGCGCTCCTGGACGAGGACGGCATCGAGATGTTCGAGACCGCTGCAGCAAGGCTCGGCATCTCGCTCGCCGACCTCGAGCCCGCAGAGGTCGACGGGCTGATCAGGCTCTCCTCCGGAAGGATGGCATTCCGGCACCCACTGGTACGCGCTGCGGTCATCCGCGCGGTGGACGACCCGACGCTGCGCGACCTCCATCGCACGATCGCCGAGGTGCTCCCGGCGGGCGAGCGTCGTGCGCTCCACCGGGCCGAGGCGACCGCGGGCACCGACGACGACGCTGCCGCCGAGCTGATCGCCGCGGCGGACGACGTCCCGCGGTCACCGGCGCCGCCCTCCTGACCAGGGCAGCCGATCTCCTCGGTGAGCCGTCGGAGCGCGCTCGCGTGGTGGGCGAGGCCGGCCGGCTGGCATCGCTCGCCGGACGGCTCGACCAGGCGACGTCTCTCGTCGAACGCGGGCTCGCGCTCGACCCGCCGGATCGCGTGAGAGGCGAGCTGCTCCTCACGAGCGGGAGGATCGCCTGGATGACCCGGCCGCCCGTGGAGGCGACCGCCCTGCTCCTCGACGGCGCTGCGCTGCTCGAGGCACAGGATCGCCCGCAAGCGCTGGCCGCGCTTGCCGATGCGTTCCACGCGAGCCTCGCAAGCGGCTCCGTCCCGACCCTGATCGTCGATCAGATCCTTGGGCTCGCCGACCGATCCGTGCTGACGGAACGGGTGCTGGCGGACCTCGTCTCGGGGATCTCGCTCGTGCAGCTCGGCCGCCCGAAGGAGGGCGAGCGGGCGCTCCGAGGGCTGCTCGCCGAACCCCGGAGCGCAGGTCCGGCCTCACGCCTGCAGGACGCCGCGGTCATCGCGGCGCTCTGGCTCTATGACTACCCCAGGGCGCTCGAGGAGGCGGCGCACGCGATCGTGAGCGCCCGGTCGGCGGGACACCTCTCCCGGCTCCCGCAGCTGCTTCAGTTCCAGGGGTTCGCCGAGGCCAGGAGCGGGCGCTTCGCGGCCGCCTACGCCGCCGTCTCGGAGGCCGTGTCGCTGGCCGAGGAGCTCGGGCAGGTCGTCATCTGGTCGGACGCGGTCAACACCCTCGCGGGTCTCGAGGCGAGGCTCGGCCTGCACGACCGCTGCCTCGAGCATGCAGAGCTGGCGATCGCCCGCTGCGCCGCGCTCGGTCTCGACTGGTTCCGTGGGCATGCCATGCTCAACCTCGCGCTCAGCGAGGTCGCGCTCGGTCGCTGCGAGCGAGCGGTCGAGCTCGTCGAGGACGTGCACGCGCTGCTCCGGGGCGCGGGGGTCAGGGATCCCGACGAGTTCGCGTACGAGCTGCTCGTGGAGGCGCTCGTGCGGCTCGGGCGGAACGACGCTGCCGCGGCGGCGGTCACGGAGATGGAGGAGCTCGTCGGTGCGGGTGGCCGACCCGCCGACGATGCCCTCACGATCCGGTGCAGGGCGCTCGTCGCGGAGGACGCCCGCGCTCCTGCGCTCTTCGAGCAGGCGATCGCGATCCATCCCGAGCTACTCGCCGTTCGAGCTCGCCCGCACGCACCTCCTCTACGGCGAGCGGCTCCGCCGGATGGGCGAGCGGCGTCGCGCGCGCGATCAGCTCCGGGCCGCTGCCGAGCTCTTCGAGCGGCTCGGTGCCGACTGGTGGGCCGAGCGGTGCCGCAGGGAGCTCGCTGCGAGCGGTGCCCGGCTCCGGAAGATCGACGCCGCCACCCGCGACGAGCTGACGCCGCAGGAGCTGCAGGTCGCGCTGCAGGTCGCGCGCGGGCAGACGAACCGCGAGATCGCGCAGACGCTCTTCCTCAGCCCCAAGACGGTGGAGTTCCACCTGACGCGCATCTACCGCAAGCTCGGGCTCAACGCCCGCGCCGAGCTCGTCGAGCGCTTCGCCGACCAGGTCGGCTGAGGCCGGTCGAGGCGGGAGGGCCGCCCGCGGACGGACGACCCTCCCCAGCCTCGCGTCTACCCCTCGGCCTCCTGCGTCTCCGCGGCGCGGAGACGACGCGAGTTCGCGTCCCGGAGACGCGACGACATCTCCTTGAGCAGGTTGACCGCGAGTCGCGGATTCTCTGCGATCCGCTTCTCGACGCTCTTCTTGTCGACCTCGATCACGTGGGCCTCGCCGACCGCGCGCACGGTGGCGGACCGCACCTCGTCCTCGAAGATCGCCATCTCCCCGAAGAACTGCCCCGACCTGAGCGTGCCCAGGCTCTGGTCGGTCCCGTCGGAGGTCGTCTTGACGACCTCGACCTCGCCCGACTGGACGACGTACATCGAGTCGCCCGGCTGGCCCTCGGCGACGATCACCTCCCGATCGGCGAAGCGCTGTCCGGCCGTGGCCGTGACGTGCTCTGAGCCGTAGCCGCCCGGGACCGGGATGTAGAACTCCGGGTAGCCCCACATCCCGTGCTCGGAGACGTCGAGCCCCATGGTCTCCACCTCGGGCTCCGTCCGGATCCCCACTGCCTTGTCCATCAGCCAGAGCACCAGGAAGGACGCGGTGAACGTGAAGGCGCCCACCGAGACGAGGCCAAGCGCCTGGACGCCGAGCTGATGGAGCCCGCCGCCGTAGAGCAGGCCACCGGTCCCTGTCGCGAGGTTCTCGGCGAGCTCGGGGACGGTGAGGAACCCGAGCATCAGGGTGCCCCAGACGCCCGACATCCCGTGCGCCGCGACCGCCCCGATCGGGTCGTCGATCCCGATGCGCTCGACGAGCAGCACCCCGAGCACGACGACGACGCCGGCCCCGAGGCCGATCACGATCGCCGCCCAGGGGGCGACGAACGCGCACGCGGCGGTGATCGCGACGAGGCCGCCGATCGCCCCGTTCAGCATCATCGAGAGGTCGGGCTTGCCGATCACCAGCCACGCGGTGATGAACGCGCCGAGCAGGCCGGCCGCCGCCCCCAGGTTCGTGTTGAGCGCGACGTAGGCGAAGAACCCGACGCCGCCGAAGTCGACGCTGAGGGTCGATCCGGCGTTGAAGCCGAACCAGCCGATCCAGAGGATCAGCACGCCGAGCGTCGTGAACGCCATGTTGTGGCCGGGGATCGCGTTCGTCGTCCCGTCCTGGTTGCGCTTGCCGATGCGCGAGCCGAGCAGGATCGCCCCGGCGAGACCGGCGAGGGCACCCTGGTAGTGCACGACCGTGGAGCCTGCGAAGTCCTGCATGCCCTTCGAGAACAGCCACCCCTGCGGGCTCCAGATCCAGTGGGAGACGACGGAGTAGATGAGCGTGAACACGACGCCGAAGGCGAGGTACACCCACAGCCGGGTGCGCTCTGCCATCGCGCCCCACACGATCGCGAGGGAGACCGCGGCGAACGCCACCTGGAACAGGTACGCGGCCGCTGCCGGGACGGCGGTGAACCACGAGAACGGCGCCTGTCCGACCGCGAGGAGCTCGTCGACCGTCGGGAAGAACCCTGAGCCGCCGACGAGGCCGTTGCCCCCGTCGCCGAACGCGAGCCCGAACCCGACGAGGAAGTACACGATCGACGCGAGCGCGAGGATCAGCGCGTTCTTGGCGGCGATGTGACCGACGTTCTTCATCCGCGTCAGTCCCGCCTCGAGGAACGCGAAGCCGGCCTGCATGAAGATCACGAGGATGGCCGCGACGACCACCCAGACGGTGCTGGTCGCGATGGCAAGGTCCTTGGTGCTCATGCGCTCTCCACCTCCTCGAGCTTCATCCCTGTTCGGTTGTGCGTGACCTCCTGGACGGGCGACATCCAGCAGATGCCGTCGCCGCTCGTGTGCCCGGTGCGCGCCGCGTCGACGATGGCCGCCTGCACGTCCGCGGCGATCTCGTCACGGACGACGAACGTCATGTGGGCCTTCGGGAGAAAGCGCGACTCGAAGACGCGTCCCCGGTACTCGTGGGTGATCCCCTTCTCGCGGCCGTGCCCGACCGCCTCGATCACCGTCACGCCGACATGCCCGGTGTGCTCCTCGACGGCCTCCATCACCGTCTCCACGCGGTCGCGAACGACCACTGCCTCGACCTTGATCACGGATGTGCTCTCACGGGGGCTCCTTGTCTCGGACCAACGAAAAGCGCCCCACCTCCCGCAGGGAGATGAGGCGCCGTTGCCGTCGGCGGGACCTTCGTCGCCCCCGCCAGAACGAGGAGGATAGACGAACGCGCGGCCGGCCCGCAACCTTGTGGCGGCGGAGCCCGCCCGTTAGGCTCCCGCGCGTGGCATCCCGGGATTGACGTCTCGCTCGTCCCGGCGGTCCTCTCGTTGAGCGGGCCGCCTCGTCGTCGACCCTGAGCACCCCGAGGAGCCTCCGTGCCACGCATCGTCCCGTACCGTCGTCCGAGTGCCGTGCCGGTCTACGTCGGGCTGCTCTTCGCCGAGTCGCTCGCGAGCATGCTCACGTTCACCGTGACCAACCTGTACTTCGTGACGGAGCTCGGGATGAGCCCGTTCGCGCTGGTCCTCTGCGGCACCGCGATGGAGCTCGCGATCTTCGTGTTCGAGGTACCGACGGGGATCGTCGCCGACCTCGTCAGCCGGCGGGCGTCGGTCGTCCTGTCGTACCTCGTGATCGGCGTCGCCGTGATCGGGTTCGGTCTCCTGAACAGCGTCCCGCTCGTGATCGCCGCCTACGCTCTGTGGGGGATCGGCTACACGTTCCAGTCGGGTGCGCTCGACGCGTGGCTCGCCGACGAGATCGGCACCGACCGGCTCACGCGCGTCGTGCTCCGGGGAGCGCAGGCGGGTTGGGCGGGGGCCCTGCTCGGTGTCGGGCTGGCGATCGTCGTGGGCGGGGCGAGCCTTCGCGTCGCGATCGTGGCGGGTGGCGTCGCGATGCTCGCGATCGGCGTCGCGCTGGCCCTCGTGATGCCCGAGACAGGGTTCCGCCCGCACGCAGACGCCGGAGACGGGTGGCGTGCGTGCGTTCGCTGCCACCGCCCGACGGGGCGCACGGGAGGTGCGCGGCCATCCCGTGCTGCTGCTCCTGCTCGGCGTCGCGTTCACCTACGGGGCGTGGACGGAGAGCTTCGACCGACTGTGGGTCGCCCAGTTCCTCTCGATCGGCCTGCCCGACGCGCTCCGAGACGTGACCACGATCGGGCTCCTGACCGGCGTGGCGTTCCTGGCCGGGATCGTGACGAGCGAGCTCGCCGCCCGGCGGCTCGGCGAGGCCCCGTCGCGGACGCTGGCGCGCGTCCTCACGGCGCTGAACGTCGGGCTGCTGATCTCGGCCCTCGCGTTCTCGCTCGTCGGCTCGTTCGCGCTCGCGTGCGGCGCCTACCTGGGGATCGTCGCGCTCCGCTCCCTGGTCGGGCCGCTCCAGAGCGTGTGGATCAACCGCACGATCGTGGACTCCTCCGTCCGCGCGACGACGCTGTCGATGGTGAGTCAGGCGGACGCCGTCGGCCAGGTCGTCGGCGGTCCGGCGATCGGCGGGCTCGCGACGGCCGTCTCGCTCCGCGCCGGTCTCGCCGTCGGGGCGCTGATGCTGGTTCCGGCGGCCCTGCTCACGCGCACGGCGCGGTCGCGCCTGGCGGCACCCGAGTCGGCGCCGAACGACTCCTGAGCGCCGAACGGCCCGGCCGTGCGAGCGGGTGCTCGTCACGGGCCGGGCCGTTCGGGTCACTGGTGCAGAGGGTGCGCTACGCAGCGGCCTCGCTCAGCTCGCGCTCTCCCAGTCCGAGGCTGTCGACGTCGACCATCGCGATCGTCTCGATGATGCGCCCGGCGATCCGGTAGGGGTCTCCCTGCGAGTTGGGGCGCCGGTCCTCGAGGTAGCCGCGGTAGCCGTTCGCGACGAAGCTGTGCGGCACGCGGATCGAGGCGCCACGATCGGCCACGCCCCAGCTGAACGTGTCGATCGACTGCGTCTCGTGCAGACCCGTCAGCCGCAGGTGGTTGTCGGGGCCGTACACCTCGATGTGGTCGTGCATGTACTGCTCGAACGCGTCCATCAGCGCGTGGAAGTACTCCTCGCCACCGGTCTCGCGCATGTCGGCGTTCGAGAAGTTCGTGTGCATGCCGGAGCCGTTCCAGTCGACGTCGGCGCCGAGCGGCTTGCAGTGCCAGTTGACGTCGACCTCGTAGCGCTCGCAGAGGCGGAGCAGGAGGTACCGGGCGATCCACAGCTCGTCGGCCGCGCGCTTCGAGCCCTTGCCGAAGATCTGGAACTCCCACTGGCCCTTCGCGACCTCGGCGTTGATCCCCTCGTGGTTGATGCCCGCCTCGAGACACAGGTCGAGGTGCTCCTCGACGATCTGCCGCGCGATCGGCCCGACGTTCTTCGTGCCGACGCCCGTGTAGTACTCACCCTGCGGAGCGGGGAAGCCGCCCCCCGCCGGGAACCCGAGCGGGCTGCCCTCGACGTAGAAGAAGTACTCCTGCTCGAACCCGAACCACGTGTCGGGATCGTCCGGGATCGTCGCGCGGCTGTTGCTCGGATGCGGCGTGCCGTCCGGAAGGAGCACCTCGCACATCACGAGCACGCCGTTCGTCCGCGCCGGGTCCGGGAAGTGAGCGACCGGCTTCAGCACGCAGTCCGAGTCGCTGCCTTCCGCCTGGCGCGTCGAGCTCCCGTCGAAGCCCCAGAGGGGCAGGTCGTCGAGCTCGGGGTAGCGGTCGAGCTCCACGATCTTCGTCTTGCCCCTGAGGTTGGGGACAGGCTCGTAGCCGTCCAGCCAGATGTACTCGAGCTTGTACTTCGTCATCGTCGTCTTCCTCCCGTTGACCAGCTGTCGTCGTCGATTCCCGAAAAAGGCAACAAAAAAGCCCCAGGGCTCCCCGGGGGAGCTCTGAGGCGTCGTCGCCTGCGCGGAGAACCGTCGTCGGTGCTCCGAGGCGCTCATCATAGATGCGAACCGCACGTCACGGCAAGCGGGACGGAGCACCCAGCCGCTGTGCGAGGATGGCGAGGAGCGGGGTCGCACTGCGCGGCGCGCGGCATCGGCTTCCCGGTGCCCGGAGCCCCGGGTGCGCCCCGGCCGACGACTTCTTTCGTCTCAAGAGAGGAACGGCAGATGGCGAGACCACGGAGCACTGCGACGGCGGCGACGAAGCGGCCGGCGCAGGTGCAGAGCAAGGACAGGGCGACCTCGAGCGTCGCCGCGCGCCGGGCGGTGCTGAAGCGCATCAAGGACGAAGGGGTCGAGCACGTCCTCTTCTGGTTCACGGATCTCGAGGGTCACCTCAAGTCCTTCGCGATCACCCCGAGCGAGATGGAGGGCGCGCTCAACGACGGGATGGGCTTCGACGGGTCGTCGATCACGGGCTTCAACCGGATCGAGGAGTCGGACATGGTCGCGATCCCCGACCCGGCCACCTTCGAGATCATGCCGCGTCCCGTCGACGACCACGGCCACGCGCTGGGATCGAAGGTCGGACGCATGATCTGCGACGTCGTCAAGCCCGACGGCTCGCCCTACGAGGGCGACCCGCGCTACATCCTCAAGCTCGCGCTCGAGCGGATGAAGAAGATGGGCTTCGACACGTTCAACGTCGGCCCCGAGCTCGAGTACTTCCTCTTCGAGGACGACAAGGGCACGGAGACGATCGACGAGGGCGGCTACTTCGCGATGACCGTGCAGGACGCCGCGACCGAGGTGCGCAACGACACGATCACGGCGCTCGAGTCCGTCGGGATCGAGATCGAGTACCACCACCACGAGGTCGCGCCCTCGCAGCACGAGATCGACATGCGCTACGACGACGCGCTCGCGATGGCGGACAAGACGATGACCTACCGGATCGTCGTCAAGGAGGTCGCCGCCTGGCACGGCTACTACGCGACCTTCATGCCGAAGCCGCTGTTCGGCGAGAACGGCTCGGGCATGCACACCCACATGTCGCTGTTCAAGGGCGGGCGGAACCAGTTCTTCGACGCGAAGGATCCGAACCACCTCTCCGACACCGCCAAGTCGTTCATCGCAGGGCTGCTCGTCCACGCCCGCGAGCTCTCGGCGGTGCTGGCCCAGTGGGTCAACTCCTACAAGCGGCTCGTGCCCGGCTACGAGGCCCCCGTCTACGTGGCCTGGTCGCAGCGCAACCGCTCGGCGCTGATCCGGATCCCGCTCTACAAGCCGGGCTCCGAGCAGGCGACCCGTGCGGAGATCCGCTGCCCCGACCCGGCCTGCAACCCGTACCTCGCCTTCGCAGCGCTGCTGCACGCGGGGCTCGAGGGGATCGAGCAGGGCTACGAGCTGCCCGGCGAGATGACGACCAACCTCTACCGGCTCTCCGACGAGGAGCGGATCGAGCAGGGCGTCGAGGCTCTGCCCGGCTCCCTCGGCGAGGCGATCGAGGCGTTCGCCGGCTCGGAGCTGCTCGAGAAGGCGCTCGGCGAGCACATCTTCCCGCGCTACGTCGAGCTCAAGCGCAACGAGTGGGACGAGTACCGCACGCAGGTCTCCCAGTGGGAGCTCGACCGGTACCTGAAGGCGCTGTAGCTGGTCCGCAGGTGGGGGATCCGCAGGAGCGGATCCCCCACCGCGTGGATCCCTGAAGCGGCCGCCTTCGGCGTCCGGCGCTGGTGGAGGGATCGGGATCCGCGGGAGTGGATCCTCCGACCGCGTGGATCCCTGAAGCGGCCGCCTTCGGCGTCCGGCGCTGGTGGAGGGATCGGGATCCGCGGGAGTGGATCCCCCACCGCGTGGATCCCTGAAGCGGCCGCCTTCGGCGTCCGGCGCTGGTGGAGGGATCGGGATCCGCGGGTGTGGATCCCCGACCGGGTGGATCCCTGAAGCGGCCGCCTTCGGCGTCCGCGACTGTAGGAGCAGTGCGGTCGTACGGGGTCTGGGGTCGCGCAGCGAGCCCTGACCCCTGCTCGTCTCCGTGGCGTCGGGTCAGGGTTCGTACACACGCGCGGGCTGGGGCTCTGAACCGGCCGTAGCGGCGCGGGAGCCGCCGTGGCGCAACTCGTGCTGGACAGCGTCCGCCGGATGCCTCATAGTCACTGGTGCAGGCTGCGCCACAAGGCGAGTGGCAGGTCTGTGTCTGACGGCCGATCGCGGGTCCCCTGTGGGGGCCCGTGGTCGTTGTGGACTCAACCGGGCCGTCCGAAGGGTTCAGGGCTCGCTGCGCGACCCCAGCCCCGCCGGAGGTTGCGCCAAGCTGACCGACCGACCGCCGCCCTTGATCCCGACCCATGGCGTTCCGTCGCGGGCGCGGGAGGGCCGGGTGGAGGAACCCTCCCTAGGCGGGCTTCCAGACCATCAACGCCACGATCGCCAGCGTCGCGAGCAGCATCGACGCGTCGAGGCCGAGCACGAGCGGGTCGCGCAGGCGCGCGGTCAGCTCGGGCGTCGGGCGATCGCCGTCGGCGGCGAGCTCCTCGGCCAGCTCGCGGGTGCGTCGGTCGGCGCGCCCGGCGAGCGCGCCGACCACCAGCAGCCAGAGGATCAGCGCAAAGGTCGCGGAGAGCCAGGTCGCGCCGAGATCGAGGTCGAGGCGCCCGACGAGCCAGAACCCTGCGCCGATCGTGAGCACGAAGCCGCCCGCGACGATCGGGACGATCGGCCGGACCGTGCGCAGCAGGAGCGCCTGCTCGGACGGACGCTCCCGCCGGATCGCCGCGACGCGCAGCACCGTCGCCGTGAGGCTTCCGCCGACGAACAGGAACGCGCCAAGGAGATGGAGGAAGAGCGGCAGCTCGGTGTCCACGGACTGGAGGCTAGCGGGTGACCGTGGGCGCGCCGACCGAAGCGGATAGCCTGACCCGACCGTGCTCGAGGTGCTTCGCATCGTCCATCTGCTCTCGGCCTGCGTCTGGGTGGGCGGCACGGTCGTGCTCGTCTTCGTGGGCGTTCCCGCGATCCGCAAGCTCGAGGGCGAGGCCCGTGCGACCGCGATGCGAGCGCTCGGGCGGCGGTGGAGGCCGCTCGGCTGGAGCGCGATGGGGGTCGCGATCCTCTCGGGGCTCTGGCTCACCGAGCTGCACGGCGGCTTCAACCGCGTCGCGCTCGACACCGACTTCGACAGGACGCTCATCGTCAAGTCGGTGCTCGTCGCCGCCCTGTGCGTCGGGGCGGCGATCCACGACTACGTGCTCGGTCCCCGGCTGCAGCGGGAGATGCGGGCCGGGGAGCCACAGGCGCCCGTCACGCGCCGTCGGCTGATCGTCGTCGGGTGGTTCAACTTCGCCCTGACGATCATCATTCCGATCCTCGGCGCCGTCGTGCTCTCGTATCTCGACTGATGTCCGTGGGGGAGCGACTCGCGTGAACGACGCCGCTGCACACCTCGCGCTCATCACGCGGACGATCGAGGTCGTCAACTCGTCGCTCGACCTGCAGGAGGTGATGGAGGCGATCGCGCACGAGACGGCGGCGGCGCTCGTCGACCGACGCCTGCTTCGTGTACCTCTACGACGATCGCGCGGACGAGCTCGTGCTCCGGGCAACCCACGGGACCCGCGTCGAGGACGCGACGATCGCGCCCCGGATGCGCCGAGGTGAGGGCATCACCGGGGTGGCCGCGGCCGACCGCGCCCCGATCATGATCCCGTCGAAGGCGCACCTCGACCCCCGGTTCAAGGCGTTCCCGAACCTCCCGGAGGACGACTACGAGTCCATCCTGGCGGTCCCGATCCTCGCTCGCGAGGAGCTGGAGGGGGCGCTCAACGTGCGCACGCGCGCGCCGCGCGCGTTCACCGAGGCGGAGATCGCGCTGCTCACGTCGATCGCGGCCCAGGTCGGCCAGTCGATCGAGCACGCGAAGCTCTACGCGCAGGCGCGCCGTCGGGTCGAGGAGCTCGAGGCGCTCGCGCGCATCTCCGAGGCGGTGTCGGAGGCGCTCTACCTCGAGGAGGCGCTCGAGACGATCGTCCGCACGACGATGGAGTCGCTGCGGGCGAGCGGAGCCGCGATCGTGCTCGAGGACGGGCGGATCGCCTGGCCCGGAGGGCGCGCGGGCGCCTACGCCGTACGGCTGCCGTTGCGCTGGCGCGGGCGGCAGATCGGGGAGCTCGTCGTCGATCGCGACACGCCGTTCACAGACGACGACCGGCAGCTCCTCGACGCGATCGCGAGCCAGGCCGCCGTCGCGCTGGAGCACGGTCGCATGGCGCTGCGCGGGGTGCTCGCCCAGGAGATCCACCACCGCGTCAAGAACAACCTCCAGACCGTCGCCTCGCTGCTGCGGCTGCAGGCGCGCTCGGAGACCGCGGATCCCCGCAAGGCGCTCACGGACTCCGTCAACCGGATCCTCGCGATCGCGGCTGTCCACGAGGTGCTGACCGAGCACCGGGAGGACGTGGTCGACCTCCACGAGCTGGTCGATCGCCTCCGGGCGATGCTCGTCCAGGGGCTCGTCTCGGGCAAGGAGGTGACTGCGGACCTCGCCGACGTCGAGCTCGCGGGCCAGCGGGCGACGGCGCTCGCCCTCGTGTTCAGCGAGCTGCTCGGCAACGCGCTCGAGCACGGCGGCCAGCGCGTCTCGATCACGCTCGAGGCCGACGCCGACGACGTCCTCCTCACGGTCGCCGACGACGGGCACGGGTACGGCGCCGCAGTCGACGGCACCGGGATGTCGATCGTGCGGGCGCTCGTCAAGGACGAGCTGGGCGGGACGCTCGAGCTCGAGGACGGGCCGGGGCTTCGCGCACGCGTCCGGTTCCCGGCCTGAGCGACGGGCCGCCGCTACGCTACGCCGGTGGCGACGCCGACGTCGCCGCGCCTCCGTCGACGCTGACGGGCCGCTGCACGACAACGCGGCGACGTGCTCGCGTCGCACCCGAACCGGGAGGCTGCCAACATGAAGATCCTGATCGCAGAGGACGAGACGATCATCCGGCTCGATCTCCGCGCGCTGCTCGAGAAGGCCGGCTACGAGGTCGTGGCCGAGGCGCGGGACGGCGAGGAGGCGGTGGAGCTCGCGCGCTCGGCCGAGCCCGATCTGGCCCTGCTCGACGTCAAGATGCCGAAGCTCGACGGGATCGAGGCGGCGCGACGGATCATCCACGAGCGACCGATCCCGATCGTGATGGTCACCGCCTACGGCGAGGACGAGCTGGTCTCACGTGCGGTCGAGGCGGGCGTGTTCGGCTACCTCGTGAAGCCGTTCCGGGAGTCCGATCTGCTCCCCGCGATCCGCACCGCCGGGCGCGCCACGAGGAGCTGGCCGCGCTGCGGGAGGAGGCCGACTCGCTCGCGGAGGCGCTCGCGGCCCGCAAGTCGATCGAGCGGGCGAAGGGCCTGCTGATGGAGCGGGAGGGCCTCACGGAGCAGGCGGCGTTCGCACGGCTGCGCAAGGCGAGCCAGATCTCGGGCCGGCCGCTCAAGGTCGTCGCCGACGCGCTGATCGCCACGCTCGACGTCTAGCGGCCCTTGGGGAGCTCAGGGCGCGACGCCGGGCACGACGAGGAGCAGCGCGGTCAGCGAGAGGCCGTCGGGGACCTCGCCGCGCTCGATCGCGTCGCGGACCTCCGGCGCGGTCAGCCAAGCGACCTGTGAGGCCTCGTTGGGGTCGTGCTCGCCGGCCTTCTCGGCCCCGTCCGCGGTGAGGACGTGGAAGCGGTGGTCGCTCGAGCCGTTCGTCGGGTTGTAGCTCGCCACGAGGCGTGGCGCGCGTGGGCGCCAGCCCGTCTCCTCGAGCGTCTCGCGAGCGGCGGTCTCGACGGGGGTCTCGCCCGGATCGACGCGCCCCGCCGGCACCTCCCAGCCCCACGTGTCGGTGGTGAAGCGATGGCGCCAGAGGAGCAGAACGCCGCGCGCGGGGTCGTGGACGACGAGCGCGGCCGCATCCGCGGTCGCCCGGACGACGTGATGGTCGAACCGCTGCCATCCGGGAGCTCGACGTCGACGAGCGTGAGGCGCACCCACGGGCTCTCGTAGAGGGTGCGCTCGCCATGCACCTTCCACTGCATCGCGAGGGTACCGACGGCCGATCGCGGGCCTAGGCGACCCCGAGCAGCCGGTCGTCGTCGCGTCGTCGCGTCCAGCGGCGGGCCACGAGGACTGCCAGCCCTGCCACGGCGAGCGGCGCGAGCACCACGAGCAGCCCCAGCACCGTGACCGCCTCCCAGGCGAGCACGTCGAGCGCTCGCGTGAGCGTGCGGTCGAGCCGGGAAGGGACGGGCGCGACGCCGCTGCTCTGCTCGGTGCGGAGCTCGAGGTCGATCGACGCCTCGGCGGCCTCCGCACGGGTGGCGTCGCGCTGGCCGCGGGTGGCGACGAGCTGGGCGACGAGCTGGTCGCGTCGGACCTGCAGAGCGGCTCGTTCGGTCGGGGTGAGGTCGTCGCTCGCCAGCCGGGCGCGCACCGCGGCGAGGCGCGTGCGCAGCCGGACGAGGTCGGCCTCGAGGGTGTCGAGGCTGCCCTGGAGGTCCTCGGCCTGGACGCGCTGCGCGGCGATCGCGCCCAGCTCCGAGAGCTGTGCGATCGCGTCCTGGGCGCGCGCGGTGGGGATGCGCACGGAGATGGTGGCGGCCCCGTCGTCTCCTGCCGAGACGTCCGAGCGGATGACGTATCCACCGAGGGTGCGGGTGATCCGGATCGCGTCCCGCGTGGCCGTCGAGAGAGCGTCACCGTCCGCAACGCGAAGCGAGAGGAACGCCGTGATCCGCTGCGCGCGGTCCTGAGCCGCCGTCGTGCCGGCCTTCGCGGACGGCAACGTCGGCGTGCCCTGGAGCGCATCGCCGGCACCGCCGGCGGAGGACTCCGAGGCGACCGTTCCGGGCGGCGCCGTCGAGGCGTCGCGGCCGGTCTCCGGACGCGTGACCCCGATCGCGACGGCAGCGGCGATGGCCAGGCTCGCCGCGAGCGGGACGGCGACGAGCAGTCGTCGGCCGCGCAGCCGGTCGAGGAGCGACGGCACCGGGACGGCCTCGCGGGCCGCCCCCTCGAGGACGCGTGCCCTGAGGGCCGTGGGCGCGACCGGACGTGCGGCGCGGAGCTCTCGTGTGATCTCAGCCGACGTCATCGGGGTCCATCCTTTCCTCGAGCCGCTTCAGCGCCCGGCTCAGCCGGGTCGAGACGGCGGTGGGGCTGATCCCGAGCAGCGCGCGCGGTGGCGTCACCGTCGAGCTCGAGCACGACGCGCAGCGCGAGAACCTCCCGCTCACCCGCCGTCAGCGTCGCGAGGGCCGCCTCGAGCGACGGCGAGAGGCCCTCGACGAAGGACTCCTCGACCCGATCGGGCGGGGCGGTCACCTCCTCGCGGCGACGTCGCCGCGCGTCGGCCCTGAAGGAGTCGAGCGCGGTCGTGCGGGCGATCCCGAGCAGCCATGTGCGGGCGGTCCCGCGGCGACGGTCGAACCGCGACCAGAGCCGCAACGCCTTCTCGAACGTCGCCGAGGTGAGGTCCTCCGCGACGTCCCGGTTGCGGGTGAGGTAGAGGAGGTAGCCGAAGACGTCGTCGAGGTGCTCCTCGGCCGTCTGGGCGAACGACCGGGTCGGCGCCGTCGTGCGCGAGCGGGTGCTCGAGCGTCATCGTCTGCACGCCCTCTCTACGCCGCCGCTCGGGGCGTGCGTCACCGGCAGGGCGGCGTGGGAGCGGTCGACGGGCCTCAGGAGGGTGCCGGCTCCGCGTCGGGTGCGTCGACCTGGCTCTCCTCGAACAGCTCCTCCCACCGCGTCAGCTGGCGCTGGAGCTCCTCCCTGGCCGCGGTGTGCGCCGCCAGCGTGTCCATGTTCGTCCAGTCCGCTGCGAGGCGTGCCTCGAGCTCAGCGACCTGGCGCTCGAGCAGTGGCGACCTGTGCCTCGACGCTTCTCGAGCTCGGTCGGGCCGGTCTTGCGTACGGGCCGCTCCTTGCGCGGCCTGGGCGTGCTCACGGCCGCGGGTGGCGGATCCTCGCGGCGCTCGCGGACGAGATCGGCCCAGGCCCCGTCGTACGAGCGCAGCGTGCAGGTCCTCCACGGCGACGATCCGGTCGGGGACGGCGTCGAGGATCGCCCGGTCGTGGGAGACGAACAGGATCGTGCCGGGGAACGCCTCCAGGGCTGCCTCGAGCGCTTCACGGCTCTCGAGGTCGAGGTGGTTGGTGGGCTCGTCGAGCACGAGCAGGTTCGCGCCCGAGGCGACGATCAGCGCGAGCGCGAGCCGGCGACGCTCGCCACCCGAGAGGACGGACGACCTGCTTCTCGTGCGCCTCCCAGCCGCGTGAAGAGGAACTTCCCGAGCAGCGACTGCGCCTGCGGACGCGGGAGACCGGTGCCCGCCACGGCGGCGTCGAGCACGGTGCCGGTCTTCGGCAGCTCCGCGTCGTGCTGGCTGAAGTAGGCGGGCACGACTCCGTGGCCGAGCTTGCACGATCCCGCGTCGGGCTGCTCGCTCGCCGAGCAGGGTCTCGAGCAGGGTGGTCTTCCCGGAGCCGTTCGGCCCCACGAGCGCGACGTGCTCTCCGCGCTCGAGCACGATGCTCCGCTCCGCGGAGGAGCTCCTTGTCGCCGGCCCAGACGTCGAGCCCGGTCGCCTCGAGCACGATCCGGCCGGAGCGGGCCGGCTTGAGGAACTCGAACCCGAGCGAGCGACGACGCGCCGTGAGCGCCTCGAGCTCCTGCTTCGCGGAGCGACGCTCCTTCTCGCAGCCGCTGGATCTGGGTGAGCTTGGCCTGTGCCTGCTTCGCCTTGTTCTTCTTCGCGCGGAAGCGGTCGACGAAGCGCTGGAGCCGCTCGATGTCGACGCTGACGCGGTCGACCGTCGTCGCCATCGCCGACGCGCGGGCGGCCTTCTCCATCCGCCACGCGCTCCAGGTGCCGTCGAAGAAGAACGGCTTCGGCCCGCCGAGCTCGAGGACGCCGGTGGTGACGGCCTCGAGGAACCAGCGATCGTGGGCGACGAGGACGACGGCGGTGTCACGGGTCGTCAGCTCGCGCTCCAGCCACTCGAGGCTCTCGACGTCGAGGTGGTTCGTCGGCTCGTCCAGGAGCAGCAGGTCGGGGTCGGCGGTGAGCGCGCGGCCCAGCGATGCCCGGGTCAGCTCACCGCCCGAGAACGTCTCGAGCCGGCGGTCGAGGTCGTCGTCGCGAAAGCCGAGGCCGCGCAGCGTCGCGGCGGCCCGGTCGCGCCAGCCCCAGCCGCCCGCGTGCTCGAGGCGTGCCTGCGCGTCGCTGTAGCGACGGAGCGTCTGCGCGGCGTGGTCGCCGCCCGCCATCGCCTCCTCGAGACGCCGGAGCTCCTGCTCGATCGCGACGAGGTCGGCCGCGCCCGAGAGCGCGTACTCGCGCAGCGTCAGCCCCTGGTCGCGCGGGGGACGCTGGTCGTGCAGCGCGACCCTCGTGCCCTTCGCGAGCGAGACCTCACCCGCCGTGATCGACGTCTCGCCGACGAGCATGCGCAGGAGCGTGGTCTTCCCCGCCCCGTTTGGCCCTGCGAGCGCGAGTCGGTCGCGTCGGCGCAGCGTGAACGAGACCCCGTCGAAGAGGGGCTCGCCCGACAGCTCCTTGCGGAGCCCCGATGCGACGAGGACGGCCATCGCTGCATTCCAGCAGCGATTCGTCGGGCTCGTGCGGGCCGGTCGGCCGACGGCCCTCGTCTCGTCCGCCCGTCCGGGCGCAGGTGGATATGCTCGGGGCCGTGGCCGCCGATCCCGCACGTCTGACGATCGACACGATCCGCGCGCTCGCGATGGACGCCGTGCAGAAGGCGAACGCCGGCCATCCCGGCACCGCGATGGCGCTCGCGCCGGTCGCGTACCTCCTCTACGCCGAGGAGATGCGACACGATCCGGCCGATCCGGACTGGCCGGGCCGCGACCGGTTCATCCTCTCCGCCGGTCACGCGTGCATCCTCCAGTACGCGACGCTCCACCTCTGCGGCTACGACGTCACGCTCGACGACCTCGAGCAGTTCCGCCAGTGGGGCTCCCGGACGCCCGGCCACCCCGAGCACGGCCACACCGCCGGGATCGAGACCACGACGGGCCCGCTCGGCCAGGGGTTCGCGAACGGCGTCGGGATGGCGATCGCCCAGCGGTTCCTGGCCGACCGGTACGACCGGCCGCTCCACCCGATCGTCGACTCGTGGATCTACGCGATCTGCTCGGACGGCGACATGATGGAGGGGGTCACGCAGGAGGCCGCGTCGATCGCGGGTCAGCTCGGCCTCGGCCGTCTCGTCTACGTCTACGACGACAACCGGATCACGATCGACGGCTCGACCGCGCTCAGCTTCGACCACGAGGACAAGGGCGCCCGCTTCGAGGCCTACGGCTGGCACGTCCAGCACGTCGACGATCCGAACGATCTCGACGCGCTGCGCGCCGCCTTCGCCGCCGGCCGCGCGAGGAGGCGTCGCGGCCCTCGCTGATCGTGCTCCGCACCGAGATCGCGTACCCCGCACCCCACGCCCGGGGCACCTCCAAGTCGCACGGCGCCCCGCTCGGCGAGGCCGAGGTCCGGGCCACCAAGGAGGTCCTCGGGTTCGACCCGGATGCGACCTTCGCCGTCGGCGACGAGGTCCGGGCGCACATGGCGGGCGTCGCCGAGCGCGGTGCAGCCGCCCACGCGGCTGGGACGCGCGGGTCGCAGCGTGGGCCGCAGCGCATCCCGACGTCGCGGCCGAGCGTGAGCTCGACCTCGCGGGCGTCCCCCGCGAGGGCTGGCGCGACGCGCTCCCCGTGTTCCCGGCCGGGCGGCGAGGTCGCGACCCGCGACGCCGGCAAGACGGTCATGCAGGCGCTCAGGCCGTTCACGCCGACGATGATCGGCGGGGCGGCCGACCTCGTCGAGTCGACGAAGACCTCGTTCGAGGGAGCGGGCGTGTTCGCGGCGACGCACGTCGGTCGCAACGTCCCGTTCGGGATCCGCGAGCACGCGATGGGCGCGATCGTCAACGGGATCGGGCTCGATCCGGCGATGCTGAAGCCGTACGGCTCGACCTTCCTCATCTTCTCCGACTACATGCGTCCCGTCGGTGAGGCTCTCCGCGCTGATGGGGCTGCCCGTCGTCTGGGCCTGGACGCACGACTCCGTCGCGGTCGGCGAGGACGGGCCGACGCACCAGCCCGTCGAGCACCTGATGAGCCTGCGCGCGATCCCGAACCTCTGGGTCGTCCGTCCCGCCGACGCGAACGAGACGTCGATGGCCTGGCGGATCGCGCTCGAGCGACGCCGACGGGCCCGTCGCGCTCGCGCTCAGCCGGCAGAAGCTGCCGACGCTCGACCGCACGGAGGTCGCGCCGGCGGAGGGGGCTCTGCGGGGCGGGTACACGCTGTGGCAGCGGTCGCCGGGCAGCGCCCGGACGCGATCGTGCTCGCCACCGGCAGCGAGGTGCCGATCGCCCTCGCCGGCGCCCGTCTCGTCGACGATGCCAACGTCCGCGTCGTCTCGCTGCCGTGCTGGGAGGCTCTTCGCCGCCCAGGATCAGGCCTATCGCGACGACGTGCTGCCGCCGTCGGTCGACGCGCGCGTCTCGATCGAGGCCGGCATCACGTTCGGCTGGCAGGCCTGGGGGCGTGACCGAGTCGATCGGCGTCGACCGCTTCGGGGCCTCCGCGCCGTACGAGCGCATCTACGAGGAGCTCGGGCTGACGGCGGCAGCGGTCGCAGACGCGGTGCGAAGGACCGGCGCGTGAAGGTCGCGGCGGGGTTCGACCACCGCGGGACGATCCTGCGCGAGGCCGTGCTCGAGGCGATCCGCGCCGCCGGCCACGAGCCCGTCGACCTGGGGGTGACCGACCCGTCCACGCGGGTGGACTATCCGGACGTCGCGCACGAGGTCGGCATGGCGATCCGGCGGAGGCAAGGCGGAGCGGGGGGTCCTCGTGTGCGGATCCGGCGTCGGGGCCTCGGTCGCCGCCTCGAAGATCCCCGGGATCCGCGCGGCGATCTGCCACGACGTCTACTCCGCCCACCAGGGCGTCGAGCACGACGACATGAACGTGCTCTGCCTCGGCTCCGGCGTGATCGGCGCCGCCGTCGCCGCCGAGCTCGTCGAGGCCTTCCTCGGCGCGCGCTTCGCGGGCGAGGGGCGATACCTCGCGCGACTCGAGAAGGTCGAGAGAATGGAGAAGATGGTCGATGGCTAGACCGGTTGGAGGCGCTGCACGCGGCTGGGGTCAGCGTCTGGATCGACTCCCTCTCCCGGGAGATGCTCCGGGCAGGTGAGCTGGCGCGGCTCGTCGACGAGGACGCCGTCACGGGCGTGACCTCGAACCCGACCATCTTCCAGAAGGCACTTGCCGAGGGTGACCTCTACGACGAGCAGCTGCGCCGCGCTCGACCCTGCGCTGTCGACGGTCGAGGTGTTCTTCGCGCTCGCGCAGGAGGACATCCGCGACGCCTGCGACGTGCTGGCGCCCGTGTTCGAGCGCACGGCCGGCGTCGACGGGTACGTCTCGCTCGAGGTCGATCCGACGCTCGCCTACGACCGCGAGGCGACCTTCGCGCAGGCGATCCGGTTCCACGAGGAGGTCGCTCGCCCGAACCTGTACGTGAAGATCCCGGCCACCAGGCCCGGTCTGGGCGCGATCGAGGACTGCATCGCGCAGGGGCGCTCGATCAACGTCACGCTCATCTTCTCGCTCGAGCGCTACGCCGCGGTCCTCGAGGCGTACGTGCGCGGCGCTCGAGCGCAGGGCGGCGGCCGGTGGCGACCTCGCGGCGGTCTCGTCGGTCGCGAGCTTCTTCGTCTCCCGGGTCGACACCGAGGCGGACCGACGCCTCGCCGAGGCGGGTCGGAGCGATCTGCAGGGCCGTCTCGCCGTCGCGAACGCCAAGCTCGCCTACGCCCACTGGCAGGAGGTCGACCGCGAGCCGCGCTGGCAGGAGCTCGCGGCGAAGGGCGCGCGTCCGCAGCGCTGCCTCTGGGCCTCGACCTCCACGAAGAACCCGGCCTACCGCGACGTCGTGTACGTCGAGGAGCTGATCGGGAAGGACACCGTCAACACGATGCCCGGCGAGACCGTCGTCGCGTTCCGCGACCACGGCGAGGTGCGCGAGAGCCTGGTCGAGGACGTTCGCCGGCGCGGAGGCGCTGCTCGTCGAGATCGCCGAGGCGGGCGTCGACTACGACGACGTCGTCGAGACCCTCGAGGCCGAGGGCGTCGCAGAAGTTCGCCGACTCCTTCGTCGAGCTGCTCGCCGGCCTCGAAGCGAAGCGCGCAACCCTCCGCGCGTGAGCGAGCCCCGGAACCCGCTCCTCGAAGGGCTCGGGATCCGAAGGCGGCCCGATGCCTGTGCGCTCGCGATCTTCGGCGCCTCGGGCGACCTCACCAAGCGAAAGCTCTTCCCGGCGCTGTACGCGCTGGCGGTGCGTCGGCTGCTGCCGGAGCGCTTCGGCGTGGTCGGCGTCGCCCGCTCGGAGCAGTCCACCCGCCAGTTCGTCGGGGCGATGCGGCAGGCCGTGAAGGCGCACGCGCGCGACCCGTTCCACACGAGCGTGTTCGACGAGCTCGCCGCGGGCGTGCGCTACGTCGCCACCGACTTCGCGGACGACACGGGCGAGGACCGGGTCGGCGACGTGCTCGCCGAGCTCGACCGCACGCGCGGCACCGCCGGCAACCGTCTCCACTACCTGGCCGTGCCGCCGCAGGCGTTCCCCGTCGTCGTGCGCGAGATCGGCGAGCGCCGAGCCCGCGAGAGCGGGCTGGGTGCGCGCTGATCATCGAGAAGCCGTTCGGCCGCGACCTCGACCTCCGCACAGGAGCTCTCCGGACAGATCACGCGGTGGTTCGCGGAGGACGAGATCTTCCGCATCGACCACTACCTCGGCAAGGAGACGGTGCAGAACATGCTCGCGCTGCGCTTCGCGAACGGGATCTTCGAGCCGATCTGGAACCGGCAGTTCGTCGACCACGTGCAGATCACCGTCGCCGAGTCGATGGGGATCGAGGGCCGGGCCGGGTTCTACGAGCAGGCCGGCGCGATCCGCGACATCTTCCAGAACCACCTGCTGCAGCTCGTCGCGCTCACCGCGATGGAGCCGCCGATCGACTTCACCGCGGACGCCGTGCGCAACGAGAAGGTCAAGGTGCTCCGCTCGATGCACACGCCCGGCCCGAAGTCGGTCGTGCGCGGGCAGTACGGGCGCGGCTGGGTCGAGGGCGAGGAGGTACCGGCCTACCGGGAGGAGGAGGGCGTCGACCCGGGGTCGCTCACGGAGACGTACGTCGCCGCGAAGCTCTTCGTGGACAACTGGCGCTGGGCCGACACCCCGTTCTACGTCCGGGCCGGCAAGCGGCTCGCCCGGCGGGAGACGACGATCGCGATCCAGTTCAAGCGAGCACCGCATCCGCCGTTCGAGGCCACCTCGGGGGACGCGCTCCGGCCGAACGTCCTGCTGATCCACGTGCAGCCCGACGAGGGGGTCTCGCTCGCGATCGGGGCGAAGGTGCCCGGCGCGGGGATGTCGATCCGGACCGTCCACATGGACTTCCTCTACGGCGGCGCGTTCCGAGAAGGGCTGCCCGAGGCGTACGAGCGACTGATCCTCGACGCGCTCCTGGGTGACGCGACGCTGTTCACCCGCTCCGACGAGGTCGAGGAGCAGTGGAAGCTCGTCGACGCGATCGTCGGCGCCTGGAGTCGCGACCGGCCCGCCTTCCCCGACTACGGGAGCGGCACGTGGGGCCCGGGCGCTGCGGACGAGCTGATCCACCGCGACGGCCGCTCCTGGCGGCGTCACTGACGGTGTCTGACACCGTCTGCCGATCGGTTGTGGATCGTCCGGCGCGGGGCGGAGCGATTCGCTGCTGCCGCGCGTGTGGAAAGCCCTGCATCTGTTCGAATCCACCTGTGGGACGATCGGCGCAGCCCCGTGACGACCGCCCCTTGACGAGGAGCGGTGTCTGACACCGTGGGTGTCGTCGGCGACATCGAGCGCCGGCTCGCCCGCCTGCGGGGCGAGCAGCAGGACGACGGTGTTCCCGAGCTCCGGACGAGCACGATGACCCACGTGGTGTGGGCACCGCCGAAGTGGCTCCCGCGCGCGCGGCGCGTGCTGGACGGACTGGCCGAGCGTCATCCCGCCCGCACGATCTTCCTCGTGCCCGAGCCCGGGCCGGGTCGACAGGGTGACCGCTTCGGTGCGGGTGCGTGACTTCGACGTCCCGGGAGGGCACGAGATCCTGTCGGAGGTCGTCGAGGTGCGCCTCACGGGCGGTGCGGCCCGGCATCCGGCGTCGATCGTGCTGCCGCTCCTCATCTCCGACCTCCCTGCCTTCTGCCGGTGGCGCGGCGAGCCCGACTGGACAGGATCCGCGCTCGAGGAGATCACGGCCGTGTGCGACAGGTTCGTCGTCGACTCGTCCGAGTGGGGTCGACCGGCGCTCGGGTTGCGGCAGCTGACCGGGCTCTTCGAGCGGGTCACAGTGTCCGATCTCGCCTGGCGGAGAACGCTTCCCTGGCGCGTGAGGCTCGCCGAGGAGTGGCCGGGCATCCGCCGCCTCACGAGGCTCCGCGTCGCAGGTCCGCGCAGCGACGCGATGCTCCTCGCGGGCTGGCTGCGCTCGCGCCTGCGCCGCGAGGTCGGGCTCAGCGTGAGCGTCGCCGAGACGGTGGTCGGCGTCTGGATCGACGGACGGGAGGTGCCCGCCCCCCTCGGCCCGTCCGCGACGGGCAGCGACCTGCTCTCCGCGGAGCTGGACACGCTCTCGCGCGACCCCGTGTACGAAGCGGCAGCCCGGGCCACGGGCTGACGGCCCGCGCCGTGGGGCGGTCGGCTGTCAGGGCGTCTCGGCGACGGCCGCGAGGAGCTGCGAGTGCAGGTGGCCGTTCGAGGAGACGGCGCTGCCGCCGTCGATCCGGGCGACGCCCTGGAAGTCCGTGAAGGTCCCGCCCGCCTCCTCGACGATCGGCTGCACCGCAGCGAGATCCCACGGGGTCACGCCGACGGCGTCGACCGCCCCGTCGACGGCGCCCTCTGCGACGAGCATGTGCCCCCAGAAGTCGCCGTACCCGCGGGTGTGCCAGGCGAGCGTGGCCAGCCCGGGCAGCGGCTGGTCGAGCGCGAACGTCAGCACCGCGTCCTCGACCCGGTGCACGGCGGACACGTGCACCTGGTCGCCGTTGACGTGCGCTCCGCCCCCGCGCTCGGCCCACCAGCGCTTGTGCAGGGCGGGTGCGCTGACGACGCCGAGCTGCACGGCTCCCTCGACCTCGAGCGCGACGAGGGTCGCCCAGACGGGGATCCCACGCAGGTAGTTCCGGGTCCCGTCGATCGGGTCGATGATCCAGCGCCGCCCTCCGGCTCCGGCGCCGCCCTCCTCCTCGCCCAGGATCACGTCGCCGGGCCGCTCGATCGCGAGGATCGCCCGAAGCGTCGACTCGACCAGCCGGTCTGCGTCGGTCACGGGCGTCGCATCGGGCTTCGTCTCGACCACGAGGTCGCGCGCGCGAAAGCGGCCGAGAGAGATCTCATCGGCCGCGTCCGCGAGGTGTAGCGCCAGCTCGAGGTCGGAGGCCATGCCCCCTGACCTTACTCCTAGCGGGTGGAGATCGAGAAGCTCGGTCGCGCGATCTTGACGCGCACCGGGAGCGACCACGCCATCTCCGCCTTGCGGAGCTGGGCCTGGTTGAGGCCGCGAACCCGGTAGTACCAGGTGCCCGGGCCGAGGTCGAGCAGGGAGGAGGTCGACAGCGTGACCTTGGAGCCGTTCGGGCGCCAGGGGTAGCGGCTCTTCGACCACTGCACCTCGTAGGCGGTGGCGCCGGTCGCAGGCTTCCACGCGACGAGCGGCGTCGAGTACACGATCGGGCGACGCTGGCTCGAGGTGAGCAGCCGGCCGCTGGGCGAGAGGCCCGAGACGAACGGGCTGCCGCCCGCGGCTCCCGTCACGACGGGGTCGCTCTCCTTGCCGAAGCTCGCGACCCTGCCTGCCGAGCAGGCGTCCTGCGGGGTCTCGACGTCCCGGTACCCGGTCTTGGTCTCGTCGGGATTCGAGGCGATCTCGACGGGGACGACCGTCCAGTAGTAGCGCGTGGTCGGGAAGTCGATATCGGGGAGATCGACCTTCGAGCCGAGCTGCGAGGCGGACTCGTCGACAGGGGCGTTCGGATCGACAGTCGTCGTCCCTCCGCTCGAGCCGCCGGTCGTCGTGCCCGTCCCGCCGCGGGTCTCGCTCGCGACGACGGGTCGCCAGTCGGCGCCGAACGTCGTGCCCTCCGATCCACCGTCCGGTGGAACCTTGGACTTGGGCGCAGCGCTCGTGTACGGGCCGGGGTCGCTCGGCAGGACGAGCGGGCCGGTCGTCCGCGGAGCGAACGCCGGGCTGCCGACCACCGAGCCGCGGAACACGACGTTCACGCAGTCGCGGTCGGTCGAGGCGTAGGTCCGGAAGAGGTCGTACTGCTGACCGTCGAGACCCGGTGTCGCCCGTGAAGACGAGACCGGGCATCAGCTCGTGCGCGGAGCTGCCGCGCGCCGTGCTCGTCCGATCGGAGAGCGCCGCGGTGACGCGGAGCTTGCCGGTGCCGACGGACGTCGTCTTGGCCGTGTACAGCGGGCTCCAGGGGCCGTACGAGACGGCGGGCAGTCCGTTGGGGATCGTTCCGAACACGCGACGCACGGCGCGGACGCGCCACTTGGCCGTCGACCACCAGCCGCTGTCGGCGCGGTGGAAGGTGAAGAACTCGCGCAGATCGGCGACGTTCGTGTGGGTCGAGAACGACTTGCCGATCTCCGGGTACCAGACCTGATAGCCGTTCGCACCGGCGACCGGTGACCAGCGCACGAGCCCTGCCTGCGTCTTCATGGGGGCGGGCACGCTCGGCCAGCGCATGTTGAACCCGAACGAGGAGCTCCAGCGCGTCGGCCCTGCGGCCGTGACCGCCCGCACCCGGGCGTACAGCGCGTACGGCTGTCCGGTGAACCACGGCAGCGCCACGTCGACCGAGAGCGCGGGCACCTTGACCGGAGCGATCATCGTCGGTGTGGTGGTGCCTGTGGTCGGGGTCGATCCCGTGGTGCCGGGGGCGGGAGCCGTCGATGGGGCGGTCGCCGTCGCCGGCGTGTCCGCGGGCACCGGCTGGCAGGCCTTGGCCGGCCCGACCCCGTAGGCGACGTTCGACCAGATGACGGCGCTCTCGGTGAAGCTACGACTGGTCGCGAGCTCGAACTCGTAGCAGCGCGCGCCGCGCACGGGTGCCCACGAGAACGCGGGCGTGCGCGGGAAGACGGTGGTGGTGGGCTCGTTCGGGGTGAGGAGGAACCCGTGCAGGTTCCTCGGCGGCGCAGGCTTCTTCGCATCCTTTGCGAGAGCGGCGCCGGAGACGAGCGTCGCTGTGAGAAGGGCGACGCAGACGGTGGCGAGGCGAGAGGTGCGCATGACACCTCTGTTGTCGGCACCGGGCGGGCCCTCGCCGTCCCTCGTTCGGGGGATGCCGTGCGTTGGTCCACGGATCCGCTGAGAGGCCCCGCGGGACGACGTCCGAGGGCTCTCCGGTGTCCCTAGAGGACGATCGGGTCGATCGCCGCCGCCACGAAGAGCAGCGCGAGGTAGGCGAGCGAGTAGTGGAAGAGCAGGACGGCGTTACGGCGCGATCCGTCGACGCGCAGGCGCCACGCGAGCAGGAGGAAGTAGGCGCCGAGTCCGACGGCGGCGACGGTGTAGATGGGACCGAGCCAGAAGCCGACCCCGACGGTGAAGGCGACCATCACGAGCGAGTAGAGGAGGATCTGGCGCGTCGTCTCGGCATCGCCCTTCGTCCCGGGGAGCATCGGGACGTTCGCGTTCGCGTAGTGCTCCTTGATCATCAGCGCGAGCGCCCAGAAGTGCGGCGGCGTCCAGAGGAAGACGATCAGGAAGAGCCACAGCGCCGGGAGCGCCAGGTCTCCTGTCGCGGCGGCGTAGCCGACGACGGGCGGCACCGCCCCGGCCGCGCCGCCGATCACGATGTTCTGGTCGGTCGAGCGCTTCAGGTAGCCCGTGTAGACGACCACGTAGAACAGGTTCCCCACGAGGGCGAGCACGGCGGTGAGGACGTTCACGGTCGAGGCGAGGAGCGCGAACGAGAGGCCGGAGAGGGCGAGTCCGAACTCGAGCGCTCGCGGTGCTGGGACACGGCCCGAGGCGACGGGCCGGGCAGCGGTGCGCTCGCCCATCAGCTTGTCGATGTCCGCGTCCATCACGTGGTTGAGGGCGCTTGCGCCACCGCAGGCGAGCGCGAGGCCCACCATCGTCGCGACGAGCAGCCCGAGCGGTGGGACGCCCTCTGCACCGACGAACATCCCGGCTGCCCCGGTCACGAGGAGGAGGCTCATGATCCGCGGCTTGGTGAGCGTCACGTAGTCGCGCCACGGCCCCATCGGCACGCTCGTGCCCCTGAACGACATCGCGACCGTGGTCAGGGACGCGGCGAGCGCGATCCCGGCCGCTCCGACGTGGACGACGACCGACCAGTGCGCGGTGTCCGTCCACGCGACGACCGCCCCGGTCGCGACGGCTCCGACCATCGCGACCACCGCCACGAACGTGGCGGGGACCAGCCAGGGGTACGCGACGAGCGCCATCGCGAGGACGGCGACGAGCAGCGGCAGCGCGACGAGGGCGGCCGCCCAGTGCGCTCGACCCAGGTCGAGGGTCGCGCTCGCGACCACGACGCCGGCCCCGAGCGCTCCGCCGAGCGCGGTCAGACGGAGAAGCGGCCCCGGTGCGACGCCGTCAGAGCGCACCCTGCTCCCGCAACGAGCGGCGGAGGTCGTCGAGCGGGCGCTCGCTCTCGACCGGGGGAAGGGACTCGAAGTCGCCCGGTGCGGGCGGGGATGCCGCGTACCACTCGAGCGTGTCGCCGCCCCACGGGTCGTTGCCCACGCGCCGGCCGCGACGGGATCCGAGCTTCGCGAGCCCGAAGAGCGCGAGGCCCGCCACGATCCCCGCGGCGCCGATCGTGGCCACCAGCGAGGCCGTGGCGGCGTCGTCCGCGGTCACGCCCGTGCGGCTCGCCTGGTCGTTCCAGCCGGCGGCCGCATGTCCGAGCGCGAGCAGCACCGCCGAGCCGAGCAGCACCACCGCGGAGAGGTTCGTCAGGCGCGGGTCGAGCATCCGGCCGAACAGCTTCGGCCACCAGTAGACGACACCACCGAGAACGGCGAGCAGCGCCGCGCTCCAGAAGAGGTCGAGCCGTGCGGTCGCGAAGGTCGTGCCGCCGAGGTCGTCGTGTCGGACGACGAGCACGAGGCTCGCGAGCGCACCGAGCAGGATGAGGATCAGCGAGCCGAGAGCGAAGGGAAGAGGCGTCCTCGCGCCGGCGCGCATCGCTCCGAACCCCGCCGGCAGCAGCACGAGCGCGGCCCCGGCGACGGGGACCGCCGCGAGCAGGGCGAGCACCGCCGCCCACGTGCGTCCCTCGACGAGGTCGGCGCTCGGCACGATCGCGACCAGCACCGCCCCGGCCACGAACGCGAGCGTGACCAGACGCCGGGGCTGAAGCGGCCCCCGGTGGAAGCGTCGCGACGAGCTCCGCCGCGATGCCGAGGGCGGGGACGATCGTCACCGCGACGAGCGCCTGGCCGAAGACCCACCCGTAGCCGCGGAGGAGGCCTCCGTCGTCCGTGATGTACCAGTCGAACGACCCGGGGTTCTCGCGGGCGAGCAGGAGCATGAAGCTCCCGAGCAGCGAGAGGGGGGCGAGCACGAGGAGCGCGACGGCGAAGACGCCGGCCGACTGGGTGAAGAGCGGCAGGCGCTCGTACGTCATCCCGGGAGCCCGACCGACGCGAAGGGTGACGACGAGGGAGAGCGCGGTCAGGAGCGCACCGAGGCCGACGAGCAGCAGGCCCATCAGCCTGACGCTCTCGCCGGCTCGCGCGGGGTCGAGCGCCAACGGCGGATACGTGGTCCACCACGAGCGTGGGGCGTCGCCCGTCGCGAACGAGGAGAGCACGATCGCCGCGACCCCCGCCAGGCCGAGCCAGAGCCCTCCGGTCGCGAGCTGCGGCAGGGCGAGATCGCGGGCCCCGATCTGGAGCGGGACGAGCGCGACCGCCAGCCCGAGCACGAGGGGCAGCAACCCCCCGTACGTGAGCAGTGTCGCCTGCATCGTCACCACGCTCGCGTACGTGCCCTCGCCGATCACCGTCGCGTCGGCTCGGGCGGTCTGGATCGCCACGACGAGCGCGAGGATCACGCTGAGCGCGATCCCGAAGCCGCCGACCGCGAGCCACATCGTGCCGACGCGCCGATGATCGGTCGCGAAGATCCACCGGGAGAAGCGTCCGCGGAGCCAGGACGGCGAGGTGGGCGCGGCGGATGTGTCGACGTTCACGGCGATGTGCTCCTCTCGCACGACCGCGGCGGCGCACGGTTCTCGAGGGTCGGGGGCCTGTGCGGTGGCATTCTAGGGGCATGGCGGACGGTCAGCGAATCCGAACGACCGTGCGTCTGCCCGCCGAGGTGCAGCGTCCGTTCGAGGTGTTCCTCAACGCGGTCCCCCAGGTGGAAGGCCGCGACTACGTCGTCGAGGACGGCGAGCTCGTCTTCGAGCGGCCGCTGGCGAAGGAGAAGGTCGGGCTCGCGCGGTGGACCTCGATGGTGCTCGGGATCGCCGGGTCGTACGGCAAGGACGACTCGGTCGACGTCGCCTACACGCTCGACGGGACGCGCCGGGTCGCGGCGAAGCTCCCGTTCGAGCCTCCGTCGCGCTGAGCGCCTCCGGCGCGGCTTCACACTCTCGCAACACTCCTGCCACGCTCACGCAATGCTGCGTTGATCCTTTCCCCATGGTTCGACCGTTCAATGGTCACATGACTGCTGCAACCCTCACCGCACCCAGGCGTGATGCCTCCGCCGACGTCACCCGCTGGCGCATCGAGCGCCTGCTCGCGGCCGGGTACGACGGCGAGGCGTCGATCGTCCTCGCCCTCGATCGGGACGTCGACCTTCACCGCGCGGTCGCGCTCCTCGAGCGGGGCTGCTCGCACGACCTCGCGCTGCAGATCCTCCTCTAGCGATCCGGCTCGAACCCTCCGCCCGGCAGGCTCGAGCCCGCCGGGCGGAGGATCAGCCACGCGAAGCCCAGCACGCCGCGCAGGGCGTCCCGGTACTCCCCATCCCAGTCGTGGGCGAGCGCCGTCGCCTCGCGCGCGTGGGACTCCTCGAGGGCCTCTCGCACGGCGGCGGCGAACGCGTCCCACTCCTCGGTGGTCGACCGGTCTGCCTGCTCGACTGCGAAGCCGGCGCCACGCGCGAGCGACTGCAGCCCGTCGAAGACCGGGAGATCTCCGTGCACCGAGCGGGCGACGTTGCCGGGAGGGCGCTCCCAGAAGCCGTCCGCGAAGAGGACGTGGCCTCCCGGCGCGACGAGCTCGCGGACTCGGCGGAGCGCCGCCGCGGCGCCGCCGAACGCGTGCGCGGCGCCGACGCAGAGCACGAGGTCGCCGTGGTCCTCGAAGGTCGGAAGGTCGGCCTCGACCAGGTCGACGCGCTCGTGGAGCCCGCGCCGCGCCGCTTCGAGCCGCCCACGATCGAGAGCGTCCCGGTCGCGGTCGACCCCGGTTCCGGTGGACGCCGGGTGGGCCGCCACGACGCGGAGCAGCAGCTCTGCCCACCCGCAGCCGAGGTCGAGCACGTGGCGGCCCGGCGCGAGCGCCAGGGCTGCGACGAGGCGTGCGGCCCGCTGCTCGGAGAGCGGTGCGTCGAAGGTGAGCCGGGCGCGTGCGAGGCGGCGCAGGCGCGGGTCGAGCTCACGCACGGCGTGCGGTCTCCGCGGCGGCCCTCAGCCTCGCGGCGTCGGCCAGCGTGAGCTGGCCCGGCTCAAGCCGCCACGTCCAGTTGTGGGCGCCGACCTCACCGGGATGGTTCATCTGGGCCTCGCTGCCCAGGCCGAGCACGTCCTGCACGGGCAGGATGGCGAGCGAGGCGCGCGATCCCAGAGCGAGCTCCACGATCGGCCACGTGTCCTCGCCGGGCATCGACCCGGCGAGCGTGTTCATGTCGTGCGTCGAGGTGTACACGACCTGGTTCTCGCGGTGGTTCTCGATCCTGTGAGGGTTGTCCGGCGGCCCGCCGAACGCCCAGAGCATGATCGCCATGCCCGGAAAGCCGAGCGCGTCGCGCAGCTCGACGACGTCGGGGGTGATCACGCCCAGATCCTCGGCGATCACGGGAAGCGGCCCGAGCTCGCGCTCCGCGGCGCGGAACAGAGCCGCCCCGGGCCCCTTCTCCCAGTGGCCGTCGCGGGCCGTCTCGTCCTCCGCCGGGACGGCCCAGTAGCCGGCGAACCCCCGGAAGTGGTCGATCCGGAACACGTCCGCCAGCTCGAGCGCGCGTCGCATCCGCGCGATCCACCAGCGATAGCCGTCCGCCGCGTTCGCGTCCCAGTCGTAGAGGGGGTTGCCCCAGAGCTGGCCGTCCGTGCTGAGGTCGTCGGGCGGCGCGCCGGCGACGACCTCGCCGACCGGCTGGAAGAGCTCTGGATGGGCGCGGTGGTCGCAGCCGTCGACCGCGACGTAGATCGGGATGTCACCGATGATCCGGATTCCGCGTCGCCGCGCGTAGTCGCGCAGGGTCTGCCACTCGCGGTGGAAGCGCACCTGATCGGCGAGGGCATCACCCGAGGCGAACTCCACCCAGTCCTCGATCCAGCTCGCGTGGTGCTCGGCGAACGCCTGCGCATCGGAGCGTGGCACCGCGTTGTCGGGCTCGCAGAGCAGCCCCGGCCACGCCGCGAAGGCCGACGGCGACGCGTACGGCGACCCGAACTCGTCCGGCGGGTTGAGCGGGAGCACCTGCCACCAGCGGGCTCCCGTGGCCGCCAGCCAGTCGACGAAGGCGAACGCCTCGGGACCGAGCCGACCGCCGGGGAGCGAGGTCGGGTGGAGCTGGACGCCGAGTGATCGTTCGATCTTCATGTCAGGACTTGTTTACCGTGTGCGGGGCGATGCCTGCCGAGAGGATCATCCTGAGCGAGCTGGAGCCGCAGGTCGACTGCGGCCGCTGGCCGGCGAAGGCGTGCCTCGGCGACGACGTCCCGATCGCCGTGACCGTCGCACGGGACGGTCACGAGGTGATCCGGGCGATCGTCCGCCACAAGGCCCCGGGTGGTCGGTGGCGCGAACGTCCACTCGTCCCCGCCGGCAGCGACCGGTTCGTGGGCTCGTTCCCCGTCGCGGCGCTCGGTCGTCATCGCTTCGCGGTGGAGGCCTGGGTCGATCGGCACGCCGGCTGGCTGGACGAGCACGATCGCAAGGTGGCGGCGGGCCAAGAGGACCTCTCGGGCGAGCTCTCGGAGGGCGAGGCGCTCTTCGGCCCCGGAGGCGGTCGAGAGCTGGCGAGAGGCCGCCTCCGCGCTCGCGGACGCCGAGCGCCACGGCAGGGTGCGCAGCGCCGTGCTCGAGGTCGAGGTCGAGCGGCCGCTCGCCCGCGCCGGCGCCTGGTACGAGCTGTTCCCCCGCTCGTGGGGAGGGCTCGCCGGCGCCGCAGAGGTGATCCCGGCGCTGGCCGAGCTCGGGTTCGACGTCCTCTACCTCCCGCCCATCCATCCCATCGGCGTGACCAACCGGAAGGGTCGCAACAACGCGGTGAGCGCGCTCCCCGGTGACGTCGGGAGCCCGTGGGCGATCGGGGGCGCGGCCGGAGGGCACGACGCCGTCCATCCCGACCTCGGGACGCTCGCCGACCTCGAGGCGCTCGTCGCGACCGCCCGCGAGCACGGGATGGACGTCGCGCTCGACTTCGCGATCCAGTGCTCGCCCGACCACCCGTGGCTGACCGAGCACCCGGAGTGGTTCCAGCACCGCCCGGACGGCTCGATCAAGTTCGCCGAGAACCCGCCGAAGCGCTACCAGGACATCCACAACGTCGACTGGGACACCGAGGACCGCAAGGGCCTGTGGAACGCGCTGCGCGACGTCATCCTGCACTGGTGCGCGGCCGGGGTGCGGGTCTTCAGGGTGGACAACCCCCACACCAAGCCCGTCCCGTTCTGGGAGTGGCTGATCGCCGAGGTGCGGGACGCGTACCCGGAGACGGTCTTCCTCTCCGAGGCGTTCACCCGGCCGGCGATGATGACGACCCTGGGGAAGGCCGGGTTCTCCCAGAGCTACACGTACTTCACCTGGAAGGTGAGCAAGTGGGAGCTGGTCGAGCTGATGGAGCAGCTGCGGTCGTGGTCGACCTTCCTGCGCCCGAACCTCTGGCCGAACACACCGGACATCCTCCACGCCAGCCTCGTCGAGGGCGGCCGGGCCGCGTTCTCGTCGCGCCTCGTCCTCGCCGCGACGCTCGCGCCGAGCTACGGGATCTACTCGGGATACGAGGCATGTGAGAACGTGCCCGTACGACCGGACAGCGAGGAGTACATGGACTCGGAGAAGTACGAGCTCAAGCGTCGGAGGCTCGAGGGGCCGCTGCTCCCGCTCGTCGGCAGGCTGAACGCGGTGCGGCGCGCGCACCCGGCGCTCCAGCACGGAGAGGGTCTGCGCTGGCTCGACACGTTCGACGACGGCCTCCTCGGGTACCTCCGCGCCTGGGACGACGATCGCGTGATGGTGGTCGTCAACCTCGACACCGCCACGGCGCGCGTCGGCGCGCTCGACGTCCCGGGCGACATCGGGCTCCCAGCCGCCTTCACCGTCCGCGACGAGCTCACTGGTCTCGAGTGGGGCTGGTCGGTCGGGCGCAACTACATCCGGCTCGAGCCCGGGCAGGCCCACGTGCTGACGGTGGTCCGATGAGCGGTGACGTGGGCATCGGCGACCTCGACCTCTTCCTGTTCGGGGAGGGTCGGCACGAGCGGCTGTGGGACGTGCTCGGCGCCCACCCGCAAGAGGAGGGCGTTCGGTTCGCGGTCTGGGCGCCCAACGCCGCGGCCGTGTCGGTCGTCGGGGACTGGAACTTCTGGAGCGTCGGCGCCGACCCGCTGCACCCTCAGGGCTCGTCGGGGATCTGGGCCGGCGTCGCTGCGTCCGCGCACGAGGGGCAGCGGTACAAGCTCGCCATCACCCAGGCGGACGGCGCGACCACCCTGCGCGCAGACCCGGTCGCCTTCCGTGCCGAGCCGCCGCCCGACACCGCCTCGACCGTGTTCCGCTCGCGACACGAGTGGGGCGACGGGACGTGGCTCGAGCACCGCGTGGCCACGGATCCGCTGACCGCTCCGCTGTCGGTCTACGAGGTGCACGCGGGCTCCTGGCGGAAGGGGCTCGGCTGGGCTCAGCTCGCGGACGAGCTGGGAGCGTACGTCGAGGACGCCGGCTTCACGCACGTCGAGCTCCTCCCCGTGATGCAGCACCCCTACGGTCCCGTCGTGGGGCTACCAGGTCACGGGGTACTTCGCCCCGCTCGCGACGCTCGGCGACCCGGACGACCTGCGTCGATTCGTCGACGCGCTGCACGGACGGGGGATCGGCGTGATCCTGGACTGGGTGCCGGCTCACTTCCCGCGGGACGCGTGGGCCCTCTCCCGATTCGACGGCACCGCGCTCTACGAGCACGCGGATCCGCGTCGCGGAGAGCATCCCGACTGGGGCACCCTCGTCTTCAACACGGGCCGTCACGAGGTGCGCAACTTCCTGCTCGCCAACGCCCTCTACTGGATCGAGGAGTTCCACGCCGACGGCCTCCGCGTCGACGCGGTGGCCTCGATGCTGTACCTCGACTACTCCCGCGAATCGGGCGAGTGGGTTCCGAACGCGTTCGGCGGACGGGAGGACCTGGACGCCGTCTCCTTCTTCAAGGAGCTGAACGAGGTGCTCCACGGCAAGCACCCCGGGGTCGCGGTGATCGCGGAGGAGTCGACGGCCTGGCCCGGCGTCTCACGACCGACGGATGCGGGCGGGCTCGGGTTCACGTTCAAGTGGAACATGGGCTGGATGCACGACACCCTCGACTACATGGAGAAGGATCCAGTGCATCGGCGGTACCACCACGACGAGCTGACGTTCTCGCTGGTGTACGCCTGGGACGAGAACTTCGTGCTGCCGCTCTCCCATGACGAGGTCGTGCACGGGAAGCGGTCGCTCCTGCGGAAGATGCCGGGCGACGAGTGGCAGCAGTTCGCGAACCTCCGGGCGCTCTACGGCCTGATGTGGGGGCATCCCGGGAAGCAGCTGCTGTTCATGGGCGGTGAGCTCGCGCAGGGCGACGAGTGGTCGGAGGGCCGCTCGCTCGACTGGTACGTGCTCGACTATCCCGCCCACGCCGGGGTGCAGCGCCTCGTCCGCGACCTCAACCACGCGTATCGCGCCGAGCCGGCGCTGTGGGAGGTCGACCATCGGCCCGAGGGGTTCGAATGGCTCGTCGGCGATGCCCGGGACGACAACGTGCGTCGCGTTCGCGCGCCGGAGCGCCGACGGCTCGCGGTGGCTCGTGTGCGTCGGGAACCTCTCGCCGTCGGTGCGCGAGGGCTGGCAGGTTCCCTTGCCCGTGGGCGGGACGTGGCGTGAGATCCTCAACACCGATGCGGAGCTCTACGGCGGCACGAACGTCGGCAACCTCGGCATGATCGACGCCGACGGGGGCCCCCTCCACGGGCGCTCCCACTCCGCGACGATCACGTTGCCCCCGCTCGGCGTCCTGTGGCTCGCGCCCGCGGTCGACGTCGACTAGGTAGCCTCCTGCGCGGAGCAGACCGGAGGCGAGAGGAGGAACGATGTCGAGGATCGCGGTAGTCACGTTCGGAGCAATGAGCCTGCTCGCCGGAGGCATCGTCGCCGGCTGCGGGAGCGACGAGGAGAGCGGTGGGACGACGACGACCGCCACGAAGGACGTGCGTCTCACCCAGGCGCAGTGGTCGGAGTACCAGACGTCCCGCGAGGCCTTCGTCTCCGCGAACACGACCGCGAAGAAGCGCATCGACACGTGCGCGAACGCCGAGTCGGCCAACGTGCTCCAGACCTGCGTCGGGAACGTCTACGGCGAGCTCGCCGACGCCACGCAGGCGCTCGGCACCACGCTCGAGAGCTTCGGCAGCACGGTCGCCGGCAGCTGCGCGGTCGCTCTCGGCGGCTTCGTCAACTACATCGGCCCGTACGCCGCCTCGGCCGACCAGATCCAGAGCGCCGCGGACTCCGGCGACCTGCTCGAGTACCAGAGCGCCGCCGACGACCTGGGGGTCACCGCGGCAGCCGCCAAGGACGAGGTCGAGGCCTTCGAGAAGGACTGCGCGCCTGTCTAGCGGCGCACGCGGCACGGCCGACACGAACGGCATCGAGGCGACCGGGCTCGTCCGCGAGTTCCGCAAGGGACCCCGAGCGGTCGACGGGATCGACCTGGTCGTCGAGCCGGGCGAGATCTACGGGTTCCTCGGCCCGAACGGGGCCGGGAAGTCCACGACGGTGCTGATGCTGACGACGCTGCTCCCGCCGACCGCGGGCGATGCCCTCGTCGGTGGGCACTCGGTGGTGCGCGAGGGGCCCAAGGTGCGCTCGCTGATCGGGGCGGCGCTCCAGGAGGCAGCCCTCGACGCGCTCCTCACGGGTCGTGATCACCTGCGCCTGCAGACGATGCTCCACGGGCTGCCGAAGGCGGAGCGGGTGACGCGCACGCACGAGCTGCTCGAGCGCGTCGGCCTGACCGAGGCCGCCGATCGCAAGGTGGGCGGGTACTCCGGCGGGATGAAGCGCCGGCTCGACCTCGCGCTCGCGCTCGTCCACCGCCCGAGGATCCTCTTCCTCGACGAGCCGACCACCGGCCTCGACCCGCAGAGCCGCACCGCGCTGTGGGAGGAGGTCGCCCGCCTGGCCCGAGACGACGGGGTGACCGTCTTCCTGACCACGCAGTACCTCGAGGAGGCCGACGTCCTCGCCGACCGCGTCGGGATCATCGACCACGGCCGCATCGTGGCCGAGGGGACGCCCACGGCGCTCAAGGCCGAGATCGGGCGTCCGAGCGTGCACGTGATCCCGTGCCGACCCGAGGATCGGCAGCGCCTCGCCTCGTTCCTCGCACGCTTCGGCGACCCGCTCGCCGGGGACGACCTCGCGGTGCGGCTCGGGGAGGGCCTCGGGCTCGCCGACGTGGTGCGGGCGATGGACGCCGACGGCATCGCCGTCGACGACATCGAGCTGCGCGCGCCGACGCTCGACGACGTCTTCCTCGCAAAGACGGGCCGCACGCTCGAGGGCGCTGCCGACCCGAGCAGCGCGTGAGCGTCCTCGCGACGCAGATCGGCGCGGTCGCCGGCCGCTCGGTGCGGCGCACGCTCCGACAGCCCGCGAGCGTGATCCCGCCGCTCGTCTTCCCGCTCGCGCTGATGGCGGTGAACGCCGCCGGGCTGAAGCCGTCGACCGAGCTGCCCGGGTTCCCGACGGACTCGTTCCTCGCCTTCGCGCTCGCCGTGCCGTTCATCCAGGGTGCGCTCTTCGCCACGCTCAACGCCGGCACCGAGCTCGCACGCGACGTGCAGACCGGGTTCCTGAACCGTCTCGCCCTCACGCCGCTGCGCTCCTCGTCGCTGCTCACCGGCCAGCTGACCGGGATCGTGGTCCTCGGCGTGCTCCAGGCGATCGTCTACATCACAGTCGGGCTCCTCGTCGGCGTCCGGCTCGCCTCGGGTCCGGCGGGCATCCCCGTCCTGCTCCTCTTCTCGGCGCTCGTCTCGCTCGGCTTCGGAGCGCTCGGATCGTTCCTCGCGCTGCGCGCCGGCACCGGCGAGGCCGTGCAGGCGTTCTTCCCGGTGTTCTTCGTCTTCCTGTTCATCTCGTCCATGAACACCCCGCTCGACCTGATCGCGGTCGACTGGTTCCGGATCGCCGCGAGCCTCAACCCCGTCTCGTATCTGATCGACTGCGTCCGGAGTCTCATCATCACGGGCTGGGACGTCGAGGCGCTCGCGCTCGGGTTCGGGCTCGCCGCGATCATCGCGGTCGTCGCGCTCGCCCTCGCCGCACGCGCCCTCGACCGGAGGATGACGCGCACGTGAGCCGCCGCACCCTCCACGTCGCCCGGGGCGTCGCCTGGCGCACCGTCAAGAACGCCGTGACCAACCCGGCCATCCTCCTGCCGACGGTCCTCTTCCCGATGTTCTTCTTCGTCGCGTTCGCGGGCGGTCTCAGCCAGGTCGAGGAGGTGCCGGGCTTCGACTACGCCGGCAACTACACGGCGTTCCAGTTCGCCTTCGTGCTGCTCCAGTCTGCGGCGTTCGGCGGGGTGTTCACGGGGTTCTCCATCGCACGAGACTTCGAGTCCGGGTTCGGCAAGCGGCTGATGCTGACGGCGCCCGACCGGAAGGGGATCCTGCTCGGCTACTGGGCGGCTGCGCTCGTGCGCTGGCTTCTGGTCGCCGCGCTGCTCACCGTGGTCGCGTTGATCGTCGGGATGGAGATCGCTCCGTCGGTCGCCGACGTCGTGGGGATCTACACGCTCGCGGCACTCATCAACGCCGCGGGCCTGCTCTGGTCGGCAGGGATCGCGTTGCGCTTCCGGACGATCCAGGCCGGCCCTCTGATGCAGATGCCCACCTTCCTGATCCTCTTCTTCGCGCCGGTCTACGTCCCGCTCGCGCTGCTCGCCGGCTGGATCCACGCGGTGGCGACCGTCAATCCGATCACGTACGTCCTCGAGGCGATCCGCAGCCTGCTCGTCGGCACGCCCGAGGAGGTCGGGCTCGCCTTCGCTGTCGGCGTCACGCTGGTCGTGGTGCTCGCCGTGTGGGCGCTGCGCGGCCTCCGGCAAGCGGAGGCGGCCGGCTGATGCCGCCCTGTCGGCTGCACCACGGCGGGGGACACCGGGAGAGGTAGCGTCTCCGCTCGTGTCCCGCATCGTCCAGCCCGGAGCGCCCTTGCCGCTCGGCTCCCGTCTCGAGGGTGGAGGGACGACGTTCTCGGTGTTCTCGCGTCACGCGACCGCCGTCGAGCTGTGCCTGTTCGACGAGCACGATCGTGAGGAGCGCATCCCCCTGCGCGAGCGGGCGGCGGGCGTCTGGCACGTCCACGTGCCCGGTGTCGGGATGGGCCAGCGATACGGCTATCGGGTCGACGGTGCCTGGGATCCGTCCCAGGGTCACCGCTTCAACCCTGCCAAGCTGCTGATCGATCCGTATGCCCGCGCGATCGACGGTGACGTCGACTTCGACGCCGCCCGGACGTTCGCGTACGTGGCGGGCGACGAGGATGCGCGGGATCCGAGCGACTCTGCGCCGGCCGTCCCGAAGAGCGTGGTCGTGGACGACGCGTTCGACTGGGAGGGGGACCGTCCCCTCCAGCGGGCGTGGGACGAGACGATCGTCTACGAGGCGCACGTCAAGGGCTTCACCCGCCGCCTCGAGGGCGTCCGAGACGACCTCAGGGGAACGTACGCGGGGCTCGCCTCGGAGGCGGCGATCACGCATCTGACCTCGCTCGGGGTGACGGCGATCGAGCTCCTCCCGGTGCACCACATCGCGAACGAGACGCATCTCCACGACCATGGGTTGTGGAACCACTGGGGCTACTCGACCATCGGCTTCCTCGCTCCGTACTCGGGGTACGCGGCGACGGGCTCGCGCGGAGAGCAGGTGCGCGAGTTCAAGGGCATGGTCAAGGCCCTCCACCGGGCCGGGATCGAGGTGTTCCTCGACGTCGTCTACAACCACAGCGGTGAGGGAGGTGTGCTCGGGCCCTCGCTCTCGTTTCGAGGTCTCGACAACGCCGTCTACTACCGGCTCGACCCGGCCGACCGGAGGCGCTACCTCGACACGACGGGAACCGGCAACGCGCTCGATGTCTCCGATCCCGACGTCCTCCGGCTCGTGCTCGACTCGCTGCGCTACTGGGTCACGGAGTGCCACGTCGACGGGTTCCGGTTCGACCTCGCTTCGACGCTCGGACGGGACGCGGCCGGCGCCTTCGGGAAAGGCTCGGCGTTCTTCACCGCGATCCATCAGGACCCCGTGCTCTCTCGGACGAAGCTCGTCGCCGAGCCGTGGGACGTCGCGCCGGGCGGCTACCAGGTCGGCGGCTACCCGATCCTCTGGGCGGAGTGGAACGGGAAGTACCGCGACACCATGCGCGACTTCTGGCGGGGCCACACGGCGGTCGCGGCCTTCGCCCAGCGGTTCACCGGATCGAGCGACCTCTACCAGGACGACGGGAGGACGCCGTTCGCCTCGGTCAACCTCGTCACGTGCCACGACGGCTTCACGCTCCGCGACCTCGTCTCGTACGAGCGGAAGCACAACGAGGCGAACGCCGAGGGGAACCGCGACGGGACCGACGACAACCGCAGCTGGAACTGCGGCGTCGAGGGGGAGACGGACGAGCCCGAGGTGAACGCGCTGCGCGATCGGCAGACGCGCAACGTGCTCGCGACGATCCTGCTCTCGCAGGGCACCCCCCTGCTGCTCGCCGGAGACGAGCTCCGCCGCACGCAGGCCGGGAACAACAACGCCTACTGCCAGGACAACGAGATCTCCTGGGTCGACTGGGAGCTCGACGACCGGGCCAGCGGCCTCCTCTCGTTCACGCAGCGCCTCATCGCGCTTCGCCGGGCGCATCCGGTCTTCCGCCGCCGGGCGTTCCTCACCGGGGAGGAGCACATGGGCTCGGGGGCGCCCGATGTGTGGTGGTTCCGCCCGGACGGGAGACGGATGACGATCGGCGACTGGGGACGCGGCGACGCCTTCGCGCTCGGCGTGTTCCTCAACGGCGAGGAGATCCCCGGTCTCGACCCCGAGGGAGAGCAGGTCGCCGACGAGTCCTTCATCGTGCTGTTCAACGCGTGGCGCGACCCGGTCACGTTCCTCCTGCCACCCACCAGGTTCGGCCGGCGCTGGGTGCACGAGCTGTCCACCGCCGAGCCTGCGCTGCCGGCGAACGGCCACGAGCTGCCGGCGCGCGCGCCGGTCACCGTCGACGGGCGTGCGCTCCGAGTGCTCCGTCGCGTGGGTTGAGCAGGGCGTCGCCGCACGGACCGTGGTCTCGCGCTCCGGCGTCGCGACGTGATGCTGCATCCCGATCTCGGTCAGGGGGAACGCGTCGCCCACCGTGCCATCGTGTCGGGGGCGGCCGGCGGCGCCGGCGCGACTACTCGGAAGGCGGCGCCTCGAGGACTCGCAGGCAGACCTCGACGATCTGCGGATCGAACTGCGACCCGGCAGCCTCCGCGAGGCGACGGAAGGCCTCGTCGCCGGGCAGCGCCTTGCGATACGGCCGGTTGCTCGTCATCGCGTGGAAGGCGTCGCAGGCGAAGATGATGCGAGCCTCGAGCGGGATCTCGTCACCACGGAGCCCGTCCGGGTAGCCCTTCCCGTCGAAGCGCTCGTGGCAGGCCCGCACGATCGGCCGCACGTCGGCCAGCTGGTCGATCGGCGCGAGGATCCGCTCCCCGAGCTCGGGATGCCGTTCGATGATCTCGCGCTCCTCGTCGTCCAGCGGTCCGGGCTTCATCAGGATCGCAGCGGGGATCCCGATCTTCCCGATGTCGTGGAAGAGCGCGCCGAGCTCGACGCGCTTCAGCTGTGCGCCCTCGAGTCCGAGCTCCTCCCCGACCTTGAGGGCCATGTCGCAGATCCAGCGGGCATGCGACGAGGTGTACTCGTCCTTCGCCTCGAGGGCGTTCGCGAGCGCCTCGACGGTGGACAGGAAGGTCCGCTCGAGGGTCTCGAAGCTGCCGGCGTTCGTGATCGCCAGTCGTGCCTGGTTGGCGATCCCCTCCAGCAGCACCAGCTCGCGTGCCCCGGCAGAGGTGCCGTTGGAGACGGCGAGGACGCCGAGGCCCGACTCGAGATGGATGGGAGCGATCGCGTACGGGTCGGTCAGACCCGGGCTTTCCGAGCGCGCGTGCGACGAGTGCCGCCTCGTCCGCTTCGAGGATCCACGGCTCGGTCCGATCGGAGAAGCGAGCCACGACGTCGGCCGGGATGCGCAGGCCGTCCCCGGACGTGACGCCGTCCTCGAGCGACGCGGCGACGCAGACGAGGTCTCCGCCGTCGCGCGCCGGCAGCCACACCGACGCCTTGCGAGAGCCGGTGATGCGCGTCGCTCCGCGCACGATCCGGGCGGTGACGGCACCGAGGTCGGTCAGCGACGAGAGCTCGCGCGAGAGATCGAGGAGCGCCTTCGCGCTCTCCGCCTCCCTGCGCTGGGCCTCGTAGAGGCGCGCGTTGACGAGGGCGACCGAGGCGTGTCCCGCGAGCACCTCGAGCAGGCGCAGATCGTCGGCGTCGAACTGGTCGCGCCCGAGCTTCGAGACGACGATCACGCCGACCACCTGCTGCCCGTAGCGCAGGCGGCACCGCGAGGAGCGACTCCTCGATCCGCTCCGTGCCCTCGATCTGGCGTCCGATCTCGGCGTTCGCCGCGTCGCCTGTGAGGAACGGCAGCCCGGTCTTGGCCACGTAACCGGTGACGCCCTCACCGACCCGGGTCGCGAGGAGCTCGAAGGTCGAGCCCTCGGCCATCAGGTCGCCTCTGAAGGCGATCGGCGTCAGATCCTCCCCGTCGCGGACGAACACGCGGCAGTTGTGGTAGTCGATCAGCAGTCTGCAGCTCGTCCGCGATCGTGCGTCCGATCTCGGCCACGTCGTTCAACCGGCTGAGCTTGGTCGAGACCCCGTGGAGCATCTTGAGGTGGGCGATCGAGCGGATCTCGTCCGCGCGCATCGCACCGGGCTCGTCGGGACGTGCCGCGGAGACCTCGTCGAAGACGACGATCCGACCCTTGCCCGAGGCCTTCGCGGTCATCATCGCCATCTCGCCGCACGCGACGAGCTCTCGCGGGTTGGCGGCGTGGTCGGGACCGCAGGCGATGCCGACCGACACGCTCAGCGCACCGACGGCGTCGAAGTCCGTCTCGGCGATCCTGGACGAGAGGCGCTCCGCGAGCCGGAAGGCATCGGCGAGCTCGCCGCCCGGAACGATGATCGCGAACTCCTCGCCCCCGATCCTGCAGACGTGGTCGGCGGTGCGGACGCTGGTGCGGAGGATGTCGGCGATCCCGACGAGCACGGTGTCGCCGACCCCGTGCCCGTACACGTCGTTGACCCGCTTGAAGTCGTCGAGGTCGAGCATCACGAGCCCGACGCTCGCCTGCGTGGCGGAGGCGCGCACGAGATCGCCCCTCAGTCGCTCGTGGAACGCTCGGTGGTTCCAGAGCCCGGTCAAGGAGTCGGTCTGCGCCTGGAGCTCGAGCGAGGCGCGGATGTGGGCGTTGTCGATCGCGAGCGCCGCCGCGTCGCCGAAGCGAACGGCCAGCATGAACTCGTCCTCGGTGAACTCCTGGAATCCGAGCCGATAGATGTTGAGCGTCCCCTTCAGCTCGTTGCGTGCGACGAGCGGCACCACGATCAGCGACTCCGGGTCGGGTGGCGTGTTCGCCACGAAGCGGACACGCGGGTCGAGCTCGGCGCGGTTGGCGAGGACGGGCTCGCGGTGCTCGACGGCCCAGCCCGTGATCCCGACGCCGTAGGGGAACGGCGCGTCCTCCAGCACCTTCGGCGCGTCGGTGCCGCTCGCGTAGACCGCCTTCAGCTCCCGGGCCGGGTCGTCCGCCTCGTAGAACGTGATGTCGTCGTACGGCACGAGCTCGCCGAGGGTGTCGGCGATCCGGTGGAGGAGCTCGTCCAGGCTCTGCTCGGAGAGCACCTCGTGGAAGACGTCGGCGAGCTTGCGGTACGACTCGACGAGAGGGTCGCCGGGGGACGCGTTCGCAGTGGTGGACTCGATTGGAGGGATCATGAGGGGACACAACGTCATCGGCGCACGGCGCGCCCGTCTTGAGGGCGCTGTCGCGAGCAGGCCCACCTCTGCCGATACAGACGCATGCCTTCGTCCACGATGATCCGGCAGGAACGCGGTCGGGCGGTGTCGAAACCGCCCCGGGTGAGGCGAGCTCTTGCGTTGCTCTGCGCGCTGACCGCGCTCCTCGTCGTCGCCGGCGCCGCTGACGCCGGCACCTCCGCCCGCGTGGGCGAGGTCTGGTTCGTGCGAGACGGGAAGCCGGTCTCCGTGCCCCGTGCTCCGCGTCCCCTCCCGGCGGTGATCCGGTCCCTCCTGGCCGGCCCGACCGCCTCCGAGCGACGCCGCGGCATCGTCTCCGCGATCCCGCCCGGAACGCAGCTGCGTGACCTCACGGTGCAGTCGCGGATCGTCACGCTCGACCTCGGGTCGAGATTCGCCAACGGTGTCGACCGCGACCTCGCTGCGAGATCGCGTCGGGCAGATCGTGCGCACGCTGACGGCCGCGCCGACGGTCAGGGGCGTCAGGATCCGGGTCGAGGGCGGTGTTCCCGTCGGCCTGTTCCCCGGCTACGACCTCCGGCGTCCCGTCACCGAGCCCTTCGAGGCGCCGGCGGCGACGCCGCTCACGACCACGCGGCGTTCAGCAGCTCCTCGTCGACCTCGGCTTCATGGCGCCGGGACGGGCTCACGGGCGCGCTCGACACGCAGACGACGACCGCGCTCCTCGGCTTCCAGAAGTGGAGTGGGCTTCCGCGCGACGGGATCCTCAGCCAGGCGACCGCCGACGCGCTCGTGCGGGCGACGAGACCGCACCCGGCACCGCAGGGCCGGCGGACGGCGGATCGAGGTGCAGCTCGACCGGCAGGTCGCCCTGCTGATCCGCGACGGTCGGGTCGAGCGGGTCGTCCACATCTCGAGCGGTGCGTACGGGAAGACGCCCGAGGGGACGTTCAGCGTCTACCGCAAGGAGCGGTACTCGTGGTCGGTCCCGTTCAAGGTCTGGCTGCCATGGGCCAGCTACTTCACCGGAGGCGTCGCGTTCCACGAGTTCGGATCCGTGCCCACGTACGCGGCGTCGCACGGCTGCGTCCGCGTGAACCACTACGACGCGCCGATGCTCTTCGGCTTCGCCGAGTTCGGCACCCAGGTCGACGTCTTCCACGAGGCGCGCGTGTGACCGGTCGCGGCGTCGTCGACCGCCCTCGCCGGCGGCGCTGGGGCTGGTCGCGCTCGTGGTGGTGACGGCCACGGTCGGCGCCGTCACGCTGGTCGCTCTCGGTCTGCCGGAGACGGCCGGGCCGACGACACCCCGCCGGCCCCCACCGCGCCTTCACTCCCGGCGGAGCTCGTCGTCGCGCTCTCGCCCGGAGACCTGTCGCTGCAGGCGGGCGTGATCCGGGGGCGGGAGGTGCTCCTCGCGCGCGGTCTCGAGGTCGAGGTCGTGCGCGCGGTCGCGGAACGGCTCGGGATCCCCCGGACGCGGTTCGTCTACGTCGGGAAGCCCGAGCGGCTGCTGGCCTCCGACCAGGGGCGGTGGCACCTCGCGGTCGCGTCGCTGCAGCCGTCCCGTGCGATCGGGAGCTCGCACAGCGCGCCGTATCTCGCGACCGATCAGGTCGTCCTGCTCCGACGAGGGACGTCGCGACCGCGGACGCTCGCCGACCTTCGCACCCGGATCATCTGCGCGGTGCGGAGCACCGAGGCCGCCAGGGCGGCCGCGTGGGTCCGGCCAGTCGATCCGGCCGTTCTCGCTCCCTCGCGGGAGCGTCTCGCCCAGCTGGTGCAGACGGGTGCCTGCGACGCCGCCCTCGTCGGCCCCGTCGAGGCCACGTCTGTCGTCGAGGGGCGAAGGGCTCTGCTGGGTCCGTTCGCCGCCCGGGTGCGCTGGGGCGGCGGGACTCGTGATCGCCGTCCGCCCCGACGGCGAGATCGAGGTGGCCGCGGTCGACCGGGCGCTGGCGCGGCTGCGGCGAGACGGGACGCTCGACCGGCTCGCACGGTTCTGGCTCGGGCTCGACCCGGCCTCGCTCCCGGTGCTCCGCTAGCTCGCCGGATCACCGAGTACGGTCTGCGGCACACCAACGAATCCGAAGGAGCCGCATGCCCGCCAAGTTCGTCGTCAAGAAGGGCCCCACCGGGAAGTTCCGGTTCAGCCTGCTCGCCACCAACGGTCAGGTCGTCGCCTCGAGCCAGGTCTACGAGACGAAGGCGGCGGCGCTGGCCGGTGTGCGCTCCGTCCAGCGCAACGCCCCGATCGCGGTCGTCGACGACAAGACGGCCGGCGTCCGTCCGGCGGCGAAGCCGGCAGCGAAGCCGGCCGCGAAGAAGCCTGCAGCCAAGAAGTCCGCGGCGAAGAAGCCCGCGCCGGCCAAGCCTGCGGCGAAGAAGGCCGCTGCGGCGACGAAGCAGACGGCGAGGAAGCCCGCCAGCCGCAAGGCGTAGCGCTACACCGTGCGGGGCCGTCCGTCGTCGCCGACGGGCGGCTCCGCGCTCCACGGGAAGATGATCCAGCGGTCGGTGCGGCGCCACACGTACTCGCAGCGCACGCTCGAGTGCGGCTTCTCGTAGAGGACAGCGCAGCGCGTTCGAGCGCCGGCCGCGGCGCAGACGCGCTTCACCAGCTCGAGCGTCGCGCCGGTGTCGGCCACGTCGTCGACGATCAGGACATCTGCCCCGCTGAGGTCGACGACGTCGGGAATCGGCGGGAGCAGCAACGGCTCCGCCAGGCGCTCGTCGACCCCGGTGTAGAGCTCGACGTTCAGGGTGAACGTGCTCTTCACGCCGATCGCATAGGCGACAGCGCCGGCCGCGAGCAGTCCACCCCGGGACACGGCCAGCAGCACGTCGGGGAGGTAGCCGTCGGCATGGGCTGCCTCCGCGATAGCGCGCGAGCCTGCACCGAGGTCGTCCCAGGTCATCACCTCGCGCAGCTCGCTCATCGCGGCGACGCTATCAGCGAGGCGCAGCGGGGACTCCGCATCCCCTGGCGCCTCCGGAGCGATCCCGCTCAGCCCTCCGGTGTGACGACGACGTCGGACAGGTTGGCGGCGGCTTCGTCCCAGTACCGGTTGAGCGAGCCCTGCACCTTCACCGCCCAGACGATCGCGGGGATGATGAAGACGCCGAACGGGAACAGCCAGAGACCTGTCCAGCCGGTCACGGGCTTGGACTTCCCGTCCTTCGCGAACATGTTCCCGATCTCCGACGGGATCACGAACGCGCTCACGGGGGAGACGACGATCCAGACGACGAGTCCGAGCACGCCTCCGAGCCCTTCGCCCGTCCGCTGCTTGAGCTCGTCCTGGGTCTTGAACACCCAGTAGAGCCAGTAGAGGCCGAAGGTCACGAAGCCGATCAGGATCACGAACGCGACTCCACGTCGCTTGCCGAGCGGTCCGGTGTTCATCGAGCAGTCCTCCCTCGTCGCCAGCTGTCCCCTCGCCCGGACACTAGTGGTCAGGATGGTCGCGCCGTGAGCCCAAGGCGCCGGGCGGGCCAGGGCTTCGTCGTCGGCCGGAGCGAGCCCGTGACGACGAGCATGGCGATGCACACGGTCACGAGGTCGGCACTCCCGACACCGTCCGCGCGACAAGGCCGGCTCAGGGCAAGTGCCGGAATCGCGTCCTGCGCGTCCACCCGTCCGATTCTCCCGGGTGAAGCGGCGGTGCGCTACGCGGGGCAGCGACCGGCGCGAAACGCCGGGATCTCCCGATCGGGCAAGACCCAGGCCCACCGCGTGTCGATCCACACCGCACGGACGGTCGCGTCCGTCGGGGCGAGCGAGCGTCCTGTGTCGTCGGCGATGCGGAAGCGCAGGATCACCTGCGTCGATGTGTGCTGGGGGACGCCGGGGGAGTCGATTCGCACGTACCGCTTCTCGATGAAGCGCGCCGAGACGAGCCTGTAGGGCGCGAGCGTCGGATCGGCCGAGCGGCAGCGGACGAAGCGGCCCCGGGAGGCGAGTCGCTGGTGGGCTGGGTGCAGGAGCGCCCAGGCCTGGGCGTAGCGCGCCTCGACCGTGAGGCGCAGCACGCGGGTCATGAACGCCTCGGGCGACTCGGGAGTCCCCGCGCCCGCGGGTGCGACGGCGACCAGCGCGATCGCCGCGATCGTCACGAAGAGTCCGACTCGGCGCATGAGCGAAAGGGTACTGATCGCGCCATGGCCGACGACGTGGGCGGTGCTGATCCTCACCTCGGCTCGTCCCGAGCCCCGGGCGTGTGCCTCTCCCGGCCGATCCAGAGCAACGCCACGAGCGCGGTGATCGGGAGCAGCACGGCCGCGACGATCCAGCCCACGAGCCCCAACGAGGCCAGCCCCACGATCGCGAGCGGCAGGCCGACGACCAGCGCGATCACGATGCCGGTCATCTGCACGAGCCCCACTCCCACCAGGCTACGTCCGGATCCTGACCCTGCGTCGCGTCGCCCGGGCGATGCCCTCGGGAGGAATCGAACCTCCGACGCCGGCCTTAGGAGAGCCGCGCTCTATCCACTGAGCTACGAGGGCGTCCGGAAACCGTAGCGGCGCCATGCTCGGGCCGTCCTTCCCACTTCCCGCGTCCGCGCCCGTCCGGTTCCGCCGTCTCCGGTTCCGGGCCGGTGCATCTCGGGCATCCTTGGGGGATGAGGCGATCTCTCATCTCCGCGCTCGTCGTGGTCGCGCTCGCGGTCGGCGTCGGGGGCGTGGTCGCGCCGGTCGATGCCCGGTCCGCCGCGAAAGCCCCGCGCGTCACCGTCGTGGCGGACTCGGTCGGCGGCGCGCTCGTGTGGATGGGGGAGGCGCGCGCCATCCTCTCCCGCGGCATCGACCTCGAGCTCGAGATCGCGACGTGCCGGAAGCTCGTCGAACCAGGCTGCTCCTACCAGGGCGGACGTCCACCCAGCGCCCTCGAGGCGATCCGTGCGCGAGAGGCGCTCGCTCGGCCGGGTCGTGGTGATGAACGTGGGCTACAACGACGTCGCCGCCGGGTACGGCGACGGCATCGACCGCGTGATGCGCGCGCTCGAGGCCAGGCAGGTCGAGCGGGTCGTCTGGGTCACGCTCAGAGAGCAGCGACCCAGCTACCCGGCCATCAACGACGCGATCCGTGCCGCCGCCCGCCGCTGGCCGGAGCTCGTCGTCGCCGACTGGAGCACCGTCAGCAGCACGCACGACGAGTGGTTCAGCGACGGCGTCCACATGTCGGTCGAGGGCGGGGAGAGCTACGCGCGGTTCCTCCGTCCGCTCGTCCTCGACGCGTGTGGGGTGAGCTGCGGGCCGACCGGCGACCTCCTCGTCGTCGACACGACGAAGCTCGTCGGCGCACGGGTGGGAACGCCGTTCTCGGCGCGTCTCGCTTGCGCGCGGCGGGACAGGGCCGTATCGCTGGACGGTGAGGGGACTCCCCCGACCGCTGCGCGTGACCGGGGCTGGCGCTGTCAGCGGACGGCCGAAGTCGTCGGGGCGCTTCCGGCTCGTCGTCGACGTGAGCGACGCCGAGGGGGTCACGAACGAGGGCGTCGTGATGCTGAGGATCGCGCCGCGCTCCTGACGGCCGCGCATCGTCGCCCGGTCTGGTCGTCCAGAATGACGGCATGACCGGCCCACGGCACGATCGACGCCGAGCCCGCAACCGAGCTGCTCGCGGCCACCGGTCTGGCCGTCCTGCTCGTCGGCGCGGGCGTCTCGGTGTCGCTCGCCCTGGACGGAGGCGAGAGCGACGAGGCCGCGCGGACCGTCCGGCAGGCTCAGGAGCCCCGCGCGAGCGCTCCGACGAAGGTCGTCGTCGTCCGCGTGCCGCTCGCCGCCGTCGGAGCGCTCGACCCGGAGGGGGACCAGCGTGAGAACGACGAGCAGGCGGGCCTCGCGGTCGACGGGCGCGCCGCGCACGGCGTGGGCGACCGAGCGCTACGAGACCTTCTTCAAGCAGGGCGTCGGTCTCGTGCTCGACGCCGGCCGCAGCGTCCGTCTGCAGCGGCTCGACGTCGTCACCGGCACGCCGGGCGTGACGGCCGAGGTCCGTGCGGGCGCATCCCCGGCAGGACCCGTTCCGGCGCGTCGCGAGCTGTCCAGCCGCTCGCCCGGAGGACGCCGTTCCGGCTCGGCGGAGCTCGAGGACGCTACGTCGTGGTCTGGATCACGGCCATCCCGGGAGGCGGCGCGGCCGAGATCGCGGAGGTGACCGCTCCGCGCGCGGCGGTAGCGGCCGCCATCGCTACGAGAGCAGGCGCAGCAGGAGCGGTGCGAGCACGATCTTCAGCGTCATCGAGAGCGGCACGACCGTCGCGTAGCCGACGTTCACGTCCGTGTCGTCCTCCTGCTGCTCTGAGGCGTAGGCCAGCACTGCAGGCTGCGTCTGCATTCCGGAGACGATCCCGGTCAGCGCCGCGACCGGGAGCTCGAGCAGCGAGCGCACCGACGAGCACGGTCACGAGCGACGCCGTCGCAGCCACGACGGCTGCCGCCGCGATCACCCCGAGCGCCTCGCCGGCTGAGCACCGTGTCGCCGAAGGCATCGCCGGCGTTGACGCCGATCCCGGCGAGGAAGAGGACGGTGCCGAGCTGGCGGAGCGTCAGGTTCGCGGAGTGCGGCAGCTGCCAGACGATCGGCCCGGTCCGCCCGACGGCGCCGAGGACGAGGCCGACGATCAGCGGCCCGCCGGCGAAGCCGAGCTCGAAGCTCGCCCCCGGGGAGCGGGATCGGGATCGCCCCGACGAGCAGCCCGAGCGCGACCCCGACGCTGAACGAGAGCACGTCGAGCTCGCGCAGCTCGCGGTAGGAGTCGCCGAAGAGATCGGCGATCGCGCTCATCCTGCTCGGGTGGGGCGACGACGCGCACACGGTCGCCGAGCTCGAGCACGAGCTCGGGGGCCGCGACCATGTCGACGTCTCCGCGCCGGACGCGGGTCACGATGCCGCCGTGGGCCTCGGGCAGGTCGAGGTCGGCGAGCGTGAGGCCTGCGACGGCTCGGCTCGAGACGACGATCCGACGGAAGTCGACCTCACCCCGTTCGAGCTCGACGCGCTCGGCGCTCTCGCGTCCGAGCAGCGCGACGGCCTCGCTCGACGGCAGGCTCCGGCCCGACCACCGTGACGAGATCGCCGGGTAGCGGCTCGATCGTCGTCGGCTGGCGACCGACAGCGCCTCGCCTCGCTTCACCCGGCCGAACGCGACGGCGCCGCCGCTGCTCTCCCGCACGTCGGCCGAGCGTGCCCAGCCCGCTGTTGTCGACGAGCGCGGTGCGGACGACGATCTCCGCGCGGTGCCGTCGACGGCTCTCCTCGCCCCCGACGCCGAACGACCGCGAACACCGCGAGCAGCGCGATCGTCACCCCGATCGGGTAGCCGAGCGAGTAGCCGACGAGGATCCGGCCCGAGGCCGCGTCGAAGCTCTCCTCCGGCTCGATCTCCTTCAGCGCCTCCAGCGACGCCGCGAGCGCCGGGCGTGTTCGTGAGGCCGCCGGCGTAGGCGCCCGCCGTCTCCTCGGCCCCGAGGCCCGAGGGCGAGCCCGACCGCCGCGATCGTCGCTGCCGCCGTGACGACGGCGGCGAGCACGAGCGACGTTCGCGCCGACGCCGCGGCGACGCAGCGCCGCGACGAAGCCCGGTCCCGCCGCGAGGCCGACGGTGTAGACGAAGAGCACGAGGCCGAGCGTCCACAGCGCGCGCGGCACCTTGAGCTCGGGGATCGGCCATTCCGAAGGCGAGACCCGACGAACAGCACGGCGGCGACGCCGAAGCCGAACCCGCCGACCCGGATCCTGCCCGCGAGGTACCCGACCGCGGCGACGACGAAGACGAGCAGCAGCGGGTCGTCGCGCAGCAGGCTCATGCGATCGAGCCTACGTCACGTGACGGCGGGGCCATCCCGGCTCCGGCTAGCTTCGCTCGCGCGGCGTCCAGCTGAAGCGGCGCCACGCGACGAGGTAGCCGGCGAGGCCCCAGGCCGCGACCACGGCGATGGCTGTCGCGTCGCCGGAGATCGGGCTGTCGAGCAGGTAGGCGCGATCTGAGCAGTTGGTTGTAGTAGGTCAGCGGCAGGACGTCGGCGAGCGTCTGCAGCACCTGCGGGTAGCTGCGCGTCGGGCCGAACGAGCCGGAGAGGAACGCCATCGGCAGGATCACGAGGTTGACGACTGCCGACGAGCCCTCGGCGGAGCGGATCAGCGCCGCCGCGCCGAAGCCGAGCCCGGCGAAGGCGAGCGCGCCGAAGAGCGACCGGCAGCGCCGAGCTCTCGCCAGCGGGCCGGGCCCGTTGGCGTCGTAGAGCGTCACGCCGAGCGCGAGCGTCGAGGAGCATCTGCGCGACGAAGACGAGCAGCGTCGAGAGCACGGCCGCCGACGAGATACGTGGTGGCGGGGAGCGGCGTGCCCGCGGAGGCGCTTGAGGATTCCGTTCTCGCGACGGATCACCTGGGTGATCGCGAGCCCGCCGAAGGCGGTGTTCGCGCAGCCGTAGCCGATCAGCCCTGCGAGCAGGACGTCGCCCGCGGGCCTGCCCCGTCGATGTCGTCGCCGTACACCGCGCCGAGCAGCAGGTAGAGGAGCGGCGGGAAGACGAACACGAAGATCGCGGCCTCGCGGTTGCGCCAGAAGAGCCGCTGCTCGGCGCGGATCTGGTGGAGCAGGTACCTCACGCGGTCGTCCTCGCTGGCTGCCCGGAGGGCTCTCGCGATCAGGTCGAGGTAGACGTCCTCGAGCGACGGGCGCCGAACCTCGAGCCCTTCGAGCTCCTGGCCTGCCGCGACCGCTCGTCGCGGTCGCCTCGTGGAGGACGCGGGTCGGCTCGGTCGGTGCGGATCGACGACCTCCTCGCCCGTCCTCCAGCCAGCGCACCTCGGTCTCCTGGGCCGCGTGGATCAGCTCGCTCGGCGCGCCCTGCCGCGACGATCACGCCGTCGCCGCAGCACGGCGACCCGGTCGGCCAGCTGCTGCGCCTCGTCGAGGTAGTGCGTCGTGAGGAAGATCGTCTTGCCGAGCGCGCGCAGGGAGCGCACGAGATCCCACGCCGACCGTCGCGCGGCGGGGTCGAAGCCCGTCGTGGGCTCGTCGAGGAACACGAGCTCGGGTCGCCGACAGCGCCACGCCGAGGTCGAGCCGGCGCTTCTGGCCGCCCGAGAGCGTCTTCACCCGTGCACCCGACTTCTCCCCGAGCCCGACGAGCTCGACGACCTCGTCGACGTCGCGCGGCCGCGGCGTAGTAGCCGGCGAACATGCAGGTGCACCTCGCGCACCGTCAGGTTCGGCGGCAGCTCCGAGTGCTGCAGGACGATGCCGATCTGCTCGCGCAGCGCGCGGTCGGCGTCGCCGGGGTCGAGGCCGAGCACGTCGACCTCACCGGCGTCGCGGTCGGAGGTAGCCCTCGAGGATCTCGACCGTCGTCGTCTTCCCGGCGCCGTTCGGCCCGAGCAGGCCGAAGACCTCGCCCCGCTCGATCTCGAGGTCGATCCCGCGAACCGCCTCGACGGGGCCGTACGCCTTGCGGAGGCCCTTGACGCTGATCGCGCTGCTCATCCGGGAGCGCTTCCGGGGTCGACCTCGAGATCGACGCAGGCGGCCGGTGGGAAGAGCGCCGCGGTGCCGGTCAGCGCCTCGACGATCTGGGAGCAGTCGGGCTGGTGGCCGATCGCGACGACCGGCCCTTCCAGCCGGTGGAGCGCGGCGAGGATCCCGGCACGGTCGCGCCGGGTGCCAGACGGGTGTCCACGAGCACGGGCGCACCCCGAGCGCGTCCCGACGCGCTGCGCGGTCTCGCGCGTGCGGACGAGCGGGCTGCGGAGCACGACGCGAGGAGGGTGGGTCGGCAGAAGCGAGGTGCTCGCCCGAGCGGGTCGCGGCCTCCGCGTCCGCTCGGGCGTCAGCGGACGGAGCTCGTCGGGCGTGCCCGGAGCGGCGTCGGCGTGGCGGCAGAGGAGAAGGCGCACCGCGCGCAGGATAGGCGTTGGCCGCCGTCCGACCGCGGGGCAGCGTGAGGCGTCGTCGAGCCGCCCGGCCCGGCCCGACCGAGGAGGACACCCCGCAGCCGGAGGATCGCGACCTGCGACCGTGGTCGACATCCCGCGGTCGCACGCCTCGCGCCGGCCCCCGTCGAGCGTAGGATCGCCGCATGGCACGCCTCCGCTACGTCGTCTGCGACGTCTTCACCGACACGCCGCTGACCGGCAACCAGCTCGCCGTGTTCACCGACGGGCGAGGTGTGTCGGACGAGCTGATGCAGGCCCTTGCGCTCGAGGTCGGGTTCTCGGAGACGGTCTTCGTCGTCCCTGCCGAGCTCGGTGGCACCGCCCGGATCCGCATCTTCAACCCGCGAGCGGAGATGCCGTTCGCCGGACATCCGGCGCTCGGCGCGGCCTTCGTCCTCGGCGCGCCGCTGCAGCGTGGCGTGATCGAGCTCGAGACGGGCGTGGGGATCGTGCCCGTCGTCCTCGAGCGTGACGAGTCGGGCCGGATCGTGTTCGGAAGGATGGAGCAGCCCGTCCCCCGGGTCGAGCCCTTCGAGGGCGTCGCGGTGCTCCTCGCGGCGATCGGCGTCGAGAGCTCGATCCTGCCGGTCGAGCTGTACGACAACGGGGCGCGGCACATCCTGGTCACGCTCGACTCCGAGCGGGAGCTCGCTGCGAGCCACGAGGCGCGTGAGGTCATCGCTGCCCTCGGCGTGACCGGAGTGAACTGCATCGTCCGCGCGGGGCGCAGGCTGGCGCAACCGCATGTTCTGGGCGCACGGCGAGGATCCGGCGACGGGCTCCGCAGCCGGCCCGATCGCCTGCCATCTCGCCCGGCACGGCCTGATCGCCTGGGGCGACGGAGATCGTCATCACCCAGGGGGTCGAGATCGGCCGACCCTCAACCCTGCACGCCCGCGCCGAGGGCGCCGCCGGGCTGATCGACGCGGTCGAGGTCGGCGGCTGCGCTGTCGTCGTCGCGCGCGGCGAGTACCGGGTGTAGCGGCCGTTCCGGGCAGGCACCCGGCGCCCCCGTCGAGGAGGCGGACACGTCGCGGCTTCGCCCTCCTCGGGGTCAGTCGAACGCGAGCGCGGTGATCGCGTGCAGCTCGACGTCGACGGCGTGCCAGAACAGCGCCGCCGCTCGTCGAGACCCAGACCCGCGCGTCCGTGGCGAACGCCAGCCGGTCGATCGCGTCCGGGTCGATCGCGACCGCGACCCCGGGCGGGAGGCCGGCACCCGCCTCGCGCCAGGTCCTGCCGGCGTCGTCCGAGAGCGACGAGCGGCGGTCGTCGGTCGACGACCGCGACGACACGGGAGCCGACGGCGGCGGCCGCGACGACGAGCGGCAGCCCGGTGTCGACGGCCTGGGGTGCCGGCGGCTCGTCGTCGACGAGCTCGGCGTCGCCCGCGTCGACGTCGACCCTGACCGTCCCGAGCGCCGGTGGCGACGAGGAGCCGCACTCAGCGCGCGATGATCGTGGAGACGAAGCGGCTCGCCGCGAGACCGGCCTCGTGCGGGCGTGGCTCCGCGCAGCCGCTCGACGGCGTAGGCGACGAGGAACGAGTCGCCTGCTCCGGTCGGATCGACCGGGCCGTCGACCGGCACCGCGTCGACGTGGGCCGTCTCGTCGCCGTTGACGATCACGGCGCCCTGGGAGCCGAGCGTGAGGATCGACCTCCGGGACGCCGAGGCTGCGCAGCGCGTGCTCGTCCGATGCCGCCGCAGAGGATCTCGCGCCTCCTCGTCGTTGAGCTTCAGCGCGGTGACGTGCTCGAAGAGCCTCCGGTCGACCGAGTCCGTCGGAGACGAGCGGGCCGGGCGTGCCGCGCCGCACGATCCCCTGCGCGTCGAGCACGAGCCTGTGCCCCCGGGCCGTGAGCGCGGCGAGCAGCTCGAGCGGCGCGTCGTCGCGCACGAGCGCGCCGACGAGCACCCACTGCGCCTCGCCGATCGCATCACCGACCCAGCCCGCGACGTCCTCCGGCGTCCACGGATCGCCGACCTGGTCGAGCCGCATGATCCGGCGGTCGCCCTCGTAGTGGAACGCGAACCGCGTGGTGCGCTCGGCCGCCCGCCAGACCACCGGGAAGCCGAGCTCCTCCACCGCCGGGAGGAGGATCTCCCGGTCGGCCTCGGCGCAACGGCAGACCAGCACGACGTCCGCGGCGGGGTTGATCTCGCGCAGCGCCCGACCGCAGTAGTAGACGGCACCACCAGGGCGGGGCGGAGCTCCTGCGACCTCGTCGAGGACGAGGTTCCCGAGGATGGCGGTGCGGGGCATCGCGCGATGCTAGCGAGCCGTCCTCACGCGGGCGCGTACCCCGGCGCGACGCCGACCAGCACGTCGACGGGCGTCGTCCCCGCGCCCTCGAGCCGGTAGGCGCTGCCCAGCGGCAGATAGGCGGCGTCCCAGCGGCCGAGCGCGAACCGCTCTTCGACGCCCGCGAAGGACGCGTGCACGACGAGGTCGCCGTGCTCCACGAGCACCAGCACGTCGCCGCTCGCGCTCCGCCCACGGGCTCAGGCCCCCCGGCACGAGCCGCGCCGTCGCGACGGTCAGATGCTCCGTGCTCGCGATCAGCCCCACGAGCGCGTCGCCCTCGAGTCGGTGGGCGCGATCTCCGGCGCGCACCGGGAGGAGGGTCTGCCGCGACGGCCCGGTCGCGCCCGGGAGCGTCCCGACCAGGCCGTCGTCCCCGTAGCGCCACTCCGCCTCCGACAGGTACGGGCGGGTGCGCGCGTACGGCCCCGACGTCCCCGTCGAGGGAGGTGGCGCGAAGAACTCGAGCACGCGCAGCGGCTCGGCTCCGTAGGAGAACCCGTGGTGCCAGGTGTCCTTGCGGAAGAACACGCTCTCCCCGGGCTCGACCCGGACGACCTCGCCGGTCTCGGGGTTCGCGAGCGCCAGCGTCCCCTGGAGGACGTGGAGCACCTCGTCGGCGCCGAACACCGTCCGGAAGTCCTCCGAGTGCCGGAAGCAGCCGCCCGGCTCCATCCCGAACACGATCGTGTGGAGCAGCCCGCTCGAGACGTACAGCCAGTCCTCGACGTGGCCGGCGACAGGATCGCCCCAGGTGTGGCGCGCGACCTCTGCGAACGGCAGCGCCGTCGGACGGTCGAACGTCGGTCGTGGCGACGGCTTATAGCCCACTGTGGCTGCGGCGGTCGTGGGAGCGGTGCTCCTCCTCGGCGTCGAGCAGCGTCTGCTCGAACACGGGCTCCGGGAACCCGGTGGAGATCGCGCGGGCGACTCCGTCGCGGCCGGCGGCCTGCGCGGCGAGCATGATCTCGAGCGCGTGCAGCGCGTGCTCGGGGCGGTTCACCGGGGTCGCGCCACGCTCGACGCAGTCGACGAGGTGGCGCAGCCCGTCCGTCCACTGCCAGTGCGGGTCGCTCTCGGGGATCAGCCGCCACGACGCCTCCTCGTTGCGCCAGAGCTCCCAGCCCTCGGGCGCCCAGTCGTCCCCGAGCAGCTGCGCGGTGCCCTGCGTGCCGTAGAGCTCCACCGCCGGCGAGCGGTACTTCTGCATCGTGAAGCCGGTCGTGACCACGCCGAAGCGCGCGTCGCCGAAGTCGAGGAGCACGTGGGCGTTGTCGTCGGCCTCGACCGTGATCTTCTGGCCGTTCACCTCGCGTCGGGGGATCGCGGTGCCGACCATCGCGGTCACGCGCCGGGCAGGACCGAAGAGCGCGCAGAGCGTCGTCACGTTGTAGACGCCCAGGTCGAAGAGCGACCCCCCTCCCGGCCGGTAGAACCACTCGTTCCACCAGGGTCCCGCCCAGCCGTAGCGGGCCCGGGCCGAGACGAGCCTGCCGATCTCTCCTGCGTCGACACAGGCCTTGATCGCCCTGAAGGTGGGGCTCAGCACGATGTGCGGCGCGCACACGAGCAATCCCGGCACAGCGCGCGAGAGCTCGACGAGCGCCTGCGCCGTCTCCAGGTCGGTGGCGAGTGGCTTCTCGACGAGCACGTGCTTGCCCGCCTCGAGCGCGGCCCGGGTCAGCCCGCCGTGCTCGTTCATGCTCGTGAGGACGAGGACGACGTCGACATCGTCCCGTGCGATCAGCGCCTCCGCATCCGGCAGGTCGGGGTCGACCCCGAAGCGCGCCGCCGCGCCGTGGCGCTTGTCCGCGTCCACGTCGTAGACGGCCGCGACGTGCACCCGCCCGTGTCGCTCGAGCCGGTCGATCATCCCCGCGTACGGGCCGGCGAACACGCTGCCGAGGCCGAGGACACCGAGCCCGAGGCTCACGGTGCCCCTCGCGCGACGGCGTAGTAGGCGTCGGTCCAGGCGGGGTGGTCGACGTCGAGGCCACGCGTCGAGCCGAGCCGTGCGGCGAGCGCCACGAGCGCCGGGAACGTCGTGACCGCGGCGAGTCGCCGGTCGGCGAGCGCGGCGCCGGGAGCACGGACGACCGTTGCGCCGCGGGCTGCGCAGGCCGCCTCGGCCTCGGCCGCGAGCGGGTCGTCCTCGCGGGGCAGGCTCACGACCAGGTGGCCCGGCGCGAGCGCGTACATCGCGGAGGTCGCTCCCTCGCGCGTCTCGACGCCCTCGGCCGGGACCCCTGCGACCTCCTTGAGCAGGAGCGCGCCCTCCAGAGCGCCCGCCCAGGCCGGGCCTGTCCCGAAGACCACGCCGTACGTCGGGGCGTCGAGCTCGAGCGCGCACGCCCAGCGCTCGGCTCCGTCGCAGGCGGCCGCGACCGTCGCAGGGAGAGCCTGCACCGCGTCGCGGAGCCCGTTGTCGCCGCTCAAGGCCGCCCACACGGAGAGCGCTGCGGCGACGTTCCCGCAGAACGCCTGCGTGTGCGTGACCGCATCCTGCGACGCGACGGTGATCCGGGCGAGGGCGCCCGCCCGTGTCCCGATCGACGATCCAGGCGTGGCGGTGATCGCCGCGCACGGCTGCGGTGCGCCTGCGTCGAGCGCCTCGATCACGTCGCGCATCTCCCCCGACGACGAGATCGCGAGCAGCCGATCACCCTGCCGCCAGCGGAACGCGCCGCGGGCGACGAGCCCCGCCGGCACGGTGACCACCTCGGGCCCTGCCTCCGACTCGAGCGAGGCGAGCCACAGCGCCAGCGCGGCGTAGTAGGCGGCTCCGTTGCCCGTGGCCACGATCCGACGGACGTCCGGCGCGCCGAGCAGGAGGGCGAGCGACTCGACGTCCTGCTCGAGGGAGGCGAGGGTGGCAGAGAGCGTCTCCGGGATCGCGCGGGTCTCGCGCCAGAGGTGGGTCGCCTGCCAGCGATCGTCCATCGGCCGACCATAACACCCGACTCCGCGAGAAGACCAGTCGCAGACCGGTGTGGGACTTGACCTCGACCGGTCCGTCTCGGATACTCGCCTGGATGGGTGTCTCCCTCGCCGGCGCGCGTCCTCTCCACGACCAGGTGCGCGAGGCGATCGAGAGCCAGATCCGCTCCGGGGACCTCCCGGCCGGCGCGCGCCTGCAGTCGGAGCGCGACCTCGCCGAGCTGCTCGGCGTGAGCAGGGTCACGGTGCGCCGCGCCCTCGACGAGCTCGAGCGCCAGGGGCTGGTGCGCGCTGCGCCCGGGAGCGGTCGGTTCGTCGAGGGGACGCCGCTCGAGGAGCCACAGAACGGCCTGCTCAGCTTCACCGAGCTCGGCGCGAGCCGCGGGCTCCACGCGTCGGCGCAGGTGCTGACGCAGCGCGTTCGGCCAGCGACGCTCGAGGAGGCCGAGTCGATCGGCATCGCACCCGGAGCCGAGCTCTTCGAGCTCGAGCGCCTGCGAATGCTCGACGGGCTCGCGGTCGCGCTCGACGAGAACCGCGTCCCGCTGGCCGTCGCACCCACCCTGCCGAGCCTCGACTTCGGCGCCGACTCGCTCTACGACGCGCTCGAGCGGGCCGGCGCGGGCGTCGTGCGCGCCGACTACACGACCGAGGCGACGGCTGCGACGCCGACGCAGGCGCGACTGCTCGGGATGCGGGCCGGTGATCCCTTGCTGCTCGCCCGCACCACGTCGTTCGACGCGGCCGGAAGGCTCGTCGAGCTGAGCCGGACGTTCTACCGCGGTGATCGCTACCGCTTCCACGCGAGTCTCGCGCGGAGGCCGAGAACAGGAGGAGGGAACAGCACATGAGAGGCTTCCGAACCCGCTCGAAGGCGCTTGCCGCCGTCGGGGCGGTGCTCGTCCTCGCGCTCGCAGTCGTCGTCGGCGCGAGCGCGAAGGGGAACGAGGACATCACCCTCACGATGTGGTCGTACGACAACCAGGATCCGGGCCTCCAGCCCGTGCTCCAGCAGCTCAGCAAGAACTTCGAGAAGTCGCATCCGGGCGTGAAGATCAACATCGTCTTCAAGGACTTCAACAGCCTGGTCGGGACGGTGCCGCGCGCGCTCGCCTCCGGGAGCGGCCCGGACGTGACGGAGGGGAACCAGGGCTACCAGACCGACGCGCAGCTCGTGAAGGCGAAGCTCATCATCCCGCTCACGAAGTACGTCAAGAAGTACCGCTGGGACAAGCTGTACGCGCCGTCGACCTGGGGGATGTTCCGCTGGACGACCGACGGGAAGTCCTTCGGCAAGGGCCCGGTGTGGGGCATCGCCCAGACCGGCCAGAACGTCGTCGCCTTCATCAACAAGAAGAAGCTGGTCGCGGCCGGGATCAACCCCAACAAGATGCCGACGACGTTCGCCGGCTGGGAGAAGATGCTCGCGCAGCTCCGTGCGAAGCTCCCCTCGGACGAGCCCGTGATCATGGCCGGCAACAAGGAGGGCTACGGCTTCATCCACATGTTCGGTGGGATCTGGGGCGCCTCCACCAGCCCGCAGAGCGTCCGCAACTGGATCTATCACGTGCCCGGCTCCCGCTACGACACGGCGGGGACGATCAAGGCGCTCGGCCGTCTCCAGGCGTGGGCGAAGAACGGGTACTTCAACGCGGACTACAACGCCCAGGGCAACGATGCCTCGGCGGGCGTCTTCGCCAAGGGCAAGGGCGCGATGTGGATCGGCGGTGACTGGGACTCGACGATCATCAAGACCGGCCTCGGCGCGAAGAACGTGCTCGTCATGCCGATTCCCCCGGGCCCGAGCGGCAAGTACGCCTCGATCGGCGGGCTCTCCGGGCCGTGGCACATCTCGTCGAAGACGAAGTACCCGGACCTCGGCGCCGAGTGGCTCAACTACGTGATCGCCACGCCGATCGCGCACAAGCTGATGTTCGCCCAGCAGCAGCTCCCCTCTGACCGGCGGGCGAAGCTGCCGACCAACGATCCGTACCTGGGCCAGGTCTACAACGCGTTCGCGAAGGTCGCGAACGACGACGGGCTCCTGCTCTACACGGACTGGGCGTCGCCCTCGATGTACACGACGCTGCAGAACCAGTTCCAGCTGCTGCTCGCCGGGAAGACGTCGCCGGCCGGCATGGCGAAGGCCGTCCAGGCCGACTGGGAGAAGTTCGACAAGACGCTCCGCTGAGCTAGGTGGCGTCGAACGACTCAACGAACGCGGCCCGCCCGGACACGGGCGGGCCGCGTCGTCGTCGGGGAGGATCGACTGCGCCCGGCGTGTCGAGGAACATCGGGTGGCTCTACGTCCTCCCGGGCTTCGTCGTCTACGCGCTCTTCACGCTCGGCCCGCTCCTCCACACGGTCTACTACTCGTTCTTCACGCTGGGACGGCCTCACGGCGAAGGTCTGGGTCGGCCTCGACAACTACCAGGAGGCGTTCTTCGACCAGGACCTCCGGCGCTCGTTCCTCCACTCGGTCGTGCTGATCCTCTTCTACGCGGTGCTCCCGGTGATCCTCGGGCTCCTGCTCGCGGCCGCGCTCTCGCGGTTCGAGGTGCGCGGGCTTGCCGCTTCTACCGCACGTCGCTCTTCCTGCCGCAGGTGATCGCGGGGGTCGTGATCGCCTGGTGTGGACGTGGATCTACGCCGACGACGGGCCGCTCAACGAGTTCCTCGGGCTGATCGGGCTCGGCAGCCTGACGCGCGCCTGGCTCGGCGACTTCACGTGGGCGCTGCCGGCGGTCGGCCTCGTCGGCACCTGGGTCATGTACGGGCTCGCGCATGGTGCTCTTCATCGCCGGCGTGCAGAAGATCCCGACCAGCCTCTACGACGCGGCGCGCGTCGACGGCGCCGGGCCGGTGCGCGAGTTCTTCGCGTCACGCTGCCCGGGCTGCGCGGCGAGATCGCCGTCGCGCTCGTCCTGACGACGATCGACGGCGCTGCGCAGCTTCGACCTCGTCTACATCACGACCGGCGGCGGGCCCGGAACGTCGCACGAGCGTGCCGTCGTACCGTCTACATTACCGCGCGTTCCAGACGGCGAGGTCGGGCTCCGCGGCGGCGATCGGCGATCGATCCTGGCGATCGTGATCTTCGTGCTCGCGTTCGTGATCACGCGGCTCGGCGAGCGGAGCAGCGTCGTGACCGCGGAGCGTGCCGAGCGCGCTGATCAACTACGCTCCTGCTCGCGTTCGCGGTCCTCGCGCTCTACCCGATCGTCGGCGATCGTGCTGACCGCGCTCCACGAGCCCGACGCGACCTCGTCTCGGGCTTCGCGTTCCCGACCAGCTCACCTCTCGAGCGTTCCAGGCCGCCTGGACGGAGGGCACTTCGCGACTCGGCTCAGTCGAGCGCGATCGTCGCCGGTCGGTCACCGTCGCGTCGGCCATGTCTCTCGATCCGCACGGGTACGCGTTCGGGACGATGCGCTTCCGCGGCGCGACCGGTCCTCTTCTACGTCTTCCTGCTCGGGCTGCATGGTGCCGTACGAGGCGACGGTCATCCCGCTCTACTTCGACTTCCGGACGTCCCGCTCCTCCACATCAACCTGCTCAACACCTACTGGGCGCTGATCCTCCCGCAGGTCGGGCTCTCGGTCGCCTTCGGCACGTTCTGGATGCGCGCGTTCTTCCGCTCGATGCCGCGCTCGCTGATCGAGGCGGCGCGCATCGACGGCGCCTCGAGCTTCGGGGTGCTCTGGCGCGTGCTCGTCCCCTACGGGCGGCCGGCGATCCTGACGATGGTCGTCCTCGTCTTCATGTGGACGTGGAACGAGTTCCTGCTCGCGCTCGTGATGCGTCTCGAGCAGCGAGAGCCATCCGCACGGCGCCGCTCGGGCTCGCCTTCTTCCAGGGCGCAGCGCACGTACGGACGATCCCACGCTGCTCGCCGCGGCCGTCGGTGCATCGTCGCGACGCCCGGTCGTGATCGTCTACGTCTTCCTCCAGCGACACTTCATCCGCGGCATGCTCGCCGGGAGCGGTGAAGGGGTGACCTGCATGGCCGACCGGTCGACCTATCGAGCCGCGACCGCTGACGAAGCGCTTCGGCGACGACGTCGGCCGTGGACGAGCTCTCGCTCGAGATCGCCGACGGCGAGTTCATGGTGCTCGTCGGCCCGTCCGGCTCCGGCAAGACGACCGCGCTGCGGCTGCTCGCCGGGCTCGAGGCGCTGACCGGCGGGCACATCCGGATCGGCGACGCGGTCGTCGACGACGTCGCGCCGCGCGGCGCGACATCGCGATGGTCTTCCAGGACTACGCGCTCTACCCGCAGATGAGCGTCCGCGAGAACCTCGCGTTCGGGCTCAAGATGCGCAAGCGTGCCGCGAGGACGAGATCGCGCGCGCCGCGTCGAGCGAGGCGGCCGCGATCCTCGGGCATCGGCCGAGCTCCTCGACCGCAAGCCGCGCGAGCTCTCGGGCGGCCAGCGGCAGCGCGTCGCGCTCGGGCGCGCGCTCGTCCGCGAGCCGCAGGTGTTCCTGATGGACGAGCCGCTCTCGAACCTCGACGCGAAGCTGCGCGCGCAGACCCGCGGCGAGATCCGGCGGCTGCAGCGGAGGTCGGCACGACGACCGTCTACGTCACCCACGACCAGGTCGAGGCGATGACGATGGGCGACCGGATCGCGGTGATGAGCGAGCGGCGGCTCGAGCAGGTCGGCGATCCCGACACGGTCTACGCAGCGCCCCGCCAACACGTTCGTCGCGGGGTTCATCGGCAGCCCGGCGATGGCGCTCGTCGAGGTGGCGCCGAGCGACGCTGACGGCTCGCTGACCCGGGGCGCTGTCGACGTCCGCTCGGGCTCGCCGGCGACGCGACTGCCCGCCGAGGTCATCGCTCGGCGTCCGGCCCGAGGCACGTCGGCCCTGGAGCGACGACGCCGGTCTCGTCGGCCCGATCGAGGGCAGCGTCGAGTACGTCGAGGCGCTCGGGCGCGAGACGTTCATCGGCGTCGTCCGCCGACGACGGCGCGCGGTTCGTGATCGAGGCGGACGGCAGCGCTCCGCGTCGGCGATCGGTGAGCGGTGCGCTTCGGGCTCCTGCCGGAGCGGGCTCCACGTGTTCGACGGCGGCCGACGGCGAGCGCATCTGACGACCTAGTGTAGAGGAGCGGGAATGGCACGGATCAAGATGGCGTATCTCGGCGGGGGCTCGACGCGCGCCGCGGGAACGATGGCCTCGTTCATCCACCACCGCGGCGCGGACTTCGACGGCTCGGAGGTCGTGCTGATCGACCTCGTCCCGGACCGGCTCGCGCTGGTCGAGACGCCTCGCGCGGAAGATGGCCGCGCGCCCGCGGCGCTCGACATCACGATCACGTCGACGACCGACCGGCGGGCCGGCCTCGACAGACTGCGACGCGATCCTCTCGAGCTTCCGGCCGGGCGGCTTCGAGGCGCGCGCGCTCGACGAGCGGACCGCGAACCGAGCACGGGCTGATCGGGCAGGAGACCCAGGGCGTCGGCGGCTTCTTCATGGCGCTCCGCGCGATCGAGGTGATGAAGGGGGTCGCCGCCGACATCGAAGCCGTGTGCCCCGCGGGTGAGCGTCTTCAACTACACGAACCCGGTCAACATCGTCGCCCAGGCCTGGACGACGAACATCGGACGATCCCGCTCGTCTCGCTCTGCGAGGGCCCGATCATCTTCACCGAGGAGCTCGCCGAGGCGGCGGGGCTCGACCCGGCGCGCGTCTACCTCGACGATGGTGGGGCTCAACCACGCGTGCTGGAGCGTCGAGCACCACCTACGACGGCGAGGACCTGATGCCGCATCGTCGTGGCCGCGGCCGCCGAGCGACTCGGCCCGGACACGTCGCTCGACCTGCACGCAGCAGCGGATCCTGCGGCTCGCCGTCACGATGGACGCGATCCCGGCCGACTACTTCCAGTACTACTACTGGCGCGACGAGGTGCTGGCCGAGCAGCTGGCGAAGCCGACGACCCGGGCCGAGGACATCCTCTCCTGGGTTCCGGGCTACTGGGAGCACTACGCGCAGCAGGCCGAGACCGACGACCCGGTGCTCGACCCGGATCGCTCGCGCGGCGGCATCCACGAGCTCGAGCTCGCGATCGACGCGATGCACGCCGTCTTCAACGACACCGGTGACGTCCTGCCGGTGAACGTGCCGAACACCGGAGGCTCGCTGCCGGGGTTCCCCGACGACCTCGTCGTCGAGGTCACCGGGCGCTGCTCGGCCGCACTGGATCGAGCCGCTTCCCCAGACGCGCGCTGCCGCGTCACCGTCGTCGGACTCGTCGAGATGCTCGGCGAGTACCAGGTGCTCGCCGCCGAGGCGGCCTGGTCGGGGACGCGGATCGACGCGATCCGCGCGCTCGCGGCGAACCCGCTCGTCCAGTCGGTCGATCAAGGCGGAGGCGGTCTACGACGAGCTCGCGGCCGCGCACCGTGCCTTCCTTCCCGACCGGCTCCTCCGCTGAGGCGTCGGTGGGCGAGCTCGTCCTCGGCGTCGACGGCGGCAACACCAAGACGGTCGCGCTCGTCGCGACCCCTGCCGGCGACGATCGTCGGCGCCGGTCGCGGTGGGTGCGCCGACATCTACGGCGCGACGACGATGGCAGACGCGATCGGGGAGATCGGGAGTGCGGTACGCGCTGCGCTCCCGGAGGGTGCGACCGGCGCCGACGTCACCCATGCGTCGTTCAGCCTCGCGGGCGCCGACTGGCCGGAGGACAAGGAGGAGCTGCGCGCAGCGCTCTCGTCCGCTCGTGCCGGCGGCGGACGTGCTCGTCGTGAACGACGCGATCGGCGCACTGCGCGCCGGGACGCCGGACGGCGTCGGCGTCGCGGTCGTGCTCGGCACCGGCGGCTGCATCGGCTCGGGCGGACGGGACGGGAGCCAGTGGCACTCGAGCTGGTGGGGGCTGAACCTGGGCGCCTGGTGGATCGGCGGCGAGGCGCTCCAGGCCGTCTACGCGGCCGAGCTCGGGACGAGGCCGCCGACCGCGCTCACCGAGGCTGCGCTCGCGCTCTACGGCGACGCCACGGTCGAGGACGTCCTGCACGCGTTCCATCGCCGCGACGGGCGACATCCGTGGGAGGCGTCACGGTTCGCGCCGGACGTGCTGCACCTGGCGCGTGCCGGCGACGCCGCGGCGCTCGAGGTCGTCGTCGGGCACGGCGTCAAGCTCGGCGAGATCGCGCACGTCGCTGCGGAGAAGGTCGGGCTCGAGGCGCCGTTCCCGCTCGCGCTGCTGGGAGGGGTCTTCCGCGGGGAGGGCTCGAGCCTGATCCTCGACGAGATCGTGGCGCGGGTTCCAGGTGGCGTGGTCGTGCGACCCTGGCGCGAGCCGGCCGTCGGGGCGCTCCTGCTCTCGCTCGACCGATCGGGAGTCGACTACGAGGTCGCGACGGTCGACGCGACCGTCCCCGGGGACGGCCTCTTCCACACGCATCCTCGCCCCTGAGAACCCGTTGCAGGATGAAGTCTTGTGCCGCGGAGCGCGCTGTGCGCGCACGCTGCCTCGTCCTCGGTCGCGCCAATTGCGCTGCTGTTGGCGCGACCTGCGTCCGTGCAGCGCACGCGCTCGGCGCGCCCCTCCGGCGAACCTTCATCCTGCAACGAGCTCTGAGACCGGCGCGCCGGACCCGGTCAGCCGCCGGTTGCGAGTGGACGGGAGCGAGACCGGGAGAGCGCAGCCGCGACGACGCCCACGGCGAACGCGGCGACGAAGCTCGGCACCGTCGCCCCGATCCCCCAGGTCGGCGGGTCGAGTCGCTGCACCTGCTCGACCCACCACGTCGGGCCGGTCGGCGACAGCCACTGGTACGTTCGCGAATCCGACGACCCAGGCCGCGATCAGGCCCGGCCGCCACGCCGGTGCGCCGAAGACGTCGTCGGCGTCGTAGGAGCGCCCGGCGAGGAGCCAGTCGGCGAGGAGCACCGCGAAGAGCGGCACGAAGAACGAGCCGAGCAGGAAGAGGAACGACTGGAAGCTCGTCAGCGCGAGCGCGAGCGCGCCGAGCGTGCCGATGGTCGTCGTGGCCACGATCAGCAGCCGCTGGGGCGCCGCCGGGACGAGGTTCTGCAGCGAGACGGCGCCGGAGTACGCGTTCGCGAACGCCTCGTCCGTCTCCGCGACGGTGAGCACGAAGAGCGCGATCAGCGCGACGATGCCCGCCCGCCGCGACGGCCGCCGGCAGCGCCGCCGCATCGCCGACGTCGCGCGTGAGCAGGATGCACCGCGCCGAGCCCGAGGAGCAAGCGCGTCCGGCAGCGAGGTAGCCGATGCCCGTCCCCCAGAAGGCGCCGCGCTGCGTGCGCGCGAAGCGCGTGTAGTCGGCCGCGAGCGGCACCCACGAGACGGTGACGCCGACGACGATGTCGATCCCCTGCCAGGTCGAGAGGCCGCCCTCGCCTGGAGCGTTCCACGCCTCCGAGAGGCCGCCGGCGCCGAGCGCCCACCAGGCCAGGTAGGCGATCGCGACCGGCACGACCCAGATCGCGACGCGGCGCAGCACCGTGCGCACGACGCCGATCGGGCCGGCGAGCCCCAGCGCGAGCGCCGCCGCGCCGAAGACGAGCGTCCACGCCCACTGCGCCCCGACGCCGAAGAGCTCCTCGGACAGCGCCGCTGCGGCGGTCGCGATCACGAGCAGCTCGAACACCGTCCAGCCGAGGCACTGGACGACGTTGATCGCGGTCGGCAGGTACGAGCCGCGCGAGCCGAGCGGCGCCCGCATCAGCGTCATCGCGGGCACCCGCGCCTGGGCGCCGATCAGTCCGGCGACGCGCGAGCATCAGGTTCCCGATCAGGCAGCCGACGGCGATCGCGACGAACGCCGAGGGCAGGGAGAGCGCCGGCACGAGGATCGCACCGGCGACGACGACGAGGAGCGAGACGCCGAGGTTGCCCCACAGGAGCGCGAGGTCGAAGCCGCCGAGCACGCGCAGCCGCTCGGGGACGGGGTCGATGCCCCAGGAGGTCTCGTTCTCGGTCACGGCGCAGTCTTACCGGCAGCGGCGGAGCCCGTGCTGCTGGACGCCCCGGATCAGCCGACGACGACCCGCGAGGAGGAGGCGACCCACCTCGCGTCCGCCGTGAGAACGACGTCCGCATCGAGGCGTCGCCGCTTGCCAACACGAGCGCGTCGGGAAGACCGAGGCAGTGCCTGGCGCGGAGCCGGGCGGCGCGGCGGCCGATCTCGCGGCCGATCGGGACGATGCGAAGCAGCAGAGCAAGGGAATGCCTCTGCGGTCACGCGAGTCCAGATGTCCGCGCCGGCGGTCTCCTACTCGGCCAGGAGTCTCCGCAGCACGTACGGGAGGATTCCGCCGTGGCGGAGGTACTCACGCTCGCGCGGGGTGTCGAGGCGCACCGTCGCGCGGAACGAGACCCCGTCTGCGGTCACCGCGACCTCGCTCGCCTCGCCGTTCTCGACCCCCGTCACGCTGAAGGTCTCCCTCCCGGTCAGCCCGAGGGTCTCCCGGCTCTCGCCCGGGAGGAACTGCAGCGGGAGGATCCCCATCATCAGCAGGTTCGAGCGGTGGATGCGCTCGTAGCTCTCGGCGATCACGGCCCGCACCCCGAGCAGCTTCGGGCCTTTCGCGGCCCAGTCGCGCGACGAGCCCGAGCCGTACTCCTTGCCTGCGAGCACGATCGTCGGGACGCCCTCCGCGCGGTAGCGCTCGGCGGCCTCGAAGATCGTCATCTCCTCGCCCGAGGGGAGATGCACGGTCCACGTCCCCTCCGACCCCGGCACGAGCTGGTTGCGGAGCCGGACGTTGGCGAACGTCCCGCGCACCATGACCTCGTGGTTCCCGCGTCGCGACCCGAGCGAGTTGAAGTCGCCGCGCTCGACCCCGTGGCCGAGCAGGTACGCGCCCGCTGGCGACTCCGGGCGGATCGCTCCTGCCGGCGAGATGTGGTCGGTGGTCACGGAGTCGCCGAGCGAGACGAGGCAGCGTGCCCCGCTCACGTCGTCGACGACGCCGACCTCCCTGGTCACCCCGTCGAAGTAGGGCGGGAGCCGGACGTAGGTCGACGCATCGTCCCAGGCGAACAGCGCGCCCTCCGGGACGGGCAGCTCGCGCCAGGCCGGATCGCCCGCATAGACGTCGGCGTAGGAGGAGATGAACATCTCGCGCCCGAGCGCGCCCTCGACGACCTCCTGCACCTCGGCCGGGCTCGGCCAGAGGTCGGAGAGGTAGACGGGCTCGCCGTCGGGTGCGTGGCCGAGCGGCTCGGTCGCGAGGTCGACGTCCATCGACCCCGCGAGCGCGTAGGCGACCACGAGCGGCGGCGAGGCGAGGTAGTTCGCCTTCACCTCGGCGTGGACGCGGGCCTCGAAGTTCCGGTTCCCGGAGAGCACCGCGCACGCGACGAGGCCGCCCTCGGCGATGGCGGCCGAGACCGCCTCCGGCAGTGGGCCTGAGTTCCCGATGCAAGTGGTGCACCCGTAGCCGACCGTGTGGAACCCGAGCGCCTCGAGGTACGGGGTGAGGCCCGCCTTGTCGAAGTACTCCGTCACCACCTTCGAGCCGGGCGCGAGGCTCGACTTGACCCACGGCCGCCGGGTGAGGCCGCGCTCGACCGCCTTCTTCGCGAGCAGCCCGGCGGCGACCATCACCGCGGGGTTGGACGTGTTCGTGCACGACGTGATCGCGGCGATCACCACCGCTCCGTGGTCGAGCTCGACGACCTCGCCGTCCTCGAGGCGGGCCTCGACCAGCGTGGCGACAGGCCCGCGCTCTGCGCCGAGCCCGGGCAGCGCCTCCTCGAACGCCGCCTTCGCATGCGAGAGCGGGATGCGGTCCTGCGGACGCCGCGGCCCGGCGAGCGACGGCTCGACGTCGCCGAGATCGAGCTCGACGACCTCCGAGTACGTCGCCGGCGCGGCGGGCTCGTGCCAGAGCAGGTTCTCCTTGCAGTAGCCCTCCACCAGGGCGACCTGCTCGTCGCTGCGCCCCGTGAGCCGCAGGTACCGGAGCGTCTCTGCGTCGACGGGGAAGAAGCCGCACGTCGCGCCGTACTCCGGCGACATGTTCGCGATGGTGGCACGATCGGCGAGCGGAAGGCCGTGCAGGCCCTCGCCGAAGTACTCGACGAGCTTGCCGACCACCCCGAGCCCGCGGAGGATCTCCGTCACGGTCAGCACGAGGTCGGTCGCCGTCGCTCCCTCGGGCAGGCGCCCGTGGAGCCTGAACCCGACGACCTGGGGGACGAGCATCGAGATCGCCTCTCCGAGCATCGCCGCCTCGGCCTCGATCCCCCCGACGCCCCAGCCGAGCACGCCGAGCCCGTTGATCATCGTCGTGTGGGAGTCGGTCCCGACGAGCGTGTCCGGGAACGCCTGACCGTCGCGGCTCTCGACGACCCGTGCGAGGAGCTCGAGGTTCACCTGGTGGCAGATCCCGGTGTTGGGGGGCACGACCTTGAGGGCCTCGAACGCGCCCTGGCCCCACCGCAGGAAGGCGTATCGCTCCCGGTTGCGCGAGAACTCGAGCTCGGAGTTGCGCGCGATCGCGAGGCGGCTGGCGAAGTCGTCGACCTGCACCGAGTGGTCGATCACGAGCTCCGCCGGGATGAGCGGGATCGATCCGGCTCGGGTCGCCGCCGAGGTCGGCCATCGCCTGCCGCATGGCCGCGAGGTCGACCACGGCGGGCACGCCGGTGAAGTCCTGGAGGAGCACTCGAGCAGGGGCGAACGTGACCTCGCGCGTCGGAGCCGCGCTCGCGTCCCAGCGTGCGATCGCCTCGACGTCGTCCGCCGTGACGTCGACGCCGTCCTCCCGGCGCAGCACGTTCTCGAGGAGGATCCGCAGCGTGTAGGGGAGGTGCGCGACGTCGTCGCCGAGCGCCGAGAGCCGGAAGATCTCGTGGCGTCGTGCCGCTCGACGGTGAGCGTCCCGCGTGCGCCGAAGGAGTCCGGGTGGGTCATGGTGCTCCTCTCTCGTCTGCTCGAGCGTATGTTTCTTACAAGTGAACGATCGTGTCTCTCAACAATACAATGTTCATGATCCTGATGCCAGCCGCGGCGCTCATCCCGGACCGCCGATCGCGGCGGAGATCCGCTGCGCGCACACGCGCACCAGCGCCGCAAGGCGATCCTCGTCGCCCGGGATGAACCGTTGCGTCGGCACGCTCACCCCGACCTCGCCGGCGATCCTTCCGCCTGCGCCGAACACGGGTGCGGCGATCCCGACGCCACCGAGGCGTCGCTCCTCCTGGCTGAAGGCATAGCCGCGGTCGCGGACGGTCGCGAGCGCGCGCTCGAGCGCCTCGGGGCTCGTGATCGTGTGCTCGGTCGCGGGAGCGAGCCGCGTCCGCTCGACCACCTCCGCCCGCACGTCGTCGGGGAGGAACGCCATCACCGCCCGCCCGCTCGCGCCGGTGTGCAGGTCGCGCCACTCGTGGAGGCGCGTGACGTAGCGGAACGGCTCGTCGCTCTCGACGACGGCGACGACGCATGTCTGGCGGCGCACGGGGTCGTAGAGCCCGAACGTCGCGGTCTCGCCGCTCTCCGCGACGAGCGCCTGCATGTGCGGCAGCGCCGCGCGCTCGATCGGGTTCGTCCGGGCAGCGGTCCACGCGAGCCGCAGCAGCTCGTCGCCCACGCCGTAGCGGGAGCCCTCGGCCTCCTGCCGCACGAGCCCTTCCTCCTCGAGCAGCCCGAGCAGCCTGTGGACCGTGCTCGGGTTCATCCCGACACCCTTCGCGAGCTCGCGCACGCCCCAGGGCCCGTCGTCGCGCCGGGCCATCCAGGAGAGGATCGTGAAGGCCCGCCCGATCGGGTTGCGCGTCCCCTTCGGTGCGGACTCCTCCTCCATGAGGCGATTGTACGAGGCCGTCTCCGTCACCCGTGCGTCGCGACCACGACGCCCCAGCGCCGGACGCGCTCCGGGTCGAGGTCGAGGGCGGTGGCGATCGCGTGCTGACGCTCGCGGCGTCCCGTGCGGCCGTTCGCGTGCGCCCATGAGGCTGCGTCGTAGGTGGGGTCGCCGATGCAGGGCAGCGGGTCGATTGCGACGAGGCCCCGGTGCGCGCAGACGAGCACGTTCCGCCCGTCGAAGTCTCCGTGCAGGAGCACCTCCCGCTCCGTGGTCGCGACGAGCGCGGGGAGCAGCTCGGCTGCTCGCGCGGCCCTGTCGGCCGGCTGGCGTCCCTGGGCGACCACACGCGCCAGGCGTGCCCGCGCGACGTCCTCCACCGCGCGAAGCTCGGCGAACGGCTCGACGTGGAGGCGCCGTAGCAGCGCTCCGACGTCCGTCGCTGTTGCCGCCGCGGCCGCCGTGCCCGGCTCCACCCGCTCGAGCAGGAGCGCTCCGCGGTCGGGATCGGCCTCGAGCACGAGCGGGGCGCCGTCGCCGGCCCACCGCCGAAGGCACCGGATCTCGTCCGCGGGACAGTCCCAGCCGCCGGTGAGCTTCAGGACGACGGGCTCGCCGTCACGGGTTGCGGCGAGCACGCACGAGAGCAGCCCACCGGGCAGCTCGGCGCCCAGCTCGAGCCTCCAACGAACTGCGAGCTCGGTGGTGAGCGCGGGGAGCCGGGCGAGCCACGCGCGACCCTCGTCGCCGAACGCTCGCGCGACGAACGCCCTGAATCCCGGGAGCACCTCCTCCACGTCAGCGCGCAGGGCCGGAGCGGGGGCGCCCCGCGGTCATCGCGGCTGGCCCCGCATCGCCTGGCGGATCCGCTCGAGACCCTGCTCGGTGAGCGACGGCGCGCTCGTGTCGAAGTGCCGGGCGACGGCGGCGGCGTACGGCCGGGAGACGCGGTGGGCGTACGCGCCGAACCCCTCGTTCACGAGCGGACGGAGATCCTCCGTGTACGGGTCGAGCAGGTGCTGCCGTCCGACTTTCCGCGCCGAGTTGAAGAAGGCGAACCCGATCCCGACCGAGACGTCGAGCATGCTCATCCCCTCACGGGCCGCGGTCAGGCGGATCGCCTGGTAGACCCGCGCCAGCTCGTCCTGAGAGGGAAGCGACGATGCGTCTCTGCGCATGTCGTCGAGGGAGCGCCGGAGCGCCTCGACCTCGAGCGGCGGGATGTCGATCAACCGGGCAGAGGTTCCGGACACGCCCTGCAGGGAGGCGAGCAGCTGGTCGACGGAGCGCACGTCCTCGTCGTGGGGGAGCACGCCCTCCCGGACGAGCTCGCCGACGAGCGCATCGAGGTACGCCCGTGAGCCCCCGGTGACGTCGGCGGCGGCGGCCAGGACCCAGAGCGGCGAGAAGCCGAAGGCCGCGATCGACCCGAGCTCGACGGCGTTTCCTGCGCCCTTGCGGACGGCGAGCCGCGTCGGGTTCGGCTCGTGCTCGAGCTCGGGCGGCGACTGCGGCTCGACTCCGCCGACGAGCTCGGACGTGACCCGGAGCAGGTTGCGCGCCGTCGCCTCGTACAGCCGCGACGTCCTGACGACCCGGGGCAGCACGAGCTGGAACGTCTCGTGGACCGTCCCTCCGAGCATCGCCGCGACTGCGCGCACGAGGCGCTCGGGAAGCGAGAGGAGGAAGGAGACGCGGCCCACGGTCGTTAGCATCATCGCGTATGCACACCGAGCTGATCAGCACGCTCCTCCAGGATGCCTTCCCCGATGGCACCGTCACGGTCACCGACCGGACGGGCACCGGAGACCACTTCCACGTCGCCGTGACGAGCCCGACGTTCGCCGGGCTCTCGCTCGTCGAGCAGCACCGGCTCGTCAACAGCGCTCTCGCCGTGCCACTCGCCGACGGCACCATCCACGAGCTCCGCATCTCCACGAAGGGAACCGCATGACGCTTCGCGACCAGATCCAGCACGTGATCGACACCGAGCCGGTGGCGGTCTTCATCAAGGGCACGCCGGAGATGCCGGCCTGCGGGAACTCGATGCGCGCTCTACAGGCGTTGTGGGCCGCCGGGGCGCCGATCACGGCCGTCGACATCCTCCCCGACGCGCGGATCCGGCAGGAGCTCTCGTCTCTCACCGACTGGCCGACGATCCCGCAGGTGTTCGTCAAGGGCGAGCTGATCGGCGGCGCGGACATCACCGAGGAGCTGCAGGCCTCGGGTGAGCTCGCGCAGAAGGTCGACGCCGCCCTGGGCGCAGAGCACGAACAGGTCGTCAAGACGGTCGCGCTCGATCTCGCGAGCGCCTGATCGGTCGGTAGGGCTGAAGCGTCCGGCAGGTCCGACGCCCGAGTCGACGCCGCTTCGCTCGGCAACGCTCCCTTAACCGGCCGCAACAGGACGTTCACCGCGGCAGGGGTAGAACGGGGGCATGAGCTTTCCTCCCGACCCGACCTCCTCTCCCGTTCCTCCCCCGACTCCCGGGCCGGACGACCACTCCGGCCCGGGAGGCACCTCCTTCCGCTCGCTCGCGGCACTCGCGGTCGCCTCGGCGCTCGGCGCGGCCGTCGCGCTGGGCGGCGCGGCGGCGATCGGCGTGTTCGACGACGCGCCTCCGGCCACGACGACCGTCGTCGAGGCCCAGCCCACCGTCTCCGTGGCGCAGGGCGAGGGTCTGAGCGTCGGTGAGATCTACCGCAGAGCGGGAAGCGGCGTCGTCCAGGTCACGACCTGAGCAGCTCGGGCTCGGGGCTCGGCTCAGGCTTCGTGGTCGATCGCGACGGGCACATCGTCACGAACTACCACGTCATCGACGGCGCCGAGAAGATCCAGGTCAGCTTCTCCAACCAGGACACGCTCTCGGCCGACGCTCGTCGGCAGCGACCCCTCCTCGGACCTCGCCGTCCTCAAGGTCGCCACCGGCGCCGGAGCGCTTCACGCCTCTCGCCTTCGCGAACTCCGACGCGCGTTCGCGTCGGCGATCCGGTAGTCGCGATCGGCAACCCCTTCGGCCTCGAGCGCACCGTCACGTCGGGCATCGTGAGCGCGCTCCAGCGCGCCGTCACTGCGCCGAACGGCTACACGATCGACGAGGTCATCCAGACGGACGCCTCGATCAACCAGGGCAACTCGGGTGGGCCGCTGTTCGACGCGAGCGGGAAGGTGATCGGCGTCAACTCCCAGATCGAGACCGCGAACGGGTCGTCGGGCAACGTCGGCATCGGGTTCGCCGTGCCGTCCAACACGGTGAGGAGCGTTCTCTCCCAGATCCTCGCCGATGGGCAAGGTCGATCGGGCCTACCTCGGCGTCACCCTGGCAGAGGTCTCCGACGGCGAGGCGGCCGGGCTCGGCCTCGAGCGCGCCGGGCTGCTCGTCCAGGGCGTCCAGCCGGGCAGCCCCGCTGCCGCAGCCGGGCTGAAGGGCGGCAACGAGACGAAGGTGGTGGCGGGCGAGAGCTACGTCCTCGGCGGAGACCTGATCGTCGCGATCGACGGCGTCGAGATCTCGACCGTCGCAGGAGCTCCGCAGCGAGCTCGGCGAGCACGCGCCCGGCGACGTGGTCACGCTCGACCTCGTGCGGGACGGCGTCACGAAGACCGTACGGGTCACGCTCGGGCAGCAGCCCGCATCCTTCTCGGGCTGAGCTCGCCCGAGGACCCTCGACCGGCATCTCCTGCCCCCGGTCGACCTGAGACCGCCCACCCGGGCGGTCTCACGCGTCTGGTGACCGACCGTGACTATCGTGCCGGGATGCAGGACGCGCCGCACCAGATCGGCTCCATCCTCCTCGACGACGCGGAGCTCGTCGACGAGCGTCTCTGGCGTGAGGACGAGGGGGGCGACCACAGCGGCTGGTGGTGCGTGCGCACCGATCCGTTCCCGTGCCCGGCCGACGGCTGCACGTTCGTCGCCGAGTTCATGACGGCCGCGCACCTCGTGCTCGTCTGGCAGGAGCGCGACGACCCGAACCTGCTCTGGCACGCCCAGCGGGCGAAGGAGGTCGGCCGCAACCCGAGGATCGTCGAGTACACCTCGGGCTACGGGCCGAGCGCCTCGTACTACGCCTGGGAGGCGGCCGGCCGTCCCGTGCACGGCGTCAAGGGCAAGACCCCCGCCTCGAGCTGAGCCCCGGCTACCATCGCCCCATGGCGGAGGTCGTCGAGACGATTCAGGTGAACGGGTTCCGCTGCGAGCGCTGCGCCACCCGTCTGGCGGCGGTCCTCGACGGTCACGACGGGCTGCTCGCGGCCCATGGAAACCTGATGGGCCAGGTCACGCTGACGTACGACGACGACCTCACGTCCCGCGCTGCACTGCTCGCCTCGATGCGGCGTGGTGGCTTCCACGAGGCTGCACCCGTCGCGTCGACGGCGGAATAGCCACGGCACGCAGGGCGTTCTCTGCCTCTGTAGGGCGCTGCTACGGTAGCCCGGTGGACGAGGTCGAGCCCGAGATCGAGGCCAGCCGCCTCGCGGGTCAAGCCCGCGATCGCGTGCGGTTCGAGGAGGAGGCTCTCGCGCTCGCCGACCAGGTCTACCGGGTCGCCCGCCGGATGGTGTCGAGTCGCGAGGAGGCCGAGGATCTCGTTCAGGACACATATGCGCGTGCCTTCCGCAGCTGGCAGTCGTACACGCCCGGGACGAACCTCCGTGCCTGGCTGCTGCGCATCCTCACCAACCTCAATCTCGACCGGGGGCGCCGCATCCAGCGCCGACCCGACGAGACGCCGCTCGACGAGGGCGACTACTACCTCGCCAACCGCCTCGCCGAGCAGGCGGGCGAGCAGACGCTCGACCAGGACCGCGCGGTCGAGCGGCTCTCACAGGACTCGATCGTGAACGCGCTCTCCGGTCTCAGCGACGACTTCCGCGAGGTCGTCGTGCTCGTCGACATCGGGGAGTTCAGCTATGCGGACGCAGCCCAGATCCTGGACGTCCCCATAGGTACCGTGATGTCGAGGCTCCATCGCGGCCGAAAGGCGCTGCGGCAGGCTCTGGCGGAGGAGGCAGCGTGACAGGCGACCACGTCCCATGTGACAAGTGCGAGGAGCTGCTCCACGGCTATCTCGACCGGACGCTCACCGACGCCGAGGTCGTCCAGGCCGAGGAGCACCTCGACGGCTGCGACTACTGCCGCCGTCGGTACCGCTTCGAGGAGTCGCTCCGCTCGTACATCCGCGTCGCCGCCGTCGAGCGGATCCCGACGGGTCTCATGGCGCGCCTCGAGCAGCTCCGCACCGACGGCCCGGGCGCCGCGTAGCCCTACGTCCCGGCCGGCAGGTCCTCCGGACGGTCGACGTCGCCCGGCGCACCGAGGTCGTCGCACGCGACGAGCACCGGCTCGACGACTCGCAGTCCCCGCATCGGGGATCTCGTCCCAGCCGGCCCGCGCCACGAGCAGCGGGTGGCCTCTCACCCCACCGTAGGAGGCCGCGACGACCGGCGCGCCCAGCTCACGCCAGGCCTCGACGACGCGCTCGACGCTCGCCGGATCGAGGTCGGGCCCGTCGGCGAGCACCACCACCACCGCGTCCACGTCCGCAGAGACTGCCTCGATGCCGCAGCGCAGCGAGGCTCCCGGGCCCAGCGCCCACGTGTCGCAGTGGACGACGCTCGCTGGCGGCCGCTCCGGAAGGATGATCGCGTCGAGGGAGTGCGCGCCCTCCACCACGACGAGCTCGTCGAGCGGTGCGCGCGCGCAGCCGCTCGAGCACCCGCGGCAGCAGCACGCGCTGCTTGGCGCCGCCGAAGCGCGAGCCCTCGCCTGCGGCGAGGACGACCGCAGCGACCCTGCTCACGACTCGACGACGGTGACCGACTCGACCACGATCGGGCTTGAGCGGCTCCTCGGTCGTCGCGTCGCCCTGCTCGCCGATCGCGAGCGACGACGTCGAGGCCGTCGGTCACGGTCGCCGACGACGGCGTAGTCGGGCGGGAGCCCGGCATCCTGGGCGGTGACGACGAAGAACTGGCTTCCCGCCGTCCCCGACGCCTCGCTCGCGGTCTTCCCCATCGCCACGACGCCCTGGGTGTACGTGGTGTCCTGCGCGGGGGTGTCGACGGTGGAGTAGCCCGGGCCGCCGTTGCCCGACTGGGTCGGGTCGCCGCCCTGGATCACGAAGCCCGGGACGATCCGGTGGAACATCGGTGTCGTCGAAGAACCCGTCGCGCGCGAGCGAGACGAGCGATGCCGCCGTGGCCGGCGAGGCCGTCTGATCGAGGGTCACCGTGAACGAGCCACAGCTCGTCGCGAACACGAGCTCGTAGGTGCCCTCGGGGTCGAGCCGCTCGGTCGGCGGCTTGGCGTCTCCGTCGGCGCGTGGGTCCGGAGCCGTGACGTCGGCACAGACCGGCGTCCCGTCGGGCCCGGAGGTCGTCGTCTCTGCCGTCGACTCGGTCGCGCCGGCCGATTCCTCCGAGGAGCTCCCTCCGCATCCTGCGAGCAGCGCCTGCGCGACGAGGACGAGCACGGCCAGGAGCACCAGGCGAGAGTCCCATCGACCGTGTCCTAGACGCTCGTGGCGCTCGTCACGGACAGCACGCTCGCGAGGTGGACGAGCCGGAAGGCGCCTCTCGATGCTCGTCGTGCCAGGTGCTCGTCCTCCGTCGCGCCGGCGATCTCCCACAGCTCGCGGGTCGCCACGAGCAGCTCGCGGAGCTGCTCGGTCTCGTCCCGTGGCCGTTCGCCTTCTCGTCGCACGCGTTGAGCGCGAGGCCGAGGACGCCGAACGTGTCGGCCTGCCGGAGCCAGAGCATCGTCGAGGCCATCGTCAGGTACTGGTGGATGCGCGCGAACGTGACGGGATGCGCGACCTCGTCGGGGCCGAGCGGCGCGGTCGGCGTGAGCGGCGGCAGCCCGTCGGCGATGCGGGCCGCGGTTCCACCGAGCATCATCCGCAGCGCCGTCTCGTCGAGGCCGGCCGCCCGTGCCGTCCGCAGCGCCATCAGCAGCGAGTTCGGCTGGCGGCCGTACGGGTAGTCGGAGGCGTACACGACCTGCTCCGGGGGCACGACCCGGTAGAGGTCGAGCAGGTCGAGCGGGCTCCAGACGGAGGTGTCGAAGAACACTCCCGGCGCGACCCGAGAAGTTCCGGGCCATGGCGGCGAGGTCGACGATCCCCGCGTGCGCGATGATCAACGCGGGCGGCGTGTGCAGCTCGACGAGCCGCCCGAGGCTGTCGGCGATCGGGGGCAGGCCGCGTCCTCCGTGGATCAGGATCGGCACGCTCACGCTCGGCGGCGAGCGCGAAGACCGGCTCGAGGCGCGCGTCGTCGGGCAGGAAGCGCTGGGCGCGGGGATGGAGCTTGATGCCGCGCGCCCCGGCGTCGAGGCAGCGCATCGCCTCCTCGATCGGCGACTCGTTCAGGTCGAGCCGCACGAACGGAACGAGCGCGCCGTCGGAGGCGGCTGCGTGCACGAGCGTCCGATCGTTCGCGGCCGAGAACGCCGGGTGGCGGTCGGGCTCGTCGAGGCAGAACATGAACGACCGCGTGATCCCGAAGGCCTTCTGGATCCCGAGCAGCTCGTCGCGGTCGCCGACCATGCCGTCGATGTCGTCGCCGAGGTGCGTGTGGACGTCGAACACCTCCGCGTCGGCCGGCAGCTCGGCGTGGACGAGGCCGGCGTACGTGTCGAGCAGCTGGTTCGCGCGATCGAGTGCTTCCACCACGGTCAGTGTACGCGGGCTCGACCGGCCGGCCGACCGCTACCCGGACGCGGCTGCCGCCGCCACGAGGCGCTCGACGAACACGCGCTCCGGGACAGACCCGGCCCAGGCCGGTCGGTCGTCGACGACGACGGCGGGGACGCCGTGGACGCCGTGGCGGTCGGCCTCCGTGGGGAACTCCGAGGCCTCGATCGCGAGCGCCGTCACCGCGTCGGACGCGAGGGCGCAGCGTGTCGCCAGCAGCACGGCCGGCGGGCAGTGCGGTCAGGTCGGTGTGACGTAGACCCGGAGCTCCACGGGCCGGGTCGAGGGTCCCGAGGCGCTCCAGCGCGTCGTCGCCGAGCGTCGAGGCGAGCCGTCCGGCCTCGACGATGGCGTACACCAGGGCGGTGAGCTCGTACCCGAGCGGCATCCCGCGGTAGACGAGCCCTGCGCCGATCGTGAGCTGCGGCCAGGGCCCCGGTTCCTCGTGCTCGACGACCTCGAGCCGGACCCGTTCGCCCAGAGCGCACACGGCCTCGACGAGCCTCAGCGTCTCTGCACCGGTGTCCACCTCCCGCCCACCGGCTGCCAGGAGCGTCACGGGCGTCGCAGCGGGGCCGAGCTCGAGGACGACGCTCGACATCGCGCTCGAGCTCGGCGAGGACGGAGCGGATCGCCTCCGCGTCCTGCTCTCCGAAGACGCTCACGCGCCGAGCGCGTCGATCTTCGCCTCGAGGTATGCGAGGTACGGGGCCGGATCGATCGTCGGCGTCACCGGTGAGGCGCTCGATCGTCTCCTTCGGCGTCAGCTTGTCGACCGAGCGAGTAGAGGTTGTCGCGGAGCCAGTCCGAGAGCGGAAGCAGCCTGTCCCGCTGCCAGCTGCGCGTCGAGGTCGGGCAGGGCCTCGCGGACGACCTGCCAGAGCTGCAGCGAGATGACGTTGCCGAGCGCGTACGTCGGGAAGTACCCGATCCCTCCGCCCGACCAGTGGACGTCCTGCAGCACCCCGTCGCCGACGTGCGGAACGTCGACGCCGAGGAGCTCCTTCATCCGCGCGTCCCAGATCTCGGGGAGGTCGGCGAGGTCGACCGTGCCCTCGATCATCTCCTGCTCCAGCTCGAAGCGGAGGATGATGTGCAGCGAGTAGGTCGTCTCGTCGGCGTCGACGCGGATCAGGCCGGGCTCCGCCCGGTTGATCGCGCGCACGAAGTCGTCGAGCTGGACTGCGGCGAGCGACGGGAACGTCTGCTGGAGCGGCTGCGTACCAGTGCTCCCAGAAGGGCCTGCCGCGCCCGACGAGGTTCTCCCAGGTGCGGCTCTGGGACTCGTTGAGCCCGAGCGACGGCGCTCCGTGCAGCGGCGTGCGCTGCAGCGCGTCGGCGATCCCGTGCGCGTAGAGGCCGTGGCCGGCCTCGTGCAGGGTCGACCAGATCGACTCGAGGTCGTGGGGGTTGTAGCGGGTGGTGAGGCGGACGTCGCGGTTCGAGAAGGACGTGCAGAACGGGTGGGCGGTCGGGTCGAGGCGCCAGGCGCCTGCCTCGAAGCCGAGGGTGGGCAGGACGCGCTCCGCGAAGACGCCGCTGTCCCTCGGGGTCGAACGCCCCGTGGAGGAACGATGCGTCGACCTCGGGCGCTCGCGCGACCAGGGCGGTCAAGGCCGGGCGCAGGACGGCGAACACCTCGCGCACCTCGGTGGTGGTCATCCCCGGCTCGTAGTCGTCGAGCAAGGGCGTGTACGGGCTGTCGCTCCACTCGAAGCACTCGATGTAGCGCCGCTTGAGAGCGACGTTGCGCTCGAGGTAGGGGAGGAACGAGGCGAAGTCCCGGTTGCGCCGCGCCTCGATCCAGGCGTGGTGGCCGGAGGCGCCCGCGCGGGTCATCTCCTCCTCGAGCGCGGCCGGGACGCGGCGCTGCTTCTCCCAGTCGCGTCGCGTGACCCTCACGAGGCTCGCGTCGTCGCTGTCGTACGGAAGCGACTCCTCGAGCGGTGCGAGCCGGTCGAGGAGTCGGCCGACCTCGGGATCGGTGAACCGCTCGTGTGCGATGCGACCGAGCGTCGCGAGCTGGTCTGCGCGTGCGGGCGTTCCGAGCGGCGGCATCGACACGCGCTGCTCCCAGCCGAGCACCCCTGCGGCGCGCCGAGAGATCCGCTATCTCGGCGAGGCGGGTGCGGAGCTCCTTCAGGGCGGTATCCATGGCGCGCAGCCTATCGGCGTGGTGTCGCGGAGATGGTCGATCGGTGCTACCGGCGACCATCTAGAGTGCGGGGGCATGTCGGACGTGCTGATCATCGGCGACACGGAGCGCTCGGCGGACCTGCGTCACCACGTGCCTGTCGCGATCGTCGATCCGTTCGTCTACGCCGAGACGGGTGGGCGGCGCGTGGCGATCGTCTGGAGCGTCGAGGGCGACCGGATCGCGGCCGTCGACCCCGGGATCGAGCTGATCCCGAGCGAGACCTTCCCGCCCGACGCGCTCATCCGCGAGGGCGTCGATCCCTACGAGATCGGCCCCCGGCTCACCGTCCAGATGGTCGAGAGCCTCGGGCTCGGGCGGGCGCTCGTGCCCGAGGGCTTCCCCGTCGGTCTCGCCGACCGGCTTCGCGCCGTCGGCGTCGAGCTCGTCGTCGACCCGCGCTTCTTCGCCGATCGACGCCGGCGCAAGACGCCCGCCGAGATCGCGGGGATCCGCGCTGCGTCGGCTGCCGCCGACGCCGCCACTGCCGCGATCGCATCGCTCCTCGCCGCGTCGGAGCCCGGACACGAAGGGCGCACCGTCGCCGGCGAGCCGCTCACCGTCGCCACCCTGAAGCGGGCCGGACATGCGGCCCTCGGACTGCACGGCTGCTTCGCCGACGACCTGATCGTCGCCCGTGGGCCGCAGGCCGCGGACGGTCACGACCCCGGCTCCGGCCGCGTCGAGAACGACGATCACCTCGTCTGTGACATCTTCCCGCGCCACCTCGAGACAGGCTGCTTCTCGGACATGACCCGCACCTTCGCGGTGGGCACGCCCCCGCCGAGATCGTCGAGTGGCACGCCCAGGTTCGCGAGGCGCTCGAGCTCTCCCGGTCGCTCGTCCGGCCGGGCGTCGACGGACGCGACGTCTTCGGTGCGGTCTGCGACTACTTCGAGGCGCGAGGACACCCCACGGGCCGCTCCCGGCCCGAGGGGACGGTGCTGCGCGACGGCTTCTACCACGGCCTCGGGCACGGGGTGGGGCTCGAGGTGCACGAGGGGCCGTCGCTCGGCAAGGTCGGGCACGAGCTCGTCGCGGGTGACGTGATCACGCTCGAGCCAGGGCTCTATCGGCAGGGGTTCGGCGGTGTCCGTCTCGAGGATCTCCTGCTCGTGACCGAGGACGGCTGCGAGACGCTCACGCACCACCCGCTGGCCCTGGCTCCCGTCTGACCGCGTCGCCCACGGCTGCGTGGTAGAACGGGCCGCATGAGCGACCACGCGATCGTCACCCTGTTCGACGAGGAACGGCGGTTCCCGCCGGATCCCGCGTTCGCGGCCCGTGCGAACGCCGGCCCCGAGATCTACGACCGTGACTTCGACGAGTTCTGGGAGACGAGCGCCCGCGAGCGCGTGAGCTGGTTCGCGCCCTGGGAGACGCTGTACACCTGGGAGCTGCCCTACGCCAAGTGGTTCCTCGGCGGCACGCTCAACGTGACGTACAACTGCGTCGACCGCCACGTCGAGGCGGGGCTGGGGGATCGCGTCGCCTTCCACTGGGAGGGTGAGCCCGGGGACGTGCGGACGCTCACGTATGCGGACCTCCAGCTCGAGGTCGTCCGGTTCGCGAACGCCCTCCGCGAGCTCGGCGTCGTGAAGGGCACCCCGGTCGCGATCTACATGGGCATGGTCCCGGAGCTGGCGATAGCGATGCTCGCCTGCGCCCGGATCGGCGCGCCGCACACCGTGGTGTTCGGCGGGTTCTCCGCGGACTCGCTCTCCGACCGGATGAACGACTTCGGCTGCCAGGTGCTCGTCACGCAGGACGAGGCATGGCGGCGTGGCGGCCGCGTCCCCCTGAAGGCGACCGCGGACGAGGCGATGGCGGTCTCGCCCAGCGTCAGGCAGTGCCTCGTCGTGCGACGCACGGGCGGCGCGGTCTCCATCACGCCGGGCCGCGACCGCTGGTACCACGAGCTCGAGCTCGACGACGACCCGGCCACGTGTCCGTGCGAGCCGATGGACAGCGAGGACCTGCTGTTCCTGATGTACACGTCGGGCACCACGGCGAAGCCCAAGGGGATCGCGCACACCACCGGCGGCTACCTCGTCGGGGCGGCGACCACGCACCACCACGTCTTCGATCTGAAGCCCGAGAAGGACGTCTACTGGTGCGCCGCCGACATCGGCTGGATCACCGGGCACAGCTACATCGTCTACGGCCCGCTCTGCAACGGAGCGACGTCGGTGCTCTACGAGGGGACACCCGACTTTCCCGACCGGAACCGCTGGTGGGACATCGCCGAGCGCTACGGCGTGACGATCCTGTACACGGCGCCGACGGCGATCCGGGCGCACATGAAGTGGGGCCCGGAGCACGCCGCTCGCCACGATCTCTCCTCCCTGCGCCTGCTCGGGTCGGTCGGAGAGCCGATCAACCCGGAGGCGTGGATCTGGTACCACGAGCACATCGGCGGCGGTCGCTGCCCCATCGTGGACACGTGGTGGCAGACCGAGACGGGCATGATCCTGATCACACCGTTGCCCGGCGTGACGACGACCAAGCCCGGATCGGCGACCCGTCCGTTCCCCGGGGTCAAGGCTTCGGTCGTCAGCGAGATGGGCGAGCGCGTGGAGGAGGGCGGGGGGTACCTCGTCCTGGAGCGGCCGTGGCCCGCGATGACGCGCGGCATCTTCGGCGACGACGCGCGGTTCCGCGCGACCTACTGGGAGCGGTTCCCGGGGCTCTACTTCGCCGGTGACGGAGCCCGGGTGGATGCGGACGGCGACTTCTGGCTGCTCGGAAGAGTCGACGACGTGATGAACGTCTCCGGGCACCGGATCTCGACGATCGAGGTCGAGTCCGCCCTGGTCGACCATCCGAGCGTGGCCGAGGCGGCGGTCTGCGGACGCGCCGACGCGATCACCGGTCAGGCGATCGTCGCGTTCGTGACGCTCAAGGGCGGCGAGCCCGGCTCGGTCGAGCACCTCGAGGAGCTCCGGGAGCACGTCGCGCACAAGATCGGGCCGATCGCGAAGCCGGCGAACATCGTGTTCACACCCGAGCTGCCGAAGACGCGCTCGGGGAAGATCATGCGTCGGCTGCTGCGTGACGTGGCCGAGCATCGCCCGCTCGGTGACACGACCACGCTGGCCGACCCGTCCGTCGTCGACGAGCTCGCCGAGCGCTCCGCCGAGGCGCCGGCCGACGAGTAGGCCCCCGCGCGTCGTCCGCCGTCAGGAGCGGGCCGCGCGTGAGAAGGAGTCCAGGGTGCGCCGGACGTCGCCGTCGTCCGTGCGCCAGCACGAGACCGAGATGCGGATGGCAGCCCGGTCGTCCCAGACGGTGGGGCTCATCCATGCCTCACCCTCGCTCTGCACCGCCTTCAGGATCGCCGAGGTGCGCACGTCGTCGTCGAACCGGAACAGGACCTGGTTGAGCTCCACCTCGTTGAGGATCTCGCAGCCGGGGAGCTCGGCGAGCCCGCGCGCGAGCTCCGCCGCCTGCTCGCAGCCCCGCTCGACGAGAGAGGCGATGCCCTCCCGCCCGAGCGAGCGGATCGCAGCCCAGGTCGGCAGCGCTCGTGCGCGGCGGGAGAACTCGGGGCTGTAGCCCATCGGGTCGCGCGCGGCGCGGAGGTCGGAGACCTCGAGGTAGGGCGCGGCGTACTCCATCGCAGCGGTGTGCGCGGACGGATGCGCACAGATCGCGATGCCGCAGTCGTAGGGGACGTTGAGCCACTTGTGCGCGTCGGTCGCCCACGAGTCGGCCTGCGCGTGGCCCTCGACCAGATGCCGCAGCCGCGGGCTCGCGGCAGCCCACAGGCCGAAGGCTCCGTCGACGTGCACCCAGGCGCCGTGTCCGTGAGCGACCTCGACGATCGTGGCGAGGTCGTCGAACGATCCGGTGTTCACCTCACCCGCCTGCGCGCAGACGATCGTCGGAACACCGGGATCGAGCTCAGCGGCGAGGAGCCCGGCGCGCATCCTGCCGTGGTCGTCGACCGGGATCACGCGCTCCTGGGCGCTGCCGATCCCGAGGAGGCGGAGAGCGCGGGTCAGCGTGACATGGCGCCGCCCGCCGACGACCACGCGAACCGGCGGCGCTCCGGCGAGCCCTTCCGCCGCGAGGTCGTAGCCGACCCGGTCGTAGACGCCCTGCCGCGCGGCGGCCAGCGCCGTCACGTGGGCCATCTGACAGCCTGTGACGAACGCGAACGAGGCGTGGGCAGGCAGGCCGAGGAGCTCGAGCACCCAGCGCCCGGCGATCGTCTCGAGCGCCGAGATCGCGGGCGTCGGCTCGGCGAGCCCCGCGTTCTGATCCCAGGTGGAGACGAGCCAGTCCGCCGCGAGGGACGCCGGCAGCGCGCCGCCGATCACGAACCCGAAGTACCGTCCCGAGCCCATGGCCGTGAGCCCCGGCTCGACCGCGACCGCGAGCTCCTCGATCACCTCGAGCGGATCGGCGCCCTGCGCGGGGAGAGGCTGCTCCAGCGCGCGGAGCATCGTGGCGTAGTCGGCGTCGGGACGGATCGGCCGGCTCCCGAGGGTGTCGAGGTACGCCGTCGCCAGCTCTGCGGTCCTGCGGAGAAGCGCGCCCTCGTCGGTCATCGGGGGTCAGGCGCTCAGCAGTCGCTCGAATCGCGCCGGGTCGTCGAACGGGCCGATCAGGGCCATCCGCAGATCGCCGCCGAGCAGCGTCGCCGGCGACGCGCTGGACGTCCTCGGCCGTGACCGCGTCGAGCCCGGCGAGCACCTCGGCGGGCTCGGTCGCGCATCCCTCGAGCACCTCCCGTCGCAGCCCGAACATGATCGTCGCGTGAGGGCTCTCGAGTCCGAGCACGAACCGTCCCTTCGCGAACGACCGCGCCTTCTCGAGCTCGGTCGCGGGAACGGGCTCGCGGACGATCGTCCGCAGCTCCGCCACGATCGTCGAGACGGCGTCGTCGATGCGGTTGAGGTCGACGCCCGCCTGAGCCGCCAGCGTCCCCGCATCGGAGTACGCGGTCGCGCCCGAGAAGACGTAGTAGGCGAGCCCGCGACGCTCCCGGACCTCGGTGAAGAGCCGGGAGGACATCCCGCCACCGAGCACGGTGGAGAGGAGCTGGAGCGCGTAGCGGTCGGGGTGTCCCGTCGGGTACGCACGCGCGCCGATCACGAGGTGCGCCTGGTCGGAGGCCTTCGTGTGGATCCGGACGGGCGAGTCGGGGTCGCGGAGGACGACCGGCTCGGGCGTCGGCGTCGGCTGGGCGGGCAGGTCGCCGAGCAGCTCCTCGAGCCGCTCGACGAGGCCGTCGCCGATGTTCCCGCCGAGTCCGACGACCGTCCGCTCGGGCCGGTACCAGCGGTCGATGTACCCCGTGAAGGTCTCGCGCGTCGCGCCGCGGACGGTCCCCTCGTTGCCGATGATGTCCCAGCCGAGCGGCTGGTCGCCGTACACGTGCTGCTCCCAGACGTTGCCGATGTAGCTGCGCGGCGTGTCGTTGTACATGTTCATCTCCTCGACGATCACGCCCTTCTCGCGCTCGATCTCGTCCGCGTCGAACCGCGAGCTGCGCAGCATGTCGACGAGGACGTCGAGCGCGACGTCGCGCGTCTCGGCCGCGCACTTGACGTAGTACGCGGTCACCTCCTTGCCGGTGAACGCGTTGAACTCGCCGCCGATCCCGTCGATCTCCGTGGCGATGTCGCGCGCCGTCGGTCGCCGCTCCGTCCCCTTGAAGAACATGTGCTCGGCGAAGTGGGCGATCCCGCTCTCCTCGCGTCGCTCGTAGCGCGAGCCGGCGGCGAACATGACGAAGCAGGCGACGGACTGGGCGGTCGGCATCGGCGCGGTCACGAGGCGGGTGCCGTTGGAGAGGGTCGTTCGCTCGAAGGTGGTCATGCGAGCCATCGTATCCACGGCATCGTCCGCTTTCCTGACGCTCGAGCCGCGGCTGCGCGGAGCCGATGCGGGGCTCGCGCATCTCGTCCCGATCAACGCGCCGCTCGCGTTCGACCGCCGGCCGATCGTCCACAGCGCAGCCGCGTGGTCCTTGCCGACCGAGCGCCGCCGCGGCCGCAGGCGCTCCCCTCGGGCTACGTCGGCTCGCGCGCGTCGGACGCGACGACCGTGTAGCGTCCGGGCCGTGAAGCTGGAGGACGCGATCGCGATCTGCGGCGCCGTGACCGCCGAGGCGGCGGGCCCGTGTCGGTCGTCGTCGTGGATCGCCCACGGCGAGATCGTGGCCGCCGCGCGGATGGACGGCGCGGCGCTCGACACCTTCGACAACGCGAGGCGCAAGGCCTACACCGCGGCGCGGAGCGACGCCCGACGACGCGCGCGCTCGCCGACAAGGTCGCCGGCTCGCCGACCGAGCTCGCCAGCTTCGATCCGCAGTTCTCCTTCTTCCTCGGAGGCGTCGCCGCGTTCCACGACGGGCAGCCGGGTCGGAGCGGTCGGCGTCAGCGGCCTGCCCGGCGAGGTCGACGAGGCGCTCGCGGTCGACGCGATCCTGGCTCCCGGGTCTCCTGCCCCCGGCAGCCCTCCAGCCGAGCGCTCGCGCTATCCGCCGAGCAGCCGCTCGTCGTCCGCCTGCTCGGGCCGAGGCCCGCGACCTCCGGCGCGTCCGCGAGGACGTCGCGCACCGTCTCGGCGAGCGGTCTGAACGTCAGGCCGGCGGCGAGCGCGCGGGTGACGTCGACCTCCGCCCAGGCAGCCATCCGGGATCGTTCCCGGGCCAGAGCGGGAGGTCGACGGCGGCGGCCGCGACGCGCTCGTCCGGCACCGGGACCACCTCGAGCGTCGCAGCGGAGAGATCGGCGGCGAGCCTGAGCACCTCGCCCATCCCGACCGACGGCACGGGGCCCGGTGGCGTTGTAGGTCCCGGGCAGGCCCTCCTCCGCCGCGCGCAGCAGAAAGGCGCCGAGATCCCGCCCGTCGATGAACTGCGCGCGCTCGTTGATGCTCGCGGGTACCGGCATCCGGCCACCGCGCGCGGCGCGGCGCACCCACCACGTGAACCGTCCCGTGTGGTCGTGCGGCCCGACGACGTAGCCCGGGCGGACGACCGTCGCGCGAGCACCGAAGACGCCGGTCGCGGCCCGCTCTCCGAGCGCCTTGAGCGGACCGTAGCGCTCCCAGGCGAAGTCGTCCGGATCGACGCCGTGCGGGAGATCGGCGAGCGGCGCGAGCTCGTCCACCGGGGTCGCAAGGCTTGCGTAGACCGAGATCGTGGAGACGTAGACGAAGCGCTCGACCGACCCGGCCAGCACCTCCGCGGAAGCCCGCACGAGGCGCGGTTCATAGCCGCTGACGTCGACGCACGCGTCCCAGGTGCGCCCGGTGAGCGGATCGAGCCCGCCGTCACGGTCGCCGAGCAGGTGCTCGGCCTCCGGGTGCACGTCGAGCCCCGTCACGCCGCGGTGGAACAGCGTGACCTCGTGCCCGGCGGCGAGCGCCGCCGCGGCGAGGTCCCGGCCGACGAGCTTGGTGCCGCCGAGAACGAGGAGCCTCACAGCAGCTCCCCGACGCCGTCGAGGAGCCGGTCGACCTCGTCGGCCGTGTTGTAGTGCACGATCCCGGCCCGCACCGCACCGTCGTGCTCGTCGAGGCCGAGGTGCCTGATCGTCTCGAGCGCGTAGTAGTTGCCCCACCAGACGGCGACGTCGCGCGTGGCCAGGTGCGTCGCCACCTCCTCCGCCGTGTGGCCCTCGACGCTGAAGCAGAACGTCGGGACGCGTCCCTCCATGGTCGGGAGGCCGTGCAGCGTCGACGCCGCCGGCAGCCCGTCCAGGAACCGCTGCCCGAGCGCGCGCTCGTGCGCCGTGATCGCGTCCCAGCCCAGCTCGTCGACGTAGTCGATCGCCGCGACGAGCCCGGCGAGCAGCTCGTGCTGGCACGTCCCGAGCTCGAAGCGATGTCCGACGGGCTCGTCGGCCGCCGGGCGGACCTTGTAGGGCTCCCAGCTGCGCAGGAGCCCGTCGCGGCCGAACGCCATCCCCATGTGCGGCCCGAAGAACTTGTACGGCGAGCAGAGCAGCACGTCGACGTCCCACGCGGCGACGTCGATCGGTCCGTGCGGCCCGAAGTGGACGGCGTCGGCCCACGCGAGCGCGCCGACCGAGTGCGCGAGCTCCGCGATGCGCGGCACGTCGGGTGCCGTCCCGACCGAGTTGGCGGCCACCGGGAACGCGACGACGCGCGTCCGCGCCGAGAGCTGCGACTCGAGGCTCTCGAGATCGAGCGCGAGCTCGTCCGTCACGTCGACCGTGGCGGACGACGATGCCGAGGTCGTGCTGGAGGTGGAGCCACGGGGAGACGTTGGCATCGTGGTCGAGGCGTCGTGACGAGCACCTCGTCGCCCGGGCCCAGCTCGCGGCCGAGCGCCCGGGTGAGGAGGAAGTTGAGCGACGTCATGCTCTGCCCGAAGGCGACCTCTCCTGGCGTCGCACCCGAGGAACGCCGCGGCCCGCTCGTGCGCGAGGTCGACGAGAGCGTTCGTGCGGCGTGACGTCTCGTACGGCGCGCCGACGTTCGCGTTGTCGTGGCGCAGGTACTCGGCGATCGCGTCGATCACGCTGTCGGGGCACTGCGTTCCCCCCGGTCCGTCGAAGAACGCGAGACGCCGCTGGAGCGCGGTGTAGCGGCTGCGCACCGCCTCGACGTCGAGCAGGGTGGTGCTCATCCGATCTCCCTTCCGTTGATCGTCCAGCGGTACACGGCGCGGCGTCGTCAGCGACGCGCCGACGAAGCAGTCGCGCTCGGCCTTGTCGACGAGGGCGCTCGCCGCGGCGTCGGCGCTCCGGCGCGGGCTCGAGACGGACGTCGAGATCCACGACGATCTCGACGAACGCGAAGCGGCCATCCGCCTCGCGTCGAGTGACCGTTCCCGTTCGCGTGCGCGTGTGGGACGACCTCGATCCCGGCGCGCCGCGCGTGGAAGGCGAGGCTCGTGAGCACGCATCGGCGACAGGCCCGCCAGGACGAGGTGCTCGGGCGTCCACGCCTCGCGCTCCGAGCCTGCGAGCGCCGCGCCGCCGCGGTCGGAGGAGACGTCCCACGTCTCGTCGAGATCGACGCCGAACGAGAAGACGCGCGCGCGGCTGCCATGGCAGGACCCTAGACGATCGCCGCGCCGTCCGGACCGTGGCCTACGGTGTCCTGCCGAGATGCAGCGGTTGCGGCCGTTGAGCGAGGAGGAGTGCTACCTGAGGTGCTATGGCTGGATCGGCACCGAGGACGCCGTCAAGGTCGTCCCCTCAGGCGACCCCGCGACCGCAGCTGACGCCGACTGGGTGATGACCGAGCGGATCAGGCTCGCCTTCGAGGCTCGGCTCGCTGCTCGACGAGGCCGAAGCGGCGTAGCGGAGCGAGCGTGCCCGCCACGGGGGCCGGAGCGGCCCCGAACGACGTCCGCAGCGCCGTTCCCGACGTCCTCGCGCCAGGTCTCGACGTCGTCTTCTGCGGGATCAACCCGGGTCGCTGGTCGGATCGCTCGGGCGCCCACTTCGCCAATCCGCGCAACGACTTCTGGCGGCTCCTGCACGCAGCGGGCTTCACGCCGGAGCTGATCGATCCGGACGAGCAACGCGAGCTGCCGCGTCACGGGATCGGGGTCACCAACGCGGCGCTACCGCACGACCCCCGGCTCGGGCGACCTGCGCCGTGCGGACTTCGCCGGAAGTGCCGAGCGCCTCGACGCGGATCGCGGTGGAGCTCCGGCCGCGGGCGATCGCGTTCGTCGGCAAGGAGGCCTACCGAGGGCCGTTCGGCGGCCGGCCCGCCCACGGTCTCCAGGAGCAGCGGCTCGCGGAGACGCTCCTCTTCGTGCTCCCCTCGACGTCGCCGGCGAACGCAGCCGTCGGATGGGACGAGCGGCTCCACTGGTTCGCCGAGCTGAGACGGCTCCTCATGTGACCTCGCTCCGACTTCGCTCCGCCGTGCGTGGGCTCGTGCTCGACGAGCCGACCGCCTCGCGTTCGTGCGCTTCGTCTTCGAGCTGAGCCGGGAGGCGAGCGGCGAAGCGCCTGGGCGCCGCCGGGCTGCGAACTCGAACGGGGGAGAGCGATCTCGGTGCTCTTCGCCGGGAGCTGCGGGAGGAGCTCGGCCGCACGCTCGATCACGATCCGGGACAGCCGATCTGGACGCGCACCCACGTCGTGCCGCTCGATGGCGGACGGGCAGACGGAACGGATCTACCCGTTCCGCACACCTGCGTTCGAGCCACGCCGTGCGCCGGGCGACGTCGCGCTCGCAGCGGAGAGCTCCCACGAGCTCCGCTGGTGGACGTCCGCGGAGGTGATCTCGACAAGCGGGACCGTCTTCGTGCCGGAGCGACACCCGGAGCCGGTCCAGGAGCTGCTCGCTCAGGGCCGCCTCGCAGCGCGGGTCGACGTCGAGCGTGCAGAGCGAGCAGGGACGGGGCCTTATCGCTCCTTGCGCCGCTTCTTCTTGCCGCGCTTCTTCTTCGAGGGCTTGTCCTTGCGGGAAGCGCCCACGGCCTCGGCTGGCCGACCCGAAGAGACATCGGCCGGCGAAGTATGGTCGCCGGGCACGGCGTCCGAGAACGTGTCGAGCCAGGCCCGCATCTCCGCGACGCCGGCTGCGTCGACTGCGTAAACGTGACGTGTGCCCTCCCGCGTGTACTGCACGAGACCTGCCTCGAGCAGGAGCCGGAGGTGCTGCGACACGGCCGGCCGACTCACGGGCAGCCGCCCGGCGATCTCCGCGACGGAAGCCGGCCCTTCGCGCAGCAGCTCGAACACCCGCACCCGCGTCGGATCCGAGAGCGCTCCCGAAAGCGTTAGTCATAACTAACGGTAAGCTATCACTTACGTCAAGATCGGTCCCGCCAGCCATGCTGAGAGCATGCGGGCCGGAGGGCGGCTTTGCCGTCCACGGAGGCTGTCGTGCGGCTGGTGCGGTGGTGCTGAGGCTGCGGGTGGTCCGGTGGGGGAACCAGGGGTTCCCCCCTCTTCAGCCGCGCCAGTGGTTCGTGATCGGCGTGCGCCAGTCGCGGCCGAACGCCCGTGGGCGCAGCTTCACGCCGGGCGGTGCCTGGCGGCGCTTGTACTCGGCGCGGTCGACGAGCGAGAGCGTGCGCTCGACGACGTCGGCCGGCGAACTGCCGCCAGCAGCTCCTCGCGCGACCGGTCGAGCTCGACGTACGCCTCGAGGACGCGGTCGAGGACGTCGTAGGGCGGCAGCGACTGGTCGTCGCGCTGGTCGGCGCGCAGCTCCGCGGTCGGCGGGCGCTCGATCGTCGTCACCGGGATCAGCTCGCGCCCGGCGCGCTCGTTCAGGTGGCGCGCGAGCCGGAAGACGTCGGTCTTGAACACGTCCTTGAGCAGCGCGAAGCCGCCTGCCATGTCGCCGTAGAGCGTGGCGTAGCCGACCGCCATCTCGGACTTGTTCCCGGTCGTCACGACGAGCCAGCCCTCGCTGTTCGAGAGGGTCATCAGGATCGTCCCGCGGACGCGCGCCTGCAGGTTCTCGGCGGCGAGGCCGTCGACGCCGGCGAGGGTCGCGTGGAACGCCTTCACCACCGGCTCGATCGGGATCTCGCGGAAGTCGACGCCGAGGTTCTCGCTGACCTCGACGCGCGTCGTCCCGGGTCTCCTCGGACGAGAAGCGCGACGGCATCGAGACCGTGTGCACCCGCTCGACGCCGAGCGCGTCGACGCAGAGCGCCGCCGTGACCGCCGAGTCGATCCCGCCCGAGATGCCGAGCACCACGTCGCCGAAGCCGTTCTTGGTGACGTAGTCGCGCAGGCCGAGGCCGAGCGCGAGGCGCATCTGCTCGAGCTCCCGCGGCGAACGGCGTGACCGTCGCGGCGACGGCGGCGCGTCCTGCGCGCTCCGGAGCCGCGAGGTCGACGATCCGTGACGGCCTGGCCGGTCGTCGCGCGAGCGCTCGAGCTCGCGACGCCGCACGTCCTTGAGACGACGGCCGATCGCCTCGAGCGGGTCGAGATCGACGACGAGCAGCTCCTCCTCGAAGCCCGGCGCCCGGGCGAGGACGGCGCCCTCGTCGTCGAGGACGACCGAGTGCCCGTCGAACACCAGCTCGTCCTGGCCGCCGACGAGGTTGCAGAAGGCGAGGTATGCCGCGTTGTCGCGCGCGCGCGTCACGAGCATCTCCTCTCGATCCTCGGCCTTGCCGACGTGGAACGGCGAGGCCGAGAGGTTCACGAGCAGCTGCGCGCCGGCCAGCGCGAGATCCGTCGCCGGTGGGCCCGGCTGCCAGATGTCCTCGCAGATCGTCGGGCCGACGAGCACGTCGCCGAAGCCGCAGCAGAACGTCAGCTCCCGTCCCTCCGCGAAGTAGCGGTGCTCGTCGAAGACGCCGTAGTTCGGCAGGAACTGCTTGAAGACCGGGCCTGCACCCGCCCGTCTGCGCAGACCGCGACGGCGTTGTGGAGATCGCGCTCGTAGCATCGGGCAGCCGACCAGCGCGACGACGTCCGTGCACGTCGCGCGACCTCGTCCAGCGCCTCGGCCGCCGCCTGACGAACCCCGGCCGCAGCAGCAGGTCCTCCGGGGGATACCCGGTGAGGACGAGCTCGGGCAGCAGGACGACGTCGGCGCCGGCGGCGCGGGCCTCCGCGACGGCCGTCGAGACCCGCTCGACGTTGCCGTCGAGGTCGCCGACGACGGCGTTGATCTGGGCGAGGGCGAGCCGCACGGGAGCCTCCCGGCGAGTCTACCCTTGGGCCCGTGGAGCTACGGATCGCGCACCGCTATCGCGGCCCTCTCGACTCGGCCAACGGCGGCTACGCCTGTCGGGCTCTTCGCGGGCGTGGTCGGCGGCACGGCAGAGGTGACCCTGCGGCTGCCTCCACCGCTCGACCACCCGCTCGCAGGCCGCGCGCGCGGCCGACGGCAGCGTCGGGATCCTGGACGGCGATCGGCTCGTCGCCGAGGTCCGGCCGGCGGAGCTCGAGCCCGACGTCCCGGCGGCGCCGACGTTCGCCGAGGCCCGGGAGCTGGCCGCTCCGCCACGTCGGCCGGCTGGGGCCTGGACGTGTTCGCGGAGTGCTTCGTCTGCGGGACGCGCGAGGACGGCACGGGCCTCGAGATCCACGCCCGTCCCGTCGCAGGTCGCGATGTCGTCGCCGCCGCCTGGATCGCGCGCGAGGTCTCCGAGCCGTCGTGTGGGCCGTGATCGACTGTCCCGGTGCCTACGCGGTCGGCGACCCGGGCGCGGTGAGCCCGCTGCTCGGCCGCATGACCGCCCGTGTCGACCGGCTGCCGCGCGAGGGGGAGCGCTGCGTCGTCATCGGCTGGCCGCTCGGGGAGGAGGGCAGGAAGCTCCACGCCGCCACGGCCCTCGTCGGCGGCGACGGGGAGGTGCTCGCGCGCGCCCGGCAGGTCTGGATCGCGCCGCGCCCGGCGGACGGCTGAGCGCGGGCCCGGCGCCGCGCCGGCGTGAGGCCGACGAGGAGCCGCCGTCGTCGTCGTAGGCGGGGAAGAGGTCGAGCACGACGTCCTTCTCGATCCCGGCGCGCGTCCGGAGCCTCGTCTCCTTGCCGAGCTGCCGGACGCCCCACTCCCGCACCGTCGCGACCGGTGCGGCATCGCCGATCCCGAGCGCCGTCGACGAGGTCTCGACCGAGCAGGTCGACGTCGCGAAAGCCCGTCAGCTCGAAGACCCCTCGGCCTGCGGCGAGGATGCGGGCCTCCGCGTCGCACACGACGAAGCCGGTGGTCGGCGCCGGGTAGTAGTCCTCGAGCAGCTGGAACAGGAACCCGAAGCCGCAGCTCCGACACTGCGCGGCCTGCGTCGAGAACCCGTCGAGCCCGTCGGTGTCGACGGAGCGCTCACGGCAGTTCGGGCAGATGAAGACCGGCACGAGGCGGAATCGTAGGCGTCCGTCGAGGCCTCGCCGCGGAGCCGACGGGTCGAGCTAGCGTGCGCTAACTTAGCGTGCGCTAACACCGAGCCGCGACGAAGGAGGCCCCGCACTCTGAGCCCGGATCTGTTCCACGGCGAGCGTCGGAAGTGGTGGACGCTCGCGGCCGTCTCCTTCGGTCTCTTCATGATCATGCTCGACAACACGGTCGTGAACGTGGCCCTGCCGTCGATCCAGCGCGACCTCGGGGTCGATCTCTCCGAGCTCGAGTGGATCGTCGCCGGCTACGCGCTCACCTTCGCGTCGCTGATGCTGATCGGCGGCAAGCTCGCCGACGCCTACGGGCGACGGCGCCTCTTCGTGACCGGGATCGTCGTCTTCACGCCGCGTCGCTCCTCTGCGGTCTCGCCGCCTCCGGGACCGAGCTGATCGCCGCCCGCGTCCTCCAGGGGGCCGGTGCCGCGCTGATGAACCCGGCCACGCTCTCGATCATCGCGGCGACGTTCCCGCCCCGGCAGCGGGGCACGGCGATCGGCATCTGGGCCGGGGTCTCGGCCCTCGCGCTCGCGATCGGGCCGATGGTCGGCGGCCTGCTCACCGAGCACCTCGACTGGAACTGGATCTTCTTCGTCAACGTCCCGTTCGGGATCGTCGGGCATCGTCGCGAGCTTCCTGCTGATCGACGAGTCGCGCGACGAGTCGCACGCCGGGCCTCGACCTGCCGGGCCTCGCGACGTCGGCCCTCGCGCTCTTCGCGCTGACCTACGGGCTGATCGAGGCGAACACCTACGGCTGGACGTCCGCGAGGATCGTCGGGGCGTTCGTGATCGCGATCGTCGCCGGCGTCGCGTTCGTCGCTGCTCGAGCGCCACCAGCGGCGCCGATGCTCGACCTCGCCCTCTTCCGGAACCGCACGTACGTCGGGGCGAACCTCGTGATCCTGCTCGTCGCGCTCGCGATGTTCGGCGTCTTCTTCTTCGTCTCGCTGTTACATGCAGAACGTCCTCGGCTACTCGGCCGTCCAGGCCGGCGCCGCGTTCCTGCCGATGACGATGCTCATCATCCTCGCGCGCCGATCGCGGGCGGCCTCGCGACCGGATCGGCTCGCGCTGGCTGATGGTCACCGGGATGCTGCTCGTCTCGTGCCAGCTCCTCCTGCTTCTCCCAGCTCGGCCGTCGACGCCACGTACCTCGACCTGCTGCCCGGCGCTCCTGCTCGGCGGGGTCGGGATGGCGATCACGATGACGCCGAGCTCCGCGGCCGCGATCCGCGCCGTCCCGTGGACAAGGCGGGTGTCGGGTCGGCGGTCCTGAACGCCTGCCGCCAGGTCGGAGGCTCCGTCGGGCATCGCGCTGATGGGCGCGATCATGGCCGCCGCCACCGGTGCCGGGACGACCCCGGCGCGTTCATGCAGGGCTTCGAGCGTGCGCTGCTCACCGCCGCCGGCATCGCGATCGTCGGCGCCGTCGTCGCGGGCGCTGCTCGTCCGGTCGCACCTGGGATCGGGCGGCCGCGGGTGGCCGCACGAGTCAGACGGCCGCGGCCGCGTGAGCCCGCTGACGCGCCACGGGCGTGCCGGCGACGTCACGGCGAGCGGCCCCGCACGTCACGCCGCGCGGCGGCTCCCGTGCGGACGAGCGGCGGGAGGCGATCGTCGACGCCGCGCTCGAGCGTCTTCGCGCGACGAGCTACGCGAGGCGCGACGACGGCGGCGATCGCCCGTCGTGCGGGCGTCTCGGAGCCGATCCTCTATCGCCACTTCCCCTCGAAGCGCGACCTGTGCCTCGCGTGCCTCGACGAGGCGTGGCAACGGCTGAGCACCGCGATCGAGCGAGGAGTCGCGTGTCGCTCGGGCTGCATGTCGGGCTTGCGCACATCGCGCCGATCCGGGGCTGCGGCGCGCTGCGCGAGCAGCGTGTCGAGCCTGTGGGTCGTCGCGCTGACCGAGTCGGGCGAGGACGACGTCATCGCCGCCCGTCTTCGTGATCACCTCCGCGAGGTGCACGACCTCGATCGAGAGCGGCTTCGAGGTGGAGCGCGCGCGGGGGACGATGCCGTCCGATCGTGACGCGTACGCCGAGGCGTGGGTCTCGGTCGCCGGAGCGCTGCTCCTGACCGTCGCGGAGCGTCTCGGCGGCGCTGCTCGGGCCGGACGACCTCGACCGCATCGCCCGCTCGCGCAAGGCGTGGCTGCTGCCGGGCGCCGAGCCGCCGCAGGACGCCTGACGGCCAGCCCTCGCCGGCCGCATCAGAATGGGATCCGCAGGAGCCAGAACGCGGCCATGCCCGCGGCGAGCGCGATCCCGAGGTTGCGCGTCCGCCACGCCGCGAGCGCGACGACCGCGGCGGCGACCAGCCTGATCCCACCCTCGCCGCGGTCGCCCTGGAGCGACGGCGTGACGAGCGCCGCGAAGACCGCGATCGGGACGAAGTGCAGGAAGCGCAGCCAGAACGGCGGGAGCTCCCGCCGCAGGCCAGGCCCGCGAGGCGCGAGCCGAACGTGACGGCGAGCATCCCGCCGACGGTGAGCCAGAAGCGTCACGGGATCTCCCGTGGCGAACCGTCGTGCGCGATCTCGTCGGTCGGTCGGAGCCGGCCGGTCGCGGGTCGCCCACGCCCCGAGCAGCGAGCCGGCGACGCCCGTGACGAGGATCGGCAGGCCGCCGGGCAGGCGCTGCGCGAGAAGTCCACGCGAGCGCGCCGGAGACGAGCGCGACGAGCAGCTCGACCCGCCCGCGCACGAGCGGCACGAGCAGGGCGAGGAACGAGAGCGGGAAGACGACGATCGACCCCGAGCCGCTGCGGGGTCGGGGATCGCCGCGGCGGAGACCGCCCCGACGAGCGTCGCGAGGTTCCAGGTCGACGAACAGGCTCAGCTCGGTGCCGAGCAGAAACCGCAACGTCCGGCCTCCGGCCGCCGTCGTGACGCCGAACGCCTCGTCGGTGAGGAAGAACGCCGCGGCGACGGCGCCGCGGACGCGTAGCGGGATCGGCGCGTCGAGCGAGCACGCCGTAGAGCACGTGGCGCACGTTCAGGAGGAAGGTCGTCAGCACGATCGACAGGCCTCCGGCGCCGGCGGCCACGAGCCCGACGGCGCTGAACTGCGCGCTGCCGGCGAAGACGAGCAGCCGAGAGCGCCTGCGTCTCCACGATCGAGAGCCCGGCGTCGCGCGCGGTGACGGCGTACACGAGCGCGAACGGGACGACGCCGAGCCAGAGCGGCACCATCGCCCTGAACCCGCGTCCGGAAGCGCTCGCTCTGGGCCGGCGTCGCCATCCGGGCGATCCTAGGCGTCGACGGGTCTGCGCCCCGTTCCGAGGACCGCCCGCGTCCCGCACGTGCCACCCTGGAACGTGGAGACGCCCCCGGCTGCGGCTCCCGGGGGCGTCTTCGAGCGGGCCTGTCCTGGGGGGCAACGACCTGGAGCTCGTGACTCTGCGGCCCAGTCACGCTGTTCTCCTTGCCGCCGCCGGTTCCACCCGGACGACCCTCGCACCTCGCCTGGCGTCCGGCTCGGTGGTTCGTGTCCCTCACTGTACGGGCCATGTCCCGTGAAGTCAAGTGACTCGGTCAAGTGATTTCGTGTATCGTCCACTTCACCGGTGATCACCCGGTCCGGCGAACAGATCCCCCTTCCGGGGGAGCGCATCGGAGGCGCGTTGTCTCTTGACTGAGGGCCAGATGTCCAGCGAGGTCGCCACGCCCCGCCACTCCTGCACCGCTCGCAGCCGTGCCGGCCCCTCTCGGGGGCCTCGGAGAGCGCGTGCGCGCCCTGCGGATCGGCAAGGGTCTGACGCAGACCGATCTGGCGGGCGACCGCTTCTCGAAGGAGTACATCAGCCAGATCGAGCGCGGGAAGACGCGTCCGACCGCCGAGACCGTCGCGCTGGCTCGCCGAGCGGCTCGGCGTCGACCCCGAGTTCCTGACGCGCGGCGTCGCCGCCGATGTCCGCGACCGCGTCGAGGCGCTCCTTGCCCAGGCCGAGGCGATGTCCGTGTCGCACCGCTACGACGATGCGGTGACGACCTTCCGCGAGGCCCGCTCGATCGTCGCGCCGGCCGCGTCGGCGGAGCTCGAGGCCCGCGCGCTGTCGGCGAGGGCTGGGCGCTCATGCAGAACGGCGAGGTGCGCGAGGCGATCGACGTGCTCCAGGTGGCACGGGCGCTCACCGAGCTTCCGCAGTTCTCGGACGTCGAGCGCGCCGACGTCCTCTTCCGGCTCGGCTGCTGCCGCTACAAGCTCTCGAGCATCGCGACTGCGGTCGCGCTGCTCGACGAGGCGCTGGCGCTCGCCGAGCGCTCGGGCCTTCCGAGCGACCGGCTCCGAGCGCAGATCTACTCCTGGCGCTCGCGCTGCCGCCGGCGTCAGCGCGACTTCGAGGCCGCGCAGGAAGACGCGCTGCTGGCCCTCGAGCTCGCGCAGGCCTCCGACGATCCTCGCGTCGTCGCAGGCTCGTACTTCCAGGCTTCGTTCGTCGCGGAGAAGATGGGCCACCTGATCCTGGCGCGGCAGTACGCGCAGCAGGCGAGCGCCATCTACTCCGAGCTCGACGACGAGCGCAACTCCGGCCGCATCATGCTCAACCTGGGCGGCCTCCAGTTCCTGCTCGGCAAGCCCGAGCAGGCGATCGAGCACCTGAACGCGTCGTTCGCTCTCTCCGTCGAGGCCGGCTCGCAGCCGGACGCAGCGCAGGCCCTGGGAAGCCTGGCGGCGGTGCATCTGCAGCTCGGCGACTACGAGACGGCGGACGAGCACGCGCGGAAGGCGCTCGAGCTCCTCGACGGTCGGGAGGACTTCCTCGACGAGATCGGCCAGTCCAGCCTCGTGCTGGGCCGGTCGCTCCTCGAGCGAGGTCGGCTCGACGAGGCAGAGGAGTGGTTCAGGTCGGCCGACGTCGCCTTCGAGCAGATGGCGTCCGTCGGTCACAGGGCGGGGGTGTGGGTCGCGCTGGGGGATCTCGCGGAGCGTCGTGGAGACGACCGCGAGGCAGCGCGGCTGTACCGGAATGCCGCAGAGGCGCTCCGGGTCGTCCGCTTCTGAGATCTGAAAGGAGGAACGCCCATGTCCCGTGCCCGCCTGATCCTGGCGCTCGCGAACCTCGCCCTGCTGGCGGCGCTTGCACGCGAAGTTCGTCCCGACAAGACGTTCTCCGACGGCGACTGAGGTGCTGCGGGTCTAGACTCGGACGCGGAGTGCGTCCGTCTGCAGCCCTCATCGCCACCGTCGTGACGCTCCTACTCACCGGCTGCTCCGGCAGCTCGGAGGGGACGGGCACCAGCGTCGAGGAGTCACCCGCAGCGCCTCCAGGGGAGACCCTGGAGGCGCTCTGGCGTGGTCCCGGAGACAACGTGACCACGATCGCGGGGACGTCCGATCACGCCGTCGGGCCCAACCGCATCTCGTTCCTGATCGCGAACCGCGCCGGGGATCTCGTCGAGCGTCCCACGGCCCGCGTCTGGCTCGCGCGCGGCAAGCTGGAGCGCCCGTACGCCACGACCACGGCGCGGCTCGAGCGGTCGGCGTCCCGGGCGGCGACGAGGCCGACGCCCAGAACATCTACGTGATGCACGTCGACGTGCAAGTCGCCGGGAACGCTCTGGTACGTGGCCAAGCCGGTGGGAGGCTCGTCGGTCGAGGCTCTGGGGACGGTCAAGATCCGCCGACGCCCGGTCGCGCCGGGTGTCGGCGACCCGGCGATCGCGTCGCGGACGCCCACGATCCGTCTCCACGGGCGGTGACTTCGAGAAGCTCACGACCGCGCGGAAGCCCGACCCCGCGCTCTACCGGACCTCGGTCGCCGAGGCGCTCGCCGCGAACGAGCCGTTCGTCCTCAGCTTCGCGACGCCGCAGTTCTGCCAGACCCGGGTCTGCGGGCCCGTCGTCGACGTCCTCTCCGCCGCCCGGAAGCGGATGGCCGGCTCCGGCGTCCGGTTCATCCACGTCGAGATCTACCAGGACAACACGCCCGGGAAGGGCGTCAACCGCTGGGTCACCGAGTGGCGGCTGCCGACGGAGCCGTACACGTTCGTCGTCGACCGCACGGGCGTCGTGCGGGCGAGCTTCGAGGGCGCAGCCTCGGTCGGCGAGCTCGTGGCAGCGGCGAAGCGCGTCGCGTGATCGTCGGCGACGCCTACGGTGCCGTCGTCGCGGCGGCGTACCGGCGGCGAGCCGGCGCTGGGGATCGTCGAGCGCGACGACGGCTTCGTCAGACCGACTCGCTTCGACTACCTCTCGCCGCGTGCGTCGCTGGAACCCGTCGAGCGACGGAGCTGCGCCACGTGCGCGGACGGGTGCTCGACGTCGGGTGCGGGCCGGGGCGCGTCGCTCTCGAGCTTCGGCATCGCGGACACGAGGTCGTCGGCATCGACACCTCCGAGGGCTCGATCGCGGTCGCCCGGAAGCGCGGGCTCTCGGCACGTCCACGTCCTGGCGCTCGAGGATCTCGACGACCGGTTCGGCGTCTTCGACTCCGTCGTGATGGCGGGCAACAACCTCGGCCTGCTCGGGCGACCGCCGCATGCCCGGCGCCTGCTGCGCCGGCTGCGCTCGCTCACCGGGCCTCGTGGCCGGATCGTCGCGACGACTCTCGACCCTCTCGACACCGACGATCCGGAGCACCTCGCCTATCACGACCGGAACCGTGCCCGTGGCCTTCCGCCCGGGCTCGTCCGCCTTCGCGTCCGCTACCGCGAGCTCGCGACGCCGTGGTTCGACTACCTGCTCGTCGGCCCGGACGAGCTCTCCGACCTCGCGGAGAGCACCGGGTGGCGCCTCGCCACGACGATCACGGACGACGAGCCCGATCTACGTCGCAGTCCTCGAGAAAGCCTGACCCACCGGTCGTCTAGGCCTCTGCCGGGACGACCCGCTCGCTCGCGACCGTCGGCAGAACGCGCTCGCTGTAGGAGGCGATCGCCTCGCTCATCGTGGCGCACCGGCCGAGCTCCTCCGAGAGGAACCAGCGATGCTCGAGCAGCTGGTGGTAGAGCTCGGGCGGCCTCGAGCTTGCCGTGCTGGTCGAGCGGGATCGCCGCGAGCGCCGGCTCGTAGACCTCCGCGAGCCAGCGGTAGGAGACGACGGGATCGGGCAGGCGGTCGCCCTCCGTCCGCTCGGCCTCCTCGCGGAAGCTGCGCAGGTCGTCGAGCAGCCGGCGCGCCTGGTTCTCCTGGACGTCGAGCCCCGTGAGCGTGAGGAGCCGGCGCTGGTGGTAGCCGGATTCGACCACGCGAGGGCTCACCCGGAGTCGGAACGCGTCGCCGTCGGCGACCAGCTCGAGCTCCTCCGTGTCGAACCCGAGCTCGTGCAGCCGCTCGAGCCGCTCCTGGATGCGGTGTCGCTCGTCGGGCCGGATCAGCTCCTCGTGCGTCAGCTCGTCCCAGAGTCCGTCGTACCGACTGCAGCGACCGCCTCGCCGATGTCGACCGGATCGATCTCGGGTGGCAGCTCGCCGGCGGCGGCGCAGGTCGAAGAGCTCGCCCGCGAGGTTCTCGCGGGCCACGAGCAGGTCGTGGAGGCGCTGCCCCTCGGTGAGGGTGGGATGCAGCTCGCCGGTCTCAGCGTCCACGAGGTAGGCCGAGAGCGCTCCGGCGTCACGACGGAAGAGCGTGTTCGAGAGCGAGCAGTCGCCCCAGAAGAAGCCGGCCAGGTGCGCCCGGACGAGGAGCTGCGCGAGCGCGTCGAGCAGGTGCTCCCGGAGGTGCGGGTCGCCGCTCGAGCGGAAGAGCGTCCGGTAGGGGAGGGAGAAGTCGAGGTGGCGCGTGACCAGGACCGCGTCGAGCTGGAGCTCGGCTCCGCGCCCGTCGACGATCCCCGTCGCCTCGACGACCGGCACCGTGCGCTCCGCGAGGTTGCGCAGGAGCGCGAACTCCTTGCGCGCGAGCCTCGGGTTGATCTCCTTCAGCGCGAAGATCGCCTCGTCGTAGCGCACGAACCGCACGACGTGGCGGGAGATGCCGCGAACGACGTCGACCAGCCGCTCGCTCTCCCACTCCTCCAGCGGGACGTCCCATGGGAGGTCGAGGAAGTCGGGGACGCCCTCACCGGTGACGAGCTGCAGGCGCATCGTCCAACCGTAGCGAGAGGTCGCAGGGCTCCCGCCCGCTCGTTCGGCAGCGTGCGCCGCCGCGCTGGCCCCGGTCACCGACCGGCCGTGGCGTCGACACGGGCCGGGCGGGACCGTCCCTACAATGCGCCGATGCATCGCGTCCTCACCGAGCTCCCGGTCGGAGAGCGCGTCGGCATCGCCTTCTCGGGCGGGCTCGACACGACCGTCGCCGTGGCGTGGATCCGCGAGAAGGGCGCGATCCCGTACGCGCTCACCGCCGATCTCGGCCAGTACGACGAGGACGACATCGGAGGCATCCCCGAGCGCGCGCTCGCCGTCGGCGCCGAGGAGGCGATCCTCGTCGACTGCAGGCCTCAGCTCGTGCACGAGGGGCTCGTGGCACTGCAGTGCGGGGCGTTCCACGTCTCCACCGGCGGGAGGACGTACTTCAACACGACTCCCCTGGGGCGGGCGGTGACGGGGACGATGCTCGTCCACGAGATGCACGAGCACGGCGTGGACGTGTGGGGCGACGGGTCGACGTACAAGGGCAACGACATCGAGCGCTTCTTCCGCTACGGCCTGCTCGCGAACCCGGCGCTGCGGATCTACAAGCCGTGGCTCGACGCGCTGTTCGTCGAGGAGCTCGGCGGTCGCGCGGAGATGAGCGAGTGGCTCGTCGAGCGCGGCCTGCCGTACCACCAGACGAAGGAGAAGGCCTACTCGACGGACGCGAACATCTGGGGCGCGACGCACGAGGCGAAGGACCTCGAGTCGCTCGGGCACTCGATGCACATCGTCACCCCGATCATGGGTGTCGCGCACTGGGACACGGCGGTCGAGATCGAGACCACGCGAGTGACCGTGACGTTCCACGAGGGCTGGCCGGTCGCGATCGACGGAGTCGCCTTCGACGATCGCGTGGCGCTCGTCCTCGCGGCGAACGAGATCGGGGGCCGGCACGGGCTCGGGATGTCCGACCAGATCGAGAACCGGATCATCGAGGCGAAGAGCCGAGGCATCTACGAGGCGCCCGGGATGGCGCTTCTCTTCATCGCCTACGAGCGGCTCGTCAACGCGATCCACAACGAGGCGACGATCGACAACTACCGCACGCTGGGGCGCAAGCTCGGCCGGCTCCTCTACGAGGGACGCTGGTTCGACCCGCAGGCGCTGATGCTCCGCCAGAGCCTCCAGCACTGGGTCGGCTCCGCCGTCAGCGGCACGGTCACCCTCGAGCTACGTCGTGGCGACGACTACTCGATCCTCGACACCCAGAGCGACAACTCGACGTATCACCCCGAGCGGCTCTCGATGGAGCGCGTCGAAGATCAGGCCTTCGGGCCGCTCGACCGCATCGGCCAGCTCACGATGCGCGTCCTCGATCTCGAGGACTCCCGTGAGAAGCTCGGTCTCTACGCGCGCCTCGGCCTGACCTCTGCCGGCGACCCCTGGGGCCTGCTCGGCACCGGCGAGGACGAGACGGTCTGAGCCTGCTCCCTGGAGGCGCCTGAACCAGCGATCGACCATCTAGACGCGTTCGCCGTTGCGCTCGACGACGATCACCGGGACGCGGACGGCGGGAGAGAGGCGCAGGAGCGCGCGGACGAGCTCGGCGCAGTCCTCCGGTTGGATCATCGCCTCCGGCTCGAGGCCCGCCCACTCCGCCATGGGGGTGTCGACGAACGCGGGGCAGAGCGCCGTGGCGCGGACGCCGGTCGACTCCTCCTCCTGTGAGAGCGTCCGCGTGAGGGCGATCAGCGCGGCCTTGGTCGCGCCGTAGACGCCGAGATCCGGCGTCGGAGCCGTTCCGGCGATCGAGGCGACGTTGACGACGAGACCGCTGGTGGCGCGCAGCAGCGGCAGCGCCTCCCGCGTCAGGAGGAGCGCACCGCGCAGGTTGACGGCCAGCTGGAGGTCGACGTGCTTCGTCTCGACGTCTCCGAGCCGGCCTGCGATCCCCACGCCGGCGGAGTTCACGAGCACGTCGAGACCGCCGTGCGCCTCGCGATGCGCCTCGACCAGCCGCATGCACTCGCTCTCGACGGCGACGTTGGTCTCGACCGCGAGCGCTCCGAGCTCCTCCGCGGCGGCCCGCAGCCGCTCGACCCGGCGTGCAGCGAGCGTGAGCGCGAAGCCCTCCTCGCCGAGCATCCTGGCGATCGCAAGCCCGATGCCCGACGAGCCCCCGGTGACGATCGCGCTGCGCACGGCCCGTATCGTCGCACGAGAGAACCGAAGGCCGCCCGGGGTAGGCGGCCTTCGTCGATCAGGGGAAAAGGGAGAAGCGAGCTTCTCCTTCGCCCCCATCATTCGGGCTCCGTCGGACGGCTCCTGCCGCTGCGGGGCGCGTCAGCCGCGGAACCGGATCGAGAACGTCATCGTCCCGGATCCGCGCAGCGGCCCTCCGACCAACGCCGCCACCACGCCGAACGCCCCGGACTGGCGCAGCGTCGCGCGCAGCGTGCCGGAGCGGAGGAGCACGCCCGGATCGACGGGCTTGCCGAACGTCGTGGGATCGCCGCTCCCGAGCACGATCGGGCCGCACGTCTCGACCGCTCGGTTCGAGGCTGACGTGGCGAGGCCGCCGTCCGCCGTGACGATCACGCGGGATCCACGCGCTCCCGCAGCCACGGTCATCTGGCGCGATCGGGAACGAGCCTGCGCGATGGAACCGCTCGCCTGGTGGCGTGCCGGGGATGTCGGGGCCGACGTTCGCGCGGTCGCGGCGACAGGTCAGGGTGCCGGTCGCTCTCCCGAACCAGGTCATCGTCCCGCTCGAGAGGCCGTTCACCGTGAGCGCACCACGCGAGCGGAAGCGGGCCGTCCACGATCCGGTCTCGCAGACCTCGTCCGGTCCGGGTGGGCTCGTCGCGCAGGTGCTCCAGCGCCCCGTGACCGTCGCCGTCGCCGCGATCGGTTGCGCGCAGAGCAGGACGGCGTCGGCGCGCGCGACGGGCGGCGGGCCCTTGGTCACGCTCGCGACGCATGCGGCGGGCCGAGGTCTCGCCGCTCCCGCGGCCGGCGCCGTCTGGCCGGCGGCGACGGCGACGAGCAGCAAGCACAGCACGGCTCCGCGGGACATGGCACGAATCCAACCGACGTCGGACACCGCTGTCAACGGGCGGAGCGCCCGTAGACTGAGCCCGTGGAGCAGCCCTCCCTCACCTCGTTGGCGAAGGCGGGCGGGTGCGCCGCGAAGTACTCCGCGGCGCGGCTCGAGACGCTCCTCGCGGGGATCGTGCCGGCCGAGGCGGCCGATCTGCTCGTCGGCCTCGACCCGGCGGACGACGCAGCCGTGTACCGCCTCGACGACGAGCGCGCGCTCGTCTTCACCGTCGACTTCTTCCCACCGGTCGTCGACGATCCACGGACATTCGGGAGGATCGCAGCCACCAACGCCCTGAACGACGTGTTCGCGATGGGCGGCTCACCGCTCCTCGCGCTCTCGGTGACAGCCTTCCCCGAGGAGCTCCCGACCGAGATCCTGGGCGAGATCCTCTCGGGCGCCGCGGAGGCGACCACGGAGGCGGGCGCGATCCTCGCGGGCGGGCACACGATCCGCGACGTCGAGCCCAAGTACGGGCTCGCGGTGGTCGGAACGGTGCATCCCGACTTCGTGTGGATGAAGAGCAGCGCCCGGGTCGGCGACGCCGTCCTCCTCACGAAGCGGCTCGGGACAGGGCTCGTGCTCCAGGCGCGCCGAGACGGTCGCGACCCCCCCGGCGCGCTGGCAGCGGCGATCGATGCGATGACGACCCTCAACCGCGCAGCGGCGGACGTGCTCCGGGCGCTCTCGCCGAACGCCGTCACCGACGTGACGGGCTTCGGCCTCCTCGGGCACGCACACGAGACCGCGAGTCGCTCGGGCGTTCGGATCGCGCTCGAGGCCGAAGCCCTGCCCGCCCTGCCGGGGGCGCTCGAGCTCGCAGCGGCAGGCGTCGCGACCGGCGGCGCGCGGAGGAACCGCGAGTTCGCAGGCCCACACGTCGAGAGCACGGCGGACGAGGTCGCAGAGGCGCTCGCGTACGACCCGCAGACCGCCGGCGGGCTGCTGGTGACGCTTCCCGCGGAGCGCGCGGCTGTCGCCGAGGCGTCGTTCGCCGGCGCAGGGCTCGAGGTCTGGCGGATCGGCCGCGTGGTCGAAGGCTCCGGCGTGAGCCTCGGGTAGTCCCGGCGCCGGCGGGACCTCGAGGCTAGACTCGCATGGTGCTTGGGATGCGGCGGTCGGGCGCTCGAACGGTCTCCCCGACGCGGTTCCTGCACATCGCGCTGGCCTCGTTCGTCACCCTCCAGTTCGTCGTCACCTCGGGCGCGTTCGTGAGGCTCACCGGCTCGGGTCTCGGCTGCGAGAACTGGCCCCGCTGCGGCCAGACGCCGTTCCCGGCTCAGGGGTACCACGCGTTCATCGAGTTCGGGAACCGGATGGTCGCGTTGGTCGGGATCGTGATGGCGCTCGTGTGCTGGCTCGCCTCGCGCAGGGTCGCCGGGCTGCCGCGCTGGGTGCGTCTCACGGCGCTGGCAGCGTTCCTCGGGACGGTCGCTCAGATCCCGCTCGGCGGCGTGACGGTGCTCCTCGAGCTTCATCCGCTGGCCGTGATGTCGCACTTCCTGCTCGCGCTGGTCGTCACGGGGCTCTCGGTGGTGGTGCTCATCGAGGCCTGGTCGACCGCGCGTGGGCGCGCCGCGTCGGACGCTCCGACCTGGCTGCTCGCCGCAGGAGGGGTCGGGATCGTCGCCTGCGCGGTGATGGTGGTGACCGGCGCGGTCGCCACAGCGTCGGGTCCCCACCCCGGTGCCGACCAGGACGTGCAGCGCCTGGGACTGGGGATCACGGACACCGTGTACGTCCACGTGCGGGCGACGGCTGTGTACGGGATCGGGCTGCTCCTGTTCGGGTGGCAGCTCGTGCGCCGCCGACGCGAGCTACCCGGCGTCGCCGCACTCGGCTTCGCGCTGCTCGTCGTGCTGCTCGCGCAGATGCTCGTCGGCGAGATCCAGTACCGCAACGCTCTGCCGTGGGGGCTCGTGCTCGTGCACGTGACGCTCGCAGCTGCGATCTGGGCGCTGACGGTCGCGGTCGTCCAGGCGCTCGCGCGTCCACCGGCTCCCCTCGCCGCGGTCGCTCCGGATCCCGGCCGGGCCGTCGACTCGGCAGCTCTCAGATCCTGACCGGCAGGCGTCGGCGCGAGTAGGCTTCGGGGGTGGAGCAGGAGCTACGGATCTCCGAGCTGCCGTCGCTGCGCCGGCCGGTGCTCATCTGTGCGTTCTCCGGCTGGAACGACGGCGGCCAGGGCGCGACGATGGCGGTCGAGCACCTCCAGGAGATCTGGGAGGCGACGACCTTCGCGGAGATCGATCCCGAAGGCTTCATGGACTTCCAGGCGACCCGCCCGACCGTCGTCCTCGACGAAGGGCTCACCCGCCACATCGAGTGGCCCGAGAACGCTCTCCAGCACGCCGCGATCCCGGGGGCCGATCGTGACGTGATCCTGCTCGCAGGGGTCGAGCCGAGCTACCGCTGGCGGACGTTCACCGAGCTCGTCACCGGACTCGCGCGGCAGCTCGACGTCGAGCTCGTCGTCTCGCTCGGGGCGCTCCTCGCGGACGTCCCGCACACCCGTCCCGCACCCGTGACCGGGGCCGCGACCGACCCGCGCCTCGTCGAGGAGCTCGGCCTCGAGCTGTCCCGCTACGAGGGCCCGACAGGGATCGTCGGCGTCCTCCACGACGCCTGCCGCCAGTCGGGGATCCGGTCGGCCAGCCTCTGGGCCGCCGTCCCGCACTACGTCTCGCTCGCGCCGAGCCCGCGCGCAGCGAAGGCTCTCGTCGCGAAGCTCTCAGAGCTCCTGCACGTCGCGATCGACCTCACCGCGCTCGAGGAGGCCGAGGCGGACTACGCCCGCCACGTGAGCGATGCGGTCGCGTCGGACTCCGAGACGCAGGCGTACGTCGAGGAGCTCGAGCGGCGCGTCGACTCGATCGAGGGGCTCGCCGAGGGCGGGCAGCTGCCCTCCGGCGACTCGATCGCGGCCGAGCTGACGCGCTTCCTGCGGGAGCGCGAGGAGGGCCAGGACGACGGGCCGCTCGCACCTCCGGCCTGAGAGCTCGATCCGGGCGAGCCGATCGTTCGTCGGGCCGCGGGCGCGGTTCTAGGCCGCGGTCTCGTCCGCGACGTCGCCGGGAGCCGCGACCGGTCTCGGTCTCGGCGCGTGGCCTGCGCCGCCGGCGGGAGCTCCGGGATCGGGACGGCGTGGCAGCGTCGGCGATGTCGGTGACCGCGCCAGGATCGCCGTCCACCCCGGGCGGGCCTGCATCCACCTGTGAGCCCTCGCCGGAGGCATCCGGCGGCTGCTCGACGCCCTCGGGCGTGCCCTCTCCGCCTGCAGCCGGCCGCTTCTTCTTGCGCCGGCGACGCGACTTGCGCGCGGGAGCCTTCGGCGCCGGGAGGTCGTCGGCCAGGGCGGCGGCGATCTCCTCGATCGGCGCGAGCTCCTCGCGGGCGAGGTCGAGCGTCTGCGTCGCCCGCGGGGTGTAGCCCTCCGCGGACGCGAGCAGTGCGGCTCCGACGGTCAGCGGCAGCGCCTTCGCGATCCGGACGAGCTGCACGACGTTCTCCTCGTGCCGGTGCCCCCGTGAGTTGGCGACGGCGCCGAGCAGGCGCTTGCCCTCGGGGAACTCCTGGCTCGCCTTGCGGTCGAGCGTCTTGCGCACGCTGCGCGTCAGGCGCCAGGTCCACCGCTGGAGGATCTGGTCGGGAGCCGAGGCCTTTCCGTCGCCGATCGCCCGCAGCATGATGCGCACGCCCGCGGCGCGATCCTTCTCCCACGGGGGCGCCTGCGTGACGAGCGTCACGAGGTCGTCGAAGTCGGCCCGCTCGACCGGCGTCGCGACCCGATCGGCCAGCGCGGTCATCCGGAGGCGACGGTTGGGGTTCTCGGCGGCGCAGACGGCGAGGAACGTCTCCAGGGCGCCCTTCCCGGCCCGTCCCTCGGTGAACTTCCGCGCGAAGTCGGCGCGCTGGTCGAACCGGATCTGCCGACCGGCGATCGTCGCCCAGAAGCGCTGCTCGTCGTCGTCCAGGAACTTCGGGTCCACGCGCTGCCAGTCGCGCTGGATGACCGCGAGGCGACGGCGCACGTCTTGCGTCACCGGGACGAGCCACGGCGCCGGAGAGAGCCTGCGACGGGCGCGGCGCGCCGAGCGGCGGCGCGGTGCAGGCGTGACGCGCGCGCCTTCGCGGTAGAAGTCGGCGTCGAGCAGCGAGTGCAGGGAGACGACGCGCTCCGCGTGGGTGGCGCCCTTCGGGACGAAGTCGACGACGACCCCGGCCTCCTTGCGCGGGTGCGTGCGCATGATCCGGCCGATCCGCTGCTGGTAGACGCGCTTCGAGGCCGTCGGCGCGAGGTGCATGCACACGGTCGCTCTCGGGGAGTTCCAGCCCTCCGCGAGCAGCATCGCGTTGATCAGCACGTTGATCTCGCCGCGCTCGTAGGCCGCCAGGGTCTCGGCCAGCTCGCGGGGCGGTGTGCGACCCGACACGGCCTGCGCCTTGAGCCCTGCCGCGCGGAACTCCTGCGCGAGGTTGTACGCGTGCTCGACGCCGGCCGCGTAGACGATGCCCGGCGTCGGGCCGAAGCGGTCGCGATAGAGGCTCGCGGCGGCCTGGTTGAGCGCCGTGTGGTCGAGGGCAGCGGCGAGCGCGCGCTCCTCGAAGTCGCCGCCGACGATCGGGACGGAGTTGATCGCGGCGACGGGGGGCACGCGGAGCGAGCGCAGAGGCGCGATCAGACCGCGCCGTGCGGCGTCCGTCAGCGGGAGGTCGTCGACCGACGCGGGGAAGACGTCCGAGACCTGCTTGGCGATCAGCTCCTCCGTCGCCGTCATCCCGATGTAGAGCGGCTCGTGGAACGAGCGGATCGCGGCGCTCGTCTTCTCGCCGAGGGCCGTGTGCGCCTCGTCGCAGATCACGAGCTGGTACGCCTCGCGGGAGATCTCGGAGGCGTGTCGCGCGAACCAGGCGTACGTCTGGATCGTGAGCGGTGAGCCGGAGAGAGGCTCCTTGCCGCCCTCGATCGCCGGGGTCAGGCGGTCTCCGTATCCCTCGTGCGTGAGGTCGCGGTTGAACTGGTCGACGAGCAGGCGGCGATGCGTGAGGATCAGGACGCCGAGCTCGCGTGCCGACTCGACGAAGCCCGCGGCGGCGATCGTCTTGCCGGACGCCGTCGGATGACGGAACCGATAGCGACGGGAGGCGCCCGGATCCGCTCCGGCGAAGCCCTCCGGCTCGGGGGCCTCGTCGACCAGGGCGATGTCCTCGTCCTCCTCGTCCTCCAGCTCGAGCTCCTCGTCGAGCTCCGTCGCCGTGCTCGGGCCGTTGCCGTTCTGGCCCCGCTGCCGTTCTCGTCGAAGCCGCGCTGCGTCGCGGCGATCAGCTCGGTGAGCATCCCCGCGAGCGCGTCGATCTGATGGCGGCGGAGCGTCGTCCCGGCGGCGGTCGCGGCGGCTCTCGGCGGCGAGGACGCGCTCGAGCCCGAGCATCAGCCCGTAGCGCACCTGCCAGCGCGACGACGGCGTGCGGCGTCCCTCGCCGATCTCGATGAGGGCGTCGTCGAGCGCGCGCGGCGCGCGGTGCCGGGCGCGAGCGCGACGGCGGGATCCTCGCCCGGGTGGAGGAACGGCTCGCCGAACCACTGCTCGGCGCGGAGCGCGTCGGCCCTCATGGCCTCGGAGCGCTCCGACGGATGTCTGTCGGGGTGATCGTCGAATCCTGCATGTCCGCAGCGACCTCGAAGGTGCTGCCGCCTGCTTCCTCTGTCGAGGAGTCGGCCCGCTCGCGGAGCTCGTCTTGGCGAGCGCGGTCGACGCCGGGAGAGTAGCGGAACGACCGGTCGTGGCCGGGGCGTGTCAGCGGGCCGCGAGCGGCCGCCCGTGACCCGCGCCGACGCGCCGGCGTCGTCGAGGTGGCGCGTGATCCCGCCGCGGAAGAACGGATAGCCCGCGCCGAGGATGAGGCACGCGTCGATCTCGGCCGCCGATCCGACCACGCCCTCGTCGAGCAGGCGGGCGCACTCGTCGGCGAGCGCGTCGAGGATCCCTGGCGTGGATCTCGTCGACCGTCGGCCGGTCGGGGCGCTCCTCGAGCGCCGGGAGCTCGCCGGCGGCGAGCGCCTCGAGCGTCGGCGAGAGCGGGAAACGGTCCGGGAACGCGTCGTGGAGCGTGTGCAGCACGTGGTTCGCCACCGTCGGCCCGACCATCGCGAGCAGCGCCGACGGGCGGCATCGGCAGGCCGAGCCGCAGCGCGGCCTCGTCCGTCTCCTCGAACGAGCTCCCCGCCTCGATCGCCTGCATCAGCACCGACGACTGGCGCGTGAGCAGCCGGTTGACGACGAAGGCGGGCGCGTCGGCGACCAGGACTCCACGCTTGCCGAGACGTCGGGTCACGTCCCAGGCCGTCGCGAAGCGTCTCGTCGTCCGTGGCAGGAGTGCGCACGACCTCCACGAGCGGGAGCACCGCCACCGGGTTGAAGAAGTGCATGCCCGACCACGCGCTCCGGATGCGCGAGCCCGTCGGCCATCGCGGTGACCGACAGCGACGAGGTGTTGGTCACGAGCAGGCACTCGGGAGAGACGATCTGCTCGAGCGCTGCGAACACCTCCCGCTTCACGGCGAGCTCCTCGAAGACCGCCTCGATCACGAGGTCGCAACCGGCGTAGGACTCCACTCCGTCGCCGGCGGAGACGATCGAGGCGAGGAATCGTGCCTTCCCTTCGTCGAGACGTCCCTTCGCCACGGCCCTCGAGCTCGCCGCGGATCCGCTCGAGCGCGCCGTCGAGACGATCGGCGTCGACGTCGGTCAGCACCACGGGCACCTCCAGCCGTCGCAGGAAGAGCGTCGCCAGCTGCGTCGCCATCAGCCCGGCACCGACCACGCCGACCCGCTGCACCCGGCGCGGCGGCGCATCGGGCACGCCGACGCCGCGCTTGATCCGCCGCTCGACGACGTCGAAGGCGTAGATCGACGCCTGCGCCTGTGGCCCGGGAAGCAGCTCCGCGACGGCGTCCTGCTCCGCCCGGTAGCCCTCCTCGATCGTCCAGGTCGCGGTCCCCTCGATCAGGTCGAGCGCGCGGTACGGAGCAGGAGCGGCGCCGTGCACCGCGTCGTCGACGCGATGGCGCGCACTGGCGCAGACCTCGGCGACGTCGGCGAGGTCGGCGTCGTAGGCGTGCTTCGGCGTGCCTGCCTCGATCGCGGTCGCACGAGCAGCTCGAGCGAGGCCGTCGACGAGGTCGACCGGCTCGAGCACGTGGTCGACGAGCCCGAGCTCGAGCGCCTGGTCGGCGCGCAGCATGCGGTTGCGCTCGAGCGGGTTGTCGACGATCACGCGCACGGCACGCTCCGCGCCGACGAGCGCGCGGCAGCAGCTGCGTGCCGCCCCAGCCCGGGATCAGCCCGAGGAAGACCTCCGGCAGCGCGAGGTGGCGCGTCGACGACGCGACCGTCCGCACGTCGCAGTGCAGCGCGATCTCGATGCCGCCGCCGAGCGCGGCCCCCGTGAGCGCGGCGAGCGTGGGATACGGCAGTGCGCGGATCCGCCCGAACAGCGCGTGCCCGGCGGCGCTGCCCTCGCGTGCCCTCTCGGGGGTGATGCCCGGGAACTGCGTGATGTCCGCGCCGGCCGCGAAGACCATGGGCTTCCCGGTCAGCAGCAGTCCGCTCCAGTCGTCCCGCTCGAGCTCGTCGAGGACCGCGGCGAGCGAGGCGAAGGCCTCCGTCCCGAACATGCTCGGCTTCTGCCAGTCCGCGCCGTTGTCGATCGTGACGAGGGCGACACGCCCAGCCCGCGTCTGCGTCTCCTGGAGGAAGAAGCGGGTGACGGGCTCCGGAGCCCTCTGGCCCTCAGCCATGACGGAGGTTCTCCCAGACGAGCGCTGCGCCCATCCCGAACCCGATGCACAGCGCGGTGAGCCCGTAGCGCACGTCGGGGCGCTCGCCGAGGCCGTGCGACGAGCTGCGCCATCAGGCGCACACCGGTCGCTGCGAGCGGGTGGCCGCAGGCGATCGCCCCGCCGTACGGGTTGAGACGTGGGTCGTCCGGGGAGACGCCCAGCCCGCGACACCAGCTGAGCACCTGCACGGCGAAGGGCTCGTTCAGCTCGAACAGCCCGACGTCGTCGAGCGTCAGCCCGGAGCGGGCGAGCACCTGCTGGGTCGCCGGCACGGGACCGAGGCCCATCAGGTGCGGCTCCACGCCGGCGTACGCGAACCCCACGAGCCGCATCGTCGGCACGAGTCCGAGCTCGTCAGCCGTCTCCTGCGCCGCGAGGAGGCACGCCGTCGCCCCGTCGGTGAGGCCGGCCGAGTTGCCCGCCGTCACCCTGCCGCCGACGCGGAACGGTGCGCGCAGAGCCGCGAGCGCCTCCGTCGTCGTGCCGGGGCGCAGGAACTCGTCGCGGTCGGCGATCCGCCACCCGTCGTGCCCGAGCGCCGCCATCGGCACGACCGTGCGCCCGAACACCCCGTCCGTCCCCGTCTCCCAGGCGGCGTTCGCGCGGCGCTGGCTCTCGGCCGCGTAGCGGTCGGCGTCCTCGCGGGTCAGGTCGGGGAACGCGTCGTGCAGGTTCTCGGCCGTCTGGCCCATCACGGCTGCGCTCTGGTCGATCAGACGCTCGGCGACGAAGCGGGGGTTGAAGTCGACCTCGTCGCCCATGGGGTGGTGGCCCATGTGCTCGACGCCGCCGGCGATCGCGAGATCGCACGCACCGAAGGCGATCTCTCCTGCGGCGGCGGTCGTCGCGGTCAGCGCGCCCGCGCACATCCGGTCGACCGCGAAGCCGGGGACGGTGTGCGGCAGGCCCGCGAGGATCGCGACATCACGGCCGAGGGTCAGTCCCTGATCGCCGACCTGGGCGGTGGCGGCGAGGACGACGTCTCCGATGCGCTCGGGGGGTGCTGCCGGGTTGCGTGCGAGCACCTCGCGCACGACCCTGACCGCCATGTCGTCGGCCCGTGTGCGGGCGAAGAGCCCGGCCTCGCCTGCGCGTCCGAACGCGGTGCGCACGCCGTCGACGAAGACGACCTCTCGCAGAGCCCTGGGCACCAGAGGAGGATACACGGGGCTTGACTGACCGTTCAATCAGCAGCGGTCGCCCCGACGCGACCCGAGGACTTGGCTCTCAGTCCCAGTCGAGCCGCACGTGCGCGAACCTAGGGCTGTCGAGCATCGCGCGGACACGCTCGCCGTCGAGCGTGTACCCGCCCGTCGAGCGGCGGTCGTGCATCTCGACGAGCACGTGGCGGATCCGTTCGAGGCGGCCGTCCGCGACGAGCGCCTCGAGAAGCGGGAGCTCCATCCCTTCGACGTCGAGCTTGAGGAGCGCGACCTCTCCGAGTTCGTCGAGGAGCCGGCGGAGGTCGATGGTCTCGACCTCGACGAAGGCCTCGGCAGAGACGTTGCGCTTCACCGTGAGCAGAGACGAGGCGGTGGCGCGACCGACCGGGTCGGACGCGGCGTCGACATGGAGGTGCAACCGGGCGCGACCGGCGGCGAGAGCGACCGCCTGCTCCCGGCAGTGGACGCGAGGTGCGTCGCGGAACCGGGCGGCGAGCACGGCGTAGGCATCGGGATTGGGCTCGAACGCGTGGACCGTCGCCCCCCGTTCGGCGAGAACGGCGGTGAACCGCCCGACGTGCGCGCCGCAGTCGATCGCAATGTCGCCACGCCGCACGTCCCGGAAGATCGGCCGGAAGCGGCGTGGGACGTCGAGCGGTCCGGCGACCCGGTTCAGTGTGGGGCGGACGGTGCGTCTTGCCAGCCGATGCAGCGCGCTGGGAGGCGACGCTGGGTCAGGCGGCGCCATCGGTCGGAGCTACTCCTCGCCGGCGGCGAGCTCGCGCGCCCGGGTCATCGCCGCCTGGATCGCGTTGAGGAACGCGGCGCGGACGCCGGCGACCTCGAGCTCGCGGATCGCCGCGATCGTCGTGCCTCCCGGGGATGTGACCATCTCACGCAGCTCGACGGGGTGCATGCCGCCGTCACGGAGCTGCTTCGCGGTGCCGAGCATCGTCTGAACGACGAGCTGGGTCGAGATCTCGCGCGACAGACCCAGCAGCAGGCCCGCCTCGATCATGGCCTCGGCGAGCAGGGCGAAGTAGGCGGGGCCGGAGCCCGAGACGGCGGTGACTGCGTCCATGTACCGCTCCGGGACCCGGACGACCGCTCCGAGGTGAGCGAGGGCCTCCTCGGCGAGCGTGATGTGCGCGTCCGAGGCGTGCGCCCCGGCGCAGAGACCGGCGATGCCCTCGTGCACCATCGACGGCGTGTTGGGCATCGCTCGCACGACGGGGACGCCGGCTGCGAGGTGCCGTTCGATCGAGGCGGTCGGGATCGCCGCCGCGATCGAGAGGACGGTCTGCTCCGTCGAGATGACCGTGGCGATGCTTCCGAGCAGCGCCTCGATGTCCTGTGGCTTCACGGCCACGACCACGAGCGCGGCGCCGACTGCAGCCTCTTCGCTGGACGTCGTCGTCGCGATGCCGTACACCTCGGTCAGCTCGGCGGCTCGCTCGGGGCGCCGGCTCGACGCGACGATGTCGTCGGTCGTGCGCCAGCCCGAGGAGAGGAGTCCCGAGATGAGGGACTCCCCGATCTTGCCCGCCCCGAGGACGGCTATCCGACGCTCGTCGACTGCCATCTCCCAGCAGTCTACGGGCCTCAGGCGGCGCGGCGCGCCTTGCGGCGGGCGAGTCGGGCTGCGTCGAGGCTCGCGCCCGGGACGAGCCCGAGCCCCATGCCGCGCATGAGGATCTCGCTTGCGAGCCCCTGCCACGCGCCGTACGGCGCGAGGAGCTGCGCCGTCTCGGACGGATCGACGACCCTCCCGTGAAGCGCGGTGGCGAGCTTCACGAGCCCGAGATCCCCGACGAGGCCATGGTCGTATCGCCCGAGCCCTTCCAGCGCGATCACCCCCACGGACCAGGGCCCGATCCCGCGCTCCGAAACGAGGCGCCGGAGGACCACGTCGCTCGGGTGCGCCCGCAGGCGCTCGAGGTCGAGCGAGCGCACGAGCCGGACGAGCGTCGAGGCACGATGCTGGGCGAGACCCAGCGCTGCGCAGGTCGGCCGCGCCGAGCCGCGCCAGGCCTTCCCGCGTCGCGACGCCGTCGCCGGTCGCCCGGCACACCGCCCGCTCGATCGCGCGCGCGCGGCGTCGCCTCGATCAGCTGGCCGCACACCGCTCGCAGCGCCGCGTGGGAGACCGTCGGCAGGCGCAGCGGTCGGTAGCCGACGAGCGCTCTGGCAGACGGCCCGATCAGCGGGTCGGACCCGAACAGCTCGTGGAAGCGGCCCGTGTCGTCGTCGAGCGCGAGCATGAAGCGGGCCTCGTCGATCCCCTGCTCGTCGGAGGCGGCGATCCTGACCCGCCCGTCGGGCAGCTGCCATGCCGTCGCAGAGCGTCGTCGCCGGCCAGTGGCGCGTGCGACCGACCCGAGCGCGGCGTGAGCGCGAGGCGGTAGGGGCCGACCGGCGTGAGGGTGGTCTCGACCACCGATCGAGGCTATCGCGTCTTCGCGACGGCTCGGGCCGCCGCCCCGGCCGTGCTCCTCTCGATTCCCGTCGCCCGCGGGACCGATCGGCAAGCACCCGGCACCGCCCGGCGATCTCGCGTGGCGTCGCGCGACGGCGCGACCGCTACCGTCGAGCCGTGCGGCTCGCCGATGCGATCTCGCTCCGCTCCCGGCAGCGCAAGCTCGACCTCTTCCTGGCCGAGCTGCGGCCGACGTGCGACACGACCGTGCTCGACGTCGGGCGTCGACGAGATCTCGCTCGGGAGGACGGCGGGCAGAGCGGCTGCTCGACGCACAACTTCCTCGAGGAGCGGTATCCGTGGCCCGGACCGGATGACGGCGCTCGGGCTCCACGACGGCGTGCGCTTCCGCGAGCGATACCCGCGGATCCGCTACGTCCAGGGAGACGCCTGTGCGCTGCCGTTCGACGACGGCGTCGTTCGACGTCGTCTTCTCGAACGCCGTGATCGAGCACGTCGGCGACCGTGAGCGTCAAGAGGCGCTCGTGCGCGAGGCGCTTCGCGTCGGGCGGCGCGTGTTCGTGACGACGCCGAACCGCTGGTTCCCGATCGAGGTGCACACGCGCCTGCCGTTCGTGCACTGGCTTCCCGACGAGCTCGCGCACCGCGCCTACGACCTCGACCGGGAACGGCTAGGCGAAGGACAACCACCTGCTCGGCGCCGTCCGATCTGCGGGCGCTCTTCCCGGTGCCGGTGCGGGTCGTCAACCTCGGCATGACGCTGGTGGCGATCGCGTGAGCCGAGCGGCTCCCGCTCGGTCGCGCTGATCGTCCTCGTCGTCGGGCTCGCGCTCCACAACCTGGTGATGGCGACGCTCTACGGCGCCGGCCTGTCGCGGCGTCGCGCTCGACGTCGTCGCGCGTGGAAGGACGTGCTGCTGCTCGCTCGCGATCGGGGACGGCGCTGGCGGTCGCGGGGTCGCTGCCCGGTCTCCGGTGGGCCGACCGCCTCGCGCTCGCGTACGCGGCGATCGTCGTCTGCTACCTCGCTGCTGCCGCAGGGCTGGCTCGGCGGTGACGCGACCGCCCGGGGCGAGCTCCTCGCGCTGCGCCACCACCTCCTTCCCGTCGCCGGCTACGTGCTGGGTCGCCTGCTCGACGCTCGGCCGAGGTGGTGGCGGCCGGGATCGCGATCCGTGGCGACCGCCGCCGCCGTCGCGGCCGTCGGTCTCGTCGACGTCTACCTCGTGCCGCTCGCAGTGGTGGCGTGAGTCGGGCGTGCCGGGCTGGTTCTCGCGAGCAGCTCGGTCTCGCGTACCGGTGTCTCAGCGGGCTGCCCGAGAACTGGATCCTCAACACCGGCGACGAGGACGCGCCGCTGCGGCGTCTGGTCGGGCCGTTCCTCAGCCCGCTGGCGACGGCCTACCTGCTCGTCGTCGCCCTCCTCCTGCTCGCGGCGATCCGGCGCCGGCCGTGGTCGGTCGCGGTCGGCGCGGTCCTCTTCGTCGGGGCTCCTCTTCACGCACACGCGGGCCGGCGTTCCTCGCGCTCGGCGGGAGGGCTCGTCGTGCTCGCGCTCGTCGGCGGAACTGGCGCCCCGCTGCGCTCGCGGTGGCGTCGCTCGCGGCGTCGGTCGCGTTCGTCGCCGTCTTCCCCTCGATCGGGCCGACGACGAGCTACACGCCGGACGGAGCTCCGTGCCTGCGCGACAACGCCGCCGCCGTCGGCGGCGCTGGCCGCGAGGACGCGCTCACCGGGCGACGACGCGTCGACGCGCAGCCACCTGCGCAACCTGCGCGACGGCGTGCGTGCCGTCGTGCGCCATCCGCAGGGGCACGGGCTCGGCAACGCCGGCGTGGTCGCGTCGCGCACCGGGGTCGAGATCAAGGCGGGCGAGTCGACCTACACGGAGATCGGCGTCGACACGGGGCTGCTCGGGCTGGCCGCGCTCGTCGCCTGGTGGCTCGCGCTGCTCGTCGCGCTGTGGCGACGGTCGGCGTGGCTGACGTCGTCGGTCGCCGCGGTCGCGGCGATCGCGCTGCAGACCGACGTGCTCGGCGTGCCTGGATCGCCGTCGTCGTCTTCGCGCTGGCCGGGGCCGCCCTGCGCCTCGAGCCGGATGACCCCGAGCCCGAGCGGGCGCTCGACGCCGGCTGAGCGCCGCCCTGCCCGGTGAGCCGGAGGCGTCGTCAGCCGCCGCTGCCGAACGCCTGCCGACGTCGCAGCGTCGTCGGCGTCGGCCATGTGGCCGTCGCGCTCGACGTAGCCGTCCTTGCCGCCGACCACGAGCACGACCAGGTCGTCGTCGCCCGCCGTTCGAGACCCGTCGGGGCGTCGTCGACTCGGCGTGGAACGAGGCCGCCGGGCCCGAGCAGCCGCTCCTCGCCGTCGACCTCGATGCGGGCCGTCCCGGCGTGGACGAAGTAGAGCTCGTCCTGGAGTCTCGTGGTAGTGGAGGAACCCCTGGAAGCCCGGGCGGCAGCACGATCGCGTTGACGCCGAACGCCGTCACGCCGAGCGCCTTGCGCACCTTGCGGAAGCCGTAGCCCTCGCCGAGCTCGTCGAGCGATGCCGAACGCGTGGCCCATCACCGCTCCTCTCCGACCGGTCGTCGATCGTGTGCCGCAGCCCCTCCTCGAAGTCGACCGCGGGCTCGAACCCGAGCGCCTCGCGGCGCGGCGGAGATGTCGGCGCACGAGTGGCGCACGTCGCCGGGCCGCTCGCGGGCCGCTTGACGCTCGCGACCTCCCGGCCGAGCAGCCGGCCGATCGCGGCGGCGACGTCGTTGACCGACTCGCTGCCGCCCGTCGCGACGTTGAGCACGCGGCCGACCGCCCCGTCGGCGTCGCCGGCGAGCGAGGTTCGCGCGCGACGACGTTGGCGACGTAGGTGAAGTCCTTCGACTGCGTGCCGTCGCCGTACGATCGTGACGGGCGCCCCTCGGCGACCGCGCGTGATGAAGCGCGGCACGACCGCGGCGTACTGGGAGCTCGGATCCTGGCGCGGCCCGAAGACGTTGAAGTAGCGCAGCGCGACGGTCTGCAGCCCGTAGACGTGGTGGAAGCGAGACGCAGAAGCGCTCCGCCGCGAGCTTGGCGACGCCGTACGGCGAGATCGGGTTCGGCGCCTCGGACTCCGCCAGCGGCATCCGTCGACGCCGACGTTGCCGTACACGGACGACGACGAGGCGAACACGACCCGACGCGCGCCCTCGTCCCGGGCTGCGAGGAGGACGTTGAGCGTGCCCTCGACGTTGACCGCCGTCGTCGTCAGCGGATCCTGCACCGAGCGCGGCACCGAGCCGAGCGCGCCCTGGTGGTAGACGACGTCGCACCCGCGGACGGCCGTGTGGACGCGCTCGTACGACCGCAGGTCGCCCTCGACGATCTCGACGTCGTCGGCGACCTCCGTCGAGGTTCGCGCCGGTTGCCGGTGGAGAAGTTGTCGAGGACGCGGACGCGTCGCCGCGCTCGAGCAGGGCCCGGACGAGGTTCGAGCCGATGAACCCCGCCCCTCCGGTGACGAGCGACCGCGTCACGGGCCTTCACCGCGACGACGTGGTAGTTGGCGGCGAGCGTCCCGGGGTGCGTGCCCGCGAGCATCGGCACGCGGCGTCGAGCGCGCGCGCGGCCCGGTTGACGCCCGGTGACCAGGGGCCGGTCGCACGACCGAGCTGCGCGCGCTTGAGGACGTGTCCCATGTAGATCGAGGTGAGCATCGCGAGGCAGGCCGCCGTTCCCGACGACGGGACCACGCGTAACGGTCTCCCAGGGGCCCGCCGTGCGCGAAGAGCTGCTCGCAGTCCTTCGTGCGTCCAGCGCCAGCGGTCGACCGGGTTCGGGTGGTACACCATCACGCCGTGCGTCGAGAGCAGCACGCGTCCGCCGGGCGCGGTCACGCGCGAGAGCTCGGAGACGACCGCCTGCCGGGTCGTCGACGTGCTCGAGCACCTGGATGCAGAGCGCGACGTCGGTGCTCGCGTCGGGAAGTGGCAGGTCCTCCGCCGCGGCCCGGAGGTCGGCGCGCGGGTTCTCGACCGGGTCGACGCCCGTGTAGGACGACGGCGTACGGCGTGAAGAGCGGCTCGTACGGGCGCTCCCCGCAGCCGACGTCGAGCACGCGGTAGTCGCCGAGCGCGGCGTGCGCCGACGCCGCCTCCTCCCGCAGCCAGGCGGCGAGCGGCGCGCGCACCGCGTACGTCGGCATCGAGAGCGGGGGGTCGAGACGCGGGTCAGTCACGGACACCGGACAACCCTAGACCGATCCACGTGAGCGCGAGCAGCGGGATCCCCGCGACGAGGCCGATCCCGCCCCACACGCCGACGGCGACCAGCAGCCACGCGAGCCCGAGCACCGGGCACACGCGACGTTGCGCGCGCCGCGCCGCCGCGACGCAGCGCCGCGACGGCGAGCGCGAGCAGGGAGAGCAGCCCCGCGACGCCCATGTCGGCAGGCACCTGGATGTAGAGGTTCTGCACGCCCCAGGGGTGCTCGGGCGAGGGGAACGCCTGGTCGGGCTCGGTCGGGAACCGTCGCCGGGCGTCCTCGAGCTGCGGAGCGTACGCCCACTCCTCCAGCGACCCGTTCCAGCCGACGCCGGTCAACGGGTGGTCGAGGAAGATCCTCACCCCGATGTACGCGAGCAGGGTTCGGTGCGCGTAGCTCTCGACGCTCGGTCTGCTCCGTCCCTCGCGCAGCCCGAGGAACTCCGCGAACCGCGTCAGCGTGTCGGCGCGCATCAGTCGACGTTCCGATCGACACGACGAGCACGGTGGCGACGGTCACGACGAGCCGCGCGCGTGCGCAGCGCTCTCGCGCGGCGGGCGAGGAGGAGACCACGGCGAGTCGCCGCCAGCCACAGCCCGGCGACGCCGGTCATCGCACCGGAGAGCGACGATCCCGAGCCCTCCGGTCGCGATCGCGAGCCATCCCCAGCGACGGCCCGCCGGACGGCCGTCGCCGAACGCGACTCCGATCAGCCCGACCGTGAGCGCCGCTCCCGAGAGGGCCGCGAAGTCGTGGATCCCGACGAAGCTCGGCTCCCGCTGGCCGGGTCGGCGTCCCTCGAACTCGTCGACGAGCCCCGCGAACTGCAGCGCGCCCCAGGTCGACGCGGCGACGCTCCAGGCGACGATCGACCGTGCGAGCGGGACGACGTCGTCCGCCCGGCGGACGAGGAGCAGCACGGCGGGTGCGAGCAGCGCGTACCACCAGAACTTGCCGAGGCTGACGGCGCGGACGAGCAGTCGGGTAGTCCTCGCCGAGCAGCGACGGCGTCGCGAGCGACGCGATCGTCAGCGCCGCGAAGAGCCCGGCGGTCACGAGCAGCCAGCGCGCGCGGCGGAGAGGCTCGATCCCGGCGCGCCAGGCCTCGATCGCCGCCACCGCCAGCACGCACGCGATCGCGAGGTCGGCGAGGGTGAGGTCGACGTCGGTGCCGCCGAGCGGGATCGACAGGGTCGGCTGGTAGCGTGGCGTGGAGGAAGAGGGGTGGAACGGCCACCGCCAGACGCCACGGCCCCGGCCGACCACCGCGCCGTCGCCACGCTCTATCGCGGTCGGGCCCGTTCGGGTCGCCAAGGCGGCCACTATACTGGCCGTCCGAGATGCGCTCCCGGCTCCTCTGGCGTCGTGCTGCGACCGCCGCCGGGCTCTATGCGTCGGTCGCGCTCGGGATCCTCGCAACCGTCGTCGCGGCCCGGATCCTCGGTCTTCAGGCGTTCGGCCTCTACGCGACCGCGCTCGCGGCCGCGTCGTTCTTCCAGATGCTGCTCGACCTCACCGTCGAGGACGCGCTCACGAAGGTCGGGTTCCGGTACGTCGCCGCGGGCGACTGGGGTCGGCTGCGTCGGCTCTTCTCGGTGGCGACGCGGATCAAGCTCGCCGGTGGCGTCGCTCGCCGCTCTCGTGCTCGCCGCTGCTCGCCCCGTTCGCCGACGCGTCTCTTCGACACCACCGGGCTGACCTCGGCGATCCTCGTCGCGGCGCTGCTTCCGCTCGTCCAGTGCACCGAGAACGTCTCGACGTCGGCGCTCCTGCTGCGGGGCCGGTACGACCTGCGCGGCGCGTACCAGACGTTCGCGCAGGCGCTGAAGCTCGCATCGCGATCGCGATCGGCGCGCGCTACGGCGTCACCGAGGCGATCGCCGGGATCGTGATCGCGCAGGCGCATCGCGACCGGAGCGGTGTGGATCGTCGGGCGCGCGTCGCTCGCGCGGTTCCCACAGGCGCCGGAGCTCCCGCTCGGCGAGGACGTCCCCGGGATCCGCTCGTTCGTGATCCAGTCGAGCCTCGCGACGGGGATGGTCTCTGCCCGCACGACGCTGGCGCCGCTGATCCTCGGTCTCGTCGCCGGTCCGACGCAGGTCGGTCTGCTGCGCATCGCCCAGGCGCCGCAGAGCGGCTTCGCGGCGGCGAGCTCGCCGGTGCGGCTGATCCTGCTCACCGAGCAGACGCGCGACTGGGAGCACGGGCACGAGGAGCACCGGGTGTTCGACGGGCTCCGGCGCTACATGGCCGGGGCGGTGCTGGTCGCCGTCGTCAGCGTGCCGATCTTCCTCCTGGCGATGCCGTGGCTCGTCGAGGTCGTGTTCGGCGAGGAGTACCTCGGTGCAGTGACCGCGGCGCGCATCGTGCTCGATCGCCGCCGCGATCCAGCTCGTGCTCGGCTGGACGAAGTCGCTCCCGACGACGATCGGTCGACCGCGGCTGAGCGTCGCTGTCGCACGGCGTCGAGACGCGTCGTGCTGCTGCCGCTCACGGCGCTCCTCGGCGCGGAGTGGGGGGTGACCGGCGCTGCGTGGGCGATCCTCGCGTCGACGGTCGCGTACGCCCTCGTCTGGGTCGTGCTCCTCCGACGGCTCCTTCGCGATCACGCTCTCGTCTTGGCCGCAGAGGAGGTCGCAGTCACGTGAGGGTCGCTGATCGTGAGCGGGATCTGGCCGCCGGACGTCGGCGGACCCGGCGGTTCACGCCCCCGCGCTGGCCACGTTCCTGACGACCGACGGGCACGCCGTCGAGGTCGTGACGACCGCCTCGACCGCGCCCGCTCCGGCGAGCTACCCGATCGTCTGGGTCTCGCGCTCGCTCCCCGCGGGCGCCGCGACACGTCGCCGTCGCCGCGTCGCGTCGGTGCGGCCGCGCGTCGTGCGGACGTCGTGTACGCGACGAGCATGGTGCGGCGCGCGGTCGCGGCGGCGACGACGGCGCGCACCGCCCGTCGTGGTCAAGCTCGTCGCCGACGAGGCCTACGAGCGAGCACGCCGTTCCGGGCTGTTCTCGGGCACCCTCGAGGACTTCCAGTCCTGGCCGGGGACGCGGCGAGTCCGAGCGCTCCGCTCGAGCCGCACCGCAGCGCTGCAGCGAGCCGCTCACGTCTTCGTCCCGTCGGCCTACCTGCGCGACGTCGCGCTCGGCTGGGGCCTCGCCCCCGACCACGTGACGGTGCTCCCGAACCCGGCGCCGCGGGTCCCGGCGCTCCCGCCGCGCGGCGAGCTCCGGCAGGCGCTGAAGGTGCCCGAGGCTGCGCTCGTGCTCGGGTTCGCCGGCCGGCTCACGGCGCAGAAGGCGCTCGGCGATCTGCTCGACGCGCTGACAGGAGTCCCGGGAGCCGTGCTCCTGCTGCTCGGCGACGGCCCCGAGCGCGACCGGCTCGAGCGCCGGACGCGCGAGCTCGGGCTCGCCGACCGCGTCCGCTTCCTCGGGGGCGGAGACCGCGACGAGGTGCTGCGACTGTTCGCCGCGGCCGATGCCGCCGTGCTCTCCTCGGCGTGGGAGAACTTCCCGCACACGGTCGTCGAGGCGCTCGCCGTCGGCACGCCCGTGGTCGCGACCGCGGTGGGCGGGGTGCCGGAGATCGTCCAGGACGGTGTCAACGGGCTGCTCGTGCCCGCCGGCGATCCGACGGCGCTGGGCGACTGCCCTCCGCCGGATCGTCGAGGATGAAGGGCTCCGGCGCCGCCTCGCGGCCGCCGCAGCGCCCTCGGTGGAGCCGCTCGCCGAGGACGTGCTCCTCGGTGTGGTCGAGCGGAAGCTGGTCGGGGTGGTGGGATGAGGAGACGGGTGCTGATGGTCGGCAGGACGCGCTACGCGCTCCCGCTCTCGCCGAGCCTCCAGCGCAAGTTCGAGGCGCTCGGAGGCGTGTTCGACCTCCGGGTCGTCGGCGCCGCGCGGTCGGCGAAGGACCGAGGCGACGGCACGTTCTCCCTGCTGCGACCGTCGCCCGTCCGGGCGCTCGACGCGCCGGCGTTCTACGGGTCGCTCCCGGTGCGGATCGCGCGGGAGCTCCGCTCCTTCCGGCCGGACGCGATCGTCGCCCAGAGCCCGTACGAGGCGTCTGCAGCGCTCGCGGCGCGGGCGCTGGCCGCGGAGCGACGCCGCCGTGGTCGTCGAGATCCACGGTGACTGGGCCACGTGGTCCCGGATGTACGGCTCGCCGCTGCGGCGTCTCGCGAGCCCTGCCGCCGATCGCGCGGCCCCGTGGGTCGTGCGCCGCGCGGACGCGGTGCGCACGCTCTCGCCGTTCACGGAAGGGATCGTCCGTGACGCAGGGGCCGAGCCGACGATGTCGTTCACGACCTACACCGAGCTGACCGCGTTCTCCGAGCCGGCGCTCGCCCCGTTGCCGGCGCGGCCGACGGCGCTGTTCGTCGGCGTCCTCGAGCGATACAAGAACATCGACGGCATCGTCGCGGCCTGGAGGCTCGCGGCACCTCGGGTGCCCGGAGCCGTCCTGCGTCTGGTCGGCGACGGGCGTCATCGGCGACGACGTGGCGGCCCTCGTCGCCGAGCTGCCCGAGCAGACCGAGTGGCTCCCACGCCTGGAGACGCCGGACGTCGTGAAGGCGCTCGACGACGCGTGGTGCCTGCTGCTCGTCTCCCGGTCGGAAGGGACGCCGCGGGTCGTGCTCGAGGCGCTCTGCCGCGGCCGGGCGGTGATCGGCAGCCGCGGGGGCGGGATCCCCGACGTCGTCCGCGACGGCGAGACCGGTCTGATCGTCGACACCGAGGACCGCGACGCGATCGCCGACGCGCTCGTGAGCCTTCTCTCCGACCGGCTGCTCGCGGAGCGCTTCGGCGAGGCCGGTCACGCGTGGTCATCCGACTGGACGTACACGCCGGAGGAGTACGCCGCGCGGATGGCCGAGCTCGTCGAGCGCGCGATCGAGGAGCGAGAGCGCGCGTGAGGATCGTCTTCGTCACGCAGGTCGTCGACCCGGACGACCCGAACCTCGGCGCGACGGTGGCCAAGATCACCGCGCTCGCGGCGCGCGTCGACGAGGTCGTCGTCCTCGCGGATCGGGCGGTGCCCGGCGCGCTGCCCGGCAGCTGCGTCGTCCGGACGTTCGCCTCGACGTCGAGGGCCGGGCGAGGGCTGCGGTTCACCGATGCCCTGGCGCGGGAGCTCGCGCGGAGCCCTCGCCCCACGGCTGTCGTCGCCCACATGTGCCCGATCTACGCGGTTCTCGCCGCTCCGCTCTGCCGGCCGCTCGGCGTCCGCGTCGTGCTGTGGTTCACGCACTGGCGGAGGAGCCGGCTGCTCGAGGCGGCAGAGCGGGTGTCGACAGACGTGATCACCGTCGATCGCCGCTCGTTCCCGCTCGCGTCGCACAAGGTCACCCCGATCGGACACGGGATCGACCTCCGCGACTTCGCGTGCACGGAGCGACCGCCGCGGGCAGGGCTTCGGGCGATCGCGCTCGGCCGCACCTCCCCCGCGAAGGGGCTCGAGACGGTCGTCCGGGCGACGGCTCTCGTCCCCGCGGTGGCGCTCGAGATCCGCGGGCCGTCGCTCACGCGACGAGGAGCGCGAGCACCGCGTGCGCTCGGCTCGCTGATCGGCGAGCTCGGAGTGGGCGAGCGGGTGAGGCTCGTCGACGCCGTGCCGCGGGCGGAGGTTCCCGGCCTGCTCGCCGGCGCGGACGTGCTCGTCAACAACATGCGCTCGGGTGCGACCGACAAGGTCGTGTACGAGGCCGCCGCGTCCTGCCTCCCGGTGCTCGCCTCCAACCCTGCGTTCGACACGCTCCTCCCGGACGAGCTCCGCTTCGAGCGCGACGAGCCGGCGACGCTGGCCGACAGGCTCCGGCACCTGCTCGACGCCGACCGCAACGCGATCGGCCGGGCCCTTCGCGGCGAGGTCGAGGAGCGCCACGGCGTCGACGGCTGGGCAGACCGGGTCGTCGCCGTCGCCTCCGGTGTGCCGGTGGTGCCGCTGTGAGCGTGCGCGTCCTGCACATCGGGAAGGTGAAGGGCATCTCGGGATCCGAGAACCACCTGCTCGCGCTGCTGCCGCGGCTCCGCGAGCGCGGCTGGGACGTCCGGTTCCTCCTGCTCCACGAGGACGAGCCGGGAGCCTGGGAGTTCGCCCGTCGGCTGGAGGACGTGGGCGTCCCGCTCGAGGGCATGCGCATCGGCAGCGCTGCGAGTCCGCTGGCGTTCAGTCGGATCCTGCGTGCAGTCCGCGAGCAGGATCCGACGATCGTCCACACCCACCTCGTGCACGCCGACTTCCACGGTCTCGCCGCAGCCCGCCTCGCCGGGGTGCCGGTGCGCATCAGCACCAAGCACGGGTTCAACGAGTTCCGCGCGTCGCGGGCGTTCTCGGCGGCCGACAGGGCGGTGGCGCGCCTGGCGGACGTCAACATCGCGATCTCCGGCGGGCTCGCGCGGTACCTCGAGGAGACGGAGGGGTTCGCTCCCGGGACGTTCGAGGTCGTGCACTACGGGATCGCGCCGCAGGAGCCACCGGGCCCGCCGCCCCGCCGCGCCGCGCTCGCGATCGTCGGTCGGCTGATCCCGATCAAGGGGCACGACGACCTGCTCGTCGCCCTGAGCCTGCTCGACGACGTGCCGTTCACGCTCGACGTCGTCGGGGACGGCGAGCTGCGCGACGGCGCTCGAGGCGCGCGTCGGCGAGCTCGCCCTCGGCGACCGCGTCCGCTTCCTCGGGCGCGTGAGCCCGGTCGAGCCCGCCCTCGAGGAGGCCGCGATCGTGGTCGTGCCCTCGCACGGCGAGGGCTTCGGCCTCGTGGCGCTCGAGGCGATGGAGCGCGGCCGCGCCGTCGTCGCGAGCACCGTCGGCGGGCTCCCGGAGATCGTGGCGGACGGCGTCACCGGCCTCGTCGTGCCGCCGCACGACCCGGGCGCGCTCGCGGACGCGCTCCGCACGCTGCTCCTCGATCCCGATCGCGTTGCCGCGATGGGCGCCGCGGGGCGACAGCGTGCGCTCGAGGAGTTCTCCCAGGAGCGGTGCACCGAGCGCACCGAGGCGCTCTACGAGGAGGCGCTCGCCGGCGTCGGCCGCTCCCGACGCGCCTGAGCGAGCTCCCAGGCGCGCTCGACCGCGAACGCGGCCAGGAGCGCGAGCAGGAAGTCCCACGGGACGCGATATCGCACCGTGCCTGCGAACACCATCGCCATCACCGTGTTGTAGGCGACCATCAGCCCGACGAGCGCCGTGAGCCTTCGCGGCGCGAGGAACGCACCCCAGAGGGCGAGCCCGTAGAGCAGGACCATGTAGAGCGGCTCGATCGTCCGCTGACCCAGGTCTGCGAGCCCCTGCTGGCCCTCGTCGTCCGCCTCGACGGAGAGGAGCGGTGACCAGAGCATCCACACCGCCTGCGCCGAGAGGCGTGCCTTCTCGCCCGGGCTGCTCGCGCCAGAAGCGCTTGACCTCGTCCTGGTAGAAGCGCATCTGGGCGCACTCGTCGACGCGCACGAGCGGTCCTCCGGCCAGGTACTCGTCTGCGGCGCGCTCCGGCCACGGGGGGATTCCGGGGAGGTCGGGCACGTCGTCGATCCACCCACCCCGCGCGAGGATCGCGTACGTCGCCGGATTGTTGGCCTTCCACAGCGCGCGGGCGTCCGTGGTGATCGTCGCGCACCCGATGCGCGCGTCGTTCCGGGCGATCCAGGGGGCGACCGTGACCGCCGCGGCCGCGACGCTGAGCACCGCGATCGCGACCGCGCGACCCCGGGGCACCGATCCGCCAGACGAGGAACGGCGCGAGGACGAGCGGCAGGAGCACGAGCCGTGAGTTCCCCAGGATCGCGAGCCCGCAGACAGCGCCGGTGGCCGCGGCGAGCCAGGCCGAGCGACGCTCATGCGCCAGGAGCGCGAGCAGCGTGATCGCAGCGAGCAGCAGAGAGTCCAGCAGCTCCCGGTTGACGTGGACGTCGTGCCAGACCACGTACGGGTGCAGGGTCGCCACGAGCGCGGCGATCACCCCGATCCGCGTCGAGGCGACGAGCCGTCCGATCGCCAGCACGAGCAGCGCCGTGCGCGACGGCCACCAGCACCTGCGCGAGCCCCACGGCGAGCCAGGATCGGCCGAAGGGCCAGTAGAGGCCCGCCAGGAACCAGGCGTAGAGAGGCTGCGTGTAGGCGGAGGGGATCCCCGGCAGGAACCCGAACGTCCCGCTGTCGACGAGCGTCGTCGCGAACCGATCGCTCTTCTCGACGTACTGCTCGAGGATCGTCTCTCGCTCGAGCGCGAGCACGAGCAGCCGCGGGACAGCCGCTGCGAGAGCCACACCAAGCACCGCGCGGCGTGGTATCCATGGCGCGATGCCGGTCACGTCCCCCGAACGGTACGTCGTCGCGTCGTGCCACGTCGAACGACCGCTCGACGACCGCGTCTGGGCAGCCTTCGCCTCGCTGCAGCAGCGACGCCCCGGTGGGCTCTCCGTCGCGGCGCTGATGCGTCCCCCGGACCCAGAGGCGGGCGAGGTGGACGCCGACCTCTGGGTCGAGCGCGCGAGAGAGGCGATGGCCAGGGCGCCGCTCGGCCATCACACGCACTGGACGAGCCCGACGCACGCGCGTCCGACGGGTCCGGACGACCCAGGTGAGCGCGTCGCCCGGGAGGGCGCCTGGCTCCGCGAACGGGGGATCCTGCCGACGCTCTTCTGTGGCGGAGGCTGGTACACCGACCTCTCCGTCGCGACAGCCTGCGCGAGCCTCGGCTACGCGGACTGCACGCCGCGGGCGTCCCGGCCCGGGTATCTCCCGGAGGATGCGGCCTGGGCCGAGCTTGCGCGTCCGGCGCTCATGGACGCTCTCCCGACGGGGGCGTCCTCGCCGTGCTGCCGACGACCCACAGCGTGGGGGATGGGTGCCGAGCGGCGCTCCGCCGCCGGCTGCCTGCGCGCGTGCACGTGTACTTCCACGACACCGATCTCGTCGACCGTCGCCGCCGGGCGCTCGTCGAGGCGGGGCTGCGCGCGCTCGGCGCCCGCCTGCGACCGCGGACGCTCGTCGGACGAGCTCGTGGCGTCGCCGACGAGCTCGCCCCGTGTCGCCTGGTCGTCGGTCGCGCGGGGTGAGGCCGGGGTGCCACGGTAGTACGATCAGGGCGTGCCGACCGAGGCGCCCCCGACAGAGCGCGAGGCGCCCCCGCCGACCGGGCCGAGCGAGGGCCCGGCCGCCGACATCCGCCGTTCTCGCCCGTACCTCCTGCGCCGGGCCCCATGGGTGGGGCTCCTTCGGCGTGCGGCCAGCATCACTGCCCTTGCGGTGATGGACGTCGCCGGGCTGGCGCTCGGGATCTACCTCGCGCTCGTCCTGCGCTCGTCCGTGTACGGCGACACGATCTACTGGTCGCTGCTCTGGGACACCGGCCCGCGCGAGTGGCTGCCGTTCCTCGCGCCGATCACGGTGCTCGTGTTCCTCCAGGCCGGGCTGTACGCCCCGCGTGAGCGTCGGGCCGGCCCCGGCCGCGTCGTCGGCTCCCTCGTCCTCGTCGCGCTGATCGTGCTCGCCTTCGGGCTCGGCACCGACTACCAGTTCACGACCACCGGGCTGATCCCGACCGCCGTCGTCACCTGCTCGCTTGCGATCGGGGCGCTCCGGGCGGCGTACTCGTCGGCCTCGCTCGAGATCATGAAGAGCGTCGGGGTGCGACGACGGATCGTGCTGGTCGGCGAGGGCGAGGCCCTTGCGAACCTCGTCCGGCAGCTGCACGCGACGCGTGGCGGGATCGCGGTCGAGGTCGTCGGCGCGATCACGCGTGGCACGGCTCCCGGGGGCGTGGAGCTCCTCGCGGACGACCTCTCCGCCGTCGAGGGGGTGATCGGCACCGTCGAGCCCGACGAGCTGCTCCTCGCGGAGGGGGACCTGGACGAGCGAACCGTCCTCGACGTCGTGCAGCGGGCCCACCGCTTCGGCGTGAAGGTCAAGCTCGCGCCGTCCACGACCGAGCTCCTCGTCCACGAGGGCGAGTACGTCCCCGGTCAGGGGCTGCCGCTGTTCGAGCTGCGACCGCCGATCCTCGGCGGCTTCGCCTGGGCGGTCGAAGCGAACCTTCGACATCGTCGTCGCGACGGCCGTCGTCGTGATCGGCGTCCCGCTGTGGCTGCTCGTCGCGCTCGCGATCAAGCTCGACTCCCGCGGCCCGGTGCTCTACGTCGACCGCCGGATCGGTGTGGGCGAGCACGAGTTCGGGATGCTCAAGTTCCGGACGATGACCGCCGACGCGGCCGAGCGACAGGACGAGCTGGAGGAGGCGAACGAGGCGACGGGAGCGCTGTTCAAGATCCGCGACGACCCGCGGATCACGCGCGTCGGGCGCGTGCTCCGCCGGCTCTCGATCGACGAGCTGCCGCAGCTCGTCAACGTCCTGCGCGGGCAGATGAGCCTCGTCGGGCCGCGCCCGCTCCCGCTGCGCGACCACGCGCTGCTCGAGGAATGGCACAAGGCGCGCTACCACGTGCTCCCGGGGATGACGGGTCTGTGGCAGATCTCGGGCCGCTCCGGACTCGAGTTCGACGACCTCGTCCGGCTCGACTTCACCTACATCGAGAACTGGTCGATCTGGTCTCGACGTCTCGATCATCGCGAAGACCATCCCCGCCGTGCTCACGGGGCGCGGCGCGTACTAGCCGCGCCGGCGCTCGCGCGTCCGCGCCGCCGCCCGGAGCGCCGCTCGCACGGGAACGACCAACGCGACGCCTACACTGACGCCTCGTGCGCCAGCCACGCATCCTCGCCGTCGCGTCCGCCGTCGACCTCGACTTCCGCTACGGCTGCACGCCCGCGTGGTGGCAGCTGTGGAAGGGGATGTACGAGGCCGGGCGTCGACCTCGTCGTGACGCCCGTACCGCGGCCGGCCGGTCGAGTCGCCCTGGTGGCGCACCGCGCCGAACCCGACGTACCGCGAGGGCGAGACGTACGCGGCCGCTGCGGGACGGGCTCGCGCGGCTGAAGGGCGACCGCTACCTGCGCCGCGCCGAGGAGAGCCCGGACGGAGTCGGCGCTCGACAGGATCACGCGCGAGACGATCTGGCGGGTCGTGACGCCGCGCTGGCGTCGGCACCTCGAGCGGCTCGTCGAGAGCGAGCGCCCCGACGCGGTGATCGTCTTCACGGTGCCGATGGCGCACTTCCGCGGGATCCCGACGCACCTGCGCGAGCGGTTCGGCGTTCCCGTCGTCTTCTACGACGGCGACGTGCCGATGAGCCTGCCCGAGTTCGGCGGCATGGACACCGGCTTCAACTACTACCACGGCGCCGACCCGTCCGAGTACGACCTCGTGCTCTCGAACTCGGAGGGCGGCGCGGGACGTCTGCTCGAGCTCGGCGCGCGACGCGTCGAGCCGGTGTTCTGGGGCGCCGACCCGGAGTTCTTCAGGCCGCTCGAGGTCGAGAAGGAGTGCGGACGTCTTCTTCTACGGCTACGGCGACAAGTTCCGGCGGGAGTGGACGGCGGCGATGGTGGGCGAGCCGAGCCGACGCGACCCGCGCATCGACTTCGCGCTCGGCGGCCGCGACTTCCAGGGCGACATCGGCGGCGCGCGGCTGCTCGGCGACGTCCCGTTCAACTCGTTCGCGCGCGCGATCTCGGCGGCGCGGATCAACCTCAACGTGACGCGCCGGTCGCACGCGACGGTGCCGCGCTCGTCGACGTGTCGTCCGTTCGAGCTCGCCTCGGCCGGCGCCGCGATCGTCTCGAACCCGCACGACGGGCATCGAGCAGTGGTTCGAGCCCGGCAGCGAGCTGCTCGTCGTCGACGACGCGCGACGAGGCGCTCGCCGCCTACCACCGGCTGCTCGACGATCCGGCCGAGGCGAGGGCGATGGGCGAGCGCGCGCGACGAGCGCGTGCTCGACGAGCACACCTACGCGCACCGGGCGCGCCAGGTGCTCCGCGCGCTCGGGCTCGAGCGCGGCGGTGCGCGCGTGAGCGCGGGCGCATCGTCGCGATCGTGCCGGCCTATCGCGAGGAGGGCGCGATCGCGGGCGTCGTCGAGGAGATCCGCGCCTTCGACCCGACGCCATCGACGTCGTCGTCGTCGACGACGGCTCGCCGGACGGCACGGCCGCCGCCGCCGCGCGCGCCGGGGCGACGGGTCGTGCGCCTGCCGTTCAACCTCGGCATCGGGGCGGCGGTGCAGACCGGGTTCCGCTTCGCGCTCGAGCAGCGGCTACGACGTCGCCGTGCGGCTCGACGGCGACGGCCAGCACGACCCGGCCGAGCTCCCGGAGCTGCTCGCCGCGCTCGACGCAGGGCGACGCGGACGTCGTCACCGGATCGCGCTTCGTCGACGGCGACGGCACTCGTACCGTCCGCCGCTCGCACGTCGGATCGGGATCGTCTGGTTCGCGCAGCTCGTCTCGCTGCTCACGCGCCAGCGCGTGACCGACACGACCTCCGGCTTCCAGGCGCTCAACCGGCGAGGGATCGCCCTCTTCGCGCGCGACTACCCGAGCGACTACCCGGAGGTCGAGGCGACGCTGCTCGTGCTCCGCTCGCGGCTGCGCCTCGTCGAGGTGCCGGTGCGTGATGCGCGAGCGCGAGCACGGGTCGTCGTCGATCACGTTCATCTCGCTCCGATCTACTACGTGTTCAAGGTGACGCTGGCGCTGCTCGTGGCGATGGGCCGCCGTGCGACGTTCCCGACGGAGGAGCGGACGCCGGCATGACCCCGGTCCGCGTCTCGATCGCGGCCGCGATCGCCTCGATCCTGCTCATCCTCGTCGTGCTGGAGCTGATCCGCGGCCGCCGGCTGAAGGAGCGCTACGCGCTGCTCTGGCTCGGCACCGGGCGTCGTGCTGCTCGTGCTCTCGCTGTGGCGAGACGGCCTCAACACCATCGCCGGCTGGCTCGGCGTCGAGAGCTACCCGCCCGGCGATCCTCTTCGCCGCTCGCGATCCTCTTCGTCATCGTCGTGCTGCTGCACTACTCGACCGTGCTCTCGAGCCTCACGGACGACAACGTCCGGCTCGCCCAGGAGGTCGGGCTGCTGCGAGAGCGGATCCGCTCTCAGGACGCGCGGCTGTCGTCGCTCGAGTCCGGGCGGACGCCGCGAGCCGGGAACCCGCTCGGACACGACGTAGAGCGGACGCTGCTTGACCTCGTCGTAGATCCGCGCGACGTACTGCCCGATCATCCCGAGCGAGAACAGCTGCACGCCGCCGATCAGCACCACCACGCCGACGACGGACGCCCAGCCTGCGACCGTGTCGTCCGTGAAGACGCGCTTGTAGGCGACGTAGGCGAGGTAGAGGACGCAGAGCGCCACCAGCCACATCCCGATCCACGAGAGCAGGCGGAGCGGCACGGTCGAGAACGAGGTGACGCCGTCGGTCGCGAACCGCAGCATCTTGCGCAACGGGTACTTCGTCCGCCCCGACCCGCGGGCGGCGCGGTCGTACTCGACGCCGACCTGTGAGAAGCCCACCCAGCTCGTCATCCCCCGGAGGTAGCGGGAGCGCTCCGGCATCGAGCGGAGCGCGTCGGCAGCGGGGCGGGAGAGCAGCCGGAAGTCACCGGCGTCCGGCGGGATCTCGACGGCTGCCATCCGGCCGAGCAGCCGGTAGAAGACCCGCGCCGTCCAGAGCTTGAACCGGGTCTCGCCCTCGCGCGTCGCGCGGACGCCGTAGACGACGTCGTGACCCTCCTCCCACCGGCGCAGGAGGTCGGGGATCACCTCCGGGGGATCCTGGAGGTCCCCGTCGATGCAGACGACCGCATCGCCCTGCGCAGCCTCGATCCCCGCGCTCAGCGCCGCCTGGTGCCCGAAGTTCCGGGACAGCCGCAGCAGCGCGAGCCGCGGCTCGCTCTCGGTCAGGCTGCGGAGGATGTCCCAGGTCGCGTCGGTGGAGCCGTCGTCGACGATCAGGATCTCGAGCGCGTACGGCTCGTGGGCGAAGGCCGCGCCGATCCGGCGCACGAGCTCGACCACGATCTGCTCCTCGTCGAGGACGGGCGCGACGACCGTGACCAGACGCTGCGTCATCGGACCTTCACCGGCGGGCTGATCATGAACACGTCGCCCTGCGTCGTGTCGTCGACCCAGTTCGCCGCGACGCCGACGCGATAGATCCCGCCCCGAACCGGATCGGTGTCCACGAACGCCGGGGCGCGCGTGACGCCGATCACCTCCATGGCGACCTCGCAACGGTCCGCGCCGCCACGTGCGCAGATCAGGTCGGGGAACACGCCGTTCGTGCGATACACGCGGTAGAACGGTCGGGTCGTCGAGGTCGGTGTCGCGCCACCGCAGAGCGACGCTCCCGCCGACCCGGCGTGCGGTGAGGTCCAGTCCGGGAGCGACGGGGATCAGGATCTCGTCGAGTACGACCGCCTCCTGCCCGCCCCGCTGTGGCGACCCGGCGAGGACGAAAGCGAGAGGGACGAGCGCGAGGATCGCGGCGATCGAGACCCCGACGCGAAGCGAGAGGCGGCGGCGCACCGGCTCCGGGGCGATCCAGCCGCCGAGGCGGCGCGGTGCCGTCGGCACGAGCAGAGGCGTGGCGGCGACGAGGATCACGTACGCGGGCAGCGCAGGCATCACGAGGCGCCAGAACGACGCGTTCTCGATCCCGGCGACGTACGAGGAGCCCTTCACGAAGAAGAACGCCCCCATCCAGCCGACCAGCAGTCCCGCCGCCGGCCGCGACAGCCGAGCCACCGCGAACGCGCCCGCGAGCGGCGCCCACTGCGCGAGGCGAGCGCTCCAGAAGAACTCACGGAGGTTGGACATGTTCCGGCGCCACTCCTCGAGGTGGAACGGGGCGCTGCGCGTGAGGTTGAACCCGGCCGGAAGCCGGTCGAGAGATGCGCCGGCGGCGAGCCGTAGCTCGTCGGCGGCGAGGATCGGGAGCGTTCCGAGCCCTCTGGCCTTCCAGATGGCGAGGGTCAGCAGTGCAGGCCCGAGCGCCGCGAGGAAGAGCACCAGCGCCCGCCAGCGTCGCGCCAGGGCGTACGCGAGCACGGGGCCTGCGACGAAGAGCGCGTTCGCGGGCTTGAGCGCGATCATCGACCCGGCGAGCGACCCTGCGACCAGCACCTCTGCCATCCGCCCGTCGTCGAGCGAGCGGAGCACGACGGCTGAGGCGACGAGCGCGATCACGGTGGACGGGTAGTCGGCCATCTGGGTCAGCCCGGTCGCCTGCACGAGAACCTGGTCGGTCCAGCGCTCCTGGTAGCGGTCGGTGAAGAGCGGCGTGACGAGGTACGGGGCGAGGACCGCGAGCAACGCGCACCACAACCCGGCGACGCGTCCGGCGACGCGCGCACCGATGTCGTAGATCGCGAGCGTCGCGATCGGCCCGAGCACCAGGACCTGGAACAGGGTCGTCAGGGGAAGCAGATCCATGCTCGACTCGCCGACGATCCAGGTCAGCGGTGCCGTCACGACCGGCCACCCGTATGAGACGACCGCTGTCGGGATCGTCCCGTGCGCGAGGAGCCAGCCGCTCGTCATCAGCCACAGCTGGTCGCCCCCCTGGTAGGTGAGCCACCGGTTGTGCTCGACCGACGCGAACAGGGCGAGGACGAGCACGAGCTGGAGCCCGACGATCACCGCGAGGCTGATCCTCACGTGCCGCGTCGCGGCGGAGACGACGCGCGCGACGAGCTCGAGCGCAGGTCGCGCCGACGCGGTGATCGCCGTCACAGCGCGTTCGCCCGGTACCACTCGACGGTTCGGCGGATGCCGTCGGCGAGTGGCACCTGCGGCGCGGAACCCGAACTGCGCAGCCGCACGCGAGGTGTCCAGCTTGCGCCGCGGCTGGCCGTTCGGCCGGGTCGTGTCCCAGCGGATCGAGCCCTCGAACCCCGTCGCCTCCCGCACCAGCTCTGCGAGATCGCGGATCGAGACCTCCTCACCGGTCCCGAGGTTCACGGGGTCGACGCCGTCGTAGCGGTCGGCGGCGAGCAGAAGCCCCTCGACGCAGTCGTCGACGAACAGGAACTCGCGGGTCGGCGATCCGTCGCCCCACAGCACGATCTCCGCCTCGTCGCGTGCCCTGGCGTCGACCATCTTCCGGATCAGCGCCGGGATGACGTGCGACGTCTCGAGGTCGAAGTTGTCGCGCGGGCCGTAGAGGTTCACGGGGAGGAGGAAGATCGCGTTCGTCCCGTACTGCTCCCGGTAGGCCTGGGCGCCGACGAGCACGGCCTTCTTCGCGACGCCGTACGGGGCGTTCGTCTCCTCCGGGTAGCCGTTCCAGAGGTCGTCCTCGCGGAAGGGGACGGGTGCGAACTTCGGGTATGAGCAGATCGTTCCCGCGATCACCAGCTTGGGCGTCCCGTGGAGCCGAGCCTGCTCCAGCACGTGAGCGCCCATCATCAGGTTGGCGAACCAGTACCGTCCGGGGTTCGCGCGGTTGGCGCCGATCCCGCCGACCTCGGCCGCGAGGTGGAAGACGAGCTCCGGGCGGGTCTGCGCGAACAGCCGGGCCGTCCCCTCCATCGTGGTCAGGTCGAACTCGGCCCGCCTCGGCACGACGACCTCGTCGCCGCGCGAGCGGAGCCGCTCCACCAGGTGGGAGCCGAGGAAGCCCGCGCCGCCCGTCACGACGACGCGCGTCACTCGCTCCTCCTGTGGCCGATCGGGTCGCACATCGCGTCGAGTATAGGAGTCGTCATCAGAGCGCCACCGCATCGCGCAGCAGCCACGCCGTCAGTCCGAGCGCCACCCACCTGGCTGCGCGGTCGTCCTCGAGGGCGGCGAGCGACAGAGGCCAGGCCACGTACCACGCGGGGAGCCACGAGAGGCTCAGGCAGAAGAGCCCGAGCGTGAGCCCGAGCCGCGTCCGTCCGTGCCATGCCTCGCGCAGCAGATAGAGGTACGCGAGCGCGAAGAGCACGGCGAGGACCTCGGTGATCCGGAACTGCGGGATCCCCGTCCAGCGCTCGACGTAGAAGGGGATGCTGGTCGAGCTCGCGCGCTGCAGCTGGTTCGTGATCGGAGAGGCCGCACGCACCCAGTGCAATCCGTATGCGGCCGTCGCGACCGCGGCGACGACCACGGCGGAGATCGCGAGACCCGACCAGCCGAACGCGCGGCGATAGCGCGCGGCGAGCAGCGGCAGGACGATCGCCGGCAGCCACTTGACCCCGATCCCGAGCGGCCAGAGCGATGCGCCGAGGCGGGCACGTCCCGCCGCGAGCAGCGCGAGTCCGGCGACGGGCAGCGCCATCATCAGCGTGTCGTTGTGCCCGCCCCCGGCGAACTGCATCGGCAGCACGGGGTTCCAGCCGACGAACGCGACAGCGAACGGTCGGAGGGCGAGCGGGGCGGCGAAGGCGACCGCTCCCACGAGGCCCACCGAAGCCAGCGCCGCGATCGCCTTGAAGAGCCACGTGGCGCGGTCGGGGTCGTCGCCGGCGACGTACGCCACGCCGGTGCTGGTGAGGATCCACAGGGGGCCGTAGGCGGCCGTCGTCCCATGCCACTGTGCGCCCATCAGGCCGTACGCCGGGTCGTCGGGCCAGTCGCTCGGCGGGTCGACGTACGGATTGCCGCCGTGCACGGCGGCGATCCGCCCGTAGTCCCAGTAGGTGTACGCGTCCGTCGAGTAGAGGAGCGGCGCAGCCAGCGGGACGAGCTGCAGCGTCACCGCGATCGCCGCGATCGCGACGACCGTCGGGGGCCGTCGCCTGACCGCCCACAGCCCGAGGCAGGTAGAGCGGCAGGAGTGCGACGACCGCGACGCGGTAGACGTCGCCCCACGCGCCGTCCGGCTCGATCGGCGAGAGCGCCGTCTCGTCGCGCGTGATGGGTCGCGGCGGTGACGAGCGTCAGCGCCGCGATCGCCGCGAGGCCGCTGGCGAGCGCCGTGCCCCGAGGGGCGGTCAACCGCCCGGTCGGGCCTCGGCCGGGTGTCCGACGGGCAGCCAGTCGACCCGGCCGATCCAGCGCTCGCGGTTCTCGGCGTACCAGCGGATCGTCCGCAGGACGCCTTCCTCCCACGAGACCTGCGGCTGCCACCCCGTCTCGCGCGTCAGCTTCTCGTGACCGACCCGCAGCGCCATCACGTCGGTCGACGCCCGGGCCGCAGACGCTTCGTCGGTGGTCACGATCTGGCGGTCGTCGGGCCAGAAGCCGTGCTCGACGCCGGTGCGGAGGATCAGGTCGGCCCAGTCGGCCATCGAGATGTTCTCGCCCTGCCCGTAGACGTAGACGTCGCCGGGCGTCCCGTGCGCGGCGACCGTGAGGTGACCGCGGACGCCGTCGGTGCAGAAGCAGAAGTCGCGCAGCGGGTCGAGGGCGCCGAGCTCGATCGTCGGGGCGGGTCAGCGCCTGCGTGATGATCGTGCCCGTCACGTAGCGGGGGTTCTGGCGCGGCCCGTAGTTGTTGAACATGCGCGTCACGACGCCCGGGACGCCGAACCCGTCGTGGTAGTTCATGGTCAGGAAGTCCGCCGCGACCTTCGCGGTCGCGTAGATCGACTTCGGGTTGATCGGCGAGCGCTCGTGCAGGATCAGCGAGCCTGCGTCGTCGAAGTCGTGGTGGTGGGCGACGTCCTCGCGGACGTTCCCGTACTCCTCCGAGGTGCCGGCCGTGTCGAACTTCTCGAGCTCGAGGCCCCAGTCGACGATCGACTGCAGCAGGTTGAGCGTGCCGACCGTGTTCGCCATCACCGTCTCGTAGGGGCGGTGCCACGACTCGCCGACGTGCGCCTGCGCGCCGAGGTGGAAGAGGTACGGCTTGTCGGGCGCCTCCTTCAGCTCCCGCACCAGGTAGTCGACCGACGTGCGGTCGGTGAGGTCGGCGAAGTGCACCTTCAGCTCGCGGCGACGGTGCCCGATGTTGTTGAGCGCGCCGGACGAGGTCGCGCGGACGAAGGCGTGCACGTTCGGCGCCGAGGTCGAGGAGCGCCTCGGTCAGGTGCGAGCCCATGAAGCCGTCGGCGCCCGTGACGCAGACGGTGCGGCCGCGATAGATGTCGCCGAAGTCGCGGCGCAGGCCCTCGATGTCGCTCTCCGTCCAGATAACGTCGTTCGCCATGGTCACTACCCTCCCGGTGAATGAGCAAGCCTAGCGCCCCTGCCGGGCACGGGTCCCTTGCCACGGCGGCGGTGACAGCCGCGGCGATCGCCGTCCAGACCGGGCTCGCGGCCGTCGTCGGCGTGATCATCGCACGCGAGTTCGGACGCACCGCCGAGACGGACGGGTTCTTCGCCGCGTACGGCGTCTTCATCGTTCTCGCCCTCGCAGCGAACACGGTGCGCCTCGTCGTCCTCCCCCCGCTCGCCCGGGCGCGCGACGAGCGGCGGCTCGGAGGCGAGACCGTGGCCTGGGCGCTCGCCCTCGCGCTGTTCTCCGTGCCTCTGCTCGTGGTCGCGGTCGTGCTCGACGAGCCGCTCGGCGACCTCCTGACCGGCTCCGGCCCGAGCGCGGCCCGCGAGGTCGCCGCGCAGACGCTTCCCCTCGTGGTTCTGGCCGGGATCGGTCAGCTCTACGCCGGCCTGGCCGCGAGCGCGCTCGCAGCGCTCGACGACTACGTCACGTCGGCGATCGGGTTCATCGTGGCGAGCGCCCTCGGGCTCGCGGTGATCCTGCTGCGGATCGACGCCGACGGGATCCGGGCGGTGGCGGCGGGGATGGCCGTCAACGGCCTCGTCGCGGTCGCCATCCCCGCGATCGCGCTCATCGTCCGCGCCCGGCGTGCGGCGATGCCGGCTTCGGGCTCGCGGCCCACGGGCTCGAGCGTCGGCGGCCGGATCGCGCAGGCGGGGCGAGGGTCGGCCCTGCCCCTGGCGCTCCAGGCGGCCTACCTGATCTGCCTGCCGCTCGCCGCCCGGGAGGGTGTCGGCGCCGTCACGAGCTTCGGGTACGCGTATCTCGCAGGCTCCGCGGTCGTGGCCGCGACGGCGGCGTCCTTCGGGCTCGTCACCTCGGTGCCGCTGACCCGGATCGGCCTGGAGGCGTCCAAGGTGGCTCACCACGTCGTCGCCACGTCGTGGCTCGCCCTGATCGCCGTTGGGCTGACAGCGGGCGTCTTCGCGGTCGCAGGCGAGCCCATCGTCGTCCGCGTCCTCGGCCCGGGCTACGCGGACACGGTCGGCCAGGACCTCGGCCGCTTGATCGCGACGCTCTCGCCGTGGATGGTCGCGGCGATCGGGTTCACGGTGACCTTCCCTCTCGTCTTCGTCGCGCGCCGTGAGCGGGCGCTCGTCTGGCTCGCACTCGGAGTCGTCGTGCTCCAGGGGCTCGCCGCGCCGGTCGGGCAGGCGCTCGCCGGCCTGACGGGGCTCGCCCTGGCGCTCACCGCGACCACCATCCTCGCGCTCGCCGGCCTGCTCCATCAGCTCGCTGCCGCCCGCTCCACCTTCGCCGGGCTCCTCCGCGCCGCGGCCGTCGTAGCCGCGATCACCGCCCCGTCGTTCCTGGTCGCCGACCTCCTGCTCCCGGCGGCGCCCGCGGCCGTGGCGGGGGTGGTCGTGACGTGCGCCCTCGTCGCCGCCCTCCGCCCGGCGGGGCTCCGCGACGCGCTCGGCTACCTCCGGGCACTCGCCTGACGGCGCGCAGGAGCGCTCAACCCGCGGTGGCCCGCAGCCGCTCGCGGGCCGTGCTCGCGAGCGCGGCGAGCGTGTCGGCTCTCGTGATCTCGGAGCCCAGCCCGTGTCGGCGACGAGTCGGCTCGGATCGCCGTAGAAGCGAGGCTGGTCGACCGACCGCAGTCGCGCTGCGTCGGTCTCGATCGCGACGTCGAGACCGAACGCGTCGATCAGCTCCTCGAGGAGCGTGCGCATCGACACGGGTCGTCCGCTGCAGACGTTGTAGGTCGCGCCCCGAGGCCCCTCTCCGCCGACGGCACGGTAGGCCGACGCGACGTCCCGCACGTCGAGGTAGTCGCGCTCGACGTCGAGGTTCCCCGGTGGCGATCGCCGCGGTCCTCCGTCGCGCTCGATCGTCGCGAGCTGGAGCGCCCAGTCCGCCAGGGCGTATGCGCCGACGTGCCCGGGGCCGGTGTGCTGGAACGCCCGGGTGACGACGGCATCGGCTCCCGTCTCCGGACGAAGCGTGCGACGACCGACTCGCTCTCCGCCTTGCTGACGCCGTACGGCGTCACCGGCGCGAGCGGCTGCTCCTCCGTCACGGGCTGCGCCTCGGGCGGCGTGCGTCCGTACGCGAAGCTGCTGCTCGCGAAGAGCAGACGTGCGCCTGGCGCGGCGGCGCGCAGCGCCTCGACGACCGCGACCGTGCCGCCCGTGTTGACCCGGTGGAGCTCGTCGACGTCGGGTGTCGTGACGGTGTCGACGATCGCCGCGAGGTGGAAGACGACCGTCGGCGAGATCGCCGCCGATGCAGGTCCTCGAGACGCGTCGCGGTCTCCGATGTCGATCGGCACCTCCCGGACGCCCGACGACCCCGGAGGAGCGCGAGCGCACCGTGCCGACGACCGTCCCAGCCGGTGCCGACGAGCTGCGCTGCGAGGCTGGCGGCCCGCGAAGCCCGAGACGCCGGTGACGAGCGCGGTTCGTGCCGAGCTCATCCGATCGCCCGATCCACGAGATCGACCACGCGATCCCAGCGGTACAGCGCCGTGATCCGGACGCGACCCGCCTCCCCGAACGCTGCCGCGCGAGCTGGATCGCGGAGCAGCTCCGCGAGGCGCGCTCCGGCGGCGGGCGAGTCGCTCGGGTCGACGAGGTATCCGCTGACCCCGTCCTCGACGTCCTCCTCGGTGGCGCCGGAGCGGATGACCGCGGTGCCGCACGCGAGCGCCTCCTTCACGGGAGCGACATCGACGTGGCGCCCGAGTTCACCGACGTCCCGGTCTGGAGCAGCACGTCGGCGAGAGAGTAGTAGCGGCGGCAGGTCCTCGTACGGGACGAATCCCAGGTAGTCGACGTGATCGGCGATCCCGAGCGCGCGCGCGTCCGCGCGCATCGCGGCCAGGCCGGCCGGGTCGTCGATCGTGCTCGTCACGAGCAGGCGCGCATCCCGTCACGTCCGCCGCCGCGAAGGCGCGCAGCGCGAGATCGGTGCGCTTGATCGGCGAGAAGTCCGTCGAGTGGATCGCGAACGGGCCGGGTCCATGACGCTGCCGCAGGTCGTCAGCTCCGCCTCGGCGTACGGGTGGAAGTGGTCGAGGTCGACGCCGGCGTAGAT
>CAVQRA010000003.1:0-6855 GCA_963715075.1 uncultured Actinomycetes bacterium | reverse complement strand
CTCGCTTCTGCGGCGTGTTGCGAAGTCCCGACGTCGCATGCGAGAGTCTCGCTGCACGGTGCTCGCCTCGGCGGGCAGCCCAACGGGAACCGCACGACGAAGGAGGGGTCCGGAATCGACACTTCGCCGACAGGCCCGCCCGACGGTGGGCTCGACCAGGATGCGCTCGCGACGCTGGCCGCCCTGATCGGGGACGACGATCCTGCGTTCCTCGCGGAGCTGCTCGACGACTTCCTCGCCGGCACGCCGGGCCAGCTCGATGCGCTCGGCGCCGCCCTCGACGGCGGCGACCTCGAGACCGCACGCCGCGTGGCGCACACCCTCAAGTCCACTGCTGCGACCTTTGGCGCGACCGAGCTGTCGGAGGCCTGCCGCCGCGTCGAGACGGCAGCCCGCGACGGCGGCCTCGAGACGGCTCGCCAGGGCTACCTCTCGCTCGCCGGCACCTACGAGACCGCTGCCGTGGCCCTGACCGAGCTGCGCGCGACGCTGCCGGCATGACGGCCATCACCGGGGCGATCCTCGTCGTCGACGACGAGCCGCTGAACCGCGCCATCCTCACGCGAGGGCTGGAGCGCGAGGGGCACACCGTCCACACGGCGGCCGACGGCCAGAGCGCGCTCGACACGCTCGCGACGACCGAGATCGATCTCGTGCTGCTCGACGTCCTCATGCCGGGGCTCGACGGGCTCAGCGTGCTCGAGCGGATGAAGGCCGGCGCGTCCCTCCACGAGATCCCGGTCGTGATGATCTCCTCCCTCGACGACGACGAGAGCGTGATCCGCTGCATCGAGCTCGGGGCCGAGGACTTCCTGCAGAAGCCCTTCGACCCCGTGCTGCTCCGTGCACGCATCAGGTCCGGCCTGACCAAGCGGCGGCTCACGCAGCTCGAGCGGGCGCGCGTGCGGGACTCGTTCGCGCGCTTCCTCCCGGAGACGGTGGTCGACGAGGCCCTCGCCCGCGCGGACGGCCAGTTCCGGCTCGGCGGGTCGCGCAGCGTCGGCACGCTCGTGTTCGGCGACCTGCGCTCCTTCACCTCGTTCGCGGAGACGCAGCCTCCCGACCGTGTGATCGAGGTCCTCAACCGCTACTACGGTGAGATGACCGACGCGGTCCTCGACAACGGCGGGACGCTGCTCTCGTTCCTCGGCGACGGCTGGATGGCGGCGTTCGGGGCGCCGATCGAGAGCGACGACCACGCCGACCGGGCCGTGGAGACGGTGGCCGAGATCCTGGCAGAGCGGCTCCCCCGGTTCAACGGCTGGGCCGAGAGCCGAGGGCTGGAGGCGTTTCGCATGGGGATCGGCGTGAGCAGCGGCAGCTTCATGTCGGGCATGGTGGGCTCGGAGCGCCGGCTCGAGTACACGGCCATCGGTGACACCGCCAACACCGCCTCTCGACTCGAGACGCTGACGAAGGAGACGCCACACGCCGTGCTGATCTCCGACGAGACGGCACAGAGCCTCGTCCGCACGCATGACGGGCTCGTGTACGTCGATGAGTTCGTCGTGCGTGGACGCACCGCGACGGTGCGTGCCTGGACTCTCGAGGGCCGCTCCGGATGAGTCGGCGGACGGGCCAGGCCCGATCGAGAGCGCTTCCGCGCACGCCGCCCTGTGCAGGGGACAGCGCTGCTGGTGAACTGTCCGCAACGACGAGAAGGAGAGCCAGGGGATGAGCTCAACCAGGGTCGGATCGATGGTCGCGCTCCTCGCGGGAGTCGCGCTCTGCGTCCTCGCCGTCGCGGGCTGCGGCGGAGGCGGAGACGAGGCCGCGGCAGGTAGCGGAGACCCCGCGACCGACAAGCTCGCCCAGGTGCTCGCGCGCGGCACCCTCGTCGTGTCGACCGATCCTGCATATCCTCCTCAGTCGTTCGCGGTGAAGGGCGCGACGCGGCGCGTCGACACGAAGTGCGCTACGAACCAGCTCACCGCCCGGGAGGTCTCGGGGTTCGACGTGGACACCGCCGTGAAGGTCGCGGCGGCGCTCGGCGTCGAGCCGTGCTTCGTCACGCCGTCCTGGACGGAGGTCACCTCCGGCAACTGGGGCGACCGCTGGGATCTCTCGATCGGCTCGATGGGCATCACCCGCGAGCGGATGGGCCTCCTCTGGTTCGTCCAGCCCTACTACGCGTCGGGCGCGAACTTCTGGGTGCGCAAGGACAGCCCCGTCAAGGCCGTGAAGCAGCTCGACGGCAAGCGCATCGGCGCCTGCGTGGGCTGCATCCACGAGGCCTACCTCCAGAAGAACCTCGACATCCCGGGCGCCGAGGTCACGTACGCGCTCGACAACCCGGAGATCGTCGGCTTCGACGTGGAGCCGCCGGGGTTCAAGGCGCTCGCCGCCGGGAAGGTGGACGCCTTCCTCGCCGACGGACAGGTCGGGGAGGCGGCGATCGACGGTGGGCTGCCGCTGCGCGCGGTCGGCAAGCCGGTCTTCTACTCCTACCTCGCACCCGCTGTCGACCAGGCCTCCGGCAAGAGCCAGACGGCGTTCGTCGACCGGCTGAACGAGGTCATCGCCTCGCTCCATGCGGACGGGTCGCTGGGGGATCTCTCGCGGAGGTGGTTCGGCGGCGATCTCACGGCCGAGGCCGGGACCTTCGACTGGTCGGGCCTCGAGCAGCAGGTCACCTAGGCCGACCTCGCGATGCTGCCGTTCTGGCGCCGGAGCCTGCTGACCCGCATCGTCGGGTCGTTCCTCGTCCTCTCTCTCGCGACGATCGCGGTCCTCGGCGTGACGTCGTACCTGCGCGCCAGAGACGCGCTCACGGACTCGCTCTACGACCGGCTCGAGAGCGTCTCGACCCTCAAGGACGACTCGCTCAAGCGCTGGATCGACGAGCAGCAGAGGAACATCGTGTTCGTCGGCTCGCTCCCGAGCGTGCGCGAGAACGCCGGAGTCCTGGTCGGCAGCACGCCTTCCACCGCGCTCGAGCGCTACCGGGCGGTCGGAAAGCTGCGTGAGGACCTCTCGTTCATCGTCGACCGCACGTCCGACGCCGAGCAGTTCTACCTCCTGAACCTCGATGGCGAGATCATCGCGTCGACGACGCCCGCCTTCGAGGGCCGCAACCTCAACGCCGAGCTGTTCTTCCAGCGCGGTCAGTCGGGGACGTTCGTGCAGAGCGTCAGCAAGTCGCCGCTCCTGGGACGACCGACGATCACGGCGGCCACCCCGCTCTTCGACGAGAACCAGGCGCGCATCGGCGTGCTCGCCGCCGACCTCAACCTCGACCGCGTCGACCGGATCATCCTCGAGCGGAGCGGCCTCGGCGAGAACGGGGAGGCGTACCTCGTCGGCGAGGACGGGCGGCTCGTCTCCCAGGGGCTCGACGGGAAGGCCCGCTTCACGGACGTGGTGTCGTCGAAGGGGATCGACGCCGCGCTCGCGGGGGGCTCCGGGCGCGGGATCTACGAGAACTACGCCGGCACCCCGGTCGTCGGCGTCTACCGGTGGCTCAACGGCCGCGAGCTCGCCCTGGTCGCCGAGATCCCGCGTGACGAGGCGTTCGCGCCTGCGCGTGATCTGGCCCTCCGCACCGCCCTGATCGGGCTGCTCGTCGCGCTCGTCCTCGCGGGCGCGACGTACCTCCTCGCTCGCCGCGTGGCGAAGCCGATCCTCGCGATCACGGACACCGCCACGGCCGTCACCGCCGGAGACCTCACGCGCACGGCACCTGTGACGACGCAGGACGAGGTCGGAGTGCTCGCTCGCGCGTTCAACACGATGACCGCTCGTCTGCGCGAGACCCTCGAGGGCCTCGAGCTGCGCGTCGCCGAGCGGACCGAGGTGCTCAACAAGCAGAACGCCGAGCTCGAGGCGCTCCACGACACCGCGCTCGGCGTGATGCAGCGGCTGGACGCCGAGGAGCTGCTCCGCGAGCTCGTGCGACGCGCGGGAGCGCTGCTCGACACACCTCACGGCTACGCGTACCTCGAACGCTCCGAGGGAGCGGAGATCCAGTGCCGCGTCGGCGCGGGTGCGTACGCGCACGAGCAGGGCATCGGCATGGAGCGCGGGGAGGGGGTCGCCGGCAGGGTCTGGGACACCGGCGAGCCGCTGCTGGTCGAGGAGTACGACACCTGGGAGGGCCGCGCGGACGACTTCCCGCGCGGAGTCGTGAGCGCCGTCGTCGGCGTGCCGCTGCTCTCGGGGCGCGAGGTCGTCGGCACGCTCGGGATGGCGCGCAGCGCGGCCGACGACCGCGGGTTCGCGCCGAGCGACGTCGAGCTCCTCCAGCGGCTCGCCCAGCTCGCCTCGATCGGCGTCGACAACGCGGCGCTGCTCCAGACCGCCGAGGAGGCGCGAGCCGTCGCTGACGCGGCGAACGCGTCGAAGAGCGCGTTCCTGGCCACGATGAGCCACGAGATCCGGACGCCCATGAACGCCGTGATCGGGATGAGCGGTCTCCTGCTCGAGACGGAGCTCGACCCCGACCAGCGCGAGTACACGGGGGTTATCCGGTCGAGCAGCGAGGCGCTGCTCACGATCATCAACGACATCCTCGACTTCTCCAAGATCGAGGCGGGTCGGATGGAGCTCGAGAACGCCCCGTTCCACCTCCGCGAGTGCCTCGAGACGGCGCTCGACCTCCTCGGCGCCGCGGCGGCAGCGAAGGAGCTCGACCTCGCCTACGAGATCGAGCCGGGCACACCGCGCGTGGTCGTCGGCGACGTCGCCCGCCTGAAGCAGATCCTCGTCAACCTGCTCAACAACGCCGTCAAGTTCACCGAGGCCGGCGAGGTCGTGCTCAGCGCGACCGCCGGTCCCGGCCCGGCCGAGGGAGTGGTCACGCTCCACCTCTCGGTTCGGGACACGGGGATCGGGATCTCACCCGAGCAGGTCGACCGCCTGTTCCAGTCCTTCAGCCAGGCGGATGCGTCCACCAGCCGTCGCTACGGCGGCACGGGGCTCGGGCTCGTGATCTCGAAGCGGCTCGCCGAGCTGATGGGCGGGACGATGTGGGTCGAGAGCGAGGGGCGAGACGGGCTCGGCAGCACCTTCCACATGACCGCGAACGTCGGCGTCGCGGTCGCTCCGCCGGCGGCAGCCGTGAACCCGGTGCTCTCCGGCAAGCGCCTCCTGATCGTCGACGACGGGACGTCGGCGCGCCGGATCGTCGCCCGGTACGCCGCGGATCTCGGGATGAGCGTCTTCGAGGCGGCGGACGTGTCCGAAGCGACCGAGCAGATCGACGGGCAGAAGGTGGATGCGGTGCTGCTCGACGTCGCGATGCAGGGACAGACCGGCTTCGGCGATGCCGCGTCCCTTCGCGAGCGGGTGGGAAGCGCGTGCCCGATCGTCGCGCTGACGTGGGTCGGGCGCCGCGACGTGTTCACCGACGAGGCGGCGGCGGCGGTCGCGTTCGCCGGGGTGCTCACGAAGCCCGTCCGCCCGGCCGCGCTTCGGGCGGCGCTCATCGCGGCGTTCGACGGCGAGGCGGAGGAGCAGGCCACCTCCCGGGCACCGTACGAGCTCGACCCGGAGCTCGGGGCCAGGCACCCCCTGAGCATCCTCCTCACCGAGGACAACCCTGTGAACCAGAAGCTGGCCCTCCGCGTCCTCGGTCGCATGGGCTACCGGGCTGACGTCGCCGGCAACGGGCTCGAGGCGTTGGAGGCGCTGGAGCGCCAGCGCTACGACCTCGTCCTGATGGACGTGCAGATGCCCGAGATGGACGGGCTCACGGCGACGCGTGAGATCGTGAGGCGGTGGCCTGCCGACCGGCCGCGGATCGTCGCGATGACCGCGAACGCGATGGACGGAGACCGCGAGACCTGCATCGCGGCAGGCATGGACGACTACATCTCGAAGCCGTTCCGCGAGCACGAGCTCGTCGCGGCCCTCACCGCCACCGCCCCACGCGCGACGGACGGCTCCGCCTAGACTCCTCGCGATGACCGCGATCCGCGAGCTCGAGGCCGACCGCACGGTCGAGGGCACCTACGCCGTGGCGCGCAAGGAGCGGCGCACGGCGAAGACGGGCAAGCCGTACCTCGCGCTCGAGCTCGTCGACCCGAGCGGTCGCGTCGAGGCGCGGGTGTGGAGCGACGTCGAGCTCCTCGACGGGCGCTTCGACGAGGGCGACGCCGTCCGCGTGCTCGGCCGGGTCGAGCGCTTCGGCGGGCGCCTGCAGCTCCAGGTGCGCTCGCTCGAGCGGACGGACACGGATCCTGCGGAGCTCACGCCGACGATCCGCCGCGACCGCGACGAGCTCGAGGGCTTCCTCGAGTTCCTGGCCGGAGAGATCGCACATCCGGGTCTGAGCGGCCTCGTCGGCCGCGTGCTCGCCGACCCACGCGTCCGCGACGGGCTCCGCGCGCTCCCCGCCGCTGGCGCGGACGGTCACCACGGCTACGCGGGCGGGCTGCTCGAGCACACGGTGGGCGTCGCGACCCTGTGCCGCGAGACCGCGCAGCTGCATCCGCGCCTGCGCTCCGACATCGTCGTGGCCGCTGCGCTGCTCCACGACCTCGGGCGCACGCGCGAGCTGGGGCCCGGGCCGGGCTTCGCCCCGACCGCAGAGGGACGGCTGCTCGGCCACGTCCACTTGGGGCTGCGCGTCGTGGAGGAGCACGCCGGCGACCTCGACACGGCGGTGCTGGCCGAGGTGCTCCACGCGATCGCCTCCCACCACGAGCGAGGCGCCGCGCACACCGCGGAGGCGGCGGTGCTCTACCACGCGAACCAGCTCGACGCGCAGGCGGCGACCCGCTCGGTCGGCGAGAGCTGAGCTTCGAGGAAGGGCTGGCGAGCCGCCGTCGGCTCGAGGCGCGCCCCGCATGCAGTCCTTGCCTCCGCCGGTGCCCTCCGAAAGGACGACGGCAGCGGCGACGCTCCGCGACTCAGACG
>CAVQRA010000002.1:0-62469 GCA_963715075.1 uncultured Actinomycetes bacterium | reverse complement strand
GATCCTGCGTCAGAACAGTCGGTTCTCCTCGCGCGGCCGACGCGCCTGCTCCGGGAAGCGCTTGATCCCGACGCCGTCGAGCTCGCCCGTCGCGGGGTGCGTCGCGAAGCGCGGCAGCAGCGTCCTCAGGTAGCCGCGCGCCTGGCCGTTGCCGCGCTCGGCGGCGGCGGTGATCGCGCAGACGAGGTCGGCGCACTGCAGGCCGATCGAGTAGTGGCTCGGGCCGAGGAAGAGCCCTTCGACGATCCGGTCGAGCTTCGAGTAGGGGGTGCCGTCCTGGGTGAGGTCGGCGAAGAAGCGGCGCAGCCGCGCGTCGTCCTCGCGGAAGCGGCTGTCGACGACGATCATCCCGACGTCGTCCGCGGCCTCGAGCAGGAGCTGGAAGCGCTCGGCGAGGAACATCAGCCCGGTCGCGTAGGTGTCCTCGTCGGTCGCGAAGAACTCGGGCGCGGCGGCGAGGCCGAGCTCGATGTCGAGCAGCGTCACGTAGCAGCGCAGCGGGCGAGTGGGCGAGCGCGGCGACGACCGCGTCAGCGAGCGCGGGCGGCACCTCGCCGGTGCGGATGCCGTGCCACTTGACCTCCCGGTCGAGCGGCCAGCCGTGCGCCGCGAGCGTCGCCTGCCAGAGGTCGCGCAGCTGCGTGCCAGTCGCGCGTCGCGCAGCGCGACGCCGCCGAGCGCGAAGAAGCGCCGCTCGGAGAGCTGGCCGGACTCGTCGAGGAAGAGCAGGTGCACGTCTCCTACCTATGCCTGTCGCGGGCGCGTCAAGCAGCGCCGTAAGGGCGATCGGCCGGCCCGGGTGACTTGGAGATGAGGAGCGTCGAGAGAGCGGGCTCGTCCCGCCGCCAACCGGCCGGCGGCACGGTGGCAGAGATGACGCGGTCGACGACGACAACCGCTGAGGAGGAGGCAGAGATGACGACGATGACCGAGATCGAGGTGCGCTGCGCGGTGTGCGGCACCCTGGCGCGCAAGGCGACGCTGACGAGCACGAGCTCGTTCGGCCCGCCCGACCTCGACCTGCGCCCGAACGGGCCTGCCCGCTGGGCGCTCGAGTCTGCGGGTGCAGCGCTGCGACGCCTGCGGCTACTGCGCGCCGTCGATCGGCGAGGCGCTCCCGGGTGCCCGCGAGGTCGTCGAGTCGCTCACCTACCGCGAGGTGCTCGAGCGCTCGAGGCTCCCGCGGGTCGCGCGGTCGCTCTTCTGCGCCGCGCTCGTCGCGGAGGCCGGCGGTCGGCCGGAGAGCTCCGCCTGGCGGTTCCTCGAGGCGGCGTGGGCCTGCGACGACAAGAGCGCCACCGCGCAGGCGCGGATCTGCCGGGAGCGGGCGGCGGAGATGTTCGCCAAGGCGCTCGACGTCCGGCGAGACCGAGCCGCCCGATGCCGTCGTGCACACCCTGATCGCGGAGATCTGGCGTCGCGCCGGCCGCTTCGACGACGCGCTCGCCGCGTGCGCCGCGGCCGAGGCCGAGCTCGGCACCTCCTTCGACGCCGACGACGAGGACGCGGAGGACGAGCGGTCGGGCACCGCCGCGGTCGCGGCCTTCGTCCGCGACCTCGCGATCGCCGGCGAGGACGGCCGTCGCAACTGCGCCGAGGCCTTCGACCACGGCGAGTGAGCCGCAGTCCTGTGAGCGCAAACGGCGTCTCCTGCTGTCCAGGGATGCGGCCGTCGGCATCGAGCCGATGTGCGGATGGACGATGCACGCCGAGCTCGCGAAGCGCTCCGAGCTGTGCCCGCCGAGCATCGCCAGAACACGCAGGCCGGCAACGGCGCTTCGTCAGAGGATGGCGTCGTCGCAAGAGGCCACGTGTACCCGACGATGGGTGTACCTCCGACTTCGGGCGCAAGCGTCGGGTCACCGTTGTGTCGATGACCGTAGAGCGCGAGCACCAGTGCCTGCGCGAGATCGCCGTGCCATCCGTCCGCACGCGGGTTCTCGATGCCCATCGACCCACTCGCGTAGCGGGTCCTGAGCCGACGCAGCTGTTTGCGCAACTCGGGGTTATCTGGGAGGTCGAGGGTCTCGGTTCTCAGACGGGAGTGCAGCTCTTGGAAGGCCTGGATGCGTGACGTGCCACTCATGGGATGCACTTCGACCGGCAGGCCGTCCCGCCCGAGATAGTCGACGATCTGGCGTGACAGGAAGGTGTCCGTGATGACCCTCGTGACTCCGTAGTGCCGGCAGATCGCGGAGACTCCGCGGAGAATCCCGTCCTGGGTGGAGCGCTGGGTTCGAACGATCCGTCGCCTGGTGTCTGCGCGGGCTGCCAACCGCGGACGCAGCCGACCACTAGTCGCTTCCAGTCTCGTGGGTCTTGGCCGACGATAACCAGGCCAAACGGATCCCTCGAGAACGCCGGATCGAGGCCGGCCGTCCAGCGGAACCCGTCCTCAGGCGCCAGATCACCGTGGCGCAAGCGTGCAGCGTTGTCGATCAGGTAGCCCTCGAGGTACTGGCCGCCGCCGTCGACGAACCGGGCCTCGTACTCGGAGAGGTAGCCATCGGGGTCGATCTCGCGCTGTCGCGCGAGGAAGGCAGGGTCGATCGTTGGGTTCATGTCCGCGGTGCTGAAGCGGGTGCGCAACGACACCATCGAGCTCGCCTCCGTCGGCGCGCCTCCACCAGTCGGCGAGTAGCCCGTCTGAGCCGTTTGGGCTGCTCGCGAGGATCAGCCGGGCCGAGGGCCGAACTGGGCGAGACTTGGCTGGAGTGCCTTGACCATCTCATCTGCGGAGGCGTTGCCGTCCGTGTCGACGAAGTGCGCGACCTCGTCGAGCAGCAGCATTGAGATCGGGTACCCCCGCCCGCTGCGGGAGGAACAGGGAAATGCGGCGATGACAGCCCCCGTCTTGAGACGGATCTCCGTGTCGGTCACACTCTCGACGAACCGCCCGAGCAGCGGTGAACCCTCCAGCAGCGTGCGCGCGGCTCTGAGCACGATCTGGGCCTGCTCGTAGCGAGTGGCGATCACGACGCTGTAGTGGTTCTCGCCCGGTCGTAAGCACGTTGCGAGACCGGGCGAAGCAGGGCGTTCCAGACCAACGCTGCAGCGGCCATGGTCGACTTGCCGCTCCGCCGTCCGAGGGCCCACACGTGGCCCCACTGGTGGTCGATGTCACCCATGAGCGCGCGCTGGCGTGGCCAGAGCGTGATCGCCGAGCCAAGGAGCCTTGGGTTGTCGCATGCTTCGAGGAGCGTCACCCCGGTCGCGGTCGGTGCGATCGATGCGCTCTCGGTCGAGGTCGTGTCGGACAGCGCCGCGACCACGAGTTCCACGAGCGTGGGCTCTGACTTGCCGGAGGGCGTCCGGCGGGCCGCCGTCATCGGGCTGGGCCCCTCGCCGATTGCGGTTTGGGCCGGACTCGCCCGCACCATCGGGCACCGCTGCACAGCTCGCCCTACGGCCTCGAGCCAAGGGCAACCCGGCAGGTCATCCGGCGGAGAAGCAGCCGGACCGATTGATCTCCTGGGGTCTCAGTGAGCATCTCACAGGGGGTTATCGGCGCAGTCACCGCGAACCGCCTCGGTGGCCGTCGAGAGCCGACTCGACCGGAGATCGCGCGCCTCGAAGCGCGAGAGGCGTCAAGGGGTGCGCGAGTCTTGGGCTTGCCGTAGGTGGACATGCGACGTTCGGCGGACGCGCCGATAACCCAGACGATGGGGAATCCACCAAAGCCTGACTCGATTAGCCCCCGACTTCCGTGGGAGCGGTGTCGGGCCGAGAGCGGCCCCGCGTTCGAGGCCTTCGCGACCTACCGCGACATGGGTCCCAGTTGCAGCATTCGCAAGGCTGCAGGACGGCTGGGCAAGAGCCCGTCACTGCTCGAGCGATGGAGTGCCGCCCACGGTTGGAGCGACAGAGCCTTCGCGTACGACGAGTACCTCGACAACTCTCAGCGCAGTGCGCAGGAGGAGACGAGCCTCCGCGCCCGCGCACTGTACGACGCGGTCACGAACGAGATGACACGGGTGCTGCACTCACGCATCGCCGGCGACCCTGAAGCCAAGATAAGGCCGCTGAGCCCCAACCTGCTTACGTGGGAGGACGTGGCTCGGCCGTGGCAGGTGCGAGTCCAGGTCGAGAAGGCGGCGCAGACGCGATCCGTCGGACGGACGGTGCCCGTCGACGAGGCGGTCGCGAACGTCCGCAAGGTGCTCGAACTAGCCAGGGTTCACATGTCGCCCGACGAGTTCAACCGGTTCGTCGGCGAGTACCACAAGAGCATGGACTCACCCGATGTCGAGCCAGCCTGAACCGCTCCTATCGCCAACGGGAGACCGGGTTGGAGGCCGCTCACACCCCCGCGGTCTCGATCTCGGGATCGCCGAACGCCAGCGCTGCCCAGGCGGCGCCGTGCGAGAGATCCGGCGATAGTCCGCGTACAGGCTCGTCGTGCGGTAGTCCGAGTGCCCCATCCATTCCTGAATCGCCCGCAGCGGCGCCCCGGCGGCCGCCATCCGAGTCCCGAACGTGTGGCGAAGATCGTGGAATCGCACCGGTCGCAACCCTGCGCGCAGTGCGGCGGCTCGGAACCGCTTGCGTACCCTCGACGGGTCGAGCACCGTGCCGAGCACGGGGTGTGCGAACACCAAGTCGAGGTCGCCGCTCCACGGAGTCCGGTTGAAGTGCGCGCCCAGCTCCCGGTCGAGTCGCTCCGGAAGCGGAACCGCGCGGCTCGACCGTCGCGACTTCGGCGTACCGAATTCTCCGCGGGTGTAGTTGCGGCGCACGCGCACCAGCCCTGCCCGCCGGTCGACGTCCTGCCAGCGCAGCGCCAGCAGCTCACCACGACGCAAGCCAGTCATCGCCGCAGTCAGGTAAAGCAGCCGGTCGGTCTGACCAAGCACCCCGTCGGGCACAGCCGCGATCAGCGCGTCGAGCTCCTCGGGACTCAGGAACCGGATGTCGGGGTCGCGGCGGACGCGAGGCTTGTCGACCATCGCCACCGGATTGCGGTCACACCAGCCACGGCGCAGCGCGAACCCGAAGATCGCACCAAGCAGACCCACATAGTTCGTCACGCTCTTAGGCGCACTGCCGCGCTCCCCCTCCACGGCGATGAACTCCTCCACCTGCTCGGGCGTGATCTCGACGAGTGGCCGATCACCGAAGAACGGGACGAGATGGAGCCGCAGAAACGTCTCGTAGTCCAGCACGTTGTGCCTCCAGCCCCACGATCCTGCGATTCTCGAAGTACCGACGACCTCCCTCGGCGACGTCCAACGCATCGCCCTGGACTTGCGCGCGCCGGTTGTTCACCCCTCGCGGACGCCACCTGCGAGCCGGCGGTCCCCACGCGCCACCCACCCGTCCCACCGGACGACGCTGACGAGCAGGCAGGAACGAACGGTCGAGTTGCGAAACGTCGCGATGCATGGGAAGGCTGACCTCCTGGCGCCACGGCCGTGCTCGTCCACGCAGCGCCCGGCCACTTGAGTCTAGTGGCCCAATTCTATCAGTTCTGGCAACAGGTTGATGCCGAAATCCAAGGAAACACGGGAAATCCACCCCATGTTCACCCCACGAAGGCCCCACTTCTACGTCAGGAGCCAGAGGTTTGTTGGCCTCCTGGTTGGTGTCCAGAGTCTTCTGCTTCGACGCACTCGACGTGGTCTCCGAGGCTGCCAACAAGTCCGCCCGCGTGGCGGTCAGCGCCTGCGGCGCCAGATCAGAGAAGGTCGGTGAGCTCTGCGGCAGAGATCCCTGCCTGCCGGAGAATCGACCGGAGCGTGCCGACGGCCAACTCGCGATGGAGAGGAACTATCACGGTCGTCCGTCGTCGTTCCGCAGCTTCACGTGGCTGCCGCGTTGGCTCACCGTGGCGAAGCCACGCATCTCAAGAGCCTTGACGGCCGCATCCCCTGAGATCACAGGGAGGCGCGGGCTCACGCAGCGACTTCGACCGACGCGATGATCGGCGGCTCGCCGAAATCGGGAGCCGGCGCGTCCTCGAAGTAGAGCTCCAACGCCTCGCGAAGGTTGGCCAACGCCGCCTCGACGGTCTCGCCCTGGCTTGCGACCTCGACCTCGAGGCAGCGGGCGACATACCACGGTCGCTCGTGCGTCAACGCTGCTGTGAGTCGCATGCCCGTGATTGTAGTTGCGACAACGGGCCATCACCCCTCGAGGTTCGTGCTTGGCCCTCGTTGGCTTGAATCGCGAAGCCCGACTTTCTGGCACGTGGCAAGGAGAAGCGATCGAGCGGCACCCGCGTCGTTCCGGATCCTGCGAGCCCGCCAGCTCCGCCGACCCCGCTTATCTCCAGGCTCTGAGCACGTCGCGGGCCTCCTCGATGGAGGCGACGATCCGGCCGACGTCCTCGATCGCACCCCGGACGAAGAGGTTGACCCCCGTCGACTCGCCGCGCATGCCGCGGATGTCGGTGAGGAGCCCGACGATGCCCTTCTTCGACGGATCCGACTGCATCAGCGCATGGAACATCCCGATCTCGCACGCGGTGCCGTCGTCCACCGACGGGCCGTCGAGGATCGCGAGCATCGCGTCGGCGCGCTCGATCCCCGGCCGGTCCTTCGCGAAGATCCACGCCGCCGTGACGTCGACGTCGCCCGTGAGCTCGTGCTCGTGCGGAACGAAGACCTCGAAGCCGTCGGCACGCAGCGCGGCGGCGCACTCGTCGATGAACGAGCGCTCGTACGGCGTGAAGAGCGGACCGGCGAAGTAGATCTTCAGGACGCGGACGCTACAGAGCTTTCCAGTGACGCTGGCGTCCATGGAATGACCAACGAACCGTCGGACGCAGCTCGCGACGAGGGCGACCTCCTGGCGGCTGCCCAGAGTCTGTCGGAGTCCGACGCACTCGACGTGGGCGGTTACGTCCAGATGAGGGCGCGGAAGTTGTCCTTCGGCACGCGCTCCCCGACCATCTGGTTGCGCTCGGTGAGCGCGTCCGCGAAGCATCCTTCGGAGGAGGATGTGGTCGTCATGGCCCCAACGTAGAACCCTCGACTGAGAGACAACTGTGAAGGGGCTGAGGGAGCCGTGCGATCTACGCCTGCACGCCGGTGGCCAGGATCTCGTACGAGCGCACCCGCGCAGCGTGGTCGTAGATCGCGGAGACGACCATCACCTCGTCCACGCCCGTGCGCTCGACGAACTCCCCGACGCCGGCGCGCACCGTCTCCGCTGAGCCGACGACCGAGCACGTCAGCATCGCCGACGCCTGCGCCTTCTCCGCCGGCGTCCAGTACGTCTCGATGTCGTCGATCGGCGGCGGGATCGGCCCCGGGAGACCGCGGAAGCGGTTCGCCCACGACTGCTGTGGCGTCGTGAAGAGCCGGCGCGCCTCCTCGTCCGTGTCGGCAGCGAACACGTTCAGCCCGGCCATCGCATAGGGCTCCGCCAGCTGCGCCGAGGGCTGGAACTCCCTGCGGTAGATCTCGAGCGCGTCCATCAGATCGCGTGGCGCGAAGTGCGAGGCGAAGGCGTACGGCAGCCCGAGCGCCGCGGCGAGACGGGCGCCGAAGGTGCTCGAGCCGAGGATCCAGAGCGGCACCTCGGTGCCGGCGCCGGGGACGGCCCGAATCGCCTGGCCCGGCGCGGCCGGCCCGAGCAGGTACTGCAGCTCCTGCACCTCCTGCGGGAACTGCAGCTCGCTCGTCGGGTCGCGCCGCAGCGCCCGGGCGGTGAGCTGGTCGGTGCCCGGAGCGCGGCCGAGGCCGAGGTCGATCCGCCCCGGATAGAGCGACTCCAGCGTCCCGAACTGCTCGGCGATCACGAGCGGCGAGTGGTTCGGGAGCATGATCCCGCCCGCGCCGACCCGGATCGTCGAGGTGCCCGCGGCGAGGTAGCCGACCACGACGGAGGTCGCCGCGCTCGCGATGCCCTGCATGTTGTGGTGCTCGGCGACCCAGTGGCGGCGGTAGCCGAGCCGCTCTGCGTGACGCGCGAGGTCGAGGCTGTTGCGCAGCGCCTCGCCCGGGGTCGAGCCCGCCGGGATCGGCGCGAGGTCGAGGACGGAGAGAGTGACGGCGGGCGGCACGCGCCGTGACGTTACCGATCGGTCGCGCGGCCTTCGGCCCCGAAGGCCGAGGCGCCGAAGCGTCAGTCGCCCGGGGCGCGAACGAGGCAGCGATGCCCACCACAACCCACACGTCCACAGAACCCCAGTTGGCTAGTCAGCAAGTCGGCTGACGACTCGTCACGGATCGGCCGGCGGCTCCCAGCCAAACTCGGCCCCGATGTCACGTGACGAGGAGGCTCGCGCGAGTGCTCGGCAGTGTTCCGAGCGGTGTGGGACACTAGCTCGACCTCCGCTTGACTCCGATGACCATTCGAAAGGGTGCGATGACCGAGACGATTCACATCAATGTCCGGTTCCAGGCGAAGCCGGGCAGGCGGGACGAGCTTGCCCGCCGTATGGTCGAACTGGGCCCGGATGTCGAAGCTCTTGGAGGGACGAGCGTCGTGACCGTCGACTCTCAGGACGACGATGTCCTCTACTTCATCGAGACGTTTCCCGACCAGGCTGCGATGGACGCTGACATGAAGACGCCGTTGGTACAGGCCCTCATCGCCGATCTGGGGGATCTGACGGTTCATGGGACTGATTTCCGTATCGAGCGGAGCTTCCCCGTCCCTCGGTGAGTCGAAGCTCGGGCGAGCGGTGATCCGAGCGGAGGGGCCGCTGCCTGGACTCGTCAGCAAGTGTGAGGTCGGGGCCCTCTGCTCGCCTGCGCCGCGCCGTGTTCGAGCTCGGCCGGTTCGACGATGTGCCGCGGATCCCGCGCGACCTCCTGGTGACCGTTCCAGGAGGCGCGACGACCTCAGTTCCGCGACGGGCGGCGCGGCTTCCCTCAGCGCGGGAGCGGGTACGGGGCGATGTCGATGCCGCGGGCGAGCAAGGCGGTCGCGCTGCACCGCTGTGAAGGCGCGATAGTCGCCGATGATCTCGGCGATCGGATCAGACGTCGCCACGCACGCTCGGAACCGAGAACCTCTAGTCAGCAAGTGCGATTGATGCCCCACGCGCTTACCAGCAGCCGTACGTGCTGCAGCCGTCGCACCAGTCTTTGAGGACGGAGGAGTTGCGCGGGTAGTCGACACCGCATCCGCGGCACCGTTCGATGTCGCGGTTCTTACCGGCGTCGGAGAGCGGGCAGTCACCCCAGTCCGAACAGACCTCGAAGGCGCGAAGTCCGATGAGCCAACCGGCGGGAGTGGCGCCGCACTTCGTGCAGGCCTGACTGCGCCACGCTTCCGACCAGGGGGCAGGCTTCCGGGCACTGGTCAGACCATCGGTGCGAACCGGCCGAAGTATGGCAACGCCCTGGTAAGCAAGTGCGATTGATGCCCCACACGCTTACCAGCAGCCATACCGTGAAGCAGCCGTCGCACCAGTCTTTGAGGACGGAGGAGTTGCGCGGGTAGTCGACACCGCATCCGCGGCACCTTTCGAGTGTCCGCGGTTCTTACCGGCGTCGGAGAGCGGGCAGTCACCCCAGTCCGAACAGACCTCGAAGGCGACGAAGTTGGCCGAACCCGGCACGAGTAGAGCCGCACTTCGTGCAGACCTGACTGAGCCAGACTTCCGACCAGGGTTCAGGCTGCGACGAGATCCCGAAGGGCACTGTTCAGACCATCGGTGCGAACGGGCCGAAGTATGAGCGCCCTGGTGTGGAGGTTTCGACCTCAGAGTCCTTGCCTCGGCTTGCTTTTCGAGGAGGTCTGGATCCGACCGACCTCCTGGTAAGTCGCCAGGATGCCGATCGTCTTGGTCATCCCTCCCTGCGGACGGCCAGCCTCCCACCCGGACGTCGGTTCGAACGTCTGGTACCTGCCGCACTTGCGTCGACCGGTTCCGCCCCCGGCCGACGTAGGATCAACCGGTGGCGTGGTACACCGTTCGATGCCGCGGTGAGGTCGCCGCAGAGCAGTTGGACGCATGAAATGCGCGCCACGAGGTCATCACACGATCTCCGCCCCACCGACGAGGAGGACGAATGGCTGACGGCACGATGATCACCTGCTTGTGGTTCGACAAGGGCGAGGCGCGCAAGGCGGCGGAGTTCTACGCCTCCGTCTTCCCCGACAGCCAGGTCGGCGCCGTCCACACGGCGCCGTCGGACTTCCCGGGAGGCGAGGAGGGCGACGAGCTGACGGTCGAGTTCAGCGTGCTCGGCCAGAAGTTCGTCGGCCTCAACGGCGGGCCTGTCTTCACGCCCAACGAGGCGGTCAGCTTCATGGTGGTGACGGAAGACCAGGCCGAGACCGACCGCTACTGGAACGCTATCGTCGACAACGGCGGCGAGGAGAGCGCCTGCGGCTGGTGCAAGGACCGGTGGGGCTTCTCCTGGCAGATCACGCCGCGCGTCCTGCTCGAGGGCACCACGAGCTCCGACGGGGCGGTGGCCAAGCGGGTCTTCGACGCGATGATGCCGATGGCGAAGATCGACGTCGCGGCGATCGAGGCGGCGCTCAGAGGCGGCGCCGTCGACGAGTGACCCCGCGGACCCTGGCGGACAGCCAGGTTGCAGGACGACGTCGATGAGGCTGCTGTTCAAGCTCGCGTTGGTGCTGACGGCTCTCGGAGCCGTCAGCAGGCTGCTCTCTCGTCTGCTCACGGAGGGGGACGACGCTTCCGACGTGTTCTCGATCGCGGCCATCGTCGGCGGGGCGGAGCGCACGAGTCGCGCGACAGCGCTGCGTCACGGCCGCGTGCTCGCCTGCTGCGGAGGAGTGCAGCTCGACCTGCGCGAGGCGGCGCTCGACCCGGCGGGTGCTCGGCTCTCGATCCGCGCCCTCATGGGCGGAGTGCAGGTGACCATGCCGCGCGGATGGCGGGTGCTCCTCGACGCCGAGACGCGCGCGGGCGCCATCGAGAGGAACACCACGCCGCTCGACGCCCTCCCGGAGGACGCACCCGTGCTTCACGTCGAGGTCGACGCCGTGATGGGCGGCGTGGCGCTGTCGAGCGAGGGAGACGGAGCATGAGCGGGGTCGGCGGGGGCGCGCGCGGGGAGGAGGAGGCGGCGGTGGGAGGCCTGCCGGAGGGGTTCCGCCTCCGTCCAGCCAGGGACGAGGACGCCGAGCGCGCCGCCGAGCTGGTCAACGAGGAGGCGGTGGCGCACATCGGCGCTCCGATCTGGTCGACCGAGCAGGTGCTGCGCCACTGGAGCAGCCCGATCGTCGACCGGGACCTCGACGTCGCGGTCGTCGAGGCGCCGGACGGCGAGGTGTGCGGCTGGCTCTCCGTCGTCTGCGGCCCACCGCATGTCGAGGTGTTCGCACTCGGCGTCGTCGAGCCCGCGTGGCACGGGCGCGGTATCGGCGCCGGCATCCTCGCCGAGTGCGAGCGTCGCGCCGCTCGCTTCCTCGAGCAGGCGCCCCCCGGCGCCCGTGTCGTCCTCCATGCAGGCGCTCTGGCCGACGAGCCGGCAGTCGAAGCGCTGCTCACAGGATCCTCCTACCGGGAGGTCCGACGGTTCCAGCTGATGCGCGTCGACTTCGCAGGCGTACCGCCCGTTGCGGAGGCGCCGCCGGGCGTCGAGATCGGCGAGCTCGATCCCACGCGGGACGTCACGGCGGCGTTCGAGGCGCACCGCGAGGCGTTCTCCGACCACTGGGGCGAGATGGAGGAGACGATCGAGGAGTTCCGGCACTGGGTCATCGACACGTCGCAGTTCACCCGGGAGCTCTCGCTCCTCGCCTGGGACGGGGACGTCGTAGCCGCCTATCTCTTCGCCTGGCCCGAGGCGGAGGAAGATCCGTCGCGCGGGTACGTCGCAGCGCTCGGCACGCGCCGCGCCTACCGCGGCAGGGGGATCGCAGAGACGCTGCTACGCCGGACCTTTCGCACGCTTGCCCTGCGCGGCAAGCGCGGGTGCGATCTGCACGTCGACTCGGACTCGCTCACGGGCGCGACGCGGCTCTACGAGCGCGTCGGCATGACGGCGCACCCGCGCTACGCGACCTGGGAGAAGGAGCTGCGACCGGCCGACCGGCGCGCCGGGGAGTGAGGTGTCGGTTCGGAGTTCGAGCCGAGGCTCGGCGGACCCGCCTTGCGCAACGGGCGCTCACCGACGCTGGCCGCCCCGCGGAGCCCCCTTCACCGTCGCGACCTCCTGACGAACCTCCAAGCCCCGCTCCGGTTCGTGGGAGAGGAGCTCGAGCGGCCCTGCTCTCGCCCACCCGGCGCGGCCAGCCCCCCCGGGAACGTCGTGCTGTCCAGGTCCGTTCAGGCCGACGCGCTCGACCCGGCGACCTCGAGAGCGCGAGGCACTCGCCGCCGGCGCAGCTCGAGGAACGGCACGACCGAGGCGACGTACAGGCCGCCGAACGCGAGGGCCAGCCACGAGTAGCCGCCGAGCCCGAGCGCGATCCCCCCCGTCAGCGAGCCCACGAGGTATCCGATCTGGGTCGTCGCTGCGCGCATCGGGCCCACCTCGCGCTCGAGATCCCCGGCGATCGCGAACCCGAAGACGGTGCCCGACACCGTGCGCGCTGCCGCCACGAAGGCCGAGACCGCGAAGCAGGCGATCACGACCCAGAGGGAGCCGGCGATGGCCCAGGTCGCGACCAGCCCGAGCGCCGCTGCCAGCGAGCCGCCGACCAGCGCCGCTCGGGACGCGACAGCGGGCCACTTGCCGGCGCACTGGTTTCCGACGAGGTACGAGACCGCGATCCCGCCGAGCACCAGACCCGTTGCCTGCGCGGAGAGCTCGTAGACCTCGGTGAACAGCGCCCCGCTGAAGACCAGGGTGCCCACCCAGGCGGCGGTTGCCAGCAGCTCGCCGAGGGCCCAGCGGCGCGTCGCACGTCGTCGCAGGATCCCTGCCACCGACGGACGCGCACCGGCGACCGGGGTGTCTGCGGGCCGAGCAGCGACCGCGGCACACGCGAGCAGGGCTGCGGGGAGCGGCACCACGACGAACGCGAGCCGCCAGTCGATCGACGCGACGAGCCCGATCAGCGGCATGCCCACGATCCACGCGGCCGGTGGCCCCGCAAGCGCATGCGCGACCACCCGTGTCCGTCGCTCGGGCTCGCTCCAGGCGGCGGTCGCAGCGATCCCTGCAGCGAGCACGATCGCGATCCCCGCCCACATCGGCACCTGAGCGCCGGCGAGGCAGAGGAACGACGGCGCCAGCGCGCTTGCGAGCGAGCCCACGGCGATCAGAGCCGTCCCGACCAGGAGCAGTGCGCGGGGCGAGACCCGCGCGAGCCAGTGCCCTGCGGCGATCGCGACGGCTGCCGCGAGCGGTGCGGCCACGATCCGGAGCTGCCCTGCGACCGCGATCGAGACGTCGAACTCCTCCGCGACGTCAGCCAGGATCGGCGAGAGCACGAGCACCGCCGACTGGCTCGCGAACAGTGCGAGGAACAGCACGAGGGACGGCGCGCGCAAGACTCCAGCGGCGCCCCGCGGCGGGAGGAGAGGTCGGTCTGCAGCCGCGATCGTCACGGCTCCAGGATCGTCGGCCGTCCGGGCCGCCGCCGTGCGGCAAGCGCCCGAACGACCGTGCGGTCAGCCGTACGCGTCGCTCAGCCGTCGAGCAACCGGCCGGACCGATCTCGGTGCCGGCCGAGGGCAGCCCCGCCAGGAGCGTCACGAGAGACCGGACACCTCTTGACCCCACCACAGTGCAGGCGACATGAAGCGACGTAGACTGCTCTATCCCGACGATGGAGGTGTTTGAGATGAGCAACGTCGACACGGTACGAGGCTTGTACGGGGCGTTTGCCCAGGGCGACGTCGCAACGGTCGTCGGAGGCATGGACGCCGACATCCATTGGCGCGAGGCCGAGGGGAACCCGTACCAGCCGAGCGGCGCCGCCTGGGTGGGGGCGGACGCGATCGTGGAGAACCTGTTCATGAAGCTCGTGTCGGAGTGGGACGGCTTCTCGGTCAACCCGGTCCAGTACCACGATGCAGGAGACACCGTTGTCGTCGAGGGCCGGTACACCGGGAAGTACCTGGCGACCGGGACCGAGATGGATGCCCAGTTCTGCCATGTCTTCAAGTTCGAGGACGGCAAGGTGTCGAGCTTCCAGCAGTTCACGGATACCGCGCAGATGCAGAAGGCGATGGGCGCCTCGTAAGGCGCTGCTCGCGCGAACGCACTCCACCCGGGCAGCCTCGACGACCGATCCGGCGACAGCGGCGATGGGCTTCGCCCATCGCCGCTCCGAGTGACGGCGTCCGCCCACCGTGCTGCAGGGCGAAGGGCTCGAGCAGCGCCGACCTCCTGGCAGACAACCGTGAGACAAGACGATCTCGGCTCACGAGATGCTGCAGCCGACGTACTCGAGCGCGGTCAGCGTCTCCTCGGCGAACTGGTCTGCCTTCTCGCGCGTCGGGAACACGTGGAACTGGCGCTGAGGCTCGCTCCCCTCAGGGGTGTAGGTGGACCAGACCTCCGCCACGACGGTCACGCCGTCGCGCCTCTCGTTGCCGAAGGCGTACAGCGTCACGACCGTGCGATCGCCCTTGCACGCCTTGCGCGTGAACAGCGCAGCCGAGTCGTCAGCGTCGGTCGAGCGTCTCTCGAACGTGGGGAGGCGACCTTGGTGCCATTCGCTCCGGATTATCGGGCTGATCGCGGCGTCGCGACATCCGCCGGCTCGCGCGATCGGCCGGGTCATCTGCATCCCCCGGCGACTCACCTGCGGGGAGGGAGGCTGCTACTCGTGTCCGGAGACGGCGTGCGGCACGTACGTCTCCTCGAGCCGGGCGACCTCGTCGGCCGTCAGCTCGAGCTGCTCCGCTGCAAGCGCGTCGTCGACGTGTCCGACCTTGCTCGCCCCGACGATCGGTGCCGTCACGCCCGGGCGCTGCAGCAACCAGGCGAGCGCAACCTGCGCGCTCGGGACGCCGCGAGCCGCTGCGACCTCGGTCGTCCGGTCGACGACCGCGAAGTCGACGGACGGGTCGTAGAGGGAGTCGCCGAACGGGTCCGTGCCCGCGCGCAGGGTCAGCTTCTCCCCGTCGCGGGTGCGGGTGCCTGCGAGCAGACCGCGCGCGAGCGGGCTCCACGGGAGCACGGCGACGCCCTGGTCGAGGCACTGGGGGATCATCTCCCGCTCCTCCTCGCGGTAGACGAGGTTGTAGTGGTTCTGCATCGAGACGAAGCGGGTCGATCCCGCCCGGTCGGCGGCCGCCTGCGCCTTCGCGAACTGCCAGGCGAACATGCTGCTCGCACCGATGTAGCGCGCCTTCCCGGCCCTCACGACATCGTGCAGCGCGGCCATCGTCTCGGCGATCGGGGTGAGCGGATCCCAGCGGTGGATCTGGTACAGGTCGACGTAGTCCAGCCCGAGCCGCTGCAGCGACGCGTCGATCGAGGCCAGCACGTGCTTGCGCGAGAGGCCGCGCCCGTTCTCGCCGGGCATCGTGCGACCGTGCACCTTCGTCGCGATCACGAGCTCCTCGCGGGAGAGCAGCTTCGGGAGGATGCGGCCGGTGATGACCTCGCTCTCGCCGCCGTTGTAGACGTCCGCCGTGTCGAAGAACGTGATGCCGCCCTCGACGGCGCGCCGGATGATCGGCTCGGCCTCCGCCTCCGGCAGGGCCCACGGCCGCTCGTCGTGCTTGCCGAAGCTCATCATCCCGAGGCACACACGCGACACACGAAGGCCGGTGCTGCCGAGGTTCACGTACTGCACGGGAATCGCTCCTTTGGCTCGTTGGGTCCCCGGGGGACGCTCGTCGACTGCGGTTGAGAGCCCGTCGACGGCATCGACACCACCCTAGGAGACGGTGCCGGCGACCGTGGTCGCTGCCGAATCGCACAAGGGGTTGCTGCGGCCTTCCCGAGCCGACCGGGCCTTTGTATGGCGATCCGGCTGTCCGGCTGCGTCAGCGACCGCTGTCGAAGTCGATCGCTCGGATCGAGTGCTCGTCCGGCAGCTTCGCGAGCACGCCGCGCACGACCTCGCGCACGTCGCGCTCGTCGTGGCCGAGATCGTCGAGCAGCGACTTCAGAGCAGTGTGCGTGACCTTCAGCTCGGCAGCGCTCAGGTGCAGGCGGTACGCCGTCTCGCCGGGCTGGATGAGATCGTCATCGCTCATCGGCTTCCCTCCTCGGTTCAACAGTAACCCACCGGCCGTGATCGCATCGGCGATCGGGAGGGCGACGCCCAGCTCCGGGTGGCCGTCTCGTGACTCTGCGACGGATCTCCACCTCGGCCTGACTGGTTCCTCCGGGGTCAGGCGCTACCGTTCGTGATGTGGCGCGAAACGACGAGCTCGAGCGTTACGAGGCCGCACTCCGGCGGCGCCGGTTGGCGGAGTTCGTCGAGCGGTGGGGGGTCTGCGAGCGAGGACACGTCCTGACCGATCTCAACCGAGACACGCAGGGCAGGTGCTGGTGCTGCACCCACGGGCACGAGCGAGCGTTCGAGGGGTACAGGTCGCGATGGGAGTCAGTCCTGACCGACCCGTGAGCCGCGGGAGCACCACGCGTCGGTAGCGAGCTCCGCCCTCCGATGAGCGGATCCTCGCGGTCGAGGGGCTGATGGCGGGGGACGAAGACGAGCGGTGATCCCGGGCATCGGTGCGCTCACGGACTGACCGCCGACGCGTGGCCCGCAATAGACCTCGATGCTCGCGAACCAGCCTGTCGCGAGCTGCGGCCAGGTGCCGGATCAGACCGGTGAGATCGGGTGAGCGCCGGCGTCGGTGTGACAGTAGTTCGCCGTATCAGGACCGCATCGGGCACGGATGTCTCGAGCGAAAAGGCCTGGGAGCATGTGGGAAACGGTTCGAACGGAGACGCAGGAAGGGGGCGATCGTCATGCGCTTCCGTGTCGGGTTCGTGTGTGCTGTGCTCGTCGGGGTGTGTCTCGGCGTTCCGGCCGCGGCACTGGCCGAGCCGCCTCCGAACGACAATCGCACCGCCGCCGAGCTGATCCCGGCCTTCCCGGCGACCATCACGGGGACGACGGTGGGAGCGACGGTCGAGCGCCTCGACCCGCAGGTCTCCGACTGCGGACGGGTCGAGGGGACGGTCTGGTATCGCATCCCCTCAGCGCCCGACGGGACGATCGTGCTCGGTGTGCAAGGCGCGACGCTGGCGCCCGTGCTCAGGGTCTACACGCTGCGGACGAACTCGATCGATGAGCTCGTCTGCTCGTCGGGGAAGAAGGGGCAGCAGGCGCTCGTCGGCTTCGAGGCCCAGCGTGGAGCGTCGTACCTGGTGCTCGTGGGAAAGCGACCGGGCACCGCCGACTCGGCCTTCAAGCTCACCGCTGAGCTGTACTTCCCGCCCGCCAACGACGGGCGCGGCCAGGCCGCGCGTCTCCCGGTGCCCGGGAAGGTCGACGGCTCGACCTTCGGTGCCACCGGGTCCGGCGACGACCCCGGCGCCTGCGGGCTCGACGGCGGGACGGTCTGGTACCGGGTCGTGTCGGGGAAGACCGAGCGCGTCGTGCTCCAGCTGTCGGCGGCCGGGAGCCTCGACGCGTCGATGGCCGTGGTCGAGCGCATCCGGTCGAAGTCGGCCGAGGTCGCCTGCGCCGATACCGATCGTCTCGGGAAGGCGGTAGCGGCGTTCACCGTCGACCCGGGCGCCACGTACTACGTCGTCGTGGGCCAGCAGGAGGAATCGCCGCCCGGATCGTTCACGCTGCGCGCGCTCGCGGCGCAGCCGCTCGAGAAGGCACCCGGCACCCGCCTGCCGGTCGCTGGCGCCGGCTCGACCGTCAACGGCCTGACCGACGTCAACGACGTTTGGTGGACGTCGATCAGAGCGGGGGCGACGCACCGCATCTCGCTACGAGCGAAGGGGTGCGTCCGCGTGACCGTCACCGGGCCGATCGGGAGGATCGGATCGCTCGCGTGCAACGGGTATCGGGCGTTCACGCCCGGACCCGATGGGGGCGGTCGCTACGTCTTCGAGGTGATCGCTCCGAAGAGCAAGCGCACGATCGCCTATCGACTGCGGGTGGCGCCCGCCCGAACCGACGACATCGGCGTCGGCCTCGAGCTCGCGAACCTGAGCACAGTGAAGGGAGCGCTCGCACCCTCCGGGGTCGACGTCGTCGATCTGTACCACTTCGACGTCGGCCAACGCAGCGACGTCCGGTTGAGGCTCACGCAGCCTGCCGGCCGCAGGTTCGGCCTCAGGCTGATGACAGATACCGGTCGGACGCGTAGGACGTCGGCCGAGGAGATCAGCATCAAGCTCGATCGCGGTCGCTACGTCGTCGCCGTGGGCGGAGCTCCGGGAACGCGCGCCGGTGCCTACCGGCTCGCCCTGGTGGTGCGCCAGGTGACGAAGACCACGATCGCGTCCGCCGAGACCGAGATCGTGCCTGGTGCGTCGTTCGTGCTGACCGTCGCGACCTCGCCCCAGCCGGACCGTGGTTGGACCGAGATCCAGATCGATCGGTTCGACCCGCTCACCGGATGGGTGTTCAACCGGAAGCTGCGGATATCCGGAGCCGGTGGAACCGTCACGTGGAGGCCTCCGCTTCCCGGACGCTGGCGGGCGCGCGCCCTCTACCTCGGCACGCTCTACTTCAGCCCGAGCCGGAGCCCGTACGTACGGATGCTCGTGGCGAAGCCACTCCCGGACGAGACGTAGCCGTCGTCCGTCCGGTCGGTGCTGCCCGGGCCGCCCACGGCGGTGGCCCGGGCAGCACCTGCCTGGTGGTTGTGCCAGACCTGCCCGTCGCCGGGATCCACCTGCTCGTGACGGGGGCGGCGCGTCGTCCCGGCATGGTCAGTGCAGCCCGTGAGGATCTCCGCGCCTCATGGAACCGCCGAGGTCGGAGGTCGCGAGTGCTCCGCCGCCACGGCGCTCATCGAGCCTCCAGGACTAGGTCACCCGGAACGTGCCTCTCATCGTGGAGGCGTGAGGATCGCAGAGGAAGGTGTAGGTGCCCTTCTTCAACCGCACCGTCCAGATCGACTCCGACCGGCCAGCGACGGTCGTGGCCCTGTTCACGCCCGGCCCTCGGAGGCGGAAGTTGTGGATCGTCGACGGATCCTCGATCTTGATGCGATAGGTGCCTGCCTTCACGCTGGTGAGCTTGCGATTGGCGGCGTTCTTCATCTCGATCTTGAACGCGACCGGGTACACCTCCCCCTTCAGGTCGAAGGTGTCCTTGGTGCCTACTGCCGACCCCAGTGGGGCAGCGACCAGCGAGCCGAGCACCACGGATGTGATCACGAGATACCGCACAGCGACCTCCACGATCGTCGTTTCGACACGGCCGACACCGACCCGTCGGCCACCAGTCACAACCTTGCCTCTATGCCTACGAGATCTCTCGTCGCTCGGATTCAGAAAGACTCCACGAGGCCTCGTTGGCTTCCCCAGGGGGACAAGGGTTCAAGAGGGGGTTCGCCGCGTCAGGAAGTAGTGTCCGTGGAGTGACGCTGTCTTCATCCGACATCGCCGCGATTCGAGGTGCCGAGAAGGCGCTGGCCGCAGCGTTCGAGGCTCCTGACCGGACGGCTTGGGTCGACTTCTACACGGAGGATGCGATCTTCGTCGGACCCGGGATGCCGGCGCTCGAGGGTCGGGAGGCGCTCCTGTCCGCCGCGCCTTCCATCGTGATCTCTTCGATGGAGATCGTCGCCGATTCCACCATCGGGTCGGGCGACTTCGCAGCGACGCAAGGACGTGGAAGCTGGGTGGCGGGGCCGAGAGGCTCGGATGCCCCGCAGGTCCGGCGGCGCTTCCTCATGGTCTGGCGCCGTGACGCCGACGGGCGCTGGCGCATCGCGCGTGAGCTGCTGAACGAAGACGTATAGCTGTTCGACCCCGACGGGCCTAGTTCGGGGCGGGCCACGACGCTCGGATGGTCCTGGTCTCGGTGGCAGGGTCGCGGGCTCCGGCCCGCCGCCCCTGTGGCGCGCCTCCAGGTCGCCCCGTCGAGTCAGCACCAGACGTCGTCAGCCTCGTCCTTCGACCGGGCCGAGCTCATCTAGCGCAACGTTCGTCATTGCTGGTTCCCTTCGTTGGCTCGACTGACCCGTCACTTCGAAGAGGGGTCTGCGTCACCATTGGCGATTCCCGTCCGGCAGACGCATCACGCGCTCAGCGCGCCCCGCCCGGCGAACCTCCATCCTGCAACGAGTTCTTAGTCCTCGATCTGCGCCGATCCGTTCCGCTGCAACGCCTCGAGTGCTGCCCGCATGGCCTCGAGCTGTTCGGGCGAATGACCGACCCAGTCGACAAGCTCGCCCACAACGCGCAGCGGCTCGCGGCTACGGAACGACTGCGTCGGATTCCCGGGGAACCTCTTGTCGGTCAAGTTCGGGTCGTCCTCGAACGCCCCGGTTGGCTCGACGATGTAGATGCGCCCGCGGCCCTCACCGCTGGCGAGCTCGGCGCCCCAGACCGCGGCGTCGAGAGTGGCGCTGAAGTAGACGTAGTTCATCACCCGGCCGGTCTCGAAGTTCGATTCGCGCCCCGGGACCAGCAGCTCGCCCACCGCGAGCTCTGCCTTCGTGCCGTGCAGGTACACGCCCTCCTCGTACACCTCGAACGGCACCGGCTCACGCAAGGCGCTCACGCGACGATGCTAGCGCCACGCAACAGCGGCTACCGCACGGCACGACACCGCACCGTCCGCATCTTGCGTTCCGGCATGTCACCCGAAGCGAATGCAGTCGGCGGACATGCGGCCGGCCCCACCGTTCCGCGGCCTGTTCGTACATGGGCCCGCTTGCTCAGCGAAGAGCCTGAATGAATCGCGGGTCGTCGCGCACGGCGGCGAAGTCTTCGTCCCGGCGCGCGTCGTCGCGGAACCGCGGCAGCAGCTCGACGGATCGCCGAAGGTGGTCGAACGTCTCGTCGCTGGTGTCACCCGCGAGCATCGCGAAGCAGGCGGCGTTGTAGTTCAGGCCCGCGTGATCGGGCATCCGGGCAAGCGCCTGACGGACCGCTTCGAGTGCGTCGGCGTACCGCTGCTCGCCGTAGGCCTGCATCGACTCTCTGTGGAACGGCCACGCCTCGCCCCAGTCGACCGCCTGATACACCTCGCCGGGCGTGCCGCCCATAGCGAGGATGGTGCGCGTCCCCGGTCGCCTTCCGCCGCGCTTCCGCGCCCCACGTACACGAGCGTTCCCTGCGGCGCGTCGATCGTCTCGCCGTCGACCTCGAACGTCGCCGTGCCGTCGACCACGAAGTACAGCTCCTCCTGTCCCGAGCTCGGCCTCGTCGTGGTCGTTGACCAGCGTGCCGTCCTCGCCGCTGACGAGGCCGTTGATTCCGAACGACGCGGATCCCGAGGTGCTCGCGCACCGGAATGTCTCGGCCCGGCCGCTCGATCTCGTCGAGGTGCGCCACTTTCCAGTTCTTCCGCGTGTCCTTCAATCCGATCACCTCCGAGGTGGCCGCCAGGGCTGCATTCAGTATCCCCCGAAATGCGCGAAGCGAAGCATCCGCGCAACGACGACCGCGCCGGCCAGCGCGATCCGTCGACCGACTGGTCTCCATGCGTCGCCTGCGCCAGTGCTCAGCGATGTGCTTGCTGGAGTGTCGCCCAGCGACCGATGACAGATTGTCCTCTGTCCGATCAGAGGCAGACCGGCCAGGCGTCCGAGCTCGAGGAGCCGGCGCTCCGATTCCTGGCCGTCGCAGGGCCACGGGTACACGGAGAGCCCCCTGGCGAGTGGCCCAGCAGGCGTGCGCGGGCAGCCTCGCCTGTCGACTGAGTCACTCAGGACTCCCGCTGGGCTTGTGACGGACGCCTTCCGCCTGCTCGAGGGAGCGGCATGCGGAGTCGCCAGAGCCATCCGACGGGCGGCGATCGTGTGGCCAGCACCACCCAAGGCGCGTGGCAGCCGCCTTTTCGCCTCCTCGAGGTCCGCGCGAGTCTGGGATGCACCTCGACCCGACCTCGTCAGGAGGCCTCTCGTGAGCACCATCGATCGGATCCTGATCATCGTCACGCTCTCGTCTGCCGTGTGGTGGGCGATCTCGCGGCGGCGTCGCCCCGGGGCGCTCGCGGCGCTCTCGATCGGCGCGCTGCTGCTGGCCGTCGCGTCGCTCGCGCTCGAAGGCGTCGTCTGGCAGCTCGTGCCGTGGCAGCTCCTCGCCGTCGCCGTGGCCGGTGCGGCGGCGCTTCGGCGCTGGCGTCCGGGCCGGTCGCGTCGTTGGCGCCGCGTCGTCGGGCGGGCCGCGCTCGTCGTCGGGCTCGCGCTCGGCAGCGTCGCGCTCCTGACCGCGATCGTGCCGACCATGCCGGAGCCGACCGGGCCGCATCGCGTCGGCAGCGAGATCTTCCGCTGGACGGACGGCGACCGCGCCGAGACGTTCACCGCCGACCCCTCGGATCGCCGTCAGGTCGTCGCGCAGGCGTGGTACCCGACCGACGCCCGCGACGGACGGGCGGTTCCCTACTTCGAGGCGCAGGGCCGTCTGCCGGGCTCGATCACCGGGCTGCCGTCGTTCATGTTCGCGTCGTTCGACAGGATCGACACGCATGCGATCAGCGGCGCCCCGGTCAGCCGCGCGCAGCGGACGTGGCCCGTCCTGCTCTTCTCGCCGGGCCTGTCGATCCCCCGGGAGCAGTACACGGCGCTCTGCGCCGACCTCGCCAGCCGTGGGTTCGTCGTCGTCGCGCTCAGCGTGCCGTACGAGTCGTCGGTCTCGGTGCTCGCGGACGGCAGGGTCGTCGGTCAGGAGATCCACCCCGACGTGATGGGGCCGCCGCCGCATCCGGCGCTCGAGCGGCTGATCGCGATCCGCGCGGCCGACAGCAGGTTCGTGCTCGACCGGCTCGGCCGCGGCTCGAGCCGAGGCTCACCGCTCGCCGGCCACCTCGACCTGGAGCACGTCGGGATCGTCGGCCACTCGCTGGGCGGCGCGACCGCCGTGCAGGTGATGGCCGACGACCCGCGGTTCAGGGTCGGCGTCAACCTCGACGGCAAGCTCTTCGGCGACGAGCCGGACGGACGGCTCGACCGGCCGTTCCTCTGGATCCAGTCCGACGTCACGCAGACCTCCGAGTACACCGACACGCGGGACAGGTTCCTCGCGAGCCAGCGCGGCCGCGGCAACGCTGGTGACGATCCGCGGGAGCATGCACCTGGGGTTCACCGACGATCCCTCGTACCTCACACCGCTCGGTCGTGCCCTGCTCGGCGACGCGGGCGGCATGGGGTCGCTCTCGCTCGCCGAGATGACGACGATGACCGGCGACGCGATCGCCTCCTTCGTCGCGCCGGCGCTCGGGGTTCGAGCGACCCAGAGCTTCGGCGAGGCCGTCGGCGCCCATCCGGGGATCCGGCTCGAGGCTCGCGCCGGGCGCGAGCGAGCTCTTGCGGCTGCATCGGCGCCAAGGGGCCAGTCCGCGTCGGACCCAGGGCGAGCGACGCCGGTGAGCGCCGCGCGACGTCCCGCAGCTCGACTCGAGCGAGCTGAGCGGGCCGGCCATCGCCGGCTCGCTCAGCGAAGCGGCAGCGTCGGCCCGGACGACCGTCCCGCTCGCCGCGTCGCTCTCGAGCCGCAGCTCTCCGCCGAGGGCCTCGACGCGGTCGGCGAGCCCTCGCAGCCCGCTGCCGAGGCTCACGTCCGCGCCGCCGCTCCCGTCGTCTCGGATCTCGACGGTGACGCTGTCCGTCGTCGTCGAGAGCACGACGTGGGCCTCCGAGGCGCCGGCGTGCTTCGCGGCGTTCGTGAGGCTCTCCGCGACGACGTAGTAGACGGCAGCCTCGACCGCCTCGGGAAGACGGGCCGGCGTTCCGCCGGAGACCTCGACCGGGAACGGCGCGCGGTTGGCGAGCGACTGCAGGGCGGGCACGAGCCCTCGGTCGGTGAGGATCGCGGGGTGGAGGCCGCGAGCGAGCTCCTGGAGCTCCGCGAGCGCCAGCTTCAGGTCCTCGCCGACGCCCTCGAGCAGCTCCTCCGCGGCCGCCGGGTCCTCGCGGACGCGCTCCTGGGCCATCCGGAGGTGAAGGGCGAGGGTGACGAGGCGCTGCTGCGCGCCGTCGTGGAGGTTGCGCTCCAGCCGCCGGCGCTCCGCCACGCTCGCCTCGACGATGCGCGCCCGTGACGCCGTCAGCTGGTCGTGCGCCTCGGCGCTCTCGAGGGCGAGCGCGACCAGCTGCGTGAAGTCCGCGAGGCGCTGCTGCGCGTTCGGCGGGAAGTACCTGGGCTGCGCCGAGAACACGAAGAGCGCGCCCCAGAGGCGCCCACCCGCGGTGATCGGTGCGACGACGGACGAGAGGTAGCCGGCGAGGCGCGTCAGTCGAGCGGCTTCGCCTGGGACGTCCGTGTAGTCGTCGATGCGGCCTCCCTCATGGGAGGCGCGGTTCACCGGGCTGCCGGGCTCGCTGTACGGGACGACCGTGCCGACCTCGATCCCGGCCCCTTCGCCGTCGTTCCAGGCGCCGACGATCAGGCCGCAGTCCGGCTCGAAGCGAACGGTGGCCGCCGTCCGCGCCTCGAGCAGCCGCCCGGCCTCCTCGGCGACGCTCTGGAACACCTCCTCCGGCACGGCTCCCGATGCGACGAGCGTGGCCACTCGACGGAGGGCGGCCTGCTCCTCGGCGAGATGGCTCGACGCACGACGGCTCATCCGGCTGACCCTAACGCCAGGATCTCCCTCGAGGGCGGCGCCGCGGAAAGTGTCGAGGTAGCCACACTGCCGCCGGCGGCCGCCGCAGGCAGGATCGGGGCATGCGCCGACGCATCCTCGTCATCGACGACAACACGGCCTTCCGCGGCGTGCTCGGACAGCTGCTCGCGGCTGACGGCTTCGTCGTCGTCGCCGGGGCCGCGACGGGTGCCGACGGCGTCCGGCTCGCGGCGGAGCACGACCCCGAGGTGGTGATGGTCGACGTGCAGCTGCCGGACATCGACGGGTTCGAGGTGACGGAGCGGCTCGCCCGGCTCGACCGTCGCTCCCGAGGTGATCCTCATGTCGAGCCTCGACGCGAGCGACCTCGGGACGCTCGTGACGGAGAGCCCTGCACGTGGCTTCATCCCGAAGGACGAGATCTCGGCCATGGCGATCGAAGCGCTGCTCGAGCCGACCCGCTGAGCCTGCCCGTCCGCTCGGTCGCTCGGCAGCGCGATTTCGGTGACAATGCGGCGCATCGACGTCGAGCACTCCGATCCCGAGCCCGCCACGCACCGATTCGCGTCGCCCTCGCCGACGACTCGGTGCTCCTGCGCGAGGGCATCGCGCGCCTGCTCGCGGACAAGGGATTCGAGATCGTCGGGCAGAGCGGCACGGCCGAGGACCTGCTGCTGAAGGTCCGCTCGTACAGCCCCGACATCGCGATCGTCGACATCAAGATGCCCCCGACGCACACCGACGAAGGGCTGCGCGCCGCCAAGGAGATCCGCGAGCGCTACCCCGACACCGCCGTGCTCGTCCTCTCCCAGTACGTCGAGGAGGGCTACGCGCTGGAGCTGCTGCAGACGAGCACCGAGGGCGTCGGCTACCTCCTCAAGGACCGCGTCTACGACCTGACCGACTTCGTCGCCGCCGTCAAGCGTGTCGCCGAGGGTGGCTCGGCGCTCGATCCGAGCGTCGTCTCCCAGCTCGTCGGCCGGCGCCGCCGCGACGACCCGATCGGCGATCTCAGCCCCCGCGAGCGCGAGGTGCTGGCGCTGATGGCGGAGGGGCTGTCGAACTCGGCGATCGCCGCCCGGGTGTTCCTGACCGAGCGCGGGGTCGAGAAGCACGTCACGAGCATCTTCCAGAAGCTCCGCCTTCCGGTGGCCGCCGACACGCACCGACGCGTTCTGGCCGTCGTCGCCTTCCTGCAGTCCTGACCGGCCCCGTGCCGGCAACGGTGTGGTCAGCCACACCGAACCCGCGAGCGAGCCTCATTTCCGGCTGGGCGGCGTGGTGCGAGCGTGAGCCCGTACCCCGAAACCCTCGAGAAGGAGCCGGAGATGAACGCACAGAGCCACACCCCGAAGTCCGCTCCTGAGCAGGACGATCGCCAGGCATCACGGCCACGAAGCACCGCTGCCCACGACCGCCGCGACGACCGCGGGCCACCGCCACGAGCATCGGTCTCACGTGCCGAGTCGCCGGCCGGCAAGAGCCGCGGCGTCCTCCTCGTTCGTCCTGCTGATCGCCCAGCTGATGGTGATCCTCGACATCACCGCCGTGAACATCGCGCTGCCGAGCCTCGCCGCCGACCTCGAGCTGAGCGGCTCGACGGTCAGCTGGACGATCACGAGCTACTCGCTCGTCTTCGGCAGCCTGCTCCTCTTCGGCGGTCGGCTCGCCGACCTGGTGGGTCGCCGGCGCATGTTCCTGACCGGCCTCGGCGTCTTCACCGTCGCGTCGGTCGGCTCGGCGCTCGCGGGCACCGCTGCGGCGCTGTTCGCCGCCCGCGCAGGTCAGGGCCTCGGGGCCGCGATGCTCTCCCCGGCCGCCCTCTCGATCATCATGACGGCGTTCCAGGGCAAGCAGCGGGCGAAGGCGCTCGCCGCCTGGGGCGCCGTCGGTGGCGCCGGCGCCGCGATCGGCGTCCTCGTCGGCGGCGTCCTCACCGAGGTCGCCGACTGGCGGCTGATCTTCTACGTGAACATCCCGATCGCGATCGTGCTCGCCGTCGCCTCGCTGAAGGTCATCCCCGCCGACGCCGACAGGCCGAGCTGGCGCGGCCTCGACGCACCCGGCGCCCTGCTCGGCACCGCCAGCCTCGGCGACGCTCGTCTACGCGATCACCCAGGCGGATCACGCCGGCTGGGGCTCGACCCAGACGCTCGGGCTCGCAACGCTCGCCCTCGTCGGCCTGGGCGTCTTCGCGGCCTGGGAGAGGCGCACCGAGAAGCCGCTCCTGCGGGTCGAGCGGCTCGTCGACCGGGCCGTCGGCGGCGGGATGTTCCTGATGCTCGCCGCCGCCGGCTCGATCTTCGGCCTCTTCCTCCTCTGCTCGCTCTACCTGCAGAACGTGCTCGGCACGAGCCCGCTGATGACCGGCCTCGCGTTCATCCCGCTCGCGCTCGCGGCAGGGGCCGGCGCGCACGGCGCCGGGCACGTCGTCGGCCGCCACGGCGTGCGGATGCCGCTCGCCTCGGCCTTCCTGATCGCGGCCGCCGGGATGGCGCTGCTCGCCCACGTCGGCGAGGACGGCACCTACCTCCGCAACGTCCTCCCGGGGATGCTCGTCGCCGGGTTCGGCCTCGGGATCGCCGTCGTCTCGGTCTCGATCGCGATCCTGACGGGCTCCCGCGAGGACGAGTCCGGGATGATCTCCGGCCTCAACTCGACCGGGCACGAGATCGGCGGCACGATCGGGATCGCCGTCTTCTCGACGATCGCGGCCGGCGCGACCGGAGCGCTCGGCGGAGCGCACGCCGCCTCGGGCGTCTCCCACGCGTTCATCGCAGGCGGCGCGCTGATGACGCTCGCCAGCGTGGTCGCGCTCGCTGGTGCTCCCGCACGCTCGTGACTTCGTGCCGAAGCTCCGCCTCAACCCGCAGGCGATGCCGATCCACTGAAGGGTCGGGGGGCGTGAACCGGCCACGGCGTGTCGCCGGGAGCCGGAAGCAGACCGAGCGCCGCGGCAACCTGCCGCGGCGCTCGGCTGTGTGACGTCGAGCCGCGGGGAACGCTCGCCGCGGAGCCCGACCGTCACTGCGACGGCAAATGTGCGGATGACTCGAGCGCGACAACGGCCGCGGCCAGCTTGTCGGTCACAGCCAGGAGGGCCTGGTCGAGGAAGGACCTATTCGGCCTGGCGCTGGCAGCCCACGACGTGAGCGACCGGTAGCTCCGGCGGCCCGCCCGTCGAGTCGAGCTCCGCGCCGTGACGCCCGCGGGTGGAAGACTTACGCGCATGTTCGCCGTACTGGTGACAGGACCCCCTGGTTCCGGCAAGACCGCCACGCTGACGGCGTTGCTCGACGCGTTGGCCGACGACGGCGTTCCCCACGCCGGCGTCGATGTCGATGAGATCTCTTGTGCCTTTCCGTTCCCGGATCTCGCACAGCGGTGCGAGCATCTTCGGGTCTGGCGTGCTTCCCACGCGCGTGCCGGGGCGACCCTCCTCGTCGTGGCCGAGGTGATCGAGTCCCGGGCGCATCTCGTCGACGTGCTCGCGGCACTCGGTGCGGACGACCATCTGCTGGTGCGTCTCCGCGCTGATCCGGCGACCTTGCGGGAGCGCATCATCGCTCGCGAGCCAGACGGATGGTCCGGTCTAGACCATCTCCTCGACGAGTCGGAGCGTCTGCAGGCCGCGATGCCCTCACTGGAGGGGGTTCACGTGGTGCTCGACAGCGAGCATCTGACCCTCGCGGAGATCGCGAAGTCGATTCGAGCAGCGCGCCCCGACGTGCTTGCTGCCAGCATCTGAGCCGGGACTCTGGAACATCCTGGGCGACGGCGGATCCGCGTCGCGATCACGCCTGCAGGGCGGTGAGGACAGCCACGCCGACGCCGATCACGACGATCCCGGCGACCTGGAGCCGCGTGATCCGCTCGCCGAACAGGAAGTACCCACCGACGGCGGTGAGCCCGGCGAACTGCGAGGCGAGGACCGCGCTGATCGCGATGCCCTCCCGGGCGCCGATCGCGTAGGACGCAAGGCCCACGACCTCGCCGAGCGACGCCCCGATCACGAACGGAAGCGCGGGGCGGCTCAGCCGCAGGCGCCGGGCCAGCACAAGCGGCAATGCCACCGCCACGACGCCGACGACGCGCACCGGCATGACGACCCAGGAGAGAGGGAGAGAGTCACTGAGACGGCCGGTGGCATAGAGCGCGGCGCCGAAGCAGAGGGCGGCACCCACGGCGAGCAGCGGTGCTCGTGGATCGTCTGCCGAGCTCTCCTCGGGAGAGATGCTCGCGAGCACGACGCCGCAGACGATCACGGCGAGCATCGCGCCCGAGGGGATGCCGATCGCCTCACCGGCGATCAGCGCCAGCACAGCCGCGATCGCGCCCTCCGTCGAGGTGATCGGGGCGACGATCGAGACCTTGCCGATGCCGAGCGCGACGAACACGAGGAGCAGGCCGACGACGCTCGTGATCCCTGCGAGCGCGAGCCACGAGACCTGCTCTCCGTCGAGCTCGGCAGGGACGCCGTCGATCGCGACCAGCGGCGCGACGATCGCGAAGCTGAGCAGCATCTGCCAGGCGACCATCGAGGGGGCGCCGACCATGCGGGTCGCGCGGGCCGAGCAGAGCGTTCCGGCAGCCCAGCAGACCGCCGCGCCGAGTCCTCCGAGAATCGCGATCACGGTCGATTCCTACCGGCGCAGCGGCACGCGTGCGCGCCGTGCCTGCGAACGGCCGTCCCGGTGGCGGAGCGGGGGCTCGTCGCGGATGATGGGAAGCGCGGCGAGCGAGTGGGCCGACTCGGCGACGATCCCGCGGTCACCTCATCGTGGTCGCGCGACGCGTTCCGCTCACGCCGGACGTCGCGCCACGCGGGTTCCGGCGACTTCAGCCCGGCCCGCGCAGGACTGCGAGCAACGCGTCCGGCGGGGTGCGGTCGGCCGCGTCCGAGGCGAGGTGCAGGAACACGATCCGGCCGTCGCGGTCGACGACGACGTCGGCACCGAGCTGAAGGGTGTCGTCGCCCTTGGTCACGCTGGCGCGCTCGCCGGTGAGAAGCGCGCGAATGCCCACCGCTGCGACGCGAGGGCGCAGGACCCAGAGCGGCCTCGGCCGGCGGGCGCCGAGCGCCGTGTACAGCGTTCGCTCCGGATCGGCGATGACGAGGGCGTTGCCCAGGCCCATCTCCTCGCGCCAGGGTGCGGCTCGCTCTGCGCTCTGCGGCGTGACGACGACCAGTCGCGCGCCTGCGGCCTCGATCTCTGCGGCGGCCTCCACGACACGGCGGAGGTAGGAGCGGCAGACGTTTCAGCCAGGGTGCCGCGCGAGGTACACGACGGCAGGGTGCCCGAGCAGGTCTTGCTCGCTGACGGGTCGTGCGTCTGCATCGAGCAGCTGGAAGGCGGGGAAGGAGGCCACGTGCCCAGGATACCCGAACCTGGACAGAAAATAGACAGAGAGTGGTAGAGTCCCTTCATGGTCACTGCTCCGTCGACCCTGGCCGCTCCCCGTCCCGATCGCCCGCCGCGGATCACGTGCGCCCGGGCCGGGGACGCCCGTGGACTGCGTCGGGATCGCCGACTGCCGGCTCCGCCGCAGGTCGCCGATGCGCAGGATGCGGTTAGGCTCGGCGCATGACCGCGATCCTCGTCTCGTTCGTCGTCTCGCTGGCCGTGAACGCCGCCTTCTTCGTGATCGCGGCGATCCGCAAGACCGACGTCGTCACCGACCTCTCCTACAGCCTCTCCTTTGCGGTGCTCGCGATCGTCCTGCCCTTCTCGGGCGCGGGCGAGCCGGTGCAGCTGATCGCGTCACTCCTCGTCCTCGTCTGGGCGGCGCGGCTCGGGATCTACCTGTTCCGGCGGATCCTGCGGATCAAGGTCGATCACCGCTTCGACGAGATGCGGGACAAGCCGCTCCGCTTCGCGCGCTTCTGGCTCCTGCAGGCGATCACGGTGGCCGTCGTGATGCTGCCGGTCACCTACCTCCTCGGCAGGGATGAGGTTCCGAGCTTCGGGCCCTGGCTGGTCGCCGGCGCGGCGCTGTGGTTGATCGGGCTCGTGATCGAGACCGTCAGCGACGCCCAGAAGTCGGCGTTCAAGTCGAAGAAGGACGCGGGTGAGCGGTTCATCACGACGGGGCTGTGGAAGTACTCCCGCCACCCCAACTACTTCGGCGAGATCCTCCTCTGGTGGGGGCTCTTCGTCTATGCGGTGCCGTTCCTGGAGGGGGCCGCGTTCGCCGTCGTGATCGGCCCCGTCTTCATCACCCTGCTCCTGCTGTTCGTGAGCGGGATCCCCCTGCTCGAGAAGAGCGCCGACGCGAAGTTCGGCGACGATCCCGCGTATCAGGACTACAAGCGGCGGACGAGCATCCTCGTTCCGCTCCCACCCCGACGCTAGCGCGGCACGTCGACGGAGCCCGTGCGGAGCCCGAAGGAGGGTTCGGGGCTCCGTTTCGCCCGCGCCACGTGACGGTCTTACGCGGGGCTCACCTCAGCGGGCTGCATGTCCGACCGCTGTCGCTGCGAGTAGGGTGATTCGACGCTGGAGCGGACATGCATTATCCGCGACCGGTCGTCAGGTTATTGCCGAAATCCATCCTAGTGAGGAGCCCTACAGTGAAAGCCCGCGTCGCAGTCCTGCTCGCCGTCGTCACTGCCACACCGCCTTCGCCGCCACCGCTCTCGCAGCACCTGCTGCCCAGTCCAAGGCCGCGGCCGGGAACTGCGTCGTGGTCGCGTCGGGCAACAAGAACTTCTCGACGCTCGTCGCGCTCGTGAAGCAGGCCGGCCTCGTCAAGACCCTGAGCGGGCTCATCAAGAACAAGAACATCAACAGCAAGGTCCCGCTCACGATCATGGCGCCGACCAACGCTGCCTTCGCGAAGCTCAAGAAGACCGCGCCCGCCACGTTCAAGGCGGTCACCACCGACAAGGCGCTGCTCACGAAGGTGCTGACCTACCACGTCATCCCCTTCGAGATGTCCGCCGCGAGCGCGATCCGCAACGCGAAGGACAACGTCCGGGTGGCGACGGTTCAGGGCGAGCCCATCGCGCTCTCGCTGAAGGGCGGCGCGCTCTTCGCGAACCGAAACGCCAAGGTCATCGCTCCCGACGTCAAGTGCTCGAACGGCGTCATCCACGGCATCAACAACGTGCTCGTCCCGCCGAGCGTCTCGTAGCGCCGCCGGGCACAGGGTACGAGGTGGTCTGGTAGCAGCCCCGGAGAGCGAGCCCGGTCCCATCGGGCTCGCTCTCTTCGGGTGTGACGCATCTACGAGCCCCGTCGCCGTCGCGTGTCTGTCCGACACCCTCGAGCGGGCGAGCCCTGCCAAGTGCGCGTTGTTGACCATCCAGGCGAGGGCGTCACCGCTGTCGCTCCCGCGGGTCGCCCCACGCCAGTTCGCCCGTCGCTATGTCGTCGTGTGGGTCGGGGACGGTGAGATGCGCGCCGTCACGGTCGACGACATCTATCTCGGACGCGACCGCGCTGCGGCTTCGCTCGTCATCCAGCGCGTCGGTCCGCCCGGAAACCCCGACGCGAAGCTCGAACGCCGCCTTCTCAGAATGGTCGGACAGAGGCTGGCCGACGCATTTCCGTAGGTGAGCCGAGGGCCTGCGCACGTCGGCGCTCGTCCCATTCGCTCGGGAGAACGCGTGCAGGACCTGGAGGATATGGTCGTTCCGTGGCACCACTGGTTCTCTACTGGCGTCCCGGGATCTGCCGCGATGGCGCCGCACGCTGCGCTGGCCGAGATCGGGGTCGACTACCAGCTGGTGGAGCTCGACCGCGACCAGGCGCAGACCGACGCTGCCTACCGGGCGCTCAACCCGCTGGGCGTCGTCCCCACCCTCGTCGCCGGGGACGTCGTGGTCAGCGAGTCCGCCGCGATCCTCCTCTACCTCGCCGACCGGTTCCCGGAGGCCCGGCTCGCGCCGGACGACCGGGCGGAGCTGTACCGGTGGCTCGTCTTCATGACCAACACGATGCAGACGTGCATGCTGCGGTTCTTCTATCCGGAGCGCTACGGCGGCGGGGAGGTCGAGGACGTGGCTGCCGCGGAGGCCGACCGGCTGTTCGACCTCGTGGAGGAGAGCCTCGAGGGCCGGGACTGGCTCGTCGGCGACCAGCGCACGGCGGCCGACCTCTTCCTCTTCATGCTCACGCGCTGGGGCCGTCGGCTGGAGCCGGCCGCGTGGGAGCGACCGCGGCTACGCGCCCACTTCCTGCCGCACGCTCGCCCTGCCGGGCGTCCGCCGGATGATCGAGGAGCAAGGCCTCGATCTGCCGGACTGGGCGACCTAGCCCGTCGGCCCGCGCTTCGGCGCGTTGGGCCGGCGCGTCGCCGCGCTCCAGCCCGATCCGGTTCGACCCACGCCTGTCCGGCCTCGGGGCTCAAGCCCGGGGTGGAAGTGCCGATAGACCTACGGTGGTGCGCGGTCCTGTCGGCTCGTGCCCGGGCCGTCGACGCCGCGCTCTCCGCGGGCTCCGAACCCGGGCGTGAGAGAGCGACACCCCCGCCGTGCCTCCGCCCCTCCGGTCAGTCTCCGCGCGTGGGGAAGCCGCGGTCTGCGAGATACGCGTCGAGCTCGTCGAGCGTCTCGACGGCGTGGTGCAGGACCGCGTCGTAGATCTGCCAGGCGCTGACGACGTCCGGGTAGGCGGGGTGGGAGCTCCAGGCGTGCTTGAGGCGCAGGATCGTGAGGCGCAGCGGGTCGGTGAGGCGCGCGAAGAGCTCCTCCTGGAACGCCTCGACCCCGGGCGGCATCCCCGTCGTCCACAGGGAGAGGTCGATCTTCCACCCGTCGATCCGCATCACGTAGTAGTGCCGGTCGCCCTCGAGGTCGTTGCGGTACACGAGCGCGGAGCAGAGCCCGAGCAGCGGCTGCACCGTCTGCCAGGCTTGGTGGGAGGTGAGATCCGTCCCGTCGACCCCGAAGTCGAGGTCGCGCCACACCATCAGGCCGGTCACCGCGCTGCCGAGCGGTACGACCCGCCCGGCCCGACCGAGGGTCTCGACGAGGCGCAGGCGCCCGACGACGTCCCGTGCCTCCGCTTGCAGCCTGGCCTGCCGCTGGAGAAGCGCCTCGTCGCTCACTGCGCCAGTATGCGCGTCCGCTTCCGGCAACGCGCCCTGAGGCAGGCGTCCATGGCCAGGCCGTCCAACGCTGCACGGGCGGTTCGTGGAGGCGTCGTCGCCGTTCTCGCCGTCAGGGTGCGTCGCACGCGACCGGCGCGGGCATTGGGCGCAGCACGAAGTGGAGGCCGTGGGTCTCCTCGAGCGACATGCCCGAGCCGGCGCCCGGTGCGACGTCGAGCACGAACGACGGGCCGGTTCCAGCGCTCGTACTGGTCGGCGTCGATGTAGAACGGGCAGCCGTCGACGCTCGCCGAGCAGCAGGTCGTTCGGCCCGAGCAGGAGCTCGCCCGTCGGGGAAGCACATCGGGGAGCTGCCGTCGCAGCAGCCCCCCGACTGGAAGAACATCAGCGGACCGTGCTCGGCACGCAGGCGCCCGATCTCCGCGAGCGCGGCGTCGGTGGCGACGACCCTGGGTGCCGTGTCCGCTCCCATCTCGGCCTAGAAGAACCCCAACGGCTTCGGGTCGTAGGAGACGAGCATGCACTTCGTCTGCGTGTAGTGGTCGAGCATCATCTTGTGGTTCTCGCGCCCGACCCCGGAGACCTTGTAGCCGCCGAACGCGGCGTGCGCCGGATAGAGGTGGTAGCAGTTCGTCCACACGCGGCCGGCCTTGATGCCGCGGCCCATGCGGAACGCCTTGCTCGTGTCGCGCGTCCAGACGCCGGCGCCGAGCCCGTACAGCGTGTCGTTGGCGATCTCGAGCGCCTCGGCCTCGTTCCTGAACGTGGTCACCGCGAGCACCGGGCCGAAGATCTCCTCCTGGAAGATCCGCATGTCGTTCGTGCCCTTGAAGACGGTCGGCTGGAAGTAGTAGCCGCCCTCCAGCTCGCCGCCGAGGTGCGCGACGCTCGCCGCCGATCAGCAGCTCCGCGCCCTCCTGCTTGCCGATCTCGACGTAGCTCGCGATCTTCTCGAGCTGCGCCGTCGAGACCTGCGCCCCGAGCTGCGTCGTCGCGGTCGAGCGGATGGCCCTGGCGGATCGCGGCGATCCGCTCGAGGCCCGGCCCATGAACTCGTCGTAGATCGACTCCTCGATCAGCGCCCGCGACGGGCAGGTGCAGACCTCGCCCTTGTTGAAGGCGTAGAGCACGAGGCCCTCGATCGCCTTGTCGAGGAACGTCGTCGTCCGCGGCCATCACGTCGGCGAAGAAGATGTTCGGCGACTTGCCGCCGAGCTCCGTCGTCGACGGGATGATGTTCTGGGCGGCGTACTGCATGATCAGCCGCCCGGTCACCGTCTCGCCGGTGAAGGCGATCTTCGCGATCCGCTTGCTCGTCGCGAGCGCCTTGCCGATCTCGGCGCCCGGGCCGTTGACGACGTTGATCACGCCCTCGGGGACGATCTCCTCGAGCAGCTCCATCAGCTTGAGGATCGACCACGGCGTCGGGCTCGCCGGCTTCAGCACGACGGCGTTGCCCGGCCGCGAGCGCCGGTGCCAGCTTCCACGCCGCCATCAGCAGCGGGAAGTTGAACGGGATGATCTGCCCGACCACGCCGAGCGGCTCCTTGAAGTGGTACGCGACCGTGTTCTTGTCGAGCTCGGAGATCGCGCCCTCCTCGCCGCGGATCACCGAGGCGAAGTAGCGGAAGTGGTCGGCCGCCAGCGGGATGTCCGCCGCGAGCGTCTCCCGCACCGGCTTGCCGTTCTCCCAGCTCTCCGCGACGGCCAGCATCTCGAGGTTGCTCCTCGATCGCGTCGGCGACCTTGTTCAGGACGCGCGAGCGCTCGGTCGTCGACGCCTCGCCCCAGGCGTCCTTGGCGGCGTGCGCCGCGTCGAGCGCGAGCTCGACGTCCTCCGGCGTCGAGCGCGGCACCTCCGTGAACGGCTCGCCCGTCGCGGGCGTCACGTTCGCGGAGTACTCGCCCTTCACCGGCGCGACCCAGTGGCCGCCGATGAAGTTGTCGTAGCGCGCCTTCAGCTCGACGGGACTGTCGTGCATGCCCCGGAGCAGCGAAGGTCGCAGCCCTCTCGATGGTTGCCATGACTCTCCTTCCGTCAGGCTTTCGCCCGCCACCGGCGGGTCACCAGTGATCATCGATCCCGCCGCGCTGTGGCGCATCGGAAGAAGCCCGGATCTGCCAGGCGCGAGGTGCTCTCGATCAGGGGGACGGATAGGCTGCCCCCATGAGCGACATCCCGCCGCAGTCGGCCGCGTCGCTCCCGGAGCCTCGCGAGCCCGAGACCGGTGGCAGCGTCGGTCGGAAGCTCGTGATCGTCGCGATCGTCGTCGGGCTCCTCGTCGTGGCGTACCTGTTCGCCGTGTCGGTCCTGCCCCGCTGGTGGTCGCATCAGGTCGGCGACCAGGTCGACGGGGACCTCACCACGGGGGTTGTCATCGGCTTCATGTACGGCTTCTTCGCGACCGTCCTGCCGTTGCTCGTGATCGGCGCCGTCTGGCGGTTCGGCCGCCGCTCGGTGTGGGCGTGGCTCGTGGGCGTCCCGATCGCGCTCCTGCTCGCGACGCCGAGCCTCGTCACGCTCGGCATCACCCTGGGTGACGGCAGGCGCCGCGCACGCCGCCGACCGGACGCTCGACGTCGAGGCGCCGTGGTTCCGGGGAGGCATGGTGCTCGGGGTCGTCGTCGGGGCGGGGCTCGCGTTCTACGTCGCGTACAGCGCGGCGTCCCGGTCGCGCGCCCACCGGGGTGCCAGGGCGGCCCGGGCGAGCCTGGAGGCGGAACGGCGAGACCGTGAGGAGCAGGACGTGACGCCGAGCAAGCCACCGGTCTGAGCGCAGCGGCGTCGGCGGTCGCACGACCGCCGCACGTCTCGGCTGATCTGACGCGCCGTCTCGCCGGCGGCCGCGTGCAGGCCCGTGACCTCGCGTCCATCTGGTTGGGCCGATTCCGTAGGGACTGCGGACATCAGGGCCGTCTGCGCGCGGATGCGACGCGTCGCATCCGGTGCGACGCTGTGTGGTGACACGCACGGCAAGGAGGTGGTCGTCCATGCAGGCCGTCTACCCGGCGCGGGTGGAGGGAACCCTCGACCCCGGCCTGAGTCGCTGGCTGTGGCTCGTCAAGTGGCTGCTCGTGATCCCGCACGTGATCGTCCTCGCGTTCCTCTGGCTCGCGTTCGGGGTGCTGAGCCTGATCGCGTTCTTCGGGATCCTGTTCACCGGCCGGTACCCGCGCTCGATCTTCGACTTCAACGTGGGCGTGCTGCGGTGGACGTGGCGGGTCGCGTTCTACTCCTACGGCGCGCTCGGCACCGACCGCTATCCGCCGTTCACGCTCGCCGAGCGCCCCGACTATCCGGCGACGCTCGAGGTCGCGTACCCCGAGCACCTGTCGCGCGGGCTCGTGCTGGTCAAGTGGTGGCTGCTCGCGATCCCGCACTACCTGGTGCTCGCGCTCTTCCTCGGTGGCGGGAGCTGGATGGCGTGGGAGTCGGGTGTGGAGCGCTGGTCGACCGGCATGGGCCTGATCGGCCTGCTCGTGCTGATCGCCGCGGTCGCGTTGCTGTTCCGCGGCCGCTATCCGGGCAGCATCTTCGACTTCGTGCTCGGGCTCGACCGCTGGGTGGTGCGCGTCGCCGCCTACGTCGGCTTGATGACCGACGAGTACCCGCCGTTTCGGCTCGACACGGGCGGCCACGAGCAGACACAGCTGCGGCTCGAGACGCCGACCGGCGGAGACGCAGCCGAGAGGGCCGGCGGCTGGGGCGTGGGGCGCATCCTGCTCGTCGTGATCGGCAGCCTCGCGGTGCTCTCCGCGGCCGGGGTGGTCGTGGCCGGGGTGGCCGGGGTCGTCGTCGACCAGACGCAGCGAGACGCCGCGGGGTTCGTGATGAGCCCGTCCGATGGTCTGGAGACGGCCTCCTATGCGCTCGTCTCGGATCCGGCGCGGATCGAGGACATCGGCGCGGACTGGTTCCTCGGACAGGTCCGCATCCGCACGGAGAGCGTCCGTCCCGTGTTCGTCGGGATCGGGCCCAGGGACGACGTCGACCGCTACCTGGACGGCGTCGCACGCGCTGTCGTGACCGGCGGCGTCGGCTTCCCGGGGCAGGAGCGCTACCGCGACCGACCCGGAGGCGCCCCTGGCTCGGCGCCTGCGGAGCAGGGCTTCTGGGCCGAGAGCGTCGTCGGAGCGGGCGCGCAGGTGCTCGACTGGTCGATCGAGAGCGGCGAGTGGCGGGTCGTCGCGATGAACGCCGACGGCACGGCCGGCGTCTCGCTCGACGCCAGCGTCGGCGCCGAGCTCGAGCCGCTGCTCTGGCTCGCGATCGCGGCGATCGCGGTCGGCGGTCTCGTCGTCATCCTCGGGCTCGCGCTGATCTTCGCAGCGATCCCACGAGGAGCCGCTCGTTGAGGACGCCCGGGCGCGGCCTCGACCATCGACTCAGCGCCTCACTCTGCCGCGCACGGGATCGCAGGACCACGCCGGTCGGGCCGCACCGGGCTCGCGTCTGACGCGACGGCGCTGAGCGGCGATCTCCGTTCCCCGGCTCGACGTGCCGGGTCGTGCCGTGCCGTGCCCCCGGAGGGGCGCCTACCGTGTCGGGCATGAGAGGGCGTGCGACGGTCGTCGTTCCCGGGGTCGTGATCGCGGCGCTCGCCTGGTCGAGCGGCGGGTACTTCCCGCGAACGTGGGGCGTCGTACTTCTCGTGGCGGCGATCGGGCTGCTCGCGGCGGGCCTGCTCGGCGTGCCGCTCGCGTGGGACCGGCGGGCGACGGTGCTCGTCGGCGGGCTTCTCGCGCTCCTCGTCTGGGAGCTCGTCTCGTGGTCGTGGAGTCGGGATCCCGACGCGAGCGTGCTGGAGGCCGAGCGGACGCTCGTCCTGGCCGGTGCGGCCGCGGTCGCTCTCGTCTGGGTGCCGGCTCGTCTCGCCTCGCGACTCGTGCTCGGCGTGCTGCTCGGCGCCGGGACGGTGGCGGTGACCGGTCTCGGCGTCCATGCCCTCTCCTCCGGGGCGCCGCTCGAGCGTCTCGAGGATCCGATCGGCTACACGAACGCCGCCGGGATCGTCGCGACGGTCGCGATCCTGCTCGGCCTCGGCCTCGTCCCTTCGTCGCCGGGAGGATGGCGATCGTCGCTGGTCGCGCTCCCTGTGGTGCCGGGCGCCGTCGTCCTCTACCTCTCCCTCTCGCGGGGATCGATCCTGGCGCTCGCTCTCGGCCTCCTCGTGCTCGGGCGTGACGGCCCGGCCGTTCTCCCGGGTGCCACGGATGATCGCGACGGCGCTTCCCGCGGTCGCGGGCGTGGCGCTCGTCGGGGCGACCGGAGGGCTCGCCGAGCCGGGCAGCGCAGCGCGTGAGGTGGCTCTGGTCGTCGCGCTGGCCGCGCTCTCGGGGCTCGCGGTGGTGCTCGCCGCCACCGCGCCGGCGGTCTCGGTGCCTCGCCCCGGGCGTCGCGTCGTGGTGGCGGCAGGAGTCGGCGCGGCCGCCGTCGTGGTGATCGCCGCCGTCGTCGGAGGTCGTGGGGCGCTCGAGGCGCGCTCCGCGCCCGCCGCCCAGCAGGGCGCACCCGACCGGCTGCTGAGCACCTCGACGAGCTCGCGCTCGGAGTACTGGGACGTGGCCGGCGAGCTGGTCCGGGAGCGCCCGGTGCTCGGCGCGGGTGCCGGGAGCTTCGGCCGCAGCTGGCTCCAGGAGCGGCCTGCGCTCCTCTATGTCCGCGACGCGCACAACCTCTACCTCGAGACGCTCGCGGAGCTAGGCCCGGTAGGGCTCGCGACGCTGCTGCTGGTGCTCGGCGCGCCGCTGCTCGGAGCGCGTCGAGCCGTGCGTCACCCGGCCGGGGCCGCCGTCGTCGCGACGTACGTCGCCCTCCTGGCGCACGCGGCGCTCGACTGGGACTGGGAGCTTCCCGCGGTGACGCTGTGCACGATCCTGCTCGCGGTGGCGTTGATCAGGCTCGGAGGTGCAGCGACCGAGCGCGCCCCGGCGACAGGCGCGCGGGTGGGCCTCGTGGCGGCGGGTGCGGCGGTCTTCCTGGTCGCCCTCGTGGTGCACGTGGGCAACGGCGCGGCCGCCGAGGCCCGCGATCTCCTCGAGCGTGGGGATCCACAGGCGGCGCTGGCCGCGGGGAGCCGTGCGCACCGGTACATGCCCTGGGCGGCAGAGCCGCTCGTGCTCATGGGCGAGGCCGCGCTGAGCGCGGGTGACCTGCGAACGGCGCGCGAGCGGCTCCTCCAGGCCACCACGCGCGACCCCGACAGCTGGAGCGCCTGGTTCTCGCTCGCGCTCGCCTCGCGCGGCGCCGCACGTGCGCACGCGCTCGAGCGGGCCAGACGTCTGAATCCGCTCGCGCCCGAGCTCGCGGCCGTGACCTCCGTCCCCTGAGCCGTTCGCGGCCGGCACGGCGCACGCCCTCGTCCGAGGGATGGCCGGCTCAGGGTCGCGCCGGCACCACCCGATACGGGGGTGAGACCGCCACGATCAAGGGGGATGCATGAGCAGCCGTTCGACCAGAGGCCGAGCCGGAGCGACGCTTGCCGTCGCGACCGCGGCCGTCGTCGCCTTCGGGGTAGTAGGGGGAACCGGTCTCGCCGGTGGCCTCGCGAAGCCCGTCCGCGCCCAGTACGGGCCGGGCCAGTACCAGTACACCGCGAAGGTGCTGATCTGCCACAAGGGCAAGGGGACGATCAACGTGAGCGTCGCCGCGATGCCCGCGCACCTACGCCACGGCGACGTCGTCGGAGCCTGTGCCGTGGTGGCGACCGCCGGCACCGCAAAGGCCGCCAAGATCCGCGAAGGCGGCGAAGGCCGCGAAGACCACGAAGAGCGCCAAGGGCGCGAAGGGCGCGAAGTCGTCCGCGCCGGCGCCCACGACCGCCCCGGTCACGTCCGTCTCACCCTCCGCCGGCTCGGTCGCGCCGAGCCCGGCGAAGGGGAACGGGAACGGTCGCGGCAACGGCAAGAAGGGCTGAGCTCCAGCGCGTGAGGGAGGGCGGCGCGTGCCGCCCTCCCGGCGCGTGCGCAGGTCCGGTCACGTCCTCGATCTTCCGGCGGGCGAAGCCTCGAGCCAGTCGGAATCCCTCGACGAACGCCCCGGCCGCGGTCGTCCCGCAACGGCGAAGCGTCCCCGTGGCGGGTCAGACCAGCCAGTCGCCGCGAGGCTCGAGGATCACCACGGCGGTCTCGCCGGGCCGCCTGGTCGCGTAGCCGTCGAGCCCCTTGTCGATCTCGCGCCACCGCTCCCAGAGCCTCTCTCGCTCCTCGCCCACTGCCGCGCGCGCGCGGACCGGCCCCTGCGCCGTCGCGCGTCACGATCGTCGCCGTGGGATCGGCCTGCAGGTTCAGCCACCAGGCGGGTTCGGCCTCACCCCAGCCGTTCATCGCGAGCGTGACGAGGTCGTCCCCGTCCCTGACGTAGCCCACCATCACCGAGCGGGGCCGACCTGAGCGTCGACCGGTCGTGGTGAGCCGCGCCGCGCCCCAGCCCGAGGGCTTCGGTCGCCACAGGCCGACCTTGCCTCCGGTGAGTCGATAGATGCCGCGGTGGATCCTCCACGCCGCCCGGATCACCCAGCGCGGCGGCAGCCACGGTGACTTCTCGACGGTGTCGGACACGACTCCCTCTCGAGGACTCTGACCCGAGGGTATCGCACGGTGGCTCCGGGGTGGTAGCGCCGAGAGCACGAGGGACGCCGGTTCACGGCCATCCGGTGCGGAGGGTCGTGACGCGCGGCTGGTCTGGAGGCTTGACCGCCGGCACCACGCCGGATGCGGCCCTGCGCTCTCCTTGGTGCGACCGCCGAGCCACACTCCCGATGCGCATCGCGCCTCTAGGCTCTCCGCGATGGTGTCGCTCCGACCGATCACCGACGCGAATCGGGCAGCGATCGAGGCCCTTGCCGTGTCACCGAGCCAGGGACGCTTCGTGAGCAGCGTCCGCGAGTCGCTGCGCGAAGCGGCCGAGGAAGCGGACGCCCAGGCCCTCTCCTGGGCTGTCTATGCCGACGAGACGCCCGTCGGCTTCGTGATGATCGCCGACGAGGTCGCCGACCCTGCCTACATCCCTCACTTCCTCTGGAAGCTGCTGATCGACGAGCGCTACCAGCGTCATGGCTACGGCACGGCGACGCTCGACCTGATCGTCGACTACTTCCGAAGCCGGGGCGTCGGTGCGATCTCGACGAGCGCAGGCTCCGGCGAAGGCAGCCCGATCGGGTTCTACGAGCGATACGGCTTCGAGCGAACCGGTGCTCTCCACGGCGACGAGGTTCAGCTCCGGCTGGAGATCTCCTGACGCGGAGCGGCCGAGCTCAGGAGCGCCGGAGGCGGATTCGCGCTCGGTCGCTGCCGGCGAGCAGCGTTCCCCGGCAGCGACGTGATCGAGGGTCGAGACGGGGTCGGGAAGGCGGTGCGAAGCGAAACCCCGCAAAGAGCGCAATTGTCCCGGTCGCGCGCCTTGACGGCCACGCGCGCCGGCTCTAGGTTCCTCCTCACACCGAGCACGGAGCCCGCACACCCGATCGCAGCACCGGCGCAAGCCGAGGCAGCGGGAGGAGGGGAGCCAGACACCGAGAGGCAGGGTCGCTTGCGACCAGGTCAGTCGGTTCCGGCCCCCCGTGAGGGCCACCGGCTCGGTGTGCTTCGTTGTGGCGCCGGTTACGCGACGCGGTCCTCGATCACGATCCACCGCAGGACGAGCGTGCCACGCACCCGCTCCTCCACCTGGACGGGCAGGCCGGCGCGAGCCTTGGCGAACCAGAAGACGGTGTGCTCGTCGCCGCTGCGGACGGTGTAGCGCCAGCAGTCCTCGGTTCCCGAGGGCAACGCCAGATCGACCTCGTCGATCACCGTGATCGAGGCCGGCTGTGAGGCGTGGGCCTGCAGATCGAGCCAGCTGGAGCGGCGACGCGTCGGCTCGCCGATCGGTGCACCGTCGGAATCGATCGCCTGGAGCTCCTGGAGCGCGCCGTCGGCATCGGCCTCCACGAAGCGGATCCGGCGAAAGCTCGGAGCGCTTCCCGGCGCCTCGCTCCGGAGGAGGATCGTGCGGCCGACCGGACACCCGGCACGGATGTCGGCGGCGCTGAACGGCGTGGGCAGGTGATCGGGCCGAAGCCGGTTGGCGTCGGGTGGCGGCGACATCCGTCCAACCTATCCGATGGCGGCGGCGTCCGAGGTCCCGGCCACCTCGGACCGTCCGCCCGTCACGGCGGCTTCAGCGGGATCGCAGTGGCGGTGGCGGGCCAAGGCCCGCCCGCGGGGGTGCAGCTGGAGGACTCGGGGTTTTCCGCGGGGGAAGACCGGGGTTCCTGCCGATGTCGCCGGGTCGGGACCGGTGGGATGCTGCATCGAGAACCTCGTCTGGGGGAGGCGTCCGTGTCGGGCCGGGTGAACCTTGCGGGCCGTGCGGGGCGTTGGAGCGCCTCGCACTGGAAGACGGCGGCGTTCGGCTGGATCGTGTTCGCGGTGCTCGCCGTCGTCGTGGGCAGCATCGTCGGCGTGCGCCAGATGAAGCCCTGGGCGATCGCGAACGGCGAGTCCCGCCGGGCCGAGCAGATCCTCGACCAGGGGAGCTTCAAGATCCCCGCTCGCGAGAGCGTGCTGGTGCAGTCGCAGTCGGGCACCACGGTCGACCAGGACGCGCTGTTCTCGGCGGCGGTCGGATCGGTCGTGCAGACGCTCTCCCAGCAGCCCGACGTCGGGATGATCGTGTCCCCGATCGAGCATCCGAACGCCGGCCTGATCTCGGCGGATCGCCGCTCCGTGCTCGTGCAGTTCGACGTCGAAGGGCCGGCCGACAAGGCGAAGGACAGGATCGCGCCGATCCTCGAGTCGATGACCGGTGTGCAGGCAGCGTTTCCGAGCATCACCGTCGAGGAGTTCGGGCAGGCCTCCGCCGACTACCAGGTCGGGCAGCGATTCGAGCGCGACATGGGGCGGGTCGAGCTGATCTCGCTGCCCCTGACGATCGCGATCCTGATCGTCGCGTTCGGCTCGCTCGTGGCAGCCGGTCTTCCTGTCGTCCTGGCGTTCTCGGCGGTGCTCGCCGCGACCGGCCTGAACACCGTCGATCAGTCACGTGATCCCGACCGATGCGCAGACGCTCAGCGCGATCATCCTGATGATCGGGATGGCCGTCGGGATCGACTACTCGCTGTTCTACCTCCGGCGCGAGCGAGAGGAGCGCCGCACGGGCCTCACGTCCCACGACGCGCTGCTCCGGGCCGCGCGCACGTCCGGGCAGGCCGTGCTGATCTCCGGTGCGACCGTGCTGATCGCGATGGCGGGGATGTTCGTCTCGGGCAACTCGCTGTTCGCCACGATCGGGCTCGGCACGATGATCGTCGTGCTCGCCGCGATGGTGGGCTCGCTCACCGTGCTGCCGGCCCTCCTCTCCCGGCTCGGCGACAAGGTCGAGTGGGGGAGGGTTCCGTACTTCGGCCGGGGGTCTCGCGACGACGGGCGCTGGGCGCACTTCGTCGGCGCGGTGCTCCGCCACCCGTGGGTCGCGATGTGCGTGTCCGCCGGGGCGCTGCTGCTGCTCGCGCTGCCGGCGCTGACGATGCACACCAAGCTCCCGAACCTGACCGACCTCCCCCGTGACCTGGCGATCGTGCGCACCTACGCCCGCATCCAGCAGGCGTTCCCCGGCTCGCAGACGCCTGCCGTCGTGGTCGTCAAGGCGCCGCGGGTCGACACGCCGCAGCTGCAGCGCGCCTATGGTCTCTTCCGGCAGCGCGCCGTCGCGACCGGGAAGCTGTTCGAGCCGTTCACGGTGAGCATGAACCCCGACCGGACGGTCGCGCGGATCGACTTCGCGATCGCCGGCAACGGTGACGACGCGGCGTCGCTGGCCGCGCTGCACGCGCTGCGCGACGAGGTGATCCCACCGATCGCGAAGACGCTGCCCGACACGGAGGTCGCGGTCACCGGGGTCACGGCCGGCACCTACGACTTCAATCACCAGATGCTGGCACGGCTCCCGTGGGTCTTCCTCTTCGTGCTGGGTCTGGCGTTCACGCTGCTCCTGCTGACCTTCAGGTCGCTGGTGATCGCCGCCACCGCGGTCGTGCTCAACCTGCTCTCGGTCGGTGCCGCGTACGGCATCCTCGTCTCCGTCTTCCAGCACGGCTGGCTCGCAGAGCCGCTGCGCTTCCAGACCAACGGGGCGATCGTCAGCTGGCTGCCGCTGTTCCTGTTCGTCGTCCTCTTCGGGCTCTCGATGGACTACCACGTGTTCATCCTCAGCCGGATCAAGGAGCTCCACGACCGAGGTGCGAGCACGGACACGGCGATCCAGCTCGCGATCACCCGCACCGCCGGCACCGTCACCAGCGCGGCGATCATCATGGTCGCCGTCTTCGGGCTGTTCGCGAGCCTGAGCCTGATCATGATGCAGCAGATGGGGTTCGGGCTCGCGATCGCCGTCCTGATCGACGCGACCGTGATCCGCGCCGTGCTCGTCCCCTCGACCATGAAGATCCTCGGCGAGTGGAACTGGTACCTGCCTCGCTGGCTGGAGTGGCTGCCCACCCTCGCGCCGGAGGGCGCGGAGAAGGAGCCGACGACGGCGCAGCAGCCGCCGCGCACGCTGCTCCCGCACTGACGGCTCGCCGGCGCGGCTCCGACGGCGAGCCGGGATCGGAGGGACACGGTCACCCCCATCTGCAATACCCATAGAGGGTATTTGACAGTCGTCTTCGGATGCGTTAGGGTCAACTTCCTAAATACCCCCCAGTGGTATAAAGGAGGAAGACACATGACTGCTCACGCACACGCCACGCACGCCCCCGCGTCGCTCAACAGGACGGCGTTCTCGGCGACGGTCCACTGCCTCACCGGCTGTGCGATCGGCGAGGTGCTCGGGATGATCATCGGCACGGCGCTCGGCTTGAGCAGTGCCGCGACGATCGGGCTGGCGGTGCTGCTGGCGTTCACCTTCGGATTCGGACTCACGACGGTGCCCCTGCTGCGGTCGGGTCTTGCCCTCGGGGTCGCGCTACCTCTGGCATTCGCGTCGGACAGCTTCTCGATCGCGGTGATGGAGCTCGCCGACAACGGCGTGATGCTGGTGGTGCCGGGGGCGATGGAGGCCGGGCTCGCGAATGGGCTCTTCTGGGGAGCGCTGGCGCTCGCACTGCTCGTCGCGTTCGCGTTCGCCTTCCCGCTGAACCGGTTCCTGATCGAGCGAGGGAGCGGTCATGCGGTTGTCCATGCCCACCACGCGGCCGGCGCGGAGGATCGGAGCGCGCCGGCCACGCCCGCCCCGGCCGGGAGGTTCGTGCTCCTCGGCCTCGTCGCGATCACGTTCACGCTCGTCGTCACGGTCGGGGCCGCGTTGCTGGTGGATGGTGGAGAGGGACACGATCCTTCTCCACCTGTCGTTCACGAGGGCGTCAGCTGAGGCTATCGCCTCTGCGACCGAAGACAGTTCAATCCAACACCGGTTAGAATGTCGGGGTGGTCGATGATCGCTGTGAGCTTCTCTGCCTCGACCTTGCGGTGGCCGAGCGCCTTCGGAGGCAACGCGTCGCGCCGGGCGTTGCAGCCCAGGCGGCGGCGTTCGCCGGAGGGCTCGCCGATCCGACCCGACTGGCTCTCGCGGCCACGTTGCTCGATGCGGACGAGCTGTGCGTGTGCGACCTCTCCTGGATCCTCGGGCGCTCGGATGCGCTCGTCTCGCACCACGCACGTCTCCTCCGCGCGCGCGGTCTCCTCCGTTCGCGGCGGGAGGGGAAGATGGTGCTCTACTCGTTGACCGACGAGGGGCGGGAGATCCTCGAGTCGGTGCTCACGCTCGCCTCGAGGACGCCGGCGGGTGTCTAGCCCGACCGACGGCGGCCTGATCCAGCTTGGGACGCTCGCTCGACCCGCCGCCCCGCCTGGACTCTCGCCGGCGGAGCGGTGGCACTGGGAGCGGCGCGCACGGCTGCTCGCCTGGGGCGGGATCGCCTGGCATCTCGTCGAGTTCCTGATCGCGCTGCTCGCGGGCCTGGCGGCCGGCTCGATCGCCCTGATCGGCTTCGGCGCCGACAGCCTGATCGAGGCGGTGGCCGGGTTCGTGGTCGTCTGGCTGTTCACGGGCAGTCGGATCGGCTCGAGCCGGGCCGAGCGGCGGGCGCAACAGCTGATCGCGGTCAGCTTCTTCGTGCTCGCCGCCTACGTCGGCGTCGAGTCGGTGCGCACGCTCGTGAACGGCGACCAGCCCTGAGGCGAGCTGGGTCGGGATCGCGCTCGCCGCCTTCACGGCGGTGACGATGCCGCTGCTCGCCCGAGCGAAGCGCCGCGTCGGGATGAAGCTCGGCTCCTCGGCGGCGGTCAAGGAGGCGTCCCAGACGAGCCTCTGCGCCTACCTCTCCGTGGCGCTGCTCGTCGGCCTCGGCGCGAACGCCCTGCTCGGCTGGTGGTGGGCCGATCCGCTCGCAGCGCTCGTGATCGCCGGCGTGGCCCTCAGGGAAGGGCGCGAGAGCTGGCGTGGCGAGGGCTGCGCCGGCGGCTGCTGCTGACCGAGCCGGACAGGAGCGCGCTGCGAGAGGTTGACGCTTGTGCCGATCTGCGCAAGACTGCTTGATCGTTCACGCTCGTCCTTCGGCTACTGGCCGGGAGAGAGCTCCAACGGCGAAGGAGACGACTTGGCAGTCGAGGTCGACATCGATGTCGGAGTTCTGAAGCACGAGATTCGCAAGACGTACGCGAGCGTCTCGCGGGAGCCTGACCGGGACTTCATCTTCCCGACAGGGCGGGCGTGGGCGGAGGATCTCGGGTACCCGACGGAGGAGCTCGCTCGCGTGCCGGAGGCGGCGGTCGAGTCGTTTGCGGGTGTCGCCAACCCGTTCTCGCTCGGTGCGCTCGCGCCGGGTGAGCGCGTGCTCGACGTCGGGTCCGGCGCGGGGACGGACTCGCTGGTGGCCGCGCAGATGGTGGGATCACGAGGGGCGGGTGGTCGGTATCGACATGACTCCGGAGATGCTCGCGAAGGCGCGGGGCGCTGCCGAGGAGGCGGGGTTCGCGCACGTCGAGTTCGTCGCCGGCGAGGTCGAGGAGCTTCCCTTCGCCGATGCGAGCTTCGACGTCGTGATCTCGAACGGGGTGATCGACCTGATTCCCGACAAGGACGCGGTCTTCTCCGGGATCTTCCGGGTGCTCCGTCCTGGTGGGCGCATCCAGTTCGCGGACGTCACGATCCAGGTGCCGGTCAGCGAGGAAGGCCGTCGCAACATCGACCTCTGGACCGGCTGAATCGCCGGCGCTCTCCTGGATGGAGAGTACGCAGCAACACTGGAGCGGCACGGCTTCGAGCGGATCGAGCACGGCAACCTCGTCGCCACCTACATGCGCTCGAAGTTCGAGGACACGCGACAGAAGGCACTCAAGTTCGGCGCCAACGGCGCCACCGTCAAGGCGTACAAGCCCTGACGAGCAAACGCTCGGCAGGGTGGGCGACCTGCCCGCAAGAGTCCGAGAGGAGCCCCATGGCCGGTCTCGAGATCAAGCCGCTGTCCAGCCCAGAGGAGGTGCGTCCCTTCCAGGACGGCAAGGGCGCGGCGCACGTCGTCACCCTCGCCCCTGGACCCGTCGGGCGCGGGGTGTTCGAGCCGGGGTGGCGCTGGTCGGAGCATGTCAAGCCGATCGCGGGCACCGACAGCTGCCACACGGCTCACCTCGGCTACGTGGTGTCCGGACGGATGCACGTCGTGATGGACGACGGGAGCGAGGGCGAGTGCGGCCCCGGCGACGCCGTGTACATCGCCCCCGGTCACGACGCCTGGACCGTCGGCGACGAAGCCTGCGTGATGATCGACTTCGGCCAGATCCAGGACTACGCCAAGCCGCACTGAACGCAGCGCCGTCTCGGGCACGACGCTCGATGTCTCACCCTGGGGCGCCCACTCACCTCCGGTCGGGCCAGCGCTCGCGATCGTGTCTCACGCGTCACTCGCGAACTGCCCGATCGGACGAGAGTGGGCGCGCGACACTCGGGTGGCCGCCTCTCGCGGCTGCGCGTCCGGACGACACGGCGACTGCCGGGCCTCCTTCGAGGCCGGACGTTGAGCGTCCGCTAGAGCCAGTGGTGGAGCCACCACTTCTCGAACGCGACCTTGCCCCAGTGGAGCGGGCGGCCCGGGTCGCCGCAGCTTGACCTGTGGCTCGGGCTCGGCGTAGAAGTTGCCGCCTGCGAACCCGGCCCTGCCGTCGCCGAGCTCGATCCAGCAGTAGCCGTGGCCGTCGAACGACGGCGTCGGAGCTCTTGCCGCCGTAGCCGTCCGCGATCCGCTCTGCGACCACCTTCGCCTCGGCGTGGGCGAAGACGCCTGCCTTGGGCAGCGCCTTGCCGTTGGGCAGCTTGATCGTGGCCACGTCTCCGATCGCGTAGACGTCGTCGTAGTCGGTCTGCAGCGTCCGCGGGTCGACGTGGACGAAGCCGGAGACGCCCGAGGAGCGGAGACGAGCGGACGACCTCGGGTGCCTGGTGGGGCGGGACGACGATCAGCAGGTCGACCCGGTGCGCGCGGCCGTCGGAGGCGACGATCTCGCTGCGTCTCGGGCCGAGGCTCCTGGAAGGTGAACAGCGGGTGGTAGTGGATGCCGCGCGCGGCGAGCATGTCGGCGACCGAGTCGCCGAGCGCGGCGGGCGCGACGGGCATCGGCGTGTGCTCGGGTGTGAAGAGGTGGATCTCGACGTTCCGGCGGATCCCCTTGCTGGCGGAGGAACGACTCCGCGAGGAACGCGGCCTCGTAGGGGGCGGCGGGGCACTTGTACGGCATCGCCGGGATCAGGATCGCCGACCACGCCCTCGGTGAGGGCCTCGAGCGCGGCGTGGATCCGGGCGCAGCCCTCCGTGGTGTAGAGGTTGTAGGCCATCTCGTCGAAGCCCGGCACCGTCTCGGGCGCGAGCCGGGCGCCGAGCGAGACGACGAGCGAGTCGTAGTCGAGGTCTCCGGCCGCGGTGACGACGACCCGGTTGTCGAGGTCGAGCGCCTCGGCTTCGGCGTTGGCGGAACTCGATCCCCTTCCGTCTGCAGCCGCTGCGAGCGGCCGGCTGAACTGGCTCGGGCGGCGCTCGCCCACCATCTGCCACAGCAGCGACGGCTGGTAGACGTGGTCGGCCGCGCGGTCGACGAGCACGACCCGGTGGTCGGCCGGGAGCCGCTCCCGGAGCTCGCGTGCGGCGACGAGCCCGCCGGTGCCGCCACCCAGGACGACGGTGCAGCCCACCGACGCCGCCGACCGGCGCGCGGCCGGCTTCGCGCGCGGCGGGCCGCTCGTACATCTGCTGGATCGCGATCGAGAAGCCGGACTCGTCGAACTCGTTCTCCGAGAAGACCACCTTGCCGTCCGGCCCGACGAGCACGCTCCACGGCACCCAGCCGTTGGTGAGCGCGCGGAACAGCGTCCCGTCGCCGTCGGAGATCGACCGGGAACTCGAGCCCGTACTCCTCCTTCCAGGCGGCACAGGCCTCCTCGGTCTCGATCGCGCCGATGTAGACGACCTCGAGCCCGTCGCCGGCGAAGCGCTCGTGGAGTCTGACGACGGCAGGACACTCCTGCCGACAGCCCTGTCAGGTCGATTTCCAGAAGACCAGCAGCACGCCGTTCGTCCCGTTGACCGGCAGCCCGAGCTCGGCCACGGACACGGTGCTCCCGGGCTCGATGCCCCCGGACAGTCCTTCGACGACCTTCAACCGCCAACCGCCCTTCCCGTCTCGTCGAGACTCCTCGAGGCTCGCCCGGGACATCGTATGTCGCCCTACCCTCGGAAGGGGGCGGAAGCCATCCGGAAGGGTAGGCGCCATGGGCGCCCGGGGTGGTGTCGGTGTCCGGGATCCGTCGCCGGCTGTGGGAGAATGGGGTCGTGGCCCCGACGCTCGATCCCGAGGGCGCACACCTGGCGGCTCTCCGCCGGGTCGCCGACCTCCGTGGCGCACGCGTCCTGGAGATGGGCTGTGGCGACGGCAGGCTGACGGAGGGCATCGCAGAGGACGCCGTGCACGTGCTCGCGTTCGATCCCGACGCCGAGGCGGTCAGGCAGGCGCGCGAGGCATTGCCGGCGCAGCTGGCCGACAGGGTCTCCTTCCGCGTCGCCACGGCCGAGCAGCTCGAGATCGAACCCCGGTCGTTCGATCTCGTGGTCTTCTCCTGGTCGCTCTGATGCGTTCCCCCGGAGGGCGTCGTGAACGCCCTGAGCAGGATGATCGATGCGGTGAGGCCAGGTGGGCTGATCCTCGACCTCCAGGTGATCCGGCCCGATCCCCGGGTCGAGCTCGACGGACGCGTCGTCGCAGAGCTCGACGGCGAGCGGCTGTTCCGCTGGGCGGACGCAGCAACCGCCGCGATCGACGCGCGTGTCCGGGACGGCGACCTCGTGGACGAGGCCGTCGACGATCACGACGTCTGCAAGCACTACGCGAACGGAGCCGAGCTGGTCGAGGACGTCGCAGGATCCAAGCGCCGGCTGCCCGGCGCGCTCGTGCCACGGATCGCGGCGATCGAGGAGCCCCTTCTCACGCGTGAGCGCTGCCGGCTCAGACGACTACGGGTCGGCGGACTCGCACGACCCCGCGAGCCGGATCGGCGCACCCACCCTTCTCCAGCTGGCCCCGGGAGGACGACGGCCGTCTCCGAAACCGAACGACGTCGAGGCAACCGCTGGCTGGGGCCCCGCATGCGCGCCGTGCCGTCGATCGTCACGCCGATCGCGGCAGTGGCCGTCGCCCTGCTGCTGTCCGTCTGGTGGAGCGACGGCACCTGGCGGGCGCTCTCGCTCGCGACCGGGTACACCGCGGCCGGGCTGTTGCTGGCGACGCTGCTCGTCACCCCGGTGACGGTGCTTCGCAGGCGACGGCCGGCTCCCGTGCACCTGCCGCTCCGGCGCTCGCTCGGCGTGCACGCGGGGCTGCTCGCGCTCCTCCACATGCTGCTCTCGTTCCCCGTGCACCTCGGCGGCGACGTGGTTCGCTTCTTCCTCGTCCCCGGCGGGGGGCCGCTCGTCGATCGCTTCGGTCTCAGCAACTGGGCCGGGCTCGTCGCGAACGTCCTGTTCGTGGTGCTGCTGTTCACGTCCACCGACGGCTGGCTCCGGCGCCTCGGGTCACCGGCCTGGAAGCGGCTCCACCGCGTCGTGTTCCCGGCGGCAGCGCTCACGCTCCTCCACACGCTCGGATATCAGAGCCTCCGGCACGCGTCGGTCGGTGTCGTCGCGCTCACGCTTGGAGCGGTGGGGGGTCTCCTCGTCGTGCGCCTCCGCGGGCGAGCCGCAGCGTCGCCGCGGTCGTAGCCGTGGTGCCTGGCGTGACGGGTGCCGCGTGCGTGCGACAGGGCGCCTGCGCTCGCGCTCCGCTGCGCCCGCGCGCGGAGGCGCGAGGCTCTGCTCGGTCTCAGCCGGCGTCGCCTCGGGAGCCCGCGGGGGCGCTCGTCGTGCTCGGCCTCGACATCTCGCGCAGCCGTTCGTCGAAGCCGACGCCCGGCGCGTGCACGTTGAGCAGCCGTGCGCCGACGGATCCGCCCGTGAACGCGTGCGGGACGCCCGGGGGCGCCGCGACGAAGGAGCCGGCGCGGCCGACGACGGTGGCGTCGCCCACCCGGAACCCGACCTCGCCCTCGAGGACGTAGAACGAATCGGTGTGGTCGTCATGGGTGTGGAGGTCGGGACCGGCGAAGCCCGGCTCGAGCGCGAACTCGGTCAGCACCAGCTCGGGGCCGGCGATCTTGATCGTCGCGACCCGATTCGTGCCGACGAGCCCCTCCCCCTCGCCGCGGTGGAGCAGGACCGCGGCGGACGGAGCGAGCCCGCTGCCCGGCTCGGCCGCGACGCTGTCGAACCCTCCCGGGCCGCCGCGATCGAGCTCCCTGAGGTGGTCGGCGAAGCGCCCGTCGGGGGTGTGGAAGTTGAGGAACCGCGCAGGGGAGAGGCTCCGGAACCCGTGGACGACGCCGGGCGGCGCATGCACGGTCGCTCCCGGCCCGACCACGTGCTCCACGTCGTGGAGCAGGAACGCGAGCTCGCCCTCGAGCACGTAGAAGGAGTCGGCGTGCTCGCGGTGGAGGTGCGGGTCTGCGCCCGGTCGGGCCTCGGTGAACCACGACTCGGTGATCGTCAGCTCGGGGAGGCTGGACTTGAGGACGATCCGGCCACCGAAGAGCGCCTCTCCCTGGCCGGCGTGGTGGACGATTCCGGTGGTCATCTCATGCCTCTCGTCGGGATCGACGGCATCGACGCAGCTGCCCGCGGCCTCTGGCTCGCACAGCCTGCCGCGCGCGCCGCTCCCGGGCGGCACCGGTGGGGAGGAACCCCACCGGTGCCTGGGGATGCCCGGGTTCACGCGGCGAGCGCGACCTCCTCGGCGGTCGCCCCTTCGACGAGCCGCAGCTCGACGGCAGGCGCCGCCTGGAGCTCGTCGCGTCGCACGAGGAGGACGGCCGTGGCGACGCCGAGCGCAGCGACGGCGGCGCCGACCCAGAACGCAGCCCGGAACCCGTCGGTGAGCGCGACCGCGGCCGTCTCTCCGGCGGCGAACCCGTCGTTCGTCTGGGCGACCGCGATCGAGGACAGCACCGCGATCCCGAGCGCCCCGCCGATCTGCTGCGACGTGCTGATCAGCCCGGAGGCGAGCCCGGCGTCGGTCGCCTCGACCCCGGCCAGCGCCGCGATGTTGATCGAGACGAACGAGAACGGCATCCCCATCCCGACGATCAGGAACCCGGGCAGGAGGTCGGTCGCGTACGAGCCGTCGACCGAGACCTGCGTGAACCAGAGCAGCCCGACCGTGAGAAGGCTCATCCCCGTCACCAGCACCGGCTTCACCCCGACGCGGTTGACGAGCTGTGAGGCGACCGTCGCCCACACGATCGAGCTGCCGGCGACCGCGAGGTACGCGAGCCCGGTCTCCATCGGCGAGAACCCGAGCACCTGCTGCATGTACAGCGTCAGCATCAGGAACATCGAGAACAGGGCCGTTCCGAGGATCAGCCCGGCGACGTTCGCGCCTGCGACCGTCTTGATCCGGAAGATCGAGAACGACATGAGCGGGTGCGCGACCCGCAGCTCGGTGACCACGAACCCTGCGAGCAGGGCGATCGCGGCGCCGAGCGTTCCGATCGTCTGGGCCGAGGCCCAGCCCGCGTCGTTGGCCTGCGTGATCCCCAGCACCGCCGTCGAGAGACCGCCGGTGACCAGCACCGCGCCGAGCGCGTCGAAGCCCTGCGTCAGCTCGTCCCGGCTCTCCGCGAGGAGGAACGGGGCGACCACGAGCGCGAGCGCGGCGATCGGGAGGTTGATGAAGAAGATCCACTCCCAGCTGAGGGCGTCGGTGAAGATGCCGCCGAGCAGCACGCCCGCGGCCGCGCCGAACCCTCCGACCGCACCCCACACGCCCAGTGCGATGTTGCGCTCGCGTCCCTCGCGAAACGTGGTCATCAGGATCGAGAGGGCCGCCGGCGAGATGATCGCCGCGCCGAGCCCCTGCATCGCGCGCGCGCCGATCAGGGACGCCTCGTTCCACGAGACGCCCGCGACGAGCGAGCCGAGCCCGAACACCACGAGTCCCATGAGGAACATCCGGCGGCGCCCGAACCTGTCGGCGAGGCGGCCTCCGAGCAGCAGGAACCCACCGAACACCAGCGCGTACGCGCTGATCACCCACTGGAGGTTCTCCTGCGAGAAGCCGAGGTCGACCTGGATCGACGGCAGGGCCACGTTCACGATCGCGATGTCGAGCACCACCATGAACTGCACGACGCTCAGGATCCCGAGCGCCCACCACTTGCGATTATCGCTTCCGCCCATCTGAATGCACTCTCCCGGAGTCGTGTGTCTGCGTATGGCTCGACGGTAGGGCGTGGCTTCCGGGGTGGCGCTACGGCGGCCCGTAGAGGGTGGTGCGGGCTACCGCACCGCGTGGCACCCTCCCGGCCGTCGGAGCGAGGTCCGCGGCGCCCGGCCCGATCGGACCTGACCCGCTCAGCCCCTGGTCCATCCGGCCGCGTCCCCCACGATCGCTCAGCGATCCTTCGCAGTCGCTCGCCGCACGACGGCACTCCCGTGGGGGCGCATCGTCGTGCTCTAGGCTTGGCTGAGGGAGGTGCCGATGGACACAGCAGGTTTCCTGGCTCGAGAGCGCGAGACGATCGTGCGTGACGCAGAGGGCACGCTCGTCGGGATGCACGAGCGGCACTACGAGGCCGAGGGCTCCTCCACGCTGCGCGGGAGGCTCGACACGCTGTACGACGTGCTCGTAGAAGCCGTCGAGACGCGCGACCTGACCCCGGTGGTCGCCTATGCGAGCCTGGTCGCGCGCGAGCGGTTCGAGGCCGGGTACGACCTCTCCGCGGTGCAGGCCGCGTTCAACGCTCTCGAGGCGGCGACCTGGGCAAGGATCCTCGCGCTTCTCGAGGCCGACGAGCTGGCCGAAGCGCTCGGTCTGGTCAGCACCGTCTTCGGCGCGGCCAAGGACGCGCTCGGGCGGGAGTACGTCTCGTGTGCCAGTCGCACCCGCGCGCCGTCTCTCGACCTGCGCTCGTTGTTCGCGGGAACCGACGGCGTCTAGCCGTCGGCGAGCAGCGGCAGCTCGCGGAAGACGAATCACTCGAACGCCTCCGCTGCGGCTGCCTGATCCGGCGTGTCGGCGACGTTCTGCCTGCTCCTGCGAGTCGCGGTCGCGCGCCACGGCTTCTCGCACCCCTCTCTTCCCTCCACCGCGGAGGCGCCACGCCCCGGGGCATGCTCGAATGGATCCGTGATCGCCGTTCTCGGAGGGATGGGCGCCGCAGCCTGCTGGGCCGGGGCGATGCTGACCGCGTCGCGGGCGACCAGGCTGGTCAGCCCGCGCTCGGTGCTCGCCTGGGTGATGCTGACCGGGCTCGTCGTCGTCGCACCCATCGCGATCGCGGACGGCGTCCCCGACGCTCTCGGCTCCGAGGAGCTCGGCTGGCTCATCCTGGCCGGTGCGGGCAACGTGGCAGGGCTCCTCTTCAACTACGCCGCGCTCCGGGTCGGCCTGGTGTCGATCGTCGGTCCGATCAGCTCGACCGAGGGCGCGATCGCCGCGCTGCTCGCGATCGCGGCCGGTGAGACGATGGGCGTCGGCGTCGGGGTGACCCTCGCCGTGATCGCGGCCGGGATCGTGCTCGCGAGCACCACGCGCGGAGGCGCCTCCGGTGACCCTCGTCGGGCAGCGCTGCTCGCGGGCGCCGCGGCCGTCTGCTTCGGCGCGGGGCTCTACGCGACCGCCCGTGTCAGCGAGGCGCTCCCGCTCGTCTGGGCGCTCCTTCCCGCGCGGGTGCTCGGCGTCGTCGTGGTGGCGCTCCCGCTGCTCGCGACGAGACGGCTCCGGATCACCCGTGCGGCCCTGCCGCTGGTCGTGGCCTCCGGGCTCTTCGAGGTCGCGGGCTTCACGGCCTACGCGATCGGCTCGCGCCACGGGATCGCCGTCACCGCCGTCCTCGCCTCGCAGTTCGCCGCGCTTGCCGCCGTGGCCGCCTACCTGCTCTTCCACGAGCGCCTCACCCGGCCCCAGCTTGTCGGCGTGACCGCGATCGCGGTCGGTGTCGCCCTCCTGACCGCCCTGCAGGTGTAGGGGCCAGTCGCGGGCGAGCTGCCTCTCCGCACTCCGCGGCCCGGAGCATGATGTCGGGAATGAGACGCGTTCAGATCCTCATGCCGATCGCAATCGGACTCGCGGTCGCCGCGGGCGCCGCCGGCGCCCCGCCGGCTCGTCGCCCAGCGGCGTCTACGGCGTCGTGATGCGGGGGCCGATCACGCCGGTCTGCAGGGAAGGCGTCCCCTGCGATGCTCCCGCCTCGAACCTGACCTTGACGTTCTCTCGCTCGGGCCGGGTCTGGAGCGCCCGCACCGACCAGCGCGGCGCCTACCGGATCAGGCTCGCACCGGGGACATACGCCGTCCGCACGAGCTCGAAGCCGTTCGGGCAGACACCGCGCCCGGCGAGAGTCCGCGTTCGCGCCGGGCACCTGGATCGGATCGTCTTCACGATCGACACCGGGATCCGCTGAGCCTCGGCACGAGCGCGCCGAAGCGGGGCGTGTCATCTCCGAGAGCACCCACGTGCGGTCTAGACTCGAGGCATGGCTGAATGGCGGATCTCGGTGAAGATGCAGTCGGGCAAGGACAGCGACGCGCTGTTCGAGGCGCTGCGCTCGATCGCGCCGCTGCCGGGGGCGAGTCACGAGCCGACCCGGGACGAGGACGACTGGACGACCTTCGTCTACGCGCCGGCGGAGGAGCAGGCGCAGGTCGCCCTCCCGGCCGTGGTCGACGTCCTGCGCGAGCTTGGGCTGGCGCCGGAGTGGGTTCGCGTCGACACCTGGGTCGACGACGCCGAGGCGTGGCTCACACCTGAGGAAGCGCGCACGGGCGTGCGCTCGCCGGACTCGCCGGAGGAGGGCTCCGACGAGACCGGTGCCGTCGAGTGGATCACCGCCGCGCTGCTCGGCCTGCCGTCCTTCTAGCGGGCGCCGACACAACTCGGACCGGGGTGCCGCGGATCCCGTTCCGTGCGTGAGAGGGTGTCACGGATGCTCAGCGACGAGCGCATCCGCGAGCTTCGTGCGACGGAGCTCCCTGCCCTGGGCGAGCTGGCCTACCTCGACCACGCGACGCAGGGGCTCCTGCCGGTCAGCCACGTTCGGGCCGCGACGGACGTCCTCGAGAGAGCGGCACGCGGAGCGCTGGAGCTCGGCGAGGGCGGAGGCCTTCTCGCGGACGTCAGACGCGAGGCTGCTCGGCTGCTCCACGCGGCCCCCGACGAGATCGCTCTCCTGCGGAGCACGAGCGAGGGGCTCGGCCTGCTCGCCGGAGGGCTCGACTGGAGGGCGGGCGACGAGGTCGTGCTCTACGAGCGGGACTTCGTCGGCTGTCTCGCCCCGTTCCTCCACCTGCAGACGCGCGGGGTGCGCGTCACCTGGGTCGCGGACCGTGGCCGACACCGCTTCGACCTGGACGACGTCGCCGCCGCGCTGAGCAACCGCACCCGCGCGGTGTGCGTGAGCGTCGTCAACCGCTCCCACGGGATGCGCGCGCCCATCGAGGAGCTCGGCGAGCTCTGCCGGGAGCGGGGGATCTGGCTCGCCCTCGACGCCGCCCAGGCGATGGGCGTGCTCGACCTCGACGCGCCGGCGATCGGCGCCGACGTCGTCTCGGCCCACGGCTACAAGTTCCTCTGCTCGGGGTTCGGGCTCGCACCGACGTACTGCTCGCCGCGCGCGATCGAGGAGCTGCGCGTCCCGCTGCTCGGCTGGAAGAACGCGGAGCTCGACGGGTCGGGTGGGATCGCGGTGATGCCCGACGGCGAGGCGAGACGGTTCGAGCCGACGCTGAGCTCGATGGCCGGACTCGCCGGGATGCGGGCGTCGCTCCGCCTGTTGAACGACCTCGACGGACCGGCGCGGGAGCGGCGAGCCGTCGAGCTGGGCACGGCCGTCGCCGACGGCCTTGTCGAGCTCGGCTTCGACGTGCTCGGCGCACGCCGACCGGCGGAGGCCTCCACGCTCGTCGCTGCCCGCCATCCGGCGCTCGACGGCGCTCGGCTCGTCGCAGCGCTGCGCGAGCGTGGAGTCGTCCTCTCCGAGGTCGACGGCGCGGTGCGCGTGTCCACGCATGTCTTCAACACCCGGGACGACGTCCGGCGACTTCTCGACGCGCTCCCGGGCGCCGTCCGCTCAGCCGGCGGGTAGCGGGACCGACCGGCCGTCCGCGGTCAGTCGCGGGGCCGACAGCACGCAGTCCACGTGGATCGCCGCGACGTTGTCGCCGCCGTACGGCCCGGTGTTGTTCCCGATCGCGACGTGCGCCGTCCCGGCCGCCTTCTCGTCGAACAGCACGTGCCCACGAGGGCGTAGCGCCGGGTTGAGGCCCAGGCCCAGCTCGGCGATCACGTCGGCGCCGTCTCCTGCCTCCTCGACCAGCCGGCGGAGACGCGCACCCGCCGCGCCGCCCTCGATCGACCGTGCACGACCGTCGCCGGAACTCGATCACCACCGGCTCGGGCAGCAGCCCCGAGGCAGGCCCCCAGGGAACGGTCAGATCGGCGACGAGGACGCCGTTCGCACCGGTGGCGAGCGGCGCGATGCAGATCTCGCCGCCGGGGAAGTTCGCGACGCCGCCGGGCTCGAGCGGCAGGCAGTCGCCCACCCAGCGGCGCCCGTCGACGCGCAGCACGAGGTCGGTGCCGGCGGAGCCCTGCAGGCGGAGCTCCCGGGCGTCGGCGAGCAGCGCGAGCAGCTCGCGCGCGGGCTCCTCGCAGCTGCGCATCGGCTGCGACAGCTCGCCCAGCAGCGTCTCGTGGTCGATCGTGTCGCAGCTCACCGCGCGCCCGCCGTGCGCGAGCAGCACGGTCGAGCATCTCCCGGCGGGCGAGCAGCTCCTCGGCGAAGGTGTCGTGGAGCAGCCCCAGGGAGACGTCGGCCCAGGCTGCGCTCTCCAGGAGCTCGGGCGTCGGGGCCCGCAGCGGCCGCTCCGCCGGGAAGCGCACGACCCGTGTGGTCGCACCGGCCGCATCCGCCGCTGCGGCGAGCGTCTCGCCCTCGGCGCCGAACGGCTCGTCGACGACGATCCGGACGCGCTCGCCCGGCCGCACCCCTGCCGCGGCGAGGAAGTTCCGACACCAGCCGGGCGCGTCGTCCACGGCTTCATCGTAGGGTGGGGGCGAGCGGACGGCGAGGAGCGTGACGAGATCGGAACGACGAGCGACAGGGACGGACGCGTCGAACGGCTTGCCGAGCTGCTGGTCGGGCGCTCGCTCGACGTCCAGCCCGGCTGGCAGGTGCTCGTCACCGGGACCCACCTCGCCCGGCCGCTCGTCGAGGAGCTCGTCCGCGCGATCGCGCGTCGCGGTGCGTATGCGCTCGTCCGTCTCGGAGCGGTCGACCTCGACCCGTTCCCCTTCGCCACCGCGTGGGCGGAGGCGGCGCCCACCCCGCTCCTCGAGACGCTGCCTCCGGCGGAGCGCCACCTCAGAGAGACGCTCGACGCCCGGATCGTCCTCTTCTCGCCCGAGAACGTCGTCGACGGCGCCGAGCTCGCGGCCGAGCGACGGCTCGCGCTGCGCCGCGCGGTGCAGCCCTTCCAGGAGCGCGTCGCCGCCCGTCCGTGGGTGAGCTGCCCGTTCCCGACGCTCGCGCTCGCGCAGGACGCCCGGCTCACGCTGGCGCAGTACGCCGACGTGCTCTACGCGGCATGTCTGCGTGACTGGGATGCCGAGGGCGAGCGGATGCGGCACATAGCGGCGCGCTTCGAGGTGGCCGAGACGGTGCGGATCGTCGGACCGGGCACGGACGTCTCGATGGTCGTCGCGGGAAGGCGGTTCGAGGTGGACGACGGCCATCTGAACATGCCGGGTGGCGAGATCTTCACCTCCCCGGTCGAGGACTCCGCGACGGGCGTGATCGAGCTCTCGGAGTATCCGACCGCCCTTGCGGGGAACCGTCTCGAGGGGATTCGGATCCGGCTCGACGGTGGTCGCGTCGTCGATGCGTCGGCGAGCGTGGGGGAGTCGTTCCTCCTCGCTGCGCTAGACACCGACGACGGCGCCCGAGTGATCGGCGAGCTCGGGATCGGCTGCAACGCCGGCATCCCGCGCCACGTGCGCCAGATGTGGTTCGACGAGAAGGTCGCAGGCACCATCCACCTCGCCCTCGGGCAGGGGTTTCCCGGCTGCGGAGGCACGAACACGAGCGCTCTCCACTGGGATCTCGTCAAGGACCTTGCGCAGGGACGGATCGAGCTCGACGGCGTCGTGGTGCAGCGCGACGGCGCCTGGGTGCTCTGAGGCCTCCTTCAGGGGAGCGGAGCCGCGCACCGGCGGCCACCCGGCGACGTCGGCAGCCGACGGGCGGAGTGAGGCCGCGGTCGGAGCTGCGGCCCCGCCACCGTCTCGTGCGCCCCGTGAGGGGAGTAATGTCGTGCTCAGGAGGCAATAGCCATGGCATTCACGATGACGCGCGTCGAGTACTACTACGCGAACGTCCGCGACGATCTGGGAGCGGCGTACCGCGTCCTCTCGGCCCTTGCGGAGCGGGGCGTCGACCTGCACGCGTTCACGGCCGTCCCGAGCGGGCCGTCGCTCGCGCAGTTCGCGATCTTCCCGCGCGACCCGAACAGGTTGAAGGCGGAGGCGGCGGCTGCGGGACTGGAGATCGAGGGGCCGCATCATGCGCTGCTGGCGCAGGGCGACGACGAGCTCGGGGCGCTGGCCAGCGTGCACGAGCGGCTGTTCGAGGCCGGTGTCGACATCTACGCCTCGACCGGTGTCAGCGACGGCCACGACTCGTTCGGGTACCTGGTGTACGTCCGCGACGACCAGTTCGAGCGGGCCGCGCAGGCGCTCAATCTGTAGCACCGCGATCCGAGCTTCACGACCGAGACCGCGCTCTGAGTTCTGGGCGGCAGCAGCGTGCGACGCGCGCGATCGAGTCTCGTCGGCTCCCCGGCAGGTTCGGTAAACCCCCACTTGAGGTCAGGTCGGCCTCGTTCTACGATCCGTCGTGAAGGAGCAGTCGCTCCTTGGGAACGCCGCACCTGGCACCGCTCGAGGGAAGCACCTCGAGGTTCCACGGATACCGGGTGCGGTGTCCCGCGTCGTGGGGCGGGGTGCCGCCTTCGGTCGACGCCCGGTCGATCGTCGCACGCGTCCCGCCGCTGCGAGCTCTCGTTCGGGCCACGCGTTCGGCTGCGCGTGCGGCGAGGCATGGGGCTACTGCGCTCCACGTCGCCTGAACCGTGCGAGAGCTCCTGCAGCCACCAATCTTGTCCAATAATGATCCAAGTTTGAGAAGACGCCGTACAACGGGTGTCGGAACCACCTCACCTCGAAGGGAAGACACCTGATGAAGAAGCCCGTCGCACTCCTCCTGGCGCTCGCCTCACTGCTGACGATCGCTGTCGGCGTCGCCGCCGCGGCTCCTGCCGCCAAGCCCGTCAAGCAGAAGAACATCGTGCAGACCGCGGTGGCCGCCAAGCAGTTCAAGACGCTCGTCGCGCTCGTGAAGCAGGCGGGCCTCGCAGGCACGCTCTCGAAGCCCGGCTCGTTCACCGTCTTCGCACCGTCCGACAAGGCGTTCGCGAACCTGAAGAAGAGCAACCCCGACCTGTTCAACAAGGTCGCCTCTGATCCCGCGCTGTTGAAGAGCGTCCTCACCTACCACGTGATCGGCAAGCGCGTCCCCGCGGTCGCCGCCATCGCCGCTGCGAAGAAGAACGCCAAGGTCAAGACCGTCCAGGGCGAGCGGATCTCGTTCTCCCTCAAGGGCGGGAAGGTCGTTCTCAACGGCTCGGCCAAGGTCGTCGCGGTGGACGTGAAGGCCTCGAACGGCCTGATCCACGTGATCGACTCGGTGCTCGTGCCGCCGTCGCTGCTGGCCCCGCCGGCGCCGACGAAGTCGATCGTCGAGATCGCCGTCGGGAACCCCGACTTCTCCACGCTCGTCTCGCTCGTCCAGAAGGCCGGCCTCGTCGGCGTGCTCTCCGGCCCGGGCCCGTTCACGGTCTTCGCTCCGACGAACGCCGCGTTCGAGAAGCTGAAGGCCGCTGCGCCCGCGACCTACAACGCGGTCGTCAACGATCCGGCACTGCTCACGAAGGTGCTGACCTACCACGCCCTCGCCGCGTCGGTGAAGGCGGATCAGGCGATCGCGGTCGCGACGCAGAACGGCTCGGTCAAGACCGTCGAGGGTGAGGAGATCAAGCTCTCGATCGTCGGTGGCAAGCTGACGCTCAACGGCAGCTCGACCGTGACCGCAGCCGACGTCCTCGCGACGAACGGCGTGATCCACGTGATCGACACCGTCCTCGTGCCGCCGAGCCTCGGGTAGCACCGCATCACGGCCTTCAGTCGGCCGTAACACGCTGCACGGAGGGGCCCGCCGATCGGCGGGCCCCTCCTCGTGTGCGGGCGGGGCAGAGGCAGCGGCACCTCCGGGCCTTCTGGTGCTTCGCCGCTGGCCCGAGGGCCGCACCGCCT
>CAVQRA010000001.1:0-489344 GCA_963715075.1 uncultured Actinomycetes bacterium | reverse complement strand
CCGCCGCGAGATCGTGCGGCTGGCGCCGAGCGCCTAGCTGCCGCGCCGGAGCGTCGAGCCGCGACGGCGCTAGCGCTCCGGTGGCCGCATGCCGACGCGCTCGCCGGGCGCGAGCGTATGATCGTGCGGGCTCATCGTCGGCAGTCCCGCCTCCCGCCAGGCCTCGAACCCGCCGATCACGTCGCCCGCACGGCTGAACCCGAGGTCGACGAGCGTCGCCGCGGCGAGCACCGACGAGCAGCCGTGGTCGCAGAGCAGCAGGAGCTCCTGGTCGAGGCCCGCGACGTGCGGGGTGCGCCAGGCGCTGTCCGGATCGAGGCGCCACTCGAGCACCGTGCGCGGGATGTGCAACGAGCCGGGGACGACGCCCTCGCGATCCCGATCCGACGCGGCGCGGGTGTCAATGATCACCGCACCCCGCTTCCGCTGCCTGCGTGGGCCGCTTGTGGATCGAGCCGGCGGATCTTCGCAGTCGCCTCCTGCAGCATCTGGTCGAGCGTCTGTCGGTGCACGCCGACGTCGGTCATGGTCGGCATGATGCGCCTTCGCACACCACGCTGTCCAGACCGCCGCGGCGTCAGCCGCCCGTGCGATGCAGCTGGTCGTACACCGTCCGCGCCGTCCGCGCCGGCAAGCCGGGCACGCCCTCCAGCTCCTCGCGCGAGGCGGCGAGGAAGCGGTCGGTCGAGCCGAAGTGGCGGAGGATCGCACGGCGTCTGGCCGGCCCGATCCCTTCGAGCCCGTCGAAGATCGACTCGAACGCGCGGGTGTCGCGGCGGCGACGGTGGTGCCCGAGCGCGAAGCGGTGCGCCTCGTCGCGCACGCGCTGCAGCAGCTGCAACCCCGGGTCGTGGTGGTCGAGCCTGACGGGACGCGCGACCCCGGGGACGAACACCTCCTCCTCCTTCTTCGCGAGCGACACCACCGCCACGCGCGGCAGCTCCGGGGTGGCTCGGATCGCGGCGAGCGCGGCCGCGAGCTGCCCCTTGCCGCCGTCGATCACGACCAGGTTCGGTGTCGCGGCGAAGCTCTCGTCGTGGCGGCCGGCCTGTCCCGCGTCGCGCAGCCGCGCGAAGCGGCGTGCGACCGCCTGGTTCATCGCGGCGAAGTCGTCCTGCCCCTCGAGGTCGCGGATCGTGAAGCTCCGGTAGAGCGCCGGCTTCGGCACCCCGTCGATCGCGACCGACATCGACGCGACGATCTCGCGGCCCTGGATGTTCGAGACGTCGAAGCACTCGATCCGCAGCGGCAGGCTCTCGAGGTTGAGCGCCTCGCGCAGCTGCTCGAGCGCCTCGATCCGCCGCATCCGCTTCTGCGCCGCGGCGGTCGCGTCGCGCTCGAGCGCCACACGCGCGTTCTCGTCGGCGAGCTGCGCGAGGCGCCGCTTCTCGCCGCGCTGCGGGGCCCGCACCTCGACGGTCGCGCCGCGCACGGCGGTCAGGAACGCCTCGAGCGCGTCCGTCCCGGTCACGTCGGAGGGGACGACGACGAGCGCCGGCACCGACGGTGCCGCGCCGTAGTACTCGAGCACGAACGACTCGATCACCGTGGAGCGGTCCTGACCGGCGACGTTCTCGAGGTGGAAGGCGTGCCGGTCGACGAGCTTGCCGTCCCGGAGCGGGAACACCTGCACCGCGGCACGGTCGCCCTCGACCGCGAGCCCGATCACGTCCGCGGTGCCGACGTCGCGCCGGTCGGCCGCCTGCCGCTCGGCGAGGCTGCGGATCGCGAACAGCCGGTTGCGGTAGCGCGCGGCGTCCTCGAAGCGCTCGTCGGCGGCCGCCTCGCGCATCCGCCGGTCGAGCTCGCGGTCGATCGTGCGCGTGTCGCCCTCGAGGAACGCGATCACCCCCTCGACGAGCTCCCGGTAGTCGGCGCGCGGAGATCGCGCCGATGCAGGGCGCGGTGCACCGCTCGATGTGGAAGTCGAGACAGGGCACCCCCGAGTGGCGTCCGGGGCGCGGTCCTTCGCAGGGGCGGAACTGGAACACGCGGTTGAGCACGTCCAGCGTCTCGCGGACGCGCTTCGCGTTCGCGTACGGCCCGAAGTACACGGTTCCGCGGCGATGCCGCTCGCGGGTGAACATCACCCGGGGGAACTCGTCGGCGACGGTCACCGCGATGTACGGGAACGACTTGTCGTCGCGCAGGCGGATGTTGAACGGGGGCCGATGGCGCTTGACGAGGTTCTGCTCGAGGTGCAGCGCCTCGGCCTCGCTCTGCGTGACCACGACCTCGACGCGGGCGATGCGCTCGACGAGCCGGTCGATCCCGGGCCGCTGGTCGCCACCCGCGTTGAAGTAGCTGCGCACCCGCGCGCGCAGCGACTTCGCCTTGCCCACGTAGAGGACGTCGTCCCGTGCGTCGCGAAACAGGTACACACCCGGCCTCGGGGGAAGCGTGTCGAGCTGCTCCCGGAGCGTTTCGTCCACCGCGGCTACCCTAACCGTCGGCGCATACGTCTCACCGAATGATGACTCGCCCTCGCCTCCTCATCCTCCTCGCGGCCCTGGTCGCTGCCGCCGTCCTTCCCGCTCAGGCGTTCGCCGGCGGTCCCGCGATGGCGCTCGGCGTCGCCGAGGACTCCGTCCGGGCGACCGATCTCGTCGGCGCGAAGGCCGAGATGACGCTCCTGCAGACGGCGGGCTTCTCGAGCGTGCGGATCACCTCGCAGTGGCAGCCCGGGCTCGTCGCCCCGAGCAGCGGTGAGATCGCGGTGCTGCGGAACGTCGAGGCCGCGGCCAGGCTCACCGGCGTCCGGGTGATCGTCGCCGTCTACCACCCAGGCTCGCGCACCACGCCGCTGACGCCGGAGGCGCAGACGGAGTTCGCGTCGTACGCCGCGGCGCTCGTCGCCGCCGTCCCGTCCTTCGACGACGTGGTGATCGGCAACGAGCCGAACCTCAACCGCTTCTGGCTGCCGCAGTTCAACGTCGACGGCTCGATCGCCTCGGCTCCCGCCTACCTCTCGCTGCTGGCACGCACCTACGACGCCGTGAAGGCGGTCGATCCCCTGACGCGCGTCTGGGGAGGAGCGACCTCGGCCCGCGGCGCCGACCGGCCCGGCGGCACCAGGCCGACCACCTCCCCGACCGCGTTCGTCAAGGCGCTCGGCGTCGCCTACCGCGCCAGCGGCCGCACGCTGCCCGTGATGGACGGGTACTCGCACCACCCCTACCCCGACACGTCCTCGCAGACCCCCGACGTGGCGCATCCGAACTCCACGACGATCGCGCTCGCGGACTACGACAAGCTCGTCCGCCTGCTCGGCGAGGCCTTCGACGGCACCGCCCAGCCCGGCTCGACGCTCCCGATCCTCTACGCCGAGTTCGGGATCGAGTCCGCGATCCCGCCCGGCAAGGCCGGCGTCTACACCGGCACCGAGCCGACGACCACCAAGCCCGTCGACGAGCGCACCCAGGCCGCGCGCTACGCGCAGGCGCTCTCGATCGCGTTCTGCCAGCCCAACGTCGTCGGGCTGCTGATCTTCCACTCACGCGACGAGTCGGCGCTCGCCGCGTGGCAGTCGGGCGTGTACTACGCCGACGGGACGCCGAAGGGGAGCCTCTACCCCCTCCGCGACGCGCTGCGCCGCACGCGCGGCGGCTCGATCACGCCCTGCACCGGGCTGGCGCTCCCCGTCCCGCTCACGGCGGTCAGGTTCCCCAATGCAGCGTCGTTCAAGCGCGGCGACCGTGCCGTCCGCTTCCGCTGCGGGCTCGACTGCAAGTGGGAGCTGAAGGCGTCGGGCGCCAGCGGAGCGACAGCGACCACGCTGCGGGGGTTCGGGCGCGGCGGCGACACGATCACGACGTCGCTCAAGGGCCGACGCCTCGGCACCGCCCCGGTGCGGCTCGTGCTGCAGGCCGTGCACCCGGTCAACCCGGGCACGCCGACCGTGCGTCAGAGCGTCCCCCTCGCACCCGGCTGAGAGCTCCGGCGCAGGCTGACGCTGCAGCACGCTCCGCGGCACAGGGCTTCACCGTGCAGCGAGCTCCGGGCTGCAGGGCGTACCATGCGAGCCGTGAGCGAGAACCCCGGCTACGAGCGCATCGAGGGAGTCACCGTCGGGCAGTACGTCTCGTACCGTTTCTTCCGCGTCGACCCCGCCTGGCGTCGCCTACCCGTCGAGGAGCGTGCCGCGGCCAAGGACGCGTTCGCCGACGTCGTCGAGGACTGGGCGGGCCGGATCGAGGGCCTCCGCGCCTACTCCGTCACGGGCGTGCGTCCCGAGGCGGACTTCTTCCTCTGGCAGATCACCGACCGCTGGGACGACCTCGTCGAGCTCGGCTCGGCCCTCAACGGCACGCCGCTCGCGGGCTGGCTCGAGACGCCGCACTCGTACGTCGCCACCACGAAGCCGTCGGTCTACACCGACAAGAAGCGGGTGCGCCAGGGCCGCGTGCTGCCCCGCGAGGCGCCGTACCTCGTCGTCTACCCGTTCGTGAAGCTCCGCCCCTGGTACTTCCTCACGTTCGAGGAGCGCGGCGCCGCGATGCGAGAGCACGCGGAGGTCGGCGGCAAGTTCGTCACGGTCACCAACCACACCACGTACTCGTTCGGGATCGACGACCAGGAGTTCATCCCCGCGTTCGAGTGCGACGAGCCCGCCGACTTCATGCACCTGATGATGACGCTGCGCGAGACGGAGGCGTCACGCTGGACGGAACGCGACACGCCGATCTTCGTCGGGCGTCTCGTCGACGTCCGCACCGCGCTCGACGCGCTCGACGGCGCCGTCACCACCGCGCCGGCGCACGACGTCGCCGGCTGAGCGACCCAGCCGCCGCTCAGGCGAGGGAGCGCTCCCGCCGCCACACGCGGACGACCGCGTAGGCGCAGAGGAGCAGCACGACGAGGCCGATCGCCGCGTCGATCCCGCGCGGTGGCACCGCTACCAGCAGGGTGACGTCGACCACCGCGATCAGGATCGCCGCGTAGAACGTGCGCCGCGAGAGCTCCGTCCACACGTCGAGGTCGCCGCGTCGGTCGCGCCAGAGCAGGAACAGGAAGAACGCGATCGCGAGGAAGAACCCGACCCGAACCAACGCGGCGGCCGTGACGAGCGACCCCTCGAGCGAGAACACGACGATCACGAGCGAGACGAGCGCGATCAGCGCCATCCCGCGCACGAACCCGCTCTCGAGCAGCCGTCTCACAGGCCCGCCGTCATGAACGCGCGGATCGCGAGCACGGCAGCGAGGCCGGCGGTGCCGGCGAACCAGAGCAGGCGCCGCGGCCCCTCCGTCGGGGCATAGAACCAGGGCGCGAGCGCGGCGCCCATCGCCAGCGAGCCGTACAGGTAGTGGGTGTCCTCGGCCGCGCGGTGATCGTCCGCCAGCAGCAGCAGCCCGATCCCGACCTGGGCGACGAGCAGCGTCTGGCCGAGCGAGAGCAGATGCGCCCCCAGGGCCCCCGCGCCGCGGCCACGCCAGTACTGCAGGCCACCGATGAACGCCGCGAGCGCGCACACCACGATCAGGCTCCCACCGACCCAGAGGTGCACCTTCTCCACCCCGCGAGGGTACGCGATCGTCGCAACAGGCTGCCGCAGCCAGGCCCGTCCTCACGATGCGTCCCTCAGCTGCAGGCGGCCCTGTACCCGCGATCGACGGCGCGCACCGCCTCGCGCTGCGTCACGCGCGCTGCCCGCAGACGCTTCGCCAGAGCCGGCACCCCTCGGAGCACGTCGCGTGCGACCTGCTCCGTCGCACCGTCGGTGGAGACGGCGATCGAGCAGCCGGCACGGCCGGCGCGGCCGACGACCCAGCCGAGCCCGTACAGCGTGCGCAGCGTCGGCCGCGTGTACGGCGCGGCACGCGCCGCCCGGCGGGCCTCGGACGCCGGGATGCCGACGCCGTTCGCCGCCCTCGTGATCGCGGCCTCCTGCTGTGCGACCGTCGCCGGCAGAGTCCTCCCGACCCCGCCCAGCGCGCCGACGATCGCGGCAGCGATCGTCGCGGTGACGAGGGCGTACTCCATCCCTGCATCGTGGCGCCCCGTCGCAGCGCGTGCAACCACAGGCTTCGGCGACCGGTGCGCTGTGGGGCGGCTCAGCCGGTGCGTCTACTAGTATCGGGCTGTGGCCGGGCTCACCGCGGATCTGAAGCAGGTTCCGCTCTTCAGCGGTCTCAGCCAGCGACAGCTGAAGACGCTCTCACGGGACTTCAAGGAGCGCCGGTTCGGCCCTGGCACAACCGTCGTCAGACAAGACCATATGGACGGGGTCGGTTTCTTCGTGATCGTCGAAGGAGAGGCATCGGTCAGCGTTGATGACAAGGTGGTCGCGACGATCGGCCCCGGCGACTACTTCGGCGAGCTGGCGATGCTCAGTGAGCAGGCCCGCGCAGCGACCGTTACCGCCGACACGCCCCTTCGGTGCCTGGTGATGGCCTTCTGGGACTTCCGCAAATTCGCCAAGGCGAACCCTGACGTCTCGTGGAAGCTCCTTCAGCATCTCGCGCTCCTCCTGACGGAGAGCCGAGCACGCCAGGCGAAGGCCTTCAGCCAGGCGATCTGAAGCCAGGCCCGAATTGTCGTCCTCGAGGAAGGTCAAGCCCGAGGAGCACGCCGCGCAGGTGCTCGAGGCGCTCGCATAGCTACGACGCGGCTACACTGTCGCTCCGCGCGGATGTGGCGGAATTGGTAGACGCGCACGGTTCAGGTCCGTGTGCCCGAAAGGGCGTGGAGGTTCAAGTCCTCTCATCCGCATCCGGCCGACCCACCCCGCGGTCGGCCGCCGAAAACCCCTTCGAGACGTCTCAACAGCCATGAGCTCTCGTCTCGTTCTCGCCGCCGCCGCCTCACTGGCGCTCATCGGCGCCACCGTGGCGGCCATGGAGCGTCCCGACCGTGGCCTCCCCGTCGGCAACCAGGGCCGCAGCGAGGTCGTCGTGACCCTCTCGAAGACGGCGCTTGCCTACGCCGGGCCCGAGAGGGCCTCTGCGGTGCGCGACCTGCGCCTCGAGCAGACGCGGTTCCGCGCAGCGCTCCGCACCGCGATCCCCACGGCCCGGGTGCGCTGGCGCTACGAGACGGTGCAGAACGGCTTCGCGGTCGTCGTGCCACGCGCCGCGCTGCCCCGGCTGCAGCGGCTGCCCGGGGTCGCGAAGGTCTACGAGTCCGCCCGCTACACCTCGCTCGCCGGGCCTGCCGCCTCGGCGATCGGCGCGCGCTCGCTGCCCCCGCTTCCCGGCGGCGCGAACGGCGAGGGGATGAAGATCGGGATCATCGACGACGGCGTCGACCAGACGCACCCGTTCTTCGACCCCGCCGGCTACACGATGCCGTCCGGCTTCCCGCGCGGGGTGCGCGCGTTCACGACCGCGAAGGTGATCGTCGCCCGCGCGTTCACGCCCGCCGGAGCGACGTACGGGCGCTCGCGGCTTCCGTTCGACGACGGCGCGTCGATGCACGGCACCCACGTCGCGGGGATCGCCGCAGGAAACGCCGGGACGAGCGCCCGTGGCGTCCGCATCTCCGGCGTCGCGCCCCGGGCGTACATCGGCAACTACAAGGCTCTCGGGATCCCGACCGACGCCGGCGTCGGCCTCGACGGCAACGCCCCCGAGATCGTCGCCGCGATCGAGGCCGCGGTCAACGACGGGATGGACGTGATCAACCTCTCGCTCGGCGAGCCCGAGATCGAGCCCGACGAGGACGTCGTCGCCCGCGCCCTCGATGCCGCGGCCGCCGCGGGCGTCGTCCCGGTCGTCGCGGCCGGCAACGACTTCGACGACTTCGGCTACGGGTCCGTCACCTCCCCCGGCAACGCCGAGGGAGCGATCACCGTGGCCGCCGTCACGGAGACCACGCCCTCCACCGTCGCCGGGTTCTCCTCGGCCGGCCCGACGACGATCTCGCTTCGCCTCAAGCCCGACGTCGCCGCGCCCGGCGTCGGGATCCTCTCCTCGGTGCCCGGCGGCTGGGAGGCGATGTCCGGCACGAGCATGGCCGCCCCGCACGTCTCCGGCGCCGTCGCGCTCCTCCTGCAGCGGCACCCTGCATGGGCCCCGGCAGAGGTCAAGGCGGCGCTCACGGAGACCGGCGTGCCTGTGCGCGACGAGGGCCGCGTCGCGGAGCCCGTGCGTGCCGGCGGCGGCCTCGTCGACCTCGCGGCGGCGGACGCGCCGCGCGTGCTTCGCGGCCCCCTCGGCCCTGTCGTTCGGGCTGCTCGCCGACGGCGCGCTCACCAGCACCACGGTGACGCTGGCCGACGCCGGCGGCGGAGCGGGAACGTGGACCGCCGCCGTCGAGCCGAGCCGCGGCGCGAAGGCGACCGTCACCGTGCCACCGACCGTGGAGGTCCCGGGGACGCTCCCGGTCGAGGTGCGCGTCGCGCCCGACGCGACCGACACCGACCTGAGCGGCACGATCGTCCTGCGCAACGGCACGACCGTGAGGAGGATCCCGTTCTGGGGACGCCTGGCGACACCGGCGCTCTCCGCCTCGACCGCCACCGCCCTCGCGAAGCCCGGGGTCGTGCGCGGAAACACCGCGGGCCGACCGTCGCGGGTCGTCGGCTACCGCTACCCCGACGTGCCGGACGGAGGCGTCGTCACCGCGCGCCTCCGCGGGCCGGAGCAGCTCTTCGCGATCCGGGTCTCCCGCCCGATCGCGAACCTCGGGGTCGTGATCGTCTCCCGAGGGAAGGGCGTCCGCGTCGAGCCGCGCATCGTCGAGGAGGCCGACGAGAACCGCCTCACGGGCTACGCCGCCCTCCCGTTCAACCTCAACCCCTACGTCACCCAGTTCGGCGCCGAGGTGCTTGCCGCAGGCGCCCTCCAGCCCGCCCCCGGTCGATACACCGTCGTCTTCGACAGCGCCACGGCCGCCGGGGCCGGCGCGTTCACGTTCCGCTACTGGGTGGACGACACGCGACCGCCGAGCGCGCGCCTTCTGACCCGGAGCGTGCGCCGCGGCGCCGCGCTGCGGATCGCGGTCGCGGATGCGGGCTCAGGCGTCGACCCGAGCTCGGTCGTCGCGCGGATCGACGGGCGCCGCCTCGGCGCGCGCGTGCGCGGCGCCACGGTGAGCGTCCCGACCGCGGACGTCGCGCGCGGCAGCCACGTCCTCAGGCTCCAGATCTCCGACTATCAGGAGACGCGCAACATGGAGAACGTGGCGCGGATCCTGCCGAACACGCGCGTGCTGCGCGTGCGCGTGACGGTGCGCTAGCCACCCAGCCCGGCGACGCCTCGGCCCGAGGGCGTCAGCGCTTGGGGGTCGGCTCGTCGATCGTCGGCAGCGCGTCGAGGTCCGCCTGGACGCTGCGCGCGAACTCCTCGCGCTCACCACCGGGAAGGACCTGCAGCGTCGCCTTCACGCGCTCGCGCTCACGCGCCCGCCGTGCATCGGCGCCGAGCTTGCTCGCGACCCAGGGCCACTCCGCCGCAACGACCACTGCGACCCCGAGTGCGAGCAGGACGATCCAGGGCCAGCCCACGACCACAGTCTACCCCCGCACAGGCGGGATGAGGGCGGCGCGGGCCCTCGCACAGGGCTCCCTCGCGTCGCAGCCCTCGACGTGGTCGTTGACGAGCCCCATCGCCTGCATGAACGCGTACACGGTCGTCGGCCCCACGAACGTCCAACCGCGCTGCTTGAGGTCGCGGGCGAGGTCGCGCGAGGCGTCGGTCTGCGCCTGCTGCATCAGCCACATGTAGGTGATCGTCTCGGGCCGCGCAGCAGGGGAAGGCTCGAAGCCCCAGACGTAGGCGGCGATCGAGCCGAACTCCTCGATCAGCTCGAGCGCGCGCCGGGCGTTGTTGATCGTCGACTGGATCTTCCCCCGGTGACGCACGATCGACGCGTCGGCGAGCAGACGCTCCACGTCGTCCGGCCCGAACCTCGCCACGACCGCAGGGTCGAAACCGGCGAACGCGTCACGGAACCCCTCCCGCTTGCGGAGGATCGTCAGCCAGGCAAGACCCGACTGGAACCCCTCGAGGCAGAGCTTCTCGAAGAGCCGTTGATCGTCGAGCATCGGCCTGCCCCACTCCTCGTCGTGGTAGGCGCGATACTCGACGCTCTCCACCGCGCCCCACCAGCAGCGCGTGACGCCGTCCTCGCCGACGACGAGCCCGTCTGCGGGAAGGTCCACGGTCACCGTCGGCCTCCAGCCCACCCCTCGACCGCTCCGACGGCCGAGTGGGTCGAGCACCGCTCCGTATCGCCTGCGACGGCGTCAGCGCCTCTCATCGGGGCAGAGTCTCGCATGTAGGCAGGTCGATCGAAGCTGCGGGTCACGCGGAAGGTTCGCGGCCCCGGCCCCGGGCCGCGATGAGGCTGGCCCCGAGCAGGATCCACCCAATCCCGTAGAGCACGCTTGCCGCGACGCCGTAGATCCGATAGCCATCGATCCGATCGGCCAGATCGGGACGCACCAGAAGCGCCCAGAGGAACGCGAAGAGCAGCACCGTCCCGAGCCCGATCAGCACGAACCGAGTGAGCCTCGTCAGCGACGACGTCGTTCGGTTTGCCACGGCGATCATGATCAGGCCCGCCGCCGAGACCGGGGCCAGCAAGGGCGGGACGACGGCGAGGATCGCGAGGTCGATCAGGGAAGGGATCACGATCCCGACCATCGTCAGCGCGAATCCGACACGTCCCCACCGACCGGCGCGTGCGACCAGCGGCGTGTATGACCCGGCCAACCCCAGCGCAACCAGCAGCCCGGAGGGGCCCTCCATCATGCTGCCCCAGAACTCCGTGCCCCGGCCGAGCAGCGCTCCCTGCTCGTCGAACGTGGTCGGGCCGTGCAGGCTCGTGTAGATGGGCCAGAGCCCCGCGTTCAGAGCCCCTCCCACGATCATCGCCACACCCGGCCACAGCGCAGTCTGCGAGGCGGCTCGAGCATCAGCCAGATCGGACACCCGCATGAGTATAGGAAGATATGCCGGATCGCGCAGGCATCGCCTCCTCGAGGGTCGAGCCGCTAGCGTCTGGCTGTCCGCGCAACGCGACCAGGGAGAAGACATGACCACGCTCGCGAACCGCCCGAACACAGCACTGCTCGTCATCGACGTGCAGAACGGCGTCGTGGGCGGCGCCTACGAGCGGGACGCCGTGGTCGCCAACGTCGGCACGGTCGTCGAGAAGGCGCGCGCGGCGGAGGTGCCGATCGTCTGGGTGCAGCACTCGGGCGAGGGCCTCGCGCCGGGAGCCGAGGAGTGGATGATCGTCCCGGAGCTGAGCCCGGACGAGAGCGAGCCGCTCGTGCAGAAGCGGTATCCGGACTCGTTCGAGGAGACGACGCTCGAGTCCGTCCTCGCCGACCTCGCCGTCGGGCGCCTGATCGTCGTCGGCGCGCAGACCGACGAGTGCGTGCGCTCCACGCTGCACGGCGCGCTCGTTCGCGGCTATGACGCGACGCTCGTCAGCGACGCGCACACGACCGAGGACCTCTCCCCCTGGGGCGCGCCGCCACCAGAGCTCGTCATCGCGCACACCAACCTCTACTGGAGCAACCACGAGGCCCCCGGGCGGACGGCCGGCACGGTCGAGACGAAGGACGTCGACTTCGCAGCGCGCTGACGGGCCCTCTCCGGAGCGGTGCGTTGCAGCGTCTGCCGGCGTTCGGCAGCTGCCATGCGGGCGTCACGGCGGACGGCCCCCGTCGAGCGTCGACGCTCACCCACACCGACCAGACGGCCGCCGGCTCGTGCCGGCGCTCAGGATGACGCCTGAGCCGTCGCCCGTTACCGGTTGACCGTCGTCATGTCCGAGTAGCGGTCGCCGACCGGCGGTCCGATGGCCGTGAGGCGCGCGAGCTGGTCGACGGTCAGCTCGAGGTCGTCGGCAGCTGCGTTCTCCTCGAGCCGCGCGACGCGCTTGGTGCCGGGGATCGCGGCGATGTCGTCCCCCTGGGCGAGGAGCCAGGCGAGCGCGACCTGGGCGGGTGTCGCGCCGGCCTCCTTCGCGACAGCCTCGACCTCGTCGACGATCCGCAGGTTGTGCTCGAAGTTGCCCTCGGTGAAGCGCGGGTTGTCGGCGCGGAAGTCGCTGGCGTCGAGCTGATCGCGCGAACGGAGACGGCCGGTCAGGAAGCCGCGGCCGAGCGGCGAGTAGGCGACGAAGCCGATCCCGAGCTCGCGCACCACGGGCAGGATCTCCGCCTCCGGATCGCGCGTCCACAACGAGTACTCGGTCTGCAGCGCGGCGACCGGGTGGACGGCGTGGGCGCGGCGGATCGTCTCGGGCGCCGCCTCGGACAGCCCGATCTGTCCGACCTTGCCCTCCACGACCAGCTCGCTCAGCGTGCCGACCGTGTCCTCGATCGGCGTGGTCGGGTCGACGCGGTGCTGGTAGTAGAGGTCGATGTGATCGGTGCCGAGCCGCTCGAGCGATCCCTCGACGGCCGATGCGGATGTTCGCCGGCGTGCTGTCCCGCTGGTAGGCACCGCCATCGCGGTGGGAGATGACGCCGAACTTGGTCGCGAGCACGACCCGGTCGCGGCGGCCCGCGATCGCGCGCCCGACGAGCTCCTCGTTCACGTAGGGGCCGTAGATCTCGGCCGTGTCGATCAAGGTGATGCCGAGGTCGAGGGCGCGGTGGATCGTGCGGATCGACTCCGCGTCGTCGACTGCGGCACCGGTGTAGAACGCGGACATCCCCATGCAGCCCAGCCCGAGCCGGGAGACGTCGAGCTGGCCGAGTGCGATGTGCTTCATGTCGGGCCTCCTCTCCGCTTCGTGCGCCTGTGGCCAGGTGCACACCGACGCTATCCGCTCGACGCATGCTCGGACGGCCGGTCCTGCCGCGTAGGCGGCGCTCGCCTGCGCCGGCTGTCGCGGCTCGGCATGAGGTGAGTGCTACGTTGATTCGAGAGGGCACAGCTCTCCCGGGCGAGGGTCGCGCCGTAACCGGACGAAGGACGGCGCATCGGAGGTCGTTGTGGGCCCTCTCGTCCAGGTCATCGGTGCGTTGCTGGTCCTCACGGGCTTTGCGCTCGCGCAGGCGAAGCTCCTCACCCCGCAGGCGCGGGCGTACCTCGTCGTCAACGCCGTCGGGGCTACCGTCCTCGCCGCGACGCCTACATCGAGCGCCAGTGGGGATTCCTCCTGCTCGAAGGAGTCTGGGCCGCGATCTCCATCTGGGGACTCATCGGACTTGCGCGTCGAGCCGCCTGTCCCTCCTAGAGGACGCGACACCTCCTGCGCGAGTGCTCGCCGAGCTCACATGCAGCGGCAGCGTCCCGAGCCCGGGATCGTCGAGGCTCGGCGGTCCGTACGTCCGAACTCCGCGCGAGAACGTCGGATGTGCCGAGCACCGCGCCACCGCTTCGGGAGCGGATCTGCACGAGGCGGCGCAACCGTCGCGAAGCTGCCGTCTGGGAGTCGTGCTCGGGGCGTCTGTCGGGCTCGCGTTGACGCTGCCGTTCGCGTTGGCATTCCAGGAAGCGGACGATCTCGGGTGGAGCGGCGGGACTCGTGCCGGCAGGTGTCTCCCCGCGGCTGCTGTGCACGGCTCCTCGCCGTCGAGATTCCACAGCAGTCTACGCCGGCGGGGTCGCCTACCTCGAAGGTCTCGTCACTGGGATCGCGGTGCAGCGGTGTGGCTCGACCGCGTGGGGCGGCGACCTCGACGAGGGAGAACTTCTCGTCGCTCCACTCGCCCGGGCACTTGATCGTCTGGTGTGCGCCCCCGAACCAGAGAGTCTCACCCTCCCCCGCTGCGACAGTGCGAGATGAACGATCGGTCAAAGGCACATCGACTCCTTTATAGGATTGGAGTACCATAACGGTATGGATGTCCCATATCAAGAGACGGGTAGGTCGCGGCAGAAGGCGCGGACCCTCGAGGCGCTCGTCACCGCGGCTCGCGCGCTCCTCGCGTCCGGTGTGACGCCGACGGTCGCGGAGACGGCCGAGGCAGCGCTGGTGTCGCGGACGACGGCCTACCGCTACTTCCCCACCCAGCACGCGCTGTTGCTGGCCGCGTACCCAGAGATCGGCAAGGACTCCATCCTCGGCGACGACCCTCCGGACGACGTACAGGCCCGCTTCGAGATCGTCTTCGCCGAGATGGCCCGCCAGGTGATCGAGAACGGGGCGCCGCTGCGCGCAATGCTGAAGCTCTCGCTCGATGAGTCCGCCGAACGCGAGCAGCCACTTCTGAGACGAGGCCGCCGACGAGGTTGGGTCGCAGACGCATTGTCACCACTGCGCGGCACGATGAGCGACGGTGATCTCGACCGGCTCGTCCTTGCGATCACCGCCGCCACCGGGATCGAGGTCTTCGTCTGGCTGACCGACATCGCTCGACTCACGGCCGACGAGGCCATCGATGTCATGCGCTTCTCGGCCCAGACCCTGCTCGGCACGGCCCAGGCATGACCGGCCCCGTCTAGGCCAGCGCTCGAGAACGTCGGCCCGGGTGGTCCGCCTAGGCCCGGAAGATCTCCATCGGCAGCGTCGCGAGCGGCACGCCGCCCTCGGCGGTGACGAGCCAGGTGTCCTGCATGTAGAGGCAGTCCTCGCCGTTCGCGGCGATCGCGTGCGGGTGCATGGACAGCACCATGTTCTCCTCGAGCACGGTCTCGACGCCCTCCCCCACCTTGGGGAACTCGATCATCGTCATCCCGATCGAGTGGCCCGTGACGTGACCGAGGTGGTAGCCGCGGTCGCTGAACCCCTTCGAGACGGCGACGTGGACGTCGTGACAGGTCGCGCCGGCACGCATCACGCTGCGCGCGGCCTCGTAGTACTCGGCGTACGCCTCGTCCATCGCCAGGGTGTCCGGCGAGAGCTGCGCGCCCTCGGCGGCGACTGCGCGGGAGACCTCGACCCAGTGCATCCCCGGCCCGGCCACCTCGAGCGAGGGCAGCACGAAGTCCCCGAGCACCTCCTCGCGCCGCGCGATCTTGAACTCCGGGAACGCCAGGCCGGTGCGTCCGGGCGCGGTCAGCACCATGTTCATCGTCAGGCGGCCACAGCCCTCGGCGACGAAGTACTCCTCGGCGGCTGCCATCACCTCGGCTGCGGTCTTGCCGGGGGCGTAGTGCTCGTGCCAGATCTCGAAGCCGCGCTGGTTGATGCGGACGGAGTCGCGCACGCTCTCGATCTCGGCGGCGCTCTTCACCGCGCGGGCGTGGTCGAACTCGACGTCGAAGCCGCACGAGGTCGAGGCCCTGCGAGGGCCTGGTAGTCGCGCACGGTCATGATGTAGTCGAGCCCGTAGACGCCGATCCGGCCCCAGCCGGCGTCACGCGCCTTCGCGGCGATCTCCTCGCCCGGGCGCGGGTGGAAGACCTGCTCGAGCGGCGTCGTGCCGTGCTCGCCCACGTAGCGGGCCTCGGTCGGGAAGACGACGAGCGGCTCGCCGTCGGCGGGGAGCACGACGTACGCGTAGCGGTGCACGATCTGGAAGCCCGACATGTACGTGACCGAGCCTTCGAATCCGGAGTACTCGCTGCCGGAGACGATGAGGGCGTCGAGCTCGTGCTCTGCCATCGCCTTGCGGACGTTGGCGTGACGACGGGCGAGTTCGCTGTTCAGGTCCACGAGGTCTCCACTCCCTTGATGAGCGCGGTGATGGTGTCGTGCAGAGGGGTCGGGATGCCGAGGTCTCGGCCGAAGCGCGCGATGCCGCCGTTGAGGAAGTCGACCTCGGTGCGCCGGTGAGCCTCGACGTCTTGCAGCATCGAGGCCTTGTGGTCGTAGGCGACGTCGGGGCGGGCGGCGTGGTCGATCAGCTCCTCCGGGTCGGCGTCGAGCACGATGCCCTGCGCGGCGGCGACGGCCTTGCCCTCGTCGACCAGTCCGGTGACGAGGGCGCGCAGGTCGGGCCGTTCGCAGACGCGTCCGTGGGTGAGGCCGGTGAGCGCGCCGATCGGGTTCGTCGACGCGTTGAAGATCACCTTGCGCCACTGCCCGGGACGCGCGTCCGCGACGGCGTGGGTCGGGAGCCCGGCGCGCGTGCAGGCGTCGGCGAGCGGCTCGATCGCGGCGAGCGGGATCGGGCTCGGCTCGAATGGGCCGAGCGTGGTGTCGCCCTTCACGTCCCACTGGACGACCCCGGGCTCGAGCAGCTTGCCGGCCGGGAAGGTCGTGCCGCGGATCACCCGGGAGACGTGCGCTGCCAGCGTCTCCTCGTTGCCGACGCCGTTCATCACCGAGGCGACGGCGCCGTCGGCGAACGCATGGGCGGTCGCCTCGATCGCGGAGGCGGCGTGCATCGCCTTGGTCGCGACGATCCCGAAGTCGCACGGCGGGAGCGCCGCGGGATCGCTGGTGGCGCGTGGACGGGAGTGCACGCTCCCGGCCCCGGTCAGTTGCAGACCGTTCATGTTGATAGCGTCAACGTGCGCTTGGTTCAGGTCGAACGCCCACACCTCGACGTCGTCGAGGGTCGCGAGGTTCGCCGCGAAGAGCGACCCGACCGCACCGCATCCGACCACGCAAACCCTCATTCCCCTGCCTCCTTCTCGTTCTCCGGTCGCGACCGGCGGCCGAGACGTGACAGCGTGAACTCGCGCCCGCCGGTGATGCCCGTCGGTCGCACGATCAGGACGAGCGCCATCAGGAAGCCGACGACCACGAGTCGACTGCCCGACGGGAAGGTCGACGTCCGGCCCGAGCGACCCGTCCTCCGCCTCGGCGAGCAGGGAGTCGAGCCCGCGACACGGCGAGCGCCCCGACCACGGCGCCCCACAGGCTCGTCATCCCCCCGATCACGAGCATCGCGAGCGTGATGAACGTGAGATCGAGGTAGACGAAGTCCGGCGTTGATCGGCAGGAAGTGCACGTAGAGGCCGCCGGCGAGCCCGGCGAGCGCCCCCGAGAGCGCGAACGCGATCAGCCGCTGGTGGTACACCGAGACGCCGACCGCGCGTGCCGCGGCGGCGTCGTCCCGCGCGGCGCGCAGCCGGCGTCCGCAGCGGCTCGGTCTGGTAGACGAACGCGACGACGATCGCGAGGATCGCGACGACCCCGGCCTGCAGCAGGTCGGTCGTCTCCGGCACGGAGGAGAACGCGTTGAGGCCGGGCCCGATCTTCTCGTAGTAGCGCAGGATGTTGTGCGTGATCTCGAGCACCGCGAAGGTGGCGATCCCCGCCGCGAGGCCCGACAGCCGCATCAGCGGCAGCCCGACGACGAGCGCGAACACCCCGCCGACGAGCGCGGCCAGCGCGAGCGACGTGACGTTGCCGATCGTCGTGTCGCCGAGGAACCCGAACGAGGTTCGGCATGATCGCGGGCTTCTCCTCGACGGGGACCGAGAGCACCCCTGCCGTCCAGGCGCCGACGGCGACGAAGCTGATGTGCCCGAACGAGACGACGCCGGAGTTGCCGACGAAGACGTAGAGCGCGACGACGATCGCAGACGGCGACGAGCGCGTTGATGAAGTAGATCTCCGTCGAGCGCGAGACGAACGCCCCGACCGACCGCGGTGACCGCGACCGAGCAGCGCCGGGGCGAGCACGACCGGGCAGCGAGCGGGCGGCCCTCATACGCGCTCCACCGGGCCGCGGCCGCGGGTGAACAGGCCCTGCGGGCGCACGAGCAGCACGAGGATCACGAGGCCGAAGAGGAACGACGGCAGGTACTGGCTCTGGTCCGACGGCAGCGCGCCGCCGAGCAGCCCCGACACGAAGCCGATCGCGAAGCCGCCGAGCGTCGCGGAGAGCAGCCGGTTCATGCCGCCGAGCACGACGCCGGCGAGCACGACGATCGTCTCGCAGAACGCGAAGTCCGGCGTCACGAGCGGCTTCTGCACGGTGAGCAGCACGGCCACGGTCGCGGCGAGCAGCGCCCGAGATCAGCACCGCCGAGCCGATCACGCGGTTCGCGCGGACGCCGAGCAGCCGCGCGGTCTCGAAGTCCATCGAGGCGGCGCGCATGTGCAGCCCGACCGTGGTGCGTCCGAGGAAGAGCACCAGCGCGACGAGGCAGACGACGGCGATCGACGATCGAGACGATCGTGATCTTGCGGACGTCGACGCCGCCGATCGTCCCAGGGCTGGATCAGCTTGGCGAGCGAGGCGGCCGGCTCGCCGAGCGTGTTGTCGCGCTGGTCGATCAGGAGGGCGATGCTCTGCAGCAGGAACGCGACCGCGAACGTCGCGACGAGCATCTCGGCGGGCGACTGCGTGCGCAGCGGCCGGAAGACGACGCGGTCCATCGCGAACGACAGCGCGACCACGACCGCGAAGCAGAGCGCGATCCCGACCCACACGGGCCAGTCCCGCTCGGACGCGAAGGCGAGCGCGAACGCGCCGGCCATGATCAGCTGGCCGTACGCGAAGTTGACGAGGCGCAGCACGCCGAAGACGAGGCCGATGCCGACGGCCATCAGCGCGTAGATGGCGCCCTGTCCGATCGCGTCGACCTGCACCTGCGGATCGAGCGCGGAGCGCAGGAAGTCGGTCAGCCCGCTGGCGAGGATCCCGTCACGAGAGGTAGGCGTGCGATCAGCCGCTCGGTGTCGTCGGCGTCGGCGGGGGTCAGGGAGAGGCGGAGCTCGCCGTTCGCGAGCACGTGGGAGCGGTCGGCGAGCGCGACGGTGCGCTGCGCGCGCTGCTCGACGAGCAGGACCGCGATCCCCTGCTCGCGGATCCGCGTGAGCGCCTCGAAGACGACGTTCGATGACGGTCGGCGACGAGCCCGAGCGACGGCTCGTCGAGCAGGAGCACGTCCGGCCGGGCGACGAGAGCCCGGGCGATCGCGAGCTGCTGCTGCTGGCCGCCCGAGAGCGCACCCGCGTGGCGCGCGTGGAACTCGCGGACGATCGGGAAGAGGTCGAGCACGCGCTCGACGTCCTCGCCTGCGCCGTCCTTCGAGCGGCGCGCGGAGAGCCCGAGCCGGAGGTTCTCCTCGACGGTGAGCTCGCCGAAGATGCGGCGACCCTCGGGCACGAGCGCGACGCCGCTGCGGGCGACGTCCTCGGGCGCCTTCCCGCGCAGGGATGTCCCTGCCACCCGCACGTCGCCGGCCGCGACGGGGACGAGGCCCATGATCGCGTGCAGGGTCGAGGACTTGCCTGCGCCGTTCGGGCCGATCAGCCCGACGATCTCCCCCGGCGCGACCTCGAGCGAGAGGCCACGCACGGCGGCGACCGATCCGTAGCGCACCTCGAGGTCGCTGACGACGAGGCCGCTCACGTCGGCTCCTCCGCGACGGCGCTCTCGCCGAGGTACGCGGCGGCGACGTCGAGGTTGCCGCGGATCTCGTCGGGCGTGCCCCCGGCGAGGGTGCGCCCCTGGTCGAGCACCTGGATGCGGTCGCAGACGTCCATGATCAGCGCCATGTTGTGATCGATCAGCAGCACGCCGGCGTCGTGGTCGTCGCGCACCGAGCGCACGACCGCCGCGAACTCCGGGACCTCGGCCTCGGGCAGCCCGGCGGCCGGCTCGTCCATCAGCACGAACTTCGGCTCGGTCGCGAGCGCCCGGGCGACGCCGAGCCGTCGCTCGTCTCCGTGCGCCAGCGCGCCGGCAGGGAGCTCGGCCTGGCCCGCGAGGCCCATCACCTCGAGGAGCTCGGTGGCCCGCCGTTGCGGCGAGCCTGGGCGAGGCTCCGACGCCCAGCGCGGCGACCTCGACGTTCTCGCGGACAGAGAGCGACCGGAACGCCCTGCTGTGCTGGAACGTCCGCGCCAGCCCGTGCCGTCCCCGGCGGCTGGCGCTCCAGCGGGTGATGTCGCGCCCGTCCAGCTCGACGGTGCCGTCGGTAGGGAAGTCGAAGCCGCTGAGGAGGTTGACGAGGGTCGACTTCCCGGCCCCGTTCGGCCCGATCAGCCCGACGACCTCGTGGCGGTGCAGCTCGAACGACACGCCCTGCACGGCCTGCACGCCGTCGAACGCGCGGGACAGCCCGGCGGCCCGGAGAGATCCTCCGGGCCGCCGACCGTCCTGCGTGTGTGGTTCTGCGTCCTGCAAGACGTCCCTAGATCTTCGGGACGACCTTCGCGGTGACCATGCCGACGCGCTTGCCGGCGTTGTTCTGGATGGTGACGACGCGGTACTGCCGGCCGAACACCGAGTGGAGCTGCGGCGAGAAGCTCACGAGGCCCGACAGCGTCGGCACCTTCTTGAACTTCTCCATCTGCGCCGCGAGGCGGACGCCGGTCGTGCTGCCACCGGCGCGGTTGATCGCCACGATGACGCCGTCGATCGCGGCGGAGCCCGTGATGAACCCGCCCGTGCCCGCCTTCAGCACCTTCGCGAGCTTGTTGATCGCCGGGACGGGATCGTCACCGAAGATCGACGCGTAGGTGACGAAGGTGTAGTTCGTCACCTGCGGGTCCTTCGTGACCCAGTAGACGCCGTCGCCGGCCCACGAGTTCAGCACCATCGTGTCGTTGTCGAGCGTGCGGAGCCCCGCGATGATCTGCGGGAGCGCGCCGAACGCGCCGGCGGTCGACGTCACGATCACGTCGGCCTGCTTCGAGTTCAGCCGCGTCACGATCGCGGTCTGGCTGCTCGAGCCGAGCGACTGGTAGCTCTCCTCGGCGACGATCTTGCCGCCGAGCTGGGTGTAGCGGGCCTTGAACGCCTTGACGACGTCCTTGAAGTACACGATCACGGTGTCGGTGGCGAGCTGAGCCGTCTTCCAGCCCTTGCGCCACGCGTAGTCCGCCATCGCCGAGCCCTCGTCCTGCGCGACGTTGCCGAACGAGAACGCGAGCCGGCCCTTGGCGCCGAAGCGCTTCGGTCCCATCTGGTCGGTGCCGATGCACGGCGCGACGGTGAGCTTGCCGGCGTTGATCGACTCCTGCACCACGGGGGCGGCGAAGTCGACGTCGCAGGTGGTGAACATCACGTCGACGCCCTGCCCGAGCAGCTTCGCCGCGCACGCCTTCGCGATCGCGGGCTTGTTGCCCTGGGTGTCGCACGTGATGATCTTGAGCTTGCGGCCCTTGACGCCGCCCTTCGCGTTCCACTCCTTGACGCGGATCTGGGCCGCGGCGAGCGCCGGCCCGTCGAACGGCGCCATCGCGCCCTTGCCGTCGAACGCCCAGCCGATCACGATCGGCTTCTGCGGCGCGGCAGTCGCTGCCCCGACCATGACCGCAACGGCGGTGATGGCCACGACGAGCAGCGCTACGAACGCTCCCTTGCCCTTGCCCTTCATGCACCCTCCTTGTGGGGTTGAGTTCGGTTGAGTGAGCGCCGCCTCACCAGGACTCCTCCTTGGCCTTGACGAGGCGGTACATCGCTGTGTGGAGAGGGGCCTCGACACCGTGGCGCCCGGCCTCGCGGACGAGCGCACCGGTGATGAGGTCGATCTCCGTCGGTCTGTGTGCTTCGACGTCCTCGAGCATCGACGGATAGTGGGCCGACCCGCGTCGGGTCGCGAGGACGTTCATCTCCCACGGGTCGTCGTGCAGCTCGATCCCCGCGGCCGAGGCCACGGCCTTGCCTTCGTCCATGAGGTCGTGGACGAGGTGACCGAGGTCGGCAGGGCGATCCTGCGCGGCGAAGTGCGGGTCGTGCGGGAGACCGGTGAGGGCCGCGACGGCGTTGACCGTCGCGTTGAAGATCAGCTTCGACCACTGCGCGGGCCGCAGGTCGGGCATCGCCTCGACCTTGAGCCCTGATCGCGTGAGCAGGCCTGCGACCTCCTCGACCAGGGCGTACGGGGCGTCCTCGTAGGGCCCCATCCACGTCTCCGTGTCGAGGATGTACTCGACCTCGGTGTCGGTGTGCTTGGTGCCCGACATGAAGGTGACGGCCGACACGATCGGCCAGGCGCCGTGCGCCCGCACGACCTCCTCGGCGCCGAGGCCGTTGAGCGTCGTCATGATCGCCGCCCCCGGAAACCTGCCCTCGAGCGCGGCCGCGGCCTCCTCCAGCCCCGTAGCCTTGGTCGCGACGATCCCGAGGTCGAACGGCGGGATCGCGTCCGGATCGGCGCTCGCCGTGATGCGCGCGTGCAGGTCGCTGCGCCCGGTGATCCGCAGTCCCTCGGCGTTGAGCGCGTCGGCATGCTCCTGCCGCCGGGTGAGGACTGAGACCTCCGCGACCTGCGCGAGGTGCCCTGCGAACAGGCTGCCGATCGACCCTGCGCCGATCACGCACACGCGCTGGATCACGTGCGCCCGGGCCCCTGCGAGCCGTGCCGGGTGTGTGACATGTCAAGCACGTGTGCGGCAGTATCGCCCAACGGTGACATGACAGTCAAGCGGGCGCCGCCGCGGGGCTACGCTGGCACGGATGGGCTCGCTGGCCGTGGTGATACCTGCGTTTCGCTCCGAGCGGACGATCCGGCGCTGCCTCGAGCTGTTCGCCGAGGAGGCGCCCGATGCCGAGCTGATCGTGGTCGACAGCTCACCGGACGGAGCCTCCGCCGCCGTGGCCCGCAGCGTCGGCGGGGTCTCGGTGCTCGTGTCCGAGCGGCGGCTCCTGCCCCACGCCGCACGCAACCTCGGCGCAGCCTCGAGCGACGCGCCGCTCGTGCTGTTCACCGACCCCGACATCTACCCGCGCAAGGGTGCCGTCGCCGCCCTGCTCGCAGCGCAACGGGCGACGCGCGGCGCGGTCGCCGCCGCGGTCACCTGGCACGGAACGAGCTCCCTCGACCGGGCCGCCCACTACGCGAAGTACGACTCCTGGCTGCCACGCCCCGGGCTCGGCCCGATCGCGATCGCGCCGACCTCCGGGCTCCTCGTCACGCGCGAGGCCTGGGCGCGCGTGGGCCGCATCCCCGAGCTCGGGATGCTCGGTGACACGGTCTTCTCGTGGGCGCTCGTCGATGCGGGCGTGCCCCTTCACCTCGCCGGTGACGCCGTCTTCGAGCACGATCACGGCGCGGCGCTCGGGACGCTCGTCCGGGAGCGCTATGCCCGTGGTCGCGAGTTCGCCCCGTTGCGGCAGGCTCGCCGGCCCGGTCGCGGCCGGCGGGCGGTCGACCTGGCGTTGACCCTCAGCCTCCTGCGCCCCGCCCGGGTCACCGCGCGCTCGGTGAGCGCCGCGTGGCGATACGGTGGGCACGCGGGGGCGGTCGCCTCGCTTCCGGTCGTCGCCGCATCGCAGCTGGCGTGGTTCACGGGAGAGCTCGTCGGGATGACGACAGGCCCGGGAACGACGGTGCGCTGAGTGCGCATCGTCATGCTCGCGCACAACGTCGCGTGGCAGGGAAGCGCGCTGCGCGCGCTCTCGCTCGCACGGCCGCTGGCGCGGCGTGGGCACGACGTGGTCGTCGTGGCCTCGCGCCTCGAGCCGGGAGCCAGGACGGTCTCAGACGACGTCGACGGCGTCCGACTGCTCCAGCTCCCCGACCTCGCGCCGGCGAGGCTGCGCAACGGCGGTCTCAGCCCGATCGATCTCCTCGGCCGGCTGCGCCTCACACGGACGCTCGACGCGGACGTCGTCCACGCGTTCGAGCCGCGACCCACCGCGACGCTCCCCGCGCTCGCGATGCGTCGTCGCAGCGGCGCTCGCTACGTCGCGGACTGGGCCGACCTCTGGGGCGCAGAGGGAATGGCCGCGACGTGGCCGCCGCTCGAGCGTGCCACGCTCGGGCGGCTCGACGACGCGCTCCAGTGGCGGACGCGCGCGAACGCAGATGCGGTCACGGCGATCAGCTCCGCCCTCGCCGCGCGGGCGTGCGCGCTCGGTGTCCCGGCCGATCGCGTCCGCCTCCTCACGATCGGCGCGAACGCAGACACCTTCCGTCCCGGTGACGCCCGCGCGGCCCGGCGACGCCTGGGGATCCCTCCCGACGCTCCCACGGTGGTGCACACCGGCTTCGCCCCCTTCGACGACCACCTGCTGGCGGAGACGTGGTGCCACATCGCCGCGGACGAGCCCGATGCGTGGATGCTGACCGCGGGCCGGCGGATCGGCGTCCTCGACGAACGGGCCCGGGCGACCGGGTCGGCTGCGCGCGTGCGCCAGCTCGGGACACTCCCATACCACGCGCTCGGCGACGTGATGACGGCCGGGTCGGTGATGGCGCTCCCGTACTCCCCGAACCCGCACAACCAGGCCCGCTTCCCCAACCGTGCCGGTGACTACCTCGCCGCAGGCCGACCGCTGGTCACCAACCCGACCGGTGACCTCGCCGCGCTCGTGGCGACGGAGGGGATCGGCGTGCTCGCCCCCGCCGAGCCGCGCGCGTTCGCGACTGCGATCGTCGCGCTGCTCCGTGACGAGGCGCGGAGGCGCGAGATCGGCGTCCGCGCCAGAGCGTTCGCGGAGGGTGACGGCTCGTGGTCCGCCCGTGCGGACGAGCTCGAACGGCTCTACGACGAGCTCGTGACGAGACGTCGGCCGGTCGATGTCGAGCTCGTAGTCGGTGAACCTCGTGCCGGCGTCGCCCGCACCGCGAACGGCGCCGACGGCGATGCCGGCCGCCCCGGCGCACTGCGAGGCGATCACGCTGCCCAGGTGGCCGAGCAGCACGCGTCGGTGCGCGGGCGTCGCTCCCGCGAAGAGGTCGGCGACGCGACGGACGATCCACCACGGCGCTCCGGCGACCTGGAGCCCGCGGCGGAGGGTCGACCATCCCTCGACGTCCGCCCAGGTCGCCCCGAAGGAGACGTTCCACAGGTAGTAGCCGCGGCTGATCGAGCGCGTCGTGACCTCGTTCGTGTGCCCGATCGCGATGCGCGGATCGATCACGAGCCTGCGCCCGCGGGCGCGCAGCGCGCGCTGCAGCACGACCTCGCTCGCGAGCAGCACGTCGAGCTCGTCACCGAACGCGAGGAGGTCGGCGGTGCGGTACGCCGCGTTGTGACCGACGATCACCTCCGCGTCCCACCCCTCGTCGAGCGGAGGCAGCCAGCGGACGTAGTTCATGACGGCGATCACGTCCGAGATCCCCACCCCCGGGTTGAGGGTGTGCACCTCGCCGCTCGCGCCCGCGACGTCGCGGGTCGGCGAACGCCGCCTCGATCCCGACGAGCCACCCCTCCCTGGCCTCTGCGTGCTCCTCGAGGAACGCGACCACGGGCGCTCGCGCGAGGCGGACGGCCTCGGCCCGCAGCACGCCGAACGGCCCACGCTGCGGCCGCTCCACCACGCGCACCGCCGCGTGATCAGCGCCCGGCAGTGGCGCCACCCCGGCCGGTCCGGCATCGACGAGCACGATCTCGCACCGCTCGATCCGCTTCCTGCCCGATGACGCTCGCGAGCGCCTGCGCCGACCGCTCCCGCTGCCGTCCGACGAGGAGGATGACCGTGACCGCCGGCGGCAGCTCAGCCATCCTGCACGAGCGCGAGCAGCTGCTCGTCGCTGACGAGCCCTCGCTGCTCGGTGCCGAGCTGCTTCACCGCGACGAGCAGCTCCGCCTGACGCTCCGGCGACAGCTCGAGCCCGAGCCGCTCGGAGGCGATCCGGATCGAGTCGATCCCGCTCTTCTTGCCGAGCACGATGCCGCGCTCGGCGCCGACGAGCTCCGAGGAGTACGGCTCGATCGCGGCAGGGTCGTGGAACTGCGCTGCCACCGCCCCCGACTCTCGCACGAAGAGGGCGTCTCCTGTGACCGCCTTCCACGGGGGCAGCGGTGTCCCGGCGGTCTCGGCGATCAGGTGCGACAGCGCTCGCGCCTGGGTGAGGTCGAGCCGGGTCGGGATCCCGTAGAGCGCCTCCAACGCGAGCGCGACCTCGGTGAGGTCGGCGTTGCCGGCCCGCTCCCCCATCCCGTTGATCGTGCCCTGCACCCAGGTCGCGCCGGCCTGGACGGCAGCGATCGACGCGGCCGTCGCGAGCCCGAAGTCGTCGTGGCCGTGCCAGTGCACCGGCACGTCCGGGCCGACCCGGTCGACGGTGCGTGAGACGAGCATCGCAGCGGCCTCGGGGGTCGCGATCCCGAGCGTGTCGACGACGACGAGCTCCTGCGCGCCTGCCTCGGCCGCGGCGGCGTACGCCTCGTCGAAGAAGGCGAGGTCGGCGCGCGAGGAGTCGACCCCGAAGAACGCGACGCGGATGCCGTTCTCCGTCGCGAAGCGCACCGCCGAGCGGATGCGGTCGAGCATCTTCTCGCGGCTCACGCCGAGCGCGGCGAGCTTGCCGTCGGAGATCGGGCTCTCGATCACGGACGCCTGGACGCCGAGCTCGACGAGCGCCTCGACGTCCGCCTGCACGGCCCGCGAGAAGCCCCACACCTCCGCGCGCAGCCCGGCCTCGGCGATCATCCGCACTGCCCGGAAGTCGTCCTCGGAGACCCGGGGGAACCCTGCCTCGATCCGGTCGATCCCGGCGGCGTCGAGCGCGCGGGCGATCTCCAGCTTCTGCTCCGGCGTCAGGACGACGCCGATCGTCTGCTCGCCGTCGCGCAGGGTGGTGTCGTAGAGGCCGACGGTCACGTGCGGCTGGGGGTCGAGCGCCTGGGCGTTGACGGTGCCGGTCCAGACCTTGCTGCGATCGAGCGTCATCGTCCCTCCTTGTAACACGGTGCTACGTGTCGGTGCCGCACCACGGCGCGTAGGACGCTCACGGGGTCATGCGAGGGCTGGGACGATGCCGTCGGGGAAGGAAGACAGCTTCTCCGGCGCATCGTCGGTGACGAGGAAGTTGTCCTCGACGCGCAGGCCGCCACCACCTTCCCAGTAGCATCCTGGTTCGATTGCAAGAACCATTCCGGTGTGGCACTCCCCACCGCCGGCCTGGTGGGCGTACGGCGGCTCGTGGGCGCGCGCACCGACGCCGTGGCAGATGGGGTGCGTGGGCTGGCCGGGGAAGCCCATCGCCGCGATCCCCTCGCGCACCCGCCGGTCGAGCTCAGCGAGGCTCGCCCCCGGACGGCAGAACGCGACCGCATCGTCGTACACCGCGAGGAGCCGCTCCTCGAGCTCGCGGTAGGCGGGTGTGAGCTCGCCGACGACGACGTTCTTGGTGTGGTCGCACCAGTAGCCGTCGGCGCAGACCCAGATCTCGAACAGCGTCGGCTCGCCCTCCACGACGGGGCGGTTGGTCGTGGCGGTGAACGTCCTGATCCCCGGCCCCGACCACACGAGCGAGAACCCGAGAGCGAGGTCGACCTTCCCCTGCCAGCCGGTGCCCTCGCCGTGCACGAACCCGAGCCACTCCGCCGCGATCTGGGCCTCCGTCATCCCGGGGCGAATCACCGTGCGCACGTGCTCCATCCCGGCCGCGGCGATCTCGTTGGCGAGGCGCATCCGCTCGATCTCCTGCGCCGTCTTCACGGCCCGCGCGTCGGCCAGGAGCGGCGTCGCGTCCACCGCGCCCGGGAACGCGTCGAACCAGGCGCGGGTGAACGTCGTCGGCTCGCCCACCATCCGGTCGGAGGCCTGCGTGCCGAGGGAGAGCTCGAGCCCGACCGTCCCGTATCCGGCCGCAGCCTCGAGCGCCTGCTCGAGGACGCGGGCCATCGGTGGACGCGGATCGGATGGGTGGTAGCCGGCGAAGAGGCGCACGTCCTCGGTCCACGCCGTGCGGGCGGCATCATCGGCCGAGGCCTCGAGGCAGATCAGCGTCGGGTCGCCCTCGCGGGGGAAGACGACCGCGTCGTAGCCCTTCATCCCCCAGAAGTTCGTCAGGTAGACGATGTTGTCGGGGGCCCGCGCGACGATCGCGTCGAGCCCCCGCTCGGCCATCAGGCTGCGGACGCGATCGAGCCGGCCGATGTCGCGCTCCCACGGCATGCGGCCGATCCTATCCGGGTCACAGGGCGCCGGCCGGGTCTCCGTACGCCGGCATGCCGCAGCTCGGTGCCCGATGCTCCTGGAGGCGCCTGGCGGGCAGCATCCAGCGCCAGCGCCGGTCGATCCAGAGTGCGTGCGCGGTCACGGGAACCGTCACGAACCCCTCCTCCAGCGAGCCGGCGATCCTGACATCGAAGCGCACGGCGACGGATGCGACCGATGAGGACGGGGCGCCGGGTAGCTCCACATCCTCCGTGCGTGTCCAACGAGGCACGATCGACACGAGCCGCCCAGGCACCGGGCTCAACGACTCGCAGCGGACGTAGGTCGACCGAGGAACGAGCCTCTGCTGCGCAGGGGCAAGCCGCTCCCAGGCGACGTCGTACCGGTTTGCCGCGAGATCGCCCACGACGCCCGTGAGGAATGCGACTGCCTGGTGTCGGGGCGGGGTCGGGCCCCCTGGGATCGTCCGTGCCGAGCCGGCTCCGACGCAGAGGACGGCCGCCAGGACGGCCAGTGCCACCGTGACCGCGAGAGCCTTCGGGTGGGTGCTGGTGTTCATGATCGAGCTCCTTTCCGAGCCTTCGTCACCCGCAGCGCCGCGGCGCAGCACCGGTGAGGTCAGGGCCGGTTGCGTGTTGTCGCCGGGAGCGTGCAAGCGGGCACCAAAGAGCCGGTCGTGCGCCGGGTAACCGCTCGGTAACAGCGAGCCGACGGGGCGTGGCGCGGTTACCGGATCGCAGCCGGGACCGCTACCGCGCCTTTGGCGACGCCGGATCTTCTGTCTCGGTGTCAGCCGACCAACCCGACAGGAGACCCGTGATGCGCTCTCTCACACGACGTCCGACCTCGCGCTGGGCGAGGGTCGGAGTCACGCTCTTCCTCAGCCTCTTCGCCGCGCAGGCGGGAGTCATCGCTGCGGCACCGGTGCTCGCCGTGCTCGCCGACGACCTTGGCGTGAGCACCGCCGTCGCGGGCCAGCTCCGCACGGTGGCAGGGCTCTCGGCCGCTCTGACTGCCCTCGCAGCGGCACCGGTCTCGCGCGTGGTCAGCCTCCGGCGGCAGCTGCTCGCCGGGACGGTGCTGCTCGGTCTTGGCTCGCTCGCGAGCGCGTGCGCACCGAGCATCGTCGTGCTGCTGGCGGCCCAGGTGCCGCTCGGGGTGGGCGTGGCCGGCCTGACGACGGCGGGGACGCTGGCCGCGGCCGAGTGGGTGCCCGAGGAGCACCGGATGCGCACCCTCTCCTGGGCGGTCGTGGGTCAGCCGGCAGCGTGGATCGTGGGCATGCCTCTGGTCGGCCTCGTCGGTGCCGGCAGCTGGCGTCTCGGTTGGATCGCCCTGCCGCTCGCGGCGTCGCTCGTCGCCGCTCTGGCCGTCCTTTCGTCTCGAGCAGAACCCGAGGCGAGGGCGCCCAGGCACCCGGTGCCGCTTCGCGTCGCTCTCGAGAGCGACCGTCTTCGGCGTTGGCTCGTCTCCGAGCTGCTTGCGAACGCGGCCTGGGTCGGAACGCTCGTGTACGCGGGCGCGATGCTCGTGGACGAGCATCACGCCTCGAGCGGGTCGGCGGGCGTCCTGCTCGCGAGCGCAGCGGTCGGGTACATCGCGGGCACGTTGGGCATCCGACGCGCCGCCGTGCTCGATCCTCACCTCTCTATCGCAGTTCTGGCCCTTGGCCTTGCAGTGTGCGAGGCAGCGTTCTGGTGGATCCGACCCGATGAGCTGACCAGCACCGTCTTGCTGACGCTGACGGCGAGCGTGGCGGGAGGCCGGACGCTCCTCTCGAACAGCCACGCGCTCGGTCACGCGCCCGAGATCCGCACGACGCTCACCGGGCTCCGCGTCGCCACCGTGCAGCTCGGCTACTTCCTCGGCTCGATCGCGGGTGGGGTCGCGCTCGCCGTCGGCGGCTACGTCGCGGTGGGCTGCGTGTTCGGAGTGGCTCTCGTGCTCGCGGCTGCGCTCACCCCCCGTCCCAGCCGGTCGAACGTCAGGCCTGCGAGGCGGCTGCGGGTCGCGAAGGCGACGGCAGGCCCGGAGCCCTGAGCCATCGACGCGGCTCGCTCATGGCGGTGACGCGCCCTGGTGCGGACCTCCTGGAGCTCCGGTCAGCCCGGCGAGCTCACGGTGAAGAGACGCATGTCCTCCGCCGCGAGACCGCCCGACGACGGTCGTGGGACGAACTCGAGCCCCGATCCTGCAACCAGGTCGCGCACCGTTGACGATGCGACTGCTTCGCCCGGCTCGGCCAGATCGACGAGCTGTCGTGCGACCCCGAGCGGGATCCCGGTCAGCATCCCGTCGATCACGTCGCATTCGCCGGTGTGGATCCCGGCACGGGCGAGATGTCCGAACTCACGCGCGCGCGACGACAGCGTCTGGGCGCACCGGATCGCACGGGCAGGCCCGTCGAACGTCGCCACGAGCGTGTCGCCCTCGAGGGCGACCTCACGGCCCCGAAAGCGCGCAACGTCCTCGCGCACGACATCGCATGCCCCCTCGGTGCCCTCTGCTCTCACGACGAGCACGGTCGCGAGCACGCGGTCGCGCAACGGCACCGCGTCGAGACCAGCGACGAACCGTTCGATCTCGCCGAGCACGTCCTCCTGTGGCCCTTCCCACGGCAGGTGGTCGGCGCCGGGGAGCGCGACGACCCGGGCGCTCGGGATCCGGGCACCGAGATAGGAGCTCTGCGGGGCGAACGGCTCGTGCTCCCGATGGAGCACGAGGCTCGGGACGTGGATCGTCGGCAGGACGTCGCGCACGTCGATCTCGGCGTTCATTGCCCCCATCTGCCGCACCGCGACCGGGCTCGCGCCACGGGCGAAGTACGACGCGTACCAAGCGATGGCCTCTTCGTCGGCGGCGATCGACGGAGCCCGTTCGACGAGAAACCGGCGGGCGACAGGCGCTGTTCCCCAGCGCTCGGGCTCGATGCGGGATGTCCAGAGCTCTTCGGCGCGGCGCCCGATGGCGTAGTCGGGCGCCCACAGCTGCCGTGGGTAGGCTCCGATCGCGACGAGCCCTGCAGTCCGCTCGGGGTAGGTCGCGGCGAACAGCGCGACCATCGGACCACCCTCCGAGATCCCGACGACGACCGCGCGCTCGGAGCCTGCGGCGTCCATCACCGCCCGGACGTCGTCCATCCGCTCCTCGAGCGACGCCACGCCGTGAACACGATCGGAGAGCCCCGTTCCGCGCTTGTCGAAGAGGATCAGCCGGCCGAGACCAGCAAGGCGAAGGTAGAACGAGGCGATCGCAGGTCGCTCCCAGCCCGGATGGAAGCTGCACACCCATCCGTGGACGAGCACGATGTCGAGCGGCCCGTCGCCGACGACCTGGTACGCGATCGACACGTCGCCGCTCGCGACGTAGCGCACCTCGGGTGGACGCGTGCCGATGGGACGCGGCGCGGGGCGGGCAGCATGGTCGAGCGTGGGGTCCTGGTTGAGGATCCGGCGTTCGAGCTCCCTCGCCTCCGCCGACGGCTCGATCCCGAGCGTCTCGGCGAGCTCGTGCCGATAGGCACCGTACGCCGCGAGGGCGTCGGGCTGGCGGCCCGCCCGGTAGAGGGCGAGCAGTTGCTGGCGCCGGAGTCGTTCGCGGAGTGGGTGCCGCGCGACGAGGGCCTCGAGCTCGGCGGCGAGGTCTGCGTGGCTGCCCGACGCGAGCTCCGCGTCGATCCGAGCCTCGAGGCAGCTCAGCCGTAGCTCCTCGAGTCGGGCAGCCTCGATGCGCGCGAACGGCTCGGCGAACTCCTCGAGCGCCGGCCCCCGCCAGAGCGCGAGCGCCTCACGCAGGCGTTCGGCCGCCGCCGAGGCCTCACCGGCCTCGAGCAGCGCCTGACCGGCGGATCGCATTCGTTCGAACCGCTCGAGATCGAGCCGCTCGGCGCCCACGACAACCACGTAGCCCGGCGGTGACGTCCTGATCGTCCCTTCGGGCAGCACCTTCCGCAGCTGAGAGACGGCGATCTGCACCATCTTGGTCGCAGTCTCCGGCACGTCCTCGCCCCAGAGATCGTCGACGAGCCGCTCGACCGACACTGTCCGGTTCGCATCGAGCAGCAGCCGCGCGAGCAGCGCGCGCTGCTTTCGCCCGGGAATCGCGACGATGCCGTCGTCGCCCCGCACCTCCACCGGACCGAGGATTCGGAACTCCACGGCGGGAGACGCTACCGGTTACCCGGCCTTTACCGAGGCGCGGCGACGACGACTACCGACGGCGAGGACGCTGCTTCCGATCCGGGGAGACACACCCGGCAACGAGACGAGAGGACCAGAGATGACCAAGGTGACGGAGTCGATCCGAAACGGGATCGACACGGAGCAGCTGTTCGGCACGCTCGACCTGCTGGTCGAGCAGCCCGAGCTGGCGACCTTCCAGTTCCGCGTGCAGAACCGCTGGCTGGGCGGCGCACACAACCGATCGACGATCCACGGCTTCTACGCCGCGGGCGGAGAGGACACCTCCAGGGAGGTCGCGTTCGAGGTCGATGCAGGCGAGCCGCCGATCCTGCTCGGGACGAACGAGGCGCCCAACCCCGCCGAGTACCTGCTGCACGCCCTCGCCGCGTGCCTGACCACGACGATCGTCTACGTGGCTGCGGCGCGTGGAGTCGCCCTGACCAGGGTGGAGTCCCGCCTCGAAGGAGACATGGACGTTCGCGGGGCGCTCGGTCTCGACGACGAGTACCGCAACGGCTTCGAGCAGATCCGCGTCTTCTTCCATCTCGAGGGTGACGCGACCCCGGAGAAGCTCCGCGAGGTCGTCGAACGCGCACAGCGGCGGTCGGCCGTGTTCGACATGGTCACCCACGGCTTGCCCGTCTCGATCGGGGTGTCGACCTCATGAGCGCGGTGGCATCCGTGAGCCGGGACGTTCGCGTCCCGGCTCACGCCGGCGTCGCGGTCTCGCCCGTGACGGAGGCAGGCGAACGGCTGCTCGGGATCCTCGAGGAGCTCGCCCCCGCGCTCGCAGATCGGGCGGCCTCACACGACGCGGACGGCTCGTTCCCGTTCGCAAGCATCGAGGATCTCCGCAGCGCGGGGGTGCTCGCAGCCCCGGTCCCGGCCGAGCTCGGAGGGCTTGGTGTGACGCGCCTGCACGACCTCGTCGCCGGCGCGATCTGCCTCGCACGTGCCGACGCGTCCGTCGGGATCGGCGTCAACATGCACCTCGTCCTCGTGCACGCGCTCGAGCGGCTCCGGTCGGTCCAGGCGGCACGAGGGCGCGCACTGCCCGAGATCGACTCGACGCTCGCGGATGTCGCGTGCGGAAGGACGATCATGGCCGCGGCGATCAGCGAACGAGGGCAGACGCTCGGCCGACCGTCCACGCGGGCGACCCGCACTGCCGGCGGCTGGCTCGTGGAGGGCCGGAAGATCTTCTGCACGCTCTCACCCGTCGCGACGGTTCTCCAGACCGCCGTGACGTTCGTCGACGAGGCGGGCAGCGAGCGATACGCCTACGTGCAGATCCCCGTCGACACGCCGGGCGTCGTCGTCCACGACGACTGGGACGGGCTCGGGATGCGCGCCTCGGGGAGCCACTCGATCACGTTCACCGGCGTCGAGCTCCCGCCCGCTGCCGTGCGCGGCGGGTTCCCGGTTGGCGACCAGCAGGGGTACATGGTGCGGAACGTCGCCGCCGGCCTGCTTCACGCGGCGGCGTCGGTGGGGATCGCCGAGGCCGCGGTGGAGGCGGTCTCGGCTCGTGGGTCGGACGCGCGGACGATCGTCCTCGCCGCCGAGAACCTCGTCGACCTCGCGGCCGCCCGGGCGATCGTCGCGCGCGCCGCGGCGTTGGTCGACGAGGCCGAGCTCGACGTCGTCACGCTCTTCGCGGAGGCTCAGGCCGCGAAGACGTTCGCGAACGAGGCCGCGGTGCGGATCGCGGACCGCGCCCTGGCGCTGTCCGGGGGCGCTGGGTACGTCGCGTCGAGCACGCTGGCGCGCCTCTACCGCGATGCGCGCGCCGGGGCGTTCATGCACCCGCTCGGCGCGAACCGCGCATACGACCTGCTCGGTCACCACGCGCTGGGCACCCCCTTCCAGCTGACGTGACCCGAGCGGCTGCGGGAGCGTCCGCCGACGCGGCCGCTCCCGCAGCCCTCGAGCGTCCTACGCGTCGCCCCAGGGGCGGATCCGCGGCGGCGGCGGCGTCCCGTGCCCCTCCTGCCACGAGATCACGGGGTTGCGGAGCACCCCGATCCCCTCGATCTCGGCCTCGATCACGTCGCCCGGCTTGAGGTAGAGGCGCGCGCGCTCCTCCGGTGACTTGAACCCCGCGACGCCGGACACCGTCCCGGTCGAGAGGACGTCACCCGCCGAGTAGGTGAGGCCGGAGAAGTTCGAGAGGATCTCGGGGATCGTGACCGACATGCGGCTCGAGTGCGATTCCTGGCGGACCTCGCCGTTGACCCGCAGCTGCATCGCGAGATCGTGCGGGTCCGCGATCTCGTCCGGGGTCACGATCCATGGGCCGAGGGGGCAGAACGTGTCGATCGCCTTGCAGAACGAGAAGACGCCGGAGCGCATCTCGCCGCGCTGGATGTCGCGGGCGGTGAGGTCGTTGAAGATCACGTAGCCGCCGACGTAGTCCATCGCCTCCTCGGCCGTGAACCACTTGCCGGGCTTGCGCAGGACGACGGCGAGCTCGAGCTCGTAGTCGAGCTCCTCGGTGAGGTGCTCGGGGTAGATGACCGGCTCGTCGGGCCCGACGATCGCGTCGACGTTCTGGAAGAAGTTGATCCAGGGCGCGATGTCGTGCGACCAGCTGACGTTCTCCGACTCGGTCTTGTGCTCCCGGAAGTTGCCTGCCGTGTGGAAGAACTTCTTCGGGATGATCGGCGCCCGCAGCCGCGTCTCGGCGAGCGCGACCCGCTCGCCCGTCTCGTTCGCGCCGCCGTGCTCGAAGTACGCGCGCATCGTCGGGGCGTCCAGCACGACGATCTCCTCGCCGTCGAGGAATCCGACGCGGCCGTGCCCTTCGCCGAACGTCACGAGCCTCATCGGTCGACGATCTTCCAGTAGGAGTTCTTGCAGACGATCTCGTCACCCCGGAACGTCCAGAGATCGCACCCGCAGACCTCGAGCCGCTCGCCGTCGACGGTCGTCCCCCTCAGCGTCCACTCGGAGACGGCGCGATCACCGGAGACGAAGTCGGCCTCCCCTTCGTAGTGCACGTCGGGGATCCCCTCGAAGCGCGCGGCGAACCCCTGGCGGACGGCGTCCCGTCCGACGAGGCGGCGCCCCCACGGCTCGGGACCACGCGGCGACTGGAACACGCAGTCCTCGGCGAACTCCGCCATGATCGCGTCGACGTCGTGTCGGTTGAACCCGTCGAGCACGCGCTCGAGCACGGCCAACCTGGAAGCATCGTCCGGCATCACTCCTCCTCCTCGGGTGTCACGTGACCCCGCAGACGTGCATCGCGACTCTCGCGTACACCTCGGCGGTCTTGACGAGCCCGTCGATCGCGAGGTTCTCGCCGAGCTCGACGTCCATCAGCCCGGTCGAGGTGCCGTAGTTCACGGTCGGCACGCCGTAGCGGGTGAGCGCCGACGCGTCCGAGAACCAGCGGGTGACGTCGCGCCCGGGCGCCTCGCCGTAGACCTGCTCGTGCACCGCGTCGATCGCCGCGACCAGCTCGTGCCCCTCCTCGATCTCGGCGCCGGGCGCCGTGACGTACACCTCGCCCTCGATCCCGAAGGCGGGGAACCGCTCCGCGAGCCCACGCACCATGTCGAGCACCTGGCCGCGCGCGACCCCCATCGGCTTCGTCGGCGGCACGCGGACGTCGAGGAAGAGGTCGGCGTGGTGCGGGGTGCGCGACGCGCGCCAGCCGAACCCGCCCTCGATCGCCCCGACGTTGACGATCGCCCTGGCGCCGCGGTAGGCGTTCTCGGGGTCGTCCTCCCAGGTCGGGATCCACTCCTGCACCGCGGCGAGCACCTCGTGCAGGCGCAGGATCGCGTTGAGGTCGCGCTTGCCCTCGCTGAAGGCGGTGTGGATGAAGTTGCCGTGCACGCGGATCCGAAGCCAGAGCGCGCCGTAGTGGCCGAGGACGACCTTGCCCTCGGTCGGCTCGCCGAGCAGGCACATGTCGGCCACGCCGCCGTGCGAGACGAGGTAGCGCGTGCCGGCGGCGTAGCCGCGGTACTGCGCGCCCTGCGCTTCGCCGTACTGGGTCTTCTCGATCTCGCCGCAGACCGCGGCGATCAGGACGTCACCGCGCAGCCGCACGCCCGCGTCCTGCAGCGCCGAGACGGCCTCGACGTAGCAGGCGAGCGCGCCCTTCATGTTCGAGATCCCGAGCCCGTAGAGCCGGTCGCCCTCGACGAACGCCTTCGGCTGGAAGCCCGGGCACGTCGCGCAGCCACGGCTCGCGCCCGGAGTACGAGGTGTCCATGTGGCCGTTGAACATGAGGCTCTTGCCGCCACCCGCGCCGCTCCAGGTGCCGAGCGCGTTCGCCCGGTTGTCCTCCACCTGCTGCCACTGCACGTGGAGGCCGCGGGACTCGAGCAGCTCGACCATCAGCCGCGCCATGCCCTCCTCGTCGCCCGTGAAGCTGTGGACGTCGATCATCCGGCTCGCGGTGTCGACGAGCCGGTCGCGGTCGATGGTGACGGCGCCCATCAGTCGCGGAAGTGCGGGAGGACCTTCTCGCCGAACAGCCGGATCTGCTCGAGCCGGTTCTCGCCCCAGAGCTCGAGCATGATGTGGGTGCACCCGGCGTCGCGGTACTCCTCGATCGCCTCGATGCAGTCGCTCGGCGTGCCCGCGATCGGCTTGCACTTGTCGAGCAGCGCGTCGGTCACCTTGGCCTTCGCGGCGAGGCGTCCGCCCTGCTCCATCGCCTCGGCGACGGGGCGGATCTCCTCCTGGTCGATCCCGGCGCAGTCGAGCAGCACGTCGGCGGAGCCCTGGATGTTCTGCACCTTGTTGGCCAGGTACATGCCGCCGATCTCGCGCGCGCCGTCGCGGCCGGCCTCGCGGTCGGTCGCGTGGATCGAGGCGAGGATCGTGCAGCCGAGGTCGACGTCCTCCGCCGGGCGACCCGACTTCGCCGCGCCCTCGCGGATGTTCCCGGCGGTGTAGCGGACGTAGTCGGGCGTCGTGATCGACGGGGTCAGGAGCCCGTCGCCGATCTCGCCGCCGAGCTGCTGCATCATCGGCGCGGTGCCGGCGACGTACACGGGCACGTCCCAGCGCGGCGTGTGCGCCTCGTCCGAGAGCGCCGGGATGTCGGCCGAGAAGACCTTGCCGTCGTACTCGAACCGGTCACCGCCGAGGATCCCGCGCACGATCTCGACCGAGTCGCGCATGTGGCCGAGCGGCTTGGTCACCTTCGGCGGCCCGCCCTGCTTCGTGTTGTTGAGGAAGATCTTCGACGTGCCGAACCCGACGATGAACCGCCCGGGGCCTGCGGCCTCCTGCACCACCCGCGCGTCCATCGCGACCTGCACCGGGTGACGCGTGTAGGGCGAGATGATCCCCCACGCGATCGTGAGGTTCGTGGTCTCGCGGGCCATCAGCGCCGACACGACCGTCGAGCCGCGCGCCTCCATCTGGTGCTTGCGCCACCAGGGATACGCCTCGGCGAGCCAGACCGTGTCCATCCCCGCCTCGTCCATCGCGCGCGCCGAGGCCAGCATCTCCTCGAGCGGCTCCATCGTGAGCTGCATCACGCCGATGCGAAACGGCACGCCCATCAACGACCTCCTGACGCTGTCTCCCGTGACATGTCACGGGAGCCTACACGATCGCCGTCCGCGTGAACAGGCCGCTCTGGCGCTCCCGAGGCCCGTCGTGCGCCCCGGCACGGCGCCTCCTAGACTGAGCGGGTGCCGACCTGCACCCGCTGCGGCTTCGCGTCGGATCGAGCCTTCAGGTTCTGCCCCGAGTGCGGCACCGAGGACGTCTCCGCCGCGCCGACGCGGGAGCAGCGTCGTGTCGTGACGGTGCTCTTCTGCGACCTCGCCGGTTCGACCGCGCTCGGGGAGTCCCTCGATCCGGAGCGCCTGAGAGCGCTGCTCGCCCGCTACTTCGAGCGGATGCAGGGGATCGTCGAGCGTCACGGCGGCACGGTCGAGAAGTTCATCGGGGATGCTGTGATGGCCGTGTTCGGCGTCCCGACGGTGCACGAGGACGACGCCCTGCGTGCGGTGCGCGCCGCCGCCGAGATGCGCGATGCGCTTCCCGAGCTGGGGCTGGCCGGCCGGATCGGGGTGATGACCGGCGAGGTCGTCACCGGCACCGAGGAGCGGCTCGTGACCGGCGACGCGGTCAACGTCGCCGCCCGACTGGAGAGCGCGGCCGCACCCGGCGAGATCCTCGTGGGCGAGCCGACGCTCGCGCTGGTGCGCGATGCGGTCGAGACGGAGGCGCTCGAGCCGCTCGAGTTGAAGGGCAAGACCGACCGGGTCACGGCCTTCAGGCTGCTGCGCGTGCACGAAGCGCCCGAACGCCGCCACGACGCGCCTTTCGTCGGCCGCGAACGCGAGCTTGCCGCCCTGTGCGACGCCTACGAGGCGGCGAAGCAGGAAGAACGGTGCGTGCTCGTCACGATCGTCGGGGATCCGGGCGTCGGCAAGTCACGACTCGCCGCGGAGACGCTCGCGTCGATCGATGCACGGGTCGTCTCCGCGCGCTGCCTGCCGTACGGCGAGGGAATCACGTACTGGCCCGTGGTCGAGGTGCTGATGCAGCTGGATGGCCGGCCGAGCGACGAGAGGGCCGCCGCCGCGATCGGCTCGCTCCTGGGTGAGGGCGAAGCACTCATGTCGGCCGAGGAGATCGCGTGGGCGTTTCGCAAGACGCTCGAGCACGCTGCCACCCAGCGGCCGCTCGTCGTCGTGTTCGACGACATCCAATGGGGCGAGGAGACCTTCCTCGACCTGATCGAGCACGTCGCGCTCCTCTCGATCGGCGAGCCCATCCTGATTCTCTGCATGGCGCGCCCAGAGCTCGTCGAACGCCGTCCCGACTGGCAGGTCACGATCCGACTCGATCGTCTCACGGCGAGCGATGTCGATTCGCTGCTCCCACGCGGGCTTCCCGGCGAGCTCCGCGAGCGAATCGCGCGCGCCGCCGGCGGCAACCCGCTCTTCGTGCACGAGATGATCGGCATGGCACTCACGTCCGACGGCGAGGTCGTCGTCCCGCCGACCCTGCAGGCGTTGCTCGCCGCCCGACTCGACCAGCTGGAGACCGGCGAGCGGACCGTTCTCGAACGAGCCTCCGTCGAAGGAGAGGTCTTCCATCGTGGCAGCGTGCAGGCACTCGAACCCGAGGCCGACCGTGTCACGCCCCGCCTCGCAACCCTGGTCCGAAAACAGCTGATCGAACCCCATACCCCGGTGTACTCGGGTGAAGACGGGTTCCGCTTCCGGCACCTGCTCATTCGGGACGCCGCGTACGACGCGCTCACCAAGGCGACGCGTGCAGAGCTGCACGAGCGGTTCGCGACGTGGCTCGAGGAGCACGGCTCCTCTGTCGTCGAGCTCGATGAGCTCCTCGGGTACCACCTCGAGCAGGCCTGCGCGTACCGGCGGGAGCTCGGGGGCGACGGCGAGGTCGGTGGCGCGCTCTCAGCTCGGGCGAGTCGACACCTCGCAGCCGCCGGGCGCCGCGCGATCGAGCGGCAGGACTACCGCGCGGCGGTCAACCTCCTCGACCGCGCCGCCGCTGTGCTCCCCGACGGCGCCTGCGACGCACGGCTGGAGGTCGACCTGGGCTGGTCGCGGTTCCAGGCGGGCGAGGGCCCCGAGCGCGTCCTCTCCGGCCTTCTCGACGCGGCCGAGCGCGCGGCCCGTGCAGGCGACGAGGCGGGTGAGCTCGGCCTGCGGGTGGATCACGCGGCCTACGAGCTCGTCTACGAGGGGTCGTCGGCGGCCGCCGACCGTGCCCTCGCGCTCGCCGACGGTGCACGACCGGTGTTCGAGGCCTCCGGCGACGACTGGGGCCTGTCGCTCGTGTACACGGCAATGCTCCTGGCGCAGGAGACGCACGCGCAGCCGTGGGCGGACATCCTCGCGACCGGCGAGCGCATCGTCACGCATGCGCGCCGCGCGGGAGCGGAGATGATCGCCCGCTTCGGCGAGCACAACTGCGTCAACGCACAACAGGAAGGTGCGACCCCGGTGAGCGAATGCCTCCGCTGGCTCGACGAGCACCCCCACCTCGAGCGGCAGAGCGCGCTGCCGTTGCGCTCGCGTTTCCTGGCCATGCTCGGCCGATTCGACGAGGCGCGCGAGCTCCAGGCGCGCTCGGCCGAACGACTCGCCGAGCTGGGCTCCATCAGGGGTCCTCTGATCCTCGGGCTTCGCCGCTACTACGTGTCGATGCTCGAGGGCGACTACGGGAGCGCCGAGGCCGCGGCCCGTGAGATGTGCGAGCGCGCTCTCACCACGGGAGAGCTGAGCAGCTTCGTCGAGTTCTCCTCCATGCTCGCTCTCGCCCTGCTCGAGCTCGATCGCGACGAGGAGGCAGACGAGTGGCTGGAGCGAGCACACGCGGCCACCCCGACCGGTGCCGTCACCCCGCGCGTCCTGTGGCGACAGGCGAAGGCGAAGGTTCTCGCGCGTCGTGGTGAGCATGCCGAGGCCGAACACCTGGCACGCGAGGCGGTCGCGATCGGCGACAGAGGAGACGCGCTCAACCTCCAGGCAGACGCGTACGCCGACCTCGCGGAGGTGCTGGCGCTCGGAGACAAGCGTGCGGAGGCTGCCGCAGCGTTGGCGGAGGCGCTCGACCGGTACGAGCGCAAGGGCAACGTGGTGATGGCGGAACGAACGCGGAAGCGGCTCGACGAGGACGGGACGTCACGCTGAGATGACAGCGCGGCGCCGGCTTCCGCCGGGGACGGTGACCGTTCTGCTCACCGACGCGCGCGCCGAGGCGCTCAACGCCGGTTAGCAGTGGCTCGCCAGACGCGATCGTGAGCTCGACAAGGACCGAGCGGCCTCGATCAGGCCTCCCGACGCCGCGTCGTCAGCACACCCTACGCGGCAGCCGCCTTCGCCTCGGCCACCTTCGCCTCGAGCGCACCGAGCACGTTGCCGACCTGCTGGTTGATGATCGGCTGCAGCACGCGCTGCCCCATCGAGCCGACCGGGCCGGCGATCTTCACGTCCGCCGTCCAGTCCATCGAGGTGTGATCTCCCTCGCCGCTGAGGGTGAACGAGGTGGCCATGTTCATCATCGCCCCCACGCCGTTGCCCTTCGCGTTCAGCGAGGCGAACTCGAGCGGGCGCTCCTCGACCTTCTCGAAGGCGATCGTCATCTTCAGCCCGCCGAGCCCGAGCGGCACCTTGACCTTCGCCGACCAGTGCCGGTCGTCGGCGATCTCGAAGCTCTCGACACCGGGCATCAAGCCAGCCATCTGAGCGGGGTCGTTGATGACGCTCCACACGATCTCGCGGGAAGCGTCGAACTCCTTCGTTCCGCTGACGTTCACTTGGACTGCACCTCGACGTTCTCCCGTGTCCGCTCGGGGTGCTGCAGCATCTCCCAGACGCGGTGGTAGGGGTTGTGGCTGTCGTAGACGATCGCGCCTCCTGCGGCGCGCAGGGCGTCCTGGATCCCTGCGCAGATGCAGTGGATCCCGCCGCCTCCGCCCTCCCCCATCCCCTTCGTGCCGAGTGGCGTGAAGGGCGACGGGGACTCGATCGAGCCGGTGTGCAGCGGCGGCATGTCGAGCGTGTGGGGCACGTGGTAGTCGTAGAAGTTGGGCGTGAGCAGGTTGCCGTCCTCGTCGTAGGCGAACGACTCGAACATCGCGGCGCCGATCGCGTGCGCGGTCGCCCCCATCACCTGTCCCTCGACGATCTGCGGGTTGATCCGCACGCCGCAGTCGTCGACGGCGGCGTAGTCGAGCAGCTCGTAGACGCCCGTCTCCGGGTCGATCTCGAGCACGCACGCGTGGATCTGGGTCGCGTACGTGAGCGTGAGGTTGCCGAACTTCCTCTCCTTGTCGGGCACGTCGAACGGCGGCCGGTAGACGAAGCGGCAGTTCATCGGCGGCGGCGTCTCGGGGAAGCCCGCGTTGTTCGCGTTCGGGATCGCCCCGAGCGCCATGAACGGCAGGGCTGCCTCCGGGTTGCCCTTGATGCGGGCGAAGCCGTCGACCAGCTCGATCGCGTCCTCCGGGCACTGGAAGACCATCGACGCGAGCTTCTTCATCTGCTCTGCGAGGCCCTCTGCCGCGCCCTTGACCGCGCCGAGGCCGGTGACCGCGAACTGGCTCGCGTACGTGCCGGAGAAGCCCGCGTGCGAGTTCCAGTAGCTGTCGTGGCCGGCCCGCACGGTGATCGCGTCGACGTCGCAGCCGAGGATGTCGGCCACGACCTGCGCCGCGGTCGTCTCGTGCCCCTGACCCTGCGGCGTCGTCCCGAGCGTGACCACGACCTCGCCGAAGATGTCGAGCTTGACCGTGGCGACCTCGTTGTTGCCGGAGAACTGCAGGTCGGGGTTGATCAGCTGCGACTGGCCGAAGTTGTTGGTGCCGGAGTCGAGCGTCGAGCCGATCCCCAGGCCGAGCAGCTTGCCGCGGCTCGCGGCCTCCGCCCGTCGCTCCTCGATCGTGTCGTAGCCGACCAGCTCGAGCGCCATGTCGAGCGCCCGCGGGTAGTCGCCGGAGTCGTACACGCAGCCGTTCGGCGTCTCGTAGGGCATGTCCTCGGGCTGGACGTAGTTGCGCTTGCGCAGCTCGACCGGGTCGAAGCCGAGCTCGTGCGCGACGATGTCGACGACGCGCTCGGTGAACCACAGCTGCTGCATCCGCGAGTACCCGCGGTTGGGCGAGACCGGGGCCTTGTTGGTCATCGCCTGCGTGAACTCGAGGTGGATGTTGCGCCACTTGTACATCCCGGCGGCGACCTGTGACCAGATCACGCCGCCGAGCGGCTCGTAGCGCAGGTACGCGCCGGCGTCGTCCACGGCCCTGGTGCGGAAGCCGAGCAGCGTGCCGTCGGCCTTGACGGCGACCTCGGTGTCCATGAACCACCGCTCGTTGCCGTGCGACATCGACTGGTGGAACTCGGTGCGCCACTCCGTCCACTGGATCGGGCGGCCGAGCTTGCGGGCCAGGAGGCAGCAGGCGACGAGCTGCGGGTGCGAGGTGATCTTGTTGCCGAACCCGCCGCCGATGTCCTGCGTGACCATGCGGAGCTTGTCGATCCCGACCCGCATCGCGGGGGCCATCATGATCACCGCGAAGCCGGGGAACTGGTTGTTGGTGGTGATCGTCCACTGCCCGATCCCGCGGTTGAACTCGACGAGCGCCCCGTCGGTCTCGAGCGGGGTCGAGTTGAAGCGGTCGAAGTGGAGCTCGTTGATCTTGACGATGTGGTCGGCCTCGGCGAAGGCGGCTTCGATGTCGCCCCACGCCCAGGTGCCGGAGTACGACATGTTCCCGCCGCACTCGTCGTGGAGCACGGGGGCGTCGGGCTCGAGCGCCTTGCGGGCGTCGACGAGGACGTCGAGCGGCTCGTAGTCGATCCACACCATCTCGGCGGCGTCGCGCGCGCGCTCGCGCGTGTCGGCGACGACGGCGACGACCGGCTCGCCGATGTAGCGCACCTTGCCGACCGCGAGCGCGTAGTCCTTGACGAGCCCACCGGGCTCGGCGGCGATCTGGAAGAACGGGTCGGTCTGCAGGGCGACCTCGTCGCCCGTCAGGGTCCCGTAGACGCCCGGCATCTCGAGTGCCGAGCTCACGTCGATCGAGGTGATGCGCGCGTGCGCGTACGGCGCCCGCACGAAGTGGACGTAGCCCATCCCGTGGCGCTTGACGTCGTCGAAGAAGGTGCCTTGCCCCTGGACGAGGCGGCCGTCCTCCTTGCGGGGCACGCTCTGCCCCACGAAGCCCTTCTGAAGCGTCGTCGAATCGGTCTCGACTGCGGTCATGCGGCACCACCCTTCTCCGACGGCCACGACCGCCTCGACGATGTTCCAGTACCCGGTGCAGCGGCAGATGTTGCCCTGCAGCGCCGCCTTGACGTCGTCCTCCGTGGGGGACGGGTTGCTCTCGAGGAGCGCGGTCGCGCTCATCAGCATCCCGGGCGTGCAGTAGCCGCACTGCAGCGCGTGATGGTCGTGGAACGACTTCTGCAGCGGCGTGAGCTCGTCACCGTCGGCCAGGCCCTCGACCGTGGTGATCGTGGCGCCGTCGGCCTGGACCGCGAGCATCGCGCAGCTCTTGACGGCGACGCCGTCGACGAGCACGGTGCAGGCGCCGCAGCTGCCGGTGTCGCACCCGATGTGGGTGCCGGTGAGGTCGAGCTCGTCGCGCAGGAGGTGCACGAGGAGGCGACGTGCGGGCACGTCGCGCTCGTAGGTCTCCCCGTTGACGGTGACCGAGACGACCTGGCTCGATGCAGGTGAGACGGACACGGCGACTACCCCTTCCCTCGTTCGGCGGCTTCAAGGACGGCGCGGGCGACCGAGACCTCGGCGAGGTGGGCGCGGTATGCGGCCGAGGCGTGCACGTCGTCGGGCGGATCGAGCGTCACGCCGAGACCGGCGACCGCGTCGGCAACGATCTGGGAGGTGATCTCGGCGCCCTCGAGCAGCTGCTCGACGACCGTGGCCCGCTGCGGGACGGCCGCGACGCAGCCGAGCGCGATCCGCCAGGAGCCGCCGGTGACGGTGGCGGCGGCGTTCGCGATGTACGTGCCGTGCGCGCCGAGCGTCACGCCCTGGAGCGAGTCGCCGCTCCCGGGTGCACGCGTCGGCACGGAGATCATCGTGAGCAGCTCGCCCTCGTGGACGGCCGTCTCGTAGACGCCGACGAAGAACTCCTCGGCCGGGACGACGCGCTCGCCGCCGACGCCCAGGATGGTCATCGAAGCCCCGAGCGCGACGAGCAGCGGCGGGAAGTGGTTGGTGGGGTCGTTCACGCAGATGTTCCCCCCGAGCGTCCCCCGGTTGCGCACCTGCACGTCGGCGACCGTCCGCCCCACCTCGGCGAGGATCGGACGCGCCACCTCGACCTCGGAGGAGGCGACCATGCGGCTGACGGTGACCATCGCGCCGATCTCGAGCGCGGACTCGTCCGCGGAGAACCCGATCGTCTTGAGCTCGTCGAGACCGTTGAGGTCGACGAGCACGTCGGGCGAGGCAGCCCGCTGTTTCATCACGTTGACGAGCGTCTGTCCGCCGGCGAGGGCACGTGCCCCGTCGTGCTCGCTGAGGAGGCGCACGGCCTCCTCGATGGTGGTCGGACGCGCGTACTCGACCTCACGTAGCAGCATGGGCCGAGTCTACGTCACCTGCTCGGTGACATGTCAAGCGGGGAACCGGCGCCGCCCCGCTCCGCTTGCGCCGCGACGAGCGCGGCGACTCGTCGGGGCGGAAGCGGCTTCCGGGGGACACGGCTGCGGGCCGATCGGAGGCGGGTCCTAGATGCCCGCCATCGTGACCTGCGTCAGCCGTAGGTGGTTGCCGGAGGGGTCGCGGAAGCCGGCGTCGATCCCGTACGGGCGCTCCTGGGGCTCGTCGACGAACTCGACGCCGCGCGCCGAGAGCTCCTCGAAGGCCGCGCGACAGTCGTCGGTCTCGAGGAACACCGCGCCGGCGAAGCCCTTCCCCATCAGGCTCCGCACCTCCTGCTGCGTCTGCTCGTCCATCACGGGCGGCCCCGGGATCGCCATCAGCACGATCGCGAACCCATCCTGCCCCGGCGCGCCGACCGTGAGCCAGCGGAAGCCGCCGAGCTCGGGCAGCGTGACGTCGGAGCGGACCTCGAGACCGACCTTCTCGGTGTAGAACGCAAGCGCCTCGTCCTGGTCGTGAACCCAGAGCTGCGCGGTCGAGATGCGGATCATCTGTCTCTCCTCCGTGTGGTTGGCCAACGCGACTGACGGCGAGCCTAGGGCGCGTCGGTCGCGACGGCTTCTCGAAACGTCCGGTGTCTCGGGCGACCGAACGCCCGCTCGACGCACGACGGCACCCGCGCGTGGGCTGCGGCGGGCGGGAACGTCGCCCGATACCTGCTCGGCGGCATCCCGTAGGTGCGCGAGAAGCTCGTCGTGAACGAGCCGAGGCTCTTCAGCCCGACGAGGAAGCAGATCTCCGTGACGCTCCTGTCGGTCGTGCGCAACAGCGCTGCGGCCCGCTCCAGCCGGCGGGTGAGGAGGTAGGCGTGTGGCGTCTCGCCGAACGCGCACCGGAACTGCTCGCTGAAGTGCGCGCGCGAGAGCCCTGCTGCCCGGGCGAGGTCGGAGACCGTGAGCGGGTCGGCGTAGCGTCGGTCGGCGAGGTCGCGGGCGCGGAGCAGGTGCCGCTCGGGCGGCGGGTAGGCATGCGGCGTGACCGGCCCGGGCATGCGCCTATCGTAGGATGCACGCCCCCGCCGAGTGACATGTCAAGCCCTCGGCCACGGTGTAGAGTCGCCCCATGGCCGCGTACGACGCCGTCTTCATCGGGTCGGGGATCAACGCGCTGACCGGGGCCGCGCTGCTCTCGCGCGAGGGCTGGAGCGTCTGCGTGCTCGAGCGGGACGAGCGCCTGGGCGGTGCGATCCGGACGGTCGAGGACTACACCCTGCCCGGCTTCACCCACGAGGTGTTCAGCTCGTGGCATCCGCTCTTCCAGGGGTCGGCCGCCTACGCGGAGCTCGCGGACGACCTCCACGCGCGCGGGCTCGAGTACGTCAACACCGACCTGCCGACGGCGACGGCGTTCCCCGACGGGGAGGCGATGTTCCTGCAGACGTCGCTGGAGGCGAACGTCGCCGAGTTCGACCGCCACCACTCCGGCGACGGCGCGGCGTGGGCCGCCCAGTTCGACACGTTCATGGCGAACGCCGACCTCAGCTTCGGCGTGCTCGGCACCGAGCTCTGGTCGGTCGCCGGGCTCTCCCTCGGCCGGCAGATGCTGAGTCGCTTCGGACGTCGCGGCCTCCTCGACTTCGCCGGCGGAGCGCTCGCCTCGTGCCGCGACTGGACGGGCTCGACCTTCCAGGGGGAGCGCGCGCACGGGCTGCTCGCGCCGTGGGTGCTGCACACGGGGCTCGGACCCGACAGCGCCGTCTCGGGGTTCATGACCCAGGTCATCGCCTGTGCGGTGCAGCTCGGCGGGATGCCCGTCCCCGTCGGAGGCGGCGTGAGGCTCGTCGACGCGCTCACGGGGATCGTCACGGACGCGGGCGGCACCGTCAGAGCCGGTGCGCACGTCGATCGTGTGCTCGTCGCTGGGGGCCGGGCCACCGGGGTCGTCCTCACCGGCGGCGAGACGGTTCACGCGACGCGTGCGGTCGTCGCCGGCGTGACGCCCACGCAGCTCTACGGCTCATTGCTCGGGGCGATGGACGTCCCCTCGGCCGCCCGCGCGGCAGGCGCCAGGTACCGCTACGGCCGCGCCGGGATGCAGATCCACCTCGCCCTCGACGAGCTGCCCGTCTGGGCCGGTCCCGACGCCGACCGGCTCGCCCGCACCGCGATCGTCCACGTGACGCCGGGCCTCGACGGGGTCTCCCGCGCCGTCAACGAGGCCGAGCGTGGGCTGCTGCCGGCGGAGGCCACGATCGTCGTCGGCCAGCCGTGCGCAGTCGACCCGTCACGCGCCCCCGACGGCAAGTGGATCGTCTGGATCCAGCTGCAGGAGCTCCCCGCCGGCCGGGTCAAGGGAGATGCCTCGGGCGAGCTCGACGTCGGTGACGGCACCTGGACGGAGGAGCTCCGTGAGGCGTACGCGGATCGGATCTGCGCAAGGCTCGGGTCGGCGCTGACGAACCTCGACTCCGCCACGTTGCGCCGCATCGTCCTCTCCCCCGCCGACATCGAGGCGCTGAACTGCAACCTCGTCGGCGGCGACATCTACGCCGGCTCGTGCGCGCTCGACCAGAACCTGCTCTGGCGCCCGAGCGCGACGACGCCGGGTCACCGGACGCCCGTCGAGGGCCTCTGGCACATCGGCGCCAGCACCCACCCCGGCCCCGGCCTGGGCGCCGGCTCCGGGTACCTCGTCGCGAAGGAGCTGACCCGACCGTCGCTCCCACGGCGCGTGCTGGGACGGATCCCGAGGCGCTCGTGACGCGCCTCGCGCTGTCCGCGATCTCGACCGCGGGCGCCTCGTTCGCGGACGACGTCGCGGCATACGCCGCAGCGGGCTTCGATGCGATCGGCCTGTGGGAGCTCAAGCTGCCCCACGACGACGCGGCGAACATCGCGCTGCTCGCCGAGCATGGCCTCGCCGTCGCGAACTGCGTCCCGGCGATCCCGTCGTTCCTCCCGCTCGGCTTGCCCGGCATGGAAGGCCCGGACGACCCGGCAGTGCGCCTCGATGCGCTCTGCCACTCGGTCGAGCGTCTTGCGCGCTACCGGCCGGAGTCGGTCGTCTGTCTCACCGGCCCGCTCGCCGGCCGCTCCGAGGAGGACGGCCGGCGCGTCGTCGTCGAAGGGCTGCAGCGGCTCGCACAGGTCGCACGCGAGGCAGACGTGCCGCTCGCGTTCGAGCCGATTCACCGCTCTCAGCGTGAGGTCGTCTCCTTCGTGAACTCGCTCGAGGATGCGATCGTGATCCTGGACGAGGCGGGGCTGGATGACGTCGGGCTGATGCTCGACACGTTCCACGTCTGGGACGACCGCGCCGTGTGGGACACGATCGCGCGTGCGACGTACCGCATCGCCGGCGTCCACGTCTCCGACTGGCCCGCCGACCCGGAGCGCACCGACCGCGAGCTGCCGGGCTGCGGGATCTCCCGGACGAAGGAGCTCGTGGATGCGCTGCTGCTGTCGGGCTTCGCGGGCTCGCTCGACGTCGAGATCTTCGCCGACCCCGCACGGTTCGGCGCGCTGCCGGTCGACGAGGCGGCGCGCCAGGCGTACGCGGCGGTCGCAGCGCTCACGTGAGCGACGATCGTCCCGACCTCACGGCGCTCTGGGACTTCGGCGATCCGGCGCTGACCGAGCAGCGGTTCCGGGGGCTGCTCGAGGGAGATCTCGACCCGGCGTTCCGCGTAGAGGTGCTCACGCAGGTCGCGCGCACGGAAGGTCTGCAGCGGAGGTTCGAGGACGCCGAGCGCACGCTCGACGAGGCCGCCATGCTCGAGTCCGACGACCGTGGACGGATCCGGATCGCGCTCGAGCGCGGACGCGTCCGCCGGTCTGCCGGCGACCCGGACGGCGCCAGGCCGCTGTTCGACACCGCCTGGCAGCTCGCCGTCGCGGCGGATCAGGACGGACTGGCGGTCGACGCAGCGCACATGATCGCGATCGTCTCCGACGAGGCCGAAGCCGTGGCGTGGAACGAGCAGGCTCTCCGGCTCGCCGAGAGCTCGAGCGACCCGGATGCCCGCCGCTGGGTCGGGACGCTCGCGAACAACCTCGGCTGGGCCCACCACGACGCCGGCGATCCGGAGGCGGCGCTCGTGTGGTTCGAGCGCGCGCTGGCGGCGCGGCGCGCCGAGGCCGACGTCGGACGCGAGCGGATCGCCCGCTGGTCGGTGGCGCGCTGCCTGCGCACGCTCGGTCGCCTCGACGAGGCCCTCGCGATGCAGCGCGAGCTCGCAGCCGAGCTCGACGCGGCCGGTGAGACCGACGGATACGTCTTCGAGGAGATCGGCGAGTGCCTGCTCGAGCTCGGCCGCACGGACGAGGCCCGCCCGTGGCTCGCGCTCGCGCACCTCGAGCTGGCCCGTGACCCGTGGCTGGCCGAGCAGGAGGCAGCACGCCTCGCGCGGCTCCGAGATCTCGGCCGCGGGTGACGCGCGGCACCCTGCGCGGTCGTCGGCGCCGGACGACACGCCGGGGTGCGACGGGGATACTGTCGTGATGCGCGACGAGCTGCCGAGGGGGACGGTCACGTTCCTCTTCACCGACATCGAAGGCTCGACGAGCCTCCTCGGCGCTCTCGGCGTGTCGGCGTACGCGGAGGCGCTCGCGGAGCATCGACGTGTCCTCCGCGCGGCGTTCCACGACCACCATGGCGTCGAGGTCGACACGCAGGGGGACGCGTTCTTCGTCGCCTTCCCGACTGCGGCGGACGCCATCGCAGCGGCCCGCAGTGGCCAGGAGGCGCTCGCCGGAGGCCCGATCCGGGTGCGGATGGGGCTCCACACCGGAGCTCCGCTGACGACCGGCGAGGGGTACGTCGGGCTCGACGTCCACCGCGGCGCCCGCGTCGCAGCCCTGGCGCACGGCGGACAGGTGATCCTCACCGACGCGACGGCGGCGCTCGTCCCCGACGCTGCGACCGTCGACCTGGGCAGGCACCGCGTCAAGGACTTCGACGCGCCGGTGCGGCTCCTCCAGCTCGGCGAGGAGAGCTTTCCGCCGCTGCGGGCGAGCGCTGCCGTCGAGCTGCCGGAGCCCGTCACGCGGTTTCTCGGCCGGGAGCAGGAGCTGCTCGCCGCGGCCGCGCTCTGGCTGGAGCGCGAGCCGCGTCTGCTCACGATCGTGGGGCCGGGTGGCGCCGGCAAGACCCGCTTCGCACTCGAGCTCGCGCGCCTTCTCTCCGAGGACGCCGACGGCGGCACCACCTTCGTGCCGCTCGCGCCGCTCGACGATCCGTCGCTCGTCGTGAGGACGATCGCGGAGCGCATCGGTGCCACGGGCGAGAGCGTGGCTGCGGTCGCGGCCAGGCTCGGCGACCAGCCGGTGCATCTCGTGCTCGACAACCTCGAGCAGCTGCTCCCCGACGTGGCGAGCCGGCTCGCCGAGCTGCTCGCGGCCTCTCCCGCCCTGCGCGTCGTCGCCACGAGCCGCGAGCCGGTGCGCATCACCGGCGAATGGCAGTTCGACCTCCCTCCGATGGCCGAGGGGGACGCCGTCCGGCTCTTCGTCGAGAGGGCACAGGGCGTCCGCGCGGACGTCGACGACTCTCCGGCCGTGCACGAGCTCGTGCGCCGCCTCGACAACCTGCCGCTCGCGATCGAGCTCGCTGCAGCCAGGGTCAAGCTCCTCGGGCCGGAGCAGCTGCTCGAGCGGCTCGGGCAGCGCCTCGACCTGCTCAAGGGCACGCGCGACGCCGACGCACGGCACGCGACGCTGCGCGCGACGATCGCGTGGAGCCACGACCTTCTCGACCGCTCGGAGCAGCAGCTCTTCGCCCGTCTCGCCGTCTTCCGCGGCGGCTGTGCGCTGGACGACGCCGAGACGGTCTGTGAGGCCGACCTCGACACGCTGGCCTCCCTCCTCGACAAGAGCCTCGTCCGCCGGCGCTCCGAGGTGGATGGCACCGAGCGGTTCTGGATGCTGGAGACGATCAGGGAGTTCGCCGCGGAGCTCCTCACCCTGTCGGGCGAGGAGGACAGGCTCCGCGAGCGCCAGGCGGACCGGTTGATCGAGCTCGCAGACCGCGCCGGAACCAGAGCGATCATCGACAAGCCACGGCCCTGGGGCCTGGATCTCGTCTCACCCGAGATCGACAACGTCCGCGCGGTCCTCGAGTGGGCTCTCGAGCACGATCCCGAGCGCGGTCTACGTCTCGCGACCTGGCTCGAGGCCTACTGGGTCGTGCGTGACCCTGGAGAGGGGACGTGGTGGCTCGGGCGTCTGCTCGATCGGTGCCCGACCGCCGATCCGGTGCTCAGAGCAGGTGCGCTGAGAGCGCTTGGGGGTGCTCGCGACATCTTCGGGCAGTCCGACCTCGCGGCGCCGTGCTACGCGGAGAGCCTCGACCTCTTCACCTCAGCCGGCGAACAGATGGACGCAGCGCACCTGCGCTTCCGCGTGGCCGCGAACATGGTGATCAGGGGCGAGACGGACGCTGCGTGGCCGCTCGTCGAGGAGCACCTCGCCGAGTCGCGCCTGCTCGGGATCCCTGTGTTCGAGTGCCAGGCACTTGGCTTCCTTGGCCACCGGGCCCACGATGCGGGCGATCTGGACGCGGCCGTCGAGCTGGCCGTGCAGAGCGCGGCGATCGCGCACGAGGCCGGCTGGCAGTGGTGGGAGGCAGGGGAGCTCGGGAACGCGGCGTCGCTCGAGCGCGAGCGCGGCGACCTCGACGCGGCAGAGCGTCATGCGTTGCGTGCCCTCGAGCTCTCACTTGTTCTCGGAGACCGCCGGACCACCGTGATCAACGCGGCCGAGCTGGCCACGATCGCGGCGGATCGCGGCGACGTCGCGAGGGCCGGAAGGCTCTGGGGAGCGGCCGAGAACGAGGCACTCGACGGCCACGTCGGCGGACAGTGGGACGAGTACCGGGCAGAGGCCGAGGCGCGCGTCGTCCGTCCCGACGACCCCGTCTTCACGGCCGCGCAGGCCGAAGGGGCGCTCCTGTCGGTCGCGGAGGCCGCGGGCCTCGAGGCCCCTCAGACCGAGCCGTAGAGCCGCAGGACGAGCGTGACGTAGCGCTTCGTGTCCTCGTACAGGCCGCGCTGGCGCACTGCCGCCGCCCCCTGGTAGTAGCCGGCGAGGGCGAGCCGGCGATCCCCGTCGAACTCGTCGAGGAGCCAGCGCAGGTAGCGCACCCCGGCCCTGACGTTGCCGTCGTAGGTCCGCGGGGTCCTGACGCCGATCAGCGCGTCGAGCCAGGTCCACGTGCCCGGCAGGAGCTGCATCACGCCGATCGCGCCGGCGTCCGAGACCACGTCCTCCTGGAAGCCCGACTCCATCCACGCGACCGCGCGGGAGAGCCGCGGGTCGACGCCATAGGCGGCCGACCAGCGGTCGAGGGCGGCCCTGACCGCATCCCGGTCTGCGCGCGGCGCGACAGGCGCCGACCCGGGAGACGGGCCGAGCGACGGCGACGGCTTGCTCCCTGCCGGAAGGACGAGGCGCTGGCCCGGGAGGATGACGCTGGAAAGGTGGAGACCGTTCTCCGTGGCGAGGAGCAGCGGGCTGACCGCGAACCGCTGAGCGATGGAGAAGAAGCTCTCGCCCGCGGCGACCACGTGCACCGCGCGCACCGACGGCTTCGGCGCGGCTGCGCCGCTGCGTGTCGCTAGCGCCTGGAACGTCCGCTTGCCGGCGATCCCGTCGGGGGCGAGCCCGCGTGCCGCCTGGAAGCGGCGCAGAGCAGCCGCTGTGGCCGGGGTGAAGCGCCCGTCGATCTCGCGGGCCGGGAGGCCGAACGGTCGGAGCTGGAACTCGAGCGAGGCGACGTCCCAGCCGACCGCCCCCGGGAGAAGCTCGCGCTGTCCGAGCAACGGCCTGCCGAGCGCGCCGAGCGCCGCCCGCGTGCGCGGGCCGAGGCGCGTCTCGCGCACCACGCCCAGACGGGCGCGCAGGGATCGGAGTGCCGCTTGGGTGAGCGGTCCGTCGAGACCGTCGATCGGGGCGACGTAGTGACCCTGTGCGCGCAAGGCGACCTGCAGCGCGGCGACGCTGGGACTCGGGGTCACGCGCGCAGGCGCGGCGAGCGCGGGGCCAGCGAGAGCGAGTGCGCACAGGGCCGTGACGATGACGAGCGCCGACCGCATGTCACGATGATCGGCACTGCGCGCCGACGGCCTGAGCATCGTTAACCGGGCGCTTACACGCCTTCGTCCCCCTCTTCGACCCTCTCGAGCGCGGGTTCGCCGGTCGCTACACTTCTCCCGCTCCTTCCCCGGTAGCTCAATTGGCAGAGCATCCGGCTGTTAACCGGAGGGTTGTTGGTTCGAGTCCAACCCGGGGAGCCTCAGACACCAGGATCGGCCGGAACGCGAAGGGCGCCCCGCAAGGCGCCCTTCTTCGTTCCTCCATGTCGCCCGTGGGCCTTAGGTGGCGCCCATCTCGCTCTCCTCCCAGCGCGCTGTGAGGGCGTACAGCACGATCACGTTGAGCGTCAGCGCGGTCAGCGCCCACAGCGGGTACTGGCTGTTGCCGAGGAACCCGAGCTGGGTGAAGAAGTTGACCGCGACGACCACGATCGCGAACCAGCGCGCCCAGCCCTGACCACCGAGGAGCCCGAGGCCCGCAAGCACGAGCAGCGCGCCCCAGAGCAGCAGGATCCAGCTCCAGGTGGTGAGATTGACCGCGAGGAAGCCGGACGCGGTCACGACGTAGTAGTCGTCCTTGAACAGGCCGATCAGACCCTGGAAGAAGTCGATCGTCCCGACGACGAGCATCAGGATGCCGGCGAAGCCGATCCAGCCGGCCATGCTCTTCGAGCTCACGCGCACACCTCCGTGAAAGGGATGCTCTCGTGGCATCCGTCACGTCAAGGGTTCGCGGCCCGGACAACCGTCCCTGCAGACTCACCGCATCACGATCGCCGCTGCCCCGGATCCCTGAGGGCTCAGGGCGAGTGGTCGCGCTGCCGATGGACCGGGGTCGATGTACGCACCCATCGCATCGCTCGCAGCGACCGGCGTCGCGCTCGCGACGGGCTCTCTGACCGTGCACCACTGCCGCCGGCTGATCCGCGACGGCGTCAGCCTGGACGAGGGCGGCGGCTGGGCGGTGCTGATCATGGGCGAGTTCGTCGTGACGATGGTCGCGGTCTCCGCAGCGATCAACCTCTAGCCGACCTCCACCGGGGCCTACCCGGCGCGACGCACGCAGCGGAAGCCGATGTGGCTCATCCCGGTGTCGACCATCTGCGGACGTCGGGCGGCCGGGCGGTAGCGCATGCAGTAGCTGTCGGCGCAGAGGAACGAGCCGCCCTTGATCACCTTGCGCGGGATCCGGAACTGCGGCTGCGCCGGGTCGTAGCTCGCCTCGACCGCGGCCTCCGCGCGGGTTCGACGGGCACGCAGCACGGCTTGCTCGCGTCCTCGGGGTGCCGCGAGGCGTACCAGTCGGTCGTCCACTCCCAGACGTTGCCGGCCATGTCGTAGAGACCGAAGCCGTTCGCCGGGAACGAGCCGACCGGCGTGCGTGCCGCCGTAGCCCGGCTCGGCGCGCCAGGGGAAGTCGCCGTGCCAGTAGTTCGCGAGGCGCTCGCCCGGTGGCTCGGGCTCGTCGCCCCAGATGTACGCGGCGCCCTCGAGCCCGCCGCGCGCCGCGAGCTCCCACTCGGCCTCGGTCGGCAGCTCCATGCCCGGCCCAGGCGGCGTACGCCTCGGCGTCCTCGTAGGCGACGTGGACGACCGGGTGGTCGTCGCGGCCCTCGAGTCGAGCTCGCCGGCCCCTCGGGATGCCGCCAGCAGGCGCCGGGCGTCCAGGTCCACCACTGGTTCAGGTGGCGGAGATCGACCGGCCCCGGCGTCATCGTGAAGACGAGCGAGCCCGGCTGGAGGTTCTCGGCCGGGGCGCCCGGGAAGTCGGCCGGGTCGAGCGGGCGCTCGGCGACCGTCACGTACCCGGTCGCCTCGACGAAGGCGGCGAACTCGGCGGTTCGTGACCTGGCAGCGGTCGATCGCAGAACGCGCTCGACGCGGACGCGGTGCGCCGGGCGCCTCCTCCGGGTAGTGCGCGTCGGAGCCCATCCGGAACTCGCCGCCGGCGATCGAGACGAGCTCGGCGCCGCTCACGGATCCAGCCCCGCGCCGAAGACGGTCGCCCAGTCGCGCTTCATGCTGACGACCGTCCACCCGCAGCGCGCTGCGGAGGACAGGATCGGCTCGGCCTGCGGGTCGGTCGCGGAGCGGCTCTCGTAGGCGTACTCGCGCTCGTCGTCGTCGTGGTCGACGACGATCCCGCAGCGACGGCAGTGCGTCCGGTGCGTGCGCGTACTCGAGCATCTCGCGGTCGCCGGCCGAGTTCCCGGCCGCGAAGATCGGCCGGCGCCCGATGTGCTGCTGGATCGCGAGCGCCTTCGGCACGCCCTCGTTGGGCGAGCCGAGCAGGCGCGGCAGCCGGACGAGCTCGACGCGCCCCTCACGTCGCTCGAACGACAGCTCGACCGCGGTGCCGACGACGTCCGTCGGGCGCGACGCCGTAGAGCTCCTCCGACGACCGCGCGCACGAACTCGACGCCGCCGCCGGTGACGACGAACACGCGGAACTCGTTCGCGCCGGAGCAGCGTCGATCAGCTCGAGCATCGGCCGGTAGCGTCAGCGCCGTGTACGGGACGCCGAAGCGCGGGTGCCGCGCTGCCTCGAGCCAGCGACGCTGCGGAGGCGGTCGAACTCGTCCGTCGTCAGGCCCGCATGGGTTCGGAGCAGCACGTCGACGAGCGCGTCCTGCCCGCCGGCCGCCGCCCGCTCGAGGTCGCCGGCGAGCAGCGCCTCGACGACGGGGCTCGCGGCCAGCGTCGGGATCGGCGGCGGCCTGCTCCCGTGAGCCGGTCGAGGATGAAGAACGCCTGGACGTAGGTCGGCTGCTCGCACCAGAGCGTGCCGTCGTTGTCGAGCACGGCGACGCGGGCGGGCGGCGGGACGAACCCCGCCGACCGCCCGTCGTCACGCGCTCCACGAACTCGAGGACCGCGGTCTTCGCCGGCCCGTCGTTCCACGAGGGGAGCGTCGCCCACCCGTCAGTGGCCTGCCGAGATCGCCGCTTCGATCTTCGCGCCTTCACCTGGTCGACCGTGAAGCTCGCCGGCTTCATCCGCGGCGGGTACTCCAGGAACGTGCTCAGGAAGCCTCCGACGATGTCGGCCATCGGGTAGAGCATGAAGGCCCGGTCGATCATCCAGTCCCAGTAGGTGTTCGACGTGATGTCGGCCCGCTCGAACGGGTCGGTGCGGAGGTTGAAGATCTTCGGGACGCGCAGCGCGACGAACGGCTCGGCCCACACCTGCAGCGTCCCGGCGCACCGCTGCTCCATGAACACGACCTTCCAGTTGTCGTAGCGGAGCGCGACGAGGTCGCCGTCGTCGGAGAAGTAGAAGAACGCCTGGCGCGGGCTCTTCTCGACCTCGCCCGGTCAGGTACGGCACGAGGTCGTAGCCGTCGATGTGCACCTTGAAGGTCTTGTCGCCGACCTCGTGCCCCTCGAGCAGCTTCTCCATCACGTCCGGGTCGCCCGCCGCGGAGACGAACGTCGGCAGCCAGTCGTGGTGCTGACGATCTCGTTCGAGACGGTGCCGGCCGGGATCTTCCCGGGCCAGCGCACGATCGCCGGGCACGCGGAACGCGCCCTCCCAGTTCGTGTTCTTCTCGCTGCGGAACGGCGTCATGCCGGCGTCGGGCCACGAGTTCGCGTGCGGCCCGTTGTCGGTCGAGTAGATGACGATCGTGTTGTCGGCGATCCCGAGCTCGTCGAGCTGGTCGAGCACCTTCCCGACGAGCTTGTCGTGGTCGATCATCGTGTCGTGGTAGGGCGACTGCCAGCGCCCCGCCTGCCCGAGGCTCTCGCTTCTTCGTGTGCGTGCGGAAGTGCATGTGCGTCGTGTTGATCCAGACGAAGAACGGCGTGCCGGGAGTTGTGCTTGCCGCTTGATGAAGTCGAGCGCCCCGTCGAGGATCTCGTCGTCGATCGTCTCCATCCGCTTCTTCGTCAGCGGGCCGGTGTCCTCGATCCGCTGCTGCCCGGCCGAGCGCTCTTCGGTCGACGCGCGGCGCTCATGAGTGGATGACGCCGCGCGGGCCGTAGCGCTCGCTGAAGTTCGGGAAGTCCGTCGGGTTCGGGTAGTCCGGCAGCTCCGGCTCCTCCTCGGCGTTCAGGTGGTAGAGGTTGCCGAAGAACTCGTCGAAGCCGTGCTTCGTCGGCAGGTACTCGTTCGAGGTCGCCGAAGTGGTTCTTGCCGAACTGCCCCGTCGCGTAGCCGAGCGGCTTCAGCAGCTCGGCGATCGTCGGGTCCTCCGCCGGAGATGCCGATCGGCGAGTTCGGGCATCCCGACCTTGCTCAGGCCGGTGCGGTAGACGCTCTGGCCGGTGATGAACGACGACCGGCCGGCCGTGCAGCTCTGCTCGCCGTAGGAGTCGGTGAACCGCATCCCCTCGTCGGCGAGCCGGTCGATGTTCGGGGTGCGGTAGCCCATCAACCCGTCGCTGTAGCAGCTCAGGTTGGAGATGCCGATGTCGTCACCCCAGAAGACGACGATGTTCGGCCTGTCCGCGTCCGCCACGCCTCCTGCTCCCTTCGCCTCGTCTCTCGGTCAGGAGCGCAGATCATATGCTCCGGGTCAGGCGGCAGAGGCCGACCCGGGAGCGTGCCCGAGCGAACGAGGGGCCGGGACGGCGGCCGCGAGCGGCGCACCGCCCCGGTCTGGACCGTGAGCGGGGGTATTGGGGAGAGCTCGCGGTCCAGGCAGCTGACGCCGCAGTCCCCTCGGGTGTTCGATTGCCCACGAGTCGACGGATTCCTGCGCGAACGTCAGGCGGGCTCGAGGACGAACACCCGGATCTCGCGTCCGGCCCGCCGCCGGTAGCCCTCATACCCCGGGTACATGACCTGCGCCCGCGACCAGTAGCCTCGGCTCCTCGTCTGCCGTCGCCCTCCGGGCGCGCATCTCCCGCGGGACGCCGTCGATCGTCACCTCGGCCAGCGGAGCAGCCTCGAGGTTGAACGACCACGCCGGGTGTGCCGGCCTTCCCCAGTTCGAGGCGAAGAGCACGACCCGCGCGCCGTCGGCGACGTACAGCAGCGGCACGGTGCGAGGCTCTCCCGTCCGCCGCCCGACGGTGGTGAGGTAGCACAGCGGGAACCCTGTCCCGAGGCTCGTGACCGACCGGCGGCGCCCGACGAACCTCGCGTCCAGCGGAGGCAGCACGCGCGCGGCCAGCCAGGTGAACCCGCGCGTTCGCCCGAGCGCCTGGACGAGCGTCCGGTACGGGTTCATGCGAGCTCCGCGATCGCCTGCCTCACCTTGGCGAGGTGCGCCTGGAGCTCGGTGGCTCGCACCAGATCGGCCTCCTGCAGCTCGCGCCGGAGCCGCCGCTCGCGCAGCCGCAGGAGCAGCTCCTGACCGGTCTTCTGGTCGAGCGCGTCCCGCTCCGCGCGGGCGCCGAGCTCGGCGCGCAGGGCCGTCAGCTCCTCGTCGCCCTCCCCACCCTCGACCAGCAACGCCCGGAAGCGCAGATGGAGAGGATCGACGAAGTGCTCGGGCGCGAGCGTCGCGAGCAGCGGCACCAGCTCCGGATGCGCGAGACAGGCCGCGAGCGTGTCGCGCTCGAGCCGGAGACCCGCCTCGAGGATGCGTGGCGGCTCGGGCGGTGCCTGACGCTGCTGCCCCGCTCCCGACCCCACGCGCGCCGGGGCGATCCCCGAGAGCGTCTCGCGGGGGAGATCGAGCCTGTCGGCGACGAGCCGGATCGCCTCCTGGCGCTCCGGTGAGTCCTCGACCTTCTGCAGCAGCTCGCGCGCCCGCACGAACGCCTCCTGCCTGTCCTCCGCGCGCTCGATCGCGATGCGCACGCGGTAGTGGATGTAGCTCTCGGCGCCGCCGAGCCGATCGACGAACCCGTCCGGAGCGTCGGCCGGATCCTGCCCGGGCGGCAGCGAGACGACCCGCACGTCGAACCCCTGGTTGACGGCCAGCTCCATCCCTCGCAGCGTCGCCTCCTGGCCGGCGGCGTCCGCGTCGAAGCAGAGGTACAGCCGCTTGGTGAGGCGTCCGAGCTCGCGGAGCTGCAGCTCGGTGAGCGCAGTGCCCATCGACGCGACGACCGGCTCGACACCTGCCTGGTGCAGCGCGATCACGTCGGTGTTCCCCTCGACCACGACGGCTCGATCCTGCTTCGCGATCGCGGGACGGGCGAGATGCAGACCGTAGAGCACGGCCCCTTTCTTGAAGAGCTCGCCTTCAGGGGTGTTCACGTACTTCCCGCGCAGCGGGTCGTCGTCCTGGAGCTTGCGCGCCTGGAAGCCGATCACGCGCCCGCGCGCGTCGGCCAGCGGGAACATCAGGCGAAACGGGAAGTAGTCGTTGCCTCGCTGGTTCGCGAGACCGGCGGCGCGGAGCTCGTCGACGCTGAACCCGCGCTCGCGCGCCTTCGCGACCATCCCGGTGCCCGGGGAGAGCCCGAGCCTGAACGCACGGGCCGCGTCCTCTCCGAGCTTGCGCGAGGCGAGGTACTCGCGGACGGGCGCACCGGCATCGGTGTCCCAGAGGACGCGCTCGAAGTAGTCGGTCGCCTGCTCGAGCACCTTGTGCAGACGGTCGCGCCGCTCGCGCGCCTGCTCGGCGGCCGGGGAGGTCTCCTCGTACTCGAGCGTGACGCGGAACCGCTCCGCCAGCGCCTCGATCGCGCCGACGAAGTCGAGGCTCTCGGTCTCCTGCACGAACCGGACGACGTCACCACCCTTGCCGCACCCGAAGCAGTGGTACAGCTTGTTGACGGGGTCGACCGAGAAGCTGGGCGTCCGCTCCTCGTGGAACGGGCAGCGCCCCGAGTACCGCGCCCCCGACACCCTGCGTAGGGCGGTGCGCTGGGACACGACCTCGACGATGTCCGCCGCCGCCTTGACCTCGGCGACGCTGGTGTCCTTGATCCGTGCCATCGGGCCGACCCTACAGCCGTGCGGCGTACGTCAGGGCGAACCGATCGGTCATCCCCGAGAGGTAATCGACCACCCTGTCCTCCAGCGGCCCGTCGCCCTGCGGCAGACGGTCCGGATCGTCGACGAGCGCGTCGAAGATCGCCTCGACCGCGGCGCGTGCCTGCCGGTGCTCGGGCTCGACGTGCGGGCCGAGGTAGACCCGGTCGAACATGAACGAGCGCAGCGAGAGCATCGCCTCACCGACCTCGGGGCTCTGGACGATGTCCCCGGCCAGGGCCGACTGCTCGACGATGTCGTGCACGAGCCGGTCGATCCGCTCCGAGCCGCTGGGGCCGAGCAGCGCGATCTCCTCGCGTGGCAGGTCGTCGGGCGCGAGCAGGCCGTAGCGGATCGCGTCGTCGATGTCGTGGTTGATGTACGCGACCCGGTCGACGAGGCGGACGATCCGCCCCTCCAGCGTCTCCGGCTCCTGGACGCCGGTGTGGGTGAGGATGCCGTCACAGACCTCGTGACTGAGGTTCAGCCGCAACGCGATCCGGTGCGACTGCTCGTTGTGCCGGAACCGGCGGCCGAACCGCTTGCTGACTGCGTCGTCGAGGGCCTGCTCACCCGCGTGACCGAAGGGCGTGTGCCCGGTGTCGTGCCCGAGGCCGATCGCCTCGACGAGATCCTCGTTGAGCCGCAGCGCGCGAGCGACGACGCGCGAGATCGCCGTCGTCTCGAGCGTGTGGGTCATGCGCGTGCGGTAGTGGTCGCCCTGCGGGTCGATGAAGACCTGGGTCTTGCCCTTGAGGCGCCTGAACGGCTTCGAGTGGACGAGCCTGTCGCGATCGCGCTGGAACGGCGTCCGCACGCTGCAGGGCTCCTCGGGCCCGAGGCGGCCTCGCGTCTCGTACGACCGCACGGCGAGCGGTGAGAGCTGCTGCTCCTCGAGCGCACGGATCCGCTGCTCGAAGGACTCCACGGACAGTGCCTCGGCCATCTCGTCAAGGGTAGTCGCACTCCCGGAGCGCACTTCGCACGGGCACCGGTGCAGGAGCGCTCAGAGCGCGTGCGACTGACCGCCGTCGACGACGACGCAGGCGCCGACGACCCACGAGGCGCGCGGCGAGAGCAGGAACGCCACGACGTCGGCGACCTCCTCGGCCGTTCCGAACCGTCCTGCGGGGATCTCCGCAGCGACGAACGCCGCCATCCCGTCGGGATCGTCCGCGACGCGTCGATCCCAGCTCCCACCCGGGTGGCGGATCGAGCCGGGCGCCACGCTGAGCACGCGGATCCCCTCGGCTGCCAGCTCACGGCCGAGCGCGCCCGCGAGGTTGATCTCCGCCCCCTTGGCGATGTTGTAGCTCGGCCCACCCCCCGCCTCGCGCCCGTAGATGGACGTCACGAAGAGGACGACACCGCCGCCGCGCTCGCGGAGCGCCGGCAGCGCGGCGCGCGTCACGTGAAGGCCGGAGAAGAGGTTGCGGTCGAGCACGGACGAGAGGTCGGCGGCGTCCATCTGCTCGACGGAGCGCGCTCCGGAGCCTCCCACGTTGTTGACGACGAGGTCCAGCCCGCCGAACGCGCTCAGCGCGGCCTCGACCGCTGCCGCCGCGCCGGCCGGCTCGGTGACGTCGGCGACGATCCCCGTCGCGGTCCCGGCGGCGCTCGCGGCAGCCACGGCTGCGTCGAGGTCGTCCTGACCGCGCGCGCAGAGGACGACGTGCACGCCTTCCTCGGCGAGGCGCAGCGCGATCGCGCGCCCGATCCCCCGGCTCGAGCCGGTGACCAGGGCGACCTTGCCGCTGAGCTGCAGATCCACGGGGGCGCCAGTATAGGACGTGCACGCACGGTTGCCCCGGTACCGTCCCCGCGGTGACCACCGTGACGCTCGTCCTGGCCCGACACGGCGAGACCGACTGGAACGCGGTCGGCCGGTGGCAGGGTCATGCCGACCCGCCGCTCAACGCCGTCGGTCGCGCGCAGGCGGCGGCGCTCGCCGGCGAGCTCGCCGGCACCGGGATCGACGGGGTGGTGTCGAGCGACCTGGCCCGCGCGGTCGAGACGGCGGAGATCGTCGCCGGTCGGCTGGGGCTCGTGGTCGCGCAGGACCCGGGCCTGCGCGAGATCGACGTCGGGTCGTGGTCAGGGCTCACGCGCGCCGAGGTCGCCGCGCGCTTCCCCGAGGGGTTCGCCCGCTGGCAGGCCGGGGAGATCGGCCACGACGGCGAGACGCGGGACGAGCTCACGGCGCGGGTCGTCGCGGCGCTGCTCCGGCACGCGGTTGGCCAGCGCGGGTCGCGGCTCCTCGTCGTCACGCACGGCGGCTCGATCCGCGCCGCACGCCGTCATGCGACGGGCGCCGTCGGAGACCCCGTGCCGAACTGCGCCACCGTCGAGCTGGTCGTGCGTGACGGAGCGCTCGGACCGCCTCTCGACGCGCTATGAGCCGAGGCGATCGGCCCCGAGCGCGCGCAACGAGGCCTCGAACGCCGGGACCGACTCCCTGATGCGGAGGAAGTCACGTGCGAAGAGACTGAGGACGCGCATCTCGGACGTGGCGGTCACCGTCGCGGAGCGCCTGCCGGAGAGGACGAGCGCGATCTCGCCGAAGGTGTCGCCGGGGTGGAGGCGACGGAGCACCGTGCCCTCGGGGTCGACGACCTCCGCCTCGCCCGCCTCGACGGCGTAGAGCGCGTAGCCGAAGTCGCCGCTCCGGGCGAGCGTCCGGCCGGACTCCACCTCCTCCTCGACGAGGACCGAGGCGAGCACCTCGCGCTCGTCCTCGGGGAGCCCTGCGAGCAGCGGGAAGGCATCGAGGCGTGCGGCGTCCACGGCAGCGATCCTTCCTGCAGCGACGGCCCGGGGCAACCCCTTGCCACCAGATCGTCACCACATCTCCCCGGGCCGGAGACCAGGGCCGTCATCACATGCGGTCGAGTACTGACGGAGAGCCGGGATGTCGCCGATGCAGATCCGACACGGCCGCGGGAGACTGACCGTGCGCACGTGCGCAGTCGATGTCACGACCAGTCGTGGCCTCCCTGCCGCAGCGTGCGCACGCCGTCGGCACCTGCTCGACCCGAACGAGAGCCGGTGGTCGACGGACGTTCCCGACCTGCAATCGATCAGAAGGAGGCATGGCACATGGCCATCGGTCCAGTGCAGCTGTTGGTGCTCGGGTTCGAGCATCCGGACTTTCACGGTCAGATCGTCGAGGAGCTGGAGAAGCTCCGGGAGAGCGACACCGTGAGGGTGATCGACGCGTTGGCGGTGTACAAGGATGCCGAGGGCGAGATGGAGGTGCTGCATCTCAGCAACCTCTCGAGGGACGAGGCGATCGAGCTGGGCAGCAAGGTGGCCGCGTTGATCGGTCTCGGGATCGACGGCGAGGAGGGCTTCTACGCCGGCGCCGAGCTCGGCGCGGAGGCAGCGGCCGAGGAGGGGATCGAGGTGTTCTCCGACGAGCTCGCCTGGGACGTGCTCGCGGACATCCCCAACGACTCGGCGGCAGCGCTGCTGCTGATCGAGCACCACTGGGCCGTGGGGCTCCGCGACGCGATCCTTCAGGCAGGCGGGATCGGGCTGGGCGACAGCTTCATCCACCCCGCCGACCTCGTCGCGATCGGGCTCGCCACCGCAGCAGAGGCCGAGCAGTACGCCGCGATGCACCCCACCGAGACATCGGTCGCCTAGCACCACCGTTCACAGGACATCGACACACGACCACGGAGGACACCGCCATGATGGCTCGCAGAGTCGCCCGACGCACCTCACGCCGCACCGCACGCCGCCGCTAGGGCGCGTGATCAGGCGCTCTGCCGTGGGACGCCCCGCGGCAGAGCGCCTGGTGAGCCGCCCCGACGAGGGCTGCAGCGTGCACCGACGCCAGGCGTGCTGCCACGCGGGCCGGAACCGCTAGCCTGCGCCGGGTGGAGGACTACACCAACAAGTACAAGGGCGAGCAGGTCGAGCTCGCGCTCTTCGGAGGCGAGTACCAGGAAGGCGTGCTCACGGCGTACTGCTCGATCGAGGACGTCCCCCACGTCGAGCTGAACGGGCACATCCTCGTGCCCCTGCAGAACGTCGCGTCGCTGCACTGCTCGAGCCGCTGCGACGCTCCCGAGCCCGACTGGCCGCCTCGCGGGCTCGACGAGCTCGAGCGCGACGAGCCGGACGACGGCGACGACGAGCCGTAGATGTCCATGCGCGCGGCGGGTGCGCGCAACCTCGCGAAGGCCTGGGTGCTGGTGCTCGTGCTCGCGGGCGCGGCCGCCGGGATCGGCTGGCTGGTCGCCGGGCTGCGCGGGGCGACGCTCTTCGCGTTCTGCTCGATCCTGGCCGCGAGCGCGGTCTATGCGGTCGGCGACCGCGTGCTGCTCGGCATGCTCGGAGCGCGCCTGCTCGTCGAGGCCGAGGATCCGCTGCTCCGCTCGATCGTCGAGCGGCTGTCGGCGCAGCTGGGGATCCGGCCACCGAAGCTCGCCGCGATCACCGACGGCTTCCCGCGTGCGTTCGCCGTCGGGCGCGGGCCCGACGGCGCGACGCTCGTGGTCAGCACCGGCCTGCTCGGCGCACTGACGACGAGCGAGCTCGAGGCCGTCGTCGCACACGAGCTCGTGCACGTCCGCTCCCGCGACGTGCTGACCCAGACGCTTGCGGTGGTGCTCGCCACCACCCTCCTCGAGCTCACCCGCTTCGGGGGCTGGCTCTCGCGGCTGCTCCTGGCGGTCCTCGCGCCCGTCGCCGCTGCGTTCGTCCACCTCATGCTCTCACCGAAGCGCGAGCTGGCGGCCGACGGGCACGCGGCGCTCCTCACCGATCCCCACGACCTCGCCGACGCGCTCCTGCGTCTCGACAGGGCGGGCGACCTCGTGGAGTTCGAGGGATCGCCGGCGACCGAGCCGCTCTACACCGTCAGCCCGTTCGACGAGACAGGTCGGATCTCCCGCATGTTCGTGACACACCCGCCGGTCGCGGAGCGCGTCGCTCGCCTGCGCGGCTAACCGGGCGACCCCCCGTGGAGGAGCGTCGCCGACCAGCCGTGACCAGAGCTGCGTGTCTTCGCGCACGCCCGGCTTGATCCACATGCTTCGCAGCACGCCTTCGAGCACGTAGCCGCACCGCTCGGCCACCTTGCCGGAGGCGAGGTTCTCGACGCTGATCATGAGCTCGCACCGCTCCATCCCGAGATCTGCGAACGCCCAGCGGCTCAGGTCGCGGAGCGTCGCGGCCGCGACACCCCGCCCGCGCGCCTCTGGCGCGACGACGTAGCCGAGCTCGGCAGTGGCGGTCTCCCGATCGATGCGAGGGGCAAACGCCAAACCCACGGGCACGTCATCGTCCTCGACGACCACGAACCCCTCCCGGACGCCCTCGCGCCGCCCGACCACGTAGCGCTCCACCCACGACGACGCGAAGTCGTCAGGCATGGGCTCGGGGACGCGCGTGAACCTGCGGACGAGCGGGTCGCGCGCAAGGCGATCGACGAAGCCGTGTGGTGGGCGGTGATCGCCTCGAGGCGGAGCACAGGCACGCGCTCGACCGTACCAACCGGCCCGGCGACCGGCGCGCTTCACCCTGCAACGCGAACGGCCCGCTCTCGCGGGCCGTTCGAAGAATCCGGCGGCACCCTACTCTCCCAGGGGCTTGCGCCCCAAGTACCATCGGCGCAGACGGGCTTGACTTCTCTGTTCGGAATGGGAAGAGGTATTTCCCCGCTGCTATGACCGCCGAGCTGTCAAGGGGTGCGTCCGTCGAACGCTCCTCCGCCCACCCTTGGTGGCCGGCGAGCACGGCGCTCACCCTCAAAACTCCATAACGACCTTCGGTGTTCTAAAATCAAGACCTCGGGCAATTAGTACGGGTCAGCTCAACACATTGCTGCGCTTACACCGCCCGCCTATCAACGTGGTGGTCTTCCACGGCCCTTACTCACTCGAAGTGATGGGGAGCCTCATCTTGAGGTGGGCTTCCCGCTTAGATGCTTTCAGCGGTTATCCCATCCAGACGTAGCTAAGCAGCGGTGCCCTTGGCAGGACAACTGCTACACCAGAGGTCTGTTCATCTCGGTCCTCTCGTACTAGAGACGACTCCTCTCAAGCTCCCAGCGCCCATGGCGGATAGGGACCGAACTGTCTCACGACGTTCTGAACCCAGCTCGCGTGCCGCTTTAATGGGCGAACAGCCCAACCCTTGGGACCTGCTTCAGCCCCAGGATGCGACGAGCCGACATCGAGGTGCCAAACCCTCCCGTCGATGTGGACTCTTGGGGAGGATAAGCCTGTTATCCCCGGAGTACCTTTTATCCGTTGAGCGACGGCAATTCCACTCTTAACCGCCGGATCACTAAGGCCGACTTTCGTCCCTGCTCGACTTGTCAGTCTCGCAGTCAAGCTCCCTTATGCCTTTGCGCTCTACGCACGATTTCCAACCGTGCTGAGGGAACCATTGCGCGCCTCCGTTACATTTTAGGAGGCGACCGCCCCAGTCAAACTGCCCACCTCACGCTGTTCCCGGCCCGGATCACGGCGCCGGGTTAGAAGCCCAGAATCCGAAGGGTGGTATCCCAAGATTGACTCCACAAGAGCTGACGCCCCTGCTTCACAGTCTCCCACCTATCCTGGACAGCGAACACCAGACTTCAACGCAAAGCTGCAGTAAAGGTTCACGGGGTCTTTCCGTCCAGCCACGGGTACTCGGCATCTTCACCGAGACTACAATTTCACCGGATCCCTCGTTGAGACAGCGCCCAAGTCGTTACGCCATTCGTGCAGGTCGGAACTTACCCGACAAGGAATTTCGCTACCTTAGGACGGTTATAGTTACCGCCGCCGTTTACCGGGGCTTGGATTCAAGGCTTCGCCCGAAGACTAACCTCTCCTCGTGACCTTCCGGCACCGGGCAGGCGTCAGCCCCTATACGTCGTCTTACGACTTAGCAGAGACCTGTGTTTTTGGTAAACAGTCGCTTGGGCCGTTTCACTGCGGCCCCCTCGAGCTCGATTCCGCGAGGGAATTCCACTCTACCGGGGCGCCCCTTCTCCCGAAGTTACGGGGCCATTTTGCCGAGTTCCTTAACGAGGGTTCTTCCGATCGCCTTGGTATTCTCTACCTGCCTACCTGTGTCGGTTTTGGTACGGGCACGCTCATTCTCCCTAGACGCTTTTCTTGGAGGCATGGCTTCAGGAACTTCGCCCATGCGGGCTCGGCATCCCGTCTCAGCCTTGATGGGTGACGGATTTTCCTATCACCCGGCCTACGCGGTTACCCCAGGTCGACCATCGCCTGGGTTTCCCTAGCCTACCCCGTCCCGCCATCGGTCAAGCGAACGATACGTGGTACAGGAATATCAACCTGTTGTCCATCGCCTACGCCTTTCGGCCTCGGCTTAGGTCCCGACTAACCCTGAGCAGATTAGCTTTACTCAGGAACCCTTAGGCATTCGGCGGAGGAGTTTCTCACTCCTCTTTCGTTACTCATGCCAGCATTCTCACTTCCCAAGCCTCCACGGCTGGCTTCCGCCGCCGCTTCACTGGCGTGGGAACGCTCCCCTACCACTCCGAGCAAGCTCGAAGTCCGTAGCTTCGGCTCCATGCTTGAGCCCCGTTGAATTATCCGCGCCCGACCACTTGACCAGTGAGCTGTTACGCACTCTTTTAATGGTGGCTGCTTCTAAGCCAACATCCTGGTTGTCACTGCAATCGGACATCGTTTGCCACTTAGCATGGAATTAGGGGCCTTAGCCGACGGTCTGGGCTGTTTCCCTTTCGACCACGGAGCTTATCCCCCGCAGTCTGACTGCCGCGCTCTGGATTCATGGCCTTCGGAGTTTGCCTGATTTCGGTAAGCTGGTAGGCCCCCTAGACCAAACAGTGCTCTACAACCACGAATAAACACGCGACGCTATACCTAAATATATTTCGGGGAGAACCAGATATCTCTGAGTTTGATTAGCCTTTCACTCCGACCCACAGGTCATCACCGCCGTTTTCAACCGACGTGTGTTCGGTCCTTCACGGGGTCTTACCCCCGCTTCAACCTGCCCATGGGTAGATCACTCAGTTTCGGGTCTGCCTCCAACGACTGAACGCCCTGTTCAGACTCGCTTTCGCTTCGGCTCCGTTTCCTTAACCTCGCCGTTGAAGAGCAACTCGCTGGCTCATTATGCAAAAGGCACGCCGTCACGGCACAAGGCCGCTCCGACCGCTTGTAAGCACACGGTTTCAGGTGCTATTTCACTCCCCTCGCGGGGTACTTTTCACCTTTCCCTCACGGTACTAGTTCACTATCGGTCGCCAAGGAGTACTTAGCCTTACGGGGTGGTCCCCGTGGATTCCGACCAGGTTTCCCGTGCCCGGCCGTACTCAGGTACCTGTCAAGCGAGGCCACGCCGTTTCGCGTACGGGACTGTTACCCGCTGCGGTGCGACTTTCCATTCGCTTCCGCTACGACGTGACTTTGTAACTCGCCGACCCGCCGGCAGACGGATCAAGACTGGCCCTACAACCCCCGAACGACAACGACTGCCGTCTATCACATCGCCCGGGTTTGGGCTCTTCCCCTTTCGCTCGCCACTACTCAGGGAGTCGAGGTTTCTTTCCTTTCCTCTGGGTACTTAGATGTTTCAGTTCCCCAGCTTGCCTCTACCCGCCCTATGTATTCAGGCAGGAGTACGCGCGCATTACCACGCGTGAGTTTCCTCATTCGGAGATCCCGGGATCAAAGGTCGGTCAGCACCTCCCCCGGGCTTATCGCAGCCGCCCACGTCCTTCATCGGCTCTTGGCGCCAAGGCATCCACCGTGTGCTCTTGTTCTCTTGATTCGGAAAGAACACGTTAATGTCGTTATGGAGTTTTCAAGGTGCGCGCACGTCGACTGAGACATGCCCCACAGAAGGCCGCGACACCCAAACGGATGCCCGGTCCCTCAAAGCTCAACAGCGTGCGTGGTGCTCTCCGATCGAGATCGGAAACGACCTAGTGAAACGAGGTCGACGTTGTTCTAGGCGAACTCGATCATCGGACGGCTTCGGGCAGGAGCCCGAGACATCAACGAGTCGAGCGGCCTCCGGAGTAAGAGCTCCGGATTCCCTAGAAAGGAGGTGATCCAGCCGCACCTTCCGGTACGGCTACCTTGTTACGACTTCACCCCAATCATCGACCCCACCTTCGACGGCTGCCTCCTTGCGGTTAGCCCACCGGCTTCGGGTGTTGCCGACTTTCGTGGTGTGACGGGCGGTGTGTACAAGACCCGGGAACGTATTCACCGCGGCGTTGCTGATCCGCGATTACTAGCAACTCCACCTTCATGGAGGCGAGTTTCAGCCTCCAATCCGAACCGGGACCGGCTTTTTGGGATTCGCTCAACCTCGCGGTTTTGCAGCCCTTTGTACCGGCCAATGTAGCACGTGTGTAGCCCAAGACATAAGGGGCATGATGACTTGACGTCATCCCCACCTTCCTCCGATTTGTCACCGGCAGTCTCCTATGAGTCCCCGACATTACTCGCTGGCAACATAGGACAGGGGTTGCGCTCGTTGCGGGACTTAACCCAACATCTCACGACACGAGCTGACGACAGCCATGCACCACCTGTGATCGAGTCCCGAAGGAGGGCCGAATTTCTCCGGCTTTCCCGACCATGTCAAGCCTTGGTAAGGTTCTTGGCGTCGCATCCAATTAAACCACATGCTCCGCTGCTTGTGCGGGTCCCCGTCAATTCCTTTGAGTTTTAGCCTTGCGGCCGTACTCCCCAGGCGGGGTGCTTAATGCGTTAGCTTCGGCACGGAGGGAGTCGACACCCCCCACACCTAGCACCCATCGTTTACGGCGTGGACTACCAGGGTATCTAATCCTGTTCGCTCCCCACGCTTTCGCGTCTCAGCGTCAGTACCGTTCCAGAGAGCCGCTTTCGCCACGGGTGTTCTTCCTGATATCTGCGCATTCCACCGCTACACCAGGAATTCCACTCTCCTCTCCCGGACTCTAGCCAGGGGGTTTCGGTCGACGTCTGAAGGTTGAGCCTCCAGTTTTCACAACCGACCTACCTGGCCGCCTACACGCTCTTTACGCCCAATAAATCCGGACAACGCTTGCCCCCTACGTATTACCGCGGCTGCTGGCACGTAGTTAGCCGGGGCTTCTTCTGGAGGTACCGTCACCCTCTGGGCTGTTCACCCGAGTGGCTTCGTCCCTCCTGAAAGCGGTTTACAACCCTAAGGCCTTCTTCCCGCACGCGGCGTCGCTGCGTCAGGCTTTCGCCCATTGCGCAAGATTCCCCACTGCTGCCTCCCGTAGGAGTCTGGGCCGTGTCTCAGTCCCAGTGTGGCTGATCGTCCTCTCAGACCAGCTACGGATCGTCGCCTTGGTGGGCCATTACCCCGCCAACAAGCTAATCCGCCGCGGACCCATCCTCGGCCAGAGGCCGAAGCTACCTTTTCCCACCGCCCCGAGGGGCTGTGGGGCTATCCGGCATTAATCCGAGTTTCCCCGGGCTATTCCGGTGCCGAGGGCAGGTTATCCACGTGATACTCACCCGTTCGCCGCTGTCCCCAGGGCCGAAGCCCTGGTTCTCGCTCGACTTGCATGTGTTAAGCGCGCCGCCAGCGTTCGTCCTGAGCCAGGATCAAACTCTCCATGAAGAAACCAGGTGCCGACTCCGAGGAGCCGGCGAATGGTTGTCTCCCTTCGAGCTTGCTGCTCACCCTCCGAGGAGGCTGAGCGTGATTGCTCTCCGTCCCGAGGGACATCGAGCGCTCAAAAGGCGTCAGACCTCTCGCCCACCGGGAAGGCGGGTTCGAGGTTGACGGGATAACGTCGTCAGGTCCTTCTCCTCCCGGCGAGCCGGCAGGATCGGACGCGACGACGATTCTCGTCGCACACGCACGCTGTTGAGTTTTCAAGGACCGGTGCCGGGTCGGGGGGCAGAGAAAAGGCCTCCGCTCACGCGAGAGGCCTCCGATCGAGACGGGCTACGAACGTCGTATCCGATTCGGGCGAAGGCGCTCCTGGATCGCAGGGCATTTCCTTGCCTCCCTTTCGGGCGGCCTGCGGATGGTAGCAGAGTTCGATGCGCTGTCAAGCAGAGGCGGCGAGGCGGACGAAGCGCCTCTTGCCCGCCTGCACGGTCGCCCCGACGAGCCCGTCTCGAGCCAGGTCGAGCTCCGTGACGGCCCGGCCGTCGAGCTTGACGCCGCCCTGCGCGATCACGCTCCGCCAGTGGCTACGGCTCTGGCCGAAGACGTCGGTGAGCAGCCCCGGCAGGTGCACGGGGTCGTCCTCGCCGAGCACGTGGGTCGGGATCTCATCCGGGGCCCCGCCCTCCCGCACGACGCGCGTGAAGTGAGCCGCCCCGTGCTCGGCGCCGTCGATGCCGTGCCAGCGCTCGGTGATGCGGCGCGCGAGCTCGAGCTTCCACGCCATCGGCTCGGGGGGATGCTCACCGCCGCCGACGACGAGCTCCCACCACTGGGCCAGTGCCTGGTCGGGGATGGACATGACCTTGCCGAACATCTCCTCGGGCGGCTCGGTGACGCCGATGTAGTTGCCCTTCGACTTGGACATCTTCTCCCGCCCGTCGAGCCCCACGAGCAGCGGGAACGTCATCACGACCTGGGGCTCGAGGCCGTAGTGCGGCATCACGTTCCGTCCCGCGAGCAGGTTGTAGAGCTGATCCGTGCCACCGATCTCGACGTCGGCCCGGATCGCGACCGAGTCGTAGGCCTGCATCAGCGGGTACAGGAGCTCGGAGAGCGAGATCGGCTCGTGCGCCGCGAACCGCTTCGAGAAGTCGTCGCGCTCGAGCAGCTGGGCGACGGTGAGCGTGCGGGTGAGCCGGACGACCTCGGCGTACGAGAGCGCCCCGAGCCACTCCCCGTTCTGCCGGATCTCGGTGCGCTCCCGGTCGAGGATGCGGAAGGCCTGCTCGGCGAACTGGCGGGCGTTCGCGTCGAGCACCTCGTCCGGGAGGACGGGCCGCTCCTTCGAGCGCCCTGAGGGATCGCCGATCCGCGCCGTGTAGTCGCCGACGATGAGGACGACGATGTGGCCCTCGCGCTGGAACGCCGCGAGCCGGTCGAGCACGCACGCGAACCCGAGATGGATGTCTGGCGCGGTGGGATCGATGCCCAGCTTCACCCGCAGCGGCGTCCCACGCCCGACCTTCTCCGCGAGCAGGCCCTCGGGGAGCACGTCGACGGCGTGGCGGGTGATGCGCTCGAGTGCGTCGACGGTCACGGCGCGGGGATCGTATCCCGGGCCCACCGCGTCCGGCGGCGGAGCACGTGCGGCCCGACGTCCGCGATCGTCGCGCAGCCCGTCAGGTGCATCGCGATGCGGAGCTCGTCGCGCATGAGCTCGAGCGCGGTCTGCGCGCCCTGACGTCCGCCGGCGGCGAGCCCCCACACGGGAAGCCGTCCGGCGAGCACGGCCCGCGCACCCAGCGCAAGGCAGATCAGGACGTCCGTGCCGCGTCGGATGCCGCCGTCGACCCACACCTCGCCGCGATCGCCGATCGCGTCGGTGATCTCCGGCAGCACGTCGATCGTGGCCGGGGCGCGGTCGAGCTGCCGGCCGCCGTGGTTCGAGACGACGACCCCCGCGGCGCCGTGCGTCGACGCAGCGGATAGCGTCGTCGGGCTCCATCACGCCCTTGACGACGACGGGGACGCCCGCGGTGGCGACGAGGTGGTCGAGGTAGGCCCAGTCGAGGGTCTCGTCGATGAGGTCGAGACCGCCGCCGGGTGCGCCCCGGTCGAGGGCATAGCGGACAGCAGCGACGGAGTCCTCCGGGAACGTCCACTCGACACGCCGCTCCCGATCGCGTGGCCCGACCACCGGGAGGTCGACGGTGAGCACGATCGCCTCGAACCCGAGCTCGACCGCCTGCGCGACCAGCTCGTCGCTGACACCTCGGTCGCGAAAGACGTAGAGCTGGAGATAGCGGACGCCCTCCGGGGCCGCCGACGCGACGGCGGCCGGAGACGCGATCGAGAACGTCGAGAGGCACATCGCGCCACCGGTCGCCGACGCCGCGGCCGCCATCCCCTCCTCCCCGTCGGGATGCGCCATCCGCAGGTAGGCGACGGGCGCGACCACGACGGGGTGGGCCAGTGGGCGGCCCAGGATCGTCGTCTCGGTCGACGGGCGCTCGATCCCGGCCAGGACGCGCTGGCGCAGCGTCCAGGCCGCAAGCGCGTCGCGATTCTCCCGGAGCGTCCACTCGGTCTCGGCACCGCCGGCGAAGTACCCGAGCCAGTCCGGGTCGAGCCTCTGCGCGGCCAGACCCTCGAGATCGGTGAGCGTGAGCACGCGCGCGTCCACGCGTCAAGCCTACGCACGGAGGCGGCCGCAGACCGCGGTCGGGCCGCAACCCGGCACGGGCCCGACACGAACCCGGCGCTGGTGCCTCCGGAGCCGCCCGTACACTCGTTCGGGTGCCCGACCTGCTGACCCCCCTCCGCGAGCTCTTCGGCTTCGATGCGTTCCGACCCGGGCAGGAGACCGTGGTGCGGGCCGCCGTCGCGGGAATCGACACGCTCGCCGTGATGCCGACGGGCTCGGGCAAGTCCCTCACCTACCAGCTCGCGGCGATGCTCCGCCCCGAGCCGACGCTCGTCCTCTCACCGCTGATCGCCCTGATGAAGGATCAGGTCGACAAGCTGCCTCCCGAGATCGCGGCGACGGCGACCTTCGTCAACTCCTCGCTCGACGCGGACGAGTCTGCGTCACGGATCGACGGCGTGGCGAGCGGGAGGACGCGGATCCTCTACGCGGCGCCCGAGCGGCTCCGGCAGCGGCGATTCGTGGAGACGCTCAGACGCGTCGGGATCGGGCTCGTCGTGATCGACGAGGTGCACTGCGTGAGCATGTGGGGCCACGACTTCCGGCCCGACTACCTGTTCATCCGCCGGGCGCTCGAGAAGATCGGCCGGCCCTCCGTGCTCGGGATGACCGCGACCGCCACGCCTCGCACGGCAGCGGAGATCGCCGCCGCGCTCGGCCGCGACCTCGACGTCGTGCGCACGAGCGTGGTGCGCCCGAACCTCCGCTACGACGTCGAGGAAGCGGCCAACGAGCACGAGCGCCTCGAGATCCTCGTCGAGCGGCTCCAGGCGCTCGACGACGGCACCGCGATCGTCTACGCGCGCTCGCGCCACTCCTGCGAGGAGATCGCGCGCACGCTGCGCGGCCACGGGGTGCGGATGGAGCACTACCACGCGGGCCTCGAGTCAGGTGAGCGCTCGCGTGTCCAGGACGACTTCCTCGCCGGCCGCATCCGCGGCGTCGTCGCGACGACGGCGTTCGGCATGGGGATCGACAAGCCGGACGTCCGCCTCGTCTGCGCTCGTGAACCTCCCCGACTCGCTCGAGAGCTACGTCCAGATGATCGGCCGGGCAGGACGCGACGGCGCGCCGAGCGACACGCTCCTGCTCACCGGTGCGGCCGACGCCCGAGCGCTGCAGCGCTTCGCGACGGACGGGATCCCGACCGCGGCCGACCTGCGAGCGGTCTACCGCGCGCTCCGGGACCGCGACGGCGCGGTCGAGCTGGACGCCCTGGCGCGCGCCGTCGGCGACGACCACGACCCCCGCGTGCTCGTCGGGATGCTCGAGCAGGCCGGGCTCGTGCGACGGGGCTTCGATCGGGGCCGCACGATCGACGTCGAGCTCCTCCCCGCCCCCGCCGACGCCGGAGGCGCGGTCGAGGCGCTGCTGACGCGCTACGGCTCCGAGGCGCTCGCCCGGTGCGAGCGGCTGCTCGCGTTCACGCGAACCCGCCGCTGCCGTCACCTCCAGGTCGCCGAGCACTTCGGCGAGACGACCGAGACGCCCTGCGGACAGTGCGACGTCTGCGCACCGCGTCGGGCCCGCGCGCAACGGATCGCTGCACCACCGCTGCCGGCAGACCTCGGCCAGGCGATCGTCGACGCCGTCGCCGGGCTCACCTGGCCCATCGGGCGCAAGAGCCTGGCGTTGACGTTGCGCGGCTCCGTGAAGGCGCCACCTGCCGGTCGCAGGTCGGACGCCTTCGGGTCGCTTGCCGCCGCGAGCGACGCCGAGGTTGCGCGGTGGATCCGTGCCCTCGAGGACGCGGGTGCGCTGGTCGGCAGGGAGACCGAGGAAGGCTTCACGCTGCTCCATGCGGTGCCTGGGGCCACGGTGCCGTTCCTCGGTGCGAAGCGGCGGAAGCAGGGCACCGCCGCTGCCGGCCCGTCCACGCCGCTCTTCGAGGCGCTCCGCGCCTGGCGCACCGACCGCTCGAGGTCGGATGGCGTCCCCCCGTTCGTGGTGTTCAACGACGCGACCCTGCGGGAGCTGGCGGAGGTGCGGCCCACGAGCGCCGCGGAGCTGTCCGACATCACGGGGATCGGACCGGCGAAGCTCGAGCGCTACGGCGACGAGGTGCTCGCCGTCCTCGCGGCAGCCTAGAAGGCCCCGTTTCGCCGGTACACTGGCGTGGTTGCAGCAACCAGCCGGCACGGAGGCGACGCCCCGCAAGCGTCGTCGGATCCGCAAGCTGCGGCTGCTGGCGCTCCTGACGGTCCTCCTCGCGCTGGCATCCGCCTCGTTCACGTACGGTCTCGTCTCGGCGATCGCGGGCGAGATCGAGACGCTCGACCCGTCGAACCGACGCGGCGATGTCGACACGGTCGTGTACGCGGCGCCGAACGCCAACGGCGACCGCCGGGTCCTCGCCATCCTCCGCGGTGACGAGAGCCGGGTGCTGGTGCCGTCCGAGGAGATCGCCGATGTGATGAAGCAGGCGATCGTGGCCGTCGAAGACCGCCGGTTCTACGAGCACAACGGCGTCGACGTCCGCGGCATCGGCAGAGCCGTCGTGCAGGACATCCGCAGCAAGGCCGTCGTGGAGGGCGGCTCGACGATCACCCAGCAGTACGTGAAGAACGCCTACGCCCGCAACGAGCGGACGATCGCCCGCAAGGTGCGGGAGGCCGCGCTGGCCTGGCAGCTCGAGCAGCGCTGGTCGAAGGATCGCATCCTCACCGCCTACCTCAACACGATCTACTTCGGCAACGGCGCCTACGGGATCCAGCAGGCGGCGCGGACGTACTTCAAGAAGAACGCCGACGGGCTCACGCTGCCGGAGGCCGCGCTCCTCGCCGGCATCCCCGCCGACCCGTCGCTGTACGACCCGGCGCAGCACCCGGTCGCCGCGCGGAACCGCCGCGCGACGGTCCTCGGGCTGCTCTACGACCAGGGGCGGATCACGAGCCTCGAGCTCGCCCGTGCGAAGGCAGCGCCGATCCCGGCCGCCGAGGACATCCGCCTCCCCGGGACGCAGGGGCCGGCGCCGTACTTCCTCAACTACGTCAAGGATCAGCTCGTCGCGCGGTTCGGGGCCGAGCGCGTGTTCGGTGGCGGCCTCGAGGTCACGACCACGATCGACCTCGATCTCCAGGAGAAGGCCGCGAAGTCGATCCGCTCCATCCTCCGCGACCCCGACGGCCCCACCGCTGCGCTCGTCGCGATCGATCCCCGGAACGGCGCGGTGAAGGCGATGGTCGGGGGAACGAACTTCCGCAAGAGCCAGTTCAACCTCGCCACCCAGGCCGAGCGGCAGCCCGGCTCGTCCTTCAAGCCGATCGTGCTCGCCACGGCCCTGCGGAAGGGCGTGTCACCCCAGACGCAGTTCGCGTCGAAGCCGGTCGAGATCGACGCCGGGGATCGCATCTGGAAGGTCACGAACTACGAGGGCTCGTACCTCGGGACGGCCGACCTGGGGCGCGCGATGGTGTCGTCCGACAACGCCGTCTACGCGCAGCTCACGCAGTTCGTGGGACCGACGCTCGATCGTCAACACCGCGCACGAGCTCGGGATCCGCAGCGATCTCGCCCGCGTACTTCTCGATCGGGCTCGGCGCGGTCGCGGTCAACCCCCTCGACATGACTCGCGCGTACTCGACGATCGCGAACGACGGCGCCCGTGTCGACGGCTCGTTGATGGGAAACCGGGCACGCGTCGTCGACCAGGTGCGCTACCGCAAGAGCGGCCGCGTGAAGGTCAACGAGCCGGTCGAGCGTCCGGTCCTCTCCGAAGAGGCAGCACGCACCGATGACCGCGATCCTCGAGAACGTCGTCGAGGACGGCACCGGGCGGCGCGCGGATCTGCCCGAACGCGCGGTGGCGGGCAAGACCGGAACGACCGACAACTACGGCGACGCGTGGTTCGTCGGGTACACCCCCGAGCTCGTGGTGGCGGTCTGGGTCGGGTACCCCGACGAGCTCCGGCCGATGCTGACGGAGTTCGGCGGCGAGCCCGTCTCCGGCGGCACGCTCCCCGCGCTCGATCTGGAAGTCGTTCGCCGACCGCGCGCTGCGGGGCGTCACGCCCACATCCTTCGCCGGCGCCCCGTACCTCCCGGCCGAGTACCGCCGCGTGGTGCGCCGCGACGGCGCGTACAAGCTCGACAACGGCTACTGCCCGGGCAACGGTGCCGATCGCGTTCATCGCAGGTCGCGCGCCCACGACGACTGCGACCTGCTACGCGAACGAGGTCTCCGTGCCGCTCGTCGCTGGGCGACTCCGTCGAGGAGGCGAAGTCGGCGCTGCGGGGAGCTGCCGCTCTCGAGCGACGTCGTGCTCATCCCCGCCAAGGCGGGAAAGCGCCCCGGCGTGGTCATGAACCAGGAGCCGCGCGGCGGCTACCTCTCCGCCAACGACACCGTGAGGCTGTACGTGTCACACGCCAAGGACGGGCTCGTCCCGAACCTCGTCGGCTCGAGCGAGGTCGAGGCGCGCATCCAGCTGCGCAAGCTGCGGCTGCGCGCCTCGGTGAAGGAAGACGACGGCCCGGCAGGCGTCGTGCTCCGCCAGAGCCTTCCCCCTGGCGTCGCGTCCCGCCCCGGCCTGCGGATCAGCCTGGTGGTAGGGCGCGGCTCGACCAGCTAGTCCCGCGCTCGACGAATCGCCACGGTCGCTCGACCGCGCGTGTGATCCCGATCCTGGGGCCGGCGACGACCTCGATCCGGCCGGTCGGAGGGACGAGCTCGAACGGGGAAGCTGTCGGATCCGCCCCGTCGTGGCGGCCATCCAGCCCGAGCGCCTGCGCCAGCCGGCCCGGGCCGGCGCAGAGCAGGGCGTCGACCGCTCCCCCGCGGCGTGCCCTCATCTCCTCGAGGCCGTGCGTCGGCGCGAGCGCACGCAGCAGGACGGCGGCGCCCGTCCCCCGTCGTCCACAGGTGATGTTGGCGCACCAGTGCAGGCCGTACGACCGGTACACGTAGAGCCTCCCCGGCGGCCCGAACATCGACCGGTTCCGCGCTGTCTCGCCACCGAAGGAGTGGCTCGCCTCGTCGTCGGGCTCGTACGCCTCGACCTCGACGATCCTCCCTCCCACCCCCTCGTGGAGGAGCGTCCAGCCGACGAGCAACGGAGCCGCGCGGAGCGCGCTCCCCGCCGTGACGTCCGCGAAGGTCACTCCTCCGCTTCGGTGAACAGCCTCGGGTGCTCGACGACCGCGCCGCGTCCGCCTGCCCGGCGACGCGGTTGTTCCGTCGGCTCACCCATCTCCTCGAGGATCGTCTCCTGCGTCCTCGAGGCGACCAGCGGCTCGGCGATGCCCTCGATCCACACGAGCGTGCGGCGCCCGCTGCCCCGCTCCTCGCCGGTGATGGGCTCGAGCGCGTAGATGCGGTCGGCGCGGGCGTACTTGCCGAAGCCGAGGAAGACCATGCGGGGAGACCCGGGCATCGGCCCGTAGTATCGCGCGTCGGGGCGCAGCCCGCAGAAGCCGAGCGAGCGCGACGCAGCCTCACGGCGACGGCGTACCGTGGGCTGCATGCCCGTCGAGTCCGTCTGGGACTACCCGCGCCCGCCGCGCATCGAGCCGACGGCTCGCCGGATCCGCGTGATCCACGGCGGCGTCACGCTCGTGGACACGACGGACGCGGTGCGAGTGCTGGAGACGAGCCACCCGCCCACCTACTACGTCCCACCGCGGCTCGGTCGCGGTCGGCGTGCTCTCGCCCTCGGGCGGACGCACCAGCGTGTGCGAGTGGAAGGGCACGGCGACGTACCTCGACGTCGTCGTCCCCGGGCGTCTCGCCCCGAGAGCAGCCTGGACGTTCCCCGAGCCGCGGCCGGGCTTCGAGACGATCGCCGGACGCGTCGCGTTCTACGCGCAGCACGTCGACGAGTGCTGGGTCGACGACGAGCGTGTCCTGCCCCAACAGGGCTCCTTCTACGGTGGGTGGATCACGAGCGACCTCACCGGACCGTTCAAGGGCGCCCCTGGGACGATGGGCTGGTGAAGGATTCGAGGCGGAGCCGCGGGCCGGTCGCGCGAACGGACGCACCCGCTAGGCTCGTCCACGAATGACGCGCATCTACCTGTCTCCCCCCCATCCCACCGGTCGCGAGCTCGAGCTGGTCGGCGATGCGATCCTGTCGAACTGGCTCGCGCCGCTCGGCCCCCACGTCGACGCCTTCGAGGACGAGCTGGGCGCGGCGACCGGCACCGATCACGTCCTCGCGCTGTCGAGCGGGACGGCCGCGCTGCACCTCGCGCTCGTCGTGCGCGGGATCGGCGCCGGTGACGAGGTCGCGTGCTCGAGTCTGACGTTCGCCGCGACCGCGAACGCGATCGTCTATACCGGCGCGACGCCGTTCTTCGTCGACTGCGACGCGAGCTGGACGATCGACCCCGTGCTCCTCGAGGAGGCGATCGCAGCACGCCGGGCGGCGGGCGCCCGGGTGCGCGCGGTGATCGCCGTCGACCTCTACGGGCAGTGCTGCGACTACGACGCCCTTCGGGACGTGTGCGAGCGGCACGACGTCGAGCTGATCCAGGACGCGGCGGAGTCGCTCGGTGCCACCTACCGCGGCGAGCGCGCCGGTCGGCCAGGGCGCGCTTGGAGCGCTCTCCTTCAACGGCAACAAGATCATCACGACGAGCGGCGGCGGGGCGCTCGTCTCACACGACGCCGACTGGATCGCGCACGCGCGCAAGCTCTCGACGCAGGCGCGCGAGCCCGCGCCGCACTACGAGCACACCGAGATCGGCTTCAACTACCGGATGAGCAACGTGCTCGCCGCCCTCGGTCGCGCGCAGCTCGAGGCGCTGCCCGACCGGATCGCGGCACGCGGCGCCGTCAACGCCCGGTACCGCGCGCTGCTCGCAGACGCTCCGCGGGATCGCGTTCATGCCGGATGCAGGCTGGGGTGAGAGCAACCACTGGCTCACGTGCATCACGGTCGATCCCGACCTCTTCGGCACTGACCGGGAGACGATCCGTCTCGCCCTCGAGGCGGAGGACATCGAGGCGCGACCCGTCTGGAAGCCCATGCACCTCCAGCCTGTCTTCGCCGAACGGCGGATGTTCGGTGGCGGAGTCTCGACGCTCCTGTTCGAGCGTGGGCTGTGCCTCCCGAGCGGATCGGCGCTGACAGCCGACCAGCAGGAGCGCATCGTGTCGGTGCTCCTCGCCGCGGCGCGAAGCCGCTAGCCCCGGTCGCGCTGCGGAGGCGCCCCGACCGCCTCCGTCAAGCCTCACCACGGAACCCAGGCGCGAGCAACACCTCCTTGGCCCGATCCTCACCCCTAGGCGAGCGATCACGCGCAGAGCGAGCAGGCAACACCGTGGTACTTGCTCCTGTCGCCCGCTCTCCGCGAGCCGCCGGAGGCGGCGACGACGGTGTTCCTGCTGCCGCCGCTGCCGGCGCTGGTGGTGGGTACGACGACAGCCACGACGGCGGCGACGACGACTACGACGAGGCGGCTGTCACGCCGTCGACGACGTCGAGCCAGTGCGACCAGCGCTCGTCGCGGCCGTTGACCGTGTCGAGGTAGGCCTGCTGCACGGCCTGCGTGACCGGCCCGACCCCGATCTCGATGTCGTCCACCGAGCGCACGGGCGTGACCTCCGCCGCCGTCCCGGTCATGAAGACCTCGTCGGCGAGATAGAGGTCGGTTCGGATCAGGCTGGACTCGCGGACGCCGTACCCGAGATCGCCCGCGATCTGGAGAACCGTCGAGCGCGTGATCCCTGCGAGGATCGAGGTCGAGAGCGGCGGCGTGTGGATGACGCCGTCCTTGACGACGTAGACGTTCTCGCCCGGCCCGTCGGCGACGTAGCCGTCCTGGGTGAGGAGGATCGCCTCCTGGTAGCCACCGCGGCGGGCCTCGGTGGTCGCCAGCATCGAGTTGAGGTAGACGCCGGTGGCCTTGGCGGCGTGCGGGATCACGTTCGGGCCGATCCGCTGGTAGGAGGAGATCTTCGCGGTCACGCCGTTGGTGAGCGCCTCCTCGCCCAGGTAGGCGCCCCACGGCCACGCCATGATCACCGTCTCGACCGGGTTGCCCTGCGTCGAGACGCCGAGCTGGCCGTAGCCGTAGAAGGCGATCGGCCGGACGTAGCAGGCGGGCAGCTCGTTCGCCCGGATCAGGTCGTGCGTCGCGTCGCGCAGCTCGTCGACGCTGTACGGGATGTCCATGTACAGCAGGCGCGCCGAGTCGTGCAGCCGCTGCATGTGGTCGCGCAGGCGAAAGACCGCCGGCCCTGCCGGGGTCGCGTAGGCACGAATGCCCTCGAAGACGCCCGTCCCGTAGTGGAGCCCGTGGACACCGACATGAACGGTGGCGTCGGCCCAGTCCACGAGCTCGCCGTTCATCCAGATCTTCGCGGTCTCCTCCATGGGAACTCCTCGGTCGAGAGGTCGATGTCCACGCATTATGCGGAAGGTCGCACGACGTCCTCGACCTGACCGCGCGAGAGCCGCAGCAGCTCGACGGGCGACAGGCGGACGAGGTGCCTCGCCGAGCCCGCTCCGGCCCACACCGCGTGATGGCGAAGCAGCGTCCGCTCGAGAAGCACCAGCTGCACCTCCGGCAGCGGGAACGGTGCAACGGCGCCCGGCGTGAACCCCGTCACGGCGATGACCTCCTCCGGGCGCGCGATCGCAGCGCGCCTCGCCGAGGCGAGACGGGCGACGGCGCCGGAGTCGACGCGACGGTCGCCAGGTGCGAGGACGACAGCGGGCGAGCCGTCGCACAGGAACACGACGGACTTCACGATCTGGGAGAGCGTGCAGCCGACGGCGTCCGCCGCCGCCTCCGCCGTCGCGGCGTCGGCAGGCATCTCCTCGATGCGCGCCTCGGCACCCGAGGCGCGCAGGAACGCGGCGACGAGCTCGACCTCCTGCGGCCAAGCCTCCATCAGAAGACTCCCGGCACGAGCTTCCACCGGACACGCGCCCTGTAGGCCGGGTACCCCGGGAACCGCCCGTCCAGCCTTCGCTCCTCCGCACGCATCTTCCCGACCCACAGCAGGGCGAGCGCACCCGTGAGGACGAGCGTGACAGGCCCACCGAAGAGCGACCAGCCGACGCACACCGCGAGGAACCCCGAGTAGACCGGGTGCCGGACGTGCGCGAACGGCCCGTGCTCGACGAGCTCCGCCGACTCCGCCGGCTCGGGGAACGGCGTGAGCGAGCGCCCCATCGTCCGGGCGGCCCAGACGACCATCGCGATCCCGCCGAGGACGAGAGCGCCCCCGAGCGCCGCGAGCACGGTGGAGATCGCGTCCGGCCAGCGGGGATCGACTGCGACGGACACGAAGACCAGGAACATCAGCGCGAACTGCGCCGCCACCCAGCCTCCGCCCCGTGCGCCCATCGGACGAGTGTCGCACGCCGTGCGACGGCGAGCTGATCAGTGGAGCTCGAAGATCCTGACGTCGGCGTAGCCGGCGGCGTGGAGGCGCTCCGCGAGCTCGGGTGTGGCCGGCGAGTCGATCGAGAACGCCATGAGGGCCATGTCGCCCTCCTTCGTCCGCGAGACCGCCATGTTGGCGATGTTGATCCCTGCGTCGCCGAACATCCCTCCTACCCTGCCGATCACGCCGGGCCGGTCGTCGTAGCGCACGAAGACCATGTGAGGGGCCATCTCGATGTCGATCCCGTGACCGAGCGCGCTCGCGATGAAGAGCCGCGGCTCCGGACCGACGGTCGTCCCGGAGACGGTGACCTCCTCCGACTCGGTCGACACGCGCACCTCGACGGTGTTCGTGTAGTCGCGCGACCCGTGGAACCGCTCCTCCGACACGGCGATCCCACGCTCGGCCGCGAGCACGGGCGCGTTGACGACGTTCACGACCTGGTCGACCCGACCCTGGAACGCGCCGTTCAGCGCAGCCACCGTCAGCAGCCGGATGTCGTACGCGGAGAGAGGGCCGTGGGCTGCGACCGCGATCCGGCGCGGAAACCCGCCCGCCAGCTCGACGGCCAGCTGTCCGAGCCGCGACGCGAGCGGGATGAACGGCCCCAGCACCTCGAGGTCGGCCTTGTCGACGACCGGGATGTTGACCGCGTTCGAGACGAGGCCGCCTTCGAGCGCGCTCACGACCTGCTCGGCGATGATCATCCCGGCCCGATCCTGCGCCTCGTCGGTCGAGGCGGCGAGGTGAGGCGTCACCACGATGTGATCGCGCTCGAGGAGAGGGCCGGCGTACGGCTCCGTCGAGAAGACGTCGAGCGCCGCTCCGGCGAGCTTGCCGGAGTCGATCGCCTCTGCGAGCGCCTCCTCGTCCACGAGCGCTCCTCGCGCGGCGTTGACGAGCCGTGCCCCGTCCTTCATCTTCGCGATCGTCTCGCGGTTGATCATCCCCCGCGTCTCGTCCGTGAGCGGCGAGTGGAGCGTGAGCACGTCGGCGACGCCGAGCACCTCGTCGATCGTCGGGACGTGCTCGACGCCCAGCTCCCTGAACCGGTCGTCCGAGACGAAGGGGTCGAACGCGACGACGCGCATCCCCAGCCCCGTCGCGCGGCGTGCCACCTGCTGGCCGATCCTCCCGAACCCGAGAACCCCGAGCGTCTTCCCCTCCAGCTCGACGCCGCTCCAGCGCGAGCGCTCCCAGCGGCCCTGCTTGAGCGCGGCGTGGGCCTGGGGGATGTTGCGCACCAGGGCCACCATCAACCCGATCGTCTGCTCGGCGGCGGAGACGACCGTCGACTCGGGCGCGTTGGCGACGACGATGCCGCGCCGGGTCGCAGCCTCGACGTCGACGTTGTCGACACCGACCCCGGCGCGGCCGATCACCTTGAGGTTGGTCGCCCGGTCGATCAGCTCCGCCGTCATCTTCGTCGCGGAGCGGATGACGATGCCGTCGAAGTCCGGGATGAGCTCCTCGAGCGGCGTGTCGGCGTCGACGACGACCTCGAACCGCGAGCGGAGCAGATCGACACCGGCCTCCGCGATCGACTCCCTGACGAGAACGCGCATCGCCTACTCCCCGACAGCCGCGGCGTAAGCGCCCCGTGCGGCGCCGACCGCGACGTCGCGGGGGACGGTCGCCCCGGCCGAGACGAGCTCTTGCTCGATCGCGGCGACTGCGAGCGCGACCTGGTCGATTCCGACGTGGCCGATGTGACCGAGGCGAAAGAGCCGATCGACGATGTCTCCGTGCCCTCCTGCGATCGTGATCCCGTGCCGGTCGCGCAGCGCGAGACGGAGCGCGACAGCGTCGACGCCCTCAGGCGTGAGAACGGCGGTGAGGACGGCCGCACGATCGGAGTCCGGCGAGTAGAGCTCGAGCCCCAGCGCCTTCATCCCGGCACGACAGGCCCGGCCGAGGGCGACGTGTCGCGCAAAGGCGTGCTCGAGCCCCTCGTCCAGCAGCAGCCCCAGGGCCTCGTCGAGCGCGACGATGGTCGACACGGCCGGCGTGAACGGCGTGTTGTCCTTCTCCGCCTGCGCGATCGCGCGCTCCCAGTCCCAGTAGAACCGCGGCATCGTGGCGGTCGCCCCCTTCGCCCGGGCCTCGTCGGAGACCGACACGAAGCCGAGGCCGGGAGGGCACATGAGCGCTTTCTGAGATCCGGTGACCACGACGTCGATCCCCCAGGCGTCGGTCTCGAGCGGTACCGCACCGAGGCTCGAGATCGCGTCGACGACGCAGAGGGCGCCGGACGCGCGGCAGGCTGCGGCGAGCGACTCGACGTCGCTGACGACGCCGGTCGACGTCTCGGAGTGCACGACGAGGGCGACGCGCGCCCCCGACTCGGCGATCGCTGCGGCGACGTCGTCGGCGCGCGGCTCGTCGCCCCACGCGTACGTCACGCGGTGCACGTCCGCACCGTACGCGGCGGCCAGCTTCTGCCAGCGCTCCCCGAAGTTCCCGTGGGAGACCGCGACGACCGGCTCACCCGGCGAGAGCAGGTTGACCACCGCGGACTCGAAGGCCCCCGTCCCGGAGGAGGTCGTCACGAGCACCTCGTTGTCCGTGCGGTACACCTCGCGCAGCCGGGTGCGCACCCGGCCGAAGAGCGACCTGAACTCGGGCGAGCGATGATGGATCACCGGACGCGCGAGCGCGTCGAGCACCGGCCCGGGCACCTCGGTCGGCCCCGGTGTGAGGAGAAACGGGTTCTGCGGCACGCTCACACGCTACCGACGGTGCTCGGCGCCACCGGTCGGTTCAGCGGTGGCCGTCGAACGAGACGACCTGCTGGAACGTCGGCCGGTTCGTCCAGCGCATCGAGTTCGGGAGGATGCCGGGGCTGAACCGGATGCGCTCGGCCGTCGCGTCGGCGCGCCACGCCGAGGGGTCGCTCCCCTGGCTCGCCTCGAGCTCAGCGGCGGCCTTGTCGATCGCGGCCCACAGCGACGAGGCACACGACGCGAGGACGCCGTTCCCGCAGAACGCGGTCGTGAACGGGCCTGCCACGGGGCGGGCCAGGAGTCGGCGGAGATCCTTCTCGACGTACGTGTACCACCCGTCGTAGTAGGCGGAGCCCCCCTGTGCCGGGCTGTCGTCGCGACGCACGAGCCCCTCGAGGTCGACGACGAGGTCGCCGAGCACGGGCCGGAGCACGGCATCCGTGAGCGGCTTCCAGGCTGCGTCGAGGACGGCCGCGCCCGGATCGTCGACCTTCCCATCGAGATCGACGTCGAGGCGCGACCCGGTTCGCTGCACCCAGGCGTCCACGAGCGCAGCCGCCCTGGTCGCCCGGGCCGACGGCGACGTGCCCTGCGCGAGCGCGGCGCTCACGATCGGCCACACGCGCACTGCCCGGAGATCCTGCGTGGCGGCGAGGTTCATCGCGCCGACGAGCGTCGCGAGCGTGTGCTTCTTCGTGCGCTGCGCCGCGCCCCAGAGCAGATCGACGCGCTGGACGGAGCCGTAGCCCCACTCGCTGTCGCCGCCGAGGAAGCCCTTCGCGTGCTTGTTGTTCCAGTTGAGCAGCAGCGCGGACGCGGGGTTGAGCTGCTGCGGATGCTTCGCCGGCGCGAGGAAGCCCTGCCACTCGTACTCACCGGTGCCCTTCGTCGGGAGGCCCTGGTCGACCGATGTCGGCCGCACGGGGATCCGACCGGAGCTGAACACGGCGACGTCCTTCTGGTCGAGGTAGTGCCAGTTGAACGTGAGCTCCATCCCGGCCGCAGCCGCGACGAACTCCTTCGCGGAGCGCACCCCGGCCGTGGAGAGCGTGAAGAAGAACTGGCCGGACAGGAGCTCCCGGTTGCGGGTCGAGCGCTTGCTCGAGATCGCGACGCGCTTGCCGTCGACGGTCGCGTAGCCGACGACCGGGCCGTGGACGGTCTCGTTGTAGACGAGCGGCTGGACGGGCGTCCCGGGCGCTCCGCGAACCGTGCCGGCCGAGAACGTCGTCATCTCACGGCAGTCGCCCTTCCAGAGGTACCGGGTGTCGCTGCCGTCGCAGAGCGTCTCGACGTACTGGTCGGTCAGGTCGAGCCCAGCCGAGGTCGCGCTCCACGCGTAGTCGGGTCCGCGCCCGAGCAGGATGCCGAAGGAGATCCCCGGGAACGCCGCGCCGCGCGCCGCGTACCCTCCGCCCTGGAGGTCGAGCTCGAGCATGATCTCGGGGTAGAAGTAGCCAACCTGCGGGCCCATCACCGCCAGCGGATGGCCCGATGCCGACCGTTTCGCGCCCACGAGGAGCGCGTTCGAGGCGGCGATCTGCATCCTCGACGCAGGCTGGAGCGCGGCGGCGCCGCGGATGCTCCCTCCGTCCACGATCGCGTTGCCGAGCTCCGTGGTCGCCCTTCCGTTCGTGAACCGTCCCTCGACCGCCGTGCGCGCCTCCGGATCATCGCGAAGCCGGAGATCCTCCCACGTCGCCCGGCCGCGCTCGCCACCGAGCAGCGACTGGAGCTTCGAGAGGAACGCGGAGCGTCGAGCCTCGTCTCCACCGCCGTTGCCGAACACCCCGCCGATCAGGCCGGCGACCGCGACGACGTCCGCGCGGGTCCACGGCGCGATCTGAAGACCGGCCTTCCGGTAGGCGCCGTTGATCCCGGCGACGTACGCGTCGATGATCCTGATCAGCCGGCGTCCCCTTGTCCCCGTCCTGGCGAGGAGCGCGAACTGCGCGTTCAGGCGGGCCTCGGTCGCGGCGCTCGGCACGAACGTCTTCCCCTGCAGCGCGAGGGCGAACGCGTCGATCCCGGGCGCGTCGAGCGCGGCGATCCGACCCGGGCCACGCAGCAGCTCCATGATCAGCTGCCGGTCCTGCGCAGTCGCCCAGCCGGCGCCGAACGCCACGTCGAGGTCGGTCCTTCCGACGATGTGAGGGACACCCCACCGATCCCTCCGGATCACGAGGCCCTTTCGAGGTCGCTCGGTGCGCACCGCCTTCTCCGTGCCGAGCCCGAGCGGGGCCCGCTTGAAGGTTCGGGCGATCGTGGCCGCGCTCACGCGATCCTGGAGCGGCGTGAGGGAGTCGTACAGCTTCGCCTGGTCGGTCGAGTTCGCGGTGAAGCTCACGCCACCGGCCTGCCCGGGCGGCAGGACGTTCCACGACGCGGCCGCGTAGTCGGTTCGCCCGGCTCCGGTCGCGGTCGCCGCGACGGCAACGCCAAAGACGACCGCCACCACCCCGACCACCATCCTGGCCGTCCTCATCGACTCTCCTCGTCCCTGCCGCGCGAACCGGACACGACATCTTGTCCGATCACTCGGACGCACGCGAGGTGATCGGTTGGTCACGGACTACGCTGGGGCGCGTGGACGTCCTCCTCGCGTTCGGTGGCGCGCTCGTCGCGCTGAGGCTCACGGCCGAGATCCTCGGGCGCTGGCGTGAACGGCGTGCGCCCGAGCTGCTGATCTGGGCAGGGTCGCTGGGGTCGTTCGCGCTCGCGTCGGGCGCGCTCGCCTGGGGGGCCGCCGCAGGCTGGGACGACCGCTCCTTCCGCGTCTACTACCTGTGCGGAGGCCTGCTCACCGCGGCCCTCCTCGGGCTCGGCTCGCTCAGACGCCTGGGCGTCCGAGCTGGCCGGGCCAGCGGCACTCCTGTGGACGGGGCTCGCGGTCGGCGTGGCGATCGCCGTCCCGCTGCTCGAGCCCGTCACCGGCAACGCGATCCCGGACGCGACCGATCTGCTGGCGTTCGTCCCTGCGCGGCTGCTCGCTGTCGTCGGCAACGTGGGCGGGACGCTCCTGGCGGTGGGGATCGCGATCCACGGGATCCGTCGGCGGCCTGTCGGCAACGGGCTGATCATCGCCGGGGTCGCCGTCGCCGCCGTCGGTAGCGCGGTCGCAGGGCTGGGCGAAGGCGGCAGCGCGCTCTTCGCCGCGCTCGCGGCCGTGCTCCTCTATGGCGGCTTCATCAGCCGTTGAGGATGGCTGACGCCCTCTCGACGGCTAGAGGAGCGAATCGGCTCCAGACGGTGGGGGCTCGTCCTCGCGCATGCGCGCGACCGGTGCGGCGGCTGCCCGTCGGGCTCGCCGCCGCCGCTCGCGCCAGGCGATCGTCCCGAACAGCACGAGCAGCGCGACCACGATGCCAAGCTCGACACCGATCGACGTGAGCGTCGCATGGTGCGCGATCATCCGCGGGAGAGCACCCACAGCCCACCGACCGTGTAGAGCACCATCAGCGCGAGCAGCGCGTACTGCGAGCGCAGAGCGTCGCGACGGCTCTCGAACACGTCGATCGCCCGATCGTGCGCGACCGCGAGCGCGGCGACGTGCCCGACGACGAGCGCCCCGACCTGGACGTACCAGACCGTGTTCGGCGTGAAGGGCGTGAGGTTCGGCAGGAAGGAGGCCGTGCCGAGGAGGTCCCACCCGCGACCGAAGGGGTCGGAGAGCAGCGGGATCGCGAACTGGCCCTGGATCACGAAGAGCGTGAAGTAGTGGGCGACGAGGTAGACGAACGCGATCGGCAGGAGCGAGAGCAGGAACTCGGGGACCAGGGAGCGCGGCGCGTTGACCGACGCGCGCGCGAGCGAGCAGGCCGCCACGTAGGCGAGGCCGACGAGGAGCGAGCCGGCGAGCAGACCGCCCAGGTTCGCGAGCGTGACGAGCAGCTCGCCCACGCCCGGGCGATCGATCAGGTACGGCCCCTCGATCTCGGCGAGCGTGTCCTGCCAGGTCGTCGTCCGGCTGTAGCCGTCGAACAGCACCGAGCCCAGCATCACCGAGACCACCGCGGTCGAGCCGGGGATCCGGTCGCTGCCGCCGAGCCCGGTGAACGGCCACCGCGCGCGGATCCGGCCGTCGACCGCGTGCAGCGGCGCGATGCGGGCGAGGTACGCGAAGGCGACTGCGAACCCCTCGCCCGACCGGACCCACGTCTCCCGCCCGAAGGCGATCATCCCGAAGAGCGCGACGTACGTGTAGAGCGCGATCGCGAACGCGAGGGCGCGCGGGCTCGACGGGTCCGAGTAGGCGAGCTCGAGCGGCGACGAACGCGAGCAGGACGGCCGCTGCGGGCCAGCGGCCGAGCCGGGCCGGGTACGTCGGCCAGGGGCGCCGCACGGCGTCCGGTGCGCCTCCCAGAGCCAGACGAAGCCGTCCGCGAGCGCGCGCCACGGCGAGAGCGCGCGCCAGACGTTCCCGAACAGCACGGAGAGCAGCGGGACGCCGAGCCAGAACACCACGTAGACCCAGGTCGGCGCGAGGTTCCGGAACGGGTCGGTGTCACCGAAGAGCGCGGCGGCCCAGACGAGCGCGAACGCCGCCACCGAGACGATCTGAACAGCGACCCGGCCCGGCCCCAGGATCGACGTGCGAGAGCCCGCCCGGGACTGCGCGTCCGGACGCATGCCGGGCGAGCAGCGGCCGCCGCCAGAGCGCTCCGAGCAGCGCGAACGACGCGACCAGGACGAACCCGGCTCCCCAGTAGAACAGCCACCGGGGAACCGGGAGATCCTGGACGCCGCCGATCCCGTGCGCGAGCAGGTCCGGCAACGTCGCTACGGCCTCACCGTGAGCTGTGCGAGCAGCGCGTCAGGGCCGTGCATCTCGAGCTCGAACCGGCCCGGGATCTTCGCACGACCTGCAGGACGGTCGGCTTGCCCGGCGCATCTTCGCTCTCGACGTCGTAGCCGTGGAGGTGCACGCTCCTCGCCCTTGTCGGTGACGATCACGAAGCGGACGATGGTGCCCTTCTTGACGGTCGGTCGCTTGACCCCGCCGACGGGACGGCCGTTGACGACCGTGATGCGTCACGGTCACGGGTCGCGCTGGGGCCGCCGCGGCCATCGGGATGCGCGAGCGCGGACGAGCGGCGACCGTCGCGACTGCGAGCGCCACGAGCGCGGTCAGCGTGCTGCGCATGGTCGGCGCTTCACTCCTCTCAATCGGGTCGGTGCGCGCCGGACGCGCGCAGGGGCGCGTCCGGCCGGATGGTGCGTCAGGCAGGCAGGGTGCCACAGGAGATCGGGGGGTTCATCGCCACCTTTCCCGCTTCGGCATCTTCTTCCCCGGGTTGGCGTGCACCATCACGAAGTATCCGGGCATCCCGACCACCATCTCCTCGACCGCACCCGCCGCGTCGCGTGGATCACGCCGTTCGTCATCCGCGACGAAGTCGCCGAGCTCCGCGGCGTGGCGCTTCGTTCGCTTCGCGCACGAGGCGAGCGGGCCGTGGACGTGCGCCGCGTGCTTCGACCCTGGCTTCAGCCCGCTGACGTTCACCGTCACGGTCAGCGTCTCGCCCCGTTCTGCCGCGCGCCCGTGATCCCCGCGACGCCGCTGCCGGCGACCTGCCACATCGACGTGAAGGTCTGCCGCGTGACCCCGTCGGTCGGCGGGGGCATCGTGCCGGTCGTGTCGTGACCGTCGCCCTCGTGGGCGAGGGCGACGGGCACGGAGATCGCAAGCGCACGAGCGCGAGCAGCGCGGCCACGCGGCCGCGATGGAAGCCTCTCATCGTGGGTCTCTCCTTGTTCGCTGGGACGCCTCCGCTCGGAGGCGATGCTCAGGGGCGAAGGAGGCGCGGCGGCCCGCGGCCGAGAGTCGCGACCGGTGGCCGCTGACGAGGGACGCCGGACACGAGGTAGCCGATGCCGACCGGAAGCTGCCGAGGAGCGGCGGGCGCGACGGGCGAGCCGCCAGCGTCCGCAGCGTGACGACCAGCCGTCGTGGCGATCCAGACGGCGAGCAGCCCCACGGGGACCTGCAGGGCCAGCGCCGAGCAGGAACGTCCGATCCGTGACGAGCAGCGGCACGTCGCCGCTGTGAGCGAACCGCTCGAGGTGCTCCTGCACCGCGAACACGGCAACCCCGAGCCCCGCGAACGGCAGCGTCCCGACCTGTTCCGAGCGGGCGTCGACCGCGAGGCCGACGAGACCGACGAAGACGCGAGGATCGCCAGCATCTGGGGCGCGTGGCCGAGGTAGGCGTGCATCGGTCCGACGTCGACGCCGGTCGCGGCGTACGCGAGAGCGTGGCCCGCGAGCACGCTCGCCCCCACGAGCGGGAGCGTCAGCCCCCAGGTCAGCGCGCGACGTGCCACGCGCTCCATGGTGCCATGCTCGCCCGTGCCGCGCGCCGGTGTCAACCTTCGAGCCGGGCGCGCACGAGCTCGCTCACGACGCGCGCGTCGGCCTGGCCCTGCGTCTCCTTCATCACCTGGCCGACGAAGAAGCCGAGCAGCCCGGTCTTCCCGTTGCGGTAGGCCGCGACCTGGCCCGGGTTCGCCTCGATCAGCGCGTCGACGAGGGGCTCGAGCGTCGCCGTGTCGGAGACCGCCTCCTGCGCGAGGTACGGGCCGGCCGAGAAGCCAGGATCGGCGAGATGCGCGATCGCGTCGTCGAACGCCTTTCGAGGGATGCGGTCGCGCGCCTCGACGAGCCGAGCGAGCTCCGCCGCAGGGACGGAGCCGGGCTCGTGCCCCGCGCCGACGACGCTGTTCGCGATCACGTTCGCGGCCGCGACGCTGTCTGCGCCGGCCGCGACCGTCTCCCGCCAGAGCCCGTCGAGGCCCCCGGTCACCAGCACGAGCGCGCGCTCGAGGTCGAGCGCAGCCTCGACCTCGCGGATCCGCTGCGCCGGGAGCGCCGGGAGCGAGGCCGCGGAGCGCGTCGACGAGCGCCGGCGGCGGCTCGACCGGGACGAGATCGGGATCGGGGAAGTAGCGGTAGTCGTCCGCCTCCTCCTTCGAACGCCGTGCCGTGAGCCTGTTGTGGGCGACGTCGTAGTCGTAGGTGTGCTGCTCCACCACGCCGCCCGACTCCCAGACGTCGATCTGGCGGGCGACCTCGGCGTCGATGCCCTTCGCGATGTGGCTGAACGAGTTCATGTTCTTGATCTCGCAGCGCGTGCGCAGCTCGTCCGAGCCGGCCGGCCGCACCGAGACGTTGGCGTCGACGCGGAGGGTTCCCTTCTCCATCTCGGCGTCGGAGATCCCCAGCTCGACGATCGTCTGCCGCAGCAGCTGCAGGAACCTGCGCGCCTCGTCGGAGGAGTGGATGTCAGGGGCGGTGACGACCTCGACCAGCGGCGTCCCCCCGCGGTTGTAGTCGACGAGGCTGTAGTCGGCTCCGCCGATCCTTCCGGTGTGACCGCCGACGTGCACCGTCTTCGCGGCGTCCTCCTCGAGGTGCGCGCGCACGATCCCGATCACGTGATCCCCTTCGCTCGTTGGTACTAGCATCGTGCCATTTTCGCAAAGAGGCATATCGTACTGTGAGATCTGATAGCCCTTGGGCAGATCGGGGTAGAAGTAGTTCTTGCGCGCGAACACTGCCCGCTGCGCGGTCGTGCACCCGAGCGCGAGCCCGAGCTTCACCGTCCACTCGATCGCTGTGCGGTTCGGGACCGGCAGGGCACCGGGGAACCCGAGGCACACAGGGCAGGTCTGCGTGTTCTCACCCGCGCCGAAGCCGACGGGGCAGCGACAGAACATCTTCGTCCGCGTCTTCAGCTGGACGTGGATCTCCAACCCGACGACGGGCTCCCAGAGCCCGCTCGTGCCTTGCACGGTCACGGGCGCAGCCTCGCCGGCACGACGTCGAACCCGAGCGCGGCCTCGAGCGCATGTCCGGCGCGGAAGAGCGCGTTCTCCCCGAACTGCGGGCCGATCAGCTGCAGGCCGACCGGCAGCCCTTCCGAGAGCCCGCACGGGATGTTGAGCCCTGGGAGCCCTGCGAGGCACGAGGGGATCGTGAGCAGGTCGCACGCGTACATCGCGAGCGGGTCGGAGGCCTTGTCCCCGATCGGGAACGCCACGGTCGGGGAGGTCGGCGTCGCGATCACGTCGAACCGCTCGAGCGCCGCGCGGTGCTCGCGGACGATCAGCGTGCGGACGCGCTGGGCCTGCCCGTAGTACGCGTCGTAGTACCCGGCCGAGAGCGCATACGTCCCGAGCATGATCCGGCGCTTCGGCTCCGGCCCGAAGCCGACGTCCCGGGTGCGCTCGACCATCGCGCGGTACGTGTCCGCGTCCGTCCGGGTCGCATACCGCACGCCGTCGTAGCGCGCGAGGTTCGAGGACGCCTCGGCGGGGGCGATCAGGTAGTAGCAGGGCATCCCGTAGTCGAACGAGAGCGGGAGATCGCACTCCCCCACCTCCGCGCCGAGCTCCTGCGCCACGACGAGCGAGCGCTCGAACGCGCCGCGCACGCCCGGCTCGATCCCTGCGAGCCCGGCGACCTGGCTGGGGACGCCGATCCGCAGGCCGTCGAGGCGCTCGGCCGTCCGGGAGCGCGACCGGCTCGGGGAGCTCGACCGTCGTCGAGTCCGCCGGGTCGCGTCCCGCGATGATCCCGTAGAGCAGGGCGCAGTCGCGCACGTTGCGCGCGACCGGGCCGATCTGGTCGAGGCTCGAGGCGAACGCGACGATCCCGAAGCGCGAGACGGTGCCGTAGGTGGGGCGCAGCCCGACGTTGCCGCACAGCGCGGCGGGCTGCTTGATCGAGCCGCCCGTGTCCGAGCCGAGCCCCCACGGCGCGAGCCCTCCGGCGACGGCCGCCGCGGTGCCGCCTCCGGAACCGCCCGGCACGCGAGCGGGATCCCAGGGGTTCCGGGACGGGCCGTAGGCCGAGTTCTCGGTCGACGAGCCCATCGCGAACTCGTCGGTGTTCGTCTTGCCGAGCAGCGAGAGCCCGGCGGCCTTGCAGCGCGCGGCGACCGTCGCGTCGAACACGGGCACGTACCCCTCGAGGATCCGCGAGCCGGCCGTCGTCTCGACGCCCTTCGTCGAGATCACGTCCTTCAGCGCGATCGGGATGCTCGTGCCCGACGGCTCCTCGACGACCCGCAGGTACGCGTGCAGCTCGTCGTCGCGCTCTCCGATCGCCGCCAGATACGCGGCATGGAGCTCGCCGGGCGACACGTCGCCGGCGGCGACCAGCCGAAGCGCATCCTCCGCCGTGAGGCTCAGCGTGTCGACCACGCGGCGCCATCGGGCTCAGACGGTCGGCGGGACGCGGAAGAGGTCGCCCTCGCGGGCGGGCGCGTTCGCGAGCGCGTCGTCGACGGCGAGCGAGACGTGCGGGCACGTCCTCGGCCCAGGCGTTGACGAGGTCGAGCGGATGCGAGGTCGGCGGCACGTCGGCGAGGTCGAGCTCGGCGACCTTCGAGACGGCCTCGAGGATCGCACCGAGCTCGCCGCGTGAGGCTCTCGCACCTCGTCCTCGCGCAGGTCGAGACGCGCCAGCCGCGCGACGTGCTCCACCCGCTCTCGCTCGATCGCCATCGTCCGGATCCTAGTCGGGCAGAGCGCCTGCCCGCCCGCCAGGAGACGCCTCGAACGACGACGGGCTCCTTGAGGGGCCCGTCGTGAACCTCGTCGCGGGTCGCGCTACGCGGCGAGCGTGACGTTCGCGGCCTGGGCGCCCTTCGGCCCCTGGACGACCTCGAACTCCACCTTCTGCCCCTCGGTGAGGGACTTGTAGCCGTCCATCGTGATCGCCGAGAAGTGGACGAAGACGTCGTCGCCGCTCTCACGTGCGATGAAGCCGTAGCCCTTCTCGTTCGAGAACCACTTCACGGTGCCGATCTCTCCCAACCGAACATCCTCCTGCGAATGCGCCGCCGCCTGCGACGACGACACGACTTGACTGAAGCGGCAGAAAGGTACCGTTAGCGACCGGGAAACGCAAGCTCACCGCGCCGGAAGCGCGAGGCCTTGACCGCGCTGCGCAGGAGCATCGCGATCGTCATCGGCCCCGTCCCGCCCGGCATCGGCGTCAGCCAGCCCGCGACCTCGGCGACCGCGGGGTCGACGTCGCCTCGGATCCCCTCGTCCGTGCGGGTCAGCCCGACGTCCAGCACCGCCGCGCCGGGCTTGACCATCTCGGGCGTCACGATCCCGGGAACGCCCACCGCGGCGACGACGATGTCAGCCCGGCGGACGTGCGCCGCGAGGTCGGCCGTCCGCGAATGGCAGATCGTCACCGTGGCATGCGCCTGGAGCAGCAGCATGCCGGCCGGGCGTCCGACGATCTCGCTGCGGCCGATGACGACGGCCTCCTTGCCCTTCGGGTCGATCCCGTGCGCCGCGAGCAGCTCCATGCAGCCCCAGGGCGTCGCCGGCACATGCAGCGGCGTGCCGAGGTAGAGGTTCCCGGCGTTCACGGGGTGAAAGCCGTCGACGTCCTTGAGGGGATCGACCGCGTACGTGACGGCCGTCTCGTCCATCCCGTCGGGCAGCGGGAGCTGCACGAGGATCCCGTCGACCCCGTCGTCGCCGTTCAGACGCTCGACCTCCGTGAGCACCTCGTCCTGGGAGGCGGAGGCAGGCATGCGGACGTCGCGCGCATCGATCCCCGCTGCGATCGCCGCCTTGTGCTTCGCCTCGATGTAGACGTGCGAGGCGGGATCGTCGCCGACGAGCACGGTCGCGAGCCCCACGTGCCCGATCTCCGCGACCTCGCGCGCGACGTCCTCGCGAACGCGGGCCGCCAGCGCCTTGCCGTCCATCACGATCGCCGTCATCGGGCGTCGACTCTACCCCGTTCCACCGGCCCGCGCGCCGGCAGCGCGCAGGGTTCAGCCGCGCCTCGCCCGTGCCGATACCCCGAGCAGGCATCCCGCCCGACCCCTGCCCACATCATGGTCCTCGCCAAGATCGTCCTCGTCCTCGTCGCGCTGATCGCGGGCCTCGTGCTGCTCCAGCAGCAGCACACGTTCGAGCGGCTCGGCGTCACGGGAACCTGCACCGAGATCCAGGCGCCTGCCGCCGACGTGCCCGGATCCCAGTGGTGGTCATGCAAGGAGGGCCTGCTCACCGGGTACCCGACGCTCGTCAAGGACGGCTGCGAGCTGAAGGTGAAGACGACGACCCGCCAGGTCTGGCGCTGCCCCGTGGCGATCGAGCGGCCGGCTGCGCTGATCTAGCGACAAGAACAACTACACAACTCTAGAGTTGTGATAGGGTGACGGCGTTCCCACCACGGAGGCCCCATGACCCCCATCACCGCTCTTCCCCGTCCCCTGCCCGATCAGCTCGTCGAGCTCATCGCCGCCCGCTTCAGGGTGATCGGCGAGCCGATGCGCATCCGGCTCCTCGACCAGCTCCGCGAGGGCCCGCTCGGCGTCCAGCAGCTCGCCGACGTCCTCGGGGCGACGCAGCAGAACGTCTCCAAGCATCTCGGCGTGCTCCACGGCGCGGGGATCGTCTCGCGCACCCGTGACGGCAACCGTGTCCTCTACGCGATCGCAGACGACTCCGTCTTCTCGCTCTGCGAGAGCGTCTGCGGTGGCATCCAGCGCCAGCTCGCCGAGCTCGACGAGATCCTCTCGGGAGCCGCCGCATGATCTGCCGCGCGATCGCCGACCGGACGCATCCTCTTCGCGCTGGCGGGGACGATGACCCTCCTCGCCGTGATCCTCACGCTGCTCGTCAGCCCGTGGTTCCTGCTCCTGGCCGTGCTCGTCGCCGCGAACCAGTGGCTCTTCGCCCTCTCGGGCCGCTGCCCCGCATCGATCGTGCTCGCCCACGTCCCGTGCTCCGACGAGGTGTCCTGTTGAGCCCCCTCGGCCCGATCGGCCGGCTCGGATACTGGGTCGCCGGTCACGTACGACTCGTCGTCGTCGCCTGGCTCGTGCTCGCCGTGGGACTCGGGGTGCTCGCTCCGCGCGCCGAGCACGCCCTCTCCGGCGCAGGGCTGGGAGGCATCCGGCTCCGAGTCCGTCGCCGCCCGCTCCGCGATCGACGAGTCGTTCGGGGGGCAGGGCAGCTACGCGCTCATGGCGGTCGTCCGCGGCGAGGGGAGCCTCGACGCGACGGTCGCGCAGGTCACGCGCGCGCTCGAGGCCGACGCACGCGTCTCCCAGGTGGCGCCGCCGCAGCCGTCTCCCGACGGGAGGACGGTGATCGTCCAGGCCGGAGCAGCCGCATCGCCGACCGAGATGGTGCGCGCCGCAGACGACCTCAAGGGCGAGCTCGCCGACCTCGGGTCGGAGAGCGTGACCGTGTCGCTCACGGGCGCTCCCGGCATGTGGTCGGACTTCAACGAGGCGAACAAGACCGCGATGATGAAGTCCGAGCTGATCTCGTGGCCCGTGACGCTCGCGATCCTGGTGCTCGCATTCGGCTCGCTCGTCGCGGCCGGTCTGCCGCTGCTCCTCACGATCCTCGGGCTCGCCGCCTCGGCCGGCACGCTCTTCCTCGCCGCGCAGGCGTTCGACGTCTCGATCTGGGCGATGAACTTCGCCCTCATGTTCGCCCTCGCGCTCGGGATCGACTACGCGCTCTTCATCGTGGCGCGCTTCCGCGGTGCGCACTTCGGCTCGCACCTCACGACCCGTGAGGCGGTCGCCGTGACGATGGACACCGCCGGCAAGGCCGTCCTCTTCTCGGGTGTCACCGTCCTCATCGCGCTCTCGGCCGTGATGCTGGTGCCCAGCCCGGCGTTCCGCTCGATGAGCCTCGGGATCATGACCTCGGTGCTGTTCGTGCTGCTGGCATCGCTCACGCTGCTGCCCGCCGTCCTCGCGAAGCTCGGGGACGGCATCGACCGGCTCGCCCTCCCCTGGGTGCACGCCGGCGAGCACCGCTCGCCCGCCTTCGCACGCTGGGCCGAGCTCCTCTGGAGGCGCCCGTGGCTCTTCGGCAGCGCCGCGGTCGCCATCCTCGTGGTCCTCGCGCTCCCGGCGATCGGCCTCGACACCGGGATGCCGTCGATCAAGGTCGTGCCGGCCTCGGACGGCTCCCGCGTGGGCTACACCGCAGGTGCAGGAGGCTCTCGGCCCCGGAGGGCCGGGCACCCTCCAGATCGTGTCGACGACGGCCGACGCCGCCCAGGTGCGCAGCGAGCTGGAGGCCGATCCGGGCGTCGCCGCGGTCCGCGCGGCCGGGACGAGCGGCGGGCGACGCCCTGACCCTGGCCGTCCCGACGGTCGACCCGTCTGACCCGGCCCTCTCGGGGACGATCGACCGACTCCGCGCAACGCTGCCTGCCAGCGCTCTCGTCGGCGGCGCCGCCGCGGAGAACCACGACCTCGAGCAGGCGCTCGCCGCCAAGACGCTGCCGGTGTTCCTCGTCGTCCTCGGGCTCGGGTTCCTGCTGCTGCTCGTCGCGCTCCAGGCACCGCTGATCGCCCTCGCGGGCGTCCTCACCAGCCTGCTCGCCACGGCCGCAGCCTTCGGCGTCGCCCGGCTGATCTTCCAGGAGGGCTACCTGAGCGGCCTGCTCGGGTTCGAGTCGCAGGGCTTCCTCAACGCCTGGGGCCCCGTGTTCTTCTTCGCGATGATCTTCGCGATCTCGATGGACTACACCGTGTTCCTGCTCGCGTCGGCCAAGGAGCACTGGGACCTCAGCCACGACGCCCACGAGGCGGCGATCGGCGGCGTCGCGCACTCCGGACGGACGATCTTCGCCGCGGCAGGCGTGATGGTCGCGGTGTTCTTCACGTTCGCGCTCTCCGGCCCCTTGCCCCCGAAGGAGATGGGCGTGATCCTCGGCGTGGCCGTGCTGCTCGACGCGTTCCTCGTCCGTCTCGTCCTGATGCCCGTGCTGCTGCGGCTGCTCGGCCCGGCCGCCTGGGCCCTGCCGCGCTGGCTCGACCGCATCCTCCCGGACGTGCGGTTCGGGCACTGACGCTTGCTTGCGAGGTCGGGGATCCGCGGGAGCGGATCCCCGACCCGCAGGTATCCCCGGGCCCGCCTCCGGCGGACGCGGGGCACATCCCTGAAGCGGCCTGGTGCCTGCGCAGCGAGCGCGGCTCCGGAGCCAGTCACCGTCTGGGCCCGAGCCCGCCGCGCTAGCTCCTGGCGTCCTGCCAGCGGGTCTCGCAGCGCCGCGTCCAGCGGGCCCGACGTCCGCTTCGGGGTCTGGCGCCGGCGTAGCCGGAGCCTGACCCCGTGAGCAGACGGGCTGACCGTGAATCGTGCGCGTGCACCGACGCAGGCATCAGCGGCCCTCGCGGCGCATCACACGCGCGGTCGGGGCGCTGCTGAGACGAGCGTTCGTGGCGCCGGCCGCCGAAGGTGGCCGCTTCAGGGATCGTCGCGGTTGGGAATCCGCTTCTGCGGATTCCCAACCTGCGGGGCAGAACGCGTGGCGAGGCCGGTGAGGGCCTCGCGGACGATCCGCTCGGCGACGAGCGCCGTGACGTCCGCCGAGCCGACACCGGTCGGGATCACCTCGACGACGTCCATCCCGACGATCCGCAGGCGCTCGCGCGAGCGCCCGGCACGCCCAGAGCAGATCGCGCGGAGGTCATCCCGCCGGGCTCGGGCGTGCCCGTCCCCGGTGCGAACGCCGGGTCGAGCACGTCGACGTCGACCGTCAGGAAGGTCGGCACGTCGCCGACGATCGCGACCGTCCTCTCGACGATCTCGCGGATCCCGAGATCGCGCACGTCGTGCATGAAGAAGCTCGTGATGCCGTGCTCGGCCTGCCACGCGAACTCCTTCTCGCCGGGCCAGTACCCCCGCAGGCCGATCTGCACGTAGCGCCGGGAGTCGACGACCCCGTCGCGCACGAGCCGGTACATCGGCGTGCCGTGCGAGACCTCGACGCCGAACACCTCCTCGCCGGTGTCGGTATGGGTGTCGAAGTGGACGAGCGCGACAGGCCCGTGCACCGCCGCCACCCCGCGGACGTCCGGCTCGGCGATCGAGTGGTCACCGCCGAGCACGACGGGCACGACCCCGGCCGCGGCGACCTCGGTGACCAGCGCCTCGATCGTCGCGTGCGACCCGGCCGGGTCGGACGGCACGATCGGCGCGTCACCGTAGTCGACGACGCGCAGCACCGTCGACCAGTCGACGCCGGCCTCGAGATGCGGCCCCGGCGGGCAGCTCGCGGCGCGGATCGCGCGCGGCCCGAAGCGGGTTCCGGGACGGTCGGAGACGAGGTCGTCGAACGGGGCGCCCACGACCGCGACGTCGACGTCCGCGAGCTCGGCCGGATCCTCCGTGTAGGGCACGCCCGCATACGTGAGCAGACCCGCGTAGTCGGGCTTGTCCGGGAGTCCGTGCGCCTTCCAGCGTGCGAGAGGGTCGAGCACGCGCGACGATCCTACGCCACCCGCGACGACTACCGTTGGCCCGTGACGAGCGATCGCCAGCGCGTGCAGGTCGTGCTCCGCGTCGCCCTCGTCCTCGTCGTCGTCGCCTGGCTCTTCTCGGACACGGTCCGGGCCTGGATCCCGTTCTGGGTGCCGCTCGTCGTGCTCGCCGCGTTCGAGCTCGAGTTCGTGCTCCAGGCGAGACGCGACCGCAGGGAGGCCGGCTCGAGCGTCCGGGCGGGCCGGGTCGGCCCCGGTGCAGAGGACGCCGACCTGGGCTGGGGGGAGATCGTCGAGGACGACGACGGCGCCCGCTGGATCCCGCCTCCCCCGCGTCCGGCGCGCGGGCCGGCGAGGCACGTGGTCGCCGCCACGGCCGTCGGCGCCGCCGTGGTGCTCATCGTCGCCGGGGTGCGGCAGGACGCGAGCCGGACGTGGTCGTCGCTCCCTGCCCCCGCCCGCGCCGCGACCGAGGCGCGGATCACCCGAGAGGCCGCGCGCATCGCCGGGCGGCCCGTCCAGGTGCGCTGCGACGACGGCTACGCGTTCACGGGCGCGCGCAGCGACGCGCTCGGGATCGCGTTCCCGCGGCGCGGGCTCGCCTACCTGCTGCCGTCGATCTGCCGGGCGCTCCATGACGTCGTCGCCGGGGACGACGAAGGGAGCGATGCGAGCGCAGAGGCGCTCGTCGTGCTCGCGCACGAGGCCGTCCACCTCCGCGGCGAGCGCCGCGAGGGCGTGACGGAGTGCCTCGCGCTCCAGGAGGGCGTCGCGCTCGGCCGCAGGCTCGGGCTCGCCGAGGACACGAGCCGGCGCCTGATGCGTGCGCGCTACGACGCCGCTCTCGCCGAGCGGTCGGTGATCCGCATCGAGTACCAGCTGCCGCGCTCGTGCACGGACGGCGGTGCGCTCGACATCGCACCGGGGTCGGGCGCGTTCCCCTAGCCGGACGCGTGCGACGAGGCCAGGTGCTGCTCGAGGCGGCGGCGGACGAGCGCCGCGCTCGACCCGCCGAGCGGCTCCCCCAGCACGCTCGAGCCGAGGATGTTCGCCTCCGTCACGATCCGCTCCCGCTCGGTCGCGAGGGCCCCCCGCGCGACGAACAGCGCTGCCCGCGCACGGGCGCCCCAGTCCTCGACCTCGGCGAGCGACGGTCCGGGCATGCTCTTGCCGGCATCTGCCACACGGGCCAACGCCCCGATGCTGCGCGCCACGCGTTGGGCCGCGACGACAAGAGCGTCGGCCTCGGCTCGAAGCGCGTCCTCCAGAGCGGCGAGCTCGTCGATGTGGCGCGCTGCGCGCGAGCTCCGCCGCTCCGCGTCGTGGAGATCCTCGCGCGCGCGCGTCAGCTCTCGGTCTGCCTGGTCACGCTCCTCGCGGCTGGTGCGACGACCGAGAGCCGCGACGCGTTCCTCGGCGATTCCCAGCCCAGTGCCGGCCTCGTCCTCAGCGACTCTCGCCGCCTCGAGCGCCTGGGCGGCCGCGCGGTGCTCTACGGGCAGCGCATCCAGACGACCGCGGACCTCTGCCGCGCGCTCCCGCACCGCTGCCGCTTCGCGGGCGAGCCCGTCGATCTCGTCGAGCAGCGACGCGATGCGGACATCACGCTCTTCGAGCTCGACAGCATGAGCCAGCAGGGCCTCGTCGCGCGCCAGGGTCACGTCCGGATTATCGCTGCTTCGGCACGGGCTAGGATGCGCGGCGGCACGGCGACGTGGCCGAGTGGTTAGGCAGAGGCCTGCAAAGCCTCGTACAGCGGTTCGAATCCGCTCGTCGCCTTCGTTTCGAGCACGGATAGAGGTCGACGACGAGCCGGTCGACGCACGGAGCCCCTCCCTGCGAACGCTCCCGCGAGCCGGGATTCCGGCTTGCCTGCCGGCGACGCCGTGCATTCGCACGGCGTCGCCCGGCGCCGCGCAGCGACCGACGACGTGCGGAGCCCGAGCGTAGTTCCCCGAGACGCGGGTTCTCGGTTCTCCCGATGTCGGGAGACGCTCGTTCGCCGATGCTCTGTGTGCAGATATGCACCAACTTCCAGCGGGAAGGGGCTTCCGTTGTTCAGAGACACGTACGTGACCGAGATCCTCTCACTCGTCCATCGCCGCAACCCTGGCGAGCCCGAGTTCCACCAGGCCGTCCGCGAGGTGGTGGAGACGCTCACCCCCGCCCTGGAGCGCCACCCCCACTACGTGGAGGAGCGAGTGCTCGAGCGGCTGGTCGAGCCCGAGCGCGTTCTCGTCTTCCGCGTCCCGTGGGTCGACGACGAGGGCACGATCCAGATCGATCGTGGCTATCGCGTCGAGATGTCGAGCGCGATCGGCCCGTACAAGGGCGGCCTGCGCTTCCATCCGACGCGTCTACGTCGGCCTCCTCAAGTTCCTGGCCTTCGAGCAGGTCTTCAAGAACGCCCTCACGACGCTCCCGATGGGCGGCGGGAAGGGCGGCTCGGACTTCGACCCGAAGGACCGGTCGGACGGCGAGGTGATGCGGTTCTGCCAGTCGTTCATGACCGAGCTGCAGCGCCACATCGGGCCGTTCACGGACGTGCCGGCCGGCGACATCGGCGTCGGCAGCCGAGAGATCGGCTACCTCTTCGGGCAGTACAAGCGCATCCGCAACGAGTTCTCCGGCGTGCTCACCGGCAAGGCGCTCGAGTGGGGCGGCTCGCGCATCCGTCCGGAGGCGACGGGCTACGGCTCCGTCTACTTCGCCCAGGAGATGCTCGCGACACGCGGCGACGGGCTCGCCGGCAAGCGCTGTCTCGTCTCCGGCATCGGGCAACGTCGCCCAGTACACCGTCGAGAAGCTCATCGAGCTCGACGCGATGCCCGCTGACGCTCTCCGACTCGGGCGGCTTCGTCCACGACCCCGACGGGATCGACGAGGAGAAGCTCGCGTGGGTGATGGAGCTGAAGAACGAGCGGCGCGGCCGGATCGCGGAGTACGTCGAGCGCTATCCGAACGCGACGTTCGTCCCTGCCAACCCCCGGCGCCCGACAACCCGCTCTGGGCGATCCCCGCCGACTGCGCGTTCCCGAGCGCGACGCAGAACGAGATCGACGAGCGCGACGCGGACAACCTCCTCGCGGGCGGCGTCCGGCTCGTCGTGCGAGGGGGCGAACATGCCGACCACGCCCGAGGGCGTCGATCGCTTCCTCCGGCGAAGGGATCCTCTACGGCCCCGGCAAGGCGGCGAACGCAGGCGGCGTCGCGGTCTCGGGCCTCGAGATGTCGCAGGACGCGCTGCGCCTCACGTGGACGCGCGAGGAGGTCGACACCCGGCTGAAGGCGATCATGCGCGAGATCCACGACCGACTGCCGCGAGACGGCCGAGGAGTACGACGTGCCCGGCAACTACGTCGCGGGTGCGAACATCGCCGGGTTCGTGAAGGTCGCAGACGCCGTGATCGACCAGGGCGTCGTCTAGCGCTCGAGCCTGGCACCGTCTTTCCGTCCGGCGCGTCACGCCGCGCGCCGGACGGACAGGCCCGTCCGCCGTCGCTCGTAGGCTGGCCCGGTGGAGACCCCCGCTCTGGAGCCGCAGCACGCGCCCGCGCCGGCCGAGCAGGGTGAGCCCTGCTGGCGGTGCGCCGCCCGGATGGAGTGGCGCCACGGGACGTGGCAGTGCCCGCGCTGCCGGTTCAAGATCGGGTGCTGCGAGGGCCCGACGGCCGAGTGCTTCCCCGACCGGTGAGCGACCTCGACCGCCTGCTCGCACCCGACCGCCTGGTCGAGCTGACCCAGCCGCTCGGGCGAGGAGACGGTGCTCTGGCCCGGGTCGACGCCCTTCGCGGCCGCCAGGTGCTCGACTTACGACGGCGACGGCGCCTACGCACGCGAGCTCGTCGTTCCCGAGCACGCAGGCACGCACCTCGACGCGCCTGCGCACTTCGCGCGTGGTGGGCGGCGCGTCCACGAGCTGCCCCTCGGCGAGCTCGTGCGGCCGCTGGTGAAGCTCGACGTCCGTCCGTGGGTCGACGACGACGCCTCCGCCGACGATCGGACGCGCCGTGATCGAGGAGCTCGAGCGACGCGACGGGCTCGTCGCCCGCGGGGCGGCCGTGCTCGTCCACACGGGCTGGGACGCGTACGTCCGCGCGCCCGAGCGGTACCTCGGGCAGGGCGACGAGGTGGTCTTCCCCGGCCTCACGCGCGATGCAGCCGAGCTCCTCGTCGAGCGCGGGGCGACGGGCATCGGGATCGACACCCTCTCGACCGACCCGGGCGCCTCGACGACCTACCCGTGCACCACACGACCCTGCCCGCCGGGCTCTGGCAGCTCGAAGGCCTCGTCGGGCTCGAGCGGGTGCCGGCGCGCGGTGCCTGGCTCGTGGTCGCGCCGCTGCGCCTCGTCGACGGATCGGGCTCGCCTGCGCGCGTCTTCGCGATCCTGCCGCCCGAGGAGGGGCCTGCCGTCCTGACCGAGGCCCCGTGTCGCCGGTAGCCTCGCCGCGTGGGATCCGTCCGCTTCGAGCCGACGAGTGGCGCCGCTGGCGCGAGGTGCGGCTGCGGATGCTGCGCGACGACGCGGCGTACTTCGCCTCGCGCTACGAGGACGCGGTGCGCGAGCCCGACGAGACGTGGCGCCGCTGGGTCGCAGAGGCCGGCGACGACGCGCCGAAGACGCTCTTCGCGGCCGACGAGGACGAGCACGCTGGCTCGGAGTCGTCGGCGGCGTTCGTCCGCGTCGACCCGAGCGAGGTGCACCTGATCTCGATGTGGGTCGCCCCCGAGGCCCGTGGTCGGGGCGTCGCGCAGGCGCTCATCCGCGAGCTGGCTCCGCTGGACGCTCGACCGCGGCGCGTCGGACGTCCTCCTCTTCGTCCAGGAGGCGAACACGCCCGGCCCGGCACCTCTACGCAGCGGATCGGGTTCGCGCCCACGGGCGACCGCGCTCCCATCGGCCCGGGGCGAGCAGGCTTCAAGCTGCTGCTCACCGCGGACGCCGCGGCGCTCGTGGAGATCGAGTAGGGAACGAACCACCTCCTGGTCGCTGCCGGACGACGCACGGCGCGGCACGGACGAGCAGGCCGATGACTGCCAAGGGCAAGCGAGCCCAACCGCCGCCGTTCATCTTCAAATCTTCTAAGATTCGCATATGCCGTATCGGGCGCAGCCGCTCCACGTCGCGAAGGCCACGCTCTTCCGCACGCTGGGACACCCCGCACGCGTGCGGATCCTCGAGCTGCTGCGCGACGGAGAGCAGCCTGTCGGCGCCCTGCAGGAGGCGCTCGGCCTCGAGTCGGGCGGGACGTCGCAGCACCTCGCCGCGCTGCGGCGCGCGAGCCTCGTCGAGACCCGACGGGAGGGCACGAGCGTCTTCTACCGCGTCGCCGACCCCGAGGTCTTCGTCCTGCTCGAGACCGGCAGGACGATCATCCGGCACGCGCTCGAGGAGCAGCGGGTCCTGCTCGAGGAGATCTCGGCCGAATGACCGTGCTCCTCGTCGCCGGGGCGGGCCTGGTCGCGGTCGGCGCGCTCACCTCGGCCCTCGTCCGCGAGCCGCGCTGCGCCGGCCTGTGGGTGCAGGCGGCCGGAGCTGTCGTGCTCGGAGCCGTCGGCGGCTGGGCGCTCGTGACGGGGAGCTCCCTCGGCTCCGGCTTCACGACGACGTTCACGCCGCGGCTCGGGATCGACCCGCTCACCGGCGCGTTCCTGCTCATCCTCGCGCTCGTCGGCGTGCCGGCCCTCGTCTTCGCCGCCGGCTACCTCCGCCCCGACCGCGGCCGGCCGGGTCACCGGCGCGCTCAGCGGGCCGTTCGTGCTCGCCCTCGTCGGTGTCCTCTGCGCCCGCGACCCGCTCTCGTTCCTCTCTCTTCTGGGAGCTGATGACGCTCGTCCCCGCCGCGATCATCCTCGTCGGCCGTCACGACGAGGCTGCCCGGCAGGACGACGTTCATCTACGTCGCGATCACGCACCTCGGCGGCGCCGGCGTCTGGATCGCGATCCTCCTGCTCGCGGACGAGGGCGCGATCGGCGACACGCCGCGCTCGCGAGGGCTCGGGCGCTCCAGGCGGTGATCGCGATCGCGGCGATCGTCGGCTTCGGGACGAAGGCCGGCCTGATGCCGATGCACGTCTGGCTGCCCCGCGCCCACCCGATCGCCCCGCGCCCGGTCTCGGCGCTGATGAGCGGCGTGATGGTCGCAGGTCGCGCTGTACGGCCTGATCCGCGTGCTCGTCGAGTGGATCGGCACGACGCCGTCCTGGATCGGCGCGATCGTGCTCGTCCTCGGCGCGCCTCTCGGCGCTCGGCGGCATCACGTACGCGCTCTTCCAGGCCGACCTCAAGCGGCTTCTCGCGTACTCGACGATCGACAACGTCGGCATCGTCGCTCCTCGGGCTCGGCGCCTGCCTCGCTGCTCCGCGCAGCACGGCGCCGACGACGTGGGCGGCGTTCGCGCTCGGCGGCGGCGCTCCTGCACACGCTCAACCACGCGTGCCAAGGGCGCTCCTCTTCCTCGGCGCCGGTTCGCTCGAGCGCGCGACCGGCGGCCTCGACCTCGACGCGCTCGGCGGCCTGCTGCGTCGGATGCCGCTGGACCGGCGGAGCGTTCCTCGTCGCGTCGCCGCGCTCGATCGCCGGGCTGCCGCCTCCTCAACGGGTTCGCCTCGGAGTGGCTGACCCTCCAGGCGCTCCTCCACGTGCCGGCGTAGCGGCGGCGTCGGGGACGGGCACCGCTCGGCGCCGTCGCCCTGGCAGCGCTCGCCGCAGCGGCCGCCGCTCGCCGTGCTCGTGCTTCGTGAAGGTCGTCGGGCTGGCGCTGCTCGGGCCGCCGCGGCGGAGCGGCCTGCGCCGACGCGGTCGAGCCGCCGCCGCGATGCGCTGGGCGCTGGTCGCGCTCGCCGGCGCTGCGTCGTGCTCGGCCTCGCGCCGGGGCTGCTCTTCCCGCGCCTCGTCGGCCTCGCGCCCTGGGCGTCCCGCGACGCTGCCGGTGCGCGTCGGGCTCGACCTGCCCGGCGACCGGCGGCCTGCCGACGCCGGGGATCGCCCTCGTCGCTGGTCGCCCTCACCGGCGGTGCTCGTGCTGCTCCGAGGCCGTCGCGTAGCCGCCCCGCGCCGACCTGGGCGTGCGGACAGCCGGTCGAGCCCCGGCTCGCGTGGACGAGCGCCGGCTTCACCAAGTCGCTGCGCCTCGTGCTCGAGGCGGTGCTGCGTCCCGAGCGCGAGATCGACGTCGACGTCGCGCGGCGGCGTCGTGCAGAGCGTCACGTACCGCGGCCGGGTGCCGCACCTGATCGACGAGCACGTCTACCGCCCCGTCACGTCGCGGCGCGCTGCCGTGGCGCCGAGCTCGCGCGACGCCTGCAGAGCGGCCGGCTCGGCACGTACGTCGTGCTACCTCATCGTCGCTCGTCCTCGTGCTGCTCCTCGCCGTCCGGATCGGAGTCGATCGGATGAGCGGCGCAGTCGGTCGCCACGGGCGCGGTTCAGGTCGTCGGCGGGATTCGTGCTCGCGCCGCTCCTGCTCGGGCTCGTCCAGCAGGACGAAGGCCCGGCTCCAGGGCACGGCGCGGCCCGGCCCGCTCCAGCCCTATCGCGAGCTGCGCCGTCTCTGGGGCAAGAGCGGCGTCGACGTCGAGGGCACGCATCGGTCTGACCCGCCTCGCGCCCGTCGGTCGTCGCGGCGGCGATCGCGACCGCCATCCTGCTCGTCCCGGTCGCCTCGGCCGCGCCGCGCCTGGGGCGTCGGCCACGACGCGCTCGCGCTCGCCGGCCTCCTCGCCCTCGCCCGCTTCGCCGTCTGCGCGGCGGCCTGGGACACCTCGCAACGGGTTCGCGCTGCAGGGCGCGAGCCGCGACCTCACGCTGTCGGTCGTTCGTCGAGGCCGTCCTCGTCCTCTCCCTCGCCGTCGCCGCCCTCGTCGCCGGGACGACCGACCTGCCCGGCGTGATCGCCGGCACGGCCGGCGCGGCACCCCTGGACGACGCCCGACGCTCGCGCTCGGCGCCGTCGCCTTCGCTGCTCGTCGTCGTCGCCGAGACCGGACGTCAGCCGGTCGACAACCCGGACACGCACCTCGAGCTGACGATGATCCACGAGGGCCCGCTGCTCGAGTTCGCGCGGACGCGACCTGGCCTACCTCCAGTGGGCGCTAGCGGCGCGCCACTGGCTCGTGCTCGTGCTCGCGGCGCAGATCTTCCTCCCCCACCCCACGGGCACGTGGTCGCAGCTCGCTCTGCTGCCCGTCTCGCTCGTCGTTCTCTGCGTCGGCCTCGCGGTCACCGAGACGCTCGTCGCGAAGATGCGCATCCTGCTCGTCCCCCGCCTGATCGGCGTCGGCGCGGCGGTCGCGCTGCTCGGCGATCGTCACCTGGCTCGTGGAGACCGTGCAGTGAGCGGACCTCGTCACCTGGGCCATCGTCGCGCTCGGGCTCGGCGTCGTCGTCGTCCGTCGCCGCTCGATCGCCGTGGGGCTCGTGACCGCGCAGGCGCTGCTCCTCGCGCTCGGCGGCGCTCGACCGAGGGACGCACCGGCGACCGAGGCCGTCGCGGCGGCGGCGCTCGTGCTCCGCGGCGTCGTGCTCGCGGCGTTCTTCTGCTTCTCGTCTCGCGCACCCGAGAGACGCGGCCGGTGCGCGCCGGGTGCGGCACCGCTCGCGCGCGCGGGTGCGGCCGTCGCCCTCGCGCTGGCCCTCATCTGGCTGATGCCGCCGTTCGGCCTCGACTCGCCGCAGGCCGAGCGCGCCACGCTCTCCCTCGTCGCGATCGGGCTCGTCACCGTCGCGACGCGCAACGCGCGACGCTCTTCCAGGTGCTCGGGATCGTCGCTCGTCGAGAACGGGCTCGCGCTCGCGGCGCTCTCGCTGCCCGGCGACCTCGTCGCTCGTGATCGAGATCGGCGTCGACGTCGACCTGCTGCTCGTCGCCCTCGTCGCCGGCGTCTTCCACGAGCGGATCTTCGCCGAGTTCGGCGCCGGCGACACCGCCGCGCTGAGGACGCCTCCGTGACTGAGCGGGAGCTGCATCGCCGCTCTCACGGTCGCCATCCCGACCGCGATCGCGCTCGCTGCTCGCGCTCGCTCCGCGACGGGCCGTGCCCGGCATGGCACAGGCCGGCGCCGTCGTGACCTGCGTGGTGGCGGGCGTCGCTCGCGGTCGTCGCCGCTCGCCGAGCCGCGCGTCGTCCGAGCGTCGGGCGCTGGATCGTCGTCGACGCGGCCGGCGGTCTGCTCCTCGGCGTGATCGCCGCTCGTCGGCCTCGCGAGCGCGCTCGTCTCCCCGCCTATCCTGCGCGGGCGCACGTGGGAGCGTCGTTCGGCGCGAGCGCGCGCGAGCGCACCTACTGGGCGACTTCTTCGCGTTCTGGGCGGTGCTGCTCGCAGTCCCGCTCGCGGGCAACCTCGGTGCGGCCTGGATCGCTGATCGAGGCGACGACGGCCGCCTCGGCCCTGCTCGTCGGGTTCAGCGGCAAGGCGCGGGCGCTCGAGGCCGGCTGGAAGTACCTCATCCTCACGTCGCTCGGGCTCGGCGTGGCGCTGCTCGGCATCGTCGTGCTCGCCGGCGCGGGCGGCGGCGGCGAGCCTCGACGCGCTCTCGTGGCGCTCCCTGCCGCAGATCGACCTCGACCCGCGAGACGGCGCTCGTCGCGTACGTGCTCCTCGTCGCGGGGCTCGCCGCCAAGATCGGCTGGGCGCCGGTGCACAACTGGCTGCCCGACGCCCACTCCGAGGCGCCCGCCGCCGGTCTCCGCACTCCTCTCCGCCGCGCTGCTCCCGGCGGTCGCTCCTCGTGGCCTGGCGCACGCAGCAGGCGCTCGCGCCGACGATCGGAACGGGCGCGACCGGAGGGCGTGCTCGTCGGCTTCGGCCTCGTCTCGCTCGCAGTCGCGGTGCCGTTTCTCTGGCGAGGCTCGGCGTGGAAGCGGCTGCTCGCCTACTCGAGCCTCGAGCACATGGGCGTGATCGCGCTCGGCGTCGGCTTCGGCGGCCCGCTCGCGCTCGCAGGACGTGGTCGTCCACGTCGTCGGGCACGCGGTCGCGAAGGCGCTCGGCTTCTACGCGGCGACGCCGCTCCTCGCGCACGATCTCGCGCGGCGCGGGCACCCGGTCGGCGGCATCGGCCCGCACGAGCCCGCGCTCGGCGCTCACCGTCGGGCTGTCGCTCGGGACGCTCGCCGGCGCTTCCCCCGTCGCCGCTCTTCGTGAGCGAGGTGCTGATCGTCGCCGGCGGCTTCCAGGTCGGGTCGGCCCTGGGCTGCGCGGCGCTGCAGCGATCCTGCTCGCGCTCGGCTTCCTCGGCCTCGCGCACGCGCTCGTCGAGACGCGTGGTCGGACGAGCGCGCGCGCGGCGCGAGCGGCATCCCGCACTCGGTCTGCGGCCCGTCGCTGGCGCTGACCGCGGTCGCCGTGCCGCTGCTGCTCGCGCTCCTCACCGTCGCCGCGCTCTGCGCTTCCCGACTCCGCGCTCGTCGACGGCGCTCGTCGAGAGGGCTCGGGTGACCGAGCGCTCCGGCGAGCGACGTACCGCGACGACGATCGCGCGCTGCGCTCGCCGACGGCTGGCGGTTCGCGAGTCTCCACGCGAGCGGCCGTGAGCGGATCCGTCGTGCGGACGCTCCTCACCGCGCGAGGACGGCGACGCCACGGCTCGAGACCGGCCGCGTCGACCGACGGCGCCGTGCCGACGATCGTCGACCTCGCTCCCGGCCGCCGGCTGGGACGAGCGGGAGGCGCACGATCTCTACGGCGATCGGCTTCGACGGGCACGAGCCGCTCCGGCCGCTCGTCGACCACGACGTCGCTCCGCAGGCGCGGTTCGTGACACCCGTGCACGGCGCCGACGCCTACCAGGTCGCGGTCGGGCCGATCCACGCCGGCGTGATCGAGTCGGGCCACTTCCGGTTCCACGTCGTCGGCGACCTGATCCTGCACGTCGACGTGCGGCTCTTCTACAAGCACCGTGGCCTCGAGCGAGGCGGCCGAGGGGCTCGCGCTCGCGGACGGGCTGCCCGTCGTCGCACGCGCGTGCGCCGGCTGCTGGGTGAGCAACGCCGTCGCGTACGCGCAGCGCGTGCGAGGAGGCGCTCGGTCTCGCGCCGCCGCCCGAGCTCGCGCGGGCCCGGACGATCCTGCTCGAGCTCGAGCGCGTCTGGAACACACCTCAACGACATCGGCGCGATCTGCGCCGGCGTCGGCCTGGCCGCCGGCACGCAGCCGCTTCGCGGCCCTCGTCGACGATGCCCGGCGGCTGAACGAGCGGCTCACGGGCCACCGGTTCCTGTTCGGCTCGGTCGCCGTCGGCGGCAGCGCCCTCGACCTCGACGACGGCGGCCGTCGCCGACGCGCGGGAGACGCTCTGCCGCAGATCCGCGCGAGTCGCTCGCGCGCCTGGCACGCGCTCCTCTTCAACGGCTCGTTCATGGATCGGATGCCGCGACATCGGCATCGTCGACGCCGAGGCGGCAGCGACGCTCGGCGTCGTCGGCACCGGCCGCGCGCGCCGCCGGGCGTCGCGCGAGGACGTTCGCACGACGAGCCCGCGCCTCGCCTACGAGCGGCTTCGCAGCCGGCGGCTGCTCCGCCGGCCCGACCGGCGACGTGCAGGCCCGCCTCGAGCAGCGTGCGCTCGAGCTGCTGCCGTGCCTCGACATCCTCGACCGATCTGCTCGACCGGCCCGTGCGACCCGCGACCGCGGCCGCGCGGCGCGGCGCCGAGGCACCGATCGGCGTCGGCCGGGTCGAGAGCCCGCGTGGCGCGACCTCGTGCGTCGTCGAGCGCGACGGCGACCGGGTCGGCCGCGTCCGGCTCCGCACCGGCTCGTACGCCAACTGGCCCGCGGTCGCCCACGCCGCGGCCGGCAACCTCCTCCCCGACTTCCCGCTCATCAACAAGAGCTTCGAGCTCTGCTACGCCTGCGTGGACCGCTAGCCGATGCTGACGCTCCTCCGAGACCTCAGCCGCCTCCGCCGGACGATCGCGCTCGCCGGCGCCCGACGCGGCCGGCTCGCTCGCGCTGCGCCACGTCGACTGCGGCTCGTGCAACGGCTGCGAGCACGAGCTGACGCTGGTCGTCGGGCCCGTACGTCGACATGGCACGGTACGGTCTCGGGATCGTCGCCTCGCCGCGCCATGCCGACGTCCTGCTCGTCACCGGGCCCGTGACGACGCGGATGCGCGCAGCCGCTCCTCGACGGCCTACGCGGCCATGCCCGAGCCACGGCGCGTCGTCGCGCTCGGAGACTGCGCGCTCGGCTGCGACGTCCTCGGCCTGCCCTCCGAGATCGTCGGCCCGGTCGAGGACGTGCTCCCGGTCGACCTGCGGATCCCCGGGCTGCCCGCCGACGCCCGAGGCGATCGCGCCGCGCTCCTCGGCGCTGATCGACCAGGAGATCGCTTACGTCCCCGGACGTCACGCCCATTCGGGATCGATCATCTAGGGTCCGCTTCGGTGCACGAGGACACCCAGACGCAGGCGGAGATCCGCGCGCTCGTCGCCGACCTCGCCGACGCGCAGATCACGCCGAACGTCGGCGCCTGGCACCAGGAGCATCACGTCCCGGTCGAGGTGCTGCGCGAGCTCGGCCGTCTCGGGATCCTCGGGACGATCGTCCCGGAGGAGCACGGGGGAGCAGGGCTCGGCGCGTCGGAGCTCGCCGTCGTCGTCGAGGAGCTCGCACGCCGCGACGCCGGGATCGCCGTCGCGGTCGCCGTGCACGCCGGCCTCCTGCCCGTCGCGCTCGGTCGGTGGGGCACCGACGCACAGCGCGCCCGCACGCTCCCGGGCGTCGCGAGCGGTGAGACGCTCGCCGCGTACTGCCTCACCGAGCCGGACTGCGGATCCGACGTGGGTGCCGTGCGCACGGCGCTCCGCCCGGCCGCCGACGGCGCTCGCACGCTCCACGGCACCAAGACCTGGATCACGAACGGCCGGATGGCCGACGTGATGGTGGTCTTCGCCCGCGACGCAGACCACGGCAAGGTCGACGCCGTGGTCGCGGTCGCAGGAGCCGGGCTGGAGCGCGGCCCCGAGATCGCGAAGCTCGGCCTCCACACCTCGTCGACGTGCGAGCTGACCTTCGACGGGCTCCTCGTCGAGGCGGACGCGCGACTCGGGCAGCCGGGTGAGGGCGTCAAGGTCGCGCTCTCAACGCTCGACGCGGGACGGATCTCGATCGCCGCGCAGTCGTGCGGGATCGCGCGAGCCGCGCTCGACGTGGCGGTGGCGTACGCCGTCGAGCGCCCCGCGTTCGGCGGGCCGATCGCCAGGTTCCAGGGAGTCCAGTTCCCACTCGCCGACGTCGCCGCCGAGCTCGACGCCGCGCGGCTCGTCACCTACCGGGCTGCGGCCCTCCGGGACGCCGGTCGGCCGCACGGTGTCGAGGGCGCGAAGGCGAAGCTGCTCGCGAGCGCGGTCGCCGTGAAGGCGGCCGACGTCGCCGTCCAGACCCTCGGGGGCTACGGCTACGCCGAGGAGTACGCGGCAGCGCGCCTCTACCGTGACGCGCGCGTCACCCAGCTGTACGAGGGGACGAGCGAGATCCAGCGTCTGGTGATCGCGCGCGACCTGCTCGGCCCGGCCGCGCGCGGCTGAGCCGGACTGACGGGGGCGAGGCTCCCGACGGCGCGCTGGAGCGTTCTTCGCCCGGTGCTTCGTCGCTGGTCGCGGGCAGCAGCATGGACGACGCCCGTTGTGGACGCGGCTCACGCAGGATCGAGCGGCGTGAACGCCGCATGGAGGCCGTCGCCTCCCCTCGGATCCGCCGGACGCCCGCAGCCGCAGAGCGCCACCACGCCTTCTGCGAGCGGATCGAGCCCGAGGAGCCGCTCGAGCGCGCCGTCGTTGAGAGCCGCGGTGAGCCAGGGCCCGAGGCCCAGCTCGGTGCAGAGGAGGTAGAACGTCTGGCTGAGGTGGCCGGCGTCGAGGTAGATCGTCCGGTACGCCTTGGGATGGTGGCGGTACTTGCGGAAGCTCCGGCGGAACCGTGCGGTCATGAGGAACGCGACATCGGCCTCGGCGAAGTACCACTGCCCCGCAGTCGCGTCCTGGATCAGAGCCCGGGCGGCCTCGCCGTCGAGCGTGGCGATCTGCTCGAGGGCATGCGCCGCGCCGAGATAGTGGTAGACGCCGCTGTCCAGCCCGTCGACGCGACGGACGATCGGGTACACCTCGATCGGGTGGAAGCTCCCGCCGGACGGGCTCGTGCGCCGGATGCCGACGTCGTCGCCCGCGAGCCGGGTGGTGCCGTGCGCGCCCCAGACCCAACGGAGGAGCGTCGCGACCTCGGCCACCGTGACGGCCGTCGCGTCGTCGAAGGAGCGGGCGGTGCGCCGCCTCGCGAGCACCTCGCGCAACGGCGACCCGGCACCGCTGCGGGGAAGGGGCGTGCGCTCGCCCCCCCGCACCGGGAACGCCGGCAGCGGCTCCCCCACCCGTGCAGGCGGTGCGGGACGTGACCCGTCGCGTCGTGGCACGCGCGCACGGACGCCGTCCCAGCGGCCGCCCTGGTGCAGCGCGGCAGCCTCTGGCCACCACCCCGCCTCCGTCAGCTCCTCGTCGCGACGGCGGATCACCGGGAACGGCTCCGCCTCGTCGTCGCTGACGAGGAGGCCGACCCGTGCCAGCCGGTCGATCGTCGCCTCCCCGTCCGCGTGCCACTGCCACTCGCTCACGGGCACGCCGAGCAGCTCCGTCAGCGAGTCCGGTGCGAGTCGCACCCGCTCGCCCGTGAGCAGCGACCGCACGGTGACACCGGGTGTGCCGTCGGCGGTCGCGCTCAGGACGAGATGGCGGGTGCGACGCACCCACGGCACGGTCTACTCGGCCGCCTCGGACGACTCGTCCCCTTCACCCCAGAAGATCTCTGTCTGCGGCGCCTCGTCGTCGCCGCCCTCCTCGTCGTCGCCGAAGAAGATCTCGGGCTTGGCCGGCACGTCCTCCTCGTCCCCGGACTCGCCGTGGAAGATCTCCGTGCCAGGTGTGGCATCGGGGTGGAAGATGTCCGGATCGGGCGCGTCCTCGGACGCTGGGGGCGCCTCGGGTGCCGGGCGGTCGGGCTCGCTGTCGTGCATGTCCCCTCCTGGGTCGTCGATGACGGGCCTGGCGATCATCCGCGTAACGGCGTCGGACGTCAATCGGGGAACAGCGCCGCGACCCCCGCGGCGGAGACGACGTTCCCCTTCGCCCGGTAGAACGCCAGCGCCTCGACGGCCGCCTGGCGCGCTCCGGCGTGGTCGCCCACCGCGCCGAGCACGAGGGCGAGGTCGAGCAACGCGTCACCTCGCTGGTTCAGGAAGTCGCTCCCCGCCGACAGCGCGACGGCCCGCCGTGCGTTCTGCTGCGCCTCGTGTGCGGCCCCGCGCGCCGCGAGCGAGCGCGCGAGCGCTCCCCGGGCGTACGCCTGCGTGGCGACGTCGCCGGCGTCCGCCCAGCCGAGGCCGAGCACGGCGAGGCGCTCCGCCTCCTCGTGACGCCCCAGCTCGACGAGAGCCCTGGCGTGGAGCGCCGCCACTGTCGACGCGACCGCTCGCTCGCCGAAGGCCTCGAGCACCTCGCCTGCCGAGCGCAGCTCACGCTCCGCGTGCTCCGCGTCGCCCGAGATCAGCGAGGCGAGACCGGCGTACTGGCCGGCACCCCCCACCGTCGGACCGGGTGCGAACTCCTCGATCACTGCCTTGCTCTCGTCGCCGAGCGCGCGCGCCCTGGCCGCGTTCCCGAGCGAGGCCTCGAGCGGCGCCAGCATCATCGAGATGCTCGCCGCCGGCATGGGCCCGATCGCACGCGCGCGCTCGAGCAGGCCCTCGCAGTGCGGGACGGCGTCGTCGGCGGGCCGCGGCCCGAAGAGCGCCGCCTGGGCCAGGCCGATGAGCACGGCCGCGACGAGGCGCTGGTCGCCTGATCGCTCCGCAGGCGCGAGCGCGAGCTCGAGCGTCTGCTCCATCTCCGCGCAGTGCAGCGCCAGCCAGCGCTCGCGCGCCAGCAGCACCCGTGCCACCGCCATCCCGCGGTCGTCTCCGAGCTCCTCGAACGTGGCGAGCGAGCGCTCTCCCGCCTCCCGAAGCCGGTCGCCGGTCGCCAGCGACCGGGTGTGCACGCTCAACATCGCGAGCTCCACCTCGGCGCCGGCCTCGAGACCGCGCCACCCTTCGTCGGCCGCGACCCCGCGCACCGCGAGCAACGACGCCTCCGAGTCGGCGAAGGCGCCCGCCTCCCGCGCCGCTGCGCCGTGGCGGAGCCGGTGCTCCACTCGCGCGACGGGATCGGACGTGAGCTCTGCCGCGGTCGCGAAGAGGCTGGACGCCGCCCGCGCGTCGCCGCGGGCGAGCGACCGCGATCCCGCCTGCGCGAGGAGCACCGACGCGTGGTCGCCCACGCGCCTCCCCTCCTCGTCGAGCCGTCCAAGCTCTCTCCGGAGCTTCCAGGACTGCTCCAGGTGATAGGCGACGACCTCCGCCTCCTCCGTGAGCCGGTCACCGAGATGCGCCTCCAGCCAGTCCGCGTACTGCCTGTGAAGGTCGGCGCGCCTGCGCTTCGGGGTCGACCGATACGCGACATCGCGCACGAGGAGATGCCGGAATCGGTACGCCTCCTCTCCGGGGCGACCGCCGTGGGTCGTGCGGATCAGTCCACGCAGCTGCAGCCGATCGAGAGACGAGTCGAGGGCGTCGAGCTCCTCACCCGCGGCAAGCGCGACCATGGCGCCGCGATGGAACACCTCCCCTTCGACGGAGGCCCGATCGATCACGACCCGCTCCGGCGCCGGCAGCCCGTCGAGCCGCGCGAGGAGCAGCGCTTCCAGGCCGGGTGGGATCTCCGACCAGACTGAGCCACCGCCCTCGACGAACGACACGAGCTCCTCGAGGAACAGCGGGTTGCCACCCGCGACGGCGAGCAGCCGCTCCAGCTCCACCGGGTCGAGCGGCCGCCCGCCGAGAAGCCGACCGGCGAGCTCGGTCGCGTCGGTTCCGTCGAGCGGGCCGAGCTGCACGTCGACCGCGATGCTGGCGCGCTCCGCCTCGAGCAGCTCGGGCCGGGCCAGCCCCAGCACGAGGATCGGTGCGCGGCCGCGTCGCGCCAGCGCCTCCAGCAGGTCCGTGAGCGGCGTCTCGGCCCACTGGAGGTCGTCCACCAGCACGACGACCGGCTGCTCTGCCGCGGTCGACTCGAAGAGCCGGCGCGCAGCCCGGGCGATCTGGCTCGCGGAGGCGACGCCGTCTGCCAGCCCGAGGAGCTGCTCGAGCGGTGGGAGCACGTCCGCGGCGTCGTCGAGCGTCCTCACGGCCGCGGCCAGGCAGGCTCTCGCCTCCTCGCGGTCGTGGTCTGCGACGATGCCCGCCGCCTGGCGCAGCAGGTGCACGAGAGGCTGGTAGGTGACGCCCTCGCCGTAGGGCACGCAACGCGCCGAGAGAACACGGGGCTCTGGTGTGGCTGCATCGAGGAACGCGCGGGAGAGCTGCGACTTGCCGATGCCGGCCTCGCCGATCACCGTCACCGCCCCCGCCTCCCGCTTTGCGCACACCTGCCCGTAGACCCCGGCGACGACGCCGAGCTCCGCCGAGCGCCCTACGAGCGCACCGCGGCGCAGGCGCCGCTGCGCGCCGGCCTCGCCGACGGAGACGAGCCGGTGCGCCGCGACGGGCTCGACGCGCCCCGGCAGCTCGAGCGGCGGGCGAGGCTCGACGATCGCATCCGCGCGCACGAGCTCGTACGTCACGCCACCGATAAGGATCTCCCCGGGTGCGGCGAGCTGCTCGAGTCGGGCAGCCACGTTCACCGCGTCGCCCGTCACCAGCGTCGAGTCGGACGCCCCGTCGCCGGCGACGACTTCCCCGGTGTTGATCCCGATCCGCACGTCGATCGTCGCGCCGTACGCCCGCTCGAGCTCGGCGTTCAGCTCCGCGAGCCGCTCCCGCATCGCCACGGCGGAGCGCACCGCGCGCAACGCATCGTCCTCGTGCGCGGCCGGCACGCCGAAGACGGCCATGACCGCGTCGCCGATGAACTTCTCGACGGTGCCTCCGTGCAGCTCGATCGTGCCGCGCATCGCGGCGAAGTACCGCAGCATGATCTCGCGGACGGCTTCGGGATCGACACGCTCGCCGAGCGAGGTCGAGCGCACGACGTCGCAGAAGAGCAGCGTGGCGACCGTCCGTCGCTCGATCGCCGAGCGGCTTGCGAGCGGCGCGCCACAGGCGTCGCAGAACCGGGCGCCGTCCCGGCTCTCCGTCTCACAGCTCGGGCAACGTGGCACTGGAGGTGCAGTCTAGGCGTCGCCGTCCGGCCACCGGGAGCGTCCGGAGCCCTCCTCGGCGAAGCCGCACTCGAGGCAGACGAACTCCGTCCGGAGCCCTTCGAGCACCATCCCCATCGTCACACCGCACGCCGGACAGATCGGAGGACGATCGTCGAGCGGGCCGGGCACCTCCGAGGCGGCGTCGTCCACGCGCTCAGACTAGATGCTCGATCCGCGGTGCGCGACCTGCTCCAGGTGCCGCTCCTTGCGCGCTCGACGCTTCTCCTTGAGCGAGAGGCGCGGCTTCTTGCGCACCGGATCCTTGGGCTTCTCCACACCCTTCGGCATCACGACCTCCTCCCTTCGTCCTTCACGCCGACACGCCCAACGCTAACGGGCCCGCCCGGGCCGGGCATCCGGGGAAAGGCCGATTCTCGTGCCGCTTGACATACGACACTTCACGATATATCGTGATGGCTCGATGATACAGCGACAGAGAAAGGAGGGGCCGTGAACACCTTCATCCTCACCGCCCCCACATGCGGCCGGGACGGCCGCATCCGCTACATGACCGGCGAGCGCGGGCGGGGCCCCGGCCGTCGGCGTCACCGCCGCGGCGGCCTCGGCTTCGGCCCTGGCGGGCCACCCTTCGGAGCCCACAAGGCACGGCGCGGCGACATCCGCACGGCGATCCTCGTGCTCCTCGCCGAAGAGCCGATGCACGGCTACCAGATCATCCAGGAGATCGGCGAGCGCTCCGAGGGCGCGTGGAGCCCGAGTCCCGGCTCCGTCTACCCCACGCTCCAGCAGCTCGAGGACGAGGAGCTCATCCGGCCGGCGGCCGGCGAGACGGGCAAGCGCGTCTTCGAGCTCACCGACGCCGGACGTACCGCGGCCGAGAGCAGCACGGCCCCCTGGAAACAGGAGCCTGGCGAGAGCGACGACGCACTCGCCGTCCTGCGCGAGGTCGTCTTCGGCGTGATGGCCGCGACCCGACAGGTTGCCGGCACCGGCTCGACGCAGCAGATCGAGGCCGCACAGGAGGTGCTCCGGGAGACCCGCAAACGCCTCTACCGGATCCTCGCGGACGACTGAGCCGCCGTTTCGCCGGGGACGCGAGAGGCCCCGCGCCTGGGGCCTCTCGCGTCCCCGGAGCGCCTCTACGTGCTCCTAGCCCGCGACGGCGACGAACGAGAACCCGCCGTTTGCAGGCGTTCCGGCTCCGGCGGTGGAGCTGACCGCGACGAGCACGCGCGTCGTTCCCGCGGTGAGCGAGATCGAGGAGACCTTGACGATCCTGAACTCCGCGTCGGAGCCGACCGGCGAGACCACGACGACGGGGAAGGACGCGAACGCCCCGACCGGGAAGTCGAGCGCGTAGCTGCCCGTGGCGAGCAGCGACGAGGTGAACCCCGACCCGGCCTGCCTCGCGCCCGTGAGCCCGACGGTGCCTGCGATCGTCTTCAGGCCCGGACCGGCGGGCCCGATCGGCCCCGGCTCCCCCGCCGGCCCCTGCACGCCCTGCGCGCCGGCCGGGCCTTGTGGGCCGCGCTCCCCCGCGGGGCCCGGAGCGCCGACCGGACCCTCGGGGCCCTGGGCGCCTGGCAGGCCCTGCTCTCCCTGCCGGCCGGGCGAGCCGTCGGAGCCACGATCGCCCTTCGGCCCGACAGGCCCACGCTCTCCCGCAGCTCCTGGAGCACCCTGCGGGCCTGCTGTCCCGGTGGGACCCTGTGGGCCCTCAATGCTCCACGAGACCGCTTCCTCACTCGGTCCACAGGCCTTCGGCTTTCCCGTCAGCGCGTTCGTCAGACGGAGGTTGCCGGATGTTCTGTCCGCGCACGCCGTGATCGCCGCGCCGGGGCCGGTGAGGGCACTCGCGGTGCCGCCGATCGCTGCAAGCGCCACCAAGAGCGTCGCGAAGATGATGAGTCGTCTCTGCACGGGAATCCTCCACCGGGTCGTGGTTGCCGTCGCCAAACCCACCGGCCGGACGGCCCTGGGGGCCCTCCTTCCTACGACAGGACGGGGAGAGCTGGAACCTGGATCGGCGCGGGCGCGGCCAGCCCGCATCCCTCGCGGTGAGGAAGCGGGAGGCTGCGGCCCCGAGCACGGGTGGCGCGTCAGCCCGGCAGCGCGCAAGAATGCGGTGGCCCTTCCGCGTGTCCTCTCGTCACGGGATGGCCGAGGACACGCGGCGGGCCACCTCACGCTTAGACGCCAGGCTCGGCCTGTTGTCTGCAGCAGGTATCGGGACGACACGCCGTAGCGTCGTCTGGGCGCGACCGCAGACAGGGGGTAGACAGCGAGCGCAATCGGGGGAGAATGTGGGGAGTGGCGCGCAGCCTGCACGCCATCGAGTCCTCGACTCCGGTCGAGATGAGAGGGGGAACATGACGCACTTCGCCACCTGGGTCGCCGTCAACCTGCAGACGACCGCCACGCGGCTTCGTCACCGGCAGGAGGGTCAGACGATGGCCGAGTACGCGCTCATCCTGGGCCTGATCGCGATCGCCGTGATCGTCGCGCTCGTCTTCCTGCGCGGCCCGATCAAGGACCTGTTCAGCCGCACGGGCAACTCGATCTCGATCTCGGATCAGGGGTAGAACCGAGCATCGGCGGGCGGGTGGGGCTGTGGCTCCGCCCGCCCGTTCGAGCGCCGGCGATGTCGGGTTGCGGCACTCCCCGACGGCCGGTCGCTCCGGCGTCGTCTCACCACTCCGCAAGCTCACCGATGAGAGCCCGCGCTTCGCGTTCGGCGCCGGGCATGGGTCGCAGGCGACGCCATCGGCCATGACCGCGGCGGCGCCGCCAACGGGCCCGCGAGGGTGGCCGACCTCCGCGGTCGGCGAGCCGCTCCGGCCGGAGGGTGACGGTCGAGTTCAGGCCGTCCGACGCCCCCTGGACTGCTCACTCGCGAGGATGCCGGCGCGCACGACGGCAGCGAGGTGGGCGCACGCGAGCGCGGTCGCCACGAGCAGCCATCCGGAGCTCTCGGAGGCCTCCTCGACGGCGACGGTGACGTCGTAGATCCAGCCGTTCGAGCCGTTCACGCGGGTGGTCAGGGACACCGCCACCTCGGCGCCGACGGCCACTGCCAGCACCACGAGGCCGGCGTGGAGGACGCGCCCGGCCGGCCCGGAGCACAGGATCCGTGCGACCCGGAGCAGCGCGAGCAGCGAGAGCGCCATCGCGGGCATGTAGACGACCACCCACAGCCGCGATGCCTCCTCGCCCCCGTCGATCCCGAGGGCGCTCCCCAGCCGGATGCCCAGGCGCTCGTGAACCTCGATCACGTCGTCGGCGGAGAGGAACGCGAACCACGCGCCGAGGACGAGGAGCCGGCCACGCCAGGCCGGGACCGCGACGGCGCAGAGCAGCGTGCTCAGCGCAGCGGCGAAGAACGCCGCTGATCCCTCCCACGCCCAGAGGTTCCACTCCGTGTCCGCGCCGAGGTGCCGGTGGGGCGCGTCGACGACGAGCTCGTTCAGGAGGTGGCTCGCGATCTCGAGCACGCCGAGGGAGATCGCGAGTGCGATGCCCGCCCGCAGCAGACCGGGCTCGAGGGCAGAGCGCTCGATATCTTCACCGTTCGCGAGCGTGAATCTCACCTGCTCACCATCGTCGATGCGGCGTCCGGCTTCCACCGTGGTGCTGCGTCTCGCACCGTCCGTCGATCTCAGTCTCGTCGCTACCGTCGCCGACCAGACTGCGGATCATCGACCGGCGAAGAACCCGAAACCAAACCCGAGTCCGTGCAAGCAGCATCTCAATCGCTCAGAACGGGTCGTGCACCTTCCGCGGAGACGCGTCCCTCAGCGAAGGCAGTAGCCCATGCGTGCGTCCGCGCGCAACCCTCGGGCCTCGGACAACCGAACCCCGCTTGCGCGGGGTTCTCGTGAAGCGGATGAAGGGACTCGAACCCTCGACCTTCTGCATGGCAAGCAGACGCTCTAGCCAACTGAGCTACATCCGCGTGCGCCCGAGTATAGCGGCGCTCCAGGCAGCATCAGGCGGGATCGGACGGCGGCAAGGGTGGGCCGAGCACCTCCATCGAGGCCCCACGAGCGATCTCGCGGACGACGGCAGGTTCGGGCGGGCCGTCCGGCAGGGCGGCGACGCCCTCGAAGAACCGCTCCATCCCCGCCGGCGTGAAGATCACGAGGAGACGCGCAGGCGCGCCGCCGACCGCCTGGAAGACGTGGGGCACGCCCCTGGGGATGAAGACGAGCGCGCCCTGCGGGGCGTCGAGCACCTCGTCACCGGCCTCGACGCGGATCTCTCCCTCGAGCACGTAGAAGAGCTCGTCCTCGACCTGGTGCAGGTGGCGCGGCGGCCCCTGCCCCACGCCGATCACGTTGTCGATCACGGTCACGCTGCCCGCCGTCGTCTCCGCGCGCGCCTTGATCAGGGCAGGGCCGCCAGCCGGCCCGCGGAGCGGCTCCCCGTCACCCGGCGCGACGACGAACGGCCTGGTCATGCGCCCTCGAAGGCGCTCGCCGCGGCATCGCGCGTCTGCCGGGCGACGTGAGCCCGGTTGACGGCGTTGACGACCGCGCGCAGCGACGCCGTCACGATCGAGCCGTGGATCCCGACCCCCCAGAACGCCTCGTCGTCGACGTCCGCCTCGACGTAGGCGGCGGCGGTCGCGTCCTCGCCCTTCCCCATCGCGTGCTCGTGGTACTCGCGCACGTCGACCTCGATTCCGAACCGCTCCTCCATCCCGTGCACGAGCGCGGCGATCGGGCCGTTGCCCTCGCCCACGACCTCCACCTCCGCGCCGTCGACGGTGAAGCGGGCGACGAGACGGTCGCCGTCCTCCTCGCTCGAGTGGGTGTACCCGAGCAGCGCGTACGGGGCGGTCACGCCGACGTAGCTCGCGTCGAACGCGGCCTTGATCTCGGCGCTCGTCAGCTCGCCGCCCTGCGCGTCGGTGATCGCCTGCACCCGCCGGGCGAAGTCGACCTGGAGCCCGCGGGGCAGCTCGAGCTGGTGCTCGGTGGCGAGGAGGTACGCGACGCCGCCCTTCCCCGACTGCGAGTTGACGCGGATGATCGCCTCGTAGCTCCGGCCGAGATCCTTGGGGTCGATCGGCAGGTAGGGCACGTCCCAGACGTCGGAGCCCGACCGCTCCTGGGCGTCCATCCCCTTCTTGATCGCGTCCTGGTGCGAGCCCGAGAACGCCGTGTACACGAGCTCGCCGACGTACGGGTGGCGCGGGTGCACCGGCAGCTCGTTGCACTCCTCGACGATCCGCCTCGTCTCGTCGATCGACGAGAGGTCGAGCCCGGGGTCGACACCCTGGGTGAGCAGGTTGAGCGCCAGCGTGATCAGGTCGACGTTGCCGGTGCGCTCGCCGTTCCCGAACAGGCACCCCTCGACGCGCTCGGCGCCGGCCATCAGCCCGAGCTCCGCGGTCGCGACCGCCGTGCCGCGGTCGTTGTGCGGGTGCACGGAGAGGATCGCGCTGTCCCGCCTCGAGAAGTGCCGGATGAACCACTCCATCCGATCCGCGTAGACGTTCGGCGGGAACTGCTCGACGGTGGTCGGGAGGTTGACGATCATCTTCGCGTCCGATGTCGGGCCCCACTCCGCCGCGACCTCCTCGCACACCTCGAGCGCGTAGTCGAGCTCCGTGTGATGGAAGCTCTCCGGCGAGTACTGGAACACGATCGGCGTGGACGTGCGCCCTGCGAGCTCCTTGCAGAGCGCCGTTCCCCGCACCGCGAGCTCCTTGATCCCGTCGCGGTCCATCCGGAACACCACGCGCCGCTGCGTCACCGACGTCGAGTTGTAGAGGTGCACGATCGCCCGCGGCGCGCCCTCGACCGCCTCGAACGTCCGCTCGATCAGCTCGGGGCGGGCCTGGGTGAGCACCGCGATCGTCACGCCGTCCGGGATGAGGTCGCTCCTCGACCAGCGAGCGGCAGAAGTCGAAGTCGGTCTTCGACGCCGACGGGAAGCCGACCTCGATCTCGCGGATCCCGAGCGCGAGGAGCAGGTCGAAGAACCGGCGCTTGCGCGCGGTGTCCATCGGGTTGACGAGCGCCTGGTTGCCGTCACGGAGATCGGTCGAGCACCAGATCGGCGCTCGCTCGATCACGGCGTCCGGCCACGATCCGGTCGGGAAGGACGACGGTCTCGTAGGGGCGGTACTTGTGGGACGGCATCGGCATCGGGCTTCTCCTTCGGGCGGGCGAGGGCGTACTGCTCCCGGTATGTGCAGGAGCACGGCGGGTGTATGTGCGTCGCTCGCTTCCCCTAGCGGGGAAGGAGGAGAAGGAGGCCGAGCGCGAGCAGGCCGTTGGTCGTGCCGGAGGTGCGCTCGAGGCTCATCCCGCTGGACGATACCGACGCGGCGCGCTGCGGGCAACGATCGGCCTGCGCTCACGCGGGACTCGGGTCGACCGGCGCAGCGCACGGCTGCGACTGACACGCTTCGCCGCGGTGACCTCGGCCGACCCGTCCGCTCGACGAGCGCTCGCTTCCGTCGCGCCGCGAAGGCGCTCGTCGCCGGCGACCCTGCGCTCGCGGCGATCGTCGCAGCGCACGGCATCCCGCCGCTTCTGGTCGCGGGAGCCGGGCTTCCCGACCCTCGTGCTGCTGATCCTCGAGCAGCAGGTCTCGCTCGCCTCGGCGCGGGCCGCGTTCGACCGGCTCGCCGGCGCGAGCTCGGAGAGCGTCACGCCCGACGGCGTCCTCGGCCTCGACGACGAGACGCTCCGCCGGATCGGGTTCAGCCGCCAGAAGACCCGCTACGCGCGGGCGCTCGCGACCGCCGTCCTCGACCGGGTCGCTCGTGCTCGACGACCTCGCGGCGCTCCCCGACGACGACGTCCGGCAGACGCTCGTCGCCCTCCCGGGGATCGGGCCTGGACGGCCGACGTCTACCTGCTCGCCTGCCTCTCCAGGGCCGACCTGTGGCCGATCGGGCGACGTCGCGCTGCAGGACGCGACGCAGAGCGCGTCTCGGTCTCGAACGGCGCCCGGACCAGCGCGAGCTCCAGGAGATCGGCGAGCGCTGGCGCCCGCACCGCTCGGTCGCCGCGCAGCTCCTCTGGCACCTCTACCTCGGCGAGCGACACCGCCTCTGATCGGCTCCTGACGGATCCGCGAGACCGCGGTAGTATCGATCGGCACATCTACGCGAGGAGGCGCAGCATGGCGTTCGAGGAGCTCACCAGGAAGCACGCCGAGGTCTGGAGCTCGGCGCCGTTCGAGAACATCGCCGAGATCATCAGCGACATGCACGTGGCGCTGGTCGAGCATCTCGATCCAAGGCCGGGCGAGCACTGGCTCGATCTCGCCTGCGGCGCCGGAGACGTCGCCTTCCACGCGCGACGAGCGGGTGCAACCGTCACGGGGTCGGATCTCTCCCCCGCGCTGATCGAGGCGGCCCAGCGGCGCGCGGCAGAGCACGGGCTCGACCTGACGCTCGAGGTCGCCGACTGCCAGGACCTCTACTACGTCGACGCGAGCTTCGACGTCGTCTCGTCGTCGGTCGGCGTCATCTTCGCTCCCGACCACGAGCGCGTCGCCGCCGAGCTGGCGCGGGTCTGCAAGCCCGGCGGACGCATGGGCCTGACCGCCTGGCGGCGCGACAGCGGCGTCGGCGACATCTTCGCCGGGATGAGCCCGTTCATGGCGCCGCCGCCCCCCGGGCGCCGGCTCGCCCTTCCAGTGGGGCGACGAGGCCTACGTCGAGGAGATGCTGGGGGCTGCGTTCGACCTGAGCTTCGTCGAGCTCGACACGCGCCACGAGGGCGACCACGGAAGCACGATGTGGCAGATCTTCCGCGAGAGCTACGGCCCGTCGTTCACGCTGTGGAGCTCGCTCGACGAGGCGGGTCGGGAGGCGCTCGACGCGGCGATGACCGAGGTCTTCGAGAGCCACCGCACGGAGGACGGCATCAGCATGGAGCGCCGCTACATCATCGCGACGGGCGTGCGCCGCTGAGCTCGTGCACGCGCGAGCAGCGGCGGGCCGACGGCTCGTCGCCGGCCCGTGCCGGACGCCCCTGCGTCGAGGCCGGCGCAGGCGTCCGCGGCGCTCCCGCGCGCGACCGGAGCGCGACTGAAGCGCTGCGCGCACGCCGACGCGCTCCTGCGCCGCGCGATGTCAGCGCGCCCGGCTCCAGGCCGTCGAGCGCGTCGTTCACGAGCCGGTCCGCGAGCTCGTTGTGCTCGCGGCGGACGTGGGTGTAGGTGACGTCGCCGACCGCGCGGGCGGCCCGGGAGGCGAGGAGGAACAGCTCCTGGAGGTCCTTGTTCTTGACGCGGTACTCGCCGCGCATCTGCTTGACCATCAGCTCCGAGTCGGAGCGCACCTCGAGCCGGTCGACTGCGTGCGAGCCGGCGCTCTCGAGCCCTGCGACGAGCGCCCGGTACTCGGCGACGTTGTTCGTCGCGACGCCGATCGCCTCGCCGCGCGCGTCGAGCACCGTCCCGTCGTCGGCACTCAGCACGTAGGCGAATGCGGCAGGACCCGCGGGCCGTCTTCGCCTTGCCCCGCGACGGCCACCGCCAGTCGGTGTAGAGCCCGGTCGCCACGGCCATCGTCGCCACGCTACGCGGTCACGGCCTCGAGGAGCTCCTCGGGGATGTCGAAGTTCGCGTAGACGTCCTGCACGTCGTCGTTGTCCTCGAGGCCCTCGACCAGGCGGATGACCTGCCTGGCGGTGCCTTCCTCCGCGATCGCGACCGTCGTCTTCGGGATCATCGACAGCTCCGCCGACTCGATCGCGAAGCCGGCCTCGTCGAGCGTCGAGCGCACCGCGGCCAGCAGGTCGGGAGCGGACGACACCTGGAAGACGGCTCCGTCGAGCTCGACGTCGTCGGCGCCGGCCTCGGCTGCCGCGAGCACGAGATCGTCCTCGTCCGTCCCCTCGGCGGCGACGAGCACCACGCCACGGCGCTCGAACTGCCAGGCCACGGCCCCGGTCGCTCCGAGGTTCCCGCCGTGCTTCGCGAAGAGGTGCCGCACGTCGGACGCGGTCCGGTTGCGGTTGTCGGTGAGCGCCTCGACGATCACCGCCACGCCTTCGGGGCCGTAGCCCTCGTAGACGACGACCTCCCAGGCGGCTCCGTCGCCGCCCTCGCCCGTGCCCTTCGCGACGGCGCGCTCGATGTTGTCCTTCGGCATCGAGTACGACCGCGCCTTCTCGATCGCGTTCTGCAGCGCCAGGTTGGTGGCGGGGTCACCGCCGCCCTCCTTCGCAGCGACCATGATCGAGCGCGAGAGCTTCGAGAACAGCTTCCCGCGCTTCGCGTCGGCCGCGCCCTTCTTGTGCTTGATCGTCGACCACTTGCTGTGCCCTGACACGGATCTCCCTTCCGGTGGATCAGTTCGCGACGGCCACTGCTGCGCCGCGCGCCGCGGTGGCCACCATCTCGAGAAAGCGCTCGTGCACCCGCGGATCGTCGGTCAGCTCGGGATGGAACGCGGCGACGAGGACGTCGCCGTCACGGAGCAGGACGGGGGCGCCGCAGTGCCGCGCGAGCACCTCGACGTCGTCGCCGACGTCGGTGACGCGCGGTGCCCGGATGAACACGCCGTGGAGCGGGCTCGACTCGCCCACGACGTCGAGGTCGGCCTCGAAGCTGGCGACCTGGCGGCCGTAGGCGTTCCGGTCGACCAGGAGATCCGCGAGTCCCAGATGCGCCCGGTCGACCACGATCATGCCGGCGCACGTGCCGAGCACGGGTCTGCCGAACGAGCGGATCGCGTCGTCGAGTCCGTAGAGCGTGGCGAGACGCATGATCGTCGTGGACTCACCGCCAGGGATGACGAGCCCGTCGATTCCCTCGAGATCACGCGGGAGCCTGACCTCGACCACCTCCGCGCCAAGGCGCCGCAGCACCGCGACGTGCTCGCGAAACGCGCCCTGGAGCGCCAGCACCCCGATCCTCGGACGGTCGTTGCCCACAGGCCGATCGTACCGAGCGGCCCTTGCTCGCAGCCGACGCTCCAGATCATCCGCCACCTGAACGGAACGGCAAGAGACCTGCCGGCGCCCACCGGACGCTCCGCGACCTGCACCGTGCTCTTGGCCAACGCTCGACCCCGCCATGGCCACGAAGACTTGCACGCTCCTCACGCTCGCCCGATACTGCCGCATGCCTCGCGATGCGGAGCGGTGGTCGGCGCTCCTGGGCGGGTTCCTCGGAGGGCTGCTCATCGTCGCGGGGGCCGCCGAGCTGATAGCGCAACGCGACAACCCCGTCGCGTTGCTCGTCTTCTGGCTGCCCACGCTGTGGGGTGGTGCCGCGTGCATCCTCTACGGCGTGTTCCGGGCGAGGCAGCGTCGGGCCTCGATCGCGCTGGTCGGCATCGGCTGCGCCGCCGCGACGCTCCCGACCATGTGGACGATCGTCGTGCCACTGCTTCTTGCGACGCTGGTCACGCTGGTCGTGACCCGGGGTCGGGGCTCCGCTACGCCAGCCTGACGCCCGGTGCGCGCGGAGCGCGCACGCTCACCAGCCGCGGGTCTCGAGCCGCTCGGACTCCGGGATCGAGCTCGAGGAGATGCCGACCATCGGCTCACCCAGGCCCGCCGAGACCTCCGCGAGGATCTTCGGATCGCCGTAGTGCGTCGTCGCCTCGACGATCGCGCGGGCCCGCGTCGCCGGGTCACCCGACTTGAAGATGCCCGAACCGACGAACACGCCGTCGGCACCCAGCTGCATGCAGAGGGCGGCGTCGGCGGGAGTTGCGATCCCACCGGCCGTGAACGTCACCACGGGCAGGCGCCCGTTCGCGGCGACCCACCGCACGAGCTCGAACGGCGCGCGGTTCTCCTTCGCCGCCGCGTAGAGCTCCTCCTCGCGTAGCCCCTGCAGACGGCGGATCTCACCGAACACGGCACGCATGTGGGTGACGGCGTTCACGATGTCGCCCGTGCCGGCCTCGCCCTTCGTGCGCATCATCGCCGCGCCCTCTGCGATGCGCCGCAGGGCCTCACCGAGGTTGGTCGCGCCGCACACGAACGGGACGGTGAAGGCGTGCTTGTCGACGTGGTGCTCGAGATCGGCTGGCGTCAGCACCTCGGACTCGTCGATGTAGTCGACCTCGAGCGCTTCGAGGATCTGCGCCTCGACGAAGTGGCCGATCCGGCACTTGGCCATCACCGGGATCGTCACGGCCTCCTGGATCTCGCGGATCATCTTCGGGTCGGACATGCGGGCGACACCGCCGTCGCGCCGGATGTCCGCCGGGACGCGCTCGAGCGCCATCACCGCACAGGCTCCCGCCTCCTCGGCGATCCGCGCCTGGTCGGCGTCGACGACGTCCATGATCACCCCGCCCTTGAGCATCTCGGCGAGGCCTGTCTTCACGCGCAGCGTCCCGATCTCGGTCATGCAGGCAGTGTAACGGCGTCACCTCGCCGCCCGGGGCAGCGAGGTGACGCCGTGGTCATGGGCTCAGGGGCGCGGGGCGTCGTCCGCAGCGTCGTCCGCGGCGTCGGCTGCAGCGTCCGCAGCCTGATCCACGCCGCCGGCACCGACGTCGGCCGCCTCGGTCACCGTCGCAGGCGCCGTCTCCGGAGGCGCTCCCGGAGCGGCCGCGGTCGCATCGGCAGCCTCGTCGGCAGCCTCGTCGGCAGCTCCCGACGTGTCGTCCGCGCTCGGGGCGGGCGCCGCAGGCTCTGCGGCATCGGGCTTCGGAGCGCTCGCGCTCTTGGCCGCGGCCGTCGCGGCTCCTGCTCCCGCTGCGAGGGAGCCCTTGATGTCCGAGAGCCCCTCACCGGCGGCCTTCATGTTCAGCCACGCGCCCACGAGGACGGCGATCGCCAGCGCGATCGCAAGCCACGCCCAGAACGTGCGGCCGACGAAGTCACCGCCCGGCTTGTCGAGGAAGCGGATGATCGCGAACAGCGCCATCAGCACTGCGAGCGCCGCCGTGACCATCGACGGGGTCACGCCGATCTCGAGCTCGATGTTCGCAAGCCGGATCGCCTGCCAGACGATCAGCGCGATCGCGAACAACCCCGCGAGATAGCCGACGCCGTGCCACATCGAGAAGCCCGTGTCGACCCCGAGCGCCTCGGCCTGATCACTGCCCGGGCCTGTGTAGTGGAACCAGCTGAAGAACGACAGGAGCAGAAACGCGATCGTCCCACCGAGGACGAGCTTCGCGCCGTGTGACAGCCGTGAGATGTCCATCTCGGACGATCCTTTCGTGAGAGGGGCGATCCACCCCTCGCATCATGTGATGGGGTATGGCATCAATACACCCTGCGGCGGCTGGACACTCTCCCCGCGGGCGCGCTCGCGCGCCCGGCCCCGATGTTCACGTCGTCGCCGGGGAGCTGCGTTCGCGCGGCTCCCCGCTTCGTGGCGCAGGGCTCACACCCTCGAGCGCCAGCGCGTACCTCGCACGTCTCCCTGCTCTTGTTGAACTGTTCGCAAAGAGACATCTCAAAAACAAATCTTCGCAATGCAGTACGTCCATTCGCCGAGCCCTCGACCGAGCCGCACGCCGGGGCGATCAGCACAATCGGGTGCTCCGCGGGGTTCACCCTCGCTGGTCCCTGAGAGCCGTCGCCCCCGGAGAGGAGCCACCCTGACGATCGAGGAGCTGTTCGCCGCCGACGGTCCTCTCGCGGCGCTCGCCGGGTACGAGCGTCGCCCGGCGCAGATCGAGTACGCCGCAGGCCGTCGCCGAGGCGATCGACGCACGGTCGCCCGTGCTCCTCGAAGGCCCGACGGGCTCGGGCAAGTCGTTCGGGTACCTCGTCCCGGCCATCGCGCATGCCGTGCGAGACGGACGCGCGCGTCGCCGTGGTCGTGCCGACCAAGGCGCTCCAGGATCAGATCGCGGGGAAGGACCTGCCCGACCTGCAACGCGTGCTCCCGTTCGAGTTCGAGCAGGTCCGGCTCAAGGGACGGTCGGCGTACGCGTGCCGGTCGATGCTCGACTACCTCCCGCCGGCGGAAAGCGTGGAAGGCGCTTCGCGACTGGGCGGCCGAGGACGAGGTCGGCGAGATCTCCTCCTCCCCCCTTGCGCCCTCCGACCAGCACCGTGCGACGATCTCGTCGCAGGACTGCCCGTCGGCGGGACAGTGCTCGTTCGGCCAGACCTGCTTCGTCGAGATCGCCCGCGCCCGGGCCCGCACGCGCAGGTCGTCGTGATGAACTCGGCTCTCTTCGCGCTCGGGCTGAGGATCGGGGTGGCGACCACGCGCTGGTCGGTGATCCCGGAGTTCGACGTCCTCGTGGTCGACGAGGCCCACCGGTTCGCGGACACGCTCAGGGAGCAGTGGGGAACGCGCCTGACCGAGCGCGGGCTCTCGTCGCTCGCCGGCCTGCTGCCGGACGCCGATCGCGGTGCGGGCGAGGCCCTGGCGCGCGAGGCGCAGGCGTTCTTCCGGCACGTCGCGGAGTGGGATGCACGGCGAGGCGGCGAGCCGCTGGTGACGGAGCCCGTCGAGGTCGACGCCTCCCGGCTGATCACGGCACTCGCGCGCGTCGCCGACCGCACCGAGGAGCATGCCGAGCGGCTCGAGGCAGACGAGCGGGCGAAGGCGAAGCGGCGCGTCGAGGTGATCGAGGAGCGGGTCGAGGCGCTCGAGGACTTCCTCGGGGTCGCATCGGAGTCCCGGCTCTACACCCTGGAGCACTGGGAAGGACGGTCGCCGGTGCTGGTCTCCAAGTGGCTCGAGGTCGGACCGAGCTGCAGCGGCTGCTCGAGGCGGCGTCCGTCGGCGCGCAGGCCTATACGTCCGCGACGATGCGCGTCGGCGGCTCGTTCGAGTGGATCAGCACCGACCTCGGCCTCTCTGGGCCGCTCGCGACGCACGTCGCCCCCTCCCCGTTCGCCTCGGAGCAAGCGCTGCGGTACGTCCTGCCGGTCGACCCGTACGACGTCCGGTGGAGCGGCGAGGCCGTGTCGGCCGTTCGCGCGCTCGTCCGCGCCTCCGGCGGAGGCGCGCTCCTCCTCTGCACCGCCCGGGCCCGCATGGAGCTGATGCGAGAGGCCTGCGAAGGACTCGGCCTGAGCGTCCTGCTCCACGACGGCGGGGAGATCGGGCCGCTCGTCTCGGCCTTCCGGCCGATCACGACTCGGTGCTGATCGCGAGCAGGTCGGGTTTCGAGGGCCTCGACGTCCCCGGCGAGGCGCTGCGCCTCGTGGTCGTCGACCGCATCCCGTTCCCGGTGCCGACCGACCCGATCGTCAACGCGCTCGGCCGCATCGGCCGCGGCTGGCAGGAGGAGTCGCTGCCCCGGGCCGCCATGGCGCTCCACCAGGCGAGCGGCCGGCTGATCCGGACGCCGACCGACCGCGGCGTGATCGCGATCCTCGACGGTCGTATCCTCACGAAGCGCTACGGGCCGCGGCTGCTCGTCCCGGACACGACGGATCTGAGCGTCGCCACCGGCTTCTTCGCCGAGCGCGGAGCGGGCTGAGCACCGCCCCAACCCCACAGCACTGCGACGCTGCAGGAGTGGGCCTGACGCAGCGGTAGTCACCACCCACAACATCGCGTCAACCGAGACGGGCACCCTCGACCCAAACCCGACCTGCAGTGCGCGCGGAGCCGCTGGCCCGTGCGAGAACACGTCAGGGGCGCGCCGGTCGAACCGAGCCCTCGCCCTGCCTCGGGCATGACGAGGGCGGGAGGGGGCGCTGTGGTCGGTCGCACGCATCAGCGGGTGACACGGGTGTCACGGGCGAGGACGGCACCGCTGAGAGAGTAGACGCGCACGATACGCGCACCGCGTCGCCGGATCGTCTCCACATCGGGGCCGATGAGGTAGTAGTAGTCGGAGCGAGAATCAAGGCAGTCCTTCCGACACTCGGGCAGCGAGCCGAATCGGGTCTCGCGGTAGAAAGCGGTCGCCGGCGCGAACAGCAGGCTGACGCCGAGGTCGACTGCCTGAGGGTCGGGCCGCGACCCGGCCAGCTCGGTGAGGACGCGCTCTGTGGTGGCGTCGTAGCGCCAGTCGAGGGTGTACGAGAGGTTGGCAGCAGTCGCGAGGTTGATCCACGCCGCGATCGTCATCGCGATCGCAGCTGCCGTGACGCCGGACGTGAGCCTCGGACATCGAGCCAGGGCATCTGCCGCGAAGGCGAGCCAGATCGCAAGAAGAGGGATGAAGAAGAGCGCCGTGCGCTCGATCAAGAACAGCGTGTGCGCAACGTGGTGCTGCGCCACCGAGACGAGTGCCGGGACGACGAGCAGCACCAGTGCTGCGGCGTGGGGCGGAAGACGCCTCCTGCGCAGTGCGTGCGCGGCAGCGACCGCGCCTACGGTGACGACCGCAGCGACCAGCAGGATGAGCGGGACGACCACGAAGTCCGATCCACGCCGATAGAGAGTGCTCGAAACCAGGCTCTGAACGGTGTCGCGCCAGAATCCGTCGTCGCCGCCGAAGTAGAGCGCACCGTTGCGGCGGAGTCGGAGCAGGGGCCGGACGACGAGGAATGCGAGGCCCGCCGTCGGCAGGCCGACCACCACAGCGAGCCACGGGAGAGAGACTGACCGGGCGGGCGGGCGACCATGCACGACCGATGCCAGCGCGATCACGCATACGACTGCGATGTAGTACGCGAGCGTCGCGAAGTTCGCGAGGACCGCGAGGCCCGCGCACATGACGGCAGCCAGCGCCGTCACAAGTCGCGGCCGCGTCGAGAACTCGATCGTCGCGAGCGCGCTTGCTGCGACCAGCGCCAAGGCCAGTCCGTAGCCCCGCGCGAGCGAGAAGAAGTCGAGGACGTACGGGTTCGCGACCGCGAGCGAGAAGCCGAGCACGCGGATCGACCGTCGCTCGACACGTCGGAAGAGCACCGCCAGCGCGGCGACGTACAACACGAGCGCGACCACGCTCGCCGAGCGCAACGCGATCTCGCTCGGCCCGAGGGCGTGGTCGACGAGCTTCATCGCGAGGGAGTTCAGCGGGTGGTTGTTCGCGTCGGTTTCGCGCGAGAGCAGGATCGACGAGACGGGCTCGTCGACGTACTTCGTGTAGCTGATGCTCTCGTCGTGCGTGAACGACAGGACATAGGCCCGGACGCCGACGTATGCGGCAATCGCAACGGCTGCTGGCCAGACCAGGGCATTCCAGAAGGGGTCTGCGACGCGTATCAGTCCCCGCACGTGCCCATCCTACGAGCAATCTCTCGGCGGCTCCCGGTGGGCCCACGGCCCGTCAGGGAGCGCGACATCCAGGAGGTCGTAACGTGCTGCGTCCGCGGCACGCACGTGCGCCACCAGGCCTCCGTGCGCTTCCGCGGCGCCCGAGCATGGGCGAACCGGCATCGTCGTTCGTCAGATGTCCTGCGGATCTCGCGATGCGGCTGCAGGCGCCACCCGGCACCGCCTGCCCCGCGTCTTGCGGTGCGCACGGCATACGCTCGCGGCGGTTCCGGCACACCTGACCCACGACTTCAAGCCGAAACCGCATGAATACGAGGGATTGAGATGGGCCCGCCTGGACTCGAACCAGGGACCTACCGATTATGAGTCGGCTGCTCTGACCAGCTGAGCTACGGGCCCGCGTGGGGAATCATGCGTCATCCACCCGTCGACGGCGGCGGTGCCGACGGCATCGACGCTCGGGCGAACGCCGGGTCAGCCGTCCTCGGCCCCCAGCGTCGCCGCGAGCAGGCTCTCGCGCCCGCCGTCTGCGAGCGCCTCCTCTGCCGCCCGGCGTCCCGCGTCGATCGCGCGGTCGAGCGCCCGGAAGTCGCGGAGTGGCACGTCCTGCACGTCCGGCGTCACGACCATCAGCGCGAGCGCCCGATTCGCCTCGGCCCGCTCGACGCTGCCCAGGACGGTCGCACGGGAGAGCGTCTCCATGATCGACGGAATGGCAGGCTCGCCCTCTCCGCCGCTCGTGATGCGTCGGATGACGTCGACCGCCAGCACCGGCCCCTCTCCGGTCTCGGCCATCGCGTCCACCGGAAGGTTGTTGAGAACTCCTCCGTCGACGAGGAGGCGGCCGCCGCGTGCCACCGGCGCGACCAGCCCCGGGATCGACATGCTCGCACCGACGGCCTCGAGCACGCTGCCTCGGCGGTGGACGACGATCCGACTCGAGAGCAGGTCGGCGCTCACCGTGAAGAGCGGACGCGCCAGCTCCTCGATCGTCATCTCCCCGAACAGGCGGTCGAGCATCCGCTCGGCCTTGCGCGACCGGATGAGCGCGAACCGCGGGACCGTGTAGTCGTTGAACGGCGAGCGCCGGACGAGCTCCTCCTGGCACCTGTCCCGGATCACGGAGGGACTCCAACCCGCCGCGGCCATCGCGGCGATCAGCGCCCCCATGCTGCAGCCGCCGTAGCGGTCGATGGTGATCCCCTCGGCCTCGAGCACCTCGAGCACGCCGATGTGGGCGAACCCTCGTGCGCCGCCGCCCGAGAGCACGACGCCGAGCGACCGCCGGACGAGCCGCCGTGCCAACCGTCCGCTGCCAGGATCGGACGGCTCCGTGCTCGCCAGCCGATGGTGCGCCCGCGGCCGCACGGTGTCGAGCAGTCGCCTGAGCTCGTCGCCCTCGAACGGCCCGAGCAGCACGAGCTCGGCGTCCGGCTCGGGATCGGCCGCAGCGCTCCCGGCCACTCCGACGAGGAGGAGTTCGGTCGGCTTGACGGGCGCAGGTCCGGCTCCAGGCCAGGATCACGCCCGTCGTCGAGAAGCACCACCCGCGAGTGGCTCGCCTCCGCGGCCTCGATCTCCTCGGCGGCTCCACTCGCAAGCGTGACGACCGACCCGAAGGACTCGAGCGAGGAGGCGAGCGACGTCGCGAGCTCCGCGACCGGCACCTCCGGTCCGAGCCCGCGCACCACGAAGAGCGTCGGTGGGCTCTCGACCAGAGGCAGACCGCCCCGGGTCTGCAGCTGGGTCGCGAGCACTCGCGCCACCCCGGCTGCGAAGGCGGCGTCGTGGGCGAGCTGCCGCGTGACGCTCGACCCGGGGAGCACGAGGAGCTCGGAGTCCCGCACCGCGCGCACGGACGCGGAGCGTGGCGCGCCGGTCAGCAGCGCAAGCTCCCCGACCGCGGCGCCCGGTCCCAGCTCGTTGAGCAACGGTCTCGCCCTCCTGGCCCTCGAGGCACGACGCGTAGCCGGCCGCGAACGACGACGAACATCTCGTCGGCCGGCTCGCCCTGCCGGAAGAGCGTCTCGCCTGCGAGGAGGTGTCGGCGACGTCGCGTCTCGCTGGAGCGAGATCAGCGTCTGGTGCGACAGTCCGGCGAACATCGGAACTGCTGCAAGCGTCGTCACGGCATCGGCCACGAGGCGGATGGTAGGCGCACGAGGCACTCGACCTGCAGACGTCGTCTCAACGTTGGGTCGCCCGCGACATGCGGACGACTGACACAATGCACAGGTCATGGCCTCGGCCCCGGAGATCGACACGCACACGACGGACGTCGCGGCGAGCGGCACCGAGATGAAGACCTTCCACCGGGAGGCGCGGCTGCGCACCGCCGGCGGCCTCAGCATCACCGACATCACCGAGCAGGTGGCGGAGGCTGTCGCCAAGAGCGGCGTGCAGGACGGCATCTGCTGCGTGTACTCCCCGCACACGACGTGCTCCGTGCGGGTCAACGAGTACGAGCGCGGGTTCCTCGAGGACTTCTCCGTGCTCCTCAAGCGCCTCGTCCCGACCGAGCACTACTACGCCCACGACGACTGGGACCGCCGCACGGAGAACGTCAGCGAGGAGGACATGGAGTTCGACAACGGCCACTCGCACTGCATGTCGATGCTGCTCGGGCCGGCCGGTGAGTCGATCCCCGTCCGCGACGGCGTCCTCTGCCTCGGCACCTGGCAGCGGATCCTCTTCCTCGAGCTCGACCGCGAGCGCGACCGGCGGTGGCTCGTCCAGGTCGTCGGCCACTGAGGGCCTGAGACACTTCTGCTCGCAGAAGTGCCAGACTGAGGGCATGACCGAGCTGCTCGTGATCGACGGCGCGCGTGTCGCAGCCGCCGAAGGCCGACGTTCGAGACCGTCAACCCTGCGACCGGCGAGGTGTTCCGCACGGTCGCGGAGGCGGGCGCGGAGGACGCCGACCGCGCCGTTCGGGCGGCGGCGCGCGCGTTCGAGGACTGGGGCTCGCGCACCGCCGTCCAGCGCGCGAAGGTGCTCTACCGCTGGGCCGACCTGATCGAGGCGCACGTCGACGAGCTCGGGCTGCTCGAGACGCGTGACATGGGCATGGCGCTCGGGGACGCGCGCTGGTGCGCGGGCAACGCCGCGGCGGTGATGCGCTACTACGCGGGCGCCGTCGACAAGCTCTTCGGCTCGACGATCCCGGTCGACCGCGACGGGGTCGTCCTCACCTTCCGCGAGCCGATCGGCGTCGTGGCGCTGATCACGCCGTGGAACTTCCCGCTCAACATCGCCAACTGGAAGACCGCGCCCGCGCTCGCCGCCGGGCAACGCGGTCGTGCTCAAGCCCGCCTCGCTCTCCCCGCTCAGCGCCTTGCGGTACGCCGAGCTGGGCCTCGAGGCCGGGCTCCCCGCAGGCGTCCTCAACGTCGTCCCCGGCCCCGGTCGCGCCGTCGGCGACGCGCTCGTCGAGCACCCGCTCGTGGGCAAGGTCGGGTTCACCGGCTCGACCGAGGTCGGCGTCGAGATCGCCCGCAAGGCGGCCGGGCACGATCAAGCGGGTGACGCTCGAGCTGGGCGGGAAGTCCGCGTGCATCGTCTTCGCGGACGCCGACCTGGAGAAGGCGGGCCGGATGGCGCCGTTCTCGGTGTTCGAGAACGCCGGCCAGGACTGCTGCGCGCGCTCACGGCTGCTCGTCGAGGAGTCCGCGAAGGACGAGCTGCTCGAGCACTACGTCGCAGCGACCCGCGCGATCGCCGTCGGCGACCCGGAGGCCGACGGCACCCAGATGGGGCCGCTCGTCTCCGCCGGGCAACGAGAGACGGTCGAGGGGTACATCGAGCGTGGGCGCGACGAGGGGGCAGTCGTGCTGGAAGGAGGGACGCGCCCCACCGACCGGCGCTCACCGGCGGCTACTACCTCCGTCCGACGATCCTGGACGGCTGCACGAACGACATGATCGTCTCCCGGAGGAGATCTTCGGGCCGGTCGTCTCGGTGATCACGTTCCGCGACGAGGCGGAGGCGATCCGGCTCGCGAACGACACGCCCTACGGCCTCTCCGGCTCGCTCTGGACGAGCGACGGCGCGCGCCAGCTGCGCGTCGCCCGCGCACTCCGCACGGGCGGCCTCGGTGTGAACTCGAACAGCTCGGTCTTCCCGCAGGCGCCGTTCGGCGGCTACAAGCAGTCCGGTGTCGGCAAGGAGCTCGGGATGGAAGGGCTCGTCCACAACACCGAGCTGAAGAGCGTCTTCATCTCGACCGAGTCTGTAGTGGCGCCCGTGCCCCCGCTCGACCCCCATCCCGAGACCGCGTCGAGGTGCCGCGGGCGCGGCGTCGCCGATCTCGCAGCCGCTCACCGCGGGCGGACGACCTCGGTCGAGCTGTCGCGAGACGCTGCTCGAGCGGATCGCGGCGATCGACGGACGCGGCCGGGCCGCAGCTGCGCGGTGCTCGTCGCTCTCGCGCCCGATGCCCTCGAGGAGGCGCGCGCGCTCGACCGCGGAGCGCGCCGCCGGGCACGGTGCGCGGGCCGCTGCACGGCGTGCCCGTGCTGGTGAAGGACAACATCGAGGCGCGTGGGTCTGCCCGGCTGCGCGGGATCGCTCGCGCTCGCCGGACCGGCCCGTGCCGTCCGGACGCTCCGCTCGTCGCGCGCTGCGCGCGGCCGGGCTCGTCGTGCTCGGCGCGACGAACCTCTCCGAGTGGGCCAACATCCGCTCGGCGCCGTCGACGAGCGGCTGGTCCGCGCGTCGGCGGCCTCACCGGCAACCCGTGGGCGCTCGACCGCAGCGCCGGCGGCTCGTCGTCCGGGCTCGGGAGCTGCGGTCGCCGCCGGGCCTCGCGCCGCTCGCGATCGGCACCGAGACCGACGGCTCGATCACGTGCCCGGCCTCGCTCAACGGCTGCGTCGGGCTCAAGCCGACGGTCGGCCTGCTGCCCACTCGACGGGATCGTGCCGATCAGCGGCAGCCAGGACGCGCCCGGCCCGATGGCGCGCTAGCGTCCGCGACGTCGGCGCTCCTCCTCGACGCGATGACCGGCTCCGCCGCGCACGAGGCGGCGTGCGGCTCGCTCGACTCGGCGGCGTTCAGCTCGCCGTGGCCGACGGCTGGCGGAGCGGGCATCGACGCGACGGATGCAGCCTTCGACGCGGCCGTCGACGTCCTGCGCGCGCACGGTGCGCAGGTCGACGGCGTCGAGGTCACCGACGTCCGAGGCGGTCGGAGAGGACGAGCTCACGGTGCTGCTCGTCGAGCTCCGCGACGAGCTCGACGCCTACCTGGCGGGCCGCGCGGGCGTGGGTCCTCGTTCGCTGGACGAGGTCGTCGCGTTCAACGAGGAGCACGCCGACCGGGAGCTGCAGCACTTCGGCCAGGAGCTGCTCGAGCAGGCGCTCACCCTCCCCGCAAGAGACTCCGAGCCTACCGCGGCGCGCGACGCAGGTGTCTCGATTGGGCCGTGGAGGGATGCCTCGCGCCCGCGCTACCGGCTGACGGCGGCCCCGACGTGATCGTCGCTCCGGCCTTTGCGCCTGCCTGGAAGAGCGTCCTCGAGACAGGGCGACACGTCGATCGGCGGCGGGCTGGCGAGCGCGGCGCCGTCGATCGCCGGATGGCCCGTTCTCTGCCTGCCGATGGCGATCGTCGACGGGCTCCCCGTCGGGCTGGTGCTCATCGGCCGCCCGCACGACGAGGCACGGCTCCTCGCGGTCGCGCACGCCGTCGAGGAAGCGCTCGGCCTCGCCGCCGCGGGCGCGCTCACGCCCGCGTGGCGCGCGACATTGGACTGCTGAGCCCCGGGCTGCGCACCAGGGGCGGGGAATGACCAGAGCAAGGCACAGCGCAGGCGGGACGTGGCTTCAGCCGCGTCCCGTGGCATGCGGGTCAGGAGCGATCGCACGCCAGACATCGGCCGACGTTCGCTGCGAGCTCTGCCGGAGAGCCTCGACCGCGTGCTCCACGAGCTCGAGGAACTCCGACGTCCCCCCGGCCGCCGCAGCGACCGCGGGCGAGCAGCCGCGGTCGACGAGGTCGTCCAGCTCGCCTCATGGTTCCGGTCCCACGTCGGCGCCGCAAACCTCTCCTCGGGACACGGCCCGAGGCGTCAACCCTCGGGGCCTCCGTTCGGCCCGAGGCGCAGGGGACGCGGCCGAAGCCACGTCCCGCCACCGGGGAGCCCGCGTGTCGCTGCCCGGGAGCGCGGCTGAAGCCACGTCCCTGCCCGGTGCGGTGGCTAGCGCGACTCCAGCGCGAGCGCGGCCCTGAAGGCCGTCTCGACCTCCGCCGCGGTCCAGGCGTGGCAGTCGATGTCGAGGAAGAACGACTGCTCCGTCATGGCGGCCTCGACGAGGGCCGGGAGGTCGGCCTCGGTGACGCCGACGTCGGTTAGCAGCGGGAAGCCGACGGCGCCGAGGATCCGACGCACCGCGCGCACCGCCCGAGAGCCGTCGCCCGTGCCGTCGTCCGGCTCGCCGAGGGCGTCCGCGACCCGCTCGAGGCGGTCGGCACAGTCGACGCGGGATACGTCGAGCGTCTCGGCAAGCACGAGGCCGACCGTGAGCCCGTGCGGCAGGTGCTTGACGCTGCCGAGCGCCTGTCCGAGCGAATGGTCGGCGGCGCAGTCGGAGAGGTTCATGGCGAGCCCTGCGGTGAGGCTCGCGCACGCAAGCCGCCGCCGCGCCTCGGCATCCTGGCCGTTCGCGACCGCGGCAGCGAGCGAGTGGGCGACGTGATGGCAGGCCTCGAGCCCGAAGGCGACCGAGAGCGGCGACGAGTCGGACACAGTGCAGGCGCCGATTGCCTGCGCCATCGCGTCGACGCCCGAGTGGGAGGTCGGCGCCGCGGGCAGGCCGTGGGTGAGGACGGGGTCGACGAGCGCATGCTGAGCACGCATGTTCGGGTGCCCGAACCCGATCTTCACGTCGGCCTCGGTGTCTGTGAGCACGCTGGCGCCCGAGACCTCGCTGCCGGTTCCCGACGTGGTCGGGCAGAGCACGAGCCCGAGCGACGGCGGTGCCGGCACGATGCGGCCGTCGGCGAAGTCGCGGCCCGTGCCGCCCTGGTCGGCGATGATCCGTGCCGCCTTCGCGACGTCCAGAGCCGAGCCGCCCCCGATCCCGACGACAGCGCCGTGCCCTGCCTCCCGGACGCGTGTCGGCGAGCTCGTCCGCGAGCTGGAAGGTCGGCTCTCCGGCGTCCTTCACCACGCGGTCGCACGTGACGCCGGCCGACACCGCGGCCGCGATCGCCTCGACCACCGCCGGGTGCTCCGCTACAGGCGCCTCGACCACGACCAGAGCGGACGTCGCTCCGAGCGCGGCGATGGCGTCGGGCAGCTCCGCGATCGAGCCGTCGCCGAAGGCGATCCTGACCGGCAGCTGCGAGTGGAAGGCGGAGATCGGGTCGCGCACGGTGAGCCGTCCTTTCGTCGGAACCGTGGTGATTCAACCACGCCGGCGTCGCGAGGACACCGAGACGGCGACGCTCAGCGGGCGGGACGCTCGGCGCGATACGAGCGCGCCTCGGCGACGAGCGCCTCGAAGAGACGCTTGTCGTCCTCCTCCATCTCCGGGTGCCAGAGGACGGCCACGGCGAAGCGCCTGCTCGGATCCTCCAGGCCCTCCAGCGAGCCGTCCTCGGCCCACGCCGTCTCGACGAGCCCGTCGCCCACTCGGCCGATGCCCTGGTGGTGACTCGACTTCACACCTGGATGCCGGGGCCCGAGGACCCGCTCGAGCGTCGTCCCCTCCTTCACCTCGACCGCATGCTCGGAGAACGTCCCGAGCACCTCCCGATGCCCCTCGTGCCCGACGATCTCGGGAAGGTGCTGGACGAGATCACCACCGCGCAGGACGTTCAGCAGCTGGAAGCCGCGACAGATCGCCAGGGTCGGGAGATCGCGCTCGAGCGCCGCGGAGAGAAGCGCCAGCTCGCCCTCGTCCCGATGCACCTGTGCGGGGTCGGTGGAGGGATGTCGCTCGTGGCCGTACTGCGCCGGATCGATGTCGATGCCGCCCGAGAAGATCAGGCCGTCGAGGGCGTCGATCGTCTCCTCGATCCCCTCCGTGCTCGGCGGGACGAGCAGCGCGCGACCCCCTGCCTGCTCCACCGACTCGACGTAGAACCACGGCACCAGGGCGGCCGGCAGCTCCCACGCGCCCCACTTCGCGGGCTGCGCGTATGACGTGATCCCGACGATCGGGCGGCCTTCCATGGCGGGACTGTACTTCTCCCGCAGGTCGGGAATCCGCAATAGCGAATCCCCGACCGCGACAACCCGAGCTTCCCCGCAGGTCGGGAATCCGCAGAAGCGGATCCCCAACCGCGACAACCCCTGAAGCGGCCGCCATCCGGCGGCCGGCGCCACGACTGACCGTGACCGCGCACGCTGAGATCCACTTCCCCCGCAGGTCGGGAATCCGCAGAAGCGGATCCCCAACCGCGACAACCCCTGAAGCGGCCGCCATCCGGCGGCCGGCGCCACGACTGACCGTGACCGCGCACGCTGAGATCCACTCCCCCGCAGCGGGATCCGCCGAAGCGGTCCGCCACCGCGCGACCCCTGAAGCGGCCGCCATCCGGCGGCCGGCGCCACGGCTCCGCGACGGTACGCCGGCGCCAGACCCACGCCCGCCCGGTTCGCCCACCCCTCGCCGCTGCGACAGCAGCAGGCGACTTCAGGGATCTGCCCCGCGTCCGCCGCAGGCGGACCCGGGGATACCTGCGGAGGTTGCCCTGCTCCCGCAGGGCAACCTCTCGCAAGCAATTCAGCGCAGGTACGCCTCCGCCCCGCGCTTCGCGATGCCGCGCGCCAGGATGAGGCGCTGGATCTCGCTCGTCCCCTCCCAGATCCGGTCGACCCGGAGCTCCTTGTAGTGACGGGCGACGGGGTTCTCGAGCATGTAGCCGCGGCCGCCGAAGACCTGCACGGCGCGGTCGACGACGCGGCCCGCCATCTCGCTCGCGTAGAGCTTCGCCATCGCGACCTTGCCGTGGACGACGCGCCGGTCGTCGTAGGCGTCGAACGCGTGCGCGGCGTGGTAGGTGAGCATCCGTGCGGCTGCGAGCTCGGTGAGCGAGTCGGCCAGCTGGAACGACACGCCCTGGAACTCCGCGATCCGGTGGCCGAACGCCTCGCGCTCGACGGCGTAGTCCCGGGCCAGGTCGAGGCAGCGCGCCGCCGCCCCGCAGCAGCGGGCCGCGATGAACAGCCGCTCGACCAGGAACCACTCCTTGGTGCCCGCGTTGCCGCTCCCGGGCACGCGGTTCGCCTCGGGGACGCGGCAGTCCTCGAAGAGGATCTCCGGGTGGACGTCCAGGTACGGGTCGTGGAGGAACCCGGGCGTTCGCGCGATCGTCATCCCGGGAGTGCCCGGCGGGACGATGAAGATCGTCTGCTCGCCTTCCGCGACGGCGACGACGAGGTAGAAGCCGGGAGGGCCTTCGCTCGTCACGAACCACTTCTCCCCGTTGATCACCCACTCGTCCCCGTCACGCACCGCCGTCGCGGTGAGGCCGGCGACGTCGGAGCCGGCGTCCCGCTCGGTCACGGCCCACGCCTCGCGGAACTCGCCGCGGATCACGGGCGCGACCCACGCTCGCGCTGCTCGGGCGTCGCCAGCTCCCAGAGCTCCGCCGGACCGCGGTCGACCACGGCGAAGCCGAGCCCGTTCGTCGCACGGCCCGCCTCCTCCTCGATCGCGACCTGACCCAGCATCGAGAGCCCCTGACCTCCTGCCTCGACGGGCATGTTGAGCTGCGCGAAGCCGGCGTCGCGCGCCCGGCGCTTCAGCTCGGCGACGAGCTCCTCGTCGACGGCACCCGCCTCGAGGATCGACCGCTCGACCGCGTAGGCCTCCTCCTCGACGAAGCGGCGCACCCGCGCCTTGAGCTCGGCGATCTCCGTGGGCAGCTCGGGGACGTACACGTCTCATGACCTCCGGGGTCGTCGGGGCGGAACCCTGACCGAGCGGTCAGGGCGGCGCGCTGCGCGCATCGTGCCGTGAACCTCAGGCGGACGCAAGCGCGAGGGCGAACGCGTCGCGCTCGGCCTCCGTCAGCGGGCGCGACCGGCCCGTTCGCGGGTCGCGAGCGACGAGGACCGCCTCCGACTCCGCGGCGAGCTCCCCGTCCACGCGTCCGCACCTGCTCGCGGAGCGTGAGGCTCGAGTTGCCGATGCGGACGAGCTCGACGGTGACGACGACTGCGTCGTCCTCCAGCACGAGCTCGCGTCGGAAGTCGATCGCGACCCGGGCGAGCACGTAGTCCCAGATGTCGCCGACGTCGCCGAGCACGCGGACGACCCACTCGTCGCGGCACTCCTCGAGGTAGGTCGCGTAGACGGCGTTGTTGACGTGCTTGTACGCGTCGCAGTCGCGCCAGCGGATCTCGATGCGCTTCTCGTGCAGCATGGGAGGACGAGCCTACTCGGTTCCTCGACCGCGGCGGCGCCCGGTCAGGCAGGATCCGGCTCGATGAGCTCCGTTCGCCCGCTGCTCCACCCCCGGTCGCTCGCGATCGTCGGCGCGTCGCCTCGCAACGAGGACGCCGTGCTCACCGCCCTCGAGTCGGGGATCCCCGTCTACGGTGTGAACCCGGGACGCGACGAGGTGCACGGCCTGCGGTGCTGGCCGACTGTCGCCGAGCTGCCCGAGGTGCCGGAGACGGCGATGCTCGTGGTCAACCACGAGCGCGTCGAGGCGGCGCTGGACGACGCGCTGCGCCGCGGGCGTGCGCGCATTCGTCGTCCCCGGCGTCGGTGCGGAGGCCGGCGCGGCCGGCCGGAGATCGACCGAGCGCGCTCGCCGCGCGCGTTCGCGAGGCCGGCGGGTCGATGGTCGGCCCGAACTGCATGGGCGTCGTCGTCCCCGGGCGGCGCGTCGGCGTGGATCGGACGTCCCCAGCCCACGACGCTTCCCGGCCACGTGGCGATGCTCTGCCAGTCGGGCTCGATGGCCGACGCGTTCCTCTCGCTCGGGGGCCGGGTCGGGCTGCGCTGCGTCGTCTCGCTCGGCGCCGAGGCGGTCACCGGCGTCGCCGACTACCTCGACTTCCTCGCCGAGGACGACGGCACGCGCGCGATCGGACTCTTCCTCGAGACGGTGCGCCGCCCCGAGCGCGTTCGCCGCAGGTCTCGCGCCGCTGCGCGGAGGCGGGCAAGCCGGTCGTCTGCCTCAAGGTCGGCCGCTCGGAGGCGGCAGCCCGCGCGGCGCTCTCGCACACGGGAGCGCTCGTCGGCTCGGGACGCGCGTTCTCGGCCGTGCTGCGACGGTACGGGGCGATCGAGGTCGACGACTTCCACGAGCTCACCGAGACGCTCGAGATCCTCGGTCGGCGCCGCTGGCCGACGCGGCGCGCGCATCGCCGCCGTCTCGGAGTCGGGCGGCGAGTGCGGGCTGCTGGCCGACCAGGCCGAGGCGGCGGGCATCCCCTACCCGCCCGCTCTCGCCGACGCTCGGCGACCGCGCTGCGCGACCCGGTTCCCGAACTACGTCGACCCCGGCAACCCGCTCGACTGCTGGGCGGTCGCGCCCGCGGAGGAGGTCTACCCCGGCTCGCTCGAGCTCCTCGCCGCCTCGGGCGAGTTCGACATCCTCCAGGCGCAGGTCGATCTCTCGCAGTTCCGCGATCCGGGCAACGACGAATGGTCGGAGCTGACCCTGCGCGCGGTCGCGGAGCTCGCCGACGCAGCACGACCTCTTCGCGGTCGCGACGACCGTCCACAGCTCCGATCCCCCACGCTTCTTCCAGGAGCTCGCCCGGAGCTCGACCTCCCGCTGCTCCGTGGACCTCGCGACGCGCTCACGGCCCTCGCGCCGCGTCGCCGCGTGGAGCCCCGCGGCCGTCCACCCGCACGAGGCGATCCCGGTCGACCTGGGCGACCTCCTCGCGCGCGCCGGCGCCGTGCCGGAGCACGAGTCGTCCGAGGTGCTCGAGCGGTACGGCATCGCGTTCGCGCCGAGGCGCCGTGCGACCACTGCCGACGAGGCGGCAGCAGCCGCGACCGCCCTCGGCTTCCCGGTCGTCGTGAAGGTCGACGGCGTCGCCCACAAGGCCCGCGACGCCGGAGTCGTCCTCGGGATCGAGACCGAGCAGCGCGCGCGCGAGGCCGCATCGCTGCTGGGAGGCCGTGTCCTCGTCGCCGCGCAGCTCGACGCCGCGCCCGAGGCGTTCGTCGGGATGACCCGCGACCCCGACCACGGCCCCATCCTCGCGGTCGGACGCGGCGGCGTCGCCATCGAGGAGCTCGACACGGCAGTCTCCGCGGCAGGCCCGCTCAACCGCGTGACCGCGCTGCGGCTTGTCCGCGAGGCCGGGTTCGAGCAGGCGGTCGACGCCCTCGCGGACGCCTTGCTGGCCGTCTCGCGCCTCGTCACGGACCACCCGTCGATCGAGGAGGTCGACGTGAACCCGCTGCTCCTCCACGGCGACACGGCGACCGCCGTCGACGCACTCATCGTCCTCTCCCCGGAGGGGACATGAGCGGAAGGGTCGACATCGAGCGACGGGGCGCCGTCGCGTGGATCACGCTCGAGCGGCCCGACAAGCTGAACGCGCTCGACGGCTCGATGGTCGAGCAGCTCTCGAAGGCCCTCACGGAGGCCGAGCGCGACGACACGGTCAAGGTCGTCGTCCTGCGGGGCGCCGGTCGCGCGTTCTCGGCCGGATACGACCTGATGGACGGCCCTCCGGGGCCACGGCCGGCGGACGACTGGCATCGCGAGCTCGAGCGGGACGTGAACCTGACCATGCAGCTCTGGTCGCTCCAGAAGCCGACGATCGCGGCGGTGCACGGCTGGTGCCTCGGGGGCGCGCTCGACCTCGCCGTCGCCTGCGACCTGATCGTCGCGAGCGACGACGCGCGCTTCGGGATCCCCGAGATCAAGGTCGGCTCGGGCCCTGTGACGCTCCTGCTCCCGTTCGTGATCGGTCAGAAGAAGGCGAACGAGCTGCTGTTCACCGGCGACCACGTCGACGCCGCCGAGGCTCACCGGCTCGGTCTCGTCAACACGGTCGTGCCGGCCGAGGAGCTCGAGGACCGCAACCGGCCGTCGCTCGCGCGACGCATCGCGCCCACGCCGCTGCCCGTTCTGCGGTTCACGAAGCTCGCGATCACGCGGGCCTTCGAGGCGATGGGCCTGCGGGTCGCGCAGAGCGCGAACCTCGACCTCTCCGCGATCCTGAACGCGACCGAGTCACCCGAGCAGCGCGCGTTCGACGAGATGGTCGCCGAGCACGGTCTGAAGGCGGCGCTCCGGCTGCGCGAGGCCGCGTACGAGCAGCAGTCGGAGCCACCCGCTTGACTTCGCGGTCAGGGTACGGGTCTCAATCGCCCTCACCGATGACGCATCCCAAGGACAGACCCGGACTCACCCGCACCCAGCTCCTCAAGCGAGCCGCGCTCGGTGCGGCCGGGCGTCGGCGGGATGGCGCTGCTCGCCGGGTGCGAGAACACGACCACGCCCGGTCGGGGCGTGCGACACCGACGGCGGCTCGAACCTCGTCGTGCCGAAGCCGGTCGGCCCGGGCGGCCTGCCGCTGCCGCGCCCCGACAACGCCGTCACGTGGGCGATCACCGACGACAACCAGCCGATCGCGGACGGCGTGAAGGACGAGGGCGGGCCGCTCCAGATCTTCAACTACGCCGACTACATCGACCCTGCGCCAGGTCAAGCGGTTCGAGAAGCTCACCGGACGCAAGGTGCGAGATCGCGACCTACAACTCGGCCGACGAGGCGGTCGCGAAGCTCGAGCTCGGGCGACGGTCGAGTTCGACGTGATCATGGGCCTCTCGGCGTCGTCGATCCTCAACCTGATCGCGCAGCAGCTGCATCCAGCCGCTCAACCACTCGTACCTGCCGAACCTCGAGAAGAACGTCTGGCCGGCGCTGCAGGATCCGTTCTACGACCGCGGCTCGCCGCTACACCGTGCCGTACGTCGTCTGGTCGGACGGGATCGGCTACCGCAACGACAAGATCGACGAGGACATCCCGGAGCTGGACGTCCCGTACGACATCTTCTGGGAGTCCGCAGGCCTACCGCGGGAAGGTCGGCGGTCCTCGACGACAACCGCGACGCGCTCGCGCATGCCGATGCAGCGCGACGCGATCCGCGAACGGCCGATCGCCGACCTCAACACCGAGGATCCGAAGGATCGTCGAGCAAGGCCGGCGAGGACCTCGACGCAGCTGATCGACATCTGCAACATCAAGGTCGACGATCACCGACTACCAGACGCTGCCCGAGGGCAAGACGTGGCTCCACCAGTCGTGGTCGGGCGACCTGCTCGGCGCCGCGTTCTACTACATGCCGAAGGGCGTGCCGCCGAGCGTCCTCTCGCTACTGGTGGCCGAAGGAGAACGGCGTCGTCCAGAACGACTTCTTCTGCATCGGCCGGACGGCGAAGAACCCCGCGCTCGCACACCGGTTCATCAACTTCATGCTCGACGAGAAGATCGCCTACGACAACTTCGTCAACTACGTCGGCTACACGCCGCCGCAGAACGCGATCGACCGCCGAGCGCCTGATCGCCGAGGGGCTGATCCCGAAGACGCTCGCCGACGCGGTCGTGCGCCCCGAGCAGTTCGCCGCCAACCAGCAGCTGCTGGAGCTGACGGTCGAGGGCCAGCGCGCTCTGGGACGAGGCCTGGTCGAAGTTCAAGGCGGGTGACGCGATGGGCGGCGCGCTGGATCTGGCGCCTGCTCGCCCTGCCGGGCGTCGTCTGGCTGTGCGCTCTTCTTCCTCGTCGCGTTCTACGCGGTCGTCGCCGTCGCGTTCGGCAACCAGAACACGCTCATCGAGCCGGTCCCGTACTGGAACCCGCTCGACTGGAACGTCGGCTACATGCTCGCAGACGCTCGAGAACATCTTCAGCGGCGGCGCAGTTCCTGACCGTCTTCGTCCGCACGTTCGCGTTCGTCGCGATCGCGCTCGTGCTCTCGCTCCTGATCGGCTACCCGGTCGCGTACTTCGCGGCGCGCCACGCGGGCCGCTGGAAGGCGCTCGTGCTCGTGCTGCTGATCCTCCCCTTCTGGATCAACTACCTGATGCGGATGCTGGCCTGGATCAACCTGCTCTCGCCCGACGGGCTGGGCACGCGGGTCCTCCGCGCGACCGGGATCGAGCAGCTCTTCATCTCGGCTCGGGCTGCTCTCCGAGCGAGGGCGGCTGGCTCGAGGGGCAGCCGGTCGACGGTGATCCTCGCGCTCGTCTACGGCTACGTGCCGTTCCTGATCCTGCCCGCTGTTCGCCTCGCTCGACCGGATCGACCAGCGGCAGATCGAGGCGGCGCGCGACCTCGGCGCGAGCCCGTTCGAGCGCGTTCCGCCGCGTCACGCTGCCGCTCTCGATGCCGGGGATCCTCGCCGGGCTCGTGCTCATCGCGCTGCCGATGTTCGGCGACTACTACACGCCCGACCTCGTCTCGGCGCTCGCCGAAGACGAGCATGATCGGCAACCAGATCGACCAGCTCACGCGGCAGGGCTCGCAGAAGGTCGTCGGGCGCGTGCCTGACGCTCGTCCTCGCGCTCGCTCCTGCTCGCCCTGATGCTCTACTACCTCCGCGTCGACGCGGCGCGCCGACGAGGAGGCGCAGGCGGCATGAGCTGGCTGCGCAACCCCTGGGGCAAGCCGCGCTTCCTCGTCGCTCGTCACGGCGGCTCTACATCCTCTGGTCGATCATCCCGGTCGCGATCGCGGTCCTGTTCGCGTTCAACGACGGCCGCTCGCGGACGACCTGGCAGGGCTTCTCGACGCGCTGGTTCACGGGCGAGACGCGGCAGCGTCCTCCACGACCCGGCGCTGCAGGGCGCGCTCGAGCACACGCTCGTTCCTCGGCGTCGTCTGCGTGCTCGTCGCCGATCGCCGATCGGCGTCGCGCTCGCGCTCGGGCTGCAGCGCTGGCGCGGGCGCGGCGAGCGGCACGCGTCAACACGGTCATGCTGCTGCCGCTCGTCACGCCCGAGATCGTGATGGGCGTCGCGCTCCTGCTCCTCTTCCTCCAGGTCTTCCCGGTCATCGGCCTCGGCACGACGGCGCAGGCGATCGGCCAGGTCACGTTCACGCTCTCGTACGTCGTCGTGATCGTGCGCGGCCGGCTCGTCTCGATCGGGCCGCGACTACGAGGAGGCGGCCGCCGACCTCGGCGCGCCGCCGCACGACCAGGTCGCTCCGCGTCCTGCTGCCGCTGCTCGCGCCCGCGATCGTCGCGAGCGCCGCCGTCGTCTTCGCGATCTCGATCGACGACTTCGTCGTCACGCAGTACCTCGTCGAGCGACGCGAGCACGACCACGGTCTCGATGCTGCTCTACGCGTCGGCCGCGCGGCCCCGACGCCGGCGCTGAACGCGCTCGCCACGATCGCGCTCGTGATCACGCTCGCGACGCTCGCGCTCGCGTACCTCGTCTACCGGCGGTTCGCCGGCGGCGAGGACGCCGCCGCCGTCGCCGACCCTGGAGGTGTAGCCGATGCAGGGAGAGATCCAGTCTCGAGGAGCTCACGAAGCGCTTCGGCGACGTCGTCGCCGTCGACGGCGATCGACCTGCACATGCCCCCGCGGCGAGTTCTTCACGATGGTCGGCCCGTCGGGCTGCGGCAAGACGACGACGCTGCGGATGATCGCCGGCTTCGAGCGCCCGACGAGCGGGCGGATCGTGCTCGACGGCGTCGACGTCGCCGCACGTGCCGCCGCACAAGCGCAACGTCAACACCGTCTTCCAGAGCTACGCGCTCTTCCCGCACCTCGACGTCGCGCGGCAACGTCGCCTTCGGGCTCAAGTACAAGCGCGCTGACGAAGGAGGAGCAGCGGCAGCGTGTCGCGAGGTGCTCGAGCTCGTCCAGCTCGCCGGGCTACGAGCGGCGCAAGCCGAGCCAGCTCTCCGGCGGCCAGCAGCAGCGGGTCGCGCTCGCGCGCGCGCTCGTCCTGACGCCGCGGGTGCTCCTCCTCGACGAGCCGCTCGGCGCGCTCGACGCGCGCCTGCGCAAGGACCTCCAGGTCGAGCTGAAGACGCTCCAGGCCGAGCTCGGGATCACCTTCGTGTTCGTCACGCACGACCAGGAGGAGGCGCTGACGATGAGCGACCGGGTCGCCGTCATGAACGGCGGCCGCGTCGAGCAGGCGGGCACGCCGCGCGAGATCTACGAGGAGCCCGCGACGCTGTTCGTGGCCGACTTCCTCGGCGTCTCGAACCTGATCGCAGGCGAGGCGGTGCGCCGACGGCGACGGCTGCGCGCTCGCGGGTCGGCGAGCGCACGCTGCGCGCGCGCGCCGGCGCGACCGACGGCGCGCGGCGACGTCAAGGCGATGATCCGGCCCGAGCGGGTCGTCGTCGAGCCGCACGGCGCGACGGGCGAGAACCGCCTGCCGGGGATGGTCGAGCACGCGGTCTTCGTCGGCCCGGCGCACGGAGCTGCACGTCCGGATCGTCGGCGGCGCGCTGCTCAAGGCGACGATCCCGAACGACGGATCGGGGCCGAGCTACCGCAGGGCACCCCGGTCGACGCTCCACCTGCCGGCGGACGCGCTGCGCGTGCTGACGCCGGTGGTCGAGGCGGACGCGCCGGACGAGGCGAGCCCGCGGCCCTGGAGACGGTCGACCGCTGACCGGTGCCCCCCGGGGGGCATGTGGTCACGCGCGGGGAGAGAGCTCGCGACCGACGGCGTCCAGGACGATCGCGCCGCGGCTCGCGGCGTCGATCACGTCGAGGTAGAGGAGCGACTCGAGGCCGTCCGCGAGCGGCCGAGGCGCCAGGCGACGGCCGTCGGATCGTCCAGGGCGTGGATCGACCCGTCGCGCGCGCCCTCCTCGACCAGCGAGCGCAGGCGATCGATCCACGTCGCAGTACCAGCTCGCGCACCAGCGGCCGCAGGGCCGGATCGAACGTGGCGCTCGACCACACCTCGTTCCAGAGCGCCGCGGCTCGTCCGGCGTGGCGGTGTATGCCTCGAGGCGGAGCACCAGCAGCGCGCTCGAGGCGCTCGCCGCCCCGTGGCGTATCCGGCGAGCTCCGCCTCGACGGCCGCGTCGAGAGCTGCTCGGCGTGGGCGAACGCACGACGGAGCAGCTCCTGTCGCGTTGCGAAGTAGTAGTGGACGAGGGCCTTCGAGACGCCGGCCTCGTCCGCGACGGCCCGCATGTGGAGCCCGTGCGCGCCGTCGCGCGCGATCACGCGGCACGCCGCCTCGAGGATCGCGGAGATCGGTCGGATGCGATCTCGGCGCTCGGCGCGGCCGTCTCGTCGGTCGTCTTCGGCATCGTCCGCGTATCTTGCGCACCCGGCCCGCGAGTGCGAGTTACCCGCCGTCGCCGCGCGCCTATGCTCTCCTGACCGATCGGTCAGGACCTGGCCGGCCGGGCCGCGATGGCCGTCGACACGTCCACTCACCTCTCCGACCTCGCGGCCTCGCTTGCCGCGGGCTGGACGCTGCCGGCCACCTGGTACTCCGACCCGGCGATCCACGAGCTCGAGCAGCGAGCGGATCTTCGCCCGCGCGTGGCAGTACGTCGGGCCGCGCCGAGGCCGTCGTCGAGCCGGGCTCGTTCCTCGCCGGGCGGGTCGGGCACATGCCGGTCGTCGTCGTCCGCGGCAACGGACGGCGAGCTGCGCGGGTTCGTCAACGTCTGCCGCCACCGCGCCCACCTCGTCGCCGACGGGCGAGGGCTGTCGCGCGACGCTCGCAGTGCCCCTACCACGCCTGGACGTACGACCTCGACGGGACGCTCCTGCCGCGCCCCTCGATCGGAGCGTGATCCCCGACTTCGACCCGGACGCCTTCTCGCTGCTCCCGGTCTCCGTCGACACGTGGGGCCCGCTCGTCTTCGCAACCCCGACCCGGACGCCGCGGCCGCTCGCCGAGACTCGCTCGGCGGGCGTCGCCGAGATCGTCGCGGCGAGCGGTGTCGGGTTCGACTCGCTCCGCTTCCGCCATCGGGTCACGCTGGGAGCTGCCGGTCAACTGGAAGAACGCGCTCGAGAACTACCTCGAGTGCTACCACTGCGCGGTCGCGCACCCCGGTCTCTCGAAGATGGTCAACGTCGACGCGGACGCGTACTCGCTGATCGAGCGGCCGCTGTCCTCGAGCCAGGCGGGTGACGTCCGGCCCGGCGTCCGCGAGGGCACCGCGAACGTCTCCGTACGTGCCGGCCGAGCGACGTCGACGGCGCCCAGTACCACTTCCTCTGGCCGGGGACGACGATCAACATCGAGCCGGGTCGCCCGAACCTCGGGATCGACACGCTGGATCCCGCTGAGCCCGCACCGGACGCTCGGCGTCTCCGACTACTACTTCGGGCCCGACGTGACCGACGACGAGGTCGCGGAGCTCGTCGCGTTCAGCCAGCAGGTCGGCGCCGAGGACGACGACCTCGTCCGCAACGTCCAGGCCGGCCTCGACTCGGGTCTCGTGCCACAGGGGCGCCTGCTGCTCCCCAGCGAGCGTCTGATCGCGCACTTCCAGCGCCTCGTCTACACGCGCGGTGGGGGAACCACATGGTTCCCCCACCGACCCCCTCCTTCCGGGAAGTCCAGCGCTCGACGGCCAGTAGCCTCCCGGCCGGCAAAGCCGGCCTCCGGCCTTGGCCGCGACGCAGGGCACGGTCCCGGTGCCGGGCCCGGAGGATGGATCGCGCGGAGTCTGACGCCGCGGAGGCCACACCTGCGCGGTGAGGGGTCTGGCGCCGGCAGGGCCGGAGCCTGATCCCGCTGACGTGCGCTGCGGCCCTGCCCCCGAGGAATCGGTGGGTTCCGCGCAGGAGACCGGGGCGATTCCCCGATGCCGCGTGCGCGTTCCACGCGCATGATCGGGGTGAACAGGAGGCATCCGATGAAGACCATCCTGGTCTGCTACGAGGAGCGTCCGGTCGCCCCGCGCGTGCTCGAGCGCAGCGCGGAGCTCGCCAGGCTGAGCGGCGCCCACGTGATCGTGACGAGCGTCACGCCGGTCCTGCACATGCGCGGAGGCCCGATCGATCCCGTCGATCCGCCGGAGCGCCACGCCGCCGAGGTAGCCGATGCCGCGGCGCGCCTCGCCGAGCTCGGCGTCACGGACGTCGAGGAGCTCACTTCCGTCGGTGATCCGGCCACGGCGATCGCCCAGCTCGCCGAGGAGCGCGAGCGTCGACCTGATCGTGCTCGGCGCCCACGACGGCGGCTTCTTCTCACGACTCATCGAAGGAAGCACGGGCGACGCCGTCGTGCATCGCGCGAAGACCGACGTGCTCATCGTCCACTAGTTGCGCGGACCCTCGTTCGAGCCACGCCGTTCTGCAGAAGCGCATCGCGTCTCGCTGCGATGTTTCACGGCGGGTGCCGCTCGCCCTCGCCATTGCCCGGGTTCCGTCGCTTCGTGAGCGGCACGACAGGCCGGAGGCCGGCTCAGCCGGCCGGGAGGCAGCGCGCGATCGTGCCGTGAGCTCACCGGAGGAGGGGCCTGCTGGGGGAACTCAGGTGGTCTCCCAGCACTAGATGCGCTCGAAGTACCGCCTGCGCTCCCAGTCGGTGACGAAGCGGTCGAAGATCGCCTGCTCCGTGCGGGCGTAGTTGAGGTAGTGGTCGACGACCTGGTCGCCGAACGCGCCCCGGGCCATCGTGCCGCTCTCGAGGAGCGCGATCGCCGTCGCGCAGCGACGACGGGAAGCGCTTCGCGTCCGACTCGTAGGCGTTGCCCGTCGAGCGGCTCGGGCAGCTCGAGCTCGTGCTCGATCCCGTGCAGGCCCGCCGCGATGATCGCCGCGAAGGCGAGGTACGGGTTCGCGTCGCCGCCCGGGATCCGCGTCTCCGCGCGGCGCGCGGCGCCCCGTGCCGACCACGCGGAAGCCGCAGGTGCGGTTGTCGTTCCCCCAGGCGAGCGTCGTCGGCGCCCACGACCCGGCGGCGAAGCGCTTGTACGAGTTGATCGTCGGCGCGAGGAACACCGCGAGCTCCTCGAAGCACGCGATCTGACCCGCCAGCCAGCGCGGAAGAGCGTCTCGTCGTCGGCGAACGCCGGCGCGCCGTCGCGGAACAGCGACGAGTGGACGTGGCACGAGTTGCCGATCCAGTCCTCGAACGGCTTCGCCATGAACGTGATCGCGCAGCCGTGCTGGAACGCGATCTCCTTGGCGCCGTTCTTGTAGATCGACGTGGTTGTCGGCCATCGTCAGCGCGTCGGCGAAGCGGAAGTTGATCTCCTGCTGGCCGGGCCAGGCCTCGCCCTTCGAGGTCTCGACCCGCATCCCGGCCGCCTGCATGTGGTTGCGGACGGCGCGCAGGAACGGCTCGTCGTAGGTCGTGCCGAGGATGTGGTAGTCGAGGACGTACGGCACCGACGGCGTGAGCGTCCGGTACCCGTCCGCGTGCGCCTCGGCGTAGGTCTCCTTCACGAGATAGAACTCGAGCTCGCTGCCCATCATCGGCGTGAAGCCGAGCGCGGCCGCCCGCTCCATCTGCGCGCGCAGCACCTGCCGCGGCGAGGGCTGGACGGGCGTGTGGTCGTGCCAGAGCACGTCGCCGAGCACGAGCGCCGTGCCCTCGAGCCAGGGAATGCGGCGCAGCGTCGCGAGATCGGGGACGACGTCGAAGTCGCCGTAGCCCTGCTCCCAGGACGCGATCGCGTAGCCGGGCACGGGATCCATCTCCATCTCGAGCGCCAGCAGGTAGTTGCAGCCTTCCACGGCAGCGCCGGCAGCGTGCTGGTCGAGGAAGAACTCGGCGTGCAGCCGCTTCCCCATCAGTCGGCCCTGCATGTCCGTGAAGGCGACGACGACGGTGTCGATCTCGCCGCGGCCGGTCAGCTCGGTGAGCTCCTCGAGGGTCAGCATGGCGGGATCCTATTCCGTCCGGGGGGCGCGCGACACTCCGACGCACGGCGGGCGCCTCTCTGGACAACAGTCAGACACTTGACAGCGAACCGGTCGAGGGAGGTGAATACCCGCAACGCCTCGCCGGAGCGGCGAGGACCCAAGGCGGCGAGGAACCAGGAGGAGACGGCATGAGCGAGACCCCACCACCAGCACCTGGCGCGATCCACACCTCGGAGGACGAGCAGATCCTCCACAAGATGGGCTACGCCCAGGAGCTCTTCCGCGCGATGGGCGGGTTCCAGAACTTCGCGATCAGCTTCACGATCATCTCGATCCTCGCCGGGTGTCTCACCTCGTACTTCATCGCGTTCCAGTGGGGCGGCCCCGTCGCCGTCACCTGGGGCTGGCTGCTGGTCGGGACGATGAGCACGGTCGTCGCGCTCACCATGGCCGAGATCGCCTCCGCGTACCCGACGGCCGGCGGTCTCTACTACTGGGCCTCGAAGCTCGGCAGCCCGGCCTGGGGCTGGTTCACGGGCTGGTTCAACCTGGTCGGTCAGATCGCCGTCACGGCCGCGATCGCCTACGGCCTCGGCATCTTCGGGACGTCGCTCCTCAACCTGCTCTTCGACTACCCGAACACGCGCGAGTACATCTTCCTCACGTTCTCCGTCGTGATGCTCATCGCGACGCTGTTCAACATCTTCGACGTCCGGATCACGTCCGGGCTCAACACGATCTCGGCCTACTGGCACATGATCGGCGTCGTCATCATCGTCGCTCGCGCTGATCATCGTCCCGGACGAGCATCAGTCGGTCTCATACGTGTTCACCGAGACCATCAACAACTCGGGCTTCTCGGGGACCGGCTGGAGCAGCATCACCTTCTGGTTCGTCTTCGCGATCGGTCTGACGATGTCGCAGTACACGATCACGGGCTACGACGCGTCCGCGCACATGGCCGAGGAGACGCACCAGGCGTCGCGCGCGGCCGCCGTCGGGATGGTGGCGGCGGTCGTCGTCTCCGTCGTCTTCGGGTTCATCCTGCTCCTCGCGGTGACGTTCGCGATCCCGGACACGCAGGGTGCGCTGGACGCGGCCGGCAACGTCGTCACCTACGTCTGGCAGGAGTCGATGAGCACGAAGTGGGCCGAGTTCCTGCTGATCATCGTGTGCATGGCGCAGCTCTTCTGCCTCTGCGCCTCCATCACGTCCGCGTCGCGGATGATGTTCGCGTTCTCGCGCGACGGCGCGGTGCCGGGGCACCAGCTGTGGCGGCACGTCTCGAAGCACCGCGTCCCGACGAATGCGGTGCTCGCCATCGGCGTGCTCGCATGGGCGCTGATGATCCCGACCTACTGGAACAACCTGGCCGGCTACTACGTCGGCACGTCGATCGCCGTCATCGGCCTCTACATCGCGTTCATCCTGCCCGTGATCCTCCGCTGGCGAAAGGGCGACGCGTTCGAGCACGGGGCCTGGAGCCTCGGCAAGCACTACAAGTGGATCGACCCGCTCGCGATCATCTGGGTCGCCTTCATCTCGATCGTCTTCCTGATGCCTACGGTTCCGGGAGCGATCCCGTGGAACGACGCGTGGGACTGGAACGTCGCCAACTACGCGCCGTTGACGGTGGGCGGTGCGCTGATCCTCTTCGGCGGCTGGTACGTCCTCTCGGCGCACAAGTGGTTCAAGGGTCCGGTGCGCATGGGCACCGCCGAAGAGCTCGAGCGGCTCGAGGCGACGCAGGAGGACGAATTCGCGCTGCCGGCCGACACGGAGTACGAGTCGTAACCTCCCGTCGACTCCGGGCCACGTCACGAAGGGCGCCCGAGGGCGCCCTTCGTCGTTCCCCGGCGACGGGCAGAGATCCTAGAATGGGGCCGTGCGCGTCGTGGCCGACCAGATGACCGTGCAGCGACTCCGTGAGGCTGCCACCGTCTACGTGTGGCCGCGCGCCCTGCGCTGCTGCGGCGGACGCCAGCACGTCCTCGAGGCCTCGCTCGAGCGCGGTGACCGCGAATTCGAGCTCGCCCACGCCGCGAACGGCTTTCAGGTCTGGACGACGCCGGGGATGAAGCTGCCCGACGAGCTTCACCTGGAGGTCGACGCACGCAACCGCCCGCGCGCGTTCTGGAACGGCCAGGGCTGGATCGGCTAGGTCGAGGCCCGGCCGAGCCGGTCGAGCGCCGCGCTCGCGCCGTCGAGCAGCTGCGGCACGCCGTCTCCGAGTGACGCCCCGAAGGCGTCGTCGTCGCCTCGCTCGCCCCGCAGGTAGCGACCGTAGATCGCCTCGCAGAACACGGCCGCCTTCCACAGCGCAAGGGACTCGTACCACGGGAGCAGCGTGAGATCGAGGCCCGTTCGCTTGCCGTACGCCTCCGCGAGCTCCCGCCTTGTGGCGAAACCCGGCAGCCGGGTCACCGGCGAGAGGGAGAGCGGGGTCGTGGGCGACCCGCCCTCGTCCCAGGTCGCCACGAGGTAGCCGAGATCGGCGAGAGGATCGCCGACGGTCGCGAGCTCCCAGTCGAGGATCGCCTCGACGCGGAGCGGCGCTCTGCGACGAGAGGATCAGGTTGCCGAGCCGGTAGTCGCCGTGCACGACGGCCGCGCGGGGAGACGCCGGTCGCGTGCGCTCGAGGCGCTCGGCGAGCTCGCCGACGACCGGCAGGTCGCGCGTCGCGTTGAGCGGCCAGAGCGCCGAGAACCGGCGGATCTGCCGCTCTGCGTATCCCTCCGGCGCGGTCGCCGGGATGCCCGCCGCCTTCCAGTCGACCGCGTGGACGGCGACGAGGGCCTCGACGACCGCCGCCCCCACCGCGGCCCGCGCGGCGGGCTCTGCGAGAGCCTCCGGCAGACGCGAGGTGACGATCTCGCCCTCCACGAACGGCATCACGTAGAAGGGCGCGCCGATCACGCGGTCGTCCTCGCAGACCGCGGCGACCTCGGGCACCGGAGCGCCCGCGCGCCGCAGCGCGATCTTCAGGCGGGCCTCGCGCACGACGTCGTGCGCCGACGGCGGCAGCGGCGGGGGCGGCGGCCGTCGCAGCACCAGCCGTGCGCCGTCGCGCTCGAGCAGGAAGGTGACGTTCGACTGGCCCTCGCCGATCCGCGTCGCCCGGACGGCCCCCGAGCCGAGGCCGTGCTCGTCGAGGAACCGCTCGACCGCCTCGAGCACGAGCAGCGGAGCGGGCGACCGCCCAGACGCGTCGGCCCTGGTGCGGACGACCTCGCTCACGGACGCGGGGCGACGTCGCGTGCCCGCCGGCGCGATGCTCTCCGGGCGATCGCCCAGCGGTGCACCTCCGACGGGCCGTCGTACACCCGGAACGCACGCGCGTCGGCGAGCGCACGGGCGAGCGGCAGCTCGTCGGAGAGCCCGAGCCCACCGCACACCTGCACCGAGCGGTCGACGACGCGGTGCACGGCCTCGGCCACGAACGTCTTCGCCACGGACGACGCCTGGCGCGCGTCCTGCCCCGTGTCGAGCAGCCAGGCGCAGCGCCAGATGAGGCCGCGGGAGGCCTCGATGTCGATCACGCTGTCGGCGAGGTGCTGCTGCGTCAGCCCGAGGTCCTGGATCCGCGCCCCGAACGCCTCCCTCGTCGCAGCGGCGTCGAGCGCGACGTCGAGCGCCCTGCGGGCGACGCCCAGGAACCGCATGCAGTGCGTCAGGCGAGCCGGAGCGAGTCTCACCTGCGCATGCCGGAACCCGAGCCCGGGCTCACCGAGCACGGCGTCGTCCGGGACGAAGCACGCCTCGAGGCCCACGCGCCAGTGGCCCCCGGCGAAGTTGTCGTCGATCGTGCGGACGTGGCCACGGAGCTCGAAGCCGGACGCATCCGTGTCGACGAGGAACATCGTCGCGCCCTCCCCACCCTCGGTCCTGGCCATGCAGATGCCGAACGCGGCTCCCTCCGCGCCGGTGATGAAGGTCTTCTCGCCGTCGATCACCCAGCCTCCGTCCACCTTGCTGGCGGCGGTCATCAGCATGGAGGGATCGGACCCGGCTCCCGGCGCCGGCTCGGTCATCAGGAAGCACGAGCGCACGTCGCCCGCGGCGAGCGGGCGCAGGTACCGCTCGCGCTGCGCCTCGGTCGCGACCTCGGCGAGGAGGTGCATGTTGCCCTCGTCGGGAGCGGCGCAGTTCAGGGCATGAGGACCGAACGGCGAGTACCCCGCCTCCTCGAACACCACCGCGCGCCCGCGCATGTCGAGCCCGAGCCCTCCCAGCTCGGCGGCGACGTGGGGCGCGAACACGCCCACACCGCGCGCTGCCTCCCGCAGCTCGCCGCAGAGCGCCTCGTCGAGCTCGACGGGCGCACCGTCCGCCGAGCGCTCGGCGGGGACGACGACCTCCGCGATGAAGGTCCGGACGCGATCACGGAGCTCCTCGAGCTCCGGTTCGAGGGAGAAGTCGATCATGGGTTCCTTCCCTGGAGCGGTGTGGCCCAGACGCCGTCGAGGAGGCTCGACGGATCGGGAGCGGGTGAGCTCTCGGCCTCCCGCAGGCCGGCGTCCACGGCGGACGCTGCATCCTCACGCACGAGCGCGAGCGTTGCCGACGCGACGCCGTCGGCCTCGAGCCGCCAGACGAGACGGTCGATCGGGTCGTCGAAACGGGCGCGAAGATCCTCGGGCACGTACGAGGCGTCGTCGTGGGCGGCGTGGCCGTGGAGCCTGAGCGAGACCGCCTCTACTGCACGCGGACCGGCCCCGAAGCGCGCAGCCTCGACGGCGGCGAGCACCGCGGCGTGGGTCGCGAGCGCGTCGGTGCCGTCGACGCGAGCGCACGGGATGCCCCAGCCTCCCTCGATGCGCTCGGCGATCGTCGTGTTCCGCATCTGGCGAGCGGTCGGCGTCGAGTACGCGTACTGGTTGGACTGGATCACGAACACGGCCGGGACCTCGAGCACCGCGGCAAGGTTGAGACCTTCGTGGACGTCGCCTGTGGACATCGCGCCGTCACCCCAGAACGTCATCGCGACCCGTGGCTCCCGGCGCCGCTTGAAGGCGAGGGCCGCGCCGACGATCACCGGACACAGGTCGCCGAGCATCGAGACGAGCGGGAAGACGCCGCGTTCGGGCACGCCGAAGTGCATGTTCCCGTCCCGTCCGAGCGTCGGCGAGTCTCCCTTGCCGAGGAAGTTGCGGAAGACCTGCGCGACCGTGACACCCCGCGCGTAGTGACACGCTTGCTCGCGGTTGAGCGGCGCGACGACATCATCCGGCCCGAGCGCGAGCCCGGCGGCTGCCGCGACGGCCTCCTGGCCGCGGCCGGTGTAGACGCTCCCGGGGATGCGGCCCTGCCGGTAGAGCGCGAGGATGCGCTCCTCCGCGAACCGCTGCAGGAGCATCAGGCGGAGCAGCGCCAGGCGGCGTGTCGGCCGACACCGACGGGACGTCGACGCAAGGCCCGCGGGTGACGGTCTCAGAAGGCAAGGAGCTCCTCGAGGGCACGCCGGACATCCCCGACGGACGGGAGGTAGGCGTCCTCGAGCTCGGGGGCGAACGGCACAGGGACGTCCGGCGGAGCGACGAGGCGCGGAGCGGCATCGAGGTCACCGAACGCCTCGCGGGCGACGAGCGAGATCAGATGAGCGCCGACGCCGCCGTGGCGCGCGGCCTCCTGCACGACGAGGAGCCGCGAGGTGCGGCGGACGGACTCGAGCACTGCCGACGGCGTCGTACGGCCAGACGGTGCGCAGGTCGAGGATCTCGACGTCCAACCCCTCCGCGGCCTGCAGCGCGAGCTCGACCCCTGCCGCGTAGGTGACGACCGTCGCGTCGGCTCCCTCCCTGGCGACGGAGGCGACGCCGAGCGGCACGCGATGCGCGCTGTCCGGCAGCTCGCCCCGGATTCGGCGGTACAGCGCCTTGTGCTCGAAGAAGAGCACGGGATCGTCGTCCTCGATCGCCGCGCGCAGCAGCCCGTAGGCGTCGGAGACCGTCGCCGGCGTGACGACCTTGAGCCCGGGCGCGCCGACGAACCACCCCTCCGGGCACTGCGAGTGGAACGGCCCGCCGCGGACCCCGCCGCCCGAACGGCGCCCGCACGACGACCGGGAGCCGGATGCCGGAGCGCCAGTGCGTCTTCGCGGCGACGGTCACGAGCGGATCGAACGCGCAGCTGACGAAGTCGGCGAACTGGAGCTCGACGACCGGTCGCTCCCCCATCCACGCCGCCCCGAGCGCCGCGCCCACGAACCCCTCCTCGCTGATCGGCGTGTCGAGGACGCGATGCGAGCCGAACCGCTCCGCAAGCCCCTTCGTGACCCCGAAAGCACCGCCGAAGTGCCCGATGTCCTCGCCCAGGAGGAAGACCGCAGGGTCGTCCTCGAGCGCGTCGGCGAGCGCCTGCCGGACAGCGTCGAGGAGGGTGGCGTCTCCCGTTCCTGTCCTCGCGCGCTCTCCTCCGACGTGAGCGCTCACGGTCCCGACCCTCCGTCGACGGTCACGCGAGCCGCGCACACCGCCCGCCCCGGAATCCCGCAGGGAGCCGTCGTGCTCGGCCGAGAAGCGGCCGGCGCACGTCTGCGGGCCACGCGCAGCGCGGCGGCGCGAGGCGAGAGGAGCGAACCGGTCAGATCGTGATCCACGGCGTACGCGAAGACTGCCGGATCCGGCGCCTCGCCGCGCTCGCGCTCAGCCGAGCCAGGCGCCGCCGTTCTGGTCGATCGCCTGCCCGGTCACGCCTCGCGCATCGGGCGAGAGGAGCCACGCGACGGTGCCCGCGATGTCGGCCGGCTGGGACATCCGACCCAGAGGGACGGCGCGCATCGCCTCGCGGTAGGCCTCCTCGCGTGTCGTCCGATCCGCTCTGGCGATGCCGTCGAGTCCCGACCAGGCCATCTCCGTGTCGACCCAGCCGGGGCAGACCGCATTGACCTGGACGCCCTCCGGGCCGAGCTCTGCCGCGAGCGAGCGGACGAGACCGAGGAGCCCTGCCTTCGAGGCGCTGTAGCCCGAGTAGGCAGGGACGCCGATCCGCGCGAGGATCGACGAGATCACCACGAGGTGACGCGTCTCCGGTCCCGGCGCGAGCTGCCGGATCGCGGCCGCGCAGCAGTAGTACGTGCCGTTCAGGTTCGTCTGGACGAGCTCGTCGAAGCGATCGTCCGGCCCGTCGTGGTTCGAGCCTCCGATCCCGCTGCACGCGACGAGCGCGTGCACGGGCCCGAGCGACGCGGCGGCACGGGCGAACGCCGCGTCGACCTCCTTGCGCTCGCGGATGTCACACGAGGCGACCTCCACCTCCCCGCCGAGCGCTGCGGCGGTCTCCTCGAGCCGCTTCCGGTCGCGGGCGAGCAGCGTGAGGTAGGCGCCCTCACGGTCGAGACGGTGGGCGATCGCCCGGCCGATCCCGGTCCCTGCCCCGTGACGATCACGTGCTTTCCCTGCATGGCTCCCCCGGATTCTCGGAATTTGCGAGCATTTCGCGTCCGCGCGGCCCTTGTCGGGCCGTGCCGGCACCAGCGTAGATTGCCGCTGCGCCGAGCAGGGGGCGCGAGGAGGACGAAGCCACGCCGGGCGGCTCGACGCGGAAGCGAACGGTCAGCCGGTCTGGGGGACGAATCCGCCCCGGCTCGGCGAACTGCTGGTCCCGCCTCTCCAGAGCATGACGCATCGACTCGCAATCACGCGCGGCGTATCACGGAAAATGCGCAAATTGCGGAGATCGTCGTCGACGCCGCCCTTGACGGGCGTGGGTGACCGATGTACATTGGGCATTGCACCGAGCACGGAGCATCCGAGGTCGATGGCACTCCGACAGGCAGTCGCTTCGGCGGAGGTCAGTCGTGAGGGCCGGACGAGGAAGCCACCGACTCGGTGCATTTCGTCGTGGACAGACGGATGCGTGGCGGCTCGGCGGCCGGGTGACGTCGACCCCGATCGGGCATCACCGACCGGCCAGCTCGCCGAGGCGGTGACCGAGCGTGAGCGCGCGTTCCGGTCGCAGTCCGGAAACGTCCGCAATTTGCGGAATTGCGCTCCCTCGCGGTCTTGACGGGCGCTTTCGGCGTCCCTAGATTGCCGCTTGCACCGAGCACGGAGCGCCTGAGGTTGATGGCCACTCCGACAGGCAGTCGCTTCGGCGAACGTCAGTCGGGAAGGCCGGACGAGGGAGCCACCGACTCGGTGCATTTCTGTCGTGGACCGGGACGGGCGCTCACGCCGCGTATGCTCGAGGCGCCGATGCGCACTCGCCTCCTCTCCCCTCGTCTGCGCGATCGTCTTCGCCGACACGATGCTCTTCGCGGCCATCGTCCCGCTCGTCCCCACCCTGACCGGGGAGCTCGGGCTCAGCGAGCTGCAGGCAGGCCTCGTCGTCGGCGCCTACGGCGCGGGGGCGGTGCTCGGCGGCATTCCCTCGGGCTACCTCGCAGAGCGGGTCGGGGCGAAGCGCACCGCGGTCGTGGGCCTGCTCCTGCTCGGCGTCGCGAGCGTCGCGTTCGCGCTCGCGACCGGTGCCGTCGACGCTCGGCGTGACGCGGTTCGCCCAGGGCTTCGCGAGCGCCGTGACGTGGTCGGGCGCCCTCGCCTGGCTCACGACGTCGACGCCGCGCGAGCGTCGCGGCCAGACGCTCGGCACGGCCTTCGGGTTCGCGGTGCTCGGCTTCATCGTCGGCCCGGCGATCGGCGCCGTCGCGGAGCTCACGTCGGTGCGGGGCGTCTTCCTCGCGGTCGCGGCGGCGACGATCGCCCTCGCCGGTCTGGCCGCCCGGCTCCCGGCGACACGCGGCGCGGCCAGGGCCGGTTCGTCGTCGCTCTGGCGGGCCCTCCACGACGCGCCGTTCGCGGTCGCGGTGTGGCTGACGGTGGTGCCCGCGCTCTTCTTCGGCGTGCTCGACCTGCTCGCACCGCTCACGTTCGACGACGCCGGGTGGGGCAGCGTGGCGATCGCGTCGGCCTTCGTGTGCGCCGGGCTCGATCGAGGTCGCTCTGGCGCCCGTGGCCGGGCGGCTGAGCGACGAGCGCGGACGACTCGTGCCGGTTCGCCTCGGCCTCTGGGGCATCGCGGCGATCGCCGCGCTCCTGGCGCTGAGCGACCGTGCCTTCGTGGTTGCGGCGCTCCTCTTCTGCGCGTCCGTGGCGGTGAGCGGGGTGACCTCGCCGGGCATCGCGCTCGTGTCGGACCGCGCAGAGGCGACAGGCCTTCCCCAGACGCTCGGGTTCGGGGTGATGAACTCCGCCTGGGCGACGGGTGCGATGGTCGGGCCGATCGCCGCCGGTGCCCTGGCGTCCGGCATCGGCGAGGCCGCCCCGTACCTCGTGTGCGCGGCGATCGCGGTGGCGACCGCGATCGGGATCGGCTCGACGATCAGGGAGCCCCGGCGAGCGTGAGAGGCAGCGACTGGGATGCGCGCTACGCCGAGCGCGCGACCTCGTCTGGGGCGCGCGGCCGAACCGGTTCGTCGAGCGCGAGCTCGGCGATCTCGCCACCCGGCCGCGCGCTCGACCTCGCCAGCGGTGAGGGGCGCAACGCCATCTGGCTGGCCGAGCGCGGCTGGCAGGTGACCGCCGTCGACTTCTCGCGGACGGCCACGGAGCGGGCGCGGCGAGCTCGCCGCGGCCGCCGAGCGTCACGATCGATGCCCGTGTCGAGGACGTCCTCGCGGGTGGAGCGGACGCCGAGGTCGACCTCGTGCTCGTCTCGTACCTGCAGCTCCCGCCCGACGAGCGGGCGCGAGTCCTGCGGCGCGCGGCCGCCGCGCTCGTGCCCGGCGGGACGTTCCTGCTCGTCGCCCACGACCGGAGCAACCGCGCCGAGGGCTGGGGCGGGCCGAAGGACGAGGGCCTGCTCTGGACGGTCGAGGAGGTCGTCGAGGAGCTGGGGCCGTCGTTCGAGGTCATCGCCGCACGCATCGAGGAGCGCCCCGTCGACGGGGCGCCACGACCCGCGCTCGACACGCTGGTCAGGGCGCGGAAGCGAGCGTGACGTCGGCCGGGAAGCGCTCGAGCGCCCAGGCTGCGTCGAGCGGCCGGCGCCGGTAGTCCTTGCCGGCGACGAGCACGTAGTCGCCGGTGCGCGGGATCCATCGGCAGGCGAGACTCCGCCGGATACCACCGGTTGTGCCGGTCGATCAGGTCGTTCACCTCGTCGAAGACCGTCGCAGCCGACCAGCTCCAGCCAGCGCTGCGCGAACGCCCGCGCGTCGGGCTCCTCCCGCGCGAGTGCGCGCCAGTGACGCCTCGAGCTCGCGCTCGTGCACCTCCTCGAGGGCGTCGATCTCCCGCAGCCGGAGGACGTACGGACGCGGCCCGCTGAGCGACGCGAAGTAGTCCTCGACCAGGGGCTGGAAGTTCCGCAGGCGAACCGGCAGCGGGCGGCCGAAGAGGGCGTTCGAGCGGACGTCCTCCGCGAGCCCTGCCAGCTCCCGACGCTCACGAGGCGTCTGCGCGCGTGGAGCGCTCTCTCCTCAGGATCGCCTCGCGTTCCTGCTCCTTCACGCCCCCAGTACAGCAGAGCGGCTCCGGTCGCTGCGCTGTGCGAGACCGAGCAGCGCGAGCGCGCCGAGCAGCGCGGCGACGACCGAGATCGCGCTGAACATGATCCACGTCGCCTCGTCGCCGAAGCTGTTGCGCACCTGGAGGCCGATCAACGGCGCGAGCGCGAACCCGATCGCCGGCGCGCTCCCGAACGCGCCCATGTACGCGCCCCGGATGTCCTCGGGCGCGAGGTCGGCGACCACCGCCTGCGAGGTCGGCACCCACAGCATCTCGCCGAAGACGAACACGACGAGCACGAACAGGACGACCCCGAGCGACTGGTCGAACACGAGCAGGAGATACGGGAGACCCATCACGAGCATCGCGACGACGAGCTTGGGCGCAGCGGGCACGCTCCCGGTCGCGCGCGTCAGCCGGATCTGGAAGAGCGTCACGAGCAACGGGTTGATCCAGACGAGAAAGCCCCAGGCCGCAGGTGCGTACCCGTAGCCGTCGACGAGCGAGACGGGCAGCACGATCTCGTACGCGACGTAGACGAGCCAGGCGAACACGGCAGACCCGAGGAACAGGAGGAAGGGCCGATCGGCCAGGATCACGCGGAAGGACCCGCGCTCCGGCGGGCCCTCGGGGGCGTAGGCGCCACCGCGAGGGAGGAACCGGTAGGCGACGACCCAAGCGACCGCCGACAGCACCGCCACGCCGACGAACAGGAGCGTCCAGCTGCCGACGATCAGGAGGAGCCCGCCGAGCGGCGGCCCGAGGACGACGCCGAAGTTCGCCGCCACGCGCACGGACGCGTAGGACGCCTCGTGCTTCTCCGGAGCGACGAGATCGGCGACCATCGCCTGCGCGACGGAGCCGCCGAGCGCGCCGAAGACGCCCGCGAACGCAAGGGCGGCGACCCCTGCCCGGGGGCTCCCGCTCACCGCGAGGAGCAGCGAGCGGGTACCCGACCATCACGCCCTCGCCGAAGAGGATGATCCGACGCCGGCCGAGACGATCCGAGAGATACCCGCCGACGTAGCCGGAGGCGCCGGAGAGCAACGCACCCACGAGGAAGGCGAACGGGAGCAGCGCCTTCTCGTCGAGCTCGTCCACGGCCCAGATGGCCATGAAGGACCACATCGTCGACCCCGCGAGCGAGCCGACGAGCGTGACCGCGAGCACGGGACGCAGCGCGGGGTCGACGTCGTCACCCCAGACGAGACGCGCGATGCGACGCACGAGCGGCATCGGGCCAGACTAGTCGCTGGTGTCGCGAAACCCGGCCGGCGTCAGCGCCGAGCGCGCCAGCGATCGAGCCAGGACGACCGCTCCTGCGCATTCGACGAAGGCGTGCCCGGCTCGACCATCACCTCGTCGCCCGACCTCGCCTCGGTCGGCTCGCCGGTGGGGGCGTCGACCCGCATGGGACGGGAGCTCCTCCCTTGCGGCCTCCGTCGGCTCGAGCGTCGTCGCCACGCCGCGCGCCCGGAGGCGGGCGAAGTCTCCACGCAGCGCGCGGGCCATCTCGTCCTTGTGGCTCTGCTCCCTCACTCGGGCGGACGATTCACCGCCGTGGCCTCGACTCCTCCCGCGCCGGGATGGAGTCGCCGCCAGACGAGCATCGTGAGACCACCCAGCACCAGCGTCGGGACGATCGAGAGGAACCGGTAGATGAGCGTCGCCGCGACGACCTCGGCGTTCGCCCCACCGAAGCCCACCAGCGTCGCGGTGAGCCCGATCTCGACGACGCCGAGCCCGCCCGGTGTCAGTGGGATCAGACCCAGGACCCTGGCGACCGCCCACGCCGCGAAGACCTCCACCCAGGTGAGCTCGCCGACGTCGATCCCGACGGCCCGGACGGAGACGAGGAGCAGCACGAAGACGGTGAGGTTCCCGACGAGCGCCGCCAGCGTCAGCACGTGCCAGCGGCGCTGCACGAGCCCGACGGTCTGGTTCCGGAAGCGGGCGAACGACGCGCCCGACCAGCCGACCGGCCCTCGCCGGAACCGCGCGAGCAGGCGGTTCGACCACGACGCGGCCAGGTCGCCGATCGCCTCGGCGAACTCGGCCCGCCACAGCACGAGCCCGAGCGCGAGCACGACGGTGCCGAAGATCGCCGCGCCGACGAAGGCCAGCGTCGTCAGGCCGGCGTCCGTCTCCTGCTCGGCGGTGAGCAGGAACACGGCGAGGACCGGCAGCAGCAGGTTGGAGAGCTGGTTCCAGACGCCGGTGAGCGTCACCGCCCGCGTCACGTCGCCCGACGCGAAGCCCCAGCTGCGCAGCAGCGCGAACGAGCCGGCCATGCCCACGAGCCCGCCGCCCGGCACCGCATAGGTGATCGCAGTCGACGCCTGCGTGAACGGCAGCGCCTGGCGGAACCGAAGTCCCGGGAGCGCCACCATCCACGGCGGCGCGTACGTGACGAGGTTCAGGAGCGTCGCGCCTGCGAGCGCGAGCAGCCAGACGGGCTCGAGGTCGGTGATCACCGCCCAGACCGCCCGGTAGTCGGCGATCCGCGGCAGGACGACCAGGAACGTGAACCCCACGACCGCGAGCGCGACCGCGAGACCGAGGTGGCGATGGTGACGGCGGAGCCAGCGCATCAGGTCGAAGCCTACGCCCGCACCGTGGACGTCAGCCCTCGAGCAGTCCGGACGCTCCGCGGAGCAGCCCGAGCAGGAGCCCGAGAGGGAGCCGCTCCGCTGCGGCTCTGACGAGGCCGCTCGTGCGCTCACCGAGCAGCCCTTGCTGCTCGGCCTCGTCGACGGCGCGAACGAGGCCGGCCCGGACGCCCTGCTCGAGCTGATCCGCGTCGATGCCCTCCCGCGCCGCGAGCTGCTCGAGCTCGTCGGTGCCCCGCAGCGCCAGCACGAGCTCCTCACGTGAGACGCCGAGGTCGCAGGCCGCCTCGTCTGCCGCCGCGAGCACGACGCGCTGGACGGCCTCGCTCCGTCCCCGTCCCCGCCGACGGCGCCTCGCGGGGCCGGCACGGATCCGCGACGGGCGTCGGTCGGTAGTCGGTGCCACCGAGCGCGACGTACGCACCGACGAGCGCCACGGAGACGGCGGCGGCGACAGCGAGCAGCCTGCCGGTCACGCCTCGACCCGCCCTCGCGACAGGCCGAGCGGCACGAGCGCCGCGAGCGCGAGCAGCGCGGCGAGCAGGAACGGGCGCGAGAACGCAGCGGTCACGGCACGTTCGAGCTCGTCGACGATCGACGCCTGGAGAGACGCGTACGCCGGCTCCGTCGGGCGGCTCGCGAACGCCGCGGCGACGTCGGGAAGCCGGCCCTGGGCCCGATCGACCTCGGCGAGGACGTCCTGCGCGAGCCCGAGCTTGTCCTGGGGCCGGATGGGGCTGTCGAGCACCGCCGCAGCGCCGGCCCGCAGCGCGTCCTCCTTGCTCTGGTCGAGCGCCGCGGTGAACACCGGCGTCAGGAGCAGGAGCCCGAGCACGACCCCACCGTGGCGGGCGGCGATCGTCCAGCCCCCGTGCACCGCCTGTGGTGAGCGCCCGTGGAGGGCGCGCTCGGTGAGCGCCGACAGCGCCAGCCCCAGCCCCGCGCCGATCAGCACCTGAGGGGGCACCGTCCAGCCCCAGCCCGCGTCGGGAAGCACGGCGAGCGCCGCGAGTCCGCCGGCGACGAGGACGGAGCCCGACGACGCGCGCGCGAGCGGCGATCCCAGCCGCGCGGCCCACGCTCCGGAGGCGATGGCGGCGACCGGCATGACCGTCACGATCAGCCCCGCTGCCGCGGGATCGATCCGCCAGCCGTCGACGAGGAGCAGGACGAGAAGGAACAGGGCCGCCGTCAGCGCGCCGGAGAGAAGCACGAGTGCGCCGTTTGCGCCGAGCGCGGGCCGGCCGGCCGGCGCCGCGACGGGCCGAGCGCGTAGCCCGCGCACGGCAGCGATCGTGACGAGCGCGAGCGGGGCCTGAAGGAGGAAGATCGACTGCCAGCCCAGGGTCTGGGTGAGGATCCCTCCCACCGCCGGACCGAGCGCCGCCCCCGCGATCCCCGCCGTCGCCCAGATGCGAACGGCCCGCTCGTCCGAGCCCTCGCTCTCCGAGAGCAGATCCAGCGCGGCGCACACCACGAGCGCGCCGCCGACCGCCTGCGCGCATCGCCCCGCGATCAGCACCTCGAAGGCGGGCGCGGCCCCGCACGCGAGCGACGCCAGGGCGAAGACGACGGCGCCGACGGCGTATGCGAGGCGCGGGCGTCGCCGCGCGACGTAGGCCGCCGGCACCGCGCAGAGGGCGAGCACGAGGTTGTAGGACGTCAGCACCCAGGCGACCTGCGGGATCTCGAGGTCGTAGCGGGCGAGGATGTCGGGCAGCGCGAGCGTGACCACCGACGAGTCAGCGAGCGCGAGCGCGATGCCGAGCCCGAGCAGCCAGGAGCGTCTCACGGGACGAGTCTACGGTGCGCTCTGGTACGTTCCGCCCGTGCCGATCGACCTGATGCCAGGCGAGGAGGTCATCTGGGAGGGTCACCCCTCCTGGCGCGCCGTCGTGTCGCTCCTGGCGAAGGGCATCGTCGGGTCGCTGCTGCTGATCGCGCTCGTGATCGTCGCGAACAGGCTCGGCCTCGACGGAACGATCGTCGTCTGGGGCGTGCTGATCGGGCTCGTCGGCATCGCTGTCACCGTCGTCGTCGGCTGGCTGAAGCGGATCTTCACCACCTACACGATCACCGACCGTCGCATCAACGTCCTGACCGGTGTGCTCTCGAAGCGCGAGGCGTCGACGTCTCTCGATCGGATCCAGAACATCACCATCACGCAGGGCGCGATCGACCGGCTCTTCGGGACCGGCACGGTCGACTTCGACACGGCGAGCCAGGACGGCTCCGACCGCTTCCAGTTCTTCGGGATCGATGGCCCCCGCGACGTGCGTGAGAGCATCGCGCGCGCGCAGGAGGCCCGCTTCACGCGCGATCCGGCGCAGCCTCCGCTGTAGCGCGGCTGCGACGCAGCCAGAGCACGACCGCGACCGCCGCGACGACCGAGCCGAGCGTCCCGAGCGTCATGTCCCCGAGCGTGTCGGTGTAGGCCGTCGCGAGCTCGTCGGTGTTCGTCCGGATGAACGCTGCGTACTCGCCGAGCTCCCAGAGGAGCGCCGAGACGCACCCCCAGCCCACGATCAACGCGCCCGTCACGAGCGGTGAGAGCCCGGCCCGCGCGACCAGGAGCCCGACGCCGGCGGAGAGCAAGGCCCAGTTGAGGAAGTGGTTGGCGTCGTCCCACCAGGAGATCCTGGCGTAGAGGTCGAGGACGTTCCCGAGCACGTCGATGAGGAACGGCAGGGTGATCAGCACGTCGGCGACGACGGGGAACGGCTGTCCCCGGCGCAGGAATCGCCAGGCGACCGGCAGCACCATCACCGCAACCGGGTAGAACGCCAGCCGCCAGCCGAACCCCTTGTCGTCGAACCGTGCGAGACCGCTGAAGGCGCCGATCGCGGTCAGTCCGACGACCAGGGCCTTGAGCGCGACGTCGAGCCGGAGCAGACGTCTGCGAGCCGCGTCGCCCCGCACTGCAGTGGCGCTCCGCACGATGTCCGTATCTTCCCAGGTATGCGACGGGCCTGGTGGATCGGCGTAGGCGCGGTCGCCTGGGCGACGATCGCCTCACGCTCCGACGCCGACGCCGAGGAGCGCTGGGCCGTGCTCCCGGGCGACGAGCTGGTCTCGGCTCCCCCTGTCGTCCAGACGCGAGCGGTGTCGATCTCGGCGCCCCGTGAGGACGTCTGGGCGTGGATCGTCCAGCTCGGTCAGGATCGCGGCGGCTTCTACAGCCATGCGTGGCTGGAGAACCTCGTCGGCTGCCGGATCGAGAACGCCGACCGGATCCACACGGAGTGGCAGGAACGGGAGGTCGGCGACGAGCTGCGCATGCATCCCAAGGCCCCGCCGCTCGTCGTGCGGGCCGTCGAGCCCTCGTCCGTGCTCGTGGTCGGCGAGCCGGAGGTCTTCTCCTGGGCCTTCGTGCTCCGCGAGGCGCCGGCCGGTGGAACACGGCTGCTCGTCCGCTCCCGCGGCTCGTTCGGGCTGCCCGCCGTGCTCGCTCCGCTGCTCGAGCCCGCGCACGGGATCATGGAGCGCGCGATGCTCCGCGGGATCCGCGAGCGCGCCGAACGCAGCGTCTGACCTCCCCGTCTCGGGTACCATCGCCAGCCATGCCGTGGTGGGCCTGGGTACCCCTGATCGTCCTGCTCGTCCTGACGGCCCTGATGGTCGTGCTCGTGATCCTGGGCCGCTTCCGGGGCGGCCGGTACCTGCGCCCGATCGTCACCTTCCTCTCGAAGGTCCCGATCTTCAAGCGGTGGTTCCAGAAGGCGTCGATCAGCGCGCTCGAGCGCTCCAATCCGGAGCTGGCCAGCGCGATGAAGAAGATGACGGCCTTCGGCGAGCCCAAGACCCCGGAGCAGGCGCAGCGCATGCTCAACCTCCTCACGCCCGCGGAACGGCGCGCCTACATGACCGCCGTCGGCGAGGAGGGCGCGATGCCCGACCCCGTCAACCGGCAGCAGCGGCGACGGATGGAGCACGGCGGCCAGGGCATGCCGACCAAGGCGGAGCCCGTGAGCACGCGGCCCGGATCGTCCGGGCGCAAGACGGGCAAGAGCGCGAAGAAGAAGCGCTAGCGTGACGGCTTCGCCGTCACGCTAGGACAGCCGCCGAGCCGCACGTCCGGCAACCGATGCTCTAGCTCGTGCCGCGAAGCGCGACGAGCTCACCGACCTCGCGGGTGATCTGCACGAGCGCGAGCACGTCGTCGTCGGTCGTGCGGAAGTTGACGAAGCACGGACGCAGGCAGACCATCCCGTCGACGCGCGCCGGAGCGATCCAGACGCGGCCGTCCTCCTGGAGCGCCTGCACGAGCCGGGCGTTGTGGGCGTCGAGGTCGTCGACGCCGGAAGGGACGTGACGGAAGGGGACGATCGAGAGGTCGGGGGCGCCACAGAGCGCCTCGAGGTCCTCGTGACGCAGCACCTCCCGGTGGAGCAGGCGGGCCTGCTCGACGTTGCGGTCGATCGCGGCCCGGATCGCCTCCACCCCGTGCGCGCGGAACGCCATCCACAGCTTCAACGCACGGAACGGCCTCGAGTACTCGAGCGTGATGTCGACCATGTGGCTCTCGAGCCGGTCGTGCGGGATGTAGGCCTCCTCGTGCGCGAGCGCCGCCTCGAGATCGCCACGGTGGCGAGCGAGGACGATGCCGCACGCCTTCGGCAGGTACATCCACTTGTGCGCGTCCACGCTGATCGAGTCTGCGCGATCGAGCCCGGCGAACAGGTGCCGCGTCGACGGAGCGGTCGCGGCGGCCCCACCGTAGGCGCCGTCGACGTGGAGCCAGACGCCGCGAGGGCCGCAGACGTCGGCGAGGGCGTCGAGGCGATCGACAGCGCCCGTGAGAGTCGTACCGGCAGTCGCGACCACCGCGATCGGGGTGATCCCGCGCTCGACGTCGCCGTCGATCGCCTCCGCGACCGCGTCGGCCCGCAGCCGGCGCTCGTGCGTCGAGCGGCAGCAGCCGGACGTTGTCGTCGCCGATCCCGAGCAGCTCGGCCGCGCGCTTCACGGAGTAGTGCGCCTCCTCCGACGCGTACAGCGCCGCCGGTCGGCCGGCGAGGCCCGTACGCCGTGCGCCGGGGAGCGCGCGCTCGCGCGCAGCGGCGAGCGCGGTGACGTTCGAGACGGTTCCCCCACTCGTGAACGCGCCCGTGCTCGCGGGGAAGCCGAGGAACTCCGCGGCCCACTCGATCGCCTGCTCCTCGATGCGGGTCGCGGCGGCCGCCCACGTCGCGAGGTTGACGTCGAAGCACGCGGCGAGCATGTCGCCGATCACGCCGATCGGAAGGCCGGAGGAGCCGATGAAGGCGAAGTAGCGTGGCCGGGGCTGGGCGATCGAGCGGTCGAGGATCGTCGCCGCCTCCTCGAGCACCTCCAGGGACGGCGACGGCGCGAGGGGGAGCGGCAGCGCGAGCAGGGCGTCGAAGTGCTCGTCGAGCGGCGGCTCCGAGTGGCGGGCCTGGTCGAAGCTGCGCCAGCCGTCGAGGACGATCTCCGCGGCGCGGTTGACCACCTCCTCACGCGACGCGTCGAGGCGCAGGGGCGACGGATCACCGGAGGGCGCCACGAGGGAAGTCTAGGACTGCACGAGCGCCCGTGCCTCGCGCAGCCGGCGCGGCTCGTCGACGACCAGGACGGCGACGACCTCGCTCGAAGCGTCACGCCCGACGTGGAGGCCATCCTCAGCTGCCCACGACACGGCCGCGCCTGCCCACCCGACCTCGGCGAGACGTCGAGGCCCGATGTCGCTCCACCAGTACGGGAGCCTGTCCAGCTCGCCTTCGAGCCCGCAGATGGCGTCGGCTGCTCTCTCCCCCATGCCGATCGCCATGTCCCAGTGCGGGAAGCGCATCGGCCCGAAGCGCGCGTGCGGCACGACGGCGAGGTCGCCGACGGCGTAGACGCCATCGAACCCCGAGATGCGCATGTCGCCGTCGACGGCGATCGGCCCGTCGAGCTCGAGCCCGGGTGGCGACACGAGCCGCCCGCCCATGGCGGCCACCACGACGTCGACGTCAGCCGTCCCTGTGGCCGTGCGAACCGCGAGGCCGGACGCTCCGGCCTCGACCGCCTCCACGGCCGCACCACCCAGGAAGCCGATCCCCAGCTCCTCGAGCGTCGCACCGGCAAGCCCCGGAAGCGGGTCGTGCAGCCGATCGAGTGGGCGATCCACGAGGTCGAGCACGGTCACCCGGTGGCCGAGGGTGGCGAGGGTAGCGGCCGTCTCGACCCCGATCAACCCGCCCCCGAGGACGGCGACCCGCCGCGCGCCCTGCCCGAGGTCGGCGACCAGGCGACGCATCCCCCCGGGAGTGGCGTTGACGTGGGCCACGTCGAGGCCCGGGATCGCCGGGGGACGGTACGAGAGCCCCGTCGCAAGCACGATCGCTGACGCATGGATCTCCGCGCCTCCCGCGACGACACGCCTGGCACGGAGGTCGGCCTCGTCGACGAACGCGTCGAGGGTCTCGATCCCGCGCTCGTGAAGCCGTGCGGCATCGGCCAGGAGCACCGGCTCGCCCTTCACGAGCGCCGTCTTCGTGAGCGGCGGGCGATCGACCGGGAGCCCCGGCCCGATCAGCAACGGCCGGTGGCCGTTCCGCGCGAGGCGCGCAGCGCAGGCGTATCCGGCGACGCCGTTCCCCACGATGACGACGCGGTCGCTCATCTCGGATGGCCACCGGATATCGTGCCGCGCGAGCGCCCGCAGCGGGCGGACGAGGAGGACGCGTGCGGGAGAGATCGAGCTTTCACAGGATCGACGGCGACCGTCCGCGTTCGCGCGTCGTCAGGGCTGCCTGGATGGCGACGAACGCGGCCTGGGCCGAGCTCCCGCCGCGCGCGAGCGTTGCGCGCCGCTTCGTTCCTCCCTCGCTCCCGGCTCCGGAGGACGTGCCCGCCGCGGCGACGCCGGCGCGCGTGCTCAGCAACCTCTTCTGGGAGAGCCTGCCCGCGGAGCGCCTCCGTGCGGCCCTCGGCGGCGCGATCCGGGTGCTGGACGTCGGATGCGGCCGAGGCGGGTACTTCCGCCTGCTCGATCGCTCGCTCGGGCTCGACGACTACGTCGGCGTCGACGTCGTCCACCACCCAGAATGGGACGAGATCGTGGCGGCGCACGAACGGGCGCGGTTCGTGATCCGCTCGGCCGAGGATCTGTCCGTGGCGGATCTCGCCGGGCGAACGCTCGTCGTCTCCCAGAGCGCCTTGGAACATGTCCCACGTGATCTTGTTGCTTTGCAGTCTATCCATGCTGCACGTGCCCCGGGTTCCTCCCTGCTCCAGCTCCACCTGATCCCACCGCCGGCTCTCTGGCGCCTCTGGGGCGTTCACGGGTACCGCGGCTACACGGCCCGGAGTCTCGGCCACATCCGGGCGGCGCTCCCGGACTCGGTCGAGCTCGACGTCGTCGTGCTCGGTGGGCCCGCGACCAACGCCGTCCACCGCGAGCTCATCCACGACGCCGCCGCAGCTCTGCGCGGCAACCGGGTGCGCGACGCCCGCGCCGCCGATCCGGCGGCGTACGGGAGTCGGCTCGTCGCCGCGCTCGCGGCCGATGCGCACGCCCCCGGGCCGGCACGGATCCGCGATGCGTCGTTTCTCGTCCTCGCGATCCGCGACCGTGCGATGCCGGACGTGCTCGACGGACTCGCTCACGGCAGCAGAACCTCCAGCACTCCGTCCGTGACGCGCACGGGGTAGGTCGCCAGGGGATCGTCCGTCGGCCCGTCGATCACGGCGCCGGTGGTGAGATCGAAGAGCGCGCCGTGGCAGGCGCAGCGCACCGCATCACCCTCGAGCCAGCCGTCGCCCAGCGGGCACTCGTCGTGGGTGCACCAGCCGTCGACCGCGAACACGGTGCCGTTCGCACGGGCGATCACGAGGCTCGCGGCTCCCGCCTCGACCGTGATGAGCTCGCCGTCCACCGGCGTCGCAGCTGCGATCTCGACCCAGGTCACGGCCGCAGCACCACGTCGAGGTTCCGGGGCGCGCGGAACTCCCACCCCGTGAAGACGGGAGCCCGCTCGGGATGCCGGGCCAGGGTCGGGAAGCGCTCGAGGAGGCGTCGCAGCGCGATCCGCATCTGCACGCGGGCGAAGTGGTGCCCCGAGCAGAAGTGCGGCCCGAACCCGAAGGCGGCATGGTTGCGGCGCGGGCGATGAAGGTCGAACGCGTCTGCGGTCGATCCGAAGACGGCCCGGTCACGGTTCGCCGAAGAGACGAGAACACCGAGGTTCGCGCCCGCGGGGACCTCGACCCCACCGAGCTCGGCTGCGACGAGCGCGCGGCGGGTCTGGGTCCCGATCGGAGAGACCCACCGCATCCCCTCCTCGACGGCGAGCGGCACGAGCCGCTCGGGCGCAGCGGCGACCTCTGCCACCTGGTCGGCCTCGAACAGACCCGCGAGCGTCGTGCCCGCTGCGTGCCCGGGCTCCTGCATGCCACCGAGAAGGATCACCTTCAGCGTCGGCAGGATCTGCGCGATGCGCTCCTCGAGCGAGCCCTCCGCGTGCTCGAGCATGGTCGCGATGATGCTCCCGTCGGGCTCCTCGTCGAGACGCTCGAAGACCGGGGCGAGCTCCCGGTCGATCTCGGCTCCGATCGCGTCGGAGACGACCCAGCGGGCAGGGTCGTCCTCGAAGTTGATCGCGCCCTGCGCCAGACCGTGGAACCAGCGGCGCAGGGTGTCGCCGTCGAGGTGTCCCAGGCCGAGCATCCGGCCGAGCCCCAGCACCGACACGGGCTCGAAGTAGTCGGCCATCAGCTCGGCCTCGTCGCGCAGCTCGAGGTCGTCGAGCAGACGCGCCGACGAGGGGCTCGACGAGGCCCGGTGTCCCCGCCTCGACGGCGCGGGGCCGCAGGGCCGGGTCGAGCATCGCGCGCAGCCGCTTCTGCGGCTCGCCGTCGAGCACGAGGATGCTCTCACCGCCCATCGCGCGGTCGAGCGGCGAGGGCGTGACCCTCGAGTCGAAGAGCTCGGGATGGGACGCGGCCCGCTCGACGTCCTCCCAGCGGGTCACGAACCAGAGACCGACGACGGGGACGAAGCAGACGGGGGCCTCGTCCCGCATCCGCGCGTAGACCGGATACGGATCGTCGTCGAGCTGCTCGACGGTGATCGACGCCGCCCACTCCGTGATCGCGCTCATCTCATCCCCCTTCCCCCAGCCGCAGGGCCTGGACGCGCTCGACGACCTCCGCGCACCACGCCGGGATAGGCGCCGAGATCGTCGATGTACTGGTTCGGCTTGATGCAGAACGTCCGAAACCCCCGCTCCCACTGCGGCGGGATCGCAGTCGATCGCCGGGCCCAGCGGCGCGGGGCTGTCGTCGTCGGGGAAGGGCGAGCGCATCCCGCCGACGAGCTCGAGCTCCGACGGGTCGCGGCCGGCCGCCGCCAGCCCCTCGCGCAGCACGCGCAGGTCCTCGTCGCTCGGCGCACCCGAGCGGGTGGAAGCCGTGCCCGTAGCGCGACGAGGCGCCGCAGGAGCCGCGGGTGCACGGACTCGCCGCCGAGCCAGAGCCGCGGCCCGTCCGGGCGCCACGCCTTCGGCTCGAGCCACACGTCGTCGGAACGGGTAGTGCTCGCCCGCGAAGCTCGCGGGCGAGTCCCGCCAGAGCGCCTCCCACGCGGCGAGGTGCTCGTCGAGCAGCCGCCCTCGGCGCTCGAACGGCACGCCGAGTGCCTCGTACTCCTCGCGGTGCCAGCTCACGGTCGGCTGCACGACCAGTCGCCCCTCGGAGAGGAGGTCGAGCGTCCCGAGCTCGCGCGCGAGCAGGAGCGGATGCCGCAGCGGCGCGAGCACGGCGAACGCGCCGAGCCGGATCCGCGTCGTCGCTGCGGCGATCGCCGAGAGCAGGACGAGCGAGCTGGGCCACGGCAGTCGCGGGATCCTGGTTCCCGGGCAGCGCGTACTCGCGCGGGTTCGCCATGCAGCCCGCCTGCCCCGGCGCTCGGGCCGAGCACGACGTGCTCGCTGACCATCACCACGTCGAACCCCGCCTGCCTCGGCGACGACGGCCATCTCGACGAGCGCGCGCAGGTCGCGCGGCGGGACGATCGTCCAGTTCTCCGAGAGGACGAGCACGAGCTTCGGTTCGTGGCTCACGGCAGCGAGACAGGTGTCCTCGAGGATCTGCAAGGACTTGAGGTCGCTGTAGAAGTCGAGCGCGTACTGGCCGCCCTCGCGGCCGATGCCGGAGATCCCGACGCCGCCGAACGGTGCCGTGAGGTCGCGGACGAGGAACGTGTTCACCCACACGACCCCGGCGCGCACTGCCCGTCCGACCCGCTCGGCGCGCTCGGCCGAGCCGGTGTAGACGATCGCCGAGAGCCCGTAGCGCGTCGAGTTCGCGAGTGCGATCGCCTCCTCCTCGTCGCGGAACGTCTGGAAGGTCAGCACCGGCCCGAACACCTCGCGCTGGACGATCTCGCTCTCGTTCGAGCGCGGGACGACGAGCGTCGGCTCGACGAAGAGCCCGCCCTCGGCCCGACGGGTGCCCGCCGCGGACGATCTCGTCGCCGTTCGCCCGCGCGCGCTCGACGAAGCCGAGCACGCGGGCGACGTGCTCGGGATGGATCATCGGCGCGACCGTGGTCGCGTCGTCGCGCGGGTCGCCGAGCACGTGCTCGTCGGTGAAGCGATGGAAGAGCTCGAGGAACGGCTCGCGCACGCTCTCCTGGACGAGCAGCCGCGTTCCGGCGAGGCACACCTGCGTCGAGTCGTCGTACTGGCCCGCCGCCTTGCGCGCCGCGGCCTCGAGATCGCAGTCCTCGAAGACGAGCAGCGGCCCCTTGCCGCCGAGCTCGCCGGTGAAGGGCACGATGTTGCGCGCAGCGGCCTGGCCGATCTGGCGCGCAGCCTCCGGCGAGCCGGTGAACGAGATCCGCCGCACGTCGGGGTGCGAGACGAGCGCCGCGCCGACCTCCTCGCCGATCCCCTGCACGACGTTGAGCACGCCGGGCGGGAACCCGGCCTCGTGCGAGAGGTCGGCGAGCAGCGAGCACGACAGCGGCGACCACTCGGCCGGCTTGAGGATCACGGTCGAGCCTGCGGCGAGCGCCGGTGCGATCTTCCACGTCGAGAGCATCAACGGCGCGTTCCACGGCGTGATCACGACCGCGGGTCCGCTCGGCATCCGCACGACCCGGTTGTGGGTGCCGTTCGAGTCCCAGACCCGCTCCTCCCACTCCACCGCGAGCTCGGCGTAGTTGCGGAAGTTGCGCGCGCAGCGGTTGATCAGCCGCGCCCTGCAGCGAGCGGAGCAGCATCGCCATGTCGGTGCACTCGACGATCGCGAGCTCCTCGGTGTGCGCCTCGATCACGTCGGCGAGGCGGTGGAGGTGGACGGCCCGGCCTGCAGGCCCGAGCGCAGCCCAGTCGGGAAAGGCCTCTGCCGCGGCGGCGACGGCGAGGTCGGCCTCGCGCTCCCCGCCACGGGCGATCTCGCCGAGCGGCCGCTCGTCGATCGGCGAGATGTCGGTGAACGTCTCGGCGCTCGAGACGCGACGTCCGCCGATCCAGTGGTCGCCGGAGACCCGCACTCCCTCGATCTCGATCGTCATCCCCCACCCTCCTCGAACGCCGTGGTGGCGACGTCGACGGGGGTGCTGCCCCCGTCGACCGTCAGGATCGCCCCGTTCACGTACGACGCGGCCGGCGAGAGCAGCCAGCAGACCGCGGCTGCGACCTCGTCGGCGGAGCACGGACGTCGCAGCGGCACGTGTCGCGTCGCCGTCGCGTACGCGCGTCTCGCGGTCGACGCCGAGCGCCGCGCCGAGCTCGTCCATCTCCCCGTCCGCCATCGGCGTGCGGGTCCAGCCCGGGCAGACGCAGTTCGCCCGGACGCCCAGCAGGCCCGTGGTCGAGGGCGATGCACTGCGACAGCATCACCAGAGCGGCCTTGGAGGAGCAGTAGGCGAGCGAGGACGGGTGCCGCGCGCAGCCCCGCCACCGACGCGACGGTGACGACCGCCCCGCGACGCTCGAGGAGGTGCGGCAGCGCCGCCTGTGCGGTCACGACCGCACCGACGACGTTGACGCGGTGAACGTCCGCGAGCTCGGCCGGATCGAGGTCGAGCAGGGACCCGACCCCGCCCCGGCCCGCGTTGAGCACGAGCCCGTCGAGCCCGCCGAACCGCTCGACGGTCGCCGCCACCGCGGCCCGCGCGACGGCCGGGTCGGCTGCATCGCCAGGGAGCGCGAGGCCGTCCGTCTCCTCGGCGACGGCCTCGAGTGGTCCGGCGCGGCGGCCCGTGACGGCGATGCTCCACCCGTCCTCGGCGAGCCGGCGCGCGACGGCGGCGCCGATTCCGGTGCCGCCACCGGTGACGAGCGCGACCCGCGCCGCGCCGCTCACCGCCTGCCCCAGGGCGGCCGCGCTCGCTCCCCCGCCGGCCGGGGCTCACCCGGCAAGCGACACGGTGTCACGTGCTCCCGTGCCGGGCCCTGCGACTCGGCTCTCCCTGGGGAGCGACCGACGGCAGTGCTGCCGGGGCGGCAGCCGGTCGCGCGCCGGGCCTGGCTGCAGCCGAGCCCGGTCATGGGGCGAGCAGATCCTTCACCGTCACGAGGTCGTCGACCGTGTAGCCGAAGGTGAACCGGTAGCCACTGCCGATGCGGACAGGCGCGAGAGCCGTGTGCTCCTCGTGGGGCGCGCCGTGCAACGCGAGCGTCGCGCTGCCCTCCCACACGTCGGAGATGGCGCGATCGCGCGAGACGGCCCGGACGAGCTCGTGCACGGCAGGCGCGTCATGCTGCCCTGCGGCGAGCCGCGGGAAGTGGCGCACGTTCACGATCGGCGGCGCGTTGTGGAACGGCCCGCCCTCCGACGGACGCTCGAGCGTGACCGTGCACTCGGCGACGCGGCGCTCGTACGCGGCGCACGTCGCGCCGAACCGGGCGCCGGACTCCATTCCCGGGTCGGCGGGGCCGCCGAGCCCGAAGCTCCGGGTGATCCAGATCGACCCGAGCTTCTTCGGGAACCCCTGGATCCACCCGCGCGCCATCGCGAAGTCGCGGTCGACCCAGATGTACGAGCAGACGGTGACCTCCTCGCCGTCGAGCAGACCGCTCGTGACGACGAAGACCTCCTTGTACTGCGAGCGGGACGGGTCGACGAGCTCGTCGCCGCCCTCGGAGCACGACTGCCAGTCGGCGGCGACGAAGGCACAGCGGCCGGGATCGGGATGCGGGTCGATGCCCGTCGGGAAGAAAGGCGACGGCCTTCTCCGGATCGGCCCAGTAGTCCACGACGAGGAAGGCGCCCACGTAGTGCCACGGGGGATACGGCACGAGCGAGCCTCGCCCCTCCGGCGTGCGGGGCAGCGAGAACCCACGGAGACTCACGCCGGCCCGTCCCAGCCCTCGGGGACCGGCGGGAGAGCGCGGCCCCGCGTCTCCCAGCTCTCCCGCTCGAACTCGACCGCGACCGGGTCGAACCGGAAGTACGAGCGCGGCGGCAGCGGGCCCCAGGTGTTCGAGGAGTAGCGATCGTCGGGGTAGGTGCGGGGGACGTGATCGTCCTGGAGCTGCTCCATGTCGCAGTAGAGCTCGACGTGGCACTCCTCCTCCACGATCCGCACGTAGCTCGCGATGTTGCCGGCGATCCCGTGGCGGGTCGGGCCCCACGAGAGCCAGCGGCCGTGCCGGGCGACGTGATCGAGCATGTCGCGCATCTTCCCGATGTCGACCGTCTCGAACGCGAGGTGATGGAAGTGGGCGTAGCCGAGGTCGACGAGCGCCATCACGTGATGATCGGAGTTGATGTGGAACCAGACGCCGGCCTCGCCGAGCCAGTCCGAGAGCCGCATCCCGAGCACCTCGGTGTAGAACGCGACGCCCTCCTGGATCCGCGATGTGAGGCAGTTGACGTGGCCGAGCTTGCGCGGGCCGCCGAGGTGCACCGTGCGTCGACGGCCGGGCGTGCTGCGGCCAGCGGTCGACCTCCGTCTCGGCCGCCGCGGTACGGCATCACCTGCACGGGACGCCCGTCGGGGTCGTCGACGAAGAGCGAGCCCTCGGCCTCCCGCCAGGCGACCGAGCGGCTCCTCGAGGTGTGCGCGGGCGTCGTCGAGCGAGCAGTCGCGTGCGAGCTCGAACGCGAAGTGGTCGTGGCCGGGACGCCCTCCCGTCGACGAGCTCGAGGCAGTACGGCTCGTCGTTGCACGCGAGCAGCGCACGCTCGCCGTCGCGCACGCGCTCGACGAGCCCGAACTGCAGGCACCAGCGCGCGGACGCCTCGTCGAGGTCGGCGACGCGCAGGCAGACGTGGTCGAGACGGTGCAGCTTCATCGTGTCTCCCCGCAGATCGGTGATCCGCAGAGGCGGACCACCGATCGCGACAACCCCTCAGCGCCCGCCTCCGTCGGTCGGCGTCAATCCTGATCATTGCGCCACCATCCGCTCTGCCTCGTCCTCGGGGATCGCGAGCGCGACGTGGAGGGTCTGCGCCGACACCTGCATCTGCTCCCCCGGTCCCGCGAGGTCGACGTCCCATTCCTCGATCGTGTTCGTGAGCCGGCCGATCCCGCTGATCTCGACCTCGACCATGTCACCCGGGCGCATCGGACGCGAGTTCGCGGGCGTGCCCGTGAGGATCACGTCGCCTGGCTCGAGCGTGATCAGCCGGCAGAGATCGGCGAGCTGGTAGGCGACGCCGAACATCAGGTCGCTCGCCGTCGCCTCCTGCACGACGTCCCCGTTCAGGATCGTACGGAGCGTGAAGTCGGTCGGGTCGAACGTCGGCCGCCGGCACCACGACGGGCCCGAGCGGCAGGAAGCCGTCCTGTCCCTTCACGCGCAGCATCGCGCCACGATCGGCGTGGCGGAAGTCGTGCATGCCGACGTCGTTCGCGCAGGTGTAGCCGGCGACGTGGTCGAGCGCCTCGTCGATGCGGCACGCCCTTCATGCGCCGGCCGACGACCACGGCGAGCTCGCCCTCGTAGTTGAGGTATCTGGCGTCCTTCGCCATGAGCACCGGCTCGGCGGTGCCCGTTGAGGGTCGTCGGCGGCTTGACGAAGTACGACGGCTCCGGAGGCGGCTTCGCCGCGTACTCCTCGACCCGGCTCCCGTAGGTGAGGTGGACGGCGAAGATCTTCGACGGCTCGACCGGAGCGAGATAGACCGCCGTCGCTCTCGGCGATCTCACGGCCGTCGTCGAGCAGGATCACGTCGCCCGACGGCGTGCCCCAGCAGGCGTCGCCGTCGACCTCGACGCGCACGGTGGGCTCGGTGATCGGCCTCATCTCGTACCTCGTCCGGGTCGGGCCACGCGGCGGGCGACGGTGCCGCGACCGTCGCCCCGACGCGAACGGCTACAGATGGGACGCATATTCCTCGATCTCCCACTCCGACACGACCTCCGGATCGAGCGCGCCGACGGCCTCCGCGAACCGCTCGACCTCGAAGCGCTTCATCGCGACGAAGGTCGAGACGAGCTGGTGGCCGACGGCCTCGACGAGCGCGGTGTCCGCCTCGAGCGCGTCGAGCGCGGAGGCGAGGTCGGCGGGCAGCCTCGAGCCCGCATGAGCGTCGTCCAGCCGGTAGGCGTCGCCGACGACCGGCTCGGGCGGTGTCAGCTGCCGCTCGATCCCGTCCAGCCCCGCGATCAGGAGCGCGGCGATCATCAGGTGCGGGCACGCCGCGCCGTCCGCCGTGCGCACCTCGATCCGGGAGCGCGAGCCCCGCTCGTTGGGGACGCGCACGAACGCCGTCCGGTTGTCGTGGCCCCAGTTCGCATGCGTCGGCGCGAGGCTGTCCGGGAGGATCCGCTTGTACGCGTTGATCGTCGGCCCGAGCAGCGCCTGGAGGCCGTGGGCATGCTCGATCAGCCCGGCGATGAACTGGCTCGCGAGAGCGCTCAGCCCGTCGGGGCCGCCCGCGTCGGCGAAGGCGTTGTGCCCGTCGGCGTCGGCGAGCGAGAGGTGCACGTGGAAGCCCGAGCCGCCCTGGTCGGCGAAGGGCCGGCCCATGAACGTCGCGAGCAAGCCCTCGAGCGCGGCGATCTCCTTGACGGCCGCCTTGAGCATGAACGCGCGGTCGGCGGCGTCGACCGCCGCCGAGTGCTTCACGTTGATCTCGTACTGGGAGTTCATGAACTCGTGGTTGGCCGCGAACGCCTTGAGGCCGAGCTCGTCGCACCAGAGCAGCATCCTCAGCATGATCTGCGCGCGGGTCGGAGACGGCGCCGACGGTGTAGACCCGGGAGTACTCGTCGACGTAGCGGCGCAGCCCGCCCGGGACGCGACGCGTCACGCTCGCAGAGGAAGTACTCGAGCTCGGGTGCGACGATCGGGAGCAGCCCGCGCTCGGCGTACGCGACGACGACCCGCTTGCAGGAGCGCCCGCGGGCACACCGCGTAGTGATCGGAGCCGTCGAGGGTCCAGGCCTCGCCGAGACACCAGGCGACCTCGGGCTGCCACGGGACGACACGGATCGTGTCGAGGTCGGGCCGGATCGCGAAGTCGATGTACCCCTCCTCGCCGCCGACGACCGGCGTGTGCCGGAGATCGGTCCCCATCACCGCCGCGCAGAACGCGACGCCCTCCTCGTACAGGTCCGATGAAGTGGCCGATCGGGATGTCCTTGCCGCGCGCGACGCCGTGCAGGTCGGTGTAGAGCAGCCGGACGGCGCGCACGCCGTGGCCGCGCAGCGAGGCGACGACTGCCTCGGGGTCGTGACCGATGGTCATGCCGTGGAGCCTCCTGTGTCAGGCGGTGACCCGGACGGGCAGCCGCTTGATGCCGTTGAAGAAGTTCGAGCGTAGACGCGTCGGAGGGCCGGTCAGCTCGATCCGGTCGAAGTACGGGATCATCTCCTCGAGCCAGACCTTCACCTCGAGCTTCGCGAGGTGGGCGCCGAGGCAGAAGTGCGGGCCCGCCGAGACCGAAGGTGAGGTGACGGTTCGGCGTGCGCCCGACGTCGAAGCGGTACGGGTCGGCGAACTTCTGCTCGTCGTAGTTGCCGGCGCGCGTACCACATCGTCACCTTGTCGCCCGCCTTGATCCGGCGGCCGTGGACGGTGACGTCGCGGCGTCGCCGTGCGCCGGAAGTGGTGCACCGGGTGCGCCCGGCGCAGGATCTCGTCGGCGGCGGAGCCGGCGAGCGACGGGATCGGCGACGAGGCGAGCGCGCTCCTCCGGATGCGCGAGCAGGTCGATCAGCCCGAGCCTGATCGTGTGCCGCGTCGTCTCGTTGCCGGCGGTCGTGAGCAGGATGAAGAACAGCCCGAACTCGTGCTCGCTGAGTCGTGAGCCGTCGACCTCCGCCTCGACGAGCTTCGTCGTGATGTCGTCGCGGGGCTCGGCGCGGCGGGCCTCGCCGAGCCGGCGGCCGTACTCGATCAGGTCGAGGCTGAACGGGCTCGAGAACGGCAGCTTGCGCAGCTCGCGGGTCGTGCAAGCGCGCGCTCCTGCACGTACTCCTCGCCGACGATCTCCGGGTCGGTGTTGCCGAGGATCTTGTCGCTGAGCTGATCAGCAGGCGACGGTCCTCGACCGGCAGGCCCATGATCTCCGAGAAGACCCACATCGGGATCTCCGAGGCGACCTTCTCGACCCAGTCGAACGCGTCTCGCTCGAACGCCTGCTCGAGGATGCCCGCGCGCGAGGCCGCGGATCCGCTCCTCGTAGGTGTTGACCACCCGCGGCGTGAAGCCCTTGTTGACGAGCGCCCGCAGCCGCGTGTGCGCCGGCGGGTCGGTGTCGATCATCGACTTGCGCGCCTCGACCTCCTCGGGCGTCAGGTCCTGCAGCGAGGTGCCGCCGACCTCCGAGCTGTACGTCTGCCAGTCCTTCGACATCGCGAGCGACGTCGTCGTAGCGCGTGAAGCACCCAGAACCCGCGTCCGTCGCTGCTCCGTCCTGCCAGAAGAGCGGCGCCTCGTGGCGCAGCAGCGGCGAACCAGTCGTACGGCACGCGCTCCTCCCAGACGTCGAGGTCGGTGAGGTCGACGTCGTCGAGGACGAGGTCTCCGACGTCCGGCGCGGCCACGGTCGCCGCGCGGGCGACCGCCTCGGGCACGTGATCCTCCCGCTCGTGCACGGCCTCGGCGGCGGCGGGCGGCGGCTGGAGCCGCACCTGCAGCTCGCCCGCCCTCGACCCGCGCCTCGTAGATCGGGAGCGGGTCGAGAGCAGGCGGGCTGAGCACGTCCCCTGTGCGGAGATCGAACTCCGAGCTGTGGCACGGACAGACGATCACGGATCCGTCGAGCTCCCCGTCGGAGAGCGAGCACTCCTCGTGGGTGCACTTGTCCTGGAACGCGACCCAGCCGCCGGCTGCCTTGCCGACGCAGACCGCCCGCCCGTCGACCTCGACCTTTCGGAGGAGTGCCGACGGGGACGCCCTCCTCCGGGCCGATGCTCGTGCCACATGTCGCTCATCGTCCTGTCTCCTCCGTCCCTACGGAACCATCTTGTCGCCGGCCGACTCGAATCCGAGCGTCTCGTCGAGCGGTGCGACGCCGTGATGCTCTGCCGCGTGGGCTGCGGCGTTGTCGACGTTCTCGCGCCGCGTCAGCAGCAGCATCGAGGAACCAGACGAGGGAGAGGACGATCAGGCCGATCGTCCAGTACATGGCCTCCCAGTTGTAGTTCGAGCCGTCGTGCGGCTGCGGGCCGCAGCGCGCCGTAGAAGCCGAGGATCGGCGTGATCACGGCGATCGCCACGATCGCGTACTGCCATGGCTTGTTCCCGGCCTTCGGCGACGAGCACGAACGCCGCGACCGCGAGGATCAGGTAGACGAGCTCGATCGCGAACGAGCCGATCGTGGCCGAGAGGATGAACGTCGCGAACTCGTCGTTCGGGAAGATCGGCACGAGCTCGCCGTTCTCGCCGATCGGGAGCTGGAACTTCTGCTGGTAGCCGGCGGTCAGCGCGAGGATCGTCAGCGCGATGCCGCCGAACGCGACCATCAGGTTCCCGCCCAGGGCGTGTCGAAGCGGGAGGTCTTCGCGAACACCGACGGCAGCAGGCCGTCGCGGCCGAGGGCGAAGAAGCCGCGGCCGATCACGACGCAGATCGCGAGCGCGAGAGCGAGCGCGTCGAGGATCACGACGAGCTCGAGCAGCGTCGCGAACCACGACCCGACGTACTTCGTCGCCATCTCGCTGACGGGGCTGGGCGAGAACGCCCAGGCGCCCTCGGAGACCGCGGCCTTCGCCGTACCCGATCGAGAACGCGTACGCCATGAGCACGAAGAACGCGCCGGCTGCTCCGACGGTCCAGAGCACGGCACGCGGGATCGAGCGGTGCGGGTCGTGCGCCTCCTCGCCGATCGAGGCGGCCGCCTCGAACCCGACGAAGAGCAGGATGCCGAGCAGGACGCCGCCGAGCACGCCGCCCTCGACGTCGAAGAGCGACGTCTCGTTCGGGTTGAACATCGAGAGCGTGTTCCCGTTCTTCCCGCCCTTCGCGATGATCACGATCGCGAGGATCACCATCGGCACGAACGAGCACACGGCGAACGTCAGCATCGCCCGCACGGCGACGCGCACGCCGATGTAGTTGAGCACCAGCACCAGGCCGAGCGCGATCATGCCCCAGACCCACCAGGCCGGCCCGCGAGTCGGAGATGTGCGTGGTCCAGAACCCGTCGATCAGGACGCCGAGGCCGAGGTAGATGCCCCCGCCGCCGAGGAACAGCACGCCGACGAAGAAGAAGCCGGCGACCAGCACGCCGAGCCAGGGATGCGCGCCGTGCGTCAGGTACTCGTACACCGCGCCAGCGCCCGCGAAGCGGCGCGCGTAGAGCGCGATCGACGTAGCCGATCGCGAGCACGCCGAGCGTCGCGATCACGACGGCGAGCGCGGCGTTCCAGCCGGCCCCGATATCGGGCCGCGAGACGCCGCCCAGGATCAGCGCGACCGAGAACATCGGCCCGATCGCGAGCGCCTGGGCGACGGCGTGCACAGTGGTGAGGTTCTTCTCGCCGAGCGCGCCGCTGGCGCTGTCGGCCGGTTCGACCTGGCTCATGGATCCCGCCCTCCGTGACGTCGAGTGCCGGATGCAGCAGCTTGCATCCGCCTGGCGCGACCCTATAAGGTTCGAACATCGAATGTCAACCATGACCGGGGAGCGGACGCCTACGTGAGCGCGATCGAGAGCGAGAGAGGGAGCGACCACGTCGGCGAGCTCCCGCCACCGCTGCGCGTGCGGTCGGTCGTCGGACTGGCCTACGACGAGATCCGCGCGATGATCGTCGACGGCCGCCTCGCCCCCGGCGCGCGCGTCGGGCAGGCGGAGCTCGCCGACGCGCTCGGCATCTCGCGCGGCTCCGTGCGCGAGGCGCTGCGGCGTCTCGCGGGCGACGGGATGGTCGAGTTCGAGGTGAACCGCGGCTTCTTCGTCGCCGACGTCGGACTGGACGACGTCCTCGAGCGCCTCGAGGCGCGGCTCGTGCTCGAGCCCGGGATCGCCCGGCTCGCCGCGGAGCGGCGGCGGCCCGAGGATCTCGAGGCGCTGAAGGCGGCGCTGGAGAGCGAGCGCGGCGCGGCGACGGCGACCGGCGCCCACGACGCGACCCGCGCCTTCCACGTCGAGCTGATCCGCGCGACCGGGAACGAGACGCTCCTCCGCATCTTCGACGGGCTCTGGATCGCGGACGTCGGCCGCCGGCTGCTCGCGTCACGGCGCTCGCAGGAGAGCTGGCAGTCGAACGACGTCGCCGAGCACGAGGCGATCCTCGCGGCGGTCGAGGCGGGCGACGGCGACGCCGCCGAGACCCTGATGCGAGAGCACGTCGGCTCGGCGTGGCAGCACTGGTCAGGCGCGAGCTCCGCTCGCGCCTAGGCGGCCTGCGGCCTGTCTGGCGTCCGGCCGCGGGCCGGACGCCCGTGCCCCTCCACCCTCGGTCAGACGCCGCCCTCGCCGCCGAGCCGACGCGCGACGAGCGCGAGGTACTCGGGCACGGGCAGCAGGAATGAGTCGTGACCCCACGGCGACGCGATCTCGACCGCCTCGGCATCGACCCCGGCCCACGCGAGCCGATCCGCGATCACCCGGGACTGCGCGGTCGGGAACCGCCAGTCGGTGTCGAAGCTGACGAGGAGGAACCGGGTGCCCGTCTCGATCGGCCGGTCGTCGCCGAACGGGTCGAAGTAGTCCATCACCCGCGAGAGGTACAGGTAGCTGTTCGCGTCGAACCGGTCGAGGAACGTCTCCCCCTGGTGATGCAGGTAGCTCTCGACCTCGAAGTCGATCGCGAACGTCGGTGCCTCCCCGGCGCGCCGGCGGCGGTCGAACTTCCGCGTGAGGGACTCCTCCGAGACGTACGTGATGTGGGCGAGCATCCGGGCGATCGAGAGCCCGACGTCGGGCCCGTGGCCGCTCCCGTAGTAGTCGCCGCCCTGGAAGTGCTCGTCGTTCATGATCGACGCTCGGGCGACGGCGCTGAACGCGATGTTCTGGGCGCTGAGGCGCGAGCTGGCGCACACGAGGATGCCGTCCTCGACCTCGTCGGGATGGTCGAGGGCCCACTGCAGAACCTGCATCCCCCCGAGCGAGCCGCCGAGCGCGGCACGCACGCGGCGCACCCCGAGGTGTGCGAGCAGCCTCCGGTGGACGGTGACGAGGTCCGCGACCTCGAAGTGCGGGAATCGCAGCCCATAGGGACGACCGGTGGCCGGGTCGACCGAGGACGGCCCCGTCGTGCCCTTGCAGCCGCCGAGGAGGTTCGGGCAGACCACGAAGAGCCTGTCCGTGTCGACCGGCTTGCCCGGACCGATCAGCACGTCCCACCAGCCGGGGCGGGTCGGATCACCGTGATGCCCCGCCGCATGGGCGTCTCCCGTCAGGGCGTGGCACACGAAGACGACGTTCGACAGGTCGGCGGCGAGCGTCCCGTAGGTCTCGTACGCGACCTCGACCGGCGCGAGAGTCTCGCCCGAGGCGAGCACGAGCGGGTCGTCCTCGGTGAAGAGGACGACCCGCTGCGTCTCGACGGGGCCGACCGAGCCGCCCGAGGTCGACGTCTCGGTCAGACCGCGACCTCCGTGCGGGCCTGGGCGAGCGCCTGGTCGAGGTCGGCGACGATGTCGTCGATGTGCTCGATCCCGACGGAGAGGCGCACGGTGTCCTGCGTGACGCCGGAGGAGGCGAGCTCCTCGTCGTTGAGCTGGGAGTGCGTCGTCGTGGCGTTGTGGATCGCGAGCGACTTCGCATCGCCGATGTTGGCGAGGTGGCTGAAGAGCTGCAGGCTCTCGATGAACCGCTTGCCTGCATCTCTCCCGCCCTCGATTCCGAACGTCACGAGCCCGCCGTATCCACCCGAGAGGATCCGATCCGCGACGCCCTTGTGGGCGCTCGACTCGAGGCCGGGGTAGTTCACCCAGACGACGCCGTCGTGGCCCTCGAGATGCCGCGCGACCGCGAGCGCGTTCTCGGAGTGCCGCTCCATCCGCAGCGGCAGCGTCTCGAGCCCCTGCAGGAACAGGAACGCGTTGAACGGGCTGAGCGCCGCACCCGTGTTGCGCAGGAGCACCGTCCGCACCCGGCCGATGTACGCCGCCGGCCCGAGCGCGTCCGACCAGCACGACGCCGTGGTAGGACGGATCGGGCTCGGTGAACCCGGGGAAGCGGTCGGCGTTCGCGACCCAGTCGAACCGTGCCGGAGTCGACGATGACGCCGCCGATCGAGGTGCCGTGCCCGCCGATGAACTTCGTCGCCGAGTGGACGACGATGTCGGCGCCGTGGTCGAACGGCCCGGCAGAGGATCGGGGTCGGCACGGTGTTGTCGACGATCAGCGGCAGTCCGTGGGCGTGGGCGACGTCCGCCCACGCGCGGAGGTCGACGACGTTGAGGCGCGGGTTGCCGATCGTCTCGGCGAAGACGAGCGCGCGTCTTGTCGTCGATCAGAGCGCCGCGATCGACTCCGGGATCGTCCGGGTCGACGAAGCGCACCTTGATCCCGAACTGCGGCAGCGTGTGGGCGAACAGGTTGTACGTGCCGCCGTAGAGGGTCGAGACCGAGACGATCTTGTCCCCGGCGCGCGTGATGTTGAGCACCGAGTACGTCACTGCGGCCTGCCCGGAGGCGAGTGGCGACCGCGGCGATCCCGCCCTCGAGCGCCGTGACGCGCTGCTCGAACACGTCCTGGGTCGGGTTCATGATCCGGGTGTAGATGTTGCCCGGCACCTTCAGCGCGAACAGATCCGCGGCGTGCTCGGTGTCGTCGAAGACGTACGACGTCGTCTGGTAGATCGGCACCGCCCGCGCGTTGGTCGTCGGGTCGGGGGACTGCCCCCCGTGCAGCGCGACCGTCTCCGGGCGATAGACCGTGTCTGCCTCGCTCATTCTGTTCTCTCCCTCCCGCCGCTGTGGCGATGTCGACGTCCCGGGAACGAGAAAGGCCCCTGTCCCGGGGCCCTCGGTGCTCCCGCCGACGGCGGGTGCGAGACGTCTTCCCATCTTCCCGCTCACCGCCCGGGACGGCCGGCTCGCGGCTGGAGTTCGCACCTGACGGGCCAGGAGGCCCCGGTTGCGGCGGTGTCGTCGGGCCAGTTCCCTCGACCGCTCGTGATGGTCAACGCTTCAAAAGGTATAGCTCGGTGGGGGTCTGCGCAAGTCCCGTCTCGGGGTCTGGCCCGGGCCATGCGCCGCGTCCGCCGGCGGCGAGCGACCGCGCCATGAGCGCGTCAAGGCTCCGGCCTCACCGGCGCCAGACCCCCCTCCACGAGCGCAAGGCCGTCCTCGCACGCCAGACCCCAGGCCGTCAAGCGACGCCCGACCCCGGAGGTACGCTCGACCCCCGTGACTCCACGGATGCACGCCACCTGGCTCGAGGTGCTCGCCGACGAGCTGGGCTCACCGTCGATGCAGGAGCTCCGTGCGTTCCTCGTCGAGGAGGTGCGCTCCGGACGCGGGTTCTATCCCCCCGCCGACCGCGTGTTCGCGGCCCTTCAGCTGACGCCGCTCCCGGACGTGCGGGTGGTGATCCTCGGTCAGGACCCCTATCACGGGGCCGGACAGGCGATGGGTCTGTGCTTCTCCGTGCCCGACGGAGTACGCCAGCCCCCGTCGCTTCGCAACGTCTTCCAGGAGCTCCACGACGACCTCGGGCTCGCTCCCCCCGGTCCGCGGCGACCTCACGCCATGGGCAGCGCGCGGCGTGCTGCTCCTCAACGCCGTGCTCACGGTCTCCCCGGGGAAGCCTGCATCACATGCCGGCCACGGCTGGGAGGGCTTCACCGACCGGGTGATCGCCGAGCTGTGCGCGCGTCGGGACGGCATCGTCTTCCTGCTCTGGGGTCGGCACGCCCAGCAGAAGGGCGCGGTCGTCGACCGCACGCGGCACCACGTGCTCACCGCTGCGCACCCGTCGCCGTACAGCGCGGCGAGCGGCTTCTTCGGCTGTCGCCACTTCTCGCGGGCGAACGCACTGCTCGAGGCCGACGGCCGAGAGCCCGTCGACTGGGCGCTCGAGAGCGCTCAGCGCTGACGGTAGACGATGCGACCGCGGGTGAGGTCGTACGGGGACACCTCGACCTTCACGCGATCGCCCGGGGCCATGCGGATCCGGAACCGGCGCATCTTGCCGGCGGTGTAGGCCAGCAGCTCATGGCCGTTGTCGAGGTTCACACGGAACATCCCGCTGGGGAAGGCCTCGAGGATCTCGCCTTCCATCTCGATCTTCTCTTCGCCTGAAATGGCGAGCTCCTTTCACGCGTTGGAGGGGCGCGGCCCAATCATAGGCCGCGCCCACCCCTCGCACGCTAGGCGAGAGCGACGTTGGTCGCCTCGGGGCCCTTCTGGCCCTCACGCTCCTCGTACGTCACCTTCGCGTTCTCCGCGAGGGTCTTGAAGCCCTCACCGAGGATCTGCGTGTGATGCACGAACAGGTCCTTGCCACCGCCATCCGGGGCGATGAAGCCGTACCCCTTGGCGTCGTCGAACCACTTCACAGTTCCGGTTGCCATTGCTTGCACCTCCTTCCACCCACTGTCGAACGGGTGAAAGGAGACGGACGTCTCCGAAACCACGCTCTGATTAACACCGACATCGTACCTGCCCAGCCGACGAATCGCACCGCACCGGGGGGCACCCGACGGGCCACGAGAGAGCCGATCGCGGCTCCACGGCCACTCCGCCACCGCGTCCCGTAGAGTCGGGCCCTCGCCCGCGCCCGCGCCACCCGGGAGGTTCGATGAGAGCACGCAGACGACCAGCCCGCATCGGCGGCGATCGGCCGGCTCTGCGCGCGTCCGGAGCGCCGACGTGACCACGCGGCGGCGAGGGCAGCTCGCGATCCTCGCGGCCGCCGTGATGTGGTCGACCGCCGGGATCGGCCAGCGGGAGCTCTCGGTCAGCGCAGCGACGCAGGTCGCCGGCCGGGCGCTCTTCGCGGCCCTCACCCTGGCCGTCGTCACGCTCGCGTTCGAGCGAGGGCGCACCGCCTCGGCCTTCCGGACGATGGGGCGCTGGGGGCTCGCGTTCGCGGCGCTGATGGCGCTCTCGTCGGGCACCTTCATGCTCGCGCTCAGCTACACGTCGGTCGCCAACGTGCTGTTCATGCAGGCGGCTGCACCGATGCTCGCGGCGGCGATGGGCTGGGCCTTGCTCGGTGATGCGATCGGACCAAGAACCGCCGTTGCGATCGCGGTCTCGACCGTCGGAGTCGCGGTGATGGTGGCCGGCTCCCTCGAGAGCGGCTGGATCGCCACGGTGCTGCCGTTCGTGATGACCGTGGCCTTCGCGGGAGTGGTCGTGATCGCGCGCCACCGCTCGGAGGTCTCGATGCTCCCCGCGACCTGCCTGTCGCAGGTCCTGGTCGTGGTGCTCGTGGCGCCGTTCGCGGCGTTCTCGGCGGCGACCGAGCACGACTGGGCGGTGATGGCTGCCCTGGGCATCGTGCAGATGGGGCTGGCGCTGGCCCTCCTGACGATCGGCGCCAGGCTGATCCCACCGGCGGAGGTGGCGCTGCTCACGCTCGTCGAGGTCGTGCTCGGCCCGCTCCTGGTCTGGATCGCCTACGACGAGCGCCCTTCCGCGACGACGCTTGCCGGCGGCCTCGTCGTGCTCGTCGCCGTCGTGATCCAGGCGACCGCGCCGGCGGGACAGACGCCGCGAGGGAGTGCAGGCGTTCGGCTGACGCCAGGTCGGAGGGCTCTCGCGCTCGGGTGTGACGGCTCTCGAGCCTGCAGGGGGGATGGCGCCCGCCAGTGGCTGTGGGAGAATCGAGCCATCGTCTCCGAAGGAGGAACCAGATGAAGCGCTTTCGCCCGACGCCCTCGACCGTGCTCGCCGCCGCCGCGCTCTTCTTCGCGCTCGGTGGCTCGGCGCTCGCGGTCTCCGACGCGATCAAGCCGCAGCCGCGCTGCGCGACCGGCGCGATCCGGGGGATCGTCACCGTGACCGGAGACCCGACGAAGGGAGTCGCGAACTTCCCCGACCGCTTCACCAGCGCGAAGGCGCTCGTCCCGCGCCAGTTCAACTGCGGGAACGGGGCTCCACAGGTGCGGCGCGTGAACACGGGCTCGTTCGAGGTGCGCTTCCCCGGCAACTCGGCGTCGACCGCGACCGTGTCGGCGGTCGCAGGGATGGGAACCGTCGAGTTCAGCGGCGGGATCTTCAAGGTCGTGCTGTACAGGCCCGGCCAGCAGGATCCGCCCTACGACATGCCGTTCAGCCTGGTCGCCGTCTGAGCACGCACGGCGGGATCCCGGACACGTCCCGGGATCCCGTCGTCAGCTCGCCCGGACGCGCTCGCTCTCGACGGCAGGATCGAAGGTCGCCTCGGGCCAGGACACGGGAATCGCCTCCAGCGTCTCCGCGAGCAGCGCGGAGAGCAGCCAGTCGCGGTGCCACTTCCGGTTGGCGGGCACCACGAACCACGGTGCGACGTCGGTCGAGCACCTGCGCAGCATGTCCTCGTACGCCGCCTGATACTCGCCCCATCGCCCCCGCTCGTCGACGTCGGCCGGGTTGTACTTCCAGTGCTTCGTGGGATCGGCGAGTCGCTCGAGCAGCCGTTCGGCCTGCTCATCCTTCGAGATGTGCAGCATCACCTTCAGGATCGTGACGCCTGCGGCGACCAGTCCGGCCTCCCACGCGTTGATCTCGTCGTACGCGCCCTGCCAAGGCTGGAGCTCGTGGACGCGGACGACGAGCACCTGCTCGTAGTGCGAGCGGTCGAAGAGCGTGATGCGACCGGCGGTCGGAAGCGCGCGCTCGTGACGCCAGAGGAAGTGATGAGCCCGCTCCTCTTCCGTCGGCTTGCCGAACCCGACGACGACGAACCCCGAGGGGTGCAGCAGCCGGTCGAACGCCTTCGCCGCGCCACCCTTGCCCGAGGTGTCCATCCCCTGGAGCACGATGAGAAGCCGGTGGTCGCCGAGACCGCCCTTGGCCGAGGCCCAGAGCCGGTCGTGGAGCTGCCCGACGTGCCGCTCGAGAGCCACGATCTCCCGCTCGGCGCTCTCGCGATCCTGGGGGCCCGTGACGACGGCCTGGGGATCGACGTCCGCAAGCCCGAAGGCGCGCGGGTCGACGCGAAGGGCGTCACGCACGGACGGTCGCTGCTTCTTGCTCACGGACTCCTCCTCTCACGGCCAGAACCGCCGTGGTGAGCGGGAACGGCTTCGACAACCGTGCCAGATGCGTCCGCGCTCCGCTCGGTCGACCCGTCCGCGGCGTCGGGCAGCGACCTCGACGCCGCCCCCTACGCCAGTCCGGTGCACGGCATCCGCCTCATCGGTGGGCGCCACACCCTGACCCGTTCAGCCGCCGGCGAGCTTGACCCTCCGGCCCTGGGCGGTGAGCCGGGCCGCGATCTTCTCGCGATGGTCGCCCTGGAGCTCGACCGCACCGCTCTTCACCGAGCCACCCGAGCCGCAGAAGCGCTTGAGGTCGCTCGCAACCGCCTCGAGCTCGGCCACCGGGAGACCGCGGACGACCGTCACCGTCTTGCCCCCTCGCCCGCCCTTCTCGCGGAACACCCGCACGACCCCGTCGTCAGGCAGCACCGGGCCGGCCTGTTCCTGCCTCGCACCTCGCCTGCCGGAGCGCTCGCGAGGGCGGCGATCCCCGTCGTCGGTGGAGTACACGAGCCTGTCGTTCGACACGCGTCGATCGTAGACGGTCGACCGGTGACTCGGACGTCCCCTGGGAGGGCCAGCACCAGGCAAGCGAGGCCGAAGCGCAGCGCGCGGGGCCCGACTCGGGGCCGGAATCACCGACCACCCGTCCGGGCCCGAGCAGCCGCGGGCCGACAAGATCCGGGAACGACCCGATGCGCCCGCGCGCACCTCGGGCGACGATGGTGACAGGAAGGAGGAAGGCCATGCACGTTCCTTCGCTGCACGCGCTCGGAGCGCCCCGCCGGCGTCACCTCGGCCCGTCTCGACCCGCCTCCGTCCGGCACGCGTCGTCCGGGGAGCGGGATTCCGGCGTCCGTGACGCACGCGCCGTCACGGCGCTCGTCGCGCTCGCAACCGCACTGCTGTTCGTCCTGTGGACGCTCGCTGCGCTCGGGTACGCCGACGCGAACTGGTGGCCCGTCGCGGTCATCGTCGCGACGTCGCTCGTCGCGGCGCTCGCGGCGTGGATCATCTTCCGCGTGTCCTGAGCGGACGACGAAGCCGGCTTCCGCCGAGCCAGGCCCGCTCGTTCCCGGGCGGCGAATCCGACCTGCCGCCGCTCCCGTAGGACATCACATCCCGGGAGCCCTCGCGACGGACAGGAAGGACATCGCATGGGGAAGCTGACCCTCGTCGTCGCGACCTCCACCGCACTGCTGCTCGCGTCGTCGATCGCGTCGGCCGCCGCGCCGCCGAAGCTCCTCGGCACGGTCGGGCCTGGCTTCACGATCACGCTGAAGACGCCTGGCGGGAAGCCCGCCAGGCTCGCCAAGAAGGGCGTGTACACCATCTCCGTCGTCGACCGCTCGCCGATCCATGACTTCGTGCTCGAGGGACCCGGCGTCGAGCGGGAGATGACGACGGTGTCGGGCACCGGCGCGAAGACGGTCAAGGTGACCCTCCGGGCCGGGAAGGTCAAGTTCTACTGCCGGCCACACGAGAGCTCGGTGTTCGGCTACCTCACGGTCTCGTAGCGCCGTGTGTGGCGGGTGCGGCGGTCGGTTCTCCGTCACACCCGGGCCGTCCCTGCGCGGGCACCGCCGGCGGGCGACCGTCAGCCCGTCGCGGTCGCGGGCAGCGGTGCCGTCGTCGGCGTCGGCTCGAGCAGCTCGACAGCGATCGCCGCGAGGATGATCACGGTCGCGAGCCCGGCGCTCGGCGTGAGCGGCTTGGCGAAGGCGAGCACGGCGACCGCCGTCGCGACGACCGCCTCGTTGAGCCCGATGATCGACATCGTCCGAGGAGGAAGGCGCGGCGCGGCGCCGGCCCACATCAGAGGCACCGCGATCGCGACGACGACCGCCGCTCCGAACACCCGCGGCCCCTCGCCGGCGAGCGCAGAGCCTGCCAGCAGGGCGATCACGGTGCAGGCGACGGCCCGGGCCAGCGAGGAGAGACCGACGACGAGCTGCCAGTTCTCCTCCACTGCTGCCAGGTGCACGGCGAGCACGTTCGTGAGGGCCACGCCGACCGCGCTGAGGAGCGCGAGGCCGAGACCGAGGAACGCGAGCGATCCGCCCCCCGACGTCCCCGTCGAGTACGCGGCGAGCGCGCAGCCGAGGACGATCAGGCAAAGGGTGGCGAGGCGCCACGTCGTGATCGGCCGCCGCTGCCACACGAGCTCGTACAGCACGATCAGCACCGGCGCCGTGAGGTGGAGGGCAACTGCCGGGCCGACGGGCGCGAGCCCGAGCGCGATGAAGAACCCGCCGACGGTGAGGGTGTCCAGCACGAACAGCGTGCCCACCCACCGTGCTCGGAGAGGGCGGCGCACGCGCATCCCCCAGAGCAGGGTCGGGACGCCGATCACGAGCCCGTAGATCGCCAGCAGCCAGAGCCTCGAGGCGTCGCTCGAGCTGACCACGGCCGAGCTGACGCCGAAGAGCGTCGTCGCGAGGAGCATCGAGAGCGCGCCGAGATGTCGCTGGCGCTGATCCACCACCGCAGTCTGCTGCAACCTCGCAGGGCCGGTCGCAGGCCGGTCATCGAGCAACAAGCGGGTGAGGGCTCCCGATGGAGCCCTCACCGTTCAGCCGCTTGTGGCGTCCGTCAGGCCGCGCTCGGGTACTTCGCCAGTACCGCTGCCCGGAATCCCTCGAGCTTGACGATCCGGTCCTGGATCATCTTCTTGACCTGGGCAGCCCGCTCCCCGCACGGCTTGTCGGCCGGCCGGGCGGCGCACCTCGAATCGAGCGTCGCGAGGTTCGCCTTGCGCGCATCGATCCGCTTGCTGAGATTGGCGACGATCCTCGCGGCGGCAGCCGAGCACTTCGCGCCCGGCTTGTTGCCGAGGCACCGCTCGGTGAACTTCGCCTGGTGGGCGTCGATCTTCGCACTCCGCTCGTTGTACTTGGCGACGCGGGCCGCGAACCGGGCGTCGCGGTCTGCCTGGCTCGGCTTGTCCGCGGCGACGGCGAGCGCCGGCACGGCGAGCGCGACGAGCAGGATTGCGATCACGGTCTTGCGCATGGAGCCTCTCCTTGGTCGATGGTCGGCTTCGAGATCGGTCTTTCGGGCCTACCCTCGTCTCCGATGGTGCGGATACGAAGGGGCTTTCGTAAGCGTTCTGTACGAACAGCCGCACGCGGCCGGCCCCAAACCCGCCAGGCGGGCGACCACCCGGCGACCGTCACGAGCTCGGGCCGGGCCGACACGGCTCGAACGCGTGCAGCTCGGGCCCGTGCGTCCGGAGCCACGCGGCGTCCTGCTCCCAGTCGGGCCGTGCGTCGTCCACCAGCCGCCAGAACGCCTTCGAGTGGTTCGGCTCGACGAGATGGCACAGCTCGTGGATCACGACGTAGTCGAGCACGTGGGCGGGCGCCAGCACGAGCCTCCAGCTGAACGAGAGCGCGCCGCCGCGCGAGCACGACGCCCAGCGCGATCGCTGGTCACGGATGCTGATCGGCCCCGGGGCGACGCCGAGGCGGCGTGCTTCCCCGACAACGGCAGCCTGGACGGTCGTGCGCGCCTCGCGCCGGTACCACCGGAGCACTGCCCTCCTCGCCGCCTCGTCGTCCGGCCCCGAGACGACGAGAACGTCGTCCTCGAGCCGCGCGGCCGCGCGGGCGCCGCCCGTGCGGACGAGCGACACCCAGCCATCCCGTAGGGGAAGCGCATCCACGCGATCGAGTCCGAGCACGGGCCCGCGGGCCTGCCGTTCACGCTCCCGCTCGACGTGATCCACGAGCCAGCCGCGGTGGGCATGGATGAGCGCGTCGACGACCCGCCCCGGGGTCGCGCACGGCACGACCGCCTCGGCCACGCCGCCCGGACGGACGACGAGCCGAGCCCGACGGGCACGCGAGGACTCGCGCACCTCCACGACGATCGCGGTCGGCCCGGAGCCGAGCCGCCGCGCGGTGCGCGGTCGTGGGCTCGGGGCAGACGAACGGCGGCGGCGAAGCACGTCGGAAGGATCGCTGATCGGTCGGAGGGGTCGGCGGGGTCGGCGGTGACGACGCGCACACAGCCTCCGTCCGAGCGAGAGTCAGGCCGAGATGGCGTCGCCCGGTCCGGCCTCGTCCGCCGCCGAGAGCGCGGCGAGCGGTCAGGCAGGCGCGTTGAGCAGGAGCCCGACGATCGCGAGGACGTCGATCCCGGCCGCGACCGACCACCACGGCGTCAGCCCGCGTCCGCGGTCGCGGAAGAGCAGCACGAGCGAAGCGGCCAGAGCGAGGGCACCGACGACGAGCGTTCCCCACCACACGCCGTCGGCAGTCGACGCGACGACGTCGGCCGCCGAGAGCACCACCCAGATCCCCGCGCTCATCGCGACGGAGACCGTGACGATCGCGACCACACCACGAAACGCGACGGCAGCGATCTGAAGGCCTGTGCGCCCCCAGCGGCGAGCGCGTTCGGCTGCTCCGCCAACGGGGACGCCGAACGGGGTGAGCGCGGAGCGCTGAGCCGTCACGCGCGGTGCAGAGCACCGTTCGCGCGTCGTGCCGCCTGGTCGGGTTGACGTTTCACTCTGTGCAACAGCGTACAGGTCGTGTGCCTCCCTGGGGAAGCACGTCCGGCGAGAAGCGTCGGCCCGGACGCGGGGCGTGATCCGTGCTTTCCGTGATTGACACTGGTCAAGCGTCGTAGCAGAATCAAAGGCGCACGGCGCACGACCGATGAAGAGACGGGGTGCGGCTGTTGGAGATCAGCCACGCACGTACCTTGATGAGCGCCCTCGTGGTGCTGGGACTTGTCTGCGCAGCAGTTCAGGTGAGCGAGCCCGGCGCCCAGGTGCAGGTCGATGCGCCCGAGTTCACCCTGGCGCCCGAGCGCGGTCTCGTCGGCGACTTCACCGGCTTCGGCTCGCAGCTGAACCAGCACGTGTACGCGAACATCAGCGGCCCCCCGCCCGACCTGCCGGGTCTGGAGGCGAAGGTGATCGCAGCCCGGCCACGGCTCGTCCGGGTGTTCTTCAACACGACCGAATGGACGTTCCCCGACCGCATGGACTCCTTCCGTCGAACCGTGGGGCTCGGGCATCGCGCGGGAGCGCAGATCAACATCACGTGGCAGGGCAGCACGTACGCGTTCGCCTCCGCGAACATGGGCCGCTTCGCGGACGTCCTCGCCGAGGCCCTCCACGACTGGGGCATCAGCTCGATCTGGGTGACGCTGTTCAACGAGCCGAACTCCACACGGCTCACGCTCGCGCAGTACGAGGACGTCTACCGCAGGCTCGACGGCCAGCTCAGGGCGCGCGGCGTGCGTGATCGCGTGCGCTTCATGGGAGGCGACCTGCTCGGCACGACCAGCCCTCTCGGCCAGTCGCAGGTGGACTGGTTCACGTACATGGCGGAGCGCATGGGAGACCTGCTCGACGCCTGGTCGGTTCACGTCTACTGGGACTTCTGGGACGCGCGGAAGATCGATCGTCGGCTGCAGGCCGAGGTGCGCAGCATCTTCGCCGCGATCCCCGCGCCGACGCGCCGGCCGCTCTACGTGACCGAGTTCGGCGTGCGCGGCCTGCCGACGTTCGAGGGAGAGAGCACGTTCCAGCCGGGCCTGGCACCCGACGGGACGCCGATGACCCAGACGAACGTCGCGGCCTTCCAGCAGGCGTGGTTCATGCTGCGCTCCTCGAACCTCGGGTTCTCCGGAACGGTGAAGTGGGACCTCTACGCGGCGAAGTACGACAACGGCACGCAGGATCACAGCGCGATCGGCCCCGGCAGCGCCGGGTGGCCGATCCGTCCCGTCTACCGGCTCATGCAGATGCTGACCTGGACGATGGAGCCCCGAGGCGGTCGTATCGTCGACCTCGTGCCGGCTCCCGACGTCGCTCCGTCGAAGCTGGTCACTGCCTACCTCTCCCCCGCCTCCAACATCACGATCGTCGGTCTCGACACGCGGGGCGTCTCCAGCGAGGCGTCCTCCGAGCTCGTGCCGTACAGCATCGGCGGCCTCCCTCCGAACACGCTGTTCCGGCTGCTCCTGTGGAACCGCGACGGCGACGGCGCCAATGCCGACGTCGGCTTCCTCGACAGCGGACCCGGCGGCACGATCCAGCTCTCGGTGCCGCTGCAGGCGGTCTTCGCCCTCACGACGACGCCGCTGGTGACGCTGCCGTGGTGACGGGCGCCCCACGCTCCGAGGCGTGGTCGGACACGACGCTCACGCGGGCGCAGCTCCTGCGCCGCGCTGGAGCGGCTGCCGCCGTCGTCGCCGTCGCGGGTGCGTCACCGCGCCCCTCCTTCGCCGGCCCGCTGCGCTTCGCGCACCGTAGCCTGAAGGGCGAGCTCTCGATCGTGCAGTGGAGCCACGTCGAACCCGCCTACGACGCCTGGTTCGACAAGTGGGCGACGACATGGGGTGAGGCGAACGACGTGGAGGTCGAGGTCGATCACGTCGAGTACACGCGTCTTCCCGCGCTCGCCGCCGCAGAGGCAAAGGCGCAGCGCGGACACGACATCTTCGGGTTCCTCTCGCCTCCCGCCGCCTACGCCGACCGCGTGATCGACCATGCCGATGTGGTCGCGGAGATCGAGCGATCCGTCGGCGCCTACGGGGAGCTCGGTCGGAAGAGCACCTACGTGCCGCGGACGAAGCGGTACTTCGGCGTCTCGGACAGCTTCGTGCCGACGGCGGCGATCTGGCGGCACGACCTGTGGAACGCGATCGGCGAGTCGCCCGCGACCTGGGACCACGTCCGTGCCGCAGCGCCGAAGCTCAGGGAGCTCGGGCACCCGATCGGGATCGGCCAGTCGCTCGAGCTCGACTCGAACACTGCGCTCATCTCGTTCCTCATGAGCTTCGGGTCGTTCATCCAGGACGAGTCCAACGCGCTGACGTTCGCCGACAAGCGCACCGTCGAGGCCGTCCGGTTCATGGCCGATCTCTTCCGTGAGGGCGAGGAGCCCGATGTCCTCGCCTGGAATCCCACCTCCAACAACCAGCTGGTGCTCTCCGGCAAGGGCTCGCTGATCGTGAACGCGATCTCCGCGCTCCGGAGCGCGGAGGATCTGCAGCCGACGTTTGCCAACGACCTCTGGCTCTGGCCGATCCCCCTCGGCCCGGGTGGGCGGTCGAGCCTGGCGCAGTACACGAACGTGTACTCGATCTGGACGTTCTCGAGGAACGCCGAGGCCGCGAAGCGGTTCCTGATCGATCTCTGCGTCGTCGGAAAGCAGGCGACCGCCGCCTCGAAGCTGTTCAACTTCCCGAGCTTCCCCGGCGCCGTCTCGTCGAAGGACCTCTACCAGGCTGCAGCGGCAGATCCGCACCTGCCGAGGGGGAAGTACTCGATCCTGACGACGATCGCGACGAGGCAGACGCGGAACGCGGGCTACCCCGGCTTCGCGCACCCCGGGGTCGCCGAGGTGCTGGAGCGGTTCATGATCCCGCGGATGTTCGCGCAGGTCTCCCTCGGGAAGATGACGGCCGAGGACGCGGTGCGCTCCACCGCGTGGGAGATGAAGCGGATCTGGCGGAAGTGGAAGGCGGCGGGGAGGATCTAGCCTCCCTGGTCGGCGGCTCGATGCGGCAGGGTCGCGTTCAGGCGCCGTGGCAGTGCTTCCACTTCGGCCGCTGCCGCACGTGCAGGGGTCGTTGCGGCCGCGCGCGGCGTCCTCGGCGGCGTAGAGCGCCACGATCTCGGACGGCGCGCGCGCCGACGCGCAGCTGCTCGGCCATGAAGCGCATCGGCCGGTCGACGTGGTGGAAGAACGCCTTGTAGCCGGCGCAGAGGTAGTTGAGGCCCGGGCTCGCCGTCGGGCGTCGTGATGAAGCGGTCCTTGGGGCAGCCGCCGTGGCAGGCGAAGCGCACGTCGCACTCGAGGCAGTACTGCGGCAGCGTGTCGCGCTTGTCGAGCCCGAACTGCGCCTGCTGCGGCGAGGCGACCAGCTCGAGCATCTGCGTGCTCCTTGATGTTCCCGAGCTTGTAGCGCGGCTCGACGAAGTGGTCGCACGAGTAGAGGTCGCCGGTGTGCTCGAGCGCGAGCGCGAGCCCGCACGTCTCCGAGTGGACGCACAGGCCCGGCGGCTCGCCGACCCAGTTCGCGAGGGCGACGTCGAACATCTGCACGTACACCTCGCCGACGTCGCGGCGCACCCACTCCTCGAACACGTCGATCAGGAAGCGGCCGTACTGCTCGCCGCCGACCGAGCGGTCCGTGACGCAGCTCGCCCTTCTGCACGTACAGCGGCCGGTCGCGCCACGACGACCACGGCACCTCCCCGTCCGCGCCGCCTCCGCGACCCGCTCGATGATCGGGATGAACTGGATGAAGCGCGCGCCGCACTCGTCGCGCAGGAAGCGGTACACCTCGCGGCCGTGGTCGCCGTTGGCGGCGTGCACCGTCGTCAGCGCGTTCCACTCGACCCCCGCCGCGCGCAGATGGTCGAGCCCGCGCATCACCTGGTCGAACGAGCCCTTGCCGCCCTTGTTCACCCGGTAGGCGTCGTGCAGCTCCCGCGGCCCGTCGATCGAGATCCCGACCAGGAAGTCGTGCTCCTTGAAGAACGCCGCCCACTCCTCGTCGAGCAGCGTGCCGTTCGTCTGGATCGTGTACGCCGCCCGCTGCCCCGGCTGCAGATACCGCTCGGCCAGCTCGACCGAGCGGCGGAAGAAGTCGACCCCCATCAGCGTCGGCTCGCCGCCCTGCCAGGCGATCGTCACCTCCGGGCACCGCGCGTGCGCCTCGATCAGCTGCCGGACGTACGCCTCGAGCAGCTCGTCCGCCATCCGGAACCGCGAGCCCGGATAGAGCATCTCCTTCGAGAGGAAGAAGCAGTACGAGCAGTCGAGGTTGCAGACCGCGCCCGTCGGCTTCGCGAGCAGGTGGAATGCGTGCGGAGGAGGCGACGCTCCAGCCTCGGCGCCCCTGCTCGTCACGAGAGCGAGCCCCGCCGCGGCAGGGTGGGACGGCGCCAGGTCGGCGCCGTCCCACGGCAGAGCGCAGCGCTCACTCGGACTCGGCTGCCTCGGCGAGGATCTCCGCTGCCTCGGCGTCGAGCACGGCGTCCTCGGCGAGCTCCTCCGCGAGCTCCTCCTCGACGATCGCCTCGGCGGCGAGCTCCTCGGCGGCCGCCTCGAGCTCGATCGCTGCAGCAGCCTTGCTCACCGCGTCCTCGTGCAGCGCTTCGGCCGCAACGGCCTCGTCGATCGCGTCGGCGGCAGCCTCGCCCGCCGCGTTCATCAGCTCGTCGTTCATCTGCTCCTCCTCGTACTGGTGTCGGCGATCCGAAAGCGGATCAGCCGATGGGATGGCCCGGGGGCGTCACGACGGAGACTCTATTGCCTGTGCGGGCCCGGCTGCCCGCGCAGCTTCGCCAGTCACTTCTTCCCGATCCGTGATCCGCACCGCGAGCTGGTCGCCGATCGCGCCGCGTGGAGTCCGCCGCACGAACGCGACCCCTCCCTTCGACTGCTCGACGAGGACGTCGTCGCTCACGCAGCCGACCGAGCGGCTCGAAGAGCATCCTCAACCCCTCGGGCGGATGCGGACGTGGGTGCCGGACCGGGGATGGAGCCCTCACCACCGCCACGGGCGACGGCGAGACCGGCGCTCGGCCGCGGCCGTCGACGGGTACGACCGACGGACGAGCGCGAGCAGCGACACCGTCGCCAGGAGCCCGAGCGCGAGCGTGGCGAGGCCGGCAGGGACGCCGAGCGACGCCGACGGCGAGGACGACCGCGGCGAGAGCGGCGGCTGCGACGGTCTCGGCCGCGATGCGGACGACGAGCCGGCGGGCCAGCCGGCGCTCGATGCCGGTGAGCGGCGCGAGGTTCCCCGCCGCGGACGCACACTCGCCGACGAGCAGCACCAACGCTGCGCAGAGAGCGACGCCGACGCTGCCGACGTCGCCATGCTCCGACGCGACGAGGACGGATCCCGCGAGCACCGCGACCGCCCAGGGGAGCAGCCGGGCCACGCCGAGGAGCGGGAACACGAGCGAGGCCAACGCCACGACCGCCATGAACTGCTCGTCCTCGCGCATCGACCCCGTCGCCAGACAGCGGCGCGAGCGCGACGGCGCACGCCGCCAGGACGGCCGTGGCGATCAGCGCGAGGCGGAGACGTAACGCATGCGACGTCTGAATGCCGTCACCTCCTCGATGGCGCCGAGCAGCGATCGCTCGGGCGACCACTCGACCACCGGAACGCCGACCCGCTCGTAGCGATGATGCAGCGCCTTGCGCCACATCGTCCAGAGCCGCCAGGCCAGGTCGTCGTCGCCGGTGCCGTGCTCGTCGGCGACGTAGGGGATCGGCGAGACGTCGACGACCGCGAGGTCGAAGCCGCGGGCCCGGAGGTCGAGGAGAGCGGTGATCGTGCGCTGGTCGAGCATCGGGGTCAGCGCGATCACGAGCGCCTGTGGCGGGAGCACGCGTCTGGGAATCACCTCGACCGTCGTCGAGAGATACGAGCGCGCCAGCTCGGTCTCGATGAGCGCGTCGACGATGCGGTAGTGCTGGCGCATGCCCATCGCGGGGGGAAGCCAACGGAGGATGCCGCCGAAGCTGACGAGCCCGACGCGGTTTCGGCGCTCCAGGTACGCGTCGGCGAGCGACGACGCCGCGCGGACGGCCTGGTCGATCGTCCCCTCGCTCGAGCCACGCGCCTCGGCGAAGCTGTCGAGGAAGAGGATCACGTCGCTCGCGCGCTCGGGGTGGCTCTCGTTCACGTACATCCGCTCGCGTCGCGCGCTCGCGCGCCAGTTGACACGGCGGACGCGGTCGCCGGCCGCGAACGGGCGGATATCGGCGAACTCGATTCCCTCCCCCTTGGCGCGGGACACCTGGCTGCCCGAGAACGGCGTCGTGTCGTGAGCCTGCACGACACGGAGCAGACGCTCCCGCCGGGGATAGGCCCGCAGCGGCAGCTCGGCGTCGACCGGCCCCGTCGTCGACAGCAGTCCGAAGGCGCTCCGGACGCGCACGTCGACGAGCCCGATCCGGTACGCGCCCCAGCGCTCGCAGACGAGCTCGTAGTCGAGGCGCCGGCACTCGCCCGCCCCGAGCCGAAATGCGGTCCGGCCGACGCCCCCGACCGCGGTGACCCCCTCGGGGAGCACGAGCTCGAGCTCGATCCACTCCGCGGGGCCATCCGCCCGAACGTCGAGCTGCGCGCCGATCGTGCTTCCCTCGAGCGTGCGAGTCGCGTCGAGGCTGAAGCCGACTCGCAGCTCCGGGCGGGGGGACGCCGCGACGGCGACGCCGAGGACGAGGGCGAACGGGACCGACGAGCGCGGCGAAGGCGGGTCGGCCGAGCGCGAGTGCGGCCAGCATGCCGAGAGCGGCGAGCGCGGCATACCCGGTCAGCCTCGGGCTCGCCGACGTCGTCAGGGGGACGAGCCCTCCTGCGTCGGTGGCACCGGGACCGTCACGAGCAGGTCGCGCACGACGTCCTCGGCGCTCACCTGCTGCACCCAGAGCTCGGGCTGCAGCGTGAGCCTGTGCGCGAGCGCGGGCACGGCGATCGCCTTCACGTCCTCGGGGGTGACGAAGTCCCGACCCTGGAGCGCCGCCGCGCAGCGTGCGAGCTTGAGCGAGCGCCAGCGAGCCACGCGGCGAGGCGCCCACCTGGATCTGCGGAGCGTCACGCGTGGCCGACACGATGTCGACCATGTACGAGGCGATCGGCTCCGAGACGTGCACCTCCTCGACCGCCTGCTGAAGCTCGAGCAGCGTCTGCCGGTCGCAGACGACCCGCAGCTCGACGGCGTCGGCCCGGCGCTCGGCGCGCTCGAGGAGCAGCCGGCGCTCGTCGTCCCTGGCCGGATACCCGACCGAGATGCGCATCAGGAATCGATCGAGCTGGGCCTCGGGCAAGTGGATACGTGCCTTCGTACTCGATCGGGTTCTGGGTCGCGAGCACGATGAACGGCCGCTCCAGCGCGATGCGTGTGCCCGTCGGCCGTCACCTGCTGCTCCTGCATCGCCTCGAGCAGCGCCGCCTGTGTCTTCGGCGGGGCGCGATTGATCTCGTCGGCGAGGAGGAGGTTCGCGAACACCGGGCCCGGCTGGAAGCGGAAGACGGCATCGCGCTGGTCGTAGATCGCCGAGCCCGTCACGTCCGAGGGCATCAGGTCGGGCGTGAACTGGATGCGCGAGAACCGCATCGAGCACACCCGTGCGACCGACCGCGCGATGAGCGTCTTGGCGAGCCCCGGGAAGTCCTCGATCAGGACGTGCCCGTCGGCGAGCAGGCCCATCAGGACGAGCTCGATCTGGCGGCGCTTGCCGATCACGGCGCGCTCGACCTCGTCGAGGATGTCGGCCGCGCGGGCCTCCACGTCGCGAGCTGCGATCGCCAGCTAGATCGCCTCCAGCGAGTCGACGATCGCACGGAGCTCGTCCCTGCTGCAGCCGCCGCGGCCGGAGCGGCCGGCAGGCGCCTCCCGATCGGGGCGGACGAGCTCCCACGTCTGCGCTCCGAGCAGCGCCCGGGCGCGCTCGGGCTGGCGATCGAGCGAGACGCCGTGGCGCGCGAGTCGGGCCGCCGCGATCTCGCGGACGATCGGGCGCAGCGTGTTGTGGAGGTCGAACGAGGACGCCTCGGCGAGATCGAGCGCGCGCGCGACCGACTCGAGCTGACCGACCCGCTGCGGCCGAGGCGGCCGCTGGAGCGGCACGGGCTCGGCTCGCGGGAGCGCGTTCGCGACGTCGAGCAGGACCGCCGCGAGCACCAGGGCGGCCACGACGAAGAGGTAGATCTCGACGGTGAGCGCGGGCGCGCCGGGCGAGACGAGCAGCGGCCACCCCGAGCCCGACGGCGGCCAGCGCACCCAGCGCGATCGCGTGCACCGCCGACCGGCTCACGGTGACGGCGCCTGCATCTGTCGCTCGACCTCGCGCAGCGCGCCGATCGCCTCGTGCTTCGTCTCCGCGTCGACGACGTGCTGGCTGAAGCGCGCCCGCTCGAACAGCGCCGCGAGGCGGCCGGCGGCCGGAGGGCTCACCCGCAGGCCCCGCAGCGCGCGGCCCAGGTACTCGAACGGGGCCTCGTAGGGTCGCCGGGGAATCCCCGCGTCGTCGAATGCGTGCTCCATCCGCGCGTACGCACGGATGATCGCGCGACGAGCATCCGGGTCGCGCTCGATCTGGTCGATCGAGTCTCCAACGCGCCCGAACGACCGACTCGGGCGCGTCACTCCGCCTCCGGCTCCGGGTCGGCCACCCGAAGCCTGCGACGGGCGACGAGCCCGAGTGGCAGGACGACCGCGATCGAGGCGACCAGCCCGACGAGGAACCAGTCGAAGACCGGCGGGGCGGACGGCGGCGGCTCCGGCGGAGGCAGGACACCGGCGTCTCCGATCGTCGTCGGCGTCACGTCGGCGGTGGCTGCGGCCGGGTCCGCCTGCCCGAGCAGGAACCAGAACGCGAGCGACGAGCACGACGACCACGAGAATCCCACCGACCAGGACGAAGGACCCCGCCCGCAGGCTCGCTCCGATCTCCTCGGTGCGTCGGGGCCGCGCCGGCCACGCTTCTTCGCCTTGCTGCGCCGGGGCGTGTGGATCCAGATCAGGCCCAGCAGGACGCAGAGACCGGCGGCCAGAGCGACGGCGAGCACCTCACCGACGATCGCCGGCGGCGACGAGTCGGCCGCCGTCGCCCGGCAACCACGGCGAGGCGGCGCTCGTCATTCCGACGATCGCGGCGAGCAGAAAGCCCACGACCACGACCGCAGCGACAGGGAGTCGGCCCCACTCGGGCCGCGCCGCTCCCTCGATCACGCGCTCGCTGCGCTGCTCGCTCATCGACGACGTCTCGACGATACGCGACGACGCCACGAACCGCTACCGGCCTTCACCCACGTGGGTACGGGCTGCCGCAGCGCCTGGACACGGCCGCCGCCCCGAACCCCGCCCACGCCGACCGACGCTGCCTGCTGCAGAGGCCCTATCGACGGCTCGTCACGTGCGAGGAGCCGTGCGGGCGGGGGCTGCCTGTGCCGCTTGCCCACGAGGTGCTCCAGAAGAGACTCTCAAGTCAGCCGACTCCCTACGGGCGGTACGTGCGTTCCCTGATTGAATGGTCGTAGCCAGTGCACAAGCAATTGGGCGAGCCGCTAGACACCGAAAGAGGAAGGGCCCTCGAAATGACGACCGACGATTCCGACCGGAGCGAGCTGCCGATCCCCGATAGGGCCTTCGACGGGGACGTGCCGTACGACGCCAAGGATCCAACTGCTGTCTTCCCGCCGATCGAGCCGCTACGCCCGCCGGCGGGCGCGCCGAACGTCCTCGTGGTGCTGCTCGACGATGTCGGATTTGCCGCGTCGAGCGCCTTCGGCGGCCCCTGTGCGACGCCGACCGCGGAGCGACTCGCCGGCAATGGGCTGAAGTTCAACCGGTTCCACACGACGGCGCTCTGCGCGCCGACGCGGCAGGCGCTGTTGACGGGACGCAACCACCACGCCGCCGGCATGGGGAGCATCCCGGAGCTCGCGACGTCGGCGCCCGGGTACACGTCGGTCCGGCCGAAGTCCGTGGCGCCGTTGGCGGAGGTGCTGAAGCTGAATGGCTACTCGACCGCGCAGTTCGGGAAGTGCCATGAGGTGCCGGTGTGGCAGACGAGCCCGATCGGGCCGTTCGACGCGTGGCCGTCGGGAGGCGGTGGCTTCGAGTATTTCTTCGGCTTCATCGGTGGCGAGTCGAACCAGTACTACCCGGCGCTGTGGGAGGGCACGACACCGGTTGAGCCGCACGCAACGCCGGAGGAGGGCTACCACTTCACGGAGGACATGACAGATCGTGCGATCGGTTGGATCCACGAGCAGCGCTCGCTGTCCCCCGACCGGCCGTTCTTCGTCTACTTCGCCCCGGGTGCCACGCATGCGCCGCACCATGTGCCGCTCGAGTGGGCCGACCGCTACAAGGGCCGCTTCGACCGGGGCTGGGACGCCCTGCGGGAGGAGATCCTGGAGCGGCAGAAGGCACTCGGCGTCGTGCCTCCGGACACGGTGCTCACCGAGCGGCCGGCGGAGATCCCCGCGTGGGACGACATGCCGGAAGACCTCAAGCCGGTGCTCGCACGCCAGATGGAGATCTACGCGGGCTTCCTCGAGCACACGGACTTCCACGTGGGACGGCTCGTCGACGAGCTCGACGACATGGGCGTCCTCGAGGAGACGCTCGTCTTCTACATCGTGGGCGACAACGGCGCGTCCGCGGAGGGCACCCTCAACGGCTCGTTCAACGAGAACATCATCTTCAACGGCGCCTACGCGCTCGAGACACCGGAGTTCATGGCGTCGAAGATCGACAAGTTCGGCGGCCCGGAGGCATACAACCACTTCGCCGTCGGCTGGGCACACGCGATGGACACGCCGTACCAGTGGACGAAGCAGGTCGCCTCGCACTTCGGCGGCACGCGCAACGGCACCGTCGTGCACTGGCCGAACGGCTTCGCCGCACGCGGCGAGGTCCGGCAGCAGTTCCATCACGTGATCGACCTCGCACCGACGGTCCTGGAGGCGGCGGGCATCCCGGAGCCGCGCTTCGTGCACGGGATCGAGCAGAGGCCGATCGACGGCGTCAGCATGCGGTACGCGTTCGACGAGCCCGATGCCGCCGACCGCAGGGAGACGCAGTACTTCGAGATGTTCTGCAACCGCGGCATCTACCACCAGGGCTGGACCGCCGTGACTCGTCACTCGATCCCGTGGGTCGTCGAGGAGCTGCCCTCGTTCGAGACGGACGTCTGGGAGCTCTACGACACCAGCACCGACTGGAGCCAGACACGCGACCTCGCATCGGAGATGCCCGAGAAGCTCGCCGAGCTGCAGCAGCTCTGGCTCGAGGAGGCGAAGAAGAACGACGTGCTGCCGCTCGACGACCGTCGCATCGAGCGCTTCAACGCCGACCTCGCCGGGCGCCCCCAGCTCGTCCACGGCACCTCGCAGCTCCTGTTCGGCGGCATGCGCCGCCTCACCGAGGGCTCGGTCATCAACGTCAAGAACAGGTCACACGCCGTCACCGCAGAGGTCGTCGCACCCGACAGCGGCGCCGAGGGCGTGACTCGTCGCCCAGGGCGGAGCCTTCGCAGGGTGGGCGCTCCACGTCACGAACGGCAAGCTCACCTACACCCACAACTTCCTCGGCCTGCGCAGCTTCGTCGTCGAGGCGGACGAAGGCATCCCGCCGGGCAACCACCAGGCCCGCATGGAGCTCGACTACGACGGCGGGGGCCTGGGCAAGGGCGGAACCGTGCGGCTCTACGTGGACGGCCGCAAGATCGGCGAGGGCCGCGTCGAGGCGACGGTGCCGCTCGTCTACTCCGGCGACGAGACGACCGACGTCGGCCAGGACACCGCCTCTCCCGTGAGCGACGCCTACACCGGCGAGACCAGCCGCTTCACCGGGACGGTGCGCTGGGTCCAGATCGACATCGACGACGCGGCGGAGGACTTCAACCACCTGATCAGCCCGGAGGAACGGCTGCGCGTCGCACTGGCACGGCAGTAGAGATACAACCCGAAGCTCCACATCCCGGCAGCGTTCGTGCTCTTGCCGGACGCCCGCTCGCGTCCGGTCGGGTCAGCCCCGAGCCGTGTGATCCCGCTCCGGTCGGAACCGGACGACTACCTGCTCTACCCGGAGAAACGCACCGGCGGCGAGAAGCTCCTTGCCGCGTACCCGAAGCGACGGATGAGCGCCCCGACGGTTCACAGGTGGTGGTACCGCCACGCGGCTGCCGCCGGTCTCGTCGGGCAAGGCATGACCAGCGGCCTGAACATGCACCGGGCCCGGCACACGTTCGCGACAGACCTCCGACGGGTCGCCGACCTTGGCGCCGCGTCCCAGGCGCTCGGCCACTCGGACCTCTCCACGACCGCGGCGATCTACGGCCACTACGACCTGAGCGACCTCGAGCGAGCGATGGAAGCTCTTGCCCACGCGAAGCGCCTCGAAGAGGAAGAGCCGGCCGACTGAAGGTGTTTCAATCGACCGGCTCTGAGGTCAGCTTGGTTGAGCCGAAAGTGGAGGCGGCGGGAATCGAACCCGCGTCCGCGACCGCACCGAGCGAACGTCTACGAGTGTAGTCCGCGCTTGGATCTCGTCCGGCGGCCGGAGGCGGACGCCCTACCGACGGACCAGCTCATCCTGTGGTTCTCGGGCCTCCGGCGATCAGCCTTCCTTCGGCTCAGAGCCCGATGCTTGGCGCCCCTTCCCTGGCCTCGGGCCGAGCCGGGGAGGGACGTCGCCTACCTAGATTCGACTAGGCGGCGAGTGCGAGATCGTTCTTCGCACTTGCGTTGTTCCCGGATGATTTACGAGGCCGACCGGGGTCCTCGACTCGCAGCTCGACCGGAGAACCGACCACGTCGAAACCAGGTCGCCCCCGTATGTTGTCCCCCATTGTACCCGTCGCGGCCACAGCGCTGCGACGCTCCGGAGCCTGCACGCGGGGGAAGCGATGTGCGTCGAACAGGAGACGACGCCAAGCAGGACGAGACGCCATGCCGCGCCGGGGAGGAAATCCACCCGCGATCCGAGTACTGTCAGAGGTCGGACGACGAGCGAGAGGACGGACGTGAAAGACGCAATCACCCCTTACGAGAGCCTCGCGGAGCTGCGCGAGCGGGCGAAGGCGCGAGATCGGCAAGGTCGTCGTCGGACAGGACAAGGCCGTCGAGCTGCTGCTCGTCGCCGCGCTCGCGCGAGGGCACGTCCTCCTCGAGGGCCCGCCCGGCAGCGCGAAGACGCTCCTCGGCCGCGCGACCGCCTACGTGCTCGGCGCCGACTTCCGCCGCGATCCAGTTCACCCCGGACACGTCGCCGACCGAGATCGTCGGCGAGACGTCATGCGCGCCGGCGAGCCGGTGTTCATGCCCGGGACGATCTTCACGAACGTGCTCCTCGCGGACGAGATCAACCGCACCCCGCCGCGCACCCAGTCGGCGCTGCTCGAGGCGATGCAGGAGCGCAACGTCACGGTCGAGGGCCGCGTGCACCGGCTGCCCGGACCCGTTCCTCGTGATCGCGACGCAGAACCCGTACGAGCAGGAGGGCGTCTTCCCGCTCCCGGAGTCGCAGCTCGACCGGTTCCTCTTCAAGATCGAGCTCGACTACTGCGACGCCGAGCACGAGGTCGAGATGCTCCGCCTCCCCCACACCGGCGTCACCCCGGACATGCTCGGCGAGATCATGCCGCTGCTCGGGATCGTCGGGCTGGACAAGGCCCGGCTGGAGCTCGACGCGACGGAGATGTCGCAGGAGATCGCGCAGGTACATCGTCGGCGTCGTCCGCAAGACCCGCGAGCTCGACGGCGTCTTCCTCGGCGCCAGCTCGCGCGCCGCGATCCACCTCACGAGCGCGAGCAAGGCGAGCGCCCGCCTCGAGGGCCGCGACACGGTCTCGCTGGACGACGTCCGCTACATCGCGCCGTACGTGCTCCGACACCGTCTCATCTGCACCGGCGACCAGACGCCTGACCGGGCCCTGGCCGAGGCGCTCGAGCACCCGGTCGTGTTCTAGCCCTACCGCGGCGGCGAGCCCGGGTGCCTCGGCGCGCACCCGGGCCGGTCGTCGACGGGTCCTCCGCGACCGAGTCGAGGCGGGAGTAGGCTCCCGGCATGGAGATTCGCGAGATCGGGGAGTCGGAGCTCCCGCTGCTCGTGTCGGTCGCGCAGGCCGTGCAGCCCCGGGAGGGCCACACGGTCGGCGGCTTCGCCGACTGGCGGAGGCAGGCCTCGGACATGGTCTGGCTGGTCGCGGAGGACGAGACGGAGATCGTCGGCGCGGGCGTCGGCGTCGTCGGCTGGCACGCGCGACCCGGGAGTGGCCCAGGTCGAGGCGTGGACGCGCGACCGCCGCACGGGGCAAGGGCGTCGGCAGCGCGCTCTACCGCGCGCTGGCCGAGTGGGCGCTCGAACGCGGGTGCATCGAGCTCCAGACCGTCGTCGACGAGGACGACCCTGAGAGCCTGCGCTGGGCCGAGCGCCACGGGTTCAGGGAGACGGGGCGAAACACGCGGCTCGTCCTCGACCTCGACGGCGTGACCCCGCCTGCGATCGATCCTCCTGCAGGGATCACCGTGGCACCGTGGGCGAGCTTGCCGGGGATCGAGGCGGGCCTGTACCGGGTGTACTGCGAGGCGGAGCCCGACATCCCGGGCGAGGGCGGGAACGTGCTTCCCTCCCTCGAGGAGTGGCTCGCCGACGACATGGACGGAGCGTCCGACCGTCGCGACGCCGTCTTCGTCGCGCTGGCGGGAGCCGAGGTCGTCGGGTACGCCAAGCTCTCGATCCCCCCGGAAGGGAGCGACACGGCGTTTCACGACCTCGCCGGGGTCCGGCGCGAGTGGCGCCGACGGGGGATCGCCGGCGCGCTCAAGCGCGCGCAGATCGCCTGGGCCAAGGAGCAGTGGATTCCGACGTCTCGTGACGGGCAACGAGGAGCGCAACGTCCCGATCAGACGCCTCAACGAGAAGCACGGCTACCTCGCCGAGCCGGGCCGCATCGTGCTCCACACGATGCTCGACGGCTCCGAGTAGCCGAGCGCGACCCGCGTCCCACGGGCGACCCGAAGCCCCAGCCTGGCCCAGGCCAAGGGGCGCGGCTGAAGCCACGCCCCTGCCCTCGCCACCGCCACCGCCCTCGGTCTCGGTCTCTCTAGCGGTTTCGGAGGGTGGGGCGCAGCCGCGCCCTCCGAAACCGCTAGCGGCGCCGGTGCAGCGCGCGCTCGATCTGCCGCTTCGCGTCGCGGTCGGCGATCGTGCGGCGCTTGTCGCCGCGATCCTTGCCCCGGGCCAGCGCGAGCTCGAGCTTCACCCGTCCGTCCTTGAAGTACAGGCGCGTCGGAACCACCGTGAGCCCCTTCTCGCGCACCTTCGCCGTGAGCATCTCGATCTCCCGCCGATGGAGCAGCAGCTTCCGCTCGCGGTCGGGGCGATGGTTCGCCACGTTGCCCTGCGCGTACTCGTCGATCGACGCGCCGACGAGGAACACCTCGCCGCCCCGGATGTCCGCGAACGCATGCGCGAGCGTGACGCGACCGTCGCGGAGCGACTTCACCTCGGTGCCGGTGAGCACCATTCCGGCCTCGACGCGGTCGAGCAGCTCGTAGTCGTACCGCGCACGGCGGTTCTCGGCGACGAGCTTGGTGCCGGTCGGCTTGGCCATCGGGCGTCAGTGTAGGCGCGGGTCGCACAGCAGACCGCATCGGCGCGTGCGACCGTCCACCGCGCCGAGCCTCCGAAGCCGAGGCGACTCGACGGAGAGCCCACGACGCCGACAGCGCGCGGTGCCCACGGCGACCGACGAGGCCCCGCGACGTGCGTGTGGCGGATGCCCTGCCACGCACCTCGCCCGGGCGCCGAGCTCAGCGTCGCGTCCGGGCGCAGCGATCGCAGAGCGGGAACCACGGCGGACAGGTGCTCCCGCACGATCTGCAGCGGCCGATCGTGCCCTCGCTCACCTCGACCTTGAGCCGCGCGACCACGCGCTCCGCCGCCGCCTCCTCCAGGGCCGCTGCCCGCTCGAGGGTGACGCCGCCCACGCCCGGGTACTGAAGGCCGAACCACCGCAGGATCCCGGCCAGCCGCCCGGCCGCCTCGGCGTCCTCGAGCGACGCATCGCGCAGCCGACCGGTGTCGAGCAGGAACGACAGCAGCTGCCGCTGCGTCTGGTCGCCGGCCACCGCCAGCGCGAGCACGCCGAGGATCTCCGCACCGTCCGGGTCGATCGGAGCGTTGATCAGCCGCCAGACGTCGTCGAGTCCCAGACGCTTGCCCCGCGTGCGCAGGTGGCGGTCGACGACCGCGAGGCGGCCTCTGATCGGCTGCAGCGACTCGACCGCGAGCCAGCCGTCCGCCGCCCACTGCCGCGTCGCGACGCGATGCCACGCTCCGAGCGCCGCGTCGAGGTCGCGGGGATCCTCGACGTTGAGATCGGAGAGCCGTGGCCCGATGCGGGCCTCGTCGACGATCCGGTACCCGACGTGGCCGTCGGGCAGGACGACGCTCGGCGTGAGGGCATCCTCGACGATCTCGCGGGTCAGGGGTCGACCACGGGATGCCCGCGAGGACGCCGACGTGTCCACGCTCGACGAGGCCGAAGCGGCCTGCCCGGCCGGCGATCTGAGCGATCTCCCACGGCAGGAGGTTGCGCCGGGACTCCGCCGTCGAACTTCGTCGTCTCGGCGAAGAGCAGCGTCTCGCAGGGGAGGTTGACACCGTGGCCGAGGACGTCGGTCGCGACGCACACGTCCGCCCGTCCCTCGATGAAGCGGTCGATCTCCTCGCGCCGCGACGCGAGCGGCATGGCCCCGTAGAGCACGGCCACCCGGCCCGGGTGGAGGCGGTTGACCTCGCCCGCGAGCGCCAGCACCGCCTTGCGGCTGAACGCGACGAGGACGCTTCCCGGCGAGACCGCCCGCAGCTGCACGGCGCCGATCCACTCGAGCGGGAGCATGCGCTCGAAGACCCTGACCTCGACGTCGGGGAACGCGCTGGTCACGAGCGGGAGCGCGTCGAGCGCTCCGAGAAGCCGGATGTGCCGGTACTCGCCCGAGAGCAGCAGCCGCGTCCAGGCCGCACCGCGCTCCTCGTCGTCTGCCCACTGCACCTCGTCGAGCACGAGCACGTCACCCGACGACGGCGCCATCTCGACGGTGCAGCAGATGATGGGAGCACCCTCGTTCACGCGCTCCTCGCCGGTGACGAGACCCACCAGCTCTGGCCCGAGCTCCTCGGACAGCCGCCGGTGCGCCTCCTGGGCGAGCATGCGCAGCGGCCCCGCGTAGACGCCGCGCCCGTGCTCCGCGAGAAACCGGAGCGCGTCGTAGGTCTTGCCGGAGTTCGTCGGCCCGAGGTGGGCGACGACCGTCTCGGGCTCGAACCGACGCTCGGGCAGGCGGATCTCGATCCGCGGCTCAGCCCGCTTCACCGCCGCCCGACGGTATGCGCCCTGTGCCCGCGCGTGGCGCTTCGCCCTGCTCGGTCGCTTCGGCGGGCGCGACCTCCCACCCCGGGGGCGTGGCACCTCAGACCCGCAGGTGCTTGCGCAGCGTGAGGCCCGAGCCGAGTGCGCCGACGCTGAGCCCGACCACCACGAGGATGAGCGCGATCATCGCGAACCCGAGCGCCTGGACGTCGGACGACGTGTCGATGTGCCCGAGGATCGACGGCAGCGCGAGCTCCTTGCCGAGCAGCAGCAGGAACACCGCGCCGAGCGCGCCGGCAGCACCGGTGAGCAGCCCTTCGACCATGAACGGACCACGGATGAACCAGTTCGTCGCCCCGACGAGCTTCATCACCTCGATCTCCCTGCGCCGCGAGAAGATCGACAGCCGGATCGTGTTCGCGATCAGCAGGATCGACGCCGCCAGCAGCACGACCACCGCCACGAGGAACACGATCTCGATCACCCGGGCGACCTGGAGGATGCGCTTGGAGGTCTGCTGACCGTCCTTGATCCGCTCGACGCCGGCGAGGTCGGCCTTGCGCAGGTCTGCGGCGATCGCCTTGACGTCGTTTGCGTCCTTCGGCAGCACCTCGTACGAGGCGGGCAGCGGGTTCGACGGGAGGTTCGCGGTGAGCTCCGGGTAGCGCTTCCGCATCCGTGAGAGCGCCTCGTCCTTCGAGACGAACTGGAACTCCTTCACCCGCTGATCCTTCTCGAGCGTGATCCGCACCGCGTCGACCTGCTTCGGCGTCACGTTCTCGACGAAGAAGATCTTCACCTCGAGCTGGTTCTTCACGTGGTCGGACCACGACACGACCCAGGAGCCGAGCGCGAGGAAGAGGCCGAGCAGGAACATCCCGATCAGCACGGTCATCGTCGCGGCGAACGCCGTGGCGATGTTGGCGGTGACCGAGCGGAAGGCCTCCGAGACGACGAGCTTGAACTTGCTCATTCCGTCTCGTACCCTCCGCGGCGCTCGTCACGGACGACGCGCCCGCCGTCGAGCGCGATCACGCGCTTGCGCATCTTGTCGACCATCTCGCGGTCGTGCGTGACCATCAGGATCGTCGTGCCCGCGGTGTTGATGCGGTGGAGCAGCTGCATGATCCCCACCGACGTGTCCGGGTCGAGGTTCCCCGTCGGCTCGTCGCAGATCAGGAGCGGCGGGTGGTTGACGACGGCGCGCGCGATCGAGACGCGCTGCTGCTCGCCGCCGGAGAGCTCGTCCGGCCGCGAGCCGGTCTTGTGCGCGAGACCGACCAGCGCGAGCACCTCGGGCACCTTCTTGCGGATCGACTGGTTCGACTCGCCCTGGACGCGGAGCGCGTACGCCACGTTCTCGTAGGCGGTCCGCTCGCGGAGGAGCTTGAAGTCCTGGAACACGCAGCCGACGTTGCGCCGGAGGAGCGGCACCTTCGACCGCTTGAGCCGCGTGAGGTCCCGACCGCCGACGATGATCCTCCCGTCCGTCGGCTCGAGCTCCTTCAGCAGCAGCCGGATGATCGTCGACTTCCCCGACCCGGACGGCCCCACCACGAACACGAACTCGCCCTTGTCGATCACGAACGACGCCTCCTCGAGCGCGACGACGTCGGGCTCGTAGATCTTGCGCACGTGGTCGAAGACGATCATCGACGGATCCGGTCGCACGCGTCCCGTCGAGTGGCGTCGCGAGCGCCTCGGGCGCGGGCGACAGCCGGACTCGGGGCCTCGGAGGTGGGTGTGAGCACGTCTTCCTGCACCGGAATCGAAAGAGGGCGACCGTGTCGGCCGCTCCGGTCGAGGTTCGCCCCAGTGTAGCCGAGTCCTGCCGTGGCCCTGTTCTCCCGCAGGTCGGGATCCGCAGAGCGGATCCCGACCGCGACGACCCCTGAAGCGGCCGCCAGACGGCCGGCGCCAGTCTACCGCGCCCTCCCCGCAGGTTGGGAATCCGCAGAAGCGGATCCCCGACCGCGACAACCCCTGAAGCGGCCGCCAGAGGCGGCCGACGCCACGTCCACGCTGATTCTCGCATGCGTTCACGCATGAGCGGGGGTCAGGCTCCGGCTAGTGCCGGCGCCAGACCCTTGCGGACACGGCATGTCGGAACGCTCCTAGGCGTAGGGACGGGCGAAGCCCGGCCCTACGCCTTGCCGGTCGCGCGCGCGAGCAGGTAGGCCTGGACGAAGCCGTCGAGAGCGCCGTCGAGCACGCCCTGGGCGTTTCCGACCTCGAAGTCGGTGCGGTGATCCTTCACGAGCTGGTACGGGTGCAGGACGTACGAGCGGATCTGGCTGCCGAACCCGACGTCGACCTTCGCGCCACGCTCGCGGGCGATCTCGGCCTCTCGGGCTTCCTCCTCGGCACCTCCGCGAGCCGTGCCTTGAGGATCCGCATCGCGGTCGCCTTGTTCGACGTCTGCGAGCGCTCGTTCTGGCACTGCACGACGATCCCCGTGGGGAGGTGCGTGATCCGGACGGCGGAGTCGGTCTTGTTCACGTGCTGGCCGCCGGCGCCGCTCGCGCGGTAGGTGTCGATCCGCAGCTCGGACTCGTCGATCTCGACGTCCTCGCTCTCGGGCAGCAGCGGCGCGGTGACGACCTGGGCGAACGCCGTGTGCCGACGGTGCGCCGAGTCGAACGGCGAGAGCCGAACCAGCCGGTGCACGCCTCGCTCCGCCTTGAACAGGCCGTACGCGTTCTCGCCCTTGACCGTGAGCGTCGCCGACTTCAGCCCGGCCTCCTCGCCAGGGCTCGCCTCGACGAGCTCGGTCGTGAAGCCGCGCTCGTCCGTCCAGCGCAGGTACATGCGCAGCAGCATCTCCGCCCAGTCCTGGGCGTCCGTGCCGCCCGGTGCCTGCCGTGATCGACACGACCGCGTCACCGGGGTCGTACTCACCCGTGAACAACGCCTGCTCCTGCAGGCGCTCGAGCTCCTGGCGGATCGGCGCGAGCTGCTCGGTCACCTCGTCCTCGAGCTCGGGCTCGAGCTCCAGCAGCTCCGTCGCATCGGCCAGGTCGCGCTCGAGCCTGTTGTACCCCTCGAGCTTGCGGGTGACCCGTGCGTGCTCCTGCGAGACGCGCGCCGCACGCGTCTGGTCGTCCCAGAAGCCGGGAGTGCCCATGGCCTCCTCCAGCTCCTGCGCCCTGGCTGTCAGCTGGGCGGGGTCAAAGATAGTCACGGACCCAGGCAAGCCGGGTCCCGAGCTCCGCGATCTGCTCGGCGGGTGAGGTGACGGGTGCGTCGGACATCGCGAGCGATCGTACCGGCCGCGCCCGTCAGCCTGCCCGAGGTGCGCTCAGACCACGATCAGCACGTCGCCGGCAGCGATGTTGGGGGTTCCGATCGCGAGGTCGGACAGGTTCTCCCGCAGCCAGTCGGCCGCCACCCGGTTCGACGCAGCCGTGCCGGCCTCGTCGTCGCACACCGTCACGGAGATCGTTCCCTGATCGCCCCTGACGAGGTAGTAGGCCCGGAACCCGGGGACCTCGCCGATCACCGACCGGATCTCGTCTGCCCGGCTCGCGAGCGCGTCGGCCAGTGTCGCATCCGGATACCAACGAAACGTTGCGTGCACGTCGATCCTCCTCGGGTTGGGACACCGAGCCTACTGCCGCGGGCAACGACGGCCGCCGGGATGCGCTCAGCGGAGCGAGAGCGCGAAGACGGCCCGCGGGCCGTCGCCGTCGACCCGGTCGAAGCCCGCCGAGGCGAACAGCCGCTCGCGTCCCGGTCCAGGCGTCGTCGTCCGCGAGCACGTGTCCGACCCGGGGATACCCCTCGAGGCGCGACGCACCTGCCGCTTCGCCACCTCGATCGCGGCGCCGAGGAGCCGGGCTGCAACGCCTCGCCTGCGGTGCGTCGGTGCCACGAGGAAGCACGTCACCGCCCAGACGTCGGGATCTGCGGCGAGCTCGAGCTGCTCGACCAGCTTCGGAAGGCGGTCTCGACGGCCGACCTGCGCCCAGCCGACGGGATCGTCGGCCTCGCCGAACGCGAGGAGCCCGTCATGGCGTCCCTGCTCGTGCAGCGAGCAGCGCACCGCGAGGTTCTCGGCCGCCGTCCGCTCGCCCCATCCGTCCCAGCTCGGCACCCACCAGGCGGCGCACCGGCACCACCCGGCGCCGTTGCGATCGTCGTGGAGGCGCAAGAACGACGAAGCGTTGTCGGGGCCGAGCGGCTCGATGCGGAGCGATGCCACGCGCGGATGATCGCACCGCGACGCGGACGGGTCGAGCGCCGAGCGCGCCTCCAGGACGGTCTAGACGGCCTTGGTGACCTTGCCGGCCTTCAGGCAGCGCGTGCAGACGTAGTCGCGCGTCGCCTTGCCGTCAAGGATCAGCCGCACGCGCTGGAGGTTCGGGTTGAAGCGACGCTTGGTCGCGACCATCGAATGGCTCCGATGGTTGCCGCTCGAGGGCTTCTTCCCGCAGATGGCGCAGACGCGTGACATGCGGCCGGAGATGGTAGCGGAAACGGTCGCCGCGTCGCGGGTCGGGCGACGAGGATCGCGATGCCCTTCGTCGCGTGAAGGGCGTTCTCCCGTCGACGGGGCCGCACCAGCCACGCGGTGGTCAGACCCGGCCCGGACGGAGACGGGCGGGCGCCGCGCCCACCCCTGGGACGGGAGGTCTCGATCTAGCGCGACGCGGCGGCGCGGAGGTTCGCGAACAGGTCCGCCATCTCGAGCGCGGTGCGAACCGCCTCGGCGCCCTTGTCGTAGCGCGCCTCGGCCTGGTCGTGCCGGTCGAGGGTGAGCACCCCGAAGGCGACGGGAACGCCCGTCTCGATCGCGGCGAGCTGCAGACCCGAGGCGGCCTCGCTCGCCACGTAGTCGAAGTGCGGGGTGTCGCCGCGGATCACGCAGCCGAGTGCGACGACGCAGGCGAAGCGCCGCGTCTTGGCGAGGGCCATCGCCGCCAGCGGCAGCTCGAACGCGCCGGGGACGGGCATCACCGTGATGGACGCCGTCGAGACGCCGCACGCCTCCAGCTCGGCGATCGCGCTGTCGAGGAGACGCGTCGTCACCTCGCCGTTGAAGCGGCTGACCACGATGCCGACCGCGCGCCGCGCGCCGCGCGGCTCACCCTCGAGCACGGGCACGCCGGGCGGGATCTCGAGGTCGCCCGGCGCGTGCTCGGAGACGAGGACGACCCGCGGCTCGGCGACGGGGATCGTCTCTCGCTCGGAGACGTCGGCCTCGTCGGCCGGCAGCGGCTCGTCGTCGGCGACGTCGTCGGTGTGCGGCGGCCTCGCCGTCGCCCAGGAATCGTCCGCGGCATCGTCGTCGGCCGCGAGCTCGCCCGCGGCCTCGACGGCGCCGTCCGACTCGAGGTCGGACTCGGGATCCGCCGACGGCTCCGGCGTGCCCTCGTCCTCCGTCGTCGCCGTGGCGCCGGCGTTCTCGCTGCTCTCGACCTCGTCGATCGCGGCCGCGCTCCAGCCCGGCAGCTCGTCGGCCGCCAACCACGACGGTCTCCTCGACCGAGCGGGGCCGGTCACGTGGATCGCCCGGAGGATCGGCGAGCGGCGGCGGCGTCGGCCAGCCCTCCAGCACGTTCTCGCTGGCGCGCTCGAGGCTCGTCTCGTCGCGGTCGGCCGTGTGCTCGTCGTCGCGCTCGCTCATCGCGTCGTCTCCATCTCCGTGTCGTCGGGGCCGAATCGCTCGCGCTGGTGATGCACCGGCGCGCCGAGCGTATGGCCGAGCTTGTCCCGCTTCGTCTCGAGGTACCTGCGGTTCTCGTCGTTCGCCTCCACCTCGATCGGCTCCTGGGAGACGACGGAGAGGCCGAAGCCTGCGATTCCCGAGATCTTCTTGGGGTTGTTGGTGAGGATGCGGATGGTGGTGAGCCCGAGGTCGGCGAGGATCTGCGAGCCGATGCCGTACTCGCGGGCGTCGGCCGCGTACCCGAGCCTGAGGTTCGCCTCGACCGTGTCGAGTCCCTGCTCCTGCAGCTCGTACGCCTGCAGCTTGGCGAGCAGTCCGATCCCCCGTCCCTCCTGCGCGAGGTAGAGGAGAACGCCCTCGCCCTCCTCCTCGATGCGGCTCAGCGCGCGCTCGAGCTGCGCCCCGCAGTCGCAGCGCATCGAGTGGAACACGTCGCCGGTGAGGCACTCCGAGTGCACGCGGACGAGCACGTCCTGCCTGCCGTCGACGTCGCCCTTGACGAGCGCGACGTGATGCTTGCCCGTGAGCGAGCTCCTGGTAGGCGATCGCCTGGAACACGCCGTGCGTCGGTCGGGAGCCGCACCGAGGCCACGCGCTCGACGAGCTTCTCGTGACGGCGCCGGTACTCGATCAGGTCTGCGACGGTGATCATCTTCAGCCCGTGCTGCTCGCAGAAGGCGGCGAGGTCGGGCACGCGGGCCATCGTGCCGTCGTCGTTCATGATCTCGCAGATCACGCCGGCCGGGGCCAGCCCGGCGAGCCTCGCGAGATCGACGGCTGCCTCCGTCTGTCCCGAGCGCTGCAGCACGCCGCCGGCCCGCGCCTGCAACGGGAACACGTGCCCGGGCTGGACGAGATCACGCGGCGTCGCGGCCGGATCGATCGCGACGCGGATCGTGTGGGCGCGGTCTGCTGCGCTGATCCCGGTCGTCACGCCCTCGCGCGCCTCGACCGAGACCGTGAAGGCGGTGCCGAACGTCGCCTCGTTCCGGTCGGTCATCTGCCGCAGGTCGAGCTCGGCGCAGCGCTCCGCGCGTGAGGGCGAGGCAGATCAGTCCGCGGCCGTACATCGCCATGAAGTTGACCGCGTCGGGCGTCGCGAACTCGGCGGCGATCGTGAGATCGCCCTCGTTCTCGCGATCCTCGTCGTCGACGACGACCACGAATCGGCCGTTGCGAATCTCCTCGATCGCCTCCTCGATGGTGGCGAACGGCCGCGTGTCCGGCTCCGTGGTCGCGCTCATCGCCGCATCGTAGCCCCGCCTACCGGGCGAGCAGCCGTTCCACGTACTTCGCCAGGACGTCCACCTCGAGGTTCACGAGCCGCCCCGGCACCAGCGTCGAGAGCGTCGTGGCCGCGATGGTGTGCGGGATCAACGCGACGCCGAAGGCGTCGTCGTGGAGCTCGGCGACCGTGAGCGACACGCCTTCGACCGTGATCGAGCCCTTCTCGACGCAGTACCGCAGGATCTCGGGCTGGGCCTCGACGATCACGCGCAGCCCTTCGCCCTCTGCCTCGACCGACTGGACGCGGCCGACGCCGTCGACGTGGCCCTGGACGATGTGGCCGCCGAGCGGTTCCCCGGCGCGCAACGCGGGCTCCACGTTCGCCTCGTCGCCGACGCGGAGCCGACCGAGCGAGGTGCGGCCAAGCGTCTCCGGAACAGCGTGGAACGTGAGGACGTCGCCCTCGCACGCCTCGACCGTGAGGCACACGCCGTCGATCGCGACGGAGTCCCCGATCCCGGTCGAGGGGGCGGTCGCGGCGGCCCGCACGCGCAGCCGGACGCCCTCGGCGCCGCCCTCGACGGCGTCGACCGTCCCGATCTCCCGCACGATGCCCGTGAACACGAGCGGGAGCGTATCCACCGCGGCTGGGAGGATGTGCCGCGTGCTGGAGATCCCCGAGGCGATCGGCTGGTGGCGCCGCGAGCCGGAGGGCGCAGCGTGGCTCGACGCGCTGCCCGCGCTGGTCGAGCGGTGCGCGGCCCGGTGGGACCTCGCGCTCGGGCCGGCCGTTCCCCGGCGGCATCGTCGTCGCTCACGCTCGCGGCGACCCGCGGCGACGGCTCGGAGGTCGTGCTCAAGCTGCGCGCGGCCCGGATCCGGAGTCCGCGCACGAGGCCGACGCGCTCGCTCGCCTGGGACGGGCGAGGGGCCGCGCGCCTGCTCGAGCGCGACGACGAGGCCCGGGCACTGCTCCTCGAGCGTCTCGCGCCGGGCGACGCGCTGATCGAGCGCCGCGAGGACGAGGCGATCGACGTCGTCGGCGGCGCTCCTGCCGGAGCTGCACGCGTCGCGCCGCCCGGCGGGCCGTTCGCGCCGCGCTCGCCGAGGTCGCGGCGGCTGGGCGGAGCACGCTGCCCGAGCGCTGGGAGCGGCTCGGTCGTCCGTTCGAGGCGGCGCTCCTCGAGAGCCGCGGTCGCGACCTGCCTCGCGCCGCCGCCGGCCGACGCGTCGCCGGTCGCTCCTCCACCAGGACCTGCACGCCGGCAACGTGCTGCGCGACGGCGGACGGCTGGCGCGCGATCGACCCGAAGCCGCTCGTCGGGGAGGCGGCGTTCGACGGCGCCGCGATCCTGCGCGACCGCCGCACTGGCGCTGTCGCCGGACGAGCTGGACGCGGCTCGTCGCCCGACGGCTCGACCAGGCTCGTGGAGGCGAACCGGCTACGACCGCGAGCGGGTGCGCTGCTGGGGGATCGCGCACACCCTCGCCTGGGGCGTGTCCGACGAGAGGCCGACGAGGGGATGGTCGCCTGCGCCCGGGCGCTGCTCAGGGCTCGTTGACGTAGCTCTCGAGGAGCACGTCGGCGCCGACCTGCTCCGCCCGGAGCGCCGTGAGGTCGATCGGGAGCTCCAGCTCCCCGAGCGCGTGCGGCCCGCCACCCGCGAGCACCGGGGCGACGAAGACGAGCAGCCGGTCGACGAGGCCGGCCGCGAGCAGGGCCGCGCCGACCGTGGGCCCGCCCTCGAAGAGCACCGACTGCACGCCCTCCGCGCCGAGCGCGACGAGCTCGTCGGCGAGGGCTCCCGCTCGCAGCTCGAGCTCCGAGCCCTCCGGGAGCGGGCCTCTGCCGAAGGCGAGCCGGCGTGGCTGACGGCTCGACGGCACCTCGCGGACGTCGAGCCGCGGTGCGTCCGCACGGACGGTGCCCATCCCCACCGCGACCGCGTCCACCTCCGCCCGCAGCTCATGGACGCGTCGACGAGCCGCCTCACCGGTCACCCAGCGCCGCCCGGGCACCACGACTCGCCCGTCGAGCGACACCGCCAGCTTGAGCGTGACGTACGGACGGCCCAGGCTCGCCCAGGTGCGCCACGCGACGTTCTGCAGCCTCGCCTCCCGTCTGTCGTCGAGCTCGGTCTCCACACCGGCGGCGGCGAGGAGCTCGAGCCCTCCACCCGCACCGGGGTTCGGGTCTCTGCACCCCGCAACGACGCGCACGACGCCTGCTGTGACGACCGCATCGGTACAGGGTGGCGTTCGGCCGTGATGGGAGCACGGCTCCATCGTCACGAACAGCGTGGCACCCCTGGCCGCGCCGCCTGCGGCATCGAGCGCCACGATCTCCGCGTGGCGCCCCCCGGCAGGCTCGGTGATCCCCTCCCCGACGATCGCACCGCTCGCCGACACGAGCACCGCGCCGACGGTGGGGTTCGGGTAGCCCGACCGCGGCGCGGCCGCGACGAGAGCCAGTGCTCGGTCGAGGCTCATCGGGCCGCAGCGCGGATGCGGGCGTACGCGTCGCCCGGGGCCGGGTCCGAGAACACGGCGCTGCCTGCGACGAGGACAGACGCGCCGGCAGCGTGCACCGCGGCCGCGTTCGTCTCGCCCACGCCGCCGTCGACCTCGATCGGGACGTCGACGAGCCCGCGCAACCGTTCGATCCGGTCGAGCGCATCGGGCATGAACGCCTGACCCGAGTACCCGGGCACGATGCTCATGCACAGGACCAGCTCGGCGGCGGCGGCCCGGGCGAACCGTGCCGCCTCCTCCGGCTCGGTGCCCGGGTTGAAGGAGACGCCGACCGCGAGGCCGAGCTCCCGGGCGCGGGCGGCGACGCCGGACGGGTCGGTCGTCGCCTCCACGTGGAACGTGACCGAGTCGGCTCCCGACGCGGCGAACTCCTCGAGGTGGTGGGCCGGGTCGGTGACCATGAGGTGGCAGTCGAGGACGCCACCGGCCGCGTGGATCCCCGGCGCGATCGAGCGCAGCACGACCGGGCCGATCGTGACCGGTGGGACGAAGTGACCATCTCCCACGTCGAAGTGGAAGACACGGCATCCCGCCGCGAGCAGCTCGTCGATCTGCTCGCCGAGGCGCCGGAAGTCGGCCGCATACAGCGAGGGCGCGATCTCGAGGTCGCCGCGGATCCAGTCGGCCCAGCCCATGGGGGGATCCTACGGCCGCCGCCGGGGAGTGGCACGGGTGCAGCGCCGTCCGGGCCGCAGTGGAAACCGGTGCGAGCGGTCCGTGTGGGGTCAGGCTCCGGCTGCGCCGGCGCCAGACCCCTCGTTACCCGATCGTGGCCGCCTCGCCGGGTCGTCGGAGCGGATGGTGAGAGTGGTGAGCTCCGGCACCGGCGAGCCCGAGCCCCGCTGGAACGCTCCGCGACGCCGCTGTCCGACGCCGCGAAGCCGAGCACCACGCGACCCGGGGTCTGGCGCCGGCGCAGCCGGAGCCTGACCCCCGGCGGCACTCGCGCTACGTCTCGGGAAGCACGACGCCGCCGGCGTCGTCGAGCGGCCAGAACGGGTTGTGGGCGACCTCCCACGGATGGCCGTCGGGGTCGACGAACACGCCCGAGTAGCCGCCCCAGAACGTCTTCTCACCCGGCCGGGCGATCGTGCCGCCGGCGGCCTCCGCCTCTGCGAGCACCGCGTCGACCTCCGTCGGCGAGCGGACGTTGTGCGCGAGCGTCACGCCGCCCCAGCCTCCCGCGTCGACGGCTCCGCTGTCGGCCGCGAGCGCGGCACGGTCCCAGAGCCCGACGACGAGCGGGCCGACCTGGAAGAACGTGATCTCGTCCTGGCTGCGCGACGACGCCCTCCAGCCGAGGCGCTCGTAGAACGCGCGCGCGCGTGCGACGTCGGCGACACCGAGGGTCAGCAGGCTGAGGCGCTGCTCCACGCCCTTGATCCTCGCAGACCGCTCCGGGTCAGCGGGCGCGGAGCCGGGCGACGAAGAAGCCGCTGGTGCCGTGCACGTGCGGCAGCGCCTGGAGAAACGGCGACCGTCCGAGGGTGGCGGTACGCGGGCCACTCGTCGCCGAGGGCGGCGTCGATCTCCGCGCGTCCCTCGGCGACGACGGCGTCGACGATCGCCTCCCCCTCGTCGCTGTTGGGCGTGCAGACCGAGTACACGACGGTGCCCCCGGGCTCGACCCTCGCGAGCGCCGAGCGGAGCAGCTCCGCCTGGAGGTCGGGAAGCGGCTCTGCGCGCCAGCGAAGGTCGGCGCGGCGGCCGAGCACCCCGAGGCCGGAGCAGGGCGCATCGACGAGCGCGCGGTCGAAGCGTCCGAGATCGCCGGGGAGCGCGCGGCCGTCCGCGCACACCACCCGCGCCTGCGAGCCGAGTCGTCGCAGGTTCGACTCGAGCTCACGCGCCCTGTCCTCGTTCACCTCGACCGCGACGACGTCTCCGGCGAGCATCGACGTCTTGCCTCCCGGGGCCGCGCACAGATCGAGGACGCGATCGCCCTCCCGCGCGCCCACCGCCAGCCCGACGACCTGGGAGATGCGGCTCTGCGGCCAGATCAGGCCGTCGCTCACGGCGGCCTGGTCGATCCGGTCGACGCGGAACGCGCCCGGCACGTCCGTCTCCTCACCCTCCACCGGGCCGCGGATCGCCCGCACGACGAGCTCGGACGGCCCGTTCTGCGCCGCCATGCACGCTCGGGCGCCGTCGGCTCCGAGGTCGCGCCAGAACACGTCTGCGACCCAGTCGGGGTACGAGAGGGCGAGCGCGGCCTCCGCCGGCGTGGAGTCGGGGAGCCCTGCGAGGAGCGATGCGATCCCCTCCCCCACCCGCCGCAGCACGGCGTTCGCGAACGACACGGCGCGCTCGAGCCCGGCCCGTCGCACCAGCTCCACGGACTCGTTGACGGCCGCGTAGCGCGGTACGCCGTCGAGGAATCCCATCTGGTAGGCGCCGAGGCGCAGGGCAGCGCGGACGGGCGGGTCGAGCTTGCGGACGGGGCGCTTGCCGAGCGTCTCGATCGCGTGGTCGAGCGTCCTCACGCGCTGCACCGCGCCGTAGGCGAGATGCGTGGCGAGCGCGCGCTCGCGATCGTCGAGCCCCTCCGCTGCGCTCCTGAGCGCGTGATCGGCGTACGCGCCGTCCTCGAACACCCGGAGCAGCACGGTATAGGCGGCGACGCGTGCAGACGAGACCGCTGCGCCGCTCACGGACGGAGGTACGGTTCGGGCATGAGCGACGACGTCATCTGGACACCGTACGTGAGCGTCGGCGGCGGGTCGGTGGTTGGCGACCTCCGGGTGCTCCCCGACGTCTTCAGCCCTCAGCTCGGGGGCTCCCGCGAGCTGTACGCGCTGCTGCCGCCGTCGTACGGGACAGGCGAGCGGTCATACCCCGTGCTGTTGCTGCACGACGCGCAGAACCTCTTCGACGCCACGACGAGCTACTCCGGCGAATGGGAGGTCGACGAGACGATGGCGCGGCTCGCCGACGAGGGGATCGAGGCGATCGTCGTCGGCATCCCCAACGGCGGCGAGGCCCGCGGCAGCGAGTACACGCCGTGGCCGCATCCCCTCGTGGGGCGGCGGCAACGCGGACGCGTACCTCGCGTTCCTGGTCGAGACCGTGCTCCCGCTCATCCGCTCCTCGTTCCCGGTGCTCGACGGCCCGGACGCGACCGCGATCGGGGGCTCCTCCCTGGGCGGACTCGTCAGCCTCTACGCCCTGCTCGCCCGGCCGGACGTGTTCGGGAGGGCGCTGGTGATGAGCCCGGCGTTCGGCTGGAGCGGCGACGAGATGTTCACGTACGCCCGCGAGCGCGCGACGGGGCACGGGCGGATCTGGATGGACGCCGGCGACTCCGAGTCCGAGGAAGGACGGCCGGAGCTCGCGCAGGCCTACGTGGACTGGCTCGAGCGGATGCGCGAGATCCTGCTCGAGCGGGGCTACGACGAGACCGGTCTGCGCACGCTCGTCGAGCCGGGCGGCGTCCACCGGGAGCACGCCTGGGCACGGCGTCTGCCGGACGCGCTCCGCTTCCTGCTCGGCTGAGACGAGCCTTACCGCAGTCCGCGCCGCCACGCGTCGACCGGCATCCGCCGGCCCCCGTCGGGCTGGACCTCGAGCGGCTCGAACGCGCCGTCCGCGCCGACGCGCGCCGCCCAGACGGTCACGGGCCTGCCCTGGAGGACGGCACGCGCGCCGATGTGGGGCGAGAGCGCCCGCACACGCCGCACCAGCTCCTCCACGGGTCGCTCGAGGTCGAGGGCACGGTCGGAGGCCAGGATCTTCTCGGCGTACGTCACCCCCTCCTCGGGCTGCGGCACGAACGACGCCGCAAGTGACTCCGTGTCAGCTGCGCCCTCCCCCGCCCCGAGCACGCCGTCGAGCAGGCGAACGGCGACCTCGGCCGCGCGTGCGAACACGCCCCCCGCGTCGAGCTCGCCGATCGGGAACGCCTCCTGCGCCGCGATCGGCCCGGCGTCGAGCGCGGCGACCGTCTCGTGGATCGTCACCCCCGTCTCGGCGTCGCCCGCCAGGATCGCCCTCTCCACAGGCGCCGCGCCACGCCAGCGCGGCAGCAACGAGGGATGCACGTTCAGCCACAGGCGCTCTGCGAGCATGGTCTGCGGGATCAGGAGGCCGTAGGCGCACACGACGACCGTGGGGGCGTCGAGCTCGAGCCCCGGTTCCGGGCGCTCGGGCTGGACGACGCGGATGCCGCGCGCCTGTGCCGCGACCTTTGCGGCGGACGGCGCGAGCTTGCGCCCGCGGCCCTTCGGCGCGTCGGGGCGCGTGAGCAGGCAGGAGATCTCGTGGCGCTCCGCCAGCCGAGCGAGCACGTCTGCGCCGAGCGGCGCCGTCGCCGCGACGGCGATCCGGGCCACCGGGGGCTACCTCAAGGCGAGGCGCGGACGCAGCCGTCGCAGCGCCTCGCGCCGCGACTCGGGATCGGTGCGGTCGATGATCAGCGTCCCGTCGAGATGGTCGAGCTCGTGCTGGACGACGCGGGCGTCCAGGCCCTCCAGCTCACGGGACTGCGGGTTGCCGTCCGCGTCGACGAAGTCGAGCGTCACCTCGACGGGGCGCTCGACGGGGACGCGGACGCTCCCGAGCGAGAGGCAGCCCTCCTCGTCGGTCTCGGTGGCGCGGCTCGCCTTCGCGATCACCGGATTGACGACCAGCAGGTCCTCGTCGCCGAGCGTGCACACGAAGAAGCGCCTGAGGATGCCGACCTGGGTCGCGGCGAGGCCGACACCGGGCGCGTCGTGCATCACGCCGAGCATCCGCTCGCCCAGCTCACGGAGCTCGCCGTCGACCTCGGCGACCTCCGCGGCGCGCATCCGCAGCACCGGGTCGCCGTACTGGCGCACCTGTGCGAGCGCGAGCCTGCGCCGCACCTCGAGCTCGGCGGCCTCCTCGGCGTCGAGCCCGTCGAATTCCTCGTCGTGCTCGTGCTCGTCGTGCTCGTCGTGATCGTGCTGGTGATCGGCCACGGCGTGAGTGTAGACGCCGTCTCCCGGCCGCGGCTCGGGTGGGCGCAGCGCGGACGGGGCGACCGATGCGCCGTCCTCAGACGCCGATCGGGTGCCAGACCGTCTTCAGCTCGACGAAGGAGGCGATCTCCCAGGGGCTGCGCTCGTCGCGTGCCCGGACGACGCGCTTGACGTTCTCGGCCGCGGCCCGCTCGAGGTCGGCGACCTCGTCGGGAGCGGCGCCGGTGACGTCGATCGCGTTGACGTCCATGTGTCCGGCGAGCGTCGGCGCGATCTCGGCTCGGCGGCCGGTGAGGATGTTGACGACGCCCGCCGGGACGTCCGAGGTGGCGACACACTCGGCGAGCTCGATCGCCGCGAGCGGGTGCACGTCGGACGCGACCGCGACGACGGCGTTCCCCGCCACGAGGGCCGGTGCCAGCCGAGCCACGAGACCGTCGAGCGCAGGCTCGTCGGGCGCGAGGAGCGCGACGACCCCCGTCGGCTCCGGGATCGTGAAGTTGAAGTACGGCCCCGAGACGGGGTTCGCGGAGCCGAGCACCTGCGCGAGCTTGTCCGCCCACCCGGCGTACCAGACCACGCGGTCGATCGCGATCTCCACCTCGTCGCGCCCGTCGCAGACCGCGGCGAGGTCGCCCGTCCGGGCCTCCATCACCTCCGCGAGGCGGTAGAGCACCTGGCCGCGGTTGTACGCGGTCGCGGCGGCCCAGCCGGGGAAGGCCTTGCGTGCGGCGACGACGGCGTCGCGGGCGTCCTTGCGCGACCCGCGCGCGACGTTGTGACCCTCCACCTCGAGGGTGCGGCCCGACTCGGAGCGCGGGAACGCGCCTCCGACGAACAGCTTGTAGGTCTTCGTGACGGGGAGCCGCTCGCTCACAGCTCGACCTCCTCCGCCCCGTCTCCCGACAGCTTCTTCCACACGACCCAGACCAGCAGTCCGAGCAGTGCGAGCTTGACGATCATCTTCACCAGCGCCACCTCCTCTCCCGCTCACGTGTCGAACCTCAGGTAGCCGGCGAGCCCGTGTCGCCCGCCCTCACGCCCGAAGCCCGACTCCTTGTACCCGCCGAACGGTGAGGCCGGGTCGAACCGGTTGAACGTGTTCGCCCACACCACGCCGGCGCGGAGCCGCTCGGCCATCCAGAGGATGCGCGAGCCCTTCTCCGTCCAGATCCCCGCGGAGAGGCCGTACATCGTGTTGTTCGCCTTCTCGACGGCCTCGTCTGGCGTGCGGAACGTCAGCACGCTGAGCACGGGACCGAAGATCTCCTCCTGGGCGATGCGGTAGCTCTGCGCCACGCCGGTGAAGACGGTCGGGGCGAACCAGTAGCCGCGCTCGGGCAGGTCGCAGGGAGCCTGGTAGAGCTCGGCGCCCTCGGCTCTCGCCGGCTGCGACGAGCTCCCTGATCCGCGCGAGCTGCGCGGCGGAGTTGATCGCACCGATGTCGGTGTTCTTGTCGAGCGGGTCGCCGACGCGCAGCGTGCTCATCCGGCGCTTCAGCTTGGCGACGATCTGCTCGTGCACCGACTCCTGGACGAGCAGTCGCGAGCCCGCGCAGCACACGTGCCCCTGGTTGAACCAGATCCCGTTGACGATCCCCTCGATCGCCTGGTCGAGCGCGGAGTCCTCGAAGACGATGTTCGCCGCCTTGCCGCCGAGCTCGAGCGTGAGCGGCACGTTCCGCCCGGCGAGCTCGCGCTGGATCGCCTTGCCGACCTCGGTGGAGCCGGTGAACGCGACCTTGTCGATCCCCCGATGGCGCACGAGCGCCGCGCCGGTGGTGCCGTCACCGGTGAGGATGTTGACCACGCCTGCAGGCACGCCTGCCTGGCGACACACGTCCGCGAAGAGCAGGGCGGTCAGCGGCGTCGTCTCCGCCGGCTTGAGCACGACGGCGTTGCCGCAGGCGAGCGCCGGCGCGACCTTCCACGCGAGCATCAGGAGCGGGAAGTTCCAGGGGATGATCTGCGCGGCGACGCCGAGGGGGCGCGGGGTGCGGTTCGGAAACGCGTACTCGAGCTTGTCGGCCCAGCCGGCGTGGTAGAAGAAGTGCGCGGCGGCGAGCGGGAGGTCGACGTCGCGTGACTCCTTGATCGGCTTGCCGCCGTCGAGCGACTCCGCCACGGCGAGCTCGCGCGCGCGCTCCTGGAGGATCCGCGCGATGCGGAAGAGCACCTTGGCGCGCTCGGCGGGTCGCCAGGCGCTCCAGGTCTCGAAGCCCGCTCGAGCGGCTGCGACCGCCGCGTCGACGTCTGCCTCGTCGGCGAGCGCGACCTGGGCGAGCGGCTCCTCGGTCGCGGGCGACGTCGTCGTGAACCAGCGTGCCGGAGCGCGGATCGACCATCTCGCCGCCCACGTACAGCCCGTAGCGCTCGGCGAAGGTGACGATGTCGCGCCCCTCCAGCGAGGGCGCATACTCCCATGCGCTCGGCGCGGGGACGGCGGCGTGGGTGCGCTCGAGCTCGCCCATCAGTCGATCGTGAACTCGTCGGGTGAGCGGTAGAGGCCGGTGCGCTGGCGGCGGATCTGGAGCAGCACGTCGTTGAGCAGGCTCGACGCGCCGAAGCGGAAGAGGTCGGGCGTCATCCACGCCGAGCCCGAGCGTCTCGTGCAGCAGGCACGAGGTACTGCACCGCCTGCTTCGCGGTGCGGATGCCGCCGGCCGGCTTCATCCCGATCACGACGCCGGTCTCGTCGTGGACGTCGCGGATCACCTCGAGCATGCAGAGCGTCACCGGCAGCGTGGCCGCCGGGCGACACCTTGCCGGTCGAGGTCTTGATGAAGTCGGCGCCGCCCGCGATCGCGAGCAGCGAGGCGCGCCGCACGGCGTCGTAGGTGCCGAGCTCGCCGGTCTCGAGGATCACCTTGAGATGCGCCTCGCCGCACGCCTCCTTGACCGCCGCGACCTCGTCGACGACCTGCCCGTAGCGTCCCGGAGAGGAACGCGCCGCGGTCGATCACCATGTCGACCTCGTCCGCGCCCGCCTCGACCGCGGCGCGCACGTCGGCGAGCTTCACGGAGAGCGGCGCCTGGCCGGAGGGGAAGGCCGTGGCGACCGATGCGACCTTGACGGTCGAGCCGCGCGAGCCGCTCGCCGTGCGGTCGCCACGTGGCTCGGGTAGACGCAGACGGCCGCGACCGACGGGATCGTCGGATCGGTCGGGTCGGGCCGGACCGCCTTCGAGCAGAGCGCCGCGACCTTGCCCGGCGTGTCGGCGCCCTCGAGCGTCGTGAGGTCCATCATCCGGATCGCGAGGTCGAGGGCGAAGAGCTTCGCGTCCTTCTTGATCGACCGCTTCGCGAGCTCGGCGGCGCGCGCCTCGAGCGCGACGGCGTCGACGGCGCCGACCCGCGGCAGCCGTGTGCCGGAGGGCAGCGCGTAGGGAAGCGCGCGGACGGCGGCGATCGTGCTCGGACATGCGGCCAGTCTAGAGGGTTGTTCCCGAACGACCCGCCTCCGGCTCGGAGGCCCACGATCGACGAGGTGGTGATCGCCGCCGCGGTCACGGGATCGTCGTCGCGACCGCCCTGCTGCTCTAGTGTTCCGGCCGATGATGATCCGTGCCGACTCGCGCGCTGCGCTCATCCGCTCCGTTCCCCTCTTCGAGCACTGCTCGAAGAAGGACGTGGCCCAGTCGCGCGGATCGCCGTCGAGCGAGACGATCGACGGCCGGCACGGAGCTCACCCGCGAGGGCGAGCAGGGCGACGCGTTCTACGCCGTGGTCCGCGGCCGCGTGATCGTCCGTCGCCGCGGCCGGAAGGTGGCGGAGCTCGGCGACGGATGCTTCGTCGGCGAGATCTCGCTGCTCTCGCGGCAGCCCGCGCACCGCGACCGTCGTGGCCGCGACGCCGCTGACCGTGCTCGAGATCGCGGGCGACGACTTCGTCGCGCTGCTCGACGAGCATCCCGACCTCTGGCTGAAGGTCGCCCGCACGCTCGCCGACCGGATCGAGGCCGACGAGGCGTCGGAGGCCTGATGGCGAGCGGTCGTCCCCGGCGTCGCGGCGCTCGCGCACGGGCCGAACTTCGCCACCCTCACCGTGCACCTCGCGTCCGGCCGGGCGATGACCCACGTCATGTGGGTCGACGCCGACGCCCGACCACGTCCTGATCAACACCGAGGTGCACCGCGCGAAGTGCCACGCCGTCGAGCGAGACCCGCGCGTGACCGTCACGATCTGGGACGCGAGCGACCCGTACCACTACGTCGAGGTGCGCGGCCCGTCGTCGAGACGGTGCGCGGGCCCGAGGCACGCGCCCACATCGACGCGCTCTCGCAGAAGTACCGTCGGCCGCGACTACGACCCGTGCGGCGATCACCTCCGAGCGCGTGATCCTGCGCATCGCGCCCGACGTGCAGCACGTCCGCTGAGCGCGTCCCGGCGGGCTGGACACCCCGCGACCCGACCGGTTAGGGTGCCGCCCATGGCGTTCCTCTCCGGCAAGGCGAAGACCGACATCCTCAAGGGGCTCTCCCTCTTCGACCAGTGCTCCAAGAGCGATCTCCAGGAGATCGCAAAGCTCACCGACGAGATCGACTTCAAGCAGGGTCGCGTGCTCATGACCGAGGGCGAGCGCGGCCGCGAGTTCTACGTCCTGCTCGAGGGGACGGCAGACGTGAGGCGCAAGGGCAGGAAGCTCGCGACGCTCGGGCCCGGCGCGATGATCGGCGAGATGGCGCTCGTGTCGGAGCAGCCGCGCAACGCGACGGTGACGCTCGGCTCCGACGCGCACCTGCTCGTGCTCACCGAGAACCGCTTCAAGCGGCTGCTCGCGCAGCACCCGTCGATCCAGGCGAAGGTCATGCGCTCGCTCGCCGACCGGCTGGCAGCGCTCGGCGACTGAGCCCGCGCCGTCCCCCGGCCGGCGGCCTGCGCGGACCTGGGAGACTGAGGGCGTGCACGTCGAGCGCGCCGAGAGCTGGTCGCACCTGCAGGAGCTCCTGTTCGCGGACGTCTGGAACCCGCAGCTCGGACGATGGCGCGCCGACGCCGTCTATCCGCGGCGAGGGGCGCGCGACGAACGATCTCACGACGAGCCTGCAGCGGCTCGACGGCCCGTACGCCGACCTCGAGCGCCATCTCCTGCGCAACTTCCGCAAGTACGCGCACCGCGACGCCGTGTCGCGCGAGTCGACCTGGCACTGGCTCGCGCTCGCCAAGCACCACGGCCTGCCCACGCGCCTGCTCGACTGGTCGCACTCGCCCTACGTCGCGCTGCACTTCGCGACCGAGAACCCCGCGCTGCTCGACGTCGACGGCGCGCGTCTTGGCGGTCGACTACGTGCGAGCCGCGGAGCACCTGCCGCCCGCCCTGCGCGACGTCCTCGCCGCGGAGGGCTCCAACACCTTCACCGCGGACATGCTCGACCGCGCAGTCGCGACCGCTCGACGGAGCTCGACGCGCTCGCCGACGGCGACCCGTTCGTCGTCTTCTACGAGCCGCCCTCGCTCGACGAGCGGATCACGAACCAGTTCGCCGCGTTCTCGTTCATGTCGGGAGTCGCAGGCGCGCCTCGACGACTGGCTGGCCGGCGCACCCCGAGCTCGTCCGGCGCATCGACGTCCCGGCCGGCGCTCAAGCGCGAGGTCCGCGACAAGCTCGACCAGGCGAACGTCACCGAGCGCGTCCTCTTCCCGGGCCTCGACGGAATCGCGCGCTGGCTGACGCGGCACTACGCGCCCGCGCCCTCCGGCCTGAGGACGAGCGCGACCCGCGGCCAGTCGCTCCTACGCGCCGTCGCGTCTCGTGACCGCGACCCAACGCTCCATGAGGCGCTCGTCGGGGGCGTCGAACCCGAGCTGCCGGTAGAGCCCGTGCGCGTCCCGCGTGTGCAGCAGCCAGGTCGACGCGATCGGGATCGTCGTCGAGCTCGTAGCCGTCGCCGAGCCGCCGCCGCACGCCGGCTCCGAGCCCCTTAGAGCCCGAGGCGCTCGAGGTTGCGGGGATCGCGGCGCCAGCGCGGCCGCACCTTGACCACGAGCTCGAGGAAGACCGGGCGCCCGAGCAGCGCCTGCACCTCGGGCCGTGCGCGCGTGCCGATCTCGCGGATCATCGTGCCCTTCTTTCCCACCAGGATCCCCTTCTGGGACTCGGTCTCGACGAGGACGAACGCGCGGACGAGCTTCTCGTCGATCTCGTCGATCTCGACCGATGAGCGCGTGCGGCACCTCGTCGCGGGTCAGGTGCAGCGCCTTCTCGCGGATCACCTCGGCTGATCCGCTCCTCGGCGATGAGATCGGTCGTGTCCTCGCGCGGGAAGTACGGCGGGCCGTCGGGCAGGAGGTAGACGAGGTCCTCGCGGAGCGCGCCGATCCCGTCCTTCGTCTTCGCGCTGACGGGATGCAGCGCGTGGAAGTCGCCGAGCCCTGCGGCGGCCTTCATCTGGCTCGCGACGTGGCCGTGCTTGAGCCGGTCGATCTTGTTGACCGCGATCGATCACCGGCTTGCCGAGCCCGAAGACCTTGCGCGCGACGAAGTTGTCGCCGGCGCCGATCCGGTCGCGCGCGTCGACGACGAGCAGCACGGCGTCGACGTCGTCGAACGACCCGTCGACCGTCTGCTGCATCTTCTCCGTGAGCGCGTCGATCGGCCGCTGGAAGCCCGGCAGATCGACGAGCACGAGCTGCCAGTCCGGGCCCGTTCGCGACGCCGAAGATCCGACGCCGCGTCGTGTTCGGCACGTTCGACGTGATCGCGACCTTGTCGCCGACGAGGGCGTTGACGAGCGTCGACTTGCCGACGTTCGGACGGCCTGCGACCGCGACGAGGCCGGACTTCACGAGCAGGTTCGGACTTCTCGAACTGCTCCGGCAGCAGCTCGTCCACGGTCATCCGCACGATCCGGTCGCCGTTGCGGAACACGACGCGCTCGACCCCCATCTCGGCGAGCCACTGCCGCAGCCGCCGCAGGGGGACGCGTTGATCGCGGCGACGACGAAGTCGCCCGGGCCGGTAGCCCTCGACGACCGCCCGCGAGAACGCGGTCCGCTCGGCGCAGACGCCGAGCGGGTAGGCGGCGTTCTCGACGTTGACGCCCTCGATCACGCGGCCGTCGCGCGTGAGCACGGCGCAGCCGACGTGGAAGCCCGGAGTACGGCGCGTACGCGCGCGCCGCGACCGCGTCGGCGCGGGCCAGCAGCTGGTCGTCGGAGGGTGGGGCGGGATGGGTTTCGGTCATGCGGAGAACACCTGGAAGACACCGAGCGTAACGAGCGCGCCGAGCAGACCGCCGGTCGACGACCTCGAGCGTCGAGTGGACGCCGGCCTCGACGCGGGTCTGCGCCACGAGCAGCGCCATGATCAGCGCCAGCGAGGAGACGAGGAACCGATGGGGCGAGTCCGTCGAGCACGAGCGTCACCGCCATCCAGCCCGCGAACGCGACCGCCGCGTGCCCCGAGGGCCAGCCGCCGCGCAGCGGAGTGCCGCGGCCGGAGAGCGCCTTGAGCGCGATCACGAGGGCGACCGTGAGCACGAGCGCGACCAGCGTGAGCTCCGCCGGGCGCCTCGGAGAGCCGGTCGAACAGGTTCGAGGACTTCTCGGCGAACGTCTCGGAGAAGACGAGGTAGCCGACCGCGACGGCCGTGACCGCGCGATCAGGACGGCGCCGGCGCCGACGTCCTTCGCCAGCTTCGCCATCGGGTCGAACGACGTCGAGGCGACGTCGACGGCGGCCTCGATCGCGGTGTTCACCATCTCCGCGACAGAGCACGAAGGCGATCGCGAGCAGGAGCGCGATCAGCTCGAGCCGCGAGACGTCGAAGAAGAGCGCCGCCAGCAGCACCGCGATCGCCGCGACGAAGTGGATGCGCATGTTCCGCTGGGTGCGGAGCACGTGGACGATCCCCTCGAAGGCGTAGTTGAAGCTGTCGAGGATCGACGGGCGTGCCGCGGCGCGGACCGATCATGCGAGGTGGCGCCTGCTCGCGCGCCTCCATCGCCTCCCCGTGCTCGTACCCGAGGAGGTGCAGCAGGCCGTGGACGAGCGGCCAGCGCCACTCGGCTCCCACCACGGAGGGGCAGAGCACGACGTCGCCGAGCGCCCGAGGCTCACCCGCCGGGAGCTCGTCGCGCCCGTCGAGCGGGAACGAGAGGACGTCCGTCGACCTCGTCGATCCCGAGGTGCTCACGCTTGAGCGCGCGCATCTCCTCACCGGTCACGAACGAGATCCCGAGCTCGCCGTCGTCGATCCCCTCGGCGGCGAGGACGCGCCGCGCGAGCTCCGCCGCCGCCGGGGCCGTCGACCGGCCGCCGCTGCGGTTGTCGAGCTCGACGTCGAGCATCACCGGCGCCGGCCGAGACCGGTCTCGTCGGCGTGCCGCTTGTACGCCTCGACGATCCGCTGGACGAGCTTGTGCGCGCACGACGTCCTCGTGCCCGAACTCGACGAACGCGATCCCCTCGAGCGCGGTCGAGGATGTCGCGCACGTGGAGGAGGCCCGACGCCTGCTCGCGCGGGAGGTCGATCTGCGTGACGTCGCCCGTGACGACGACCTTCGAGCCGAAGCCGAGCCGCGTCAGGAACATCTGCATCTGCTCGGGCGAGGTGTTCTGCGCCTCGTCGAGGATGATGAACGAGTCGTTCAGCGTCCGTCCGCGCATGAAGGCGAGCGGCGCGACCTCGATCGTGCCGCGGTCGATGTAGGCGTTGAGCCGATCGGCGTCCATCGTGTCGTAGAGCGCGTCGAAGAGCGGCCGCATGTACGGGTCGACCTTCGCCTGCAGGTCGCCCGGCAGGAACCCGAGCCGCTCCCCGGCCTCGACCGCGGGTCGTGTGAGGATGATCCGGCCGACCTGCTTCTCGGAGAGGGCCTTCACGGCCAGGGCGATCGCGAGGTACGTCTTGCCGGTCCCGGCCGGGCCGATCCCGAAGGTGACGGTGCGCGAGCGGATCGCGTCGACGTAGCGCTTCTGCGTGACCGTCTTGGGCGCGATCTTCTTGCCGCGGTGCACCCAGACGACGTCGTCGTAGACGTCGCGCAGATCGGCGGCCTGGTCGATCGCGCCGATCACCGCGTCGACGCTGTCGGGACCGAGGGGGTGCCCCGCCTCGACCAGCTCGACGAGCTCGTCGAGCACGGCCCGCGCGCCCGCGACCTGCGCCTCGTCCCCGTCGAGCGTGACCCGGTTGCCCCGGAGAGCGACCGTGCAGCCGACGCGCTCGCGCAGCGCCACCAGCACGCCGTCGCCGACGCCGGCGAGCTCGGCGGCGACCTCGTTCGTGACCGTCAGGACGTCCTGCACCGGTGCTCAGTGTAGGGATCGCCCCGTACGCTCAGGCACCGGGGCGACCGCTGCGGGCCGCTCTGCTCGGGGCGCAGGCGGCAGCGCTCGGGCATGGCTCGCGACGGCACAAAGCCGTGTCGGCTCCGCGACCGACCCGTGACACCTGCACCGGTAGCGTGACAGCAGGGACTCGCGATCCCCCGTGGGGCTCCCTCGGCGTGGGGCTTCGACGATCGCTGCCCGCGTTTCGGCGGCCGCTGCCGGCCGTGCGGCGCGGCGCCCCGCGCCGGAGCCCTGCTCGCGCTCAGTCGACGGAGAGCAGGTCGACGACGAACACCAGCGGCTCGTGCGGGGCGATCACGCCGCCTGCGCCCCGTGCGCCGTAGGCCATCGCCGACGGGATCGTGAGCCTCCGGCGGCCGCCCACCCGCATCCCCTGGACGCCTGCGTCCCAGCCGGGGATGACCTGCCCCTTGCCGAGCCGGAACGAGAACGGCTGGCCGCGGTTCCAGGAGGCGTCGAACTCCTCGCCGCTCCGGAACGCGACGCCGACGTAGTGGACGGAGACGGTGCTCCCGCTCGTCGCCTCGGCGCCCTCGCCGACGGTGAGGTCCTCGGTCACCAGCTCGAACGGGATGTCGCCGTCCGGCCTGTCGATCTGGGGGCGTTCGAGGGGCATCGGGGGCCGTGGCTAGGCGAGCTTCTCGCGGACGACCTGGCTGACGGCCGAGCCGTCGGCCCGGCCGGAGACGCGGAGCATGACCTCGGCCATCACGCGCCCGAGGTCGCGCAGCGACGTCGCGCCGACCTCGGCGATGACGTCGTCCACGATCTCGTCGATCTCGTCCTCGGAGAGCGCTTCGGGCATGTACTCCTCGATCACCTCGAGCTCGTACTGCTCGGCGTCGGCCTGCTGCTCGCGCTCCGCGGCACGGTAGGCATCGACCGCTTCGGCGCGCTTCTTGCGCTCGCGCTGGAGCACCTGCAGGGCCTCGTCCTCGGAGAGCGGCCGCTGCAGATCCTTCTCGGCCGAGCGCAGCGACGCGAGGAGCAGGCTGAGCGCGTCACGGCGCGCGTCGTCGCGGGCGAGCCTGGCGTCCTTCAGGTCCTGCTCTATCTCGGTGAGGAGCTCGGTCATTCGAAGTCGGGGAGGCTAGCGCCTCCGAGCACGTGCCAGTGGAGATGGAACACCGTCTGCCCGGCGCCCGGGCCGACGTTCACGATCACACGGTAGTCCTCGAGGCCCGCCCTGTCAGCGGCCTCGGCGACGAACCGCAGCATACGTGCGGCCTCGGCGTCCGGGAAGGAGCCGACGTCGCGAAAGGTGTCGACGTGCCTCGCGGGCAGGACGAGCAGGTGCGTCTCCGCCTTCGGAGCGATGTCGCGGATCGCGACGAAGCCCTCCGCGGCGTGCACGTGCGTCACCCGACGCGACGAGCCGGCAGAAGAGGCACTCAGGCGGCAACGGCGAGCACCCCCTCCTCTGCGACGCCCAGCGCACGGGCCGTCACGAGCGAGCCGACCTCCGCGTCGAGGAGCCACGGCGTGTAGTCGTCCGCGTACCCCCGACCCGGACGATCGACCAGGACGCGGTCGGTCGTGCCTACCTTCGCCGACCAGCGACGACGGCAGAGCTCGTCCGAGAGGGAGCGCAGGCGCGCGCTCCGATCCCGCTTGACCTCGACGGGCACCGGGTCGGCGCCGTCCGTGACGGTTCCCGGCCGCGACGAGTACGGGAAGACGTGGACCTTGGTGAGGCCCGCCTGCTCGACGGTCGCGAGGGTGCGCCGAAACGCGGCCTCGTCCTCGGTCGGGAACCCGACGATCACGTCTGCCGTGAGGTTGAACTCGGCTGCGAGGGGCTCGAGCCGGGAGAGGTACTGGCCGACCGTGTACCGGCGGCGCATCGCCCGCAGCACGCCGTCGTCGCCGGACTGGAGCGGGACGTGCAGGTGCCGGGACAGCGTCGGCGTCTCGCGCAGAGCGGCGACGAGCTCGTCGCTGACGTGGTTCACCTCGATCGACGAGAGCCGCAGCCTGTCGAGCCCGGGGACGGCGCCCGCCTCGCGCACGAGCCGCGCGAGCGTGAACCCGGCCTCGCGATCGCGGAAGCAGCCGAGGTTCACGCCGGTGAGGACGATCTCGCGATGCCCCTGCGACACGCGCCGGCGGATCTCGTCGAGCACCGCCGTGGCCGAGCGGCTGCGGGTCGCCCCGCGCACGAGCGGGATCACGCAGAAGCTGCACGAGAACGAGCAGCCGTCCTGGATCCTCACGAACGCCCTGCACCCGATCGAGGCGGTGCTCGGCGTTGACGCAGCCGATCGCACCGACGTCGCGTGCGACGAAGGCAGCGGCGTCCTCTCCCGTGCGACCGGTCACGACGACGTTCGGCGCGATGCCCGTCCAGCGCGCCGTCGAGCCGGGAGGCGCAGCCGGTGACGTACACCGTGCGCGCGGAGCGCGCTGACCGCGACGCCGCCTGGCGCGACTTCGAGACGGCCTCGTGCGTGACGCAGCACGTGTTGACCACCTGGATCTCTCCCCCCTGCTCCACCTCGCGGTGCCCCTCGGCGAGCAGACGGTCGCGGACCGCCTGCTGGTCGGCGAACGAGACCTTGCACCCGAGGAACCGCGTCGAGAAGGTGGCCATCGCCCCGATTGTACGGCGGTCAGGCGCGCGTCGAACCGGTCGGCGGCCCAGCCCTCGGCCTCGAGGCGATCGGCGTGCGTCCACCCTCCGTGCGCGGGGAGCTCGCCGCCGAGGTAGCCCGACGTCACGACGGACCGCGCGTCGAGCCGGGCGAGGATCTCCTCCACCGGCCGCAGCAGCACGTTCGCGACCGCGACCTCGGTCGACGGGAGAGGGTCGACCGTGGCATCGACGAGGCGCGCTTCAACCACGACGTCGTTGGCGCAGCGCGTTGGCGAGCGCGACCTCGACCGCGATCGGATCGGAGTCGACCGCGACGAGCGGACCGAAGCCGAGCCGCGCCGCGGCGATCGAGAGGACGCCGGAGCCGCAGCCGACGTCGAGGAGCGATGCCGGAGCGATGCGCGCGAGCAGCTCGACGCAGAGACGGGTCGTCGGATGCGCCCCGGTGCCGAACGCCCGGCCGGGGTCGATGACGACCGCCGCACCGCCCGACGGGGCCTCCCACGGCGGCCCGATCCAGATCCCGCCCACGGTGACCCCGTGGTGGAACGCCTTCCAGGCGTCCTCCCAGCCCGCCGCGACCACGGCGCTGCTCGCGGTCGGGAACGCCGCGAGGAAGGCCTCCGCGGCATCGTCGTCGAGGTAGGCGGCGAGCTCGACGCCTCCGTCGATCTCGCGCTCCTCCAGCCCGTCCGGCGCGAGGTCGAGCAGCCGCGCGAGCACGATCTCGACGTCGCTCCGCGGCACGCGCAGGGCGACGCGGCGGAGCGTCACCGGAAGGCGCCGCGGAGTCGGGCGAAGAACCCCTCGTCCTCGGCGTCGGCGCGGTACGCGTCGGCGTCGAGCTCCTCGTCCAACCGCGCCACCGCCGCCCGCTGCTCCTCCGAGAGGCGGTGGGGCACGCGCACACCGACGTGGACGAGGAGATCGCCTCGCCTCCCGGTGTCGAGCGAGGGCATGCCCCTTCCCCGCACGCGATGCACCTCGCCGGGCTGCGTGCCCGGCTCGAGCTCGACCGTGAGAGGCCCTTCCGGGGTCGGAACCTCGACGCTGGCCCCGAGCGCAGCCTGCGTCATCGTCACCTCCGTCACGGTGACGAGGTCGTCTCCGTCGCGAACGACGCCGTCGAGCGGGGCGACGTGGACGTGCACGTAGGCGTCGCCCGCGGGTGCCCCGCTCTCTCCCGCGTGCCCTTCCCCACGGATCCGGATGCGCTGGCCGTCGTGGATTCCGGCCGGCACGTCGACCTCGAGCGTCGCGTCCTCCACCACGCGTCCCGCACCGTCGCAGGTCGCGCACGGCGACTCGACGATGCGCCCGGAGCCCTCGCACCGGGGGCACGTCCCCTGGCGCACGACCTGGCCGAAGATGCTCTGGGAGACCTGCTGCACACGACCCGCACCCCGGCAGGTCGGACAGGTGACCGGCTCGGTTCCCTCGGCAGCCCCGGTGCCCGCGCACGTCGCACACGAGCGCGCGACGCGGATCGGGACCTCGACGCTCGCACCGACGAGAGCCTCCGCCAGCGAGATCTCCACGCCGGCGGCGAGGTCGGCGCCGCGGGCGGGCCTCTGCGTCCGCGTGCCGCCGCCGAAAAGCCCTTCACCGAAGAACGCCGAGAAGACGTCGGAGAGGTTGCCGAGATCGAAGTCGGTCGGGTGGAAGCCCCCGCCTCTGAGACCGGCGTGCCCGTAGCGGTCGTACGTGCGCCGACGCTCAGGGTCGGAGAGGACCTCGTAGGCCTCGGCGACCTCACGGAAGCGCTCCTGCGTGTCGGGCTCGTCGGAGACGTCCGGATGCAGCTCGCGCGCGAGGCGACGGAACGAGCGCTTGATCTCGGCCTCGCTCGCGTCCCGCCCGATCCCGAGCAGCTCGTAGTAGTCCTTGTCGGTGGCCATGCTCGCGGGCTATGCGCCCTCGTACACCTCCTCCACGAGCCGCGAGAGCTCGAACGCGGCTGCGCGCACCGAGCGGATCGCCTTCTCGTAGTCCATCCGCTGCGGCCCGAGGAGCGCGACGGCCCCGAGCGAGCGGTTCGGGAGACCGTACGTCGAGCCCACGACGGACACCTCACGCAGCTCGGCGCCGTCGAGCTCCGGCCCGACGCGGACGACCGTGCGCAGCGGGTCGAGCGCGTCCGAGAGGAGGGCGAGGACCGCGGCGCGGCGCTCGAGCGCGTCGAGCAGTCGCTGGCAGGCCTCGAGCTCGGTGCCGCGCGCGTCGCCGAGCAGCCCGGCCGCGCCGCCCACGAAGAGCTGCGCATCCTGCTGGAGCACGTCGGCGAACGCCGGACGGATGGTGTCGAGGAACCGTCGCTCGGTCGCCGAGAGCGTCGGATCCTCGAGCCGGCGGCGGAGGGCGCCGCCGCCGAGTCGGAGGCCCGCGGCGGTCTCGTTGAGGTACGCGCGGGCCCACTCCACGAGCCCAGGGTCGACCGGGTGGTCGAGCTCGAAGACCCTCTTCGAGACGTCGCCCGACGCGGTGATCACGACCACGAGCACCACCGCGCGGCTGCAGCTGGAGCACCTCGACGTGCCGCACGGCGGCAGCCTCGATCGGAGGCGCCGACACGAGGGCGAGCAGGTGGGTGGCGTCCGAGAGCGCCTCGGTCGTCCGTGCGCAGCGCCTCCTCGAGCTCGCTCCGCATCGCCGTGAGGTCGACGGTGAACGGGGCGGGACGCCCCTCGACCCGGCCGACCAGCTCCTCGGTGTAGATCCGGTAGCCGCTGTCGGTGGGAACGCGACCTGCCGACGTGTGCGGGTGGGTGAGGAGCCCGAGCGCCTCGAGCTCGGCGAGCTCGTTCCGGACGGTCGAGGAGGAGACCTCGAGCTCGGTCCGCTCGACGATCCACTTCGAGCCGACGGGTCGCCCGGTGGCGACGTGCTCCTCGACCACCCGGCGGAGGATGTCACGCTTGCGAGGGCTCAGCTCCATGGGTGAATGGTACGGACGGGCGTTCCGGCAGGAGCCGGAACGCCTAGAGGAGCAGCTCGGCAGTCACGGCGCCGCCAAGGAGGCGCGCATGTGACGCAAGCCGGATGCCCGTCGGCGTGCGCTCGACCAGCCCGCGCGCGATCAGCCGCTCGAGCGCATCGACGTCGACGACCTCGTCCAGCCCGTCGAGCGGGAGCTCGTCGTCGAGCCGCAGACCGAGCATCACGCGCTCGAACGCACGGGTCGCGTCGTCGAGCTCCTCCACCTCGCGCGGGGGGGCCTCGCCGGCGAGGAGGGAGGCGACGTACCGTCCCACCGATGGCGCGTTCCGCCGCCGTGTCGCCGAGAGCGTCGAGACCGCGCCGACGCCGATGCCGAGGTAGTCCGCGCCCCGCCAGACGGCGAGGTTGTGCTGCGCGCGCAGGTCGCGCTCGCCCGGCCGGCAGAAGTTCGCCGTCTCGTACCAGCGCAGCCCCGCGGCGACGAGCGAGTCGACGACCGCCTCGGCGTAGCCCTCAAGCGCGTCGGCCTGCCGCTCGAGCTCGTCCGCCCAGGCGTGGGTGAAGCGCGTGCCCGGCTTCGCCTCGAGCTCGTAGGCCGAGAGGTGCTCGGGCTCGAGCGCAAGCGCCGTGTCGAGGTCGGCTGCGAGGTCCTCCGCCGACTGCCCCGGGATGCCGTAGATCAGGTCGAGCGAGAGGTTGTCGAAGCCCTCCGCCCGGAGGAGTGCGAACGCGTCCCGCACCTGGGCGGGGGTGGCCCGGCGCTCGAGCACCTCGAGCAGGTGCGCCTGGAACGACTGGGCGCCGAGCGAGACGCGGGTGACTCCGTGCTCGGCGAGCAGCCGCGCGAGCTCCGGCGTGACGGTCTCCGGGTTCGCCTCGACCGTGACCTCCTCGGCGCGCGGGAGAGCGCCAAGAACCCTTGCGAGCGCGTCCGGCTCCGTGAACGTCGGCGTCCCGCCGCCCACGAACACCGTCTGGACGTCGTCTCCCAGCGAGCCGGCGCTCGCGCTCGAGCTCGAGCGAGCAGCGCGTCGACGTACGAGTCGTGCTCGTCGAGACGGCCGACCGCGGTCACGAAGTCGCAGTACCCGCAGCGATGCACGCAGAACGGCAGGTGCACGTAGAGGTGGCGGACGCCGCTCATGCGACGCGCGACGCGCAGCTGGCGAGGCCGAGCCACCCGTGCGGAGCTCCCGTCCAGCACCACCCGAGCTTCGGCGCGTCAGCCGAGACCCACAGCGCCGGCACGCGACGATCGCCCCGCGTCGAGCCCGCCAGCGAGAAGCAGTGCCCGCGCTCGAGCAGTGCCGGCGCCACGAGCACCGCGGCGAGGCCCTCCTCGATCGTCAGCGGGGAACGACCCCGGGCGACGACGTCCTCCAGGGCCTGGCTCGGGGGCACGCCGCGATAGGCGTCCCCACGCTCCACGCCGACGAGCGCGTAGGCGGGAGCGTCCGGGACGTCGAGCCCCGGACGCGGGACGTAGGGCGCGAGCCCTTCCGGCCCGTGGTTGCGATCGAGCGTGCCGGTGCGATCACTCCCCTCGAGCCGCAGCGCGCCGACCAGCGACGCAGGGTCGATACCGCGGACGACCAGCACGGCGTCACCGGCGGAAGGGGCCGTCTGCTCGACGTGGTCGCCGAGCACTGCGAGGATGGCCTCGACCTCGTCGACGGCGCGACCGAGCGCAGGTGCGGCCCGCGTCCAGGCAGCCTTCTGCTCGACGAGCGGTGGGATGGCCCCCACCTCAGTCGTCCCCGCGCTCCGCGAGGAACGCCGTGGCGAGACGCTTTGGCGCCTTCAGCACCCAGGCGTCCTCGACGAGCTCCTGGACGAGCCCGGGGTCGGCCTCCGGCAGCGCGACGAGCACCATCGGCCAGCTCTCGTAGTGCGGTGTGACGAAGAGCGTCCCCGGGTGCGCCTCGATCAGCAGGGGCCGCTCCTCGAGGTCGCAGCGGATCGCGAGCGTCTCGCCGTCCTCGCGCAGCCGCCCCATGAACGAGCCCTTGACGCGCAGGGCCGGGGTCCCGTAGGCGCTCCCGACCTCGACCTCCGGCAGCTCGAGCCCGATGCGGACGACGTCCTCCCAGGTCATCGGGGAGAGCTACTTCTTCTTGGGGTCGTCGAGGTTGAGGACGGCGAGGAACGCCTCCTGCGGCACCTCGACGCCCGCGACCTGCTTCATCCGCTTCTTGCCCTTCTTCTGCTTCTCGAGCAGCTTGCGCTTGCGCGAGATGTCGCCGCCGTAGCACTTGGCGAGCACGTCCTTGCGTCGCGCCTTGACCGTCTCGCGCGCGATCACCCGTGACCCGATCGCCGCCTGGATCGCGACGTCGAACATCTGACGCGGGATCTCCTCCTTCAGCCGCTCGACGAGCAGCTTGCCGCGCTCGTAGGCGAAGTCGCGGTGGATGATCAGCGAGAGCGCGTCGACCTGCTCGCCGCCGACGAGCACGTCCACCCGCACGAGGTTCCCGTCCCGGAACCCGGCGAGGTCGTAGTCGAAGCTCGCGTAGCCGCGGGTGCGCGACTTCAGCTGGTCGTAGAAGTCGAGGACGATCTCGCCGAGCGGCAGCTCGTAGACGAGCATCACGCGCTCCGGCGAGAGGTACTCCATGTGGTCGAACCGGCCGCGCCGCTCGGTGCAGAGCTCCATCACGGCGCCGACGTAGTCCTTCGGGACGATCACCTGCGAGTTGACGTAGGGCTCCTGCACCTCGTCGATCTCCGCGCGGCATCTCGGCGGGGTTGTGCACCTCCAGCCAGTCGCCGTTCCGCTGCTTGACGTTGTAGGCGACGTTCGGGGCGGTGACGAGCAGGTCGAGGTCGAACTCGCGCTCGAGCCGCTCGCGGACGATCTCCATGTGCAGCAGCCCGAGGAACCCGCAGCGGAAGCCGAAGCCGAGCGCCTGCGACGTCTCGGGCTCGTAGAAGAGCGCGGCGTCGTTGAGCTTGAGCTTCTCCAGCGCGTCCCGCAGCTCGGGGTAGTCGTCCGAGTCGGTCGGGAAGAGACCGGCGAAGACCATCGGCTTCACGTCCTTGTACCCGGGCAGCGGCTCGGTCGCGCCGTGCTTGAGCGTCGTGACCGTGTCGCCGACCCGGAGCCGCGACACGTCCTTGAGCCCGGTCACGAGAAAGCCCACCTCTCCCGCCTCGAGCGCCTTCGTGGGAACGCGCGTGGGCGACATGAAGCCGAGCTCCTCCGCGTCGAAGTCGGTCCCGCGTCGCCATCGCGCGCAGCGCCGCGCCGCTCTCGAGCCGGCCGTCGACGACCCGGACGAACGCGATCACGCCCCGGTACTGGTCGTACGACGAGTCGAAGATGAGCGCCCGGGCGGGTGCGGCGGGGTCGCCTGCCGGGGGCGGGACGCGCTCCACGATCGCGTCGAGCACCTGGTCGACGTTGATCCCGGTCTTCGCGGAGATCCGGACGACGGCGTCGGGGTCGCCGCCGAGCAGCTCGCAGACCTCGCGGGCGGCGCCGTCGGGGTCGGCGGAGGGGAGGTCGATCTTGTTCACGACGGGGACGATCTCGAGGTCGTTCTCGATCGCGAGGTACGCGTTCGCGAGCGTCTGCGCCTCGATCCCCTGCGCCGCGTCGACGACGAGCAGCGCACCCTCACACGCCTGCAGGCTCCGCGACACCTCGTACGTGAAGTCCACGTGGCCCGGGGTGTCGATCAGGTTGAGCTCGTGTCCCTTCCAGCTGACGCGCACCGCCTGGGCCTTGATCGTGATGCCGCGCTCGCGCTCGAGGTCCATCGAGTCGAGCAGCTGGTCGCGCATGTCGCGGTCGGCGACGGTGTCCGTGACCTGGAGGATCCGATCCGCGAGCGTCGACTTCCCGTGGTCGATGTGGGCGATGATCGAGAAGTTGCGGATGCGGCTCTGGTCCATGGGGAGTCGCGGAGGATCGTAGCCGTGGCCCGGTCTTCCCCGGTCACGGGCGCTTCCGTGTCCGGGCGTGCGTCGGCAGGCGTCGTCGGAGCCCGACAGCGCGCCTCGACGCGGCGGCCGACCGCCGCGGCTCACCGTCCGACAGGCCCCTGGCAGAGCCTCCACCCACGCAGTAGCCTGGCCCCCATGGCGAGCGGGACGAATCACAGGCTCCGTCGGCGCGCTCCCCGCCCGACGGACATCCCCGGATGGACGAGGTCGGACGGATGGTGACGCCGGAGGAGCTTCGGGAGATCCCGGCCTTCGCCGCCCTCGAGCGGGAAGACCTCGAGTGGCTCTGCCGTGTCGCAGCCGACCTCTCGCTCGACCCCGGCGAGTACGCGGTGCACGAGGGCGATCTGCCTGCCCTGTTCGTCCTTCTCGAGGGGAGGATCGAGGCCGTCAGGATGACGGACGGCGTCGGGCGCGTGATCGGGGAGCGACGGCCCGGCGACCTCCTCGGCGAGATCTCGATCACGCTCGGCACACCCCATCCCGCGGGGTTCCGGGCGGCGGAGGCCTCGAGGGTGATCAGGATCGAGCCGCACGACTACCACGCCCTCGCTGCCAACGCCCCCGAGGTCGCGACGCACGTCGGCCGTCTGGCGAGCGAGAGGATCGGCGGGCCACGAGGCCTCCAGGCGCTCGCGTCGGAGCCGACGCCGTACCGGGCGATCGTCCTCGGGTACCGGTGGGACGCGGCCTGCACCGAGCTCCGACGGTTCCTCGATCGCAACCAGATCCGATTCCGGTGGTTCCAGCCGGACGTGCCGGCCGAGGCCGAGCAGTGGTGGGGCGCGCTCCCCGCCGAAGGCGACTACCCGGCGTTCCGGATCGTGAACGGCAAGACGGTGGTGCGGCCGACCCTGCGCCGCGTGGCAGAGCTCCTCGAGATCGCCACCGAGCCGCTCTCCGCGGAGTACGACACGGTCGTCGTCGGCGCCGGCCCTGCGGGTCTCGCGGCCGCCGTGTACGGCGCGTCGGAAGGGCTCCGGACGCTCGTGATCGAGCGGGAGGCGCCGGGCGGGCAGGCGGGGACGTCGTCTCGCATCGAGAACTACCTCGGCTTCCCCTCGGGCGTGTCGGGCGACGAGCTGTCGAGCCGCGCGCTCCAGCAGGCGCGCAGGCTCGGCGCCGAGATCCTGGTCACGCGTTGCATCACGCGGATCGATGCGGCGACGCACCAGGTGCACCTCGACGGCGGCGACGTCCTGCGGGCGCGGACGATCATCCTCGCCTGCGGGGTCACCTGGCGCCAGCTCGCGATCGAGGGCTTCGACCGCCTCGTGGGCAAGGGGCTCTTCTACGGCGCGGCGCGCAGCGAGGCCGCCAACACCCACGGCCTTGACGTGCACATCCTCGGGGCCGGGAACTCGGCCGGCCAGGCGGCGATGTTCTTCTCCACCCATGCACGGAGCGTGACCATCCTCTATCGCGGGGAGACGCTGGAGAAGAGCATGTCCCGCTACCTCGTCGACCAGCTCGCCACGCGGGCGAACGTCCACGTCCGGTTCCGGACCGAGGTGACCGCCGCGCACGGCGACACCTCGCTCGAGGCGCTCGACGTCCTCGACGCGTCGACGGGCGAGACGACGCGGCTGGAGTCCGGCGGCCTGTTCATCTTCATCGGCGCGGACGCCGAGACAGCCTGGCTGCCACCCGAGATCGCTCTCGAGCCGCAAGGGGTACGTGCTGACCGGCCCGGATCTCCGCGCCGCGGGACGCTGGGCGCTCGAGCGCGACCCCTACCTCCTCGAGACGAGCGTCCCCGGCATCTTCGCCTGCGGCGACGTGCGCTACAGCCCCGTGAAGCGCGTCGCAGCGGCCGTCGGCGAGGGCAGCATGGCGATCGCCTTCGTGCACCAGTACCTGAGGGACGCGGAGGCCCGCCCGGAGACCGCGTAGGCCCGACGCTCGGGGCGGCAGGCTGCCGAGCGGACCAGCCGTCCACGAGGGTCGCCTCGCCGGGTCGGCTCAGCGCGACGGCAGAAGCGCCTTCAGCGCCTTCACCTCACGCACCCGGAAGAGACCTGCAAGCCCCAGGTAGGCGGCGGTGCCGACAGCGAGCGCGACGCCGACCGAGACGATCTGACCGACCGCATCCCCTCCCGAGCACCTCGTCGAGGCCGCGCCAGACCCCCCACGCGGCGCGCGGTCGCGACGAGCGAGAGCACGAGGATCCGCACGAGCGCGCCTGCCGTCGCGCGCGGATCGTCGAGGCCCGTGCGCCGGCGCAGCAGGACGAGCAGGGCGGCGACCGCCGATCACGTTCGAGATCGAGGTCGCGAGCGGCAGGCCCCAGACGCCGACGCGGTAGAACGCCGACGTCGAGCGCGCACGTTGAGGCCGAGCGACGCCGAGCGCGACGAGCGGTCGGCGCCCAGTTCGACTGGAGCGCGTAGAAGCCTCGCGTGAGCATGAGCATCCACCCGTTGAAGACGAGCCCGATCGAGAAGGCTGCGAGGCACTGGGCGACGATCTGCGTGTCCTCCGCGGTGAAGGCGCCGCGCTGGTAGACGATCCGGGTGATCGCGACCGCGAGCGCGGCCGAGACGAGGCTCGCCGGGATCAGCAGGAACCCGATCAGCCGGAGTCCCTCGTCGATCTGCCGCCGGAAGCCGGGGATGTCGCCCCGCGCGGCGAGGCGCGAGAGCGTCGGGAACAGCACCGTCGCGACCGCGACCGAGAACATCCCCTGCGGGAGCATGTACAGGCGGAACGCCTTGTCGATCGCGGCGGGAGCGAGCTCCGGATCGATCAGACGCGAGGCGAAGAGCGTGCCGATCAGCGCGTTGACGTTGATCAGTCCGAGCGTGATCGTGACGGGGAGCATCAACACGAAGAACCGGCGGACGGCCGGGTCGCGCCACTCGAGGACCGGCCGGATGCGCCCGTCGAGCCCGCGGAGCATCGGCAGCGGCATCAGGAACTGCACGAACGTCGCGACGAGGATCGAGCCGGCGTAGATGTACAGCTGCGTCTCCTCGCTGTCGACGGCCGGCACTCCGAGGGCCAGCCCGAGGATGATCACGAGGTTCCAGGCGACCGGGGTGAGCGCCGGGATCGAGAAGTGGTCGTACGCGTTGAGGATCCCGACGACCACGCCGGTGAGGCCGAGCAGGACGACGATCGGGAACATGATCCGCGCGAGCGTGACCGCGAGGTCGAAGTCGCCGCCGGGATCGCCGAAGGGCCGAAGGAGCAGCGGCGTGATGAGGATGAGAACGGCCGTCGATCGCCCCGAGGACGAGCAGGACGAGCCAGAAGATCGTCGACGCGACCCGCCACGCCCGCTTGCGATCGCTCCCGAGCAGCTCGCTGAAGACCGGGACGAACGCCCCGAGAGCGCTGCGTCCGCGAAGAGCGCCCGGATCAGGTTCGGGATCTGGAACGCGACCGTGAACGCGTTGATCAGGCCCTCGACCCCGAAGAAGTAGGCGGCGACCATCTCCCGCACCAGCCCCAGCACGCGCGAGAGACCGGTCGCCGCGGCGAAGATCGCGGTCGAACGGGCGAGATGACGTCGATGCCGCGGATCGTCCTCGGCGACGGGGTCGGACGCCCGGGCGGCGGCCGTGCTCGGATCGGGGGGTGAGGCGTCGCTCATCTGGCACACATTCGGCACGGAGCCGTGACTGCCTCGCAACGGTAACCCGGGTAGGCTCGACAGCGGGGAGGAGGAGTGGTGGCCCCCCGGCCGGGGCGCGCGCGAGCGCGCCGACGGGCCTCTGCTACGATCCTGCGGCTCGCACGTCAGCGGGCAACCTCACGTATGCCGAACATCAAGCAGCAGGAGAAGCGCGTCCGGAGCGCGAGCCGTCAGCGGCTCGAGAACCTCCGCTACCGCTCGACCGTCAAGACGCTCCAGCGCGGCTGGCGGAGGCGGTCGCCGACGGGGACGCCGAGCAGATCGCCGTCGCGCACCGCGAGCTCGTGAAGATGCTCGATCGGGCCGCAAGCCGTGGCGCGCTCCACAGAACACGGCGGCGCGCAAGAAGTCGCAGGCCGCACGCGCCGTCGCGGGCGTCTACGCCCGCCGCCCTCCTACCGCGAGCTGATCGCCGCGGGCCGTCGACGCTGTCCCGTGGTCGCGTGCCGGGCGCGGTCGACGCTGACGGCGGTGACCGCCCGCTGCAGCTCGAGATCGGGCGAGAGCCGACTGCCGCCCTTCAGCGCGAAGTCGAGACCGTGCGAGCGTCGTGGTCGCGTCGTCGAGCTCGACGGACGACATCCCCTCGACCTGCCGGATACAGCTTCTCGACGGGAACGGGTGCTGCTTCGTCCGCTGCGCGTGGTCGCGCGGACGCTCACCCGCCGCCGCGGCGACCCCGACCCGTCGCAGCTTGCCGAGATGGAAGCCGAGCGTCGACGGTCATGCGGGCGGCCTCGTCCCGGCGCCGCTCGGTGTGCCCGCGCGATGGAGGATCTGCTCGACGGCGCGCAACGCTCGCGCCGGGATCGTGAGCGGCCCAGGCGTCCGTGATGCTCCCACGGCGGCGTCTCGCTCCACGGAGCGACGAGATCGAGCATCTCCCGCTCGCCGACGTCGGCGCCGGGGTCGGAGCCGCCCACGTGATCGACCTTGTCGATCTCCTGCGCGAGCGCCATGCGTGTCCGTTCCCCGACGAGCGTCGACGAGCAACTGCGCGGCCTCCGGGTCGATGCGCGCGCCCCCTCGCGGAACCGGTTGACACCCACCCGACGGTCTTGCGCTTCTCGATCTCGAACGCGAGCACGGTTCCAGCCCTTGCTCGCGGCCTTCACGAGCGGCGCGTCCTTCTTCACCTCGTTCGAGACGAGCGCGAGCACCGTGCCCGGTGCCGGGGCGACCGCAGATAGGCGACGATCTCCTCGACGTCCGCAGCCTTCCAGGTGACCCGCAGCCGCCCGTCGTCACCCGGACGTCCGTCGACCTGGTCGACGAGGACGAGCCGGCGTCGCCGAAGAGCGTCCCGGCGTTGCACGCGGCGACCACCGTCGCGGCGTCGTCGGCGCCGCGTCGAACCGGTCGATCGCGCCGGCGTCGAAGTGACGGCGCAGCCGATCGATCGCCTCGTCGACCTTCGGGCGGTCGCTGCCTCCGATCAGGTAGACGGGCTCGAGGTCGGACACGTCCCCGAGCGTAGTCGATCGACCGGGTGCGGCCGCTCAGCGGCTCGGTGCGCACGGTGAGGCGGCGGCCGTCGCTCTCGACCTCACCGCTCCGTCACGGTCGGTGCGATAGACGCGAAGCCCGGGCGATCGCCTCGAGCGCTGCCAGCGTCTCCTGGCCGTGGGATGCCCGTAGTCGTTGCCCTCGCCCGACCGAGATGACCGCGATTCGTGGTCGGATGCGGCGCAGCAGCTCCGGGAGACCAGGATCGGCCGAGCCGTGGTGGGCGACCTTGAGCACGTCGACGCGCGGGCAGCGCAGCCTCAGCGTGACGTCCGACTCGGCGTCCGCGGTGAGAAGCGCTGTCGTGGTCGCGCCGTAGCGGGCGAGGACGACGGTCGCGCGCAGGTTCGGGTCCGCGCCGGGCGCCCCGCGATCGTCGGGCCACACCACGTCGAGTCGGAGACGTCCGAGGCGGAACGACCTCTCCGGCCCTCGCGAGGACGATGCGGACACCGCGCCGTCGGGCGTCGGCCAGGGCGGCGCGCTCGTCCGGCGAGGCCGATCGCGTCGAGACCCGGGTCGATCGCCGCCTCCGACGTCGAGTCGGCGCATCACGTCCGCCGCGCCGCCGACGTGGTCGCGCTGCGGGTGCGTGAGAACCACCGCCGTGAGCGCGCGGACGACCACGACGTCGCAGCTGGGCGGCGACGTCCGCCTCGGGAGGCCCCTGATCGACGAGCACGGCGCCATCCGCGGTCTCGAGCAGGATCGCGTCGCCCTGACCGACGTCGAGGGCCGTGAGCCGCAGCCCCGTCGGGGGCGTCCAGTCGGACGGTCCGCAGCGCCCACGCGCCGACGGCCCGACGAGCGCGATCGATCGCGCCGACGAGCGCGACCCCGACCCGTGCGACGCCGGGCCTGCGGATCATCGCCAGCCGCGAGCACGCACGCCGCGAGGCACGCCGCGATCGCGACCGGACGCATCTGCGCCGCGGGGAGCGCCGCCGACGACGCGAGCCACGAGCGGCGATCCACGCCGCGCAGAGCCCGCGAGCCACGCGAGCGCGGCCGCGGCCGACGGGGAGACCGGCTGCGACGAGCACTGCCAGCAAGCGACGAGGGAGACGAGCGGCGGCATCGCCGGCTCGGCGAGCACGTTCGCGGGCACCGTCCAGGTCGGGACGGCGCCGAACTGCAGCAGCACGATCGGCGCAGTCACCACGCCGCACGCGGCCGCGACCGCGACGAGCTCGGCCGGTCTCCCCGAGATCGGCGTCGCCTCGAGCGCCGCCTGCGACCCGCGGCACGACCGTGAAGATCGCGGCGACGGCCGCGAACGACAGCTGGAAGCCGGGCTCGCGCCACGCGAGCGGCGACCACGCGAGCAGCACGAGCGCACCGAGCGCCATCGCATGCCAGCGATCGGAGCCGCGAGCGCGAGCCACGCGAGCGACGCGAGCAGGCCCGCGACCGTGGCGCGCACGACGGAGGGCTGCCAGCCGACGGCGAGCGCGTAGGCGAGCACCGCGACGATCGCCGCGCTCTCGCCGAGCATCCGACCGACGCCGAGCAGCCGTAGCGGCGACGACGACGCCGACGCGCCGTGATCGCGACGTTCTGGCCGGAGACCGCGAGCAGGTGCGTGAGCCCGCTGCGCGCGGAACGTCCTCGCGGAGCTCCTCCGGGTAGGGCTGCGACCCTCGCCCAGCACGATCCCCGTGACGCAGCGCGCGTCGCTCGCCGGTCGTCCCCGCTGGCGAGCGTCTCCTCGACGTGCGAGCGCAGCCGGTCGGCGACGCCACCGATCCCACCCCGCCGGCCGACGACGCGGACGACCGTCCGTGCAGGACGACGTGGACGCCCTGCCGCGCGAGCCACGCCGCTCGTCGAAGCCGGTCTCGGGCCCTCGTGGTCGTCCGGCCGCGCCCGCACGTCGAGCACGGAGCCCTGCGGGCGGTGAGCGGCCCACCGGGAGCTCGAGGAGCACGCGCTCGCGAACGCGCGCGTCGCCGACGCGGACACGAGCCCCGGCGCGCGGAGCGAGAAGCGGCGACGCCGGACGGGCCCGGTGACGATCACCGCGCATCGTCGCCGTCGAGCCGATCCGCGAGGACGAGGACGCGAGCGGTCGAGCGCTCGGCGCGGAGCCACTCCCCACGCGAGACCGACGAACGCGACGGCCAGCGCGGTGAGGAGCACCAGACGGCGTCCCTCGGCGCGCGCGGCCCAGGGCGAGAGCGACGGCCGAGCGAGGGAGACCGCCGAGCAGGCGACCGGATCGCCGTCGCGAGCGCGATCCCGACGCACCCGGAGGCGACGACCACCGTCGACCGGTCCGCTCGAGCGGCAGGGCCCGGCGGCGCGCTCGACGAGCACCGAGTGCCCCGGCGGCCTCGTCACGGCTGGACGAGCTCCCGCAGCTGCTCGACGCGAGCCGGCCCGATCCCCGGGATCGCATCGAGGTCGTCGCCGAGCGGAGCGGCCCGTGCTCGGCGCGCCAGGCGACGATCTTCTCCGCCGTCACCGGCCCGATCCCGGGAAGCGCGTCGAGCTGCTCCACGGTCGCGCTCGAGAGGCTGACCTTGGCGCCCGGGACCGGCGTCGCCGGCGCTCGGCAGCGCCCCGGGCGGCAGGCGCCGTGGGATCACGATCTGCTGCCCGTCGGCGACCGGAGCGGCAAGGTTGACGGCCGCCAGGTCGGCCTTCGCCGTCGGCCCTCCGGCGCGCGTGATCGCGTCGGCGACGCGAGCGCCGTCGCGGATGCGATAGAGCCCCGAACGGCGCACGGCGCCGACCACGTGCACGACGATGCGCGGCGGCGGCAGTGCTCCCTCGTCGACGACCGCGAGCGGAGCAGCGCGGGCCGGGCCTCGGCTCGTGCCCGGCGAAGCGATCCGTGAGCCGGCGAGCGCCAGCAGCGCGACCAGCGGGATCACGGCGAGGAGCACCTGAGCTCGGGTGAGGGTGATCACTCCTCGAGCATCCCGGCGGATCACGCACACGTGTGCGCCTGCTTCGTGCCGGGAGGGCCACGTCACGGTGGCTTCCCGCTCATCCCTCGAACGAGGCGCTGCATCCCTCATGCGGGGTGTCTTCTCTGCCGATAACGGTGCCGTACGACGGTCGACCTCCCTGCGGCGACAGCATCGCGGAGGGATGGCGGCCACCTGCCCCCCACGTAGTGCGGAACAAGGAGAGGAACAGTTGAAGAAGCTCACGAAGCGTGTGCCGCTCATGGTCGTGGTCGTCGGGATCGCCCTGGCGACGGCCGTCGGCGGTCTCGCCTACTGGACGACCTCCGGCTCGGGCTCGGGCACGGCTGCGGTCGCGTCGTCGAACGGCACCGTCACGCTCGCGGCGACCGTGCCCGCCGGCATCTACCCCGGCGGCAGCCGCACGGTCTCGTTCACGGCGTCGAACTCCGGCGACACGAACCTCTACGTCGGGACGGTCTCCGCGACGAGCATCACCGCGGACGCCGGTCACAGCGGGTGCAACACGGCCGACTTCTCCATGGCGAACGTCGCAGTGAACGAGGTCGTGCTCGCCAACGCCTCGAACCAGGCGCTCGGCTCGACGGGGACGCTCCAGTTCGCGAACACGACCGCGAACCAGGACGCCTGCAAGGGCGCCACCCTCACGATCGCCCTCTCGAGCACCTAGGAGAGGACGCGCGAGCGGAGGAGCCCCGTGCTCGGGATGCGGCTCAGGTCGATGGCGGTCGCCCTCGTGGCGACCGCCGTCACCGCCATGCTCGCACAGGCGGGTCTCGGCGCGCTCGGCGCCCCGGAGCCCGTCGCGGCACCGCGGATCTCCAGCGCGCCGTTCACGCGCACGATCGCGACCAGAGCGACGGTCGCCTTCGACGGTCGGATCGGGCTCGCGTACACCTGCGCGGTCGACGGGCGACCGACCGTCGCCTGCACCAGTCCCGTCACCTTTCGAGGCCTCCGCCCCGGACCGCACAGGGTCGTCGTCCGTGCGCGACGGGGCACCGACGCCAGCGCGGACGCGAGCTACTCGTGGCTCCAGGTGAGCCCACGACCCGATAGCCCCTACGAGCCGCGACGAACGCCGTCGGCCAACGGCACACCGGTCCGGCCGGTGCTCACGACGGCGCCCATCCGCCCGTGGACGTCCCGCTCCGCGACGTTCGCGTGGCTCGCGAGACCCGGCACCCGCACGACGTGCCGCATCGATCGCGGCCGCTGGCGGACGTGCTCGACGCCCGCCACGTATCCGGGCCTCCGGCTCGGCCCCCACGAGTTCGCCGTTCGCGCCGTCTCGTCGACCGGGAGATCGAGCGCCGTCAACCTCTTCCGCTGGACGATCACGGGGGCCTCAGGCGCGCCGGACGTCGACGCCCCGGTCCTGCAGGGCACGCCCTCAGGGAGCACGGAAGCGACCTCGGCCACCATCTCGTTCGGGACGAGCGACGGCCGGCCGCTGCCGCCGGGCGCGTCGTACGCCTGCAGCCTCGACGGCGGCGCCTGGGCCGTCTGCACGAGCCCGGTGCGTCTCGTCGGGCTCACGCCCGGCCCGCACGAGCTCTGCGTGCGCATCGCCGTCGGGTCGCTCGCGGGACCCGCGAGCTGCGCGTCCTGGGCGGTCAGCGGGAGCACCGGACCGCCCGGACCGCCGCCTACCCCGTCGCCCGGGCCGATCACGATCTCGGGATCGCTCGCCACGGCCCTCGCCCCGGGGACCGCGGCCCCACTGCCCCTGACGCTCACGAACCCGACCGCGGTGGACGTGCGGGTGACGGCCCTCACCGTCGCGATCGCGGCCGCGACCTCCGTGCCCTCGTGCTCGGCCACGACGAACTTCTCGGTCACCCAGTCGAGCCTCGCCTCGAGCCCGACCGGCGTGATCGTCCCGGCCGGGTCGACCGTCGCCCTGCCGGCCGTCGCGCCGGCGGCCCCCGTGGTCTCGATGACGCAGCTGGCAACGAACCAGGACGCCTGCAAGGGCGCGACGCTCACGCTGCTCTACTCGGCGATCGGATCCGCACCGTGACCCGCCTGCGCCGACACGCGGCGCGTCGGCTTCTCGTCGTCGCCTTCGTCTCGCTCCTCTGCGCCGGCGGAGTCGCCGTGCACGCCTACTGGAGCGGGCCTGGAGTCGGGACGGCCGGTGCCTCGATCGGGACGCTCGCTGCGCCCACGAGCGTCACGGCCACGCCCGTCGCGATCACCGGCGTCGTCCGGGTGACCTGGAGCGCCGTGACGGCGCCCGACGGCGGGAGCCCGACCGGGTACGTCGTGACGAGGACGCAGGGCGCGTCGACCGCCTCGGCGTGCGGGAGCTCGCTTGCCGCACCGCTCGGCGGGGCGACGGTCACCTGCGACGACACCGGCGTCTCGGCCGGGACCTACACGTACGCCGTCACCGCCGTGTACCGCAGCTGGACGGCGGCGAGCTCCGCCAGCTCACCCGTCGTCGTCGCCGCCGATGCCACTCCGCCCAGCGTCTCCTCGATCGTGAGGGCCGATGCGAGCCCGACCGCTGCTGCCAGCGTGCGCTGGACCGTGACCTTCAGCGAGTCGGTGAGCGGCGTCGGCACGGGCGACTTCACGCTCCTCACCAGCGGGACGGTCGCGGGCACCTCGCTCACCTCGGTCAGCGGCAGCGCGGCGACGTACACGGTGACAGCGGCAACGGGGTCGGGCACCGGCACGCTCACGCTCCGGCTCGTCGACGACGACACGATCGTCGACGGCGGCTCCAACCCGCTCGGTGGGTCGGGCACGAGCGGCGCGGGCGACGGGAGCCTCACCGGCGCCGCCTACACGGTCGACAAGAGCGCGCCCACGGCGCCTGCGATCACCCTCGACCAGCCGACCGGCAACACATGGATCTCCGGCACGACGGCGTTCATCGCGGCGCAGGCGTCGAACTCCGGGACGTTCCGGGTGACCGCGACGACGTCCGATGCGGACACGGGGATCGACAGGGTCACGTTCCCCAGCCCGCTCGGGCTTGCCGGTGGCGGCGATGACACGACGAGCCCATACCAGACGACCTATTCCTGGACCGCCGCGACGGCATCCCTCGGGGCGCTGACCATCACGGCGGCGAACGGCGTCGGGCTCACGTCAACCGGCTCCTTCACGCTCACCTGGGACGTCGTCGCGCCGAACGTCTCGGCGCCCACCGTCACGGCCGGGTACTACTCGGCCGCATCCGTGCCGGTCACGCTGCCGTCTGCGACCGACGCAGGGTCGGGCGTCGCCGCTGGTTCGGTGATCGTCCAGCGCGACAGCGCGGCGCTCGGCGCGGGCACGTGCGCCGCGTTCCCGAGCACGTGGACGCCCGTCACGCTCTCGGGTGGCGCCGACACCACCGTCGTCTCCGGCCGCTGCTATCGCTATCGACAGCTCGTCTCGGACAACGTCGGCAACCAGACCACGTCCGCCGTGTCCGGCACCGCCAGGATCGACACGAGCGCGCCCTCCGCGCCGTCGCTGTCGATCGCGACCACGGGCAACACGTACGCGTCCGGCTCGATCGTGTTCATCAACCCGCAGGTCGGTCGCTCTGGGACGTTCACCGTCACCGCCACGACGAGCGAGCCCGAGTCGACGATCACCAACGTCACCTTCCCGACCGTGAGCGGGATCACGGGCGGTGGCGCCGACACGACGAGCCCGTACGCCGCCGCGTACACCTGGAGCGGCGCGGTCACCGCGACCGGCGCCCAGACCGTCACCGCGCTGAACGCCGCCACCCTCACGTCCTCCTCGACGTTCACGGTGCAGCCGGACACGACCGCGCCGACCGGCGGCGCCATCACGGCGAACGGCGGCTCGGGCACGAGCTCCTCGGCGACGATCTCGCTCTCCGTCACGGCGTTCGCCGAGACCGCCTCGGCGACCGAATCGGGGCTCTCGGCCAGCGTCGTCACGCGGCAGAGCGCCACGCTCTCGAGCGGCACCTGCGGCACCACGTTCACCGGCTCGACCGTGGTGGCGGGCGCCACCGACACGGTCAGCACCGGCTCCTGCTACCGCTGGGTGCTCACCGGCACGGACCGCGTCGGCAACGCCGCGACGGCGACCAGCGGAGTGGTGATGGTCGACACGACCGCACCGTCTGCGCCGTCCGTCACGCTCAGCGCCGCGACCGGGAACAGCTTCATCAGCGGGACGCGCGTGTTCGTCAACCCGCAGGCCGGGTTCAGCGGCGGCTTCACCGTGACGGCCACGAGCGCCGACACCAACTCCGGCATCAACAGGATCACCTTCCCGACGCCTGCCGGCATGACGGGCGGCGGCGCCGACACGAGCTCCCCCTACTCGGCGACCTACAGCTGGAGCGGGGCGATCGCCGCCAGCGGCAGTCAGACGGTGACCGCCGTCAACAACACGGGCCTCTCGGCCGGCGGGACGTTCACCGTGACCCCCGATGTGACCGCTCCCACGGGCGGAGCCCTCACCGTCAACGGCACCGCCGCCAGCGCCGCGGGCACCACGAGCATCAGCGGCACCGGGACGTACGCCGGGACGCGCACCAACTTCGCGGAGACCGCGTCCGCGACCGCCTCGGGACTGGCGTCGAGCACGCTCACGCGGGCGACCGCGACCGTTTCCGGCGTCACGTGCGGCACGTTCGGGGCTCCGACGACGATCTCCGGCAACCCGTCGGAGACCGCCCTTGGGGTCGGGTGCTACCGCTACACGCTCACCGGCGTCGACAGGGTCGGAAACGCCGTCTCGCGCACCACCACGGTCATCCGACCGGCGATCGCGGTCGCCGTCACGTCCGTGGCGAACGGCGGGCCGACGACGAAGGCGCTCATCAGCGGCACGGCGACAGCTGGCGCAGGGTCGGTCACGGTCGTCGTCTGCTCGACCGCGACCTCCCCCTGCACCGGCACGACTCGCTTCAGCGGCACCGCCGCCGTGTCGGGAGGCGGGACGTGGTCGATCACGACAGGCGATCTCGGCGTCCTTGCAGCGTCCTGGACGTTCGCGACCCAGGCGAGCGTCTCGAGCGCCGTGTTCGGCCCGTTCGCCACGCCCGTCCCGTAGGCGCTGCCGGTCAGACGAGCTCGACGCGGTCGCCGACCGCGATCGTTCCCGGCGCGCAGACCTCCGCGTACACCCCGAACGGCGGCTCCCCGCCCGACATCGCGCCGCGATAGGCGAGGAGGACACGGAGCGTGTCCAGGTCGCGCTCCCCGGTGTCGGGGTCGCGCGTCACGAGCGCGCAGCGCGGCACCTGGCCGCCGACCTCGAGCGTCGCAGCACCGATCCGCAGCTCCCTGCCCTCCCACCCGTCCTCGGCATGGGCGTCGACGCCCTCGAGCTCGATCGCTCATCTTGAAGCGGCGCGGGTCGAGCGCGGCCGAGGCCGAGCTCCTGCGCGAGCCGTGCGAGCGAGCCGTCGCCGAGGAGCGTGAGCGACCCGGGCGCTGCCGTGTCCGACCGGGACGTGATAGAGCCGAAGCGCCCGGCCCGCGACAGCCGAGAGCGACTCCGAGAACGGGCCGAGCACGCGGCGGCCGCGCATCCGCGACGCCCCGCGGGAGCGCGGAGGTCGCGCTCCTCCGCGGCGAGCTCGACCGGCCCGTCCACCACTTCGACCGTCGGCGAACGCGATCGCGAGCCACGCGCGCGGCCTCGTCCCACGGGCCGTCGCCGTGGCGCGAGCCGACCCAGATCCAGCGAGTAGAGCCGCCGATCGTCCTCGTCGGTGCAGACGAAGCGACTGTCGCCGCGGATCCCGCCGGGACGAGCTCGAGCGACGTCGACCTCCTGCTGCGCGAGCCCCTTGACCGGGGACGTGCGCAGCGTGCGACGCGCCCGACGCGCGCGCACGCCGCCCCTTGCCCTACCCGACGAGGTTGACGAGCTTGCCGGGCACGACGATCGTCTTGCGCGGCTCTCCGGCCAGGTGCGCGCGCACGCGCTCCGAGGCGAGCGCCAGCGCGAGCGAGCTCGTCCTCGGTCGACGTCCGGCCGCGACCCGCAGCCGGTCGCGCAGCTTGCCGTTCACCTGGACGACGACCTCGACCTCGTCGCTCGACGAGCAGCGCCGGGTCGGCCTCGGGCCACGGCTCGCTCCCACAGCCGCTCGTGCCCGAGCCGTGCCCACAGCTCCTCGGCGACGTGCGGCGCGTACGGCTGGATCAGCGAGACGGCCGTCTCGGTCGCGAAGCGCACCTCACCCGCGCTGGCCGGGTCGTCCTTCGCGCTGTAGATCTCGTTCACGAGCTCCATCACGGCCGCGATCGGCGTGTTGAACTGGAAGCGGCGCGTCGATGTCGTCGGTGACCTTGGCGATCGTCTCGTGCGCCTTCGCGGACCAGCGGCGCCGTCGTCCGGCACGCCGACCGGCGCCGCGCTCCGCGACCTCGAGCGCGAGCCGCCAGATGCCGGTCGAGGAAGCGCGACGATCCCCTCGATGCCCTCGTCCTGCCACTCCTTGTCGTCCTCGGCCGGGCCCATGAAGAGGATGTAGAGCCGCACCGCGTCGGCGCCGTAGCGCTCGACCGCCTCGTCCGGGCGAGACGACGTTGCCCTTCGACTTCGACATCTTCGCGCCGTGGCGGTAGATCATCCCCTGCGTGAAGAGCCGCGCGAACGGCTCGCGGAACCCGACGCAGCCCGAGGTCGTTCAGCACCTTCGCGAAGAAGCGCGCGTAGAGCAGGTGCAGGATCGCGTGCTCGATCCCGCCGATGTACTGGTTGACCGGCAGCCAGTAGTCGACGATCGTCGCGGTCGAACGGCGCCTCGTCGTTGCGCGGGTCGGCGTAGCGGAGGAAGTACCAGGACGAGTCGACGAACGTGTCCATCGTGTCCGTCTCGCGCCGCGCCGGGCCGCCGCACGTCGGGCAGGTCGTGGTGACCCAGTCCTCGGCGGCGGCGAGCGGCGAGCGGCCCTTCGGCAGGTAGTCCTCGACCTCGCGGCAGCACGACCGGGCAGCTCCTCGTCGGGCACCGGCACCATCCCGCACGCGTCGCAGTAGACGATCGGGATCGGGCAGCCCCAGTAGCGCTGGCGCGAGAGCAGCCAGTCGCGCAGCCGGTAGCCGATCGTCGCCTCGCCGCGGCCGGGCTCCTCGAGCCAGGCGACGATCGCGGTGATCGCCTCGGGCGTCGGCAGCCCGGTGAACTCGCCCGGAGTTGACGAGCCCGCGAGGCGGCCGACTTCTCGACGTACGGCAGCTCGACGGGCGAGCCGTCCGCCGGGCGCGACGACCTGCCGGATCTCGAGCCCGTAGCGCTCCGCGAACGCGAAGTCGCGCTCGTCGTGCGCCGGCACGGCCATGATCGCGCCGGTGCCGTACTCCATCGAGCACGTAGTCGGCGACCCAGATCGGGATCCGCTCGTCGTTGACCGGGTTGATCGCGTACCGCCCGGTGAAGACGCCGTCCTTCTCCTTCGGTCTCGCGCTCGACCGTCGAGCGTCCCGCGGTGCGGCGCACGTACGTCGAGCACCTCCGCCTCGTGCTCGCGTGCCCGCGACGAGGCTCGGCGACGAGCGGGTGCTCGGGCGCGAGCACGAAGAACGTCGCGCCGAAGAGCGTGTCGGGCCGCGTCGTGAAGACGGGCAGCTCCTCGCCGCTGCCCTCGATCGCGGAAGACGACCTCGCGCGCCCTCCGAGCGGCCGATCCAGTTGCGCTGCATCGTCAGCACGCGCTCGGGCCAGGACTCGAGCGTCGCCATCTCGTCGAGCAGCGCGTCGGCGTAGTCGGTGATCCGGAAGAACCACTGCTCAGGCTCTTGCGACTCGACCTCGGCGCCGCAGCGCTCGCAGCGGCCGTCGATCACCTGCTCGTTCGCGAGCACCGTCTGGTCGTTCGGGCACCACTTGACCGGCGCCTCCTTGCGGTAGGCGAGGCCCGTCTCGAAGAAGCGCAGGAAGAGCCACTGCGTCCAGCGGTAGTAGCTCGGGCTCGTGCGGTCGAGAGCTCGCGCGCCCAGTCGATCGCCCAGCCCATGCGGTGCATCTGCTCGCGGATCGCGCGATGTTCCGCTCCGTGATCGTGCGCGGGTGGCCGCCCTCGCGGATGGCGGCGTTCTCGGCGGGGAGCCCGAACGCGTCGTAGCCCATCGGGCGCAGCACCGTGAAGCCCTTGCCGGCGCCGGACGTGCGCGACGACGTCGCCGAGCGTGTAGTTGAGGACGTGCCCCATGTGCAGCTCGCCCGACGGGTACGGGAGCATCTCGAGCACGTACGTCGTGGCGCCGCCGCGGCCGCTCGCCGGGCTCCGGGTTCGGGACGTGAACGCCTGCTCGCGCTCCCAGACCTGCTGCCACTTCGCCTCGATCGCCTGTGGGTCGTAGCGCTCCATCGTCTCCGTCACTCGTTCGTCTCGAACCGGGTACAAAAAAGCCTCTCGCGGGAGAGGCTCAGGGGAGATCGCGCGGCATCCGCCGCACTCGCTCCCTCGATCTACGCAAGAAGCAGCATGCATCGACCCGATCGTACCACCGGCGCGGCCGGTCGCGACCACCGCCTCGCCGCGATCGGCGCCCCGGCAGGGTGAGTACGCTGGGGGCGACGACCAACCACGAACAAGGAGACACGGAAATGCCGCTCGTCTCGATGCGCCAGCTCCTCGACGAGGCCGCCAAGGGCGGCTACGGCGTCGGGGCGTTCAACGTCAACAACATGGAGCAGATCCAGGCGATCATGGAGGCCGCCCGCGAGACCGCCTCGCCCGTGATCATCCAGGCCTCGCGCGGCGCCCGCTCGTACACGCAACGACCGCTTCCTCTGGCACCTGATGCAGGCCGCCGTCGAGCTGTATCCCGGAGATCCCGGTCGCGCTGCACCTCGACCACGGCAACGAGCCCGGCGACGTGCATCTCGGCGATCGACCTCGGCTTCACGAGCGTGATGATGGACGGCTCGCTCGAGGCCGACGGCAAGACGCCCGCCGTCGTTCGAGTACAACGTCGCCGTCACGAAGGAGGTCGTCGAGTACGCGCACGCGCGCGGCGTCACGGTCGAGGGCGAGCTCGGCACGCTCGGCGGGATCGAGGACGGCCACGGCTCCGGCGAGGTGCACCTGACCGATCCCGACGAGGCCGTCGAGTTCGTGCAGCGAGACCGGCGTCGACGCGCTCGCGGTCGCGATCGGCACCTGCCACGGCGCCTACAAGTTCGCGCAGGAGCCCGACGGCGAGGTGCTCGAAGATGGACCTGATCGAGGAGATCCACCGGCGCCTGCCCGACACGCACCTCGTCATGCACGGCTCGTCGAGCGTCCCGCAGGAGCTCGTGGACGCAGGTCAACCAGTACGGCGGCGCGCTGAAGCCCGCCTGGGGCGTGCCGGTCGAAGGAGATCCAGCTCGGGATCCGGCACGGCGTCCGCAAGATCAACGTCGACACCGACTCGCGGCTCGCCGATCACCGGCGCGATCCGCAAGGTGTTCGCGGAGTCGCCGGAGAAGTTCGACCCGCGCGACTACCTCAAGCCCGCCCGCGCCGCGATGCAGGAGCTGATCGCGCAGCGGATGCGCGACTTCGGCCAGGCCGGCCACGCCGGCGACTACGAGGCGCTCTCGCTCGAGGAGATGCGAGAGGGCTACGCCGCGGACGCCGCGGCGGCGTAGATGGAGGCGGAGCCGACGCGGGCGCGTGCTCGACCTGTTCCCCGACTCGGCGCGGATCGACGGCGCCGACCTCGATGCTCGGCGGCGTGCCGTGCCGACGGCTCTCGCGGAGCGAGTTCGGCACGCCGCTCGTCGTCTACTGCGAGGAGACGCTCCGCGCGCGCGCCCGGTCGCTGCGCGCCGCGGTCGGGGCGGCGCACGTCGCGTTCGGGACGAAGGCGTTCGCCGAACGTCGCCGTGCTGCGCCTCCTGCGCGAGGAGGGCATCGGGGCCGACGTCGCCTCGGCCGGGCGAGCTCGCGTTCGCGCGCGCAGCCGGCTTCCGCGGCGACGAGATCGTCGTCCACGGCAACAACAAGGACGAGGCGCTTGCTGCGCGAGGCGGCCGCCGAGGGCGCGACCGTCGTCCTCGACGCGCCCGACGAGGCGGCGCTCGCAGCCGCGGCCGGCGTCGCAGCGCGTGCTCGTGCGGGTCACGCTCGGCGTCGACGCCGACACGCACGAGGCGATCCGCACCGGTCACCACGGCTCGAAGTTCGGCCTTCCCCCCGACCAGGCGCCGCGCGCTGTCGAGGACGCGCTCGCGCGCGGGCTCGACGTGCTCGGGCTCCACGTCCACGTCGGCTCGCAGCTCGCCGACTTCGACGCCCAGGCCGAGACGATCGTCCGGCTCGCGTCGTTCGCCGCCTCGCTGTCGCGACGCGCTCGGCTGGATCGCCGCGGGTCGCCGACCTCGGTGGCGGCTTCGGGATCCGCGCACCACCCCGACGAGCACGCCGCCCGACGCGGCCGAGCTGGCCGCGAGCGCCGTCGAGACGGCGCGCACTCGCCTTCGCCGAGGCGGGGCTCCCGGCGCCCGAGGTCTGGCTCGAGCCGGGCCGCTCGCTCGTCGGCAGCGCAGGCGTCGACCCTCTACCGGGTCGGCGCCGTCAAGCGGCTGCCGGAGCGCACGTGGGTGGCGATCGACGGCGGCATGTCCGACAACCCGCGCCCGCAGCTCTACGACGCGCGTCTACACGGCGATCTCGGCCGTCGCGCGCGACGAGCCGGCGCGACGAGCAGGTGAGCATCGCCGGGCATGCACTGCGAGTCGGGCGACGTGCTGATCGACGACGTCCGCGCTCCCGGCCCCGCGCCGTGGCGACCTCCTCGCGGTGCCCGCGACCGGCGCGTACACGCTCGCGATGGCGTCGAACTACAACGGCGTCGCGCGCCCGGCGGCGGTGCTCGTGCGCGACGGCGAGGCACGCCTGATCCGCCGCCGCGAGACGTCGACGACCTGCTGCGCATCGAGGTCTGACGTCCCCGGGAGGAGGCGACGCTTCCGCCCGACGGCCCACGCGCCGGTCGCGCCGCGGCATCGACCCGCGCCGAAGGATGCCGGTGGACGCGGCCGATCCAGCCCCCGGGGTGGATAGTGTTGGCCTCGCCGCCGCCGCAACGCCCGCCGACGGGGGTGCGCGGACGGCCCGACACGGCACGACCGAGGCTGCGGCCACGAGCGAAGGAGCGACACGGTGGACATCACGGATTTCGCGCTGGACCTCTTCTCGCTCGAGGGCCGCAACGCCATCGTGACGGGCGGCAACACCGGCCTCGGCCGGGCGTTCGCCCTGGCGCTCGCGAAGGGCGGCGCCGACGTCCTCGTGCCGAGCCTCGTCGACGACGACGGCACGACCCGCGAGCTGGTCGAGGCCGAGGGCGTCCGCTACGAGTTCATGAGGCCGACATCACGACGCCCGGCACGCCCCGCCGCGTCGTCGACGCCTGCGTCGAGCGCCTCGGCTCGGTCGACATCCTGGTCAACAGCGCCGGCGTCTGCCCGCTCGCCGACGTGCTCGACTTCGGTCGGCCCCAGTGGGACGCGACGGTCGCCGTCAACCTCACCGCCGCGTTCGAGATGAGCTACGAGGCCGCGCAGCGGATGGTGCCGCAGCGCAGCGGCAAGATCATCAACATCTGCTCGCGTCTTCACGTTCCTCGGCGGCCGGCGGTCGTCGGCCTACGCGGCCACCAAGCACGGCATCGCCGGGCTGACCAAGGCCTACTGCGACGAGCTCGCCGAGCACAACATCCAGGTCAACGGCGATCGCGCCCGGCTACTACGCGACGGACATCACCGCGGCGACGCGGAGCGACCCGGAGACTGAACCGGGCGCGTTCTCGACCACATCCCGGCCGGGCGCTGGGGCGACCCGCTCGACCTGATGGGCGCCGTCGTCTTCCTCGCGAGCCGTGCCTCGGACTACGTCAACGGCCACGTCCTCGTCGTGGACGGCGGCTACCTCGTCCGCTAGGGCGGGACAGCGGACGCGACGAGCGCGATGCACGGGCCCGTACCTGATCGGCGTCGACGGCGGCACGCAGAGCTCGAAGGTCGTCGTCTACGACGCCGACGGGAACGTCGTCTCGGAGGGCCGGCAGCGCGCTGCGGCCGATGAGCCGGCCGCGGCACGGGGTCGTCGTCCACCCCGACGACGACCTGTGGGACTCGATCGCCGCGGCGAGCCGTCGAGGCGCTGGCCGGCTTCGACGGCGACCCGGCCGAGATCGTCGGCGTCGGCCTCTGCACGATCCGCTGCTGCAAGGCGTTCCTCCGCGCCGACGGATCGCTCTGCCGAGCCGGTGATCAGCTGGATGGACGACCGCGCCTACCAGCCGTACCGGCCCGACGACCCGACGGTCGCCTACGCGACGACCTCCTCGGGCTACCTCACCCACCGCTTCACCGGCGAGCTGCCGCGACATCGGCCGCGAACAACATCCTGCTGCAGTGGCCGATCGACACCGACACGTGGCAGCTGGAGCGACGATCCCGCGCTCTACGAGCAGCTACGACGTGCGCCGGGAGCATGCTCGTCGAGCTGCAGCTGCCGGGCGACGTCGCCGGCTCCGTGACGGCGGAGGCCGCCGCGGCCACCGGGATCCCCGCCGGGCTCCCCGTGGTCACGACCGCGAACGACAAGGCGGTCGAGGCGCTCGGCTCCGGCTCGCTCGGCGAGACGACGGCGCTCGTCTCCCTCGGCACCTACATCGCCGCGATGGTGCACGGGCGCGAGAACCGCAAGACCCGCACTCCTTCTGGACGAACTTCGCCTGCGTTCCCGCACCGGTACCTCTACGAGAGCGCACGGCGTGCGCCGCGGGATGTGGACGCTCAGCTGGTTCCTCGACCTCCTCGGCGAGGAGGTCGCCGAGCGGGCGGCGTCGCTCGGGCTCTCGCGCGAGAGCTACTCGAGCGCGAGGCGGAGACGGTGCCCGCCGGCAGCGACGGCCTGATGACGGTCCTCGACTGGCTCGCGCCGACCGACAGGCCGTTCCGCAAGGGCGTCATGCTCGGCTTCGACGCCCGGCACACGCGCGGCCACGTCTACCGCTCGATCCTCGAGGCGATCGCCCTGACGATGAAGGCACAACGTGGACGCGATGTGCGGCGGAGCTCGGCATCGACGCTCGACGAGATCGTCGTCTCGGGCGGCGGCGCCTCCAGCCCTCTGTTCATGCAGATCTTCGCCGACGTCTTCGGGATCCCCGCCTCGCGCTGCATCGGCGGCGGCGGCGGGGCAGGTCTCGGCGTCGGCGATCTGCGCGGCCGCGGCGACGGGCAGTGCACCCCGACATCGAGACCGCCGTGCAGCGCGATGACCGGCGGGCGCGAGTCGTTCGCCCCGACCCGGCGAGCACCGACGTCTACCGGCGGATGAACGAGACTGTGTACCTGGCGATCCGCGACGCCACCGACCCGCTCCTCGAGCGCTCCTTCCCGATCTTCCACTGAACCGCCCTCCGACCACGCAAAGGAACGCCGACCATGGACCTGACCAGAGAAGGCGATCGTCGAGGGTCTCGCAGCGGATCCTCGGCGCCGAGCACGTCGTCACCGACGAGCAGGTGCTGCGCGAGCGGAGCATCGACAACTTCCGCAAGCTCGAGACGATCTTCGGCGTCTGGACGCTGCCGCCGCCGGCCGCGGTCGCGATGGTCGGGAGCACCGAGGAGGTCGCGGCCGTGCTCGCGTTCGCGACCGAGCACGGGATCAACGTCGTCCCGCGCACCGGCGGCACGGCCACCGAGGGCGGGCTCGAGACGCACGTCCCGAACTCGATCGTCCTCGACGGCGGTCGGATGAACCAGATCCTGAGCATCGACGCGTACGACATGCAGGCGACCGCCCAGTGCGGCGTGCCGCTGCAGGCAGCTCGAGGATCGCGTCCGCGCGCTCGGGCTGACGACGGGCCACTCGCCGCAGTCGAAGCCGGTCGCCCACATGGGCGGCCTCGTCGCGACCCGCAGCATCGGCCAGTTCTCGACGCTCTACGGCGGCATCGAGGACATGGTCGTCGGCCTCGAGGCGGTCTTCCCCGGCGGCGCACGTGACGCGGATCAAGAACGTCCCGCGCCGCGCCGCCGGCCCCGACATCCGCCACGTCGTGATCGGCAACGAGGGCGCGCTCTGCTTCATCACCGAGGTGACGGTGAAGCTGTTCCCCTACCTGCCCGAGAACAACGCCTTCCTCGGCTGGACGCTGAAGAGCATGAAGACCGGGCTTCGAGGTGCTGCGCGAGGTGATGGTCGCCGGGTACAAGCCGTCCGTCGCGCGCCTCTACGACCCCGGCGACGGCGGCATCCACTTCTCCCACTTCGCCGGCGCCGGACGACTGCGTGCTGCTCTTCATGGCCGAAGGGCGCGCCCGGGATCGCGCGGGCGACCGCCGAGGGGATCGACGAGATCGTCGGCCCGCCACCCCGAGTGCGCGCCGGTGGACAGCGCGCTGATCCAGGACGTGGTTCGACGACCTCATCTGGGGGCCCGAGAAGATCACCGCCGAGGACGAGCGGATCCGCACGACGCGCAACGTCAACCGCACGACCGAGATCTCGGCCGACTGGAGCTCGATCAACGACATCTACGAGGCTGCGATCGCGCGGATCCGCGCCGAGATCCCCGACCTCACGATCCTCGGCGGCCACTCGTCCCACAGCTACATCAACGGGACGAACATGTACTTCAACTACTTCTACGACCTCGTCGACTGCCGCCCGGAGGAGGAGGTGACGAAGTACTACCTCCCGATCATCTCGATCATCTGCGAGGAGACGCTCCGCCACGGCGGCTCGATCGTCCACCACCACGGCATCGGCAAGGCGCGGGCGCCGTGGGTCACGGGACGAGTACGGCTCGTCGTACCCGATCCTCGAGACGCTGAAGCACGCCTTCGACCCGAACGGGATCATGAACAAGGGAACCATCCTCCCGGCGTGACGTGACAGCCGGCAGAGCAGCCGCGCTCCGACGGGCGACCCGGCGCCTCGGTCGCTTCGGGTCGCCGCGGTGCTTGCCCCGCTGTTCCGCGACGCCGCCGGCGAAGTGCGCACGCTCCTGGTGGTCCGAACCGACCACGGGCCGCACGGCGGACAGCTCGGCTTCCCGGGCGGCAAGCCCGAGCCCGGCGACGCCGACCTGCTCGCGACCGCGCTCCGGGAGGCAGAGGAGGAGGTCGGGCTCGATCCGGCCGCGGTCGAGGTTCTCGCCGCGCTCCCACCCCTCGATACGTTCGCCACGGGGTTCCGTGTGCACGCGTACGTCGGCCGGGTCGCCGCCGACACGTCGTGGCGGCTCGATGCCACCGAGGTGGCGGGGATCCTGACGCCGCCGGTGAGCCTGCTCGCCGACCCGCAGGCCCGCGCGACGCTGCCGTTCACGTCGAACGCCTTCCCCGAACCGCTGCTCGTCGAAGGCGTCGACGTCGACGGGCACGTCCTGTGGGGGATGACCCTGCGTCTGCTCGACCGCATGCTCCCGCGACTGCTCGCCGGCGAATGGGTCGTGTAGCCGAAGTGACGTCAGGCGGCGCGGCGCTCGCGGATGCAGCGCGCGGTTCTGCTCCTCGAGGTAGCGGGCCGTCGCGTAGGCGCTCGCCTCGAGGTGTGCCAGATCGAGCGTCTGCACCGCGAAGCGGTACCACTCGATCCAGGTCGTCAGGCGCTGCGGTTCCATCGTCGTGGCCTCCAGTCGCGTCGCTCAGGGCACATGGAGGAGTACCGCCCGCGTGTGTGCGTTCCTTGTGCGAGCGTTGCGGCCGCGCGAGCGTCCCGTTAACCGTTGATCAAGACGAGCGCACGCTCCACACGACGCGCGACGTGCGACGCGTCACGCGCGGGAGACGAGCCGGTAGTGCTCGACGGTCGGATGCGGCTCGTAGAAGCGGTGCAGCAGCGCGCGCCACTCCCGGTAGCCTGCCGATCCTCGGAAGCCCTCCGTATGGTCTTCGAGACGCTCCCAGCGCACGAGGAGCAGGTAGCGGCTTTGCGCCTCGACGCACCGGAGCAGGCGCAGCGAGAGGAACCCCGGCATCGCAGCGATGATCGCCTTCGCTTCGGCGAAGGCCGCCTCGAAGTCAGCCTCCTGGCCGGGCCGGACGTCGAGGACAGCCTGCTCGAGAACGCGGTCGGGCGGGCCGTCGTCGTCGGAGAGCGCAGCCGCATACCGCCCGAGCGAGTGCTGGTAGCGGGGGAGGTGCGGCGCAAGCGCGCCCAGGGCGAGCGAGACGGCCTCGCGCTCCTGTCCGGTGTCGACGAGCGCCAGGGCGAGGAACGCGCCGACGGCGTCGTCGAGCTCGTCCGACCCGGCATCCCGCTCGGCCCGCAGCAGCGCGACGCTCTCCTCCGGTCGGCCGAGGTTCCGGAGCGAGCTCGAGAGCTGGATCACCGCCCTCCGCCGGCGAGCGCCGTCGAGGCCGCGCTCGAGCGCGACGCGGTAGAGCGGGACGGCAAGGTCGGACGCGCCGGTCGAGTCGAACGCGGCAGCCTGCTCGAACGCGCCGGTCGCGCTGTCGTCGGGGAGCTCGGCGACGAGCTCCGACATCCGCGAGCGGAACGTCTCGTCCGGCATCTCGTCGAGCGACGCCCAGAGAGCGGCAAGGCGACCCTCCCAGTCCACGCGGCCGTCCGCCATGCGTCCACCCTAGTCGTACCCTTGCTCGGGTCGGTGACACATCCCGCAGCCGTGGGCGGCTCCAGCCCACCCCGTGCGCGACCTGGTGGTCGTACCCGTCGGCGTCGAGCCGTCTAGGGTGCCGGCGATGCCGCGCACCGACATCGCTTTTCGCTCTCTCGTCAACGCCACCGACGTGGACGTGCTCCCGACGACGTCGGTGATCGTCGAGCGTGACGGCTACTGCGTGGTGCGCACGCCGAGCAACCCGACCTACTACTGGGGGAACTACGTGCTCTTCCGCGAGCCTCCCCGGACCGGCGACAGGGTCGTCTGGGAGCAGGTGTTCTCCCTCGAGCACGGGAGCGACGCTGAGCGCGGCTCGCATCACGTGGCGCTCGCCTGGGACGTGGTCGACGGCGAGCTCGGCGAGGCCGACGCGGAGCTCGCGTCCGCGGGCTACGAGATCGAGACGTCGGTCGCACTCGTCGCCGGCCAGTCCGACCTGACCCCGCATCCTCGTGCGGCGAGCGATGTCGTCGTGCGCCGCCTCGACCCGGCGCCCGGGGCCGACGCGGAGACCTGGGCCGCGGTCACCGAGCTGCAGGTCGCCTCGCGCGAGCCGGGCCATGAGGAGGAGCACTATCGGGCCTACAACGCGCGATGGCTGGCCGATCGACGCGAGCGCTTCGTCGCCGGGGACGGCGGCTGGTACGTCGCGGAGCTCGACGGCGAGGTCGTCGGCAGCTGCGGAGTCGTCGTCACCCACGGACGCGGGCGCTTCCAGGCCGTCGACACCGCCGAGTCGCACCGCCGCCGCGGAGTCGCGTCCCGGCTCGTGGTCGAGGTCGGGCGCGACGCGTTCGAGCGCTTCGGCGCGACGCGGCTCGTGATCGTCGCCGACGCCGACTACCACGCGGCGGGCCTGTACGAGTCGCTCGGGTTCGTCGCCCGCGAACGGACACCGGGGGCCTGCTGGTGGCCCGGCGCACCGCGCGCAGCCCTCCACCCGACGCGTGGAGCCGCAGCAGGCGAGGAGCCGGCCTCGCACGCGTAGGGGCCGCCGCGTGGTCGCTGTCGCGGCGGTCGCAGTCCACTAGAGTCGCGGCATGCGACGCGTGCTGATCCTCGGAGCCGGGTTCGGCGGGCTCGAGCTGTCGACCATGCTCTCCGAGGAGCTCGGGGACGACGTCGAGGTCACGCTGATCGACAAGGGCGACGCCTTCGTCTTCGGGTACTCGAAGCTCGACGTGATGTTCGGCCGGACGACGCTCGACGCGGTGCGCCTGCCGTACACGGCGTTCGCCAAGCCGGGCGTCCGCGTCCTCCAGGAGACCGTCACCGCGATCGATCCCGAGGCGCCGCCGTGTGACGACCGATGCCGGCGAGCACGAGGCGGACGTGCTCGTCGTGGCGCTCGGCGCCGACTACGACCTGGACGCGACGCCGGGCCTCGCCGACGGCGGGCAACGAGTTCTACTCGGTGGCCGGCGCCGCGCGGCTCGGGCGAGCTGCTGCCCACCTTCCGAGGGTCGGGAACGTCGTGATCGGCGTCTGCGGCGCGCCGTTCAAGTGCCCGCCTGCGCCGAGCGAGGCCGCGTTGCTGCTGCACGACTACCTCACGGCGCGAGGCCTCCGCGAGGCGACTGCGAGATCACGTTCGTGATCCCGTTCCCGATCCCGGTGCCGCCGTCCCCGGAGACGTCGGAGGCGCTGCTGGCCGCCTTCGCCGAGCGGGACATCGAGTTCGTCCCCGGGCGCCGCGTGACCGCGCTCGACGCGTGCCCGCAACGTCGTCGTCCTCGACGACGGCAGCGAGCTCCCCTACGACCTCTTCCTCGGGGTCCCGAAGCACCGGGCGCCGGACGTCGTGATCGCGAGTGGCATGACCGAGGACGGGTACGTGCCGGTGAGCTCGCAGACGCTCGAGACGCGGTTCCCGGGCGTGTACGCCGTCGGTGACGTCGCGACCGTGGGCGTGCCGAAGGCGGGCGTCTTCTCCGAGGGCGCCGCGCGGGTCGTGGCCGCGTCGCTGATCGCGTCGGCTCAGAGGCACGGCGCAGCCCGGCGCCGTACGGGGGTCGCGGCTCCTGCTACATCGAGTTCGGCGCGGGTCGCGTCGGCCGGGTCGACGTCGACTTCCTCTCGGGGCCGAAGCCGACGGGCGTGTTCAACGCGCCGACCGACGCGCTCGTCGCCGACAAGCAGCGGTTCGGTTCGACGCGGCGCGCCCGCTGGTTCGGTCTGCAAGAGGAGCCCGAGTGCACGATGACGCTCCGTCGGCGTCCTGCGGCGAGTGACCGAGGACGCGGCCACGGTCACCACATGACCTGCAGGAGCGCGGCAGCGGCACCCTTCCGACGGAGATCGTGCCCCGCCGTCCGGGTGCCGCCTGGTGCGTTCTCCTAGGTGCGCTTGAGGCGCGGCCCTGCGTACACCGCGAGGGCGTAGATGATGATGATGTCGGCCGAGAACATCGCCAGCGACCACCACGGGTAGGCCTGGATGAAGAAGAGCTGGCCCATCGCGTTCAGCCCCGCGGCGACGATGCCGAACCACCGGGCGAACTGGCTGCCGCTGAAGACCATGAAGGCCGCGAGGAGCAGGAGCGCCCCGAGGATGAGCACGATCCAGCCCCACGTCTTCAGGTTCGAGAACACGAAGACCGCGTTCTCCGTGTAGATCTTCGAGTTCGCGATCGCCGCGATCCCTTCGATCACTGCCCACGTCCCCGCGAGGGCCATCATGCAGACCGCGAACATCAGCAGCCCGCCGCCCTCGATCCCTACGTCGTCGTACTCCTTGGTCGACATCCCTTCACCCTCCTGTTCGTCGGCGGAGTCGAGCGGTTTCGACTTCACGACCCGATCGTCGCCCCGGGACGGCTTCCGAAGCATCCGCAGAACCACGCAGCGCCGACCGGGATTCCCCTGGATCGGCGCCACTGCGCCTTCGCCGCCGGCGGTCGGCGTCGGGTGGCCGACCCACGGCTCGGCCACCCCGGCGACCCGACTCCGCTCACCGCGTCAGCACCTCGACCGTGTCGCCGTCGGCGACGACGTGCGCGCGGCCGACCCGCTGACCGTCGAACCGCGCCGACGGGCCCCAGACGCGACGCGCCCGCGCAGCTCGCGCCCGAGCTCGTGGTGGATCGCGTCCGCGACGTCCGCGACGGTCGCGCCCCGGCGCGAGCGCGAGCGGCTCGTCGTCCGTCATCGCCGTCACGACGCAGGTGGACGCGGATCAGCCCCGTGAGCGCCCAGATCGCGCTCGCGCAGCCGCTCGAGGCTCGCGTCGTCGAGCACCGAGACGGGCACGACCGCGAGCGGCGCCGCCTCGGCCGCGAGCCGCTGCGACGTCGCCCTCGACCGCGCTCGTCCGACTTCGTCGCGGCGACGATGCCCGGCTTCTCGATCCCGGCCGCCGCGACCTCGCGCCCGCACGACGTGCGAGCTCGTCGGCGGTCGGCGGTCATCGCCTGGCACCAGACGATCGCGTCGGCGTTGCGGAGCACGCCGAGCAGCGCCCGGCCGCCGCCCCGGTCCTCGTGCGCACCCTCGATCAGGCCCGGGATCTCGACGAGCTGCACGAGCACGCCGCCGATCCGCGTCAGCGCCGGCACGGGCCGCAGCGTGGTGAACGCGTAGTCGCCCGTCTTGATCTGGATGTCGGACAGCGCCTGCAGCAGCGACGACTTGCCGGCGTTCGGAGCGCCCACGAGCGCGACCTGAGCGGCTCCCTCGCGACGCACCTGCAGCGAGTCCCGGTGGACGACCTTCGCCCGCACGCGCGTGCGCTCGAGCTCGCCGTCGAGCCACTTCCGCAGGTCGGCGTACGGGCCGTTGCGGTAGTCCGGCAGCTCGGCCGAGAGCTCGTTGATCGTGCGGATCCGCTCGGCTCCTTCCTTGCCCTGCAGACGGCGCCTCGCCACCTGCGCGAACGTGCGATGCGGCATCGGCATCGCGTCTCCTTCCTGTCGCGACGGAGGCGCGCACGCGCGCAGGGCCGCGACGTCGCGCCGGCCGGTGGGCGCGTCACCTGCTCCCGCCGCTTCCCTCGACGCTGTGGTCGGGAAGCGGCGGATCAGCCGTTCTGACCGAGACGGTCGCGTGCCAGTGGTCTCCCAGCGGCTGTCGTCGTGCCTCGCATGACGCGAGATCCTACTCGACGGCGGCTGCGGGCGCCGGATCGGGCACGGGCCCGGCTCGGCGCGACGGCGTACGTCCACCCGCTGGCCGCGCCGTGCGGGAGGCGAGTGCTGCGCCCGGCGCCGGCGACGGCTCCGCCGAGGAGCGTGGCGCCGATCGCACCGTGAGCTCGGCGCGTCGCGCCCCGCCCCGCACCGCGCGCAGATGACGCTGCGCCAGATCGGAGAGCTCGTCCGCGACGGCGGCAAGGCGCCCTGACGCCGCGACGACCCCGCGGCCCGGTGGAGCGACCGCGACTAGCCACGCCACCGAGCGTCGTCCCGACGACGTGACGCCAGCGCGCTGGCGACGGGCGATCCGTCGGCATCGCTGGCCACGACGAACCGGCGGGGCACGGGCACGCGGCCCGAAGCCTCGGTCCCACCCCCGAGCGAGCCCGAGGATCCGGCCGCGCAGCAGGTTCGAGGCGAAGTGCTCCTGCGCGATCGAGACGTCCCCGGCCACCCAGCGGTCGCCCACCTCGCGCAGGATCGGGAACACCGCGTCGCGCAGGACGGTCTCGACGCCGAAGTCGGCGAGCAGCCGATCGAACGCCGCCTGCGCCCGGACGTCGTCGAAGGCGAGCAGCGCGTCGAGGAGGACGGACGCCTCGCCGGCCGGCATGCTCGGCCCCGGATCCCGGGCGACCCGCGCGAGCGCGACACGGGCCGCCTCGGCGGCCGAGAGGCCGTCGGCGAGCAGCGCGCGCATCGCGACGATCCGCTGCTCGTCCTCGACCGAGTAGAGGCGGAACCCGCCCTGGGTGCGCGCCGGGCGCAGCAGGCCGTAGCGGCGCTCCCACGCCCGCAGCAGCTCGGGGCTGACGCCCGTCCGCCGCGCGAGCTCGCCGATCCGCATGGTCGCACCGCCGGGCATGCTGCAACCCTAGCCATACGTCGACAAAACATCGTCGGCCGAGGTGAGCCGTCGGCGCGGTACGGACGTGCTCAGCCCGACGCGTGCCTGCGGCGCAGCTCGTCCTCGACCAGCGCGGGGTCGAGGCCGCGGGCGGCGAGCAGGACGTAGCGCGTGGAACCAGAGGTCGGCGACCTCCTCGACGAGCCGCTCGTCGCTGTCGCCGACGCCTGCGAGCGCCGCCTCGACGCCCTCCTCCCCCACCTTCTGGGCTGCGGCGGCAGCGCCGGCGTCGAGCAGCGAGACGACGTAGGAGCCCTCGGGGCGCTCCGCCTGCGCGCTCCTTGATCACGCGCCAGAGCCACGGCGCGAAGCACGACTCCGCACCGGTGTGGCAGGCGGGGCCGGCCGGGTCGCACCCGATACGAGGAGCGCGTCGCCGTCGCAGTCGTCGCGGATCTCCTCGACCGCGAGCGTGTTCCCCGAGGTCGCGCCCTTGTGCCAGAGCTCCTGCCGCGAGCGGCTCCAGAACCACGCCTCGCCGCGTCTCGCGGGTGCGCCGCAGCGCCTCCTCGTCCGCGTAGGCGAGCATCAGGACGCGGCCGCTGTCGGCGTCCTGGACGATCGCCGGGCAGTCAGCTCCGGACGTTCCATCCCATCTCCTTCAGCTCGGCCTTCAGCTCGGGCAGCCGCTCGGGCCGCTCGTGGACGATCGATGCGATCAGCGCCGCCTCCGCACCGACCTCGAACGCCTCGGCGAGGTGACGTGCCTCGCCCGCGCCACCCGAGGCGATCACGGGCACCTCGACGGCCGTCGACGACCGCCGCGCGTCAGCGGCAGGTCGTAGCCCGCGCGCGTGCCGTCGGCGTCGATCGACGTGAGGAGGATCTCGCCGGCGCCGCGCTCGACCGCCTCGACGCGCCCAGTCGACCGCGTCGCGACCGCGCGGCGTGCGCGCCCGCGTGGGTCACGACCTCGCCCGCACGCGCGTCGATCGCGCACGACGACCGCCTGGGAGCCGAACTCGTCGGCGAGGCGCGTCAGGATCGACGGGTCGTCGAACGCGGCCCGGTTGACGGCGACCTTGTCCGCACCGGCGAGGAGCAGCGCGCGCGCGTCGTCGACGCCCGTCACGCCGCCGCCGACCGTGAACGGGATCGTCAGCTCGTCCGCGGACGCGCTCGATCACCTCGAGGATCGGGCCTCGTGCCCTCGAGCGTGGCGGTGATGTCGAGGAACACGAGCTCGTCGGCGCCGAGCTCCGAGTAGCGCGTCGCGAGCTCGACCGGCTCCCCCATCTCCCGCAGGTCGACGAAGTTGACGCCCTTCACGACGCGGCCGCCGGCCACGTCGAGGCACGGGATCACGCGCTTCTTGACCATCGCAGCAGGTTCTCGAGGACGCGCGCGCCGGCAGGGCCGCTGCGCTCGGGGTGGAACTGGGCGCCGGCGACGGCCGTCGACCTCGACGGCGGCGACGATCACGCCCGTCGTGGTCGACCGTGGCGATCGTGACGTCGTCGCGTCGACGGCATCGGCGGCGAAGCTGTGGGCGAAGTAGACGTCGGCTCCCTCGAGACCGTCGAGCAGCGTCGACGGGCGGGTCAGCGTGAGCGCGTTCCAGCCCATGTGCGGCACGCGTCGCGCGACGCAGCCGACGGACCGGGCCCGGCGAGAAGCCCGAGACCGCTGCCGCCCTCCTCGCTCGTCCTCGAAGAGGAGCTGCATCCCGACGCAGATGCCCGGCACGGGCCGGCCCGGCGTGCGACGCGCTCGCGGAGCGCCTCGTCGAGCCCGGTGCGGGCGAGGCCCGCGGCGGCGCTCTCGACGTGCCCGACGCCGGCGATCAGCGCGAGCGGGGCCGTCGCGGACGACGTCCGGCGTCGGTCGTGACGACCGGCTCGGCCCCGGCGCGGACGAGCGCCGACGAGAGGCTGCGGAGGTTGCCCGGCGCCGTAGTCGGCGAGCGCGACCCTCACCGCGCCCCGCCCCGCCGCCGCACGACCGGTGTCGGACACCGGGCCGCGCCGAAGGCTTCGCAGCGCCGCGAGCTCATGCCGCGCCCTTCGTCGAGCGGATGCCCCCGTCGCCGGCTGCGACCGCCTGCCGCAACGCCTGGCCGAGCGCCTTGAAGGCCGCCTCGGCGACATGGTGGTCGTCGACCCCGCTCGCGTCGACGTGCACGGTGCAGCCCGCCTCCATCGCGAACCGCTCGAGCGCGTGCGGGAGCAGCGAGAGGGCCAGGCCGCCGACCCGGTCGCCCGTGAACGCGAGCGAGATCTCCGCGTGCGGGCGCCGGACGAGGTCGACCGCGGCGAGCGCACGGGACTCGTCCATCGGCACGACGGCCGAGCCGTAGCGTGCGACGCCCTCGCGTGCCCCGAGAGCCTGCGCAAGCGCTGTCCCCAGCGCGGCGAGGACGTCCTCGACGGTGTGGTGCTCGTCGACGTCGAGATCGCCGGCGGCGACGAGGTCGAGGTCGAAGCCGGCATGGAACGCGAACAGCGTCAGGAGGTGGTCGAGGAAGCCGATCCCCGTCACGACGCGCGCGCGGCCGGCGCCGTCGAGAGCGAGCGTGATCCGGAGCGCGGTCTCGGTGGTCGTGCGGAGCACGAGCGCCTCGCGACCAGGCGGCGGCCCCGGCTCGGCGCCGAGCGCCCGCAGCAGGACGTCGTTCTCGGCGGGCCGGCGGAGCGTGATGCGGATCCCCTCGGGGAACCGTCGCACGAGGATGCCCTGCGCCTCGAGGAGCGCGCCGAGGTCGTCGTCGTGCTGCGGACCCAGACGAAGTTCCCGGCGACCGGCGGCGCGTCGAACCCCGCGGCCACGAGAGCAGCGCGCACGCGCTCGCGCTCCGCGATGGTCTGCGTCGACCTCGAGGCGGGGGTCGCGCAGCGCGGCCGCCGCGATGCGCGCCGCGGGTCCGGAGATCGGGCGCGGGCGCGCGGCGCTGCCTCGAGCACCGCCGCGATCGCCGGCGGGGCGACCGCGAACCCGACGCGGAGCGACGCGAGCCCGAACGCCTTCGACATCGTGCGCAGGACGACGACGTTCGGCAGTCGCGTGACGAGCCCGACGGCACTGGCTCCGCCGTACTCGACGTACGCCTCGTCGACGACGACGCAGCCCGTGCGGATGGGCGCCGTGCGAGGGCCGTCGAGCTCGGCCGCCGACAGCACCGCGCCCGTCGGGTTGTTGGGGTTGCAGCGCCAGATCACCGACGCGCCCGCGGGATCGGCGCCCCAGGACGCTCCGGCCAGCTCCGACGCGATGCGGTAGAGCGAGTAGGTCGGCGCGACGATCGACGCGCGGCGGCCCTCCTGCAGGAACGCGCGCGCGAAGAGCAGGATGAGGTCGTCGGCCCCCGCGCCGACGACGACGTGCTCCCACGACGTCTGCCCCGACGTACGCGGCCGCCGCCTCGCGCAGCTCGCGGTACGTGCCGTCGGGGTACAGGTTGAGCTCGGCGAATCGACCGCGCGAGCGGCACCTGCGGGACGCCCGGCAGCGGTGGGACGTTCTGGTCGAAGTGCAGCACGAGCTCGGCGGGCGACGCCGGAGCGCTGCTGCGACCTCGGCGCTCGGCGTCGCCCAGCGGTAGGGCTCGAACCCGTCGGGAAGCGGGACGGGAACCGGGCCGCTCACGCGACTGCTCCTCGCTCGGCCGCTGCCGCGTGCAGCGGCAGCCCCTCGGCCCGCGCGAGCGGGCCGACGACCTCCGCGGCGGCGCGCGCACCCGCCGGCGTCGAGCGCACGATCTGCAGCGGCTTCAGGAACGTCTCGAGCCCGAGCCCGCCGGACGAGCGCGCGAGCCCGCCGGTCGGCAGCACGTGCGTGGCGCCGGCCGCGTAGTCGCCGATCACGGCCGAGCCGCCGAGGAACACCGAGCCGGCGTTGCGGACGCCTCGCAGCGAGCGCCTCCGGGTCGGCGACGTGGAGCTCGAGATGCTCCGGCGCGAACGCCTCCGAGCGCGCGAGCGCCTCGTCGAGCGTCGCGACGGTCTCCGCTGCGCACGTTGCGGCAGACGCCACCCGGCGCGCGACCGCCTCGGCGAGCCGCGGATCCGTCGTCAGGAGCAGCGCCTCGCGAGTCGGGGCCGTGCTCCGCCTGGGCGAGGAGGTCCGCGGCGACGGCGTCCGGCGTCGGCCGTCTCGTCGGCGATCACGATCACCTCGCTGGGACCGGCGGGCAGGTCGATGCGGACGCGGCTCGAGACGAGCAGCTTCGCCGCCGTCACGTAGCGGTTGCCGGGCCCGACGATCACGTCGACCGCAGGGATCGTCTCGGTGCCGTACGCGAGCGCGGCGACGGCCTGCGCCCCGCCGATCGCGTAGATCTCGTCGAGCCCCAGCTCGCGGGCCGCGACGAGGGTCGCGTCGACCGGGTTGGGCGTCACGACCGCGATGCCGACCCACGCCGGCCACCTGGGCCGGCACGGCGGTCATCACGAGCGACGACGGCAGCGGGAACGTTCCGCTCGGCACGCAGAGCCCGGCGGCCGCGAGCGGGAGCCAGCGACGCTCGGAGACGATTCCAGGCGCCGCCTCGACGCTCGTGTCGGCGGGCCGCTGCGCCTCGTTGAAGGTCCGCACCGCGGCGATCATCCGCCGCAGCGCCCGCAGGACGTCGTCGGGGACGGTGGCGCGCTCGATCGTCTCCGTCGAGACGCGCAGGCCGTCGGGGCGCGGGCCGTCGAACCGCTCCGTCCACTCGAGCAGCGCCGCGTCGCCGCGATCACGGACGTCCGCGACGATCGGTGCGACGGCCGCGACCGCCTCGTCGAGCCCGATCCCTCTCATCCGACGAGCCGCTCGACGGGGACGACGAGGATCGAGCGTGGCGCCCGCCGCCTTGAGCGCGGGCAGCAGCTGCCACATCTGGTCGGCCTCGACCGCGGCGTGCACCGCGATCTCGCCGTCGTCCGCAAGCGGCAGCACGGTCGGAGCGCCCATGCTCGGCAGCACCGCGCGGATCGCGGGAAGCATCTCGACGGTCGCGTTCATCATCACGTAGCGTCGGCGGCGCCCGGCGACGACACCCGCGAGCATCAGCTCGAGCGGCTCGACGATGTCCTGCTTGGCGTCGAGCGCGGCGCGGCGCCCGATCAGCACCGCCTGCGAGGCGAGCAGGTCTCCGAGCCGCCGCAGGCCGTTGGCCCGCAGCGTCGAGCCGGTGGAGACGAGGTCGACGATCGCGTCGGCGAGCCCGAGCCGCGGCGCCGCCTCGACCGAGCCGCTGATCGTCACGAGCTCGACGTCGATGCCGCGCTCGGCGAGGAGCCGTCGGGTCGAGACCGGATACGTCGTCGCGACCCGGAGACCGGAGAGGTCGTCGACGGTCGCCGCGTCCGAGCCGTCGGGCACGGCCACCGCGAGCGTGCAACGGCCGAAGCCGAGCTCGAGGAGCTGCTCGACGCGGGCCTCGGTCTCGACCACGAGGTTCGCCCCCGTGATCCCGAGGTCGACGACGCCGTCCTGGACGTACTCGGGGATGTCGTCGGTCCGGACGAGCAGCAGATCGACCGGAGCGTTCGCGCAGGGCACGACGAGCGACCGCTCCGTCGCCTCGAACGAGAGCCCCGCATCGGCGCACAGGCGCAGCGCGGGTTCGGACATGCGGCCCTTCGACGGCACTGCGACGGTGAGCCGGCCGTCCTGACCGATTCGCGTGAGCCCCGAGCTCATCCGCCCTGCCCCGCCCGCGTCCGGTCGAGCGCGACCGCGTAGCCGCCGGTGCCGTGCCGCAGCCACTGCGCGACCCGGGTGACGGTCGCGGTGGAGGTCGGCACGCGCTCCGCGATCTCGACGTAGGGGACGCCCTCATCGAGGAGCAGCACGGTCTGCCAGCGGTGCGTCAGCGCCTCGAGCTCCGGGAGCGTGCAGAGGTCACGCAGGAACCGCTCCACCTCGTCCGTCGTCTCGAGCGTCAGGAATGCCTCGACGAGCGCCGGCAAGCCCGGCACGGTCTCGATCGGGCGGGAGCCCGGATCGACGGTGGCCGGGCGCGGTGCGCCGGAGGTCGGCTTGGTGGAGGTCGTGCGGGCCATCTCGAGCATCATGCTAGCATGTTAGCGTGTTAGCACGCGAGCTCGAGCCCATCCCGGCGATCGACGTCCTCGAAGGGCGGGTCGTGAGGCTCCGCGAGGGGCGTCGCGAGGAGGTCACGCTCGAAGGCGGCGACCCGGTCGAGCTCGCCCGTCGGTTCGCAGCGGAAGGTGCACGCCGGCTCCACCTCGTCGACCTCGACGGCGCGTTCAGCGGGACGCCGTCGCTCGCGCTCGTCGAGCGCGTCGCCGCGGCCGGAGGGCTCCCGTTGCAGGTCGGCGGTGGCTATCGCACGCTCGACCTGGCGCGCTCCGCCCTCGCGGTCGGCGCCGACCGGGTGATGATCGGGACGGCGGCGCTGCGTCCCGGCTTCCTCGAGGAGGCGGTGCCCGCGCTCGGGGAGGCACTCGTCGTCGCGGTCGACGCGCGCGACGGGGTCGTGGCCGTCGACGGCTGGACGAGGACGGAGGCGGCGACGGCCGAGGGCCTCTCCCGGCGCTGCGCCGAGCTCGGCGTCCCCCGGCTGCTCGTGACCAGCACGCGGCGCGACGGATCGCTCGCCGGGCCGGACGTGGAGCTGCTCGGCGGCGTCCTCCCGGCCGGCGTTCCCGTGATCGCCGCTGGCGGCGTCGCCACGCTCGACGACCTCCTCGCCCTGCGCCTGCTGGGCTGCGAAGGCGCTATCTGCGGGAGCGCGCTGCTCGCCGGACGGTTCACGCTCCCCGAGGCATTCGCGGCGCTGGCACGCGACTGACGGGCTCTCAGCGCCCGGGCGGCGACTGCGCCCAGGTGCGAGCCAGCCCGAGCTCGAGCTCCTGGCGCTCCTGATCCGACAGCCGGGCGTTCGAGTGGATGAGGCGATACTGCAGCGGGGGCATCTCGCCCTCGCGGATCACCTCTCGCACCTCCTTGATGTTCGCCTCCTGCACGCGCTGCCACTCGCTGAAGTTCAGGATGGGTCGACCCTCCTCGACGTCGCGCTGGGTGATCCAGGAGATCGGGGCGACGCTCGTGTACCACGGCCACTCGGTGAGGTTCGAATGGCAGTCGAAGCAGGCCGCCTGCGTGAGCTGACGGGTGCGGTTGCTGTCCCACGTCGGCTCCTTGATCGACTTCGGATTCGTGTGATCGCGGCCGTACGGGATGAGCTGGATCGCGCCGAAGACGACGATGCCGACCACGAGGATCCGAAGGAGCCGTCCCACGCGATCACCCTATACCCGGAAACGGCTGGTACGGGTGGCGGCGCGGAGCGCAGGCACCGTCAGTCCCGCGACGAGCGCGGCGGCGGCCAGCGCGACGATGACGAGCATGCTGCGCTCCGACTGGATCGCTCCTCGCGCCTCGAGCGGACCGTCGCCGAGGTACGCCCGGATCGCAGGGATCGCCGCGGCGGATCGCTCCTCCTCGAAGGCGTTCCATCCCGCCTCGCGGAGCGCCTCGACGGAGACGGTGCTCGCAGGGCGATACGCCAGCGGCTTCCCGTCTGCGCCGAAGACCGTCTCCCCCGGCCTGGCCACGCGCACGACGAACGGCTCGATGCGCTGGCGACGGAGGAGCGCGAGCGTGCCCTGGAGGCTGAAGAAGTCCGTGTCGAGGTCGGTGAAGACGACGAGCGCGCGCCGACGGGCCTCCGCGTTGTAGTAGCTCCGGTCGGCGGCGAGGGTCAACGAGCCGAGCTGCGTGGCACGTGCGGCCGTGAGCCGGGCGGGCTGCGGTTGCAGGATCCTGACCGACCCGTCGAGGACGGCGGCCAGGCCGCGCTGGTCACCGGTCGGGAAGAGGAGCGGCATCATCCTGTTCGTGAGGGTCGCGACGCCGATCGGCACGTCCTCCAGCCCGCGACGGATCGTGTCCGCCCGCGCCAGCGCGCGGTCGAGACGGGCTGCTCCGTCCGGGGTCGAGCGCGCCAGCATCGAGCGGGAGACGTCGAACGTGAGGTAGACCTCCGCGTCCGACCGCACCGAGACGCTCGCCCGGTCACGGATGACCGGCTGAGCCGCCGCGGCGGCGACGAGCACGGCGAGCACGCCGAGGGCGGCCGGGCGGGTCAACCGGCGCGCGGCCGACGGCGCTCGCAGCCCGAGGCTCGTCCGTGCCCGGGCACCCGCGCGCTCGCGGCGCAGGAGCATGGCCAGCGGCAGGACGAAGGCGAGACCGACGAGCGCAGCCGACGGAGTCAGGAACACGAGCTCACCGATCATCGTCAGAAGCCCTGCCCTTCTGCCTGGACGGGGGCGACAGGCCCCTTGGGATCCTCTTGCCCCTTCGGGCGACGACCCGACGGGGTCGCCGCCCGGCTCCGACTGCTCGCGCGGGACGCCGCCGCCCGCGCCAGGAGCACCTCGAGATCGAGCTTGGCGTTGACGTTGCCGGGGTCGGCCTCCAGCGCGCGCCGGAAGGAATCCTCTGCCTTTCGCAGCTCCTCCCGCTTGCGCGCCCCGGCGCTCCTCGCCCCATCGACCAGGATCGTGCCGATCACGGTCTCGACGACCGCCCTGTCGACGGGCGCGAGCTCGTCCCGGAGCGCCGTCAGCGCGTCGACCGCCGTGAAGCGCGCGCGCGTCTGTGGGTATGCGGTTCCCTCGATCACATCGGCGAGCCCCGCACGGTAGCGCTCGTACACGCGTTGCGCCTCCGCGCGGGCGCCCAGCCCGAGCAGCCACTCGCCGAGCCGCTGCTCGCTCGCCGGGGCCGCGACAGGCTCCGGAGCCACAGCCCGCTGCCACGCCGCCTGCCGATCGACGTACGCGCGCTCTGCGGTCCTGACGCCGCGCACCGCGGCCAGGCAGAGGACCGCGAGCAGCAGGAGCACAACCCCGACGACCGCGCGCAACGCGCTCCGGCGAGGCATCATCGGCCGTCGCTCCGGTCGGCGCGCCAGCGAAGCGGCAGCCGGGGCTCGACGAGCGCCAGCGCACCTGCCAGGCCGAGCCCGAGCGCGACCAGCAGCGCAACGGGACCCCCGGGTGGAGGCAACGGAGACCCTGTCCGTCGCGTAGACGGCATCGGCGGCGCTCTCGATGAACTTGGCGCCCCCGAAGTCCGAGAAGTAGGCGGGGTCGCGCGACGCGTCGCCGACGGTGACGATGCGAAGCCTGATCCCGAGCTCCTTCATCCGCGCGATCTCGGCGGCGACCTTGGGAAGGTCCTCGGGCGGATCACGCAGGTCGCTGATCAGGACGATCTGCCCTCCGCTGCTCCCGTGCTCCTGCAGCGCCACCGTGGCGCGCGCGAGACCCGCGGAGAGCCGCGTGCCACCCGTGAAGATCCCGACCCACGGATAGTCCCCCGGGGCGGGGTTCGGGATCGGCGTGCGGTCGAGCTTCGCCCGGGCGGCGAGCTTCTGGTTCTGCTTGTTGACGTAGGCCATCATCCGGTCCCACCCGCGCAGCGCCGAGCTCGGCGCGTCCGGCGGCAGCGCCATGTAGGCGCTCTCGGACGCGAGCACCAGCCCGGCCCTCTGGCCGGGGTCGCGCGCAAGCACCCGCAGCGAGCGGCCGATCGTGTCGGAGAACCCCAGCGTGCTCGACGACACGTCGATCACGATCATCATCCCGTCCCCGCCCCTGAGCGCAGCCGGCACACCCGTCGCCTTCCTCGGGATCAGCACGAGCAGCGCCGCGAGCACGAGCGCCGCCGCGCCGGCCGCGAGCAGGACGAAGCGCGAGCGCCGACTCGCGGCGGCCAGAGCGGACGCGTCGACGCCGGGGATGACGCGTCCGACCCTCGAGCCCGTCATCCCGCAGACCTCCGCGCGGTCGCCCGGACGCGAGCCGCGAACGCCGTCAGCTCCGTGGCCCCCGGCACAGCCGGGCCCCACGCCAGCCGTCGCGCCTCTCCACCGAGCTCGGGAGAGCGCGCCTCGTCCAGCTGCGTGGCGAGCCTGTCGAGCGAGCCCCGTCGAACCGCCTCGTCGTCGATCGAGGCTGCTGCCTCCACCTGGAGAAGGCTCTGGGAGAGGGGTGAGAGCGACCGCCACCAGCCGAGGGAGTAGAAGAACCGAGGCCACAGCCCCTGGACGACGAGCAGCGCACCTGCCAGGCCGAGCACGAGCGCCAACAGGCCGAGGGCGACGACGACGAGCGTCGGCGAGCGAGCGAAGCCGGTCGAGAGGGCAGGCGGCGCGTCGACGATCCCCTCCGCCGCGGCAGGGTCGCCGGAGAGACGCGAGTGGACGATCAGGCCGCGCCACGGGACGGACGCCGTGCGGGCCCGGCCGCCGGCCCGGTAGCTGACGATCGCCGGTGGGAACCTGATCGGTCGACCGTCCCTCGGGGGCAGGCAGGCGGCGGTGGCGCAGCGCAGCACGTAGACCGTCCGCAGCAGGGTCGTCTCCCCCCGGCGGTCGCGGTCGACGGTGGTGTCGACCACCGTGAGCGGACGGAAGTCGGTCTCGAGGCGCACGGAGTCCGGCGGGATGCGAGCGTCGTCGCTGACGATGTCGACCTCGGCCGTGAGCGTGTCTCCGAAGAGCGCGGACCCGGTCGAGAGCCCGCGCTTCACGGTGAGCGGCTCCTGCTGGAGCCGTGGGCCGGCCGAGGAGCGCTCGCCGGGCAGAAGCACCACGACGGCGGCGATCACGACGAACGCGAGCAGCACGGCGGCGATCGCAGCGAGCCGGTAGGTCGGCTCGCCTGCGAGCGCGGCGAGCCACGAGCGCACCCGCTCGAGCGTCGACCTCACCGGCTTCCTCTCAGACGGACGAGGCGACCCTCGGCCCAGGCCATGAACGCCGCGTGCACCGCGGTCGGGTCGGCGTCGCCGACGGACACGGCGTCGAGGCCGAGGACGTCGAGCGACTCGCCGAGGGTCGCCCAGCGCGCCTCGTTGTGCTCGCGCCGCTCCGACACCTGGCGGCGGTCGAGCCGGACGAGCGAGACCGCTCCGCTGACCGGGTCGGCGAGCTGCAGTCCGACACCGGAGACGTCGGGGAACGACCGCTCCCACAGCGGATCCTGGAGCAGCACGGGGATCACGTCCCAGCCGGCGGCGAGCGCCTGACGCATCGGGTCGGGACTCGGCGGTGGGAAGAAGTCCGAGACGACGAAGACGAACGTCCCGGCCGGCACCCGGTTCACGTTGCGGGCGAGCAGGGCGAAGGCCCGATCGACGCTGTCCACCCGGCCGTCGGGCTCGCCGCTCGCCGCGCGCAGCTCGAGCGAGCGCCGCACGGCCATGTCGCGTCGCGGCGGCTCGAGGTGCACCTCTGCCCCGACCTCGACGAACCCGAGCAGAGCGCCCTCCGCGGCGGTGCTCGCGACGATCGCTGCGATCGCGGCGCGCAGGGCGTCCGGCTTGCGCAGCCAGGGGAGCCCCGGGGCGCAGAGCGCCATCGACGGGCTCCGATCGAGGATCACGACGACGCGCACCGCATCCTCCGCGAAGTGGTCGCGAACGACGAACTCGTCGCTGCCACGGGCGCTCGAGAGCCGGGCCGAGGCCGCCCAGTCGACGAGCCTGACCGCGTCCCCGCGGCGGTAGGGGCGCGTGCTCGCGACGTCGGTCCCGGGGCCGCGGCGCCTGCTGGGCCGACCGGCGACGTCCAGCCCCACGCCCCGACGCGCCGGGATGAGGGGGAACGCGAGCGCGGACATCTGCCGCTCAGGCGGGGGTGATCAGGGAAGGCGCCGGACGGGGAGCCTGATCGAGGCAGCGGTCGAGCAGGCTCCTGCCGCGAGCGCTCGGATCCGCGTCGAGCGCGTACGCGTGCGTGAGGAGCAGCCGGTGCGAGAGGACCGGCTCGACGAGCCGCTCGACGTCCTGCGGCTCGACGTGACCACGTCCGGAGAGGAGCGCGAGAGCCCGCGCTCCGCGCTCGAGAGCGAGAGAGCCGCGCACCGAGGCCCCGGTGCGGACGTCCGGCAGCGCACGCGTCGCCCGGACCAGGGCGATCACCCACTCCTGCAGGAGCGGGTCGATGTACACGTCCTCGACACCGCGCTGGAGCTCGCGAAGCCCGTCGAGGTCGATCACCGGCTCGAGGCGGTCGAGAGGGTGGCCGTGCCTCTGCGCGCGGACGATCTCGAGCTCCTCCTCCGCCTGGGGATAGCCGAGCGCAGCCTTCAGGAAGAACCGGTCGAGCTGGGCCTCGGGGAGCGGGAACACGCCCTCGTGGTCGAGCGGGTTCTCGGTGGCGAGGATCAGGAACGGGCTTGGCAGCGGGCGCGAGGCGCCGTCGACGGTGATCTGGCGCTCGGCCATCGCCTCGAGCAGGGCGCTCTGGGTCTTCGGCATCGCGCGGTTGATCTCGTCGACGAGCAGGATGTGGGCGAACACCGGGCCAGGCTGGAACTCGAACTCCCGCTCACGCTGGTCGTACACGGACAGGCCCGTGACGTCGGTCGGCTGGAGGTCGGGCGTGCACTGGATCCGCGCCGTGGTCGCGCCGTCGACCGAGCGGGCGATCGCCCGGGCGAGCACCGTCTTCGCGGTCCCGGGCACGTCCTCGAGCAGGACGTGCCCGTCGCAGAGCAGCGCGCACACGACGAGCCTGATCTGGTCGCGCTTCCCGCGGACGACGAGCTCGATGTTGTCGAGCAGCCGGTCGCCCACCGCTCCGAGGCGGGCTGCCGCCTCCGCGGCCTCGGGCGAGACACGAGGATCCGGGCCGGCGGCGCGTGCAGGCCCGGTGGCCGCGCTCTCCTCGCGCGAGGGCACCGCCAGCATCGCGTAGGGCACCCCGGCGAAGATCGGCGCGCTCGGGTCGGGGAGCGGCAGGTGGAGCGCCTCGGCGATCCGGCGCAGGCCGCTCGTGCGTCGCCTAGCCACGGCACGTCCGCGGCCTGAGGCCCATCGTCTCTCGAGCTCGCCGGCACACGTCCATCAGACGCTCCTCTCCACCTCGCGGGCCCTGCCACTCCCGACGATCATCGCACGCGAGCGGCTCGCCCGATCCCGACCTCGCCGCGTGAGGCATCGTCACCGCTCTCGCCCACACGGGCCACGCTACCTGCGAGCGCGGCAGGACGATGCAGCCGCGCGGGCGCCTCGAGCCCTGCCTCGCGCACGGGCGGGTTGAGCGGCGGCAGCAGCGGGGCGGCGGTGAAGGAGCGCCTGACCTGCTCGTCGGGGGCGTCGCCGTAGACGGTCGTCCGCTGCCGCGGCGAGCGTCCCGCGGAGCGGATCAGCGCCTCCATCTCCTCGGGTGGCAGCTCCTGGCCCCACTCCGACCCGGCTGCCCGCGAGATCGACTCGTTCATCAGCGTGCCCCCGAGGTCGTTCACGCCCGAGCGGAGCACCTGCCGGACGCCGTCCGGGCCGAGCTTCACCCACGACGCCTGGATGTTCGTGATCTCCGGATGCAACGCCAGCCGCGCGACCGCGTGGACGAGCAGCGTCTCCCCGAAGGTCGGCCCGCGTCGCGCCCGTCCCTGCAGGTACATCGGCGCCTCCATCGGCACGAACGGGAGGGGGACGAACTCCGTGAAGCCGTGGCTCGCGCGCTGCTGGGCGCGAGCCCGCAGGAGATGCCGTGCCCAGTGCACGGGCCGCTCGACGTGCCCGAGCATCATGGTCACGTTCGAGCGGAGGCCCACCTGGTGGGCGGCGGCATGGACGGCGAGCCACTGGTCCGTCGTGACCTTGTCGGGACAGATGAGCGCCCGCACCTCGTCGTCGAGGATCTCGGCCGCGGTGCCGGGGAGCGAGCCGAGCCCCAGGTCACGAAGACGTGCGAGGTAGGCCGCGAGCTCGAGCCCGAGCGTCGCAGCACCCTGCCAGATCTCGAGCGCCGAGAACGCGTGGACGTGGATGGCGGGGACGGCGTCGCGGATCGCCGCGACGACGCCCGCGTAGTAGTCGCCCGTGAACGCGGGATGGATGCCCCCCTGCAGGCACACCTCCGTAGCGCCGCGCTCCCAGGCCTCGAGCGCGCGCCGGACGATCTCCTCGTTCGGGACGAGGAACGCCGGGCCACGAAGGTTCTCGGCGAGCTTCCCCTTCGAGAACGCGCAGAAGCCGCACCGGAAGTAGCAGACGTTCGTGTACTGGATGTTCCGGGTGACGACGTAGGTGACCGCGTCTCCGCAGACCTCCCGCCGCAGCCGGTCGGCGGCCGCCAGGACACGCTCGCGCTCCTGGCCGCGGCTCGAGAGAAGCCGTGTGAGCTCGTCCTCCCCGAGCTCGTCGCCCACGAGCCCGATCGGCGCGGGATCGCGGCCGAGGAGGAACGGAGGAGCGACCGGCTCGCCCGGCGCCCAGCGATCCTCGCGCGCCAGCCCCATCGAGTCGGAGGCCCGGCGGATCGCGGGAGCGACGGCAGGGTCGGCCCAGACCTCGAGCGCAGCGACGTGCTCCGGGTAGAGCGGCAGCCGGGGGGCGAGCTCGAGCCCCCGGCTTCGGCAGGCATCGCGGAGCAGCGCGATCTCGGGCCACGGCGCCTCCGGGTTGACGTGGTCGACCGTGACGGGAGACACGCCGCCCCAGTCGTCGATCCCCGCGTCGAGCAGCCGCGGGAAGTCGTCGTAGGCGAGGTTCGGGGGCGCCTGGACGTGGACGTCCGGGCCGAGCAGGACCCGCGCGACCGCGATCGTCCAGAGCTGGTCGTCGAGCGTCGCGTCGAGATGTCCGGCCATCCGCGTTCCGGGCTTGGCGCGGAAGTTCTGGACGATCACCTCCCGCAGGTGTCCGTGCTCCTCGCCGAGCGCACGGAGGGCGAGCAAGGCGTCGATCCGCTCCTCCCGGGTCTCGCCGATGCCGATCAGCAACCCGCTCGTGAAGGGGATCGCAAGCTCGCCCGCGAGCCGGATGGTCTCGAGGCGGCGTGCCGGCGCCTTGTCCGGCGAGGCCCAGTGCGCCTCGCCCTTCGCGAGCAGCCGGTCGGAGGTCGACTCGAGCATGATCCCCATCGAGGCGGACACAGGGCGCAGCAGCTCGAGGTCGGCGCGCGTCATCACCCCGGGGTTGAGGTGCGGCAGCAGGCCGGTCTCCTCGAGCACGCGGCCGGCGCAGCGGGCGAGGTAGTCGAGCGTGGTCTCGCACCCGAGGACGGCGAGCTCCTCGCGCGCCACCTTGTAGCGCAGCTCGGGCTTGTCCCCGAGCGTGAAGAGCGCCTCCGTGCAGCCCGCGCGGGCTCCCTCGCGACGCGATCGCGAGCACCTCGTCCTCGGACATGAACGCGCGCTCTCCGCGGCGCGGCGGCCGCGCGAAGGTGCAGTAGCCGCACACGTCGCGGCAGAGCGTCGTCAGCGGGATGAAGACCTTCGGCGAGTACGTGACCAGCGGGCCCCGGCGCAGACGCCGGGCCTCGGCCATGAGGTCGTCGAGGGACGTCGAGAGGATGTCGGAGACGAGATCGCGCATCGGGTGACGTGTGTGCGTGTCGCCCGGAGCGGTCTCCTCGCGCCGGTCGCTTCAGCATACGCGAGGCGGCGCACCGGAGGCTGCAGCGCCGCGCCCGGCCCTACGGGCTGACCGCTGCGTCGTCGCGGGCCCGGCGGATCGCCTGGAGCGCGTCGCCCGTCTCGTCGAGCGGGCCGCGCGGCAGCGCGGCGAGGGCGTCGTCGTAGCACCGAGGGCGGTAGACGCGATCGACCTTTCCGTCGGCGTACCAGTCGTCGACCACCTGCTTCGCACAGCCGGACAGCCGTGCGTTCGGAGCCTCGACCGTGACGACGCTGTCAGCCTGCTCGGAGGGCCGCACGATCCAGCCGGACACGACCGCGATCAGCCCGACGACGATCGCGATCGGGGCGACACCCCCACGCATCGGACAGGCGCGCGAGCGTCGGTCGGGCGGACGGCGGCTGCCGCCCGCCCGACCTCGTCGCTACGACGCGCGGTACCCCCAGAGCCCGCCGAACGCCTTCCAGCTGCCCTTCGCGTAGCGCTGGAGGACCATCTGCTCGATCGGGAAGTGGTCTCCAGCGCCCGCGGTCTTCAGCGCGATCCCCGGGAGCAGGAACGGGTTGGTCGAGAGGTTCATGTTGGAGACGGCCTTGACGAGCCCGTCGCGCGTGGGCTCCTTGCCCGACCGCTTGAGCGCCTCGATCGCCGTCCAGGCCGCAGCCATCCCGTAGACGTGGTAGACGTCGTTCGCGTTCCCGCCCGGCAGATACTGCTTCATGATCTGCCGGTAGAGGACCATCGTCTTGTCCTTCGCCCACTTCGGGTCGGTGGGATCCTTGAGGAACTGGATCGAGAGCGACCCGGGCACGACCTTGTTGGCCCCACCCTCGGAGGCGAGCAGCATGATGTTCGACGCCGACGCGACCCCGTTGACGATCGTCGTCTTGGGGCGCCAGCCGAGCTTGTTCGCGAAGACGTAGGCCTGGATCGCGAACTTCGGCGTCGCGAAGATCGCGAAGGTGTTCGCCCGGGACGACTTGAGCTTCGCGACCTGTGACCCGACGTCCGCTGCCGTCACCTCGTAGGGCTGTGCGGCGACGACCTTGCCCTTCGAGCGGGCGAGGCCGCGCTTGAGGCCGGCGAGCAGATCCTTGCCGTAGGCGTCGTTCTGGAACAGCACCGCGATGCGCGGGGCGGACTGCGTCCGCGCGAGGTACTTCCCGTAGACCCAGCCCTCTGCCTGGTAGCTCGGCTGGAAGCCGATCGTGTAGGGGTACTTCGCGACGTCTGCGCCCCACGTGGTCGCGCCGGAGGCGGCGAACAGCTGCGGCACCTTCCCGGCGTTGAGGTAGTCGCGGATCGCCTCGTTCTGCTCGGTGCCGAGCGAGTTGAAGATCGCGAAGACCTTGTCCTGCTCGACGAGCTGTCGCGTCGCCTGGACGGTCTGCGCCGGGTTGTAGGCGTCGTCGACGTACTTGTACTCGATCTTCCTCCCGTTCACGCCCCCACGCCCGTTGACGTACTTGAAGTACGCCTCGGCGCCGCGCGCGACGGAGGCGTAGGCGGCCGCGGATCCGGAGAGCGGAGTGGTGCCGCCGAGCAGGATCGTGTCGGCGGTCACGCCGGGATCGGAGGACGAGCCGGCCGTGGCGGCCGTCGCACCGATGGCCGCCGTCGCGACGAGCATCGCCAGGACGAGCGCGAGCTTCCTGTTCATCTGGGTCTCCTGGTGAAGGATGGGGGTCGCACGATCGGACGATCGTACCGGCCATGCGTAAGGAAAATGCGATCCCCTAGCGGCGCAGGAGCACCCTGATGCGCGTGATCAGGCCTGACACGCCCTGGGGGAGCACCACCATCGCCGCGATCAGCACGAGCCCGTAGACGATCCCGGGGGCGCCAGGCGATCGTGACACCTCCTGCGCCCACAGCGGGAGGAACTGGATGAAGATCGCACCGGCGATGACGCCCGTCAGCGAGCCGAGCCCGCTCACCACCACGCCGACCAGCAGGAAGATCGAGAGCGTGATCGGGAAGGTGTCCGGGTTGACGTAGGTCGTGGCGATCGCGAACAGCGAGCCGGCGACGCCGGCGTAGGCTGCGCTGATCGCGAAGGCGAGCGTCTTGAAGCGGGGCAGCCCGATCCCGGACGACTGCGCGGCGGTCTCGCTGTCGCGGATCGCCCGGAACGCCAGACCTGTCCGCCCGCGCAGCAGGAGCCAGGCGACGACGTAGAGCACGACCGCGATCGACCAGGTGATGGCGTAGAGCCAGTTGTTGAAGTTGAGCTCGAGCCCGAGGACGTCGACCGGGGTCAGCGACGCGGTCAGCTCCTCCTTGCCGAACAGGTTGATCCCCGAGCCACCGCCGGTGAATCCCTCGAACTTCTTGATCACCGCGGGCATGGCGACGGCGATGGCGAAGGTGGCGAGGGCGAGGTACAGCCCCGAGAGCCGGAGGGCCGGGATCCCGAACAGGAGACCGACGACGCCCGTCACGAGCGCCGCGATCGGGATCGTCCAGAGATCCTTGACGCCGTGATCGGCCATCAGGATCGCTGTCGTGTACCCGCCGATCGCCATGAACGCCCCGTGCCCGAGCGAGATCTGCCCCGCGTAGCCGGTGAGCACGTTGAGGCCGAGGATGGCGATGAGGTAGATGGCGACGTAGGCGAGCTGCTGCGCGCGGAAGTCCGAGATGAACGCCGGCAGCACCGCGACGACGACCGCGAGCGCCGCGAACCCGAGCAGCGGGCGCAGGATGCGAGAGCTCATACCTTTCGCACCTCCTGTCTTGCCGAAGATCCCGGCGGGCCGGACGAGCAGCACGACGAGGATCACCGCCAGCGCGGCCGGCAGCCGCAGGTCGGCCCCGACGAAGTCGAAGTAGGTGCCGATCAGGTTGAGACCGACCCCGAGGATGCAGCCCGCCTGCCACGGCCCCGATCGGCGAGTCGATCCCCCCGAGCACTGCCGCTGCGAAGGCGTAGATGAGGATCGCCTGCATCATGTTCGGGTCGAGGAAGACCGTCGGGGCGGCGAGCATCCCGCTCACCGCGCCGAGCACCGCGGCGAGGCCCCAGCCGAGCGAGAGCATCCACGCGACCCGGACGCCGACGAGCCGCGCCTCGACCGGGTTGACCGCCGCCGCGCGCATCGCCAGCCCGACCGTCGTGTACTGGAAGAGCAGCCAGAGCAGCACGACGCAGCCGAGCACCACGGCGATCGTCCCGATGTCCTGCACGGAGATCGCCACGCCCGGCCACGTCGATCGTCTTCGAGGGGAACGGGCTCTGCACCGCGCGAACCTCGCCCGACCAGATCAGCGTGGTGAGCCCGTTGAGGATGAGGAGCAGCCCGATCGTGACGATCACGACGCGCAGGGCGGAGCCGCGCTCGATTCGGTCGGATCACGAGCTGGTGCACCGCCACGCCGCCGCCGAACGAGAAGCGCGAGGGTCGCCGCGAACGCGGGCCAGTACGACCAGCCGTGGTTGGTGGTGAGCGTCCAGACGATGTAGGTCGAGAACGTCGCCATCTCGCCCTGCGCGAAGTTGATGATCCCGGTGGCCCGGTGGATCAGCACGATCGCGAGCGCGAGCGACGCGTAGATCCCGCCCGACGCGAGGCCCGAGACGATCTGCTGGAGGAGGTCGCTCATCAGTACCCCAGGTAGCTCCGGCGGATGGCCTCGTCGTCGCGCAGCTCCGCGCTCGAGCCCGGACAGCGCGACACGTCCGACCTCGAGCACGTACGCGGTCGAGGCGGCGTCGAGGGCGATGCGCGCGTCCTGCTCGACCACCAGCACCGTGAGCCCTTCCTTCTCGTTCAGCTCGCCGACGATGCGGAAGATCTCGCGCACGACCATCGGCGCGAGGCCGAGCGAGGGCTCGTCGAGCAGGAGCAGCCGCGGATGGGACATCAGGGCGCGGGCGAGCGCGAGCATCTGCTGCTCGCCGCCCGAGAGCGTTCCGGCCCGCTGGTCGCCGCGATCGAGCACCCACGGGAACCACGTCGCGACCCGCTCGATGTCCGCCTTGACGCCGCGCGACCCGCGTGGTGTAGGCGCCGAGGCTTCAGGTTCTCCGTCACGCTCAGGCTCGGTGAACGTCCCGCGGCCCTCGGGCACGTGCGCGATGCCGGCGCGCGCAGCCGCCTCGGGGCCACCTCGCAGCGGTCGCCCTCGAAGGTGATCTCCCCGCTGCGCCGCACCATGCCCGGAGATCGCACGGAGCGTCGTCGTCTTGCCGGCGCCGTTCGCGCCGAGCACGGCCACGATCGCTCCGTCCGGGCACCTCGAGGGTCACCCCGTGCAGGGCCTGGACAGCGCCGTAGCGCGCCTCCACGTCAGCGAGGGAGAGCAGTGCGGTCATGTCTCCACCCCGAGGTAGGCCTCGATCACGGCCGGATCCGCCCGCACCTCGTCCGGCGAGCCGTCGGCGATCCGCCGTCCGAAGCTCAGCACGCTGACGTGGTCCGAGACCCGCATCACGAGGCCCATGTGGTGCTCGACCAGGAGCACGGTGAGCCGGTGATCGTCACGGAGGCGCAGGATGAAGTCTCCGAGCTCCTCGACCTCGCCGTGGTTGAGCCCGCCGGCGGGCTCGTCGAGCAGGAGCAGCCGCGGTCGAGCGATCGAGCGCCCTGGCGATCTCGACGCGCTTCTGCGTGCCGTAGGGCAGCGACGAGGCCGGCTGGCCGGCGCGATCGGCGAGGCCGACGTAGTCGAGCACCTCGAAGCGCGTCCGACTCGCGGACGCCGCGGCCGCGGGAGTGGGCGCCGACGAGCACGTTCTCGAGCACGCTCATCGAGGCGAAGAGGTTGATGTTCTGGAACGTGCGGGCGACTCCCCGGCCGACCACGCCGTGGGGCGGGACGTCGAGCAGCGTCGCGCCGTCCAGCTCCACCGTCCCGGCGTCGGGCGTGTAGAGCCGCGTGATCACGTTGAACGCGGTCGTCTTGCCGGCTCCGTTCGGCCCGATCAGCCCGGAGATCGTCCCCTGCTGCACGTCGAGCGACACGCCGTCGAGCGCGACGATGCCGCCGAACCTCAGGGTCACGTCGCGAACGGTGAGGAGCGCCACGAGGCGGCAGCCTACTTCACCCGCCGACCGACGGCGGGTCGCGGCGGGCCTCACGCCGGCGGCCGTCCCGCGGGGCTCGGCTCAGGGGAGGCGCGGGGCCCCGAGCGCGCCCGCGACGAGGGCCCCGGCGGCGAGCACGGCGCCGAGCGCGACGAACGCCGCGGAGACCTCGCGTGGCACCTCCTCGCGTCCGACCGTGCGAGCCGAGGCCGCTGTACACGCCGTTGAGGGCCTTGGCGCTCTCGGCGTCGTACGGCGTCGCCCTCGGTGTACTGGGCGATCGCGGCGAGGGTCTCGCGGTCGGGCGCCACCGGCACGACCTGCCGTTGCCCCGGCGGACCGACGAGGATGGTGCCTGCGTCGGTGCCGAGGGCGATCGTGAACACGGGGATCCCGGCCTTCTTCGCCAGGTCGGCCCCCTGCCCGGGCGTGAGCACACCGCGGGTCTGGGAGCCGTCCGAGAGAAGGAGGATCGAGGCGAGCGACCGGCCCTTCGCGTCCCTGACCGGGGCGCTCGAGCGGGTGCCGTCCGCGTTCGTCGTGGTCCGGGCCAGGTCGACCGCCCGGCCGATCGCATCGCCGATAGCCGTCCCGAAGCCGGGCGCGAGCAGACCGATCCCCTGCGCCAGCTGATCCCGGTCACGCGTCGGTGGCACGACGACCTGGGCGTCGTCGGAGAACGCGATGATGCCCACCCTCAGCTGGGCGGGCGCCTTCGCGAGGAACGACTGCATCGCCGACTGCGCGGCCGCAAGCCGTGTCGGTGCGACGTCGGCCGCTCGCATCGACCCCGAGACGTCGACGACCAGGATCACCGTCGCGCGCTCGCTCGGACGCAGGAACGGCCAGCTCGGACGCGCGACCGCCACGCAGAGGGCCGCCAGCGCGGCGAGCAGGAGGACCGCCGGGACATGGCGTCTCCAGCTGCGCCCGGTGCCTCCGATCGTGGCGAGCACCTCGAGGTTCGAGTACGTGACCGCGTACCGGGTCGGCCGCCGCTGGACGATCCAGTAGCCGAGCGCGGCGCCGAGCACGACGCAGAGCGAGAGCAGCAGCCACGGCGCGTCGAAGCTCATGACGGCCCCCGCGCGCAGACGGCGTGCACCTGGACGACGACCGGCACGGAGCGCGGCACGACCGAGCCGACGGTGACCGTCGCGCTGACAGAGGTCGACGCACGGCGCTCGGCCGACCGGACGCCACCGAGCACTCCCGGCGAGGGCGGGGCCTTGGTGCGGAAACCGACGGCGTGCGCACCGTCCACGACCCGTGCCCCTCGAGGACACCGGGCGGTCACCGTTCGCGTGGTTCCGCCGGGGATGCGGCCGACGGCGACCCGCAGCACGAGCGCCGCTCCAGGCTGGAAGACGCCGCCGGTGCGACGCACGGAGGTCTGCGACCGTCCTCCGCCTCCGCTGCCCGGCAGGCAGCCGATCGCGGGCAGGAACGCCTGCACAGGGCCGCCGCGCGCGGCCAGGGCACCCGTGAACACGATCGAGCGCTTCGTCGTCACGCCCGGGGAGACGGGGCTCCCCTTCTCGCCGCGGACAGTGACCCGGATCGCCCTGGTCGTCACCCGGGCGTCGGTGCCTCCGACGATGTAGCCGGCGACGGGGCACCGGAGCTCCCAGTCGACGACCGCGAGGCGGCCGGCGGACGGGGGAGCGACCGCGACCCAGGGCCCGACGACGCTGACGCACGACGGCAGCCCCCGGCACTCGTCCAGGGCCAGAGCGGCTCCGGGCAGCAGCGCCGCCCCGATGGCCGCCGTGACGGCGATCGCCAGCACGGCCCACCGCCTCACAGCGCTCTCCTGAACCAGTGGGTCGAGAGCGCGCTGCCGAGGAGGAGCACGATGGCCCCGCCGGCGGCGAAGGCGGAGGTCACCTCGACCGACCGGCGCTCGCGCGCCAGCCGCGTCCCGAGATCTGCGTAGACCGCTCGCAGCCGCTCGGCGTCGAGCGCCTCCGAGAACGTGCCGCCCGTCGCGCCCGCCACGCTTCGCAGCGTCTTCGGATCCGGAGGCACCGTGACCCGCTCCTTCAGCCCGCCCGCGAGCGGCACCTCGACGACGGCGTCGCGGGTGCCGAGGGCGACGGTGCTCACGGGGATCCCAAGCTCCCGGGCGCGGGCCGCTGCCGTGAGCGGCGAGATGCCGTCCGTCGTCTGGGCGCCGTCGGAGAGCAGCAGCACGGTCGCGGGTGGCCGCTCCCCTTGCGGGGTCACGGGCCCACGCCCGCTGCCGGCCAGCTGGAGCGAGCGCAGGATCGCGTCGCCGATCGCGGTGCCCGAGCCGAGCTGCAGCTCACGGAGCGCGACCTTCGCGGCCTCGCGGTCGCGGGTCGGCGGCAGCACCGGCTCGGCCGACGTCGCGAACGAGACGATGCCGATGCGGTAGGTGTCGGGGAGGGTGTCCAGCAGCTCGGTGATCGCGTTTCGTGCGGCGTCGAGCCGTGACGGGGCGACGTCCGTCGGCGGACATCGACCGCGAGGTGTCGATCGCGAGGACGATCGTCGCCTCGTCCCGCGTGACGGTGCGCGACGATGTGCGGGTCGTGCGACGGCGACGACGCAGCAGCGTGAGCGCAGGCGAGCGTCAGCGCCACCGGCACGTGGCGGCGCCGGCCCGGATGCTCCGTCACGAGGTTCGGCTGCAGCGCCGGCGAGGCGAACGCAGCGGCGCGGCGCGCCGACGGCGCTCGAGTCAGGAGGTACGAGCCCGATCAGCGCCGGCACGAGCGCGAGCCCGGCGAGCGCGAGCGGCGAGCCGAAGCTCACCGCTGCCTCCGCGCAGGAGGCCGCGAGCGGGCGCAGCCAGTCGCCCTCGGTCGAGAGCACGACGTGGCCGACGCCCGACGGCGGCGAGTCGCGAGCGACGCTCACGTCGCTCCGCGGCGGCTGCCTCGGCGAAGCGGCTCGCGCAGGCGCGCGTCGCCGGTGTCGACGCGCAGCGTGCGCCCGCTCTCCGGGTCGACGAGCTGGAGGACGCCCGCGCGGCGTCAGCTCCTGCTCGCGCGGATCGCGGATCTCGACCGCGAGCACCTCGTGGCGGCCCGCGAGCGTCGAGCAGCGGCCTGCGCCAGTCACGCGGGCCGCGGAAGTCGGAGACGACGACGACGAGCGCCCGCTGCCGGGCCGCGGACGCCGAGCCGTGCGAGCGCGACGTCGAGCGGTGCCCCGGCCGACGGCGGCCGGCTCGTGCGCGTCGCGGAGCGCGAGCAGCAGCCCGACGAGGCCGACACGACCCTGCCGCGGAGGCACGACGCGCTCCTGGGGCCCGCCGAAGGCAGACGACGCCGACCCGGTTGCCGCGCACGCTTGCCGCGTGGCCGAGGGCGAGCGCGACGCCGAGGGCGACATCGGCCTTGCGCCGGTCCGCCGTGCCGAACGCCATCGACGGCGAGGCGTCGATCGCGAGCCACGTGACGAGCACGCGCTCGGCGAGATGCGACGCGCACGTGGGTCTCGCCCGTGCGCGCGGTGACGTTCCAGTCGATCAGCCGCACGTCGTCGCCCGCGACGTACGGGCGCACCTGGGCGAGCTCGGTGCCGCGACCGAGCATCGCGCGAGCGATGGTCGCCCGCGAGCAGCCCGTCGACGCGACGCCCGATGGTGAGCTCGAGCGCACGCAGCAGCGGCTCCGGGATCGGGCCGGGCCCGGCCGCGCGGAGGTCGGCTCCGACGCCGAGCGCGCCGACCGCGGATCGGCTCATGCGGCGGCGGGCCGTCCCAGCTCGAGGCGTGGCTGCGGCGTCGCCGCGATCACCGCGTCGAGGACGTCGTCCGCGGAGCGCTCCTCGGCGAGCGCCTGGTACGTCGAGCACGAGCCGGTGGCGGAAGGCGTCCTTGACGAGCGCGCGGACGTCGCGAGGGGATGACGTAGTCGCGCCCGTGGACGAGCGCGAGCGCCCGTGCGGCCTGGACGAGGGCGATCGGCCCACGTGGGCTGGCGCCGTAGGCGATCAGCTCGGCGACCTCCGGGCAGGCCGACGGACGCCGGGTCGCGGGTCGCGGTCAGCAAGGCTCACGGCGTAGCTCACGAGGCCCGGATCGACGTACACGTCGCGGACGCCCGCCTGCAGCACCCGCAGCTCGTCGAGGGTCAGCACCTCACGCACCTGCGGCGGCGGCGCCGAGCGAGCGCTGCACGACCGTCAGCTCCTCGTCGCGCTCGGGGTAGTCGACGAGGACCTTGAGCATGAACCGGTCGACCTGGGCCTCCGGCAGCGGATACGTCCCCTCCGACTCGATCGGGTTCTGCGTGGCCATGACGAGGAACGGACTCGGCACGATGTGGGTGTCGTGGCCGATCGTCACCTGCCGCTCCTGCATCACCTCGAGCAGAGCCGACTGCACCTTGGCCGGGCGCCCGGTTGATCTCGTCGGCGAGCAGGAAGTTGCAGAACACCGGCCCGAGGTCGGTGTCGAACCCGCCGACGTCCGGCCGGTAGATCCGCGTGCCGACGAGGTCGGAGGGCACGAGGTCCGGGGTGAACTGGATCCGCTTGAACGTGCCGCCGAGCACCTCGGCCGTGGTCTTGATCGTCAGCGTCTTCGCCAGGCCGGGCACGCCCTCGATCAGCAGGTGGCCGCCGGCGACGAGGCACACCAGCACGCGCTCGAGCATCTCGTCCTGGCCCGCGATCACGCGCTTGATCTCGACCAGCGCCTCCTCGAGGCGCTCGCGATGAGCGCTGTCTCGCTGCTCGTCCTCGGGTTCGGACACTCGGCTTCCTCCTGGCGGGTTCGGGCGGACGGCGGTGCCTCCGGCCCGATCGTAGACTCGGCGCAGGGGCGCCGCCTCGTGGTTACGCGACCCGTTAACGGGTCCGGCGCGGCGACGCGGCCAGCGCAAGCCTCAGAGCAGCCGCCGGCGCGCAGCCCAGCTCGCGAGCTCGTTGCGACTCGAGAGCTGGAGCTTGCGCAGCACCGAGGAGGCGTGCGTCTCGACCGTCTTGATCGAGATCCCGAGCCGCCGGGCGATCTCCTTGTACGCGTACCCGCGCGCGAGCAGGCGCATCACCTCGCGCTCGCGGGCGGTGAGGCTGGTCGAGCTCCGGATCGAGCTCCTGCGGCGCCTCCGTCGGCGAAGGCGTCGAGCACGAAGCCCGCCAGGCGCGGCGAGAACACCGCGTCGCCGGCAGCCACCCGCTCGATCGCGACGACGCAGGTCGTCACGGGAGATCGCCTTGGTCACGTAGCCGCGCGCACCGGCGCGGATCACGCCGACGACGTCCTCGGCGGCGTCGGAGACCGACAGCGCGAGGAAGACCGTCTCGACGCCCTGCTCGTGGACGCCCGCGATCACGGCAGCCCCGCCGCCGCCGGGCAGGTGCACGTCGAGCAGCACGACGTCGGGCCGCTCGCGCACGATGACCTCGACCGCCTCGAGCACGTCGCCGGCCTCGCCGACGACGTCGACGCGCCCCGCGAGCTCCGAGCGCACGCCCGCGCGGACGAGGGCGTGGTCGTCGACGACGACGACCCGCCTCACGGGACGTCCTCGAGCGGCAGCCGGAGCTCGACCTCGGTTCCCTCGTCGGGCGACGACGTCACGACCACGGTGCCGCCGAGCCGCTCGATCCGCGCCACGATCGACTCGCGCAGTCCACGCGCGATCCGGTGCGACCGCCGCGGGATCGAACCCGACCCCGGTGTCGCGCACGAACACGGTGAGCCGTCCTGGCGGCCCAGCTCCGCGAAGACGTCGATGCGCTCGCCCCCCGCGTGCCTCGCGGCGTTGACGACGGCCTCGCGCACCGCCGCGACCAGTCTCCGTCGCCCGTGCGATCGGCCGGACGGTCCTGCCCCACCGCGACCAGCTCGACGGGGACGCCGTGGAGCTCCTCGACCTCGGCGCAGGCGTCCTCGAGCGCTGCGCGCACCGTGCCGGCGCGCCGGTCGTCGTCGCCGCCGTAGAGCCAGGAGCGCAGCTCCCGCTCCTGGCGACGCGCGAGCGTCCGCAGCGACGGATCGTCGGAGCCGCGCTGGACGAGCGCAAGCGTCTGAAGGACGGAGTCGTGGAGGTGCGCGGCGACGCGCGCGCGCTCCTCCGAGCGGATCCGCCGCCGACGCTCCTCGGCGAGGTCGCGGGCCAGCGACGCGATCGCGGGCGCGGCGACGAGCGCGAGGCCCGCGACGACCGCGGCCGTGAGGAGGACGCCGTTGCGGGCGGTGGAGAGGTCGACGTTGAGCGCGACGATCCCCGCGATGCCGATGCCGGCGACGACGAGTCCCAGCGCGACCCGGAGCGTCGTGCGCCGGTCTGCGACGAGCCCGCCCAGCCTGCCCGCGGTGCCAGGCGACGAGGAGACCGAGCGCCGACGAGCGCGAGCGGCCGCGAGACCGACGGGTCGAACCCGAGCCCCGCGCCCTGGACGAAGAGCAGCGCTCCGACGGTGACGAGGGCGACCGCGACGACCCGCTCGGGTGGCCCGACGCCCGCGGTCACCGGCTCGGCACCGGGCGCCCGGTCGACGCGCGCCATCAGCGCCCAGCAGACCCCGTAGAGCAGGAGTCCCAGCCCGCCGGCGGCGGCGAGCGCCACGAACGCGGCGCGCACGACGATCGGGGCGACGCCGAGGGCGGTCGCGATCCCCGCTGCCACCCCGCCGACGACGCGGTGCTCGCCGTCGAGCGGCGGCAGCTCCAGCCGATGGCGGTCGCCCGCGAGCGCGCTCACGATGGGATCATTCCAGCCGCGGGGCGCGCAGGCCCTCGGGAGTCACCCCGAGACGACCCCGAGAGCCTCGGGGGACGACCGGTGGAATCGCCGATGGCGCACCTCTTCGCTCCGCGCGACACATCGAGACATGAGCGACATGACCGCACCCACATCCCCCGGCGAGGCCGGCTCGGGGCCGCGGCGCCTCGTCCGGACGAGCGGACGAGAAGATCGCCGGCGTCGCCGCCGGGATCGCCCACTACCTCGGCCTCGACCCCACGATCGTCCGGATCGCCTTCCTCGTCCTCGCATTCGCGGGCGGGGTCGGGATCATCCTCTACCTCGCCTGCTGGATCGCCATGCCGAAGGGCGAGATCTCGCCCGGTCGACGGCGCCCCACGCGCCGTCGATCCGTGGTTCCTGGCCGCGCTCGGAGCGCTCGTCCTCGGGCTCGCGATGCTCTTCGGCTGGGACAGCGCCGGCCCCGGCTTCGAGGTGACGGTCGGCATCGCGCTCGTCGTCGGCGGCGTCTGGCTGCTGCTCCGCGACCGTGGCGGTCAGGGCCGTGCAGGCGGTGACGGAACGACTGCGACGCCGCCCGCCGCTCCACCACCCGGAGCGCCGTCCGGCGCTCCCACCCCCTCGACCGACCTCGTGCCACATGCGGCCGGGCCCCCCGCACCGCCGGGCGGCCCGGCAGCGGCACGTCCGACCTTCGCCGCGACGGCCGACCTCGCGCAGCCGGTTCCCGACGATCCGCGCCGCGGCGCCGTCACGGCCGGCGTGCTGAGCCTCCTGGCGATCGGTGTCGCCTTCGCGATCGCCGGCGCGCTCTCGGGGTGGTTCGACGTCTCGACGAGCGTCGTCGGTGGCGGGCGCGCTGGTCGTGATCGGCGCGGGCCTCGTCGTCGCCTCCGTCGTCGGCCGCGCCCCGTGGCTGTTCGTCGTCGGCGTTCGCTGCTCACCGTCGTGCTGCTCGCCGCGGCGGCCGTCGAGCCGCTTCGTCGACGACGGCATCGGCGACGAGCTCGTGCGCCCCGCCTCCGCGGCCGAGCTCCTGCCCCGCGCTACCGCTTCGGGATCGGCGAGTACACCGTCGACCTGCGCGACGTCTCGCTCGCCGAGGGGCACGACCCGCACCGAGGCCTCGCTCGGCATCGGCCAGCTCGTGATCCTCGTCCCGCGTCGACACGACGACCGTCGTCGAGGCGGACGTCGATGCCGGCGCGATCGTCCTGCCCTCCGGCCGCGAGGTCGGTGACGGCGACGTCGACGGGTTCCAGGAGAGCGCCCGGGTCGTCGTCCCCGGCACGGCCGGCGGGCGACTGCTCGTCGACGCGCACGTCGGCTTCGGCGAGCTGGTCGTCCGCTCCGACGACGGAGGTGATCGCACCGTGAGCGGCTTCCGGATCGGCCACCTCGCCTTCGGGATCGCGTTCATCGCGATCGGCGCCGCCTGGCTGCTGCGCGATGCGGAGCTCGGGCTCGACGCCGCCTGGATCACGGCGGTGGCGGCGTTCGCCCTCGGCGTCGCCGGGCTCGTGACGACGCTCTGGCACCGATCCGCTGACCCGCGCGCTGCCGGCGATCGGCGGCGGCGCGCGCGGCAGCACGTCGTGGATAGCATCGCCGCATGGACTTCCGCGACGTCTCGGACGAGGCCGCGTTCCGCTCCGAGCTTCGCGACTGGCTCGAGGAGCACCTGCCCGATGAGCTCCGCGGCCACCCGGACGGCGTCTCGGCCGCGGACCTCGAGGCGCGTCGGGAGTGGAGCCGAGCTCTGCACGAGGCGGGGTTCGCGGGTCTGACCTGGCCCGTGGCGTACGGCGGTCGAGGACTCTCCCCGCGCTACCAGGCGATCGCGTACGAGGAGGAGGTCGCGCGCCGAGGCCCCGCCGCACGTCGGCGTGATCGGGATCGGGATGGCAGGCCCGACGATCATCGCGCACGGCACCGAGGCGCAGCAGGCGCGGTTCCTCTCCCCCATCCTCTCCGCGGCCGAGATCTGGTGCCAGGGGTTCTCGGAGCCCGAGGCAGGATCCGACCTCGCTGCGCTGCGAACCGCAGGTCGGCTCGAGAGCGACCGGCTCGTCCTCCACGGCAGAAGGTCTGGTCGTCGTACGCGCACGTGGCGGATCGCAGCCTGCTGCTCGTCCGCACCGATCCGGCGTCGTCCGGCCGCGCCGGGTTGACGATGCTGCTGCTGGACATGCGCAGCCCCGGCGTCGAGGTTCGCCCGCTGCGACAGCTCACCGGCGAGTCCGAGTTCAACGAGATCTTCCTCGACGGCGCCGAGGTGCCGCTCGACGACGTCCTCGGCGAGGTGGGCGGCGGCTGGGAGGTCGCGATGACGACGCTCCTGCACGAGCGCGGGTCGCTCGGGCTGGCGCTGGTCGCGCGGCTCGACGCGCAGGTCAGACGCCTCGTCGCGCTCGCGCGCGAGCGAGGAGCGAGCCCGCTCCAACGCGACGCGATCGCGCGCGCCTGGATCGAGGTGCAGGCGCTCCGGATCACGGGCCATCGCTCGCTCGCCGAGCTCGAGCGGACGGGCGCTCCCGGGGCCGGAGGGCGCGATCCTGAAGCTGCGCTGGTCCGAGGCCAGCCAGACGGTCACCGCGCTCGCGCTCGAGCTCCTCGGCACGGACGCGCAGCTGCTTCCGCCGAACGCGCCCTACGGCGGGATCTGGCCCGTGCAGCAGCTGCGCAGCCGGGGCAGCTCGATCGAGATGGGAACCTCCGAGATCCTCCGCTCGATCCTGGCCGAGCGCGTGCTCGGCCTGCCGAGGTCGCGCTGATGGACGTCACGCCGACCGCCCTGCAGGAGGCGCTGCGCGACCAGGCGCGCGGGTTCCTCGAGGCGAACGCCGCTCCGACCTGGGTCGAGCTCGCCGGGCTCGGCTGGACAGGGGTCTCGCTCGACGAGGCGGTCGGCGGCGCCGGCCTCGGCCTGCTCGAGGAGGCCGTGCTCCACGAGGAGGCCGGACGAGCGCTGCTGCACGCGCCGCTGTGGTCGACCACGCGGATCGTTCCCTTTCTCCCCGAGGCCGATCGCAGGCTCGTGGCAGCCGGAGAGGCGAGCTGGACGCTCGCCGACGGGCCGCTCGTGCCCGACCTCGACACGGCGACGCACGTCGCGGTGATCGGGGGCGACACCGTCTGGGAGCTCACGGGCGCGACGCGAGAGGTTCTCGAGACGGCCGACGCGACCCGTCCTCTCGGGGTGGTGGTCGGCGGCGACGTGAGCCGGCCGCTCTTCCCGTCGGAGCTGCTGCCCGCTCTCCGCGCGCGCTCGCTCGTCGCCCTGGCCTTCGAAGCGCTGGGCGTCGGCACCCGGGCGCTCGAGCACGCGATCGAGCATGCCCGACGGCGCAACCAGTTCGGTCGGCCGATCGGGGCGTTCCAGGCCGTCGCGCACCCCCTCGCCGACGCGTACGTCGAGCTCGAGCTCGCGCGCTCCCTCGCCTGGTGGGCGGCGTGGACGGTGCAGGAGGGAGATCCGCTCTCGGGCTCCGCGGTCGCGGCGGCGAAGGCGAGCGCGGCCGATGCAGCAACCGCCGCGTGCGAGCAGGCGATCCAGACGCTTGGCGGCTCGGGCTTCACGTGGGAGAGTCCGCTGCAGCCGACTCTACAAGCGCGCGCTGTGGATCCGATCGTTCGAGGCGCTCGGGCGAGCAGCTCCGCGCCGAGGTGGCGGCCCGACCTGCTCGACACCGGCTGAACCGCCCACAGGAGAAGGAGAACCGATGCAGGGCCTGATGATGGACTACCAGCTCAACGTCCCTGCGATCCTCCGTCGGGCCGAGCAGGTGTTCGGCGACGTCGCCGATCGTCTCCAGGCTCCCCGACCGCAGCTTCCACCGCATGACGAACGCCGACCTCGCGTCGCGCGCCCGCCGGCTCGGCGTCGCCTTGCGCGCGCTCGGGCTCGAGGACGGCGACCGCGTCGCGACGATGATGTGGAACCACCACGAGCACCTCGAGGTGTACGTCGGAGCGCCGGGCGCAGGATTCGTCACCCACACGCTCAACCTGCGCCTGCACGTCGACGACAACGCGTACATCACCAACCACGCGGGCGACCGGGTGCTCGTCGTCGACAAGGTGCTGTGGCCGCTCGCCGAGCCGCTCGTGCCGCGTGCGCCCTTCGAGCACGTGATCGCCGTCGGGCCCGGCGAGGCGCCGCCGGGAACGATCGACTACGAGGAGCTCCTCGCCGCCGCCGACGAGTCGGCGTTCGTCGAGCGCGACATCGACGAGCGCGCCGCTGCGGGGATGTGCTTCACGAGCGGCACCACGGGCCGCCCGAAGGGCGTGGTCTACAGCCACCGGTCGATCGCGCTCCATGCGCTCACGATGGTCGCCGTCACGCACATGACCAGCGCCGACGTGGTGCTGCCGGTCGTGCCGATGTTCCATGCGAACGCCTGGTGCTTCCCGTTCCAGTGCCCGCTCTCGGGCGCGACACAGGTCTTCCCCGGGCCACACCTGGATCCCGGTCAGCCTGCTCGACGCGTTCGTCGCCGAGCGCGTCACGATCGCGGCAGGCGTCCCGACGATCTGGCTCGGGATCCTGCAGGCGCTCGACGCGTCGCCCGGCGCCTGGGACCTCTCCGCGATGCGAGAGATGCTCGTCGGAGGCGCCGCGGCGCCGCGCGCGATGATCGAGGGGTTCCAGGAGCGACACGGGCTCCACGTCACGCACGGCTGGGGCATGACGGAGATGTCGCCCGTCGGGACGGCGTCCGGGGCGCCCGGCCAGGATCAGGAGCCGGCACGGCGCGCACAGCAGGGCCCGCCGATCCCGTTCGTCGAGATCCGGTCGCGTGGCGCCGACGGCCTCGTCGCCTGGGACGGGGAGTCGCTGGGCGAGCTCGAGGTGCGCGGCGTCGCGATCGCGTCGTCGTACTACGACGCGCCCGAGGCCGCCGACCGCTGGACGGAGGACGGCTGGTTCCGAACCGGTGACATCGTCACGATCGGGCCCGACGGCTACGTCACCGTGCATGACCGGACGAAGGACCTGATCAAGTCCGGCGGCGAGTGGATCTCCTCGGTCGCCCTGGAGAACGAGCTGATGGGCCACCCGGCGGTCGCGGAGGCGGCCGTGATCGCCACGCCCGACGAGCGCTGGTCGGAGCGACCGCTCGCCGTCGTCGTGCTGCGCGAGGGGCAGACCGCGACCCCGGAGGAGCTGACCGCCTTCCTCGAGCCGCGGGTCGCGCGCTTCTGGCTCCCGGAGCGATACGAGTTCGTCGAGGAGATCCCGAAGACCGCGGTCGGGAAGTTCCGCAAGACCGCCCTGCGGGAGCGGTTCGTCGCCGACGGCTGAGCGCTCCGCGCGACAATGGCACCTACACCTGCCGAGGAGATCCCATGACCGAGCACGTCTCGACCGAGCGTCGCGGCCACGTCGCGATCGTCACCATCGACAACCCCCCGCTGAACGCGCTCTCGGGCGCTCTGCTCACCGAGCTTCTCGCCGAGGTCGAGAGGCTCGATGCGGACGCGGACGTGCGCGCGATCGTGCTGCGAGGAGCCGGTGACAGGGCCTTCGTCGCGGGGGCGGACATCAAGGAGTTCCCGGAGCTGCGCGGCGGCAGCGAGGGCGGCTCGGCGCGGGCGCTGCAGGAGCTCGGCCTCCGGCTCGAGGCCGCCCGCACGCCGGTGATCGCGGCGATCCACGGCTACTGCCTCGGCGGCGGCCTCGAGCTGGCGCTGGCGTGTGACATGCGGCTCTGCGCCGAGGGCGCCCAGCTCGGGCAGCCGGAGATCAAGCTCGGCCTGATCCCCGGCGGAGGGGGCACCCAGCGGCTCCCCCGGCTCGCGGGGCACGGCCGGGCGATGCTGCTGAACCTCACGGGCGACTTCGTCGACGCGGCGACCGCCGAGCGCTGGGGGATCGTCGACCGCGTCGTGCCCGACGAGACGCTCCTTGACGAGGCGGTCGCTCTCGCCGACCGGATCGCGGCCCAGTCGCCGCACGCGGTCGCGGTGCTCAAGCACGTCGCCAGCAAGACGCGCGACACGACGCTCGAGGACGGGCTCCGGATCGAGGCCGACGGCTTCCAGCGCTGCCTCGACTCCGACGACGGCGCGGAGGGCATCGCCGCCTTCGTCGAGAAGCGCCCCCCGACCTTCACCGGCCGCTGATGCGCCTCGGGCTGCAGCTCGGGTACGACGACCCCGTCGGCGCGGTGGCGCTCGCCGAGGAGGCCGATCGCCTCGGGTTCCACTCGGTCTGGACGTCGGAGGCCTACGGGAGCGACGCGGTCACGCCGATGGCGTGGGTCGCCGCCCGCACGACGAACGTCCGCGTCGGCAGCGCGATCATGCAGATGCCGGCCCGCTCGCCGGTCACCACCGCAGCGACCGTGGCGACCCTCGACATGCTGTCGGGCGGCCGCACGCTCCTCGGGCTCGGCACGTCGGGCCCGCAGGTGGCGGAAGGCTGGCACGGCCAGGCGTGGGGCAAGCCGCTCACGCGGACGCGCGAGTACGTCGAGATCGTCAGGTCCGTCCTGCGGCGCGAGGATCCGGTCGAGCATCACGGGGAGCACTACGACATCCCGTACAACGGGCCTGGCGCGACCGGTCTCGGCAGACCGCTGAAGCTGATCCTCCGCCCCCTGCGCGCCGAGGTGCCGATCTACCTGGCGGCGATCGGCCCGAGGAACGTCGCGCTCGCGGCCGAGATCGCAGACGGCTGGCTGCCGATCTTCTTCTCGCCGGAACGCTTCGGCGAGGTGCACGCACCGGCGCTCGAGGAGGGCTTCGCCGTTCGCGGGGGCCGTCCGGACGACTGGGACCTCGCCCCGCTCGTGCCCGTCATCCTCGCCGACGATGCCGCGGCTGCGCGGGACTTCCTCCGACCGATGCTCGCGCTCTACGTCGGTGGGATGGGCGCCCGGGGACAGAACTTCTACGCACGCCTCGCGGGTCGCTACGGGTTCGAGGCGGAGGCTGCGGCGATCCAGGAGGCGTTCCTGGACGGCCGCAAGACCGACGCGGCCGCTCTCGTGCCCGACGCGCTCGTGGACGAGATCGCGCTCGTCGGCGACCGGGCCCGGATCGCCGACCGTCTCGACGCGTGGCGCGCCTGCGGAGCGACGACGCTCGTCCTCCAGGCGCGCCAGCCGGAGGCGCTGCAGACGCTCGCCGAGCTGGTTCTCTAGGGCTCTCTACGAGAGCCCGAGCTCGTTCGCGAGCGCCTCCGCCTCGTCGAGCTCGACCGCGAGCGCGTCGATCCCGCTCGTCCCAGATCGCCGGGTCGGTGAGGTCGAGGCCGACCATCTGCGGCGAGCTCCTCGGGCGGCTTCGAGCCGCCGGCGCGGAGCAGGTCGAGGTACGGCTCGACCATCGAGTCGCCCTCGAGCTCGTACTTGCGGAAGATCGAGAGCGCGAAGAGGAAGCCGTACGAGTACGCGTAGACGTACCCGGGCGTCCCGATGAAGTGCGGGATGTAGCTCCACCACGTGCGCGTACCCGTCGATGTCGACCGAGTCGCCGAACAGGCGCGGTCTGGCGTCTCGAGCCAGAGCTCCTCGAACTTCTCCGGCGAGAGCTCGCCCTCGTCGCGCCGCGTCGGTGTGGACGGCGTCCTCGAAGCGGTTCATCGCGATCTGCCGGAAGACGGTCGCGATCGAGTCCTCGATCCGCCCGGCGAGCAGGTTGAGCCGCCGGCGCGGGTCCTCCTCGACCGCGAGCAGCCGCTTGAACGTGAGCGCCTCGCCGAAGACCGACGCCGTCTCGGCCGTCGTCAGCGGCGTCGAGGCGTTGAAGAGCCCGAGCGGCTGCGCCGAGGTACCCGTGCAGGCCGTGGCCGAGCTCGTGCGCGAGCGTGAGCACCGAGCGGCGGTCGCCCGTGTAGTTCATGAAGACGTACGGGTGCACGCCGGGGACGTTCGTCGCGCAGAACGCGCCGGGCCGCTTGTCCGGTCGCGCGGCGGCGCGTCGATCCAGCTCTCGCCGAAGAAGCGCTCGACGATGTCGCCGGTCTCGGTCGAGAAGTCCGCGAACGCGTCCGAGGACGAGCTCGCGCGCATCGCCCCACGACGTGCGTCGAGTCGTCCGCGAGCGGCGCCATGCGGTCGTAGAACGCGAGCCGGTCGAGCCCGAGCAGCCGCGCCTTGAGCGTGTAGTAGCGCTGGACGACGTCGTAGCGGACGACGACCGCGTCGATCAGCGCCTGGACGGCCTCGTCGGTCGTGTCGTTCGACGAGGTTGCGCGCCGAGATCCACGTCGCGTAGCCGCGGAGGCGGTCGTCGATCGACTTGTCGACGACGATCGTGTTGAAGACGTACGTGCGCGTGCGCAGCCCCGGCTCGAGCGCCACCGTGACGGCCTCGGACGGCGCGCCGCCGCACGTCGCGATCGGCCGAGTAGAGCTTCGCCATCGCCTCCTCGAAGCCGATCTCCGTCGCCGTCGAGATCGACGCTTGATCGCGCCGAGGAGCTCGTCGTAGAGCCGGTCCCAGGCGCTGACGCCCGAGACGGACTTCTCGGTGAGGATCTTCTCCTCCGGCTCGGTGAGGACGTACGGCCGGAACTTGCGGAGCGGGCGCAGCCAGTGGCGCCAGTGCTCGAGCGCGGCGCTCGGCGAGCAGCGCGTCGGCGCTGCTCGTCCTCGAGCGCGGCGAGCTCGAGCCCGAAGAACAGCAGCTGCGTGTCGAGCGCGGCGCCCTTCTCCGTGAGCCGCGCGACGAGCGCGCCGCGCGGCGAGTCGGTCATGTCCGTCGAGAACCAGCAGGTGCGCGTAGTAGATCGCGCGCGTGAAGATCGACTCGATCCGCTCGCGCTCCGTCGATCGCCTCGCGCGAGCTCGCCGGCGCGACAGCTCCGCGACGCTTGCCGTAGTACCGCTCGCGGAACGCGGCCGCGGCGGTCTCGGCCTCGCTCGACGTCCTGCTCGATGCGTGGGTCGTCGCCGCCCGCGTAGAGGTCGGAGAGGTCCCACGCGACGTCCTCCGCACCGGTCAGCTCCGTCGTCGTCATCGGCGGCAGCCTAGACGAGATCGGCGGGGTCGGTGACCGGTGCGCGACAGGCGAACCGCTCGCACACGTAGACGGCCGGCCGGCCGTCGACGAGGGCCTTGCCCGCGAGCAGCGGCACGTCGTCGCTCGGCCCGACCGCGACGACGGTGCGCGGGGCGAACGGGGCGAGCGACGGCCCGAGCGACCGGCGAGTCCACCGGACCGACGATCGCGATCTCCCGCGGGGTCGCGAGGTGCAGGTCGAGCGCGCACAGCATCCAGCCGAAGGCGCGCGGCACGCGCTCGACCGCCGGCCCGACGAGCCGAGCGTCCGCTCCGCGTCGGCGGTCGAGCTCGTCGTCGCCCCACATCCGGCCCGAGGCGCAGCAGCACCGAGGCGAGCATCGACGTCCCGGACGGGGTCGGGTCGTCGTCGAGGTCCTTCGCGCGCACGACGAGCCGCTCGCCGTCGCGGGGAGCCAGGAAGAACCCGCCACCCTCCTCGTCCGCGAAGAGCTCGACCGCCAGGCGCGCGAGGCGGTTCGCCTCGAGCAGCCACTCGACCTCGCCGGTTGCGACGTGCAGCTCGAGCAGGCCGTGAGCGACGTTGGCGTGGTCGTCGAGGAACCCCGTGCCGCTGACCCGCCCGTCCCGCCAGCTCCGCAGGACGCGTCCGTCGGATCCCGGGAGCTCGCGCAGGAGGAACGCGCCCACGTCACGCGCGGCCTCGAGCCAGTCGCGACGGTCGAGCCGCCGGGCTCCTTCCGCGAGCGCGGCGAGCGCGAGCCCGTTCCACGAGGCGATCGCCTTGTCGTCGCGGAACGGCTGGGGTCTCCGGCCACGGAGCTCGAGGAGCCTGGCGCGCGTGGCCCTGTCGAGCTCGCCGCGGACGATGTGGCGGCCGTGCTCGAAGGGCTCGAGCAGCGCCGGGTCGAGCCCCAGCTCCACCCACTCCTCCGGCGTCCACGTGTACGTGAGACCCTCGACGCCGTCGGTGTCGGCGTCCTGGGCGGAGGCGATCCCGCCGTCTGGGAGCGCGAGCTCACGCACCACGTAGTCGAGCGTGCGCGTCGCGACGTCGGCGTATCGTGCCTCGCCCGTCACGACCGCCGCGTGGAGGTACGTGGAGGCGAGCAGCGCGTTGTCGTACAGCATCTTCTCGAAGTGCGGCACGAGCCAGCGCTCGTCGACCGAGTAGCGATGGAAGCCGCCGCCGACGACGTCGCACATCCCCCCGAGCGCCATCCCGTCGAGCGTGTGGGTGACCATCGCCAGCGCCTCGGGCGACTCCGCGGCGGAGCAGGAGCTCGAGCGCCGAGGACGGGCGGGAACTTCGGCGCCTGGCCGAAGCCGCCGAACGCCGGCTCGAAGTGCGCGCGATCGCCCGCTCTGCCCGCTCGAGGGTCGAGGCGTCGAGCACGGTGTCGGCCTCGCCTCGAACCGCGACCGACGCCGAGCGCCTCGACGAGTCGCGCCGCCTGCTGCTCGAGGTCGCCCGCTGCGCTCCTGCCAGGCATCCGCGATGGCCCGCAGAAGCTGGACGAAGGACGGGCATCCCGTGACGTGGCTCAGGTGGGAAGTACGTGCCGGCGTAGAACGGCTGCCGCTCGGGCGTCAGGAACACCGTCGTCGGCCAGCCGCCGTGCCCGGTCATCGTCACGCACGCGTCCATCGTCAGCGCGTCGACGTCCGGACGCTCCTCGCGGTCGACCTTGACGTTGACGAAGAGCTCGTTCATCACCGCCGCGGTCGCGGCGTCGGTGAACGACTCGTGCTCCATCACGTGGCACCAGTGGCAGGCGCTGTAGCCGACCGAGACGAGCAGCGGCCGGTCGAGCTCCCGGGCGCGGGTGAACGCCTCCTCGCCCCACGGGTACCAGTCGACCGGGTTGTCTGCGTGCTGGAGGAGGTACGGGCTCGTCGCGTCGGCGAGGCGGTTCATCGCAGCGAACCTACGGCGCGAGCAGCTCACGGACGCCGCGGAGCCTGGTCGCCAGGAGCGCCTCGGCCCGGGAGGAGTCGAGCCAGCAGTCGAGCGGGCGTCCGCCGGGAGCGGGTGCGGAGCGCACCGCGTCGCCCGTGACGAGCTCCGCGAGCTCGGCGCGGGAGACGGCGTCGGGCCCGGCGACGTGGAGCGGGCCCGAGACGTCGAGCGCGGCGAGCTCGAGCAGCGCCTCGGCGAGGTCGCCTGACCTGCACGGGCAGCGGAGCTCGTCGGCGAAGAACGTCATCGTCGGGTCGCGCGGCGACGAGCTCGTGCTTCGACGGCTCGTGGCCGGGGCCGCCGACGATCAGCGACGTGCGCACGATCAGCGCGTCCGGGCAGGCGGCGAGCGACGGCCTGCTCGGCCTCCGCCTTCGCCTGCCCGTAGGCGGTGCAGGGCGACGGCGGGTCGTCCTCGACGTACGGTCGCCCGAGCCGCCCGTCGAAGACGACGTCGGTGGAGAGGTGGACGAGCCGCGCGCCGACCGCCGCCGCCGCGCGCGGCGACGTTCGCGGCTCCGTCGACCACGATCGCGCGCGCGTCCTCGCCGTCCTGGCGGTAGGCGGTGTGGATCACGACGTCCGGACGCAGGCGCTCGAGCAGGTCCAGCACGGCGGCAGCGTCCCGGATCTCGACGCGCTCGACCGGTCGCACCCGGCGCGCGCCGGATCAGCTCGGAGCCGAGAAAGCCCGGTCGCGCCGGTGACGTGGAGCCTCACCCGTCCGGGTCGGACGGGGCGGGCGGTGCGGGCGCAGGCGGGTTCCGCTTCGCGCGGCGGTCGCGCACGAACTCGATCACGAAGGCCACGGTGAACGCGATCGCCGAGCCCGAGCAGGACGCCCTTCCACGGCTGCTCCTCGAACTGCTTGCCGCCGATGTAGCCGAGCATCGTCGCGTAGGTCGCCCAGACCCCGCCGGCGATGAGGTCGTAGCGGAAGAAGCGGTGCCAGGGGAGCCCCTTCGTGTACCCGGCCGTGAAGGTGACCGCGGTGCCGTCCGAAGGGGATGAAGCGCGCGACCACGATGATGTAGCTGCCCCGTTCGCTCGAGCTGTTGCTCTGCCCAGTCGAAGCCCTTGTGCGCCTTCTCGTGCGTTGAAGAGCCGCTTCACCGTGCGCTCGCCGACGAACTTGCCGATCCCGTAGGAGATGTTGTCCCCGATCACCGCCCCGGCCCAGGCCGCGACGATCACGAGGAACACGTTGAGGTCGCCCGCGCCGGCCAGCGCGCCGGCCAGGATCACCATCGACTCGCTCGGGACGACCGGGAAGAACGCGTCGATGACCGCGACGGCGAAGACGGCGACGTAGCTCCAGTTCGAGCCCGACACCCATTCCAGCATCTGGTTGAACACCACTGCATCCTCGCAGAGAGTCGAACGGCGATGATGGGGGGGTGAGCCTCGCTCCCCTCGACGGCATCCGCGTGCTCGACGTGACGACGTCGATCGCCGGGCCGTACTGCGCCCAGATCCTCGGCGGCGCTCGGCGCGGACGTGATCAAGGTCGAGCGTCCCGACACGGGCGACGACGGTCGCGCCTGGGGCCCGCCGTTCTGGAACGGCGAGAGCACGATGTTCCTCTCCGCGAACGCCGGCAAGCGCTCGATCGGCGCTGTCGCTGCGCGACCCGCGACGGGCGCGAGGCGCTGCTGCGGCTCGTCGGAGGGCGCCGACGTCTTCCTGCAGAGCCTCCGCCCCGGTCTCGCCGAGGAGCTCGGGCTCGGCGCGGACGACGCTGCGAGCGCGGAACCCACGGATCGTCTACTGCTCGCTCGGCGCGTACGGTCGAGTCGGGCCGCTCGCAGGCGAGCCCGGCTACGACGCGCTGATGCAGGCTGCCGGCGGGCTGATCTCGATGACGGGCGAGCCCGGGCGCCCCGGCGTGCGGGTCGGCGCGTCGCTGATCGACCAGGGCACGGGGACCTGGGCGGCGCTCGGGGTCGCTCGCGGCGCTCCTCGAGCGCGACCGCACCGGCGACGGCGCCGATCGTCGACGTGTCGCTGTACGAGACCGCGCTCGGGTACATCGGCTACCACCTCGTCGGCTACCTCGCCGACGGCACCGTCCCGACGGGCCAGGGCACGCGCTTCCCGATGGTCGCGCCCTACCAGGTGTTCGCGACCGCGGACGGCGAGCTGATGATCGCCGGCGGCAACGACCGGCTGTTCGCGGCGATCTGCGACGTCCTCGAGCTGCCAGGACCTCGTCGACGACGAGCGCTTCCGGACGAACCCGGACCGCGTCCGCAACCGCGACGCGCTCTGCGCGCTGCTCGAGGAGCGGCTGCGCGAGCGAGCACGACCGAGCACTGGCAGCGAGCGCCTCACCGACGCGGGCGTTCCGGCCGCGCCCGTCGCCGACGTGGCCGACATCGTCGCCGCGCCGCAGACGGCAGCGCTCGAGATGCTGCAGCCGCTCCCCCATCCGACCATCCCCGACCTCCGCCTCCCGGCGCTCCCGCTCAGCCTCGACGGCGAGCGGGCGACGCACCGCTCCGCCCCGCCGCGCGTCGGCGAGCACACCCGGGAGATCCTGCGCGAGGCCGGCTACGACGACGACGCGATCGCGGCGCTCGCCGCACGAGGAGTGATCACACCGTGAGCCATCTTTCCGCCTCCTACAGCGCGACGCTGCGCGTCCGCCTCGCCGACGCCCCGGGGACGTTCGCCGGGGTCGCAAAGGCCGTCGGTGACGCCGGAGGCTCGCTCGGCGCGATCGACCTCGTCCGGGTCGAGAAGGGCGTGAAGATCCGCGACGTCACGGTCGAGGCGTCGAGCGCCGACCATCTCGCGGAGATCGTCGAGGCCGTCCGCGCGGTCGACGGGGTCGAGGTCGAGCGCATCTCCGACCGGACGTTCCTCCTCCACCTCGGCGGCAAGATCGAGGTCGTGCCCAAGACGCCGCTCAAGACGCGCGACGACCTCTCGATGGCGTACACGCCGGGCGTGGCGCGGATCTGCATGGCGATCGCACGACGATCCGCGACTCCGCCTGGAACCTGACGATCAAGAAGAACACCGTCGCCGTGATCTCCGACGGCACGGCGGTGCTCGGGCTCGGCGACATCGGCCCGGAGGCCGCGATGCCGGTGATGGAGGGCAAGGCCGTGCTGTTCAAGGAGTTCGGCGGCGTCGACGCGTTCCCGCTCTGCCTCGCGACGAAGGACGTCGACGAGATCGTCGCGGTCTGCACCGCGGTCGCGCCGAGCTTCGGCGGGATCAACCTCGAGGACATCTCGGCGCCGCGCTGCTTCGAGATCGAGCGACGCCTGCGCGAGACGCTCGACATCCCCGTCTTCCACGACGACCAGCACGGCACCGCGATCGTCGTCGCTGGCCGCGCTCGTGAACGCGCTCAAGGTCGTCGGCAAGCGGATCGAGGACGTGAAGATCGTGATGACCGGCGTCGGCGCGGCCGGGATCGCGACGGCCGACATCCTCATGCACGCCGGCGCGACCGAACGTCGATCGGCGCGCGACCACGGGGGCGCGGTCTACCGCGGCCGGGCCGGCCTCACGCGAGTCGAAGGCGAGCTTCGCCGAGCGCTCGAACCCGGAGAACCTGCAGGGCACCGCCGACGAGCTGCTCGCCGGGGCAGACGTGTTCATCGGCCTCTCGGCGCCGGGCGCCGTCTCGCGCCGCCGGCGTCCGGACGATGGCGCGACGACGCGATCGTCTTCGCGATGGCGAACCCGACGCCCGAGGTGATGCCCGAGGAGATCGCAGGACTACGTCGCGGTCGTCGGGCACCGGGCGCTCCGACTACCCGAACCAGATCAACAACGTGCTCGCGTTCCCGGGTGTCTTCCGCGGCGCGCTCGACGTGCGCGGCGACCGCGATCACCGAGGGGATGAAGGTCGCCGCGAGCCACGCGATCGCGACGGTGATCCCCGACGACGAGCTCGGCCCGGAGTACGTCGATCCCCGGCGTCTTCAACCGCGACGTGTGCCCCAGGGTCGCGGCAGCGGTGGCCGAGGCGGCGGCGTGGACGGCGTGGCGCGCGTGAGCCGGTAGGGCACCCTGCGCGCTCGGCGCAGGCTGCCTACGCGCCGCGAGGCGCGATGCGCCTACTCGTACTGCAGCGCCTCGAGCGGGTCGAGCTTCGCGGCGCGGCGCGCCGGGAAGATCGCGGCGACGATCCCGACGACGATCGCGGCGATCGCGAAGATGATCACCTGCGTCGATCGGGAACGAGAAGTCGATGAAGTCGACCCGCGCGATCGAGCAGCGCGGCGAGGACGATCCCGAGCACGATCCCGAGCGCCGCGCCGATCAGCGCCGTGATCACGCTCTCGTGCCGGATCATCCGCCGCACCTGGCGGCGCGTCATCCCGATCGCGCGCAGCATCCCGATCTCGCGCGTCCGCTCGAAGACGGTGAGCACGAGCGTGTTGACGATCCCGAACAGGCTCACGATCACCGACAGCGCGAGCAGCACGTAGAGGATGTTGAGGATCGAGCTGAGCCCCGAGATCTGGTTGTCGATGAACTGCTCGCGCGTCTGCACCTTCGCGTTCGGGAAGTCCGCGAGCGCCGCGTCGAGCGCCGCGCGTGTTCGCGTCGGTCTCGTCGCCCTCCATCGCGACGAACGTGTAGAGGTTGCGCGGCTGCTCGACGCTGCTCGTCCCACGCCGTCGGTCGAGATCGTGACGTTGCCGAACGGCGAGCCGCCGGTCGGCGGGTCGAAGATGCCCTTCGACGACGAACGTCTTCGTCGTCGCCGCTCGGGAACGTGAGCGTCGAGCGGCGAGCCGACCTCGCAGGTCGTGGTCGTCGGCGTAGTCGTCGTCGACGAACGCGCCGTCCGTCGCCGAGGTTCGCGAGCACGTCCTGCGAGCCGTCCTTCCAGTCGAGCGTGATCAGCTCGCGCGCGCGTCGGGTCGACGGCGGTCGCGAAGATCGTCTCGCCGAACGCGAGCGCCTCGCCGGTGCGGACGTTCCGACCGCCGTCGACGCCCGGCGCCTTCGCCGCGGCCTCCGCGGCGGCGATCGGGATCGGCGAGAAGTTGTTCTGCGCCGTGATCGCGTAGTCGGAGTCGGAGTCTTCCAGAGGTCGTTGACCGCGCCCTCGGAACGTCTGCGATGATCCCGGCCGCGAGCGTCGCGACGAGCGTGACGAGCGCGAGCCCGATCATCAGCGCCGCCGCCGTCGAGGCGGTGCGCTGCGGGTTGCGCCGCGCGTTCTCGCTGCCGACCCGCGTCGTCGACCGGTCCGGGATGACGCCGGGGAACTCGACCGGCCACTCGGGCTCCCAGCGGCGTGACGGCCTGCCGAAGCCACATCACGAGCGACGATCACGAGGAGCAGCGGGTTGAGCAGCGCCCGCCGACGAACGCGCCGATGCGCGCCGCATGGCCCGGCCCCCAGCGCCGTAGCGGAGCAGCCAGTACGGCAGCGTGAAGAACGGCCAGAAGAGCACGGCAGAAGACGGCCACGACGATCGGCGACATGAGCCGAGCCGGGATGAGCGCGTCACGCGAGCGACGCCGAAGAACGAGCAGCACGCCGACGCCACGAGGACGCTCGTCGACGCCGACGAAGAGCGAGGAGCGCGCCGAAGCCGAGTCGCACGAGCGACGCGCCGGCGTCGTGCCGAGAGCGCGCGCCGAAGAGCGCCGTAGCGAGAGCGCGGCGAAGCCGACGAGCGGTCCGAGCGCAGATCGCGACGCCGACGGCGTCGCGGAACGCGGTGCGAAGCGCGAGCGCTCGCGGCAGCGTCGGCGCCCTCGCGCACGGCGGCGATCGGCGGCACGCGCGTCGCGCGGAGCGCCGGGCGGAGGCTCGCGAGCAGCGTGACGAGGATGCCGACGGCGAGCGCGACGACGATCGTCCGCGGCTCGAAGAGCGAGCCCGGTGTTCGGCAGCGTGAAGCCGACGGCGTCGAAGAGCCGGAAGAGCCCCTTCGCGAGGAGCGAGCCCGAGGAAGAGCCCGACGACCGACGCGACGACGCCGACGACGAGCGCCTCGACGATGACCGAGCCGAGCACCTGCCGGCGCGAGGCGCCGATCGTCCGCAGCGTCGCGAACTCGCGCGTGCGCTGGGCGATCGTGATCGAGAGCGAGTTCGCGATCACGAACGAGCCGACGAAGAGCGCGATCCCGCCGAACGCGAGCAGGAAGCCTCTGGAGGAAGGAGATGAACTCGTTCGTGTCCGCGGCGTCGTCGCGCGCCTGCTGCCGTCGGCCGTCCTCACCTGGCGTGCCCGGCGGCAGGATCGCCTGCGATCTCGCGCGACGAGCTGCTGCGGTCGTGACGCCCGGCTTCGCGGCGACGCGCGATCTCGTCGAGCTTGCCCTCCTTGTCGAAGAGCCGCTGCGCCGTCGGCAGGTCGAAGCCGGCGAGCGTCGCGCCGCCGATCGAGTCGAGCCCGAGCCGAAGCTGGACGATGCCCGGAGATGCGCATGCGCTCGACCGGCCCCTCGGCCTGGACGCCGATCGTCTGCCCGACCTCGAAGTCCTCCTTGTCGGCGGTCGCCTCGTCGATCACGACCTCGTCGGCCTCGGCCAGGTGCCGCTCGACGAGCGTCAGCGGGTTGAACTGCGGCTTGCCGTCGGATCGACGCTGAAGCCGAGGTTCGGCGCGCCGCCGAAGACGATCGCCTTGCCGTCGTCGCCGATCAGCTGCGTCGACTCGCTGTCGACGCTGCCGATCGCGCCGCGACGGCGTCGAGCTCCGCGCACCTCGGCGAGCAGCGACTCGTCGAACGGCGGCGCGGTCGACGCCGCTGCCGTCCGCGCAGGTCGAACGGCGTCTTGCCGGTGATCGACGGCGTTCGTGCCCTCGTAGACCTCGCGTGAAGATCCCGTCGAACGCCTGGTCGATCGAGTCGGTGAGGACGTACGTGCCGCTGATCATCGCGACGCCGAGGACGATCGCGATCGCCGTCAGCGCGTGCGGAGCTTGCGCCCGAGCAGGCCGCGGAGGGCGAACTTCGATCACGCTGCGTGAGCTCCTCCATCGCGGCGAGGATCTCGTGCGGCGAGGCGCCCTGCGGCCTCGCGCACGACGAGCGCCGTCGGCGAGGAAGAGGACGCGGTCGGCGATCGCGGCGGCGCGCGCCTCGTGCGTGACCATCACGATCGTCTGGCCGTAGCTCGTCGCACCGAGCGGCGCAGCAGCTCGAGGATCTCGCCGCCCGTCGTCGAGTCGAGGTTGCCGGTCGGCTCGTCGGCGAAGAGGACCGTCGGCCGCGAGACGAGCGCCCGCGCGATCGCGACGCGCTGCTGCTGGCCGCCGGAGAGCTCGGCCGGGCGGTGCGAGAGCCGATCGGCCGAGGCCGACGCTCTCGATCAGCTGCTCGAACCACGCCGCGTCGGGCTTCTCGCCGGCGATCGTGAGCGGCAGGAGGATGTTCTCCTCGGCGTCGAGCATCGGCAGCAGGTTGAAGAACTGGAAGACGAAGCCGATGTGCTCGCGGCGCAGCTTCGTCAGGTCGTTGTCGCCGAGCGTCGTGATCTCGGTCCCGGCGATCGTGACGGTGCCGGAGGTCGGCTTGTCGAGCCCGGCGAGGATGTGCATCAGCGTCGACTTGCCCGAGCCCGACGGCCCCATGACCGCCGTCAGGCGTCCCGCGCTCGATCTCGACGGAGACGCCGCGCAGCGCGTCGACCGCCGTCTCGCCCTCGCCGTAGCGCCGCGTCACGTCGCGCGCGACGACGACCGATCCGTCTGCTGCCTCCACTCCCGGTGCCTCTCTCTCGTCGACCATGATCGACCACAGGCTATCCCGTGGGGGCGGTCCGACGGTATCGGGACTTCCCCGGAGCTCTTCCCCGAGACCCGGTGCCCGGCTCCCGAGCGCTCAGCGATCATGCGGCGTCCGGCCTCGGCGAGGGCGTCGCCGAGGATCCCGACGATCGTGTCCATCTCCGCCTCGCCGGCGATCAGCGGTGGCGAGATCTGCACCACCGGGTCGCCGCGGTCGTCGGCGCGGCAGATCAGGCCCGCCTCGAACAGCGTCGGGGAGAGGAAGCCGCGCAGCAGCGCCTCGCACTCGTCGTCGTCGAAGGTCGCCTTCGTCTCCTTGTCCTTCACGAGCTCGAGCGCCCAGAAGAACCCCGCGCCGCGCAGGTCCCCCACGATCGGCAGGTCGAGGAGCGTCGCGAGCTTGTCGTGGAACACCTGCTCGTTGTCGCGAACGTGCTCGACGATCTTCTCCCGCTTCATGATCTCGATGTTCTTGAGCGCGACCGCGCACTGCACCGGATGGCCGCCGAACGTGACGCCGTGCGTGTACATCGAACCGGCCTCCATGAACGGCTCGGCGACGTGGTCGGCGGCGATCACCGCCCCGATCGCGCCGTACGAGGAGGAGAGCCCCTTGGCCGAGGTGATGATGTCGGGGCGGATGTCGTAGCGCTCCGACGCGAACCATGCGCCGACGCGCCCGAATCCCGTGATCACCTCGTCGGCCGAGAGCAGGATGTCGTAGCGGTCGCAGATCTCGCGGATGCCCTTCCAGTAGCCCGTCGGCGCCACGAACGCGCCGCCCGAGTTCTGCACGGGCTCGAGGTGGACGAGGCACACCGTCTCGGCCCCCATCGCCTCGATCGTCGAGACGAGCTCGCGCAGGAGGAAGTCCGTGAACTCCGCCTCTGTCTCGCCGTCGGGACGGCGGTACCGGTTCGTGTTCGAGATGTTCCGCACCTCGGGGAGGAGCGGCTCGAACGGCATCCGGATCGCAGGGATGCCGGTGAGCGTGAGCGCCCCGAGCGTCGTGCCGTGGTAGGCGGTGTGCCGCGTGATCGCCTTGTAGCGCCGCGGTGGGGTGCGGAGGTTCTGGACGACAGCGTCGTGGTCGCGCTCGGGCATCGAGCTGAGGTGGGTGCGGATCCGCTTCTCGCCGCGGACGAGGTAGTACTGCCGCGCCAGCTTCCATGCCGACTCCACCGCCTCCGAGCCTCCCGAGACGAAGAAGACGCGGTTGAGGTCGCCCGGCGCGAGCGAGGCGACCTCCGCCGCGAGCTCGACGGCCCGAGGGTGCGCGTACGTCCAGTTGGTGTAGAACGGCAGCTCGCGCATCTGCTCGAGCGCGGCCTGGCCGATCTCCTCGCCGAAGGAGTAGCCGATGTTCACGGAGAACAGCCCGGCGAGCGCGTCGAGGTAGCGCTTCCCGTTCGCGTCCTCGAGGTGGCACCCTTCGCCGCGGACGATGAGCGGCAGCTCACCCTCGGCGTAGCCCGCCATCCTCGTGAAGTGCATCCACAGATGGTCGCGGGCGAGTGCCTGCAGGTCGCTCGTCACGGTCACGCACCTCCTGCCGTTCGATGGATGGGCTCGGGCACCGGCAGCGCCTGCGTCATCGGCTCGTCGCCGCTCCCCCGACGGCCGCGGAGCCCCCAGAGGACGTTGACGACCATGATCCCGACCGCGACGAGGAAGATCGCGCTCGCGATCACGTTGACCTGCGGCGGGACGGAGACGCGGGCCGCGCCCCACACGAACAGCGGGAACGTGGTGGTGCCGCCGGCGACGAAGTAGGTGATCACGAAGTCGTCGACCGAGAGCGCGAACCCGAGCAGCGCCGCGCTGAGGATGGCGGGCGCGAGCAGCGGAAGCGTCACCTTCCGGAAGGTCGTCCACTCGTTGGCCCCGAGGTCCATCGCCGCCTCCTCGAGGTGCCGGTCGAAGTCGATCAGGCGGGCCTTCACGGTCACGACGATGTAGCTCACGATGAACAGCACATGCGCGATGAAGATCGTCCCGAACCCCGTCACGACGCGCATGTTGAGGAAGAGCGTGAGGAGCGACGCGCCGAGGACGATCTCGGGCGTCGACATCGGCAGGAACACGAGCACGTTGGTCGCGCCGCGCCCCCGGAAGCCGTGGCGGACGAGTGCGAGCGCGAGCATGGTGCCGATGATGGTGGCGGCGATCGTCGACACGAACGCGACCTCGAGCGAGGTGATCACCGCGCTGCGGATGCCGGGGACGGCGTCCCAGTTGATCCAGTTGTCGAGGGTGAAGCCCTCCCAGACGTAGTTGAAGCGGCCGCTCGGAGCGTTGAAGGAGAAGAGGATCACCACGCCGATCGGCAGCATCAGGTAGGCGAACGCGAGCATCGCGTAGCCGGTGAGCAGGTGGCGACGGATCCAGCGCATGGCCTAGCCGGTCAGCTTCTCGGTGCCGACGACGCGGGCGTAGACGAGCAGCGCCACCAGGATCAGCGCCATCAGGATGAACGACAGCGCCGCGGCGGACGGGTAGTCGATCAGCTCCAGGAACTTCGACTGGATGACGTTGCCGATCATGTACTGGCGTGGCGTTCCCAGCAGCTGGGCGTTGATGAAGTCGCCCGCCGCGGGGATGAACGTCAGCAGCGTGCCGGCGACGATGCCCGGCGCCGAGAGCGGCAGCGTCACGCGGAGGAAGGCCTGCGCCGGTGAGGCGTAGAGGTCCTTCGCCGCCTCGAGCAGGCGCGGATCGACCTGCTCGAGCGAGACGTACACCGGCAGCGCCATGAACGGGAGGAAGTTGTAGGTGATGCCCGCGATCACGGCGACCGACGTGGCGAGCAGCCTTCCGTCCTCGCCGAGGATCCCGACCGTCCTCAGCCCTCCGACCACGAAGCCCTCGTCCGCGAGGATGTTGAGCCAGGCCAGCGTGCGGACGAGGTACGTGACGAAGAGCGGCGCCACGATCAGGATCAGGCAGAGGTTCTTCCAGCGTCCCGAGCGGAAGGCGATCCAGTAGACCAGCGGGTAGGCGATGAGCAGGGCGAGCACGGTCGCGATCCCGGCGTAGAGGAACGATCGGATGAACTGCGTGCTGTAGGTCGAGAGCGCGTCCGAGTAGTTCGAGAAGTCCCAGGTGAACGTGTAGCCGCTCTCGAACGACCCCGACTCGAGGGACTGGTAGCCGAGGAACCCGAGCGGGACGACGAAGAAGATCGCGAGCCAGGCGACCCCCGGGAGGAGCAGGAGGAAGGGCGTGAGCCCCTTGTGGCGGTGGAGAAAGCCCATGCCCTTCCGTCCTAGGCGCCGAGCACCTTCTGCCAGGCGGTGATGTAGACCTCGTTGTTGAGCGCGTCGCCCGAGAACTGGTGCACCTGCGAGAGCATCTCGTCGGTCGGGAAGATGAGCGGGTTCTTCGCCGTCTCCGGGTCGGTCTTCGCCAGCTCCTCCTGCGCGCCCTTGACCGGCGTCACGTAGTTGACGTAGGCGGCGATCTGGGCGGCGACCTTCGGGTCGTACACGGAGTTCATGTAGGTCGACGCCGTCGGCGCGCTGCCGCCGTTCGGGATGAGCATGTTGTCCGTCCAGATCATCGCGCCCTTCTCCGGGATCGCCCACTTGAGCTTCGGGTTGCTCGCGAGCAGCTGCACGACGTCACCCGACCACGCGACGGCGGCGGCGAGATCGCCCTTCGTCAGCGGCTGCGCGTAGTCGTTGCCCGTGAACCGACGGATCTGCCCGTCGTCGACGGCCGTCTGGATCCGGTCGACAGCCTTGTTGAACGTCGAGTCGGTGACGACGGACGGGATCGTCGCCGTTGTCGAGCATCACCAGCCCGACGGAGTCGGCCATCTCGGTCAGCATCGTGACCTTGCCCTTCAGCTTCGGGTCGGTCGAGCAGCTGCTCGACGGACGTCACGGGGCCGGTGACGTCCTCGTTCCAGGCGATCCCGGTCATCCCCGACTGCCAGGGCAGGCTGTAGGTGCGGTCGGGGTCGAAGGTCGGGCTCTTCTGCGCGTCGATCAGGTTCTCGATGTTCGGGATCTTCTCCTTGTCGAGCGGCTCAACCCACCCCTTGGTCGACGAGAAGCTGCGGGTAGCGCGAGTTGTCGGTGAAGACGAAGATGTCGCGGTCGATCGCCGCGCCCCTGCGAGAGAGGGCCCTGCACCTTCGCGAAGTACGACGAGTTGTCGTTGATGTCCTCGAAGTAGTTGACGGTGATCCCCGTCTGCTTCGTGAACTCGTCGAGCGTCGGGCGCTTCTTGGTCTTCTCGTCGAAGTCGATGTAGAGCGGCCAGTTCGAGAAGTTGAGGATGTCCTTGAGCTCGCCGGAGCTCGTGCCGCCACCGCCACCGCAGGCCGCGAGGAGGTTGGGCAGGGAGAGGAGCGACAGCCCGAGCGCACCACGCTGGACGAGCTGACGACGGTTGAGCGAAGCGGTCATCTACGTCTCCTTGGGTTCTGTCGTGTCTGTCGGGATCACGAACGTGGCTTCCGGCGCCCAGCTCAGGACGACGGGACTTCCCGGCCGCGGCGACGACGCCCCCGGCCTCGACGTTCTGGTGGAACACGGTCAGGTCGCCTGACGCCGTCGTCACGACGACCTCCGTGGCGACGCCGATGTACGCCGACTCCTTGACCTTCCCCGTGAGCCGGTTCGGCAGACCCTCGCCGAGCCTGACCTTCTCGGGGCGGACGCCCGCGGCGACGTCGCCGGCGAGGCCGACGGTGTCGCCGCGCACCTCCGTGCCGTCGACGAGGCGGACGAGCCCGTCCGCGACGACGGTCCCCGCGAGCAGGTTCGACTTGCCGAGGAAGCCGGCGACGAACGCCGTCCGCGGCCTCTCGTAGAGCTCCGACGGAGTCCCGAGCTGCTCGATCCGCCCGCGGTTCATCACGGCGATCGTGTCGGCCATCGTCATCGCCTCTTCCTGATCGTGCGTGACGTGCACGAACGTCAGCCCGAGGTCGTGCTGGATCCGCTTCAGCTCGAGCTGCATCTGCTTGCGAAGCTTCAGGTCGAGCGCACCGAGCGGCTCGTCGAGGAGCAGCACGCGCGGGTTGTTGACGATCGCGCGGGCGAGCGCGACGCGCTGCTGCTGGCCCCCCGAGAGCTGCTTCGGCTTGCGCTGCTCCCGTGCCGGCGAGGTCGACGAGCTCGAGCACCTCGAGCACGCGGATCCGGAGCTGTGCGCTTCTCGACGCCCCTTGCGCTCGAGCCCGAAGGCGACGTTGTCGAAGACCGTCATGTGCGGGAAGAGCGCGTAGCTCTGGAACACCGTGTTGACGTCCCGCCTGTACGGCGGCAGCCCGACCACGTCGCCGTCGCCGAGGAAGATCTGCCCGGCCGTCGGCTCCTCGAACCCGCCGATCATCCGGAGCGTCGTGGTCTTGCCGCAGCCCGACGGGCCGAGCAGCGCGAAGAACGACCCGCTCGGGATCTCGACCGAGACGCCGTCGACCGCGCGGACGTCGTCGAACTCCTTGACGACGTCGACCAGGCGTACGTCGGGGCTGACGGTGGCGGTCGAGCTCACTCCTCGCCCCCGGGCACCACCAGCAGCGGGCGCCGACAGCGCTGCACCAGCTTGAGGACGACCGAGCCGAGGATCGCGCCCTGAGATCGGGCTCTCGCCGACCGTGCCGACCGCGACGAGGGCGGCGTCGACCTCGTCCGCGACTGCGAGGATCGCGTCGGCGGCCTTGTCGGAGACGAGCCGCGTCTCGACGCGCAACCCGGCAGCCTCGAGGTCGGCGCGGGCGCGGCCCAGCTCGTGCTCGCCCATCCGAGCGAGGGCGTCGTGGTAGTCCTTCACGTCGCCGCCGCCCAGAGGGCTGATGTAGTAGGCGAACACGACGACGACGTCGAGCCGGAGCGCAGGCGCCAGCTCGACGACCTTGGCGAGGGCCGCGTTGGCCGACGGAGAGCCGTCGTAGCCGAGGACGAGGGAGCTCACAGTGTCACCTCCGATGGTGCGGTCTCGGACCTCTGCCGGAAGAACTCCGGCTGCGCACGCCATTGCAGGAACATGAACCCGACGCCGGCGATCAGGAACAGCCCGGCGATCACGATCGGCGGCCCCAGTCCGAACCAGGACTCACCGGAGCCCGAGTTCTCGGGATCCGTCAGGTCGATCACGGACTTCACGAACACCCAGGTGAGGATCAGCGCGCCGATGAGCGGCGCGACGCCCGCGAGGAGCCAGCCCTTCGCCGTCCTCATGCTCCTCCGGAAGAACCAGACGCACGCGTAGCCCGAGAGCCCGTAGTAGAAGGCGATCATGAGCCCGAGCGCCGCGATCGAGTCGTAGAGGATGTTCTGGCTGACGACCGTCAGGCCGGCGTACCAGACGATCGAGAGCACGCCCATCCAGACGGTGGAGGCGCTCGGGGTGAGGTAGCGCGGATGGATCCGCGCGAAGTACTTCGGCAGCGCGCCCTTGGCGGCCATCGAGAGCGACGTCCGCGTCGTGGGCAGGATCGTGGTCTGGGTCGAGGCGGCGGCGGAGGTGAGCACAGCGATGATCAGGATGCTGCTCGCCCAGCCGAGCACGCCGTCCCCGAGCGCGCTGAGCACGTCGTCCGCGTTCTCCTCGAGGAAGGCCGGGCCGGCGTACGCCAGCGCGGCGATCGACACGATCACGTAGATGAGCACGAGGATGACGGTGCTCGTGACCGCGGCGACGCCGGGCGTCCGCTCCTTGTCCTCGGTCTCCTCGTTCACCGAGACGAGGCTGTCCCAGCCCCAGTAGATGAAGATCGCCACGAGGATCCCCGCGGTGAGGGAGCTCGTGGAGTCGATCGTGAACGGGTTGAGCCAGTCGAGGCTCGGCTTGACCGAGCGTCGGAGGCGCGTCGCCCGCGTACACCTTCCAGAGCGCGACGACCGAGAAGATCACGAGCGTCACGAGCTCGGCGCCCAGCAGGAACCACTGGCTCTTGCGCGGAGGCCTCGATCCCGACGTAGCAGATGAACGTCATGATCGCGATCCAGAGGACGCCGATCAGCATCACCCAGTACTTGTTGTCCGCCGGGCCGTCGAGCCCGAACAGCAGGAACGTGTAGCGCCCCGCGATGTCGGCGAGGTTCGCCATCACGATGATGTCGGCGACGATGATCGCCCACCCTCCGATCCAGCCGACCCACGGGCCGAACGCCTTGGTCGCCCACGAGAACGTCGTCCCGCAGTCCGGGTCGACCCGGTTGAGGTAGTAGTACGACGTCGCGACGAGCAGCATCGGGACGAACGCGAGCCACATGATCGCCGGTGACGCGAACCCGACCGCGGCCACGACGAGTCCGAGCGAAGCGGCAAGGCTGTAGCCGGGCGCGGTCGACGCGACGCCGATCACGATGCTCGACATCAGCCCGAGCGCGTTGCCCCGAGGCCCTTCTCCCCGGGCGCCGATCCACCGGACGTTCCATCCGTCGCGCTCATCTCTCGGTCACCATCCTCTCACGGCCGGTCACAGGTCGTCTCTCAGCGCGCTTCCGCCGCGCGTGCCCCAGTCGTAGAGCTGCTTCCAGAGCTCGAGGTACAGGAACGTCTCCGTCGAGACGACTCCGTCGAGCTGGCGGATCCGGTTCGTGGTGTCCAGCAGCCCGCGCCGGTCGGCGCAGAGGAGCTCCACGAGGATGTCGAACTGCCCCGCGGTGAGCACGACGTAGTCCGCCTCGGGCCACTGCGCGATCTGGTCGGCGATCGTCTCCGGCGGGCCGGCCGAGCGGATCCCGACCATCGCCTGCGCCTCGTAGCCGAGCCCGAGCGGGTTCGTGACAGCCGTCACCTGGACGATGTCGTCGGCGCAGAGCCGCGCGTAGCGCGCGCGCACGGTCGCCTCCGACACGCCGAGCGTGGCTGCGATCCTGCGGAAAGGCTCGCGACCGTTGCGCTGCAGCGCCTCGATGATCCCGTTGTCGACGGCGTCGAGCCGGCGTGCGCGCTCGACGGCACCGCGATCCCGCGTGGAGGAGGCGCCGTGAGGTCGTCGACGCTGCGCATTGCGTGGTGCTTCTATCACCTGCGACGCAATGAGTCAATGACAGGCGCGTCGATTGCCGGAAGACGCGTCGTGCGCCGCCTCCACGGCGCGCGCCTCCGCCGCTCGCCGGCCGCGATGCCGACCGCGTCGCAGCGCCGGAACGCGCGGCCCCGCGCCGTCGTCGTGGCCCGCGCCGCAGCGCGGCGCGCGCGTTGCAGCCAGGTCGACGCCCTGCCCGGTCCGTCAGCCGCCCACGCGGATCATCTTGCGGTTGACGAACTCCTCGGTTGCGTACCGGCCGAGCTCGCGTCCGAAGCCGGAGCGCTTGACGCCGCCGAACGGCAGCTCCGCGGCGTCCGCGAGGACGACGTTGACGAAGACCATGCCGGCCTCGATGCGATCGGCGACCCGCAGCGCCTGGTCGGCGTCGGTCGTGAACACGTACGAGCCGAGGCCGTACGGCGTGTCGTTCGCGACCTCGACTGCCTCGTCCTCGGAGCCGACCCGGAGCACGATCGCGATCGGGCCGAAGAGCTCCTCGCGGTAGGCGTCGTTGCCCGGCTTCACGCCGGTCAGCACGCCGGGCGCGAAGAAGTTGTCGCGGCGCTCACCGCCGACGAGTGTCGCGCCGCCCTCCACCGCGCGGCGCAGCTGGTCCTCCAGGCGGTCGGCAGCCGTCTGCGAGGAGAGCGGACCCATCGCCGCGTCCGGCGACGAGGGATCCGCCGGCTCGACGGCGCTGAGCGCAGACGTCAGCTTCTCGACGAACGGCTCGTACAGGTCGTCCGCGACGACGAACCGCTTGGCGGCGTTGCAGGACTGCCCCGCGTTGTCGAGGCGTGCCGCGACGGCCGACTCCACCACGCCGTCGAGGTCGTCCGTGCTCAGCAGGATGAACGGGTCGGAGCCGCCGAGCTCGAGGACGACCTTCTTCAGGTTCCGTCCGGCGATCTCGGCGACGGCCGCCCCCGCACGCTCGGAGCCGGTGACCGACACGCCCTGCACCCGCGGGTCGGCGATCACGTCCGCGACCTGCTCGTTCGTGGCGTAGACGTTCGTGTACGCCCCCGGCCGGGAAGCCCGCGTCGTCGAAGATCCGCTGGATCGCCGCCGCGGACTCGCGGGCACTGCGGGGCGTGCTTCAGGAGGATCGTGTTGCCGACGACGAGGTTCGGGCCGGCGAAGCGCGCCACCTGGTAGTACGGGAAGTTCCAGGGCATGATCCCGAGCACGACGCCGATGGAGCTGCGCCGCACGAAGGCCGAGCCCTCACCGTCCGAGAGCTCGATCGGCTCGTCGGCGAGCAGGCTCGTCGCGTTGTCGGCGTAGTACTCGTAGATCGCCGCGGAGAAGTCGACCTCGCCGAGCGCCTGCTCGACGGGCTTGCCCATCTCGCGGACGATGATCGCCGCGAGCTCGTCGCGACGCTCCGTGTGCAGCTCCGCCGACGCGGCGCACGAGCGCGGCGCGCTCCTCGACCGTCGTCGCGCGCGACCAGTCGCGGTGGGCGCGATCGGCTGCCGCGATCGCGTCCGCGAGCGCCGCATCGCTCATCGTCGGGTACTCCTTGACGCGCTCGCCCGTCGCCGGGTTGATCACCACATACTCGCTCACGGTTCGTCCTCCGTTCGATCGTCGCCGGCTCACCGCCGAATGTCATCGATTCTACGACTGGGTGCGCGGTCAGGCCGCGGTACGCGGTCGATCGCCGCCAGTGCCTCGTGCCCACGCGCGATCAGGTAGAACGGGCCCATGCGCATCCTCGTGATCGGCACCGGCGGCGTGGGCTCGGCCTTCGCTGCGATCGCGCAGCGGCGCGACTTCTTCGAGCGCGTCGTCCTCGCCGACCTCGACCCGAGCCGCCCCCAGGCGATCGTCGACCGTCTCCGTGAGCACGATCGCTTCGGCTCGGCGCGCGTCGACGCCTCCGACGAGGACGCGATCGTCGAGCTCATCCGGGACGTGCGGGCGGACGTGGTGCTGAACGCGACCGACCCCCGCTTCAACCCGCAGATCTTCGACGCGTGCCTGCGGGCGCGCGTGACGTACCTCGACATGGCGATGACGCTCTCCGAGCCGCACCCGACGCACCCGCACGAGGAGACGCACGTGAAGCTCGGCGACTACCAGTTCGCGCAGGACGAGAACTGGCGCCAGGCGGGCCTGCTCGCGCTCGTCGGGATCGGGATCGAGCCCGGCGCGGCGGACGTCTTCGCGCGGCACGCCGCCGACGAGCTGTTCTCGGTGATCCACGAGGTCGGCATCAGGGACGGCGCGAACCTCGTCGTCGAGGGCTACGACTTCGCGCCGACGTTCTCGATCTGGACGACGATCGAGGAGTGCCTCAACCCGCCCGTGATCTGGGAGAAGGGACGCGGCTGGTTCACCACCCCGCCGTTCTCCGAGCCGGAGGTCTTCGACTTCCCGGAGGGGATCGGCCCCGTCGAGTGCGTCAACGTCGAGCACGAGGAGGTCCTGCTCGTCCCCCGCTGGATCGACTGCGAGCGGGTCACGTTCAAGTACGGGCTCGGCGAGGAGTTCATCGGCGTCCTCCGCACGCTCCACAAGCTCGGCCTCGACTCGAAGGAGAAGGTGCGGGTGCGCGACGTCGAGGTCGCGCCGCGCGACGTCGTGGCCGCGACGCTCCCCGACCCGATGACGCTCGGCGACAGGATGGTGGGCAAGACGTGCGCCGGCACGCTCGTCACCGGCCTCTCGAAGGACGGCACGCCCCGGAAGACGTACCTCTACCACGTGGTCGACAACGAGTGGTCGATGCGCGAGTACGGCTCGCAGGCCGTCGTCTGGCAGACCGCGCTCAACCCCGTCGTCGCGCTCGAGCTGGTCGCGCGTGGCGTCTGGTCGGGCACAGGAGTGCTCGGGCCGGAGGCGTTCCCGGCGCAGCCCTTCCTCGACCTGCTCGCCGAGTACGGCGCACCACACGGCGTGCGCGAGCTCGATCCCTGAGATCCTGCCGGGCCGCCGCGCGCGGACGTAGGATCCCGCGATGGCGCTCGTCGTCCTTCGCGCACCGCTCTCCGAGCTGGCCGGCGGCCGCACGCACCCGGTCGACGGAGGCAGCGTCGCCGAGGTGCTGCAGACGCTGGAGCGCGAGCGGCCGTCCGTTCGGGGTTGGATCCTCGACGAGCGCGGGTGCGTGCGCCGCCATGTGAACGTCTACGTCAACGGTCAGCTCGCGCGGGACGACACCGCGGTCGGTCACGACGACCGGGTGCAGGTGCTTCCCGCCATCACGGGAGGGTGAGATGACGGAGCTTCTGGTCGGAACGAAGAAGGGGCTGTTCGTGCTCGAGGGCGACACGGCGACGGGGTTCGAGGTCGCCGCCAGGGCCTTCGCCGGCCAGTCGGTCGAGTACGCGATGCGCGATCCGCGCACGGGGCGCTACCTCGCGTCGGTCACGTCGTGGTTCTACGGCCCGCGGATCTGGACGACCGACGACCTGGCCGGCGAGTGGACGCAGGCCGAGGGGACGGTGCTCCCCGAGGAAGGAGAGAAGGCGCTCGAGCGGATCTGGGTGATCGTCGCGGGCGAGGCAGAGGGCGTGCTGTACGCGGGCGGGGATCCCGGCTGCCTGTTCGAGAGCCACGACGGCGGGCTGACCTGGGCGCTGAACCGCGGCCTCTGGGACCACCCCACGCGTCCCGAGTGGCAGCCGGGCGGTGGCGGCCTCTGCCTCCACACGATCGTCCCGTGGCCGGGCGATCCGTCGCGCCTGCTCGTGGCCGTCTCGGCCGCCGGGGTCTGGCTCACGGACGACGCTGGCGCGAGCTGGCGCTCCGCGAACACAGGGATGGTGCCCCGCTACATCCCGGAGGAGGCGCGCACCGAGGAGACGCTCACGCACTGCGTCCACCACGTGCGCCGGTCGAAGGCGCGCCCCGAGCGGCTCTTCATGCAGTACCACGACGGCGTCTACCGATCCGACGACGCCGGATCGAGCTGGATCGACGTGGGCACGGACACCGGGCTCCCCTCGGACTTCGGGTTCCCGGTCGTCCTCGACCCGGCCGACGCCGACTCCGCCTACCTGATCCCGCTCGTCGGCGCCGAGGACCGCACGACCCCGGAGGGAGCCGTCCGGGTGTGGGAGACCCGCGACGGCGGGGCGTCCTGGACGCCCCGCTCGGACGGGCTTCCGCACGCGCGACGCCTACCTGACCGTGCTCCGCGAGGCGTTCGACACGGCCGGGAGCGGCGCCTCGCTCGAGCTGTACTTCGGCGGGACGTCCGGGGTCGTGTTCGGCTCCGGCGATGCCGGCGCGAGCTGGGTCACCGTGGCGGGAAGCCTGCCACCCGTCTACTCGGTGCGCACCGCGTAGCGCTTTGTTTGGCCCGCTTCCGAGGCCTAAGCGCTACGGGGCCGACGCAGCGGTGTCGCGGCGGGGGTCAGGCGTCCGGCTTGCGCCGGACGCCAGACCCCTCTCGCACGCGGGACACGGAGAGGTACGCCCGGGGTCTGGGGTCGCGCAGCGAGCCCTGACCCCACGCACCGGCACGCCGGATGCTCGTGACCCCGCTACCCGTCGAGCCCGATGCCGCCGATCTTGTCGGCCCGGGCGCGTATCGTCACACGCTGCTCGCCCGGCCTGTGCCAGGGGTAGACGTCCACGCCGAGGAGCGCGTGGTCAGACCGTGGTCGGGATGTCCGTGATCTCGCCGTCGGCGATCTGCTGCTCGACCTTCTCGGTCGCCGCGAGATCGTCCGCGTTCACGTTCGCCGAGGTCGTGCCGAGCCCGACGCCGTCCTGATCGAGACCGAAGACCGTGTTGCCGCCCCCGGCGAAGGCCCCGTCGACGACCTGCTGGATCGTCAGGAACACGGCCGCGTCGACTCCCTTGAGCGCGCTCGTGAGCACGTGCGGCCCGAGGAACGACTGGTCGCCGTCGACGCCGATCCCCCACACGCCCTTGTCCTTCGCCGCCGAGAGCGCGCCCGAGACCGCAGCCCCCTGCGACCTGGAACACGACCTTCGACCCGTCCGCGATCTGGTTGAGCGCGAGCTCCTTGCACTTGGCCTGGTCGTCCCAGTCCTGCGAGTACCCCCACCTGCACCTTGGTGCCCGGGACCGCGGCCTCAGCGCCCGCGCGGTAGCCGGCGATGAAGCGGTCGACCGGCGGCTCCTTGTAGCCGCCGACGGCGCTGATCGACGTCCCGCCGGCGCGCTTCGCCGAGAGAGCGCCGAGGTACCCGACGAGGTACCCGACCTGCTCCTCGCGGAACAGGAGCCCCTGCGCGTTCGCAGGCGTGCCCTTCATCTGGGTCTGGTCGAAGTCGACGATCGCGAACTTCGTGTCGGGGTACTTCTCCGCGGCGGCGGCGACGGCATCCGACTGCGCGTACCCGATCCCGATCACGAGGTCGTAGCCCTGCCGGGCGAGCGTGGACATGTTCGGCACGTAGTCCGCGGCGCTCTTCGCCTCCACGACACGGCCCTCGATCCCCAGCTCGCGCTCCGCCCGCTTGAGACCGGCGTACGCGAGCTCGTTGAACCCGTCGTCGTTGAGCTGCCCCGCATCGGCGACGAGGCCGACCCGGATCCCCTGGTCCGAGGTCGTCGTGGTTGCCGATCCCTCGTCGCCGCCGTCCGAGCCGCAGCCGGCCACGAGCAGGGCGAGACCGGCGAGGGCCGCAGCGGCGATGGTGCGGGATCGATTCATGTCACGTGCTCCTTCTCGATGCGGTAGTTTTTGTCTATGAGTCTCAAACCTGTCTCGGAGTCTACCAGACAGACGCACGCGACCCTCGCCGTCGTCTTCCAGGTGCGCGACGGCCTGCTGCGCGCGCTCCTCTGGCAGCGAGGCCGCGAGCCGGACGCCGGCGCCTGGGCGCTCCCGGGCGGCAGCCTCGACGACGCCGAGACGCTCGAGGGGTCGATCCGCCGTCATCTCGCGGCGAAGGTCGACCTGCGCGAGGTGTCGCACCTCGAGCAGCTGAGCACGTGGGGCGACCCCGATCGTGTGTCGGGAACCCGCGAGATCGCGACTGCCTTCCTCGGGCTGGTGCGGCTCGGCGTCGACCCCTCCCTCCCCGCCGACACGCGCTGGCACGACGTCGACGCGCTCCCGCGCACGGCGTTCGACCACGGCGAGATCGTGATCGCGGGCCGCGAGCGGCTGCGCTCCAAGCTCTCGTACTCGAACGCCGCGTTCGCGCTCGCGCCCCCGACCTTCACCCTTGCTGAGCTGCGCGACGTCTACGTGGCGGCACTCGGCTACGAGGTCTCGGCGACCAACCTCAGGCGCGTGCTCGAGCGGCGGGAGGTGATCGAGCCGACCGGCGACCGGCGCTCCCCCGGAAGGGCGGGCGGACGCCCGGCCGAGGTGTATCCGCTTCCGCGCGCACGGCGCTGGAGATCACCGATCCGTTCGCCGCGCTGCGCCCACCCGACTAGGAGTCGAATCAGCCGATCGGCGTTCCAGCGACAGGTGCGACTCGTCGCAGTCGACCCGGTAGACGACGCGGATCGCACCCGCAGTGTCACCACCGGGTAGCAGCGCGCGGTGCAGCGATAGGCGTAGCCGTCGTCCGGGACGCACGAGACCGTCACGGTGGAGCCCTCGCCGAGGTTCCCCTCGATCGTCGGCTGGATCGAGCGGACGATCTGCCGTTGGACCTGTGCGGCCGTGTACGGCGGGGCCGGCTCGGCGTCGTCACCGCCACAGCCCGCGACGAGGACGACGAGCACGCCGACGAGCGCGGCCACGGCTACGAGCCCGCAGCGACGAGAGGCCGACCTCACCTCTGGCTCCGCTCGACGACGCGAGCAGCTCCGCGACGCGACGCACGTTCGCCTGCCCGAGCGCCGCGAACGACGGCATCGCGACGGACGGCTCGACGCAGCGGGCGCAACGGATCCAGCGGGTCAGCGACGGCACGCTGCGCCGCTTCAGCCCCTGCTTCGTGAGGTCCGGCGCAGCGCCGGTGATGCCCGCGCCGGCGAACGTGTGGCACGAGAGGCACCCGGCGACCGCGAGCATCTTCGCGCCCGGGACGACGCGCCTTCGGGAGGCGGAGCTACCGTGTCCAGCGGGCGACCGGGCACGGCAGGCGGTCGCGTGCGTCGCACGCCTTCACGGGATTGGCGGGCAACGGCACCCCGGCCGGGCCCGAGCCGCTGTAGGGCGCGTCGAGCAGGTACGAGACGAGGTGGTCGAGCTGGGCGGGGACGGAGCTCGGCGTACGAGCGCATCACCGCGCTGACCCAGCCCGGCGAGGCGCTCCGCGACCGGCGAGACGATGCTCTCCGCGACGAAGGGGCCGAGCGGCCTTGCCGGCCTCCCGTGCGCGCGCCGTGAGGGTCGCGCGCGTGAGCGCGGGGCCGGTCGTGGGCGTGGTGGCGGCCGGGTCGACCGCGTGGCAGCTGCCGCACCCGAGCGACGAGAAGAGCGACTTCCCGGCCGCGGGTGAGCCGATCGGGCGCTGAGGTGCGGCGTCGGCACGCGACGAGCCGGCGGCGAGCGGGCACGCCGAGCGGCCGCCCCCGCGACCACGAGGAGCAGCGAGAGCAGTAACGAGAGCGCAGCAGGCGACGAGGCTTCGGTGCATGACCCGATCGTACGGGCGCTCCGCCCGTCGCCGAACGCGAAGAAGCCCGCAGAGACCGCTGCGGTGGCCCCGAGCGAACGCCCGATCCGCTTGCGGGTTCACCGCAACCGTTTCCGCGTATGCGCCGATTCCGCACGGACGGTGCGCTGCGAGTCTGCGGGACATGCACAGCCACGTTCCGGACAGGTCACACCCACGAAAGGATCGACGATGAGATCGATCAAGCTGCTCGTACTGGCCGCCGCAACCACCGTCGCCCTGGTGCTGTCGGCACCGAGCATCGCCGCCGACGCGCCGTTCCCGATGAACCCGTATCCGGCTGCCGAGGTGCCGCTACACCTTCAACCTGCAGACCCTCTTCGGACACGGCTCCAAGGTGAAGCCGGCCGTCTACTGCGCCGACTCGAGCGTGTTCCGGCGAGGGCAACCAGATCATCTTCCGCATCGTACATCGTCGGACGCCAAGACCGGCAAGGTCATGACGGGCAAGGACATCAGCCGGGTCGTGCTCCGCATCGCCGGCTGTCCGGACATCAACGATCGAGTTCAGGCCGCAGGGCGGCAACGCGAACGCCGACGTCCCCGTGGCTCTGGTCGACCGCCTGGCTCGTCCCGTCCGACTACCCGCTCGGGACGTTCAAGTTCGACGTCGCCGCGCAGATCGAAGACGACCGGCAAGTGGGTCGTCTACAACCCCGTGATCCCCGGCACCGAGTGGCAGATCACCCCGTAGTCGGCATGCACCGTACGTCCTCACCGCACCCGACGAGAAAGGCGACACCCGTGTCCAGCGCACCACGTCGCCACAGGCGGCTCTCACTCAGCGCGGCCGCCGTGACCGTCGGCGTGCTGCTCGCGGCGGCGTTCACCGGCCAGGCGGGGGCGACCCCGAAGCCCGTGACGCCGCCCGCAGATCCCCGGCATGGCCGGGCCTCCCGGGCCCGGTCGCCGCACCCGTCCACGCCTCGCCGAGCGACTCGGCATCCTCAAGGCGACCCCCGACACCGGCCCTCCCGGCACGCCGTTCGTGCTCACGGGCAGCGGCCTGCCCGCCGAACACGGACATCGACATCACGTGGAGCACGGCGACGAAGGCGTACAAGCTCGACGTCGTGCCCGACAGCGTCGACTTCTACGGACGGGTGTTCAGCCCGATGGCGGTCGTCATCGCGAAGGGACGCACCGACGCCTCCGGGAACCTCAGGCATCGCCCTCGAAGATGCCGCAGGACTACGGCGCGCTGCACGACATCTACGCCGTCGCCGGCGGCAAGCAGCTGGCCAAGGGCGGCGTGCTCGTCCAGCGGACGTACAGCGTCAAGCCGCTGAAGGGCCCCGTCGGCCAGACGATCACGATCAAGCTGAACGGGCTCGGCTGGCTCGGCGTACATGGACACGGTCGCCGTGCTCTGGGACAACAAGTACGCGGGCTTCCTCTCGTCCGTGACGACCCGCGGGGCAGGCGACGGCGACGATCCGGGCGGCCGGCCCTCCCGGCAAGCACATCGCTCGAGCTGGTCCCCGCAAGCGCGACGACGCCGTTCCTCAACATCACGCAGTCGGCCGTCGGGTACCTCGGGCTACAAGCGCTACACGTTCACCGTCACGAAGGACGCAGGGCCGCCGCCGACGAGGATCGTCGATGCCGGTCAACGTCGCCCCCACGACGTGACGAGAAGACGACGTTCCGCACGTCGACGCTCCCGGGCGTGACCGCGAAGCTCTCCTCGGGCTTCGGCCCGGTCGGCTCGAAGACGACGCTGATCGCCACGGGCCTCACGCCCGGCGGCAAGGCCACCATCCAGTGGAACACGGCGATCGGCACTCGCACGGGCGCCGGCTACGCCAACGTCTACAAGCCGCTCAAGACGGTCGACGTCTCGCGGAACGGCACGCTCACCACCGAGCTGATCGTCCCGGACGACGTCGGCGGCTGGCACGCGATCGAGGTCGCTCCAGGGCGACGCGACGAAGGCGTCGGTCGCCTACCGCATCGACCAGAGCCTGTTCGAGGGTGGCATCAACGAGCAAGACGTTCAAGCGTCGGCGAGCTCGATCCGGTTCCACTTCAAGGGCGTCGGGCTTCACCGAGATGGACAACATCCTCGCGGTGACCGTCGACAACGCGTACATCGGGTACGTCTGCGGCTTCTTCAGCGCCGGCGACACCCAGTTCGAGATGATCGCGACCGGCGCGCCGGGCACGCACATCGTCGACTTCTACCCGACGATCTACAAGCAGCAGAAGGGCGGGAACGACATCTGGTACGGCGCGACGCCGTTCCTGACCTTCCGCACCGACTACCCACTGCTCGCGCTCGGGTACAGGCTGCCCTCGTACCACTTCGCCTACACGATCGTGAAGTAGGACCACCCCCGGAACGGTGGATCGTCGTGGAGGCCGCGCGACGTCGCGGCCTCCACGACGTCTCGGAGCCGGATCTCCGCTTTCCGGGCGCCGTCCGACGTGATGCCGGCACCGATGAGACCACGCCCGCACCAGACGCACTCCGGCCGCTCGGACGGCGGTCGGGTGACCGGGTACCCTCGCCCGATGCTCGAGCGCTGGACACGCAGCATCGATCCGCCGGCGCGCCTGGGTGCTCGGCAGCGTGGCTGGTCGTGCTCGTGGCCGGGGTCGTCGCGTCGGGGCGGCTCACGCCGCTGCTGGCGACGTCGTTCGCGGTGCCCGGCACCGAGTCGGAGCGTGCCCGTGTGATCCTCGCCGACGGCTTCGGCGAGCGCCCCGAGAGCACGTTCACGGTCGTCCTCCCCGTCGATCACCCACGGGACGAGCGCCTGCAGCGCCTGCTTCATGCCCGGCTGGTGCGCGCAGCGGCCCTGGTGCCCACCGGGAAGGCGGGCAAGGTCAGGGACGGCACGGGGATCGTCTACGGCAACGTCACGACGGCGCTCGAGCTGCACGAGGCCAAGGCCTACACCGACGACCTCCGTCGATCGCTCTCCCGCAGCGGCGCGTCGAACGCGCTCGTCACGGGGCAGCCCGCGATCCAGCGCGACCTCGGGCCGGTCGTCGCGACCGACCTGCGGCGCGGAGAGGTCCTCGCGCTCGCCGTGGCGCTCGCGGTGCTCCTTCTCGTCCTCGGCGCTTCCGCCGCGGTGCTCGTCCCCTTCGTCTTCGCCGCGTGCTCGATCGCGGGGACGCTGGGCCTCCTCTGGCTCATCGCGCCCCACGTCACGATGGCCACCTACGTCACCAACCTCGTCGAGCTCATCGGGCTCGGGCTCGCGATCGACTACTCGCTGCTCGTCGTCCTCCGCTTCCGCGAGGAGCTCGAGCGTCACGACCGGGTCGAAGAGGCGATCGTCCGCACGATCTCGACGGCCGGCAGGACGGTGCTGTTCTCGGGCACGGCCGTCGCGATCGGGCTCTCGCTGCTGCTGCTCGTTCCCGTCCCGTTCGTGCGCTCCATGGGCATCGGCGGACTCCTCGTTCCCGCTCGTCTCCCTTGCCGCGCTGGTCACCCTCCAACCTGCGCTGCTCAGCCTGCTCGGCAGGCGTGGGGCGCGGAGCCTCTCATCGGAGCGCGCTCGTCGCGCGGACGGGGTCGGCGCTGCCGCGCAGGCGGAGATCGACCGAGGGCTGTGGGCGCGCACCGCCGTCACCGTGATGCGACGGCCGGCCGTGTTCCTCGCGGCCGGACTGACCGTGCTGGTGGTGGCGGCGCTGCCCGCGGTGTGGCTCAGCCTCACGCCTGGCTCGCTCTCGGGCATACCGGCGGAGCTCGAGGCCTCGCGCGGGTACGACCTGCTCCGGCGTGGGATCGGGCCGGGCGTCGTCACGCCGACCTCCGTCGTCGTCGACACCGGCCGCCCCGGGGGTGCGAACCGCACGGATGTGCGCCAGGCGATCGACCGGCTCGGCGACCGCCTCTTCCAGGACTTCGACCTTCTCGCGCTCGGGAGCGGCGAGAAGCCTCCTTACGTCGACCCGACGCGCAGGTACGTGCGGCTGATCGCCGCGGGACGCGAGGAGTACGGCGCACCGGAGACGCGGGCGTTCGTCCAGAGGCTCAGGGGGTCGGACATCCCCGCGGCGCGCTTCCCGATCGACACCACGGTCGCGGCCGGAGGCGCGCCGCCTCAGGGAGTCGACTTCCTCGACACGGCCTACGACGCCTTTCCGTGGATCGTGCTGGCGGCGCTGCTCGCGACGTACCTCGTGCTGCTCCGGGCGTTCCGGTCGCTCGTGATCCCGCTCAAGGCGGTCCTGCTCAACACCCTCACCGTCGCCGCCGTCTACGGGCTGCTCGTCGTCCTCTTCCAGTGGGGCGTCGGCGACCATCTCCCTGGCCTGCGTGCGGGCGAGGTGGAGGGATGGGTGCCGATCTTCCTGTTCGCGGTGCTCTTCGGGCTCTCGATGGACTACGAGGTGTTCATGGTCTCGCGGATGCGCGAGTCGTGGGACAGACACCACGACAACGCCCGCGCGATCGCCCATGGCCTCGAGCGGACGGGCCGTGTCGTGACGGCTGCTGCCACGATCATGATCGCCGCGTTCGCGGGCTTCGTCCTCGGCCGGGTCGCCGGGCCTGCAGCAGCTCGGGGTCGGGCTGAGCCTCGCCGTCCTGCTCGACGCGACGCTCGTGCGGGCGGTGCTCGTCCCTTCCGCGATGGCGGTGCTGGGACGCTTCAACTGGTGGCTTCCCGCGAACGTCGCCCGCGTGATGCGCGTACAGCCGTCGCCCTTGCACCCGCCGCAGCGGGCGCCCGAGCGGGCATCCTGAGACGTGCTGAAGCGGCGATCACGGCCCGCCGTCGAATGGCCGTGACCGCCGCCTCGGCGCTGCTACATCGTGATGGAGCCCTTGAACGTGGTCGTGAACTTGCCGGTGCCGCGGTCGTAGGTGCCCGTGACCTTGAACGCGCCCTTTGCCTTCTTGAAGGCGAGCGTCCCACCCGTCACCTTCGCGCTCGCCGTCACGGCGTACAGGTTCTCGTTGGACGCCGACGCGCAGGCCTTGGCACCGGGAGCGAGCGTGAAGTTGAGCTTGCCGGTCTTGGCCGTGATCGTGCCCTTGCCGCTGAACGCCGAGCACGGCTCGCCGGAGAACCCGGCCCCGATGCCGACGAGCTTGCTCGCACCGACGACCGTGCCCTTGCCGGCGCCGGTCGCGTTGATGTCGGCAGTCGTGTCGCTCGTCGATCGGATGACCGCACGACCAGCGTAGGTCGCGGAGAACGGGCTGGTCTTCGTCGTGGCGGCGGCGGCGACCGCAACGGACGCGAGCAGAGCGACGGCCAGAACACCGAGGAGGACGGCGGTGATCCGTGACTTCATGGAGACGACTCCCTTCGACGACGAGCGGAAACAGGTTGTCTGACTCCGTGCATCCTCGCGAAGCCCACCGGTGGTGGCATCGGCAGTTCCACCGAGGGGATTGCGGACTTTCCCCAGGCCGATCGACGAGCGAGGGTCGCTAGGCGCGAAGCCGCGCGCCCGCCGGATCGACCAGCGGCTCGGCGGTGACCGTGGCGTCGACCCAGCGTCCGAAGATCTCCACCGCGACCCGCGTGCCCTCGCTCGCGTCGCCGACGGGCAGATACGCGTAGGCGATCGACCGCTCCACCGTGTACCCGTAGCCCCCGCTGGTCACGCGGCCCACGAGGGCGTCCCCGACGCGCACCGGCTCGGAGCCGAGCGCGACCGCGCGCGGGTCGTCGAGCACGAGGCAGGACAGGCGGCGCTCGGGCGGCCCTACCTGCTCGAGCGCCGCGCGGCCGACGAAGTCCCCCTTGTCGAGCTTCACGGCGAACCCGAGCCCGGCGTCGAACGGCGTCTCCTCCGGGGTGACGTCGGCCCCCCAGACGCGATAACCCTTCTCGAGGCGCAGCGAGTCGATCGCCTTGTAGCCGGCCGCGACGATGCCGTGACCGACGCCTGCCTCCCAGACGGTGTCCCACAGCCGCGCGCCGAACTCGCTGGGGCAGTACAGCTCCCATCCCAGCTCGCCGACGTACGTGACACGTGCCGCCAGGCACGGCACGGCCCCGATCGAGACGTCCTGCGCGGTCATGTACGGGAACGCCACGTTGCCGAGGTCGGTCCTCGTGAGCGGCTGGAGGACGTCGCGGGCGCGAGGGCCCCAGAGCCCGAGACACGCGAGCTGCGAGGTCAGGTCGAGGACCTGCACGGAGCCGTCGTCCGGCGCGTGCTGGACGAGCCACGAGAGGTCGTGCCGCCCGAACGCGGTTCCTGTGACGAGCCTGAAGCGCTCCTCGCCCAGTCGCGTCACGGTGAGGTCGCACTCGACGCCGCCGCGGTCGTTGAGCAGCTGGGTGTAGGTGATCGAGCCGACGGCACGAGCGACGCGGTTCGCCGCCAGTCCCTCGAGGAACGTGGCCGCCCCGGGACCGATCACGTCGATCTTCGCGAACGACGACTCGTCGAACAGCGCGACCCGCTCGCGGCAGGCGCGGTGCTCTGCGCCGATCGCCGGTGACCAGAGCTTCCCGGCCCAGCCGTCGGGGCGCAGCGACTCGTCGCCGTCGACGGCGTTCGGCTCGAACCAGTTCGCGCGCTCCCAGCCCGATTTCTCGCCGAAGGCGGCGCCGAGCTCGACGAGCCGCGGGTACGCAGGCGACACCCGGAGCGGGCGGCCCGCCTGGCGCTCGTGGCCGGGGTACTTGACGTCGTAGTACGTCTCGTAGACCTCGACGGTTCGGGCGAGGGTGTACGCCTGCGACCGGTACGCCGCGCCGAAGCGGCGGGAGTCCATGTGCCACACGTCGAGCGAAGGCGTGCCCTCGACGATCCACTCGGCGACGAGCTTGCCCATCCCCCCCGCTCCCGCGAGCCCGTGGGCGCAGAAGCCTGCGGCGACCCAGAAGCCCCGCACGTCGGTCGGCCCCAGGATGAACTCGCCGTCCGGGGTGAACGCCTCCGGCCCGTTGATCAGCTTGATCACGCCCATCGACTCGAGCGAGGGGACGCGGACGATCGCGTTCTCCATCAGCGGCTCGAAGCGCGGCCAGTCCTCCTCGAGCAGCTTCCCGTTGAAGTCGGGCGGGATCCCGTCGAGCGACCAGGGCGCGCACTCGCGCTCGTAGCCGCCCATGATCAGCCCGCCCGACTCGGGGCGGTAGTAGACGAGGAGCGACGGGTCCCGCATCGTCGGCATGTCCGTGGGCAGGCCGCACGGCTCGAGCACGAGGTACTCGTGCGCCATCGGGATGATCGGGACGACCACGCCGGCGAGCGCACCGACCTCGCCCGCGAACATCCCGCCCGCGTTGACGACCACCTCGGTCTCGATCACGCCCCGGTCGGTCTCGACCGCCTCGACCCTGCCGTTGCGGACGCGGATCCCCGTCACCCGGGTGTTCGTGTCGATCTCGGCGCCGCGGCGACGCGCGCCCTCGGCGAGCGCGTAGGTCAGCTGGCTCGGATCGATGTAGCCGTCCGTGGGCAGGAACGCGGCTCCGAGCACGCCCTCCGTGGACATCGGCGGGAAGAGGCTCTGCGCCTCGTCGGCGGAGACGAGCTCGAGCGGCAGACCGAACGTCTTCGCCCAGCCCGCCTGGCGCGTGATCTCCTCCATCCGCTCGGGCGAGGACGCCAGCCGGAGTGACCCGACCTCCTTCCAGCCGGTCTCGAGGCCCACCTCGGCCTCGAGCGAGCGGTACAGGTCGACGCTCTCCATCATCATCTTCGTCAGCGAGAGCGAGCTGCGCAGCTGGCCGACGAGGCCCGCGGAGTGGAACGTCGAGCCGCTCGTCAGGTCGGCGCGGTCGACCAGGACGGCGTCCTCGACCCCAAGGCGCGTCAGCCAGTAGAGGATGGAGCACCCTCCGACGCCTCCGCCGATCACCACCACGCTCGCCCGCTCGCGCATCGCCGCTCCTCCGATCTCGTCGCCGTCTGGGGCGAGCCTATTCGGTCGGCCGTCCGCGTGGATCGCCTACCGGCGGGCGAGCCCGTTCAGCCGAGCGCCGCGCGGAACACCGGGCTCTCGGCCGTGCGCTCCATGCGGTCGAAGTGCTCTGCGGCGTAGCCCGCGAAGTCGAAGTCGAGCTCCGAGACGGCGCCCTGGACGACGCCCCACATCGCCTCGCGGAAGTCCGACATGAACCGCATCAGCTCGAGGGCCCGCTCGTCGCGCTCCCTGACAGTCCCGAAGTAGGCCTCCAGCAGCGCGCGCCGTCCGCCCTCGTCGAGCTGATGGTTGATCGAGAAGTTCGCGAGATCGAAGAAGACGTCGCCCATCCCCGCGTACTCCCAGTCGACGATCCTGATCCGGGAGCCGTCGTCGATGAAGTTCGCATTGAGCAGGTCGTTGTGGCACGGGCGCTCCGGGACGGCACCGCGTGCGAGCTCGATCAGCTTTGCCGTCTGACGGGCGGTCGCGTAGCTCGGCGGCACCTCGGCCCCTCGCGAGAAGGCGACGGTGCGGTAGTCCTCGACGACCCGGAAGCTGTTGAAGCGCGTCGGCAGCGGCGGCCCGGCGTGGACGGCGCGCAGCGCGACCGCGACGCGTCGGATCGTCGCAGGCTCCTGCATCCGCTCGATCGGGACGATCTCACCGGGGATGAAACGGGTGACGAGGATCCCGTCGCTCTCGCGGAACGCCACCACCTCGGGCCCGACGCCGACTGCCGCGGCCGCGAGCGAGGCCTCGTGCTCGACCGCCCGATCGATGCCGAGGACGTCCGTGTCGCGCCCCGCGATGCGCAGGACGAAGACCTCCCCGTCGGCCAGCGTGACCTTGTGGTTGTGGTTCGTGATGCCGCCCCCGAGGACCTCGGAGACGGCCTCCTGGCCGGGCCACACCCGGGCGATCGCGTCCTCGACACGCACGACCGTCATCCTCGCACGTCCGTGCGCCTCACAGCTCGGTAGGCGTCTCGGCAGCCGTGCGGCGCTCGGAGCCAGGAAGCATCATTGTCCAGGTTGTGTATAGAATATGCCCATGCGCATCGCAGTCACCGGCGCGTCAGGCCTGATCGGCTCGGCCCTGCTCCCGGCGCTCCGCGAGGCCGGCCATGAGCCCGTGGCGCTCGTGCGTCGCGAGCCGTCGGGCCCGCAGGAGGTCGGCTGGGACCCGGAGGCGGGCACCGTCGATCTCGGCGGGCTCGAGGGCGTGGGAGCGATCGTCCATCTCGCGGGCGAGAACATCGGGCAGCGCTGGACGAGCAGTGTGAGGCGGCGGGTGCTGGAGAGCCGCGTGAACGGGACGACGACGATCGCAGAGGCGGTCGCGAGCCTCGACCCCACCCCCGTCCTCGTCTGCGCCTCGGGGATCGGGTACTACGGCAACCGCGGCGACGAGATCCTCACCGAGGAGTCCTCGCGCGGCAGCGGCTTCCTCGCAGAGGTCGCCGAGGCCTGGGAGCAGGCTGCCGACCCCGCGCGGGAGGCCGGCGCGCGCGTCGCGCACCTCCGGCACGCGATCGTCCTCTCGCGGGACGGCGGCGCCCTCCAGAAGCTGCTCACGCCCTTCCGCCTCGGAGCCGGCGGACGCGTCGGCAGCGGCAAGCAGTGGTGGTCCTGGGTCAGCCTCGCCGACACCGTCGCCGCCTACCTCCACGTCATCGCCGGCGAGCTCGAAGGCCCGGTCAACACGACGGCCCCGAATCCCGTCACCAACGCCGAGTTCGTGAAGGCCCTGGGCCGCGCGCTGCACCGGCCGACCGCCATCCCGCTCCCGGCGTTCGCCGTCCGGACCGGGTTCGGCGAGATGGGCCGCGAGATGCTCCTCGAAGGCCAGCGCGCGCTCCCCGCCCGGCTGCACGACGACCGCTTCGCGTTCGCGCACCCCACGATCGACGAGGCCCTGGCCGCAGCCCTGGCCCGGTAGCGCCGAGCCCCGTGCCGGGTCGCTGCATCGCGTCGATCGAGCCGACGGTACGCTCGAGCTGATGGCAACGAAGGTCGACGTCGCGATCGTCGGCGCAGGAGTCGCCGGTCTCGCCTGCGGAAAGGCGCTCCGGGCTCACGGGCTGGAAGTGCTCGTGCTCGAGCGCGACGATGACGTCGGGGGACGCGTTCGCACCGATCTCGTCGAGGGGTTCAGGCTCGACCGGGGCTTCCAGGTGCTCCCCACCTCGTACCCCGAGGCCCGCCGGGCGCTCGACTACGACAGGCTGCGGCTCGGCGTCTTCGCCTCCGGGGCGGTCGTCCGGGTCGACGGGAGGTTCAGGAAGGTGGTCGACCCGAGGCGGAGCCCGGTGCGGGCGATTCGCGCCCTGGCCGCCGGCGCCGTCTCGGCAGGCGACGCTGCCGCGCTCGTCCAGCTGATGCGCTCACGCGATGAGACGACGATCGCGGAGGCGTTCCGCACGGCACGTCTCTCCGAGGCGGCACGCGCCGCGCTGCTGACGCCGTTTCTGCGCGGGATCACCCTGGAGCCGGGTCTCGGCACCTCGTCGGCGTTTCTGCGCTTCGTGCTGCGCTCGTTCGCCGACGGCCCTGCCGCGCTCCCGGCTGACGGGATGCAGGCGATCCCGGCGCAGCTGGCCGAAGGGCTCGACGTGCGCACCCGGTCGGGGGTCAAGGCGGTCGGGCCCGGATCCGTGACGCTCGAGGACGGGTCGAGCGTCGACGCCTCCGCGGTCGTCGTCGCCACGGCCGGTCTCCTCGACGACGCCCCCGCCGGCTGGAACGACGTCTCCTGCGTCTACTTCGCGGCGCCCCGTTCCCCGGTCGACGGGTCCTGGCTCGTGCTCGGTGGAGCCGACGGCCCCGTCAACAACCTCTGCGTGCCGAGCGAGGTCGCCCCGAGCTACGCCCCGGACGGGATGGCGCTCGTCTCCGCCACGGTGCTCGGCGGCGGACCCGTCGACCTCGACGCGCTCACAGGACAGCTCCGTGGGTGGTTCGGCAGGACCGTGTCCCGCTGGACCCACCTCTCGACCGTCGATGTCCGCCACGCGCTGCCCCGCTGCCCGGTCGGGTTCGCGGCGGCCGCGTCAGCACGGCTCGCCGACGGCCTCTACGCCTGCGGCGACCACCGGGAGCACCCGTCGTTGAACGGCGCGCTGCGCTCGGGCCGCCGCGCCGCCGATGCGGTGCTCGCCGACCTGGCGTGACGGCGCTCCTGCTCGCCCACGCGGCCGCGACGCTCGGGATGACCGGTCTGATCTGGTTCGTCCAGATCGTCCACTACCCGCTGTTCGCCGCGATCGCACCCGAGGGCTTCGCGGCCTACGAGCGGGCGAACGTCCGCAGGACGAGCCTGGTCGTGGTGCCGCTGATGCTCGTCGAGGCGCTCGCGGCCGCGACGCTGGCCCTGGTCGACCCCGAGCCGCTCACCGTCGCGGGGGTCGTTCTGCTCGGCGTCGTCTGGGCTTCGACGCTCTTCCTCCAGGCGCCGCAGCACGGCCGCCTCGAGCGCGGGTTCGACGCGACAGCCCACGCCCGGCTCGTCCGGTCGAACTGGATCCGGACGCTCGCGTGGTCGGGCCGCGCCGCGATCGCGCTCGCGTTGCTCGCGTGAAGGCCGCCCGTCGGTCATACTCCGTCCGACCCCGACGAGAGGAGGCAGCAATGACCCATCGCACCACCTCCGGTTCGCGCGCCGCGCGGCTCGTCGGCCTCGACGCCTGACGTCCTCGCGCGGCTGGCGCGCGCATCCGCGCGCCGCTTTCATTCATCGCAGGAACGAAAGGACGATTCGCGTGCTCGATCTCACGACGCTCGGCTGGGACGACGTCTTCGCCGAGCAGTTCGCCCCTCACGCCGCAGCCGGGCTCGTGCCGGGCCGAGTCTCCGTGCAGCACCGCGGCGCGTACGACGTCCTCACCGCCCAGGGCGAGCTCCGCTGCGACGTGCGCGGACGGCTGTACGAGGAGTCGTCGTCACCCGCCGACCTCCCTGCCGTCGGCGACTGGGTCGCGATCTCGACCCGGGACGGGGCCGCCGGGACGGTGGAGGCCGTCCTCCCGCGCCGCACCCGGTTCAGCCGCAAGCAGGCCTGGCAGGCGGCGGAGGAGCAGGTGCTCGCGGCCAACATCGACGTGGTCTTCATCGTCACGTCGTTGAACGAGGAGCTGAGCCTACGCCGCCTCGAGCGATACCTGATCCTGGGCCGCGAGAGCGGGGCGCTCCCCGTCGTCGTGCTCACGAAGGCGGACCTGCACGCCGACCCCGACGGCGTCGTCGCCGAGGTCGAGACGATCGCCGGCGGTATCCCCGTGATCGCGATCTCGAGCCGCAGCGGCGTCGGGCTTGACCTCGTCCGCTCGTACCTGGCGCCGGGCACCACCGCCGCGCTGCTCGGCTCGTCGGGCGTCGGGAAGTCGACGCTGGTGAACACGCTCGCGGGCGAGGAGGTGCTCGAGACGCAGGAGATCCGCGAGGACGGGAAGGGACGCCACACGACGACACGGCGGGAGCTCGTGCAGCTGCCGAGCGGGGCGCTCGTGATCGACACGCCGGGGATGCGGGAGCTCCAGCTCTGGGTCGCCGACGAGGCGCTCGAGGAGTCGTTCGACGACGTGACGTCGCCTGTTCGAGCACTGCCGCTTCGCCGACTGCTCGCACGACGCCGAGCCCGGCTGCGCCGTGAAGGCCGCGCTCGAGGACGGCACGCTCGACCCTGAGCGGTGGGAGAGCTACCGCAAGCTGGAGGCCGAGCTCGCGCACCTCGAGCGCCGCCTCGACAAGCGGGCGCTGGCGGAGGAGCGAAGGCGGTGGAAGTCCGCCGGCGCGGCAGGACGGGAGGCGCGCGCGCCTCAAGGGGCGGCCGGACTGACGACCAGCCGCCAGACCTGACCCGCGTCGAACATCGTCACCCATGCCTCCCCGTCGACGCCTGCCGATCACGGCGGGGTTCGCCGCCGTCGGGATGACCTGGAGGATCTGCGCCCGTGACGCGCGTCGAGCCGCGTCACCGTGTCGACCTGGTCGTTCGGGACCCACACCTCGTCACCGATCAGCTCGAGGTTCACGGGATCACGCCCGACCTCGACCTTCCTCAGGACGCGTCCGCTGACGGCGTCGAGACGCATGACGGTGCCGTCGTAGATGTTCGAGACCCACAGCAGCCCACCCGAGCCGGCGAGCCAGGCAGGCCCCAGCGGCCCCGTCCGGATCTCCTTGACCCGGTTGGTGCGCGGGTCGATCCGGAACACCGAGGCGCCCTGGGTCTGGCCGACCCAGACGTAGCCGCCCGGCGGCGGCGATCCCGGAGACGCCGCCGCCCGGCGCGATCGGGATCCGGATCGTCCGGCCGGTCCGGTTGCGTGCGCGGGTTCACGCGGCTCACCGTCGCAGAGCGATAGTTCGCGACCCAGATGCTCCCGGCGCCGACGTGACGTCGTCCGACGTGCTCGCCGACGGGGATCCGCGCGACGACCCGACGCGCGACCGGGTCGACGCGGACGAGCACCTTCGAGCGGCGTGGTGACCCAGAGCGCGCCACGCGCATAGGTCGAGCTCCCCCGGGAACGGGGCGACTCGCAGGCGGCTCTGCGCGCCACTCGCACGGTCGATGCGAACGAGCGATCCGGCCTCGAAGTCCGAGACCCACACGGCGTCCGCGGTGCCGGCGACGCCGAGAGGCTGGCCGCCGACGCGGATGCGCTCCTGCACCACGCCGACGGCACGGTCTCACCGGCGCCGGCGCTCAGCGGCCTCCGCGACCCGAAGCGCCCGCCACGAGGACGTGCGGAGCGACGAGTCCGGTGGCGCGCATCGCCGACGACGGTACGCGCCAGCCTTCGACTGGCGCAAATGATTCGATTGATCTGCAATCATCTCCGCCATGGCGATCCGCTTCGAGCTGCGCGACGACAACGCCCGCGCCGTCCGCTTCGTCACGTCTCCCGCTCACCGAGGCGACGCACGCGCTCAACGCGCTGTTCTTCCCCCGTGAGCGGCCGCTGCAGCACGCCTGGATCCGCTCCACCCGTCGACCTCCCGCTCCCGCTCCGGCGTGAGATCCGCGCCTTCGGGTTCGCGCTCGACCACGCCCTGCCCGACTGCGTGCTGCCCGACGCCGGCCCGTGCGACGGAGGTCCCGTTCGACGAGGCGCTGCAGCGCGATCGCCGCCCTTCCGCCGGAGCGGGCGGCGTTCGAGCTCACCCGCCCGGCGTTCCACTACGTCCTCGACGATCTCCCGTCGCGACCCGAGGTGCTGCTGCGCGACGACGTCCGGGCACAGCTCGAGGATCGCGCCCGACCGTACGGCGCTGCGGCGGTCGCCCTGGCGCGGCTCGCGACGACCCGGCCCGAGGCGCTCCGCGATCGGTTCGTCGCGCTGCTCACCGGGTTCTGGGAGGCGGCCTTCGAGGACGTCTGGCGCAGCCTGGGCCCGCAGCTCGCCCGCATCGCTCGCCGCGACGCGCGGATCGCCGCGACCGGCGGCATCTACGCAGTCCTCGACGGGCGCTTCGCCGGCACCACCATCGATCGCGCGGCCGGCTGGTTCGAACGACGCTCACCACACGACCACGTCGTCCGCCCGTCTCGGGCGAACCCCGTCGTGTTCGTCCCGAGCGTGTTCGTCTGGCCCCACGTGCGCGTCAACTGCGACCCACCGTGGCCGCTCGCCGTGCTGTACCCCCCGACCGATGTGCAGCGCGGAGGCGACTGTCGTCGCACCGGCGGCCGGACTCGAGCGCGACCTCGCCGCGCGTCGCCGAGCCGGTGCGGCTGCAGATCCTGCGCGCCGTCACCGAACGGGCCCGTCCGACGCAGGAGCTCGCTCCGCTCGTCGGCCTCAGCCCTTCGGCCACCTCACGGCATCTCACGATCCTCGCGCGCTCCGGTCTGGTCTCGAGCAGCCGCGACGGTCACTACGTCCTCTACCGAGCACGCCCCGAGCGCCTCGCCGCCGTGCAGGAGGCGCTCCAGGGCGTATCTCGAGCCCGGCTCGCCCGCTACGGGACGTTCGGCGCGCCGGGCGTCGGCGTCGTCGTGAACGCCCAGTCGGTCGCGGCGTCGTTCGTGTCCCTGCCGTCCGGCAGACGCGACAGCGAGCCGTTCGACCGTGTTCGAATCGGCCGTGGTCGGCGGGCAGCGGTGTCCCCTCCACGAGGTCGTAGGTCTTCGTCTCCGATCGTCGCGGTGTGGATCTCGCCCTCGTACGAGAGCCCGTCCAGCAGGACGCCCGCCTGGTCGAGCAGCGCGACCCCGTCGGGAGCGCCGTTCTGGGCCTCGACGTCGATCCGGACGTGGCCTCCCGGTACGAGCGTCCCGGTGAGCGCGAAGCGGTCGTACTCGATGCCGCCGTCGCCGTTGACGAGCACGACCGCGGAGCCGTCGAGCGTCGCGGAGGCGTCGCCGACGTTCGCGATCTCGACGAACCCGCCGGTGTCAGAACCGACCTGGTCGTAGTCGAGCTCGTTCAGGACGAGGCGCGCAGTGCCGTTCGGCGGGGGCGGCGGCGTCTCGGAGTCGCAGCTGACGAGCACCAGGTTCTCCGGGCTGACGTCGAGATCCACGCGACCGGCGACGCCGTCGAAGGTGGTGCAGGCGAGGCCGACGAGGCCGCCGAGCGAGGCCAGCCCTCCCCCGGGTGCTCCCGCCGGGCCCTGAGGGCCGGCCGGGCCGGTCTCGCCCTGCGGGCCGCGGATCGACCACGAGACGGCCGTCTCGGTCTTGGCGCAGGCGCCGCCCGCGCGCAGGATCCGCACCAGTCCCCTCTTGTTGTGCTTGCAGGCGCGGATCGTCGGGTCGTCGGTCGCGGCCGTCGCGAGGGCGGTGACCGACGCCAGGGCCACGACCAGCCCCACCGCGATCGCTGTCGAACGTCGTCTCACGGGATGCTTCCTCCTTGTCTCGGGGATGTCCGAGACCGAGGGTGGCCGCGTCTCGCCCGCCTCGAAAGTGTCCGTTTCGGCCGATCCCACGTGGCTGCGAGCCCCGGTGGGACGATCGACACGCACCCGACACCGACGCGTCACCGATCGGAGCGCTTCCGGTTTGCGCGCAGGAGGTCTAGGATCGGGCCATGGCACGGATCGCGGACGTGATGAGCCAAGACCTGCTGGTGGTCGAGCGCTCGCAGTCGCTGCTCGACGCCGCCCGGGCGATGCACGAGCGTCGGGTCGGCGCGGTCGTCGTGCTCGACGAGGGGCGCCTGGTCGGGATCCTCACGGAGCGCGACGTCCTGCGCGCGGTCGCCACCGACAAGGTCGGTGGCGTCGGTCGGAGACTCGATGACGCACGCGCCGGACACGGTCGAGCAGACCGAGTCGAGCGGGCACGCGGCCTCACTGATGATCCACGGCGGGTTCCGGCATCTCCCTGTGGTCGAGGGCGACACCGTCGTCGGGATCGTCTCGATCCGCGACCTGATGCGCGTGCACCTCGACGACGAGTCACCCCGAGGCGTCTGAGCGTGGCGCCTTCCGGCGCCTCCCGCTGCGGCGGGAGGCGCCGGAGGGCGCACACACCGTCTAGTACCGGTAGTGGTCGGGCTTGTACGGCCCTTCGACCGGCACGCCGAGGTACGCGGCCTGGTCGGGGCTGAGCTCCGTCAGCTTGCCCCCGAGCGCCTCGACGTGCAGGCGCGCGACCTTCTCGTCGAGGTGCTTCGGCAGGACGTGCACGCCGACGGGGTAGACCTCGCCGTTCGTGAACAGCTCGATCTGGGCGATCGTCTGGTTCGAGAACGAGTTGCTCATCACGAAGCTCGGGTGCCCCGTGGCGTTGCCGAGGTTCAGCAGGCGTCCCTCCGAGAGCACGATCACCGCGTGGCCGTCCGGGAAGACCCAGCGGTCGACCTGCGGCTTGATCGTGTCGCGCACGACACCGGCCTCGGCGGCCAGACCCGCCATGTCGATCTCGTTGTCGAAGTGGCCGATGTTGCCCACCACGGCGTTGTGCTTCATCCGGCGCATGTGGTCGAGCCCGACGATCGCACGGTTGCCGGTCGCGGTGATCACGACGTCGGCTTCGGCGATCATGTCGTCGAGGGTCGCGACCTCGTAGCCCTCCATCAGCGCCTGCAGCGCGCAGATCGGGTCGATCTCGGTGACGACGACGCGTGCGCCCTGGGCGCGAAGCGACTCCGCCGAGCCCTTGCCCACGTCGCCGTAGCCGCAGACGACGCACACCTTGCCGGCGAGCATCAGGTCGATCGCGCGGTTGATCCCGTCGACGAGCGAGTGCCGGCAGCCGTAGAGGTTGTCGAACTTGCTCTTCGTGACGGAGTCGTTGACGTTGATCGCCGGGAACAGGAGCTGTCCGGCCTCCGCCATCTGGTAGAGCCGGTGGACACCGGTCGTGGTCTCCTCCGTCACGCCCTTGATCCCGGACGCGATCGTCGTCCACTTGCTGCGGGTCGCGTCTCGAGCGAGGACTGCAGGAGCTCGAGCACGATCCGGAACTCCTCGGTGTCGGCCGAGGCAGGGTCGGGCACGGCGCCGGCCAGCTCGAGCTCGCGTCCCTTGTGGACGAGCAGCGTCGCGTCGCCGCCGTCGTCGAGGAGCATGTTCGGGCCGCCGTCGGGCCAGGTCAGCGCCTGCTCGGTGCACCACCAGTACTCCTCGAGCGTCTCGCCCTTCCAGGCGAAGACGGGAACGCCGCGCGGCGCGTCCGCGGTGCCGTCGGGACCGACGGCGACCGCGGCTGCGGCGTGATCCTGCGTCGAGAAGATGTTGCACGACGCCCAGCGCACCTCGGCCCCGAGCGCGACGAGCGTCTCGATGAGCACGGCGGTCTGGATCGTCATGTGCAGCGAGCCGGTGATCCGCGCGCCGGCCAGCGGCTTCGCCGCCCCGTACTCGCGGCGCAGCGACATCAGTCCGGGCATCTCGTGCTCGGCGAGCTCGATCTCCTTCCGGCCCCAGTCCGCGAGCGACAGGTCGGCGACCCTGTAGTCGGTGGCGGAGAGAGGGCGCACGGCCATCTCGGTCATCTGTGTCTCCTCGTCGATCGTCGTGTCCTCATGGTGATCGGGCGTCCGGCGGCCGCGCACGCGCCGGCCCGGCCGGCGCGCAGCACGCTCCCACATGGTACGTCCTCGGGGCCCGTGCATGTCCCGGCGCCTACCGGCGGCCGGGGCGGCGGTGACGCCGCCCGGTATCCTCGGTGCGCGATGAGCGCGCCTGCGATCGCCGGCATCGACCGTCCGACCGTGAGGATCCGCGGGACGGCGTATCCCGGTGCTGCTGCCGAGCATCCGCGACCCGCGTCTGCACCTCGCGGCGGTGATCATCTCCCTGCAGGTGCTCGGCCAGGTCGCGTTCGACTTCCGCCTCTCGATCGCGCAGATCCTCGTCTCGCTGCGGCACCGCCGGCGCTGCTCGAGTTCGTGCATCACGTTCTTCCAGCGCACCGCGTGATCATGTGGCCCGCGAGCGCGCTGCTCACCGGGAACGGGATCGCGTTCATCCTGCGCGTGCCCGGCACCGAGCACGGCGACTGGTGGAGCATGAACGGCTGGTGGATCTACGCCGGCACGGCCGCCGTCGCGATCCGCAGCAAGCACCTGATCCGCTTCCGCGGGCGCCACGTGCTTCAACCCGTCGAACGGCGCGCTCGTGCTCACGTTCCTGCTGCTCGGCCCCGAGCAGGCCGACCCGCTCGAGCTCTGGTGGGCGCCGATGACGCCGTGGATGGTCGCTCGCCCTCGGCGATCATCGTCGTGGGCGGCTTCGCGATCCTCCGCCGGCTGCGCCTGCTCGAGATCGCGGCGACGTTCTGGGTCATGTTCGCGGCTCGCGATCGGGCGTGCTCGCCGCTCGCCGGCCACGAGATGACGGCGCGCTGGCACCTCGGCCCGATCACGCGGGTTCGAGTTCTGGAAGGTCGCTCGTCTTCTCGCCGGAGATCCTGATCTTCCTCTTCTTCATGATCACCGACCCCAAGACGACGCCGTCCGCGCGGCCCGAGCGCCGCGCGTACGCGGTCTCGGTCGCGCTGCTCGCGGCGCTCCTGATCGCACCGCAGACGACGGAGTTCGGGACGCAAGGTCGCGGTGCTCGGCGCGCTCGTCGATCGTCTGCGCGCTGCGCGTTCCGGCGACGCTCGCTCCAGGAGCGGCTGGCCGGCCGACCGCGCTCCGCGGGGAGCGGCGCGCGGCGCCGTCGCGCTCGCGGCGACGGCCGGGGTCGTGGGCTGCTCGTGGTCGCCGGGCTGCCCGCCCGTCCGACGGCCGCGCGCTCGCCGCGCGCGGTGGCGCGCCGATCCGGCGCGGCTGCCGGCGGTCACGATCGTCGCCGTCGGAGGCGAGCGACGCGGATCGACCAGGCGACGGCGACCCGCATCGCCGCCGACCTCGTCGCAGACCTCGACGGCGGAGCGGCGGCGCTCCGCGCACGGCGACACGGCGGCCGCCGTCGACGGTGGCGGGCGGCGAGTGGCTCGCGGCGCTGCTGCGCGCGATCGGCTCGCCGACGGCGGTGATCCCCACGTATCGACGGTCGAGCGTCTCACGCTCTCGCTCGAGCGCGTCCGCCGGACAGGGACCGCCGATGGTGATCGCCGCGGCGACGGGCACCGTCAAGCTGGCTCGGAGAGCGGCACGGAGACGCTGGCCACCGCCGCACGACGTCGTTCACGCAGACCTTCGAGCTCGGTCGAGCAGGACGGGCGCTACGTCGTCGCTCGGCTCGCGCAGCGCGAAGCCGGCGTTCCTCGGCCGCGCCGGCGGTGATCGCGGCCGGCCGCGGGCGGCACCGGGGCGGCGACGCTCGCCTCGGTCGAGCTCACCGACGTCGCGCAGGAGGTCGGGCTCGACTTCCGCCAGGGCGCGTTCCGGTTCGGCGTGACGCAACGACGTCACGGCGATGATGGGTGGCGGCGTCTGCTGGCTCGACTACGACGGCGACGGCTGGCTCGACCTCTACGTGGTCAACTCCTTCGCGGAGGTCGACCGTGAGCGCTGGGCCGCGCATGGCGGACTTCCGCGCAACGCGCTCTTCCGGAACGACCGCGGCCGGTTCGTCGACGTCAGCCGGGGCTCGGGCGCCGACGTCTCGATCCGCGGCAACGGCTGCGTCGCCGCCGACTCTCAACGGCGACGGCCGCACCGACCTCTACGTCACCGTCGGCCGGCGAGACGTGCTCCTGTGGAACGACGGCGACGGCCGCTTCAGCGACGGCGACGCGAGGCCGCGGGAATCGACGCCGTGGGGCTGGCACGCCGGCGCGACGGTCGGTGACGTGAACGGCGACGGTCGTCCCGATCTGTTCGTCGCCGGCTACACCGACCGCGAACGCCGTCGATCCCCGGATCGCTGTACGGCTTCCCCACGAACTACCTCGGCAGTCGCGGACCGGCTCTACCTCAACGAAGGCGGCGGACGGCGGCCGCGCTTCCGCGAGGTCGCGAAGCAGGCCGGGATCGAGTCGACGGACGTCGAGCACGGCCTCGGCGCGGTCTTCACGGACGTGAACCGCGACGGGCGGCTCGACCTCTTCGTCGCGAACGACGAGGATCCGAACCGGCTCTACCTGAACGACGCCCGGCCGGACGACCCGGCCGGCCTCGGCTTCCGGCTCCGCGACGTCTCGCGCGCGGCGGACGTCGACGACCGAACGCCGGGATGGGCATCGCCGCGGCCGACTACACCGGCGACGGGATCGGCGACCTCTTCGTCACGAACTCGCGCGACCAGCTGCACGCCGCCGACCGGGCGACTGCGCCGGGCCGCGCGTCGCGTTCGCCGATGCCCGCCCGGCGTTCGCCGAGGCGTTCGTCCCGGGCCCGGACCGGCTGGGGCGCGTCGTGGGTCGACCTCGACCTCGACGGCAACCTCGAGCTCGCGCTCGCGAACGGCGCGATCCCGGTCACGAACCTGCGGATGGACGCCCAGCCCGTCCAGGTGATCGACGCCGGCGCGCGCGGACCGGCGGCCGCACCTCGCTTCGTCGACGTGACCGCGTCCGTCGGGCTCGCGGCCGGCCCGCTGCGAAACGGCCGAGGGCTCGCGGCCGCCGACTTCGACAACGACGGCGATCCCGACCTGGCGATCAACACGATCGGCGGGCGGCTGCTCCTGCTGCGCAACGACGGCGAGCATCGGGCCGCTGGCTCCGCGTCGACGCTCGCGCCGCTTCGCCCCCGGGGCCGTCGTGACCGCGACGTTCACGGACGGCCGGCGCCTCGTGCGCGAGGTGCACGCGGGCAGCAGCTACCTCTCGTCCGAGGATCCGCGCGTGACCTTCGGGCTCGGCAGCGATCGCGGACGTCCGCGAGGTGTCGGTGCGCTGGCCGGACGGGACGGTCGAGCGCGTCGGCACGCCCGGGCGTCGAACCGCACCGTCTCGTTCGGCTGAGCGACCCCGCTCGCTCGGCGCCTCAGGCGCCGCCGACGTCGCGACGGGCGAGGAAGCCCGAGCCCGGCGCGGCGCCCCGAGACGAAGCTCTTCTCGGCGAGCCAGCCGCCGTCGATCGTCAGCGCGATGCCGCTCACGTAGGACGACTGGTCGCTCGCCAGGTAGAGCGCCGCGCCGGCGACGTCCTCGGGCACCCCGGCCCGGGCGAGCGGCACGTGCACCGCGAGCTCCTGCTCGAATCCGTCGTCGGCGAAGTACTGCTCGGTGAGGGGCGTCCGGATCACGCCGGGGCAGAGCGCGTTGACGCGGATCCCGTCGGCTGCGAGGTCGCGTGCGAGGCTCTTCGTCAGGCCGACGACCCCGTGCTTCGCCGCGGTGTACGCGGGCCGGTGGGAGAGCCCGATCAGCCCTCCCACGGACGCCATGTTCACGATCGACCCGCCACCCGTCTCGCGCATCCGTCGCGCGACCGCCTGACAGCAGTAGAAGGTGCCGCTGAGGTTGATCGCGAGGACGGTGTCCCACTCCTCGGCCGGCATCGTGTAGACGTCGCCGATCTCGCGCACGCCGGCGCAGTGGACGGCGATGTCGATCCGGCCGGCCTGCGCCACGATGCTGCCGACTGCCGCGTCCACCGCCGCTGCGTCGCGGACGTCGGCGTGCACCAGGAGATGGTCGCCCCCGGCGACGGCGGGGAGCTCGGCGAGGAGCGCCTCGCCAGCGGCGGGGTCGCGGTCGAGGGCGGCGATGCGCGCGCCTTCCTCCGCGAAGCGCCCGGCGATCGCCCGGCCGAGGCCGCTCGCGGCTCCCGTGACGAACGCGACTCTGCCCTCGAGCAGCATGGCCTCTCCCCTCCTCGTGTCGACGACCTCGGCGCGAGCGTACTATCGCGCAGCATGGACGCGCCCACGCATTCGGGTGGTGACCCCGCGAGCCCGGACGACGCGCGGCCGGCCTGGACGGTGACCGGCCCTCGCCACGCAGGGATCACCGTGTCCGAACCTCGACCGCTCGCTCGCCTTCTACCGCGACGTGCTCGGGCTGGAGCTCCTGTGGCGCCGCGTCTACGAGGAGCCCGAGATCGCCGAGATCGTCGGCGTGCCCGAGGCGACGTCGTTCGACATCGCGATGCTCCGCGTGCCGGGCAGCGAGCTCGAGGTGGAGCTGCTCGAGTACCGGGGCTGTCCCAGCCCGTCGGGAGCGTGCCCGCCCTCGCACCACGGCACGGGACACCTCTGCCTGTTCGTCGAGGGGATCGACGCGCTCTACGCCGATCTCGGCGAGCGCGGCGTGCGCTTCCGCTCCCCCGGCCCGGTCGAGATGACAGGGGGGGCCAACCGCGGCGGCAAGAGCCTCTACGCCCTCGATCCCGACGGCTACGTGATCGAGGTGCACCAGCGCCCGCCCCGCGCTCCTGAGGCAGCCGCGTGAGCATGCTCGACGGGCGCCCCGCGCACCGACGGCCGCTGCGTCGACCAGTACCGGCAGATGCTGCTCATCCGTCGCTTCGAGGAGCGCGCGACCGAGCTCTTCGAGCAGGGCGTGATCGTCGGCACCGCGCACAGCTGCGTGGGCCAGGAGGCGATCGCAGTCGGCACGGCCGGAGTGATGCGCGACGGGGACTTCCTCGTCGGGCACCATCGCTCACACGGGCATCTGATCGCGGCCGGAGCCGACCTGCGCCGGATGATGGCGGAGATGTTCGGCAAGCGCACCGGCTACTGCCGCGGCCTCGGCGGGTCGATGCACATCGCCGACCTGTCGCTCGGGATCCTCGGCTGCAACGGGATCGTCGGGGCGGGCGCTCCCGCACGCCTGCGGCGCGGCGCTGACCGCCACGCTTCGCGACACCGGTGGAGCGGCCGTCGCGTTCTTCGGAGACGGCGCTGCAGGACAGGGCGCAGCGCACGAGGGCATGAACCTCGCCGCCACGTGGCGACTGCCGGTCGTCTTCGTCTGCGAGAACAACCAGTTCGCGCTCTCGGCCGAGTGGCACACGCAGCGGGCGGTGGAGGACATCGCCATCCGTGCGGCCGGCTACGGGATGCACGGGGAGATCGTGGACGGCAACGACCTCCTCGCGGTCGAGGACGCGGTCGAGCGAGCGCTGGGCGCCGCCCGCGCAGGAGAAGGCCCCTCGCTCCTGGAGATGAAGACCTTCCGCCGGATGCAGCACTCGATGCGCGCGAACCTCCCCGACGTGCGCGATCCGGCGATCCTCGACGAGTGGGAGCCCCGTGACCCGCTGCCACGGCTCGAGGCATTGCTGCGGGAGGTCGGCGTGCTCGACGACGAGACCGTCGCCGGGCTCCTCGACGGCGTCGCCGCCGAGGTCGAGCAGGCGATCGAGGCCGCGCTCGCCGACGAGGACGCCTCGCCGGACGACCTGCTGCCGTCGGTCCTCGCGCCCCATGCCCGCCACCCGTCCCCGCCCCCGCCCGCGCATCGCCCGCTGGGGTTCGTCGCCGCGATCCGGGAGGCACTCGACCTCGAGCTCGCCGCCGATCCGGACGTCGTCGTGATCGGGGAGGACGTCGGACGGGTGGGCGGGATCTTCCGGGCGACCGAGGGGCTCTACGCGCGCTACGGGGGCGACCGGATCCGCGACACGCCGCTCACCGAGAGCGGCTTCGTGGGGTGCGGCATCGGGGCGGCGCTCACCGGACTGCGCCCCGTCGTCGAGCTGCAGTTCTCCGACTTCTCGGGGGTCGCCTTCGACCAGATCATGAACCAGGCCGCCAAGCTGCGGTTCATGACCGGCGGCCAGGCGTCGCTTCCGCTCGTCCTGAGGATGGTCTCGGGCGGCGGTGTCCGTCTCGGCGCTCAGCACTCCCAGAGCCTCGAGGCGCTCTTCGCTCACATCCCGGGGCTCGTCGTCGTGATGCCGTCGAACCCCTACGACGCCAAGGGACTGCTGGCCGCCAGCATCCGAGACGACAACCCCGTGATCTTCCTGGAGCAGAAGCTGCTGTTCTTCGACGAGCCGACGCCCGTCCCGGAGGAGCGCTACGCGATCGACCTCGGCTCCGCCCGCGTCGTGCGGCCCGGTGACGACGTCACGGTGGTCGCGCTCGGCGGGATGGTGCCCGCAGCGCTGCGGGTCGCGCGGGAGCTCGAGCGCGAGGGGATCGGGCTCGAGGTGGTCGACCCGCGCACGATCGTCCCGCTCGACACCCGCGACGATCGCCGACTCGGTGGCGCGGACGCACCGGCGTCGTCGTCGTGCACGAGGCAGCGCGCTTCGGCGGGCTGGGCGCGGAGGTCGCCGCTCACGTCGCCGAGCACTGCTTCTGGGACCTCGACGCCCCGATCGTCCGCGTCGGCGCTCCCGCGCACCCGATCCCGTACCAGAAGGATCTCGAGCTCCTGACCCTGCCCGGCGCCGCCGAGATCGCGGCGGCCGTGCGGGCTCGTTGTCGGGGGCTAGCCGCACGCGACGAAAGGGGCGCGTCGCCGCGCCCCCTCCGCGTGATCCCCCGAGCGGGCGGGCACCGGTCGCAACGGCGCCCGCCCGCTCGGCCTCAGGAGGCCGGGGGAATCGGGTGGTTCGACAGGAACACCTCGTCGGGGTCGACCGCGGCCTTGACCTCGCGCAGGCGCCGGTACGCGTCGTCACGGTAGAACCGGGCCGGGTCGGTGTGCGACTCGGTGAAGTTCAGGTACTGCTTGCCGTTCGTGTACGGCGCCAGGGCCTGCTCGACGACGTCGAGGCGGTCGCGCCCGGCGGCTGTAGGACGCTTCGTCGAGGGCGAGCCCGACCCCGAACGTGATGAACCCGGCGTCGAGGGTCGAGAGCGCACCGTGGTGCGGAGCGCTGCGGCGCAGGGCCCCGCCGAGGTGCCGGATCTCCGCCGAGACGAGCGAGGAGCCGGAGGTCGGTCCCGCCGCCGCCACGAACGCGTCGATCGCGCGAGTCGGGCAGCGAGCCGAGCATCTGCCCCGAGCCGACGTAGGGAAGTGGCTCCGGGCGGATCCATGTGCAGCTCCGCGATCCCGACGGGCGGCACCGTCGCGAACGTGTCGACGGTCGGGGCGAGCGCGCGCAGCGGTGCCACCAGCTCGGCTCCCATCGCCTCGTCGCCGATCACGACCGCCTCGATGACGGCGAACTTGCCGCCGCGGAGGGGCTCGGGGATCTCGGGGAGCGGCGGGAGCTGGAGGATCCGGCCGACCGAGGTGACCTCGTCGGGGAGCGTCGGCGTCCAGGCGTTCCAGGCGTGGAGCACCTCGTCGGACCGCTCCCAGGGGAAGAAGAGGACACCGGCGTAGACCTCGGGGATCGCGAAGAGCTCGAGCTCGAGGGCCGTCACGACCCCGAAGCTGCCGCCCCCGCCCCGCAGCGCCCAGAACAGCTCCGCCTCGTTCTCGAGATCGACGCGTCGGAAGCCGCCGTCGGCGGTGACGAGCTCGATCGCGGTGACGCTGTTCGTCGCGAGCCCGAGCTTGCGGGCGTACCAGCCGACGCCCCCGCCGAGGGCGTACCCGGTCACGGAGACGTCGGGCGTCGAGCCGTGGAGCGCAGCGAGGCCGAGCTCCGAGGCGGCGGGGACGACGTCAGCCCACTTCGCGCCGGAGCGTACCCGGGCGCTTCGTCGCTCGGCGTCGATCTCGACGCCCTGGAGCGCATCGGTCTTGAGGAGGATCACGTCGTCCAGCGCTCCCAGCGGCTCCGCGTTGTGGCCGGTCCGCTGGGGCGCCACCTGGAGACCGTTCTCGCGGGCGAAGTCGACGACCTCGATCACATCGTGGGCGTCGCTCGGGACGACGGTCAGCGCCGGCGCCTGGACGCACGTGAGGTTGTACGCCTGCGTGGCGGCGTCCCAGCCCTGGGCGCCGGGCTCGAGCACGGCGCCCTTCAGCCGCCGGCGAAGTGCTCGGGCGGCGCTCTCGGTCTGCATCGTCGTCATCGCGGTCTCCTCGTGTCGGGGATCGAGGCAGCTGCCTCGTCCCGCACGATCTCCGCTCGGGCGTGCCCGGGCCGTCCGGTCGGCTGGTGTCCGGCGGTGCGGCTACCCGCACACCGCGCGGCTACCCGAAGGCGCGACGATCGTCGGTCGAGAGGCCCTGACGTGCGTATTCGGACGTGCCCTGGCCCTTCAGCTCCCGGGCCGCCGCGGCAAGCGCACCGTAGGCCGCGGACGCGAGCAGGCTGCCGGTCGAGATCCGGCGGACGCCGAGCTCGGCGAGCTCGGGGATGGTGGGTGTCGTCACGAGCGCCAGCACGTTGACCGGGATGCCGACCTCGTCGACGACGCGCGCGATCGCAGCTGCGTCGGTGAGCCCGGGCGCGTAGACGACGTCCGCGCCCGCGTCGCGGTAGGCGACGAGCCGGGCGACGGTGTCGTCGAGGTCGTCGAGCCCGTACAGGTGGTTCTCTGCACGGGCGGTGAGGACGAGCGGGTCGGACCGGGCGTGGGCGGCTGCGACCGCCTCCGCGACGCGCTCCACCGCGACCTCCAGCTGGTCGATCGCGTCGCTCGCGGGGTCGTAGTCCTCGATCGAGCACCCGGCGGCGCCGGCCTCGGCGAGCTGCTCGATCGTCGCCGTGACCCCACCCGGGTCGTCCGGGTAGCAGCGCTCGCTGTCGACGTTGACCGGCAACGGCGTCGCGGCTGCGAGTGCGGCGACGTGGGCGACGAGCTCGTCGCGTGTGACCTGCTGGTCGCGCTTGCCGAGCGTCCACGCGAACCCCTGGCTCGTGGTCGCCAGCGCGGGGAAGCCGAGCGCCGCGAGGATCCGGGCCGAGCCGACGTCCCACGCGTTCGGCATCACGAAGAGCCCGTCGGCGGCGTGCAGGGCGCGGAAGCGGGCGCGGCGGTCGGCGGCGGTCACTGGCCCACTCGAGCAGATCGTCGCCGCTCTGTCCAGCCCACACCCCGGCTCGGCCGCAGCCGACGACGGCCGCCGGCGGGTTGCTGCACGATGGCGTCATGGACGAGCCGCAGGCATCGAGCGACGAGCCCCTCCCGTTCGGCGTCCCCGAGATCCTCGCCGCCGTCGCCGGCGCACGACGGATCCTCGACGTGGGCTGTGGGTCGGGGCGACTGACCCTTGCGCTCGCCCGTGACGGATCCGAGGCGTCGGACGTCACCGGCATCGACACGAGCCGTGAGCGCCTCGACCAGGCGCGCTCCCGTGCCACGAACGCAGGAGCTGCGTTGTGCCTCGTCGAGGCGGACTTCGAGCAGCCCTTGCCGTTCGCGGATGCGTCCTTCGACGCGGTCACGAGCAGGTTGGCGCTGATGATCGCGGACGACCCCGTGGCGACGCTCGCCGAGCTGCGCCGCGTGCTCGGCGCGCAGGGGACGCTCGTGACCGTCGTGTGGGCGGCGCTGTCGACGAACCCGTGGCTCGCAGCACCGCGCGAGGCGGTCGCGGCCGTGCTCGGCCCCGAGCGCGCGTCGTTCGCCCGTGCCTTCGGGCGGCTGGGAGACCCCGAGGAGGCGGCGGCGGTGCATCGGGCGGCAGGGCTGCTCGAGGTCGAGGCGCGCCTGCTCACCGAGCACCTCGTCGTGACGGACGCCGCCGAGCACTGGGAGGCGCTGTCGCGCGAGAACGGCCACTTCCGGCGCGTCGCTGCCGCGCTGGACGAATCACACCGGGACGCGCTCCTGGAGGAGCTGGAGCGGCGGCTCGAGCCCTACCGCGAGGACGGCGTCCTGGTCCTGCCGCGGACGCTCGTGCTCGTCACCGCGCGGCGCTGAGCGGAACCAAGCGTCCGTGCCGGCCGGCAGCCGGCAGCGTCCGCTCAGCGTCGCCAGGGGGCGTCGGCGTCGGGGTCGACCCCGTAGCGCTCGATCGCGGACTGGACGACGGCCGGCTCGATCGAGCCCTCGTCCGCGAGCGCCTTCAGCGCCGCGATCGCGACGTGGTGCCGGTCGACCTCGAAGAAGCTGCGGAGCTTCCGGCGGTAGTCGCTGCGCCCGAACCCGTCCGTCCCGAGGACGGTGTAGCGGCCGGGCACGAACGGCCGGATCTGGTCGGCGAGCGTCCGGACGTAGTCGGTCGCGGCGACGAACGGGCCCTCGACGCCGTCCAGACACGTCTCCACGTGCGCGCGGCGCGGCTCCTCTGTCGGGTGCAGCCGGTTCCAGCGCTCCGCCTCGATGCCCTCGCGGCGCAGCTCCGTGAAGCTCGTCACGCTCCACACGTCGGAGCGCACGCCGAAGTCCGCTTCGAGCAGCGCCGCGCCGGCGACGACCTCGTTGAGGATCGCGCCGGAGCCGAGCAGCTGCACCACCGGGCCGTGCCCCGTCGGGAGCCGGGCGCAGCCGGTACATCCCGCGCAGGATCGCCTCCTCGGCGCCCTCCGGCAGGGCCGGCTGCACGTAGTTCTCGTTCATCACGGTCAGGTAGTAGAAGACGTCCTCGTGCTCGGTGAGCATCCGGCGGAGCCCGTCGCGGACGATCACCGCGAGCTCGTAGCCGTAGGCCGGGTCGTACGCGCGGCAGTTGGGGATGGTCGACGCGAGCACGTGCGAGTGGCCGTCCTCGTGCTGCAGCCCTTCCCCGTTCAGGGTCGTGCGGCCGGCGGTCGCGCCGATCAGGAACCCCCGGGCGCGGCTGTCGCCGGCGGCCCAGGCGAGATCGCCGACCCGCTGGAACCCGAACATGGAGTAGAAGACGTAGAACGGCACCATCGGGACGCCGTGGTTCGCGTACGAGGTCGCCGCCGCGATCCACGACGACATCGCGCCGGCCTCGTTGATCCCCTCCTGGAGGATCTGGCCGTGCTCGTCCTCGCGGTAGAACATGAAGTCGTCGGAGTCCTCGGGCTGGTAGAGCTGACCGACCTGGGAGAAGATCCCGAGCTGCCGGAACATGCCCTCCATCCCGAAGGTGCGCGACTCGTCGGGGACGATCGGGACGACGCGCGGGCCGAGCACCGGGTCGCGGACGAGCTGGTTGAGGATCCTGACGAACGCCATCGTGGTGGAGTTCTCGCGCTCGCCCGAGCCCTCGAGGACCGTGTCGAACGGCTCGGGCGTCGGCAGGCTCTCGGCGTCCGTATGGCGCCGCGGGAGGCTGCCGCCGAGCGCCGCGCGGCGCTCGCGCAGGTAGCGCAGCTCCGGGCTGTCCTCGGGCGGGCGGTGGAAGAACGCACCGGTCGCCTGCTCGTCGGTGAGGGTGAGCCCGAGCCGGTCGCGGATCGCGAGGCGCGCCTCGTCGTTCATCGACTTCTGCTGGTGGGTGATGTTCCGTCCCTCGCCGGCCTCGCCCATGCCGAAGCCCTTGATCGTCTTGGCGAGGATCACGGTGGGCCTGCCGTTCGACCGGACGGCGGCGGAGTACGCGGCGTAGACCTTCTGGGGGTCGTGGCCGCCGCGCCGTAGCGCCCAGATCTCGTCGTCCGACCAGTCCTCGACCATCGCCCGCGTCTCGGGGTACTTGCCGAAGAAGTGCTCGCGGACGTAGGCGCCGTCCTTGGCCTTGAAGGCCTGGTACTCGCCGTCGACGGCCTCGTCCATCCGGTAGCGCAGCCAGCCGTCGTGGTCGGCCTCGAGCAGCGGATCCCAGCCGGAGCCCCAGATCACCTTGATCACGTTCCACCCGGCGCCGCGGAAGTTGGTCTCCAGCTCCTGGATGATCTTCCCGTTGCCGCGGACGGGCCCGTCGAGCCGCTGCAGGTTGCAGTTGACGACGAAGACGAGGTTGTCGAGCCGCTCACGCCCGGCCAGCGAGATCGCGCCCATCGACTCCGGCTCGTCCATCTCGCCGTCGCCCATGAACGCCCAGATCTTCCGGTCGGCGGACTCGATCATCCCGCGCGCGGCGAGGTACTTCATGAAACGGGCCTGGTAGATCGCCATCAGCGGGCCGAGCCCCATCGAGACGGTCGGGAACTGCCAGAACTCCGGCATCAGCCACGGGTGCGGGTACGACGAGAGCCCGCCGCCGTCGACCTCCTGCCGGAAGCGCCGGAGCTGCTCCTCGTCGAGCCGCCCCTCGAGGAAGGCCCGGGCGTAGATCCCCGGTGACGAGTGGCCCTGCATGTAGACGAGGTCGCCGCCGTGGCTCTCGGAGCGGGCGCGCCAGAAGTGGTTGAACCCGATCTCGTAGAGCGTCTCCGCGGACTGGTAGCTCGCGATGTGCCCGCCCAGCTCGGTCGACTCGGCGTTCGCCTGCAGCACGATCGCGATCGCGTTCCAGCGCACGAGCGCGGTCGCGAGGCGCTCGAGCTCGGGGTCGCCCGGCAGCGGAGGCTCCTGATCGGGTGGGATGGTGTTGACGTACGGGGTGCTGAGCGCTGCGGCGACAGGCACGCCCTCGTCCTGTGCGTGGTCGATGACCTTGTCGAGGAGGAAGCCCATGCGGTCGCGGCCGTCGTGCTCGACGACGGCGTCGACGGAGTCGAGCCACTCGCGGGTCTCGATCGGCTCGCTGTCGGGCGTGTCGGAGTACATGGGCCTTCTCTTCGGGTCGCAGGTCGAGGGACGGCGCGGCGTGCACCGACGGGGGACGGTAGCGATGGTACTACCGGGCGCGCACCGGCCCGCGAAAGCGGGCGGCGGCCACGCCGTCCCTCTCCCGGCTTCGGCCCGTGCTCAGCCGACCGGTCCGAGCACGGGGTCGCCCGGGCAGACGGCTCCGTCGCCTGGCAGCCGCAGCGCGATCAGGGCGGCGTCGACGACCCGGGTCACACAAGTCGGCGCCGGGAACTCCCTGGCGGAGTACGCCGTGTGCGCGAACTGACGGACGACGAGCGTCGGCGCTCCGAGCTCGCGTGCGAGCTCGCGGCTCGACTCGAGCGGTGTGCGGGTGTCGCCGGTTCCGCCGACGACGAGCGTGGGCGCACTCGTTCGAACGATCGGCGGCGGCAGCGTCGGGGCGAGAGGCCAGCCGTCGCATGCACCAACGGCCCAGAGCGCGGCGGTGTGATGGCGGGTGAGGAGCGGGGCCGCCCGCTTCAGATCGGCCACGGCAGCCGGTGTCAAGCGGAGGCCGGACGGCGGGCGATCGGCGCAGATCGAGGCCAGGAAGCCGTCGGGCAAGACGGCCGGGAACCCCGCGATGTCCGCAAGCGGCACCACGTCTCCGACCCTTGCGGCCGCCAGCGCCGATTCGAGCTGAGGCCACCCCGCCTCGAATGTGAGCCCCATCCGGAGGGCGAACTCCGCGTCGAACACGGTGAACTTCCTCTTCCTCACGCTCGGCGGGTCGGCGTCGAGGGCGTCGAGGAGCCGGACGAGCGCGGCCCGCGGCCTCCCGCCGCTGTGGAACGGGCACGAGGGCTCGCGCGCGCAACGCCGCAGCAGCACGTCGAGTGACCGCTCGGCAGCGACGTAGCCGAGCCGCCTGCGGGCGACGTCGGCGGAGAGGTCGACCGCACCGTCGTGCACCACGACGCGAACGCGGTCGGGGAAGAGCGTCTGGTAGATCGAGCCGACGGCCGTCCCGTACGAGACGCCGAACAGGCTGACCTTCTCCTCCCCGAGGGAGCGCCGCAGCACGTCGACGTCCCGCGCGACGTCGACGGCCGACATGTGCCCGAGCAGCGGGCCGCCGTTCGCACCGCAGGCCCGTGCCCGGCGAGCGACGTACGCCCGCATGGCCTGATCCGAGACCGGGTTCGCCGCCGGCTCTGGCTCGTCGAAGTCGCAGTCGATCTCCGTGCCGGGGCTGAACCCTCTCGGGTTGTACGAGACGATGTCGAAGCGGTCGCGCACGGCCTGGCTGAAGCCGGAGACCTGGAAGGTGCCGTCGTCGCCGGGGCCACCCGGCAGGAAGACGAGCGTGCCGATGCGCTTCGCGGGGCTCTCGGCGTTGCGCCGGGCGACCTCGATCGAGATCGTCCCGCGCCCGGGGTGCGCGTGGTCGACGGGCACGGCGAGCTGGCCGCACTCGATCCCCACGCCGACGCACTCCGACCACACGACGGGAACGGCCTCGAACCCCTCGTCCCCACCGCGCGCGACGATCACCGCGGCGACGGCGAGCGCGACACCGACCAGCGCGATGCCTGCGGCGAGGGCGACCATCCACCCTCCGCGCGCGCCGCGCTTCGTGACCTGCGACATGACCCTCCTGCGCACATCATCGCCGCTCTCCCGTGCCCTCGTCGTCGGGAGTCGACGGCACTCGCCGTGCGGGCTTTCCGCGGGCCGGGCCGCCCCGCGGCGACCCACGATCGAGAGAGCATTGCTGATTCGGCCAGATACCCTGGCTGGCTGTGTCGTCCGAGACCAACCCCGCAGCCGCGAGCCCCGATCCCGTCGACGCGAGGCTCCGCGCAGCGATCGAGACGCTCGAGGAGATCGCGAGCGACCGTTCGCTGCTCGGCGCGCTCCCGCTCGAGGAGCGAACCCGCCTGCTGACCGCCGCGGGGGACGTGTTCAACCCCGACGTCGTCCAGAGGCGCCGCTTCGCGAAGGAGCAGCGCAGGCAGAAGCGCGCTGCACGCGTCGCGGCGGACGAGTCGCTCCTCGCCGAGACCGGGATCCGCGTGCTGCGCGAGCGAGCCCGTGTTCACGACCCCGAACGTCTTCGCCCCGAAGGCGTTCGAGCGGGCCGACGGAGACCGACGACGCGCGGCGCGAGCCGTCGAGGAGCAGCACTGCTACGTGTGCAAGCAGCACTACCGCGAGCTCCACCACTTCTACGACCAGCTCTGCCCGGCCGTGCGCCGACGTTCAACTACGCCAAGCGCACCGAGACGGCCGACCTCGAGCGGGCGCGTCGCGCTGCTCACCGGCGGCCGCGTCAAGATCGGCTACCAGGCCGGGATCAAGCTGCTGCGCGCGGGCGCGCACGCTGATCGTCACGACCCGCTTCCCGCGCGACGCGGCCGCGCGCTACGCCCAGGAGCCCGACTTCGACGGACTGGGGCGACCGGCTCGAGATCTACGGGCTCGACCTGCGCCACACGCCGAGCGTCGAGGCGTTCTGCCACCACCTGCTGACGCACCCGCGACCGGCTCGACTTCATCGTCAACAACGCCTGCCAGACCGTGCGCCGGCCGCCCGAGCTTCTACCGGCACATGATGGAGCGCGAGAGCGCGGCCGCTGGCACGCGCTGCCCGACCGAGGCCGCGCGGCTGCTCGGCGGCGTACGACGGGCCTGCGCGCGCTACGACATGCTCGAGGGCGGCGACGGCGGTCGTCGAGGAGCCGCCGCTCGCGACGATCGCGGCTGCGTCCTCCGCCGAGCTGTCGCAGGTGCGCGCTGCTCCCCGAGGAGCTCGCCGGCCAGGCGCACCTCTTCCCCGAGGGCCGGCTCGACCAGGACCTCCAGCAGGTCGACCTCCGCGACCGCAACTCGTGGCGGCTCACGCTCGCCGAGGTCTCGTCGGTCGAGCTGCTCGAGACGCAGCTCGTCAACGCCGTCGCGCCGTTCGTGCTCAACGCGCGGCTGAAGCCGCTGATGCTGCGCACGCCCGAGCGCGACAAGCACATCGTCAACGTGTCGGCGGTCGAGGGGCAGTTCTACCGGCGCTTCAAGACCACCCGGCACCCGCACACGAACATGGCGAAGGCCGCGCTCAACATGATGACCCGCACCTCGGCGGCCGACTACCACGCCGACGGCATCCACATGAACAGCGTCGACACCGGCTGGGTGACCGACGAGGACCCGGTCGAGATCGCCGAGCGCAAGACCGCCGAGCACCGCTTCCACCCGCCGCTCGACATCGTCGACGGCGCCGCCCGCATCGTCGACCCGATCATCGACGGCTTCAACACCGGCGAGCACGTCTGGGGCCAGTTCCTGAAGGACTACCGCCCGACCGACTGGTAGCCGGCCCGTCGAGCGCGGTCTCAGCCGGCGGCGATGCGCTCGCGCAGGAGCGGCAGCACGTCGTCGGGATCCGGGTAGCGACCCAGCATCCGCTTCTCGAAGACGAGCTCCCCGTCGAGGTGCACGTCGAAGATGCCGCCCTTGCCGGGCACGAGCTCGAGGACGGACAGCGCGTCCTCCCACTCCTCCAGCGCTCGCGCCGCCAGACCGGCGGCGTTCGGTCGCGCCCCTCAGGGGACGCAGTACTCGATGCGGAGCTGGTGGAGGTCGGCCACGCCCGCATTCAACCACGTTCGAGCGGCAGCCTGCCGGAGCTCGACGGGTGACGGTCGCCCCGAGATGCCGGCACGCAGTCGCCTGGCGCGGGCTCTCTCGAGGGCCTGCTAGCGCCGCCGGGCGTCGCGGTCCGAGACGAGCGAGCGCGCCGAGCGCACCGCCGCGACCGGCCGCACGGTGCGGAAGAGGAGCATCATCGCCACCAGTCCGACGGTGGTGTTGACCACCGTCACCCCGACCTGCATGCCGACCGAGAACGAGATCGCCGTGGCAGCCGAGACGGCGCCCTGCAGCGCATACGTCGCCAGCACCTGCTGCGTACCGGCGCCGCCGGGAACGGGCACGATCGTCGAGGCCCCGTTGAGGACGACGACCAGCGCCGCCGTCGCGAGGCTCGCCTGGATCCCGAACGCTCCGAGGACGAGGAACACGACGCCGATCCTGCACGTCCAGGCCGCGAGCTGGAACGGCGCGACGGTGCACAGGTAGCGCCCCGGCTGTCGCAGCACGGCGAGCCCCTGCGCAGCGCGCGCCAGGAAGCCGCGCACCGCGTCGGGACGCAGCCGGTACGCCGTCGCGAGCAGGGCCCCGATCACCCCCGCCGCGAGCAGGACGATCCGGACGCCGGGCGGCGCCGGGAGCGCAGGCACGAGCCCCGTCGCCCACAGGGACGTGATGAGCGCGCCGCCGATCAGCGCGTCGAGGGCGAGCACGACGGTGAGGGATGCGGCCACGGTGGGCACGGTGGAGCCGGGGATCCGAGCCCGCACGAGCGCGACCTTGACGAGCTCCCCACCGCGAGCGGGGGTGAACGCGTTCATCGCCACCCCGGCCGCGTAGGCGGCCCCGACCGTCGCGATCGGGATCCGGCGCCCCGGATACGCCGCGACCAGGACGCCGCGCCACGCGAGCGCGCGGAAGACCAGCGTCAGCAGCTGGAGCACGAGGGCCGGCAGGAGGTAGCGGCCGTCCAGCTCGCCGAACCTCGCGGACGCCGACTCGACGGCTTCGGCGACGCGATCGAGGAACGTCATGCGCGGGCTCCGACCGCAGCGAGACGCTCGACGTGATCCGTGATGAGCCCGTCGACCCCGATGCCGAGCAGCTGGCGGGCACGGGCCGGGGCGTTGACGGGCCAGGTGAGAACGAGGTCTGCGACCTGGCGCAGCTCCGCGACGACCCGCTCGTCGAGCAGGCGCTCGTGGATCGTGACCCCGTCGAGCCTGTTCCCGGCGAACCGCCGCAGGAGCGCTCGACGCTGGCGCTCGCTCCCCACGGACGCGACCCTGCGGACGGGCAGATCGACGAAGGCGTCGAGGAGGCGCCAGTCGCGGGCGCAGACCGTGAGCCTGCGCCCCGGGAGGTAGGTCTCGATCTCACCGCGCACGAGGTGGGCAAGGGCCGTGCGCCGCCCCTTGAGGTCGAGCATCAGCTCGGTCGCCTGGCCCGTCGCGGCGAGGAGGTCGGCGAGGACGAGGCGCCTCCGTCGCGGCGATGCGAGCTCCCAGCGATCCCAGTAGAGGGGCAAGGGGCCGACCGTCTTCAGATGCCGGATCTCGGCGCGCCCGTGGAAGAGCCGGACGTCAGCCTCGACCAGCGCGACGCCGAGCTGCTCGACTCGACGCAGCTCCTCGATGCAGTTCCCGGCGCGGTGCGCCACCACGAACGGCGACGAGCTGGGACTGATGACCAACGCGCCGTCGGTGATCGGCGACCCCACTGCGCTCCAGTGTAGATGTCGTCCCGTACCGCCGAACCAGAATTGCGGCGCCGAGCCCGACCAGGACGAGGGCGACGCCTCCGATCACGTCCACGACGAAGTGGTTCGCCGTGGCGACGACGGCGGCGATCATCAGGCAGGGCAGGGCGACCGCGAGCGCACGGACGATCCAGCTCGTGAACGCGAGCACGAGCACGATCGCGACGAGGACGTTCCAGCCCGCATGCAGGCTCGGGAAGGCGGCGTACTGGTTGGTCAATCCGGGCGGCTGCAGGGCCCGGTAGGCGTTCGACTGCTCCGTGACCGTATCGACGAGGCCGAGCTCGAGCATCCGCGGCGGCGCGACGGGGAACAGCGCGAAGAAGACGAACCCGAGCAGGCCGGACACGAACATCGCGTTGCGCAGCAGGTAGTACCGCTCACGGCGCAGGACGTAGAGGATCGACGCCGTTGCGAGGATCACCGGCCAGTGCCCCCAGATGTAGACCCAGTTCGCCAACGTCACGAGCGCGTCGCTCGCCACGACGGGCGACTGCACCTCGGCCTCCCAGTCGAGAGAGAGCCGTCGCTCGAACGCGACGATGCGCTCGGCGTTCGCGAACGCCACGTCCGCGCTGCCGACCGTGAGGTTCCGCACGCCGAAGTACGCGAGCATCGCCACCCCGACGATCGCCACCTCCCGCGCGAACCCCCTCCAGGTCGCGGACGAGACACCGGCTCGGGAAGCCGGCACGAGCGTACGCTGCAGAGCCACGCGCGCACCTCCTCAGCCCGAGTCTCCCACCCGAGAGCCGGCGAGGGCATCCGGAGAACCTCTGAGCGGTCGCGAGGGAACCCGCAGAGCGAGTCGTCAGGCGCTCGCGACGCGAGCGACGACCGGCGGAGGCCCGTTCACGGCCTCGAGCTCGTCGAAGACGTCCTGCACCTGCTCGCGGGTGAGCGCTTCCACGTCTCTCGTCCCGGCGACCCGCTCGACCAGCGCGACCACGGCCTCACGGTCGACGGATCCGTCCGGCTGGACGAGCCCTCCCGCCCGCGCGAGCCCGAAGACCCTGCGCACCTGGGACTCCGAGGCGGGGCGCCGGTCGCCGCGCGAGCGCAGTCGCATGTAGGCGACGTGATCGAGCCGGATGCTCTCGGGGGCGATGCCCTGTGCGAGCAGCAGTCGCAGCAGCGCGACGGTCGCGAGCACGTCGCTCAGCGCCTCGTGGGCGTCGTCGAGCACGATCCCGTGGCTCTCGCAGATCGACTCGAGCCGATGGTTCGGGGCGAGCGGCTCGAGCAGTCGGAACGCCTCCAGCGTGCACGCCACGCGCTCCGGGTCGAGCTCGATCCCGACGCCGTCGAACGCGTGGCGGAGCATCCCCAGGTCGAACGCCGCGTTGTGGGCCACGAAGACTGCCCCGTCGAGCAGACCGAGCAGGTCGGGCGCGAGCTCCGCGAAGGACGGCGCGCCGGCGACGTCGAGGTCGCCGATCCCGTGGACGGCCGACGCCTCCGGGGGGATCGGGCGGGACGGGCGCACGAGGCTGGTGAACCGCGCCGTCTCGACTCCGTCGCCGTCGAGGCGCACGAGCGCGAGGGAGACGATCTCGTCCACGGACGCATCGGTGCCGGTCGTCTCGCAGTCGAACACCGCGTAGGCCTCGGGGATGGGCACCTCGCCCCGGCGTGCGAGCGTCCCGGGAAGGGAGCGGTCGGCGTCGGCAGGCGCTGGGCCTGCCGCAGCTACGGAGGCGGGGCCGGTCGAGGTGACCATGACACGAGGATGTCCCTCGCGTCGGACAGCGCCCTTACGGACAGCACATCGCTTCGTGATCGAATGGCGGAATGCCGGCCATGCGTGCCCGCCCCTCCCGTCGACTCCTCGTGTATGGCATCGGCGGATGGGCGCTCGACTCCGCCTTCGTGTGGGCTCACACGGGACGGCGTCGTCCGAGCAGCCTGTTGAACCTGCCGGTCTACGGCCTCGCCCTGCCGCTCTTCGAGCCGGCCCACGACAGGCTGCGGCACAGAACGGCGCAGACCCGATTCGTCGCGTACGGCACCGGCACGCTCGTCGTCGAGTACGTCAGCGGGCGGCTGCTGCGGCGCCTCGTCGGCGCCGCTCCCTGGGACTACACCGGCAAGCGACGCGCCGTCGACGGCCTCGTCCGACCCGGGTACCTCCCGCTCTGGGGCGCGCTCGGGCTGGCGCTCGAGCGGCTGCACGACGCAATGGTGCGGTGACTTGGAGTTCCTAGCCGCGCGCGAGGGTCTCGCGGAAGCTGCGGCGCAGCTCGTCCACGGAGCCCTCGGGGACGGAGCGGTACGTCAGCTCCTCCTGCTCGGCGCGGTCGAACAGCTCGAGGAAGGCGCTGACCGTCGGCTCGGGCCGCGTCGGCCTGCTCCCGGGTCGCCAGGCGCGCGCTGCTCCAGCCCGAGCAGGTCGGCGCGCTCGGCGTCGGTGAGCGTCGGCTCGTGGCGCGCGAGCAGCGCGGCGAGCTCGGAGCTGGAGCTCCTCGGCTCGATCTGCCATCGGCTGCGCGCGCTAGCGGAGCCGGTAGACGATGCGGCCGCGGTCGAGATCGTACGGGGAGAGCTCGACCCGGACGCGGTCGCCGGGGAGCATGCGGATCCGGTAGCGCTTCATCCGTCCCGCGGTGTACCCGATCATCTCGTGGCCGTTGTCGAGCTTGAGCCGGAACATCCGGTTGCGGAGGGCCTCGGTGATCTCGCCCTCCATCTCGATCTTCTCTTCCTTGACGGCGATGGCGCAGCTCCTCTCTCGTTCGGTTGGGACGAGGCGGCGCCCGCGGCACGTCGCCGCGACCACGGGCGCACGCGCTCCGCGCTACGCGATCGACCGATGACGTTGGTCGCCTCCGGACCCTTCGCGCCCTCGCGGGCCTCGAACGTGACCTTCGCGCCCTTCGGGGAGCGACTTGAAGCCGTCACCGGCGATGTTGCTGTGATGCACGAACAGGTCCTTCGACCCCTCGGCGGGCTCGATGAAGCCGAACCCCTTCGCATCGTTGAACCACTTAACGGTTCCTTCTGCCATAGAAATACACCTCCCTACCACAACTCACGAACGCATTAGGAAGGCGCACATCGCGCAGACCGGACTCGCTCTAACTCCGGTCAGAGTAGCACCAGTCCCCGCGTCCGTCTCATCGCGGGACCTCGCGACGGGTCGCCGTGCGAGATCGACGTCGCAACCCCCCGGTACACTGCGCGCGCCGATCAGGCACGCGAGCAGTCGTCGAACGGGAGGTCGAGCCCGCATGCGCAAGCTGCAGAGCCAGGGACTGCATCACGTCACCATCGTGGGCGCGGACAGGCAGACGTCGATCGACTTCTGGGAAGGCCTCCTCGGGATGCCGTTCGTGTTCGAGCAGCCCAACCTCGACAACCCGAACGAGAGCCATCTCTACTTCGATCCGGGCGACGGCCGGCTGATCACGATCTTCACGAACGAGGAGCGGGTCGCCGACCCACGCCGCACGCCGACCGATCCCGGGTGCGTGCACCACGTCGCCCTCTCGCTCTCCCAGGCCACCTTCGCCCAGGCGGTCGAGCGGCTGGACGAGCGCGGCATCGCGCACAGCGGCGTCAAGGACCGCGGGTTCATGGACTCGATCTACTTCGACGACCCGCTCGGACTGACGATCGAGCTCGCGAGCTACCGCTTCGAGCCGCCTGCGGGGTTCGGCCACGGCGAGGTCCTGCTCGAGGCCCACAGGCTCCGCGTCGAGCGTGGCGACCACCACATCGAGACGGAGCACGTCGCCGACGCGATCGAGCACCTGGTCGCCGGCTCCCGCGCCTCCCTCTCGGACGATCGCACCGCCCGGGACCCGTACTAGCTCACCAGGGGATCGCGTCACCGTTCGCGTGGACGAAGCGGCCGCTCGTCGTCGCGTCCAGCTCGTCGATCCGCGCGATCAGACCCGCCGCCGACTCCGGCGGATCCACGCTCCCTGCGCCGCCGGTCATCTCCGTGCGCACGAAGCCCGGGTGCAGGACGACGACGGAGACGCCGCGGGGGGCGAGCTCGTGCGCGAGGTTCGCGCCGGCCATGTTGAGCGCCGCCTTCGACATCCGGTAGCCGACCATCCCGCCCGAAGGGCCGTCTCCGATCGAGCCGGCCCTGCTCGAGACGAGCCCGATCTTCGCACCGGCTCCGAGACGCGGGAGGAGCGCCGAGACCACCCTCAGCGGTCCGAGAGCGTTCACGTCGAACTGCAGGAGCGCACCGTCGAGATCGAGTGCGTCGAGGCTCTCGCGGCGCAGCACGCCTGCGTTGCAGACGAGCACGTCGACCGATCCGGTCGCCGAGCGCCGCGTCGAGCAGCTCCCCTACGTCGTGGTGCGTGACGTCGAGACCTTCCACCACGTGACACCCGACCGCGGCGAGCTCGGGCGAGGCGTGACGGCACGCGGCGACGACCGTCTCCCCGCGGGCATGGGTCTGCCGGCAGAGCTCGAGCCCGATCCCGCGATTCGCTCCCGTGACCACCCACGTCGCCATCTCGCTCCCTCCGCTCGCTGCTCTGGCCGGCCCGAGCAGTGTCGCACCACCGGCTCGACCACGGGACGGATGCGCGCCGCGCGTGCTCGACCCCGCGACGATGGTGGACATCGCCACGGCCCGTCCTCGCCGACGGCCGGTGGCCGCCGGCGAGTCGTCCCGGTGCGGCCAGCGGTCACGACCCGATCCGACGGTAGGGCATGCGCAAGGTGCCCCGGGGTTCGATCCGGTTGCCGATCGGGATTGGTCTGGCGGTCCGGAATTGCGCTGGGAGCCCTCCGTGGTTTACCCTCGCGTGCAGGGGAATCGTGTGACGAGGATCGGTGGCGCCTGATGGCCGGCAAGGTCGAGACGATGATCGTGCTCCGCCACGCGTTCGCGGGGAGGAAGCTGGACGATCCGGTGCTCGAGGCTGACCGCGGGCTCGACGAGCTCGGGCACGCGACCGCGGAGGCGCTGGTCGAGTCGATCGTCGAGCACGTCACGCCGACGGCGATCGTCAGCAGCCCGCTTCGCCGCTGCCTCCAGACCGTCCAGCCGCTGGCATCGCGCAGCGGTCTCGGGATCGACTGCGCGGACGCACTCCGCGCGTTCCGTCCCGCAGACGAGGTCACGGACCTGCTGCTCTCCCTGCCCGACGGCGCGGTGGTCTGCACGCACGGCGAGGTCATCGCCTCGCTCTTCGGATCGATGGAGTGCGAGAAGGGCGCGTTCCTGGTCGTCCGCAGATCGGGACGCGTCCTGCACCCGACGCGCTACGTCGGGCCGCCGGCGGTCGCGCTGCCCCGCGTCGGCGTCGGCTGACAGAGGCCGCCCCGCACGCCCGCGGAGCACGCGCGCGTCACGGTGTCACCCCGGCGGTGCCGCGCCGTGCCCGGGCTCGCGCCGAAGTGGGCCATGATGTGGACGTGTCTGCGCTCGTGCTCATCGGCGGCATCCTGAGCCTCCTCGGGATGGCCGTCTGGATCGGCCTGCTCGTCTGGGCCGCGAGGGTCGACGGTCGCGTGCAACGGGAGCACGAGACGGACGCCCGCGGCCCGGCGCCTCCCGATCCGCCTGGCGCCTGATCCGGGTCGCCGGCAGTCCTGCAGCGCTCCATCGGCGGAGTTGTAGGATCTGCCGCGGACACGTCGGCGCCGCGTGCGCCGCTCCGGGAGAGACGGGTCTCGATGCGAGCGAGGGAGGATCACATGTCGGAACGTCTTGCCGCCCACGAACGCCTCGCCACGGGCGGGCTCGCCCGCTGGACGCGGTGGTGCGCCGGGAACCCGTGGAAGGTCGTGATCGGCTGGGTCGCGATCATCGTCGTCCTCGTCGGCCTCGTCAGCGCCTTCGGCGGTCAGCTCCGCGACGCGTTCGAGATCCCTGGCTCGGACACCCAGAAGGCGACCGACCTGATCGAGGCCGAGTTCGCCTCCGAGCAGGGCGGTGTTCTCAACCTCGTGTTCGCGGCGCCGGAGGGCGAGCGCCTGGACACGCCCGAGCGGAAGGCAGCGATCGAGAAGGCGGTGCTCCTGCTCCGCACCGACGAGTTCGCGCCAACGGAGGAGAGCGCGGGGATCGAGAGCGTCGGCGATCTCTTCACCGATGGCTCGGTCTCCGAGGACGGGAGGATCGGGTACACCGAGGCCCAGTTCGACCGGGTGATCTACGACAAGGACCGTGAGGCGATCGTCGCCGTGCAGGAGACCGTCCGCGAGACCGTCGAGCCCGTCGGAGTGACGGTCGAGTTCAACGGCGACGCGGAGTTCCCGCCGATCGAGCAGGGAACGCAGGAGCTGCTCGGGCTGCTCGCCGCACTGCTCATCCTCCTGGTCGTCTTCAGGACGTTCGTCGCATCGCTTCATCCCGATCCTGCTCGCGATCACGGCGCTCGCGACGGCGTTCCTGCTCCTCTACCTGCTGGCCGGGCTGACGGACATCAACACCGTCACCCCGCTTCTCGTCTCGATGATCGGACTCGGCGTGGGGATCGACTACTCCCTGTTCATCGTCACCCGCTTCCGCCAGCTCCTGCACGAGGGCCTGACGCCCGAGGACGCGGCCGCCGAGGCAGGCGCGTCCGCGGGCCGGGCGGTGCTGTTCGCCGGGGCCACGGTCGCCATCTCGGTCACCGGCCTGGTCTTCTTCGGCCTCGACTTCGTCACCAAGCTGGGGATCGGCAGCGCGCTCGGCGTGCTCACGACCGTGCTCATCGCCAACTCGCTCCTGCTCTCCATCCTCCGACTCCTGGGGCACAAGGTCGACCGCCTCAAGGTGCCCTTCCTGCCGCCGATCGACGACTCCGAGGCCGCGCGCGAGCGGACGCTCGTCGCGCGTTGGGGCCGTTTCGTGACCGCGCACGCGAAGCCCGTGTTCTGGATCCTGCTCATCGCAGGCGTCGTGCTCGCCTCGTCGTCCGCGCTCGTGCAGCTCGGCGCCTCCGACCAGGGCACGCAGCCGATCGAGCAGACGAGCAGGCGCGCCTACGACCTGCTCGCCGAAGGCTTCGGCGCAGGGTTCAACGGGCCGATCCCGATCGTCGTCGACGTCAACGGCGACGCCGAAGCGCCGCAGAGAGTGTTCGAGGGCGTCGAGGGCCTCGAGGGCGTCGCGTCCGTCAGCGAGCCCCAGCTCAACGAGGCAGAGACGGTTGCGATCGTGTTCGTGATCCCGGACTCCGCCCCGCAGGACGCTGCGACGGGCGAGCTCGTCGACCGGTTGCGCAGCGACGTCGTGCCGGCTGCGACGGCCGGGGGCGACGCCGTCGCCTACGTCTCGGGCCTCAACGCCGCGTTCAAGGACATCGCGGACCGGATCTTCGAGCGGCTGCCGCTCTTCCTGCTCTACATCATCGGCGTCACGTTCCTCGTGCTCGCGATGGCGTTCCGGTCGGTCGTGATCTCGCTCACCGCCGCGGTGACGACGCTCCTCTCGGCCTTCGTCGGATTCGGCGTCCTGACCCTCGTCGTGCAGGAGGGCTACCTCCTCGGCCTGACCGGGCTCGACAAGACGGGGCCGATCGAGACGTTCCTGCCACCGATCGCGTTCGCGATCCTCTTCGGGCTGTCGATGGACTACATGGTCTTCCTGATGAGCCGTGTCCGGGAGGAGCACGTCCACGGCCTGGAGACGCGCGCCGCCGTCGAGCACGGGATCGCCGCGATCGGTCGAGTGATCGTCGCCGCCGCGCTGATCATGGGCACGGTCTTCGCCGCCTTCGTCCTCAGCGCCGACCGGATCCCGAAGGAGTTCGGGCTGCTGCTCGCGGTCGCGATCCTGACCGACGCGCTCGTCGTGCGGATGACGCTCGTGCCCGCCTTCCTGACGCTGATGGGCGAGAAGACGTGGTACATCCCCGGCTGGCTCGACCGGGTGCTCCCGAACATCACGATCGAGCCGCCGCACGACGGCGAGGGCCGAGCCGTCGCGACGCAGCCGGAGCCGGAGCCGACCGGCAGCGCCTGAGCCTCTCGCCGCGGGCTCGTCGTGGTCGCATCCGCCGCGGCCACGACGGGCCGGCCGCGACGGCGTCGGTCAGTCAAGGGTGGCCGGCGCGTCCGGAGCGGGCTCGCTCTCGACGACCCAGAGCGGCCCGTCCCCGCACTCGACGCGCCGCGCGCCGTCGCCGGGGTCGGTGAGGCTCGTCCGGAGCAGCCTGACCGGCTCGCCGTCGAGCTCCGCGATCGGCCCGACGATCTTCGAGAGACCCAGCTCGAGCGACCAGGCGCGTACCTGGTCGTGCACCGCCCTCGCCGGCCGCGACCAGTCGAGCGTCGCGTAGTCCTCCTCGAAGTAGCCCGCCCAGCTCGCCGCCGCGTCGTCCTGGGGGTCCCCCGGATCCCCTGCGACCAGCTTCTCGAGCACGTCGGGCAGTGTCCCGGCCGCAGCAGCGGCGACCTTTGGCGCGACGTCCATGATCGTCGTGTCCGTGTCCTCGACGGGCACCGACGTCTGGGCGAGGATCGCGCCCGTGTCGAGCTCGGCGTCCATCCGGTGCCAGGTGCTGCCGTAGTGGGAGTCCCCCTCGCGGAGCGTCCAGGCGAACGGGATCGGGCCTCGGTGGCGCGGCAGCAGCGCGGGATGGTGGTTCGCGCTCCCGAGGCGCGGCACCTGCAGCGCCTCGAGCGGGATCTTCCACGGGTACGCGTAGCAGAGGACGACGTCGGGCTCGTAGGAGCGCAGCAGCGACTCGATCGAGAGCCTGTCGCGCGGCAGCAGCAGGTCGACGCCCTTGGGGACGGTCGCGTCGGTGAGCTCGATCCCGGGGACGTCCGGACCCTTGGCTCCCTCGGGCCGGCGCGCACCGATCACGGCGAGAGGGTCGTGGCCGAGATCGCGCAGCACGTCGACGAACGCGCTGGCGATCGGGGCGACGGTCGTGATGAAGACGATGCGCAGGCGCATGGAGCGTCCATCGTCCAGGATCGCGAGGGCCGCGTCCACCCGGGGATCTCGCTGCTCGCAGCCCGGCTCCGGCCGCGGACAGCCGCGTGGTCCCGGCTCAGCCGGCGTACCCTTCGGGCATCGCAGTGGCGTGACCGTCGGGGATCCCGAGCCGGACGACGTCGGAGGCCCGCTCGGGATGGCTCGCGAGCAGTGCCTCGACGGCGCCGCCCTCGAAGCATTCGGCGGTGAACCCCGGTGCCATCGTGCAGCCGAAGAGCGCCCAGTCGCCCCCGGTGACGAGCTCGCCGGCCTGCCAGACGCCCGCGGGGACCACGTGCTGCACGCGCTGGCCGCCGAGCAGGTCGGGTCCGAGGACCACCTCCTCGCTGCCACCGTCCGGCAGCAGCAGCACGAGCCGGAGCGGGTCGCCGGCGTAGAAGTGCCACACCTCGTCGAATGCGAGGCGATGGAAGAGCGACCGGCTCGGCGGGTCGGCGGAGTACAGGCCGAGGATCGCGCTGCCCGCCGGACCGCCCTGGACGGTTCGGGTCGCGCTACGCCAGGTGTTGACGAAGAACGTCCCCTCGACGGGCAGCGGCGTCATCCCGTAGTGCGCGATCAGCGCTGCGACGGTCTCGTGCACCCGGTCGATGCTAGTGCCATCGCCAGCAGGCGACGCCGGAGCCATGGCCACGGTCGGCTACATTCGCCCTCATGACGAGTCCGCCCGAGGTGCGCTCCCTGCTCGACCTGTCGGGACGGGTCGCGATCGTCACCGGTGCGAGCGGGAACATCGGCGCCGGGATCGCGCGTCGCCTGCACGAGGCGGGTGCGGCGGTCGTGGTGCACGGGAGCGCGAACGCGGCCGCCGCCGGTGAGCTAGCCGAGGAGCTCGGGGGAAGAGCCGTCGTCGCTGTCGGCGACGTCGAGCGCGACGCCGGTGCGATCTGCAGCCGCGCGGTCGAGGCCTTCGGGTCGCTCGACGTGGTGGTGAACAACGCCGGGATCCAGCCGGTCGCGCCGCTCCCGACGGTCGGTGCGGAGGAGGCCGCAGAGATGCTCCGCGTCAACGTCGGCGGCGTGATCGCGATGACCCGGGAAGCCGCGGCGTCGATGGGCGATCGCGGCGGCTCGATCGTGAACGTCGCCTCGATCGAGGGTCTCCAGCCCGCCTTCGACCACAGCCACTACGCAGCGTCGAAGGCAGCCGTGCTGATGCACACGCGCGCCGCCGCGCTCGAGCTCGGCCCTCGGGGCGTCCGCGTGAACAGCGTCTCCCCCGGTCTGATCGATGTCGCCGGCCTCGACGCGGCCTGGCCCGAAGGGGTCGCCCGCTGGCACGCGGCGGCGCCGCTCGGGCGGCTCGGACAGCCCGCAGACGTGGCCGACGCGGTGCTCTTCCTCGCCTCCGACGCCGCGCGCTGGATCGCGGGGGCGAACCTCGTGGTCGACGGTGGGGTGCTCACCCACAACACCTGGTGAGGCGTCGACCGTGGGCGGCGAGCCGCCCCGGCGAGGTCACACGACGACGGCACGGCGTGCTGCCTTAACGGGCGCCGGCCGGAGGGGCCGCTACCCTGAAGGCTCGATCTCGGATATCGACGGCGCCTGCGCGCCCTCTCTATCCCAACGTTGGATGAGGGGGTTCGTGATGTCAGGTGCGCTCGGCAAGGTCTCGTTCGACAACGGCGGGGCGTTCATCCGCGAGACGCGGCGTGAGGTCGAGGCAGTACCTCCTCGCGCAAGCGCACGCGGGTCTGCGGGCGCGCTGCGGCTCTACGCGAAGGCGCCGGTCGCGCTCGGGCTGATCGCGGCTCTCGTGGGCGGTGCTCGTGCTCGCGCAGCCCGGGCTGATCGTCCGGCGTCCTCGCCCTCGCTCGGGCTCGTCGCTGGGCGCGATGCTGACGGCGTTCTGCGTCCAGCACGACGCGAACCACGGTGCCTACTTCCGGCGGCGCCGCTGGAACCACCTGCTGTCGGCTGGTCGACGGACGCGCTGCTCGGCTTCTCGAGCTACGCCTGGCGCGTGAAGCACAACGTCGCGCACCACACCTACACGAACGTCGACGGCTACGACGACGACATCACCCAGGTGCCGCTCGCCCGCTTCTCGCCGATCGCAGACGCGGCAAGTCCTGGTACCGGTTCCAGCACTTCTACATCTGGCCGATGTACCTGCTCATGGGTCTGCGCTGGCAGACGGTCGGCGACATCCGGCGTTCGCGCGGGGCAGCGTCGGCGAGAGCGCGCTGCGCTTCGCCTCGCGGCTGGAACCTCGCCGGGCGTGCTCGCGGGCAAGGCGATCTTCGTGCACCTGGGCGCTCGTCGATCCCGCTGCTCGTCTACCCGTGGTGGGCGGTGCTCGGCGTGTACGTCGGCGTTCGCGATGGTCACGAGCCTGATCATGGCGACGACCTTCCAGCTCGCCCACTGCGTCGAGGAGGCATCGTTCGCGTCGGCCGACGAGGTGCGCGCCGCGAAGCCGATCGTGGGCCGTGCACGAGGTCGAGTCGACGGTCGACTTCTGCCCGCGCAACCCGGTGCTGACCTGGATGCTCGGCGGGCTCAACTTCCAGATCGAGCATCACCTGTTCCCGCGGGTGCCGCACACGCACTACCCGCGGATCGCACGAGATCGTGCGCCGCAACTGCGAGCGCCACGGCATCCGCTACACGGCGCAGCCCACGCTCTGGGCCGCGCTGCGCTCGCACGTCCTTCACCTGCGCACGATGGGCCGGCTCGGCGTCCCGGTCGAGATCGAGATGGGCTAGGGCCCCCTCCGCTCGTCAGGCCGCGTCGTTCGCGGCGGCCTCGTACCAGGCGTCCTCGTCGTCCCAGCGTCGCATCGTCGGGCCGCTGCCGCGAGGCGAGAACCACGTGACCGTCGGGGTCGTGACGGGCTCCTTGTGGGCGATCAGGTGGTCACGGTAGGCCTTGATGAACTCCTCCACGAAGCGTCCTTCCGCGATCAGCTGCTGACGCTCGTCCACGGTCACGCGGCGTAGCTCGAGCGAGGCCGGGTCGGTGCCTTCCTCGAGGTGGCGCTGCAGCTGCTGCTTCTGGGCGCGCTCGCGCTCGACCCGGGTGCCCGTCCCGTGGTGCTCGCGGGCGCACGCGGTGCTGCAGAACGGGTCGCCGGTCCGGAGCGAGACCTCCGGCAGCCCTCCTCCGCACACGATGCACGCGTCCATCGTGTGAACGGTACCCCGCGAGCAGGCTGTGAGCGAGCGCGGATGGCTCCGGGCGACCCTCTCGATCGGATCCGGGGGAACTACGTACAACTACACAACTGTGCAGTTGTATAATTGCAGCGTGGGAAGTCCGAAGGCATCGACCGAAACGCTCCCGGAGCTGTTCCAGACGGAGTGGTGCCCCTCCTCGCGACGGGTGCGACAGCGGCTCACAGAGCTCTCGGTGAGCGTCGTGATCCACCAGGTCGCCGTCGAGCGCGAGGAGCGCACGGATCTGCTCGCGCGCACCGGTGTCACGACGATCCCGGTGCTCGTCGACGAGACGGGCGCCGTGCACGTCGGGGAGACCGACATCGTCGAGTACCTGGACGCCCACCATCCCGAGCCCGAGGGCGCGGAGGCGCACCGGCTCAAGGCGATCAAGGCGCGCGAGCGCGAGCTCCAGGAGGCGACACGATGGTTGGAACCGGCTACGCACTGACAGGTACGACGACCCTCTCGGCCCAGGCTGCCGTCGGTCGGGTCCGCGAGGAGCTCGCGTCCGAGGGCTTCGGCGTGCTTTGCGAGATCGACGTCCAGGCGACGCTCCAGGCGAAGCTCGGCGTCGACGGCGAGCCCTACGTGATCCTGGGCGCCTGCAACCCCCACCTCGCGCACGGCGCGCTGTCGACCGAGCCCGACCTCGGGGTGCTGCTCCCGTGCAACGTCGTCGTCTACGAGCGCGACGGCGCGACCCACGTCTCGGCGATCGACGCCGAGCGCATGCTCTCGATCGTCGAGAACGAGCGCCTGCTTCCCGTCGCGGAAGAGGTGCGCGACCGACTCGCGCGCGTCGTCGACCGCGTGTGCGGCTAACCGTCTGATCGCCGTCTCGACCGACCGGCACGCAGTCTCGTCCTCGTAGCGACACAAGCCGGGCAGCAGCCGCACCCGAAGCGCACGCGGGCCTCCGCACCTGCCGTCTCGCCGCCCTTCCGGCACCCGGAAGAGGCGACGGCACGGGAAGCTCTCAGCGAACGCTCAGATTCGTTCGCTGAGATGGGATCCCGAGACCGACACCGCCCGACGAGCGAAAGGACGTCCCGCGATGGACCGAGATCATGGCCCCGGCTTCTGGGCGGAAGGCGCCCGACACGCCCATGAGGAGTGGTGGAGCGGCCCGCTCCACCTCCTCTTCCTCGCCGCGGCGCTCGCCCTTCTCGTTCTTGGCATCATCTGGCTCGTGCGCATGCTTGCCGAGGGCCGCCCGTCGGCCGTCGCAGCCCCTCTCGTCACAGCGCCTCCCGCCGGGGCGATGCTCGTGCCGCCGCCCGGTCTCGATCCAGCGCTCACAGAGCTCCGTCTCCGGTACGCGCGCGGCGACGTCGACCGCGACACGTACCTCCAGTCGTTCGCCGATCTGACAGGCCGGACCGAGCCGTGGCCCGGGCAGGAGGAGCCGACCGCGAGCGGATAGGAGCGTTGCGCAGCGTCCAACCGACGGTGTAGCCGCCGTCCTTGACGAGGGCTGGACGCTCCCGTAGCGTCGCGCGATGCGGCGATCCACGATCTGCGTGTCCGGCCCGGATGGCGCGCGCATGCGCGAGGTCGCCCGGGCAACGGCCGAGCGCCTCGGACTGACGCTCGTCGACGAGGAGATCGTGATGCGGGCCGCAGCCGAGGCCGGGGTGCAGCCGGCAGTCGTCGCGGACGTCGAGCGGCGCCGCTCGTTCATGGAGCGCGCGCTGGACGCGATCGCGCTCTCCGATCATGCGGGCTTCACCGGCACCTCGTCCCCGACTCCGGATCATCTCCTCACGGACGATCTCCGCAACCTGATCAGAGCGGCCATCGAGGAGACGGCCGAGCGAGGCGACGCGGTGATCGTCGCCCACGGCGCCTCGTACGCTCTCGCCGCCCGTCCGAGCGTCCTCCGCGTGCTCGTCACCGCCTCGCCCGAGCTGCGCCGCGCACGGGTCGGCGAGGAACGGGGGCTGAGCGAGAAGGACGCCGCCCGCGAGATCGCGACCTCGGACGCAGGCCGGGCCGACTTCCTGAAGCGGTTCTACGGCATCAAGAGCGAGCTCCCCGAGCACTACGACCTGGTCGTCAGCACCGACAAGCTCTCCGTCGACGAGGCGGTCGCGATCGTCGTGCTCGCTGCGGGCCGCTGAGCCGGCTCACCGCTCGGCTCCGAGACGAGGCCGTCGGCCAGTCAGCCTTCGGGGTGCCGGATGGTCTCCGCGCAGCTCCCGCACCGCACGACGAGCACGAGCCGACCATCGCCGTCGATCTCGTGCAGCGCCTCCCAGCCGCGCTCGGCCTCGATCGAGACGCGGCCGCACTGCTCGCACCGGATCAGGCCAAGCGCCTGCCGCTCCTGATGACCTGCCCCCTCTCCGTCCCCCACGCTCGCATCCTCTCCGTCACGAGACCGGCGTCAACCCCTGTCGCCCGCGCCGGCTCGCTCCGCCCGGGCTCTGCCCAGCCTCGCTAGGCTCGGGCGATGGCGTTCAGGCTCGAGGTCAACGGCGAGTGGCACGAGCTCGCGACCGTTCCGACCAGGAGGCTCGTCGACGTCCTCCGTGACGACCTCGGGCTCACCGGGACGAAGGTCGGCTGCGCCGAGGGGGCCTGCGGCGCCTGCGGCGTGCTGCTCGACGGGACGGCCGTGGCATCGTGCCTGCTGCTCGTCGGCCAGGTCGAGGGTCGCGCGGTGACCACCATCGAAGGGCTCTCGCACGGCGGGCCGACGCCGTTGCAGAAAGCGTTCGTCGCGGAGGACGCGCTGCAGTGCGGCTACTGCACGCCCGGGCAGATCGTGACCGCGACGGCCCTGCTCGCCGCGGTCCCGCAGCCCTCGAGCGCCGAGATCCGCACCGCCCTTGCCGGGAACCTCTGCCGCTGCGGCGCCTACCCGAAGATCGAGCGCGCCGTCCTCCGGGCCGCGGCCGCCCAGGCCGGGGACGCCTGATGCCGCGCTTCGTGAAGACGCAGCGCGAGATGGAGGGACGGTTCGAGGACGTCTTCGTGCTCGTCGACGACGACGACCCAACGGTCGCCTGGGAGCCGGATGCCGAGCTCCGGCACGTCGGCCGTCCCGCACCCCGGCAGGACGGGTTCCTGCGCGCGAGCGGCGCGGCCGAGTACACGGTCGACGTCCAGCTCCCTGGGATGCTGCATGCGCACGTCCTGCGCTCACCGCTCGCGCACGGGCGCCTCGCGTCGATCGACCTCGACGCGGCCCGTTCGGCGCCAGGAGTGCGGGCCGCGCTCGGCCCGGCCTCGGAGGTGGGCTACACCGGCGATCCGCTGCTCGCGGACGAGCCCCGGTACGTCGGAGACGCCGTCGCCGTCGTCGCTGCGGATACCCCGGAGCAGGCGGCCGCAGCGCTCGTCGCGCTCGCCGCCGTGTTCGAGCCGCTCCCGCACGTCGTCGACCCGGACGAGGCCTTGCGCGACCAGCGCTTCACCGAGGATCCCGCGGAGCAGGCCCGTGGCGACGTCGAGGCCGCCTGGGACGAGGCCGACGCCGTCGTCGAGGTCGAGCTGGAGACCCCGGCGCACCTCCAGACTCCCCTCGAGCCGCACGCAGCGGTCGCCCGCTGGGAGGGCGGCGAGCTCACCGCGTGGGTCTCGACGCAGGGGATGTTCGACGCCCGCACCGAGCTCGCCCGGCGGTTCGAGCTCCCGAAGGAACGGGTGCGCGTGCTCACGCGGTTCGTCGGCGGAGGCTTCGGCGCGAAGCAGGGCGCCGGGATGCACGCGACGCTCGCGGCCGAGCTCGCCCGGGTCACCGGGCGCCCCGTCAGGCTCGTCAGCGACCGCCACGCCGAGCAGCTCGACGGTGGCCGGCGCGCCTGGACACGCCAGACCGTGAAGCTCGGCGCCCGTGCAGACGGCTCGCTCGTCGCGGTCGAGTCGGCAGCGCTGGTCTCCATGGGACAGGGCGGTTGGATCTTCCCCGTCAGCGAGCCGGCGCTCACGCTGTACGAGGTCGCGAACGCGCAGACGATGGTCTTCCCCCTCAAGACCAACCTGCGCCCCCAGAACGCGTTCCGGGCTCCCGGCGTGACCGAGGGCACGACGGTGTTCGAGCAGGCGATCGACGAGCTCGCAGCCGCGCTCGGGCTCGATCCGCTCGAGCTGCGCCGCCGCAACCACGCCGACCGCGACCAGCGCAGCGGCCTGCCCTACTCCGACAAGAACCTGCTCGCCTGCTACGACCGCGCCGCCGAGCTCGCCGGATGGAGGACGCGCGACGGCCTGCGCGAGCCACAGCCAGACGGACTCCTCCGCGGGATGGGCTGCGCCACGCAGATCTGGTGGGGCGGCGGCGGGCCTCCGGCGCACGCGACGATCCGGCTCGACGCCGCGGGCCACGCGCTCGTCGTCACCGGGATCCAGGACATCGGGACGGGCACGCTCACCACCGCGCAGATCGTCGCGGCGGAGGAGCTGGGCCTGCCGCTCGACCGTGTTCGCGTCCTGGGCGGCGACACCGGCCCGAACCTCTACGGCCCGGTCTCCGGCGGGTCGATGACGACCCCGGCGGTGATGCCCGCCGTGCGCTCGGCCGCGGGCAAGGTCCGCCGCACGCTGCTCGGGCTCGCCGCGGACGTGCTCGAGATCGCGGCGGACGACCTCACCGTCGTCGACGGCCGCATCCGCTCGACCGACGGCGCGCTCGACGTCCCCGTCTCCGACGTGACCGAGAAGCTCGGGAACGCCACGATCGACGGCGCCGGCTCGCGCGGGCCGAACCCGGACGACGTGCGCGTGCACACCTTCGGGTGCCAGATCGCGCAGGTCGCGATCGACGCTTCCGTCGGCGAGGTCCGCGTGGAGCGGATCGTCGCCGTCCACGACGTCGGCAGGATCGTGAACCCGCTCGGCGCGTCCAGCCAGGCGGAGGGCGGGATCCTCCAGGGGATGGCGTTCGCGCTGACCGAGGAGCTCGTGGTCGACCCCAACACCGGCATCCCCGTGAACGCGAGCCTCGACGACTACAAGGTGCCCACGATCGCCGACGTCCCCGAGATGGTGATCGAGTTCGTAGACGTCCCCGACGCCGCGATGTCGACGGTGGGCGCGAAGGGCCTGGGCGAGCCCCCGATCATCCCGACCGCCGCGGCGATCGCGAACGCGTTCGCCCACGCGACCGGCCGCCGCTGCCGCGCGCTGCCGCTCACCCGCGCCCGGGTGCTGGAGACGCTGCGATGAGCGCCTACGCGCGCCCGACGAGCCTCGAAGAGGCGCTCGAGCTGCTCGCGCGCGACGGCGCCGCGCCGCTCGGCGGCGGCACCGACCTCGCAGGGCAGATCGACCGCGGCATCCGCGACCCCGAGCTGCTCGTCGACCTCCAGGACACGGGGCTCGACGCGATCGACGCCGGTCCGGACGGCGTCGAGATCGGAGCCGCGGTCACGCTCGCAGACCTCGCCGTCTCCCCCGCCCTCGCCGACTACGCCGCGGTGTCGTCGGCGGCGGCCGCCGCGGCCTCGCCGCTCCTGCGTGCCGTCGGCACCGTCGGCGGCAACCTCTGCCAGCACACGCGCTGCTGGTACTACCGCACGCCCGAGCTGACCTGCTGGCTCGGCGGCGGCGACACCTGCTACGCCCAGCTCGGCGACCACCGCAAGCACAACCTCCAGCAGGGCGACTGCATCTCGGCCCACCCCTCCGACCTCGCCCCCGCGCTCGCGGCGAGCGGCGCGACCGTGGTCGTCCGCGCGGCCGGCGCCGAGCGCCGACTGCCCGTTCTCGACCTCTACCGCCGGCCGACCGAGGACGACCGCTCGTTGCACGCGCTCGCGCCCGGTGAGCTCGTGACCGCCGTCCGGCTCCCCGCCGCGCCGGACGCATCGGCGTACCTGCGCGCCGGCGAACGCCGGGCGTTCTCGTTCCCGCTCGTCGCCGTCGCCGCGTGCCGCCGAGACCGCGCGACGCGCCTCGTCGCGGCCGGCGTCGCCAACCTCCCGATCGAGCTCGACCCGGCCGACCCGCTGGCCGGGTTGCCCGGCAACCCGCAGACAGGCTGGAAGCGCGACCTGCTCGCAGCGCTCGTCGACCGGGCCCTCGCGGCTGTCGCCTGAGACCCGGTGACTGCCGGCGCGGGCCGGGAGACCCGAGCCCGGCGCCGAATCGCGCGCTGCGGACGCAGGTCGATGCCTGCGCCCGCAGCGAACAGTCCCTCGCGGCGTCAGGCGGTGGTCGCCGGGCGCGTGCCGAGCGTGACTTTCAAGGTCACGGTCGTGCCGTTGCGGCTGACCTTCAGCGTGGCCTCGTCGCCCGGGCGCAGCGCGGCGATCGCCGCGGTCAGCTCGTTCGCGTCGGTGATCGGCTTGCCGTCGAAGGCGGTGACGACGTCGCCGCTCCTCAGCCCGGCCTCGGCACCGGGCCCGCCGGCCCTGACGGCGCCGATCGCCGCGCCGACGACGTTCGTGCTCGTGCCGACGGAGACCCCGAGGTAGGCGTGCTGAACCGACCGGCCGGCGATCAGGTCTGCGACGACCGCCTTCACGGAGTTCGAGGGGACGGCGAACCCGACTCCGGCGTTCTGACTGCTGCCGCTCTGGTCACCCGCTGCGATCTGGACGTTGATGCCGATCACGCTGCCCGTCTCGTCGATCAGCGGGCCGCCCGAGTTGCCGTGGTTGATCGCGGCGTCCGTCTGGATCGTGTTCGGGATCGAGTAGCCGTTCGGGGCCTCGATGTCCCTGTCGACGGCGCTGACGATGCCGGCGGTGATGCTCTGCTCGTAGCCGAAGGGGCTGCCGATCGCGACGACGCCCTCTCCCGGGTCGACCGCGGAGCTGTCGCCGAGCTGCAGCGGGGTCAGCTTCGACGCCGCGACGTCGACCTTGATCACCGCCGTGTCGGTCGACGGATCGGTGCCGACGAGGGTCGCCTTTGCGGTCGAGCCGTCCTTGAAGCGCACGGAGATCGCCGTGGCTCCGTCGACGACGTGGTGGGCGGTGACGATGTCGCCCTTCCGGTCGATCACGAAGCCGGTTCCCTCGGCCGTCGAGGTGCCGCCGCTCGGCCCGAACGGAGAGACGTCGCTCTGCGTGCCGCTCGACGTCACGGTGATGTCGACGACTCCCGCGCTGTCGCGGGCGTAGATCTCCTCCGCCGACAGCGCCGTGGTCGTCCTTGCGACCGTGGCGGTGGTGGTCGCCGTCACGGCCGTCTCGCCCGCGCTGTCGGCGTCGAGGCGTGCGCCGATCGTGACCCCTCCTGCGAGCAGCGCGGCACCGGCGACCGCGCCCGCCGCGAACGGCAGCGCTCTGCGTGCCCCACGCGCCCTGCGCGATGGGTTGACGTGCGATTCCCGGGGATCCTGCATCTCAGCTCCTTGTCGTCCGAATGGTCGTCACGGAGAGCGAACCGGCGAAAGTGAAGAGTTCCCTGTGAGAGAGGCGAAGCACGCGTGAAGCAGAGGTTGCGCCGGCGTGAACACCGAAGCGACTCGGCAGTCAAGGCCCGTGCCCGGTCGCGCGTCGGACGTCGCAGAGCAGCGCCTTGTAGACCGGGAAGCCGCTGATGGGATCGACGTTCGCGGCGTCCGTGAGCTCGTTCACGTTGGCTTCGCGCCAGGCGGGAGGGCCGAGCGGGCCGCCGCCGCCCATGTTCGCCTCGACCGCGCCGCGAACGATGTCCTCGGTCACGTGCGCCCGGAACCGCACCGAGCCGCGCCTCGTGACGACGTCGACCTCGTCGCCGTCCTCGATCCCACGCTCGGAGGCGTCGGCCGGGTGGAGGTGCACGAGCGGCCAGGGCTGCATCGCGACGAGCGAGGGGATGTTGCGGTGCTGGGAGCGGAAGTCCGACTTCGTGCGGGCACCCGAGCCGAGCACGAGCGGGAAGCGACGTGCGAGCTCCGGGTCGGCGAGGGGCCCCTCCCGTGGCTCGGTGTACACCGGCAGCGGCTCGTAGCCGTGTGCGCGGAGCACCTCGGAGGCGATCTCGAAGCGACCCGTCGGCGTCTCGAAGCCCGGTGCGCCGTCGCGTCGCAGTCCCCCGGTCTCGTGCTTGCGGAACGACGGCTCCGGCTCGGGGAGCGCGACGCCGTCCGGGCTCGCAGCCAGCTGGCCGTACGTGATCCCCGTGCCCTCGAGGGCGAGCTCGATCATCGCCCGCTCGGTCTGCGGCCAGCGCTCCCCGTAGCCGAGACGGGAGGCGAGCTCGGCGAAGACGAGGTAGTCGTTGCGCGCCTCCCCGATCGGGCTCGACGACCCGTCGACGCAGCTCGACCCGGCCGCCGTGCTCCATGTAGGACTCGATCTCGAACATCGTCGTGGCGGGGAGCACGAGATCGGCGTAGGCGGCGTCAGCCGTGGGGAACCGGTCGATCGTGACGAGCAGGTCGAGCGCCGCCAGGGCCTTGCGCCACCGCGCCGGGCTCGGGCCAGGCGGTGAGGATCGAGGCGCCGCTCACGATCAGCCCGCGCACGGGATACGGCTCGCCGTCGAGGATCGCTCGGGGAAGCAGCGCCGCGTGCGCCTCCCGGCGCATCGCGTGGAAGAGCGGGTACTCCGCCGAGCCGATCGCAGGGCGGCTCCCGGTGGGCGCAGGAGTCACGTTCCGATGCAGCCGCACCCGGTCGCGCGACCGGATGAGCTTGCCCCCGGGGCTGTCGAGGTGACCCGTGATCGCCTGCAGGGTGAGCACGGCGCGGATCGCCTGGACGCCCGAGTTCGAGTACTCGAGCCCCGTGTACATGAGGATCGTGCAGCCGCTCGAGCTCGCGACTGCGTGCGCGAGCTCGCGCACGGTGTCGGCGGGGACGCCGGTGATCGCCTCGACCCGTTCGGGTGTGAACGCATCGACGCAGGCGGCGAGCTCGTCGAAGCCGTGGGTGAAGCGCTCGACGAAGCCGTGGTCGTAGCGGTGCTCGGCGATCAGCACGTGCAGCATCCCGAGTGCGAGCGCCCCGTCGGTTCCGGGACGGATGCCTACCCACTGCGCGCGGAGCGCCCGTGCCGTCTCCGAGCGACGGTGGTCGATCACGACGACACGGCCGCCCCGCGCCTGCAGGGCCTTGAGGCGTACGAGGTTCTCGGGCGGGGAGGCGGTCGCGGGGTTGGCGCCCCAGACGAGCGCGAGATCGGCGTGGTCGATGTCGTCCACGAGGTCGCGGTAGACCTCGCCGAAGCACGAGTGCGGCGCGATCATCCCGTAGGAGACGAAGCAGAGGGAGCCGACGCCCATGGCGTTGGGCGAGCCGAGCGGGAACAGCACGGCGTTGGCGGAGGACTCCGCCGGCCCGGCGGGGGCGAACGCCTCGTCGAGCCCGAGCTCGAAGTTGCCACGCCCCGTGTACACGGCGAGCGCCTCCGGGCCCTGCTCCGCTGCGATCGCCTGGATCCGCTCGACCAGGAACGCGTACGCGTCGTCCCAGGAGACGCGCTCGAAGCGACCCTCGCCTCGCTCGCCGACGCGTCGCTGGGGGTAGAGCAGCCGGTCGGGCGAGTAGACGACCTCGGATGCGCGAGTGCCGCGCGTGCAGACGATGCCGCGCGGGTGACCCGGCCGAGGGCGCAGCCGCTCGATCCGGCCCTCGCGCAGGACGATCTCGACGCCGCAGCCCGCTGCGCACACACCGCAGAGTCCCGCGACGACGGTCTCGCCTGCGGCGTGCGGCACGGCCCTGGTGGCGGAGGCGATCGTCACTCGGCCTTCTCTCTCTCGTCCGGGGCTCGGACGGCCCGATGTGCCCTCAGGCTAGGAGTCGTCGACCGGCATGGCATCGGGAGATCCGCGCATCGAGGATGAGGTGATCTGCCGACCGTCACGGCAGCAACCAGGGCGCCGGCGCCGCGCGCGGGCTACGCGGGCGCGGCGAGGCCAGGATGCGCAGCGAGATAGGCGTCCTCGGCCGCGTAGTCGAGCAGTGGCGCGAGCTGCTCGTGGTCCATCCCGGGAAGGAGCTCTGCCTCCGCCCCCTCCCCGCCACCGGCCGCGGCGACGAGCCACTCGACCTCGCCGGCGACCGTCGCCGCGTAATCGCCGACGGGCACGTACCCGAGCGCCTCCGCAGCGGAGGTGTCGAGGACGACCGGGTGCGAGCTGTCCCACGGGGTTCGGCCGAGTGCCGCGGGAGCGCTCTCGTCGAGGAGGACCTCCGTCCAGGGGTGGCCGAGCATGCGCGCGATGGTGCGGGAGATCTCGAGGGCGCAGGGGGCGTCGGGGTCGGCGATGTTGAGGATCCGGGCTCCCGGCCTCGCGGCGACCACCTCGACGAGCGCGGCGATGTTCGCAGCGGCCGAGGGGTGATCGACGCCTTCGCCCCGGTGCGCGAGGAGCACGACCGGCCGCCTGTCGAGGACGCGCTTGACGAAGACCCACTCGCGCGGCATGCGCGCCCCCGAGCCGTGCACCTTCGACGGTCGCAGCACCGTCACCGGGAGGCCGCTCTCGAGGAGGACGCGCTCGGCCGCGACCTTGTTCGGCCCGTAGCCCTCACGCGTCGTGAAGTCGCCGCCGGTCGGCGCCAGGGTCGGTTGCGTCTCCGCGATCGGCCCGAGGAAGCGCGGGGGCTCGTCGGAGTTGGAGTGGCGGCCGGCGTCGTCGACGTACACGGCCTTGCTCGAGATCATCACCGTCGAGCCAGCGTCGCGCCCGAGCGGCAGCAGCTGCTCCGCGTCGGAGGCGGTGAAGCAGGCGCAGTCGACGAGCAGGTCGATGCCGCTCCCGACGACGGCGCGGACGGCGGCCGGGTCACCGCGATCCGCCGCGACGAACGAGCCCCCCGCTGCCGTGAGGTCGTCGGGCATGCGGTCGGGGTTGCGACCCGTCAGCGCGACCTCCCAGCCGGCCACGAGCAGCCTCCGAGCGATCGCCCGCCCGATGGCACCGGTTCCTCCGAGGACGAGCGCGCGCGGCACCGGCCGACGGTAGCGCAGGAGAGACCCCTGGGGACGTGGCGTGAGCCATTCCCCCAGCGCCCGCGTGACCGGGTCAGCCGCCTCTCATCCGGCCCGGTCGGACATGGCGTGGCCCACCGCATCGACGCGGTCGAGCCAAGGGGACGCGCGCAGCCGCTCGAACGTCGCGCGCGCCTCCGTGGTGAGCGGCTCGCACTCCGCTGCACGACCCGACGCGACGAGGAGCTCTGCGTGCTCGCGCCGGGTGACGGCCACGTAGAACGGGAAGCCGATCTCCCGGAAGAGGTTCGCCGCACGGACGAAACCCGACGCGTCGGCGTCGACTCGAGCTCGGAACCGCAGCGTCTGCGCGGTGAGAGACCGGGTCGTGCTTCCGGGCGGCAAGGCCTCGACACCGGTCAGCAGCCGCTCCAGCGTCTCGGCATCGTCGAGCTCCAGCGCGGCCTCGCAGGCCACGACGAACGCCTCCTTCACGAGCTCGGCCGCGAATCCCAGATCCGGGTTCGCCGAGAACGCACGCTCCGCGAGCTCGAGCGCTGCGCGGACATCACCCTGCGCGAGCAGGAGCGGGGACGCCCCGGGGTGCTGCGGCGCGCGCCGCAGCACCCCTCGAGCGATCCTTACTGCCGGGCGAACGCGGCGCGGGCCTCGGCGGCGAGATCGGAGAACGACTCGCCGCTGACGTCGATCATGACCCGCTTGATCGTGCCGCCGACGAACGGCCACGGGCGCGTCGCCGACGTAGTCGTCCGTGACCTGCTCGGCGCCGGAGCGTCCGACGACGAGGCCGCCGCCGCCGAGCCCGAACTTGCCGGGCTGCGTCATGATCGTCGCCTCGCCGACCGCCTTGTCGCGGATGTGGAGCGTGAGCGTGCCCCTGCGTCGGCATCGCCGTCGCTCGTCCGCTCGAAGGTCGCCGACAGGACGACGTGCCCGGTCGGGATCGGTCTCGTCGGACACGATCGTCTGGACGTGCTCGCCGACGAAGTTGTAGACGTACACGAGCTTGCCGTCCTTGACGTAGAGGGCGTGACCGCCGAAGCGCGAGCCCTGCGAGAAGATCACGCCGCCGGCCTCCTCCGTCTCGATCTCCATCTCGGCGGCGATCGTGTACGAGCGGTTGCGGATGTTCGGCGCGACCGACTCGGGCACCTCGGCGCCGCCCGGGTAGTAGGTGTAGCGGCGTGCGCGGGCTGCGAGAGCTGCGGCCGCTCCGTCGCCGAGGATCTCGATCGCGCCGCGCGACTCGAGCGGCAGCGCCTGGTAGGTGCCGGCCTCGACCCACCACAGCGCGATCAGCTCCTGCAGCTTCTCCGGGATGCTCGGCGGCGAGGTCGTGGCACTCGCTCGGGTCGGTCGTCGGTGTCGAACAGCTCCCAGCGCTGCTGGTGGAAGTCGCCCCACGACTCCGGCGCGGCCGGCACGGCGGTCGCGGCCTTCCAGCCCTTGTGCCAGATCGCCCGGGTGCCGAGCATCGAGTAGAACTGCGTCTCCTTCGACGGCGCGTCCGGGTCGGCGAAGCTGCTCCTCGAAGCTGATCGCCCTCGAGCGGCTTCTGCGTGTAGCCGTTGACGACGTCCGGCAGCTCGACGCCGAGGCACTCGAACAGCGTCGGGCACGATGTCGATCGCGTGGGTGTACTGGCGCCGGATCTCGCCCTGCGCGGCGATCCCGGCTGGGCCACGAGACGATCAGCGGGTCGGCGGTGCCGCCCTCGTAGTTCGCGTAGCGCTTCCACAGCTTGAACGGCGTGTTGAACGCCCACGCCCAGCCGGTCGGGTAGTGGTTGTACGTCCGCGGGCTGCCGAGCTCGTCGAGGTACTTCAGGTTCTCCTCGATCGTGTCGGGGAGCCCGTTGAAGAACTTGTTCTCGTTGACCGAGCCGTTCGGCCCGCCCTCGCCGGAGGCGCCGTTGTCGGAGACGAGCACGATGATCGTGTTGTCGAGCTGGCCGCTCTCCTCGAGGTAGTCGAGCAGTCGGCCGAGCTCGTGGTCGGCGTGGCTGAGGAAGCCGGCGTAGACCTCGGCCATCCGCGCAGAACAGCCGCTTCTCGTCGTCGGAGAGCGACTCCCACGGCCGCACGCGGTCGCCCTGCGACCACGGCTTGCCGTCGTGGCTCGTCGTGTCGGCGTACGGGTCGATCGGCGAGAGCTCGGCGCCCTCGCGGGATGATCCCGAGCTCCTTCTGGCGCTCGAACACGACCTCGCGGTAGGCCTCGTAGCCCATGTCGAACACGCCCTTGTACCTGTCCGCCCACTCCTTCGAGACGTGGTGCGGCGCGTGCGCGGCGCCCGGGGCAGTAGTAGAGGAAGAACGGCTTGTCCGGCGCGATCGCCTTCGCGTCCTGGATGAACTCGATCGCCTTGTCGGTGAGATCGACCGTGAGGTGGTAGCCCTCCTCGGGCGTCTTCGGCGGCGGCGACCGGGTGGTTGTCGTAGACGAGGTCCGGATACCACTGGTTCGTCTCGCCGCCGAGGAACCCGTAGTAGCGCTCGAAGCCGCGGCCGAGCGGCCACTGGCGCTTCGACGAGGCGAGGTTCATCTCGTCCTCGGCGCAGAGGTGCCACTTGCCGACGATGTAGGTGTTCCAGCCGCGCTCGCCGAGCACCTCGGCGATGTTCGCGCACTCGAACGGGATGTGGCCGTTCGCGTTCGGGAACCCGGAGGTCGCCTCGGTGATGCAGCCCATCCCGTTCGTCGTGTGGTTGCGCCCCGTCATCAGGCACGAGCGCGTCGGCGAGCACAGCGCCGTCGTGTGGAAGTTCGTGTAGGTCAGCCCGCGGTCGGCGATCCGCTTGATGTTCGGCGTCTCGATCAGGCCGCCGTACGGCTCCATCGCCGAGAAGCCGACGTCGTCGAGCACGACGTAGAGGACGTTCGGCGCGCCCTCGGGCGCGATCGGCTGGGTGTACGGCTCCCAGTCCGGGGTCGAGTCCTTGATGTCGATGTTGACCGTTCCCTTGAACGGTGTGGCCATTCTCTGCCTCCTGTCGGTCGCGCTCCGGGCGAGACGGTCTCCCCGCCTTTCGCGCCTGCGGTCGCACGATTGCTGTCGCTTTCCTCGACCCTAGATGCTCCGCCGCATCCGCGGATCGGCGAAGTGCGAGCGCCGGGTGGGGTGGTACCGCCCCGTCACCGTTCGTCGACCGCACCGCCCCCTTCGCCGATTGGCGCGGCCTTCGGGCGCGCTCCAGTCTTGCCGCGCCCCGCCGCGCACGGATGCTGCGCTCGGGGAGGCCCTTCGCGTTCCGGGCAGCCGCACCGCCAGGGATCCGCGACCCGGATCCGTGGAACCACCGATGCCCGTCGACCGGGCCAGGGCGACGATGGGAGCGGCTCGATCGTGTCCGCGAGAAAGGAGCAATTGGGTGAAGGAGATGCTGATCGTCGGCCGCGGCGGCGAGGGCGTCGTGCTCGCGTCGCAGCTGCTGGCCGACGCGTTCGCCCGCGCCGGGTTCTGGGCGCAGAGCTTCCCCGAGTTCAAGGCCGAGCGACGGGGCGCGCCGATCTCGGCGTTCCTGCGCTGGGACGAGTCGCCGATCCACCGCCGCTACCGGGTGCGCGACTGCGACGTGCTCGTCGTCGTCTCGCCGTCGCCGCCCTCGACGCAGGCTGCTCTGCGACGCGTGCGGCCCGGGCGGCCTGGTCGTCCTGAACCGCGAGGAGCGCTTCCGCGTCACACCGGCCCGTTCGAGATCGCGCGCGTTCCGGCCTCGCGGATCGCGCGAGACCACGGCGTCCTCTCCTCGGAGGGCCGGCCGATGGGCAACGTGGCCGTGCTCGGCGCCTGCGTGCGGCTGCTCCTCCCGGACGGGCTCGGCTTCCTCGAGCAGGCGATCGCCGCGCGGATGGGCGCGCGCCGCCGAGCTGAACGTCGTCGCCGCGCGGGAGGGCTACGCGCGCTGCACGAGGCAGCGGCACGCAGTCCGGTGACGCGCCGCTCGAGCCCGCGGCGTCGATGCGGCCGCGATCCGCAGCCTCGGCGCGAGCACGCCGCTCTTCCCGGTGAGCACCGCCGACTCGCTCGCCAATCACACCGGCTCGTGGTCGCTCGACCGCCCCGTGCTCACGCGACGCGTGCACCGCCTGCGCCGCTCTGCGCGCTCTTCTGCCCGGAGGGCGCGATCGCGCGGCGACGACGGCTCGATGGCGATCGACTACGCTCTACTGCAAGGGCTGCGGCATCTGCGAGGTCGTCTGCCCCGTCCGCGAACGCGATCAGCGATGGAGGAGGTGCCGGCATGAGCGCGACGCTGCCGCACGGGCGCACGGTGCTGACGGCCGACGAGGCTGCCGCGCACGCGGTCATGCTCGCGCGCGTCCGGGCGATCGGCTGCTATCCGATCACGCCGCAGACGGTGATCGTCGAGCGGCTCGCCGACCTCGTCGCGGGCCGGGACGACGTCGAGTTCGCGAACCTCGAGAGCGAGCACGCGATGTTCGGCTACGTCATCGCGGCGTCGCGGGTCGGCGTCCGGACGTTCACGGCGACCTCGTCGCAGGGCCTGCTGTACGCGCACGAGCAGCTCCACCGCGCCTCGCGCGAGCGCGTGCCGCTCGTCGCGGTCAACATCAACCGGGCGGTCTTCGCCCCCTGGAGCATCCAGCCCGACCTCTCCGACAGCATGAGCCAGCGCGACACCGGCTGGATCCAGCTCTACTGCTCCTCGGCGCAGGAGGTGCTCGACAGCGTGCTCTGCGCCTACCGGATCGCCGAGACGGCGATGCTGCCCGTGATGGTGTGCGCCGAGGGCTTCCTGCTCTCGCACACCTCCGAGGTCGTCGAGGTCCCGGAGCAGGAGCGCGGTGGACGCGTTCCTGCCCGCGTTCAGCCCGCCCGACGACTGGGTGCTCGACCCGGACGCGGCCGCGGACGTTCTCCGCGCTGCCCGAGCCGGACGACTACGCCGCCTTCCAGCGCCACGTCGCGGATGCGATGGACGAGCGCCGCGGGCGTGATCGAGACGGTCGCGGCCGAGTTCGCCGCGCACTTCGGGCGCCGCAAGGTCGGCGCGCTCGACGTCGCCGGCAACCCCGATGCCGACACGGCCCTGGTCACGATCGGGACGATCGGCGACACGGCGCTCGAGCTGCTCGAGGACGACGACGACCTGCTGCTCGTCCGCGTCCACGCCTTCCGGCCGTTCCCGGCGGCGGCGCTCGCGGCCGCGCTGGCCGGGCGCGTCGCACGTCTGCGGTCGTCGACCGCGCGCCCGCCTTCGGCTCGCTCGGGCCGCTCGGCGCCGACGTGCGCGTCGCTCGAGCTGCCGCACGCGCGACGGTGACGAACTTCGTCGGCGGCCTCGGCGGCACGGAGGTGACGCCCGCCGACGCTGCGCTGGGCGCTCGACGCAGACGCGCGCGACGACCCGGAGCGCGGCAGGCCTCGGCGCCCGTCTACATCCCGGAGGGGGTGCAGTGATGGCCGCGTGGCTCGACGAGATCGTCTCGCGAGGAGCAGGCTCCTCCACCCCGGCCACGCCGCGTGCGCCGGCTGCGCGCCGGCGATCAACGTGCGGCACGTGCTCGACGGGCTCGCGGCCGCGACGCCCGGAGTCGAAGATCGTGCTCGTGATCCCGGCGTCGTGCTGGACGATCATCGCCGGCGTCTGGCCCGTCAACGCGTTCGGCGTCACGGTCCACCTGACCCCGTTCGCGTCGGCCGCCGCCGAGGCGTCGGGGATCAAGGCCGCGCTGCGCCTGCGCGGCCACGAGCGACACCCAGGTCGTCGTCTGGGGCGGCGACGGCGTCGACCTGCGACATCGGGTTCTCCGGCGTCTCCGCCGCCGCCGAGCGGAACGAGGACATCGTCTACGTCCTCAACGACAACGAGGCGTACATGAACACCGGCGTCCAGAAGTCCGGCGCCACGCCCGAGGGCGCCTGGACGACGACGACGCCGACCACCGCGCCCCGGGCCGGGCAGAAGAAGGACATCGCCGCGGATCATGGCCGCGCACGGCATCCCCTACGTCGCGACGCTCGCCGCTGGGCTCGGTGCCGATGCTGAAGGACTTCCGGGCGAAGGTGACCAGGGCCGCCGAGCTGCGACGGCTTCCGCTTCCTCCACGTCCTCGGCGCCGTGCCCGCCCGGCTGGCGGTACCCGACCGCGCAGTCCATCGAGATCGCCCGGCTGGCTGTCGAGTCGCGCTACTTCCCGCTCTTCGCATACGACCACGGCGCGTGGACGATCACGCTACCGGCCGAAGCACCCGGTGCCGGTGCGCGAGTTCCTCGAGCGCGCAGGGACGCTTCAGCCACCTCTCGCGCGAGGAGATCGAGCCGATCCAGTCCCACGTCGACGAGCGCTGGGAGCGGCTGGCCGCCCTCGACGCTCGCACGCGGGCCGCGCCTGCCGTGCGCGCTTCGAGCGAGGACCCGGGCGCGGCGCTGGCGCGTGTCGGCAGCGGCTGAGACGCGGAGCGCGCGCCCGGCCGAGCGGCCGTAGGAGCAGCAGCCCGGGCGAAGCGACGCCCTAGAGCTCCCGGACGGACGCGCGCGGCGCGGCCTGCTCTGCCTCGACGGCGCGGTGGACGTTGCCGTGGATGTGGTCGGCGCCGATCCGGTCGACGATCCCGTCCGCCCCGAGGACCGCGAGCACCTGCGGCTTCGACGCGGGCGAGCCGGAAGCCGACGCCGTCCGCCTCGAGGAGCTCGTGGAGCTCGGTGAGCTTCGCCGAGCCCTGGGAGTCGACGAAGTTCGACGCCCTCGAGGTCGAGCACGAGCGCCCGCAGCGCGGCCTCGGTCCTCGAGGATCGCGCGGATGCGCTCCTCGAGCGCCTCCGCCGTCGCGAAGAACAGGCCACCGTCGAGCCGCAGCACCGCGATCCCCTCGATCCGTCTCGTCGTCCGGGTGCTCGTCGAGGTCGCGGAACACCTGCGTGTCCGGCTTCGCGGCCGAGGAGCGGCATCGACGGCCGCGTCGCGACGTAGACGAGCCAGCGCGAGCGAGAGCACGATGCCGATCACGACGCCGGCGAGCACGCCGGCCGAGAGCACGCCGAGGATCGCCGCGACCGCGATCCAGAAGTCGAACCGCGTCACGCGGTAGAGGCGGCGGAACTCTGCGACGTCGATCATCCCGAACACGACGGCGTCGATGATGATCGCCGCGAGCACCGCCTTCGGCAGGTCGGAGAAGAGCGGCGCGAGCACGATCAGCGTCGCGATCACGAGCCCGCCGGTGACGAGCGAGGCGACCGGCGTCCGCGCCCCGGCCGACTCGTTCAGCGAGCTCGCCGAGAGGCTGGTCGAGACCGGCATGCCCTGGAACACGCCGGCGCCGACGTTGGCCATCCCCTGCGCGACCGACTCCTGGTTCGACGTCGATCCGGTACCGGTGCCGCGTCGCGAACGCCCGGGCGTCGCCGGCGGTCTGCGAGAACCCGATCAGCAGCAGCGCGAGCGCCGCGATCCCGATCACCGAGAGGTTCTGCTGGAACGACGCTCGAGGTCGGGAAGCTGCGGGCGCCGGCAGCCCGCGCGGCACGTCGCCGACGAGCGCGACGCCGTGCGCGCCCAGGTCGAAGAGGGCCGACGCGAGCAGGCCGCCGACGACGAGCACGAGCGCGCCGGGGATCGCGGGCGCGACGAACCGCAGCCCGAGGATCACGGCGAGCGCGACGAGCCCGACGAGCAGCGTCGCCCAGCTGATGTCGCCGAGCGCCGCGCAGCCACGACCCGAGCTCCTGCCAGGCGTTGTCGCCGTCGGCGGAGGTGCCCGGTCAGCTTCGGGCAGCTCGCCGATCACGACGTCGATCGCGGCGCCGGCGAGGAACCCGGTCACGACCGCCTTGCGAGAGGAACTGGGCGATCCACCCCAGCCTGAAGACGGCGAGCAGCAGGAACAGCACGCCGGTGACGAGCGTGATCGCCGCCACGAGCTGCGCCGCCTGCTCGCCGCCGACACCGGTCACGAGCACCGCGCCGCCGGCGACCGCGGCGAGCGACGAGCTCGGCCCGGTCGAGATCTGCCGCGACGTGCAGAAGAGCGCGTAGATGAGCGCGCCCGCGGCCGCGGCGTAGAGGCCGTTCTGCGAGCGGGATCCCGGCGATGCCCGCGTAGCCGAGGTTCTTGGGCACGATCAGCGCCGTCACCGCGATGCCCGCGGCGACGTCGCCGCGGAGCCAGCGCCGGTCGTACCGCGGCAGCCACTCGACGATCGGGACGAGGCGACGCACGGGCGTGATCCTCGCACACGCGGTCTGCGCCGGCCGAGGCGCCCTGCCCTGCACGGCCCCGCGCGCCTGGCGTCACGCCGCTCGGGCCCGTGATCCGGTTCGGGCCCGAGCGCCTCTGCCCTGTCGGCGGGTCGCGCCGGGCTACAGCAACGGCCGTGCGTGCTCCGACCGGACGCTCGGCGTCGGTCGGGCTCCAGGGCCGTTCACCCGTCCGAGCGCTCTCAGCCACGAGGTCCAGCGGGTGCGGCGAGACGAACCGATCGCTCTCGCCATCGCGGCCGAGATCTGCCGCTCGCCGTAGCCGCGCCGCTGCAGGCTCTCGACCTCCGCCATCAGCCGGTTGGTCTCCACCTGCTCCTGCTCGATCAGACTCGTCGTCATCGTCTCGCCTCCTCGTGTCTCGCTGTACACCGAGGCTGACACGCGGGAAGGCGGCATCCCGTACGGCTCGCAGGTGTGTCGACGGTGCGGGAGCCCGAACCTGTGCCCGACGAGGCCGCCGCGACTTCGGCCGCAGGGGTTGGGCTCCGGGGAGGTCAGGCCGCCGCCGTGCGCAGGCCCTCGTCGTGTCGCTCGGGCGCGGCGGCGACCCGTACCGGCCCCGGGCGCAGGAGGAGCGACGCGACGACGGCCCCGGCGAGCGCGATCAGCGCAGCTCCCTGGAACGCGACGTGCAGGCCGTCGGTCAGCGCGGAGGCATCCTGCCCTCCTGCATCCGTACCGCCTGTGGCGTGTGCGACCGCCAGCGACGAGAGCGCCGCGATCCCGAGCGCGGCACCGACCTGCTGCGACGTGCCGAGCAGCCCCGAGCCGAATCCGGCATCACGCGCGGCGACCCCCGAGAGGCCCGCGACGTTCACCGAGACGAACGAGAACGGCATCCCGATCGCGACCACCAGGAACCCGGGCAGCAGATCGTGCCGGTAGGAGCCGTCGACCGGCATCCGCGCGAACCAGGTCAGACCGAGCGCGAGCAGGCCGAGCCCCGTGACGAGCACGGGCCTCGTGCCGACCCTCGAGACGAGACGCGACGCCACGGTCGACCACAGGACCGTGGTGCCTGCGATCGCGAGGTAGGCGAGCCCTGTCTGCAGCGGGAGAGAACCCGAGCACCTGCTGCATGTAGAGCGTCAGCATCAGGAACATCGGCCCGACGCTCGCGCTGAGCAGCATCCCGGTCAGGTTCGCGGCCCTCACCGCCCGCACCCGCAGCACGTCGAGGGAGACGAGCGGATCGACCGCACGGCGCTCGGCGACGACGAAGCCGGCGAGCAGGGCGACGGCCAGGCCGCCCGCACCGAGAGCATCGACCGAGCGCCAGCCCACCTCGCCCGCTCGCGAGATCGCGAGGACGGCCGACGAGAGCCCGGCGGACACGAGCAGCGCACCGCGCAGATCGAACCCGCGTGCCAGCCCGGGACGGCTCTCACGGAGGACGACCGGCACGAGCGCGATCGTCGCCGCCACGACCGGCAGGTTCAGGAAGAAGGCCCACTCCCACCCGAGGGTGGCCGTGACCACACCGCCGAGCGAGACGCCTGCCGCGCCGCCGAGCCCCCCGACGGCACCCCAGACGCCGAGCGCGACGTTCCGGTCCGCTCCCTCGCGAAACGTCGCGGTGAGGAGCGAGAGCGCTGCCGGCGAGATCAGCGCTGCGCCGAGCCCCTGCAGCCCACGCGCGCCGACGAGCGAGACGTCGTCCCAGGCGAGCCCGGCCAGCAGCGACGCAAGCCCGAACACGGCGAGGCCGACGATCAGCATCCGCCTGCGCCCGAGCAGGTCGGCCGCCCGCCCACCGAGCAGCACGAACCCTCCGAGCGCGATGACGTAGGCGCTGAGGATCCACTGCAGGTTGCCCTGCGAGAACCCGAGCTCGGTCTGGATCGACGGCAGGGCCACGTTCACGATCGCCGTGTCGAGCACGACCATGAACTGCACCACGCTCAGCAGCGCGAGGGCGAGCCACCGCCGCTCGCGGCTCGCGCCACCGTCCGATCCGCCTTCCGTGAGCCGTTCCAGTGCCATGGGACGACGGTAGGAGCCTCGGGGCGCGGCCGCGCCCCGGCAGGCCGTAGACCGTGAGGGCGGTAGACCGCACTCAGCCTCGGGCGGCCGGCACCGAGCGGCTGCCCTGCGGAATCGGGACTGCAGGCTCGATCTTCCCGACCTCCGTCAGCGCGTTGCGAGACACACCGGGGAGGAGCGCCCACAGCGCGAGGCGACGACGCGGCCCAGTCGTTCCCGTCTCCGTCGCTGTCCGGAGCCACGGGCACTTGGTACCTTCTTGGTGCGAGGCTCTCTCGACGACAGACGTCTCGCCAACGCCGAAGGGGCCCGAGACGCCCTGACCCAAGGAGAAGGCGAACGTGACCGATGACGAACCGCAGCACCTCCGCGTCCTGATCGCGAACGAGCGCGCCGAGCGCCTCGAGCGGTTCGCAGTCGTCGTCGTGGCGCTCGGGCACACCGTGATCGCCCGCGAGCTGAACGTCGACGAGGTCGGACAGGTGACCCGCGAGGAGCGTCCCGACGTCGCGCTGGTCGGGCTCGGCGAGAGCTCCGACCACGCGCTCGAGCACATCTCCAAGATCGTGCACGAGGCGTCGTGCCCGGTGATCGCGCTCCTGGCCGCCGACGACCCAGCGTTCGTCGCGGAGGCCGCGAAGAGGGGCGTCTTCGGATACATCACCGACGGTGACGGAGCGCAGCTCCAGGGCGCCATCGACATCGCCCTGCGCCGATTCTCCGAGTACCACAACCTCGAGGGCGCGTTCGGGCGTCGAGCCGTGATCGAGCGGGCCAAGGGCATCCTGATGGAGCGCCACGAGCGTCGGCGACGCGGCGGCGTTCGAGCTGCTTCGAGACCACTCACAGCACACCGGACGCAAGCTGTTCGACGTCGCCCAGGCCGTTCTCGACAGCCACCTGTTGCTGCCGCCGACACGCGTCGAGCCCCTCCGCCGGCGCCTGACGATCACACCGCTTTCCGTCTGCGTCAGAGCGACACGGAGCCCCGACCCGCGGGCTCCGGATCGAGATGGAGATGCGCAGACGCACTATGAAGGACAGCGGATACGCGCTATGATTCGGTCAGCGAGAGTCAATTCGACGACTCCCGCTGCGGTCGGCCTCTCTTCTGAGAGCCTGATCATTCGCCCGTAACCCTCGGTCGGAGCCAGTCGGCAGACACGTCGCCGGCACAACGCTTACGGCCTGGAGGGTCATGAACAGACGAGGCACACCGAGGAGCCGCGACCGCTGCTGCGCGAACGTCGACGGCAGCTGCGGTCGACACGCCTCCCGCCTCGGCGGCATCGGGCACACCGGGCAGGAACCCCGGCCTTGAGGCTCGCGGTTCGAACGACCCCCGCACGCACAACCAGAGAGAGGAACGGTCATGAGACGACCTGGAGGACATACGTGGGTCAGAAGCGGGATCATGCTCGCGGCGCTGTCGCTCGTCGGACTCGCCGCGCTCACAGGCGTGGGCTCCGCGCAGACGCAGGGCGTGCCGACGAACACCGTCGAGCCGCGGATCACCGGCACGGCGATGGTCGGCTCGAGGCTGACCGCGACCAGGGGCAGCTGGACGGAGTCGCCGACCTCGTACGAGTACCAGTGGACACGTTGTCCGTCGTCCGGCGGGGCAGCCGACGCCTCGAACTGCGCTGTGATCGGCGGCGCCTCGACCGAGCAGTACGTCCCCGGAAGCAGCGACGTCGGCAAGCGACTGCGTGTCCGCGTCACCGCAGCGAACGCCGACGGCGCCAAGACCGTCGCGTCCAATGCCACCGCGATCGTCCTGAGGGCGGGCAAGCCGGCCAACACGGCGTCGCCGAGCATCTCGGGCACGGCGGCGGTCGGCTCGACGCTCACCGCCATCAAGGGTGAATGGACGGGCACCGACCCGATCACGTTCGGCTTCGCGTGGCTTCGCTGCGACGCGGACGGCGGTAGCTGCGCCGCGATCGGCGGTGCGAACGGCACGACCTACGTTCTGAAGTCGGTCGATCTCGGGAACGCCATGCGCGTGCGCGTCACCGCCAAGAACAGGGCCGGGACGACCCGGGCGACGTCGTCGGCCACGAGCGTGATCAGGGCGTCGGCGCCGCCGGTGGTGAACGGCTGCTCGAAGACGGGTGGCACGATCCCGATCTCCGGTGTCGCACCACCCGCCCGGCTCACGATCGACCAGACCCAGATCAGCCCCAGCAACATCACCTACGGCACCCGCTCGCTCACCGCACGCTTCCACGTGTCGGCCTGCAGCGGCTCCGTCGAAGGCGCGCTCGTGTACGTGACCGCAGTCCCGTACGGCCAGTTCGGAATCCCGAACGAGCAGCCCACCGGCTCCGACGGCTGGGCAACGCTGCAGTTCACAGCCAAGGCCGGCTTCCCGGTCAGCAACAAGCAGCAGCTGCTCGTGATGTTCGTCCGCGCACGCAAGAGCGGCGAGAACCTCCTCGGCGGCATCTCAACCCGCCGACTCGTCTCCTTCCGCGTCACCAACGGCTGAACCAAGACCACAGACAGGGGCGCCGGGATTCACCCCCGGCGCCCCTGCCGCACTCAACGACGGTGAACGTTCTGAAAGTCCATGAAGGGAAGGCGATCATGAAACGCACCAGACACCAGAAGCTGTTCCGGAGAGGGGTCTCGCTCACGGCGTTGTCGCTCGTCTCACTGGCGGTGCTGTCCGGCGTAGGGTCGGCACAGTCGCAGGTCGCGCCGGCGAACACGACCGAGCCCCAGATCACCGGCACCCCCGTGGTCGGATCGACGCTCACGGCCTCCAAGGGCACCTGGACGGGATCGCCCACGACGTACGGCTACCAGTGGATGCGCTGTCCCAGCACCGGAGGTGCGGCAGACGCATCCGACTGCGTCAAGGCCTCCGGGCACACGGCCTCGACGTACCGCGTCGAGAAGCAAGATGTCGGCAAGCGGCTGCGCGTGCGCGTGACCGCGTCGAACGCCGACGGCGCGAAGACCGTCGCATCCAATCCGACCACCGCCGTGAAGGACGCCACTCTGGTCGCACCGGTGAACACGGCCGAGCCCCAGATCACCGGCTCTCCGGTGGTCGGATCGACGTTGTCGGCCTCGAAGGGCACCTGGACAGGGTCGCCGACCTCGTACGAGTACCAGTGGACGCGCTGTCCGAGCTCGGGGGGCGCCGCTGACGCGTCGGACTGCACCGCGATCGGCGGGGCCACGACCGACAAGTACGAGCTCGGCTCCGCCTCTGTAGGCAAGCGGATGCGGGTCAGGGTCACCGCCACGAACGCCAAGGGCTCGAGAACGGCCGCCTCGAACGCGACCGCGATCGTCAGGACCTCGGCGCCGCCGGTGGTGAACGGCTGCTCGAAGACGGGTGGCACGATCCCGATCTCCGGTGTCGCACCACCCGCCCGGCTCACGATCGACCAGACCCAGATCAGCCCCAGCAACATCACCTACGGCACCCGCTCGCTCACCGCACGCTTCCACGTGTCGGCCTGCAGCGGCTCCGTCGAAGGCGCGCTCGTGTACGTGACCGCAGTCCCGTACGGCCAGTTCGGAATCCCGAACGAGCAGCCCACCGGCTCCGACGGCTGGGCAACGCTGCAGTTCACAGCCAAGGCCGGCTTCCCGGTCAGCAACAAGCAGCAGCTGCTCGTGATGTTCGTCCGCGCACGCAAGAGCGGCGAGAACCTCCTCGGCGGCATCTCAACCCGCCGACTCGTCTCCTTCCGCGTCACCAACGGCTGAACCAAGACCACAGACAGGGGCGCCGGGATTCACCCCCGGCGCCCCCGTCCCGGCCGACCCGCTCGTTCCGGGCCGTCTTGCCACCGACACCCGCGAGGTTCGTCGGTCGAAGGGCGGCTCTGCGCACGAGGGCCGGCGAAGCGGTGCCGGGGGCTGGCACGACCCGGGGGCCGCGTCAGCTCGAGCGAGGCTCGAGCAGTGCGACGAGCTGCTCCTGCGCCTCCTCCGGGGAGAAGCCCCACGGGCCAGGGCTTCCGGGATGCGCGACCCGCCCGTCCGCCCCGACGACGACGAGCCGCTCCGGCCAGGCTGCGAACGCCCTGCTCGCCCGGTCGTCCATCTCGTCGAGCAGGAGCGGCAGGCTGAGCCCCAGACGCTCGGCCGTCTCGAGAGCCTGTGTCCTTCGCTCCTCGAGCGTCGTCTGCTGCGTCAGGACGGCGTCCTCTTCGAGGTTCGCCGGAAGCTGCCACTCGTCGGCCGCGTGCGCCTCCGCGACGTACACGAACGCGAAGTCGGCACGGTCGCGGAACTGCAGGAACAGGCTCTCGACGTCGCCCGACCGGCGACGGAACGGCGGTCAGGTGAAGCTGCCGAAGACCAGGAGCAGCGGCCGGCCCCGGACGAGATCGGCGAGCGCGACCGACCGGAGGTCGTCGGCGTGTCGCACCGCCACAGTCGGGAGCGGATCGCCCACCCGGAGCGTCTCCGGAGAGCGGTAGCGGGCGAGGCTCGCGACCACCGTGTCGCGCTCGCTGCCCGGGGGAGGCTCTCGACGTACTCGCGATCGGCCGGGTCGGAGAGCGCGGCCGCCGCGCGATCTGCAGCATCGCCTGCCATCGGGCCAGCATACGGGCCGGCGCCCCGAGGATACCCGCGTCATCGATCGACCACCTACGGCGCGGGGCTCTCTCTCCGCCACCGGTTCCACGGCCACATCCCGTCCATCTCGACCTCGAGCGAGAAGCTGAGCAGGATCCGGATCACGACGATCGCGCCCAGCACCGCGACGCTCTCGAACGTCGGGTCGACGATGATCGTCCGGACGATGTCGGCCACGATCAGCACCTCGAGCCCGAGCAGGATGCGAGCGGCCGAGGTTGCGGCGCAGCTCGCCGTAGGAGCCGGGCCGGCGTTCGGGGTGCCGCACCCGGGCGAAGAACACGAGAAAGGCACCGAGACCGCCGACGACCATGATCCCGGCACCCACCGCTTCGACGACGCGGACGACATGCGAGATAGCGCTCTCGAACTCCATCTCCGTCCAACGCTACCGCGACTCGCCAGGAGCGGCACGGTCGGATCCGCGTCCCCTGGTCGGTCGGCCTGCCCCTTCGAGCGAAGGCTCACGCGTAGCGCAGGGCCTCGCCCGGCTTCAGTCGAACGGCGCGGCGCAACGGCAGGAGCATGATCACGAGGGAGATGAGGAGCGTGCCGACGAGCGCGAGGACGACGTTCGAGACCGGGAACGCGACCGGGACGTCGACGTTCAACACGCGCTTCACCAGCCAGACCAGGAAGCAGTCGAGCAGGAACCCGATCGGGATGCCGAGCAGCCAGCCGGCGAGCGCGAGCATCAACCCCTCCGTCGCGAAGATGCGCCTCACGTCGCGGCCGCGGGCGCCGATGCAGCGCAGGATGCCGATCTCCCGCGTGCGCTCGATCACGTTCATCGTGATCGCGTTCGCAAGGCCGACCATGCTGATCGCGACGATCAGGAAGCCGAGCACGGCGATCGACGTGGTGATCGTGCGGTTGGCAGCGACGTCGTCGGCCTCGTCGACGTACTCGATCTCGGTCGCGACCTGGTAGCCGGCGGCGGTGAGCGTGTCCTCGAGCTGCGTCGTCACACGGTCGACGAGACCGTGATCGCCGGCCGCCGTCTTCACCCAGTAGTCGTTCGCCGCCGCCTGCGCGGACCCGAGGACGTCACGTGCCGTCGTGATCGGGACGAACAGCACCGCCCCGTTCTCCTGCTGGTTCGCGGAGATGCCGACGATGCGGAGCGCGACCGGGCCGCCCGCAGTGTCCACCCGGACGCGGCTGCCGACACGCAGGCCGGTGACCCTCGCGATGTTCCGCTCTGCGACCGCCACGCGCGCGCCGCCCCGCTCCTCACCAGCGGTGAACCAGCGCCCGTGCGCGATCCGGTAGCGGAACATCGTCTCCTGTCGGACGCTCCAGAAGAACGCGTCCTCGCCACCGACGACGACGTCGGTCACGAACATCGGGTCGACCTTCGCGACGCCCGGCGTGGCGCGCATCAGGCGGGCGGCGCCCTCGTCGAGCGGACGGCCGCCCTCCGAGGTGACCTTCACGTCCTCGCCGTGGTCGCGCCAGGCGGCGTGGGTCGCCTCGGACACACCGGCCGCAAACCCGAGGACGGCGAGCAGGTTCCCGACCGCGAGCGCCACCATCAGGGCCGTCCCGAGGCTACGGCGCTTGCGCCGGGTGATGCCGCGCAGGCCGATCTGGACGGTGCGCGGCAGGAAGACGGCGCGGCGGAGCACACGGTCGGACGCGTCCTGCCCGCCGACGGCCGAACCCGTCGACTCGAGCGCCTCGCGCAGGTCGACGCGGACGCCTCGACGGATCGCCGGGAGCGCAGCGAGCACCGGGCCGAGCACGCCGACGAGGACGCTCGCGAGCAGCACCTGCGGGTCGACGCCGAACCCGACGTCGACCGCGAAGAACGTCGAGCCGAAGTAGCGGACGAGGACGTTCGAGAGGATCACGCCGAGGATCACACCGACGGCGGTCCCGAGCGCTCCGAGGATGAGCGCGGTGCGGGCGAAGACCCACGCGATCTGGCCGCGGCGACCGCCGATCGCCTTCATGATCCCGATCTCTGACGTCTGCTCTGCGACGAGCGTGGTCATCGTGTTGGCGATCAGCACGAGCGCCGAGAGGAGCGCCAGCACCGTGATCACGTAGAAGAGCTTGCCGAACTGGTCGAACGCCTCCTTCCCCGGCCACTCACCGGCGGGACGTATCCCGGGCAGCTCCGCGAAGCCGGTGAACCCGGGAACCTCTCCGAGCGAGCGTCGAATCGCGAAGATGGTCGCCTGAACGGCCGCAGGACGCGTGTCCGCCAGCCGGAAGGCGAGGGATCTGTAGCCGCCCACCCCGCTCAGCTCGGCGACGGTCCCCGGGGTGGCGTAGAGCACCACGACGTCGTCCTCGGTGACGTCCTGGCCGCCGTCCAGGTTGCGTCCCTCGCCGCTGATGCGCAGCCGCCGCACGGAGCCGTCAGCCGCGATCATCCGCAGCGTGGAGCCGGTCTTCGCCGCGAGCGTGCCCTGGCGGGCGTTCTGCACGTCGCTCAGCACCTCACCGGTGGAGGGTGCAGCCCCGGAGGCGACGTGGACGACGTCGACGGGCTGGCGCGCGAAATCGGGAACGCCGACGACGTACGCCTGCGCACGGCGCTCACCCACGTAGACCCGACCGGCGTAGAGCGAGCGCGGCTCGACGGCCCGCACGTTGGCGAGCGCCTGCAGCGTCTGCAGCTGCGATGCGTCGAGCTCGAGCGGCCCCGTCACCACCGTCAGGTCGGCGAGACGTCCGGCCTCGACCTCGGCCGCCATCGAGCGGTCCATCACGGCGGGCATCGCGAAGATCCCGATGCTCGCCACGGCGAGCCCAAGCGTCAGGACGACGAAGAACGAGCGGGATCGACGCCGGGTCACGTCGGTGATCGACTTCTGCGCGAGGGCGGATCGCATCTCGCTCCCCTCACCCGTCGACGACGAGGCCGTCCCTGATCGTCACGATCCGCGGTGCACGGGCCGCGAGCACGGGGTCATGGGTGACGTACAGGACGGTCTTGCCTTCGCCGTTGAGCCGTGCGAACAGCTCGAGCATCTCGACGGCCGTGCCCGTGTCCAGGTTGCCGGTCGGCTCGTCGCCCACGATCAACCTCGGGTCGCACGCGAGCGCGCGCGCGATCGCGACGCGCTGCTGCTCGCCCCCCGAGAGCTCCGCAGGGACGTGGTCGCCCTTCTCCCCGAGCCCGACCAGACCGAGGTTGTGGTGCGCGCGCTCGCGTCGCTCGCGCTTGCTGCCGTGGCGCGCGAAGTCCAGCGGCAGCATCGCGTTCTCGAGCGCCGTCAGGGTCGGCAGCAGCTGGAAGAACTGAAAGACGATGCCGACGCTCTCACCCCGCCACACTGCGAGCTCCTCCTCGCTCATCAGGTCGAGGCGCCTGCCGTCGACGCTGACCGTGCCCGCCGTCGGCCGGTCGATCCCCGCGACGAGGTTGAGGATGGTCGTCTTGCCGCTCCCCGAGGGCCCGACGACCGCGACCATCTCGCCGGGCGCGACCTCGAGATCGACCCCGCGAAGCGCGGCGTAGTCGACGCGGCCCATCCGGTACACCTTCTCGGCGCCCACGATGGCGATCAGCGGTGACGACTCAGGACTCACCGACGGCGCCGCGGCGTCGCTCACGGCCGAACGCTCCTCGGTGAGGCCCACGGCAGCCGCGGTCATCCCCTCCCGTCTCACGACCGATGATCGCGCGTCGGAGCGGTCTCCACATCCGGGTACGGCCGTATCGGCACCGCGGGCATCTTCGGACGGCTCCCCGCACGCCGGGCAGACACCCACTGCGACAGCGCGAGGCCGCCTCACTGCTCCCCGGTCACTCCGACGGGCGCGCCAGGGCGCTCGCCAAGCCCCATGAACCTGGCCGGCACCATCGTGGCGCTCCGCAGGACGTCCGCCGGGGCGATGCCGGCGTCCTGCCACTCCACATCGACGATCGTGACGTCGGTGATCGCGGTGAAGCGGGCACCGCCGACCGCGCCGTCACCGCTCGCGCACCCAGCGTCAGGGGGAAGGCAGCCGCCACGAGGCCCTACGCACATCAGCACCGACCGGCGCACCCTCGTCCTTCGGGGCGCTTCGGGACGAGCCCTTCACATCGGGCGGCAGACGTGGAACAATCGCACTCGGCAGTCGCGGCCCTGCCGGCTTTCCCCCTCTCCCCCTGGCCTGCAGGGCCGCGCTCCCCCCGACCACCGACAGCAGGTGCGCTCTCGGAGCGGGCGGACACCAGACCCCCACCGAAGGTGGTTCCCCCGGCGCCCACCCGCTCACTCTCGTCTTACCCGGAACGCGAGCTCCGTCAATCCCCCGGCGCAGCGACGCGTCAGACGAAGAGGGTGCTGAGGCGCAGATCGGTGAGCAGAGCCCGCATCTCCGCCTCGTCGGGCCGCTCTCCGAGCCGCTCGGCCGCGTCGAGGATCCGCGGCAGCAGCTCTAGGTCGCCGGCGCTGTTGAGGAACACGCCGGGCTCTCCGAGGATCCAGTGCACCGCGAGGTCGATGTGCTCCTGCTCGAGCAGCGGCTCGTACCACGTCCGTGCGTTCGGAGTCGTCGAGCCCCAGGGGCCGCGCGCGATCCCCTTGATCGTCTGCACCGCGACGTCGCGCTCGCGGCAGGTCGTGAGCAGCCGCTCGACGTCGCGGGCGTACTGAGCGTCCTGCATGATCACGTGGCTGTACGGGAAGAGCACGGCGTCGAACGGGAACCGCTCGAGGCTCCGTCGGTGCATCTCGGCCACCGTCAGCCCGTGCCCGGTGACCCCGATGAACCGGACGATGCCCTCCTCGCGCGCCTCGAGCGCAGCACGCAACGCACCGTCGTCACCGAGCGCGACCTCCCACTCCGCCGGGTGGACGAGGCAGTGCAGCTGGATGAGATCGACCTGCTCGACTCCCATCCGCTCGAGCGACCGGCGGATCTCCTCTCGTGCGGCGGCATAGGTGCGCTCACCGGTCTTCGTCGCGAGGAAGAACGCTGCCCGATGCTCGCGCAGCCACGGCGCGAGCCGCAGCTCCGCGTCGCCATAGCTCGCCGCGGTGTCGATGTGGTTGACCCCGTGCTCCAGCAGCATCGGGAGCGCGGCATCGGCCTGCCGCTGCGACACCTCCGCGAGCGCGGCCGCACCGAAGATCACCCGTGAGCTCTCGTGCCCGGTGCGGCCGAAGGGATGGCGGACGATCATCGCTCTCACCGTATCGCGCCACGCATCGGCCGGCCCGGCTCACGCGACGGCCGACCGTCGAAGCCCCCGCGGGCCTGCGCGACCAAGGTCTGCCATGCTCTTTCGATGGACGAGCACGATCGCGCGCTGAGGTCTCGCACGTACGACCTCTTCGTGAAGCTGGGTCGCGCGCCGACGGCGACCGAGGTAGCCGCTGCCTGCAGGCTCGAGCTCTCCGAGGTCGAGAGCGGGTGGCGGCGGCTGCACGACCAGCACGCGATCGTGCTCGACACGACGACCGGCGAGATCCGGATGGCGAACCCGTTCTCCGCCGTGCCGACCGCGTTCCGGGTCGAGGCGGACGGACGCTGGTGGCACGCGAACTGCGCCTGGGACGCGTTCGGCATCTGCGCGGCGCTCCACACCGACGGTCGGATCGAGACCGTCTGCCCCGACTGCGGCGAGCCTCTCACCGTCGAGGTGCGGGACAGGCGGCCGGACGACGAGACCCTCCTCTTCCACTGCCTCGTCCCAGCCGCGCGCTGGTGGGACGACATCGTCTTCACCTGAAGCACGATGAACCTCTTCCGGTCGGAGGAGCACATCGAGCGCTGGCTCGACGGACGTGCACCGGGGGCGACGACGACCGTCTCGATGCTCGGCGAGCTCGCCCACGCGTGGTGGGGCGACCGCCTCTCGGCGACGTGGCGCCCACGCCCGCGCGAGGCGAACCAGGCGATCCTCGACGGACTGGGCCTCCGCGGGCCGTTCTGGCAGCTGCCCTGACGAGCCGGCCGGTGCGTGGTGTCTCAGCGGCGGGGGACGTCGAGCACGAGCTCGATCGTGCGCCGGACGAGCTCGAGCTGCTTGCGCATCAGGGTCTGGTCGCCGAGCGCGCGCGTGAGCACGAAGGCGCCTTCGAAGGTGACGAGCACGTGGTCGGCGAGCGTCGGCGGGTCGATCGGGATCAGCGGCGGGTGCCTCTCGAGCGCTGCCGCGATCTTCGCGGCGAGCCGCGACCGGTACGCGAGCAGCGCCTCCGCGATGACATCGTTGGTGCCGTCGTCGAACAGCTGCTTGTCGAAGATGTACGAGACGTACAGACAGCTCGGCTGGTCCGCCACCATCTCCTCGGAGGCGTCCTCGAAGCAGCGGACGAAGATCATGAGCTGCTCGGCGGGGTCGTCGCTCTCCCGCTCGGCCCGCGCCATGAACTCCTCGAGGAACGCGACGTCGCCCTCGGCGTAGCGCTCGACGATGGCGCGGGCCAGGGCGTTCTTCGACGGGAAGTGGTGGAAGAAGGCGCCCTTGCTCGTCCCGGCGGCGGTGAGCACGTCGTCGATCGACGTGGCGGCCAGCCCCTGCTCGAGCACGAGCGTCTGGGCGCTGTCCAGGATCCGCTCTCGGGTCTTCGCTCCGTCTCTCGCCATGGCCCAACGGTACCTCCACTTGCAGACAGACTAGACGGTCTGTTATAAGCATACCAACTAGTCGGTCTATTGAGAGGAGAGACGATGTCCGCCACCACGAACACCGCCCTGTCCGGCCTGCTCGACGGCCTCGCCTCGACGCTGACCGGCGAGCTGGTTCGTCCCGGTGACGAGGCCTACGACGAGGCGCGCAGCGTGTGGAACGGCATGATCGACCTCCACCCCGTCGCAGTGGCGCGCTGCGTCTCCACCCACGACGTCTCGGCCGCGATCCGCGTTGCACGGGAGTCGGGCGTGCCGCTCGCCGTCCGCGGCGGCGGCCACAACGTCGCCGGCTTCGGCACGATCGACGGAGGGCTGGTCGTCGATCTCTCGCCGATGAGCGACGTCACCGTGGACGCGACGACCCGGCGCGTCCGTGCCGGCGGCGGCGCCACCCTCAAGCACCTCGACGCGGCGACGCAGGCACACGGCCTGGTCGTCCCCGGCGGTGTCGTCAGCGACACGGGCATCGCCGGGCTGACCCTCAACGGCGGTCTCGGCTGGGTGCGGCGCAAGTGGGGGCTGTCGTGCGACAACCTCGTCGGGGTCGAGCTCGTCACGGCGGACGGAACCGTGCTCCGAGCCGACGAGCAGAGCGACCCCGAGCTGATGTGGGGACTCCGCGGAGGCGGCGGGAACTTCGGGGTCGTCACCGAGTTCGAGTTCGAGGCGCATCGGCTCGGGCCCGAGGTGGCGTTCCTGTTCACGCTCTACCCGCTCGACGAGGCGCGACGCGTCCTCGCCGAGCACGAGCGCATCGTCCTCGCAGGCGGAGACGAGATCAGCACGATCGCCGTCCTCGGCCACGTGCCGCCCGGCGAGGACTTCCCCGAGGAGCTCCACGGCGCACCGTACGCAGCCGTGCTCGGCATGTACGCAGGCCCGGCCGACGAGGGCGAGGAGGCGCTGCAGCCGCTGCGCGAGCTGGGGACGCCGCTCGCCGACTTCACCGGACGGATGACCTACGTCGACGCCCAGCAGATCTACGACCCCGAGTATCCCGCCGGTCACCGCTACTACTGGAAGTCGACGAACCTGCCGTCGCTCCCACCCGACGCGGTCGACGTCCTCGTCGAGCAGCTGCGACGCGCCCCCTCCACGCACTCGACGATCGACATCTGGCTCAACGGCGGCGCGATCGCCCGCGTCGCCGACGACGCGACCGCGTTCTCGGGACGTGACGGCGACTATGTGGTCAACCCCGAGGCCAACTGGGAGGATCCAGCGGACGACGCCGCCAACGTCGCCTGGGCGCGGGAGGTGCTGGCGGCCCTCGAGCCCCACGCGAGCGACGGCGCGTACCTCAACTTCCCCGGCTTCCTCGAGGAGGGCCAGTCGCTCGTCCGCGCGAGCATGGGCGGGAACTACGAGCGGCTTGCGCAGCTGAAGAAGCGGCTCGACCCGGAGAACCTCTTCAGGCGTAACGCGAACGTCGAGCCGGCGGCATAGCGTCGGCTCGAGAGGCACGGCGATGGTTCGGTCGGGTGGCGCCGTCGGGGAGCTGACGTGCTCGAGGCGCGCCTCGAGCGTGGGACAGCCCCCGACGGCGCTCCCGGGCGGAGAGGGTCGCCTCGACCTCCGCGACCCTCGCGCTGCCCGGTTGTCAGACGCGCGACCGCTGCAAGCGCGCCCCGAACCGGACAGCCGGTGCTACCCGCGGTGACGAGCCACATGACGCCGGCGGGATCGACGCAGCACCGGACACCGGCGCGTTCCGTCGCACAAGAGCACAGGGGGGGTGTGAGTTGAGCACCAGCGAGGAGACCGTCGACTTCCGCACCACCCTCGAGGCCGAGCGGCTGATGGTCGCGGAGCGCAGCGTGGAGGCGAAGGCACCGCGGCCGCCGCTGGGCGACACCTGGTGGCGGCACGTCGTCGCGATCCTCGCAGTCGCGGTCGCGGTCTTTCCTGCCCTGTACGTCGTCTCGGCGGCCTTCAACGGCGACCAGTCCCTCAGCGGGGCCACCCTGATCCCACGCGACGTCACGCTCGACAACTTCAAGGAGCTCTTCAACCCGCCCGCAGACGAGAACGAGACGGAATATCCGCACTGGATCGTCAACTCGCTGCTGATCGCGACGTTCACGGCGTTCTTCACGGTGCTCATCGGCGCGCTCGCCGCCTACGCGTTCTCGCGGTTCCGCTTCCAGGGGCAAGCGGATGGGGCTGCTGTTCCTGCTGCTGATCCAGATGTTCCCGCAGCTGCTGATGCTGGTCGCGATCTACCTGATCGTGCTGCGCACCGGCGAGGTCTTCCCCGCACTCGGGCTCAACCACCTGCTCGCGCTCGGCCTGGTCTACCTCGGCGACACCCTCGGAGTGAACGTGTGGCTGATGAAGGGGTTCTTCGACTCGATCCCGCACGAGCTGGACGAGTCCGCGCGCGTCGACGGCGCCACCCCCTCCCAGATCTTCTGGGGCGTGATCCTCCCGCTCGCCAGACCGGTGCTCGCCGTGGTCGGGCTGTTCGCGTTCGTCGGCGTCTTCAACGAGTTCGCGATCGCCAGCGTCATCCTCGAGCAGAACGAGAAGAAGACGCTCCCCGTCGGCCTTCAGGGCTTCATCGAGGAGCAGTACGGGCAGCGCTGGGGGCCGTTCGCCGCCGGGGTGCTGCTCGCCGCGATCCCCGCGGTGCTGCTGTTCGCCTACCTGCAGAAGTTCATCGTCTCCGGCCTCACCCAGGGCTCCGTCAAGGGATGACCCACATGCACGTGACGCCCGAGATGGCACCGCGCGCTGGAGACCGCGCACGCAGAGCGCCGACCACCTGGAGCACGCGGCTGATCGAGTCCGGCAGACCTGCCGGGAGCTAGAAGCGTCAGCCGCCGCCCGGCGGGCGCTTCCAGCCGAGGATGATCACGGCCACGACGAGGACGACGAGGATCGCGATGCTCACTGCGCGGCCAGACCGACCGGCCGTGACGGGACGCGCTCGATTCGCTCGATGCGCTCCTCGAACGTGGCGCCGCTCTCGACGGCGCGCCGGACCGGGCACGTCGCCGCGACCTTCTCGAGCCGCACGAGCTGCTCGTCGGTCAGGTCGCCCCCCACGTGGATCGCGATCTCGAAGCGGCGAGGCGTCGACCGGTGGTCGTAGGCGACGTCGACGAGGATCTCCCCGAGGTCCCAGCCCTTGGTGCGGCCGTACATCAGCATCGTCGTCGAGATGCACGACGCGATCGCCGCAGGGAACAGCTCGTGGGGCGCAGGCCCGGCGTTCTCACCGCCGAGATGCTCGGGCTCGTCGGTGACAAGCCTGTGCTGCCCGGCGATCAGGAGCTCCTGACGGAGCGTGCCGGGGATCGAGCGTGAGGTCGCAGTCAGCATGGCGTCGTGCATCTCCTTTGCGGCGAGCCGGTCCGGCCTGTCGACCCGGTGGCCCACCTCGCTTCGGACGAGGTTTCGTATCAAAACTATCTGGTTGTGTAGTTGTGAATGATACACCAGGCGCGGGCGGAGCACCGCGACCGGTCGGCCGACGGCGGCGGGTGGAATGCCCCGCGACCGCGTTCGAGTAGTCTCGCCGCATGAGCTACCGCGTCATCCGCCCCGACGCTCTCGAGTGGACGACCCGCCCCCACGCGGAGGGCGAGGCGCCGCGTCACGCGGCCGCGCTCAGCGACCTCGCCGGCTTCGAGCACACCCGTGCCAACCTCTGGCGATACGAGCCCGGCGCCAAGGGCAGGCGCCACAGGGACCTGCTCCAGGAAGAGACCTTCGTCGTCCTCCGGGGAACGCTGACGATGTACCTCGGTGAGCCACCCGTGCGGGAGGATGTCCCCACGGGCGGCCTCGTGCACGTCGCCGCGGGCACCGCGCTCCAGATCGCGAACGAGACCGAGCACGACCTGCACCTCTACGCCTACGGCGCGCCGCCGGAGCACGGCCACGCCGAGTTCCTCGACCCGGCGGTCTGAAGGCGACTCCGGCCCGTCCGGCCGGCCGCTGATCCGGGCAGGAGCTTCGCGCCCCGCCAGGGCTCAGGCCATCCGCTTGACCGCGACCTCGTACTTCCTCACGGTTGAGCGCCGACCGGGAGTGTCGTCGGACGGCATCGCATCGAGCGTCGCATCCCCGCGGGCGAAGTCCTCCTCGGTGTCGAAGTAGAGGATCGCGAGCGACGACTGCGCCTCGGCGTCGTAGAGGATCACGATCTCGGTCGCCGGCACGTCGTCCGGCCGTTCTCCCGCCTCGATCTCGCTGCGGAGCTGGTCGATCCGCTCGCGGGTCACGCCGTCGAACGCCACAACGCGGGCAAGTGCCATGGGAGCCTCCCTCCTCGAGTGTCGACGCAGCCTATCTCGTGCGATTCGTCACGTGCAAGTCGGGCGCGACCCCTGTTGCGGGGAGCGCGCCGACGGCCGGTGTGCGGGTCGAACGGCCCGACAGACGGCTGGCCTACTTGAGCTGGCGGAGCGCCGCCTCGATCCGATCGAGGCGCTCAGCGATCTCCCTCAGGTCGTCGGAGGACGCCGAGCCGGCCGCTGCGGCGAGAGCTTCGCTGCGCTCCCGGCCGGACCGGGAGACGAACGCGCCGGTGATCGAGGCCGTGATGACCGTGATGAAGCCGATCCCAAGGAGCATCACGACGGTCGCCAGGATGCGCCCTTCAGGGCTCGCGGGCACGTGATCGCCGTAGCCGACCGTGGTGACAGTCTGAACGGCCCACCACATCCCGGAGCCGATCGACGGGAAGCTGTCCTCGTCGATCACCGTCATCAGCACACCGGCGCACAGCGTGATCGTCGTCGTGACGCCCGCGATCACGATCGCCGCGCTCCGTGGGCTCTGGGCGCGGTCGATCAACCGGTCGAGCCGGCGCTCGATGCGCGTCTCGTTCTGCACCGCCCCGACTTCGATGCGCCCCCGGCGAGTCCTCTCGTCCGCGCATCCGAACGAGAGGCGAACGGCGCAGCGCTCCGCCTCGGAGGAGAGCGACCGGCGGCGCTCGACCGTCCGCGAGCGGCGAGAACGGCGCTTCAGGGCTTGGTGGCCAGGCGCGTGTCGAGGAGCGCCGGCAGCGCCGCCACTGCGCGCTCAGAACCGGCCGCGACGAGCGAATCGGCCCGCGTTCCGGCGCCGAGCCCGATCACCGTGACGCCCGCCGCCATGCCCCGCACGGACTCCGAGCTCGCTCGATGTGAACGCGACGACGGCGCTCGGAGCGACGTCGAAGTGCCGGCAGATGCTGAGCAGCGTGTCCGGCTCCGGACGCGAGCGCAGCTGCTCCAGCACGATCCGATCGGCGTCCATCGTCGCCTCGACGAGGCCCGCAAGTCCTGCCAGCTCGATCATCTCGGTCGTCCGGACGCTCGCCGAGACCACGGCCCGCCGCAGGCCCAGATGACCCGCGCACTCCAGGTAGCGCCGGGCGCCCGGAAGCGCCTCCACCCCTTCGTGCTCGATCCGCCTGACCAGCACCTCGCTCTTGCGGCGCGCGAGCGCGTGCACGGTGTTCATGCCCGACGGGTCGTCTGGATCACCAAGCGGAAGGCGGATCCCGCGGCTGCGGAGGAAGGTCTGCGCGCCGTCGAGACGGGGCCGTCCGTCCACGAAGGCGCGGTACTCGAGCTCGCGGTCGAAGGGGACTGCGACGCCCCCCGCGCGGTCCGCGAAGCGTCGGAGGAACTCGTCGAAGGTCTCGGCCCACGCCCACGCGTGCAGCGCAGCGCTGTCGGTGAGGACGCCTTCGAGGTCGAAGATGCACGCCTGAACCCCCACGGCGAGCCCGAGCATCGCCGGGCGCAGAGGCACGGGCGACAGCCACGGCGCGGGGCGGATCGAGGCGGTCTCCGCCAGGCGCTCGAGGGCCTGCGCCGCGACCTTGCGCTCCTCCACGAGCCGCTGGGCGCGAGCAGCGATCTCCCCCGAAGGGAGCTCGTGGTGGGCGGCTTCGAGAGCGTGCTGGGCTGCGTCGAGAGCGCGCTGCCAGCTCGAAGCCAGTGCGTCGAGGTCGAGCCTGCGGGCGCGGCTCGCGTGCGAAGCCATCCTGCTCTGAACGCTACTCGCAGTCAGGGGAGCAGGTCGCGGTCCGGCGCGTCGCTCCGCCGGGGGCGGCACGCGCCGAGAGACGCGTTCAGACCGTCGGCTGCGGGTCTGCCTCGCCACGCGGACGAGGGCCCGGCTCCGCTGCGGCGTCCGGTCTGCCGCACCCCGGCCGACCGGCTCACCGCACTGCGCGCGGACGTCGCCCACGGGAGCCTTGGGTCGTTGCCAGTCCTGTTGCATGACGATCCGAAGGAGACCAGCATGATCAGCAGCGGAGACATCCTCCACAACCCCGTCACCGGCGAGGCCGTGCACATCGTGCGCTCCGCCGCCGAGACGGGCGGCGAGTACGTCCTCGTCGACGTCCGCGTCGAGCCTGACGGCTTCGTCGCCACCACCCACGTCCATCCGTACCAGACCGAGCGCTTCGAGATCCTCGAGGGCGAGGTGGGGTTCGTGGCGGACGGCGAGACGATCGTCGCCGGCCCCGGCGAGACGGTCGTCGTCGAGCCGGGCACCGCCCACCGCTTCTGGAATGCCGGTGAGGCACCGGCGCGGTTCCGGTGCGAGGTGCGGCCGGCCCTGCAGTTCGAGCAGCTCCTCGCGACCATGTACGCACTCGCCGCCGACGGTCGGACGAATCGCAAGGGCATGCCGAACCCGCTTCGCCTCGCTGTGATCGCACGCCACCACTTCGACGACGTGCGGCTTCCGTTCCCGCCCACGTGGCTGCAGCGGCTCGGGCTCGCGCTCGGCTCGCCGCTCGGCCGTCTGCTCGGCTACGAGGCCACGTACGAGGGCGCCGTGCCGGACGAGCCGGCTCTGGCCCTCTGAGCCCGATCGGGGACGACCACAGGGCGACAGGCGTGGGGGCGGCCGTCCGGCTGCCCCCACGCCGCTGGGTGGGGCCAGCGGCGCCGTTCCCCTCTCGCCAGAACGGCGCTCGACTGGCCCACGGAGCGTCCTGCGTGTAGAACGACGTCATGCCGATGATCAAGGGCGGACACAAGACGCTCGTGCACTACCCCGATGGAACGACCGCCGTCCTCACCCTCTACGCCCTCCCGCTGGCAGGCCAGATCATCGCCCACGGCTGGGAGGTCACGGGCGTGGCCCCGGGCGGGGAGCCCGTCGGCGGCGTCCCGATCGAGTACGAGATCACCGTGGTGCGCCCGGCGGAACGAGGCGCCGTCGCCCCTACCCCGTCGGCGTTCCTCGTCACGCGCATCCAGGTCGAGGACTACGACTCCTGGAAGCCGATGTTCGACAGGGACGAGCCCGGAACCAGGCACGGCGCCCGGGGGCATCGGATCCTCCGTGGTCTCGACGACCCGAACGAGGTGTTCGTCCTGGTCGAGTTCGCCTCGGTCGAGGCGGCGCGTGCCGCCCGTGAGAAGCTGCTCGCCTCGGGCGTCCTCGATCGCTTCGCCGACAAGACGCCGCCGCGCGTCGTCCAGGAGGCCGAGCACCGCGGCCGGTAGCCGTGGCCCTGCAGAGCGCACGGGCCGCTAGGCAGGCTCGGCGGCGAGCTGTGCACGGCGCGTGGGGAGCGCCCACGTGACGAGCACGGATACGACCGCTGCCACGAACGCGATCAGGAAGACGGCGTGGAAGCCTGCGAGCCCGACGCCCTCGTCGAGCAGCCGGGCGAGGGCGATCGAGCCGGCGAAGCTGCCGATGTAGCGGGACGTCGAGAACACACCCGCCGCGACTCCCGCTTGCGTCGGCTCGAGCGCCTCGATCGCCGACGCCTGGAGACCGGCCATCGACAGCCCCACTCCCGCGCCCATCAGGCACAGGCACGGCAGGAGCGCGTACGGGCTGAGCCCGGGAGCGACGGCGAGCGGGAGCAATCCGGCGGTCAGGAGCGCACATCCCGCGACGGACGGCGACCGTCGGCCGAGACGGTCGGCGAGCCGGCCGCCGATCGGGGAGAAGACCACCATCGGTGCCGAGAGGAAGGCGAGCGCGATCCCGGTCCCCAGGCTCGACCAGCCCAGGTGACGCGTGAGCAGGATCGGCGTGGCGAGCAGGACGGTGTAGAAGGCGAGGTTGCTCGCCGCGATCCCGCCGTTCGCCGCCGCGAACGCGCGGATGGCGAAGAACCGTGGCTGGAACACCGGATCCGGGTGTCGCAGCTCCCGTCGCACGAACACCAGTGAGAGCGCGACGAGGAGCGGCACGCCTGCGACCAGGACGGCCGGCGCGTGACGTCCCTCGATCACGAGCGCCGCCGCCCCGCCGAGGACGGCGGCGAGCAGGGTCGCGCCGACCCAGTCGAAGGCGGTCGGCGGAACGACGCCGGGCCGCTTCGGCACGGCCCGCCAGGCGATGGCCAGCGCGGCCGCCACCAGCGGGAGGTTCACGTAGAAGATCGCGCGCCACCCGCCGGCCACCACCAGCAACCCTCCGATCAGGGGGCCCAGGCCGGCGGCGAGCGCGACCGACCCGCCCACGATCCCGAAGGCGCCGCCGCGGCGCGCGGCCGGGACGAGCTCGCGGATCAAGCCCGCGCCGTTCGGGAAGACGACCGCCCCGGACACCGCCTGCGCTACCCGGAAGACGATCAGGAACGCGAGGCTCGGCGCGAGCGCCGCCCCGAGCGAGGCGAGGCCGAAGACGACGAGACCTCCGATCACGAACCCACGACGGCCGTGACGGTCGCCGAGCTTGCCGGCGACCGGCTGCACCACCGCGAGAGCGAGCAGGTAGGAGGTGACGAGCCACCCGGCTGTGCCGACGGTCGTGTCGAAGTCGTCGACGATCTGGGGCAGCGCCACGGCGATCATCGTCGAGTTGAGCGGCGCGAGCAGCGCGCTCAGCGCGACGGTGACCAGCACCGCGCGCTCGCCACCCGTGGCGCGGGTCACGTCTCGACTGCCCGAGCGCGCCCGCCGGGCCCGGGGACCCCGCGCACCCCGCCCGGGGCGCCGACGCGATCGGGTCTCCAGCGGCCACGATCGAGATGGACGTGCTCAGCGAGGGGTCAGGCAGCGGAAGGTCACCAGGTGGTGAAGACTATGTCACCGCCATCCCCGGCGACCCGGCCCCGTCGGGCGTCCATGCCGCTCGCTGTCACGGGTGCATAATCCCCAGCCTGCGGCACCGGCTGCCGGCCCCACGATCGGAGAGGAGCTCCACGTGACCACCGACGAGGCGAGTAGCGAGCTCAGGTTCGAGCCCCCCGGTCCCGGCTTCTGGGAGCTCGACCCCGTGCACTTCCCGCGGCCGGTGACGCGCTACTGGACGGAGATGCACCCGGCGCCGTTCGCGCGCGGCACGAGCGAGTTCGCCCGCTTCTACGGGATGCTGATCGACGGCGCTCGAGATGCAGTACGTCAACGGCTTCGCGTACAAGACGATCGCGCCCGGCGCCGGACGACGAGATCCCGCAGCGCTTCGCGCGCGCGGAGGAGGTCTTGCCGAGCGAAGCTCTGGCGCGAGCAGCTGCGCGAGTGGGACGAGACGTTCAAGCCGGCCGCGATCGCGACGCACCGCGAGCTCCAGTCGGTCGACCCCGACGCGCTCTCCGACGACGAGCTGGTCGCGTACCTCGACGCGCTGCCGCGACCACCACGCCGCGATGATCTACCAGCACATGCGCTTCACCGCGCGCGGCGGTGCGTCCCGATCGGCGACTTCCTCGCGCACGTCGGCGACTGGACGGGCCTCCCGCCGGCCGAGCTGCTCGGCCTGATGCGCGGCGCGGCGCCGGTGTCGGCCGGCGCGTCCGACGAGCTCGAGCGGCTGATCGCCGCGATCGGCAGCGACCCGGCCGCGCGGAGCTCCTCGACGTCCGACGGCGACCCGGGCGAGGTGCTCGCGGCGCTGCGCGCGCTCGACGGCGAGGTCGGCGCGGCGGTGTCCGGCTACCTCGACCTCGTCGGCTACCGGCTGCTCGACGGCTTCGACATCTCGGGCCGCTACGCGCTCGAGCTGCCCGACGCGCTGCTGCGGGCGATCCGCGCCGCCGTCGAGGGCGGCGGGCGACGACGACGCCGACGTCGAGGCGCGGATCGCCGACGTCCGCGGCAAGGTGCCCGAGGAGCACCGGGCCGAGTTCGACGAGCTGCTCGGCGAGGCGCGCCTGATGTACCGGCTCCGCGACGAGCGCGGCGTCTTCAGCGACATCTGGGCCTCGGGCATCATGCGCCGCGCCGTGCTCGCCGGCCGGCCGCCGGCTCGCGGCCAGCGGGCCGCATCCACGACGCCGAGCACATCGTCGACGCCGGCTTCGACGAGATGTGCGCGCTGCGTCACGGGCGCGGGCGGGCCGTCGGCCGACGAGCTCGCGCGCGCGGTCCGCGTACCGCGCCTCGCACACCGCCAAGGACGCGCCGCCGACGCTCGGCGACGCCGCCGCCGCCGCCGCCCGACCCGTCGGGCCTGCCGCCCGGCGTCGGCGCGGCTGATGCGCGCGATCGGGATCGCGCTCGGCGCGCTGTTCGGCAGCTCCGAGGCCGCGCACGAGGAGAACCTGCTGCGCGGCCTCGCCGCGAGCGGCGGGCGTCTACGAGGGCCCGGCGCGCCGCGTCGCGGGCCCGGCCGAGTTCGACCGCATCGTCGCAGGGCGACGTGCTCGTCACCGAGTCGACGACCGAGGCGTTCAACATCCTGCTGCCGCTGCTCGGCGCGATCGTCACCGACAGCGGCGGCCTGCTCTCGCACTCGGCGATCGTCGCGCGCGAGTACGGCATCCCCGGCGTGGTCGGGACGCGCGAGGCGACCGAGCGCATCGCCGACGGCGCGCGCGTGCGCGTCGACGGCGACGCCGGCGAAGTGACGGTGCTCGCGTGAACGGACGGTCGTCCCGCTCGCCGAGGCGCGCGACGACTCGCGTCTTCGGCGTCGAAGGCGGTCGGGCTGGGCGAGGCGGTCCGCGCCGGGCTGCCCGTCCCGCCCGGCGTCGCGCTCTCGGGCGCGATCGTCGAGGCGGTCGCCGGCGGGGACGAGGACGCGATCGAGCAGCGTCGCTGACGGCGGTGCGGCCGCTCGGCGGCGCCGCTCGCGGTGCGCTCGTCGGCGGTCGACGAGGACGGCGCCGACGCGAGCTTCGCCGGCCAGCACCTCACGCTGCTCAACGTGCCGCTCGGCCGACGACGCTGACGCGCGGCGCTCGCGCGAGATCTGGTGGTCGGCGAACTCCGACTCGGCGATCACCTACCGCCAGCGCGTCGGCCTCTTCACGCGCCCGAGCGTCGGCGTCGTCGTGCAGTCGCTGCTCGATCCCGAGACCGCCGGCGTGATGTTCACGCAGAACCCGATCAACGGGGCCGACGAGCGGATGATCGAGGCGAGCTGGGGGCTCGGCGAGGCGGTCGTCGCCGGGCCGCGTGATCCCCGACAGCTTCCGCATCGACCGCGACGGGCGAGGTGCTCGAGCGCACGCCCGGGGCTGAAGAAGATCGCGATCCGCGGCGCTCCCGACGGCGGCACGGTCGAGGAGGAGGTCGCCGCCGGAGCTGCGTCGAGCAGCTCTGCCTCGACGACGACCAGCTCGCGGAGCTCAACGCGCTGGCCGACCGGTGCGAGGAGGTCTACGGCCCGGCGCGCGACATCGAGTGGGCGATCGCCGGCGGGACAGCTCTACCTGCTGCAGTGCCGGGCGGTCACGCGGGCGGGCGTGCACGCGTGCACGTCCGCGAGCCGGCGGCGCTCGGACGCGGTCGCGCGATCCGGCGAGGTCGTCGAGGCGCGTCCCGCTCTTCGCCGACCTGACCGAGCGACGAGCTGCAGCAGGTCGCGCGCCTGTTCAAGGAGCGCCGCTTCGCCGCCGGCGAGACGGTCATCAAGGAGGGCGTCGGGCGGCGCCGCGTTCTTCGTGATCGAGTCGGGCGAGGCGACGGTCACGGTCGCGCGGCGCGGAGCGCGCGAACCTCGAGGCGGGCGACTACTTCGGCGAGATCGCGCTGATCGACGAGGGCGCGCGCTCGGCGACGATCACCGCCACGACCGACCTCGTCTGCTACGGCCTCACCTACTGGGAGTTCCGCCCGCTCGTGCAGCGCGAACGGCGCGATCGGCTGGAAGCTGCTGCAGTCGCTCGCGAGGAAGCTGCGCGCGGCCGAGCTCGGCTAGCAGCACACCCGCGTGGCTCTCGCCCGCCGCCCCGGGTGATCAGACAGGGCGGGAGCCCGCGGGACGGTCGTCCTCGCTCACCGGCTCCGCGGCCACGTCGACGGTCTCACGCTCGACGGCGTCGGCCAGGGCCGGCGTCGACTGGGCGGGCGGGAGCGCCGGAGCCGACTTGGCCGGCGGCGCAGGCTCGTCGGAGAGGTCCATCGCGTCGGTCATCCCCGTGACGGAGCCCTTGAACTCGCGCATCCCCTTGCCGAGCTGGCGTCCCATCTCGGGCAGCCGCTTGGGCCCGAAGACGAGGAGCAGCACGAGCAGGAGGATGAGGAGCTCCCAGATGCCGATTCCGAAGGGCATCACGCAATCGTACCGGCTGTGCCCACGCGCTGGGCGAACCGGCTCGGACGTCCGTGCACGTTCGTCTCACGGCTCGTCGCTCGCGCGCCGGCCCGCGTCCCTGGCTCGCGCGACCTGCTGCTCGACGCCGCCGCCGTCACGTGTGGCGGCTGTCAGGGGCGTTCGCCGGCAGCGGGACGTCCCTCGACGTCGAGGCCACCCGCACGAACGAGAGCGAGCAGCGTGGAGCGGTCGTAGGCGGCCTCGAGTCGCTCGACCTCGTGTGCGATCTCCGCCTCGAGGTCATCGGAGCACGGGCGCACGTCACGCTCCCAGCCGTCGAGGTAGGCGTCGCTCTCGACGAGCCCGGCCGTCATCGCCGCAGCGTCGATCGCCTTCTGGAACCGCTCGTGAGAGCTCGCGCCGGACGACCGTGGATCCGTCGCTCGCCGTCAGCTGCGCAGGGATGTCGCGCCACCGGATCACCGTCAGCTCAGCCATGAGCTCCCTCCGCGGGCCGGTCGGATGACGCCGCCGCCGTCTGCGCAGTCGCTCATCGGAGGGTCGGGAGCCGGAGCTCGTCGACGAAGCGGTCGTTGAAGTCCGGCCGGTCGGAGAGCTCGACGTACTCGACCTCGTCGAGCATCGCCGTCGCGGCGTGGCGCTCCTGCATCGAGAGCAGCGCCATCTTCGCGCCCTCGCCGGCGACGTTGCCGGCGGACGACGATCCGCGGCAGCGGCAGCTTCGGGACGAGCCCGATCCGGATGGCGCTCGCCGGCGAGAGGTACGAGCCGAAGGAGCCGGCCAGCAGCACCTGCTGGATCTCCGACTCGTCGATGCCCGAGCTCCTCGACGAGCAGCCGCCAGCCGGTCGCGATCGACGCCTTCGCGAACTGCAGCTCCCGCACGTCGCGCTGGGAGAGGTACACCGCGTCCTCGACCGGTCGCCCTCCTCGCCCTGCCAGTGGAGGACGAAGACGCGCTCCTGGTCGTCCCGCGTGATCAGTCGCGGGGCGAGCGCCGGGGCGAGCTCCGCGGCCTCCTCGTCGGTCGACGAACCGGCCGCTGGCGGTCGAGCAGCCCGACCCGGGCCAGCTCGGCGACCGCGTCGACGAGGCCCGAGCCGCAGATGCCCGACGGGCTCGACGTCGCCGATCACGTCGAGCTCGATCGCGTCGTCGTCGATCCGCACGACCTCGATCGCGCCCGTCGGCGGCGCGCATGCCGCACTTGATCTGCGCCGCCTCGAAGGCCGGGCCCGGCAGGCGCGGCCGTGCAGACGAGCCGCTCGGCCGAGCCGAGCGCGATCTCGCAGTTCGTGCCGACGTCGATGAAGAGCCGCAGCCGCTTGTCGCGCGTCATCCCGGTCGCGAGCAGGCCGGCGACGATGTCGCCGCCGACGTAGGCGCCGAGCGCGGGGAAGACGGTCGCCCGCGCGCGCGGGATGGAGGCGCGAGCCCGAGCTCCGCCGCCGGCATGTCCGGGTACGCGCGCGTGGCCATGATGAACGGCGCGACGCCGATCGGCTCCGGGTCGATCCCGAGCGCGAGCTGCGTCATCGTCGCGTTGCCGGCGAGCGCGACCTCGTACACCTGCTCGAGGGGTCGACGCCGCCCTGCTCGCACACCTCGTCGGCGAGCTCCTGCAGCGTCTCGGCGGCGAGCGTCGCGCAGGCGCTCGAGCGCGTCCGGGTCGAGCATCGTCGCCGAGATGCGCGAGATCACGTCGGCGCCGAACGGCTGCTGCTTGTTGAGCATCGAGCGGACGGCGACGGGCGTGCCGGTGCCGACGTCGAGCAGCGTCGCGACGACGGTCGTCGTGCCGAGGTCGAAGGCGATCGCGTGCAGCGCGCTCGGTCGTGTCGCCGGGCTCGACGTCGATCAGCAGGTCGTCGACGACGACGCAGGTGACCCGGTAGTCGGACTGCGCGCAGGACGCGCGGCAGCCGCCGCAGCACGCTCGGCCTCGACGCGCAGCTCGAGGTCGTCGATCGCGTCGCGCAGGCGCTGCGAGGTCGGTGCGCTGGTCGGCGAGCGTCGGCTCGTCGAGCTCGACGTAGCGCTTCTGCAGGGCCGGATGCAGGATCACCTGCCGACCGACGCCGACGGTGGCCGCCTTCGGCCGGGTCGACGAGCGGCGGCACGTCGACGACGAGGTCGCGCTGCGGCCTGCGGCGCGGCAGGCGAGCCGCCAGCCGTCGGCGAGCTCGGCCTCGCGAGAACGCGCGCGCGTCGAGCGGCGAGGCCGGGACGTCGCCGTCGTCGATCCGCACCTTGCACTTCTTGCACGTGCCGTGGCCGCCGCAGGTCGAGTCGATCGCGATCCCGTTCCACGAGGCCGCGTCGAAGACCGTCACGCCGGGCGGCACGCGCACCGCCGTGCCCGACGGCTCGAAGCGCAGCGCGACCCGGCGCGGCCGGCGCCGCGGCCGTCGCCTTCGCCGGTGCTCGGGCTGCTCCACGCGTCACGCGTCACGACGCGGCCGCCGCCTGCGCCTGCCGGTGCGCGGCGATCCAGTTCATGCCCCACTCGTCGCGGCCGAGCAGCAGGTCGGCCGCGCGGCAGGCGTCGACGGTCTGGGCGGTGCGGGCGTCCATGATCGCGCTCGTCAGGCCCGCGTACGACGCGAGCGACGAGGAACGCGGCGTTCAGCGCGTGGCGGCCGGGCAGCCCGAACGAGATGTTCGACGCGCCGAGCGTCATGTTGAGGCCGAACTCGTCGCGGATGCGGCTGATCGTCTCGAGCGTGACGACGACCGCCTGCGGGTCGGCGCCGACCGTCATCGCGAGCGGGTCGATCACGATGTCCTCCAGCGGGATCTCGTACCGCCGTGCACGATGTCGACGAGCCGTGCGGCAGACCTCGAGCCGCTCGTCGGCCGTCTGCGGGATCCCGGTCTCGTCGTTCGACGAGGCAGATGATCGCGGCGCCGTGCTCCTTGACCAGCGGCAGCACGCGCTCGAGCCGGTCCTCGCTCGCAGGTGACCGAGTTGACGAGCGCCTTGCCCTCGTAGGCGGCGAGCCCGGCCTCGAGCGCCTCGACGACGGACGAGTCGATGCAGATCGGCAGGTCGGTGTGCTCCTGCACGAGCCGGACCGCGCGGGCGAGCAGGTCGGCCTCGTCGGTGAGCGGGACGCCCATGTTCACGTCGAGGACGTGGGCGCCCGCCGGCGACCTGGTCCTCGACGTCCTTGACGATCTCGGAGAGGTCGCCGGCGCGCAGCGCCTCGGCGAACGCCTTGCGCCCGGTCGGGTTGATCCGCTCGCCGATGATGCAGAACGGCTGGTCGGGCCCGATCGTGACCTGCTCTAGACCGTGAGCGGAGGACGGTGTGCATGCGCCTGTCGTTCCTCCTTGGTGTGGGATGCCGAGGTCGCGGCAGAGCCGCGAGAGGGCGCCGTCGTGACGGAAGTCGGTCAGGTGAAGGCCGCGAACGCCGGGGAGCGAGAGCGCGTGGCGCGCCTGCTCGAGCGCGAGCTGCGTACGCCGCCTCGGCCTGGTCGGCCGCCTGCTCGACCCGCGCGATGCGTCTCCGCCGGGCACGTCGATGCCGGGCACGTTCTCGTCCATGAAGCGACAGCGCTCGTGCGCCCCGCACGAGCACGATCGTCGGCAGGAGCGCCGCGCGCGCGGTCAGCCCCTGCGCGTCGAGCGCCGCGACGAACGCCTCGAGGCGGTCGGGGTGGTAGCAGATCTGCAGCTGCAGGAAGCGGGCGCCGGCGCGGATCTTCTTCGCGGCGCGCTCGCGCGCGGTGGTCGAGCGGCGGCGCCGCCGGGTTCTCGACCGCGCCGACGAAGAGCGGCGGCGCGGGCTCGAGCCGGCGGCCCGGACAGGTAGCGGCCCCTGCGAGAGGCCGGTGGCGACGCGGACGAGCTGCGGGCCGTCGAGGTCGAAGACGCGCCGCGCCTCGGGCTCGTCGCCCGCGGTCACGTCGTCGCCGGTCAGGCAGCAGATGTTCTCGACGCCGTGCAGCGCCGCCCCGACGATGTCGGCCTGGCAGCGCGATCCGGTTCTTGTCGCGGCAGACGACCTGCAGCACCGGCTCGACGCCCGAGCTGCTGCGAGCGCGATCGCGACCGCGACGTTCGAGGCGTGCGCGTGCGCGGCCGGTGTTGTCGGTCGCGTTGATCGCGTCGACCCACTGCGCCATCTCGGCGATCGCGCTCGCCGAAGCGCGTCGAGCGTCGCCGCCGTCGATCGTCGGGCGCCTCGCCGGTGAGGATCGAGCCGGTCGCCGGCCTCGACGAGCTCGCGCGAGCCGGCTCACGTGGCGTCGTCCTCCGCGCTCGCCGGCGTCCAGCCCGCCGGGCGTGCCCGGTCGCGGCCGTTAGCCAGGTTGACCCACGACGACGTGCCGCTGCAGCCGGTTGTCGACCGGCGGGCGGAGCTCGTGGAAGTGCTCGCGCCACGAGCCGGCAGCAGCGGCAGCGTCCGCGCGCGCTCCTCGGCCTTCACCCAGACGCAGCGCATCTCGGGCTTCACCTCGCAGTGACCGTCCTCGCGGACGCCGCCGCAGGGCCCGTTGCGCAGCGTCTTCGGGCACGTCATCGGGCACGTCATCCCGGTGTCGTGCAGGACGCACTGGCCGCACATGCGGCAGCCGAAGACCGGCTTCTTGACGCGCGTGCTCGATGGAGGTGACGACGCCCATCGCGTGACCTCAGGCGCGGCGCGAGCGCCCGGCGCTGCTCGAGCAGCTCCTTGGCCCGCTTCGTGGCGCTGGCGGCGTCGGCCGCGTAGCCGTCGGCGCCGACGACGTCGGCGTACTCCTGCGTCACCGGCGCGCCGCCGACCATGATGATCACGTCGTCGCGCAGCCCGGCCTTCTCGATCGCCTCGATGTTGACCTTGAACATCGGCATCGTCGTCGTCAGGAACGCCGAGAAGCCGACGACGTCCGGCTTGTGCTCCTGGATCGCCTCGATGAACGTCTCGGGCGCGACCTGGACGCCGATGTCGACGACCTTGAAGCCGGCGCCCTCGAGCATGATGTCGACGAGGTTCTTGCCGATGTCGTGCACGTCGCCCTTGACGGTGCCCATCAGGAACGTCCCGATCGTGCTCCGCGCCGGTCTTCGCGAGCAGCGGGCGCAGCAGCTCGAGCGCGCCGCGTCATCGCGCGGCCGGCGATCAGCATCTCCGGGACGAAGAAGTCGCCGCGCTCGAAGCGCGCGCCGACCTCCTCGAGCGCCGGGATCAGCGCCTCGAACAGCATCGTCTCGGGTGCGATCCCCGCCTCGATGCCCTGCTCGGTGAGCTCGACGACCGCGGGCTTGTTGCCGACGAGCGTCTCGTCGTAGAGCCGCTGCAGGATCTCGTCGTTCGTCATGCTCCTCGTTCTCCTTCCGGGTGGTTGAGACGGATCGGCTCGGACAGGGCGCGGCTGCCTCGACGACCTGGCTGCGCGACAGCTCGGCGAGGCGCTCGCGGGTCGTGCGGACGGTCGGCGCCGAGACGGAGATCGCGGCGATCACCGTGCCGCGGGCGCCGCGGACGGGCGCGGCCGTCGGAGCAGAGGCCGGCGTCGAGCTCCTCCCACGTCGTCGCGTAGCCGTGCGCGGCGCACCTCGCTCGAGCTCCGCGAGCAGGTCGTCCATGTCGGTGATCGTGTTGGGCGCGAGCCGCGCGAGGCGTCCGAACGGTGGCTGGGCGGCGCCGAACGCCATGAAGACCTTCCCCATCGACGACGCGTGGATCGGGATCCGGCTGCCCGACCCAGTTGCCGGCGCCGAGCGGGTGGTTGCTGTCGACCTGCGCGAGCGCGGGCGACGCCGGCCGGGCGTCGGGATGCGCGATGTTCGTCGTCTCGCCCGTCGTCTCGCCCGAGCCGCTCGAGGAACGGGCAGGCGAGCGTCGCGAGGTCGCCGACGGCTCGAGTCGCGGCGCGCGTACTCGACGAGCACCGGGCCCGGGCCGGAAGCCGCCGCCGCGGCCGCGCTGCGCGAGCCCGTTCCGCTCGAGCGCGCGCAGGAGGCGCGCGGCCGTCGACTTCGGCAGCTGCGTCTCCTCCATCACGCCGGAGAGCGTCACCACGTCGTCGCTCTCGACGAGCCGGACGAGAATCCGCGCGGCGCGGTCGATCGCCTGGGCTTCCGTCTTCGACCCTGGTCATCGGTACCGCATTATGGTACCAAGACTCTGCTCGAGTCAAGTGACACCGACCTTCTCATTGGATATCGATCTCGTCTCAGGTGCCGCATAATGGGACTAATACGTCGCTCTGATCCGAGTCACCGTCGATGCCTCGGTCCGCGCCACGTGGCGAGCGCGCTCGACGCTCGAGGCCGTCGAGGCGCGCGACGTGATCCTCGCGGCCCTGGCCGGCCTCGCCGCGCGTCGCCGGTCGGGCGAGCGACCTCGACCGGCTCGACGACGCGCTCGACGGGCATGATGAGCGACCGCGACCGATGCCGACGACGTCCACCGCCGCCACACGTCGAGACTCGCAGCGCGCGCTCGCCGACGCCGCGCGGCAACGGCCCGCTGGCGTCGCGGGCTCGCGCGCTGCTGCAGCGAAGCAGTCGAGTGAGGCGCTCGCGGCACGGTCACGGAGACGGCGGATCTGCGCGATCGAGTACGCCGCAGCTCGCCGACGCGATCGAGCAGCGCGACCCCGAGCGGCGCGTCACGCTCTGTGAGCGAGATCGCGCAGATGTCTCCGCGACTGCGGCGCCGCCCGGCCGACCGACGTGCGCCTGTGCACATCCAGCCGCCGTAGGCCAGCCCTCGTGGCGGCCCCCAGCAAAGGAGATCGACCGTGAAGACCGCCGAGCGCACACGCATCGCCTTCCAGCGGGGAACGCCGGATCGCGTCCCGGTCCACTGCTGGCTCGGGCTGCCCGCTGATCAAGAAGCTCCGGCCGCCGGACAAGTCGTTCCTCGACCTGCTTCGAGCTGGTGGATCGACGACCCGATGGGCTCGATCGTGAAGATGCAGCAGGACCTCGGGCTCGACCCGATGATCACGACGTACAGCCAGCACATCGGCGAGCACGAGATCTGGCCGCGGATGCTCTTCCCGCGCCCGTTCGAGACGGACACGTGGGTCGAGACGTTCGAGGTCACGGGGCAGGGCGACGGCTGGCGCGAGCACTCGCACCAGATCCGCACGCCGGACGGCGACCTCGACTACTCGTACCGCACCGAGGACGGCTTCGGCACCTCGTGCCACGACTTCCTGCTCAAGGGCGACGAGCCGGAGACGAAGCTCCCCGCGCTGCGCCACTTCCCGTCCGCCGACCTCTACGACATGACGGTGCTCAAGGGGATGGTCGAGAAGGTCGGCGACGAGGCCTGGTGGCTGCACCACGTGATCGGCCCGTGGGACATGGCGGCCGAGATCCGCGGCCTCGTCGACCTCTCGATGGACATCTACGACCGGCCCGCAGTTCGTGCACGACCTGATGCGCATCTGCACCGACTGGCTGAAGGGCTTCTACCGCGCGGCTCGGCGAGACCGGGCATCCACTCGATCTCGATGAACGAGACGTGGACGGGCGTCGGCGTCGCGCACGATCACTTCCTCGAGTTCATGAAGCCGTACGAGACAGGAGTGCGTCGCAGGCGGCGCACGACGCCGGCTACCTCGTCAGCTTCCACAACTGCGGCCGCGCGACGCTCCTGCTCGAGGACATCGCCGACACCGGGCCCGGACGCGATCGAGACGCTGACCTCCGACCGCTCGTCCGGCGACGTCGACCTCGCCGACGCGAAGCGGCGGATCGGCGATCGCGTCTGCCTGTTCGGCGGCTTCAACGAGCACCTCCTCCACGAGGCCGACGCGGACGCCGTCAAGGCGGAGGTGCGGCGCTGCCTCGACGCGGCGATGGCGGGCGGCGGCTACGTCCTCCGCTCGACCGGCCAGATCTTCGACGCGAAGCCCGGGCCTGATCGAGGTCATGTGCGAGACCGTCCGCGAGCTCGGCCGCTACAACTGACGCCGGACGGGGCCGATGGACGAGCCCGACCTCTTCGACGTCGAGACCGCCGGCGGCGGGCCCGCCGGGGCGCTGCCGCTGACGCCGGAGTTCCTGCGCGAGCGGCCCGTCCGGCGACGTCTTCGGGCTGTCCCAGAACGCCGGGATGGGCTGGGAGGCCGTCGAAGGTCGGGCGCGACCAGTTCCTGATCCTCTCGACGCAGGGCGGGGTGCGCGCCGACGACGGCACGCCGGTCGCGCTCGGCTACCACACCGGGCCACTGGGAGGTCGGGCTGCTCGTGCGCGAGGCGGCGGTGGAGCTCGACCGGCTCGGCGGTCTGCCGTTCGCGGCGCACGTCTCCGACCCGTGCGACGGGCGCACGCAGGGCACGACCGGGATGTTCGACTCGCTTGCCGTACCGGAACGACGCCGCGCTCGTGCTGCGCCGGCTCGTCCGCAGCCTGCCGAACCGCGCGCGGCGTGATCGCCGTCGGCACCTGCGACAAGGGCCTGCCGGCGATGACTGATGGCGCTCGCGTCGTTCCGCGAGCTCGCGGGGCCGTCGATCCCCGGCGGCGTGACGCTGCCGCCGCGCGTCGGCGAGGACGCCGGCGCCGTGCAGACGCTCGGCGCGCGCTTCGCGCACGGGCTCGTCACGCTCGAGGAGGCGGCCGACCTCGGCTGCCGCGCCTGCGCGTCACCCGGCGGCGGCTGCCAGTTCCTCGGCACCGCCGCGACCGCGCAGGTCGTCGCCGAGGCGCTCGGGCTGACCGTGCCGCACGCCGCGCTCGCGCCGTCGGGACAGCCGATCTGGCTCGACGTCGCGCGGCGCACCGCCGCAGGCGGTCCACGACCAGTGGCGCGACGGGCGCACGCTCGGCGACGTGCTCACCGACGAGGCGATCGAGAACGCGATGCTCGTCCACGCCGCGTTCGGCGGCTCGACGAACCTCCTCATCCACGTTCCTGCGATCGCGCACGCGGCCGGGCTCCGCCGACCGACGGTCGACGACTGGCGTCGCGTCAACCGCGTCCGTGCCGCGTCTCGTCGACGCGCTGCCCGAACGGGCCGGACAACCACCCGACCGTCCGCGTCTTCCTCGCCGGCGGCGTTCCCGAGGTGATGCTCCACCTCCGGCGGCTCGGGCTCCTGCACCGGCGAGGCCCTGACGGTCACGGGCCGGACGCTGGGACGACCTCCTCGACGAGTGGGAGGCGAGCGAGCGGCGGGCACGGCTGCGCGAGCGGCTGCGTGGAGGCCGACGGCATCGACCCGGACGACGTGATCTGCCCGCCCGACCGCGCGCGCGAGAAGGGCATGACCTCGACCGTCTGCTTCCCGCAGCGGCAACCTCGCACCCGGCGGCAGCGTGATCAAGAGCACCGCGATCGACCCGCAGGCTCTCGACGACGACGGCGATCTACCGGCTGACCGGCCCGGCGCGCGTCTTCACGAGCGAGCGCGACGCGATCGCGGCGATCAAGGGCCTCGCACGGCGAGCCCGTCGAGCCGGGCGACGTGATCGTCCTCGCCGGCCGCGGCCCGCTCGGCTCGGGGATGGAGGAGACCTATCAGCTGACCTCCGCGCTCAAGTTCCTCCCGTTCGGGCGCAGCGTCGCGCTCGTCACCGACGCGCGCTTCTCGGGCGTCTCGACGGGCGCCTGCATCGGGCACGTCAGCCCCGAGGCGCTCGAGGGCGGGCCGATCGGCCGGCTCGTCGACGGCGACCTCGTCCGGGTCGTCGTCGACCGCACGCGCCTCGAGGCGTCGGTCGACCTCGTCGGCCACGGCGACGAGGCAGTGGACGGCCGAGGAGGCGGCGGCGGTGCTCGCGCGCCCGGCCGATCCGAGACGACATCGCCCCCGACGCGGGCCTGCCGGCCGACACCGCGCTCTGGGCGCGGCTGCAGTCGGTGAGCGGCGGGCTCTGGGGCGGCTGCGTCTACGACCACGCGTCGATCATCGAGCTGCTCGATCGGCGCGACGTCGGCTCCCCCCCGGGCGCCTGAAGCGCGCCCGGGGGGCCGACGATCGGCCCCCCGGGCGCGAGCTCATCCGCGTCGGGCAGCCCAGGCCTTCTCGAATCCCGCTCGGCCGCGCCGGACGAGCTCGACCGGATCGAGCTTCAGCAGCGAGTCCGGATACGTCTCGCTCGAGAAGATCTCCAGGTCGTACCACCCCTCGAAGCCGCCGTCCTCGAGCGCAGCGAACATCGCAGGGAGATCCATGATCCCCTCACCGGGCAGCGCCCGGTCGTCCCAACCGCGGGTCGGATCGCGCCAGTCGTTGACGTGGACTGCGGGGAAGCGGTGGGCCTCCGCACGGATGTGATCGAGCACGTCGGGGGTGTCCCAGAGGTGCCACGTGTCGAAGAGCAGCCCGAGGGGCTCGCCGACCTCGTCGATCAGCGCGACCGCGTCCGGGATGTTGTCGACGAGGGTGAACTCATCGCGAGCAGACGAGTGGATCGGCTCGAGAGCGAGCCGCACGCCGACCTCCTCCGCCGTGCGGGCGACCTCGCGCAGCCCTTCCACGACGATCCTCCGGGCCTCCTGCGGGTCACGATCACCGACAGGCCCCGTGAGGCAGAGGACGGTGACCGGGTCGAATGCGGCGAGCCGCCGCACGGAGGCGCACAGCGACTCGACCCTCTCCTGCGGATCCTCCGGTCCCGGGAACGCCGGCAACGGCAGCACGGAGAGCCCCGCCGGCAGGCAGATCGTCGCCTTCAGACCCGCGGCCTTCAGGCGTGGCGAGCGACTCCGCGTCGGCTCCTTCGGGGAGCTTTGCCTCGGCGAGGCCGATCCCCTCGGCGCCACCGGCTGCGTAGGCGGCGACGTCCTCGTCGAACGACAGCTGCAGCGTGCTGAACTCGGAGACGGAGAACCGTGGCTGTGACATGTCGGTGCGATCCTTTCGGCGAAGCGGGTGGATGGACGGTCAGCGGCCTTGCGACCGGGCCTGGCTCGACAGCCGGGTCGGATGGCGGGGCTCGCAGGGGCGAGGAACGTCACCGGCCGAGGTCGGCGACATCTGCAGCGGCACGACGTCGAGCGGGTTGGACTCGCCCCAGTGAGGGAGGTCAGGGTCACGCCGCGAGGCCCCCGTCGACGGCGAGCACGGTGCCGGTCACGAACGCCGACGCGGCCGAGGCCAGCCAGACGACGGCGCCGGCGGCCTCTTCGGGTCGTCCGGCACGACCGAGCGGCGTCGCCCGCACCGCCGCGTCGCGCTCGTCCTCCGACCAGGACGCGCTCCAGGGGGTGTCGAGATACCCTGTCGCCACGGCGTTCGCTCGGATCCCGTGCGGGCCTCCTGAGCGCGCGAGCGCACGCGTCAGCCCGTGTGCGCCCGCGCTCGTCGCGGCGACCGCATCTGCGCCTGGCAGCGCCGGGGTCGCTCCGACCAGCGAGGTGACGAGGACGATCGCGCCCGAGCCGGCTGGCCTCATCGCGCGCAGCGCGACCCGTGCGAAGGCGAAGGCCCCCCGCACGTTGACGCCCGTGAACGAGTCCCACTCGTCGAGATCGGTGTCCTCGAGGGCCAACCGCTTCTGGAGAAGGTCGCAGTGCACCAGCACCTGCAGCTTGCCGGTGCGGATCATCGCGGTCGCGACGGCCTGCTCGGCGGTGTCCTCGCCGGCTGGATCCCCGACCACCGCGGTTGCGCCGATCGACGCAGCCGCCTGCTGCAGCCGCTCGGCGTTGCCGCCGACGAGGACGAGCTCGGCGCCTTCGTCCGCCAGGCGCCGTGCACATGCGAAGCCGACGGCACTCGTCGCCCCGGTGACGATGCACGTCGCGCCCGCGAGGCCCAGAGGGTCACCCGCAGCCTGCGCTCGCCCGGGCGGCACGGTCACACCGCCGGCGCGAAGGCGGCCGATCCGCCGGCTGCGTAGACCGATCTGCCGTCTGCGGCGAAGAGGTGAATGCGTGCGAGATCGAACTCGACGGGCAGGAGCTCGTCGGGCTCGACGTGGACGTCGGGGTCGACCATCGCCTTGATCAGCTTCCCGTCGAGGGTGAGATCGACGAGCGCCTCCCCGCCGAGCGGCTCGACGGCGATCACGCGGCATTGCATCGTGGCGTTCTCGGCGGCTGCACCGATCCGCACGTCCTCCGGACGCACGCCGACGTGCACCTCCTCGCCGTTGAGCGCCGCGACCGCGTCGAGCCGGTCAGCTCGTGCCGCCTCGAGCGAGAAGCTGCTCGAGCGCAGGCGGATGCTCTCGTCGCCGGCCTCGACGCCGACCGGGACGAGGTTCATGGGCGGCATGCCGACCGTCGTCGCGACGAAGGTGTTGACTGGACGGTTGTAGACCTCGTCGGGATCACCCACCTGCTGGACACGCCCCTGGTCGAGCACGCAGATCCGATCAGCCATGCTCATCGCCTCGACCTGGTCGTGCGTCACGTACACGAGCGTGCGCCCGAGGTCGCGCTGCAGGTACTTCAGCTCGGCTCGCATCTGCAGCCGCAGCAGCGCGTCGAGCGCTGACAGCGGCTCGTCGAGCAGGTACACGAGTGGCGCGCGCACGAGACAGCGCCCGATGGCCACCCGCTGGCGCTCGCCGCCGGAGAGGTGCGCCGGGCGGCGCTTCAGGAGCGGCTCGATCTGCAACAGCGCCGCGGTCTCCTTGACCCGCCGGTCGATCTCGGAGGAGGAGACCTTCTCCTTGCCCTGCCGCAGCGGGAACGCGAGGTTGTCGTACACGGTCTTGTCCGGATACAGCGCCAGGTTCTGGAACACGATGGAGACGTTGCGCTCGCTCGGCACGAGCTCGGTGACGTCGGCTCCGCCGATCAGCACTGCGCCTTCCTCGGGCCGCTCCAGACCGACGATGGTGCGCAGCAGCGTGGTCTTGCCCGCGCCCGGAGGGCCGAGGACGCAGAAGAACTCGCCGTCGGCGATGTCGAGCTCGACGTGATCGAGCGCAGTCACCTCCCTGAAGCGCTTGGTCACATCCGCGATCTGGATCCGACTCATCAGGCGAGCGCCTCTCCCGTGGCGTCAGCGAAGACATGGACGCGACGGGTGTCGAGCTCGAGCCCGACCGCCTCGCCGACGCGTGGTCGCACCGTCGGCGGCACCGTGACCCGCAGCAGGTGACCGTCGCTTGCGAGGTGGACGATGTTACGGGGGCCAAGGGCTTCGATCAGGCTCACTGTCCCCCGCAGCGACGCGGTGTCCGCGCCGGGCTCGACGAGCTCGATGTGCTCCGGCCGGATCCCCATCGTGTACGTGCCGCCGTCGGAGCCATCGCCGCGGTGGTGCACGGAGACAGGTCGGGCCTCCGCGACGGGCAGCGTGAGCACGAGGCTGTCACCCGAGCGATCGAGCTCGGTCGGGATGAAGTTCATCATGGTGGAGCCGACGAATCCGGCGACGAAGCGGTTCTCGGGCTGGTTGTAGACCTCGTCCGGGGTGCCGTACTGCTGCAGCCGGCCACGGTCCATGATCGCGATCTTCTCCGCCATCGACATGGCCTCGATCTGGTCGTGGGTGACGTAGATCATCGTCTGGGAGAGCTCGCGCTGAAGCTTCTTGAGCTCTGCTCGCATGTAGCTGCGGAAGCTCGCGTCGAGGTTCGAGAACGGCTCGTCGAGGAGGAAGATCCCGGGCTTGGTGATCATGCTGCGACCGATCGCGACCTTCTGAAGGTCGTTCACCGACAGCTCGGTCGTCCGCCGGTCGAGCATCTCCTCGATGCCCAGGAGCTGGGCGACCTCGCGTACCTCTTGCTCGATCTCTGCGGCCGGCCGCTTGCGGACGCGCAGACCGAACGCGATGTTGTCGAACGCCGACATGTGCGTGAAGATCGCGTAGTTCTGGAAGACGAAGCCGATGTTGCGGTCGCCGGGGGCGAGCTTGTTGACGACCTCGCCGTCGAACCGGATCTCGCCGCTGGTCGGCTCCAGCAGTCCCGACAGCATGTTCATGGTGGTGGACTTGCCGCAGCCCGACGGGCCGAGCAGCGCGACGAACGTGCCGTCCTCGATCTCGAGGTCGAGCTCCTTGACCGCGTCGAAGCGCCCGAAGGTCTTCGTGACGTTCTGGATCTGAATCCGTGCCACGGCGTCAGCGCTTGATCGCGCCGAAGGTCAGACCTCGGACGAGGTGCTTCTGGATCAGGATGGACAGCAGCAGCGGCGGGGTGATCAGGATCACCCCGAGGGCCGCGCGGGAGCCGAACTCCTGGCCGGTCGCGGCCGAGTTGATCTGGCTCAGGAACACGGGGGCCGTGACGACGTTGTTGCCTGCGAGGACGAGCGCGATCAGGAAGTCCGACCAGTTGAGGATGAAGACGAACAGCGCGGTGGTCGCGAGCCCGCCCTTGACGAGCGGGAGCACCGACTTGCGGAACGCCCCGAACTGCGAGCAGCCGTCCACGATCGCTGCTTCGCTGATCTCTCGCGGCACCTCGTCGAAGAAGCTCTTCATCAGCCACACGACGAACGGGAAGGTGACGGCGCCGTAGATGAGGATCAGCCCGATGCGCGTGTCGAACAGCTGGAGATAGGTCCAGAGGAACAGCACCGGGATCATCACGGCGATCGGCGGGAACATCCGGAGCTGCAGGATCGAGAAGCCCAGCATGTTTCCGCCCGCCCGGTAGCGGGATATCCCGTAGGCCGTGAACGTCCCGACCACCAGGGCCAGGAGCGAGCCGAAGATGGCGGTGATGAGGCTGTTGACGATCGAGTCCGTCGCGTTGATCGGCGTCGAGACGAGGAAGCTGTCCGAGCCGCCCGGCGTGCCGCCGAAGATCCGCCTGAAGTTGTCGAGCGTCGGTTCGTCCGGCACCCAGTAGATCTTCCCGCTGGTGGGCGTCCACTCCTCGGCAGGCTTGAACGCCATCGTCACGGTCCAGTAGACCGGGAAGAGGAACACGACGAGGACGGCCAGGATCAGGAGGACCCTGCCGGTCGTCACCAGCGCCTTCATGCCGCACCCCCCTGGCGCTGCTCGAGCGGCTTGATCGCCTGCGACGCGGCGACGCTCACGAAGATCATGACGATGATCGCAAGTGCCGCGACGTAGCTCCACTGCGAGTTCTGGAACGCCTCGCGGTACATCTTCACCGAGATCGTCGACGACACCTCACCGGGGCCGCCCTGGGTCAGCAGCCACGCTGCGTCGAAGATCTTGAACGCCTCCATCCCGCGGATGATCAGCGCGATCAGCACGATCGGCTTCACGATCGGCAGCACCACGTGCCGGAGCTTCTGGTACCACGAGGCCCCGAGGATGTCGGCCGCCTGGAGCTGATCCTCGGGAACGGCCATCAGGCCGGCGAGCAGGATCAGGAACATCAGGGGCGTCCACTGCCAGATGTCCACGAGCGTCACCGAGATCGGGGCGAGCGTCGGGTCGGTCAGCCAGCGGAGCTCGACGTCACCCGGGAGGATCGCCGACAGGAGGTAGTTGACCGGGCCGCTCGTCTGGAGCAGCAGGTAGAAGACGAAGCCCGAGACGGCCGGGACGATCATCATCGGGACGAGGAAGAGGACGGTGAGGACGCCGCGGCCGAGGAACTTCTCGAGGAAGAGGAGCGCGAGGCCGAAGCCGAGAAGGAACTCGGCCCCGGTCGCGACCACGGTGATGACGATCGTCCGCACCACCGCGGAGATGAAGCTGGGAGAGGTCAGTCCGTCCCAGTAGTTCGAGAACCACGTCCAGTCCCTGTACGCCAGATACCACTGGGAGCCGGACGTCGGCGTCCAGGTGGTGAGGCTGATGTAGATCTCCATCACGACCGGGAAGAGGACGAGCAGCAGGAGCAGCGCGACCCCGGGCAGGATCATCAGCCGCGCGATGTGCCGGTGCTGATGCGCCTCGGTCGGTGCGCTCCCGACGGGAGGCGGCGCGCCTTCGGCCGGAGCTGTCGTGTCGGTCGCGATGTCCATCGTGAGAGACCGGCTCCCCCCGGCAGGTGCCGGGGGGAGCCGTCGTGAGTCGGGGCCTAGACCCTGCCCCTCGCGGAGTCGGCCACCGTGGGCCAACCCGCCTTGGATGCGCGCCACGCCTTGATCTGCCGCGCGCGGCCGACCTTGTTCGTGGTCTGATCCCAGGACGCAGCGACCGCGTCGAGCGCCGCCTTCGGGGACACCTGTCCCGACAGCGCCTTCTGCAGGTTGATGTCGAGCGCCTGGATGTACTGGTTGGCGCCCTTGAGCGCCGTGATCGACGGTGCCGCACCCGGCAGCGTCAGTGCCAGCACGTCGACCGTGCGAGGCGTGTAGCTCGACCGCACGAGCGGGTCGGTCAGACACGCGACCTTGCACGGATCCTGGTAGCCACCGGGGTTGGCGGTCAGCCAGGTGTAGATCGGGCCGGAGGCGACCCACTGCAGGAACAGGTACGCCGCCAGGTGGTACTTCGCCGGCGAGAACTTGTTCACGCCGTTCGAAGCGTTGAAGTACAGGCTCGTATGGCGCACGAGCTTGCCCTTCACGTTCCAGCCGGGCATCGGGATCGCCCGCGTCTTGGAGCCGACGTCGAAGCCGCTCTTGTCGAACGGGCCACCCTTCTTCTGGAACTTGGTCAGGTTGCTGAAGGCGATTGTCATCGCCGCGCCACCGTCACCCCAGTTCTGGTACTGCTCGGGCCAGACCCAGCTGAGCGCGTCCTTCGAGCCGAACTTGGTCGTCTTGATCATGTGGTTCAACGCCTTGACGCCGCCGGGCCCGTTGATCAGCGGCTTCATGTTGTCGTCCCAGTAGTACGCCACGGGGTTGCCCGTCGAGGTGTAGCGGTGGACGAAGTTGATCCACCCCCAGGCGGGCGAGCGCAGATCGGTGGCGCCGAGCAGGCCGGAGTCGGGCCGATGGAAGAACTCGGCCATGTCCGCCTGCTGGTCCCACGTCTTCGGCGGTGCCAGGGCGTACCCGTACTTGGCCCGGAATGCGGCCTTCTCCTTCGGGTCGTTCCACAGGTCCTGCCGGATCACGAAGATCTGGTAGTCGCCGTCGGAGGCGACCGCGTAGGGCCGCCCGTTGTAGTAGTTGAACATCTGGGTCGTCGTCCGGCCGCCCGCGTAGCCCCACTTCTTGTCGTTCCAGTCGGGCCGGTACTTGCGGACGTAGTCGCTCAGGTCACGGAGGAGACCCGCCTCGGCGAGGTCGCCCGTGTCTGCCATCCCGAGCTGGACGATGTTCATCGAGCCGTCCCGCGTCGCGGCCATGCGGGTGTTCGTGGCGTAGGCCTGGGCGGCGTCCACCGGCACGAACTTGATCTTGATGCCGGTGAGCTGCTCCCAGAGCTGCGCGGGGGGCGTCGCACCCTCCGGGAACGGGGTGGTGTAGTTGCCGATCGACCCCGGGTAGAGACCGACGACGAGCTGAGCGGGCTTCTGCGACTTCGGCAGAGCCTTCGCCGCAGCGACGGCACGGCCAGGTGCCGAGTTGGCCGGGTACTGATACCGCTGCGCACCGGGCCAGCCGGACGGACCGCCCATCTTCGCACCGACGCGCGTGCGCCGCGTCGACTTGGCGACGCCTCCGGCCGCCGAGCCTGCGACCGCGAGTCCGAGCGCAGCGACGGCGCCCGTGGCGACGACCTGCCGGCGGGTGGCCGGCGAATCGACAGGACTCCCGTTCGGGGACTCCTCAGTCTGATGCACGTGCTCTTCCAAGACGCTCCTCCTTGCGTTTGACCGGTTGGGCGCTCGACGTCGAGCGGTACCGGCGAGAACTCGCGACCTGCGATTCGTGCTCGGCGCGACGGATGACCCCGCTCGCGCGCAACGCGGCTGTGACTACACGGCGGTTGCTCTGTGCGACGTGACCCCTTTCGTCGTAGCGGCACTATCACCGACGACGCGACGTCGCCGAAGTTTGCAGGTCGCGAGGATCACCCAGTTCCCGGGACGCGCTGTGCTGAGCACGGAGTTCGGAACAGTGATCATCACTCCCAGTTCATCGTTCGTACGAGCGCTTCACAGCGGTCAGGCTCCGCGACACTCTACGTCATGGTTTGGCCCATGTCTAGCAGCCTCCTCACATCGCTCGGGCCGCAGCTTCGACCCATTCCGGGGGTGCTTTGACGCACGACCGTTCGATTGTTAGCGTCCAGCGAGACCAGACCCGATTCCAGGGTGTTCCGAACGCGTGGAAGGAAGCGCACTGTCTCTCACGAGCGGACGCGAGCGTACGACCTTGCCGGCCATGATCGCCGAGCGATCTTCGCTCGCAGATCGAGTCACGGGTCGCTGCATCCAGGCGACCAGCTTCCCGGGCACCGCGACCTCGCCGCGAGCTACGAGGTCAGCCTCGGCTCGGCGCGCGAGGCGATCAGCATCCTGATCGGCGACGGCCTCGTCGAGACGCGACACGGCCGCGGCACGTTCGTGGCGGAGGAGAGCAACCTCCCCGTCGCGCGGCCGTCGCCCGGTCACGCGCGAGGAGGTCGAGGAGCTGATCGAGGCGCGAGAGCTGCTCGGGCTGCAGATCGTCGCGATGGCCGCGGAGCGGGCCTCCGCCGAGCACGTCGGCGCGCTGCGCGACGTGCTGGCGCGGATGCAGGACGCCGTCTGCCGACGCCGACACGTACCCCGACGTCGACGTCGAGTTCCACCTCGCTCGTCGCAGAGGCGGCTCACAACCGGTTCCTCCGTCAGTCGATGCACCAGCTGCAGCCAGCCTCATCCGCAAGGACATCGAGCTCGCGGCGACGGCCGGCATCCGTCGGTTCGGCAGCCTCCAGTACAGCGTCGACGCGCACATCGCGAGCTCGTCGACGCGATCGAGGAAGGCGACCCGGAGGAGGCGCAGCGCGTGCTCCTCGAGATCCTCGAGCCGTCACCACGAGTTCGTGATCGGCCTGTACGCGCTCGGCACCGCGACATCGACGGGAGGACGAGCGACGTGACCGCGAGAAGGAGTATGCCATGGAGGTAGCCCCCGGCATCCACCGGATCGAGAGCGTCCTCGGCCCGCGCCCGTTCTCCCAGTACCTGCTGCGCGACGAGCGCTCGCTCCTCGTCGACACTGGCGTCAAGGAGACGCCGGGCGAGGTGATCCTGCCGTTCCTCGACGGGCTCCAGCCGGACTTCGTGCTCAACTCGCACGCCGACGTCGACCACTACGGCGGCAACGCGGCGATCCAGGCGAGGCCGCGCCGGAGCGCGCTCTTCCTCGCGCACGCGCTCGACGTTCCCTGGATCGAGAGCGCCGAGGCGATCATGCGCGAGCGCTACGGGTGGTACGAGGAGCACGGTCTCGCCTACGAGCCGGACGTCTTCGACGTGGCTCGCGCGACGCGATCGGGCCCGACACCCCGATCGACGTCCACCTGCGGGGCGGCGAGCGCATCCGGCTCGGACCGCGCCTCACCGTCGAGGTCCTGCACCTGCCGGGTCACACGCCCGGGCACGTCGGGCTCTGGGACCCCGCGTCCCGCACCGCGATCGTGATCGACGCCGTGATGGGCCGCGGCCTGCTCGACATGGAGGGCAACGTGATCCACCCGCCGCCGTACTTCGACGTCGACGACTACCTCGGCGCCGCGCGCGCGCTCCAGGCGCTCGAGCCCGCGCGGCTCCTCACCGCCCACTACGACGTGATGGAGGGCGAGGAGGTCGATCGCTTCCTCGCCGACACGGTCGCGTTCGTCGAGGACGCCGCCCGGCTCGTCGCGGCGCGCGCTCGACGCGGCGGGCGAGCTCACGCTGGCGGAGCTCGCTCGCACGCGTCGACCCGGAGCTCGGCCCGTTCACGTCGATGCCGAACGAGCTCGGCGGGACTCGCTCCGCGCGCACTGCGCGAACCCTCGCGCGCGACGGGCGGCGCGAGAGGATGCATCAGGCTTGCGCTGGTACAACCAACAACGAAAGGAGGCATCGTGATGGAGCTCGGGATCATCAGCTCGATCTGGTTCGACACGCCGGTCGGTCGCCTCGAGGGCATCCGCAAGGCGAAGGAGATCGGCTTCGACACGTACGACATCTTCGAGGACCCGCTCGACATCACCGACGCCGAGCGCGCGGAGATCAAGCAGACCTGCGAGGAGGTCGGCCTGCCGATCCGCTCGGTCGTCTGCGTCGCCTTCGGGATCGTCGACTTCAACCCGTCCGTGCGGCGCTTCACGCTCGACCGGATCAAGGCGTACGTCGACCAGGGCGCGTACCTCGGCGCCCGCAACGTGCTGCTCGTCGTCGGCGAGTACTACTGGGACGGCGAGGTCTTCCCGCGCCCGGCGATCTGGGACATGGCGAAGGAGATGGTCAAGGAGGCCGGCGAGTACGCGCAGTCGAAGGGCCTCGAGATCGTGCTCGAGCTCGAGCCGTTCAACGAGGCGCTGCTCAAGGACGTCCACGAGCTCGTGCGCTTCGTGAAGGAGATCGACCATCCGGCCGTTCGCGCGAACGCCGACATCTCGCACCTCCACCTGTCGGACTGCTCGTTCGACGACGTGGCGGAGCTGACGGGCCTGATCGGCCACATCCACCTCTCCGACTGCGACGGCAAGGTGCACGGCGACATGCCGGCCGGCATGGGCGTGACGCCGATCAAGGAGTACCTCGCGGCGATCCGTGACACGGGCTACGACGGCACCGTCTCGATCGAGCTCGAGTACGCCCCGAACCCCGACGAGATCGTCGCCTGGGCGCAGAAGGCCTACGACGGCACCGCCGCGATCATGGCCGACCTCGGCGTCCGCGGGTAGGCGCGGCGATGGGAGCCATCGACCTCAACACCGGGCCCGACCTGCCGCCGAAGACCGACTACGGCGATCGGCTGCGTCGGTGCGGGCTTCATCATGAAGGACATCCACCTCGTCGGCGTACGCCGAGGCAGGCTTCGACGTCGTCGCGATCGCGTCGCGCACGCCGGCGAACGCCAGGGCCGCTGCGGAGCGAACGAGGCGTCGCCGACGGTGTACGACACCTGGCAGGAGCTGCTCGACGACGAGCGGGTCGAGATCGTCGACATCGCCTTCCCGCCCGACCAGCAGCTCGGGATCATCCGCGAGGCGGTCAAGCGACCGCACATCAAGGGGATCCTCGCGCAGAAGCCCGTCGCCTTCACGCTCGCCGAGGCGGTCGAGATGGTGCGGCTGTGCGACGAGGCGGGCGTCAAGCTCGGCGTCAACCACAACATGCGCTACGACCAGTCGATGCGGGCGCTGCGGTCGCTGCTCGACGCGCGGCGAGCTCGGCGAGCCGATCGTCGCCGAGATCGTGATGAACGCCCGCCCGCACTGGCAGGAGTTCCTCCAGGAGCTACGGTCGGATCGCGCTGCTGAACATGTCGATCCACCACCTCGACGCCTTCCGCTTCCAGTTCGGCGACCCGGAGCGGATCTTCGTCTCCGTCCGGGACGACCCGAGCCACGGACTTCCCGCACGAAGGACGGAAGCGCGTTCTACATCCTCGAGTACGCCGACGGCCTGCGCGCGATCGGCCTCGACAACTGCTACACGTGGGCCGATCACGGCATCCAGTGGCGCGTCGAGGGCACCGAGGGGATCGCGAAGGGCACGATCGGCTGGCCCGACTACCCGGACGGCAGCCCCTCGACGATCACCTGGACGACGCGGGCGCTGGACGGGCGCTGGGAGCGCCCGACCTGGGAGGACACGTGGTTCCCCCAGGCGTTCAAGGGCACGATGGGCCAGCTGATGCGCGCGATCCAGGAGGACGCAGAGCCGGCGATCTCGGGCACGACGACGATCGGCACGATGGTGCTCGTCGAGGCCGCGTACCGCTCCGCCGACGAGGGCCGGGCGGTGCCGCTCGACGAGATCGCGTCCGAGGCGGGTCTGTGAGCAGCGACCCGTTCTCGCTCGACGGGCGGGTCGCGATCGTGACCGGCGCCGGCGGCGGGCTGGGCGAGGGCATCTGCGCCTCGCTCGCCGCCGCCGGCGCCGCCGTCGCCTGCGTCGATCGGGACGGCGGACGCAGCCGAGGCGCGTGCGCGAGCGGCGTGCGGGACGCCGGGCGGCGTCGCGCGCTCGCCGTGACGGCCGACGTCTCCGATCGCCGCGTCGGTGCGCCGCGATGGTCGAGCGGGTCGCCGCCGAGCTCGGCGGGGTCGACGTCCTCGTCAACAACGCCGCGATCTACCCGCGTCGAGCCTGGACGGAGATCACCGAGGAGGAGTGGGATCAGCGTCCTCGCGGTCAACCTCAAGGGCTACTTCCTCTGCGCCCGCGCCGCGTTCGACCACCTGCAGGACGAGCGGTCACGGGCGGATCGTCAACATCGCGTCGATCACCGCGTTCATCGGCATGACGCACCTGCTCGACTACGTCTCCTCGAAGGGCGGCGGTGATCTCGTTCACCCGTGCGCTCGCCCGCGAGATCGGGCCGGACGGCGTCACCGTGAACGCGATCTCGCCCGGCGCGTTCCCGACCGACGCCGAGAAGATCCACCCGAACCCGGCCGAGTACAACCAGTGGATCCTCGACCAGCAGAGCCTCAAGCGCCGTGGCACGCCCGACGACATCGGCAATCTCGTCGTCTTCCTCGCGAGCGACGCGTCGTCGTTCGTCACCGGCCAGGTGATCGAGATCGACGGCGGCTGGTTCATGCACTGACCCTCGGAGGGCCGGAGCGCCTGGCGGCCTGCACCATCGCCCGCACGTTCTCGAGCGGCGTGATCCGCGGCACGACGCAGCCCGACCCGAGGATGTAGCCGCCCGCCCGTCCCGCCTCGAGGCAGCGCCTCCGACGCTGCCTGTGACCGCTCCGGCGTCCCCTGGAGGAGGACCGTCACCGGGTCGACGTTGCCGATCACGCACGCGCGGTCGCCGACGATGCTGCGCGCGAGCGCGAGGTCGACCTTGTGATCGACCTCGATCACGTCGGCGCCGGTCTCGCGCGTAGAGGTCGAGCACCGCGCGTCGAGTCGCCGCAGATGTGGAGGAGCGTCCTGCGCGCCGTACTCCTTCCACGCCTGGAGCACCTTCCGCTCGTACGGGAACGCCCACTCCTCGTAGTCCGCGGGAGAGATCACGTCGCACGAGGCGAGCGAGTCACCGCAGTGGAGCAGGTCGGAGCCGGCGTCGACGCACGCCTTGCCGAAGGCGATGAGCGCGTCGGCGGCGAGGTCGAGCGCCCGGTGGATCGCCTCCGGCTCGCTCTCGGGCAGGCCGGCCTTGGCCATGCCGATCTCGATCAGGAACTCCTGCGTCCCGATGAAGTACGAGGCGAGCGCGAAGGGCCCCGTTCCCGGCGTGCGGATCGCGACCTCGTCGCCGACGGCCTGCCGCACGAGCCGCGTCGCCTCGAGCATCACGGGCATGCGACCGTCCGTGAGCGGGATCCGGCACGACGAGGTCGCCGACGTCCGCCGATCCGCTCGAGCGGCGGCTTCACCAGGTGCGGTGTCTCGTCGACGGTAGCTCCGTCACGCAGCCGAAGCCCTCGGCGATGTAGTAGTTGTCGCAGCCGACGAAGATGATGTCCTGGCCGACCTGCTCGTGCAGGGCGAGCTGGCCGCCGGGCCATCACCTCGGGGTCGCTGCAGTAGAGGCCGATCGGCGCGTCGATCACCGCGGCGCCGAGATCGAGCATCATCGGCCCGACCGGGACGCGATCCGTCGGCTGGCGGTCGAGCGTTCGGAGGACGAGCTCGCGAGGGGTCACGACCTGCCCCCTGCGCCCCGGAAGCCGAGGGTGCGCGAGATGCGCTCTGCTCCCGCCACCACGAGGCTCGCCGTCGCACCCTCTTCGCCGAGGATCGAGGGCCGGAGCCCACCGACCGAGAGGGCAGCCACGACCGCCCCCGTGTGATCGCGAACCGGGGCGCCGACCGCGGCGATTCCCAGTCGGATGTCTCCGTCGCTCACTGCGTAGCCCCGCGCGATGATGACCTGCAGCTCCCGCTCCACCGCGGCCCGGGTCGTCGGTGTCCGATCGGTTCGTCGCTCGAGCGCAACCCGCGCGAGATACGCCTTCCGGAAGCCCGGCTGCTCGTGCGCCAGCAGCACCCGGCTCGCTGCGCCGAGATGCAGCGGCAAGGTCTCCCCCAGCCGCAGGGCGAGCGACTGCACCCAGAGGCCGTCGACCCGCTCGATGCACAGCGCCTCGTCCCCTCGGCGGATGCACAGATAGACGGTCTCCTCCGTTCGCCGGTTGAGGTCGTCCATCACCGGCCGCGCCGCCCGACGCACGTCGAGGCGCCGCTCGACCGCCGAGCCGAGACGGAAGAGGCGAAGCCCCAGACGGAACTCACCGGCGCCGTCGGCGCGCTCGACGAGATCGAGGTCGGCGAGTCGCTCGAGCAGGGCTGCGACGTCGTCGCGGCGACGCCCCAGCAGGTGCGCGAGCCGCGAGGTACCTGCCTCGCCCTCGGCGGCAAGCGCGTCGAGCAGCGCGACGGCGTCGTCGAGCCGGTCGAGCTGTGCCTGCCGCCGGCCGTGCGCCGGCCTCGCGGCGGGCGAGACGAAGGTGCCGCGTCCGGGGATGCGATGGACGAGTCCGTCGCGCGCCACGCCCTGGAGCGCCGCGCGGGCGGTCATCCGGCTCACCCCGAACTCCTCGCAGAGCGAGATCTCGGTCGCGAGTGGAGCACCCGGTGCCAGCCTCGCGATACGGTCACGGAGCACCGCTTCGATCTCGGCGGCACGCGAGGCGCGCGCCGCCGTGGGAGTTGCGGATTGCGCGCTCATACATTTATTGTATAGACATTGTTGGAAGACGAAGAGGAGGAGACGTGGCTGCACTCGAGCTCGGGATGATCAGCTCGACCTGGCTGGGAACGGCGGTCGATCGGATCGAGGGCATCCGCAAGGCCAAGGAGATCGGGTTCGACACGTACGACGTCTTCGAGGATGCCCTCGACCTGTCCGATGCAGAGCGCTCCGAGATCAAGGAGGCATGCGCCGCGGTCGGGCTGCCGATCCGGTCGCAGCTCTGCGTCGCCTTCGGGCTCGTCGACTTCAACCCGGCAGTGCAGCGCTTCACACAAGATCGACTGCGAGCCAACATCGATCAGGGCGCGTTTCTCGGCGCGCGGAACGTCGTCGTCGTCGTCGGCGAGTACTACTGGGACGGCGAGGTCTTCCCCAACGCGGCGATCTGGGACATGGCCGTGGCGGGCGTGCGTCAGGCCGGTGAGTACGCAGCGACGAAGGGCCTCGAGGTCGTCGATCGAGCTGGAGCCGTTCGCGACCTCGCTCGCGAAGGACGTCCACGAGCTCGTCCGGTTCGTGCGCGACGTCGACCACCCGGCGGTGCGCGCCAACGCCGACATCTCGCACCTCCACCTGTCGGGCGCTCGTTCGACGACGTGAAGGAGCTGACGGGTCTCATCGGGCACATCCACCTCTCCGACTGCGACGGCAAGGTCCACGGCGACCTCCCCGCCGGCATGGGGGTGACGCCGATCGCGGACTATCTCCGGGCGATCGTCGCCACCGGGTACGAGGGCACCGTCTCGATCGAGCTCGAGTACTCGCCCGATCCCGAGCAGATCGTCGCGTGGGTCGAGGAGGCGTACGCGGCGACGGCGGCGATCATGCGCGACGTCGGCGTCCGTCGCTGATCCGCGGTCGACGATGAGGACGCTCGACGGAGAGATCGCCGTCGTCACCGGTGCCAGCAAGGGCATCGGCGAGGCGCGTGGCCCGCGCGCTCGCAGAGGCCGGCGCACGGGTCGCCGTGACCTCGCGCGACCCGGTCGCGACCGCGGCGGTGGCCGCCGCCCTGGGCGCGGATCACCTCGGGCTCGCGATGGACGTCCGCTCGACGGCCTCGGTGGACGCCGCCGCAGCGGCGATCGCGGACGCAGCTCGGCACTCCGACGATCCTCGTCAACAACGCCGGTGTGAACCGCATCGGCGCAGCCGAGCTCCTGACCGACGAGGACTGGGAGCTCGGTCATCGACGTCGATCTGACCGGCGTCTTCCGGTGCTGTCGTGCGTTCGGCTCGCTGATGCTCGAGGCACGGCGTGGACGATCGTCAACGTCGGCTCGATCATCGGCGCCGTCGTCGGGTGCCCGGTCGCGCGCCGTACGGCGCGGCGAAGGCCGGCCTCGTCGGCCTCACCCGCGTCCTCGCCGTCGAGTGGGCCGACCGGGGCGTCCGCGTGAACGCCGCTCCTGCCGGGCCCGATCCGGACGCCGATGGTGAACGAGGCGATCGAGCGCGGGATCGTCGACGAGCAGGAGGTCGCCGACCGGACGCCTGCGGGCCGGCTCGGCCGAGCCGGCGGACGTGGCGGGAGCCGTCGTCGCGCTCTGCGACCCGCGCGCGGGCTTCGTCACCGGCCAGGCGCTCGCGGTCGACGGCGGCTACGCGACGTACGGAGCCGCCCACCCTGCCTCCCGGCGCTACGGGCCACCGCAGACGTGAACGAGGCGCATCCAGCCAGGTTAGGCTCTCCCCGTGCCGGAGCTCTTCGGACACCACCTCACGCGGCGCGAGCTCTCCCGCCGGATCGGACGGCTCGACCAGGTCGCCGGCGTCCGGCTCGTGACGCTCGGCGACGGAGGCGCGCGTGGCGTGCGCCTGCTCGAGTTCCGCACCGGCACCGGGTTCGCGTTCGACGTGCTCGTCGACCGCGCCTTCGACATCGGTCGCTGCGAGCTGCGCGGCGTCCCGCTCGCGTGGACGTCCGCGGTCGGCATCGAGGGCCCGTGGTACTACGAGCCCGAGGGGCTCGGCTTCTTCCGCACCTTCGGCGGAGGGCTGCTCGTCACCTGCGGGATCGAGCACAGCCTCTTCATGGCCGAGGACACGGCCGCGCAGTACCACTACCCGCCGAAGCAGACCGAGAGCTTCGGTCTGCACGGCAGGATCTCGAACCGGCCGGCTCGACTGTCGGGTACGGCGAGCGGTGGGACGGCGACGAGTGCATCCTCTACGCCGAGGGAGAGACGCAGGTGGCGACCGTCTTCGGCGAGCAGCTCGTGCTGCGCCGGCGCATCGAGGCGCGCGTCGGCGAGTCCCGGCTCCGCGTGCACGACGTCGTCGAGAACGTCGGCCACGACCTCACCCCGCACATGCTCCTCTACCACGTCAACGCCGGCTTCCCCGTCGTCGACGAGGGCTCGGAGATCCTCGTCGCAGCGACCGGTGTCGCCGCGCGTGGCGACCACCCGTCGATGGCTACCGACGCCTGGTCGGCCCCGACGGCCGGGTACGTCGAGCAGGTCTTCGAGCACGAGCTCGGCGGCGAGCCCGACGGCAGCGTGCCCGCGGCGGTCGTCAACCGACGAGCTCGGAGTCGGGCTCTACCAGGTGTTCGACCAGGCGCAGCTCCCCCACCACTTCGTCTGGCGGACGCTGGGCGAGGGCACCTACGTCGTCGGCATCGAGCCGTGCACGAACCGCACCGGCGGGCGGCTCGACGCGCGAGAGCGTGGCGAGCTGATCGAGCTCGCGGCCGGCGAGCACCGGAGCTACGACCTCGAGCTCGGTGCGCTCGACGGACCCGGCGAGATCGACCGATTCGCCGAACGCGTCGAACGCGCAAGCGGCTGAGCCGAGAACGACGCCTTCGGAGCGAGCGGAGTAGCCCCGGCGAGCGGGCGACCGGATGCCGGTGCCCGCTCACCGCAGGAGGGTGGACTACGCGTCGGCGAACGGGCTTCCGCCGACAGCCTTCGTGACCGTGTAGCCGCCGTCGACCGCGACGACCGTGCCGCTGACGATACGCGGCGCCGGTTCCGGCGAGCATCACGCACGCAGCGCCGACGTCCCGCGGGACGCGTGAGCCGGCCGAGAGGAACGGCCTCCGCCGTCGCGGTCGGCCACGTCGCCTTCGAGCGGGCCGACGGCGAGCGACGTTGACCCGGATCCCCTTCGCGCCGAGCTCGACGGCCGCCACCTGCGCGGCGGTCGTCGAGGAACGATCCGACGACCGCGGCGAGGCCGCAACCGCGCGAGGAGCGGAGGGCGTGGGCGGGCACGACCACGAGGACGACGCCCCCCTGCGCCCCGCTCGACGCATCGACGCGCGCCGCCCGTTGCAGCGCGAAGAACGCCCCGCGCGCGAGCGCGATGGCGGCGTCCCAGTCCGGCTGCGGAAGCCGATGGAGGTCGGTGCCGGTCGGGACGTCGACGCCGACGATCGCGACGTCGGCCGGCTCCGCGAGCTCGTGCCCGGCGTCGCACGAACGCCGCCGCGACGGCGTCGGCGAGGGGCTGTGCGGAAGACCGGTGACGGCGACGCCGCATCAGTACTTCCCCACCACGAAGCCGCCGTCGACGCGGAGGTACTCACCCGTCACGTAGTCGCCGTCCGACGAGCAGAGGTACACGACGGCCCGACCGAGCTCGCGCGGATCGGCCGGCCGCCCGGCCGGGATCAGCTCCAGCGTCGAGCGCACCTCCTCGTCGGTCTGCAGCGACGGCGAGGCAGTCGTTGATGAACGACCGCACCCAGCCGGGCCCGATGTGGTTGACCGTGATCCCGTGCGGAGCGAGCTCGATCGCCATCGTCTCGACCATCCCCTTCAGCCCTGCCTTCGTCGCGCCGTAGACGGACATCTCGGCGAACGGCATCTGCACGTGCACGGACGAGGTGACGACGATCCTGCCGGGCCTGCCCGCCGGCGATCATGGCCCGCGACGCCGACTGGCACACGTTGAAGGCGCCCGTCAGGTTGACGGAGACGAGCCGGTCGAAGCTCTCCTCGGTCACGTCGAGGAGTCCCTGCCAGTCGGCGACCCCGGCGTTCGAGCAGACGATGTCGAGCGGGCCGAGCTCCGACTCGACCGCGGTCACCATCTCGTCGACCGCCGCCCGGTCGGAGACGTCGGCCGTGGAGGAAGGCGGCTCGGCGGCCGAGCCCCCGGAGCTCGGCGACGAGCTCGGCTGCCTCGTCCTGCGGCTCCGACGTCGTTGACCGCGACGTCGCAGCCCTCCTCGGCGAGGCACTGCGCGATGCCGCGACCGATGCCGCGCTCGCGCGCGGCACCGGTCACGAGGGCGACCTTGCCCGTCGAGCCTGCTCAGGGCGTGATCACCGTCTTGAGGACGCCGTCCTCCCGGTTCGACGACGCGGTCGATCGCCGCACCGATGCCGTCGAGCGGCGCCGAGTGCGTGATGATCGGGCCGGTGTCGACCTCGGCGTGGGCCAGCATGCTGATCGTCCTCGGCCACTGGAACGGGTACCAGAGCGAGAACCGGATCGTCTTGTCCTGGATCAGGCTCGTCAGCATCGGCACCTGCACCGCGTCCTCCGGGCCGGTGACGCCCATGTAGATCACGGTCGAGCCCGGCCCCGAGATCTCGAGCGCCTGCTGGTTCGCGGCCATCGAGCCGGTCGCGACGATCACCCGGTCGGCGAGGTTGCCGCCGTTCGCCTCGCTGGATCTTGCTCGGCGAGGTCGTCGCCGCCCTCGAACGACGAAGTCGGCGCCGAGCTGCCTTCGCCACGTCGAGGCGGTAGCCGCCCGTGCCGACGACCGCGACCCGTGCACCCTCGTTCTTGAGCAGCTGCACCATCGAGAGCCCGACCGGGCCGGGGCCGTAGACGACCGCGAAGTCGTCGGGCTGGACCTCGGCCTTGTGCACCGCGTTGACGGCCGCTGCGAGCATCTCGACGAACGCACCCTGCTCGTCCGTGAGGGTGTCGGGCAGCTTGTACGCGTGCGCCGCCTTCGTCTTCGCGAACTGCGCGAAGCCGCCGTTCGTGGTGACGCCGAGCACGGAGAGGTTGGCGCAGAACTGCGGCTTGCCCGGCCCGGCAGGAGTTGCACGCGCCGCAGCTCTGGATCGGGCAGACCGCGACCCGGTCGCCCTCCTGCGAGGCCGTAGGTGCCGGCGATCTTGCCGAGGCCGACGACCTTGCCGGAGAACTCGTGCCCGAGCACGAGCGGCCCCTTGCCGTCGGCCGTGCCGACCGGGCTCTTGCCGTAGTAGTACTCGACGTCCGAGCCGCAGAAGCCGCACGCCGCGACCTCGACGAGCACCTCGTCCTCGGCGATCGTCGGGCTCCGGGATCTCCTCGACCCGGATGTCGTTCGGCTCGTAGAAGACTGCTGCTTTCATCTCGTCTCACTCCTCTCAGCGGTTGCGGACGTGCTTGTCGAGCAGGGCGTCGAGCGTGATGCGGTCGCGTCCACGTGTCGGCCCAGAGTCTCGGCCGTCATCGGGATCGCGTCGACCGACCACCACTTGCTCGTGTAGCCGGCGTCGACGACCGCGGGGATGAGCGCGTCGAAGTCGATGACGCCCTTGCCGATCCCGAGGTGCGTGCCGAACGCGTTGTGCCACGTGTTCGAGTCGGTGTCGCACACGTGCATGTGGCCGATCTTGCCCGTCATCATCTCGACGAACTCGACCTGACCGCCCTCGAGGCGCTCCTGCGGCTGCACCTGGTTGTGGGCGAGCACGCAGCACGCCTCGACGTGGCCGACGTCGTACATCAGCTGCAGGTTGTCGTCGCCGACGTCGCTCGAGCAGCTTCACGGCCTCGGACGGCTTGACGAAGATCTGGCCGGTCTCGAGCTCCCACAGCATCGTCGACGCCGTCCTCGCGGCCGCGCTCGGCGTGCTTGCGGAACATCGTCACGACGCGGTCCCACGTCTTGTCGTAGTCGACGTCGTGCGCGAGCGGGCCCGAAGTCGCCCGGATCGACGCGCATCGACGGGATCCCGCAGTCGACGCAGAACTGCAGGTGGTCCTCGAAGAACTTCTCGTACTCGGCGAGGACGTCCTCGCTGCCGGTCGCCCACGGCAGCCGGCCGAAGTCGCCGTACGGGCCCGGTGCGTACCCGACGATCTCGAGGTTCGTGCTCGCGTGATCCAGTCGACGAGCTTCTTGCGGCTCGCCGCGTCCGGGTACTTCTCGACCGTCGCGTGGTCGAAGAAGCCCGCCAGCTCGATCCCGTCGTACCCGAAGGCCGACAGCACCTTCGACGACCTGCTCGAGCGACGGGATCGGATCGAACCCGAACGCGAGGCACCAGCTTCCCCTGCTGATCTTGGCTTCCATCGTTCCTTCCTCCCTTCCTTGATCCGGCGCGCCGCCGGCTGCGCGTCACGCCATGAGCAGGCCGCCGTTGACGTCGAGGTGCGCGCCGGTGACGAAGCTCGCGGCGTCGGAGGCGAGCCAGAGGACCGCCGTCCGCCACCTCGTCCGCCGTGCCCGGTCGTCCGAGCGGTGTCGCCGCGATCGTCCGCTCGCGATCCTCCGGCGAGATCCCGAGGCTCATCCCCGCCTCGATGAAGCCGGGGTTGACGCAGTTGACCCGGACGCCGTGCGGGCCCGGCGTACGCGAGCGAGGGCCTTGGTCATGCCGATCACGCGCGGCCTTCGACGTCGCGTAGCCCGCCCCGGACTGCACGCCGCCGACCTGGCCGGCGATCGAGCCGAGCGTCACGATCGAACCCGATCCGCGCGGGCATCATCACGCGCAGCGCGGCCTGCGCGGTCAGGAACGTGCCGCGAACGTTCACGGCCTGGAGGCAGTCCCAGTCGCCGCGCTCGATCGCCGTCGACCGGCGACGAGTCGTAGAGCCCCGCGGCCGGGACGAGCACGTCGAGCCGCGAGCGCGCTCGACGGTCTGGTCGACGAGCACGCTGCGCCGCGTCGCCTCGCGTGACGTCGGCGGCGACGACGACCCATGGCCACCGATCGCGGCGCCGACCGCTTCGAGGCGCTCGGCATCGAGGTCGGAGAGCACGACCCGGCGCCCTCCGTCGGCGAGCCGGCGGGCAGCACCGAGCCGAGTCCGCCGGCGGCGCCGGTCGACGAGGCGACCTTGCCCTTCGAGCCCGAGGTTCACGACCGGCTCCTCTCTGGTCGCGAGCTGGACGACCTCGACCGCGTTGCCGTCCGGATCCTCCACGTAGATGCCGCGACCGCCACGGTTCGGCCCGCTCGTCGTCTCGACGGGCATGCGACCGGAAGGTGACGCCCGCAGCGAGGAGCCGTCGCGACGTCCGCGTCGAGGTCGTCGCTGACGAAGCAGACGTGAGCGCTGCCGGCGTCCGGAACGGCCGCGCGCGCGCTCGCGCCGCGAGGATGCAGGTACTCGAGCAGCTCGAGCCTGCTGGCCGTAGCCCGACGAGGTGGACGATCCGCAGGTGCGCGCCCGGCGACGCCGGTGATCTGCTCGACGTAGTCGCGCTCGACCTCACGGTCCGAGAGGACCTCCAGGCCGAAGAGGTCGCGAGTAGAAGGCGATCGAGCGATCCATGTCGCGACACCGTCAGCGCGAAGTGGTGGATCCCTGTGATCACGTCACAGCAACCTCCGGTAGGGACGTCGAAGCAGCTGCGTCATCGCTGAGAGCAGGGACTCGGCGCTCTCCGCGTCGAGCGCTCCCGCCTCGAGATGGAGGCAGAGCTCGAGCTGGATCGGATCGCCTCGCAGCGGGCCGACCTCCAGCACGAGCGGGATCCCCGACAACGACGCTCTCGGGACGTCGGTGCCGTTCCGTGCTCCACGACGGCGATCGCGGGTCGGCCCTCGGTGCTTCCGGCACGTCGTCCCTCGCGGACGGCGAGCAGGATCGCGTCGACCTCGGCGCGCACCTGCGGGAGCGGCGCCTTCTCCGCAGACTCGACGACGTCGACGGAGACCTCCCGCGCGCCGATCGTGACCACGCCCACGCCTCGCGCTCCCCGCTGCGACGCGAGTCTCGTCCCCACCCCGCTCGATCCCTCGAGGGCTCGACCGGCGGCCGCGACGAGGACGTGGGTGAGCGAGCCGCCGAGGTCGCGCGCGAAGCAGAGCGCCTCCACTGCATCCACCGTGCTCTCGAGCGCGGACGGGCTCGCGGTCGTGATCTCGCCGCCGACGGACATCAGACGCTCACCCCGGCGAGCACGGCAGGTGGTGCAGAGCTTCCCCGCGGCTCGAACATCGTCGGAAGCGCGACCTGCGCGGCGCCGGCGCCGTGGCGAGTCCAGCCGTTCGAGGACGAGCTTCGCGGCCTCGCGTCCGAGCTCCTCGAGATCGCGGCGCACGACGTCGAGCGGTGGCACGTGAAGCGTCGTGATCTCTGTCTCCTCGCAGGCGACGACCGAGAGGTCGTACGGGATGCGAACGCCGAGGTCGCGGAACGCGGCGAACATCCCGGCGAAGAGCTGGTTGTTGCCGGCGATGATCGCGGTCGGACGGCGTGGCGAGCGCGAGGATCTCGCCGACCGCGCGGTAGCCGTCCTCCACGGTCAGCTCCCCCTCGCGCAGCAGCGCCGTCGTCGACGCTCGAGCCCGAGCTCCGCGCACCTCCCGGAGGAAGGTCGCTGATCCGCACGCGTCTTCCGCGCTGGCTTGTCCATGCCGGCGATCAGCGCGATCCGCCGATGTCCCGAGGCCGACGAGGTGGCGGAGAGCCTCGGCGCAGTCCCGGCGCGTGATCGGAGAGGACTGCGTCGGCGCGCGCGTCCGGCACCTCTCGGTCGAGCAGGACGGACGCCTGGAAGGAGTCGATCCGGCCGGCGAGCCCGCGGCACCCTCGTCGGCGGTCGCGATCATCAGGCCGTCGAGCCTCCGCTGCCGGAACGCCGCGATCAGCTCTGCCTCGTGCTCGGGGTCGTTCGCGGAGTTCGCGACCATGAGGGCGTATCCGCGAGGGCTCAGCGCGTGATCGGCGGCACGGGCGATCGTCGCGAAGAGCGGGTTGGAGATGTCGCTCACGACCAGCCCGACGGCTCCCGTCGTTCCCGTCCGCATCGCAGCGAGCTGCGAAATCGGGGCGGTATCCGAGCTCTTCCGTCGCGGCGAGCACACGCTCACGCACCTCGGCGCTGACGAAGGGCTGCCCGTTGACCGCGCGGGAAGCAGTCGACACCGAGACCCCGGCCTCACGCGCCACGTCGCGGAGTGTTGCTGTCCTCGCTCATCTTGGGAACGTTCCTAGGGAACGTTCCCAACCCTACGACCCGCCCGGGCGAGATGTCAAGAACGAGCCCTCGTGACACCTCTGACACGAAGACGATGGCTGCTCGCGTCGGACCCGCTAGCGTCCTCCGAGATGAAGGCTCTCCGCCTCGACGAGCCGCTGAGGTTCTCGTACGTCGACGTCCCTCCACCCGCCGTCGGCGACGAGGACGTGCTGGTCGCGGTGCAGGCGTGCGGGATCTGCGGGAGCGACCTTCACGGCTTCGACGGCACGTCGGGTCGTCGCACCCCTCCGCTGATCCTCGGCCACGAGGCGGCCGGGGTCGTCGCCGCCGTCGGCAGTCGGGCGGGGGCGTGGCGCGAGGGCGATCGCGTCACGTTCGAGTCGACGTTCTTCTGCGGCTCGTGCCGGGCCTGCTCGGCCGGGCGACACAACCTGTGCGAGCGCCGTGAGGTCCTCGGCGCGTCGTTCGCCGGGCACAGGCGCGACGGCGCGTTCGCGGAGCTGGTCGTGGTCCCGGGCCGGGCGCTCGTCAGGCTTCCCGACGGGCTCACGTACGAGCGCGCGGCGTTCGGCGAGCCGCTCGCGGTCGCGCTGCACGCGGTCGGACTGGCCGGCGACGTCGAGGGAGCAACGGTCGCCGTCGTCGGCACGGGCGTGATCGGCCTCCTGCTCGTTCAGGCTCTGCGCCTCGCGGGCGCGGGTCGCACCATCGGGCTCGACCTCGACGACGGGCGTCTCGCCCTCGCGCGCCGACTGGGTGCCGATGCAGCCCTCCGCGCGGATCACCCCGACGTCGAGCGCGACGTGGCAGCTCTCACGGACGGCCGAGGAGCCGATGTGGTGATCGAGGCGGTCGGCGTGAGCGAGACGATCCGTGCCGCAGTGACGCTGACCCGTCGCGGGGGCACAGTCGTGCTCGTGGGAAACCTCGTACCGGTCGCCGAGCTGCCGCTCCAGGAGGTCGTCACCCGGGAGCTGACGCTGCGCGGCGCCTGCGCATCCTCGGGCGAGCTCGAAACGGCCGTCGAGCTGCTCGCGAGCGGGGCTGTCGACTGCGACCCGCTGATCAGCGCGATCGCCCCCCTGCACGAGGGGCAGCTCTGGTTCGACCGACTCCATGCAGGAACGAGCGGGCTGGTCAAGGTCATCCTCACGCCGGTCGTCGGAGCGATCCCCACGTGACGGGGGGCCTCTTCGACCTCACGGGCAAGGTCGCGATGGTGACCGGATCCGGTGGCGGGCTCGGACGCGGGATGGCCCGCGCGCTCGCGCTCGCTGGTGCAGACCTCATCGTGACGAGCCGTGACCAGTCGAGGCTCACCGCCACGTGCGACGAGCTCCGCTCGCTCGGACGGCGCGTCGTTCCGGTCGAGCTGGACGTGCGAGAGCCAGAGAGCGCCACCGCCGCCGTCGCGCTCGCGCTCGAGGAGACCGGTCGGATCGACATCCTCGTCAACAACGCCGGCTGCAACATCCGCAGGCCGGCGCTCGAGATCACTCCCGAGGACTGGAGCACCGTCGTCGACACCAACCTCCGAGGGTCGTTCTTCATGGCCCAGGCCGTCGTGCCGTCGATGATCGAACGTCGCTGGGGCCGGATCATCAACGTCGGCTCGATCACCAGCGTGTTCGGGTTTGCGGGCGTCGGTCCCTACACGGCGAGCCGGGGTGGCATCCGTCAGCTGACGATGAGCCTCGCCGACGAGTGGGCCAAGCACGGGATCACGGTCAACTGCCTCGCCCCCGGGTGGTTCCACACCGCGCAGAACGACGTGCTCTTCAGCGACGAGGCGTGGGTGGCGTCGGTCCGGGAGCGGATCCCGCTGGGTCGCACGGGCAGGCCCGAGGATCTGGCGGGCCCCGTCACCTTCCTGGCATCCGAGGCAAGCGCGTACGTCACGGGGCAGACCCTCCTCGTCGATGGAGGCGCGACCACCGGTTCCTTTCGAGCGCTGCCGGAGCCCTGACCCGACGTCCACGTTCTCTTGCGCCCGTCCTCCACCGGACGACGCTCTAGGATCCAGCCACCGATCTCGACGAGGAGGCGTGCTGAACGATGCTCACGGCCACGAAGGATCTGATGCTCCCGGCGACCGTCACCGGCTCGTGGCCGCGCCCACGCTGGTACGACGGGGGCCTCTGGGGACGGCCGCTCGACACCGCGCTTCTCGACGTCCGCTTCCGTGAGCAGTTCCTCGACGCCCACGCGACCGTCCTCGCCGATCAGGAGCGTGCCGGCCTGGACATCCTCACGAACGGGGACTACCACCTCGACGAGGACTTCGCGGGACGCTCGTGGCATCACTACCCGCTCCAGAGGTGGAAGGGGCTCGAGCACGAGGAGCTGCAGTACGAGCGCTCCCGCGACCGCCTGCTCGAGTTCCCGGCCGGCACGCTGATGAACGAGATCGAGACCACGTGGCGTTGGCCCCGCGTCGTCGGCAAGGTGGAGCACGACCCGCGCAACCCCCTCGAGTACGCCAAGCTGTGGCGCATCGCGCAGGCCCGAGCAGGCTCCGGGAAGCCGGTCAAGTTCGGCACCTGCTCGTCGCAGGTGCTCTCGATCTTCCTCGACAGCCACACCGCCGACTACGACCTCGACGACAAGAAGCAGCTGATCTGGGACATGGCGGGCGCGATGAACACCGAGCTCCGTCAGCTCGCCGCGGCAGGCGCGAAGGTGATCCAGATCGAGGAGCCGACGATCCACTTCGTCGCCGCCTTCTATCCCGATCAGACGGAGCTGCTCGACTTCCTCGTCGACGCGTTCAACCACGAGGTCGACGGCCTCGACGACGTCGAGCTCTGGATCCACACCTGCTGGGGCAACCCGAACATGCAGAAGGTCTACTCCGGCGAGTCCTATGCGAGCTCGATCGAGATCTACCTCGAGCGGCTCAAGGGCGACGTGTGGACGGTCGAGGCGACCGAGAACGAGCTCGCCGAGATCGACCTCTTCAGGCCCTACGCGGACTCCCTCAAGAAGAAGATCGCCGTCGGGGTCGTGAACCACCGAACGCTCCAGGCGGACATGGCGCCCGTCGTCGCCGGTCGAGTCCGGCGGGCCCTCGAGGTGATCCCCGCGGACAAGCTGATCCTGTCCACCGACTGCGGCTTCGGCAGGCAGGGGTTCAACCGGACGGTGGCCTTCTACAAGACGACCGCGATCGCCCAGGCGCGGAACATCGTGCTGCGCGAGCTCGGCCTCGAGGAGCGCTACGTGGCGGCGGCCGATCCGGCCCTGCAGGCGGACGTGCTGCCCGACCACGAGCCGCTGACACACCTGCCGACGCCGTGGAGATGAGCCGCCGCGAACATCGTCAGCCCGGCACGCCGCCGACGGCCTCACGCCGGGACGGCGCGGCAGCGCGCGCGAGGCGCATCGGGTCGAGGCGATCGGTGCGGCTCCGGTCGCGAGCGGAGGATCGCCGCATGCGGGGGCTCCCGGTCGCCGTGTTGCTGGTGGCCGCAGCTCTGTCCGGCGCGGCGGGCAGCGCTGCGGGGACGGGGACCGACCGCACGTCACCGACAGCACGGGACGTGGTCGCGAAGCTGAGGGCGGCGGGCCTGCCGATCGGCCGCTTCAAGGTCTACACCAGGGCGAGCGACGGGACTCGCCTCCTCGGCCGCCCGGGGCAGTACACCGGGAAGGTCAGCTTCCGCGACCGCAGGATCGTCGACGGCGGGGGCGGGTTCGCCGTGTCGTCGGGTGGATCGGTCGAGCTGTTCGCCACCGAGGCCGCTGCGAAGCGCCGGTTTGCCTACGTGGCTGCGATCTTCAACTCGGCGTCCGCGGCGATCCCCTCCGAGTACGACTACGTCGAGGGCAAGGCATTCCTCCGGCTCTCGCAGCGCCTCACACCGGCGCAGGCGAAGAAGTACGAGGCTGCGTTTCGCCGACTCTTCTGAGGATTGAGATGAGACGAGCGCGTTCTCGGGCCGTCATCACACCGAGCTGGCCTCGATCGGGGCGCGGCGACGACGTCGAGCCGCGCGCACCACGCTGGCGTCGGCAGCTGCGAAGGCCTCCACGGCTACCGCCGCAGAATGCGCAGTCAACCGCTCGCACGGCCCTGGGCACCCTGTCGAGCCGACGATGGGCCGAGACTGCGCCCTAGACTCTGCGATGGAGATGCTGCTCGAGGCCGAACGTGCGCTGATCGTCCACCACGCCGGGCTGCTGCGCCCGGACGGGCTCGTGGTGGGCACGGCCGGCAACCTCAGCGTCCGCGCCGGCGACCACGTCGCGATCACCCCGAGCTCGGTCGACTACGACGAGCTCACCCCTCGTCTCGTCTGCGTCGTCGGGCTCGACGGGGAGGTCGTCGAGGCCGAGCGGCCACCGTCGAGCGAGCTGCCGATGCACCTCGCCGCCTACCGGCGCCACCGGCGCGGCCGCCATCGTCCACACCCACGCGCCCGTTCGCGACCGCGCTCGCCTCCGTCGTCGACGAGCTGCCCGCGATCCACTACACGATCGCCGAGCTCGGCGGCCCGATCCGCGTCGCGCCGTACGTGACCTTCGGCACCGACGATCTCGCAGACGCGGTGACCGAGGCGCTGGAAGGTCGGAACGCGGTGCTGCTCGGCAGTCACGGCACGCTGACGATCGGCGACTCGCTCGAGGAGGCGTACTGGCGCACCGTGCTCCTGGAGTGGCTCGCCACGCTCTACTACCGCGCGAGGCTGCTCGGTGAGCCCCGCCTCCTCTCCGCCGACGAGATCGAGCGTCGTGGCCGAGCGGCTGCGCGCGATCCGACGCTAGACGGCTGGGAGCGCCTCGAGCCACGAGCGGATCGTGCCGAGGAAGCGGGCCGCGAGAACGCCGTCGACGACCCGTGGTCGACGGTGAGGGTGAGCTCGACCCACGGGCCGATCCGCACCTCTCCGCCCTCGGCCGTGACGCGGTCCGGATACGGCGCCCACCGCGAGGATCGCGGTCTGCTCGGGGTCGACGATGGCGGCGAAGCGGTCGACGCCGAACATGCCGAGGTTGCTGAGCGTGATCGCGGCCGGCCCGCCGGCGAGCTTGCCCGCCCGGCCGAGGCGCTCGGCCTGCGCCGGTCAGCCTCGACGAGCGTCGGCAGGTCGAGGAGGTCGGGCTCGGCGATCGTCGGGACGAGCAGGGTGTCGTCGCCTGCCACGGCGAGGCCGACATCGGCTCGGTCGAGCTGGCGCCAGCGCGGCCCCTCGGCGACCCAGAGGCGATTGACTTGCGGGGTGCTCCCGAAGTGCGACCGGCCGTCGCCCGCAGTAGCAGGTGCGTGTAGGTGAGCGCAGCGAGGCCGCCCGCGCGCTCGGCGCGAGGAACGCGGCCGCGGCGCTCATGTCGACGTCGACGCCGACGGTGAACTGCGGAATCGTCTGCACCGACCGCGTCAGGCGCTCTGCGACGGCGCGTCGGTGCCGCGACAGCTCGATCTCGCTCTCATCGGTCGAGGCGGCCTCGACCAGTGCGAGCACGTCGGCCTTCTCGATGCGGCCGCCGGGGCCGCTCCCGGTGACTGCGGCCAGATCGATGCCGTGCTCCTGCGCGATCTTGCGTGCGACCGGCACGGCCTGCTTCCTCTCGCCGGGACACGGGCGTCGACACCCGCAGGCGGCGCTCCGGCCGACCGCCGCATCTCCCGGCGATCCCCCCGGCGCCGTGGCGGGCATCTCCTCGCCCGGCTCGCCGACGAAGGCGAGCACCTCGCCGACGCTCACCGTCTCGCCCGGGCCGTGCAGCACGGCGAGCAGCGTGCCCGCGACGGCGGCCTCGACCTCGAGCGTCGCCTTGTCGGTCTCGACCTCGAGGAGGATGTCGCCCTGCGCCACGGTCGCGCCGACGTCCTTGAGCCACTGCACGATGCGCAGCTCGTCCGACGTCGTCCCGAGCGGCGGCATGCGCACCGGGCGGGCCATCAGGCGCGTAGCTCGCGGATCACGGTCTTGATGCGCTCCACGGAGGGGACGATCGCGTCCTCGAGCGACGGCGCCGACGGCATCGGCACGTCGAACGAGGCGACGCGGCGGATCGGCGCCTCGAGGTCGTACAGGCACTCCTCCGCGGCACGTGCCGCGACCTCGGCGCCCCAGCCGCCGGTCAGCGTGTCCTCGTGCACGATCACGAGCCGCCCCGTCTTGCGCACCGAGGCCCAGATCGTCTCGGTGTCGAGCGGCAGCAAGCGTCAGCGGGTCGATCACCTCGCACTCGATGCCGTCCTCGCGGCGAGCTCCTCGGCCGCGGCGAGCGTGCGGTAGAGGGCGAGGTGCGTCGCGACGACGGTGACGTCGGCGCCCGGCCGCTTCACCACGGCCTGCCCGAGCGGGACGAGGTACTCCTCCTCGGGCACCTCAGCGGTGAGGTCGAGGCCGCCGGCCTGCTCGCGGCCCTTGCTGCCGTAGAGCAGCTTGTGCTCGAAGAAGAGGACGGGGTTGTCGTCGCGCACGGCGCTCTTCAGCAGCCCCTTGGCGTCGTAGGCGTCGGAGACGCAGACGACCTTGAGACCCGGGCACGTGCGCGAAGTAGCTCTCGGGGCTCTGCCCGTGCTGCGCGCCGCGGTTCGTCGCGCCGACCGGGCGCCCGCATCACGAGCGGCACCGAGACCGTGCCGCCGGACATGTAGCGCAGCTTGGCCGCCTGGTTGACGAGCTCGTCCATGCACTCGAAGAGGAAGTCGGAGTACTGCATGTCGGCGATCGGCCGCAGTCCCGAGCGCGGCGGCGCCGACGGCGGCGCCGGCGATCACCTTCTCGCTGATCGGGGTGTCGACGATGCGCTCGTGGCCGAACTCCTCGGGCAGGCCCGAGGTAGACGCCGAACGCGCCGCCGAAGCCGCCGGCGATGCCGATGTCCTCGCCGATCAGGAAGACCGACTCGTCGCGGCGCATCTCCTCCGCGATCGCCTCGCGCAGCGCCTCGCCGATCGTGAGCCGCCGGGCCGGCGGCGCTGCGCCTCAGGCGTAGACATCGGTGAGCGCCTCCGCCGGGTCGGCGTCGGGCGAGGCGCGCGCGAACTCCACCGCGTCGTCGATCGTCGCCTCGACCTCGTGCTCGATCTCCTCCACCGCAGCGAGACCGACCTCGTCGTGGTCGACGAGAGCGACGCGAAGCCGCGGGATGGGGTCGCGCGCCTTCCAGGCGGCCTCCTCGTCGCTCTTCCCGGTAGCCGCGCGCGTCGCTGCGGCTGTGGCCGACGAAGCGGTAGGTCTTGCACTCGAGCAGCGTCGGGCCGTCGCCGGCGCGCGCGCCGCGCGACCGCCTCGGCGCCTGCCTCGTGCACGGCGAGGACGTCCATCCCGTCGACGACGTGGCCCGGGATGCCGTAGGCGGCGGCGCGGTCGGCGACGTCGACGAGAGCCGAGACCTGCGTGGAAGGGCGTCGAGGCGCCGTAGAGGTTGTTCTCGCAGACGAAGACGATCGGCAGCCCGCGGACGGCCGCGAAGTTCATCCCCTCGTGGAACGCGCCCTCGTTGCTGGCGCCGTCGCCGAAGAAGCAGACGGCGACCTGGTCGGTCTTCCGCAGCTGGAAGCCGAGGCCGAGCCCGGTGACGACCGTGTTGCCGCCGCCGACGATGGCGATCGCGGGCAGCATCCCGACGGCGGGGTCGCCGAGGTGCATCGAGCCGCCCTTGCCCGCGCAGCAGCCGGTGGCCTTGCCGTAGAGCTCGGCCATCGCGGCCCGAGGGCGTCACGCCCTTGGCCAGCGCGTGGCCGTGCGGTCGGTGCGTGGAGGTGATCCAGTCGTCGAGCCGCAGCAGGTCGCAGATGCCGACCGCGACCGCCTCCTGACCCTGGTACTGGTGCAGCGTCCCCGGGATCTCGCCCTCGAGGAACAGGTAGTAGACGGTCTCCTCGAAGCGGCGGATCAGCAGCATCTGCCGGTACAGGCGGACGAGCGTCTCCGGCTCGAGGCTCGTCTCAGAGCTCATTGCAGAATGAAGGTTCGCCGGCGGGGCGCGATGAGCGCGTGCGATGCAAGGATGCAGGAACCGCCAAGAGCAGCGCTGCTGGCGCGACCGAGGACGACGCAGCGTGGGCGCACGGCGCGTTCCGACGGCACATGGCTTCAGTCTGCAATGAGCTCTTCGAGGGCTGCGTGGCCACTGGAGCCATACTGCCGGATCAGGTCCCGCACCGCGTCGACCATCGGGGCGCTGCCGGCCTCGAGCACGTCGGCCGGGCCGTGAGAGCCGACCACCGCGTGCACGTCGGGGTCGGCGGGAAGCGCGACGACGGCGCTCGGTGAGGCCACGGAGGAAGGCCGCGCGCAGCACGGTGCCGACGTTGAACTTCGCGACCCCGGCGGCGATCGCGGGCGCGATCGCCTCGGGCGGGAAGCCGGTGCCGCCGTGGATCACGAGGGGGACGGGGACGGCCTCGTGGATCGCTCGCAGGCGGTCGAGGTCGATGGCCGCGCGTGCCGCGCGAGAGAAGGTGGACGTTCCCGACCGAGACGGCGAGGCAGTCGATGCCGGTCGCCTCGACGAACGCGGCCGCCTCGTCGGGGTCGGTGAGGCACGCGGCCGAGTCGTCGACGGTGCCGCCCGACGCGTCGGGCAGGCTGCCGAGCTCCGCCTCGACGGCGGCGCCGCGGGCGTGCGCGGCGGCGACGAGCTCCGCGACGGCGGCGCGCGGCCTGCGCAGGCGATGCCGCTTCGGTGTGCATCATCACCGCGTTGAACCCGGCGTCGAGGCCCCGCAACGACTGCTCCAGCGTGTGCGTCTCGTTGAGGAGCAGGGCGACGGGCACGCGGGCCTGGCGGGCGACCTCGCTGCCGACTGCGCCGAGCAGCTCGATGCCGCCGGCCGTCGAACCAGGGCTGGTGGCCGAGAAGGCAGCCGGTGCCGATGATCACCGGCGCCTGCTCGGCCTCTGCGGCCTCGACGACGGCCTGCGAGCGAGACCGCGTCCCAGGCCTCGAAGTAGCCGAGCGCGTAGCCGCCCGCGCGGGCATCAGCGAGCAGCGTGGTCAGCGGGGCGAGGGGCACGTCGGTCGCTCAGGAGGGCGCGAGGGACGGGGCCCCGGCCGAGAGGAGCGCGTCAGCCCGGTCGCGCGTGAAGAGCCCGGCCGTGCAGCCGAGCGCGCGTGCAGGCGGAGGCGCCGATCACGCTGGCGAACTCGAGCGAGCGGCGGAGCGGCCACCCCTGGAGAACGCCGTAGACGAGGCCCGCGGCGAACGCGTCGCCGGCGCCGGACGGCTCGACGAAGTCGATCTGCGGGGCAGGCAGCTCGATCGTCTCGTCGCGGGTTGCGGCGACGAGCCCGCGCTCGCCGAGCGTGATCACGACCGTGCCGACGCCGAGCGCGAGCAGGCGCTCGTGCCTGGCGGCTGCGGGTCGCTCTCCCCGGTGAGCGCTGCGGCCTCGTCGTCGTTCGGGACGAAGTAGTCGACTTCGGGCAGCACCGCTCGCGACGTCGTCGAGCGACACCGGGCGTCCGGCCGGGGCACGACGTCGAAGACCACGCGCGTGCCCGCCTGCCGCGCGCGCCGGAGCTGCTCGGCGAGCTCGTCCTGTCGCAGCGCCGGGGAGCACGAGGAAGCCGCCGATGTAGAGCACGTCGGGTGCGACGGCGAGCGCGGGCGCGAGGTCGGCCGCCGAGAGGGCGGCGTTCGCGCCGAAGGTGTGGATGTAGCGGCGGTCCTCGCCCTCGACCGGCACGATCACGGTCTTCGAGGTGCCGAGCACGGCGTCGCGGCCGAGGTGGGTGACGTCGACCCCGGCCGCCACGAGCTCGTGCCCGGACGAACTCGCCGAAGAGGTCGTCACCGACCCTGGCCACGATCGTGGGGCGCAGGCCGAGGCGGGCGAGGGCGATCGCGGCGTTCGCGGCGCAGCCGCCGGTCTCGACGACGAAGTCGTCGGTGGCGACGAGCTCGCCGGGATCGGGCAGCCGGGCGAGCGGCGGGACGAACACATCGGCGACGACGATGCCGGCGCAGACGACCCGCGGATCGCGGGCTCAGCCATCGGCGACGACGGTGGCGCGGCCGATCTCGGGGTCGGTGAAGATGTCGAGCTCGTCGCGGCTCTCGGTCGAGAACTCGGACACGATCGCCCCCTCGGGCCCGGCCTGGAACCAGTGCAGCGTGCCTGGCGGGATCGTGTGCTGGTCACCCGGGTCGAGCACGATCTCGTGCCAGACGGTGTAGACGCCGCGATCGGCGCGTGGCGGCCGGCAGGCTGGGTCGGGCGTCGGGCTCGCCGTCGGTGTAGAGGTAGACGCGGCCCGGCGGCAGCGGAAGGTCTCCTCCTTGCCAGGCGTCCCGTCGAACGGCGGGTGCAGATGCTCGGGGCAGGTCTGGCCGGGGAACATGACGAGCTCCTTGGCGCAGCAGCGCTCGGTGTTGACGTAGACGACGACCTCGAGCCCGGTCTCGCTCGAGCTCGCGAGAGGCCGAAGTCGGCGATCTCGATGTCCGACTGCTCGGCGGGCGTCAGGACGATGCCCGCCTGGGCGAGCAGGGCGGCGGCCCGAGCCCGGGCCTGCTCGAGCTCGGAGCGAGTCAGCACGCCGGGCTCCCTTCGATGGCAGTCCGGGCCGAGTGCACCTACGAGGCTCTCGTGGCCGGCCATTGCCGACCCCCTTGACGACGTCTTGCGGGAGCTCCCGCCTCACGTCAAGCATAGAGCGGCGCGGAGTCGACGAAACCGGCGCCTCCTCCCCGGAACGGCCGATCCCGACGGTGCGGGCTCTCGGCGCCGGCGGCAACGCCCCAGGAGGCCCGGAGGTGCAGGACGCGGTGCCGAGGATCTGCCCAGCACCGCACAAAGGAGGGGCCCGCCGATCGGCGGGCCCCTCCTGCAGCGTGTGGCGGCCGTCTGGCCGTGATGGGGTGCTACCCGGCGAGGCTCGGCGGCACGAGGACGGTGTCGATCACGTGGATCACGCCGTTCGTCGCGAGGACGTCGGCCGTGGTCACGGTCGAGCTGCCGTTGAGCGTCAGCTTGCCACCGACGATCGAGAGCTTGATCTCCTCACCCTCGACGGTCTTGACCGAGCCGTTCTGCTGGGCGACCGCGATCGCCTGGTCGGCCTTCACCGAAGCGGCGAGGGCGTGGTAGGTCAGCACCTTGGTCAGCAGCGCGGGGCCGTTGACGACCGCGTCGTACGTCGCGGGCGCAGCGGCCTTCAGCTTCTCGAACGCGGCGTTGGTCGGCGCGAACACCGTGAACGGGCCCGTCCCCGAGAGCACACCGGCAAGGCCGGCCTTCCCGACCAGCGAGACGAGCGTGGAGAACTCGGGGTTCGCGACCGCGATCTCGACGATCGTCTTCGTCGGCGCCGGCGGGGCCAGCAGCGACGGCGGCACGAGCACCGAGTCGATCACGTGGATCAGGCCGTTCGAGGCCTTGACGTCGACCGCGACGACCTTCGCGGAGCCGTTGAGGACGACCTTGCCACCCTTGAGCGAGAAGCGAGATCGGCTCGCCCTGGACGGTCTTCACCTTGGCGTTCTTCTTGGCGGCGACGATCGCGGCGGCGGCGGGGACCCGCTTGCCGATGACGTGGTAGGTGAGAACGCTCTTCAGCAGCGCGGGATCGGAGGCGACCTTGTTGAACAGGTCGGGGTTGCTCTTCTTCAGGTTCGCGAACGCCTTGTCGGACGGTGCGAAGACGGTGAACGAGCCGGGCTTCGAGAGCGTGCCTGCGAGGCCCGCCTGCTTCACGAGCGCGACGAGCGTCTTGAACTGCTTGGCGGCCACCGCGGTCTGCACGATGTTCTTCTGCTTGACGGGCTTGGCGGCAGGAGCCGCGGCGGCGACGCCGACAGCGATCGTCAGCAGTGAGGCGAGCGCCAGGAGGAGTGCGACGGGCTTCTTCATCAGGTGTCTTCCCTTCGAGGTGAGGTGGTTCCGACACCCGTTGTACGGCGTCTTCTCAAACTTGGATCATTATTGGACAAGATTGGTGGCTGCAGGAGCTCTCGCACGGTTCAGGCGACGTGGAGCGCAGTCGACCCATGCCTCGCCGCACGCGCAGCCGAACGCGTGGCCCGAACGAGAGCTCGCAGCGGCGGGACGCGTGCGACGATCGACCGGGCGTCGACCCGAAGGCGGAACCCCGACCCACGACGCGGGACACCGCACCCGGTATCCGTGGAACCTCGAGGCGCTTCCCTCGAGCGGTGCCAGGTGCGGCGTTCCCAAGGAGCGACTGCTCCTTCACGACGGATCGTAGAACGAGGCCGACCTGACCTCAAGTGGGGGTTTACCGAACCTGCCGGGGAGCCGACGAGGCTCGATCGCGCGCGTCGCACGCTGCTGCCGCCCAGAACCCAGAGCGCGGTCTCGATCGTGACGCTCGGATCGCGGTGCTACAGATTGAGCGCCTGCGCGGCCCGCTCGAACTGGTCGTCGCGGACGTACACCAGGTAGCCGAACGAGTCGTGGCCGTCGCTGACACCGGTCGAGGCGTAGATGTCGACACCGGCCTCGAACAGCCGCTCGTGCACGCTGGCCAGCGCCCCGAGCTCGTCGTCGCCCTGCGCCAGCAGCGCGTGGTGCGGCCCCTCGAGCTCCAGTCCCGCGGCCGCCGCCTCCGCCTTCAACCTGTTCGGGTCGCGCGGGAAGATCGCGAACTGCGCGAGCGACGGCCCGCTCGGGACGGCCGTGAACGCGTGCAGGTCGACGCCCCGCTCCGCAAGGGCCGAGAGGACGCGGTACGCCGCTCCCAGATCGTCGCGGACGTTGGCGTAGTAGTACTCGACGCGCGTCATCGTGAATGCCATGGCTATTGCCTCCTGAGCACGACATTACTCCCCTCACGGGGCGCACGAGACGGTGGCGGGGCCGCAGCTCCGACCGCGGCCTCACTCCGCCCGTCGGCTGCCGACGTGGCCGGGTGGCCGCCGGTGCGCGCTCCGCTCCCCTGAAGGAGGCCTCAGAGCACCCAGGCGCCGTCGCGCTGCACCACGACGCCGTCGAGCTCGATCCGGCCCCGCGCGAGATCCTTCACGAGATCCCAGTGGAGAGCGCTCGTGTTCGTGCCTCCGCAGCCGGGAAACCCCTGCCCGAGGGCGAGGTGGATGGTGCCTGCGACCTTCTCGTCGAACCACATCTGGCGCACGTGGCGCGGGATGCCGGCGTTGCAGCCGATCCCGAGCTCGCCGATCACTCGGGCGCCGTCGTCGGTGTCGAGCGCAGCGAGGAGGAACGACTCCCCCACGCTCGCCGACGCATCGACGACGCGACCACCGTCGAGCCGGAGCCGAATCCCCTCGAGACGGTTCCCCGCAAGGGCGGTCGGATACTCCGAGAGCTCGATCACGCCCGTCGCGGAGTCCTCGACCGGGGAGGTGAAGATCTCGCCGCCCGGCATGTTCAGATGGCCGTCGTCCACCTCGAACCGCCTGCCCGCGACGACCATCGAGACGTCCGTGCCCGGTCCGACGATCCGCACCGTCTCGGCCACCTCGAAGCGCGCCGCTATGTGCCGCATCCGCTCGCCCTCGGCATCCCAGTCACGCAGACATGCTGCGTAGAGCACGTCGGCGTACTGCGCCAGCGTGAGCCGGGCGTCCTGCGCGAGCGCGAGCGTCGGGAACGGGCAGCTCACCCACGGACGGGCGGCGACGCGCTCCTGGAAGGGCTGCACCGCGCGGCGCAGCGCGAGCCGTCGCTCGGCCGCGAGCTCGGCGCCGTCGACGACGTTCTCGGGCGAGAAGAGGACGATCCGGGCGTCGAGCGTCTCTCTGAGGTGGCGCTCCGCCGGAGGCAGCGTCTCGAGGAGCGGGGTGGGCGCCGCCTCCGCCCACGCGGTGGCGAAGGGGAACGGGTCGAGGTCGACCGCTCCGAGACGGACGAGCGCATACGCACCGCGACGCGCGATCGCGCGGACGAGCTCCTCGACGAGCGGCCGCGCGAGGTGGGTCCCGGTGACGAGCACCTGCCAGCCGGGCTGGACGTCGAGCGAGCGACCGACCAGAAGCTCGGCAAGCCGTTCGACGCGTCCGTCCCTGTCGCTCGTCGTCTCGATCGTCGTCACGCTCCTCGCCGTCCGCTCGCCCCCACCCTACGATGAAGCCGTGGACGACGCGCCCGGCTGGTGTCGGAACCTCCTCGCCGCGGCCGGGGTGCGGCCGGGCGAGCGCGTCCGGGTCGTCGTCGACGAGCCGTTCGGCGCCGAGGGCGAGACGCTCGCCGCCGCCGCGACTGCGGCGGGTGCGACCACGTGGGTCGTCCGCTTTCCGGCGGAGCGGCCGCTGCGCGCACCCACGCACGAGCTGCTGACTGCGCTGCGCATCTCGACTTTGGTTACGTCGACCACCCCCCTTTCCTGGAGTTCATCCTCGCGCCGACGCGCTGGCTCCTGGGAGATTCGCTTGCCGCGATCCGGGTTCCCGCGGTGCTGGCTTCGACGGCCGTGATCCTGCTTACTGCCCTGATGGCGCGTGAGCTCGGAGGCGGGCGTTTCGCGCAGTTGCTCGCCGGCCTCGCGGCCCTGCTGGCGCCCGTGTACCTGGTCACCTCGGGCATGATCGCCGTCGAAGGACTCAACACGCTGTTCTGGGTTGCGGCGCTCTACCTGATGCTCTTGATCGTGAAGCGCCCGACCGGGCGCCGTTGGCTCGCCCTGGGAGCCGTCTTCGGCGCCGGGTTGCTGACCAAGTACGCCATGGCTTTCGTCGGTGCCGGCCTTGGGGTCGGACTGCTGCTGACCCGCGAGCGCAAACTCGCCGCAAGCCGCGGGCCATGGCTGGCCGCGCTCCTGGCCTTCGCGCTGTTTCTGCCGAACCTCGTCTGGCAATGGGCACACCAGTGGCCGTTTCTCTCCTACGCGCAGAAGATCCACGAACATATGATGCAGTGGATCCCGGTGCACCTCTACGTGCTGTTCCAGGTGTTCTTCATAGGATTGGCGGGTTTTGCGCTGTCGCTGGCCGGATTCCTGTACCTGATGTGCGCGCCCGGGCTGCGACGTTTCCGGATGTTCGGTTTTGCGTTCGCCGCGATCCTCGTCCTCCTGATGGTGGTCGGTTCGAAGCCCTACTACCCCGCGCCGGCCTACACCATCCTGATGGCCGCCGGCGCCGTCGGCGCCGAGCGGCTCGCGGCCCGTCGGGGCTGGCGCTTCACGAAGCCGGTTACCGTGACGATTCTGGCACTCTCCGGCCTCATGTTCCTGCCCTATGCGCTGCCTGTCCTCCCGGTGGAACGGTTCCTGGCTTATTCCAGGGTCGTCTATCTGGACGCGGCGTTCACGTTCGAAACGGGGCGGAAGCTACCCCTGCCGCAGTATTTCGCCGACATGTTCGGGTGGGAAAACCAGGTCGAAACCATCGCGCGCGTTTACCGGGACCTGCCCGAAGTCGAGCGGCAGAAGACGGTGATCTACGCGGAAAACTACGGCGAAGCGGGCGCCGTCAATCTCTTCGGCCGCAAATACGGGCTGCCACGGGCGGTGTCCGGTCACTTCAACTACTACTACTGGGGGCCCGGCCCCGCGGATACGCAGGTCGTCATCACGCTGGGCGGGACGGACAAGGCCGACCTCGAACGGTGCTTCGGGGACGTGCGGCAGGCGGCGACCATCACGCACCCGTACGCGATTTTTTACGAGAACGCCATCCCGGTGTTCGTGTGCCGCGAGCCCAGGCGGCCGCTTCCTGAGCTCTGGCCCGGCACCAGGTCCTTCTAGGGATGCACACTGTTCGAACTGGATCACGCGTGTCATGGGACTGACCGGAAATCGCACCTTTGTCGGATTCGGGTTTGGGGCCATCCAGGCAGGGCTTTTCCTGCACGAGGCCTACCTTTCCGGGGCCTTCCGGAATATCGTGATCGCCGAAGTCCTGCCGGACCTGGTCGAGGCCATCCGCGCGGCGCGCGGGTGGGTGTCGGTCAATATCGCCCATACCGACCGGGTGCAGGTTTCCCGCATCGGGCCAGTCGATATCGTCGACCCGGCCTGTGCGCGCGACAGGATCCTGTTGATTGAGGCCCTGGCCGGTGCGCAGGAGATCGCCACCGCCGTGCCGAGCGTCCGGCACTATAGCTCCGGGCTCCCGGGCAGGATCGATCGCATGCTGGCCGAAGGGTTGCTCCGCAAGGCGGAGCAGGGGGGGCCGCGGGCGGTCGTCTACACGGCCGAGAACCATAACCATGCCGCCGAGATCCTGGAGGCCTCCGTATTCGACGCCATCCCGCCCGCCGAGCGCGACGCCGTCCGCTCCCGCGTCTGTTTCCTTAACACCGTGATCGGCAAGATGAGCGGGATGGTGGGAACGGCAGACCCTGGCGGCGAGCCGCTCGCCACCATCACTTCCGGGCAGCGGCGCGCATTCCTCGTGGAAGCATTCAACCGGATATTGATTTCGCGGATCCGGTTCAGTTCGGAGGCTCGGGAACCGGCGTTCCGACGCGGGATAGAGGTGTTCGAGGAAAAGGACGATCTCATTCCCTTCGAAGAAGCGAAACTGTTCGGGCACAACGCGACCCACGCGCTCGCAGCCTATATCGCCGCGGCCCGGGGACTGCGGCGCATAGCCGATCTGACGGAATTCCCCGAAATCACCCGGTTCCTCGAAGCGGCGTTCCTCAGGGAATCGGGCGAGGGGTTGATCCGGAAATACGCGGGCGCCGATCCCCTGTTTACCCGCGACGGCTACCGCGCGTACGCCGAGGACCTGCTGCAGCGCATGACAAACCCGTTCCTGCAGGACACGGTGGAGCGGGTCGGCCGGGACCCGGCGCGGAAGCTGGGCTGGGATGACCGCCTGGTCGGGACCATGAGGATGGCGTTGCGGCAGGGCCTCCTTCCTGTAAGATACGCCTTGGGCGCGGCGGCGGCCCTGGACGTGGCGGGCTGCGGACCCGAGGCGGATGCATTTCTGGACACGCTGTGGGCCGCCTCTTCACCGGACCGCGAAGAGCGTGCAGCGGTCCTGAAGCTGGTCGAAGAGGCCCGCTGCCGGCTGCGTGCCTGGCGCGCGTCCGGCTTCCCGCCTCTGGAACCACAGGCTTGATGCGAGGGCTACATGTCTGAAGACGAACCGAAGAGCGCCTACGAACTGGCGATGGAGCGCCTGCGAAAGCAGGATACCGAGCAGGGCATCACCGAGCAGGCCCTGACCGGAGAGCAGAAACAAGTGATCGCAGAGGCGCAGCGCGCCTGCCAGGCCAAGCTGGCCGAGCTTGAAATCATGCAAAAATCGAAGCTGGCCGGCATCCGGGACGCGGAAGCGCTGGAGGCCTTGCAGCGCAACTACCGGCGGGACGTGGAGCGCGCCACCGCCGACCGCGACCGCGTCATTGCAAAAATCCGCCGCGGGGATTAGCAGGCGCGCCGGGCCGCGGGCCCGCACTCCAAAAAACGCGAAGCGTAATACCGTCGCCCAGCCAAACCAACTTGTGTGGAGTGCGGCGGCTCGACGCCGCTTTGGGTGCGGCGCCTGGGCGCCGCACTTCGGCCGAACCTACCGATACAGTGCAACCGCGAAAGCGGTGCCGAGGCACCGCACTCCAAATAACGCGGAGCGCAATACCGTCGCCCAGCCAAACCAACTTTGTATGGGGTGCGGCGCGCCGGCTTGCCGCGGCCCGGGAACCTTGCTCAACCGAGGGTCATTCGGGACGGGACTGAGCCTTTCCCGCCCCCCAGATCACGACTTCGGACCTGCCGGGCAGCGAGGGGACGGCGCCACGCAGACCCCCGCCACAGGCCGCCTCGCCGGAGGAGTTTCCCAGCCGGACGACTTGCCGCTCGCGCAGCCGCAGCAGTGCCGGGACGCCGTTCCACGACCCCGCCACGATGCCGCCGCCGCACGCGGAGGTCACCCAGAAGTTGCCGGGAATCGTGCCGAGCGCCTGGATGCCGCCGGACGCCGGTTCGACGGCAAGAGCATTTGTGAGAAGGCCCCTGGACGCCAGGCAGATGAACCGGTCCTCCCCCGGTTGCGGATCGAGACAAACCGCGCGGCTCTCCGAGCGCGCGAGCAGAGTGGACGAGGTCCTTCCCGCCGTAGAGAGTCGACTCGACCGGGTATCCGCCCCCAAGCGAGGCAAGTAGCGAAGTCGCCCACGCGAACCTCGGTACCGTCCAGCTCTGACGCACCCACAAAGACGCGGAACCTGAGCCGGCGATGCCGCGCACGGTCCAGGGCTCGGGGCCCGATGGAGGCCGCCAGTCGGTGCGGGACAGCGTTTGGCGGCCGATCTGTCCTTCGGTCCGCGTCAACACACCCTCGCGTGACTGGCTCAAAACGCGCCATCGGCCGTCGGCCGGGAAGAGGATGAGCCTGCCGTGCTGCGATGGCCCGCGAGCGCCGTCTGCCAGGCCGGCCGCCCGCCATCGAGTGGTACGGCGGCCAGTTCCAGTTCGCCGCGCGCCATCCTCAGGAGAAGTACGCTCTTGTCGTCGATAAACTGGAGATCGATCGCCTCCACCTTCGTGTGGCTGCCGTCTCGCGCATAAACCGTATAGGGCGATAAGGGCTCCTCGTCACTGTCCGGACCTCCGTGCCTCAACGCCACTCGCGTGCCGCCCGGCGCTATCCGCAGATCGGAGGCCCATGGTTCAACCTCGAAAGTGGCAATTCGCTGTGGGGGTGGTTCCGAAACGGAGAAGGCGGGAAGCGAGCCCAGCAGCGGGTCGCACACGATCCTCTCCCGAAACGCGGACGTGGATATCACCGCGGCCACCCCGCCGCGGCCAGCAGCAGCGCTGCCCCCAGGCGCGTTCGACGGGTGCGGCAGTGCGAGAGCATAATCGCCAAAGCCAGCGGGAGCAGTGTGACCCCTGTGGCCGCCTTGAAGCTTTCGCTGAGCTGCAGCAGATGCCCTTGGGAAGCAAGGAGCGGCACGCTCCACCAGGCGAGCGTGGCCAACGAGGTGATCCAGATAGCCCATGCCGCAACTGTTCCGCCGCGGGAGTCTCGCCGCGCAGCCGTACTCGCATCCATAAGGCGGTGGCCGCGAGTGGAAGCACACCCAGCAGAAGCATCAACTCGCGGACCGAGCAGTGGCGTTCACCGGCCACGACCAGGATGGCGCCGAGGGCGGAGACGATCCCGGCCGCGGTGGTCAGTCCGAGTGTGGGCCGGAAGGCCGCCAGCAGAGCGACCAGCACTACCGAGAATACCTGCAGCGTCAGGGTCGCGGCGACCGACGCGAGGCTCGAGGCAAGGACGGCAATCAGGCGGATCGGATAAGCCGAAGATCTCGGCGCCGGAGGCACCCGTACGTCCACCTGGTCCAGCGTGCGCTGCAGCCGTGGGAGATCGTCGGCCCGCATGCGCGCGCTATGCTTCTTCCCGTCACGCTCGACGAGGATCAGCTCGGGCGCCGAGATGCCCCGCGCGGCGACTCGGAGTTCCGCAATGCTGCCGAACCGCACCGCTGTGAGGGTCCCAGCGGCGGCCTGAAGCGACTCGGAGTTCTCCGCGGTGCCTACCGGGACGGAGCGGAACCAGCGCACGGCATCGTTATCGATGATGACGAAAAGCCCCGGGTCCGCTCCCCGGAAGATTTCCGCGCTTCCGAACGTCGCAGTCGCCGTGTGAGCGGCGGCTCGAATCGCCTGGGCGCGGCGCGCCAGGCTCGGGTGCGACGCGGATTCCTCGAGTTGCTGTTCCCACCTGCGCGGCACGCGGCCGAGCGCATGGAGCTTGACCAGCGCGCGTATCAGGGCCTCCGGAGCGCCGCAGAGCTCAGACGCCCGCCGATCGCTGGCCAACTCGTGCTCCTGTCCGCGGCGGAGCCTGAACCCCAGATACAGGAGGACGAATAAGACCCAGGCAAGGTGCAGCGGCCAATCCGGCAAGGGCAGCGCACCGTTGAGTGCCGGGACGAGGATCGTCCCGGCGACAATCAGCCCGAAGGCCGCGCCGTGCGTGCGCCACGGCCCGATTCGGCCCTGGATCTCCAGGTGCGCCACCTCGTGAGCGAAGATTGCCGCCGCTTCGTCCTCGGCGAGCTGCTGGAGCAGCGCTTCCGAAAACAGGACCGAGGAGCCACGGTGCGAGTGCAGCGCGAGCGCATTGGCGATGCCGGCGCCTGCGGGCCCCGCTCGCCAGACCCGTGGCAGCGGGACGGTCGAGCGGGCGACTATCCCGGCGAACCGGTCGGCCAGGGCAGGCGACGACAGCGGACGGGCTTTCAGCAGGGCCAGGGTGACGGCGG